>NZ_JBXOWD010000001.1:2675000-3885000 GCF_056930295.1 Streptomyces sp. 17_S59 | reverse complement strand
GAGCGGGGTTTGTTTCGCGCCTTCCGGCGTGATCACTACTTTAGCGGATTTCCCCGGTGACTCCTAATCGGAGTCACGATCCGAATTCCGGCATGCCGAAATTCATCCCGTTCCAGGGCCGTGCAAGTAGTGGGGGTTCGTCGCCGTACGGACTGGCCGTGTGGCAACTCGGAGAACTCTACACGAGGTTCAGGGGTGCTTGCGCCGCCGCTTGGCGGCCCTCGCCGCCGGGTTGCCCGTGCGGGTCGAGCGGAGGCGCTCGTGGCGGGTGCGGGCCTGCTCGTACTCCGCGCGGTGAAGGCGCTCGCCCGGGGCCTCGACGAAGCAGCGGAAGAAGTAGGCGAGCAGGGTGCCGATGAAGCCGATCATCATCAGGCTCTGCATCGAGCGCTCGGCGGCCTCGTTCGCGCCCGGCTCCGGACGGCGGACGAAGCCGTCCCAGGTGCGGCGGAAGGCCAGGGCGCTGCACACTGCGAAGCCCACGACGACCAGAAGGTTGACGAAGCTCCCGACCTTCGCGATGGCCATGCCCTCGTAGCCGAACCTCAGCAGGAACGCTCCTGCCGCCGCGGCGGCCAGTGCGCCCGCGGCCACGCCGATGCGGCGCAGTACGTATCCGCCGTCGTGGTCGACCCAGGTCGTGCCGAAGAAGCGGATCGGCTCCGGGCGGGGGCCGGAGCCCTGGTGCTCATCGCTCATGCGTCGATTATCAGCCCGAGCAGCGGACCGCCACGAAGTCGCTGCTTCCGGTCTTCACATAGGCGTCGGAGATGTACTGGCCGGGCGCGATGCTGTCCCAGATGTCGGTGGTGCCGCACGGGCCGGAGACCGTCTCGCCGCGGGTCTGGCAGCGGATCTGCACGCTGGTGCCCTGCGGCAGGACCTTGATCAGCTCGCTGTTGGTGCTCGGGCCGCGGCGCACGTTGACCTGGTAGCCGGGCGCGATCGAGTAGTACGTCACGCTGGTTCTCCCCCCGAGTGGATGTGCACTGGTTGCGCACTGGATGTCATGCGCAGGCTAGCAACGCACGGCACGCCTCCCCGGTCCCCCCTGTCCCATCGATTAGGCTCCGCAAGCCGCCGAAAGCGGCCAAATGACACGGGTGACACGGGGGTGGGCCATGCCGCCGCTGCGCAGTGCCGGAGCGGGGCCGGGAGCGGACGACCCGGAGTACGCGGGCCGGTACCGGCTGGAGGGCCGTCTGGGCTCGGGCGGGATGGGCGTCGTACACCTGGCGCGCTCCGCCTCGGGGCTGCGGCTCGCGGTGAAGGTGGTGCACGCCGAGTACGCGGTGGATCCGGAGTTCCGGGCGCGCTTCCGCCAGGAGGTGACGGCCGCGCGGCGGGTGAGCGGTGCGTTCACCGCGCCGGTCGTGGATGCCGACCCGGACGGTGAGCGGCCCTGGATGGCCACTCTCTACATCTCCGGCCCGACGCTCTCGGAGCGGGTGAAGCGGAACGGTCCGCTGGGCGCGGGCGAGGTGCGGCGGCTGGCGGCCGGGCTGGCGGAGGCGCTGCGCGACATCCACCGTGCGGGCGTGGTCCACCGGGATCTCAAGCCGAGCAATGTGCTGCTGGCGGAGGACGGTCCCAAGGTCATCGACTTCGGGATCTCCCGGCCGTACGACAGCGAGCTGCACACCGAGACGGGCAAGCTCATCGGGACTCCGCCGTTCATGGCGCCGGAGCAGTTCCAGCGGCCGCGCGAGGTGGGGCCGGCGGCGGACGTGTTCGCGCTGGCGTCGCTGCTGGTGCACGCGGCGACGGGGCGGGGGCCGTTCGAGTCGGACAGTCCGTACCTCGTCGCGTACCAGGTCGTGCACGACGAGCCGGACCTGACGGGCGTCCCGGCCGACCTGGCGCCGCTGATCCGCGCGTGTCTGGCGAAGGAGCCCGCCGACCGGCCGACGCCGGACATGCTCATGTCGATGCTCGCGCAGGAGGTGCAAGGGGTGCAGGGCGCATTCGATCGCCCTGCACCTCCCCCGCGCCTCGAAGCGCCGGTCGGAGCGCTGCCCGCGCCCTCCGGCCCCGCGTCTTCCAGCCCCGCGCCCGCCCCTCAGCCAGAGCCTGAGCCCGATGCCGATACCCGGAAGCGCGACTCCCGCCCGCGCCGTCTCCCCCGCGCCCGCCGGGCCGTCCTGATCGCCACGGCCGTCGTCGCCCTCGTCGCGGGCGGGGCCTGGGCGATGCGCGAGGTCGACGACATGCGGCAGCCGCTCCGGACGCGGCCAACCCCGGTCGGCTCGGCCTGGCACCCGTGGTCGACGGGTATAGAGGAAGAGGAGGACGCGGCGGAGGAGGCGAAGGAGGAGGCGGCCGAGCGCGAGGTGCGGGCGAGCTTCTGCACATACGCGGCCGAGGCACTCTACTGCTCCTCGCGGGGCGTCCAGGCGGCGCGGATAGATCCGGTCTCCGGCAAGGTGACCTGGCGGCAGAGGGTCCCGGGTGCCCGGCCCGGGGGCGGCGGCCGGAGCGCGCCCGTGGTCTCCGGCGGGCTGGTCCATGCGCTGTCGCCGGACAAGAAGACGCTGTCGGCGTTCGATCCGGCCGGCGGCAAGCCGCGCTGGACGCGCGACGTCTCCGCCTACGACGGGCGGGTCTACCACGCGGGCGACACGGTGCTGCTGGTCGCCGCGGACGGCACAGTCGTGGGCATCGACGGCGCCACGAACCGGGAGCGCTGGCGGAACCGGATGCCCGGCGGCGCCAAGCCCGTCTTCTCCTTCTTCGGCAGCGGCCCCGCCTACGGCCTCACGGTCTCGCCCGACGGCCGGCACACCCAGGTCGTCGCCGTCGACGCCCAGCGCGGCAGGACGCTGTGGGAGTGGCAGGCCGGCGGCAATCTGGCGGCCGTCGGCACCGGCCCGCAGGGCGTCCTCCACCTCTCGGAGACGGACTCGCTCAACCGAGTGTCGGCCGTGATCCGGTACGCGCCGGGGATCGGGCGGGAACGCCGGGTGCCGCTCGCCGCTCCGGTGCAGGCCGCGAGCGTGGCCGCGTACGGGGACGCGGTCTACGTCCTGGGTGCGGACGGCGGGCTGACGGCCGTGGGCACGGCCGGGGCCGGGGCGGGCGGTCAGCTGTGGCGCCTGGACACCTCGGTGGCCAATGCGTCGCCGCTGCTGGCCACGGCGGACCGGCTGTACTTCTCCTCGGCCGACGGGCGGCTGCTGGCCGTGGACGCGGCGCAGGGCCGGCTGCTGGGCGCCACGTCGCCGCGGCTGGCCCGGGCAGGGCGGGGCTTCCTGGAGCTGATCCCGGCGCCGGTGGCGGCGGACGGGAAGGTGTTCGGGGCGGCGCCGGACGGATCGGTGTTCGCGGTGAACGCCGATCCGTCCGGGTGGCGGTGAGCGGGCCGGGCCCGCGCGCGCCGGGGGCTCAGCCCAGCTTGCTCACGTCGCGCACGGCGCCCTTGTCGGCGCTGGTGGCCATGGCCGCGTAGGCCCGCAGGGCGGCCGAGACCTTGCGCTCGCGGCTCTTCGGCGCGTACCGGCCGCCGAGCGCCGCCCGGCGGGCGGTCAGCTCGGCCTCGGGCACGAGGAGTTCGATGGAGCGGCCGGGGATGTCGATGCGGATGCGGTCGCCGTCCTCGACGAGCGCGATGGCGCCGCCGGACGCGGCCTCGGGCGAGACGTGGCCGATGCTGAGGCCCGAGGTGCCGCCGGAGAAGCGGCCGTCCGTCACCAGGGCGCAGGCCTTGCCCAGGCCGCGGCCCTTGAGGAAGGACGTCGGGTAGAGCATCTCCTGCATGCCGGGGCCGCCGCGCGGGCCCTCGTAGCGGATGACGACGACGTCGCCCTCCTTGACGACCTTGCCGAGGATCTTCTCGACGGCCTCCTCCTGCGACTCGCAGACCACGGCCGGGCCCTCGAAGGTCCAGATGGACTCGTCGACGCCCGCGGTCTTCACGACACAGCCGTCGATCGCCAGGTTGCCCTTGAGGACGGCCAGTCCGCCGTCGGCGGAGTAGGCGTGCTCGGTGGAGCGGATGCATCCGTTCTCGGCGTCCAGGTCGAGGGACTCCCACCGCTCGGACTGGGAGAAGGCGGTCGCGGACCGGACGCAGCCGGGGGCGGCGTGCCACAGCTCGACGGCCTCGGGCGAGGGCGAGCCGCCGCGCACGTCCCAGGACTTGAGCCACTCGGTCAGCGAGGCCGAGTGGACGGTGTGCACGTCCTCGTTGAGCAGCCCGGCGCGGTGGAGTTCGCCGAGGATGGCGGGGATGCCGCCGGCCCGGTGGATGTCCTCCATGTAGTACGTGCCGCCGGGGGCCACGTTCGGGGCGACCTTGGTGAGGCAGGGGACGCGGCGGGAGACCTCGTCGATGTCCTTGAGGTCGTAGTCGAGCCCGGCCTCCTGGGCGGTGGCGAGCAGGTGGAGGATCGTGTTGGTGGAGCCGCCCATGGCGATGTCGAGGGCCATGGCGTTCTCGAAGGCGGCGCGGGTGGCGATGTTGCGCGGGAGGACGGACTCGTCGCCCTGCCCGTAGTGGCGCTTGGTGATCTCCACGACCGTGCGGCCGGCGTCCTCGTACAGGGCGCGGCGGGCGGTGTGGGTGGCGAGCGTCGAGCCGTTGCCGGGGAGGGACAGGCCGATCGCCTCGGTGAGGCAGTTCATCGAGTTGGCGGTGAACATGCCGGAGCACGAGCCGCAGGTCGGGCAGGCGTTCTCCTCGATGCGGAGGACGTCCTCGTCCGAGACGCGCTCGTCGGACGCGTCGACGATGGCGTTGATGAGGTCGAGCTTGCGGACGGTGCCGTCCACGAGCGTGGCCTGACCGGCCTCCATCGGGCCGCCGGAGACGAAGACGGCGGGGATGTTGAGGCGCATCGCGGCCATCAGCATGCCCGGGGTGATCTTGTCGCAGTTGGAGATGCAGATCAGGGCGTCGGCGCAGTGGGCCTCGACCATGTATTCGACGGAGTCGGCGATCAGGTCGCGGGAGGGGAGGGAGTAGAGCATCCCTGCGTGGCCCATGGCGATGCCGTCGTCGACGGCGATGGTGTTGAACTCGCGCGGGATGCCGCCCGCCGCCTTGATCGCCTCGGAGACGATCCGGCCGACCGGCTGGAGGTGGGTGTGCCCGGGGACGAACTCGGTGAAGCTGTTCGCCACTGCGATGATCGGCTTGCCGAAGTCCTCGCCTGCTACGCCCGCGGCGCGCAGAAGGGCTCGGGCGCCCGCCATGTTGCGGCCGTGGGTGACAGTGCGGGACCTCAGCTCGGGCATCCTGCTCCACTCCTCGTGTCTCGGATGTCCGAGCGTACGCCGGTCGTCCGCGGGGCGGACGGGGTTTCCGGGATGCGAGACGGTTGGGGGCGAGGTTTTTCTTCCCCCGATCCCGCCCCTTCCCGGCTGTATCGATTTGCGGCTCCGCCGCGTGGGGGGCTGCGCCCCCGGACCCCAGGTGAAGAACTGGGGGCTTCGCCCCCAGTCCCCCGCTCCGGGGGCAATTCAGCCCCTCCGGCGTTTGAGGAGCGGGGGTCCGGGGGCGGAGCCCCCGAGCCTTGCCCCCGCGCGCAGCGCGAGGGGCCACGGGGTCCGGGGGCTTGCCCCCGGTTTCGGGAAGGGGCGGGTCAGGGGAAAGAACCGCCCGCCAAGTGCCGCTGCACCGACGGGGCCGTCATCGTGATGACCTGTTCCGCGTCCGCCGACGCCAGCGGCTCGACCCTGATCACATAGCGCAGCATCGCCGCCCCCACCAGCTGCGCCGCCGCCAGCTCCGCGCGCAGCTCCGCGTCGGGGGCGGCCAGTTCGCCCGCGATGCGGCTCACCAGTCTGCTCATGACCAGGTCGCGGAAGATCGCCGCCGCGGTCTCGTTCGCCACCGCCGAGCGGACGATCGCGAGCAGCGGCTCGCGGGTGCCGGGGTCCTCCCACACGCGGAAGAAGAAGCGGGTCAGCCGCTCCCCCACCGCCTCCCGGCCGCCGGCCAGGATCGCGTCGGGCGCTCCGAGGGCCGGGGCGACGGCCACCTCCACGGCGGCCGCGAAGATCTGCTCCTTGGGGCCGAAGTAGTGGTGGACCAGCGCCGGGTCGACCCCGGCACCCTTGGCGATCCCCCGGATGGATGCCTTGTCGTAGCCGTGCTCGGCGAATTCGGCGCGGGCGGCGGCCAGGATGCGCTCGCGCGCGCCGGGGCCGGCGTCCGCGCCGCCGCGGGCGGGGCGCCCCCGGCGTCTGGGGGCCGCCCCCGCGCTCCGGTCGTCGGGACCGCCGGTCATGGTCTCGGCACGCCCGTCGGGGAGGCGAGGTGCAGCCGGGTGAAGGCCAGGGCCTCGGCCAGGTCGGCCTCGCGCTCCGCGGCGGACATCGCGCGCCGGGTGTTGACCTCGATCACGACGTGCCCGTCGAAGCCGCTGACCGCCAGCCGCTCCAGCACCTCGGCGCAGGGCTGCTTGCCGCGCCCGGGGACGAGGTGCTCGTCCTTGGCCGAGCCGTTGCCGTCGGCGAGGTGGATGTGGGCGAGCCGGTCGGCCATCCGGTCGATCATCTGGAGGGCGTCGGTCCGGGCGGTCGAGGTGTGCGAGAGGTCGACGGTGAAGTGCCGGTAGTCGTCCTTGGTGACGTCCCAGTCCGGGGCGTAGGCGAGCATCTCGCGGTCGCGGTAGCGCCAGGGGTACATGTTCTCGACCGCGAACCGGACGTCCGTCTCGTCCGCCATCCGCCAGATGCCGCGGACGAATTCCCGGGCGTACGAGCGCTGCCACCGAAAGGGCGGGTGGACGACGACCGTGCTCGCGCCCAGCTTCTCGGCGGCGGTGCGGGCGCGCTGGAGCTTGACCCACGGGTCCGTGGACCAGACGCGCTGGGTGATCAGCAGACAGGGGGCGTGGACGGCCAGGATCGGCACCCGGTGGTAGTCGGACAGGCGGCGCAGCGCCTCGATGTCCTGGCTCACGGGGTCGGTCCACACCATGACCTCGACACCGTCGTAGCCCAGCCGCGCAGCAATCTCGAAGGCCGTCGCCGTCGACTCGGGATAGACCGATGCCGTTGACAGCGCGACCTTCGCATCCGGAATGCGCACCACTGGCTCTGTCACGAGGGACAGCGTATGCCCGCCTGTCGGGCGGCGGGCAGGTGGCCCGGTCAGCCCGTGGGCAGGTGGTCGAGCCGCCGCAGGATGACGCCCTCGCGCAGCGCCCACGGGCAGATCTCCAGCTCGTCCACGCCGAACAGCTCCATGGCCGCCTCGGCCACGAGCGCGCCCGCGAGCAGCTGCGCCGCACGCCCCTCGGAGACCCCGGGCAGCGCGGTGCGGCGTTCCATGGTCATCGAGGAGAGCTTGGGCACCCACTCCTCGAGGGACTTGCGGCTGAGCACGCGCTGGACGTAGAGGCCCTCGGCGGAGCGGGCGGCCCCGGCGATACGGGCGAGCTGCCGGAAGGTCTTGGAGGTGGCGACGGTGTGGTCGGGCGTGCCGAGACGGGCGAAGTTGCCGACGGTGCGGGCGATCTCGGTGCGGACGTGGCGGCGCAGCGCTCGTACGTCCGAGGGATCGGGCGGGTCGCCAGGCAGCCAGGCGGCGGTGAGGCGGCCGGCGCCGAGCGGGAGGGACGCGGCGGCGTCGGGTTCCTCGTCGAGGCCGTAGGCGATCTCCAGGGAGCCGCCGCCGATGTCGAGGACAAGGAGCTTTCCGGCCGACCAGCCGTACCAGCGGCGGGCCGCGAGGAAGGTGAGCCGGGCCTCCTCGGCGCCGGTGAGGACGGAGAGGGTGACGCCCGTCTCCTGCTGGACGCGGGCGAGGACGGCATCGGCGTTGGACGCCTCGCGGACGGCGGAGGTGGCGAAGGGCAGGACCTCTTCGACACCCTTGTCCTCGGCGGCCTGGAGGGCGGTGCCGACCACCGTGACCAGGCGGTCTATCCCGGCGTCGCTGATGTTGCCGCCCTCGTCCAGCAGTTCGGCGAGGCGCAGCTCGGCCTTGTGGGAGTGGGCCGGCAGCGGGCGGGCACCGGGATGCGCGTCCACCACCAGCAGGTGGACCGTGTTCGAACCCATGTCGAGGACACCGAGTCTCATGGCCTGAACGCTACTGCGGCGCTCGCGGGACCTTAGTCTTGAGGGGTGGCGAAGACGAAGAAGGCTAAACCGGACAAAATGCAGGACAAAGCCGTTAAGAACCAGACAAAGGGCTCCGGCAAGCCCGAGAAAAACGGCGGCAATGGTTCCGCAAAGAGCGCCGGTTCCGTCCCCGACGAGGTCGGCCTCGACTTCGCCCGTGCCTGGGTCGAGTTCCCCGACCCGGCCGACGACGAGCAGGTCTTCCGCTGCGACCTCACCTGGCTGACCTCCCGCTGGACGTGCGTCTTCGGCAGCGGCTGCCAGGGCATCAAGGCCGGCCGCGCCGACGACGGCTGCTGCACGCTCGGCGCGCACTTCTCCGACGAGGAGGACGAGCAGCGCGTCGCCGGGCACGTCGCCCGGCTGACGCCCGACATCTGGCAGTTCCACGACGTGGGCACCGCCACCGGCTGGACGCAGCTCGACGAGGACGACGGCGAGCGGCAGACCCGGCGCTGGAAGGGCTCCTGCATCTTCCAGAACCGCCCCGGCTTCGCGGGCGGCGCGGGATGCGCCCTGCACATCCTCGCCCTCAAGGAGGGCCGCGAGCCGCTGGAGACCAAGCCGGACGTGTGCTGGCAGCTGCCGGTGCGGCGCACCTACGACTGGATCGACCGCCCGGACGACACCCAGGTGCTGCAGATCAGCATCGGCGAGTACGACCGGCGCGGCTGGGGCCCGGGCGGCCACGACCTGCACTGGTGGTGCACCTCGGCGCGGTCCGCGCACGGCGCCGGCGAGCCGGTGTACATGACGTACCGGGCGGAGCTGATCGAGCTGATGGGCAAGAAGGCCTACGCACGCCTGGTCGAGCTGTGCGAGGAGCGCATGGCCTCGCTGCTCCCGCTGGCACCGCACCCGGCGGACCCGCGCTAGGGGGTGTCCGGTGCGCCACCTGCGGGTGCATCGTGGCTGATCGCGCAGTTCCCCGCGTCCCTTCGGGGCGTACCGAACCGCACCGGACGTCGCCGAGCCCGCTGAGCACCCGCTCTCACGGGTGAACCGTCGGCGGTGCTGCCGTCGGTCCCGCCGTCGGCGGGGGCGACGACGGATGCGCGGGGGGCGGCGCGGGCGGGGGCCCCTCGCCGCAGCCCTCGATCGTCACCGCGGCCCCGCCCGGCGCCACGGCCACCCGCGCCCGCCAGGGCCCGCGCGGCTCACGGGCGTGGTCCACGGACACCGTGACCGTCACCGACTGGCCGGGGCGGAGGACACCGCCGGGCTGGCTGATCCGCAGCCACGGCGCATCGGCCGACGTGGACCAGCTCACCGGCTCGCCGCCGCTCGCCGTGAGGGTGATCAGCGTGGCGGTGCCGCTGGGCTGCGCCTCGACCGTCAGCCGCCCCGGACCGCGGCCGGGCACCGGCCCGGCCGGAGCGAGCGGCCCGCTCGCGGCACCGGTCTGCGGGGCCGCGCCCGTGGCCGACGGGCGGACCGGCACCGGCCGCCCGTCCGGGCCGAGCACGGCCACCGACACGTCCGGGAAGCGGTGCCCCACCGGGGCCGAGGCGCCCGTGGGCCCGCTCGGCCTGCCCGCCGTCTCGTAGGCGCCGTCGTGGTCGTCGTAGCCGCGGTGCCCGTCGTATCCCGTGTAGCCGTCGTACGGGCGGTCGTACGCGCCCTCGTGCGGGCTGCCGCCCAGGCTGTCGGTCTCCGTGGCGGACACGGCGCCGGCGCCCTGGCCCTCGCCGAGCGGGCCGCCCCGGTAGGCGGCCCACAGGGCCAGCACGGGCGCGGCGACGACGGTCGCGACGACCGTCGTCGTGATGGCCCGGCTGCGCAGGCGGCTGCGGCGGGCCGCGTGGTCCTTGGGGGCGAGGGGAAAGCCGCAGCGGTCGAAGCGCGGGGTGGCGCGGGCGGCGGCCGCGCGCCGGCGCTGGGGCCGTGCGCCCAGGGCGCGCTCCGTCGCAGCGAGCACCGCGGGACGGGGCGCCTCCAGCACGGGCAGGGGCGCCGAGGAGGCGGCGGTGCCGGGCCAGGGCTCGCCCGCGGTGGCCCGCTCGGCGGTGCGGCGGCAGTCGGCGCACTCGTCCACGTGCCGCACCAGCTCGCGGCGGAGGGCCGCACCCAGCAGCACCTCCTTGTCCCCCACGAACCGCGTGACGACCGGGCACCGGCCGGACTCCACGACGGCGAGGGCGGTACGGGTGCGCTCCACCTCGCAGGCGGCGCTGGACAGCAGGACCCGGGCGGAGTCGAGGTCCAGCCGGAGCACGGCGGCCACCTCGTGCGGGGCGAGGCCGTGGCGGACGGCCAGTTCGAGCGCCTCGCGCTGCTCGGCGGTGGTGCCGGCGGCCTCGGGCCAGGCCAGCAGGGCGAGTTCCGCGCGCTCCCGGGAGGCGGCCGAGGGGCCGGGCCCGGCGGGTGGCCGGTCCGCGGGCTCGGCGAGTCTGCGCAGGCACTCCCAGCGGGCCAGCGCGTACAGCCAGGCGCGGAGCGCCTCCTCGGCGGCGGGGGCGCGGTCGGCGCGGCGCTCGGCGAGGGCCAGCGCCTCGCCGAGGGCGGCGACGGCGGACTCGTGGTCGCACAGGACGGACAGGCAGTAGGTGAACAGGCCGTCCAGCCAGGGCTCGTGGCGCGCGGCCGGGCTCCCGGGCGCGGCCTCCGGCTCCCCGCACGCGGGGGCGTCCGCGGTGGTGTGCTCCGTGCTCTCGACGACCGGGGACCGGTCCGCGCGCGGCGCACGGCGGTGTGCGCGGTGCGCTCCGGTGGCATGCGTGGGGGGCTCGGGCCTGCGCGTCATCATCCCGGCGACGGTAGGCGGACGGTGCGCGTTCGTCCGTCCTGCCCACGCAGGTTTAGCCCATACGGGTGACTCTGCCGCTCAAAAGGGGACAGGAAGCGTGAATTCCACCCCGGGCGGGCGCCCGTGCGCATACTGCGCGGGCCGCCGGACCCGGGGTGCCGAGGCGTCCGGCCCCCGCCCGGCCCGGCGCTGTCAGTGGCCGCCGCTACGGTGGTGCGCATGGCTGCCCGTACCTCCCGCCCGTCCGCCAAGGACCGGCCCTCCTACCGCTGCTCCGAGTGCGGCTGGACCACCGTCAAGTGGCTCGGCCGCTGCCCGGAGTGCCAGGCGTGGGGCACCGTCGAGGAGTTCGGCGGCGCGCCCGCGGTGCGGACCACCGCGCCCGGCCGGGTGAGTTCCGCCGCGCTGCCCATCGCCCAGGTGGACGGCCGCCAGGCCACCGCGCGCGGCACCGGCGTGCCCGAGCTGGACCGCGTGCTGGGCGGCGGCCTGGTGCCCGGCGCGGTGGTGCTGCTGGCGGGCGAGCCCGGCGTCGGCAAGTCGACCCTGCTGCTGGACGTGGCGGCCAGGGCGGCCTCCGAGGAGCACCGCACGCTCTATGTGACGGGCGAGGAGTCGGCGAGCCAGGTCCGGCTGCGCGCCGACCGCATCGGCGCGCTCTCCGACCACCTCTACCTCGCCGCGGAGACCGACCTCTCCGCCGTCCTCGGTCACCTCGACGCGGTCAAGCCGTCCCTGCTGATCCTCGACTCCGTGCAGACGGTGGCCTCCCCCGAGATCGACGGCGCACCGGGCGGCATGGCCCAGGTGCGCGAGGTCGCGGGCGCCCTGATCCGCGCCTCCAAGGACCGCGGCATGGCCACGCTCCTCGTCGGCCACGTCACCAAGGACGGCGCGATCGCGGGCCCCCGCCTGCTGGAGCACCTGGTCGACGTCGTGCTGCACTTCGAGGGCGACCGGCACGCCCGCCTCCGCCTGGTGCGCGGCGTGAAGAACCGCTACGGGGCCACGGACGAGGTCGGCTGCTTCGAGCTGCACGACGAGGGCATCACCGGCCTCGCCGACCCCAGCGGCCTCTTCCTGACCCGCCGCGACGAGCCCGTGCCCGGCACCTGCCTGACCGTGACCCTGGAGGGCCGCCGGCCCCTGGTGGCCGAGGTCCAGGCGCTGACGGTCGACTCCCAGATCCCCTCCCCGCGCCGCACCACCTCGGGCCTGGAGACCTCCCGGGTCTCGATGATGCTCGCCGTCCTGGAACAGCGCGGCAGGATCAGCGCCCTGGGCAAGCGCGACATCTACAGCGCCACGGTCGGCGGCGTGAAGCTCTCCGAGCCCGCGGCCGACCTCGCCGTGGCGCTCGCCCTGGCCAGCGCCGCCAGCGACACCCCGCTGCCCAAGAACCTGGTGGCCATCGGCGAGGTGGGCCTGGCCGGCGAGGTCCGGCGGGTCACGGGCGTGCAGCGGCGGCTGGCGGAGGCGGCCAGGCTGGGCTTCACCCACGCCCTCGTCCCCGGCGACCCCGGCAAGGTGCCCGCCGGAATGCGGGTCCTGGAGGTCGCGGACGTGGGCGAGGCACTGCGCGTGCTGCCCCGGCGCCCCCGCCGGGAGCCCACCGCACAGGACCGGCCGAACGACGGCCCTCTTTAATAGGCTGGGCGCCAGTAGACTTTGCCCTGGTCCCGCCCGTACGGGCACACCGTCGCACACGGTGTCGCACACGACTCACGCGGCGTGCGCGACGGCGTATCCGGCAGGGCGGCCCGCGGCACCGTTGACCTTGCGACCGGAGGAGTGCAGTGGCAGCCAACGACCGGGCATCGGGCCCCGGCAGGGCCGGAGGCGGCTCCGGTGGCTCCGGCGTCGACGGGCTGATGCGCGCCTCGCTGAGCGCCGTCGCGCCCGGCACGGCCTTGCGCGACGGCCTGGAGCGAGTCCTTCGCGGCAACACCGGCGGGCTCATCGTCCTCGGCATGGACAAGACCGTCGAGTCGATGTGCACCGGCGGATTCGCCCTCGACGTGGAGTTCACCGCCACCCGCCTGCGCGAGCTGTGCAAGCTGGACGGCGCGCTGGTCCTCGACAAGGACATCACCAAGATCGTGCGGGCGGGCGTCCAGCTCTACCCCGACGCCTCGATCCCCACCGAGGAGACGGGCACGCGCCACCGCACCGCGCAGCGCGCCTCCATCCAGTCCGGCTTCCCCGTCGTCTCCGTGAGCCAGTCGATGCGGCTGATCGCGCTGTACGTGGGCGGGGAGCGGCGCGTGCTGGAGGAGTCCGGCGCGATCCTCTCCCGCGCCAACCAGGCGCTGGCCACCCTGGAGCGCTACAAGCTCCGCCTCGACGAGGTCGCGGGCACGCTCTCCGCGCTGGAGATCGAGGACCTGGTCACCGTCCGCGATGTCACGGCGGTCTCCCAGCGCCTGGAGATGGTCCGCCGCATCGCCACGGAGATCGCGGAGTACGTGGTCGAACTGGGCACCGACGGCCGCCTGCTCTCGCTCCAGCTGGACGAGCTGATCGCCGGCGTCGAGCCCGAGCGCGAGCTGGTCGTGCGGGACTACGTCCCCGAGCCGACCGCCAAGCGCACCCGCACGGTTCCCGAGGCGCTCTCCGAGCTGGACTCCCTCACCCACGCCGAGCTGCTCGAACTGCCCATCGTGGCAAGGGCCCTGGGCTACAGCGGCTCCCCCGAGACGCTGGACTCGGCGGTGTCCCCGCGCGGCTACCGCCTGCTGGCCAAGGTGCCGCGGCTGCCCGGCGCGATCATCGAGCGGCTGGTGGACCACTTCGGAGGCCTGCAGAAGCTGCTCGCCGCGAGCGTGGACGACCTGCAGACGGTGGACGGCGTGGGCGAGGCCCGCGCCCGCTCGGTCCGCGAGGGCCTCTCGCGGCTGGCGGAGTCCTCGATTCTCGAGCGGTACGTGTAAGCAAGACGCGCAAGGGCACCCGGCACAGGGTGCCCACGGCGGGCGGGGCCGGGGCGGGACGGGCCCCGGCAGGGGGCGTCTCGGCATATTTGCGGCGTCTTTGGGGGCTCCCGGAACAGCAAACGGTTGCCGTAAATATCCCTAGCCCCCAGAGGGGCCCGTCCCGCCCCGGCCCCGCCCGCTACGGCACGCCCCTTGCGGGCCGACCCCGTGAGCCCGCTACGCCGACCCGTAAGCCCGTTACGCCCGGTCCAGGACGAACTCCGTCCGCTCCGTCACGCCCGCGACCTTGATCTCGACCCGGTACGTCCCCGGCCCCGCCGAAGCCACGCCGTCCGGCGTCCCGCAGCGCGGGGCGCTGCGCTTGCGGTCCCACTCCAGCGTGCGCTTGGTCTCGCCCGCGCCCGGCACCTCGAAGAGCGCGGCACCCGTGCCCCGGGGGCAGTCGTCGGACTGCCACACGTGCTCCTCGCCCTTGCTGTCCGTGATCTTCAGCAGGGCGGCCGCGGCGCCGAAGTTCACCTTGCAGGCGCTGCCACCGGAGTTCTTCACCACCAGTTCGAACTTCGGCTTCTCGTCCGGCCCGTAAGAAGACTTGACGCTCCGTACGCTCAACGTCACGGAACCCGCAGTGCAGTCGGGCAGGCTGGAACCGGCCGGCACGGCCTTGCCCTCGCCGGACACCAGCAGCCCGGGACCGCCGCCGAAGCCTGCGGCAGCCGGGCCGTCGGCCCCGCCGCCCGTCCCGGCACCGCCCGCGCCACCGCCGCCACCGGAGCCGCCCGCCGCGCCGGCGCCCGCGCCCCCGGGACCGCCGTTGCGGTCGTCCGTGCCGCCGCTGCCGGAATCACCGCGCCCGCCCGGCCGTTGGCCGCTGTGCGGGCCCGAGGGGGTCGGGCCGGGCGTGATCGTGGTGTCCGACGGGCCCTGGCCGCTGGAGCCCTCGCTCTGGGCACCCTCGGAACCGCCGCCACCACCGAGCGTCAGCATCCACACCACCACCAGAACAATGAGGCCGAGCAGGCCAAGCGCAACTGCCCTCCGCCGCCAGTAAATGGAGGAGGGAAGCGGCCCGATCGGATTGCGCAGAGATCCCACGCGAAGACTCTACGAGAGATCGGCCAATGGGCCAGCCAGTACCCGCCGTAGGAGTGCCTACTTTTCCCATGATCTGCCCGGGGAAAGGGGTCAGGAGAAGGGAGGTTGAGGGGTCGTCGATCTGTCGGACCGTCAAACAGGATCGTTTGTCCACTCCGACTTGTGGCCGAAACCCCGTCCGTTGTCGATCAGGCGCAGCCAGTCCGCTCGCAGTTCCCACAGTTCGGCACGGTCCATGGCCTGCCGGAGCCGGTCGCTCTGCTCCACGTAGGGAAAGCGTGCACTGTAGACGCGCCAGGCGGCCGCGCGTTCCTCGCCCTTCAGCAGGCTGCATGCGCCGCGGCCCTGGATTCCGGTCAGTTCGGTCCACTCCTGCCCGTCGCGCTGTGCGGTGAAGGCGACTCGCGCGTCGCCGGAGAGCAGAGCGCGGCCGTGCCGGGTGCCGGGCGAGGTGACGAAGAGGAGGCGGGGCTCCCCCGCGGGGCTCTCGGCGAGCGCGTAGAGGACGGCGCAGGCCTGGGGGCCGTCCTCGTCCGCGTACGCCAGGGTCAGGGTCGTGTGCGCGGCGAGGGCGGCCAGCGTCTCGGGCCCGGGGCGGTGGGTCTCCGTCATGCCGTCAGCGTAGGAGACCGCGGAAAGCCGCCCCGTGGCGGGCCTCACGGGAGCGCGGCCGTGGCGACCGGCCGGGCCGTCACCCGAACGGGGCGGCACCCGAGCGCGCCGGGGCGGGCGCGGCCCGGCAGTGTCAGGAACGTTTCTTCGCCGGGTGCCCGCGTGCCAGGATCGGAACTGCCATGACTGCGATTCCCTCCACGCCCCAGACGTCCACCCTGCTGCACGCCCCGGTCATCGACTGGTTCGCCGAGCACGCCCGCGATCTGCCCTGGCGCCGCCCGGAAGCCGGGCCGTGGGGCGTGATGGTCAGCGAGTTCATGCTCCAGCAGACCCCGGTCAACCGGGTGCTGCCGGTGTACGAGCAGTGGCTGGCCCGCTGGCCGCGCCCGGCCGACCTGGCGGCCGAGCCGCCCGGCGAGGCGGTCCGCGCCTGGGGGCGGCTGGGCTATCCGCGGCGCGCCCTGCGGCTGCACGCCGCCGCCTCGGCGATCGCCGAGCGGCACGGCGGCGAGGTGCCGGACGACCACGCCAAGCTGCTCGCCCTGCCCGGCGTCGGCGAGTACACGGCCGCGGCTGTGGCGTCCTTCGCCTACGGGCAGCGGCACGCGGTGCTCGACACCAACGTCCGCCGGGTCCTTGCCCGCGCCATGACCGGCATCCAGTACCCGCCGAACGCCACCACCGCCGCCGAGCGCAAGCTGGCCCGCGCCCTGCTGCCGCAGGACGAGGCGGTCGCCGCCCGCTGGGCGGCGGCCACGATGGAGCTGGGCGCCCTCGTGTGCACCGCCCGGACCCCGTCCTGCGCCCGCTGCCCCATCGCCGACCGGTGCGCCTGGCTGACGGCCGGCTCCCCGGCCCACGACGGGCCGCCGCGCCGGGGCCAGACCTACGCGGGCACCGACCGGCAGGTGCGCGGCAAGCTGCTCGCCGTGCTGCGCGAGGCGGTTGCGCCGGTCCCGCAGGCGGCGCTGGACGCGGTGTGGCACGAGCCGGTGCAGCGCGCCCGCGCGCTGGACGGACTGGTGGCCGACGGGCTGGTCGAGCCGCTCCCGGGCGGGCTCTACCGCCTGCCGCTGACGTAACTCCCGGCCGGCGGCACGGAAAGATCAGAAGCGGGAAAGATCAGAACCGGACAGAGCCGCTCTTACCCCACCGTGCCGCCCCCGCTGTTACACAACCTATGGGCAGCTGTGCTCCAGCCGAAGGGCTCTCGCACATCACGTCGCAACAGCTCCTCCGTAGCGTCCTACCCGTGCTGGACGACTGCCAGCGTGGCGCGGGGAACGCAAGCGGAATGGAGGCTGCGAGTATGGCCAGCAGCGGCAAGGTTCTGGACTTCGAAGAGTACGTGCGCAACCGTCAGGACGCCCTCCTGCGCAGCGCCCGGCGCCTGGTCCCGGACCCCATCGACGCTCAGGACCTGCTCCAGACCGCCCTCGTCCGCACCTACGGCCGCTGGGAGGGCATAGCGGACAAGTCGCTGGCCGACGCCTATCTGCGCCGCGTCATGATCAACACTCGTACGGAGTGGTGGCGCGCCCGCAAGCTCGACGAGGTGCCCACCGAGCAGCTCCCCGACGCGAGCGTCGAGGACGGCACCGAGCAGCACGCCGACCGTGCCCTGCTGATGGACATCCTCGGCGTCCTCGCGCCGAAGCAGCGCAGCGTCGTGGTCCTGCGACACTGGGAGCAGATGAGCACCGAGGAGACGGCGGAGGCGCTCGGCATGTCGACGGGCACGGTCAAGAGCACGCTGCACCGGGCCCTGGCCCGGCTCCGGCAGGAGCTGGAGAGCCGTGACCTGGACTTCCACGCCCTCGAGCGTCACGAGCGGGGGCAGGAACGGTGCGCGGCCTGAAGAGGACGGCCCGGCACACGCCGGCTCTGATCACCGGTGGCGCGGTCACTGCGATGGCCGCGGCCGCCGGTCTTCTGCTTGCCGGATGCGGTACCAGCAGCGACGGGGTGCGCAAGGAAGGCCCCGCCCAGACCCAGTCCGCGGCGAAGGCCGCGACCCGGGCCCCGTCGGCCACGGCCTCCCCGGCCCAGAAGATCGACGCGATAAAGCTGCTCAAGTCCGACCCCAAGGTCAGCGACCAGGTCAAGAAGAGCCTCAAGCCCTGCGTCAAGAACGAGTACCCGGTCGACGTGATCTACGGCCAGCTGACCGGCGGCGACCGTGCGGACGTCGTGGTGAACGTACTGACGTGCGCCGATTCCTTCGGTATCGGCTCGTATGTGTACCGTGCCGACGGAGACTCGTACGAGAATGTGTTCGCGGCCGAGCAGTCGCCCGTCTACGCCGACATAGACCGGCGTGATCTGACGATCACCAAGCAGGTCTACGGTCCCGGGGACGCGGTGTGCTGCCCCTCGGGGCAGGACGTCCTGACCTACCACTGGTCGGACGGGAAGTTCCAGGAGAGCGGCCGCACCCACACCGACTACAGCAAGGTCGGCAACACCGGCAAGGTTCCGAGCGAAGGAACGGAGGGCTGAGAGCAGCGTGGCGGATACGCATGTGCTCTTCGTCGAGGACGACGACGTCATCCGGGAGGCGACGCAGCTCGCGCTGGAGCGCGACGGCTTCGTGGTGACCGCGGTGCCGGACGGGCTGCTGGGGCTGGAGAGCTTCCGGGCCCGGCGTCCCGACATCGCCCTGCTCGACGTGATGGTCCCGGGCCTGGACGGGGTCAGCCTGTGCCGCCGGATCCGCGACGAGTCCACCGTCCCCGTGATCATGCTGTCGGCGCGTGCGGACTCCATCGACGTGGTGCTCGGCCTGGAGGCCGGCGCCGACGACTACGTGACCAAGCCCTTCGACGGAGCCGTGCTCGTCGCCCGCATCCGGGCCGTGCTGCGCCGCTTCGGCCACGCCAGCGGCGCGGGCGGAGCCGGGGCGGCCGAGCAGCCCGAGGCCATCGAGGGCGGCACACTGCGCTTCGGCGACCTGGAGGTCGACACCGAGGGCATGGAGGTCCGCAAGGCCGGTGCCCCCGTCGCCCTGACCCCGACCGAGATGCGGCTGCTGCTGGAGTTCTCCGCCGTGCCCGGCACCGTCCTCTCCCGCGACCGGCTGCTGGAGCGGGTCTGGGACTACGGCTGGGGCGGCGACACCCGGGTCGTGGACGTCCACGTCCAGCGGTTGCGCGGCAAGATCGGCCAGGACCGGATCGAGACAGTCCGTGGCTTCGGCTACAAGCTCCGCGGCTGAGCACCCCGTGGCCCACCCAGTGAAAGCCCCGGTCGTGTCGTGGTGAAGCTCGCGCTCCGCAGTGGTCTGCGCTGGAAGGTCAGCCTGGCCATCGCGGCGGTCGGCGCGCTCGTGGCGGTGGCGCTCAGCCTGGTCGTCCACAACGCGGCGCGGGTCTCCATGCTCAACAGCAGCCGCGACCAGATGGACGACCGGGTCCAGATCGCCCAGCGCTACTACGAGTCCACCGGCGGCAAGCTGATGCTCCGCGCCAAGGTGGACGACCCCAATCTGCCCAAGCCGCTGCGCGAGGCCGCCGACGTCGGGCTGCGCGCCACCTACCTCCAGGACAGCGGCACCGCCGCCCCCGAGGTATGGGCCTCCACCCCGCTGCGCAACGGCAAGGTCCTCTCGATCCACACCCGTTTCAAGGACCGCTACAACATCCTCAAGGACCTCGACCGGGCCCTGATCATCGGCTCGGTCTCCGTCGTCCTCGGCGGCACCGCGCTGGGCATCCTCGTCGGCGGCCAGCTCTCGCGGCGGCTGCGCAAGGCGGCCACCGCCGCCCGCAAGCTCGCCGACGGGGATCCGGACGTCCGCGTGCGCGACGCCATCGGCGGCCGGGTGCGCGACGAGACCGACGACCTGGCGCGGGCCGTGGACGGCATGGCCGAGGCCCTGCGCGACCGGCTGGAGGCCGAGCGGCGCGTGACCGCCGACATCGCGCACGAGCTGCGCACCCCGGTCACCGGCCTGCTCACCGCTGCCGAGCTGCTGCCGCCGGGCCGGCCGAGCGAGCTGGTGCGGGACCGGGCGCAGGCCATGCGCACGCTGGTCGAGGACGTCCTGGAGGTCGCCCGGCTGGACGGCTTCGCGGAGCGCGCCGAGATGCAGGACATCGCGCTGGGCGAGTTCGTCGAGCGCCGGGTGCACTCGGCGGCCCCCGACGCCCGGGTCAGGGTCGTGCGGGACGCCTACGTGTCCACCGACCCGCGCCGCCTGGAGCGCATCCTGGGCAACCTGCTGGCCAATGCCGCCAAGCACGGCAAGGGGCCGGTGGAGGTCACCGTCGAGGGCCGGGTGCTGCGGGTGCGGGACCACGGCCCGGGCTTCCCGGAGGAGCTGCTGCGCGAGGGCCCGAGCCGCTTCCGCACGGGCAGCGAGGACCGCGCGGGCAAGGGCCACGGCCTGGGCCTGACGATCGCCGCCGGTCAGGCCCGCGTCCTGGGCGCGCGCCTGACCTTCCGCAACGCGGACCCGGAGGTCGAGGGCGGCACGGGTGCGATCGCAGTGCTCTGGCTGCCGGAGTCCTCGCCGACGAGCACGGGGAGCTTCCCCGTCATCAGCGTCTAGCCGGGGCGTGTCCGCGCGTGTCCGTGCGGCTCAGAGACCGGCGCCGCGGGCGGCCATGAAGGCGACGGGGTCGACGGCGGAGCCGTAGTCCGGGGTCGTCCGGATCTCGAAGTGCAGGTGGGGGCCGGAGGAGTTGCCGGTGGAGCCGGACAGGCCGATCTCCTGGCCGGTGAGGACCTGCTGGCCGACCGAGACCTCCGCCTTCGAGAGGTGGGCGTACTGCGAATAGGTGTTGTCGGCGTGCTTGATCACGACGGCGATGCCGTACGCGGGGCCGTCGCCGCCGCCGTTGGGGCCCGCCTTCACGACGACGCCGCCGTGCACGGACTTCACGGAGGTGCCCGTGTTCACGACCAGGTCCTGGCCGCTGTGCCTGCTGATCCACATGGAGCCGTTCTTCCCGAACGGCTGGCCGATCGCATAGCCGTCGACGGGGTGCACCCAGGCGTCGGCGCGCTTGCGGGATGCCTCGCGGACCTCCTCGGCGCGCTTCTCGGCGTCCCGCCCGGCCTGTTCGGCGTCCCGCTTCTCGCGGTCGGCGGCCCGCAGCTGGGTCGCGGCCTGCGAGTTCAGCGCGTCGGCCAGCGTCGTGACGGACGTGCCGGGGGTGCCGGCGGCCTTCAGCCGGGTCGTCGCCTGCGCGTTCACCGCATCCGCCAGCGTCGTGGCGGGCACGAACTCGGGAAGCCGGTGCCGGAGGCCCTCCGCGTCGGCGGCGAGCGCGGATCCGGAACCGAGTGCGACCGAGACTCCCAGCCCGGCGGCCACGACTGCGGCGACGGCACGGGGGCGGAGAACGGCCTTGCTCGAATTACGGATGACGTCGCGCTTCGACATACGGGTGAAAACCTCCGGACATGAATGAGTCCCGGCCACCGGCCGGGATCGCCATACCTTGGTAACCCGCATGCGCCGCGGCACCAAGCCGGGTTTCTACTACCGGATCTCGTAGGTAAAGGGGAAGCAATCGCCCCCTGGCGGCGGGCTTATGCGGCGCCCTGCTGCCGAATCGCCTGCCAGGCTTTCGACTAACCCGCCTAGTAGATGCGAAATGGGCTGTGCGACTTGTCACCGCGGGCCGGCCTCCGGCCTGTCCGTTTCGGGACCAAGGGCCCGCCCCCGGCGGTACGCTCCCCGTCGGCACGCAATCGCAGCGGAATCGCATGGAGTGGGGGCACCGGAGTGGGCAACGGCTTCGACGGCATCGAGCTGGCGGACGCGGTCCAGGCCGTCCGCAACGGCCTGATGGGCGCGGCGGCCGCGGGGGCGGCGGAGGACCTGGTCTTCGACGTCGGCGAGATCTCGATGGAGTTCACGGTGGAGATCCGCAGGGACGTGAAGGGCAGGGGCGGGGTGAAGGCCTGGGTCGTCGACGCGGGGACGGAGGGCTCGCGCGGCTCCACCGACACCCACAAGGTCGCCTTCACGCTCACCCCCAGGGACCGCCGCACGGGCACCGGCTGGAAGGTCGGCAACGACCGGCCGGCAGGGGTGTCGGGCTTCGGCTCCGCCGGGGAGTGAGGGCGCCCGCGCCGCCCGCCGCAACGCAATCGGCCCCGGAACCGCCTGAGCGGTTCCGGGGCCGACGCGATCAGCTGGAATGAGCCGTCCGAGCGCCCTGAGGCGCTTACGCGTCCTTCGACAGGTTGGGGCCGGCCCCACCCGTCGCGGACTCGACCGGCGGGGTGTCCGGCAGGGCCGACTTCTCCTCGCCGCGGAAGGTGAACTTCTTCTCCTCGCCTTCGCCCTCCGTGCCGACGACCACGATGTGGCCCGGACGCAGCTCGCCGAAGAGGATCTTCTCGGACAGGATGTCCTCGATCTCGCGCTGAATGGTGCGGCGGAGCGGGCGGGCACCCAGGATCGGGTCGTAGCCCTTCTTCGCCAGCAGCGCCTTCGCGTCACCGCTGAGCTCGATGCCCATGTCGCGGTCCTTCAGGCGCTCGTCCACCTTGGCGATCATCAGGTCGACGATCTGGATGATGTCGTCCTCCGACAGCTGGTGGAAGACCACCGTGTCGTCGACGCGGTTGAGGAACTCGGGCCGGAAGTGCTGCTTCAGCTCTTCGTTGACCTTCGCCTTCATCCGCTCGTACCCGGTCTTGACGTCACCCTGGGCGGCGAAGCCCAGGTTGAAGCCCTTGGAAATGTCCCGGGTACCAAGGTTGGTCGTCATGATGATGACGGTGTTCTTGAAATCGACCACACGGCCCTGGGAATCGGTCAGGCGACCGTCCTCCAGGATCTGCAGCAGCGAATTGAAGATATCCGGGTGGGCCTTTTCGACCTCGTCGAAAAGAACCACGGAGAACGGCTTGCGGCGCACCTTTTCGGTGAGCTGGCCGCCCTCTTCGTAACCCACGTATCCGGGCGGGGAGCCGAAGAGACGCGAGACCGTGTGCTTCTCGCTGAACTCCGACATGTCGAGGGAGATCAGCGCGTCCTCGTCGCCGAAGAGGAATTCGGCGAGCGTCTTGGACAGCTCGGTCTTGCCGACGCCCGAGGGTCCGGCGAAGATGAACGATCCGCCGGGACGCTTCGGGTCCTTCAGGCCCGCACGGGTGCGCCGGATGGCCTGGGAGAGCGCCTTGATGGCGTCCTTCTGACCGATGACGCGCTTGTGCAGCTCGTCCTCCATGCGCAGCAGGCGGGAGGACTCCTCCTCGGTGAGCTTGAAGACCGGGATGCCGGTGGCGGTGGCCAGAACCTCGGCGATCAGATCGCCGTCGACCTCGGCGACGACGTCCATGTCGCCGGCCTTCCACTCCTTCTCCCGCTTGGCCTTCGCGGAGAGCAGCTGCTTCTCCTTGTCGCGGAGGGAGGCGGCCTTCTCGAAGTCCTGCGAGTCGATCGCGGACTCCTTCTCCCGGCGCACGTCGGCGATCTTCTCGTCGAACTCGCGGAGGTCCGGCGGCGCGGTCATCCGGCGGATGCGCATCCGGGAGCCGGCCTCGTCGATCAGGTCGATGGCCTTGTCCGGCAGGAAGCGGTCGGAGATGTAGCGGTCGGCCAGGGTGGCGGCCTGGACCAGGGCCTCGTCCGTGATGGAGACCCGGTGGTGGGCCTCGTAGCGGTCGCGGAGGCCCTTGAGGATCTCGATGGTGTGCGGCAGCGACGGCTCGGCGACCTGGATGGGCTGGAAGCGGCGCTCGAGGGCGGCGTCCTTCTCCAGGTGCTTGCGGTACTCGTCGAGCGTCGTGGCACCGATGGTCTGCAGCTCGCCACGGGCCAGCATCGGCTTCAGGATGCTCGCGGCGTCGATCGCGCCCTCGGCGGCACCCGCACCGACCAGCGTGTGCAGCTCGTCGATGAACAGGATGATGTCGCCGCGGGTGCGGATCTCCTTGAGGACCTTCTTCAGGCGCTCCTCGAAGTCACCGCGGTAGCGGGAGCCGGCGACCAGGGCGCCGAGGTCGAGGGTGTAGAGGTGCTTGTCCTTGAGGGTCTCGGGCACCTCGCCCTTGACGATGGCCTGGGCCAGGCCCTCGACGACGGCGGTCTTGCCGACACCGGGCTCGCCGATGAGAACGGGGTTGTTCTTGGTACGGCGGGACAGCACCTGCATGACCCGCTCGATCTCCTTCTCGCGCCCGATGACCGGGTCGAGCTTGGACTCGCGGGCGGCCTGCGTCAGGTTGCGGCCGAACTGGTCCAGGACGAGCGAGGTCGAGGGGGTGCCCTCGGCCGGGCCGCCGGCGGTGGCGGCCTCCTTGCCCTGGTAGCCGGAGAGCAGCTGGATGACCTGCTGCCGGACCCGGTTCAGGTCGGCGCCCAGCTTGACCAGGACCTGCGCGGCGACGCCCTCGCCCTCGCGGATCAGGCCGAGCAGGATGTGCTCCGTACCGATGTAGTTGTGGCCGAGCTGGAGGGCCTCGCGGAGCGACAGCTCCAGGACCTTCTTGGCACGGGGAGTGAAGGGGATGTGGCCGGACGGAGCCTGCTGGCCCTGCCCGATGATCTCCTCCACCTGCTGGCGGACCGCCTCGAGCGAAATCCCGAGGCTCTCCAGGGCCTTAGCGGCGACACCCTCACCCTCGTGGATCAGGCCCAGGAGGATGTGCTCGGTGCCGATGTAGTTGTGGTTGAGCATCCGGGCTTCTTCCTGAGCCAGGACGACAACCCGCCGCGCGCGGTCGGTGAACCTCTCGAACATCGTTAATCGCTCCTCAGAGCGGTCAGGCAGTTAGGGGTCGGTCCCCTCCCTGTCCTTCCGCATGCTAGTCCCGCTGGGCGGGACAGCTCATTCCAACTGCCGACACCCGTCCTTGGCCTCCTGCCCCGAACAGCCGACATCTGCTCCAACCCGATGGTGGGAGACGATGTTCCCGCAGGCCAGGCATATACGCCCACCACCACTACGCCCACGGCGAACGCCCCCTCGGGCCGACACGCCCGCCCGCAGCCCCCCACCACCCATGGTGGCGCGCTCCGGGCGCCGCTATACCGCCTCTTCCCATGGGGAATGTCCTACCCGTGGGCACTGACACTCCATGCGGCGCGGGCCCATTCCATCCGCTACGGGCGAACACCCTCGCGCCACGGGGAGCGCCTGTGCGCCCCTCCCGGTCTATACGCAGCGTGCCCAACTCTCCACACTGCGTAACCTCTTGGGGATTCCACAGTTGCACCGTTCATGACGGTAGTCCTCCCGCGCCCATGTCGCCCCTCGGCCGAGTCGCCGCCGCCCGGTGGACGGCACTCCCGGCGGCACTGGCGCCAGTGGTACGAGTGCGTGCTCGGCTGGCCCACCTCGCCGGCCGCGGCGGAGCGGCCCGTGGAGCTGCTCACCGGGGTCCGGTTCGACGCCCTGGGGATGCCCGCGGAGGCCGGCTTCGCCGTGCTCGGGCGGGTGCCCGCCACGGGCCCGGTCGCGCTGGACCGGCGCGCCCGCAGGATGTGGTTCCTGACCGCCCCGGGCAGCGCCGACGAGCTGCCGGAGCTGCTCGGCTGGCTGGACTGGGGCGGAGTGGCCCTGGGCCTCGTGGCACGGGGGCCGGGCGGCCGGATCGTCGCGCCGGCGCCCTTCGACGAGCGGGCGGGCCGCCGTGGCCGCCTCGGGTCGCCCCGCCCTGAGGACGGGCCGTGCGGGCCGAACGGCCCGCGGAGGAGCCTGGGGGCCGTGGAGGCCGTATGGGTGCGACCTCCCGTACCCGGGTGCGAGGTCGAGCCGACGCTGCCGGTGACCGGCCTCGGGGGCGGTGGTGACGCCCCCGACCTCGTGCGGCTCGTGGGCGCGGCGGCCACGGAGTGCCACCGTGCCCGGCTGCTGCGCGCTGGGAAGGCGCGCAGGGACCGGCCGCCGGGGGATCGGCCTGGAAGGCCGGGGGATCAGGCGGACGATCAGGCGTTGGCCTTCTCGTACGCCTCACGGATCTCGGCGGGGACACGGCCGCGGTCGTTCACGCTGTAGCCGTTCTCCTTGGCCCAGGCGCGGATCTTGGCGGTGTCCTGGGTGGCACCCGTCGCGGCGGCGCGGGCCTTGCCCCGGCCGGTCGCGGCGCGGCCGCCCGTGCGACGGGCCGCCTTCACGTAGTCCTGGAGGGCATCGCGGAGCTTGTCCGCGTTGTCAGTGGTGAGGTCGATCTCGTAGGACTTGCCGTCGAGGGCGAACGTCACAGTCTCGTCGGCCTCGCCGCCGTCGATGTCGTCGACAAGAAGGACCTGGACCTTCTGCGCCACGGGGGATTCCTTTCGTCAGCGGAAAAGGGATTACGAAGGAATAGCAAACCGCCTTTCCCGGAAAAACACAAACCCCCCGGGAAGGTTCAGTCGGCCTTCGGCATGGGAACGATGGCTTCCGGGCTCACACGATAGGGGCGCGATTCGGACATAGGGACCGACGGTCACAGATGCAGAAGCATCCGGCTGTTGCCAAGGGTGTTCGGCTTCACTCGTTCGAGACCCAGGAACTCGGCAACGCCCTCGTCATAGGAACGCAGCAGCTCGCTGTAGACATCACCGTCCACCGGGGTCTCACCGATCTCGACGAAGCCGTGCTTCACGAAGAAGTCGACTTCGAAGGTGAGGCAGAAAATGCGGCGCACACCCAGCCACCGCGCCGTGCGCACCAGCTTGTCCAGCAGCAGGTGACCGACGCCCGCCCCCCGGACATCGGCGTCGACGGCAAGAGTGCGCACCTCGGCGAGGTCTTCCCACATCACGTGCAGAGCACCGCACCCGATGACCGCGGCGTCCTCGTCCCGCTCGGCCACCCAGAACTCCTGGATGTCCTCGTAAAGCGTCACGGTGGCTTTGTCCAACAGGATCCGGTCGCGCGCGTAGGTGTTGATGAGCCTGCGGATCGCCTGCACATCGCTGGTGCGAGCCCTGCGGACGGTGACGGCATTAGTGAGAGCGGACATGTCCGGACGCTATCGCCCCGGGACTCCCGGCGGCTCCCCGGGCCCGTCGAGTTGAGCGACCCGGATCGCATCGCGGAGGGCTTCGCGTTGTTCGGCCGACATCATGCCGAAGAAGGCGACGAGAGCGGCCGCGGGGTTGTCACTGAGGGACCAGGCTTCGTTCATCAGTGCGGCCGAGTAGGCGGCCCGGTTCGAGACCGCCTCATATCGATAGGCGCGGCCTTCGGCTTCCCGCCGGAGCCAGCCCTTCTGATACAGGTTGTCCATTACGGTCATCACGGTCGTGTAGGCGATGGACCGTTCCTGCTGAAGGTCTTCCAGCACTTCCCGAACAGTGACCGGCCGGTTCCACTCCCACACGCGCGTCATGACGGCGTCTTCCAGCTCACCCAGGCGTCGAACCACAAGCGAATAATAGTGGGAGATGTCTCGAATGCCGGTTTATCGGGGCGGCAATCCCCGCAGCAAAAAGGGCGTACGGGCCGGGAAATCGGGTTCCCGGCCCGTACGCCCCGGCGGGACGGCGCCCGCCGCCGGCTTTACGCGCCCTTGGCCGACTGCCGGGCGGCCTCGGCACGGGCCAGTGCGGCGTCGACGATGCCGTCTTCCTTGGCCTTGTTCGCACCACCCTGGCTCTTGACGATCGTCACGATCAGCGCAATGAAAGCCACCGCCATCACCACGGGCGGGACCAGCGCGGCGACATAGTCCATGGCCGTCGGCTCCTTCTGGGTCGGGGGGACCGGGATTTGTGCCCCTACTGAGCGACCCGTCCAGATTACGCGTCCGCCCGGCGGGCACCCCCGCCGGGCGGACCGCCGGTGGTTCAGACCGTCCGGGCGGCCACCAGAGAGCTCCCGGGCGGCGGCGCCGGCTTGCGGCGCGGCGGGAAGACCTCGCCCGGGGTCGGGATGGGCCGGTCGGGCCGGGGGGCCTTCGGGGGCGCGGGCGGCCTGGGCGCGGCCGGGGCGGGCTTCTCCGGCGGCGTCGCCCTCTCCGGCTCCGGGCCCGCACCCGTACGGGGCCCCGCCGGGTCCGTGCAGGGCCCGCTCCCGTCCCGGAGCGGGGGCGCCCCGGGCACCCCGGGACGGGGCCGGGCCTCGGGTACGGAGCCGGGCGCGCGGTCCGTCAGGCGGGCCCGTACGGCCGTCTCGGCGAGGGCCTCGCAGTGCCGCAGCAGCTCGCTGCGCCGGGCGGTCTCGGCCTCGCCGACCGGGACGGTGCAGAGGTGGCGCAGCGCGGCGAGGTCCTCGGCGCCGGGCCGGTAGCCCTCCGCCAGGGCGTCCCGGAGCCGTTCCGCGTAGCCGTGGGCGGCGCCGGGCAGAGCGGACCGGTAGCGGGCCAGGTCGGCGAGGAGGAAGGCGCGCAGCCTGCCGCCTTCGCGGTCGGCCTCGGCCACCGCCGCGGCGAGCCGGAGGCAGTCCCGCACCTCCGCCTCCCGCTCGGGAGCGGGCCGGGGGGCCGCGGAGTGGGGCCGGAGTGCGATGTCGAGGGCACGGCGCAGCACGCGCAGCTCGTCCGCGCTGAACGCCATGCCGCCGCGGGATCCATAGGGCGTAGGCATGAGGTGACTTTAAGTGCTAAGCGGAAAAAATTCGCATAATGCGAGCTTGTGGGCGTGGCTGGCGTGGCTGGGTGGCGGAGCGGCTAGTGCTCCCGGCGGCGGGACAGCCCCAGGGCTATCGCGCCGGCCGACAGCGCGGTCCCGGATGTGGTGGCGATCAGCAGGGTGCCCGGGACGCCCGCCTCCGCCACCAGGCCGCCGCCGACCGCGCCGTCGCGCGCGGTGGACACGACGGTGGCGGAGTCCGTGACCTCCACGAAGATCGGCGCCGCGTCGTTGTCCGGATCCGGGTCGGGCGGGGGGTTCTCGCCGCGGCCGACGATCCGCACCCAGCCCTCCGCGCCCTCGACCTTCCGGTCGATACGGACCCGGAAGCGCGGCGTCTCGCCCTCGCCCGCCGCGAAGTCCTCGTCGATCGCGCACACGTACGTCCGGGCGTCCTCGGCGCTCGCCGCGCAGCGCGGGGAGCGGGCCCGCCCCGGATCGGCGACCGAGACGATCGTGGTGCCCTGGGGGGCGGTGACCTCGTACGCCCGGTCGCCGGCCGCCGCCGCGACGGGGCCGCCGTTGCGCACCCCCAGCTCGACCTCGACGGTCTCGCCGACACGGCCCGCAACGGGGTGGGCGACGGCCTGGTAGTCGGGACGCACCCGGGTGTCCGCGGCGCGGGCCTGGGTGGCGGCGAGGGCCAGGCCCGCCGTCGCGAGGGCGGCTGCCGCCGCCAGTCGCCGTGTCCGCTTCACGCCGCGCCCCATTCGCCCCAGCCCGTTCGGCTGCCGATCCCGCTCTGACAGCTGTCATGACAGCGGCGATCGTCGGTTGGTTGCCTCAAGGGTGGTGATTCCGGGGGTGGGTGACGTGCTTTCGGACTTTCCCCGATCCCGCCCCTTCCCGGCTGTATCGATTTGCGGCTCCGCCGCGCGGGGGGCTTCGCCCCAGACCCCTGGACCGCGCTGCGCGCTGTGTCCTCGGGCGGAGCCCCCGAGCCTCGCCCCCGCGCGCAGCGCGAGGGGGGCTGGGGGCGCAGCCCCCAGTTTCGGGAAGGGGCGGGATCGGGGAAAGCGCCGCAGGCCCCAGCCCTCACGCTGCGCGCGGCGCGAACCCCCTGAACGTCAGCCCCGGGCCACGTTGCGTTCGTACACCAGGCGCAGGCCGATCAGCGTCAGCCACGGCTCGTGTTCGTCGATGACCGAGGCCTCGCCCAGGACCAGCGGGGCCAGGCCGCCCGTCGCGATGACGGTGACGTCGTCCGGGTCGTCCGCCAGTTCGCGGGCCATGCGGTTGACGACGCCGTCCACCTGGCCGGCGAAGCCGTAGAGGATGCCGGACTGCATCGCCTCGACCGTGTTCTTGCCGATGACGCTGCGCGGCCGGGCGATCTCGATCTTGCGGAGCTGGGCGCCGCGGACGCCCAGGGCCTCCGTCGAGATCTCGATGCCGGGGGCGATCACACCACCGACGTACTCGCCGCGCGCGCTGACCGCGTCGAAGGTCGTCGCCGTGCCGAAGTCGACGACGACGCACGGGCCGCCGTACAGCTCCACGGCCGCCACCGCGTTGATGATGCGGTCGGCGCCGACCTCCTTGGGGTTGTCCATGAGGATCGGCACGCCGGTCTTCACGCCCGGCTCCACCAGGATCGCCGGCACGTCGCCGTAGTAGCGGCGGGTGACCTCGCGCATCTCGTGCAGGACCGAGGGGACGGTCGAGCAGATGCAGATGCCCTCGATGCCGTCGCCCAGTTCGTCGCCGAGCAGCGGGTGCCGCCCCATCAGGCCCTGGAGCAGGACCGCCAGTTCGTCGGCCGTGCGACGCGGGTCGGTCGAGATGCGCCAGTGCTCCACGATGTCCTCGCCGTCGAACAGGCCGAGGACGGTCTGGGTGTTGCCGACATCGATGGTGAGCAGCATCAGGGGGTCTCCTCACGGAGGTCCAGGCCGATGTCCAGGATCGGGGAGGAGTGGGTGAGCGCGCCGACGGCCAGGTAGTCGACGCCGGTCCCGGCGTACGCGCGGGCGTTGGCGAGCGTGAGCCGGCCCGAGGACTCCAGCGCCGCGCGGCCCGCGACGAGTTCGACGGCCTCGCGGGTCTGCTCGACCGTGAAGTTGTCGAGCATGATGAGGTTCGCGCCCTCGGCCAGGACGGGCGGGATCTGGTCGATCCGGTCCACCTCGACCTCGATCGCCACGTCCGGGAACCCGTCCCGGACGGCCCGGAACGCCTCGGCGACGCCGCCCGCGGCGATGACGTGGTTGTCCTTGATGAGCGCGGCGTCCGACAGCGACATGCGGTGGTTGACGCCGCCGCCGCAGCGCACGGCGTACTTCTCCAGGGCCCGCAGGCCGACCGTGGTCTTGCGGGTGTCGCGGACGGCCGCCCCGGTGCCCTCCAGGGCGTCGGCCCAGGCGCGGGTCGCGGTGGCGATGCCGGACAGGTGGCACAGGATGTTGAGCATGCTGCGCTCGCCCGTGAGGAGGTCGCGGGTCAGGGTGCGGACGGTCAGCAGCTTCTGGCCCGCCTCCACCCGGTCGCCGTCCTCGACGTGCCGCTCCACCTCGAACTCGTCCGTGCAGACCACGGAGAGGATCGCCTCGGCGACGCGCAGGCCGGCAACGGTGCCCGCGTCCCGGGCGGTGAAGTCGCCGGTGGAGACGGCGTCGTCGGGGATGGTCGCGAAGGTCGTGATGTCCTTGCCGCCGTCGAGGTCCTCCTCGATGGCCAGGTGCGCGAGGTCCTCGATCTGGAGCGGGTTCAGGCCCGCCTCCAGCAGCAGGCGCGTGAGGTCGGGGTCGAGCCCGCACTCCAGCATGTCGTCGTCGTACGCCCCGCCGGCGCAGCCGCAGGCGTCGCCGCAGCCGCCGGCCGCTGCCGGCTCGTCGGGCTCCAGGCCGATCTGGTGCAGCGGACGGTCGTCGTTGTTGCTCACGCGGCTCTCCTTGGGGGCGGCGGGGACGGGAATCCCCCATGCCGATCAGGCTACGGGGACGGGCGGGAAGGCGGCCGATGCGGTGGCGGAGACCGCAAGGGTACGGTCCGGGCGCAGGGTCACGAGGAAGTGGCGGCGCGCATGCTCGTCGTCGCGGTGGGGGTGGTCCTCGCGCCAGTGGCAGCCGCGGGTCTCCTCGCGGCGCTGCGCCGCGGCGACGAGCACCTGGGCGACCAGGAGGAGATTGGTGGTCTCCCAGGCGTCCGTCCCGGGCTCGACCGCCTTCTCGGCGGCCTCCTCCCGGATGCGGGCCAGCTCGGCCGCGGCCCGCTCCAGGCTGTGCGCGGAGCGCAGGACGCCCGCGCCGTGGGTCATGGCGCGCTGGATCGCGATGCGGGCCTCGGGGGCGATCAGGGCCGCCTCCGGCCCGTCCGGCTCCCCCGCGGGGGAGCCCCCCGGCCGCGGGGCCGTGACGATGTCCGCCGCGATGCGCTCGGCGAAGACCAGGCCCTCCAGCAGGGAGTTGGAGGCCAGCCGGTTCGCGCCGTGCACGCCCGTGCAGGCGGCCTCGCCGCAGGCGTAGAGCCCCGGCACGGTGGTGCGCCCGTGCAGGTCCGTGCGCACCCCGCCGGAGGCGTAGTGCGCGGCGGGCGCCACCGGTATCGGCTCCGTCACCGGGTCGATGCCGTGGGCCCGGCACGCGGCCAGGATCGTGGGGAAGCGCCGCTCCCACATCTTCGCGCCGAAGTGGCGGGCGTCCAGGTACATGTGCTCGGCGCCGCGCTCGCGCATGCGCCGCATAATGCCCTTGGCCACGATGTCGCGCGGCGCCAGCTCGGCCAGCTCGTGTGCGCCCACCATGAAGCGGTGGCCGTCCGCGTCCACCAGGTGGGCGCCCTCGCCGCGCACCGCCTCCGACACCAGGGGCTGCTGCCCCTCCGCGTCGGGGCCGAGCCACAGCACCGTGGGGTGGAACTGGACGAACTCCAGGTCGGAGACCTCCGCTCCGGCCCGCAGAGCGAGGGCGACGCCGTCGCCGGTCGAGACGGCCGGGTTCGTGGTCGCGGAGAACACCTGGCCCATGCCCCCGGTGGCCAGCACCACCGCACCGGCCCGGACCGCGCCCACGCCGTCGTGCTGCCCCTCCCCCATGACGTGCAGGGAGACGCCCGCCGCGCGGCCCTCGGCGTCCTTGAGGAGGTCGAGGACCAGGGCGTGCTCGATGGTCTTGATGCCCGCCGCGCGCACGGCCTCCACCAGGGCCCGGGATATCTCCGCGCCCGTGGCGTCGCCGCCCGCGTGGGCGATGCGGTTGCGGTGGTGGCCGCCCTCGCGGGTCAGCAGGATCTCGCCGGTGTCCGCGTCGGTGTCGAAGCGGGCGCCGGTCGCGATGAGCCGGCGCACGGCGTCGGGGCCCTCCGTGACGAGGGTCCGCACGGCCTCCTCGGAGCAGAGGCCCGCACCCGCGACGAGGGTGTCCTCCAGGTGCTGCTCGGGGGTGTCGCCGTCGCCGAGGGCGGCTGCTATGCCGCCCTGGGCCCAGCGCGTGGAGCCGTCGTCCAGCCGCGCCTTGGTGACGACCGAGACCCGCGCGCCCGCGGCCGCGCAGCGCAGCGCGACGGTGAGCCCGGCCACGCCGGAGCCGATGACGACCACGTCGGCGTCGACCGTCCAGCCGGGGCGGGGCGCGTGGAGTCGTATGCCGGTCATCGCTGCACCCCGAGGGTCAGATGGACGTTGTCGATCAGGCGGGTGGTGCCCACCTTGGCGGCTACGGCGAGGACGGCCTCGCCGGTGTGGCCGTCGCGGGCCTCGGTGAAGTCGGCGGGGTCCACGAGGGCCAGGTAGTCGAGGACGACCGGCGGCTCCAGCTTCGCCGCGGCCTCCAGGACCGTGCGCGCGGCGTCGCGGACCGCCTCCGCGCCGCGCCGGGCAGCCGCCTCGGCCGCACCCGCGAACAGGGCGCGGGACAGCTCCAGCGCCGAGACCCGGTCGGCATCGGACAGGTACCGGTTGCGGCTCGACAACGCGAGGTTGTCGCCCTCGCGCACCGTCGGCACGCCGACGATCTCCACGGGGAAGTTGAGGTCGCGCACCATGCGGCGGATCAGGGCCAGCTGCTGGGCGTCCTTCTGGCCGAAGAGCGCCACGTCGGGGGCGGTGAGGTGCAGCAGCTTGGCGACGACGGTGAGCATGCCGTCGAAGTGGCCGGGGCGCGAGGCGCCTTCGAGGCGCTCGCCCATGGGGCCCGCGGTGATACGGACCTGGGGCTCGCCGCCGGGGTAGACCTCGTCGGCGGACGGGGCGAGGACGACGTCGGCACCGGCCTGCTCGGCGATCAGGAGGTCGGCGTCGAGGGTGCGCGGGTAGCGGTCGAGGTCCTCGCCCGGGCCGAACTGGAGCGGGTTGACGAAGACGGTGACGACGACCTGCCCGTCCGGCCCGGCCAGCCGGCGCGCCTCGCGCACGAGCGTGGCGTGCCCCTCGTGCAGGGCGCCCATGGTCATCACGACGGCGCGGCGCCCGGCACGCGGCAGGGCGTGCAGTTCCCCGGCGTCACGGGCGAGCTGAATGGTCACTTGGTGCCTCCGTCCGCGAGGACGCCGAGCAGGTCCTCCGCCAGTTCGGGCTTGAGCAGGCCGTGCGCGAGGGCGCGGTCCGCGGTCGTACGGGCCATGGCCAGGTATCCGGCGACGGCCTGGGGGGCATGGGCGCGCAGCTGCGCGATGTGGGCGGCGACGGTGCCCGCGTCGCCGCGCGCCACCGGGCCGGTCAGCGCGGCGTCGCCGCTGCGCAGGGCGTTGTCGAGGGCGGCGCCGAGGAGCGGGCCGAGCATGCGGGCGGGGTTCTCGACGCCCGCCGTGCGCAGCAGCTCCATGGCCTGGGCCACCAGGGTGACCAGGTGGTTGGAGCCGATGGCGAGGGCCGCGTGGTAGAGCGGCCGGGCGGCCTCCTCGATCCACTCGGGCTCGCCGCCCATCTCGATGACCAGGGCCTCCGCGGCCAGCCGCAGCTCCTCCGGGGCGGTGACGCCGAAGGAGCAGCCCGCCAGGCGCTGGACGTCGACCGGGGTGCCGGTGAAGGTCATCGCGGGGTGCAGGGCCAGCGGCAGGCCGCCCGCGCGGGTGGCCGGCTCGAGGACGGCGATGCCGTGCCGGCCGGAGGTGTGCACCAGCAGCTGCCCGGGGCGGACGGCGCCGGTCCGGGCGAGCCCGGCGACCAGGTCGGGCAGGGCGTCGTCGGGCACCGTCAGCAGGACCAGCTCGGCGCGGGCGAGCACCTCCGCGGGGGCCACGACGGGCACGTCGGGCAGCATCGCGGCGGCGCGCTTCAGGGAGGCGTCGGAGACGCCGGAGACGGCGACCGGGCGGTGCCCGGCGAGCTGGAGCGAGGCCGCCAGCGCGGGGCCGACGCGGCCGGCGCCGACGACGCCGACGGTGAGCCGGGCGGGGCGGTCCTGAGGGCTCGCAGGCTCGGGGGAGAGGTGTGCGTTCACGCGGCGGGAGGCCTTCCGTTCCAGTCCGCGGGGGTACCGGACGATTCGCTTGTCATGCTACGCGAGGCGGGCCGGATGGCCCCGGGCGTCCCCAGGGCTGTGGACAACTGCACACCGCGGGCGCTCCCGGTCGGACACGCCCCCTAGGCGGTGCCCCCACGGCTGCCCGCCGGGCAGCCGCCCGGGACGCGATCGGCGGGCGCGGCCTGCGGCCGGGGCGCGGGGACGGTGACCGGGCGGGCCGAGCGGGCCGCATGGGCCGCGCGGGCCGGCCGGAGGAAGCGGAAGGCCGCCGACCAGAAGGCCCTGCGGCGGGCGGCGCGCTCGTCGACCACGGCCCGGAAGGCGAACCAGGTCCGGAGCGACCGGACGGCCTGCCAGTCACCGGTGCCGGGCGCGGGCGGGGCCTGCTCGCCGAGACTGGCGGCGCGGTGGAGATCGAGGAGGTGCTGCTGCGTGGCGTTCATGTCCCCACCGTGCGACGGCCGCCGGGCCCCTGGCGCTTCGTTTGACGAGGACCGTCAAACGACGGCCCGACCTGCGGAAAGGAAGGCACGATGAGCACATGAGCGTGACGATCGACATCGCCGGGCTGCCGTCCGAGCGCCTGGTGTTCCGGCCCTCGCCCCTGGCCGAGCTGTGCACCTCGCTGCACGCCCTGGCCGAGCCCGGGCACCACCCCGGACTGCACGGCTGGACCACCGCGACGAGTTCCGCCCTCAAGCCCGACCTCGCGGACCGGCTCTGCGAGGCGGAGTTCCTGTGGGGCTCGACGTTCTCCGACATCAGCATGCCGTTCGCCGCGCTGCCGAGTGTGCAGGGCCAGCCGGGCGCCACGCTCGCCGAGGACCTGGACCTCCTGGACAGGCTGGACGACGAGGTGTTCGCCAACGCCGCCCTGGAGATCTCCTGCTCCAGCCAGTACACCAAGCGCGGCGCGTCGCCCCTGGTCAATGCGGAGGCCCGGGAGCTGGCGCTGGAGCGCGCCATCGCACGCGGCCCCCGCCAGCTGGAGTTCGCCAAGCGGCTGCTGGAGGACCCACCGGCCGTACGGGCCTGGATACGGCGCCTGTTCGAGGACTGCGGGGAGGCGTTCTTCAACGATGTCTGGCAGCGGGTGCGGGTCCAGCTCGCCGCCGACGCCCGGCACAAGACGGAGGTGCTGCGGCGCAGGGGCCTGGCCGAGGCGCTGGCCGAGGTGTCGCCCGCGCTGTCGCTGACGGAGGGCGGCTCCCGGATCACCGTCGACAAGATCGGCACCGGCCGTACGACCGCTGTCGACCCGGCGGTCGGCGCGGGCGTCACCTTCGTCCCGTCCTCCTTCGGCTGGCCCCACCTGTGGGTGCTGCACGCCCCCGACTGGCGCCCGGTGATCCACTACCCGGCGGCCGCGCCGGAGCTGCCGGGCCCCGCCTCCCTCGACCTGCTCAAGCTCCGCCTGGACGCGCTGGCCCACCCGATGCGGATGCGCATGTGCCGCTATCTGGCGCGGGCGCCGTTCACCACGGGCGAGCTGGCGACGGCGCACGACATCAGCGCGCCCGAGGTGTCCCGGCACATCGCGGCGCTGAAGAAGGCGGGCCTCGTCACCACGCGCCGCCGCGGCCGGTACGTGCTCCACCAGCTGGACCTGACGGTGGTGGCCCGCCTGGGCAGCGACTTCCTGGAGGGCGTGCTGCGCTAGGACGGGCCCCGACCGGGTCAGCGCAGCGGCCCGCCCCCGCCCGCGCGCACCAGCCCGCTCTCGTACGCCAGCACCACCACCTGCACCCGGTCCCGCAGCCCCAGCTTGGTGAGGATGCGCCCGACGTGCGTCTTCACCGTGGCCTCCGACAGCACCAGCCGCGCCGCGATCTCGCCGTTCGACAGCCCCTGGGCCACCAGCAGCATCACCTCGCGCTCCCGGTCGGTGAGGCGGCCCAGCTCGGCGCTGGTCGGCTCGTTGCCCGCGCTCGGCAGCATGGGGGTGAAGCGGTCCAGCAGCCGCCGCGTCGTGCTGGGCGCGACCACCGCGTCGCCGCTGTGCACGGCCCGGATCGCGCCCAGCAGCTCGGCCGGCGGCACGTCCTTGAGCATGAAGCCGCTGGCCCCGGCCTTGAGCGCGGAGAAGGCGTACTCGTCGAGGTCGAAGGTGGTCAGGATCAGCACCTTCGGCGGATCGGCCTGGACGCAGATGCGGCGGGTCGCCTCCACGCCGTCCAGCCTGGGCATGCGGACGTCCATCAGCACCACGTCCACGGGGGTGCGGGCCAGCACCTCCAGCGCCTCGGCGCCGTCCCCCGCCTCGGCGACGACCTCCATGTCGGGCTGCGCGGCCAGCACCATGCGGAATCCGGTGCGCAGCAGCACCTGGTCGTCGACGAGCATCACGCGGATGGACATGCGGGGGGTCCCTCTCGGATCGGATGTGTGCGGTTGCAGAGCAGTTGTGGCAGGTGGGGCGGGGTGGTGCGGACGTACGGGCGGGCCGGTCAGCGGCCTCCGGGCCTGATCGGCAGGAGCACACTGATCCGGAAACCGCCGCCGGGACGCGGCCCCGCGTCCAGGGTGCCCCCGACCATGCCGACGCGCTCGCGCATGCCGATCAGACCGTGCCCCATGCCGTCGGCGCCACCCGAGTCGTACAGCTCGTGCTGCGCGCCCCGCCCGTCGTCCTCGACCAGCAGCCCCAGCCCGTCGTCGAAATAAGTGAGCCGCACGCTGGCCGCCACGTCCGGGCCGCCGTGCTTGCGGGTGTTGGTCAGCGCCTCCTGGACGATGCGGTAGGCGGTCAGCTCGACGCCGCTGGGCAGCGGCCGGGGCGCGCCCTCGACCTTGAAGTCCACCGGCAGCCCCGCGCTCCGCACCTGCTCGACCAGGTCCCCGATCTGCTCCACGTCGGGCTGCGGGACGTACTCGCCGGTCTCCGCGCCCTCGTCGGTGCGCAGCACGCCCAGCAGCCGGCGCATTTCGGCCAGCGCCTGGCGGCCGGTGCCGGAGATCGTCTCCAGGGCCTGCTTGGCCTGCTCGGGCGAGGAGTCCAGGACGTAGGCGGCGCCGTCCGCCTGGACGACCATCACCGAGACGTTGTGCGCGACGACGTCGTGCAGCTCGCGGGCGATGCGCGCCCGCTCGGCGGTGACCGCGATCTGGGCCTGCCGCTCGCGGTCCTTCTCCAGGCTCCGGGCCCGCTCCTCCAGCTGGGCCCAGTAGGCGCGCCGGGTGCGCATCGAGTCGCCCAGGACCCAGGCGAGGACGAAGGGGACGGTGACGAAGACGGTCCCCAGGACGCCGACGCCCACGGACTGGCCGGGGGTGGGCCAGCGGACCGCGGCGATCCACGGCGCGAGCAGGCCGGCGACCAGGGCGAAACGCGAGGCCCAGCGGGTGTTGCCGGAGGCCACGGTGTAGACGATCACGAGCATCGCGAAGTCCGCCGGGACCACCGGGACGTTCAGGCCGACCTGGACGACTCCGACGGCGGCCGTCAGCAGCAGCATCTTCTCCGGCCACCGCCGCCGCAGCGCGACCACCGCGCAGAGCACGACGGACACGGCGGCATCGGCGGCGGCCGACCTCTGTCCGCTCTCCGCGATGATGGACAGTCCGCTGAGCCCGAGCAGCAGAAGGGCCCAGAAGGAGTCCACACCCGTGGGGTGTCTGCGGAGGAAGTCGTAGAGGCGCTGCACGTCACCCAGCGTAGGCACGCCGAGCCCCCGCCGGGGTCCGCCCGGCGATCGATCCGGTTCCGCCCCGTCTACTCCCCAAGGTGGAGGCACCGCGCCCGGCGGGCCCGCCCGCTCCGCCCGTCTAACGTGTGCATATGGCAAGCGGAACGAGAACCTGGCGGGAGGCGACCGAGGCCGCCCTGTACGGACCCGGCGGCTTCTACCGCCGCCCCGAGGGCCCCGCAGGTCACTTCCGCACCTCCGTGCACGCCTCCCCGCTGTTCGCCCGTGCCGTGGTGGAACTGCTGTGCCGCGTCGACGAGGCGCTCGGGCACCCCGCAGAGCTGGCGTTCACCGATATGGGTGCGGGGCGCGGCGAGCTGGTGACCGGGGTGCTGGCGCACTGCCCCGCAGAGCTGGCGGCCCGGCTGCGCCCGTACGCCGTGGAGATCGCGGACCGGCCGGCCGGGCTCGACCCCCGGGTGACCTGGCTGGACGCTCCCCCCGACGGGGTCCACGGCCTGCTGTTCGCCAACGAGTGGCTGGACAACGTGCCGCTCGACGTCGCCGAGGCCGACGGCTCGGGCACCCCCCGGCAGGTACTGGTCCAGCAGGACGGCGAGGAGCTGCTCGGCGACCCGGTGACCGGCGAGGACGCCGACTGGCTCGCCCGCTGGTGGCCGCTCGAGGGTGCGCCCCCCGGCTCCCGCGCCGAGATCGGCCACCCCCGGGACACCGCCTGGGCCCGGGCCGCCGGCGGGCTGCACACCGGGCTCGCGGTGGCCGTGGACTACGCCCACGGGCGCGCGGCCCGCCCGCCCTTCGGCACCCTCACCGGCTTCCGCGACGGCCGCGAGGTCCGGCCCGTGCCGGACGGCAGCTGCGACATCACCGCCCATGTGGCGCTGGACGCCTGCGCGGCGGCCGGGCCCGGCCCGGCCGGCACGGTGCTCCCCCAGCGCGAGGCGCTGCGCGCGCTCGGCGTGGACGGCACCCGTCCCCCGCTCTCGCTCGCTTCCTCCGACCCGGTCGCCTACGTACGGGCGCTCAGCGCGGCCGGCGAGGCGGCGGAGCTGACGGCCCCGGCCGGGCTGGGCGGCTTCGGCTGGCTGCTCCAGCCGGTGGGCGGCGTGTGCGCGGGGCTGCTGGACGCGGACCGGGGCTCGGCCGGACCTTCCGCGGAAGGCTGACAGACTGTTCCCATGAGGGAGACGACAGTCGGCATCGGCGGCGCCGCGGAGAGCACCGACATGGTGCTCAACATCGGGCCTCAGCACCCGTCCACGCACGGCGTGCTGCGGCTGCGCCTCGTCCTGGACGGCGAGCGGATCAGGCACGCCGAGCCGGTCATCGGCTATATGCACCGGGGCGCGGAGAAGCTGTTCGAGGCCCGCGACTACCGGCAGATCGTGGTGCTCGCCAACCGCCACGACTGGCTGTCGGCCTTCTCCAACGAGCTGGGCGTCGTCATCGCCGTCGAGCGGATGCTGGGCATGGAGGTGCCCGAGCGCGCGGTGTGGGCCCGCACACTGCTGGCCGAGCTGAACCGGGTGCTCAACCACCTGATGTTCCTCGGCTCCTACCCCCTGGAGCTGGGCGGCATCACGCCGGTCTTCCACGCCTTCCACGAGCGGGAGGTGCTGCAGACGGTCATGGAGGAGGTCTCCGGCGGCCGCATCCACTACATGTTCAACCGCGTGGGCGGCCTGAAGGAGGACCTCCCGGCGGGCTGGCTCGGCCGTGCCCGGCACGCCGTCGCCGAGGTCCGCTCCCGGATGGACGTCTACGACCGGCTCGTCCTCGGCAACGAGATCTTCCGGGGCCGTACGCGCGGGGTGGGCGCCCTGTCCCGCGAGACCGTGCACGCGTACGGGGTGAGCGGCCCGATCGCCCGCGCCTCGGGCGTCGACTTCGATCTGCGGCGGGACGAGCCGTACCTGGCCTACGGCGAGCTGCAGGACGTCCTGAAGGTCGTCACCCGGGAGGAGGGCGACTGCCTGGCCCGCTTCGAGTGCCTGCTGGAGCAGACGCACAACGCGCTGGACCTGGCGTCCGCCTGCCTCGACCGCCTGGCGGACCTGCCGCCCGGCCCGATCAACCAGCGCCTGCCGAAGGTCCTCAAGGCCCCCGAGGGCGCGACCTACGTCTGGACCGAGAACCCGCTGGGCCTCAACGGCTACTACCTGGTCTCCAAGGGCGAGAAGACCCCCTACCGCCTCAAGCTGCGCTCGGCGTCGTTCAACAACATCCAGGCCCTGACGGAACTGCTGCCCGGCACGCTGGTGGCGGACATGGTGGCGATCCTGGGCTCGATGTTCTTCGTGGTGGGCGACATCGACAAGTAAATCCAGCCCGTCCGGCGATTGAGGACCGGGGGTCCGGGGGCAGAGCCCCCCACGCGGCGGAGCCGCAAATCGGTACAGCCGGGAAGGGGCGGGGTGGGGAAAGGCGCCGCAGGCCCCTACGAGATCGCCGTCCGCAGCTCCGCCACGTCGATCTGCTCGGTCTCGTCATGCGCCGTCAGGTCGATGACCTCACCGTCACCCTTGTCCTCGGCCTCGGCCCCGGCCTCCGCACCCGCCTCCGCCAGCGCCTCCTCCCCGACGACGTCCGCCAGGTCCTGCTCCTCGACCGGCCGGGCCGCAGCCTTCTTCGCGCTGTTGCCGAAGAAGTCGAACCCGCCCTGCGTCCGCACCGCGGGACGCCGCGCCACGGGCACGTCCGACGGCAGGGCGACGGCAGCCCCCGTCTTCACCGGCGCCGCAGCAGCCTTGCGCCCGAGCGCCCGCAGCGCATCCGCCGCCTTGCGGTACGCCTCGGCGTCAAGGCCCGTACCGGGACCGGAAGGTCCGGACGTTCCGGACGTTCCGGACGGAGCAACAGGCGCAGACGGCGCGGCCGGCGCCGCAGCGGGCTCCAGCTCCTTCACGCCCGAACCCTTCGCACTCTCCGCCCCCTTGGCCAGCAGACGCCGCCCCTCGAGCGCACTGGCCCGCTCCGTCTCCGCCGTCGCATAGCGCCGCAGCAGATCCGCGTGCTCGGTGCGCAGCCGCGCCAGCTCGGCCCGCTTGGCGCGGAGCTTGCCCTCGAGCCGGGTGCGCACCAGGCGCGTCTCCTCGAGGTCGGTCTCCACCTCCGCCAGGCGCTCGTCGGTCTTCCACTCCTCGCGCGTACGAGCGGCGGTGAGCTGCGCGACGCGCTTGCCCGCGGCGTGGTCCCAGCGGCGCATCATCACCGAGCCGACGACGGTGGCCGCTGAAGCGGCCACCGCGAGGGCGCGGATGACGACCGTTTCGCTCACCACCAGCGTGCCGGCGGCGCAGACGACTGATGTCGCGGCGACCGCCAGCGGGGGAAGAAGCCGGTGCAGGGGTGCGGAATGGCGGTGGCGTCCTCGTGGCATGGCCTGAAACTTACCGTGCGTTGCGGCAGGAGTGTGACTCCACCACCAAACTCTTCCCTTGATCTTACTTCTCCCCTACTTCGTCACTTGGCCTCGTCACTTGGCCTGGTCACTTGACCAGAAGCTTCTTCTCCTTGAGGTAGCGGGCGGCCACATCGGCCGGCTTGCGCCGCTCCGCATCGACCTTCTTGTTGAGTTCGGTCAGATCAGCCGTGGTCAGCACCCTGTTCAGCTTGCCGAGGGCATCGGCGACCCCCTGCGCACCGGCCTTCTCGGCATTCATCACCGGCAGGACGTTGTCCGAGTTCTGGAGCTTCTTGTCGTCCTTCAGCAGAACGAGCCCGAACTGTTCGAGCGTGGCATCCGTGGTGGTCGTCAGCAGCAGTTGGTCCTTGCCCGCCTTGACCGCCTGCTTGGCCTGGGTGCTGCCCACCTCCAGCGGGTCGAGGCCCGTGATGCGGATGCCGTAGGTCTTCTCCAGACCGGGCCGGCAGAAGGGCCGCCGGGAGCATTCGTCACCGGCCGCCAGCTTGACCCCGACCTTCGCCTTTCCAAGATCAGAAAGGGTCTTGAGCTGGTGTTTCTCCGCGAACTCGGCGGTAACGGCGAAGGCGTTCTGGTCCACCGCGCGGCCGGGGTCGAGCACCTTCAGACCGCGCGGCTCGGCGAGTTTGCGGAGAGCCTTCACCGTGGCCGCGGCATCGGGGGAAGCGACCGGCGGGGCGTCCTTCCCGTTCTGCTTCTTGTTCAGGAATTCGGTGAGCGTCGCCGCATACTCCGGCACCACATCGATCCGGCCCTTCTCCAGCTCCGGTTCATACAGCTCACGCGCGTCCGCGGTCTGGATCGACGTGGAATATCCGGCGTCCCGCAGCAGCCCCGCGTATATCTCCGCGAGCACCCTGGACTCCGTGAAGCCGGCCGCCCCGACGACCAGCGAACCCTTCCCCCCGGCGCCTCCCCCGGCGGACTTCTCCAGGCTGTTGCCGGCGCATCCGGCGAGGGCCGCCGCCAGCACGGCCGCACCGGCCGCCGCCGGGAGGCCGCGGGCGGTGCGCGCGCGGCGAGGGCTGCTGGTCATACGGGCCTCCATTGGTCGGCAGGTTCAGGCCCCGGCGGGCCGGGCGGCGGCCGCCGCCCGGGGGCGCGGGCGCCGGCGCATCGGGTCGAGCAGCCGCTGCGCCAGCACGAACGCGCCCTCGACCAGCAGCGCGAGCGTCGCCACCAGCAGCGCCCCGGACACCACCTGAGCCGTGTCGGTCAGCCGGAACCCCGCCGTGATGATCCGGCCGAGCCCACCGCCGCCGGGCAGCGCGGCCAGCGTGGTCGTGGCCACCACCTGCACGGCGGCGGACCGTATGCCCGTCACGATGAGCGGAAAGGCCAGCGGCAGCTCCACCCGCAGGATCACCTGACCGCCTGTCATCCCCATGCCCCGCGCCGCCTCGACCATGCTCCGGTCCACCTCGCGCATGCCCACATAGGCGTTGGTGAGCAGCGGGGGTATCGCGAAGAGCACCAGCGCGATGACGGTGGGCCAGGAGCCGTGCGTGCCCAGCGGGCTGAGCAGCAACAGCACCAGCACGGCGAACGTGGGCACCGCTCGCCCCGCGTTGGCGAGGTTCACCGCCAGCGCCCCGCCCCGGCCCACATGGCCGAGCGCCACGGCGACCGGCAGCGCGATCGCACAGGAGATCAGCAAGCAGACGACCGTCAGGAAGAGGTGCTCGCCGAGCCGGTGCCACACCCCGTCCGTGCCGGACCAGTGCGCGCCGGTGGTCAGCCAGCTCCAGGTGCGCGAGACGACGTCCATCAGGCGGCCACCGCCTTCTCCGCGACGCGGCGGACCCTCGCCTGACGCTTCGCCCGGCGCTTCGTCCGCGTCCAGGGCGTCAGCAGCCGCTGGACGAGCAGCAGGGCCAGGTCTGCCACGACGGCCAGCAGCACGCACAGCACGGATGCGGTGAGCACCTGGGCCTTGAAGTAGCTGCGCATGCCCTCGTAGATGAGATTGCCCAGGCCGCCGTAGCCGATGATGGCGCCCACGGTGGTGAGCGAGACCGTGGAGACCGTGGCGATCCGCAGACCGGCCATCAGGGCCGGGACGGCCAGCGGGAGTTCGACGGCGAACAGCAGGCGTATCGGCCCGTACCCCATGCCCCGCGCCGCCTCCCGGGCCTCCTCCGGCACCGAGGCGAGGCCGGCGAGGATGTTGCGCACGAGGATCGTCAGCGAATACAGCACCAGGCCCGTGATCACCACGGCCGGCGACAGCCCGAAGACCGGCACCAGCAGCGAGAACATCGCCAGCGACGGCACGGTGTAGAGGATCGTGGTCGCCCCGAGGACGGGCCCGGCCACGCCCCGCCACCTGCGGGCCAGCAGCGCCAGCGGGAAGGCCACGAGCAGGCCGAGGACCACGGACGCGAGCGTGATGCCGATGTGCTGGAGCGTGGCGTCCAGCAGCTCCGGGCCCCGGCTCCGCACGTACTCGCCGCAGATCCAGGCGTTGCTGATGAGGCAGTTCTGGTCCGCCATCCGCGCCCTCACCTCCCCCTCGGCCTTCACCGTCGGTCACCAGCGACCCTAACCCCGGGCACTGACATTCGCCTCCGGCCACAATGGGGAACCATGATCCGATTCGAGCACGTCACCAAGCGCTACGCCGACGGCACGACCGCCGTGGACGACCTGTCCTTCGAGGTGGCCGAGGGCGAGCTGGTCACCCTCGTCGGACCGTCCGGCTGTGGCAAGACCACCACGATGAAGATGGTGAACCGGCTGATCGAGCCGACCGGTGGCCGGATCCTCGTCGGCGGCACCGACATCGCCTCGGTCGACCCGGTCGAACTGCGGCGCGGCATCGGCTATGTGATCCAGCAGGTCGGCCTCTTCCCGCACAAGACCGTGCTGGAGAACACCGCGACCGTGCCGCACCTGCTGGGCTGGCAGCGCAAGCGGGCCCGCGCCCGGGCGGCCGAACTGCTCGACCTCGTCGGGCTCGACCCGTCCGTCTACGGGGACCGCTACCCCGACCAGCTCTCGGGCGGCCAGCGGCAGCGGGTCGGGGTGGCCCGGGCGCTCGCCGCCGACCCGCCCGTCCTCCTGATGGACGAACCGTTCGGCGCCGTCGACCCGGTGGTGCGCGAGCGGCTCCAGACCGAGTTCCTGCGGCTGCAGTCACAGGTGCGCAAGACAGTGCTGTTCGTGACCCACGACATCGAGGAGGCTGTTCGACTGGGCGACCGCATCGCGGTGTACGGGGAAGGCCGGATCGAACAGTTGGACGCGCCCGCGGCGGTGCTCGGGGCGCCCGCCACCCCGTACGTCGCCGACTTCGTCGGGGCCGACCGGGGCCTGAAGCGCCTCTCGGTGACGGCCATCGAGGCCGGCGACCTCGAACAGCCGCCCGTCGTCCACCTCGACGACCGGCTCACCGAGGCGGCCGAACGGCTCGCCCGCGAAAACGCGCGCTGGGCCGTCGTCCTGGACGACGCCGAGCGGCTGCACGGCTGGATCTCCGCGGAAGCGGTGGCGTCCGGGGGCGCGACGGTGCGGGTGCGGGAGCGGGCGCGGCACATGGACGCGTGGCTGCCGCTGGGGGCTTCGCTGAAGCAGGCGTTCAGCACGATGCTCCAGCACGACGCGGGGTGGATCGCCGTCCTCGACGGGGACGAGGCGGACCACTTCCTGGGCGTGCTCACCCCGGCGCGCCTCCACGAGGCACTGCGCCGCTCGATCGAAGCCGACGCGCGGGGCGCTGCGCGCAGCGAGGCAGAGGTGGAAACGGTGCCGGGGGCGTAGGCAATTCCAGCCCGTCCGGCGTTTGAGGCTGCGCTCGATGTGCGGCTCCGCCGCGCGGCGCGCGCAGCGCGGTCCGGGGTCCGGGGCGCAGCCCCCCACGCGGCGGAGCCGCACATCGATGCAGCCGGGAAGGGGCGGGATCGGGGAAAGAAAACCCCGCCCCCTACGCTCGCGCCGCCCCCTCGCCCCCACCCTGATCGTCCTCGTCCTCCGGCAGCTTGCAGACCCGCTCCATGAAGAACGCCGCAGCTATCACGCACGCCCCCGCCAGCACCGACGCCCCCGCATAGATCGCCTGGTCGCGCCGCGCCGGGACGTCGAGGCCGTCGATGAGGAAGAAGACGCCCACGCCGCCGTACATGCCCGAGACCAGGGCCGCCACCAGCGCGCTGGCCTGGCCGAAGACGACCGCCCGCGCCGCCAGCAGCGGGTCGACGCCCTTCGCGCCGGGACGGCGCTCACGCTGCGCCCGCAGGCGGGCGCGCAGGGACAGGGCCGTCGCGAAGAGGACGACCGCGATGACCGCCAGCACGATCGGCGCCGCCACCGGCACGCTCGGCAGCGTGCCGAAGGAGTCCCACAGCCGGGCGGCCGCCCAGGCCAGTACCCCGGCCACGGCGAACAGCCCGGCCAGCACTCCGATCCGCAGTTGCTTCACCTGGCCGTCGCCCCTCATCGTCACATCGTCCCCAACGCACAGCAGCCCGCACGGGCCCACGGCCCACCGGGCCAACGGCTACTCCGGCAGCCGGAGTTCCAGGTCGGTGCGGGGCTCCACCCCGGCGAGCCCCACCACGGCCAGCAGCTCCACCACCGGCCCATGCCCCGGAACCGTGGCCTCCGGGTCCACGTCGTGCCACGGCGCCAGCACGAAGGCCCGCTCGTGCGCACGCGGGTGCGGCAGGGTGAGCCCCGGATCGTCGGAGACCACGTCCTGGTAGGTCACGATGTCGACGTCCAGGGTGCGCGGGCCCCAGCGCTCGTCCCGCACCCGCTCGAAGGCCTCCTCGATCGCGTGCCCCCGCTCCAGGAGCGAGTCCGGCGGCAGCGTGGTCTTCACCAGCACGACCGCGTTGAAGTACGACGGCTGGGAGCCCGGCTCGACGCCCCAGGGCTCGGTCTCGTAGACCGGGGAGACGGCCTTGACCCGCAGGCCGGGGGTGTCCTCCAGGGCGTCGATGGCGCCCTGGAGCGTCTCCAGACGGTTGCCCAGATTGCTGCCGATCGAGATCACGGCTCGCTTGGGATTGCTCAGCGTCACATCCGCGGCGTCCACGCGCTCCACTACGGAGGCGGGCACCGGCTGCACGGTCGGGTCGCTGCTGCTCATACTCGGCTCCGGGTGATAGTGACGGTCACGTCGTCGAACGGGACGGTGATCGGGGCGTCCGGCTTGTGCACGATGACCTCGACCTCCCGTACCGGATCGTGCTTGAGGCACTGCTGGGCGATCCGCTCGGCCAGCGTCTCGATGAGGTCGACGGGCTCGCCCTCGACGATGGCCACGACCTCCTCCGCGACGATGCCGTAGTGCACTGTCTTCGCGAGGTCGTCGTCGACCGCGGCAGGGCGGGCATCCAGGCTCAGCACCAGGTCCACGATGAAGGTCTGGCCTTCCTCGCGCTCACGGGGGAACACCCCGTGGTGGCCACGAGCCTTCAAGCCGCGCAGCGCGACACGATCCACACGAATCACTCCAGCTGGTTGTCGGTATGGGAGCGCGCCCGCCGCGGCCGGCGCATCGCCCTTCCCTGCCTTCGGCCGGGTTGCCCACTCTCGAATCTACCTGCGGGCACCGACAGCGCCCGGCCGCGGGTGTCCCGACGGCTCCCGCCGCGCTTACCCGAAGATCCTGCGCTTCACCCCTACCCAGGCCAGGAGAAGCTCGAACGAGTGGTCACATTCCCCCACACTGACACGTGGCGGCAAATCGGACACAAGCCTCGAACAAAGCGGAAACAAAGCGGAAACATCCTGGCAGAGACGGAAGATCACACGATCGACTGGCAGGTCACGCCATCGGCCGGAAGGTCACACGCCCGAACCGCCCGGTTCGTCCTCCTCCTCGTCCTCCTGCCCCGCCAGCACCGGCGAGCCGTGGTGCGACCACACCTTCCACTCGTCCCCCGCCCGCCGGAACACGTTGGTGGCCACCACCAGCTGTCCCACCAGCGGCCCCAGCTCGCCCTCCTTCTCCGCCGGGGCACTGCTGAGGATGTTCTCGGTGCAGGTCACCAGCGCCGTGTCGCCGGCCACCGACACCTCGACGTCCGTCAGGAAGAACTGGATGTAGTCGGTGCTCGCCATGATCAGGGCGTACGAGCGCAGGACCTCGCTGCGCCCCCGCAGCACCGGCCAGCCGGGGTGCACGCACGAGACCTCGGTGCCGGGGTCGTTCAGCCAGAGCCGGTCCATGGCCGTGGTGTCGCCGCGCTCCATCGCCTCGTACAGGGCGGTGTTCGCCAGCTCGACCCGCTCGCCGTCCGTACGGGCGGTGCTCACACAGCCCCCTCGGCGGCCGCCGCGCGCTCCACCGCCCGGACCACCCGGACCGCGTCCGCGCTGGCCCGCACCTCGTGCACCCGGACCGCCCACGCGCCCTCCCGGGCCGCGAGCGCGGAGACGGCGGCCGTGGCCGCGTCCCGCTCGCGGGCCGGCGGCGGATCGGCGTCGGGGCCGGCCAGCACCCGGCCGAGGAAGCGCTTCCGGGAGGCCGCCACCAGCACGGGCAGCCCCAGCTCCCGGCGGAACCGGCCCATCCGGGCGACCAGCGCCAGATCCTGCTCGGCGTTCTTGGCGAAGCCCAGGCCCGGGTCGACCACCAGCCGCTCGGGGGCGATGCCGCCGTCGACCACCGCGTCGATGCGCTGCCGCAGCTCGTCGATGACCTCGCCGGCCACATCGGGCCCGTAGACGGCCCGGCTGTTCATGTCCTCGCTGAAGCCGCGCCAGTGCATCACCACGAACGGCACCCCGGCCGTCGCGACCACGGGCACCATCGCCGGATCCGCCAGGCCGCCGCTCACGTCGTTGACGAGCACCGCGCCCGCCTCGATCGCGGCCTCGGCCACCGAGGCGCGCATGGTGTCCACCGACACCACGACGCCCTCGCCGGCCAGCTCGCGGACCACCGGCACCACCCGGCGCAGCTCCTCTTCCTCGTCGACCCGCAGCGCGCCCGGCCGGGTGGACTCCCCGCCCACGTCGACCAGATCGGCCCCGCCCCGGACCAGCTCCAGGCCGTGCTTCACGGCGAGGGCGGTGTCGAACCAGCGGCCGCCGTCCGAGAACGAATCGGGCGTGACGTTCACCACGCCCATCACCGCACAGCGATCCCACTCGGGCAGTCCCACCGGCCCCGGACGGCCGTGCAACGACGTACTCATACCAACCAGCCTAGGGCGTGCGGACCCGGCGCCACCCCCCGGCCGGAGACCCCGGAACGGAAGGACCCTCCCCGGACGGTGTCCGGGGAGGGTCCTCGACGGGAAGACGGGCGGGAGACGCCGCCCGGCGTCACGCGGCGCGCGTGACCTCGCTCTGCACCCGCTCGTCGCCCTCGTCGTGCATGAGGGTCTCGGGAGCGACGGGGCGGCGGCGCAGCAGGCGCGGCAGCTCCAGGAAGCCCTCCGCCTGCATCATGGCGAAGCCGATGCGGGGCAGGTCGCGGCTGTTCGGGAAGACGATGAAGCGGGGCTCCCAGCGGGGCCGGAACTTCTCGTTGAACTTGTACAGCGACTCGATCTGGAACCAGCGCGAGAGGAAGAGCAGCACCGTGCGCTGGATGCGGACCACCGGGCCCGCGCCCAGCTTCCCGCCGCGCTCGAGGGCGGAGCGGAAGAACGCGAAGTTCAGCGACAGGCGCTTGACCTTCAGCTCGGGCGCGGCCTGCAGGAAGGCGACGATCAGCAGCTCGTTCATGCCCGGGTCGGCGCTGCGGTCACGGCGCATCAGCTCGAGCGAGCTGCCGTCCTTGCCCCACGGCACGTAGTGCTGCATGGCGCGGAGGTCGCCGAAGGGGAGGTCCTCGCCATCCTCCGGGTCCTTGTGGGCCGTCGCGATGATCGCGTCCAGGTCCTTGGGGTCGCCGATGCGGCCCAGGGCCATGGAGAAGCCGCGCTCGTCCTCGGTGTCGCGCCAGGCGTTGGCGGCCTTCTGGACGGCGTCCAGCTCCTCGGGGGTCAGGTCCCCGACGCGGCGCACCTTGGTGGAGTAGCCGTTGCGCTCGATGCGCTTGACCATCTGGCGGACGTTGCGCATGGAGCGGCCGGTCAGGCTGAAGTCGGCCACGTCGACGATGGCCTCGTCGCCCATCTCCAGGGCGTCCAGACCGGTCTCGCGGGTCCACACCTCGCCGCCGGTCTCGCTGCAGCCGGCGACGGCGGGCGTCCAGGAATGGCGCTTGGCCAGCTCCATGAACTTCTCGATCGCGCCCGGCCACGCCTCGACGTCACCGATCGGGTCACCGCTGGCGAGCATCACGCCGGAGACGACGCGGTAGGAGACGGCGGCCTTGCCGGAGGGCGAGAAGACGACGCTCTTGTCGCGGCGCAGCGCGAAGTGGCCGAGCGAGTCGCGCTCGCCGTGCTTGGCCAGCAGCTCGCGCAGCCTGTCCTCATCCTCCTCGGTGAGGACGGGCGCCGGGTACGCCGGGCGGAAGGCCAGGAACGCGGTGGTGGCGACGGTCAGCAGGCCGAGGGCGCCGAGGGAGTAGCCGACGGTGTAGTCGACGTGATCGGTGTAACGGATCGAGCCCTCGAAGCCGAAGAGGCCCCATATGACGTGCTCGATCTGCTCGAGCACCGGCGGGTCGCCGATCATCCTGTTCGAGTGGGAGCCGACGATCACCCAGCCGAGGCCGAAGCTGGCCCCGCCCATGACCACGAAGTTGACCGGCGCCATCCAGCGGCTGCGCGGGTCCGGCAGGGCCACGAAGGACTTCTTGTGCCGGAGGAGGTAGATCCAGAGCAGCAGGGAGAGGGTGCTGCCGATGTACGAGTGCCGGTATGCCACTTGCGCGACGATGCCGATCGGCAGCAAGATCACGGCTGCCAGCCAGGCCTGCTGCTTGGCGCGCTTGAGGCCGTGGGAGAGCATCAGGAGCAGGATGCCGACGATGATCGAGCCGGCCGCGGCCAGCTGGGTCACCGAGCCGGGCAGCACCTCGGACAGGGCGTGCACCTTGCTCCAGCGGTACCGGGGGATCACCCCGGCCGCTATGTCGGCGAGACCGATGAGGGCCCCGACGGTGCCGACGACGGCAGGCACGTTCTCGGGCTTGGGCCCCTTGACGATACGTGCAAGCCCCGACAGCCGCTTAGGTCCCGGAGGAACCTCGTCGGACTTTTTGCCATCTACCCTGACAGACATCTCTTCCCGTCGTCCTGTCGAGTGGGCCTGCGCCATCTGGCGGCAGCACCCGGACAATGTGCGCCCTGTAGGACGACGGTTTCGGGGTTGAGGTTCCGTGGGGGGCCGAGCCCGGAAAGAAGTAACCATTCCGCGACTCGGCGCCGGGTCGCCTCGGCAGAAAGCACCTCATGGGTCTCACCAGCATGCCAGTACTGCTGCTGGCCATCGCATCTGCGGTAGCACTCTTCGCTCTGACCATTTGGCTCTGGCCCCGCCTCGGCAAGAAGGGCGTCGGCTCCGTCCTCGGCCGGGTGGGCATGATGCTGGCCACCCAGATCTCCCTCTTCGCCGCGATCGGCCTGTGGGCGAACCAGTCCTTCGGCTTCTACGGCTCCTGGGCCGACCTCTTCGGCCAGGTGAAGGACGAGGGCGTCGTCGTCGACCACAGCGCCTCCGGCAAGCGGGTGCAGGTCGTCGGCGTCCAGGCGGTGAAGGTGCCGCGCGGCAACGTGCCGCGGGTGGGCGGCAAGATCGAGAAGATCAACATCGCCGGCGTGGACTCGAAGGTCAACGGCCCGGCCTATGTCTACCTCCCCCCGGAGTACTTCCAGCCGCAGTTCGCGAACAAGACCTTTCCGGCCTCCGTCGTCCTGACCGGCTACCCGGGCACCGCCGAGGCCCTCGTCAAGGGCCTCGACTACCCGGTGCGCGCGCACAAGCTGGCCAAAGAGAAGAAGATGCAGCCCACCGTCCTGGTGATGATGCGTCCCTCGGTCGTGGGCCAGCGCGACACCGAGTGCATGGACATACCCAACGGCCCCCAGGTCGAGACCTTCTTCACCAAGGACCTCCGCAAGGCCATCTCCCAGCAGTACCGGGTCGGCGAGAAGCCCGCGAACTGGGGCATGATCGGCGACTCCACCGGCGGCTACTGCGCCCTCAAGATCGCCATGCGCCACCCCGACTCGTACGGCGCCGCGGCCGCGCTCTCCGGCTACTACAAGGCTCCGCAGGACCCCACCACCGGCTCCCTCTTCGGCGGCAGCAAGCAGCTGGAGAACGAGAACGACCTGCTGTGGCGCCTGAAGAACAAGAGCCTGCCGCCCGTCTCGCTGCTGGTGACCACCAGCAAGAAGGGCGAGCACAACTACAAGGACACGATGAAGTTCATCGAGATGGCGGCGAAGAACCCCACCCACGTCTCGTCGATCGTCCTGGACACGGGCGGTCACAACTTCAACACGTGGCGCCGTGAGCTGAACCCGACCCTGAAGTGGATGGGCAGCCGACTGACCGCGTGACGCCTTGCGGCTCATAGGGGGCGGGGAGGGACGTCGACCGGCTGCGTGTCGGCTGTGGCTGGTGGCGCAGCTCCCCGCGCCCCTTACGGGGCGCTAGCGCGCCATGATCAGGCTCATCGCCTCGGCGCGGCTCGCCGCGTCGCGCAGCTGGCCCCGCACCGCGGAGGTCAGCGTCTTGGCGCCGGGCTTGCGGATGCCCCGCATGGACATGCACATGTGCTCGCACTCGATGACCACGATCACGCCGCGCGGCTCCAGGATCTCCATCAGGGAGTCGGCGATCTGCGTGGTGAGGCGCTCCTGCACCTGCGGGCGGCGGGCGTAGACGTCCACCAGCCGGGCCAGCTTCGACAGCCCCGTGATCTTGCCCGTCGTGGACGGGATGTAGCCGATGTGCGCCACTCCGTGGAACGGCACCAGGTGGTGCTCGCAGGTGCTGTACACCTCGATGTCCCGGACCAGCACCATCTCGTCGTGGCCGAGGTCGAAGGTCGTGGTCAGCACGTCCTCCGGCTCCTGCCAGAGCCCGGCGAATATCTCCTTGTAGGCCCGCGCCACCCGTGCCGGGGTCTCCCGCAGCCCCTCCCGGTCGGGGTCCTCGCCGACCGCTATCAGCAGTTCACGGACGGCGTTCTCGGCCCGCTTCTCGTCGAAAACGCCGATGGAGTGCTCGGCGTCCAGCGTCACCGGGTCGGTCATGGGCTTGCCTCGTTCTCTCGTACGTCACGCCGTCTGCGGCCACAGGGAACGCGGCCCGGCGCGAAAATGCGCGATGCCGCGCCCCCAAGGCTAAAACCTGGGTGGCGCGGCATCCATTCCGGGCCTGGTGGGCCCGGGCACACTTGCACGGACCGGGTGGCGCTTACGCCTCCGGCGTGCTCGGACTGTCCTTCGACAGCTCGACCGAGTCGACGGTCGCGGCGCCGTTGCTCGGGGCCAGCTCCTTGGGGGAGAGCACCGGCGGGCGGCTCGACGGCGTGCGGCGCGAGGAACCCGTCCAGGCCGGGCGGGCCGGGCGCTTCACGACGTGCCGGAAGATCTCGGCGATCTCCTCCTTGTTCAGCGTCTCCTTCTCCAGGAGGGCCAGAACCAGGTTGTCGAGAATGTCGCGGTTCTCGACCAGGATCTCCCAGGCCTCGTTGTGCGCGGTCTCGATGAGCTTCTTGACCTCTTCGTCGACCAGCGCGGCGACCTCTTCGGAGTAGTCCCGCTGGTGCGACATCTCGCGGCCCAGGAACGGCTCGGAGTTGTCGGAGCCGAACTTGATCGCGCCGAGCCGCTCGGTCATGCCGTACTGGGTGACCATCGCGCGGGCCGTGGCGGTGGCCTTCTCGATGTCGTTCGCGGCGCCCGTGGTCGGGTCGTGGAAGACCAGCTCCTCGGCCGCGCGGCCGCCCAGCATGTAGGCCAGCTGGTCGAGCATCTCGTTGCGCGTGGTCGAGTACTTGTCCTCGTCCGGCAGCACCATGGTGTAGCCGAGCGCACGGCCCCGGGACAGGATGGTGATCTTGTGGACCGGGTCGGAGTTCGGGGAAGCCGCCGCGACCAGGGCGTGACCGCCCTCGTGGTACGCGGTGATCTTCTTCTCCTTGTCGCTCATGATCCGGGTCCGCTTCTGCGGGCCGGCCACGACGCGGTCGATCGCCTCGTCCAGCATGTGGTTGTCGATCAGCTTGCGGTCGCTGCGGGCCGTCAGCAGGGCGGCCTCGTTCAGGACGTTCGACAGATCGGCACCGGTGAAGCCGGGGGTACGGCGGGCGACGGCCGCGAGGTCGACGTCCGGGGCGACCGGCTTGCCCTTCTGGTGGACCTTGAGGATCTCCAGACGGCCCTGCATGTCCGGGCGGTCGACGGCGATCTGCCGGTCGAAGCGGCCCGGGCGCAGCAGCGCCGGGTCGAGGATGTCGGGCCGGTTGGTGGCGGCGATCAGGATGACGCCGCCCTTGACGTCGAAGCCGTCCATCTCGACGAGCAGCTGGTTCAGCGTCTGCTCACGCTCGTCGTGGCCGCCGCCGAGGCCCGCACCGCGGTGCCGGCCGACGGCGTCGATCTCGTCGACGAAGACGATGGCGGGGGCGTTGGCCTTGGCCTGCTCGAACAGGTCACGGACCCGGGAGGCACCCACACCGACGAACATCTCGACGAAGTCGGAGCCGGAGATCGAGTAGAAGGGGACGCCCGCCTCGCCCGCGACGGCGCGCGCGAGCAGCGTCTTACCCGTACCGGGCGGGCCGTAGAGCAGCACGCCCTTGGGGATCTTGGCGCCGACGGCCTGGAACTTCGCGGGCTCCTGGAGGAACTCCTTGATCTCGTGGAGCTCCTCGACCGCCTCGTCGGAGCCGGCCACGTCGGCGAACGTCGTCTTCGGCGTGTCCTTGGTGATCAGCTTGGCCTTGGACTTCCCGAAGTTCATCACCCGGGAGCCGCCGCCCTGCATCTGGTTCATCAGGAACAGGAAGACCACGACGATCAGGACGAACGGCAGCAGCGAGAGCAGCACCCCGACGAAGGGGTTCTGCTTCGACGTCGCGATGTTGTAGCCGTCGGGCAGGGTCTTGGGGTCGTCGTCGTCGGCACGGGCCTGGAGGTCCTTGGAGATCTCGACGCCCTGGTCGCCGATGTAGTTCGCCTGGACCTTGCTGCTGCCCTTGATCTTGTAGCCGGGCTTGAGCTCGACCTTGATCTTGTTCTCGTCGCCCGTCGTCAGCTCGGCCGACTTCACCTGGTTCTTGTCGATCGCGTTGACGACAAGGCTGGTGTCCACCGACTTGTAACCGCCGGACGAGCCGACGACCTGCATCAACACGACCACGGCGAGGACGGCCAGCACGATCCACATGACCGGCCCACGGAAGTAGCGCTTCACGTCCATCCATACGGGGCGCATGCGCCCCGTCCCTCCTGCCACAGTGAGGCACGGCCACCCCGGGACGGGGTGCCTGTGCGTGCGGTGTCCTGCTCGACCTTCTCGACCTTGCAGTGCCTGAAAAAGAGTGCTTGAAAAAGGCTGACCTTCGGACGGTACCCCAGCATTGTCACCCGACGCCGCCGCGGACGGTCAACAAATCCGCCCTCGCATGCTCCAACGGCGGGAAACCGGGATGGGTTCCCGCACGCCGGGAGGCACACGAGGGGCACGGTCCGGGAACCGGGGTGCTCAGCCGCCGTAGACGTGCGGCGCAAGCGTGCCCACGAAGGGCAGATTGCGGTACTTCTCGGCGAAGTCGAGACCATAACCGACGACGAACTCATTCGGAATGTCGAAGCCGACCCACTTCACGTCGATGGCCACCTTCGCCGCCTCCGGCTTGCGCAGCAGCGTCACGACATTGAGGGACGCGGGCTCGCGGGAGCCGAGGTTCGACAGCAGCCAGGACAGGGTCAGCCCGGAGTCGATGATGTCCTCGACGATCAGGACGTGCTTGCCCTTGATGTCGGTGTCCAGGTCCTTGAGGATGCGCACCACACCGGAGGACTGGGTGCCCGCGCCGTAGGAGGACACGGCCATCCAGTCCATCGTGACCGGGTTGGACAGCGCGCGCGCCAGGTCGGCCATCACCATGACGGCGCCCTTGAGGACGCCGATGATGAGCAGGTCCTTGCCCGCGTACTCCGCATCGATCTTCGCGGCCAGCTCGGCCAGCTTCGCGTCGATCTCTTCCTTGGTGATGAGCACCGACTTCAGGTCGGTGCCCATGTCCTTCTCGTCCACCCGCGCCACTCTCGCTCGTTCACGACTCGTCCGGCCTGCGGAGTTCGCTGCACCCCGCGCGCATCAGCCCCGCGCATCAGCCCTGCCGGAGGACCAGTCTGCCACCCTGCCTGCGAACCGCGACGCGCCCGGGCAGGTTGATCGCGCCCTGACCGCGCCAGCTCGTGATCAGCCGGTCGACTTCCTCCAGGTGCCGGGCGAAGAGCGAACCGGCCGGGGAGCCCGCTGCGATGGCCGCGCGGCGCAGCACCCGGCGGCGGACCGCAGGGGGAAGGGCGAAGAGCTTGGCGACCTCCAGAGCGCCGGAGTCGTCCCGGACGGACGGCTCGACGGCGGCGGCCCAGGAGTCCAGCGCGTCCGCGTCGTCCCGGGAGAGCTGGGCGGTCCGGGCGAGGGCCTCGACGACGCCCTTGCCGAGCGCCTTCTCCAGGACGGGCAGCGCCTCGTGGCGGACCCGGGAGCGGGTGTAGGCGGGGTCGGCGTTGTGCGGGTCGTCCCACACGGGCAGGGACTGGACCATGCACGCCTTGCGCGCGGTCTGGCGGTCCAGCTCCAGGAAGGGCCGGCGGTAGCGGCCGCCGACGCCGGAGGCGACGGCCATCCCGGACAGCGACCGGATGCCGGAGCCGCGGGCCAGGCCCAGCAGGACCGTCTCCGCCTGGTCGTCGCGGGTGTGGCCGAGCAGGATCGCGGCGGCGCCGTGCCGCTCGGCGACGGCGTCCAGCGCGGCGTAGCGGGCGTCGCGGGCGGCGGCCTCGGGGCCGCCCTCCCGGCCCACGTCGACCCTGACGGCCTCCACGGGGTCCAGGTCGAAGGCGGCGAGCCGGCTGACGACCTCGGCGGCGCGGAGGTCGGAGCCCTCCTGGAGGCCGTGGTCGACGGTCACCCCGCCCGCCCGGACCCCCAGCCGGGGCGCCTCGAAGGCGAGGGCGGAGGCGAGCGCCATGGAATCGGCACCGCCGGAGCAGGCGACCAGGACGAGCGGCTGCTCCCCGGCCGCGCCGGAGAGGGAAGCGGGCGGGGACATGCTGAGAACGTCGTGGAGTGCGCGGCGGACCGCCAGGCGTATCGCCGCGACCGCGGGGTGTGGACCCATGTCCGTGTGTCCAATCGTTCCATCGGGAGGGGGACGGAGTCGTTCTGACGTCGAGATGACCTCGGGGTGACCTCGAGCCTCAGTCACGCTGTGTGCGTCGATGGTGACAGAGACGAGCCATTACCCGAGCATCGCACGCCCACCCTTGACACACGGTCCCTCGGACGGGTGATTACGGGAGCGTTCTTCCGGTACGGGGCGTGACGACGTCACGCGCCGGTCCGCCCGTGCACCCGTGCGACCCAGTCCGCCGGTTTGGCGATCTCGGCCTTGGTGGGAAGCGTGTTCGGGGACGTCCAGACCCGGTTGAAGCCCTCCATGCCGACCTCGTCGACGACGGCCCGTACGAACCGCTCGCCATCACGGTACTGCCGCAGCTTGGCGTCCAGTCCCAGCAGCTTGCGCAGTGCCGCGTCCAGCCGGCCCGCACCGCTGGCCCGCCGCTTCTGGAACTTCTCCCGGATCTCGGTCACGGACGGCACGACCTGGGGGCCGACCCCGTCCATCACATAGTCCGCGTGCCCCTCCAGCAGCGACATCACGGCCGTCAGCCGGGCCAGGATCTCCCGCTGGGCGGGCGTCTGCACCAGCTCCACGATGCTGCGGCCGCCCTCCTCCTCCGGCGGCCTGCCGCCCGCCCAGGACTGGGCGGCCTCCCTGATCCGCTCCAGCAGCGTGACGGGATCGACCTCGGTCTCGCCCAGGAACGCCTGGATCTCGCCCTCGAGGTGGTCGCGCAGCCAGGGCACCGCCGTGAACTGCGTCCGGTGCGTCTCCTCGTGCAGGCACACCCACAGCCGGAAGTCGTGCGGCTCGACCTCCAGCTCGCGCTCGACGTGCACGATGTTCGGCGCCACGAGCAGCAGCCGGCCGCCCCCGGCGGCGGAGCCCGGCAGCTCCCTGCTGGCCGGCGCGAACGTCTCGTACTGCCCCAGCACCCGGGAGGCCAGGAACGACAGCAGCATGCCCAGCTCCACGCCGGTGACCTTGCCGCCGACGGTGCCGAGCACGTTCCCGCCGGGCAGGTTGGTGCGGCGGTCCTGCATCTTCTCCAGCAGCGGCCCGAGGACGGCCCGGAAGCCGGCGACGTTCGCCCTGATCCATCCGGCGCGGTCCACCACCAGCACGGGCGTGTCCGCGCCCCCGCCCGCGGGGGGCGCCATGCGCGTGAACGCCCGTACGTGCTCCTCCGACGACCGCGCGTGCCGCCGCAGCTCGGCGACCACCTCGCGGGCCTCGTCCCGGCTGACCTCCGGCCCCGGCCGTACGAGCCGAGTCGCGGTCGCCACCGCGAGCTTCCAGTCGACCATCTCCGTACCACCGACGCTAGTCATGCCTTCACGTTACGTGCTGAGCGGGCCGGTGGGAGGGGGTCACCCGGACTGCGCGAGCGCCGACGCCAGGCGGTCCAGCGCCGCCTGCGCCGACCCGGGGTCCGTCGTCCCCGAGGCCATGAACGCGAAGGCGAGCAGCCGGCCCCCGGGCGTCACGGCCGTGCCGGCCAGCGTGTTCACCCCGGTCAGCGTCCCGGTCTTGGCGCGCACGGCGGCCCGTCCCGCCGCCTCCCGCGGGTACCGGTCCCGCAGCGTCCCGGTGAAGCCCGCCACAGGCAGCCCCGTGAGGACCGGCCGCAGCCGTCCTCCGTCCGGCCCCGATGCGCGCACCAGGAGCCGCGCCAGGAAGTCCGCGGAGGCCCGGTCGGTGCGGTCCAGGCCGCTCCCGTCGGCGATCCGCACGCCCGCCATCGGCAGGCCGAGCTTCTCCAGCCGGTCCCGCACCGCATCCGCCGCGCCGTCGAAGCTGGCCGGGCGGCCGGAGGCCAGGGCCGTCTGGCGGGCCAGGGCCTCGGCGATGTCGTTGTCGCTGTTGGTGAGCGCCCGCTCGACCAGGTCGGCGAGCGGCGCGGAGGCCACCGCCGCGAGCCGCTCCGCCTTCGGGTCCGCGTGCCCCTCCGCCGGCTCGCCGTCGACCTCCACGCCGCGCTCGCGCAGCAGCGCGGCGAACTTCCGGGCCGCGTCCCCGGCGGGGTCGGCCGTGCGGTCGGCGACCCCGCGGTCCGAGTCGTCCAGGCGGCCCTCGTCGGCCATGAGCGCGCTGACGGGGGCGAGGTTCTCGTTGGGGCCGATCGGGTGCTGGGCCGGGCCCGAGTAGCGGGAGGCGTCGTAGGCCAGCCCGACCCGGTTCGTCCCGCGCTCCTTCAGCGCCCGCGCCGTCGCGTCCGCGAGATCGCGCAGGCTCGCGAACCGCGGCCCGTCGCCCTGCGCCGGACGCGCCGTGAGCGTCGGGTCGCCGCCGCCGACGAGCACGATGCCGCCGGGCCCGGCGACCACCGCGGTCTCGATGCGGTGGTCGGGCCCCAGCGCCGCGAGCGCGGCCGCCGCCGTGGCCAGCTTTATCGTCGAGGCGGGGGTGTACGAGCCGTCCTGCCCGGCCCCGTACAGCGGCTCGCCCGTGACCGCGTCGTACACGGCCGCCGACGGCTCGGACCCCAGCGCGGCATCCTTCAGGAGCGGTTCGAGCACCCCGGCAAGGGCGCCCTTCGCCCCGGCGGCGCCGGCGGAACGGCCGAGCGCACCGAGCACGGGCGGCGCAGCGGCAACACCGGAACCGCCCCGTCCCCCGTGACCCTCGCCACCCGGGTGTGATCTCGCACCGGCGCGGTCCCGTTCGGCCTTACGCTGACCTCCGTCCCAGGGACCGGCGGCGGCCACCGCACCGGTCGCCACCACGAGGCCGGCCACGGTGGACACGGCGACGTACCGCACGGTGCGGCGCTGTGACACGGGGGCGTCCCGCCAGCGTCTGAGCCACCACCCGACCTGCCAGCGTCCGGCCTCAGGCACGACGGACCAGCCCCTTTCGCCACCACACACCTGCGTGAGGGACACTTAATCACCAGACGTATGTGTTGATCATGAAGGAGCCACCCGTGGAGTTCGACGTCACCATCGAGATCCCGAAGGGTTCGCGGAACAAGTACGAGGTGGACCACGAGACCGGTCGCATCCGTCTGGACCGCCGCCTCTTCACCTCGACCAGCTACCCGGCCGACTACGGCTTCGTCGAGAACACCCTCGGCGAGGACGGCGACCCGCTGGACGCGCTGGTCCTTCTCGACGAGCCGACCTTCCCCGGCTGCCTCATCAAGTGCCGCGCCATCGGCATGTTCCGCATGACGGACGAGGCCGGCGGCGACGACAAGCTGCTGTGCGTCCCGGCGAACGACCCGCGCATGGAGCACCTCCGCGACATCCACCACGTCTCGGAGTTCGACCGCCTGGAGATCCAGCACTTCTTCGAGGTCTACAAGGACCTCGAGCCGGGCAAGTCCGTCGAGGGTGCCGACTGGGTCGGCCGCGCCGAGGCCGAGGCCGAGATCGAGGCCTCCTACAAGCGCCTCGAGGCTGCGGGCGGCGCGCACCACTGAGCCTGAGCGCTCGACCCGATCGGACGCGCGGCTTCTGAAAGCTTCCAGCAGCTTTCAGATTTCAGAAGCCGCGCGTCCGCTTCGCTGCCCGGCGCCCCGCACCCTCGCCGGGCACCTTCAGGAACAGCCGGGCCATCTCGGACCCCAGGTTCACCCCGATGGCGATCGCCAGTGCGAGGGCGGCGGCCTTGGTGAGGCTGGAGATGCCGGTGTTCAGCTCGTTCTTGGCGAAGTTCAGCAGCGCGAAGTAGACCGCGCTACCGGGCAGCAGCGGCCCGATCGCCGCCGTCACATACGGCAGCACCGACGCGTGCCGGTAGCGCGCCATCAACTGGCCGAAGAGGCCCACGAGACCGGCGGCGACCGCCGTGGCGGGCACCGGATCGGCCCGGATCGTGTCGGCGAGCGCCCCGTAGATCACCCAGGCGACCCCTCCGTTGAGCGTGACCACCCACACGGTGTGACGTTCCTGCTGGAGCAGCACCGCGAAGGCGAAGACCAGCACCATCGCCGCGATGATCTGGATGACGGGCCGTTCCCGGTGCTGCAGCGCCGCCTCCGGGCTGAGCGTCCTGCCGCCGATGTGCACACCGCCGTAGAGCACCACGAGCACGCCGCAGACGATCCCGACGATGAGGTAGCCGACCTCCAGCAACCGGGCCGCGGCCGTGATGTAGAAGCCCGTCAGACCGTCCTGCACGCCCGCCACCAGGGCCCGCCCGGGGATCAGGGCGAACAGCCCACCCGTGATCACCGCGGACGCCTGTACGGGCGCATGGCTGGCGCTCAGCGCCACGCCCATCGCGGCGGGCGCCATCGCCGCCGCCACGAACTGGTAGAACTCCGGCAGCCCACGCCCCGAGGCCAGCCACGCCAGCCGGTCGCCGAGCATCGCCCCGGCCGCGGCCGCCAGGAACACCACGACCCCGCCGCCCACGAGCGTGCTCGCCGCGCCCGCGAGCAGTCCGGCGGCCGCGGTGAGCGCCCAGCCGGGGTAGGGGTGGCGGTTGCGGCGTATCTCGGCCAGCCGGCGGTACGCCTCCTCCAGGGTGAGGCCCTGCGAGGTGATGTCGTGGACGAGCCGGAAGACGGCGTTCAGCCGGGTGTAGTCGGTGCCGCGCCGCCGCACCGTGCGGTTGGCGGTGACGGGGTCGTCGACGAGCGAGGGCTGGTAGCTGACGGTCAGCAGGGTGAAGGTGACGGTCGGCTCGCAGCGCGCCAGACCGTAGGCGTGCGCAACGCCGAACATCGCCGCCTCCACGTCCTCGGCGCCCTCGCCGCCCGCGAGCAGCAGCTCGCCGATGCGCAGCGTCAGGTCGAGCACGCGGGGTACGGGCGGGCCGGGCTCCTCCGGCTTCTCCGGCCGCTCCGGCACCGGCCGCTCGCCGAGCGGCATGCGCAGCATGGTGCGCATGCGGTCCGGCCAGGGCTCCTCCTTGACGAGGCTGATCTTGGGTATGCCGTGGGGCGGGGTGAAGGCGGGGTAGGCCGCGGTCTGCGTGGCGCCGGCGGCGCCCTCGGCCTTGCCGCCCGGCTTGACACCGGGCCTGGCGAACGCCGACCCCTCGCGCTCGCCTTCCGGCTCCGGGGTGACGCCCTCCGGCAGGGCGAACTCCGAGGTGGGGTGCTCGTCCTCGGGCGAGGGCGGCAGGGGCACGCCGAGTGGGGGCGTGAAGGCGCTGTGCGCCTCGTCGGACTGCGGTTTCCGGTCCTCGATGGGATCCGGGTCCGTAGCGCCGCCCCGCTGCCGATCCGCCACCGCGTGCTCCTCGTTACGCCCTCCTGCTAGGGCCACCATGCCTGATGGGACCTACGGGCGCGCACCGGGGGCCGGTTAACCGGAATGGAAACCTCAGCGACGGGCGTGACGGCCACGCGAGGTGGGCGGCCAGTCGGGGCCGCCGCCGTCCTGGTCACCGCCGTGGCCGCCGTGACCGTCGCCGTGGGCGGGGTCGTCGTAGTAGTAGGCGTCGGCCTGGGGCTCGCCGTAGCCGCCGGGGGCGGGGGCGGGGGCGCCGTAACCGCTGTTCTGGGGCGGCACGCCGTAGCCGCCGGGGTGGGGGGCGTTGTAACCGCCGGGAGCGGGGGCGGGCGCGGGCGCGGCGTAGTGGCCACCGGCCTGCGGCGGCACGCCGTAACCACCCGGGGCGTCCCCGTAGCCACCGGCCTGGGGAGCGCCGTAACCGCCGGGGGCGGGGGCGCCGTAACCGCTGCTCTGCGGCGGCACGCCGTAACCACCGGCCTGGGGGGCACCGGGGACGTAGCCGCCCTGGGGCCCCCGGACACTGCCCTGCCCACCGTGCCCGCCGGGCACGGCACCGAAGACGTCGCTCCGCACACCCCCCGGAAGCCCGGCACTGCCGAGGGGCGGAACGGGAGCAGCAGCCTCGGCGTCGACCTCCCCGGCGGCCGCGGCCTTCTTCGCCTTCGACCGGGCCCGCAGGAACTCGATGGCGATCGGCACGACCGAGATCAGCACGATCACGACCAGCATGGCCTCGATGTTCTTGTGGACGAACTCGACCTTGCCCAGCGCCGCGCCCAGCGCCGTCACACCGGCGCCCCACAGGGTGCCGCCGATGATGTTGAAGATGAGGAACGAGCGGTAGTTCATCCGGCTCACGCCCGCGATGATCGGCGTGAAGGTCCGGATCACGGGCACGAAGCGCGCCAGGACGAGCGACTTCGGCCCGTACTTCTCGAAGAATTCGTGGGCCTTCTCGACGTTCTCCTGCTTGAAGAGCTTCGAGTCGGGGCGCCGGAAGAGCGAGGGCCCCACCTTCCGGCCGAAGAGGTAGCCGGCCTGGTCACCGAGGACCGCCGCGAGCGCGACGAGGGCGCACACCATCCAGATCGGGTACTTCAGCTCCCCCGTGGTGACCAGCAGGCCGGTCGTGAAGAGGAGGGAGTCGCCCGGCAGGAAGAAGCCGATGAGGAGGCCCGACTCTGCGAAGACGACGGCCAGGACGCCGACCAAGCCGAAATGGTTGATCAGGTAGTCCGAGTCCAGCCACTGGGGGCCGAGCGCAAGGGTGGTCGGGGTCACGGGTGTGAGGCTCCTGGGTCGGGGGCGCAGGCTCGTGCGAGGCCCGGGCACAGGCGGTGGGGTGGCGGTTGCCTGATGTGGTGCCCCAAGTTATCAACGCGCCCGTCGCTCCCCCGGTTCCAGAGGACCACCGGCCCCCCGCCCCCGATCGGAGCAACCACGCCCCTCCAGAGTGCGTCAACGACGGCGACCGGCAAAACTGCACAGACAGACGAGAGGCGGAGCGATGGGCATCGACGAGTACGGCGGCGGCCAGCACGAGAAGTCGGATGTGCTCGTGGTCACGACCAACGACGTACCCGGCTACCGGGTCGACCGGGTGATCGGGGAGGTCTTCGGACTGACCGTCCGGTCCCGGCACATCGGCAGCCAGATCGGAGCGGGCCTGAAGTCCCTCGTCGGCGGCGAACTGAAGGGCCTCACCAAGACCCTGGTCGAGACCCGGAACCAGGCGATGGACCGCCTGATCGAGCAGGCCCGCGCGCGGGGGGCCAACGCCGTGCTCATGTTCCGCTTCGACGTCACGGAGGCGGCGGACGTCGGCACGGAGGTGTGCGCCTACGGCACGGCGGTGGTGATCAGCCCGCACGCGTGACGGGTGTGCGGGACGGATCGGTTGGCGATGGCCGCGTCCCTCAGGAACGCGGCCATTCCCGGCATGATCGGCGCCGGGATCGTCCAGCGGGACCGCCACCTCTCGGAAGTGCAAGTCGCTCCGCCGAGGGGCAGAGGAACGGTTACCCAGTCACTCGTGTGAGCGGTGCCCGGCCCTTTCCGGGATATGCGCCCGTTCCTCGTACACGATCACGGTCCATGGAGGCCAAAGAGCGAGCCACTTCCGAGAACTGGCTGAACCCGCCAGGAGGTGGCTGGACCTGCGACCACGTGGAAGACCTGGCCCTGCCCTTCGACTGGGAACTGCGGGACGGAAGGATCGTGCCGTGTGGCGACACCCCGTGGTGGCACGATCAAGTGCGGGACGGACTGTACTGCCGGCTCCGGCCCGCCAGGCGCGAACCGTTCAGCCTCAATGTCGCGCGGTGGACCTCATTCGGTAAGGACACTGCGCTCACACCCGATGTCGTGGTCTTCGACAGGCACAGCCTCGACATCACCCCTCTGGCTTGGCTCCCTGCAGAGAATGCCGTCCTCGCCATCGAAGTGGTCGCCCCCCATTCCCGCAGCGACGACGCATATCTGAAGCCGGGCCTGTACGCCAAGGCCGGAATCGAGCGCTATTGGCGTATCGAGCGCGGCCAGGACGACTTTCCCGAGGTGTACGAGCACCGGCTGACCCCTAGGACAGGTCGCTACTCAATCGAGCCCACGCACCATGTCGGCAGCTTCAAGACCGACTTCCCCTTCCCCGTCGAGATCGACCTCCGCAGCCTGATCGAGGTCTGACTGACCCAGTGGCCGACACCTATCTATGACCGACCTGCCTGACTGGCTGCGCCCGCCGCGTGCGGAAGGCTGGTTCGCGGAGGACTTGGACCACCATCCGGAGGCGCCACGCCACACCGAGCTGACGGACGGAACCTCGTGTTCCACATGTGGCCGCAGCGGTGGTGGCACAGCCGTGTCGTCACCATCGACCTGAACCGGCTCACGCCCGGCCGGAGCGACTGACGGGCCGGAGCCCTCCCGGCAGCATCAGCTCGCACCACACCGTCTTGCCGACCCCGTGCGGGCGCGGCACCGCCGCCCAGTCGTCGGCGAGCTTGGCCACGAGCGCCAGCCCCCGCCCCGCCTCGTCGTCCGCCGACGCTTCGCAGGGCTCCGGGAAGCCCTCGCACGCGTCCGCCACTTCCAGCCGCAGCTTTCCGCCACTCACGACGCAGAGCGCGTACACCTCACGGCTCGCGGACGTGCACGCCTGCTTGCATGCGTTCGTCATCAGCTCGCTGAGCAGCAATGTCGCCGTCTCGACCGCCCCTTCCGGCACCCGCCACGCACGCCCCTGTTCGCGCAGCAGCCTGCGGGAGAGGCCGACGCTGCGCGGGTGGTGCGGGAGGTACCACCAGACGTACTTCAGCGGGGCGTCGGCGTCGGGATGTTCGGTCGTCATCGGTGTCCTCGTTGCTCAGGCATCACTCGGGAGCGCGCAGTTTCCCCACCGCGCGGCTCAAACAGTGCTGTCCTGGGCAAGGCTTGGGGAGTAACGAGGTGGGTACGGAGACGTGCTGTACCCCTCGCGTACCGGGAGCGGAGCGGGAGAGGCGGGGGTGTGATGACGGGCGACACCGCCCAGCCGCCGATGGCGTGGCGCTATTGCGGCAACCAGATCAAGCTCTGGCGCATGCAGGCAGGGGTCAGCCGGGAGGCGCTGGGCAAGGAGGCCGGGTACGAGTACGAGACCGTCAAGTCGATGGAGCAGGGGCGGAGACGGCCGACGGTTCGGATGCTTGAGGTTGCGGATGAGATGTGCGGGGCGCGGGGGAAGTTGTTGGCTGCGCAGGAGTACCTGAAACCGGAGAGATACGCCTCGTTCTCGCTGGATTTCATCCGCTACGAAGCCGAAGCGATTGCCCTCACCTCATACCAGCCCCTGCTCATTCCGGGGTTGCTCCAGACCGAAGAGTACGCACGCACATTGATCAGCGCGCACTGGCCGCCTCTGGACGACGAGACGATCGAAGAGCGCGTCACTGCCCGTCTGGAGCGTCACGCCTTACTGGACAAGCAAGCAAGTGCCTTCTCCTTCGTCATCGGGGAGGCACCGCTCTGCCATCCCCTGAGCAGTGAAGCGGCGCACAAACGACAACTGCGGCATCTTCTGGAGGCAGGCAATCGGCGAAATGTGACCATCCAAGTCATGCCCAGCCGAGGTGCGCACGCCGGGCTCAGTGGCCCTCTCGTGTTGATCGAGACATCTGAGCATGAGCGTCTCGCCTACGAGGAAGGGCAGACGGACGGCGTACTGTATGCCAACCAGCAGAGGGTCAGCATTGCCACCCAGCGCGTCGGCATGATCTCCAGGCAAGCCCTCAGCCCAGAGGAATCAAAGGGCTACATCGGGAAGTTGGCGGAGGAAGCATGAAGACGGAGCTGGCCTGGTTCAAGTCCAGTCATAGCGGGTCCGAGGGCGGAGACTGCGTTGAAGTCGCCCTGTCGTGGCTCAAGTCGAGCCACAGCAGCAGCGGGGGCGGCGAGTGCGTCGAAGTCGCCGCCCTCCCCCACACCGTCCACGTCCGGGACTCGAAGCTCGGGCCCCGGCGCAGCCCCCAACTCGCCGTCCCTCCCCACGCCTGGGCGGCATTCATACGCGGCATACGCACCCCGTGAACGCCCCGCAAACCACCCGAGCTTCGGGCCCCGGGACCCAAGCCCTCTATCCAAGGAATGGGCGGTGAGTACAACCCACCCACCCTCCCAATTCCCGCGCCAGCACACCCGGATGACTTTCCGCAACTGAGTCGCCACACCCCGCACCCGCCCTGTAGCGTGCGCAGCAACAAGCAACCCCCGCCGGTGCTCGCAACACCAGACGGGGGTCTAACCATCAAGATCGCTGTTGCCTAAAGGACCGATCCAATGGCTGTTGCCAACCCTACCGTCACCCCCTGCCCGTCCACTCCCCCAATGGCCTCCCCGGGCTACGGAAAACGCTCCGCACCCGACCAGGAGCCCCGCACCCGGGACACCTTCGCCAGCCTCCCCGCCCGCGAGGCGTACATCGCTTCGTACGTCGACCGGCTGCCCGACGGCGCGGCCATGGACGCGAAGACCTTGGCCAAGGAGCAACCCCTCTACGGCCAGCAGGCCGTCCGCAGCGCCCTCAACGCACTCTCCGAGGCCGGGTACCTCCGCCGCATCAGCGAACCCGTTGGCAAAGGGCGCACCCAGCTGGTGACCCGCACCTACTTCTCCCGTACGCCGCGCAGCGACGCATGGTGGGAGCAGCTCCTGGCCGGAAACGTGCCGAAGCCGGAGAAGGAGACGGCGGCACGGCCTGCGGGCAAACCCCGCCGCTCCGAGGCGTACGACGCACTGGCCGCCCTGGGCCGCACTGAACCCCGCATGGCCCTCTCGGCCGCGGAATGCGAGTCGTTGACGGCCCTCGCCGCGGAGTGGCTAGCGCGCGGCGCGTCCAAGGAGCACCTGATCCGCTCCCTCACGTCCGGGCTCCCGGAGCCGCTGCACTCCCCGGGCGGGCTGGCCCGCAAACGCCTCATCGCCAAGCTGCCTCCCGAGCCGGCCCCGGCCGCCCCCGCCCCGGCCGGGCGCCGACTCATGGAGTGCACGAACTGCGGGGTCCCGGGCTACCCGGAAGCGCTCCCCGGCGGCCTCTGCCGCCCCTGTCACGGGGAGCGGGAAACCGCAGACTGCGCAGACGTCGCCGCAGACGTACGGGCGCGTACCGACGCCCTGCGGGCAGCCAACCGCGCCGGGCGGGACAGATACCGCGCCCGTACCTCTACTGCGGCCGCGTCAGGAACTCCAGCTGGTGCCCGTCCGGGTCGGTGACATAGAAAGCACGGCTGCCGTTCAGGCTGTTCACCTCCTGCGGCCTCTTGTGGTACGGGTCGGCCCAGTAAGGGAGTTCGCGCTCGACCACGCGGGCGTGAATGGCGTCGAACTCCTCGTCCGAGACGTGGTAGGCGAAGTGCTGGAGCACTATCTTGTCGGCCGGGACGACGTGGTCCGCGTAGTCGATGGTCACGCCGTTGTCGAGGCGGATGGCGGCGAAGGGGCCGTTGACCTCGGCATCGGATATGCCCAGCAACTCCGTGAGGAAGCGGGCGCCTTCGAAGCGGTTGCTGCTGTTGACGATGGTGTGGTCGAGACGAATAGGCATCCTGGACTCCTTGAACAGTCTCTGCTGTAAGGGACACTTCCGGTCTGCACCACTGACGCTACTCACGCCCGGGGACAGTCCACATCGGGCGTTGGGCCTAGGTCCCGGGACGCAGCGCCCGAGGTTCACCGGAGAAGCGTTTTCCCGTTCAGATAACCGAATTTGATATTGCGTCATTCACGGCCGAGCGCCACAGAACAGGCACTAGGGTTCCTGTTTGCGCGCCGAGCGCGCCCCCCTTCAGAGAGGGCCGATTCACGTCGGGCTCGGGGAGGGCCCGATAACGGGTTCCTCCGGTAGCGGTCACCGGGCTTTGGCCGCGCTGCATGAAGGGGGGCGCCATGGGGCGTCACCGAAAGATCCGCCTGTCGATCTGGAAGCGCACTGCGCGGAAGGTGAGGCGGTGATTCGCGGGCCGATGACCTGCCAGTCCTCAGAAGGATTGAGGGCTGACAGGTAGGCCCATCGGGTCGGCCCTTGTCATGGATGCCTGGTCCACGGCGGGGGCCACTTCATTGCCAGTGCTCACGCCCTCGACGGAAGTCCGGCCGACCGAAGGCGTTACCGAGCGCAGCGCCCCGTCAGGGATACCGCCGAGCAGCACCATACCGGGCCCGCCAGCCACACGGAACGGGAACACCCGTTGCCCCTCGGGGGATACCCCGCCGGAACGCAGTCCTGACGGATGCAAGAAAACAGGTGTGCCGGAATCGTTGACCGGACGGCTCCGACACACCTGATGGAGGCCCCATCCCTGGGGCGTCACCGGAAGAACATCACCGTACGCTCACGCTGCCCGGCAAGAACACCTTTGGCCAGGCCCTGACTACTCCACGGTCCCCGCCCACGGATCACCCTCATCCGCCATCACGTACGCCCCGCCCTCCAGCCGCTCGATCAGCCCGCGCGTCCACTCCGCACCGCTGTCCAAGGAGTGCACCCACATGCCCGGGATCTCGCCGATGTGGCCCCAGTCCTCGCCCTCGGCGGGGGTCCAGCGCTTGCGGATGTCCTCGCGGCGCTCCTCCAGCGCCGCCAGGCGGCGCTTCAGCAGGGCCACGGCCTCGGCCCGCGGCAGGTCGACGATGAAGCCGACACCCGCCGTGAGGACGTCGACCTTCTCGCCGAAGGAGCAGAGGGACTCGCGCAGCAGCTTGAAGTACTCCTCCTCACCCGCCGCAGTCAGCTCGTACTCCGTCCGCGGCGGGCCGCCGGCCTCGCTGGGGGCCGTGTCGTGGGCCAGCAGGAGGCCCTGCTTCGCCATGGCCTTGAGCGCGTGGTAGATCGACCCGGGCTTGGCGTTGGACCACTCCTGGGCGCCCCACATCTCCAGATCGCCGCGGACCTGGTAGCCGTGGGCACGGCCGTGCTGGCGGACGGCGCCCAGCACGAGCAGCCGGATGGCCGACATGGTCGCTCTCGTCTCCTCGTCGCCGCGCACTGCCACGTATGGCTTCTACGCGGCCCAGCGTAGGCCCCGGCGGTCGCACCGGCCGGGCGGGCCCTACTCCGCCTGCTGCTTCTCTTCCTCCGCCACCAGCTCGAACGCCGTCCTGCCGTCCAGCGACTCGCGGATCACATCCGCGTGCCCCGCGTGCCGCGCCATCTCCTCTATGAGGTGCAGGACCAGCCACCGCATGGACACCCGGGCCTTCGGGAACCAAGGGGCGTCGGGCAGGGCGAAGGAGTCCTCCAGGCTCGGCACGGACTGGATGAAGCGCTCGGTCTCCGCCGCCGCGTCCGCCCAGCAGGCCAGCTGGCCCGCCACCGTCTCGTCCTCGACCAGGCGGAAGCTGTCCGGCCAGTTCGACTCGTCCCGCTTGATGTGCGGCTCCAGGCCCTGCGCACGGCGGACCCAGAACTGCTCGACCTCCGCGACGTGCTTGAGCAGCCCGCCCAGCGACAGCTCGCTCGCGCTGGGCTTCGCGGCCGCCTGCTCGTCCGTCAGGCCGAGCAGCGCGCGGCGCAGGCCGCCGCGCTGGGCCTCCAGAAAGGCCAGCAGCGTGGCGCGCTCGTCGGAGAAGTCCTTCTCGATCACGTGCGTGGGCATAATCCGTCCGCCTTCCTCAGCCTTCGCCGTCCTTCGGCGAGACCAACACTAGGAGGGGATGCGGTCAGATCCTGTCCTATATCCACAGGCGATCCGGAATCGTCGGATCATCAGAACGGGAACCGGCTCCGCCCATGCTGGATCGAGATCCACTTCGTCGTGGTGAACGCCTCCACGAACGACTCCCCGTTCAGCCGCCCCACCCCCGAGTGCTTCTCACCGCCGAACGGCACGATCGCCTCGTCGTGCACCGTCCCGTCGTTGACGTGCACCATCCCGGATTCGATGCGCTTCGCGACCCGTACGCCGCGCTCCACGTCGCCCGTGTGCACCGCGCCGCTCAGCCCGTACGGCGTGGCGTTGGCCAGGCGCACGGCCTGGTCCTCGCTGTCGAAGGGGACGATCAGCGCCACCGGGCCGAAGATCTCCTGGCCCAGGATCGGCGCGTCCTCCGGCAAGCCCGTGAGGACGGACGGCCAGACCATCGTGCCCTCCGTCGCCCCGCGTACGAGCGCCGTGGCGCCGTCCGCAACGGTCTGCTCCACGAGCGTGGTGATCGCCTCCGCCTGGCCGGCGTTGATGAGGGGACCGATGTGCGTAGCCGGGTCGCAGGGGTCGCCGACCTTCAGGGTCCGCACCTTGGCGACGAACTTCTCCGTGAATTCGCGCTCCACCGAGCGGTCGACCAGCACCCGGTTGACCGCCATGCACACCTGGCCCTGGTGGATGAAACGGCTGAAAACCGCGGCGTCCACGGCATAGTCCAGATCGGCGTCGGCGAGGACGATCAGCGCGCTGTTGCCGCCCAGCTCCAGGATCGTCCGCTTGAAGTGCGAGGCGGCGACGGTCGCGACGTGCCGGCCGACCTTGTCGGAGCCGGTGAAGGAGATGACCTTCGGCACGGGGTGCTCGATGAGCGCGTCCCCGATCTCCGCGATGTCGGTGACCACGACGTTGAGCACGCCGCCCGGCAGCCCGGCCTCCTCGAAGAGCTTCGCGACGAGGCCGCCGCCGCATATGGGCGTGTTCTGGTGCGGCTTGAGGACCGCGGCGTTGCCCAGGGCGAGCGCGGGCGCCACCGACTTGAGCGACAGGAGGAAGGGGAAGTTGAAGGGGCTGATGATGCCCACCACCCCGACCGGCACCCGGTAGAGCCGGTTCTCCTTGGTGTCGTCCGGGGACGGCAGGATCCGCCCCTCCGCCTGCAGCGCGAGGTGGATCGCCTCCCGGAGGAACTCCCGGGCCAGGTGCAGTTCGAACCCCGCCTTCACGGCCGTGCCGCCGCACTCCGCCATGATGGCCGCGCTCAGCTCGGCCTCGTGGTCGTCGATGATGCGCAGCGCCCGTTCGAAGACGAGCCGCCTGGTGTACGGATTGGTCGCCGCCCAGCCGGGCTGTGCGCGCTCGGCGGCGCGGTAGGCCTGGTCGATCTCGGCGGTGCTGGCCACGGTGATGGAGGCGAGTTTCTCCCCGTTGTAGGGATTGAAGTCGACGATGTCCCACGAGCCGCTGCCGACCCGCCATTCCCCGTCGATGTACTGCCGGTCCAATGCGTCGAAGCAGGTGCCGAAGCCGTAGGACATGCGCCATCCCGTCTGCGAAAAGCGGGGCGCTTGCGACGCCCGTAAACGATGTGCGTGCTCCTGATGCGACGTCATCGTACTGATGTGTCAGATCAGTTGAAGTAGACGGACGATGAGATCCCGGCTCTTTTCCGGCGAGAGGCTGTCGGCGTGCAGCCGCTCCATGACCCGCTCGTACTGGGCCACGTCCTCGGCCTTGTCCAGGTAGAGCGCGCTGGTCAGCTGCTCCAGGTAGACCACGTCGGAGAGGTCCGACTCGGGAAAGCGCAGCATGGTGAAGGCGCCGCTTTCACCCGCGTGCCCGCCGTGCGCGAAAGGCATCACCTGGAGCGTCACATTGGTCTGTTCGGAGATGTCGACGAGGTGCTGGAGCTGATTGCGCATGACCGTTTCGCCACCGTACGGACGGTGCAGCGCCGCCTCGTCCAGCACGGCGTGGAACCGCGGCGCACGCTCGGAGAACAGCAGCTTCTGGCGCTCCATCCGCAGCGAGACCCGGCGCTCGATCTCGGCGTCGCACGCCTTGGGCTGGCCGCGCACGACGACGGCATGAGCGTAGCCCTCGGTCTGGAGCAGGCCGTGCACGAACTGCACCTCGTAGATTGAGATGTGCGAGGCCGCGCCCTCCAGCCCCACATATGTCTGGAACCAGCCGGGCAGCACATCGCCGTAACTGTGCCACCACCCCGCGACGTTGGCCTCGCGGGCCAGGCCCAGCAGGGCCTCCCGCTCGGCGCCGTCCGTGACCCCGTAGAGCGTGAGGAGATCCTCCACGTCCCGCGCCTTGAAGCTCACCCGGCCCAACTCCATACGGCTGATCTTCGACTCCGACGCACGGATCGAATACCCGGCTGCCTCACGCGTGATGCCACGCGATTCGCGCAGCCGCCTGAGCTGAGAGCCCAGGAGTATGCGTCGCACCACCGAACCGCTCGACTCGCTCGTGGCCATCTCTGCGACCCTTCCCCTTCCGGTCCTGTCCGGTGTTGCCGCTTCCGCCCTCCTGAGGGCGACCCCCGCTACCCCCGGCGCCGAAGTCTGCCACTTCCGGGCTCCGCCCCGTGCATGTCCGGTTACCCAGACAAGCCAAGGGCCGATGCGCTACGGCAGGGGGCGTAGGGAGAATTGCCCCCAACCACCTTGTGCGCCCCCAAATCCACCCCGTGCACGTGCATCTGCCCTTGCATCCGCCCCCCGCATTGGCAACCATGGACCTCGCACACGTGCACGTCACGTCCTCGATTGCCAGGAGTGCCTCGGATGGGTACCGAAGGATCGACTGTGCTCTCCCCTTTATGGAGAGGACTCCCCCCGATCGACTCATCCGCCGTCTCCAACTCGGCCTCCTGTACGTTGCCGCCCCGCTTCGAAGCGGTCGGAGCGGCACGCGGGTTCACCAGGAACACGCTCGCCCAGTGGGGACTGGGCGGGCTCTTCGACGATGTCGCGCTGGTCGTCTCGGAGCTGGTGACCAACTCGATGCGGTACGCCATACCGGCGGAGCTCGTAGGCACCGAGTACGAGCCGCCTGTACGCCTGCACTTGATGCGCTGGGCGTCGCGGCTGGTGTGCGCCGTACGCGATACGAGCGAGGCCGGCCCGGTCACGGGCGAGGCCGGCACGGGGGACGAATGCGGGCGCGGGCTGTTCCTGGTGGAGGCGTTCAGCGACGCCTGGGGATGGCATCCGCTCGCGGGGGCGCTGCACGGCAAGGTCGTCTGGGCTCTGTTCCGGCTGCCTCGCGACCACGAGCGGCCCGACTAGATCACGGGGTTGGTCGGTCCGTCGTCAGTCGCGGATCAGGTAGTCGAATTCGCCGTCCTTGATGCCCAGCACCATGGCTTCGATCTCGGCGGGTGTGTACACGAGCGCCGGACCGTCCGGGTGGCGGGAGTTGCGCACGGCGACCCCGCCACCCGGCAGCTTCGCGAACTCCACGCAGGAACCCTGCGAGTTGGAGTGCCGGCTCTTCCGCCAGACGACATCTTCGATGTCCGAGGCGGCCATGCCGTTGTACGCCTGGGGCACTGGACTCTCCCGGAGCATTGCAGGGGGCATCCTCGGCCCAGAACACGGTTTCGAGGATGACAACTGCTCCGGATCATAGCGGCGTTCACGTGCCCTTGCATGAGCCGATGCACGTGCACTCAGCCCGCAGAAGTAGCAGAGAACCCTCCGGAATACGGCAGGAGTGCCATCTCGCGGGCATTCTTGATCGCCCTGGACAGTTGCCGCTGCTGTTGCACGGTGACCCGGGTCACCCGGCGGCTGCGGATCTTCCCCCGGTCCGAAATGAACTTCCGGAGGAGATCCGTGTCCTTGTAGTCGATGTACGTGATTCCGTCGGCGTCCAGCGGGTTGGGGCGCGGCCTGGGGTTTCTACGGCGGTCGGTGCGGCGGGGCATGGATTGTCCTTTCGGAATCGGGGCCGGATCGGGGACGGATCGGACCCGGATCAGATCCGGGGCCGACCCGGGTCGGCCCCGGATCGGGGCACGGCACCGGGAACGGCACCGGGAACGGCACCGGGAACGGAACCCGGTCAGGAAACCGGATCGAGGAGTTCGTCGAATGCGTGCGGGAGGTGCCGCCAGCTCTCCGGGCCCGCCGCGTATTCGGCGTCGGTGAGCAGACACGACTTCAGCAGCGAGCGCAGCCCCTCCCCGTCCAGACCCGGCGAGGTGAAGGTCAGGCACTGGGTCCGGTCGCCGTGCTCGGGATGCCAGTCCAGGGCTGCGGCGACGCGCCGGGCAGCGGGCACCAGCTCCCAGGCCGCGTCCGGCAGCGCGGCCAGCCAGGGCCCGGCGTTCTCCACGCACAGGGCGCCGCCCGCCGCGTCCCACGACAGCAGCGTGTCGGGCCGGTCGGCGAGCCAGAACCGGCCCCTGCTGCGGGCGGCAGCGCAGGTCAGGTCCTCCAGCGCCGCGTACAGGCGGCCGGGATGGAAGGGCCGGTGGCCGCGCCACACCAACGTGGCGACGCCGTCCGCGTCGGCCTCCTGCGGCAGCAGCGCGCAGGCCGGATGCCGGCGGGCCGCGGCCGCCTCCACGTCGAAGCCGGCCATGGCGGCCGCGGCCAGCTCGACGGAGCCGACCGGGATGTGGCGGCCGCCGGGGGCGAGTTGAGCGAGCAGCGCACGGTCCGCGGCGTCGGCGGGCTCGGGCCCGTCCACGAGGGCCAGCACAGTCACGTACTCCAGCTGCCGGGCGAAGGTGTCCGCCACCGTCCGCCCGTCCGTGGGGGCGGCCGCCAGTCCCGCTTCGGCCAGGTCGTCGCCGTTGCCGAGCGAGGCCGGCACGAGCGCGGGGTCCACCGCCGTGAACACACCGGTCAGCCGGGCCTCCGGGGCCCCGTGCGCGGCCACGACCTCGGCCATGGCCTTGGGTTCGACGGAGTCCCACAGCTCGACCACCGCGAGCCGGCACGTCCCGCCCTCTGCGAGCCGCTCCAGCTCGGGTACGAGGTCCTCGCGCAGCGCGCAGCAGGCGCAGTCGTTGACCAGCGGCGCCTCGCCCTCGCCGAGGAGACCGCTGCGGTCCCATACGGTCCGGCGGACGGCCCCGGCCGTTGCGGCGGCCGACAGGTCGTGGTGGAGCGCCACGCTGCCCGGCACGGTGCGCAGCAGCTGCTCCACGGTCGCCCTGCGGGCGTCGGCGTGCAGGCCGCCGACGAGCACGACGGGCAGCGGGGTGCCGCGGGTGAAGTCCGCCATCACCGGCCGCCGCTCAGGGGCTTGCGCGCGCCGTAGCGGCGCTCGAAGCGCTCGACGCGACCGGCAGTGTCCATGACGCGCGCCGTGCCCGTGTAGAAGGGGTGGCTCGCCGAGGAGATCTCCACGTCGATCACGGGGTAGGTGTTGCCGTCCTCCCACTCGATCGTCCTGTCGCTCGTCGCCGTCGAGCGGGTGAGGAAGGCGAAGTCCGCGGCGCGGTCACGGAAGACGACGGGGCCGTAGGGCGGGTGGATTCCGGGCTTCATGGCGGGTCAGCGCTCCTCTCGGAAGACGACGTGGCGGCCGACGACGGGGTCGTACTTGCGCAGCTCCAGTCGGTCGGGGTCGTTACGGCGGTTCTTTCGGGTCACGTACGTATAGCCGGTCCCGGCGGTGGACCGGAGTTTGACGACGGGGCGTACTTCGTTGCGGGCCATGGGGGCTACTATACAGAAATGGTTTCCATTTTCATTAGGAGGTGTGGCCCATGTCCGCCCACTGCCAACTGACCGGCCGCAGGCCCGGGTTCGGCAACACCGTGTCCCACTCGCACAAGCGCAGCAGCCGCCGCTTCGACCCGAACGTCCAGCGCAAGCGCTACTGGCTCGCGAGCGAGGGGCGCCATGTGCGGCTCACGCTGAGCGTGAAGGGGATCAGGACGGTGGACGCCATCGGCGTCGAGGCCGCGGTGGCCCGCATTCGGGCCCGGGGGGAGAAGGTCTGATGGCGAAGAAGAGCAAGATCGCGAAGAACGAGGCGCGGCGCCTGGTCGTGGCGCGCTACGCCGCGCGGCGGGCCCTGCTCAAGGCGGTGATCCGCAGCCCGGAGAGCACGGCGGAGCAGCGCCTGGCCGCCCAGCACGAGCTGCAGCGCCAGCCGCGTGATGCGAGCGCGACACGGGTGCAGAACCGGGATGCGGTGGACGGGCGGCCGCGCGGGTACTTCCGCGCGTTCGGCCTGTCCCGGGTGTCGCTGCGCGAGCAGGCGCATGCGGGGTATCTGCCGGGGGTGCGGAAGGGGAGCTGGTAGGGGGCTCCTTCCCCGATTCCGCCGGATTCAGCCCGTCCGGGGAACCTCCTGGGGATACCCCCAGCGGTAGCTGGGGGAGGTAGCCGGGGGAGTTCGAGGAGCGGGGTCCGCGGGCGGAGCCCCCGCCCGCGGCGGAGCCGCATACCGGATACAGCGGGAAGGGGCTGGGCGGGGGAACAAACCCCCCGCTCAACCCCCGGGCATCAGCAGCAACTCATCCGCGTAGCACCACGCCCAGTTCTCCCCCGGCTCGAAGGACCGCGCAACGTCATGCCCCGGCTCCGCCGCCGCATGCGCACGCGCATGCCGATGCGGCGAGCTGTCGCAGCAGCCCACGTGCCCGCACGTCAGACACTCCCGCAAGTGCACCCACGTGGACCCGATCCGCAGGCAGTCCTCGCACCCCTCCGTCGTGCTCGGCTCCACCTCCCGGACCTCGCCGAGGTGGCTGCACTCCTGCCGGGTCGGACGGCCCTCCACATCCGCGGCGACCTGCCACGCCCGCGGCATCACTGGTTCGCTCATATCTTCGAGCGTAGGCCGGACAGGGGGCCCGCGCATGGCGAACGCCGAGGTCAGCGCGATTGTCAGACCCCCCTGGCAGACTCACTCCCGTGAGCCGGGGTACGGAGGCGGGCGACGGGGGTGCCCGTCTCCGCACCCCACTCGCCCCACTCGCCCCGCCCCCCTGACGCCTCATCACGCCCCGCCCCGGCTCCCCCGTGCGGCGCATCCCCGCAGGCACCCCGGCGCGCCGCCTTGCACGATGGCCGCAGGGCCGCGCGGCCGACGGAGCCCGGATCGCCGGCAGCAGCGCGCGGTCCGGCAACCACCGCACCGCCAGACCCCAGGGCAGGACGTGTCATGACCCTCAGTCTCGATCAGCTGAGCCGCTGCACCGTCGCCGTCGACCTCGGAGCGGCCAGGACCCGCGTCTACCTCAAGGACACCGGCCTGATCGTCGACGAACCGAGCCTCGCCGCCGTCAACACCAAGAACGGCTCGCTGATCGCGGTCGGCTCGCTCGCCGAGGGCATGGCCGGCCGTACGCCGGGCCACATCAGGGTCGTACGGCCCATCTCCGGCGGCACGGTCGTCGACATCGACATGGCCCAGCGGATGCTCCGCTTCCTGGTGGGCAACAAGATCCGCCGTACCTGGCGGCGCAAGCCGATGCTGCGGGCGGCCGTGTGCCTGCCGCACGACGCCAAGCCGATCGCCCAGCGCGCGGCCATGGAGACGCTCAGCGCGCTCGGCACGCGCCGCGTGGAGCTGGTGGACACGCTCATCGCGGCCGCCGTCGGCTGCGGGCTGCCCGTCGAGCGGCCCGAGGCCACCATGATCCTTGTGTGCGGGGCCGCGTCCACGCAGGTCGCGGTCCTGTCGCTGGGCGCGATCGTGGCGGCGGAGAAGGTCCAGGTGGGCGGCGACGCCATCGACTACGCCGTCGTCCAGCACCTGCGCAGCGAGCACGAGCTGATGCTCCCCTCGCAGGGGCTGCACCCGCTGCACCTGGCCCTCTACGACCGCTCGGGGAGCAGCATGGAGACCGAGGTCCGCGGCCGGGACGTGGCCACCGGACTCTCCCGCACGGTCCTGGTCAACACCGCCCACGTCCGCGAGGCGATCCACACCCCGCTCACCGCCGTGCTGGACGCCATCGGGCGCGTCCTGCGGGAGTGCCCGCCCGATCTGGTGGCCGACCTGGCCGAGCGCGGGGTCATGCTGGCCGGCGGCAGCGCGCGGCTGCCGGGCCTGGACGTCATGATCGAGGAGGCGACGGGCATGGTCGTACAGGTCGCGGAACAGCCCGACACCTGCTCGGTCATGGGCCTGGGCGCAATGATGGAGGGAAAGATCAAGCCCATGCACCTGGACCCGCTGGCGAGTTGACCTCGGCAAACACCCGGGCCGCAATCACTTACGCTCTCTTGGGAACTTCTTTACCCTCCGCATCAGTTCTCCTCGTGCACCCCCAATGACGAGGAGAAACACACATGGCGCTCTGGGACCGGCTCAAGGAATCGGCCACGACGATGCAGGGCCAGCTGATAGCCAAGAAGAACGACCTGAAGAGCGGGGCGTTCCGTGACGCGAGCATGGCAATGTGTGCTCTGGTAGCAGCGGCTGACGGTTCGATCGACGCCTCCGAGCGGCAGCGCGTCGCCTCGCTCATCGCCACGAACGACGTCCTCCAGAACTTCCCGGCCGACGATCTTCAGGCGCGCTTCAACGACTATTGCCAGAAGCTGACGACCGATTTCGACTTCGGCAAGGTCAGCGTCATGCAGACCATCGGCAAGGTGCAGAAGAAGCCGACCGAGGCACGCGCCGTGATCCAGATCGGCATTGTCATCGGCGGCGCCGACGGCGATTTCGACAAGTCGGAGCAGGCCGTCGTCCGCGAGGTGTGCTTTGCACTCGGCATCAATCCCGCTGAGTTCGATCTCTGAAGGCTTTCGGTCTCGCACGGTGGGAGCGGGCCCCGTCGGAGCCCGCTCCCACCGCTCACGGCTTGAAAACCCGCGTATCGGACCCCATGAAGAACCTCAGGATGGTCAGCAACGCCACCACCTGCACCAGCACGTATCCCACCTGTGCCGAAAACCCTCGCATCTGGTAGATCGAAAGCAGCAGCCGGACGCGGTTGGGCCAGAAGCGCCGCTCGGAACGGAAGGTGTCCGCGTCCATCGCGAGGCCGGTGAGGGTCAGCACAAGGAGCATCAGACAGATGGCAAGGGCCACATTGCCGGGCCCTTGATCGGTGATGAGGTTGCCCAGAATGCCCAGGGCGATCAGCAGCGCATAGGCGACCACGAGCCCCAGGGCACGCTCCAGACCGCGTCGGCCCGGTAGCAGGCGCCAGAGCGCACCCAGCACCAGACCCGCACCGGCCCAGGCCAGTTCCCACGTCACGAACAGCCGCAGCATCTCCGGCATGCCGAAGGTGTTCTGCCCCGTGCGCATCCACTGCTCCGCCGACGCATTGGCCAGCCAGGCCATGATGACGCTGCCCGGGAGGCCGAAGACCAGCGCGAGAAGAGCGGCCCGGCGTGCGTTGTCCCACCACTTGGGATGAGGCCCCCAACTCAGGGCGACATCCACGACAGTGACCTTGTTGGGCAGCCACGGCTGCACCTCGTCGCCGTCGCCCGTTCCGCCCACCGGCCGCCAGCGGTGCAGCAGGCTCAGCTCCTGCTCCACATCGTGCCTGCTGACACCGTCCTTCTCACTCCCCTCCTCCATGCCGCGCAGCTTGCTCACCAGCTCCCGGTAGCGGCGAGCACGCTCGATGAGTTCACCGCGCTCCTCCTCGGTGATCGATTCATACAGCGAGAGTGCGCCCTCGCATCCCTCGAAGCGCTGCGTCAGCACCGCCCACCGCCGCCCCACCGCAAGCAGGCCGTACAGCGCGGCGATGCCCAAGGCCAGCCAGAGGCTGGCGAGCACCTGGCTGCCCGCGTACGAGCCCTGGCGATAGGCCACCACGACGGCGAAGAACACGGCGAGCAGGAAGCAGGCCAGCTTGCTCGGGTTTGCATAGGGCACCCGCTGAGCCGCGTTTCTGACGTGCAGCAGGCCCACAATGGCAAGACCCGTCAGCATCCAGGTGAGGGAGTACCAGGCCGTGGGGATCTGCGCGGTGTAGAGCATCAGGCCATCGCCCAGATCGGCCAGGCGCCGAGCGGGGCCCGGATCGGGGCTGATCAGCCAGTTGACCCGTTCCCAGCGACGCTCAACCGCCCACACCGCCCACCCCAGGAACAGGACGGTGACCGCTGCGAGCTTCACCCCGAACCCACGTAGCCTCAGCGGTTCCACCGGTGACCGGAGCAATCCGCCCTCGTGCCCCAGTCGCCAGGTCCAGAGCACCAGCCCGACGAGCCACAGCCACGCCATCGCCCCCGCCATCGCCAAGGGCACGGCAACACCGGAGGCGGGGGGGGGTGCTTGAGGAGGCCGAGCTTCGGCGACAGCCCGAAAAACGACGGCAGGGCGGCCACCAGCTCCCCGCCCACCGCCACCAACGAGGCAGCGAACAGCACCGACCTCTTCGGGCGGGCAGCGGCCGTCAGGCCCCAGCCGGCCAGGAAGCCGGTCATGACATCCCAGCGGTTCTCGTAGCCCTTCAACCACCCGGCCGGGATCAGGAGCACTCTGTCGAGCAGCAGAATCAGCACGCCCATGCCGGCACTGAGCAGGCCCCAGTGCAGCAGGGCACTGCTGCTGCGCCTCTCCGGCTCGGTGAGCTCATCGCCGACGGGCCTGCGGCGGGCCTGGAGCGCAGCCACCACGACCACCACCGAGGTGCCCAGCCACCAGGTGGTCTCCCCGGCTGCGTTGGCGGCCAGCCACGGTGTGCTGTTCGCCTTCACCCCCGTCCAGGCGCGCTGCCACGGAGGGATCACCTCCACACTCAGCCCGTGGCCCGGCCCGGCCGGATGCAGATGTCCTGCCCACAGCAGGCGCCCACTGCCGACCGCCGTAGGACGAGGAGACACCTTGTCCGCGTCCAGGCCGCCCAGAGCGATCTGGGCCGCAATTCGAGCGTGAGCTGCTGACCCAGGCTGTACATGACGAAGGGTTCCGGCCATTCCCCGCCCGGAAATCCAGTCGCCCAACACCGGCCGGAACGACTGCGGGCACCCGCCGGGCACCGTCGGCGACCTGCGCTCATGCACCGCCGCCGACCCGGTGGACCGCCGCCGAGGCGTCCAATCCGCCTGCCTTGCCAGCCCCTTGATCCCCTTGCAGATTGGGGCCGACGCCATGAAGCGGAGCGGAGCCGTGGAGGCTGGCTATGGCTGATCGGCAGTGCCCGGGCCGCACACCGGGCGAGTGGGGTCCGGGCCCCGGCCCAGGCGGCGCAGGCTTCACCTATCTGCCCGCGGAGCGCGAACTCGTCGTGATCACGGAAGCGGAACCCCACCCGGACGGCGGCGCGGCGGCCCGCAGCACCGACACCGGCACCCCCGCCCTCGACCTGTTCCTCGCCGACGAGCAGCTGACCCTCGAACCACTCTTCGCCCGCACGGAAGACCCGGCCCTGGCCCGCTTCCACCGCATACGGGGCGCAGGCCGCCGGCGGCGGCGCCAGGAGGAGCTGGCCGCCCGGCTGACCGGCCTGCCCGGCATCGCCGCCGCATACGCCAAACCCGGCGCCCTGCCCGCCACCGCGGCGGCCATGAGCCCGTACGGCCCCCACGACGACGAGCCCCGCCACCACACCCACCCCGCGGGCACCGCCCGCACCCCGGACCTCACCGGCCGCCAGGGCTGCCTCGCCCCCGCGCCGGAGGGCGTGGACGCCCGCTGGGCCTGGACGCAGCCCGGAGGCACGGGCGAGGGCGTGGGCGTCGTCGGCGTGGAGGGCGCCTGGCAGCTGGGCCACGAGGGGCTGGGGCAGAAGCTCGCGGGGCTCGTCGCCGGCACTCCCGTGGAGGACCTGGCCTGGCGCAACCACGGCACCAACGCCCTCGGCGTCGTCGTCGGCGACGCCCACGACGGCTCGGGGACCAGCGGCATCGCACCCCGCACCCTGACCGCCGCCGCGTCGTTCCGCGGCATCGGCACCGCCCGGGCCGTGCAGGCGGCAGCCGACCGGCTCGCGCCGGGCGACGTCCTGCTCGTCGCACTGCACCGGCCCGGCCCCCGCTTCGACTACTGCGAACGCGACGACCAGCGCGGCTGCATCCCGCTGGAGTGGTGGCCCGACGACTTCGCCGCCGTCCGCCACGCGACCGCCAAGGGCGTGCTCGTCGTGGCCGCCGCGGGCAACGGCGCGGAGTCCCTGGACGATGCGCTGTACAGGACGCGGCCGACCGGCTTCCCGGCCTGGTGGCGCAGCCCCTTCCACCCCGCCGGGCCCCGCTCCGGCGCGCTCCTCGTGGGCGCGGGCGCCCCGCCGCCCGGCACCCACGGCCGGGACCACGGCCCGGACCGCTCACGCCTTGCGTTCTCCAACTTCGGCACGCGGCTGAACGCACAGGGGTGGGGGCGCGAGGTCACCACCACGGGCGGTGCCTGGGACGGGCCCGGCGAACTGCGCGGCGGCGCACGGGAGGGCGCCTGGTACACGGACGTCTTCTCCGGCACGTCCGCCGCCTCGGCGGTCGTCGCCGGAGCGCTCGCGGCCGTCCAGGGCATGCTCAAGGCGGCGGGCCGCGCGCCGCTGACGCCCGAGGGGGCGGGGGAGCTGCTGCGCGGGACGGGCTCGCCGCAGCAGGACGCGCCCGGCCGCCCGGCCGCCCAGCGGATCGGCAACCGCCCGGACATCCGGGCGGCGGCCGCCCGGCTGCTGCCGTCCCCGATCGCCTCCGGCGCCGCCGAACGGCTGTGGGACGAGCTGATCCCCTACCCACCGCAGCGCTCGCCCCGGCTCCGGCTGTACGTCGCGGGGGCCTGGCGCGGACTCGACAGCCCGGACCCGGCGGTCCGCCAGGCCGTGCACACCGCCTTCGCGAGCGGGCGCGCGGGCGGTGTGCACGTCTGGTACGCGGACGACAAGGTGGTGGGGCTGGTCGTCACGGACGACTGACGGCCGGCAGGGCACCCGTGCCTGGTCGTCACGGACGACTGACGGGCCGGCAGGGGACCCGTGCCGACCGGCCGGCCCGTCACGCCGGCAGTACCGCCCCCTGGCGCACCGGGATGTCGGCCGTGGCCTTCGCGCCCCGCCCGGAGCCGTTCTCCGTCCAGGTGCCCAGCGCGATCTCCGCGGTGATGCCCGGCCCGAAGCCCGCGATGACGCCCCGCGCGTCCGGCGGCGCCCCGCCGTCGACGAAGAGCCGCTCCAGCGCGTCGAAGATGACCGCGCTCGCGATGTTGCCCCGCTCGGTGAGCGTGGCCCTGCTGTAGCGGAACATCTCCTGCTCCAGGCCCAGGTAGCGCCCCAGGTCGTCGAGGATGCGCGGGCCGCCCGCGTGCACGATGTAGAAGTCCAGCTCCGAGACGTCCCAGTCGTGGGGCTCGGCCATGTCCCGCATGGCGGGCGCCAGCATCGCCATCGTGCCGGGGACGCGCTTGTCCAGAATGAAGTGGAAACCGGTGTCCCGGACCCCGTAGGAGATCCACGCCTCCGTGTCGGGCACCAGGTGCGAGCCGTTGCGCTCGATGCGCACCCCGGTGCCCCCCTCGCCCCGCACGACGGCGGCGGCCAGGGCGTCCCCGAACAGCCCGTTGGAGAGCAGGTTGCCGACTCCGAGGTCCGTCGGCTGGTAGAGGAGCGAACAGAATTCACAGGCCACGATCAGCACGTTGGCCTGCGGGTACGCCTGGCAGAAGTCATGGGCCCGGTTGATGGCGGCGCCTCCGGCGGCACAGCCCAGCTGCGCGATCGGAAGCTGCCGGGTCTCGGGCCGGAAGTCCATGGTGTTGATGAGCCAGGCGGTCAACGACGGCATCATGAAACCGGTGCACGAGACGTACACGATCATGTCGATGTCGCGGGTGGTCAGAGCCGCGTGATCCAGCGCCCGCCGCACGACCTCGGGCACCCGCGCCTTGGCCTCCCGCTCGTAGCGGGCGTTCCGCACGGTGAATCCGGGGTGTTTGAGCGTGTCCTCGATCGGCTGCACCAGGTGCCGGGTCTGTACACCCGTATTGCCGATCAGCCGGAGGGCAAGCTCCAACTGCGGATGGTCGGCGTGCAGGGTGCGCGCCAGCTCCAGGGTCTGTTCTCTTGTGATCACGTGCTCGGGGACGGCGATGGCCGGTCTGCACAGTGTCGCCATGGCGGCCTCCCAGTCTCACCGGGCTCAAGGCCCAGGGCCGCCGAAATGGCGTGCCAGTCTATGTCCAGTGCATGCCGCATTAGGGAGCGTGCCACACATATGCCCCGATAGTTCACTCAAAATGTGGACGCTTCAACACACATAGAACAGACATCCGTCGAACGGCGCAGAAGTTGTTCAGCCATTCGGGGGAAACCCGGCTGGCGGTCACGGAACGACACCGCGGAGGCGAGGCGACAGCAGCACACGAACACGGGGCCGGCGCACGGCTCGCAGTCCGTCCGCCGACCCCGTGAATCCTGCGTCTTTGCGTGTTACATCTTTCGCGTTACGCCTTTATGCATTTTTACGCCTTGCGGCCGCAGATCACCACGGTATCGGCCCCCAGCAGGACACGCCCCGTGGGCTCGAAGCCCGCCTCGGCGAACCACTCCTCGTATTCCTTGCCCGTGTACACGAAGCCCTCGCCGGAGGCGATGGTGTGGAAGTACGCCGAGAGGTAGGCCGCGCGCTCGGGACCGGTCTCCTCGTCGTTCTGGTAGGGGGTGACGACGAAGATGCCGCCGCCCTGGGGAAGGGCCCGGGCCGCCTTGGCCAGCAGGGCGCGGATGCGATCGGCCGACCATATCTCGAGGAAATGGGCGAAGAGCACGGAATCGCAGCCGGTGGGGAATTCGTCGTTGAAGGCGTCGAGGCTCACGGCCTGCACCCGGTCGGCCAGCCCCAGCTTCTCGAGCTTCTCGTTCGCGGCCGCCGCGACCGAGGGCAGATCGGCGATCGTGACCCGCATCTCCGGCCAGCGGCCCGCGATGTTGGACGCGTTGATGGCGGTTCCGCCGCCGATGTCGAGGAGGTGCGAGTACGCCGAGAGGTCGAGCTTCCGGGTGAGTTCCTCACCGACGAGGCGGCTCACCGAGCTCATCATCGTGTGGAACGTGGTCTCCAGGTCCGGGTTCTCGGCGAGGCGCCCGTACAGCGTGGGGGCCGACCCCTCGATCTCACGCTGCAGACCCACGTTGGTGTTGTCCTCGAGCGCCTCGGAGAACCACGCCATCGCCCGGTAAATACCCTGGTGCTCCCAGGGGATGAACGCCGCGGGCGACTGGTCGAGGTTGGCGCTGAGCGGCTCCGTGAGCGCGGTGTTGTGGTAACCGGCGCCCTCCTTGCGCAGCAGGCCGATCGCGGTGCAACCGAGCAGCAGAATGCGGGTCGGCTGCTCCTTCAGGCCCAGCCGTACCGCAATGTCCTTCGCCTCCAGGCCCGGCTCCTCGGCCAGCACCGCGAAGAGCCCGAATTTCAATGCCGCGCTCAGGAACTGGAAGTGGTAGTGGGCCTTGTAGTAGGGCCGGAGCTGTACCTCGACGGGCTTCTCGGTCTGTTCCATGTCCAAGCCTCCTGAATCGTCAACGTCATGGGGGCACCGCGGGACGGCGAACGGAAATCGGTCCTGCGGAGTGAGGAGTGAGGAGCAAGAGCGCGGTGGAGGTGGTGCTATTCGACGGCGGCCGTCCTCCTCCGTGCGGCGGCCGTGATCCGGGAATCGGCACAGGCCCACTCGAAGACCCGTCCGACAAGATGTGCCGCGGGCCGGTCCCAGCACGCGCGTACCGGGACCGGACGCCGCAGACCGAGTTCCGTACGGGCCCAGCCCGGCAGCAACTCGATCGCGCCGTTCATCAGCAAGGTGACAACGGCCTTCTCGTGCAGAGTGCGGCCGAAGCCGCGCAGAAAGCACACACAGTCCAGCGCGGCCCTCGTCGCCAGCAGCTCCGGGCGCATGCGGCGCAGGTAAAGCTCGACTTCGCGGGTGCTGCGCGGCACTTCCTGGGCACCCAATTGCTCGGCGACGACAGCGATTTCGGCGTAATAGCGGTCGCACTCCGCCGGGGAGAGCGGCTCACGCGCGAATTCCTGATAGCCCGCCAGGAAGGAGCGCACTTCCGCGACGTGCACCCATGTGAGCAGCTCGGCGTCGTCGGCGCGGTACGGGCGGCCGTCCGGCGCGGTCCCGCGGACGAAGCCGTGGATCCGCTTGACGTCCGCGATCGCGTCCAGCGCGGCCCGGGTCGAGCCGAAGGTGGTCGTGGTGACGAACCTGACCGTGCGGTTGAGCCGGCCGGACGGATCGGCGCGGAAGTCGGAGTGGTCGTCCACGCCGGCCATGGCCAACGGGTGCAGCGACTGGAGCATGAGCGCCGCGAAACCGCCCGTGAGCATCCCCGCCGGATGCCCGTGGACGCGCCAGGCCACGCTGTCCGGGCCGAGCAGACCCGGGTCGCCCAACGGCCCTTCGTACCGCTCCAGATGCAGATCGTCGCCGTGTGCCGTCCCGTTGATTTCGGCCAGGATCCGAGCGCGCAGTGAGGCGAGAGGAGTCATGCGGTGAGCATGACAGAGGGTTCGACCGGCCCCCTCTGACATTTCGTCCCTCCTCCGGATCGGCGTGCGCGCATGACCCTCGTCGGCCGGCCTCGCCGTCAGCTCGCCTGGATGATCTTCAGTTCGGGGTGGGCAGTGCCGCCCTCGATGGCCGTGGACGAGATGTGCGAGACCACACGGTCGTCCACCGGGTCGTTCGCCGGGTCCTCGTGCACCACCAGGTGCTCGTAGGTGGTGGCGCGCTGGGCGGGCACCCGGCCGGCCTTGCGGATCAGGTCGATGATCTCCATCCGGTTCGAGCGGTGCTTCGCACCCGCCGAGGAGACCACGTTCTCCTCCAGCATGATCGAACCCAGATCATCCGCACCGTAGTGCAGCGACAGCTGCCCGGCCTCCTTGCCCACCGTCAGCCAGGAACCCTGGATGTGCGCCACATTGTCCAGGAACAGCCGCGCAATCGCGATCATCCGCAGGTACTCGAAGATCGTCGCCTGCGTACGGCCCTTGAGATGGTTGTTCTCCGGCTGGTACGTGTACGGAATGAACGCACGGAAGCCGCCCGTGCGGTCCTGCACATCACGGATCATCCGCAGATGCTCGATCCGCTCCGCATTGGTCTCGCCCGTGCCCATCAGCATCGTCGAGGTCGACTCCACGCCCAGCTTGTGCGCCAGCTCCATGATCTCCAGCCAGCGCTCACCCGACTCCTTCAGCGGCGCGATCGCCTTCCGCGGACGCTCCGGCAGCAGCTCCGCACCCGCACCCGCAAACGAATCCAGACCCGCAGCATGGATACGGCGGATCGCCTCCTCCGCAGAGACACCCGAGATCCGCGCCATGTGCTCCACCTCGGACGCACCCAGCGAATGAATCACCAGCTGCGGGAACTCCCGCTTGATCGCCGCAAAGTGCTCCTCGTAGTACTCCACCCCGTAGTCGGGATGATGACCACCCTGGAACATCACCTGCGTGCCACCCAGCTCCACCGTCTCCGCACACCGGCGCAGAATGTCCTCCAGCGGACGCGTCCACACCTTCTCACTCTTCGGCGGCGCATAGAACGCACAGAACTTGCACGCCGTCACACACGCGTTCGTGTAATTGATGTTCCGCTCGATGATGTACGTCGCAATGTGCTCCGTACCGGCGTAACGGCGACGGCGCACCGTGTCGGCAGCCGCACCGAGGGCGTGCAGCGGGGCGAAACGGTAAAGGTCGAGGGCTTCCTCCGGGGTGATCCGCTCACCCGCGGCAGCACGGTCCAACGCGGCCTTCGCCTCGGGGTGTTCCTCTTCGAACGTCGGCATGTCGGCTCCCTTTCCGGAGTCGTTCGGCTTCGTACTGATCACTTCTTGTCCGATTCCGTTGTGCAGTGACCCAGCAGTTGCACGCGTACATCCGGAAGGAATCCCGACTCCTCACCCCCGGCACGACGGGCGAATTCGGCGATTCCGGCGAGCTGCCGATCGCCCAGGCCGTAGTCGAGCGCCGTGGTGAAGTAGCGTTTCAGCGCCTGGGCGTCGTACGTCTCCCAGCGGGCGGCACGCTCGCACACCTCGTCCACCTCGGCGAGGCCGAGATCCCGCGCGGCGAGCAGCGCCTGGTGGACGCGGTGCACGGTCTCGGGTTCCCGCTCGAGGAATTCACGGCGCACCGCGAAGACCGCGAAGACGAAGGGCAGACCCGTCCATTCCCGCCACATCTCACCGAGGTCGTGGACTTCCAGACCGTCCCTGGGCGCCTCCAGCAGCCGCGCCTTCAGCGCGGGGTCGCCGATGATCACGCCCGCGGAGGCGCCGGACAGCATCGTCCCCAGGTCCGGAGGAGAGACGAAGTAGTCCGGCTTGACACCGATCCGCTCGGAGAACAGCAGCCGCGCCAGCCGTACCGAGGTACGGCTCGTGGAGCAGAGGGCGACGGGCTCACCGTCGAGCCGTTCCAGCGGCACTTCGCTGACGATGAGGCAGGACATCACCGGGCCGTCGCTGCCCACGGCGATACCGGGAAGGGCGACCAGATCGTCGGCGTTCCGAAGGAACTCGACGAGGCTGATCGGCCCCATGTCCAGCTCGCCGGAGGCGAGAGCGGCATTCAGGTTGTCCGGCGTGTCCGAGGTCAGATCCAGATCGAGGAGACTTCCGGTCCTGGCCAATCCCCAGAAGACAGGGAGGCAGTTCAAGAACTTGATGTGCCCGACCCGGGGCCTGCGGCGCCGGCCGTGCGTGAGGGATATGTCCTGCGCTGCTGGTGGGGACGTCATGGTGGGGGCGTGCTCCTGATTGTTCCGTACGTACGCGTGACTGCTGTCCGGGGACGAGTGCCGGCTACCGCACCGCCTTCGCCCGTCCCGGGCCCGGACGGTCAGGCGTCCGGGCCGTAAACCTCGACGAGGTCGCGCTTACGGCGCACATGGATGCAATCGCCAGGGCAGTCCTTGGCGGAATCGATCACGTCCTGCAGCAGGGTCAATGGCACGGGCGCTGCCTCGGCCGGCTTCTGACACAGCTCGTCGTCCTCGTTCTTCACGTAGGCGAGCCCGTCGATGTCCAACTCGAAGACTTCCGGGGCGTACTGGGCGCAAATGCCGTCGCCCGTGCACAATTCCTGGTCGATCCAGACTTCGAGTTCTTCTTCGTCCGTATTCATGGTCATAACTGGAGCCTGCCGATCTGGGTCCTGTGGGGTATTGGCCGCTGCAGCACCGGCATCAGCCGGTCCGCATTCACACCCGCATGGGCTGGGGCGACTCGCGCAGGGAGGCATCCGGACCCGGGAACTCACGGATGACCTCGTACCGCGTGTTCCGCTCCACAGGGCGGAAACCCGCATCCCGGATCAGATCCAGCAGATCGTCACGGGTCAGCTTGTTCGGCGTGCCGTAGTTGTCCGCGTCATGCGTGATCTTGTACTCGACGACCGAGCCGTCCATGTCGTCCGCACCGTGCTGCAACGCCAGCTGCGCCGTCTGGATCCCGTGCATCACCCAGAACACCTTCACATGCGGCACATTGTCGAACAGCAGCCGCGAGACCGCGAAGGTCTTCAGCGCCTCGACACCCGACGCCATCGTCGTCCGCGCCTGCAGCCGGTTACGGACCTTGCCGTCCTTCATGTCCACGAAGTCGTGCTGGTACCGCAGCGGAATGAAGACGTGGAAACCGCCCGTCTCGTCCTGCAGCTCACGCAGCCGCAGCACATGGTCCACCCGGTGACGCGGCTCCTCGATGTGCCCGTACAGCATCGTGCACGGACCCTTCAAACCCTTCGAATGAGCCAGGCGGTGGATCCGCGACCAGTCCTCCCAGTGGGTGTCATGGTCGACGATGTGCTGACGCACCTCCCAGTCGAAGATCTCCGCACCACCACCGGTCAGCGACTCCAGACCCGCGTCGATCAGCTCGTCGAGGATCTCGTCCGCCGGCAGACCCGAGATCTTCTCGAAGTGCTTGATCTCCGTCGCCGTGAACGCCTTCAGCGAGACGTTCGGCAACGCCTCCTTCAACGCCCGCAGCGAGCGAGGGTAGTAGCGCCACGGCAGCGACGGATGCAGACCGTTGACGATGTGCAGCTCGGTGAGACTCTCGCTCTCCATGGCCTTCGCCAGCCGCACGGCCTCCTCGATGCGCATCGTGTACGCATCCTTCTCACCCGGCTTCCGCTGGAACGAACAGTACGCACACGACGCCGTGCACACATTCGTCATGTTCAGATGCCGGTTCACATTGAAATGAACGACATCGCCGTTCTTCTGCGTCCGCACATGGTTCGCCAGACCGCCCAGCCATGCCAGGTCATCCGACTCGTAGAGAGCAATCCCGTCCTCACGGGACAGCCGCTCCCCGGCGTAGACCTTCTGCTCCAACTCCCGCTTGAGCCCGGAGTCCATCCCCCGTATTCCCCCTCGGTCAGTGCCCGTGAGCACGGCGTTCAACTGTTCGCGACCAGGTGCAGATCGTTACTGCGGGAATAGCTCGGGGAGCCGCCCCAACCGGTCACAGGTGTCTCATCCTCCCGTTAGTAGGTTTGGGGTTCTCCCTATACCGGCAACCGCTTTGCTGGTCGTACCCCCGTCACTCGCGAGAAAGGCACCCAATGCTGCCTGAAACTTCCGAATCCTCGCTTTCCATCGCATACTCGCCCTGCCCCAATGACACCTTCGTCTTCCACGCCTGGACGCACGGCCTGATCCCCGGGGCGCCGTCCCTCGACGTGCAGCTCGCGGACATCGACATCACCAACGGGCTTGCCCAGCAGGGCACGTTGGACGTGCTGAAGATTTCCTACGCCTCGCTCCCCTATGTGCTGGACGAGTACGCGCTGCTGCCGTGCGGCGGCGCCATCGGCCGGGGCTGTGGACCGCTGGTGGTGGTGAAGGAGGAGAACGAGACGCAGTCGCTCGTCGGCCGACGGGTCGCCGTGCCGAGCACCGGGTCCACGGCCTACCTGCTCTTCCGGCTGTGGGCCGCCAAGACGGTGACCGCCGCCCCGGTCGGGACCGAGGGAGGCATCGGCGAGATCGTCGTTCTCCCCTTCGACGAGATCCTGCCCGCCGTGCGTGACGGAGCGGTGGACGCGGGTCTGATCATCCACGAGGCGCGCTTCACCTATCAGGAGTACGGGCTGCGCCGCCTCGCCGACATGGGCGAGTGGTGGGAGAAGGAGACCTCGCTGCCCATCCCGCTCGGAGCGATCATCGCCAAGCGGAGCCTGGGCACGGAAACCCTCAACAAGATCGCCGACGCGGCCCGCGCATCCGTCCGGTACGCCTGGAACGCCCGGGAGGCATCGCGCTCCTACGTCCTGGAACACGCCCAGGAAATGAAGCAGGACGTCGTCGAGCAGCACATCGCCGCGTACGTGACCGAGTACACCGCCGACATCGGCGACGAGGGCTACAACGCGGCGCGGATCCTCCTCGGCCGTGCCGCAGCGGAAGGGATCGTTCCGGAAATCGCGCCCGGCGCCCTGGAGTTCCCGCCCACGGACCCGGCCGCACGGTCCTGAGTCGGCGCCCGGGCGCTCTCAGGCGGCCGAGGAGGACTGCCGGGCCACCGGCTCGGCAGACCGCGCCGGGCTCTGCTTGGGGTGCTTGACGAACCGGGGCACCACGCGGGGCGGCCAGGTGCCCACGGTGAGCATGCCGAGCGAGTGGGCCCGGGCGACGAGGGCGGCGCGGTTCGGCGCCCTGAGTTCCCTGAGCATGCGGCCCACGTGGTACTCGATGGCCTGACGGCTGAGGTAAAGCCGGGTGGCGAGCTGGAGGTTGGAAGTGCCGCTGGCGATCCCCTCAAGGATCTTCGCATCGACCGGGGACAGCAGGATCCGGCTGCGGGACGACAGCGACATGTCGGCGGCGGTGGCCGGCTCGCCGTCCGGGCAGAGGGACACGAGGTAGGCGGGGGCGTCCGGGGTGCGAAGGCTGCTGTGGATGGCCACCCCGGTGATGTCCGCGGAGAACGGCGTGTGCTGGGGACTCAGGCCGACGATGCGCTCGGTGAAGCGCGAGTGGCTGCCGGTGGAGAGGCGGACGAAGTGCCGGTCGAGGAGCCGGGGTGCGCTGGGGTGGAGCAGCTCGTAGAGATTCCGCCCGCACAGCTCCGCCGCGGTGCCGTCGAACTGGCGGAGGAAGGCGGTGTCGGCGGCCAGGATGTTGAGGTCGGCGTCCAGTCCGGCGGTGCAGGTGCGTTGGGGAGAGGTGGGCCCGCATGCGGTGTCAGCGGCCTGGGGGTGGAGCGTCATGAGGCGTTCTTCTCCTTCGTGGGGCCCGGAGTTCCGACGCATCGGCTCCGGCCCCTCACCGACGGCCACGCACACACCGCCCCGGCCAGGGGCTGCGCGTTCGTGAAACTGACTCTCCTTCATCTGCCAGCCGACCGCCAAAACGAACCGCCAAACACTTGATCCCTGCCACGCTCCGTAATCACCGGTCCGGGGCAGCTCTTGGCAGATGGGCACGCGTTGGGCACGCACGAGGGCGTAAAGATCACCGAGTTCCGCCCCGCTTGACCCGGGTGCAAGAAAAAAACCCAGGTCACACAAGATGTGACCTGGGTCTCTCCGGAGCCGCCTTCGGGATTCGAACCCGAGACCTACGCATTACGAGTGCGTTGCTCTGGCCAACTGAGCTAAGGCGGCGCGCTGCGTGAACCGAGGTTGGCATCAGCAGCGGGGATAAGTCTACACAGTTTCCAGGGGTGCTCCGCACACGGTGCTGCGCGGGGGGACGCCGCAGGTCAGGTGCACTTCCGGGAGGCCGGGGGCACGGCGGCGGTCAGGAGGTAGTCGTTGATCGCGGTGTCCACGCAGGAGCTGCCCCGGGTGTAGGCGGTGTGGCCGTCGCCCTCGTAGGTCAGGAGGCGGCCGGAGGAGAGCTGGGCGGCGAGGGAACGGGCCCAGGGGTAGGGGGTGGCCGGGTCGCGGGTGGTGCCGACGACGAGGATGGGGGCGGCCCCGGGGGCAGGGATGCGATGGGGGGTGCCGGTGGCGGCCACGGGCCAGTATGCGCAGCTCAGAGCACCCCAGGCGAAGCTGTCGCCCAGGGCGGGCGACGCCTTCCGGAAGTCGGGGAGGGCGCGGTAGACGCCCGCCGGGCTTCGGAAGGGGGCAGGGAGGTCGAGGCAGTTCACGGCCGAGTTGGCGGGCATGAGGTTGGTGTAGTGACCGTTCTCGTCCCGCTCGTAGTAGAGGTCGGAGAGCCTCAGGAGGAGCGCGCCGTCGCCGTGCTGCGCGTTCTGCAGGGCCTTGCGGAGGACCGGCCAGGCCGCCTCGTCGTACATGGCGGAAATCACACCCGTGGTGGCGAGGCTCTCCGTGAGCGGGCGGGACTTGCCGGTGGGAAGGGGACGGCGGTCGAGCTGCTGGAAGAACGACTCGAGACGGGCGTTCGCCACATCGGCGCGGCCGCCGGCCAGAGGGCAGTCGGCGTGCCGGGCGCAGTCCTGCGAGAACGCGGCGAGGGCCGTCTGGAAGCCCGCCGTCTGGTCGCGGTTGACCTGCTCGGCGCTGAGGGACGGGTCCAGCGCCCCGTCGAGGACCAGCCGGCCGACGTGGGACGGGAAGAGCCCGGCGTAGGTCGCACCGAGGAAGGTGCCGTACGAGGCGCCGACGTAGTGCAGCTTGTCGTCGCCGAGGGCGGCCCGGAGGATGTCCATGTCGCGGGCCGCCTCGATGGTGGAGACGTGGCGCAGGAGCTTGCCCGAGTGGGCCGCGCAGCCCGCCGCGAACTTCTTGTAGGCGTTGACCAGCTCGCGGACCTCCCCGGCGTCGTCCGGGGTCTGGTCGACCTGGGCGTAGGCGTCCATCTCCGCGTCGGAGAGACAGGTGACGGGCTCGCTGGCGGCCACGCCGCGCGGGTCCATCGCCACCATGTCGTACCGGGCGCGGACTGCGGCGGGGTAGCTGGTGGCCGCGTACTGCTGGAGGAAGCCGACGGCCGAGCCGCCCGGGCCGCCGGGGTTGACCAGCAGCGAGCCCAGGTGCCGGCCGGTGCTGACGGCCTTCTTGCGGGAGACGGCGAGCCGCACGTCACCGCTGCGGGGTGCCGTGTAGTCCAGCGGGGCGCGCAGGGTGGCGCACTCGAAGCCCGACCGTTTGCCGGAACAGGCGTGCCAGTTGAGCTTCTGCCCGTAGTACGGGCGGAGCGCGGCGGGCAGCGCCGTGGGCAGCGGCACCAGGGACGGCAGCGCGCCCGGCTGGAGCGAGGCGGCGTACGAACCGGGGGCGGCGCCGGGGCCGGCGCCCTCGCCCTGCGGTCTCCCCGGCCGCGCCGCGTCCGGCGCCGCGCTTCCCGGGACCGCTGCGGAGATCAGCAGGGCTGCGGCCGCGACGAGCGTGCCGGAGGTACGGAGCAGGCGGCTGGTGTCCATCGGGCGGTCCCTCTGTGTGACAGCAGGCAGCTGGGCCGGCTGGGCATAAGACATACGTAGGACTACGCGGGCATACGGAGCGTATCCGGACGGACACCTGTCTTGGCCAGCCTTACGCCTCACTAGGCCTCGTACGAGTGAGGAATCACCCAAGTTGCGGTGTGCCCGCTCCCGGTCGTACTACTCACACGGACCGCACGTCACGTCATCCCGACGTCATCCCGCGCGCAGGGCCACCGCCATCGCCTCGACCGCCAGCAGAGGCGCCACGTTCCGGTCGAGCGCCCGGCGGCAGGCGACGATCGCCTCGATGCGGCGCAGGGTGCTCTCCGGCCGCGAGGAGGAGGCCACCCGCTCCAGGCTCTCGGACACGTCGGTGTTGGCCAGGTCGACGCGCGAGCCGAGCTGTATCGCCAGCACGTCGCGGTAGAAGCCGGTCAGGTCGGACAGGGCCAGGTCGAGGCTGTCGCGCTGGGTGCGGGTCGCACGGCGCTTCTGCCGGTCCTGAAGCTCCTTCATCGCGCCCGCGGTGCCCCGGGGGAGTCGGCTCCCGGCACCGGCCCCGGCGCCGAGCGCGGCACGCAGCTCCTCGGTCTCCTTGGCGTCGATCTCCTCGGCGACCTGCTTGGCGTCCTCCGCCGCCGCGTCGATCAGCTCCTGGGCCGCCTTGAGGCAGCCGCCCAGCTCCGCCACGCGCAGCGGCACCTTGAGCACGGCCGCGCGGCGGGCGCGGGCCCGCTCGTCGGTGGCGAGGCGGCGGGCGCGGCCGATGTGCCCCTGGGTGGCGCGGGCCGACCGCACGGCCAGCTCGGGCTCGATGCCGTCCCGGCGGACGAGGACGTCGGCCACCGCGGCGGCCGACGGCGTGCTCAGGGTCAGGGACCGGCAGCGGGAGCGGATCGTGGGCAGCACGTCCTCCAGAGAGGGCGCGCACAGCAGCCACACCGTGCGGGGGGCGGGCTCCTCCACGGCCTTGAGCAGGACGTTGCCGGCGCCTTCGGTCAGCCGGTCCGCGTCCTCCAGGACGATGACCTGCCAGCGGCCGCCCGCGGGCGAGAGCTGGGCCCGGCGGACCAGGTCACGGGTCTCCTTGACGCCGATCGACAGCAGGTCCGTGCGAACGATCTCCACATCCGCATGCGTGCCCACGAGGGTGGTGTGGCAGCCGTCGCAGAAGCCGCAGCCGGGGCCGCCGCCGAGCGCCCGGTCGGGGCTGACGCACTGAAGTGCGGCGGCGAAGGCGCGGGCGGCAGTCGCCCGCCCGGAGCCCGGAGGGCCCGTGAACAGCCACGCGTGCGTCATCCGGGACGCGCCGCCCTCCGGGGCGGCACCAGCCTCCGCCTCCGCGGCCGTGACCAGCGCGTCCGCGTCGCGCGCGGCAGCGGACAGCTGCTCGATCACCCGGTCCTGGCCGACCAGGTCGTCCCACACCGCCATGGCTGTCCTCCGCGCCGCGACCGTCGTTCCCTGCGGTTACCCATTGTGGGACACGCCACTGACATCGCGGGCAGGGCCGGTCCCGCCCCTGCCCGCTGCCCCGGACATCCGCTAGGGGCGGCCGCGGCCTTCCTCGCCCTCACGGGGGCCCAGCAGGTCGTCGGCGAGCGTGGAGTCGTCCGCCCACTCCGGGCGGCGCCGCGCCTTGCGGCCACGCCGGTCCGGCTCGACGGGCGGCAGCTCGCGCGTCCGCTCCGGCTCGGGGGCGGTCTCCGGGCCCGCATCCGTGCCCTCACCGCCCTCCTCCGGCCGGAAGAGCCAGGCCGGCACCCGGTCGGCCGGGTTCTCCGGCCTGGCGGAAGGCTTCGGCCTGACGGAAGGCTTCGGCAGCACGGCCGTCTCCTCCGACTCGGAACCGGCGGCCGGACCGGCCGCGGGCCGGGGCTCCGGCTCCGACTGCGGCTCGGACTCCGGCGCGGGCTCGCTCTGCGCGGGCTTCGCCGGGTCCGCCTTCGTCAGGTCCGCCTTCTTCGACCCGACACCCCAGGTGACGCGCTGGTTCAGCGGTCCGGGCGGGGATGCGGCGGCCCATACCGGCGGCAGGACCGCCGTCTCGTCCTCGGCCCCGAGAGCGCCGGAAGCATCGGGAACACCGGCAGCCTCGGCGTCGCCGGCCTGCTCCCCGACCCGCGGCCGTTCGACGGTCGGCGCCTCCTCCGCCCCGCTCACCACGGGCTGCTCGAACGTCCGGGTCTCCTCGGCGGCGGCCGCAGGGGACGGCGTCTCGACGGTCGGCGCGTCCCCGGCCGCGGCCCCGAGGGACGGCGTCTCGACCGTCGGTGCGTCCCCGGCCGCAGCAGCGGCGGCCTCCGCCGCCATCCGCGCCCGCTCCGCTTCCAGCAGGGCCTCCTCGGCCCGGCGCTGCTTCTCCAGGCGGCGCTCCTCGGCCTCGGCGCGCAGGCGCGCCTCCTCCTCCGCCTGCTTGCGCAGCCGCTCCTGTTCGGCGGCGCGGGTGCGCTCCTCCGCCTCGCGGCGCAGGCGCTCCTCCTCGGCCTTGCGGCGCTCCTCCTCGGCCCGCTGCCGGGCCTCCTCCGCCAGGCGCTCGGCCTCGCGGCGCTTGCGCTCCTCTTCCTCCGCACGCAGCCGGGCGAGCTGTTCCTGGCGCTCGCACTCCAGCCGCTCCTCCTCGGCCTTGCGGGCGGCGGCCTCCCTGGCGGCTTCCTCGGCCTTCCGGCGGGCCTCCTCCTCGGCCGCCTTGCGCGCGGCCTCGCGGGCCTCGATCTCGGCCGCGGAGAGCGGAAGCAGCTGGTCCAGGCGGTGCCGGACCACCTTGGTGACGGCCTCCGGCTCCTGGCCCGCGTCCACGACCAGGTAGCGCGCCGGGTCCGCGGCGGCCAGGGTCAGGAAGCCGGTCCGTACGCGCTGGTGGAACTCGGCGGGCTCGGACTCCAGCCGGTCGGGTGCCTCGGTGAACCGTTCGCGCGCGGTTTCCGGCGAAACATCGAGCAGCACCGTCAGATGCGGAACGAGTCCGTCCGTGGCCCAGCGCGAGATGCGGGCGATCTCGGTCGGCGAGAGGTCGCGCCCGGCGCCCTGGTAGGCGACCGAGGAGTCGATGTACCGGTCCGTGATGACGACCGCGCCGCGCTCCAGGGCGGGCCGGACGACGGAGTCGACGTGCTCGGCGCGGTCCGCCGCGTACAGCAGGGCCTCGGCGCGGTCGGAGAGTCCGGCCGACGAGACGTCCAGCAGGATCGCGCGCAGCCGCTTGCCGATGGCCGTGGCGCCCGGCTCCCGGGTGACGACCACCTCGTGGCCCTTGGCCCGGATCCACTCGGCGATCGCCTGGACCTGCGTGGACTTGCCGGCCCCGTCACCGCCCTCGAAGGCGATGAAGAAGCCGCTGCCGCTCGGGCGCTCCGCCGGGTCGCCGCCCCGCACCACGTCCAGCAGGTCGCGGTGGAAGGGCACGCCGTGCCGGTCGTCCGTGCGCCCCAGCAGCAGCGCGCCGACGGGCAGCAGCAGCGCGCCGACGAGCATCAGGGTGAAGGAGGCACCGCCGTGCTCGAATACGAAGCTCCCGCTCTCGAGGCGGTGCGGGCCGATGATCGCGGCGAGCACCGGCGTCGCGAGGGCGCCCAGCGCGATGCTGAGCCGGACGACGGCGTGCAGGTGCTCGGTCATCCGGGCCCTGCGGCCCTCCTCGGTCTCCTGGTCGAGCAGCGAGTGGCCGGTACTGGCGGCGATTCCGGCGGACACGCCCGCCAGCAGGGCGAGCAGCAGCACGGTCGTCGGGTCGGGCACCAGGCCCGCGGCCAGCAGCGCCAGGCCGGTCACGGCGAGCGCCAGCGCGAGCAGGCGGCGCCGCGAGAAGCCGGGCAGCACCTTCCGGGCGCTGCGGATGCCGATGACGGGGCCGCCCGTCAGCGCGAGGGCAAGCAGCCCGAAGGCGACGGGGCCGCCGCCGAGGTCCACGGCCTGGAGGGTGGTGACGCCGACGGCGCCGGCGATCGCGCCCGCGACGGCCGCACAGGCCAGGACGAGCACCGGGACCGCCCCGGTACGGCCCTTGTCGTGGGCGCCGTGCACGGTCTTGGGACGGCGCAGGCCCTCCAGCGGGGAGCGCGTACGCGGCGCGTGCACGCCCTCCGGGAGCACGGGCAGCCGAAGGCGGTACAGGATCGCGACGGACGTCGCGAAGAGCCCGGCCGCCAGGTACGAGGCGAGGGCCGTCTGGTGCTGGTGGAACCAGACGATGCCGGAGCCGAACAGGTTGCCGATCAGGGTGACGACCACCAGCGCGGCCGCCGCGGCGGGCAGCCCCAGGAAGGTCGTGCGCAGCGACAGCCGGTTCAGCGCCTCGTAGTGGTCCGGCAGCGGGCGCACGGCCGCGCCCTCGGGCGGCGGGGCCGGCAGCAGGCCGGGGACGGCGCCGTCCTTGGCGACGGTCCAGACCCGCTCGGCGACGCCCATGAGGAAGGCCGTGACCAGCAGCCACGCGAGCGCCTTGCTCTCGGTCCAGTCGATCCAGGTGGGTGCGACGGCGAGCAGGGCGAACCGCACCCCGTCCGCACCGATCATGGTCCAGCGGCGGTCGAGGGGACCGCCGGGCGCGAAGAGCGAGGAGAGCGGGTCGAGCAGGATCGCCCCGAAGAGCAGCGTGGCGAGCAGCCGCGCGCCGACGACCGCGGCGACGGCGAAGGCCGCGCCGCGGTAACCGCCGCCGAACGCATCCGCCGCGACCGCCGCCTGGAGCGCCAGCACCATCAGGACCAGCACGGCCAGGGCGTCCCCGGCGCTGCCGGCGAACTGGGCGCTCCACAACCGCCTGAGCGGACGGAAGCGCAGCAGGGCTCGTACGGCACGCTCGCGGGAGTCCGCGGCTAGGGCGCCTGATGTGGGGGTGTTCCCCGTTGGCTGCTCGGCTCGCGTCATCCTGCCAGCCTATCCGGAGTGCCCGAATGCCGACTGTCAATACGAACATACAAACGAACAGCATGCGAAGGGGCGATGCCCCGGAACCCGGTGCACCGCCCACATTCGATCGCCCGCGCCCGACAAGGGCGCACAAACGACCGCTTCGCTACCGCTTCTGCCGGCCGGTGTCAGCCGGACGGCCGAGCGCCCGGCCGACACCGCATCGGAGCCACTCCGCCGCCGTCACTCCGTGTCCGTCGACGAATTCGCCGCCGCGGCCGTCTTCTTCGCCGCGGTGGCCTTCTTCGCCGTCGTCGTCTTCTTGGCTGTGGTCTTCTTGGCGGCCGTCTTCTTGGCAGCCGTCGTCTTCGCGGCGGTCTTCTTCGCCGGAGCCTTCTTGGCCGTGGCCTTCTTCGCCGCCGTCTTCTTTGCGGCGGTCTTCTTGGCCGGACCCTTGGCGCGCTTCTCGGCGAGCAGCTCGTAGCCGCGCTCGGGCGTGATCGTCTCGACGTCGTCGTCGCGGCGCAGCGTCGCGTTCGTCTCGCCGTCGGTGACGTACGGGCCGAAGCGGCCGTCCTTGACCACGACCGGACGCTCGCTGACCGGGTCGGTGCCCAGCTCCTTCAGCGGCGGCTTGGCGGCGGCGCGGCCGCGCTGCTTGGGCTGCGCGTAGATCGCCAGGGCCTCGTCCAGCGTGATGCTGAAGAGCTGGTCCTCGCTCTCCAGCGAGCGCGAGTCCGTGCCCTTCTTCAGGTACGGGCCGTAGCGGCCGTTCTGTGCGGTGATCTCCACGCCCTCGGCGTCCGTGCCGACGACGCGCGGCAGCGACATCAGCCTGAGCGCGTCCTCCAGCGTCACCGTGTCGAGGGACATGGACTTGAAGAGCGACGCGGTACGCGGCTTCACCGCGTTCTTGCCGGTCTTCGGGGTGCCCTCGGGAAGGATCTCGGTGACGTACGGGCCGTAGCGGCCGTCCTTGGCGACGATCTGGTGGCCGGTCTCCGGGTCCTTGCCCAGCTCGAAGTCGCCGCTGGGCTTGGCCAGCAGCTCCTCCGCGTACTCGACGGTCAGCTCGTCCGGCGCCAGGTCGTCCGGCACGTCGGCGCGCTGGTGGCCCTCCGCGTCCTTCTCGCCGCGCTCCACGTACGGGCCGTAGCGGCCGACACGCAGCACGATGCCGCTGCCGACCGGGAACGAGGACACCTCGCGGGCGTCGATCGCGCCGAGGTCGGTGACCAGCTCCTTGAGGCCGCCGAGGTGGTCGCCGTCGCCGTTGCCCGCGTCGGCGGCGCCGCCCTCCGGCCCCTCGCCGAAGTAGAACCGGCGCAGCCACGGCACGGCCTGGGCCTCGCCGCGCGCGATGCGGTCGAGGTCCTCCTCCATGGACGCGGTGAAGTCGTAGTCGACGAGCCGTCCGAAGTGCTTCTCCAGCAGGTTGACCACGGCGAAGCTCAGGAAGGACGGGACGAGCGCCGTGCCCTTCTTGAACACGTAGCCGCGGTCGAGGATCGTGCCGATGATCGACGCGTACGTCGACGGGCGGCCGATCTCCCGCTCCTCCAGCTCCTTGACCAGCGAGGCCTCGGTGTAGCGGGCCGGGGGCTTGGTGGCGTGGCCGTCGGCCGTGATCTCCTCGGCCGTCAGCGCGTCGCCCTCGGCGACCTGCGGCAGCCGGCGCTCGCGGTCGTCCAGCTCGGCGTTCGGGTCGTCGGCACCCTCGACGTAGGCCTTCATGAAGCCGTGGAAGGTGATCGTCTTGCCGGAGGCGCTGAACTCGGCGTCACGGCCGTCGCTCGCCCGACCGCCGATCTTGACGGTGACCGAGTTGCCGGTCGCGTCCTTCATCTGGGAGGCGACGGTCCGCTTCCAGATCAGCTCGTAGAGGCGGAACTGGTCGCCGGTCAGGCCCGTCTCGGCGGGGGTGCGGAAACGATCACCCGAAGGGCGGATCGCCTCGTGCGCCTCCTGGGCGTTCTTGACCTTCCCGGCGTACGTGCGCGGCTTCTCCGGCAGGTAGTCGGCGCCGTAGAGCTGGGTGACCTGCGCCCGGGCGGCGGCGACCGCCGTCTCCGAGAGCGTGGTGGAGTCCGTACGCATATAGGTGATGAAGCCGTTCTCGTACAGCTTCTGGGCCACCTGCATGGTCGCCTTCGCGCCGAAGCCCAGCTTGCGCGAGGCCTCCTGCTGGAGCGTGGTCGTACGGAACGGGGCATACGGGGAGCGGCGGTACGGCTTGGACTCCACGGACCGCACCGAGAAGGCCGCGCCCTCGAGGGCGGCGGCCAGCGACCGGGCGTTGGCCTCGTCCAGGTGCAGTACCTGAGCGCCGTCCTTGAGTACGCCGTTGGAACCGAAGTCCCGGCCCTGGGCGACGCGGCGGCCGTCGACCGCGGCCAGGCGGGCGGTGAGGCTGTTCGGGTCGGCGGCGTCACCGGCACGGCCGGTGCCGAAGGTGCCGGTGAGGTCCCAGTACTCGGCGGAGCGGAAGGCGATGCGCTCGCGCTCCCGCTCGACGACGAGTCGGGTGGCCACGGACTGCACCCGGCCGGCCGACAGCCGGGGCATGACCTTCTTCCAGAGGACCGGCGAGACCTCGTAGCCGTAGAGGCGGTCGAGGATGCGGCGGGTCTCCTGGGCGTCGACGAGCTTCTTGTTCAGCTCGCGCGGGCTGGCCACGGCGGCCTGGATCGCATCCTTGGTGATCTCGTGGAAGACCATCCGGCGGACCGGGACCTTGGGCTTGAGGACCTCCTGGAGGTGCCAGGCGATGGCCTCGCCCTCGCGGTCCTCATCGGTGGCGAGGAAGAGCTCGTCGGACTCCGCCAGCAGCTCCTTGAGCTTCTTGACCTGCTCCTTCTTGTCGGTGTTCACGACATAGATGGGCTGGAAGTCCGCCTCGACGTTGACGCCGAGCCGGGCCCAGGGCTCGCCCTTGTACTTGGCCGGGACCTCGGCGGCCCCGTTCGGCAGGTCACGGATGTGCCCGACGCTCGCCTCGACGACGTATCCGGGGCCGAGGTAGCCCTTGATCGTCTTCGCCTTGGCAGGCGACTCGACGATGACGAGTCGGCGGCCGCCCTGTGCGGTCTCGCTGGTCGGGGACAACTTCGCTCTTCTTCCGGTCGACACTCGGTTGTGGGCGTTTCGGTGTGGGCGTTGCGTGACGCTGCGGAGTGTGACGGTACATCCCGCCCCCGTGTCAAACGGAAAAAGCCCGCAACGCCACTCGAACGGTAACCCGACAAGCGTCCTGTCTGCCGCCCGGACCGTCACACACTCGTGTGACGATTTCGACACGGGCAGTCACCGCCGGGGCGGGGCCGGGACGCGAGAGGGAACGGCGGGGAGGTGAATGTGACGCGAACACGACCCCTCCTTTCCCTTCTCTCATGAGTCTCGCGCCCCTCACCGGTACGCGTGTGCAACAGGCGGTACGAACCGGCCGCCACCGGTCCGCGTCGCGGCACCTCTCCCCCGTCAGCCCGCTACGGGGATCGGGTCCGTCACGGGCGCAGGCGTCAGACGGGCGCAGACGTCAGTCCGTCACGGGCGTCAGGAAGCCCTGCTCGACGAGCAGCCGGATGGCCTCCGGCGTGCGGTCCCGCAGGAGCACCGGGTCCTCGCCGACGAGCTGGGCGATGGCGTCCAGGATCCGGCCCGCCTCGAGGCTGCCGTCGCACACCCCCGCGAAGCCCGCGCCGACCGTGTCCACCTTGGTCGCCCGGCGCATGCCGCGGTTCTGCCGCAGCACCACGTGCTCGGGGTCCTCGGCGCCCGGGAGGCCCACCTGCTCCTGCACGACCTCGTCGGCCAGCCGGAACCGCGCGCCGAGCAGCGCCGCGTCGTCGTGCGTGCGCAGGAAGTCCTGCCGCTCGAAGTGCGCCCGCACGGCCGGGCCCAGCGGCTGCTCGACCGGGTGCGGCCATTCCTCCGCGACCACCGACGGCCGGCCGGATCCCGTCTTGCGCAGCGTGATCCAGCCAAATCCGATGCCCTTGGTCCGCCGCGCCTCGAACTCCGCCAGCCAGGCGTCGTAGCGGGCCGCGTACTCCTCCGGGGCGGACCGGTGGTCGCCCGCGTCCCGCAGCCACAGCTCGGCGTACTGGGCGACGTCCTGTACCTCGCGCTGGACGATCCAGGCGTCGCAGCCGCTCGGCACCCAGGACGACAGCCGCTCCCGCCAGTCCTCGCCCTCCACGTGCTGCCAGTTGGCGAGCAGCTGGCAGTAGCCGCCGTCGTTGAGCCGGTCGGCCGACTGCTGCACGAGCGTGCGGCACAGGTCGTCGCCGCCCATGCCGCCGTCGCGGTAGGTGAGCCGGGCGCCGGGGGAGATCACGAAGGGCGGGTTGGAGACGATCAGGTCGAAGGTCTCCCCCGCGACCGGCTCGAACAGGGAGCCCTGGCGCAGGTCCGCCTCGGGCGCGCCGGACAGCGCGAGCGTGAGCCGCGCGATGTGCAGTGCGCGCGGGTTGAGGTCGGTGGCCGTGACCTTGGTGGCGTGCTGGGCGGCGTGCAGCGCCTGGATGCCGGAGCCGGTGCCCAGGTCGAGGGCGCTCGCGACGGGTGTGCGGACGGTGATCCCGGCGAGCGTGGTGGACGCGCCGCCCACCCCCAGGACCAGCTCCGAGCGGTCGACCCCGGCCGGGCCCGCGCCGCCCCCGGCGATGCCGCCGGCCCCGCCGACCGCGCAGCCGAGGTCGGAGACGATCCACCAGTCCTGCCCCTCCGGGCCGCCGTACGGGCGCACGTCCACACTCGCCCGCACCGCTCCGGCGTCCGACGCGTCGCGCACCAGCCAGCCGCCGGCCAGGCAGTCCTCGACGGGGAGCGCGGCGGCCGCCTGCCCGTACGCGACGGGCCGCTGCAGCAGGAAGAGCCGGACCAGGGTCTCCAGCGGGCTGTCGCCCCGGGTGGCGCGCAGGGCGGGGACGGTCTCGCTGCGGGCGAGCGCGGCGTAGGCGGGGGCGCCGAGCAGCTCGAGGAGCCCGTCGGCGGTGAAGGCGGCGGCCAGCAGGGCCTCGCGCAGACGGGCGGTGCGCGCGGGGTCGGCGGCGGGGAGGTGCGTCGTACTCACGGGACCATTGTCGGGGGCGCCACCGGCAAATCGCGAAAGCCCGGCGCCGCGCCCTCGCGGGGCGCGGCGCCGGGCCGTGCCAACTGGGCCGAGGACGGGGTCACTTCCCCGGAACCCCGGCGGGCATCACGCCTTGGAGGGCGAGACGGAAGTGGACTTGCAGCCGGGCTGCTTCGCCATTGCCTTGCCGACGTCGCCGGACAGCAGGTTCTTGAGCGCTTCGTCGCTCTTGCCGCGCAGCTTGAGGATGTCCCCGGCGATGCCCTTGAGGCCGTCGGAGAACTTGGCCTTGTCCCCGGTGTCCAGCCCGTCCACGCGCTGCTTGAGGGCCCCGTAGGCCCCCGAGAGGTCGTTGAGCGCCTTGACCGCGTTCTTCTGGCTGCTCTCGCCGTCCTTGACCGGCGGCGCGCCCGCGTTCTGCACGGAGGCGGCGAGCGCCTTGAAGGCGTCGGCGTTGGCCTGGAAGGCCGTCGAGTCGGTCTGCTGGATCTTCTTGGAGTCCTCTTCGTTCTGGACCGAGGCGATCGACTGGTTGGCGTCCGTGATCTTCTTCACCTGAGACTGCATCTGGTCGCAGACCGTCTTGGCCCAGGCGTCCAGTTTCTTGTTGCCGCCTTCGTCCCCGCCGCAGCCGGTCAGCGCCAGGACGAGTGCCGCCCCGCCGGACAGTGCAGCCACAAGCTTCTTGTTCACCGGATTGGTCCCTTCAATGGCTCTCGGCCCGGGAACTTACACGGCCGGGCGAAAGGAGCCAGGAGCCAAGCACCCCGTACGTACCCTTTTGAAGCCATTTGCACCAAGCTTGGCGTGGCGTTCACCGCACCTCGCGGTGATGGGGAACCTCGCTGCCGGTGCGGCCGGGGACGTACGGGGTGCGCGCGGGGTGCGCACAGGCACTCCGCGGTGAACTGCCGTCAGCTGTGCGGTCGCGTCAGGACACCACCGCCGGATCCACGGGCTTCGCGGCCGGCTCGGCATTGCCGTCGTCGCCTTCCACGGCGACCCCGCGCCGCTTGGAGACGTACACCGCCCCGACGATGACGACGATCGCCAGCGCCGCCACACCGATCCGCAGCCCCTTGTTGGCGTCGTCGCCGTACGAGAACTTCACCACCGCCGGAGCGATGAGCAGCGCCACCAGGTTCATGACCTTCAGCAGCGGGTTGATCGCGGGACCGGCGGTGTCCTTGAACGGGTCGCCGACGGTGTCGCCGATCACCGTCGCCGCGTGCGCCTCGCTCCCCTTGCCGCCGTGATGCCCGTCCTCGACCAGCTTCTTGGCGTTGTCCCAGGCGCCACCGGAGTTGGCGAGGAACACCGCCATCAGCGTGCCGGTGCCGATGGCTCCGGCCAGGTACGAGCCGAGTGCGCCGACTCCCAGCGAGAAGCCGACGGCGATCGGTGCCATCACGGCCAGCAGCCCGGGCGTGGCGAGTTCGCGCAGCGCGTCCTTGGTGCAGATGTCCACGACCCGCCCGTACTCGGGCTTCTCGCTGTAGTCCATGATCCCGGGGTGCTCGCGGAACTGCCTGCGCACCTCGTACACCACCGCACCCGCCGACCGCGAGACCGCGTTGATCGCCAGCCCGGAGAACAGGAAGACGACGGCCGCCCCGAGGATCAGCCCCACAAGGTTGTTGGGCTGGGAGATGTCCAGGCTCAGCCCCAGCTCCCCGGTCTTGGCGTGGACATCGCCCACGGCGGTGGCGATCGCGTCGCGGTACGAGCCGAAGAGCGCCGACGCGGCCAGCACCGCCGTGGCGATCGCAATGCCCTTGGTGATCGCCTTGGTGGTGTTGCCCACGGCGTCGAGTTCGGTGAGCACCTGGGCGCCCGCGCCCTCGACGTCGCCGGACATCTCGGCGATGCCCTGCGCGTTGTCGGAGACCGGGCCGAAGGTGTCCATGGCGACGATGACGCCGACGGTCGTCAGCAGGCCCGTGCCGGCGAGGGCGACGGCGAACAGCGCCAGCATGATCGACGAGCCGCCCAGCAGGAACGCCCCGTACACGCCGAGGGCGATCAGCACCGCCGAGTAGACCGCGGACTCCAGGCCGATGGAGATGCCGGCGAGGACGACGGTCGCGGGGCCGGTGAGGGAGGTCTTGCCGATGTCCCGCACGGGCCGCCGGGCGGTCTCGGTGAAGTAGCCGGTGAGCTGCTGGATGAGCGCGGCCAGCACGATGCCGATGGCGACCGCCACCAGCGCGAGGACGCGCGGGTCGCCGTCGTGGCCGCGGATGGCCTCGTCGCCGATGCCCTTCAAGTCCGCGTAGCCGGAGGGCAGATAGGTGTAGACGGCCACGGCCACCAGGGCGAGGGAGATGACGGCCGAGACGAAGAAGCCCCGGTTGATCGCGGTCATGCCGCCGCGGTCGCTGCGGCGCGGGGCCACGGCGAAGATGCCGATCATCGCGGTGAGCACGCCGATGGCGGGGACGAGCAGGGGGAACGCGAGTCCGGAGTCGCCGAAGGCGGCCTTGCCGAGGATCAGCGCGGCGACGAGCGTGACCGCGTACGACTCGAAGAGGTCGGCCGCCATGCCCGCGCAGTCGCCGACGTTGTCACCGACGTTGTCCGCGATGGTCGCGGCATTGCGCGGATCGTCCTCGGGGATGCCCTGTTCGACCTTGCCGACGAGGTCGGCGCCGACGTCCGCGGCCTTGGTGAAGATGCCGCCGCCGACCCTCATGAACATGGCCAGCAACGCCGCGCCGAAGCCGAAGCCCTCCAGCACCTTGGGCGCGTCGGCCGCGTACACCAGCACCACGCAGGAGGCGCCCAGCAGGCCGAGGCCCACCGTGAACATGCCGACAACGCCGCCTGTGCGGAAGGCGATTTTCATGGCCTTGTGCGCCACGGCCGTCCGGTCCTTTTCCGGCTCGTCCTCGGCGGGAGTCGCCTCCCGCGCCGCAGCCGCCACGCGCACATTGCTGCGCACCGCGAGCCACATGCCGATGTAGCCGGTGGCCGCGGAGAAGACGGCGCCGACCAGGAAGAAGAGGGAACGGCCCATGCGCTGCGACCAGTTGTCGGCCGGGAGCAGCATCAGCAGGAAAAAGACGGCCACGGCGAAGACGCCGAGGGTGCGCAACTGGCGGGCGAGATAGGCGTTTGCGCCTTCCTGTACCGCCGCGGCGATGCTCTTCATGCTGTCGGTTCCCTCGCCGGCCGAGAGCACCTGGCGCACCAGCACCACGGCCACCACGAGCGCTGCTGCGGCAACGGCCGCGATCACGGCAACCAGGGTGCGATTGCCGTGGGTCAGCTCTGCCGCGAGTCTTTGAGTGAAGTCCACCTGTTCAGGGGTGAGAGGCCCCGCCATTCGTCCTCCTTGACGTTTGGCACATGGGCGCGCAGCTGCCCCGCGACCGCGGAACAGCCGCCACGCTCAGGCGTCCTGAGCTCAAGATGGACGGATTGTAGGGAGCATGGCGAGATCAAAACAGAGCACGGCAAACGGAATGAGTCTGCTTAAGTGAAGGAAGGTGGAGATCGGGAATACGAATCGCGAAGATCCGTATACCGTTTTCCGCGACCTGCACCATGCATTCCCGTCGGCGGCGCCGGGCGCATATCCGCAGCCCACCCACCGCGGCTACGGCATCTGCCGCAGGACCGGCTGCTGCAGGAGGACCGGGCGGCCTACGGCTGTCCGCGATCGCCCCCGGCGGCGGCGCACGGAAGGGCTACGGCAGGACCGAAAGGCTAGGCCAGGGTGGACGTGGAGGCCGTCGGCCAGCTCATGCGGATCAGACCCCCGCTCTCGCCCGCCGTCACCTCGACGTCGTCGACCAGGCCGCTGATCACGGCGAGGCCCATGTCGTCGTCGCCCTCCTCCGCCGTACCGGAGGCAGCTGGGGGCGCCGCGGAGGCGGACGCCGCGGCGGACCCGGCCGCACGCGCGGCCGCCACCGGAACGTGGTGCGGCGCATCGTCGCCGACCTCGATGGAGAACTTCTTCTCGTCCTCGACGAGGACCACCCGCACCGGGCTGGAGATCCCATGGCTGACGTGCAGGCCGACCGCGCGGGAGCACGCCTCGCCGACCGCCAGCCGGACCTCGTCCAGCACGGCCTCGTCGACCCCGGCCCGGCGCGCCACCGCGGCCGCCACGAGCCTGGCCGTCCGCACGTGCTCGGGAAGGGCGCTGAAGAGCAGTTCGACGGTGGCCATGCCATCCCCCTCGGTGTTACGTGCCCTCTCTTCCGTCACCGGAACAGGGCGGACTCGCAGAGGGGCCGGACCCTCGGGCCCGTCACCCCCGGCGCGGCTGTGTGACTGCGACGGCGGACGGCCGGCGGACGGCGGGCCCACCGCGCCATCCGTCAGTCGGTGGCCGACACCGCGTCCTCCACCGAGGTGTGGATGGGGAACACCTTGGTCAGGCCGGTGATACGGAAAATCTTCAGGATGCGCTCCTGGTTGCAGACCAGCCGCAGCGAGCCCTCGTGGGCCCGTACGCGCTTCAGCCCGCCGACCAGGACGCCGAGCCCGGTGGAGTCGAGGAAGTCGACGCCCTCCATGTCCACGACGAGGTGATAGCTGCCGTCGTTGACAAGCTCGACCAGCTGCTCACGCAGCTTGGGCGCGGTGTACACATCAATCTCGCCACCGACCCGGACAACCGTACGGTCGCCTACGGTCTCGGTCGACAGGGACAGGTCCACGGATCCTCCAGCACCTTGCATCGAGCGGTCGCCCCCCATGGATCGGCAGCCGCGATGGCATTCAATCACTTACCGGCAGGCGTGCACGACGCCTTGGCACCATTGTCCGTCAGCCCAGTGACACACTCGATGTCGATGGCCAACGATCAACTCCCGCCGGAGGCGGGCGTACATCCCTCTCCCCGGACGGTCCTCGACCGACTCACCGCCGGGGCAGCCCGGGCTGCACGCATCACTCATACGGAGCACTTGCCCCCTCGTCCCGGACGTCATGCCCCCTGGCCCGAGAAGATCCGGCCGGAAGTGATCGACGCCATCCGGGCCGCCGGAATCGAACGGCCGTGGGCCCACCAGGCCCGCACCGCCGAGCATGCGCTGCGCGGCGAGTCGGTGGTGGTGGCCACCGGCACCGCCTCCGGCAAGTCCCTCGCCTACCTCGCCCCGGTGCTGAGCACCCTGCTGGACGGCTCAGAGGCACCCAACGGCCGCGGCACGACCGCCCTGTACCTCGCCCCCACCAAGGCCCTGGCCGCCGACCAGCGACGCGCCGTACGGGCCCTGGCCGGACCCCTCGGCAAGGGCGTCCGGCCCGCCGTCTACGACGGCGACACCCCCGTCGAGGAGCGGGAGTGGGTGCGCCAGTACGCCAATTACGCGCTCACCAACCCGGACATGCTCCACCTCTCGATCCTGCCCGGCCACGCCAGGTGGGCCTCCTTCCTGCGCGCCCTGCGCTATGTCGTCATCGACGAGTGCCACACCTACCGCGGCGTGTTCGGCTCGCACGTCGCCCAGGTGCTGCGCCGGCTGCGGCGTGTCTGCGCCCGCTACGGCTCCGACCCCGTCTTCCTCCTCGCCTCCGCCACCGCCTCCGACCCCGCCACGGCCGCGAGCCGGCTCACGGGCGTGCCCGTCGCCCAGGTCACCGAGGACGCCTCGCCGCGCGGCGAACTGGTCTTCGCCCTCTGGGAGCCCCCGCTCACCGAACTCCACGGCGAACGCGGCGCCCCCGTCCGCCGCACGGCCACCGCCGAGACCGCCGGCCTCCTCACCGACCTTGCGGTGCAGGGCGTCCGCACCGTCGCCTTCGTACGCTCCCGGCGCGGCGCCGAACTGGTGTCCCTGATCGCTCAGGAACGCCTGGCCGCGGTCGACCGCTCCCTCCCCTCCCGCGTCGCCGCCTACCGGGGCGGATACCTCCCCGAGGAGCGCCGCGCCATCGAGCGTGCCCTGCACAGCGGGGAGCTGCTGGGGCTCTCCGCCACCTCCGCCCTGGAACTGGGTGTCGACGTCGCCGGCCTCGACGCCGTCCTCCTCGCCGGCTACCCCGGCACCCGCGCCTCGCTGTGGCAGCAGGCCGGGCGCGCGGGGCGCACGGGCCGCGGCGCGCTCGCCGTACTCGTCGCCCGGGACGACCCGCTGGACACCTACCTCGTCCACCACCCCGAGGCCCTGTTCCGGCAGCCCGTGGAGTCCACCGTCCTGGACCCGGACAACCCCTACGTCCTGGCCCCCCACCTGTGCGCGGCGGCCGAGGAGCTGCCGCTCACCGAGGCCGACCTGTCGCTGTTCGGCCCTGAGGCCATGGTCGTGATCAACCAGCTGGAGGCCCGCAAGCTGCTCCGCCGCCGCGCCGCCGCCTGGCACTGGACCCGCCGCGAGCGCGCCGCCGACCTCACCGACATCCGGGGCGGCGGCGGCCGCCCCGTCCAGGTGGTGGAGGAGGGCACGGGACGGCTGCTGGGCACCGTGGACGCCTCCGCCGCCCACACCACCGTCCACGAGGGCGCCGTCCACCTGCACCAGGGCCGCACCTACCTCGTGCGGGGGCTCGACCTGGAACAGTCGGTCGCCCTGGTCGAACAGGCCGACCCGCCCTACTCCACCACTGCGCGCGACACCACGGCCGTCTCCATCCTGGAGACCACCACCGAGGTCCCCTGGGGGGAAGCCCGGCTGTGCTTCGGCTCCGTCGAGGTCACCAACCAGGTCGTCTCCTTCCTCCGCCGCAAGCTGATCACCGGTGAGGTGCTCGGCGAGTCCAAGCTGGACCTCCCGCCGCGCACCCTGCGCACCCGGGCCGTGTGGTGGACGGTCACCGAGGACCAGCTGGACGCCGCCCGCATCACCCCCGAGGCCCTCGGCGGGGCCCTGCACGCCGCCGAACACGCCTCCATCGGCATGCTCCCCCTCTTCGCCACGTGCGACCGCTGGGACATCGGGGGCGTCTCCGTCCCCCTCCACCCCGACACGCTCCTCCCGACCGTCTTCGTCTACGACGGCCACCCCGGCGGCGCCGGCTTCGCCGAGCGCGCCTTCCACACCGCCGCCCGCTGGCTCACCGCCACGCGCGAGGCGATCGCTTCCTGCGAGTGCGAATCCGGCTGCCCCTCGTGCATCCAGTCCCCCAAGTGCGGCAACGGCAACGACCCTCTCGACAAGAGCGCCGCCATCCGCCTCCTGACCCGCCTCCTGGCCGGTGCCCCGGCTGCCGAGAAGGCGGAGGACGGCACGGAGGCGGGCTAGGGGTAGGAGGGACGACGGGGGCTACCCAGGCCCCTCGGCGCCACCCGCAGCCGCACCCGGCGCGTACGCCGCTTCCGGCGGCCCGGCACGGGCCCTCACCCGAACGGCGTACGGGCCCGCCCGGGCCTCGGCCGCCACGTCGGCGACCTCGCCGCTCACCGCACAGCGCACCACCGTCGCCCGCTGGGCCGCCGCTACCTCGCGGGCGAGCGCGCATGCCCTGTCGGGGCCCAGCAGGGCGTGGTCGGCGGCCGCCAGGGCCGCCAGATCCGCCGCGCCGCCCGCGCGGTGCCGGACCACGACGGCCTGCGCCATGGCCAGCAGCGCCGCGAAGACCGCGCACAGGGCCATTGCCGCCACGGCCGCCCACACCGACGCCGAGCCGCCGTCACCCCACCGTCTCCTCCGCAAGGGCCACCGCCTCTCCGCTCAACGGCACCGCCAGCGGGCCGGGACCGGCCGCACGTGCCTCGACGCGCACCCGCACCAGGTCTCCCTCCCGGGTCAGGCCGATCCGGGCTCCCCGGGGCGCCGCGGAGCGCGCCGCGGCCACGGCCGCCCCCGGGGGATCCGAACGGGCCGCCGAGCGCGCCCCCGCCCTGGCCGCGTCCACGCACTGGATCTGCGCGGCCGCCGCCATCAGCGCCCAGAGCAGCGCCAGGGCGATGAAGGTCAGCGTCGGCAGGACCACCGCGGCCTCGGCGGTGACATAGCCGCCGTCGGAACGACAGCGCACACCGCGAGGGCTCAACAGGCCGTCAGAAGGTCGCATGGAGCGCCTTCACGATCAGCTGCTGGAGCGCGGCACTGACCGGCCCACTGGTGACCACCTTGTAGAGCACCGCTGCGAGCGCACACGCCGCAAGGGTTCCCACGGCGTACTCTGCGGTCGTCATCCCGGCCTCGCCCGCCGCTGCCCGCAACCGGGCCCGGCGCCGCGGCCACCAGGATGCCGGGGGCGGTGCTGCCGTCTCCGCCTTCATCGCGGGCCTCAGCATCACCACGGTCGTTGCTGTCCCTGTCGTCGTTGCAGCCATTGCCGCTCCCCCATCTCGACTTTTCCGTTTTTCCGTCTGTCTTGGTGCTGCTTTGTGTTGGCGCTGCTTTGTGTTGGCGCTTCTTCGTTCGCCTTTTGCGCGTTGGGCGGGGCAGCCTGATCTCGTTGTGTCACTTGTCTTGCGACGGGCGCCCCTCCGCCCTTCTCGCCCCCTTCAGCCGCCTCGCACGAGCCCGCTCGCCAACCCGATCACCACGGGCACCACGCCGACCGTCAGGAACGCGGGCAGGAAGCACAGCCCCAGCGGGGCAGTGGCCAGGACCCCCGCGCGGCGGGCCCGTATGCCCGCCGCCCTGCTCCGTTCGGCGCGCAACCGCTCGGCCAGCCTCGACATGGGCTCGACCGCCGGAACTCCCGTGGCCTGGGCCCGTTCCAGGCACCGGGCCAACCCGGCGGTGCCGGGCAGAGCGCCCAGTCGGCCCCAGGCCGTGGCCGGGTCCCCGCCGAGCCGTACTTCCGCGGCTGCCCGGGCGAGCCGTTCGCCGACCGGGCCGCCCAGCGATCCCCCGACCGCCTCGGCGGCCTCCCGGGGTCCGGCACCGGCGACGAGGCAGGCGGCCAGGAGATCCGCCGCGAGCGGGAGTTGCCGGGCCACCTCCTCCGCCGACACCTCGTCGGCGGCCCGCTCCGACTTCCGTCGCCACCGCCACACGGCGTACGTACCGACGAGCCCCAGCACGCATCCCGTGACCCCCAGGGCAAGCCCGATGAGCACGACCCCGACGACCCCCACCGCCACCAGGGGCAGTCCCACACCACCCGCCGCCCCGTGCCTCGACCGAGGCCGGGCGCCGTCGGACGGGCCTGCGGCCACACGCCCGCCGAACAGCAACGCCACCCGGTGCCGTGCCGATCTCCTCGCGCGCGCTCCCCGCCCGACGACGGTCACACACCATCCCGCGGCCACCGCCAGCACTGCTGCCCACAGGCTGTGGACAAGCGCACCGCTCACGTTCCCCTCCTTCCGTTTCCTGCAGGCCGCCCTTCGGCGGCCCGTACGATCCGGCCCGTCCATGCGATGCCCGCCGCTTCGAGAAGACCTCCGAGAGCGAGACAGCCGAGCCCTGCCGGGGTGTGCAGCAGCACCCGCAGCGGAGCTGCACCGAGCGCGCTGCCCATCGCCAGCGCGAGCACCGGAAGCAGCGCGAGCATCACGGCAGTGGACCTGGTGCCCGCCAACTGGGCTCGCAGCTCCTCCCGTTGATCCCGCTCGGCAGCCAGAGCCGCGGACACCCGCTCCAGCCCGGTGGCGAGTCCGGCGCCGCCGTCGACCGCGACCCGCCAGCAGGCGGCCACACCGTTGAGCCCTTCGGCCCCCGGAGCACTCCCGGCCCTCCGCAGCGCGTCGCCCACGTCGCCGCCGAACCGTGCGGCGGCCGGCACAGCGGACCAGCCCGGGCCCAGTTCCGCGCCGCGCAGCCCCGCCACCGCCTCTCCGGGCTGCCGACCGGCCCGCAGCTCACCCGCGACCGTGCCGCACATGTCGATCACGGCGCCTTCGCGGCGCTCCTGCTCGTTCTGCAACCGCCGGGCAGTGAGCCACCGCCGGACGAGCGGCACGGCGAGCGCCGCCGCGATCAGCGGCAGCCACGACTCGCCCAGCAACGCCACCACGCATCCGATGGGCAAGCAGGCCAACTCACTTCTCTCCAGCCCTGCACGCCGCAGGCGCCCGGCCCACTCCCCCACCCACCGAGGCAGAACCGGACCGCTTCCCATCGACCCACCACCGGCGAACAGGAGCCTGGCCCGGCGCGCTTCGGGCCCGGCCCGTACCGCCGCGCCCACAGCGGCCACTGCACAGAGCAGCGCCGCGCACCACGACACCGCCTCCGGCAGCCGCACCGGAATCGGCATCCCCGACGAGGCGATCACAACGCACCCCCGCCCCGCTCGCACAGCTCCGCCAACCGCCCCCACCCGGGTGCCCGCTCGAAGCCCCCGGCACCCCATACGGCCGCCGGTACGGTCGTCACGAACCCGGCGCTGTCGCGGTCCAGCACGTGCACCTCCGCGACGCGCCGCAGCCCCGCGGGATCGCGGACCAGGTGGATCACCAGCGACAGCCCGGCCGCGAGCTGGCTGTGCAGCGCCGCGCGATCGAGCCCCGCCGTCGATCCCAGGGCCTCCAGCCGGGCCGGCACGTCCTGGGCCGCGTTGGCGTGTACCGTGCCGCATCCGCCCTCGTGCCCCGTGTTCAAGGCGGCGAGCAGGTCGGTGACTTCGGGGCCGCGCACCTCTCCGACGACCAGGCGGTCGGGGCGCATCCGCAGCGCCTGCCGCACCAGGTCCCGGAGGGTGACCAGGCCGGTGCCCTCCTGATTCGCCGGCCTCGTCTCCAGCCGTACGACATGCGGGTGGTCCGGGCGGAGTTCGGCCGAGTCCTCGGCCAGGACGATCCGTTCGTGCGGCGCCACCAGTCCCAGGAGGCTCGACAGCAAGGTGGTCTTGCCCGAGCCCGTACCGCCACTGATCACGAACGACAGCCGGGCGTCCAGCACGGCCCGCAGCAGCCGCTGCCCGCCCGGCGGCAGCGTCCCCGCGGCCTCCAGTTCCTCCAGCGCGAAGGCACGGGGCCGCACCACGCGCAGCGACAGGCACGTCGAGCCGACGGCCACGGGCGGCAGCACCGCGTGCAGACGGGTGCCGTCCGGAAGCCGGGCATCCACCCAGGGCCGGGCATCGTCCAGCCGCCGCCCGGCGATCGCGGCAAGCCGCTGGGCGAGCCTGCGCACGGCGGCCGCGTCGGGGAAGGCGACATCCGTCAGTTCAAGCCCCGCCCCGCGGTCCACCCACACCCGGTCGGGCGCGGTCACCAGCACATCGGTGACCCGCGGCTCGGCGAGCAGCGGTTCCAGCGGGCCGGAGCCGATCAGCTCGGAACGCAACCGGGCCACGACGCCCAGCACTTCGGCGTCCCCGAGCAGTCGGCCCTCCCGGCGCAGGGCTTCGGCGACGCGGGCGGGCGTCGGCTCCGCACCGCTCTCGGCCAGCCTCAGGCGCACCGCCTCCAGCAGTGCGGCGCTCATACCGGCGCCCCCTTGCCGCCGTCGAGCGCCAGGGCCCAGAACTCCGCGCAGAACCGGGCGAGCGGACCCCGCTCGCCGCCGCCCGGCGGCCGACCGGCGTGCAGTGCGTCGGCGAGGCCTTGATCCCAGGGCAGCTCGCCGGCCAGCGGCAGGCCCAGCAGGCGGGCGATCTCGTCCCCGTCGAGGCCCGAGGCGAACGGGCCGCGGGCCACGGCACGCAGGTCGCCCAGCATCATCCCGAGCGTCGAGGCGACCCGGTGCGCCGACGCGATGGCGCGCAGCTCGGCTGGGACGACCAGCAACCCCATGTCGAGCTGTTCGAGGGCTTCCATGGCCGTCTCGTCCAGCCTGCGCGGCAGGTCCACGACGACCACTCCGCCACGCCGGCGGGCAGCGGCCAGCACGGCCCGCATGGCCTCCGGCGGGACGGCGGCGCAATCGCCCCTGTCCCAGCTCAGGACGCGCAGCGCGTGCAGTTCCGGCAGAGCCTCCTCCAGGGCGTGGCCCGCCATCCGGCCCCGGGAGTCGGCGAAGGCGGGCCACCTCAGGCCTTCAGCCCGCTCCCCGCCGAGGAGCACGTCGAGCCCGCCGCCCAGCGGGTCGCCGTCGATCAGCATGGTGCGCTGCCCCGAACGGGCCGCGCCGACCGCGAGGGCACAGGCCAGGGTGCTCGCCCCCGCGCCGCCCCGGCCACCGACCACCCCCACCGTGAGCGCCGGGCGGCCCCTGCCCTCCACGGCGTCGGCGATGCGGTCGACCAGCCAGCTCTCACCGTCGGGCAGCAGCGCCACGTTGCGGGCGCCGATCCCGACGGCCCGCCGCCAGACGCCGGGGTCGTCGAGATCCTTGCCGACGAGCACCACCCCTTCCCGGCGGAGTGCGCCGCCCAGCCGGGGCGCACAGTCGTCCCCCACGAGAATCAGCGGTGCACCCTCCCATGCCCCTCTGTGCGCGGGCGTCCCATGCGCGACCTCGGGCACGGCCCCGGCCGCGGCGCACAGCCGCAGCAGATCGTCGAGCAGCCCTTCGTCCTCCGTGACGATGAGCGGCCCGCTCCGCCTTCCGTCCCCGGAAGTGGGCCTAACCGATGTGTGGGATCCGGTCACGGTGTCCTCCCTTCTCACTACGCGCTCTCGCATCCGCGGGCATCGCGGAACTCACGAGGAATCACCGTGCAGCGAACTGGGAAATCGTGTGGATCTTGGTCAAAAACTGTGGACAACTCAACGGTTGTGAATATCCCGCTCACCTATCCCGGTGACTTCCGGAGAGCAGCCCTGTGATTACCGTGAGTAACGGCCAAGATGGGGACAGGACGCGCGCCAACGACGGCGCGGAGCGGGAGGAGGACCCGATGGCGACGCCCGAAACGTATCCGGACATGCGACGACCCCCGCCGGGGGGGAGAGCGGGGGTCGTCCCCACGGCCGACTCGGGGGGGAGGAGTCGGACCGGGTTAGACACGGTCGCGAACGATCCGTGACTTCCATGGTGTACCCGAGAGCCTTCTCAGGCAAACCCACACGCCTCAGCTTACGCCGAATGGAGGGCCCCTATGCTCGGCGGAGTGGAAAACCACTCCTTGCCTCGGACCGCCGCGTTCTTTGATCTGGACAAGACGGTCATTGCGAAGTCGAGCACACTCACCTTCAGCAAGTCGTTCTACCAAGGCGGCTTGATCAACAGGCGTGCAGTGTTGCGTACCGCCTATGCGCAGTTCGTCTTCATGGCCGGCGGCGCCGACCACGAGCAGATGGAGCGGATGCGGCAGTATCTCTCCGCCCTCTGCCGAGGTTGGAATGTCCAGCAGGTCCGCGAGATCGTCGCCGAGACCCTGCACCAACTCATCGACCCGATCATTTACGACGAGGCGGCCTCCCTCATCGAGGAGCACCACGCCGCCGGGCGGGACGTCGTCATCGTCAGCACCTCGGGGGCGGAGGTCGTCGAGCCGATCGGCGAGCTTCTGGGCGCCGACCGGGTCGTCGCCACCCGCATGGTCGTCGAGAACGGCATCTTCACCGGGGAAGTCGAGTACTACGCCTATGGCCCAACCAAGGCCGAGGCCATCCGGGAACTCGCCGCCTCCGAGGGATACGACCTGGCGCACTGCTACGCCTACAGCGACTCGGTGACCGACATCCCGATGCTGGAGTCGGTCGGCCATCCGCACGCCGTCAACCCGGACCGGGCACTGCGTCGTGAGGCTGCTGCCCGAGACTGGCCGGTTCTCTCCTTCAACCGGCCGGTCCGGCTCAAACAGCGTGTGCCGTCCCTCTCCCTGCCCTCGCTTCCCCTGCCTTCGGCCCCGGCGCTCATGGCCGCCGCGGCCCTGGGTGCCGTCGCGGCCGCCGGCCTGTTCTGGCTCGTGAATCGCCACCGCACACCGGCGTCCGCCTTGCCCAATTTTGACGGTAAAAGCAATGAACTGCGACTCGGACTTCCGCTTCCGCCACAACAGGAGTAGAAAGGACTTGACGGCCCGCGAGACCAGGGACATCCGGGAGGACGCCCTTCACGCACCAAGGCCCCACGGACCGCGCACGAACGTCGGGCACCCACGCGACGCCGACCCGTCGATTACGGGCCAGCCGCACCAGGTGACGGGCAATGCCCCCGACCTGATGGGCAAATATCGTGCACGCATGGTAACTCGGCGAACGTGCCAGCGGCGGTACCAGAGCTTTATGGGTACCGCCGCACCCCTGTCCGCAGCCTTCTTCCGGCCATCCGCGGCGGAACCGCCACGACTTCCTTCCGGTTCCGCCTTTCAGCGGCCCGGCAGGCCCGGCGGACCCACCCGGGCATGTGTCAGGCCGCGCCGCGCTGAAGCGCCTCACAGACCGCCGTGCTCTCCCGCACGCCGAGTTCCACGGCCCGGCCGCAGTGCGCAATCCAGGCCGCCATTCCCTCGGGCGTCCCCGAGGCATAGCCGTCGAGCGCCGCCGCATAAGCGGCACGCCCCAGTTCCGCGTGCCCCACCTCGGCCGGACAGATCGACTTCGGGTCGAGCCCGCTCCCCACCAGGACGATCCGCTCGGCGGCCCGGGCGACCAGGCCGTTGTGCGAGCCGAACGGGCGAAGGGCGAGCAGCTCGCCGTGCACCACGGCCGCCGTCACGAGCGCGGGCGCCTCACTGCCCGCGATCAGCAGGTCGGCCAGCCCCTCCAGACGGCCCGACATCTCGTCCGCACCAGGCAGCGGCACCTCCACGAGCGGCTCCTCCACCGGCTCGCCGGGCAGCCTCGGCCGCCCGACGGTGTCGTCCGGCCGGTCCCCGCCCGCCGCCACCAGATGCAGCCGGGCCAGCACACGCAGCGGCGACTGCCGCCACACGCTGAGCAGTTGGCCCGCCTCGGCGGTCAGCCGCAGGGCCGCACCCACCGTGCGGGGCTCGCCCTCGACACCGAAGTCGGTGCGTCGGCGCACTTCTTCGAGCGCCCAGTCGGCGCCGGCCAGCGCGGCCGAGCCCCGCGCACCGCGCAGGGCCGCCTCGGAGGTGACCTCATTGCTGCGGCGGCGCATCACCCGGTGCCCGTACACCCGGTCCACCGCCTTGCGTACGGAGTCCACGGAGTCGGCAACGCCCGGCAGGGAGCCCAGGGCGGCAAGCGGATCGGCTGTCGTACTCATGAGTAAGACACTACGCACTTCCGCTCTACACCCCTCGAAAGAGTGGTCCTCTTCACTCACCACTCTCACTCAACGCACCCTCGCACCTACTCTTGGTGAACATGAAGATCGCTTTCGTAGGGAAGGGCGGCAGCGGCAAGACCACGCTGTCCTCGCTCTTCATCCGTCACCTCGCCGCCGAGTGCACCCCCGTCATCGCCGTGGACGCGGACATCAATCAGCACCTGGGCGCGGCGCTCGGGCTCGGCGAGGCCGAGGCGGCCGCGCTGCCCGCGATGGGGGCGCAGCTGCCCTTGATCAAGGACTACCTCCGGGGCGCGAACCCGCGCATCGCCTCGGCCGAGACCATGATCAAGACGACTCCGCCGGGCGAGGGATCCAGGCTGCTGCGCGTGGGCGAGGACAACCCGATCTACGAGGCATGCGCTCGCACCGTGCCGCTGGACGACGGCGCCTCCGTGCGGCTGATGGCCACCGGGCCGTTCACCGATTCGGACCTCGGGGTCGCCTGCTACCACTCCAAAGTCGGTGCGGTGGAGCTGTGCCTGAACCACCTCGTCGACGGGCCGGGCGAATACGTCGTCGTCGACATGACGGCGGGAAGCGACTCCTTCGCCTCCGGAATGTTCACGCGTTTCGACATGACCTTTTTGATCGCCGAGCCCACCCGGAAGGGTGTCTCCGTCTACCGCCAGTACAAGGAGTACGCCCGCGACTTCGGCATCGGCCTCAAGGTCGTGGGGAACAAGGTACAGGGCCAGGACGACCTCGACTTTCTGCGTACCGAGGTCGGCGAGGATCTGCTCACCGCCGTCGGCCACTCCGACTGGGTGCGGGCCATGGAGAAGGGCCGCCCGCCCCGGTTCGAACTGCTGGAAGAGGCGAACGAGCGGGCTCTTCGCACACTGCGCGAGGCGGCGGACGGCGCGTACGAGGGGCGCGACTGGCAGCGCTACACGCGCCAGATGGTGCACTTCCACCTCAAGAACGCGGAGAGCTGGGGAAACGCGAAGACGGGTGCCGATCTGGCCGCTCAGGTCGACCCGTCGTTCGTGCTGGACGAGCGGTTGCTGGCTACTCCGCAACCCGCCTGACCGCGGGCACGTCGTTTCCCCAGATCCAGGCTCCGTTCTTCTTCGAGTCGCCGTCCTCGTCCGTGTCGTCCTCGTGGTGGCCCCTCTCGCGGGAACCCTTCTCGCGGGGGGCCTCGTCCCGTTCCCCGGTCTTCCTCCCGTGCTCGTGGGCGCGGCCCTTCCGTTGCTCCCGGGGTCCCCGCTCGTGCGGACCCTTTCCCTGGGAATCCCGTCCGTGACCGTGGAAGTCCCGCTCGTCGGGCTCCTGTTCGTGGACGTCCCACTCGGACGACGCGTCCTCGAAGGGATCGCCGTCGGCCTCTTCGTCCTCGGCCCCTTCGGACTCGTCGGGGTCGTCCGCGTCGTCGGGCTGCCCGGTCGGTTCGCTCGATGCGGCCGGGCGGTCGCCGAGGAACCGGCCCCAGCCGCCCTTCGGCGCCTCACCGACGTCCAGTTCCCGCAATTTGGCGAGCACCTCGGGATCCTGTGCGTCCAGCCAGTCCGCCAGCTGCTTGAAGGAGACGCACCGGACGTCTTCCTTTCCGCAGACCTTTTTGATGACGCTCTCGACGGCCCGCATGTACGTGCCGCCGTTCCAGGACTCGAAGTGATCGCCGATGAACAGCGGTGCGCGGTTGGTGTGGTAGGCCCGGTTGAACCCGGCCATCAGGCCGTCGCGCATCTGCCTTCCCCATGCGTCGTATGCGTCCGGGTCGCCGTCGGTGTCCCCGGACTGGTTGGCGAGGAAGTTGTAGTCCATCGACAGGGTCTCGAAGTCCTCCCCGGGCACGGGGATGTCCTGGAGGGGGAAGTCCCAGATGCCGCGGATCTTCCTCGGCCAGACCTGGCGGCCGCCCGTCGAACTCGCGTCGTAGCGGAAGCCCATGGCCTTGGCGGCCGGGACAAGATTGCGCTGGCCCTCCAGACAGGGGGCCCGCCCGCCGACCAATTCCTTGCCGTAGTCGAAGGGCAGGGGCGGCTCGTTCTTCAGCCCGGCGTTCGTCCTCCAGTGCTGCACGAAGGACCGGGCCTGCCGGATCTCGCTCTTCCACTCCTTGCCGGACCAGGTGCCGACACCGCCGTCGGGGCCGCAGAAGTGGCCGTTGAAATGGGTGCCGATCTCGCTGCCCTCGAGCCAGGCGCCACGCATCTGCTCCAGGGTGTCGCGGACGCCCCGGAGGTCGTTGAAGCCGATGTCGGACGCCCCGCGGGGGTGCTTCGGCGGCCGGTAGATACCCCTCTTCTCCTCGGGGAGCATGTAGACGCCGCTGAGGAAGTACGTCATCGCCGCGTGGTACTTCCTGCCGACCCGGCGGAAGTGCGAGAACAGCTTCTGGCCGTCCTCGCCGGCGCCGTCCCAGGAGAACACGACGAACTGCGGCGGCTTTTCACCGGGTGCCAGCCGACGGGGCCGCGGCTGCCTGGGCTGGGGGCCGGTCTCGGCGGTGGAGCCGTCGCCGATGAGCCGGGCCGGGCGCGCGGCCGTGTGCGAGTCGGCCGCCGCGCCGTGCCGCGAGCCGCGGTGGCGGCCTTCTCCCGGCTGGCCGGAGCAGCCGGATGTCCCAGTGGTCAGCGCGACGGCCGTGAGGCCGCCGAGCGCGATCTTCCATCCAGCAGCCACCGGCCACCTCGTCCCTCGGCTCCTCGGCCGCTCCAGCGATCAGGCTCCACGCGCGCCAACGTCGCATGGGAGGAAAAGAGAACAAAGGAGGACAAGCTGATAAACATACAAGTTCACCCCATAGGGGGAAGCTCTCGCGTATCACCCCGGCACCCCTTCCCGGATCCCTTTACTCTCCATTACGATCCATTTACCGAGAGTTGAGAAACATCCCCGCCACAGCAGCCGCTCCCGCCGCTGCACGCCGTGACCCCGGCCGCCCCTCGAGCGCGGCCGTGCCGCCCCGACGAAGACGGGAACGACCATGCAAGCCCAGCCTGTTCAGGGGGCCCTGCCGCCCCCCGCGCGACCTCCGGACGCCCCCGGCACATCGGAAGGGCGCGCCCGCTCCACATGGCGAAGAGACCTCTCCGCCTCAGCCGTCATCTTCCTGATCGCCGTTCCACTCTCCCTGGGGATCGCGCTCGCGACCGGGGCGCCGCTCCAGGCGGGCCTGATCGCAGCGGCGGTCGGCGGCATCGTCGCCGGGGTTCTGGGCGGCGCGCCGCTCCAGGTCGGCGGGGTCGCCACAAGCCTCGTGGTGGTGATCGCGGAGCTGGTGCAGCGCTATGGCTGGCGGGCCACCTGTGCGATCGTCGCACTCGCCGGGCTCGCCCAACTCGCCCTCGGCGCCGCCCGCGTGGCCCGCGCTGCGCTGGCCATCAGCCCGGCCGTCGTGCACGGAATGCTCTCCGGCATCGGGGCCACGATCGCGCTGGGCCCGATGCACGTCGTCCTGGGCGGCAGCCCGTCCCACTCCGCCGTGGCGAATCTGGTCGCCCTGCCCCACCGTTTGCTGCACCCGCTCGTCCCGGCCCTGCTGATCGGCGCGGTCACCCTGGCAGTGCTGGCCGCCTGGCCCCGGCTGCCCGGCCGGGCCGGCCGCTGGGCCCGTACGCTCCCCGCGCCCCTGGCCGCCGTGGCCGTCGCCACTCCGGCGAGCCTCGCCATGACCATGCCCCGGGTCTCCCTGCCCCAGTGGGAGTTGCAGGCGCTGCCGACCCTGCCGGACGGCCCGGTGCTGGGGACGTTCGCGGCCGTGCTCACGGTCACGCTCGTCGCGAGCATGGAATCGCTGCTGTCGGCCGTGGCGATCGAGCGGATGCGGACCGCACGACCGGAAGGAGACGAGGGCGGCCTCGCCGGGCCGCACCCCGAGCAGGCTGAGCGGGGGGCAGCGAACGGCCTCTCCGGGCTGCTGGGCAGCCTGTCGATCGGTAGGGGCGCCGCCGGAGGAGCGCCGGACGACGCGGCCGGGCCCCCGTCCCGCAGGTCCACCGTCCTGCACGGTCTCCTGGTGCTGCTGTGTGCGGCGCTGCTCACCGCCGCACTGGAGCTGATCCCGCTGGCGGCACTGGGCGCGATCGTCATGGCGGTCGGCGTGCGGATGGTGGGGTTCGCGCACATCAAGCACGTCCGGCGGCACCGGGAGTTCCCGATGTACGCCGCAACGCTGGGGTCCGTGGTCCTGCTCGGCGTGCTGCAGGGGGTCGCGGTCGGCGTCGTGATCGCCGGCCTCCTGTCCCTGCGCCGGCTGACGCACACACGGATCAGCGTGATCGAGCAGAAGGACGGTCACCGGCTCTGCGTCAACGGCCAGTTGACCTTCCTGTCCGTGCCGCGGATGGCCCGGGCCCTCGACCGGATCCCGGACGGAGCGAGCACGGTCGTCGAGCTGGGCGGCTCCTTCATGGACCATGCGGCGTACGACGCCCTGCAGAGCTGGTCCAACGCCCACCGGGCCCGGGGCGGCCGGGTGACCCTCCGGGGCCGGCACGGGCGGCCGATCGCCGAGCCGGCAGGCTCCCATGCCTGCCGGCCGTGGACGCCGTGGCGCAACCACCACTGCACCCGCCCCACAGCTCCGGACACCGCCGGACCGGCCGCCGATGCGGCCGACCGGGGCGGCCAACTGCTGGGCGGGGTGAGCGCGTTCCAGCGCAACACCGCCCCGCTGGTGCGCGACGAGCTGGCGCGCCTCGCCCGCGAGGGGCAGAGCCCCAGCCAGCTCTTCCTGACCTGCGCCGACTCCCGGCTGGTGACGAGCATGATCACCTCCAGTGGTCCCGGCGACCTGTTCACCGTGCGCAATGTCGGCAATCTGATGCCCAGGCCCGGCGGCGACACCTCGTGCGACTCCGTCGGGGCGGCCGTGGAGTACGCCGTGGAGGTGTTGAAGGTCGGAAGTATCACCGTGTGCGGGCACTCCGGCTGCGGGGCGATGCAGGCCCTGCTGGACAGCGCCGACACCCCGGCCGGCCACGGCCTGGCTCTCGAGAGCCAGACCCCGCTCACCCGCTGGCTGCGCCACGGGCGGCCGAGCCTGGCCCGGATGCAGCGGATCGGCCACCTCGGGCGGGGCGAGGTGGCGCTGGCCGACCGGCCCGTCGCGGACGACCTCGAACGGCTCGCGCTCGTCAACGTGATGCAGCAGCTCGACCACCTCATGGCGCACTCCTGTGTCGCCCGGCGCGTGGCCGAGGGCTCGCTCCATCTCCAGGGCATGTACTTCCATGTGGGCGAGGCCCAGGCCTATGTCCTGGACCAGCGCTCGCGCACCTTCAGCGCCGTCCGCCCCGAGGTGCTCGATGCCGTCTGACCTCGATCGACACCCGAACGACAGGTCTAAACCACTATTTGGCCAGACCCCTTGTCAGGGTGCGCCCCGGGCTGATGAGCTATGGCCGGGACGCAACGGGCACCCTGGGAAAGGGAGAAGTCGTGAGCAACGAAAGCCTGGCCAACCTCCTCAAGGAGGAACGCCGCTTCGCACCGCCTGCCGGCCTGGCCGCGCAGGCCAACGTCACCGCGGAGGCGTACGAGCAGGCGAAGAGCGACAGGCTTGGCTTCTGGGCCGCGCAGGCCCGCCGCCTGAGCTGGGAGACCGAGCCGACCCAGACCCTGGACTGGTCCAACCCGCCCTTCGCCAAGTGGTTCGCCGACGGCCGGCTCAACGTCGCCTACAACTGCGTCGACCGCCACGTCGAGAACGGCCTGGGCGACCGCGTGGCCCTCCACTTCGAGGGCGAGCCGGGCGACTCCCGCTCGATCACCTACGCCGAGCTGCAGCGCGAGGTCTCCAAGGCCGCCCACGCCCTGACGGAGCTGGGGGTCCGGGCCGGCGACCGGGTCGCCATCTACCTGCCGATGATCCCCGAAGCGGTCGTCTCCATGCTGGCCTGCGCCCGCATCGGCGCCCCGCACTCGCTCGTCTTCGGCGGCTTCTCCGCCGACGCGCTGGCGACGCGCATCAACGACGCCGACGCCCGGGTGGTCATCACCGCCGACGGCGGCTTCCGGCGCGGCAAGCCCTCGGCGCTCAAGCCCGCCGTCGACGAGGCTCTCACCCGGCCCGGCACGGAGAACGTCCGCAGCGTGCTCGTCGTGCGCCGGACCGGCCAGGAGGACATCGCCTGGACCGAGGGCCGCGACGTCTGGTGGCACGACCTGGTCGAGCGGCAGCCCGACCAGCACACCCCCCAGGCCTTCGACGCCGAGCACCCGCTGTTCATCCTCTACACCTCGGGCACCACGGGTAAGCCGAAGGGCATCCTGCACACCTCCGGCGGCTACCTCACCCAGGCCTCGTACAGCCACCACGCCGTCTTCGACCTCAAGCCCGAGACGGACGTCTTCTGGTGCACCGCCGACGTCGGCTGGGTCACGGGCCACTCGTACATCGTGTACGGCCCGCTGAGCAACGGCGCCACCGAGGTGCTCTACGAGGGCACGCCGGACAGCCCGCACCAGGGCCGCTGGTGGGAGATCGTCCAGAAGTACGGCGTCACGATCCTCTACACCGCCCCCACCGCGATCCGCGCCGCCATGAAGTGGGGCGACGACATCCCGGCCAAGTTCGACCTCAGCAGCCTGCGCATCCTGGGCTCGGTCGGCGAGCCCATCAACCCCGAGGCCTGGGTCTGGTACCGCAAGCACATCGGCGCGGACACCACGCCCGTCGTCGACACCTGGTGGCAGACCGAGACCGGCAGCATCATGATCAGCCCGCTGCCGGGCGTGACGGACACCAAGCCCGGCTCCGCCCAGGTGCCGCTGCCCGGCATCGCCGCCACCGTCGTGGACGACGACGGCCGCGAGGTGCCCAACGGCTCCGGCGGCTACCTCGTCCTCACCGAGCCGTGGCCGTCCATGCTGCGCACCATCTGGGGCGACGACCAGCGCTACATCGACACCTACTGGTCCCGCTTCGAGGGCCGCTACTTCGCCGGTGACGGCGCCAAGAAGGACGACGACGGCGACATCTGGCTGCTCGGCCGCGTGGACGACGTGATGCTGGTCTCCGGCCACAACATCTCCACCACCGAGGTCGAGTCGGCCCTCGTCTCGCACCCCAAGGTCGCCGAGGCGGCGGTGGTCGGCGCCACCGATCCGCAGACGACGCAGGCCATCTGCGCCTTCGTCATCCTGCGCGGCAACGTCGACGCCGAGGAGGAGGGCCTCGTCGAGGAGCTGCGGGCACACGTCGCCAAGGAGCTGGGCCCCATCGCCAAGCCCAAGCGGGTCCTGCCGGTCGCCGAGCTGCCCAAGACCCGCTCCGGCAAGATCATGCGCCGCCTCCTGCGCGACGTGGCCGAAAACCGCACCCTCGGCGATGTGACGACCCTGACCGACTCCTCGGTCATGGACCTCATCCAGGCCAAGCTCCCCGCCGCCTCCGCCGAGGACTGATCAACCGGAATTGACCGTTCGGATCTACTGGCCGCACGATCCCCACCCCACAAGCCCGCCCGGCGCCGCCAAAACCCCGCTGAGCAGGCACAAAGGCCCCTGAGCCCCGAAGGGCACCCGGCGACTCGCCGGGTGCCCTTCACTCTTTTTGGTTAAGGTAAGGAGAAGTCGCGTAAAAATCGCGACAAGAATCAAGGGCGCGCCGGGAAGTCTGGTCGGCACACACGACACGTGTAAGCACAGCACGTGCGGGTGTTTTCAGTCGACAGCCGACCCCAGGAGGTCCACCGCCGTGGCCGCGCCCAAGAATCGCCGTTCCGTCTTCCTCGGCAGGCTTCCGCTGCCCGAGCGGAACTTCCTCGCGGACGCGCTGCGCACCGAGACCGTGGGCGGCGTCCTGCTGCTCGCGGCCGCCGTCGCCGCCCTGATCTGGGCGAACACCCCGCTGCGCGAGAGCTACGAATCGGTCCGCTCGTTCCACCTGGGCCCGGACTCCCTCGGGCTGAACCTCTCCCTCCAGCACTGGACGGCCGACGGCCTGCTGGCCGTGTTCTTCTTCGTCGCCGGCATCGAGCTCAAGCGAGAGCTGGTGGCAGGCGAGCTGCGCAACCCCAGGGCCGCGCTCCTCCCGGTCATCGCCGCGCTCTGCGGCATGGCCGCCCCCGCGCTCGTCTACACGGCCACCGCCGCGAGCGGCGGCGGATCCCTGGGCGGCTGGGCCGTGCCCACCGCCACCGACATCGCCTTCGCCCTCGCCGTACTCGCCGTCATCGGCACCGCGCTGCCGTCCGCGCTGCGCGCCTTCCTGCTGACCCTGGCCGTCGTCGACGACCTCTTCGCGATCCTGATCATCGCGATCTTCTTCACCTCGAAGATCAACTTTGCGGCCCTCGGCTTCGCCGTGGTGGGCCTGGTGGTCTTCTGGGTGCTGCTCCGCAAGGGCGTGCGCGGTTGGTACGTCTACGTACCCCTGGCGGTGTGCAACTGGGCGCTGATGTACAACAGCGGGGTCCACGCGACCATCGCGGGCGTCGCCATGGGCCTGATGCTGCGCTGCACCCGCCGCGACGGCGAGCAGCGCTCCCCCGGCGAGCACATCGAGCACCTCGTGCGGCCGCTGTCCGCGGGCCTGGCCGTGCCCCTCTTCGCGCTCTTCTCCGCGGGCGTCGCGATCTCCGGCGGGGCCCTGTCGGACGTCTTCCGCAGGCCCGAGACGCTCGGCGTCGTGCTCGGCCTGGTGCTCGGCAAGGCCGTCGGCGTCTTCGGCGGCACCTGGCTGGCGGCCCGGTTCACCAGGGCCGAGCTGAATCCGGACCTGAAGTGGCCCGACGTGCTGGCCGTCGCCACGCTGGCCGGCATCGGCTTCACCGTCTCCCTGCTGATCGGCGAGCTGGCGTTCGGCGGCGACGCGGTCCTCGAGGGCGAGGTCAAGGCGGCCGTGCTGGTCGGCTCCCTCATAGCCGCCGTCCTCTCCGGCACTCTTCTGAAGCTGCGCGACAACAAGTACAAGAAGCTCTGTGCCGAAGAGAACCGCGACGACGACGAGGACGGCATTCCGGACATCTACCAGCAGGACAATCCGGAGTACCACCTGCGCATGGCCGCCAAGTACGAGGCGAAGGCCGCCGAGCACCGCAGGCTTGCCCAAGTGGCCGCCGGGCGCGGCACCACCGAGGACGACGGTCCGGCATGATCTAAGGGTCTGACGACGAAGCTGACGAAAAGCTGACGAAGAAGCTGATGACGAAGAGGGAGCAGTCGATGAGCGCAGCCGACGACGGTGCGAACCGCAGCCTCGGCCAGCTGGTGGCGGCCGCCACCACGGAGCTGTCCGCGCTGGTGCACGACGAGATCGCGCTGGCCAAGGCCGAACTGCGGGAGGACGCCCGGCGGCTCGGCTTCGGCGGCGCCGCCGTCGCCGGAGCGGGCGTCCTGGCGCTCTTCTCCCTCCCGGTGCTGAGCTTCGCGGCGGCCTACGGCATCCACAGCCTCGGCCTCGGGCTCGCCTGGTCCTTCCTGATCACCGGGGCGGCGTTCCTGCTGCTCGCAGGGGTGCTCGTGCTGCTGGCCGTGGCCAAGTTCAAGAAGATCAAGAAGCCCGAGAAGAGCATCGCCTCCGCCAAGCAGACGGCTGCCGTGCTGAGCACTGTCAAGCCGCACCCGCGTTCTTCGGCCGACACGAGCCAGACGGACGCATCTGTGACACGCTCGTCCGTATGACGGTGCCCGACACTCCCGCAGCGCCCGCGTCCCCCGACCGCGATCCCGTCGACCCGCCCGCGCCGCACCCGGCACCAGCGGGCTCCCCGGGCCCGTCGACGGCCTCGCCCACCGCGGTCGTACGGCCGGACGGGCCCTGGACCCACCGGGACGTCGCGGCGAACGGGGCCCGGTTCCACATCGCCGAGATGGGCGAGGGGCCGCTGGTGCTGCTGCTGCACGGCTTCCCGCAGTTCTGGTGGACCTGGCGGCACCAACTGCCGGCGCTCGCGGAGGCGGGCTTCCGTGCCGTGGCGATGGACCTGCGGGGAGTGGGCGGCAGCGACCGCACGCCGCGGGGCTACGACCCGGCGAACCTCGCCCTCGACATCACCGGAGTGATCCGCTCCCTGGGCGAGCCGGACGCGGCGCTCGTCGGTCACGACCTGGGCGGCTACCTGGCCTGGACCGCGGCCGCCATGCGGCCCAAGCTGGTGCGCCGGCTCGCGGTGTCCTCGATGCCGCACCCGCGCCGCTGGCGGTCGGCGATGCTCGCCGACCCCAAGCAGAGCGCCGCGGCCTCGTACGTCTGGGGCTTCCAGCGCCCCTGGCTGCCCGAGCGGCGGCTGGTCGCGGACGACGCGGCGCTGGTCGGCCGGCTGATCAGGGACTGGTCCGGGCCCCGGCTGCCGGACGACGCCGCGATCGACGCCTACCGGGTCGCCATGTCGATTCCCTCGACGGCGCACTGCTCGATCGAGCCGTACCGCTGGATGGTGCGGTCGATGGCGCGTCCGGACGGCATCCAGTTCAACCGCCGCATGAAGCTGCCGGTGCGCGTGCCGACGCTCCACCTGCACGGTTCGCTCGATCCGGTGTTGCGCACCCGGAGCGCCGCGGGCTCCGGCGAATACGTGGAGGCGCCCTACCGCTGGCGGCTCTTCGAAGGGCTGGGCCACTTCCCCCACGAGGAGGATCCGGAGACGTTCTCCGGGGAGCTGATCGGCTGGCTCAAGGACACCGAGCCGGACCGGTAGGCGACGCGCACGGGAATCGGCTGGGGGTCCGGGGGTCATCCCCCGGGAAATGCAGCCCCCACGAGGAGGATCCGGAGACGTTCTCCGGGGAGCTGATCGGCTGGCTCAAGGACACCGAGCCGGACCGGTAGGCGACGCGCACGGGAATCGGCTGGGGGTCCGGGGGTCATCCCCCGGGAAATGCAGCCCCCACGAGGAGGATCCGGAGACGTTCTCCGGGGAGCTGATCGGCTGGCTCAAGGACACCGAGCCGGACCGGTAGGCCGCGGCCCGGGGCCCGGGGCCCGGGGAAAACGCCTCCGCCGTTCGGGGGAACGCCCGTCCACCGAACGGCCAATTGCCCCGCGCATAGGCCAATTGCCGGACCCGGAGGCGATTACCGACCACTGGGCCCGGGCAGAGCTTCTGGTATGGGCTGGACGCACGACTACCGTGACGTGACCGATGTGACTCAGGAGCACGGCGCCGAGGGTGATGCCGCGCTGGTGGTGACGGAGGTGTCCGAGCGCGGCGAATACCGGCCGGAGGCCGGAGCCGACCCCCGGGTCGGCATTCCGCGCATCATCCACCGTCGCGCCCGCTGGGTGTCGGCGCGGTTGCGCCATCCGCGCAGCCGCTGAGGCCCGCCCCCGCTCAGCCTCCAAGTCCCCGCGCAGGCACGCGCGCATCTGCACGACGCCCTGCGCGGTCCTGCCGTGTGCCGGGCCGGCTCAGAGGGCGCAGCCCTGGGTGTTGACCCGGGCCGCGGCCGTACGGCCCGTCTCGGCGTCGCCGCGCACTTCGTCGGCCGTCAGGGCGTATCCCGTGTCCGGGTCGTCGAGGGACTTGGCGAAGACCACGCCGTAGACCTTGCCGTCCGGCGTCAGCAGCGGGCCGCCGGAGTTGCCCTGCCGCACGGTGGCGTAGAGGGAGTAGACGTCGCGGCGGACGTTGCCGCGGTGGTAGATGTCCGGGCCGTTGGCCTGGACCCGGCTGCGGACGCGGGCGGCGCGCACGTCGTACGAGCCGTTCTCGGGGAAGCCGGCGACGATGGCGCTCTTGCCGGTCTCCGCGTCGGCCGGAGCGAAGCGCAGCTCGGGCGCCTCCAGCGACGGCACGTCGAGGATTGCGATGTCCCGCTTCCAGTCGTAGAGCACAACCCTGGCGTCGTGCAGCTTGCCCTGGCCGCCGATCTGCACGGTCGGCTCGTCCACGCCGCCGACGACATGGGCGTTGGTCATCACCCGGTGCCGGGCGAAGACGAAGCCCGTGCCCTCCAGGACCTTGCCGCAGCTGGGCGCGTTGCCGACGACCTTGACGATGCTGCGCTGGGCGTCGGTGGCGACAGGGCTGCCCGCGAGCTGCGGGTCGGGCGGGGGCACCGAGGTGATGGGCTCGGTGGCGAACGGCGCGAAGACCTGCGGGAAGCCGTTCTGCGCGAGGACCGTGCTGAAGTCGGCGAACCAGGTGTTGGCCTGCGGCGGAACGACCCTGGCGACACCCAGCAGCACCTTGGAGCCGCGGACCTCCTTGCCGAGGGTGGGCAGGGACGTACCGGCGAGGGCCGAGCCGATCAGCCAGGCGACCAGCAGCATTGCGACGACGTTGACAAGCGCGCCGCCGGTGGCGTCCAGGGCGCGCGCCGGGGACCAGGTGATGTGGCGGCGCAGCTTGTTGCCGAGGTGGGTGGTGGCGGCCTGGCCCACGGAGGCGCAGACGATGACGATGGCGACGCCCGCGATGGCCGCGACCGTGCCCGGCCGGCCGCCGTCGGTGGCGCTGTCCCAGATCACGGGCAGTGCGTAGACCGCGGCGAGGCCGCCGCCGAGGAAGCCGATCACCGAGAGCACGCCGACGACGAACCCCTGGCGATAGCCGACGACCGCGAACCACACGGCGGCGATCAGCAGCACGATGTCCAGCACGTTCACCGAAAGATGCCTCGCATTGCAGTCGTCATGTTGCGGCAGTCGTCATGGTGCGGCAGCCGTCATGTCGCGGTCGTCATGACGCGGTGCTCACCCTTGCCGGGGGCCACCGTCTCATGCCCGTCAGGCGCTCCAGTCCAGCGGGACCCGCCGCTCCGTGTCCCAGGGGCGCTCCCAGCCGGCGTAGTGCAGGATGCGGTCGATCACTCCTGCCGTGAAACCCCACACCACGGCCCGGCCCACCCGGAACGAGGGGCCGATGTGGCCGCTGGGGTGGACGGACGTCGCCCTGTTCGCCGGGTCGACGAGGTCGGCGACGGGGACCGTGAAGACCCGGGCCGTCTCCCTCGGGTCGACCGGCGTGACCGGGCTGGGCGTGCGCCACCAGCCGAGCACGGGCGTCACGACGAAGCGGCTGACGGGGATGTAGAGCCGGGGCAGCACGCCGAAGACCTGGACCCCGGACGGATCGAGCCCGGTCTCCTCCTCGGCCTCGCGCAGCGCGGCCCGCACCGGACCCTCGCCCTCCGGGTCGCCGTCCTCCGGGTCGAGCGCGCCGCCGGGGAAGGACGGCTGGCCGGCGTGCGAGCGCAGGGTGCCGGCCCGCTCCAGGAGCAGCAGCTCGGGGCCCTGCTCGCCCTCGCCGAAGAGCACGAGCACGGCGGACGGACGGCCGCCGCTGTCCGGCGGCAGGAAGCGGCTGAGCTGGTGCGGCTCGACGGTCCGCGCGGCCCGCTCGACGGGCCCGAGCCACTCGGGCAGCCCCTCGGCCGTGACCACGGCTCCCCGGTGGCCTGCGGGGAGGACGTCCTCGCGGCCGTTCTGCCCGTGCTTGCTCGTCATGTGCTTCCCCCGACTCTCCTCTTGGCGGTTCCCGGCCGCGCGCTGCGGCCCGGCCCCGTGGTGTCTCCCGGCGTCACTCGGCTCCCAAGGGGCGCGCGGGCAGGCCCGGGTAGTCCGGCGGCGGCTTCAGGCGCTGGCCGGGCTGGCCGCCCATCTCGTACTTGAGCAGCTTCTCCGCCTTCTCCGGGTCGGTCTCGCCCTCGCCGTAGGACGGGCAGAGCGGGGCGATCGGGCAGGCGCCGCAGGCCGGTCTGCGGGAGTGGCAGACGCGGCGGCCGTGGAAGATCACGCGGTGCGAGAGCATCGTCCACTCGCTCTTGGGGAAGAGGGCGCAGACCTCCGCCTCGACCTTCTCCGCGTCCTCCGCGTCGGTCCACTTCCAGCGCCTGACGAGCCGCCCGAAGTGGGTGTCCACCGTGATGCCGGGGACGCCGAAGGCGTTGCCCAGGACGACGTTGGCGGTCTTGCGGCCAACGCCGGGCAGGGTGACCAGATCGGCTATCCGCCCGGGCACCTCGCCGTCGAAGCGGTCGCGCAGGGCGGCGGAGAGGCCGATCAGGGACTTGGCCTTGGCCCGGAAGAAGCCCGTGGGCCGGATCAGCTGCTCCAGCGTCTCGGGGTCGGCGGCCGCCATGTCCTCGGGCGTGGGGTAGGCGGCGAAGAGGGCGGGGGTGGTCTGGTTGACCCTCAGGTCGGTGGTCTGGGCCGAGAGCACGGTGGCGACCAGGAGCTGGAAGGGGTTCTCGAAGTCCAGCTCGGGGTGAGCGTAGGGATAGACCTCGGCCAGCTCGCGGTTGATGCGGCGGGCCCGGCGGACGAGCGCGGCCCGCGATTCCGCCTTCGCGGGCTTCGCGGCGCGCTTTGCGGGCTTTGCAGTCTTCGCAGCCTTTGCAGGCTTTGCGGTCTTCACAGGCTTTGCGGCGGCGGAATCGGCAGCCGCCTCGCCGTCCAGCAGTTTTTTCCTATTTGCCGCTTTTGCCTTCGCTGCGGCGGGGCGTTCGCCCACAGCGGAATTACGGGCCCCGGTCACCCTCCCGGCCCCCTTGCCCTGTGCTCTCACCGGCGTATTGGACACCCGGCCAGACTAAGGCCCTGCACTGACATCCGCCCCGAGCGCGGGAAAACCACAGCCCAATCGGACCCCTGCCGTAGGGCTTCGGTCGACGATGCGCCACACTTGTGTTTGATCACACAGTTTTACCGACGGGCATCATGGGGACCACGGTCCCCTGTGCATGTCGACAAGGAGAGAACTCGTGGACGACGTTCTGCGGCGCGCCCCGCTCTTCGCGGCGCTCGATGACGAGCAGGCCGCTGAGCTGCGCGCCTCCATGGGCGAGGTCACTCTCGCGAGGGGCGACGCCCTGTTCCACGAAGGTGACCCGGGCGACCGCCTCTACGTGGTCACCGAGGGCAAGGTGAAGCTCCACCGCACCTCCCCCGACGGCCGCGAGAACATGCTGGCCGTCCTGGGCCCGGGTGAGCTGATCGGCGAGCTGTCCCTCTTCGACCCCGGACCGCGCACCGCCACCGCCACCGCCCTCACCGAGGTCAAGCTGCTCGGCCTCGGCCACGGCGACCTCCAGCCCTGGCTCAACGCGCGCCCCGAGGTGGCCACCGCCCTGCTGCGCGCGGTCGCCCGCCGTCTGCGCCGGACCAACGACTCGATGTCGGACCTCGTCTTCTCCGACGTCCCGGGCCGTGTCGCCAAGGCGCTGCTGGACCTGTCCCGCCGCTTCGGCGTCCAGTCCGAAGAGGGCATCCACGTGGTGCACGACCTCACGCAGGAGGAGCTGGCCCAGCTGGTCGGCGCCTCCCGCGAGACCGTCAACAAGGCCCTCGCGGACTTCGCCGGCCGCGGCTGGCTCCGCCTGGAGGCCCGAGCCGTGATCCTGCTCGACGTGGAGCGCCTCGCCAAGCGCTCCCGCTGACGGGAGGCGCGCGTCCCGGACGCGCGCGACATCGCGAACAACGCGGCAGGGCCCCCGCCGGAGCACCGGCGGGGGCCCTGCCCTGCGTCCGGACCGCCCCCAGGGCAGGCCCTAGATCAGCCCGTGCTCGTCCAGGTAGTCCAGCTGGGCCCGGACCGACAGCTCCGCCGCCGGCCACAGCGAGCGGTCGACGTCCGCGTAGACGGCGGCGACGACCTCCTCCGGGGTGCGGTGGCCGTTCTCGACCGCCGTCTCCACCTGGGCCAGGCGCTTGGCCCGGTGCGCGAGGTAGTACTCGATGGCGCCCCGGGCGTCGTCCAGCACCGGGCCGTGCCCCGGCAGCACCGTCTCCACGCCCTCGTCGACCGTGAGCGCGCGCAGCCTGCGCAGCGAGTCGAGGTAGTCGCCGAGCCGCCCGTCGGGGTGGGCCACGATCGTGGTGCCCCGGCCGAGGACCGTGTCCCCCGTGAGGACCGCGCGGTCCGCCGGGAGGTGGAAGCACAGGGAGTCGGCGGTGTGGCCGGGAGTGGAGACGACGTGCAGCTCCAGGCCGCCGGTCGTCACGACGTCGCCCACGCCCAGCCCCTCGCCGCCCAGCCGCAGCTTCGGGTCGAGCGCCCGCACCTTCGTCCCCGTCAGCTCGGCGAAGCGGGCCGCGCCGTCCGAGTGGTCGGCGTGCCCGTGGGTGAGCAGGGTCAGGGCCACGCGGTTGCCCGCCGCCTCCGCGGTGGCGACGACGTGCCGCAGGTGGTCCTCGTCCGCGGGCCCCGGGTCGACGACCACGGCGAGGCCCGAACCCGGCTCGGCGAGGATCCAGGTGTTGGTGCCCTCCAGCGTCATGGCGGACGGATTCGGCGCGAGCACGCACGTCGCGCGGGCCGTCACGGGGCCGGTCGCGACCGCACCGCGCGGCCGTCCGGGAAGATCGGTTGCGTACGTCATGCGTCGGCTCCCGCAGGTCCTGAAGCATCGGGCTCGGTGAAGGGCGTGGGCGTGGGCGTGGGCGCGGCAGGGACGTGCCTCGTGAACTCGTCGTGCCCCGGCCAGCTCAGCACGATCTCTTCCCCGTCCAGCCGCGCCCGAGCGAGCACGGGCGTGAGATCCCGGTCACCTGAGACGGCCAGCACCTCGGGGACGGTGGCGTACGGGCCCAGGGAGCGCAGCGTGGAGATCGTCGGGGGCATCATCAGCAACTCCCCCCGGTCGTAGGCGGCCGCGGCCTCTCCCGGTGCGGCCCATACGGTGCGGTCGGCCTCCGTGGAGGCGTTGCGGGTGCGCTGCCCCTCGGGCAGGGCGGCGACGAAGAACCAGGTGTCGTAGCGGCGCGGCTCGAACTCGGGGGTGATCCAGCGCGCCCAGGCGCCGAGCAGGTCGCTGCGCAGCAGCAGGCCCCGGCGCTCCAGGAAGTCGGCGAAGGCCAGCTCGCGGCTGACGAGCGCGGCCCGATCGGCCTCCCAGTCGGCGCCCGTGGTGTCCGCGACGACCGTGTCCGGCGCCGGGCCCGCGAGCAGCACGCCCGCCTCCTCGAAGGTCTCGCGGACGGCCGCGCAGACGATGGCCTGTGCGGCGGCGGCATCGACGCCGAGGCGGGCCGCCCAGTCCGCCCGGGAGGGGCCTGCCCAGGGCACGTCCCGCTCGTCGCGCGGGTCCACGGAACCGCCCGGATACGCGTACGCGCCTCCGGCGAAGGCCATGGAGGCGCGTCTGCGCAGCATGTGAACGGCGAGCCCGCCGGCCGCCGGGCGCAGCAGCAGCACGGTCGCGGCACGGCGGGGCGCCACGGGCTTCAGCTCCCCGCGGGCGAGCGCTCTGATCCGGTCCGGCCACTCCGGCGGGTACCACTGGCCGTTCGAAGGTGACATGGCCGGATGCTATGCGCTCACGCGCGGATGTTCGAGAGCGCCGGGCCGGAGCCCTCGCCGAACGGCCCCGGCGAGCGTGCCGGAGCCAGGAGTGTCCCGGAACCTCAGTCCCGGACCTCCACGAGGATCTCGACCTCGACCGGCGCGTCCAGCGGCAGCACCGCCACGCCCACGGCCGAGCGCGCGTGCACGCCCTTCTCGCCCAGCACCTCGCCCAGCAGCTCGCTCGCCCCGTTGAGGACGCCCGGCTGGCCGGTGAAGTCGGGAGCGGAGGCCACGAAGCCGACCACCTTGACCACCCGGACGATCCTGTCCAGGTCGCCGATGACGGACTTCACGGCGGCCAGTGCGTTGAGCGCACAGGTGGCCGCCAGCTCCTTGGCCTGCTCGGCGCTGACCTCGGCGCCGACCTTGCCGGTCAGCGGGATGGCGCCCTTGACCATGGGCAGCTGCCCGGCGGTGTGGACGTACGCCCCGGAGCGCACGGCCGGCTGGTAGGCGGCCAGCGGCGGAACGACCTCCGGCAGCGTCAGACCCAGCTCGGCGAGCCTGTCCTCGACGGCGCTCACGCCCCTGCTCCTTCGTTCGCTTCTCCGCCCGCACGGCGCAGAGGTGCGGGCATCGTCTGCGTCTGCGACCCGGTGGCCGCGCGGGCGACGCTCACTGCTTCGCCCGCTTCAGGTAGGCCACCAGCTGCTCGGGGTTGTTCGGACCCGGCACGACCTGGACCAGCTCCCAGCCGTCCTCGCCCCAGGTGTCCAGAATCTGCTTGGTCGCGTGCACGAGGAGCGGCACGGTGGCGTATTCCCACTTCTTGGTCATGGGCCCGACTGTAATGCCTGATACCGGCAGCCTCGTGCGTAGCCCGCCAGGCGACTGGTTAGGCTCCAAATCATGAGCAGGCTCCATGTCGTCAGCGGCAAGGGCGGAACCGGCAAGACCACGGTCGCCGCGGCCCTCGCACTCGCGCTCGCCGCCGAGGGGAAGCGCGCCCTGCTGGTAGAGGTCGAAGGCAGACAGGGCATAGCGCAGCTCTTCGAAACGGAGGCGCTTCCCTACGAGGAGCGCAAGATCGCCGTCGCCCCGGGCGGCGGCGAGGTGTTCGCCCTCGCGATAGACGCCGAACAGGCCCTCCTCGACTACCTCCAGATGTTCTACAAACTCGGCGGCGCCGGCCGGGCGCTGCGGAAGATCGGCGCGATCGACTTCGCGACGACCATCGCGCCGGGCCTGCGGGACGTCCTGCTGACGGGCAAGGCCTGCGAGGCAGTGCGCCGGAAGGACCGTACGGGCCGCTTCATCTACGACTACGTGGTCATGGACGCCCCGCCGACGGGCCGTGTCACGCGCTTCCTCAACGTCAACGACGAAGTGGCCGGGCTGGCCCGGATCGGTCCGATCCACAACCAGGCGCAGGCGGTGATGCGCGTCCTCAAGTCCCCCGAGACCGCGGTGCACTTCGTGACGCTGCTGGAGGAGATGCCGGTCCAGGAGACCGTCGACGGCATCGCGGAGCTGCGCGCCGCGCGGCTGCCGGTGGGCGGCGTGGTCGTCAACATGGTGCGGCCCGGGATCCTCGGCGAGGAGGCCGTCGAGGCCGCCGCCAACGGACGGCGCACGGAGGTGGCGCACGCCCTCGCCCACGCCCTGGAGCGCACGGGGCCAGGCGGCGCACGGCGCACGGGACTCGTCGAACCGCTCGTCGAACCCCTGCTCCAGCAGGCGCGCGAGCACACCGAGCGGCTGGCGCTCGAGCACCGGGGCCGCACCGAGGTGGCCCGTATGGGCCTGCCCACCTACGAACTGGGGCTGCTCGGCGACGGGGTCGACCTGGCCGGGCTGTACCGCATGGCGCGCGCACTGCGGACGCAGGGCGTGACGGAGCAGGGAGTGACCGCGTGAGCCTGGATCCGGCAACGGCACCGCTCGACATAGACCCCGTCCTGGACAACCCGCGCACCCGCATCGTGGTGTGCTGCGGCTCCGGCGGCGTCGGCAAGACCACCACGGCGGCGGCCCTGGGCCTGCGGGCGGCGGAGCGCGGCCGGAAGGTCGTCGTCCTCACCATCGACCCGGCCCGCAGGCTGGCGCAGTCGATGGGCATCGAGGAACTCGACAACGTGCCGCGCCGGGTGCCCGGCATCGACGGCGCCGCGGGCGGCGAACTGCACGCGATGATGCTCGACATGAAGCGGACCTTCGACGAGATCGTCGAGGCCCACGCGGACCGGGAGCGCGCCCGGGCGATCCTGGAGAACCCCTTCTACCAGTCGCTTTCGGCCGGTTTCGCGGGCACGCAGGAGTACATGGCCATGGAGAAGCTCGGCCAGCTCCGCGCCCGCGACGCATGGGACCTGATCGTCGTGGACACGCCGCCCAGCCGCTCGGCGCTGGACTTCCTGGACGCCCCGGGGCGGCTGGGGTCCTTCCTGGACGGGAAGTTCATCAAGGTGCTGATGGCCCCCGCGAAGCTCGGCGGGCGGGCCGGGATGAAGTTCCTGGGCGCCGGCATGGCGGTGATGGGCGGCTCCCTGAGCAAACTGGTGGGCACTCAGCTCCTCCAGGACGTACAGACCTTCATTGCCGCGATGGACACCATGTTCGGCGGCTTCCGTACCCGCGCCGACGCCACCTACCGGCTGCTCCAGGCGCCCGGCACGGCCTTCCTGGTGGTCGCCGCGCCGGAGCGGGACGCGCTGCGGGAGGCCGCGTACTTCGTCGAGCGGCTGGCCGCGGAGCGGATGCCGCTGGCGGGACTGGTGCTGAACCGGGTGCACGGCAGCGGTGCGGCGCGGCTGTCGGCGGAACGGGCACTCGCCGCGGCCGAGGCCCTGGCGGACGCCGGGACGCCGCCGGAGGCCGGGAATCCGGATCGCGGCACCGGGGAACCGGATTACACAGAAAATCTTGCCGGTTCCGGCATTGTGGATCGTGGCAGCGGGCAGGCTGGCTCACGTACCGCTGACGGCCCCGGCACTCCCACCCATACGTCCTCTCCCGGCGTTCCCCGGAGCGGCTTCCCCCAGCCCACGCTCCCGGGTGTCACGGCCTCAGGAGTGGTGGCGGAGGTCGCGACAGGGGTCGCAAAAACACCCGTGGAATCCGACATGGAATCCGGCGTGGAATCCGGGAAGACCGTGCCGTCGCAGCCTGCGCCGTCCGCCGGACCGGCCGGGGACTCCCTGCCGAACTCCGCGGAGCAGGAGCCGGAACCGGAATCAGCCGCACGGATCGCTGCCGGGCTGCTGCGGCTGCATGCCGAGCGCATGCAGGTGCTGGCTCGCGAGCAGCGCACGCGCGACCGCTTCACCGCACTGCACCCCGAGGTCCCGGTGGCGGAGGTGGCCGCACTGCCCGGCGACGTGCACGACCTGGCGGGACTGCGGGCCATCGGCGAGCGGCTCGCCGACCAGCGGCGCGAGGGCGTGACGGGTAAGACCGACCGGCAGGGCCGACCGGCTGCCTCGCCGCCCGCCTAGCCGACGGCCGCGTACTCGTCGTATCCGGGGTCGCCCAGCGGCAGGATGCCGGCGCCGCGCTCGTACTCCGTCCGCGCCGTCTCCAGGAGCCGGCGCCAGGAGGTGACCGTGGGCCGGCGGCGCAGCAGCGCGCGCCGCTCCCGCTCGGTCATCCCGCCCCACACGCCGAACTCGACGCGGTTGTCCAGCGCGTCGGCCAGACACTCGGTACGCACGGGGCAGCCGGTGCAGACCGCCTTCGCCCTGTTCTGCGCTGCGCCCTGAACGAACAGTTCATCCGGATCGGTAGTGCGGCAGGCGGCCTGCGCACTCCAGTCGGTTACCCAGCCCATGCTGGCGCCGTCCTCTCCCGAATCGGGGCTCCCCCACGGCGGCAGCGGCATATTCACCGTTGCCAGTTGAGGACGTTACGGAAGGCGGACAGGGGGCAACACCCCCTTCGGGCCCAATCTTGAATGGCCCGAACGGACTATGCGTACGCGGCAGATCACCCAACGGAGTGACCTGGCGACATCAGCGACTTTTCCCTGCACAGCGGGGTAGTTCACCCGGCTTACGACGGGCAGCAGGTGACACTCGCGGCAATACGGACACGTCTCATCACCCACAAGAGTGAGGGCGGAGATGAGACGAGATGGCATCGCTGTGACTGGCGTGAAACAGCGTAGGCGAACACACCTGCGTCTGTCCGCCGAATGAGAACGTAGGCTTCCTTCCATGGCTATGAAGCGCTCGGGCGGGGGTCCCACGGTGACCCGGCAGGCCGCGAAGTTCCTCGGCGTCAGCATGCTCTCCGGAGTGGTGCTGGCGGGTCTGGCCCTGCCGGGCATCGGCGCGTTCGGCCTGGCGGCCAAGGGGTCGGTGGAGGGCTTCGACGAGATTCCGGCGAACCTCAAGACTCCGCCGCTCAGCCAGCGCACCACGATCCTGGACGCCCAGGGCGGCGAGATAGCGAAGGTCTACTCGCGCGACCGCACGGTGGTGCCGCTGAACGAGATCTCCCCCTACATGCAGAAGGCGCTCGTCGCGATCGAGGACTCGCGCTATTACGAGCACGGTGCGGTCGACCTCAAGGGCGTGCTCCGCGCGCTCAACAAGAACGCCCAGTCCGGCGGCGTCTCGGAGGGCGCCTCCACGCTCACCCAGCAGTACGTCAAGAACGTCTTCATCGAGGAGGCCGGCGACGACCCCGACAAGGTCGCCGTGGCCACGCAGCAGACCCTCGGCCGCAAGGTCAAGGAGCTGAAGTACGCCATCCAGGTCGAGAAGGAACTCGGCAAGGAGCGGATCCTCAACAACTACCTGAACATCACCTTCTTCGGGCAGCAGGCCTACGGGGTCGAGGCCGCCTCCCAGCGCTACTTCAGCAAGCACGCCAAGGACCTCACCCTCGGCGAGTCCGCGCTGCTGGCCGGCATCGTCCAGTCCCCGAGCCGCTACGACCCGGTCAACGCCCCCAAGGAGGCCACCAAGCGCCGCAACACCGTGCTCCAGCGGATGGCGGAGCTGAAGAACATCACCCCGGAGGAGGCCGCCGCCGAGCAGGCCAAGCCGCTGACCCTCAAGGTCAGCCGGCCCAAGAGCGGCTGCATCACGGCCGTCGACGGCGCGGGCTTCTTCTGCGACTACGTCCGCGAGACCTTCCTCCAGGACCCGGCCTTCGGCAAGACCAAGGAGGCCCGGGCCAAGCGCTGGAACGAGGGCGGCATGACCATCCGCACCACCCTCGACCCACAGACCCAGAAGTCGATCCAGAAGTCGATCACCGACCACGTCTACCAGAGCGACTCGGTGGCGACCGCCGTGACGATCGTCGAGCCCGGCAGCGGCAAGATCCTCGGCATGGGCCAGTCCCGCCCGTACGGCTTCGGCGAGCACCAGACGCAGATCAACTTCTCCGCGGACCACGCCATGGGCGGATCCAACTACGGCTTCCAGGTCGGCTCGACCTTCAAGCCGATCCTCGCGGCCGCCGCCCTGGAGGAGGGCATCTCGCCCGGCAAGACGTACTCCTCGCCGTACTCGATGCCCTACCCGAGCCAGGTCGACACCTGCGGCAAACCCTGGAAGAACAGCGGCGGCGAGACCGTCAACAACGAGAACAGCAGCGAGCACGGCCCGTACGGGATGAAGGAGGCGACCGCGAAGTCGGTCAACACCTACTTCATCCAGATGATCGAGGACATCGGCATCTGCCCGGTGACCAAGATGGCGGACAAGCTGGGCGTGAAGCCCGCCGACGGCAGCAAGCTGGAGCAGGTGCCGTCGATCGCCCTGGGCACCGAGGGCATGTCCCCGCTCACCATGGCCTCCGCCTACGCCGCCTTCGCCAACCACGGCACGTACTGCACGCCCGTCATCGTCGAGTCGGCCACCGGCCCCGACGGCAAGGCGCTGCGGGTGCCGAAGACGAAGTGCTCGCAGGCCATGTCCGAGCAGACCGCCGACACCGTCAACAGCCTCCTCCAGGGCGTGATCGAGGACGGCACCGGCAAGGAGGCCGGGCTCTCCGGCCGCGACAGCGCCGGCAAGACGGGCACGACGGACGAGCGCAAGGCCGCCTGGTTCGTCGGCTACACCCCCAACATGGCGGGTGCGGTCTGGGTCGGCGGCCCGGGCAGCAAGAAGGTGGAGATGGAGAACATCACCATCGGCGGCGTCTACCACGACAAGGTCTACGGCGCCGACACCCCCGGCCCCATCTGGCGCGACGCCATGACCGGCGCGCTCGACGGGAAGGACGCGCCGACGTTCGGCGGCGGGGCGGTCACCGACCCGGACCGGGCCACCGGCGCGGACAAGGGCGGCGACAAGACCGGTGACAAGCGGGATCCGGGCCGGGGCAACCGCAAGCCCGGCACGAACAAGCCGGGCTCCGGCAGGACCGGCAACGCCAAGCCCGACGGCAGCAAGCCCGACCAGGACCAGCAGGGCGGCATCTCGCTCCCGCCGGGCCTGATCGGCGGCGAGACCAGCGGCAACAAGCAGCACTAGCCGCACACCGCGCACAAACGAGGGGCGCCCGGACCGTCACGGTCCGGGCGCCCCTCCTCGTTCGTACGCTCGTCAGCCCGCGAGGAGCCGCTTGACCTCACCGGCCACGCGGCCGCCCTCGGCGCGGTCGCCGACCTTGGGCTTCACGATCTTCATGACGGCGCCCATGGCCTGAGGCCCCTCGGCACCGCCGGCCTTGGCCTCGGCCACCGCCGCCGCGACGATCGCGGTCAGCTCCTCGTCCGACAGCTGCTGCGGCAGGTACCCGGCGAGGATCTCGCCCTCGGCGCGCTCGCGCTCGGCGGAGTCGGCCCGGCCGCCCTTGTCGAAGGCCTCGGCGGCCTCGCGGCGCTTCTTCGCCTCGCGCACGATGACCTTCAGCACCTCGTCGTCGGACAGCTCACGGGCCTGCTTGCCCGCGGTCTCCTCGTAGGCGACGGCGGACAGGGTGAGACGGAGGGTGGAGGAGCGCAGCTCGTCGCGCGCCTTGATGGCGGCCGTGAGGTCGTCGTGGAGCTTGGACTTCAGCGTGGTCATGCCGCAATCTTCGCATCCCGCCCCGCGGGGTGCCTCGTATTAACGGCCGGGACGCGGCCCGCGCAGCACCGTACGGACCTTCCGCGGGCACCCGGCGGGCAGCCGGCGAGGACCTTGCGGAGGCCTTGCGGATGCCTTGCGGATGCCCTGCGGATGCCCTGCGGAGGCAACTCCCTTGTACGCCCCGGCCGGTGGCCCGGCACCCCGTGCGATCTGCGACGATGGCAGCATGCGAGCGCGATACGGAGTACCCCTGGGCATCACGGCGGTCGGCGCGGCCGGCCTCGCCTATGCCGCCGGCATTGAAGTCCGTTCCTTCCGGCTGCGCCGGATCACCGTGCCGGTGCTGCCCTCCGGCATGCGGCCGCTGCGGGTGCTCCAGGTCTCCGACATCCACATGGTCGGCGGTCAGCGCAAGAAGCAGCGCTGGCTCCAGTCGCTCGCCGGGCTCCGCCCCGACTTCGTCATCAACACGGGCGACAACCTCTCCGACCCGGAGGGCGTGCCCGAGACCCTCGACGCACTCGGCCCGCTGATGCGCTTCCCGGGCGCCTACGTCTTCGGCTCCAACGACTACTACGGCCCCAGGCTGCGCAACCCCGCCCTCTACCTGCTGGAGCGGGCCACCGGGCGGCACGGCCTGAACGGCAACGCCCCGGTCGTCGGCGCGATCCACAACCCGTGGGAAGAGCTGCGCGACGGCTTCGACGCGGCGGGCTGGGTCAACCTCACCAACACCCGCGGCACCCTCAAGATCGACGGCATGGAAATCGCCCTCACCGGCCTCGACGACCCGCACATCAAGCGGGACCGGTACGAGCACGTGGCCGGCGGCCCCAAGGCCGGCGCCGACTTCTCCATGGCCGTCGTGCACGCCCCCTACCTGCGGGTTCTGGACGCCTTCACGGCCGACCGCTACCCGCTGATCCTCGCCGGGCACACCCACGGCGGCCAGCTGTGCATCCCCTTCTACGGGGCGCTGGTCACCAACTGCGACATCGACGCCCGGCGGGTGAAGGGCCTCTCCACCCACCTCGCCGGCGGCCACCGCTCCTATCTGCACGTCTCAGCGGGCTGCGGCACCAACCGCTACACCCCGGTCCGCTTCGCCTGCCCGCCCGAGGCCACGCTGCTCACGCTCGTCCCCCGCGACTGACCTGAGGGCTCCTTGGAGCCCACACGTACGGTGGGGGGATGACCGACCCGATTTCCCCCACCACCACGCGGACCGGCCTGCCCGATACGGAGCACACCCCCGCACCGGCGGCGGCCCCGACGGGCCGCCGCCCCTTCGCAGCGGCCTTCCGCGCCTGCGTGGCCCTGGCAGCGCTCACCGGCATCGTGCTGGACTCGATCGACTCCACCGACCTGGGCCGGCTCTTCAGCTACTTCACGATCCAGTCCAACATCCTGCTGGCCGCCGCCTTCGCCTGGTCCGCCCACCGCGCCTGGACCGGACGCCCCGCCCTCTCCCCGCGGATCACGGGCGGCGCGCTGCTCTACATCTCCATCACGGGTCTCGTCTTCCACTTCGTGCTGTCGAACGACGCCAGCGGCTTCGCCATGACGAGCCAGCGCACCCCGCTCGAATCGATCGCCAACCACCTCCTCCACACCGTGACCCCGCTCGCGGCCGCCCTCGACTGGCTCCTGCTCACCGCCCCCGGCGGCTTCCTCCTGCGGCACGCCGGGCAGTGGCTGGTCTACCCCCTCCTCTACCTCCCCTTCGCCCTGCTCCGCGGCGCCCTCCTCGACCCGGGCACCGACGGCCGCTACCCGTACCCCTTTCTGGACGTCGACCTCCACGGCTACGCGGGCATCCTCGGCAACGCCGTCGTCTTCGGTCTGGCCTTCTACGGACTGGCCCTCACGCTCGTCCTCCTCGACCGCATACGCCCCCGGCCGCTCGGCCGCCCGAATCGGATTTCGCCTACAGGCCCCGGTCGGCTAAAGTAGTCCTCGTTGCACCGGGGCCCGGGAAAAACGGGAACCGGCCGCACATCGGGGTGTAGCGCAGCTTGGCAGCGCGCTTCGTTCGGGACGAAGAGGTCGTGGGTTCAAATCCCGCCACCCCGACAGCTGAAACAGCAGGTCAAGGGCCTGGCTCTCTCTGAGAGCCAGGCCCTTCCTGTATTTCCGGCGATCATTCGGGAGAGACCCGGGAGAGGATCCTGGAATCCGTCTCCCGGCCGGGCAAGCGATCGAGCGCCGCGGCCTGTGACGCAGGGCACATCGCCCGCCGGGTATTCAGGGCTTCGCGCCGTCGGTGGTCTCCGCGTGGCTTCGGTTTCAGATGAACACCATGCCGGCCAGACCGAGGTAGATGCCGCTGGTCAGGTAGGACAGGCGGCGGGCGCGGCGTGAGGTCCCGCGGAGGGGGCCGGCGAGTGCGGCGCCGACGAGGGCGTAGCAGAGGTCCAGGGCGAGGGCGATGGACAGGAAGACCACGCCGAGCACCAGCATGCGGGCCCGGGTGTCCGCAGGGGCCAGGCCGGTGGGCAGGAACTGCGGGAGGAAGGCCAGGAAGAAGAGGACGACCTTGGGGTTGAACAGGTTGACGAGGACCGCGTCGCAGTAGACCCGGAGCAGCCGGCGTCGAGCGGGACGGCCAGCGGCGTCGGCGGCGCCGTCAGCGGGGGGCGGACGGCGGAGCAGCGCGCGTACGCCCAGACAGGCGAGGTAGCCGGCGCCCGCGTAGCGCAGGACGGTGAAGACGAGCGGGTGGTCGGCGATGAGCGTCGCCAGTCCGCAGACGGCGGCCACGACGTGGAGGAGCGTGCCGGTCTCCACGCCGAGGGCCGAGACGATGCCTGCCCGCCGCCCGTCCTGCGCGCTGCGCGTGACGATGTAGATCAGGTTGGGCCCGGGCACGGCGATCAGGATCAGCGAGGCCAGGACGAAGGCGGCGAGTGAGGTCATCCGCGTTCCAGTGCCGTGTGCAGCAGGCCGAGGGGCGGGGCCCCGAGGTCGAACAGGGCACTGTGGAAACGGCGGAGCGAGAAGTCGCCGCCCCAGCGCGCCACGGCCTGCTCGCGCAGGTCGAGGATGGCGAACTTGCCCCAGGTGTAACGGCCGTAGGTGGGGTCGAACAGCCCGCGCTGGGCCTCGTGCAAGGCTGCGGGACCGGCCAGCGAGACGTCCTCGGTGAACCGCGCCGCCGCATCCGCCAGGGTCATGGATCCGGTGTGCAGTCCGATCGCGCAGGCGAAGCGGGTGACCCTGCGCAGCGCGTCCTGGGCGACCGCGACGGCGACACGGGGGTCGCCGTCGCGGAAGCCCTCTTCCAGGGCCAGTTCCTCGCAGTAGTGGGCCCAGCCTTCGATGAAGGCATCGGAGTGGAGCGTGCGGCGGACATCGGTCGCCGCCCGGCGCAGTGCCCTGCCGTGGCTGGCGTGCCCGGGTGCCACCTCGTGGATGGCCATGTTGGGCATCAGGGTCCGGTTGAAGCCGGTCGACAGCCACTGGTCGCTCTCCGCCTTCGTCCAGCCGGTGTCCGGGAGGGTGACGCGGAAGCTGCTGGGTGCGTCGGCCTCGTGGGGCGCGGCTGCGAAGAGGCCGGCCAGTGCCCGGCGCTGGGATTCGGGCATCGGCTGGACGTCCACCTCGACGTCGTGGTGGGGCACCAGATCGTGCCGGGCGGTCCAGGCGACCGTCTCGTCGACGAGCACTGCGAACTCGTCCAGCAGGTTGTCGGCGTCGGGGTGGTCGGCCTGGAGGGCCCGCAGGGTGCCGGCGGGCGTGGCCTTGGGGTCGATGCGGCGCAGCGACTCGTCGAGCAGCGCACGCAGACGGTCCCGTTCCGCGTCCACCCTGGCGGACGTGGCGGCGAGGTCGACGGTGCAGGCATCGGCCGCGCCGAGGAGCCGGGCGAGAGCGGGGCCGCCGAGCGCCGCCGACGCCGGGCCTTCGGCGGCGGCCCGCTCCAGGTGGGTCAGGAGCCGGGCGTGCGCCCGGCCGGCGGCGGCGTGGTCGGGGCCGCCCTGGGGGTCGAGAAAGGCGGCCAGTCCACGGGCGAGCGGCAGCGCGGCACCGGCCAGCGCCGCGGGCACCCGGTCCAGCGCCTCGACCGCCGCGTCCACGGCGTCCGGCCACTGGCGCAAGTGGGCCGACCGGGCGACGTCCCGCTCGGGCTGAGGCGCGTAGGAGCGGTCGTAGCCGGACAGGTCCAGGTTCTCGATGTGCCACAGGGGGTTGCTGCGGTGCAGTTCGAGCTCGCCGAAGCGGACTCGGAGGGCTTCCTCGGCAGCCGCTGCGTGGGCCTCGTCGTGCGGGTCCGGGTAGGGCTCGGTGCAGGCGGGGCCGCCGAGGGCGGCGAGACCGCGGCGCACTCCGTCCGGGGACAGGTCCTGAACGGTTCCGTCGTACTCGTGCCGTCCCGCGCTGTCTCTCGCGGCGACGACGGAGAGGTCGCAGATGGCTGCCAGCCGAGGGTCAAGGGATGCGGTGGATGTCATGCCGTTAGCCTCTGGCCTCGGCGGTTCGTACTCCCGTGCCAATGGAGGGAAAAGTGGACCGGAATCGTGAGACGTCCGAGCCGGCCGAGCTGATCGACCTGCTGGGCGACTGGAGTTCGGCCGAGGGGCCGCTGTACCGGCGGCTCACCGAAGCGTTCGTCCGAGCCGTACGGTCCGGGGACCTGCGCACCGGTGACCGCCTGCCGCCCGAACGGCGGCTCGCCGACGCCCTCTCCGTCAGCCGGGCGACGGTGGTCGCCGCCTACGACGCGCTGCGCGGGTCGGGCCTGGTCGAGACCCGCCGGGGCAGCGGCACGCGGGTGTCGGGAGGAGCCGCGGCCCAGCGGGCCCCGGTGGACGGGCGGGTGCGCGGCGGCCAGGCCACCGCGGTGATCCAGCGGCTGGTGGCACAGCCGCCGGACGTCATCTCGCTGGGGCAGGCGGCCGAGGCCGGGGGGCCGGACCTGGCCGGGGCGCTGCTCGACCTCGTCCGCGAGGACCTGCCCGGGCTCCTCCTCGACGCGGGCTACCACCCGGCCGGACTCCCCGCGCTGCGGGCGGCGATCGCCGCCCACCACACCGCGCACGGCCTGCCGACCGTGCCCGGCCAGGTGGTGGTGACGACCGGTGCCACGCAGGCCGTCACCCTGAGCGCCCAGCTGTCCCTCGGACGAGGGTCGACCACGATCGTGGAGTCCCCCGGCTGGCCGGGCTGCCTGGACGCCCTCAGAGCGGCCGGCTCACGGCTGGTCGGCGTCGAGCTCGACTCCGACGGCATCCGGATCGACCGGCTCGCCGCCGCGCTCGCCGCACACCGGCCCGCGCTGCTCTACCTCATGCCGACCTACCACAACCCCACCGGCACCCTGATGTCCGCCGGACGCCGCCGCCGGGTGGCCGAACTCGCCGCCGAACACGGCGTCACCATCCTCGAGGACAGCGCCCACGCAGCGGCTCTCGCGCCCGGGCAGGCTCCGCCTCCGATCGCCGCACACCCTGCCGGGGGCACCGTGCTGACGGTGGGTTCGCTGGCCAAGGCGGTATGGGGCGGTCTGCGGATCGGCTGGATCCGCGCGCCGCAGGACGCCGTGGCGCGCCTGGCCCGGCTCAAGGCGCTCGACGACCTCGGCAGCCCGCTCCTCGACCAGGCCCTCGCCGCCCGGCTCCTCCCCGCGCTCCCGGCCCTCGCACCCGAGCGGGACCGCATCCTCCGCGAGCGGCTCGCCACCATGACCCGGCTGCTGGCCGAGCAGCTTCCGGACTGGCGCTGGCAGGCACCGCAGGGAGGCTCCGTCCTGTGGGTCCGGTTGCCTCCGGGCACGGACGCCCGGATCTACGCGCAGGTGGCACTGCGCCATGGCGCGGAGGTCATCCCGGGCGCCACGACGGATGCGACCGGCGCCCACGACGACTACATCCGCCTCCCCTACTCCTTCGCCCCGGAGACCGCGGCAGAACTGGTCGGCCGCCTCTCGGCGGCCTGGGCCGCACTGCCTCGGAGCGGTGGCTGCTGAGGCGGCCGATCCGGGTCGAAGAAGCGACGGAGAAGCGACGAAGAAGCAGGGGGAGCGGCGAGGATCGCCCAACACTTGCTACATTGCGCAACTATGCAACCCGGAATGCCCACGGCAGACCAGCGGGCCGCCTCTCCGCGCGACGGTGCGCGGCCCCCGGAAGAACCGGCCGCGCCGCGGCCGCTCGCGCAGGGAGCGCCGCGGGTGCCGGCCCCGCGGGGCCGGGCGGCGGCCCGCGGCAGGAGAAGCGGAAGATCGCGGGCGCAGGCCCGCAGGGCGGCCCTGACCGCTCTGGTCGCCCTGGTGCTGCCGGTGGCCGGGATCGCCGTGGACGAGCTGACCGGCTCCTCGCCCGGGTGGGCCTTCGTGGTCACGGCGGCCGCCGGGGCGGCCCTGGCGGCCACGACCTGCTCGCGGGCGGGCGCCTGGTGGGTGGCGTACGCCCCGCCGCTGGTGGTGGCGCCGGTCACGGTGATCGCCGAGCAGCTGTCCGGCGGGGCCGGGGCCCACGGCAAAAAGCTCGCAACCGCGGCGGTGCACTGGGCGGTTGACGCCTTCCCGGCCATGGCGGCGGCCGAGGCCGCCGTCCTCGCGGTGCTGGTCGTCCGGGGGATCCGGTCCCGGCGGAGTTCGAGGAGGAACGGTGCGTGAGGAACAGGGCGCCCGGAGGCGCGGCAGGGCGGGGCGGCGCCGGGGCGGCGGGCGGACGCCGAAGGCAGTCGTCACCGGGCGGATCGTGGCCGGTCTCGCCTCCGCCGCCGTCCTGGCGACCAGCGGGGTCTCCTGGGCCGCGTACCACTGGATCACCAACGGCTTGAACACCTCCGACGCCCTCGACAAGGTCCGGCGGAACGCGCCCAAGCACCTCGACGACTCGGTCAACCTGCTGCTCATAGGTCTCGACTCCCGCAAGGACATGAACGGCAACGACCTGCCGAAGGAGTTCGTCCAGGACCAGCTGCACGCGGGGTCGAGCGACATCGGGTACTACAACACCAACACCCTGATCCTGATGCACATCCCCGCCGACGGCGGAAAGGTGCAGGCGTTCTCCATCCCCCGGGACGACTACGTCCAGACCTTCAACGGCGACGGCTCGTCCCAGGGGCACTACAAGATCAAGGAGGCCTACTCCAACGCCTACACCGGCGCCCGCGAGCGGCTCTACAAGCAGGGCGTCCGCGGGGACGGGCTGGAGGCGCAGAGCCGGGAGGCGGGCAGGGAGGCGACGCTGGCGACCGTGCAGAGCTTCCTCGGGGTGCCGATCGACCACTTCGCCGAGGTCAATCTGCTGGGGTTCTACGACATCGCCAAGGTGCTCCAGCCGATCCAGGTGTGCCTGAAGCACCCGGTCCACGACCGCTACTCCGGTGCCGACTTCCCCGCCGGGCTGCAGGAGGTGAACCCCAAGCAGGCACTGGCCTTCGTCCGTCAGCGGCACGGGCTGGACGGCGGCGACCTGGACCGGACCCACCGGCAGCAGGCGTTCCTCTCCTCCGTCACCCACAAGCTCAGGACGCAGGGCGTCTTCGACGACCTGGGCAAGCTGCAGGGCCTGTTCGGGGTGGTGAAGAAGGACCTGGTCATCGACAGCAGGCTGAACGTGATCGACTTCGCCCAGCAGGCCACCAACCTCACCGGCGGCAAGGTCGAGTTCAACACCCTGCCGACCGAAGGGTCCGCCACGCGCAACAACGAGGACGTGGAACTCGTCGACCAGGACAAGGTCCGGGCCCTCGTGCAGGCGAAGATCGGCCGCGGCGGCCCGCCCCCGGCGCCGGGCACGAGCAGCGCGCAGCCGTCCGCTTCGGCGCAGGCGGCGCAGGCGGCGCAGGCCACCGTGGACGTCCTCAACGGCTCCGGCAGGACGGGGGCCGCCGCCGACGAACTCAAGGCCCTGGCGGCCGCGGGGTACACCGCGGGCCGGACGGACAACACCGCGGCGCAGGACCGGACCACCGTCGTCTACGGCGAGGGCGCGCAGGACGCGGCGCGGCGGATAGCGAGCGGCCTGGGCGTCACCGCCGCTCCCCTCACCAGCTCGTCCGTCCCGGCCGGGCACGTCCAGGTCGTCCTGGGCCGGGGCTTCACCGGACCCACCGCCGGCCCGGCCGGCTCCCCGGGCCCGGAGGCCTCCCCGTCCGGCCCGCCGCCGTCGGTGTCGGTGTCGGACGGCGACTTCGCGGGCGAGCCGGTGAAGGAAGGCGGCATTCCCTGCGTCAACTGAACGCCGTGCCGCGCACAGCGGCCCCTTGATCACCCATCGGTCGCTCGCCTGATCACTCATCCGAGGTCGTGATCGTGAACTCTTCGTTCGTACGTACGCCCGTCGTCCGCCCGGCGATCCGCCTGTGGGACCGTTCCTCGCCGCTGCGGCGCCTGGACTGGGTGATGCTGGGCGCGATACTGCTCCTGGGCGGCACGGGCGCGCTGCTGGCCTGGTCGGCGACCCGCTACCGGCAGGAGGCCCTGGGCGCGGACCCGGAGTTCTTCCTCGAGCGGCATCTGCTCAACCTGGGCCTCGGGCTGGCCCTGTGCGCCGCCGTCTCCGCGGTCGACTACCGCAGGCTGCGCGGGTACGCGCCGTTTCTCTACGGGGCGGCCCTGCTGTTCCTCGCCACGGTGCTGACTCCGCTGGCCAGCACGGTCAACGGAGCCCACTCCTGGATCGTTCTCGGCGGCGGCTTCTCGCTCCAGCCCTCGGAGTTCGTCAAGCCGGCCCTGGTGATGGTGCTGGCGGCACTGCTGGCCGAGCCGGGCGAGAACCACGATGCGGGCGCACCCGCCACCCGCCGGGTGCCGGCCGTCCTGGCCCTGGTGGCGCTGCCCGCGGCCGTCATCATGGCCAGCCACGAACTCGGCACCAGTCTGGTCCTGATGGCCATTGCTGCGGGCATGCTGTTCGCGTCCGGGGTGTCCGGCCGCAAGCTGGCCGTTCTGGGTGCCCTCGCGGGGGCAGCCGCCGTCGTGGCGGTCGAGCTGCACCTGCTCAGCACATACCAGCTCAATCGCTTCGCGTCCTTCGCCGACCCCGCGCTCGACCCGGCGGGGGTCGGGTACAACACCCATCAGGCCCGGATCGCGATCGGCTCGGGCGGTCTGCTCGGCCAGGGGCTCTTCCACGGCTACCAGACCAACGGCGGCTTCGTTCCCGAGCAGCAGACCGACTTCGTCTTCACGGTCGCCGGTGAGGAACTCGGCTTCCTGGGGGCGAGCGCGGTCATCGCCCTCCTCGGTCTGGTCCTGTGGCGCGCACTGCGCATCGCGCGGCGCGCGGGCGACACGTACGCCACGCTGCTGGCCGTCGGCGTCGTGTGCTGGCTGGCCTTCCAGTCGTTCGAGAACATCGGGATGACGCTGGGCATCATGCCCGTCGCCGGCATTCCCCTGCCGTTCGTGTCCTACGGCGGGTCCTCGATGTTCGCCGTCTGCATCGCGGTCGGGCTCCTGCAGTCCGTACGGATGGTCTCGTCCCGCCCCCGCAGCATTTGAGCCAACCGCCGGGCCAACCGTCAAGAATTGGCCACCACTTGGGCAAGCGGCGGCCATGCGACGGCAAGAAGACGGTGCGGTCGCCGAGTGTTCACCTTTCACACCTCCCGCACAGCCGTTCGGCAGTGATGTCATGTCCGCGTCTGCCCGGAATCGGTCCGGGTCCACCACGCGGAGCCCCCCATGAACTCCATACCCCCGCGCCTTCCGCGGCGCCTCGCCGCGACGGCGGCCTCCCTCGCCCTCACCACCGTCACGCTCGCCGTGACGGGCACCGGCACCGCCCACGCGACCGTCCGGCCCCACCCGCGCTCCCTGGCGAGCTGCAGCCAGGACCGTCTGCCGCTGCCCGACCCCACGTGCCAGCCCGGCGCGTACAACCCCGACGTCACCCAGGACACCATCGACAGCACGATCTGCGTCCCCGGATGGACCAAGACCGTGCGTCCGCCGGTCTCGTACACCACACCGCTGAAGATCCGTCAGATCGGCGAGTACGGCTACAGCGACACCGACACCGCCGATTACGAGGAGGACCACCTGGTGCCCCTCGAACTGGGCGGGGCGCCCAAGGACCCGAAGAACCTCTGGCCCGAGCCCCGCTACGCCGATCAGCCCGCCGCCGACAAGGACAGCGTCGAGAACCGGCTCAAGACCGCCGTCTGCAACCGCACCGTCACCCTGGACGCGGCCCGCAGCGCCATCGCGACCGACTGGACCACCGCGCTGGACAAGCTCGGGCTCGGCTGACCCGCACGGCACGCCCTTCGTTGCGCCCTTCGTCGCGCCCTTCGCCCGGGACCGGCTCAGTGGACCGCCTGGCGGCGCAGCCGGCCGGGGGTCGTGGCGAGGCGCTCCTTCAGGAGCGTGGCGAGCGTCGTCGCGTTCTCGTAGCCCACGCGGCGGGCCACCGCGTCGGTCGGCAGGTCCGTGGTGCGCAGCAGGTGTGCGGCCTGTTCGAGGCGGACGCTCTGGGCGAACCGCAGGGGTGAGACGCCCAGCACGCGGTCCAGGGAGCGCTGGAGGGTGCGCTCGCTGGTGCCGAGTGCACGGGCCGCATCGGCGATGCGCAGGGGGCGGTCGAGGTGCTTGCGCAGCCAGCGCTCGTAGGAGCCGACGGTGGGGTCGGCGCGGGCCAGGTGGCTGGGCAGGGCGTAACTCGCCTGCGTGGGGCGGCTGTCGGCCACCAGATAGCGCGCCGTGAGGTCGGCGAGGGCGGGGCTGACGCGCCGGACGAGACAGAGGGCGAGGTCCAGGTGGGCCATGGCGGCTCCGGCCGTGGTGATGCCGTCGGCGTGGGCGAGCAGGCGGGTCTCGTCCAGGTCCACCCGGGGGTAGCGCTGCCGGAAGGCCGGTGCCAGCCACCAACTGGTGGTCGCCAGCAGCCCGTCCAGCACTCCGCTCTCGGCGAGCACGAAGGTGCCCGTACAGGCGGCGGCCAGCGGCACGCCCTCGGCGCGGGTGCGCGCGACCGCCTCGCACACCTGCCGCTGCGCGGGCGCGCCCAGCCACTCGGCGAGCGACTTCGGCGGCCTGCGGCCGACGCCCGGGACGACCAGCAGGCCCAGGCTGCCGACCGTGCCGGGGTCGACGGTCTCCACGACGTGCCCGGCGGCCGTGCGCACCGGGCCGCGCGGGGCGACGCAGCTCACCCGCCACGGCGGCGGAGGCTGCGGAAGCTCGCTGCGCAGCTCGTTGGCGGTCCGAAGGACGTCCAGTACCGAGGCGAGGCCGGAATCGAAGACTCCGTCGACGACCAGCACCGAGATCTTCATGCCGGGAACGGTATGGCGCGCGCCGTCCGCGCCACCGGGGCGCCACTCCGGCCGTCCATAAGTTGATCACATCGGCCGACATTCCGGCCGGTCGTCGCTCACCCGGGGTCCGGCCATCGGCGGGAGCCCGCCCCTCGACCGGGTGAGCGAGTTGTTCACAACCGCCGGGTAATCCACAGGCTGTGGCGCTCACCCACGAGCTGTCAGCCATTCGGCGCAGAATGGGGGGCATGACTGAGAGCAACGGGTCCCCGCGGGGCGATACGGCCATGCCCGACTGGGAGATGCGCTTCCGGGCGCCGCGCGTGGGGCTGCCGAAATGGGCGGAGGACGCGCCGGACCGGGCGCTGTTCACGTCGAACGCCACGGGCACCTTCGAGTTGTACGCCTGGGACCGGGCCACCGGCGGGCAGCGGCAGGTCACCGACCGGCCGAACGGCACGACGGGCGGGGTGCTCTCGCCCGACGGCGAGTGGATCTGGTGGTTCTCGGACACCGACGGGGACGAGTTCGGCGTCTGGGTGCGGCAGCCGTTCCACGGCGGGGAGGACGAGCCGGCCACGCCCGGCCTCGAGCCCTCGTACCCGGACGGGCTGGCCCTGGGCCGGGACGGCACGGCGGTCGTCGGACGGTCCACGGACAAGGGCGGCTCGTCGGTGCACGTCGTGCGGCCCGGGCACGAGCCGGTGGAGATCTACCGGCACCCGCAGTCCGTGGGCGTCGCCGACCTCTCCCGTGACGGCTCGCTCATAGCGATCGAGCACACCGAGCACGGCGACGCGATGCACTACGCGATCCGGGTCGTCCGGACGGACGGCACCACGGTGGGCGAGCTGGACGACACCCGGGGCGGCACCGAGGAGCTGGGCCTGTCCGCGATGGGCTTCGCCCCGGTCGAGGGGGACTCCCGGCTGCTCGTCGGGCACCAGCGGCGCGGCCGCTGGGAGCCGATGCTGTGGGACGCGGTGACGGGCGAGGAGACCACGCTCGCCATCGACCTGCCCGGCGACCTGGACGCCGACTGGTATCCGGACGGCACCGCCCTGCTGATCGACCACAGCCACCAGGCACGCAGCGAGCTGTGGCGGTACGAGCTGGCCGGCGGCGAGCTGACCCGCCTCGACACCCCCTCGGGCACGGTCTCCGGGGCGCTCCCCCGCCCGGACGGGACGGTGGAGTTCCTGTGGTCCTCCGCCGCCAAGCCCCCGGTGGTGCGGTCCACGGCCGGGCACGTCGTACTGGACCCGCCGGCGCCGCCGCACGGCACGGCGCAGGCCCCGGACTCCGTGCCGGTGACCGACGCCTGGGTCGAGGGGCCGGGCGGCAAGGTGCACGCGCTGGTGCAGAAGCCCGCGGGCGAGGGCCCGTTCCCGACCGTCTTCGACATCCACGGCGGCCCGACCTGGCACGACAGCGACGCCTTCGCCGCCGCCCCGGCGGCCTGGGTGGACCACGGGTACGCGGTCGTGCGCGTCAACTACCGCGGCTCCACGGGCTACGGGCGCGCCTGGACGGACGCCCTCAAGCACCGCGTCGGCCTGATCGAGCTGGAGGACATCGCGGCGGTGCGGGAGTGGGCCGTGGCCTCCGGCCTCGCCGACCCCGAGCGGCTGGTGCTGGCGGGCGGCTCGTGGGGCGGCTATCTGACGCTGCTGGGCCTGGGCACCCAGCCCGGAGCCTGGGCGCTGGGGCTGGCCGCGGTGCCGGTCGCGGACTACGTCACGGCCTACCACGACGAGATGGAGGCGCTGAAGGCCCTGGACCGCACCCTGCTGGGCGGCACGCCGGAGGAGGTGCCCGAGCGCTTCGCGGCCTCGTCACCGCTGACGTACGTCGACCAGGTCCGGGCGCCCGTCTACATCTCCGCCGGGGTGAACGACCCGCGCTGCCCGATACGCCAGATCGAGAACTACGTGGAGCGGCTCGAGCAGCGCGGCCACCCGCACGAGGTGTACCGGTACGACGCGGGCCACGGCTCGCTGGTGGTGGAGGAGCGGATCAAGCAGCTCCGGATGGAGATCGCGTTTGCCGATCGCCATCTGGGCCGTCACCGGGACGGCCGGGGCCTTCCAGGTCCTCGGGGCTGATCCCCAGCGCGAGATCCCGGGCGGCCTCGGCCTCTCGGCGGAACAGCCGGAACCACATGAAGACGACGAAGCCCGCGAAGACGAACCACTCGCCGGTGTAGCCGAGGTTCTGGAACGCCTTGAGGTCCAGGCCGCTGTTGGGGGCGGCGGCCGCGGGCACCGCGGTCAGGGGCGCCGCGGCCTTCGACACGGTGACCCACGCGTCGTACACGTCGTACGGCACGAGGTTGACCAGCGAGGCGGCGCTGATCACACCGAGCTGGCCGGCGGGCAGCCCGCCCGCCGCCCGCACGCCCTTGGAGGTGGGGCTCTCCGAGGACTGCAGCGCCCCGGTCACGGTGACCCGGCCGGCCGGCGGGGCCGGGATCCCGGCGGTGTCGGCCCTGGACCCGGCGTCGCCGGGCAGCCAGCCCCGGACGACGGGCAGCGCCTTGCCGCCGTCGGTGCGCAGCATGGTCAGGACGTAGAAGCCCTTGCGCTCGTCCAGGTCCCGGTCGGGGACGAGCAGTTGGTGCTCGGTGTCGTACCGCCCGGACGCACTGGCCTGCCGGCCGGAGGTCTCGGTGCTCACGGGCAGCAGGTCGCCCAGCGGTGCCGCGGCGGAGGTGCGGGCGTCCTCGGCCTGGGTCTGCTGCTCCCGGTGCGAGTCGACCCGCGTCTCGAAGCGACCGAGCTGCCAGCTGCCCATGAACAGGCAGAACGGGATGGCCAGCACGGTGAACACGTTGATCCCCCACCAGCGGGGAGTCAGCAGGAACCGATACACACCACCACGGTACGGGCACGCCGACGACGGCAGTCCGGCGGGGCGGGGGCGGGGGGCAGGGGGAGGGGCGGGAGGGGGGTGGGGGCGGGGGGAGCCCCCCCCAAGGCCCGAGGAATGCCCGAGGCCCGAGGCCCAAGGCCCAGAGCCCCAAGTTCCCGTGAGCCCTACTTCTCCGGTGCCTCCGTCAGGGGGCCCGTGCGGTAGACCGTGCCTGCGCAGGCGTCCGGGATGGTCGTCTCCACGGCCTTGGGCTCGCCCACGTCCGGGGTGTGGCTGAGGACGACGCTCGCCGGGGGGCTGGGCGGAGGGGTGTCCTGCGGCTGCGGCTTCTCCGCGGCCGCCGTTCCGGGGGCCGCCGAGGGGGAGGCCGACGCCGGGGTGGCGGAGGTGACGCCCGCGGGCCTGGAGCAGCCGCTGGGGCCGCCGTTGGCGGACGGGATCCAGGCGAACTTGATCTCGTACGCCTGGCCGGGCTGCAGGATCACCTGGCTGGGCTCGGTGGCCGGGTCGGGCAGGCCGGGGGCGGCGTCGCCCGCCGTGTGGTCCACGACCGAGACCCGCGAGCTCTCCGCACCGCCCTTGGGGTGGGCGATGACCTCGCCGGGGCCGCCGACCGTGCAGACGGACCGGGAGACGTTGACGACCCGGAAGGCGCCGTAGACGCGGCCGTTCTTGTCGGCGGGGCCGACCGAGCCGACGCCCTGGCCGAGCTGGTCGCGGTCGCACGTCGGCGAGGCCGCGGCCAGGGTCGGGCCGGGGTCGGCCGTCGTGCCGCCGCCCGCCGAGCCCATGGGGCCCGAGGTGCCGCCGTCCTGCTTGCGGTCCTTGCCCTTCGGCTTCTCGCCGTGCCTGCTCTCGCCCGGGCCGGCGGCGTCGCCGTCCCCCGTGCCGGAGTCGTCCGTGCCGACCGGGTCCCGGGGGTGTCCGTCGACCGTGTCGTGCGGGTGCCGGTGGCTGCTGGCGGCGTTGGCCGGGCGGTCCTCGGCGGTGCTGCTGCCGGTGGTGGCGGCGTGGATGAGGACGGGCAGCGCGCTGGCACCCAGGAGCACCGCGGCAGCGGCTCCCACGACGGCCTGCCGCCGCCGGGTGCGCCGGGCCGGGACGGCGCTCCGCAGCCGCTCCAGCGCATCGGCGGAGGGCTCCAGGTCGCCGACGGCCCCCTGGAGGAGCCGGCGCAGCGCCTGCTCGTCGAGCGCCCGCTCGTCCAGCCGGTCGGCATCACCGGGCACGCCGGTCACGCCGGGCTCGCCGGGTCCGTCGAAGCTCCCGGATCCGGCGAAGAGCCCGGACTTGTCGAAGTGCTCGAAGGGTTCGAAGGGTTCGGGGCGGCGGCCGTCGCGGCCCTCGCCGTCCCGGTGGCCGTACCCGCCGTCGGACCCGTCTGCGTCCCGGTTTTCGGGCATGCCGGAACCGCCCGGTTCGCGGTGGCTCATACCGGCGCCTCCATGGCGATCCGGAGCGCAGCGATGCCCCGCGAGCCGTATGCCTTGACCGAGCCCAGCGAAAGGCCCAGGGTCTCGGCGACCTGGGCCTCGGTCATGTCGGCGAAGTAGCGCAGGACCAGGACCTCACGCTGGCGACGCTGCAGTCCACGCATCGCTTTGATCAATTGGTCGCGCTCCAGCTGTTCGTACGCCCCCTCCTCGGCACTCGCCATGTCGGGCATCGGCTTGGACAGCAGCTTCAGTCCGAGGATGCGGCGGCGGAGGGCGGAGCGGGACAGGTTGACGACAGTCTGCCGCAAGTAGGCAAGGGTCTTCTCCGGGTCCCGCACGCGGTTGCGCGCGGAGTGCACCCGGATGAACGCCTCCTGCACCACGTCCTCGCAGGAGGCGGTGTCGTCGAGGAGGAGAGCGGCGAGGCCGAGCAGCGACCGGTAGTGGGCGCGGTAGGTCTCGGTGAGGTGGTCGACTGTGGTGCCCGCTGCCATCGCCTCGTCAGCGCCCCGACGATGCGCGGGCGCCTGCGGAGGCACATGGGGGGACACGCCGGGAGCCGTCTGCGGGGGCGGCGAGACCTGCCCGGGGCGTGCGGCGGACCAGGGGGCGATCACCGGCATACCGCCCGTCGATCCGGAACGCGGACGCACCGGGGCGCTGCTGCGCCTCGGGACGGTTGCGATGCTGATGACCTCTGCCACGCCTGTTGGACACGCTTCCCCCCGTCAGGGTTGTACGCGCAAGGCATCGCGGTGGCGATTGATGACGCGTCGGTCGACTTCGCGCCATGTGCCCTCATGCGTACCAGCTCTTCCTCAATGCCCCGTATTTGGTACCGCCGCGAGAGACGGCAACAAAGACGCTCCCCGCCCGGGCTGCGGTTGCAGATGGGCGGGGAGCGAATCCTCGAACAGATCGTCTGCCCAGTTCAAGAGGTCTGGACCAACGAGTTGATCACAACAAGTTGGTCACAGCTCCTTCACGCTTCCTCCAAGTATTACGGAGGGCTCAGCTCTGCCGCCACGGCTTCCGCGATCTGCGCCGCGTTGAGGGCCGCGCCCTTCCGGAGATTGTCTCCGCAGACGAAGAAGTCGAGCGCGGCGGGGTCGTCCGGCGCGCGCCGCACCCGCCCCACCCACGCCGGATCGGTGCCCACCGCGTCCGCGGGCGTGGGGAACTCCCCCTCGGCCGGGCTGTCGCACAGCACCACGCCCGGCGCGTTGGCCAGGATCTCGTGCGCCCGCTCGACCGTCACCTCGTTCTCGAACCGCGCGTGCACGCTGAGCGAGTCGGTGGTGATCACGGGCACGCGCACACAGGTCGCGCTCACGCGCAGGTCCGGCAGTCCGAGGATCTTGCGCGACTCGGCGCGGATCCCCAGCTCCTCGGAGGACCAGCCGTCCGCCTCGAGCGAGCCCGCCCAGGGCACGACGTTCAGCGCCACCGGCGCCGGGAACGGCCCCGTGCCGTCGCCCACCGCCCGCCGGACGTCCCCGGGCTGCGTGCCCAGCTCCGTACCGGCGACCGCCGCGAGCTGCGCGCGGAGCGCCTCCACACCCGCCCTGCCCGCACCCGAGACCGCCTGGTACGAGGAGACGACCAGCTCGCTCAGCCCGAACGCGGCGTGCAGGGCGCCCACCGCGACGATCATCGGCAGCGTCGTGCAGCCGGGGCCGGCGACGATCCCGCGCGGGCGGACCCGGGCGGCGTGCGCATTCACTTCGGGCACGACCAGCGGGACCTCCGGGTCCATCCGGAACGCGGCCGAGTTGTCCACGACCACCGCGCCCTTGGCCACGGCGATCGGCGCCCACCGCGCGGAGACCTCGTCCGGCACGTCGAAAACCGCGACGTCGACGCCCTGGAACACGTCCTCGTCCAGCGCGAGGACCTCGGTCTCCTCGCCCCGGACGGTCAGCTTCCGGCCCGCCGAACGCGGGGAGGCAATCAGCCGGATCTCGCCCCATATGTCTGCGTGCTGGGAGAGGATCCCCAGCAGCACGCCGCCGACGACGCCGGTCGCCCCGACGACGGCGAGCGTGGGCCGGCCGGCCCGGTCGGCACCGGGCCCGCCGGCCGCGGGGGCACCACCCGGCAGCCCCGGCACCCCGCCCGCAGGGCGGCTGCCGGAGCCGTCCGGATGGCCGGCCGTCATCGGCCGGTGCCTCCGTAGACGACCGCCTCGTCGTTCTCGCTGTCCAGGCCGAAGGCCGTGTGGACGGCGCGGACGGCTTCGTTCACGTCGTCGGCACGGGTGACGACCGAGATGCGGATCTCGGAGGTCGAGATCAGCTCGATGTTCACCCCGGCGTTCGACAGCGCCTCGAAGAACGTGGCCGTGACGCCCGGGTTGGTCTTCATCCCGGCACCGACCAGCGAAATCTTGGCGATCTGGTCGTCGTAGCGCAGCGAGTCGAAGCCCACGCCCGGCTTCGTCTTCTCCAGCGCCTCGATCGCCTTGTGGCCCTCGGTCTTCGGGAGGGTGAAGGAGATGTCGGTCAGCCCGGTGGACGCCGCCGAGACGTTCTGGACGACCATGTCGATGTTGATGTCGGCGTCCGCGATCGCGCGGAAGATCGTCGCGGCCTCGCCCGGCTTGTCGGGCACACCGACGACCGTGACCTTGGCCTCGGAGGTGTCGTGCGCGACACCGGAGATGATCGCCTGCTCCATCGGCTGGTCCCCTTGCGGCTCGTTGCTGACCCAGGTGCCCTTCAGCCCGGAGAAGGACGAACGGACGTGGATCGGGATGTTGTAACGGCGTGCGTACTCGACGCAGCGGTGCAGCAGCACCTTGGAGCCGGAGCTGGCCAGCTCCAGCATGTCCTCGAACGCGATCCAGTCGATCTTGCGGGCCTTCTTCACGACCCGCGGGTCGGCGGTGAAGACGCCGTCGACGTCCGTGTAGATCTCGCAGACCTCGGCGTTCAGCGCGGCCGCCAGGGCGACGGCGGTGGTGTCGCTGCCGCCCCGGCCCAGGGTGGTGATGTCCTTCTTGTCCTGGGACACACCCTGGAAGCCGGCCACGATCGCGATGTTGCCCGCGTCGACGGACTGCTGGATCCGGCCCGGCGTGACATCGATGATGCGCGCTTTGTTGTGGACCGAGTCGGTGATGACCCCGGCCTGGCTGCCGGTGAACGACTGTGCCTCGTGACCGAGGTTTTTGATCGCCATCGCCAGCAGGGCCATGGAGATCCGTTCTCCGGCGGTCAGCAGCATGTCGAACTCGCGCCCGGCAGGAATCGGGGAAACCTGCGCGGCGAGATCGATCAACTCGTCCGTCGTGTCGCCCATCGCGGAAACCACGACGACCACCTGGTGGCCGTTCTTCTTGGCTTCCACGACTCGCTTGGCGACCCGCTTGATGCCCTCGGCATCGGCAACGGAGGAGCCTCCGTACTTCTGCACGACAAGGCCCACGTGCGCTCCTCGCAGCTATACGTATGCGTAAATGCGGTCGGGACCGAGTCTAACGAGGGCCGGGAATCGGCCCCGGGCATACCGCATGGTGAGACCGGCGGCCCCGGAACCGGGGGCCGGTCAGCCGAGCCAGGTCGGCCCGGGTCGGGACGCGGTCCGGATCAGGACGTGGCCCGGATCAGGACCCCTTCGTCTTCGCCTTCGCCTTCGTCTTCGTTTTCGTCCGCAGCCCCATCGGCCCGCCGATCTCCGCGGCCATGACCCGCCCGGCCTCCTCGGCCAGCTGCTCCTCCGTGCCGACCGCGTCCGTGTCCAGCCCGTCCAGCTCGTCCAGCGGCTGGTCGAGGCGGACGTGCGCGACGAGCGACTGGAGGGCGCGCAGACAGGCGGAGGCCGTCGGGCCCCAGTTCGACAGGTAGGAGAACTGCCACCACCACAGGGCCTCGGTGACCCGGCCGTCGCGGTAGTGGGCCATGCCGTGCCGCAGGTCGGTGATGATGTCCGCGAGGTCGTCGGAGATGCGCGACGCCACGGGCATGGTCCGCGGGACGTACGGGTCGAAGACCTCCGAGTAGACGTCGACCGGGTCGAGCATGGCCGCGAAGCGCTCGCGCAGCTCGTCGACGTCCGGCTCGGGGCCGACGTCGGGCTCGTACCGCTCGTCCGGGACGAAGTCCTCGTGCGCACCCAGCCGGCCGCCGGTCAGCAGCAGCTGCGAGACCTCCAGCAGCAGGAAGGGAACGGCGCTGGCGGGCTCGTCACCGCGGGACACCTCGGTGACGGCCACGATGAAGCTCTCGATCGAATCCGCGAGAGAGACCGCGAAGTCGTCCGGGTCGCGCTTCGCATCGTGCAGGGTTGCGTCAGACATCGAGAAGTCTTCTCCCTTCGAAGGCACGCCCGAGCGTGACCTCGTCGGCGTATTCGAGATCCCCGCCCACAGGCAGCCCGCTGGCCAGCCTGGTGACCTTCAGCCCCATGGGCTTGACCATACGCGCGAGGTACGTGGCCGTGGCCTCGCCCTCGAGGTTGGGGTCCGTGGCCAGGATCAGCTCGGTGACCGAGCCGTCCGCCAGCCTGGCCAGCAGCTCACGGATGCGGAGGTCGTCCGGGCCCACGCCCTCGATGGGGCTGATCGCCCCGCCGAGCACGTGGTACCGGCCACGGAACTCCCGCGTCCGCTCAATCGCGACGACGTCCTTGGGCTCCTCCACGACGCAGATGACGGCAGGGTCGCGGCGCGGGTCCTGGCAGACCCGGCACCGCTCCTCCTGCGCCACGTTGCCACAGACCGCGCAGAACCGGACCTTCTCCTTCACCTCGGTCAGCGCGTGAGCCAGCCGACGGACGTCGGCCGGTTCGGCCTGGAGGATGTGGAAGGCGATCCGCTGCGCGCTCTTGGGACCGACGCCGGGCAGCCTGCCCAGCTCGTCGATGAGGTCCTGGACCACGCCTTCGTACACGGACCGGGTTCTCCTTCGGGGTCAGAGGTCTGCGGAGGGATTCGGGAGGGTCAGAACGGCAGACCGGGGATGCCGCTGCCGCCGCCCAGGCCCTGTGCGAGCGGGCCGAGCTTCTGCTGCTGGAGCTGCTGGGCGGTCGCATTGGCGTCGCGCACGGCCGCCAGGACCAGGTCGGCGAGGGTCTCGGTGTCCTCCGGGTCCACTGCCTTGGGGTCGATGACCAGGCCCTGAAGCTCTCCGGCGCCACTGACCGTGGCCTTCACCAGACCACCGCCCGCGGTGCCCTCGACGAGGGTCCGCGCCAGCTCCTCCTGGGCCTGCGCGAGGTCCTGCTGCATCTTCTGGGCCTGCTGAAGCAACTGCTGCATGTTGGGCTGGCCACCACCGGGAAACACGGTTTCGCTCCTGCTGTCGACAACTCTTGCACTTTTGCTTCGTACTGCTTCGGTAGCCCGAGCCTACGTGCTCCCCGGGCGGCGCGCCCTACGCCGCAGGAAGGAGAACGGGGACGGGGGCCGGGCCGCCCGGAGGCACCCCGGCCCCCGTCCCCGCCGACTGCTTGCCCTGCTGCCCGCCCTATTCGTTGGCGATCTCTTCGATGACCGTCGCGCCCAGCTCGCGCACGATCAGGTCGTGGCCGCTCAGGGCGGTGTCGTCGAGGTCGGGATCGTCCTCGGCGGGGACGTCGTCCTCGAGCGGGACGGGCGGGGGCTCCGGCTCCCGGTACTGCTGCGCGGGGGCGGCAGGGGGGCCGGACGGGGCCGGGTGCTGCTGGGGCGCGGGCGCGGCGGGCGCCTGCCGGGAGGCGGGCGCCGGGGCCGGTGCCTGGGGCGCCGGGGCCTGGGGACGGGCGTAGGCGGGCGCCGCGGGGGCGCCGCCGCCGAAGCCGCCGCCGGGCGGGGTGGCGCCGCCGGAGGGGTCGACGACCAGTTCCGTCTTCCACTGCAGGCCGAGGTCGCCGAGCGCCTGGCGCAGGACGTCCTCGCTGCCGCCGTTGGCAAAGCTGTCCCGCGCTCCGGGGTTGGAGAAGCCGATCTGGAGGGTGGTGCCGTCGAAGCCGGCGACCTGGGCGTTCTGGCTCAGCAGGATCCACGTGAAACGGCGGCGGTTCTTGACCGCCTCCAGGAGGTTCGGCCACAGCTGACGGGCCTGGGCGGCATCGCCCCGCGGCGCCACGGGGGCGGAACCGGCGGGGGCGGCAGGAGCTTGCGCGGGGGGCGCGGCGGCGGTGGGCCAGGCACCGGCCTGCGGGGCCGGGGCCGGAGCGGGGGCGGAGGCGGTCTGCGCGGCGGCAGGCCAGGCGCCGGGCGCCGGGGAAGCGGGCGCTGCGCCGGGGGCGGCGGCCGCGGGCCAGGCACCGGGGCGGGAACCGCCTGCAGCGGGGGCCTCCGGAGCGGGAGCGGCCGCGGGCACGGGTGCAGCCGGTACCGCGGCGGCGGGGGCCTCCACGGGCACCGGCGGTGCGGCAGGGGCGGCCGGGGCGGCACCGGCCACTGCGGCCCGGGCCGCGGCGGGCCCGGACAGCCCGGCGGCGGGCCCCGCGGCGGGCGCGTGCCCCTCGGGCCCCGGTACGTACCCCATGGCCGGGCCGACGGGCGGACCGGCGAGGGCGGCACCGCGCTCCAGGCGGTCCAGCCGGGCCCGTACGGAGCGCTCGTCGTCGAAGGCGGCGGGCAGCAGCACCCGCGCGCAGATCAGCTCCAGCTGGAGGCGCGGGGACGTGGCGCCGCGCATCTCGGTCAGGCCCTCGTTGACCAGGTCGGCGGCCCGGCTCAGCTCCCCGGCGCCGAAGACGGACGCCTGGGCCTGCATGCGCTCGACGACGTCCACGGGGGCGTCGATGAGGCCCTTCTCGGCCGCGTCGGGCACCGCGGCGAGGATCACCAGGTCACGGAGCCGCTCCAGCAGGTCGGCCACGAACCGCCGGGGGTCGTTGCCGCCCTCGATGACGCGGTCGACGACCTCGAAGGCCGCTGCCCCGTCGCCGGCCGCGAAGGCATCGACGACGGAGTCCAGCAGCGAGCCGTCCGTGTAGCCGAGGAGGGACGTCGCCATGGCGTATGTCACACCGTCCTCGGCGGCACCGGCGAGCAGCTGGTCCATGACGGACATCGAGTCACGGACGGACCCGGCGCCGGCCCGCACGACGAGCGGCAGCACGCCGTCCTCGACCGGGATCTTCTCCCGCTCGCACACCTCGCCCAGGTATTCGCGCAGGGTGCCCGGCGGCACCAGCCGGAACGGGTAGTGGTGAGTGCGCGACCGGATCGTGCCGATGACCTTCTCGGGCTCGGTGGTCGCGAAGATGAACTTGAGGTGCTCCGGGGGCTCCTCGACCACCTTCAGCAGGGCGTTGAAGCCCGCCGAGGTGACCATGTGGGCCTCGTCGATGATGTAGATCTTGTACCGGCTGGAGGCGGGCCCGAAGAAGGCCTTCTCCCGCAGCTCACGGGCGTCGTCGACACCACCGTGCGAGGCGGCGTCGATCTCGATGACGTCGATGGAGCCCCGGCCGTTGCGCGCGAGGTCGAGGCAGGACTGGCACTCCCCGCAGGGCGTCGGCGTCGGCCCCTGCTCACAGTTCAGACAGCGCGCGAGGATGCGCGCACTGGTCGTCTTGCCGCAGCCGCGCGGCCCGCTGAACAGGTACGCGTGATTGACCCTGTTGTTCCGCAGCGCCTGCTGCAACGGGGTGGTGACATGCTCCTGCCCGATGACCTCGGCGAAGGACTCGGGGCGGTAACGGCGGTAGAGCGCGAGGGACGACACACCTACGACGATATCGGGCCCCACTGACAAGTGGCCTCGGTCACAGATTCCGGACCCCGGCCCCCACGCGGCCCGCCGCAAGAACAGCCGCGGAACAGCCGCAAAAACAAGGGCCCCCCACGCACCCGCCAGAGCCCACTTACCCTTGCTGCCTTCCGGCCCTGGGGGAGTTGGGTGAGATAGCGCCACGTGAGGGGCTTGCCCCCACCCTAGCGGATCCCCGGGGGTGCTCGGGTACTCCCGGACCCCTTCCCCGGGACCGGGGGAGCACGGGTTCGCGAGCACTGCTCCGCGTCTTGTATTGTTTGCGGCGGAGGATTCGCCTAGAGGCCTAGGGCGCACGCTTGGAAAGCGTGTTGGGGGCAACCCCTCACGAGTTCGAATCTCGTATCCTCCGCCAGTGCCTCACCGGGCACGTTGTCGAAGGGCCCCACCGTTCGCGGTGGGGCCCTTCGACGTTCTGCGTCCCACTCGCCGGCCCAGCCACCGGTCGGCCGACTCCGCCGGATTCCTCGCTCTCCGCCCCGGGCAAGGCGGTATGGGGAGCGACACGGGGAGTATGGTCTGTTATATGGCGACCAAGAAAGTAACGGTGACGATCCCCGAGGATCTCCTGGACGAGATCCGCCCGGAGGCAGCCGAGCGGGGCCTGTCGGCGTACGTCGCCGAGGCGCTGCGCTTCAAGCGCGACCGGGACCGGCTGCGGGAGCTGTCCGACTGGCTCCAGGAGGAACACGGCCCGGTAGCCGAGGACGAGCGCGCGGCAATGCTCGAGGAGCTGGATGATCTCGACGCCGAGCACGATCGCCGCCGCGTCGCCGGAGGGCGCGACGCCGGGGAAGCCGCGTGAAGAAGCGGACGGGGGAGCACAGGCAGCGGCCACTGCGCGTCTTCGTACTCGACTGCGAGGCACTGTCCCTGGCCGTGCGCGGCGACAGGAAGATGATCGCCTGGATCGACCTCGCAGCCCGGGGGGAGGCCGAGGTGGTGACGTCTCCGATGGCACTGGTCGAGGCGTACGACGGCAGAACCACCGGACAGCGCTGGGACTGGGTGCTGTCCCGGCTCCAAGTCGCCGATATCGGAAAGGACGAGGCCCGACAGGCCCGGAGGCTCCTGGCCGACGCCAAGTTGCACGGCCACAAGTACGCGATCGACGCGGTGCTGGCGGTCATCGCGCGGCAGCAGAAGGGCCAGGTCACCGTCTTCACCTCGGATGTGGATGATCTGGAGAAGCTGGTACCCGAGTCCATCGTCGTCAAGAGGGTGTGACCCCGCACTCCCGGTTTCGGTTCCGGTCTCATTCACGTACGTCCGCGGCCGTTCGGAAGGTCAACCTGCCTCGGGGCCACGCAGGTCAGGACTCCCCCGTACATGGCTGTACCCCAAGACGAAGACCTGGAAAGCGTGTTGGGGGCAACCCCTCACGAGTTCGCATCTCACATCCTCCGCCTCTGCCCGTCAGGGCAAACGAAGGCCCGGACCGCTCAGCGGTCCGGGCCTTCGTCATACCCGCGATTTCACCGTCCGGGACAAGCCGCCGGGACGGCTCAGCGCGGAGCGTCCTTACCCGGGACGCGATGACGGAGGGCGTCCTGGGAGTCGACGTACTTGAGCATGAGGCGGGCGAACTCCAGGCGCTCCTGCTCGGTCCAGTCGGCGGTGATGTACTCGAAGGCCGAGCGCTGGTGGCGGCTGAAGCGGGCCATCAGCTGGCGGCCTTCGGGGCTGAGGTGGAGGACGGTGCGGCGGCCGTCCTGCTGGGAGGCCGCACGGATCAGATAGCCGGCCGAGATGCAGTCGGAGACCATGCGGCTGGCCACCGACGGGTCCACGCCCAGATGCCGGGCGACCTCACCAACGGTGATCTCAGCGGCACCCGGCTGCCCGGCCGGCCCGTTCTCCGGGACCTCCCTCTCGGCCTCCAGGACGATTCTGAGCACCAGCGTGCGGCTCAGGTCCTTCTGGGAGATCGGGTCCTCGACCTCCAGGAGCGAGGAGCGCCGCAGTTTCCCGAAGGCCGGACCCACAGCGTCCAGCAGTTCGTCCGCCGTCTTCGGCTCGCGCTTCGTCATGCCGCCATCGTACAGACATGGATGACAGCGCGAAGGCATGTGTTGACTCTCAAATGTGTGCATGCAAGCATGCATATGTTGTCACGCAGCGAAGCAGCGAATGGAGCACTCCATGACCACCCTCATCACCGGCGCCCGCGGCAAGGTCGGCCAGGCCGTCATCGACCGCCTGCACTCCGCCGGTCTCACCGTCCGCGCCGCCAGCGCCAACCCCGCCGAACTGACCGTCCCGGCGGGCGTCGAGGTCACCGAACTCGCCCTCGACCGGCCCGAGACCTTCGAGACCGCGCTCCGCGGCGTCCGCCAGGTCTTCCTCTACCCCCAGCCCGCCGGCATCCACGAGCTGGTCAAGGCCGCCGAAGCCGCGGGCGTCGAGCATGTCGTTCTGCTCTCCTCGTCCTCCGTTCTGGGCGCCGACGCCGCGAACGACCCGCTCGCGAGCCACAGCCTCCAGGTCGAGCAAGCCCTCACCGACTCCGGCCTCACCTGCACGTTCCTGCGCCCGGACGCCTTCGCGAGCAACGCTCTCGGCTGGTCCCACCTCATCGGCCGGTCGATGCCGGTCCAGCTCGCCTACCCGGACGCGAACATTGCGCCCATCCACCCCGAGGACATCGCCGACATCGCCGTCGAAGCCCTGACCGGCACCTCCCTCACCGGCCGCTCGGTCACCCTGACCGGTCCCGAGTCGCTCACCTTCCGCGAGCAGCTCGCCCTCCTCGCCGACACCCTCGGCCGTGAGATCCCGGTCGAGCAGATCACCCGCGTCGAAGCCGAGCAGCAGATGGCCGACTACATGCCCGCGCCGATGGTCTGCTCACTGCTCGACCTGTGGGAGGCCGCCGACCGTGGCCCCGCAGCCATCGCCGACACCACCCAGACCCTCCTCGGCCGTCCGGCCCGCACCTTCCGCCAGTGGGCCCGCGAGAACGCCGCCGCCTTCACCCAGCACTGATCCGGACCGGCCCGTCCCCAAGGGCCCGTCCCCTCCACCCGAGGGATTCCATGTCCACGGCCTTGACCCAGGCCCCCGCCACTCCCCGGACCACGACCGACCGCCGCCGATGGGCCGTCCTCGCCGTCGTCGTCCTCGCCGCAGTCCTCGACCTCCTCGATGCAACGATCACCAACATCGCCGCGCCGACCATCGCCGCCGACCTGAACGGCGACGACGCCCTCGTCCAGTGGCTGGGCGCCGGTTACGCCCTGGCCATGGGCGTCCTGCTGGTGATAGGCGGCAGGCTCGGCGACAAGTTCGGACGCCGCCGCCTGTTCCTGATCGGCCTCACCGGCTTCACGCTCGCATCCGCCGGCTGCGGCCTGGCCTTCGACCCCGCTTCCGTCATCGGGTTCCGCCTGCTCCAGGGAGCGTTCGGCGCCCTTGTGATCCCACAGGGCTTCGGCATTCTCGGCGCGGTCTTCCCCCCACGCGAACTCGGCAAGGCGTTCGGTGTGTTCGCCCCCTGCCTCGGCCTGTCGGCGATCAGCGGCCCGGTCCTCGCAGGGGTCCTCATCGACGGCTTCGGCTGGCGCTCCATGTTCCTGATCAACATCGCGCTCGGCGGCCTCGCGATCGCGCTGGCCGCCCGGCTGCTGCCCCGCGACACCGGCGACCGGACGGTCACCGTCGACGGTCCGGGCTCCGGACTGCTCGCCGCCACGATGCTCGGCCTGCTCTACGGCCTGATCGACGGCTCCAGCCACGGCTGGACGCTCGTCCCCTTCCTCTCCCTCGTCCTCGGCGGCCTGGTCTTCGCCCTGTTCTGCCGGCGCCAGCGAAACGCCACCAGCCCGCTCATCGAGCCCTCACTGCTGAAGAACCGCGGCTTCACCTCCGGCCTGATCCTCGGCCTCGTCTTCAACGCGGGGGTCGCCGGCCTGCTCCTCCTCCTGTCCCTCTTCTTCCAGGACGGGCTGCACCGCACCCCGACCCAGGCCTCGCTCGGCCTCGCCCCGATCGCCGCCGGCATCATCCTCGCCTCGATCGCCGCTCACCGTCTGATGGCCCGCCTCGGCCGCACGCTCATCCTCGTCGGCCTGCTGCTCACCCTGGCCGGCACGCTGTCGCTGCTTGCCCTGGTCCACGCCGGCGACCCGACCACATGGACCCTCATCGCCCCGGTCCTCGTCACGGGCCTCGGACTCGGCACCTGCTTCGGCACCCTCTACGAGGTAACCCTGGGCGGCGTCGGCCCGAAGGAGTCGGGCAGCGCCGGCGGATCGCTCTCCGCCGTCGCACAACTCGCCAACAGCATCGGCGCCGCAGCCATCACCACCGTCTACTTCAACACGCCCGGTGGCTCCGCAACCGCAGCCGTCCACAGCCTCGCCGTGGTCGCCGCAGCCACCCTCGCTTGCTGTGCCCTCGTGTGGCTGCTGCCCCGCAAGGCCCGGCCCCGGCACCACTGACTCTTCCAGGAGCACGACATGAAGCCCATCGGCTACTGGCTCAACCGCACCGACCAGGCCCTCACCCGCTGCATGAACTCCATGCTGGCCGAGTTCGGTATCACCCGGATCGCCTGGCAGATCCTCAACGCCGTCGAGGACGATCCTCAGGCCACCGACACCGGCGTACTGACCGTCCTGGCCGCCAACGCCGATGTCTCCGCCCTGACCGGCGCCATCGGGACGGTCGTCGCCGACGGCTGGGTCGCCCGCCCGGAGCCGGGCCGCCTCACCCTGACCTACGACGGCCGCGCCCGCCTCGCCGAGGTCACCGAACGCGTCAACGCCTTCCGCGAGCTGTCGACGGCCGGCATCACCCGCGAGGAGTACCGGATCGCCGTCACCGTCCTGGAAAGGATGACCCACAACCTGGAAAGCGGGCAGGACAACGAGTTCGCCCAAGCCGCAGCCTCGTAACCGGTAGCAGACATCCTGACGGCAGCGGGCCCAAGGGCACCGAGGTCGCCCCGTGATCTGGCAAAGGTTGTCGATCACGGGCTTCCCGCCGTGCCGCGAGCGGCCGCCGAAGTACCACGGGTCAGGCCGTCCGGCCGGGTGCCGGGCGAGCCGCCCGGCGGCGGACCGCCCACACCGCCGCGGCGAGGGCGAACCCGTAGACGGACACCAGCCCGTGGCCGTTGTCCTGGGCGATCCACATCGCGAGGCCGAGCGCCGGGACGCCGACCGCCAGGGTGATCTCCTTGGGCAGACGGGTGCGGGTGAGGAAGGCGAGGGCGAGGGTGGCGCCGAGGAAGTAGGTGGCGCCGGAGCTGCCGGCGAAGTTGCGCGGATCGGTGCTGGGGCCGTCGCCGAAGCCGAGCAGGGTATCGATCCGGCCGGGCAGCAGGATGCCGGCGAGGAAGAAGCCGAGGGTGAGCGGGCCGCCCCAGTACCACTGGGCGAGCGCGGCGACGGCGGCGAGGGTGACGAGGTTCCACAGGCCGCCGAAGAGGCCGCCGTTCTGCATGAACACCGAGGTGAACTCGCGCCACCAGCCGGACTTGGCGGGGTCGGCGTCCAGCGCGTCCATGGCGCCGGACCAGACCAGCTGGAGCAGGACGCCGCCGACGGCGAGCGCGGTCAGGGCGATGGCCGTCCACGGGAGCGGCCGTCCGCGCAGGGTGTCACGGCCGACCGCGCCGAGCCCGCAGTTGACCATCATGACCATCAGCGCGGCCGTGGTCACGTTGAAGACGATCGCCCCCATGTCCGGCCCCTCCCCCCGCTCGCGGCGTTTTCCAACACCGTTCGAAAACCTGATGGCGCAAACTTAGCACAGCTTTCGAACAGTGTTGGAAAACGCTGTACGGTGGGATGCATGAAGCTCACCAAGGAGCGCATCGTCGACGCGGGCATGGCCGTCTTCGCCGAGGTCGGCTACCAGAACCTGTCCATGCGCCAGGTCGCCGACCGCCTGGACGCCCACGCGGGCAGCCTCTACTACCACGTGCGCGGCAAGGACGAGCTGCTCGCCCTGATGGCCGACCGGGTCTGCCGCCGGGCCTACGACGCCGGCACCGAAGCCCTCGCCGCCCTCCCGCCCACCGCCACCTGGCAGGACCGCATCGAGGCCCAGGCCACCACCCTGCGCCTGGGCATCAAACAGCACCCCGGCGGCGCCCAACTCCTCGCCGAGAGCCCCGGCATGCTCAGCACCGGCGCCCTCTCCCTGATGGAACGCCTGCTGCGCACCCTCCTCGACGCCGGCCTGCCCGCCGACCACTGCGGCATCGCCGCCGACACCCTGCTCAGCCACGTCACCGGCTTCGTGCTCCAGGAACAGAACCAGCCGACGACGCCACCGACCGTCACCGCCGAGCTCCACGCCGCCCTGTGCGCTCAGTTCCCCCTGGTCATGGGCCCGTTGATCCAACGACTGAGCCAGGACGAGAAGTTCGCACGGAGCGTCCGTCTGCTCTGCACCGGCTTCGCAGCATCTGCCTAGCCATCGGCGCGACCCGCATCGAGATCGTTTCAAACGATGCTCGAATGGGCGGAAGTGCCGGCACGCCATCTGTCACCAGGGAGGGGAAACCATGTCGAAGGACATGTACAAGGAGTTCTCGGACAACGTCGACCGCGAGGTTGCCAAGCTCGTGGACCGGACCAACCGGGAGGCCGCGCAGGCCGTCGACCGGGCGCTGGGCAGGACGGGTACCGCGGCGGCGTTCGACACCGCCCGCTGGCAGCGCCGACTCGACGACCTGCTCACCACCCACCGCATCCCCGGCGCCGTGCTGGCCGTCCTCACCGGCGGGGAAATCCACGAACTGGCCAGTGGCGTCCTGCACACCGGCACCGGCGTCGAGACCACCACCGACTCGGTGTTCCAGATCGGCTCGGTCAGCAAGGGCTACACCGCCGCCCTCGTCCTGAGCCTCGCCGACGCCGGCAAGCTCGACCTGGACGCACCGGTCGCGGCGGTCCTGCCGGGCTTCGCCCTCGCCGACACCGAGGCCGCCCGCATCATCACGCCACGTCAACTCCTCAACCACACCAGCGGAATCGAGGGCGACTACGTCAACGACACGGGCCGCGGTGACGACTGCCTGGCCCTCTACACCGACGGCACTCGCGACGTCGGCCTCACCAACCCGCCCGGCGCCACCATGTCCTACTCCAGCACCGCCTACAACGTCCTCGGTCGGATCGTCGAGGTGGTCACCGGCCTGACCTGGGATGAAGCGCTCAAAGAGCTGATCTGCGACCCTCTCGGACTCGAGCACACCATGACGCTGCCCGAGGAGGTGCTGCGCTTCCGCGCCGCGATGGGGCACATGGGCGAGCCCGGCGAGGACCCGACGCCCACCCCGCTGTGGAACATGCTGCCCCGCTCTGCCGGACCGTACGGCGGCATCAGTGCCACCGCGGCCGACGTGGTTCGCTTCGCCCGGCTGTTCATCGACGGCGGCACTGCGCCGAACGGCACCCGGGTGCTCTCCGCAGCGGCCGTGGAGGCGATGCTCACCCGCGAGGTCGACATGCCCGACCAGTGGTTCCTCGGCGCACACTGGGGCCTCGGCTGGGGTCTCTTCGAATGGGACGGCGCTCGCGGCTTCGGCCACGACGGCAGCACTTTCGGCCAACTCGCCTATCTGCGGGCCATCCCGGAGAAGGGCCTCGCCGTCGCCCTGCTCACCAACGGCGGAGGCGCCGCACCGAAGGTCCACGAGGCCCTCTGCCGCGAACTGAGCGCCGAACTTGCCGGAGTCACCATGCCCGCGTTCGGACCGGCCGACAACCCCCCGGCCGTCGACACAGCGCCCTTCACCGGCCGCTACAAGCGCGAGGGCTTCCTCATGACCATCACCGCCCGTGCCGAAGGCGAAGGCGAAGGCGTGCTTGACCTGCGCTACGAAGGCGCCGATGGCCTCGCCGGTACTTTCGACCCGCTCGTCTGGCACCTCACCCCCGTCTCCGACACCCCCGCCAAGACCGTCTTCGCCGGCCGCCGCAACGACAGGGACGCCTGGATCCCCGTCGTCTTCTACGCCCTCCGCGACGGCACCCGCTACGTCCACTTCGGCGTCCGCGCCACTGCCAAGTCCGCCTGACCCCACCACAACCGCGGGAACAGCCGATCGGTCAGCCGGTCTCGGTTCTGGTCTCGTTCACCCAGGAACAACAGGGTTCAGGCCCCGCCCCCCCGGCCCCGCTTCGTCGCGGGCACTCAGCCCTGGTCCGCCGGCTGCTTCGGCAGAAGGAAGACGGCAATGCCCGCAATGACGGCGATGACGAACACCCCGAAGGACGCGACGGCAAAGGCGTGGCCGGCGGCGGCAACCCTGCCGGCTGCCGCGGGACGGAACGAGCTGAAGAAGACCGCTCCGACAACGGCAACGCCCAGCGCTCCGCCGCACTGCTGGGCCGTGGACAGGACCCCTGACGCGACACCGGCCGACTCCGGCCTGACGCGGCTCAGCACCGTGTTGAGCGCCGGCGTGATGACCAGTCCGCCGCCGACGCTCTGCAGAACGAGGGTGGGGATCACGAGCAGCGGAGTGATCCGCGGGCCGGACACCAGCAAGACGCCGGTCGCCAGGTATCCGCTCGCCAGGACGACCGCCCCGATCTCGAGGACACGTCGTCCGTATTTCGGGATGGTCCGGCTCGCCACCATGCTGAACACGAAGAATGCGGTGGCTGCCGGCGCCTGGACCAGGCCCGCGCCGAGCGCCGACATGCCGAGGCCTTGCTGCATCGTTACCGACAAGGCCAGGTAGTACGAGTAGATCAGCGCGTACAGGGCGAGGACGAGAACGATCCCGAGCGAGAACGAGCGCTGCCCGAACAGCGTCAGCGGTACCAGCGGATCCCCGCCCCGCCGTTCCAGGCGCCGCTCGATCGCGACGAACAAGCCGAACGCGACCGCGCTGCCCGCGAAGCAGGCCCAGACCCACCATGGCCAGCCTGCCTCCTGCCCCTGAATCAGCGGGAGCACCAGGAGGAAGAGGGCCGCGCTGAGCACCAGGACGCCGGGCATGTCCAGGATGGGGGTACCTCCCGTGCCGTTCAGGCAACGGGGGAGGGTGGCGGACGAGCCCGTCTCCGGCACGTAGCGCACGGCGAGCAGGAACATGGCGATTCCGATCGGCGCGTTCACCCAGAACACCAGGCGCCAGCCGGAGTCGAACAGGTTGGCGCCGATCAGCAGTCCGCCGATGACCTGTCCGCCGATGGTGGCCATCCCCATGACGATGCCGAGCACGCCGTAGACGCTGTGCCGCCTCGCCGCCGGCACCAGCACCGTGACGTACGCGAACACCTGGGGAACCATCAGGGCGGCTCCCAGGCCCTGGACGACCCGCGCGGAGATAAGGCTGCCTGCGCTCGGTGAGAGCGCGCAAGCGACTGACGACAGAGTGAACAGGGCCACCCCGAGAAGGAAGATCCGCTTGCGGCCGTACAGGTCGGCCAGGCGAGTAGCGGTGATGATGAAGACCGCGTAACTCAGCTGGTAACCCGCCAGAACCCACTGGACATCGCCGGCGGAGGCATGCAGATCCGCCACGATCGAGGGGCCGGCGACCACCACGATGAACGAGTCGAGGACCGCCATGAACAGGGCGGCCAGGACGACCGCTATCGTCGTCCACGGAATGGCGTCGGCTTTCGCGGCCACTGCCGGCGGGCTGGCTGATTGCTGACTGCTTGCCACGATAAGAAGCCTCTTTGTCGCCGAAGTCGAAGTACGGTCACGATGACGTTCGTCAGTCGACGGTGAGGACCAACTTCCCCGTGGTCCGGCCGGTTTCGCCGAGCTCGTGGGCCTTGGCCGCGTCCGCCAGCGGGAAGACGGCGTCGACGTGGACCTTCAGCCTGCCGGTCTCGACCAGCTCCGTGACGGCCAGCAGCGCTCGCCGGTCGGGCTCGACCACCATGAAGCCCGAGCGGATGGAGCGCGCGGCCGCAGCCGAGGCGAGCGCCTCGGTCTGGCGGGCCGAGAGAGTGATCAACGTGCCACCGTCCCGCAGCACCGACAGCGAGCGCTCCTGGTAGTCCCCGGCGATCGAGTCGATCACCACATCCGCATCGGAGACCACCGAGGCGAAGTCGACCGCCGTGTAGTCGATCACCTCGTCCGCGCCCAGCCCCCGCACGAACTCGTGCTTGCCCGCGCTGGCCGTACCGATGACGTACGCGCCGTACGCCTTGGCGATCTGCACCGCCAGGTGCCCCACGCCGCCTGCCGCGGCGTGCACCAGGACCCGCTGCCCCTCCTGCAGGGCCGCCATGTCCACCAGGGCCTGCCAGGCCGTCAGCGCGGCCAGCGGCAGGGCCGCCGCCTGTACGTGGTCGAGTCCGGCCGGCTTGGGGGCGAAGTGGCGTGCCGGAGCGGCCACGTACTGCGCGTAGGCGCCGACCATCCGCGGAAAGTCCGCCATGCCGTACACCTCGTCACCCGGCCGGAAGAGCGTCACGCCGAGGCCGACGGCCTCCACCACACCCGAGACGTCCCACCCCACGATGCCGTCGCCGGGGACGTACAGGACACCGACCGCCCGGGTCTTCCAGTCCACCGGGTTGACGCCGGCCGCGTGCACCCGGACCAGGATCTCCGTCGGACCGGGTACCGGCCGCTCCCGTTCCACGACCTTCAGGACCTCCGGCCCGCCCGGCTCTTCGAAGGCCACGGCCGTCATCTTCTCCGCCATTCGGATTCACTCCCCCGTCTCGTTCGCGGTTGATCAACAGCCTGATGCCGCCCGGCAACCGGAACGAGTGGCCAGATTGCCAATAAGTGAGAGAATCCGGCCATGCAGCAGGCCGTGCACCGCGTCGTCGTCCTCGCCCTCCCCGGCGTCGTCCCCTTCGAACTCGGCATCCCCGCCAAGGCCTTCGGCCTCGCCCGCGGCCCGGGCGGCGACCGGCTCTACGAGGTGCTCACCTGCACCCCGGACGGCCGGCCGGTGCGTACCAGCGAGGACTTCTCGATCGCCGTCGAGCACGACGCGAGCGTGATCGCCACCGCCGGCACCCTGATCGTGGCGGCCATCGACGACCCGATCGGCGGCAGCGACCCGCTGCCCGCGCCGGTCGCTGCCGCTCTGGGCCGGCTCCGGCCCGGCACCCGTCTGGTGTCGATCTGCACGGCCTCCTTCGTCCTCGCCGCCGCCGGGCTGCTCGACGGCCGGCCCGCCACCACGCACTGGGCGCACAGCGAGCGCTTCCGCGGGCTGCACCCGCAGACCCCGCTCGACCCCGATGTGCTCTACGTGGACGACGGCGACGTCCTCACCTCGGCCGGCGCCGCCGCCGGGATGGACCTCTGCCTGCACCTGATCCGCCGCGACCACGGCAGTGAGATCGCCAATCGGGTCGCCCGCCTGTGCGTCGTTCCGCCATGGCGCGACGGCGGACAGGCCCAGTACATTGCCCGGCCCGTCCCCGATGCGACCGGCAGCGACACCGCCGGGGCCCGCGAGTGGGCCCTCCGGCAGCTCCACCAGCCCATCAAGCTCGCCCAGTTGGCCACCCAGGCGGGCATGAGCGTGCGCACCTTCAGCCGTCGTTTCCTCGCCGAGACCGGCCAGACCCCCGGCCAGTGGCTCACCACCCAGCGGCTCGAACTCGCCCGCAGGCTGCTGGAGTCCAGCGACCTGCCGGTGGACCGGGTCGCCGAGCACGCCGGGTTCGGCAGCGCCTCCTCGCTGCGCCAGCACCTGGCCGCCGCAATCGGCGTCTCACCCGCCGCGTACCGCCGCACCTTCCAGGGCCGGGACCACGATCCGGCCCGCCGTCAGCCTGTCGACGCTGCCGGCTGACCGTGGCTTCTCGGCCGGAAAGCGTGCCAGAGGCAACCAAAACACGAGTTCGAATCTCATATCCTCCGCCAGCTCGGAGGGCAAGCCCAGGCGATCAAAGCCATATATCCCTATTGTGTCGATATGCTATCTGCTGTGATCAAGCTTGGACGGCCGGACGGACGGTCGCGCCTCCCTCGCCCCCACAGCCGGTGGTCCCCTGTTCAGCTGTCCCCGGTGTTCCTGACCGTGCTCATCGCCGGCCTGGCGTACAACACGCCCAGGCGCATGGCCTTCAGCCGCCTCCTGCCCGCGGCGCCCGCCCTCGCCGCCTCCATGTGGCCCGTGCTCCCCACCGTCCTGCTGGGGACGGTCTGCTTCATGCTCATGTTCGGCCTCGGCATCGTCTTCCCCGGGCTGGGGATCTGGTGGACGTCGGCGGGGATCGTCGCGGTCACCGTGGCGGCCGCGTACGGAAGCCACGTCCGGCTCCAGCGGGAGCAGACGCTCCTCCAGGTGCGGCTCGTCGCCGACGCGGCGCAGAAGGTCGTCATGAGCCCGATGCCGCGCTGCTTCGGGGGCATCGAGATCGACTCGCTCTACCTCGCGGCCGCGGCGGAGGCCCGCATCGGCGGCGACTTCTACGAGGCGGTCGACACGCCGTACGGGATCCGGCTGCTCATCGGCGACGTGCGGGGCAAGGGCCTGCCCGCGGTGGGGTCGGCCGCGACGGTGGTCAACTCCTTCCGGGAGGCGGCCCACGACGAGCCCGGCCTGGACGGCATCGCACGCCGCCTGGAGGCCAGCAGCACCCGCTACGGCGCCGCCTTTCCCCCCGAAGACCTGATGGAGCGCTTCACCACCGCCCTCCTCGTCGAGATCCCGCACGAGGACGGCCGGATCCGGGTCCTCAACTGCGGACACCCGCCGCCGCTGCTCCTGAACCGCGGGGAACTCCGCGTCCTGACGCCCACGGCCCCCTGTCCGCCGCTCAACCTCGCGGAGCTGATCGGCGGCGACTACCGCGTCGACACCTTCGACGTCGCCCCCGGCGACCAGCTGCTCCTCCACACCGACGGGGTCACCGAGACCCGCAACCGCAACGGCGAGTTCTTCCCCCTGACGGACTGGATGCGGCAGCAGCCCCCCTCGCCGCCCCACGAGCTGCTCTACGGGCTCCACCGCGACCTCCTGCTCTACAGCGGCGGAGGCCTCAACGACGACATCGCCGCCCTCGCCGTGCGCCTGCGGCAGCATCCGGCAACGCTCGGCGGCCGGACGGCTCCGTCCGTGTGACCGAGGCGGCCCCCGAACGGGCACTCGAACACCAGCGCAAGGCCGCGAGCACGCCGCCGACGACCGAAGCCCCAGGGCTTCGGCGCTCGCGCGCCGTCGCCGCGCCGTACAACTGAATGCCCGCGTTCGCCCTGCGCCCGCGACACGGAAACGATGCACGGGGAGGGATCCGGAGGCATCAACCGCCACTTCTTGCCTCGTAGTTGCCTTGCACCACTCATCGGTCGAACCTTCAACTACCGGTAAAGAGTGAGCAGATGGCTCATATCGGGCACTTGACCGGCCGAAACCCGTCGACGACGATCCGGCCTACATGATCTTGTGAAACACAGCTGCCTGCAGCTGATGAACGGGGGATACGCCAGATGCACTCACCGGGCATCCGAGCGGAGACGGACCGGGGAGCAGGTGCCACGGTCGCCAGGCTGGCCCACGGGCACATGGCCACACAGGTGGTACGGGTCGCGGTCCGGCTCTCCCTGGCCGATCTGCTGGGGGACACCACACGCTCCTCCGCCGATCTGGCGCAGGAGTGCGGCACCCACCCGCAGGCCATGCACCGGCTGCTGCGCGCCATGGCAGGACTCGGGCTCCTCTCGGAGGACGGATCCGGCCACTTCTCGCTCACGGAGGCCGGGGCGCTGCTGCGGACGGATCACCCCCATTCGCTGCATGCGCTGGTCCACATGCTCACCGACCCCACCCACGTGCGCGCCTGGGAGGACCTGGAGGGGAGCGTCCGCACCGGAGAGACGGGTTTCGACAGGGTCTTCGGGCAGGACTTCTTCTCCTACCTCGGCGAAGCGCCCGAGCTCTCCGGGCAGTTCAACGCCGCCATGAGTCAGGGCACCCGGCTGGTGGCGGACCTGGTGGCGGAGCACTACGACTTCGGGCCGGCCACCACGGTGGTCGACATCGGAGGCGGCAACGGCACGCTCCTGGCCGCCGTCCTGCGGGCCCACCCGCACCTGAAGGGCATCCTCTTCGACGCCCCCGAGGGGCTCACGGACGCCGGGCGGACGCTCGCGGAGGCGGGTGTCGACGGGCGCTGCTCCCTGGCGCCGGGGGACTTCTTCACGGCCGTCGCGAGCGGCGGCGACGTGCACCTCCTCAAGAGCGTCCTCCACGACTGGAACGACGAGCAGTGCATCACCATCCTCCGGCACTGCCGGGAGGCGCTGCCCGAGCACGGCCGCGTCGTGCTCGTCGAGAGGGTGCTGCCCCCCACCGGGGCCACCGGGGGCGCCAACGAACTCATGTTCCTGAGCGACCTCAACATGATGGTGCAGGTGGGCGGCCGGGAGCGGACCCGTGCCGACTTCGACGCGCTGTTCCGGGCAGCGGGCTTCCGCCTCGCCTCCGTCACGCCGCTGCCCCGCCCCCACCCCTTCTCGCTCATCGAGGCGGTGCCCGCCGGGCACCACGCGGACGAGTCCGCCTGAGCCGGGGGCACGGCTTCAGTCCGGCACCGCGAACCGCTCCGTCCCCACCACCTCGAGGAGCGCGAGCCGGCTCGCCGTGTCCGTGCCCGGCGGCGGGGTGAACAGGACGAGGCGCTGGTCCCCCTCCGGGGCGAGGAGCACCTGGCAGTCGAGGTCGACGGGGCCGATCACGTCGTGGAGCACCCGCATGCGGGTGCGGCGGCGGACGGCGACCTCGTGCAGCTCCCAGAGCGCGGCGAACTCCTCGCTGGCGCCCCGCAGGCGCTCCACCAGGCGGGCGGCCGCGGGGTCGGTGCCGCGGCGGCCCGTGGCCGCGCGCAGGTCGGCCACGTGGACGCGGCTGTAGTGGTCGTGCTCCTCCGCCGGGTACGCGCGGCGGACGGCCGGGTCGGTGAACCAGCGCCAGACCACGTTGCGGCCGTGCTCGGAGACCGTGCACACCCCGCCGAGCAGGGCGCGGGCCACGGCGTTCTGCGCAAGGACGTCGCCGAGATCGCTGAGGACCTGCGCGGGCGTGGCGGGGAGCTGGTCGAGCAGGTGCAGCAGCCCGGGGGCGACGTGGTCGCCGGTGGTGCGGCCGGCGGGCGGCCGGTGGCCCGCGAGCAGGTGGAGGTGGTCTCGTTCGTCCGCGCTCAGGCGCAGGGCGCGGGCGAGGGCGGCGAGCATCTGCGGCGAGGGCTGCGGGCCGCGGGCCTGCTCCAGCCGGATGTAGTAGTCGGCCGACATCCCGGCGAGCTGGGCGACCTCCTCGCGCCGGAGCCCCGGAGTACGGCGGCGCGGGCCCGCGGGCAGGCCCACGTCCTGGGGGCCGACCCGGTCGCGGTGGCGGCGCAGGAAGTCGGCCAGCTCTCGGCGGTTGATCATCGTCATGGCGTCATCCTGCACGAGGGCCCGCAGCCGAACCAGGGACCGGCAGTCCCAGGGTCGGCGGGGCTCTCCCGCCCCTTTCCGGGCGGCGGCAGTGTTGTCGGTGCCGGAGCGAGCGCCCCGGCCCCAGCACCGTCTGGAGAGTTGCGAAAGAGGTCCGTCATGGCCACCGTTTCCGTCGCCGGCGCCCAGGTCTCCTACGAGCGTTCCGGTTCCGGTCCCGTCCTCGTCCTCGTCCACGGCACCGGGTCCGCGGGTGCCGGGCTCACCTGGGGGCAGGTGGCCCCGCGCTTCGCCGAGGGCCGCACGGTCGTCACCCCGGACCTCTCCGGCACCGACCGCACCACGGACGACGGCGGGCCGCTGACCGTCGAGGGCCTGGCCGCCCAGGTGATCGCCGTCATCGAGGACCTCGAGGACCTCGGGGACGGCCCGGACTCCGCGGCGGGCCCGGTCGACCTGCTCGGCTTCTCCATGGGCGCCCCGGTCGTCGCGGCCGTGGCCGCGCTCCGCCCCGACCTGGTGCGGCGGCTGATCCTGGTGTCCGGCTGGGCCCACACCGACGGCGACGAGTACATGCGCAACCTGTTCACGCTCTGGCAGCGCCTGGGGCAGGTCGACGCCGAGGGGTTCGGGCGGAGCGTGACGATGACCGGCTTCAGCCGCGGCTTCCTCAACGCCATCGGCCGCGAGCAGGTGGAGCAGCTGATCCCCAACATGCCGCCCACCCCGGGCACCCTGCGCCACGTCGACCTCGACACCCGCGTCGACATCCGCGCCCTGCTCCCCCGCATCCAGGCGGAGACCCTCGTCATCGGCGCCGCCCAGGACGCCACCGTGCCCGTCGGGAACAGCAGGGCGCTGCACGCGGCGATCGCGGGCAGCTCGTACGCCGAGATCGACGCCGGGCACGTGGTGTTCTTCGAGAAGCAGGACGAGTTCGTCAAGATCGTGAGCGACTTCACCGCCGCTCCGTGACCGTTTTCCGCCGGTCCTCGCGCATGCTGTCACATCGGTGGGGTCCCGTCCGTCAGTGCTGTGACGGACAGGCCGGAACAACGGAGAAGGACCGAGGGCGGGACCATGAACGGCGACGAACTGCTGGCAGAGCACTTCGAGGAGCACCGCGGGCATCTGCGCTCGGTGGCCTACCGGATGCTCGGATCGCTGAGCGAGGCGGACGACGCCGTGCAGGAGACCTGGTTCAGGCTCCAGCGCTCCGGGGCCGACGGCGTGGGGAACCTGGGCGGCTGGCTGACGACGGTGACCGGCCGGGTCTGCCTGGACATGCTCCGCTCCCGCACCTCGCGGCGCGAGGAGCCGCTGGAGGGCGGGGTGCACCTGCCCGACCCGGTCGTCAGCGGCGCCGGGGGCGTGGACCCCGAGCAGGAGGCGCTGCTCGCGGACTCGGTCGGCCTCGCCCTGCTCGTGGTCCTCGAGACGCTGGCCCCCGCCGAGCGGCTCGCCTTCGTCCTGCACGACCTGTTCGCCGTGCCCTTCGACGAGGTCGCGCGCATCGTCGACCGCACCCCGGCCGCGGCCCGGCAGCTGGCCAGCCGCGCCCGGCGCCGGGTCCAGGGCGCGGCCCCGGCCCCGGACGCCGACCTCGCCCGCCAGCGGGAGGTCGTGGACGCCTTCCTGGCCGCCGCCCGGAGCGGCGACTTCGACGCGCTCGTCGCCGTCCTGGACCCGGACGTCGTGGCGCGGTCCGACAGCGGTGCGCTGCGCCCGGGCTCCGTGACGCGCGGTGCGGCCGCGGTGGCCGGTCAGGCGATCACCTTCGCGCGGTTCGCGGCGGCCGCGCGCCCCGCCCTGGTGAACGGGGCGGCGGGCGTCGTCGCGATGGCCGGGGGCCGGCCGATGTCGGTCATGGCGTTCACGATCAGCAACGGGAAGGTGGCCGCGCTCGACGTCCTCGCCGACCCCGAGCGGCTGGCCCGTCTGGACCTGACGGTCCTCGACGACTGACATGCCCCTGGTTCGCGCTACTTCCTGAGGGTGCAGGTCGCCTCGGCCGTCCGGCTCGGGTCGCTCTCCGAGCGGGCGGTCAGGGTGATCCTGCCGCTGCGCTCGGCGCCCGGCTTCGCGGTCACGGCGACGGGCACGGTGACCGAGGCGCCGGAGGTTGCGGTGGTCAGCCGGTTGGGGAGCCAGGCGGACCAGCCGCGCCCGGCGGCCGTGGCCGACAGCCGGTAGACGTCGGAGGCGGTGCGGGGGTCGCCGCCAGGGGCGGCCCGCCCGGTGTTGGCGAGCGCGAAGGTGCACACGGCCCGGCCGTCGGCCGGCTTGCCCCGCGCGGTGCCGCGGCCGAGGGCGAGCCCGCGGACCTGCTGGCCCGCGCCGTCCAGGGAGCGCACCCCGAGGTCGTAGGAGAGCACCCCGGCGGCGTCGCGCCGCACGTCGAGGACGTAGAAGTGCAGCCGGTTGGCCTCGTCGACGTACTCGTACGAGCTGCCGGAGTCGGCCCCGGCGTGGAAGAGGGCGTCGCTGAGCTGCCGGTAGTCGCCCATGGTGATCTTCTGCGGGGTGCCGTCGGGGCGGGTGAAGTCCACCAGGCCGATGTCCTCGGGGTGGGCGTCGATCACCCAGGCGAACGGGGCCCGGTCCGCGTTCTTGGTCTTGGTGATGAGCACGCCGCTGTCCGGGGTGAACGAGTCCATGCCCATGCGGTCGACGACCTCCAGCGTGTAGTTCTCGTAACCGCCGCCGTCGCACAGGGGGTTGGTGTCGCGGTCGCAGGCCGGGGAGAGGTCGCGGGCCATGGTGACGTTCACCCCGGCAAGCCCCTTCTCGCCGGGCGGAGCGGAGCGCGCGGTGACGCGGGCGACGACGAGACCGGAGTCCTTGAGGGCGTCGCGGTCGAGGCGCAGGACGTTCTTCTCGTCGACGATGCCGAGCTGGATCTTGTCCCGCAGCACGTGCTGGGCGCCCATCGAGCCGCCGCCGGTCGCGGGTATCCGCCACCGGGAGTGCGGGCCTCCGGGGCCGTTGAACGTGCCCCGGGAGAGCATGCCCCAGATGCCGGTGTAGGCGCGGCTGAGGGGCGTGCCGTAGGGGTTGTTGTAGTTGTCGCCGATGCCCAGGATGTGGCTGAGTTCATGGGCGTACGTGGCCATGCCGGAACTCTCCGCCTGGGTGGAGGAGCCGTTCGCCGCGTTGGGCCAGATGCGGGCGGCGGCCTGCCAGGACGTCCACGGCACGTAGCGGGTCCGGGCGGCGTTGCCGCCGCCGGGGATCGGCGACGGCGGGCCCCAGACGGGCGGCACGTCCGCCGCCGTGCCGAACTTCATCTGGCCGAACTCCTGCCAGGCGGAGGACTCGTCCACCCCGGCGGTGAGGTAGAAGACGAAGTCGAACGCGCCGGCCCGGTCCGCCCCCACGTCGGCGACCCAGGCGCGCTTGCCGTCGGCGCGGATGTCCTTGCCGCAGACGTCCCCGACGGGGCAGGCGCCGGGGTTCATCCCGGGCTCGATGCCGTACTGGTAGGACTGCCACGGCATGCGGTACACGCCGAACGGGGTCAGGTCGACGCCGACGCGGCCGCCGGAGTCCTCCATCCAGTACTCGTTGATGGTGTGGCCGTGGTTGAGCGTGCCGGGCTTGTTGAGGAAGTCCCGGTAGAACGTGGGTAATTGGTCGCGCGGTATTCCCGAGGCGGCGGGCTGGGGGTTGCCGAACGGGCCCGTCCCGGCAGGCTTGGTGACCGAGAACTCCTCGTCGGGGTAGTCGAGGAGCACGAGGGCCCCTTTGAACGTGCGCTTGGTGGGCTTCACCGCCGGGTCGGCCCAGTCGGTGCCGGGGACGTGCCGGTACTCGGCCCAGGTCATGTCGTCGGGGTTGCGCCAGCGCTGCGGGTCGATGGGCTGGACGAGGGGCGGCCGCGGCCGGCCCGCCGCGCCGGGCACCGCCCGCGCGGGGCCGGCCGCGAGCACGGCCAGGATGCCGAGGAGCAGGGCGGCGACGACCGGCCGTCCCGGGCGGGACGGCCGGACGGCGTGTCTGCGACGGAGGAACATGACTCACCTCTTGTCTGACGTGACGTGAAGTCATCGGACGAGGGTGTGGCAAGCCGTTCGTTGGATGCGCAGTGTGGGCGGGGTGTGCCGTGCGCCCACCGCGGTCACGGTAGGGGCGAGGGGCACGAGGCGCCAGAGTGTCGGCACGCCGCCGGTGAGGCGGTCACTTCGCCGCGGCGGCGGTGGAGGGGGTGGGTGCGGGCGGCTGATGGGACGCAGCCGGTCGGCGCGGCGCAAGGACGGCGGCGACCGCCGCCCCGGCCAGCCCGACGACCGCCGCCGCGATCAGCACCCGGTCCAGCCCCTGCGCCGGGGTGCCGCCCTGGCGGTACAGCACGCCGAACGCCGCGACGCCCAGCGTCTGGCCCAGCTGACGGAACGTCATCATCGCCCCCGTCGCCATGCCGCCCCGCTCGGGCGGCAGCGCCGACAGCACCGCGGCGCCCATGGCCGGGCCCGGCAGGCCCACGCCGATGCCGGTGAGGGCGAGGCCGGCGGGCAGGGAGACGGTCTGCAGGGCGCAGCCGGCGCCGCTCAGCAGGAGGCCTGTGGCGAGGAGCGCGCGCGGCGAGCGGCCGTGCAGCCTGCGGCCGCTCACCAGTGAGGTGACGAAGGACGCCAGGGCGAGCGGCATCAGCGCGACGCCGGCCGCCACCGGGCCGAGGTCCCGGTCCGACTGGAGCCGCACCGAGGTGTACACCAGCGCCGCGAACGAGGCAGTGGAGGCGAGCACGCACATCATGACGGCGGAGAAAGTGGCGCGGCGGAAGAGGCGGACGTCCAACAGTGGCTCGGGAGCGCGGAGTTCGATGCGGACGAAGGCGAGGAACGACAGCGCAGCGAGCGTGAGCAAGGCCGAGGCGGTCGATGAGAGCCCGTCGCCTCCGTCCGCCGTCAGGACGTACGTCAGCGAGCCCGCGGCCAGCGCGAAGGCGGCCATGCCCGGGACGTCGATGCGGGCGGTGCGGGCCGGGGCCGGGCGGCGCCGGGCCGCGGGCAGGGCGCGCAGTGCCAGCGCGATCGTGATCATCACCATCGGCGCGTTGAGGAAGAACACCGCGCGCCAGCCCAGGAATTGGGTCAGCGCGCCGCCGAGCAGCGGACCGGCCGCCGCGCCCAGCCCCGTGACCGCACCGAACACGCCCATCGCCCGGCCCATGTCGGGCCCCCGGTAGACCGCGCCGATCAGGGCGAACCCGGTCACCGCCATCGCCGCACCGCCGACGCCCTGCACTCCACGCGCCGCAATCAGTACCCCGGCGCCGGGCGCCAGGCCGCAGCCGAGCGAGGCCAGGCCGAAGACGCCCAGCCCGGCCACGTACAGCGTCCGGGCGCCGAAACGGTCCGCGAGCGAGCCCATGGTGAGCATCAGCACCGCCAGCACCAGGGTGTAGACGTTCACGACCCACTGCAGGGAGGCCAGCGAGGCCGACAGGTCGTCACCGATGGCGGGCAGGGCCACCGACAGCACGGTCGTGTCGAGCAGGAAGAGGAAGGTGCCGAGGCAGACGGCCGCCAGCGGCCGCCACTTGCCCCGCTCGGAAGAGGTTGAGGTCATGCGCCCACCGTCCGGGCCGGTCGCACGGAACCACCAGTCGATCGCCTCTGGGCGCCGGATACTGGCATGCTCGGCGCCATGAAGACGGATACCGTCACCCTCGACGACGTCGACCGGGGGCTCGTCCACGCCCTCCAGATCGACGGCCGCGCCCCGCTGCGCCTCGTCGGCGAGGTCCTCGGCGTCTCCGAGAGCACCGTCGCGCGCCGCTACCGCAGGCTCCGCTCCGCCGGAGTGCTGCGCGTCGTCGGGACCGTCAACGGCGCCCGCCTGGGCCACAGCGCCTGGACCATCCGGATCCAGTGCACTCCGGACGCGGGCGGCGCCATCGCCGAGGCGCTCGCCGCCCGGCCCGACACGTCGTACGTCCACCTGCTCTCCGGCGGCACGGAGATCTCCTTCAGCACCCAGACCCGCACCGCCGACGAGAGCCAGGCGCTGCTGCTGCACAAGCTGCCGCGCACCGGCCGCATCACCGCCGTCTCCGCCCACCTGCTGCTCGGGCAGTACGCGCTCCCCAGCACCTGGGCGGGGGCGGCCCGGCTCACCCCGGAGCAGGCCGCGGCGCTCGCCCCGCCCCCCGCCGAGCCCGGCGGCGGCGAGATCCTCGACGACCCCGCCCTCGGCACCCTCGGCGACATCACCCTCGACGACCTCGACCGCGGGCTCCTCGACGTCCTCTCCCACGACGGCCGGGCGAGCCACGCCGAACTCTCCTCCGCCACCGGCCGCCCCGAGTCCACCGTCCGCCGCCGGCTGGCGGCGCTCCGCCGGGCCGGGGTCCTCGTCCTCCTGGTCGACATCCCGCCGGCCGCGCTCGGCTTCCCCACGGAGGCCCGGCTCTGGATGTCCGTGCAGCCCTCGCGGCTGGCCTCCGTGGCGGCCTCGATGGCGGAGCACCCCGAGGTCTCCCTGGTCGCCATGACCACCGGGCCGACCAATCTCCTCGCAGCCGTCAACTGCCGCGGCCCGCAGGGGCTCGCCCGCTACCTCACCGAGCGCATCGCCTCGCTCGACGCCATCCGGACCCTGGAGACCGCCCCGGTGATCCGCACCGTGAAGCGGGCGGGCACGCCGCTCCCCTGGCAGACCCCGCGCGTCCGCCGGCCGTGAAGCCCGGCACATACGGAATCCCCGGCTCCGGGCACCGGGGAGCGCGGGCTGGACCCCCGTACCTGCCCGCACTCCCCTCGGCCGGCCGGGGAAGTCTTCTCGGCGTTTCACGGGCCACGGGGAGGCGGCCGGCATGCCCTGACCGGGAGCCGAAGCGATTTCAGCATCATGCGCGCCGGTGCTGAGAGAAAGGACACAAGGCGCCACCTTCGGCACAAGGCATGCCACAAATGGGGTGATCATGTCGTCATGACACAGCCGTGCCCCGAGAACAATCGGCACGAATCCGTCGCCGTGGCCCAGTTCCTCCTGGTGGCGGCGACCGCAGCCGGCGCCGACCCGCAGCACATCGTCCGGGACGCGGGCCTCCCCGACTGGGCGCTGACCACCCCCGACGCCCGCATCCCCTCCAGCTGCACCTTCGCCGTCTGGGAGCAGACCGAGCGGGCGGCCGACGTCGCGGACGTCGCGATGGCCCTGGCACGTGAATACCAGCTGGGGGCGCTGGATCTCTACGACTATCTGCTCACCAGCTCCGCCACCGTGGGCGAGGCGCTGGAGATCAGCGCCCGCTATCTGCACCTGATCAGCACCAACTGCCATCTGGAGCTGACCGAGCAGAACGACCGGGAGACCACCTACACCTTCCGCCACTTCCAGGACGGCGGACCGGCCATGGACCTGTCCGAGCGGTTCTCGATGGCGCTCTTGTCCGCCCGCCTCAGCGGGGCCGCCCGGCGCCCCGTCCGGCCCCTGCACGTGGGTTTCCGGCAGGCGGCCCCGCGCCTGCACACCGAGCTGAGAGAGGCCTTCGACCCCCGGCGGCGGCTCGACTTCGGGCAGGCCACCGGCACCATGACCTTCAGCACCGCCGACCTGCTGCTGCCCATCCCCACCGGCGACCCCCGCCTCGCCGCGATCCTCCGCCGCTACGCCGACACGCTGGCCCCGGCAGCACCGGAGACCTGGGAGGAGCGGTTCCGCCGGCTGCTGGGCGAGAGCCTCACCGACGGCAGCGCCGCCCTCGCCACCATGGCCCGCCGCCTCTCCGTCAGCCCCCGCACGCTCCAGCGCCGGCTCTCCGACGCGGGCACCACCTGGCGCGCCGAGCTGGACGCGGCCCGCCGGACACAGACCGAGCGGGCGCTGCAGCACGGCGGCACCCCGGCGTCGGTGCTCGCCGACCGGCTCGGCTACTCCGACCCCCGCTCGCTGCGCCGCGCCCAGCGCCGCTGGGACGACACGCCCGCCACCGCGGAGTGATGCCGCCGCCCGGCCGACCCGCGATCCTGAGGGGGTAGCCACCCGGCCGCCGCGCGAAGGGGAACCACCATGCGGATCGAGGGTTCGGTCGTACTCGTGACGGGCGCCAACCGAGGCATCGGGCGCGCCCTCGTCACCGAGTTCCTGGAGCAGGGAGCCGCGCGCGTCTACGCCGCGGCCCGGCGGCCGGAGTCGCTGGAGCCGGTGACCGCCCAGGACCCGGGCCGAGTGGTCCCGCTCCGCGTGGACCTCACCGACCCGGACAGCATCACCGCCGCCGCGGGCGCGGCGCCCGACGTGACCGTCCTGGTCAACAACGCGGGCGCGCACGGGGTGGGCCACCTGCTCGACATGGACCTCGACCTCGTCGAGACCGTCATCTGGACCAACTGCCTGGGCACCCTGCGCGTCATGCGCGCCTTCGCGCCCGTGATCGAGCGCAACGGCGGCGGCGCCGTCGTGAACGTCATCAGCGTCGGGGCCTTCGGCGGCACGCCCTCGCTGGGCGCCTATCCGGCGTCCAAGGCCGCCCTGCTCTCGATGACCCAGGCCGTCCGGCAGGACCTGACGCCGCGCGGCATCGGCGTGCACGGCGTCTTCCCCGGCCCCGTGGACACCGCGATGCTCGACTACGTCATCGGCCACGAGCCCGTCTTCGGCGACTTCCCCCGGGCGACCCCGGCCGAGGTGGCCCGGGCCACCGTCGACGGCCTGCGGTCCGGCACCGAGGACATCTTCCCCGACCCCTTCGCCGCCGAGGTCGAGGCCGAGTGGCGCGCCGACCCGCGGGCGCTGGCGGAGCGGCTGGCCGCGATCACCTGACGGCGGCGATCAGCCGACGGCAGCGGGCACCCGGGTGGGTGTGCGGCGCGGTGTGTGTGCGGCGGGGGCCGTCCCGGGGGACGATCGGCCCATGGAGCACTCCCTTCGGCTCGCACAGCAGCCCGAGGCCGACGCGCTGCTCTCGCGCAGCCCGCTGGCCGCCCTGATCGGGATGCTGCTGGACCAGCAGGTCCCCATGGAGTGGGCCTTCACCGGTCCGTACACGATCGCCCGGCGCCTCGGCGGCGACGACCTGGACGCCCACGAGATCGCCGCCCACGACCCCGAGGCCCTGGCGGCCCTGTTCTCCGAGAAGCCCGCCGTGCACCGGTACCCGGGTTCCATGGCGAAGCGGGTCCACCTGCTGTGCCAGTACCTCGTCGAGACGTACGACGGCGACGCGAGCGCGGTCTGGCGCGACGCCGCCACGGGCGCCGAGCTGCTGCGGCGGCTCACCGCGCTGCCCGGCTTCGGCAAGCAGAAGGCCCAGATCTTCCTCGCGCTCCTCGGCAAGCAGTTCGGCGTGCGGCCCGAGGGCTGGCGCGCCGCGGCGGGACCGTACGGGGAGGAGGGGTCCTTCCGCTCGGTCGCCGACATCACCGGGCCCGAGTCCCTGGGCAAGGTCCGTGCCTACAAGCAGGAGATGAAACGAGCTGCCAAGAAGGCAGCCGGGTAGGGCGTGTCCGGCGGGTCGGTACGGGCCCCGCGGCGCGTCGCCGGGCCGCTGCCCCCGGCGGCCGGAAAACTGACCCCATGAGCCCAGCTGCCAAAGCCTTCCTCAAGGGCGGTCCGGAGGACCTGCCCCAGCGGATCGTCCCGATCACTCCGCCCGGCAACGAGCTGAAGATCCCGCACCGCGGCGGATACGAGCACTTCAAGGCCACCGCGCGGCACGAGGAGACGGTCGAGGGCAGGCTGCCCGTCTACGAGTGGTGGGAGCGGACCGAGGTCGCCGAGTAGGGCGGACGGAAATTCGTCGTTCACAGGTCCCAACCATCACTCCCGGTATGCGGCCGATTGTCACCTTCGCGCTCCCGTGCCATGGCTGCGCCGGGAGCCGCTTGCCCGGTAGGCTTTCCGTGTGATCTTCAAGCGCATCGGAAACGGGCGGCCGTACCCCGACCACGGCCGGGAAAGCACCCGCCAGTGGGCGGATGTTGCCCCTCGCCCGGTACGCCTTGACCAGCTGGTGACCACGAAGCAGCAGCTCGACCTGGAGACGCTGCTCGCGGAGGACTCGACGTTCTACGGGGACCTCTTCGCCCACGTCGTGAAGTGGCGGGGCGACCTCTACCTGGAGGACGGGCTGCACCGCGCCGTGCGGGCCGCACTGCAGCAGCGCCAGGTGCTGCACGCGCGCGTGCTGGAGCTGGACTGAGGCAGCCCGAACAGTTGTCGCGGACGGCAATTGGCCCTTTCGGGTAGGGGTCCGCGCAACCCATTGATCATCTAGTAGGCAGCGGCTCCACCCCGCACTACGCTGCGTTCATGAGCATGCTCACCCCTCCAGGCATGGGTGGTAAGTACCGCATCACGGGCCATCGGTTCCCGCACATGCGCCGCCCCCGGAACCGCCGCAGGATCGTGCTCGCCGTCGTCGCCACGGCCGCCGTGCTCGGGCTGGCCGGGTGGGGGACACTCCAGCTGGTCGACGTCTTCGGCGGCGGCAGCAGGACCGAGGCCGCGGCGGCCCGGAAGAAGGACGGCGACTGCAAGAGCGCGCCGGACGGGGCGCGGGCGGCCGGGCACCGGGCGCCGAGGGAGCTGCCCAAGCCCGGCGACATCACCGTCAACGTCTACAACGCCACCCCGCGCGGGGGGCTCGCCAAGATCACCGCGGATGAGCTGGAGCGCCGCGGATTCCGGATCGGCAAGGTCGGCAACGCGCAGGCCGACTACGACAAGAAGGTCACCGGGACGGCGGTGCTGCTCGGCGCCCCCGGCGCGGTCGACGGGGCGCTGAAGGTGCTGGGGACGCAGCTGAGCGGCGCGGAGGCGCGGAGCGATCAGCGGGAGGGGCAGGATGTGGACCTTGTGCTGGGCGATGCGTACAAGGGGCTGACGGGGAAGGAGGAGGCCGATCGGGTGCTGGCGGAGCTGGAGGACCGGGGCGGGGTCGATGCGTCGCCCTCGGGGAGCGCCAGCCCCAGTGCCGGTGGGTCGGCGTCCCCTTCGGGGGGTGCGAGTCCTTCTCCGAAGGGGGCGGCTGGGGCCAAGTGCTGAGGGGGCGGTGTCGGGGCCTCCGGCGGTTCTTTCCCCACCCCGCCCCTTCCCGCTGTATCCGATATGCGGCTCCGCCGCAGGGCGGGGGCTCCGCCCCCGGCCCCCCGGTCCTCAAACGCCGGACGGGCTGAACAGGGTCAGCCAGCCGTGCCGTACATGCGGTCGCCCGCGTCGCCGAGGCCCGGGACGATGTAGCCGTGCTCGTTGAGGCGCTCGTCGATCGAGGCCGTCACCACGGTGACCGGGGCGCCTTCCAACTCGCGCTCCATGACCTCGACGCCCTCCGGCGCCGCGAGCAGGCAGAGTGCGGTGACGTCGTCCGCGCCGCGCGCGATCAGCTCGTTGATGGCCGCGACCAGCGTGCCACCGGTGGCGAGCATCGGGTCCAGGACGTAGACCTGGCGGCCCGAGAGGTCGTCGGGCATGCGCGTGGCGTACGTCTCCGCCTTGAGGGTCTCCTCGTTGCGGATCATGCCGAGGAAGCCGACCTCCGCCGTGGGCAGCAGCCGGACCATGCCGTCGAGCATGCCGAGGCCGGCCCGCAGGATCGGCACCACCAGCGGGCGCGGGTGGGACAGCCGGACGCCCGTGGTGGCGGTGACCGGGGTCTCGAGCCGGACCTGCTCGGTGCGCACGTCGCGCGTGGCCTCGTAGGCGAGCAGGGTCACCAGCTCGTCGGCGAGGCGCCGGAAGGTGGGGGAATCGGTGCGCTTGTCGCGCAGGGTGGTGAGCTTGTGCGCCACCAGGGGGTGGTCGACGACGTGGATCCGCATGACACCGACATTAACCGAGCTTTAACGGGCCGGCTCCCGCCCGTACCCCGCCGACTGTCTGTCGCCGCCCTGGCATCAAACCACCACTTAGGGGGAAAGTGGGCACGTACGCCCGGTCTGTCGCCGGGCGAGGACCTCGGCGCGAGGTGGTGCTGCCCATGGCCGGCCATGACAGGCGAACCGAAGAACCGCGGGAGCCGAAGGAACGCATAGCGCCCGATCGGCCGACAGGACCGGCGACGGGGGCGGACTGCCCGGAGGACCCGGCGGAGGGCTCCGAGAGCGCCGAGGACCGCAGGCGCCGGCGCGCCCAGTTCCTCCGCGAACTGAACGAGGCCAAGGAGCTGCGCGACCGGGTGCAGCCGCGCAGGGCCCGGGCGGCCCGCATGCGCCAGCAGCTGAGAATGCGGACCTTCCGCTGGTAGGCCGCCGGCGGGCCGTCCGGTCCGGTCCGCAGCCGTCCGTACGGACCCCAGGGGGCCGCGCGTGAGGGACATCTCTTCGGACTGCTGCACGACGCAGCGCGGAAGACCTCTCGCAACGCCCGGGTTTCTGCCACGATTCCGAGTGGGCGGGGTGGTCCCCGTCCGACCCGGCACCGCCTATGACCAGTGGGAGAGTCACGGTGTACTTCGCCGCATTGCTCGCGCGCACCGAAGACGGGTGGCTAGCGAGCGACACAGAACTCGACAACGTGGAAACCCTGGCCGATCTCGTCGACCTGGCCCGAGAGGCCGCGGTGGACGACGACACGGTCCTGGCGCTCATCGAGCAGGAGGACTCCTGGTTCGGCGTCGTCCGCGTGGACGGCGAGGACGACCCGCGCGTCTTCGTCTCGGACGCGACGGTCGCCGGCCGCAGCTCGTACGGCGCGATGCTTGTCGACGAGCTGATCGGCCGCGACGACACCGGCGCCGACGATCTCGACACCCTCGACCTCGACGGCACGGAGGACGGCGAGCCCGAACCGGAGGAGGACGCCGACGACGCGGCCGCGGCCGCAGCCATGCCGTCCGGGCCGCTGGGCGACGAGCACCTGCTGTCGGACCTGGGGGTCGACGGCAAGGAGCTGCTCGCCCTCGACGGAGACGCGCTCAGCTCCATCGCCGACATGCTGGGCTGCACCGAGGTCCTGGAGGCCGTCCGCTGACGCCACCCGGACCGGGTTCGCCCACACTGGTGCCATGAACGAAGCCGTCCCGGACCTCTCGCACGAGCGCGATCCCGTACGCGACCCCTGGCTCGCCCCGATGCGGGCCGCCCTGGCGGAGGCCGTACGGGCTCCCGGCACCGGCGACGTGCCGGTGGGCGCGGTCGTGCTGGCCCCGGACGGCTCCGTCATCGGTCGCGGCCGCAACGAGCGCGAGGCCACCGGCGACCCCACCGGCCATGCAGAGGTGCTCGCCATCCGCGAGGCCGCGCGGGCCGTCGGTGAGTGGCGCCTGACGGGCTGCACCCTGGTCGTCACGCTGGAGCCCTGCACGATGTGCGCGGGCGCGATCGTCCTCTCCCGCCTGGACCGGGTCGTCTACGGCGCCGCCGACGAGAAGGCAGGCGCGGCGGGCTCCCTCTGGGACGTCGTCCGCGACCGCCGCCTCAACCACCGCCCCGAGGTGATCGAGGGCGTCCTCGCCTACGAGTGCGCCGATCTCCTCACCCGTTTCTTCCGGGCGCGCCAGGGCGTGTCCGGTGGGCCGGTGCGCTCCCCATGAGCATCGTCACACCGCTTCCCCCGGGAACCGATTTCGGACCACGGCCCACCGTCCGCTAAGCTCTCTCTCGGTAGCGTGTCCGAGCGGCCTAAGGAGCACGCCTCGAAAGCGTGTGAGGGGGCAACTCCTCCGTGGGTTCAAATCCCACCGCTACCGCCAGCAACACCCCTCCAGTCCGTGGAAACGCGGATCGGAGGGGTGTTTTGCGTGCGGCCGGGCGAGCGCGGGTACCGGAGAGCCATGAGCCTGATGGGACGTGAGCGGCCGTTCCTGTACGCCCTGGGGCCGAGCGCTCAGGAAGCGCTGCTGCGCCTCGGCACGGACCGCCGGTTCGAGCCGCAGCAGCACATCCTGTGGGAGAACGGCCGGGACACCCATGTGCTGGTGCTCCTGGAGGGCTGGGCGGTCGTCTCGACGACGACCGAGCGCGGCCCGGCCCGGCTCATCCTGGCGCTGCGCGGCCCCGGGGAGCTGATCGGCGAGATGGCGATGCTCGACGGCTCGCCGCGCAGCGCCACGGCCACCGCGCTCGGGCCGGTGCGGGCGCGGGTGCTCACCGCGGACCGGTTCCGCCGCTTCGTCACGGCCGAGCCGCAGGCCAACGGGCTGCTGATGGCGCAGCTCGCGGCCCGGCTGCGCAGCGCCGACGCGGAGCGCCGCTCGCTCGCCTCGCTCACCGTGCTCCAGCGCCTGGCCGCGCGGCTGCTGGAGCTGGCCGCGCTGCGCCCCTCCCCCACGGCTGCGGAGGCCGTCCTGGTGGACCTCGCCCAGCACGACCTGGCGGACGCGGTCGGCGCCACCCGGGAGGCCGTGGCCAAGGCGCTGCGGCTGCTGCGCGACGCGGACGTCGTGCGCACCCGGACGCGCCGCATCGAACTCGTGGACCGCACGGTGCTGCGCCTGCTCGCGTCGGGCGGGAGCTTCGAGCCCCAAGGCCGTACGTTCTGACGGGAATTGAGTGCCATCTGTTGTCAACCCCCTGGCGTGGGGCTTGCGGTGGCACGCACCGAGCGCGCGTAATTGACGCGTTCCCGATGTTTCATCTCGATGTGTAAACGGCCACATACCGAAGGCGCGAGAGCGGGGATGCTGGCGGGCATCCGAATCGGAGGGGCGTACGGAGATGTACGGATGAGCGACGGTGCTGTCTACAAGTTCCTGATGAGCGTGGACGCGCGGGAATCGGGCCAGTACCTGGACGGCGCGAAGCGGCGGATGCGGCAGCGGATCTACGAATACGCCGAGGGGGCCTTCACCGCGGTCGGCGTGGGGACGGCACTCCTGCACCGGGAGGACCGGGGCGACGGATTCGTCGCCGCCGTGGACGCCAGGGTGCCGCCCGTGCAGCTGGTCGGACCCTGGCTGACTGAGATCCACCAGCGGCTGCTGGCGGGCAACGAGGACCTCGCCAGGCCGCTGGGCCTGCGGGTCGCCTTCCACGTCGGACCGGTGCAGCACGACGGCGAAGGCGTGTCCGGCGAGGCCATGGACCTGGTCTGCCGGCTGGCCGACTCGACCGTGACGAAGGACGTCCTCGCGCACTCCGGGCGGGACCTGGTGTGCGTCGTCTCCGACGCGCTCCACTCGGCGGTGGTCCGGCACGGCGGCCGGTTCGTGGAGCCCTCGGCCTACCGCTCCGCCCGGCTCGTCCTCAAGGAGGGCCCGGTCACCGCGTGGTTCCACGTCCCCGGTGAGCCCCGGCCCGTACTGCCCGGGGACCCGGGCTTCGGGGACGGCGGGGAGCCGCACGCGGCCGCGGAGGAACCACCCCCGCCCACGGAGCCGCCCCCGGACGGAGCGGGGACGGACGACGACTGGCCGGTGCCCGAACACGGCGGCGACGGCGCCCACTTCGGCATACGCGCGCAGCGCGACAGCATCGTCGTGGACCGCGGCACCTTCCGCGGCCCCACCGCCTTCGGCGGCGGCAGGTGACCGCGGACGCGCCGGACGGCCCGGCACCGGCACCGGCGGCCCCCGCCCCGGCACGGGACCCCGGGGACCGGGGGGACCGGGGGGACCGGGGAGACCGCCCGGGCGACGACCCCGGCCGCGGCAACGAGGACGGGAAGCCCGGGCCCCGGGAGGACGGGCACCGGGAGGGCAAGGAGCCCGACGGGACCGAGGAGCCGGACGGCAAGGACCGGCCGGGCGACGAGGACGACGAACGGGCCGAACGCGAACAGCGCCAGGACGAGCGCTTCCGCGAGGCCATGCGCGACCCGCTGGCCGACGAGGGCACACCCGGCGGCACCCGCGCCGCGACCCGGGCCCGCCGCCAGGCCCAGGCCAGGTTCCTCAGCGTCCGGGGCAACAGCAGCATCGTCGACCGCAGCCGTTTCGACTTCGCCCACATCGGCGACGTCTACGTGGGCGCCGGGCCGGCGCCCGGCCCGGTCTTCGGCGAGGTGCCCGAGGACGAGCTGGACCGGCTGCGCCAGGTCTACCGCGCCCCCGCCGCGTACCAGCAGCTCAAGGACGCGCTGCGCGGCCGCCGCGTCCTGGTGCTCGGCGGCCCGCCCGGCAGCGGACGGCTCACCACCGGGCTCTGCCTCCTCGACGAACTCACCTCGCGCCCGGGGAAGACCGCGAAGGACGCGAAGGGCACGAAGACCGCGAAGAGCGACCCCGGGGAGGAAGCCGGCGGCGGCCCGGACGCAGCGCCCGCCGCAGGCCGGATCAGGCGGCTCGACGCCTCCGCCCTCGCCCACCTCGTGCGCGACCTGCCCGCCCTGCTGGCCGGCGTCCCGGACGGCGGCGGCCTGCTGCTCCAGCTGCCGGAGACCGCCGGGGGCTGGCCCGTACCGCAGGAGCTGCACCTGGACGCCCTCGCGGCCGGGCTGGCCCGGTGCGGCGCCTTCGCCGTCCTGGTGGTCTCCCCGTCCTCGCCCGGCGGCGCGCTGCTGACCGGGCGGTACGGGCGGCACTGCCCGCCCGCGCCCGCCCGCGAGCTGCTCTCCTGGCACCTCACCCGCGGGCTGGCCGAGAGCCGGGACGGCAGTGCGGCGCTCGACCGGGCGGACCGGATCCTCGACCACCCCCTCTTCCTCCGGTCGCTGGGCCTGCGGCTCGACGCGCTGCGCCCCTCCGAGACCGAACTCGTCGCGGACCTGGTGGTGCGCCACCTGGACGGCGAACTGACCCGGGAACGGCTGCTGGACGCCTGCGGGGACGTGGCCCGCCGCCAGGCCGAGGAATGGTTCACCGGTGCCGGAGCGGGCGCGGGCGGCGGCGACCGGACCGCCGCGGAGCGGGAGGCGGGCCCGGGCGAGGCCGTCGCCGCGACGCTGCGCGAGGCGGCGTTCCGCGTCGCCCTCGCCGTGCTCGACGGCGAGGCGTTCAGCGCGGTGGCCGACTCCGCCGACCTGCTGGCCTGGGAGTTCCTGACCGCCCGGGACCCGGAACGGGCCCATGGGCGCCCGGTGTTCACGGAGAACCTGGAGGGCCTGCTCGCCGCCTGCCGCGCCGGTCTCGACGAGGGCGAGGACGAGAGCCTGGGCGGCGTCCCGGTCCCGGTGCGCACCGTGCACTACCGGGGCGAGGCGCTCGCGGGCGCCGTCCTGGCCGAGGTGTGGCACGGCCATCACGCCGCGCGCGCCCCCGTGGTGCGCTGGCTGCGCGCGCTGGCCGACGACCCCCGTCCCCAGGTGTGGACGCGCGCCGCCGTCGCGGCGGGCGAGCTGTGCACCGCCGACATCGGCTACGGCTTCGCCGAGCTGATCCGGCCGCTCGCCGCCGCGAGCACCCCGCGCCGCCGCTTCTTCGCCGCCACCGCCCTGGACCAGACCGGCAGCCGCGACCCGTACCGCCGTGCCGTCGGCGCCGTCGTACGGGACTGGGCCGACGGCACCGAGCCGGGGCTGCGCTGGACCGCCGCGCTGGTCCTCGGCTACGGGCGCACCGAGCACGACACCCGCGCCGCCGTCGAACTCCTGGGCAGGATCGGCACCCGCGACGAAGGGGCGCACCTCCAGGTCGCTTCGTACGCCCTGGCCCGGCTCGCCTCGGGCAGCAGGGCCGCCGAGGTGCTGACCTGTCTGCGGGAGTGGGTCTCGGAGGTGACCGGCGAGCACCGCGACCTCGCGCTGCTGAGCGCGATCCGGCTGGGCGCCGCCCGCACCGACGAGTTCTGGGAGCCGGAGGGGGCCTGCGGCGAGGAGGAGCCGCGGCCCCGGGCGGCGGCCGCGGCCCCGTACCCGAACGGCAGCCGCGACCGGCTGCCGCACGTCCGCGCCCTGCGGAACGGCTCCGCCCGCAGCCGGTCCGACATGCGGCAGCGGTTCGCCGCCCGCGCGGCGGTGCCCCGGGCGGCGACCGCGGACACCGACGCGGAGCTGGGCCGCCGCGCCCACTGGCCGCTGGCGCTCGCCCTCGCCGTGGCGGTGCCCGGCGCGGCCGTCCCGCTCGCCGAGCTGCTGTGGCGGACGCTCGACAGCCATCTGGCTGCCGAGGCGGCCATGGACAACCTGGGCGACTGGCTGCGGGCGGCCGAGAAGGACGCGGCCGCCGACGGGGCGGACGCCGGAGAAGTGCTGCGGGGGCTGCTGTGGTTCCTGCCCCAGCTGATCCGCGGCCCGCGCGACTGGCGGCGCCTGGAGTGGGTGCTCCACGGGCTGACCACCGCGCCCGACGAGCCGCTGCCCGCGGCCTTCGGGCACCGGGTGCTGGACGAAGTGGGGGCCGTCCTGCGCGGCCGGGAGGAGGGAAGGGCCGGACATGAACGGTGACGACGACGGCCGGGACGCGGAGCGGGCGGCACCCGGCGGAAACGACAAGATCGAGCAGGCGGACGAGGGCCGCCCGCTCCGTCCCGGTCCTCCGGACGGACCGGCCGACCCCGATGCCGTCACCGGGCCGGTGCTGCGCGAGCACGTCCCCGTCGGCCGCTTCCGGCACGAGGGCGGGACCCGGGCCGCATCGGTCGTCTTCTACAGCGACGGCGGCTGCGAGATCGTCACCGTCGACGGGACCGTGCAGGTGCGCCCCAAGCGCTGGTACGCCCGGGTGATCAGCGTCTGCGAGGTGGCCTGCGGACGCCAGGTGACCGCCTTCGAGACGGAGTTGCCCGCTGCGGGCGCGGCCACCTTCTTCCGGGCGAAGGTGACGCTGCGCTGGCGGGTGACGGACTGCGAACGGGCCGCCAGGAGCGGGCTGCGCAACGTGGAGAAGGACCTCGGGCCGGAGATCGCGTCCCGGCTCCAGGAGGTGTCCGGGCGGTACGCGGTGGGGGACGCGCAGCGCGTGACCCAGGCGATCCGGGCCGACATCGCCGCTGGCCGGTGGCGGGGCCTGGGCGCCGACGTGGGCCTGTCCGTCGAGATGTTCGTCGACGTGGGCACCGACCAGGTGCACCTGGACCAGGTCGCAGTGGCCCGCACCGACCAGGCCGAGGCGCGGCGCGTCGCCGCACGGCTGCCGGTGTTCGAGCAGATCGCCCAGGGCAGCTCCGCCGACCGGCTCGCCTATCTGATGGCCTCCGGCACCCTCGAGGACGCCCAGCAGCTGCTGCGGATGGTGCGCGAGGACGAGGCGCAGGGCCGCACCGAGACCCGGGCGTTCTTCCTGCGCATGCTGGAGCAGGGCCGGATCACCAGCCCCGAGGTGGAGTCGCACCTGCGGACGCTGATGCTCCCGGACCAGCTGCCCGCCGGCACCCCCTACCCGCCGCGGCCCGTCCCGCCCCCGCCGGCCCTCCCCGGCGGCAGCACCCCGCCCGGACCGCGCACCCTGCCCGGTCCGCACGCCGGGGACGCCGGGAACACCGAGGACGCCGACGTGGACCGGCCCTGGCCGGGCGACGAGGGCCCGGCCCGCACCGGCCGCGTCTGGAACGCGGGTTCCTGGCTGGACGAGGAGGAGGACGGCCACCAGAGGCGCGGCACCGAGGGCGCCGACCGGGCCGAGGCCCCCCGCGACCCCTGGGACACGGAGGCGCGGAGCCCGTACGAGCCCCCCGAGCCGCCGTACGGGCCCCCGTCCGGCAGCCGCCGGACGGAGCGCCGCGACTACTGGGACTCCGAGGACGAGGAGGAACGGAGGTGACCGAGGAGCAGGGGGCCGGGTTCGTGGCGGGCCGGCTGCTGACGGTGGTCCGGGACGACGTGGCGCGGGCCGATACCAAGGCGTCGGTGCTGCTCTCCTTCGTCCTCGCACTGCCCGCCCTGCTGGTGAGCGCCGACCGGCTGCCCGCCCGGCCGTCGGCGGCGGGCACGGTCCTGCTGGCCCTGGCCGCGCTCGCCTGGCTGCTCGGGGCGGCCCAGCTCGTCCGGGCGATCCTCCCGCGCAGCGGGACCGAGCGCTCCGGGCCCGGCATCACCTTCTACGCCGACGTGCTGACGCTGCATCGGGCCTCTGGCACCGCAGGCGTGCTGGCCGCGGCGGCCGAGGCGGGCGGGGACCCGGCGGCCTGGCTGATCACCCAGGCGGTGGACCTGAGCCACATCCTCGCCGAGAAGTACCGCTGCATCCGCTGGGGGGTGTGCTGGCTGCTCGGGGGCGTGGTGTGCGTCACCGCCGGGCTGCTGACCGCTTGAGCGCCCCGGGCCCGGGGGCCACCGGGGGCGAACAGACGCACGGAACGCAGGAGTTCGGGAAGAAGCGGGGGTAGGGAAGTGAGCGGAAGGAACTGCGGCGCCGGGGCGCCAGGAGGTGTCCGGTGGGCCGGCCATCCTCTGGCCGGACGTGCCGTGCGGGGCGCCGCGGCGGTGCTGGCGGCCGGGCTGCTGGCCGTGGCCGGACCGATGGCGCAGCCCGGCGCGTACACCACCGTGGCGGCGGCCGCTGGCTCCGAACAGCCGGTCGATCCCATCGAGATGGCCATCGCGGTGGACGAGTCGGCCAGCCTGAGCGACGCGGACGTGGCGCGCGAGCAGGACGCCGCCGCGCGCATAGCCGAGAGCGAGATATCCACCCGCTCCCGGCTCACGGTGCTCGGCTTCGGCGACGCCGAGAAGAGCGGGCAGCACCCGGTCGACGAGGTGTGCGCCCCGCAGACGCTCGACGCGGTGGCCCGCGACCGGATCGGCGACTGCCTCCGCAAGCTCGCCCGGCGCCGCCCGGACCAGGGCGCCGGAACGGACTTCCCCTCTGCCATCCGGCAGGCGGTGGACCGGATCGGCCAGGCCCCCTCCGGCACGCCCCGGATCCTCTTCCTGCTCACCGACGGCAAGCTCGACGTCGCCGACAGCATCTCGTACGGCGCCGGACCCGGCGTCGACCCCCGCACCGTCCAGCAGAACGGCGAGCGGCAGCTGGCGGTGGAGCTGGCCAAGGCCAGGGACGCCGGAGTGCAGATCTGGCCGCTCGGCTTCGGCGACGACCCGGACCTGGACCAGCTGAAGTCCATGGCCGCGGGCGGCTACCAGGGCGCCTGCGTCAATCTGCCGCAGGCCCGGCCGCGGGCCGTCAAGGTGGCCGCCAAGGCGCTGGGCAACGCCCTCCAGGACGCCTTCGCCACCGCCCGCTGCCTGATCCACAACGACTCGCAGACCACCTCCTCGCCGGGCGACGTGACGCTGCGCATCTCCCAACTGGCCACCCTGGCCAGCATCGTGGTCTCCAAGGGCGACGCCAAGGTCACCGCCACCTACTACGACCCGCGGGGCGAGAAGGTCGACCCGAACCACAACGCCGACGGCTCGACGTTCCAGCTCTCCGGCGCCGGACAGGAAGTGGAGTCGCTCCAGATCACCAACCCCCGGCCCGGCGACTGGAAGGTGCACCTGGACGCTCCCCCGGAGCACCGCTCCGAGCTGGCCACCGTCGGCGTCCAGTGGCGCGGCGCGCTGCACTCCTCCATCACCATGAGCCCCACGTCGCCGCGGGCCGGCGAACGCGCCGTCGTCGCCCTGCGGTTGCAGACGCGCGACGACCAGCCGGTCACCGACGCCCGCGACCTGGCGAGGCTGGACGTCTCCGCCCAGCTGACCGGCGACGGCTTCGACGCCCGGCCGATCTCCCTCCACGACGACGGCCGGGACGGGGACGCGAAGGCGCACGACGGGGAGTTCACCGGCAGCGTGCAGATCCCCGGCTCCGCCAAGGGCACGCTCCAGGTGGCCGGGGTGCTCGCCGCGATCGGGCTCACCGCCGACCACCGGCCCTTCCCCACCCAGGTCGCCGTGCCCAACCCCGACGTGCGCGCCGGGCTCGAGGTACGGGACGCGACCGTCCACCCCGGCGGCTCCCTGCCCGTCGTCGTGAAGGCGGTCAACACCTCCTCCACCGCCCGCACGCTGCGCCTCGACGTGGCCGACGCCGCGCCCGGCGACCTCACCGTCTCGCCGTCCCGGATCGACCTCGCGCCCGGCGACTCCACGACCGTGCGGGGCACCCTCCGTGTCGGCCCCGGCGGCCCGCGCTCGCTGGCCGGAAAGGTGCAGGTCACCGACGCGACCAAGGACGGCCAGGTGCTCGACGCCAGGCTGGTCGCCGTGAAGGTGGTGCCGGTGCCCGGCCTGCTCTCGCGGGTCTGGCACGACTGGTGGGGGGCGATCGTGCCGGGCGCGATCGCGCTCGGCTGCCTGGCGGCGTACGCGGTCTGGGCCCTGCGCGACCGGAAGCGGCGCGGCGACCCCGGCGGGCTGGTGCTCAGGCTGCTGATCCCGGACGGCGCCGGGCTGCGGGAGGGCAACCCGCTGACCGTCGGCCCGGGCGGGGCCGTCCCGTACCGCTTCGACGTGGCCGACGAGACCACCGACTGGCCCCGGCTCGAACCCCGGCCCACCACCGGCCGCTACCACCTCCGGCGCGACCGCCGCGACGGCGGCGCCCTGCTGCGGGTGCCCGGCGGCGCCGAGGAGAAGGTGCCGGTCGGCGGCACGGTCCCGGTGCCGGAGAGCAGGGCGGAGCTGCGGATCGAGCGGGGCTCCGGCGGCGGGCGGCGCGACCGCGCCCGCCTGCGCGGCCTCACCGCCCTGCTGCGCCCCAAGGCCAAGAGCACCGGAACCTCCTCCGGCGGCCCCGCGCAGCCCGGCCCCGGCCACCCGGACCGCCCGCCGGAGGAAGGGACGGCCTGGCCCCCGAGCGGAACCCCCGCCGCTCCCCCGCCCTACCACCCCGACCTCTGACCGCACCCCATAGAGCCCGAACCACACGACCCGGGTGCCGTCCGGCACCCGGCAAGGGGGACGACGACGATGAAAATCTTCCAGCCGATGCTCTTCGTCGGCCTGGGCGGCACCGGCGGCCTCGTCGGTGCCGAACTCGAACGCCGGCTCCGCGCCGAGCTGTGCGGTCCCGACGGAACCGCGCTCATCGGCGCCGGCACCGGCGGCCGGAGGCTGCGCCACCAGCTGCCCACCTGCCTGCAGTTCGTGTACGCCGACTTCAGCGAGGCCGAACTCAACCAGCTCCCGCACCTGAGCGCCGAGGACCGCACGGTGCGCCGGGCCTACGCCCGCACCGCCCGGGCCACCCACGACCTGCTGCCCGCCGGCTACCGCAGCTCCCCCGAGGTGACCCGGATGCTGCGCGCCGTGCTCCGCGAGGAGACGGCCGGCTGGTTGCCGCCCTACGAGGGCGAGCCCAAGGTCGCGCCGCTGCACAGCGGCGCGGGCCAACTGCCCACCGTGGGGCGGGCCGCGCTGTTCGGCAGCCTGCGCAGCGGGATCGCCCCGGTGGCGGGACCGCTGATCCAGGCGATCGAGGAGATCAGCAAGTCCGGCGGCGAGCTGGAGGAGCTGGGCGGCGGGCCGATCCGCGGCTGCGACGTCTTCGTCGCCTTCTCCGTCGCGGGCGGCACCGGGGCCGGGATCTTCCTCGACTACCTGCACCTGATCGGCCAGGCGTTCAAGCAGAAGAACTTCGAGGGCGCCCGGATCTATCCGCTGGTCGTCATGCCGTCGGCGTTCCCCCCGGAGAACGGGGGCGGCCGCGCCGCCGAACTGAACGCGGCGCGCGCCGTCGTGGACCTGTTCCGGCTCGTCGACGAGCAGAACGTGCCGGACGTCGAGGCGGACCTCGGCGACTCCGGGCAGCTCGCCGCGCTGCGCATCCGCTACCCCGAGATGCACCCGGTCCGGCTGCCCACCGGCATGGTGCCCACCGCGTTCCTGTTCAGCCGCACCTCCGGCATACGCCCGAACGACCTGCGGCGCTCCATCGCCTCCCTGGTGATGTCGCTGACCGGCACCGAACTCGGCGACGGGCCGGGCCACGCCGACGACGACTACCAGACCTTCGCGTCCAACTTCATCAACCGGGGCGTCACCCGCCGCATGCGGGCCGCCAGCGGCATCGGCCACCAGGGCGTCTCGACGAGCCTGGTCGCCTCCATGACCGCCCCGCTGGACGAACTCGCCGAGCTGGTCTCCGCCCGGATGCTCGCCCAGGCCGTGCCGCGGCTGCTGGACCGCTCGGTGCCCGGCTCGGCGGGGACCGCCCCGCTGGTGAGCCGGCTGTTCACGAGCGCCGGTCTCGGCGAGCTGTGGCGCCGGGAGCCCCTGAAGTCGCCGGACCCGCCGGCCGTCCTCCCCCGGGGCGGCCCCGACATCGAACAGGCGCTGCGCGACCGCGTGGAGGCGATGCAGCGGCTCCTGACCGACCTGGAACAGCACGCCGCCCGCCGGACGCTCGCGATGGCCGAGGCGTTCGCGCCGCGCACCGCCGCCGAGCAGATGCTGCGCGAGACCGACCTGTTCCGGCTGGAGGCCGTCGTCCGGGGCGCGCCGGGCGACTCCGACCCGGTGGCCGCCCTGGGCTTCCTCGGCATGCTGGAGAACCGGCGCCGGGAGCCCGCCCGGCCGCCCGGCGTCTCCGTCCAGCCGCCCCCCGTGCCCCGGATCCGCGGCCGGCTCGCCGGCCTCTCCCGGCCGCGCTGGGGGGACGACGACGTGGCCGCCGCCCTGGAGGAGCAGAACCGCTGGTACCAGTGGCGGGCCCGGGACGTCTGGCACCGGGCGTGGAACGAGCAGGAGCCGCGCTGGCGGCAGGCCGCCGACGACCTGCGCAACGACATGTCCCTGCTCGTGGAGGCCTGCCGGGCCTTCCTCGACGAGCAGCGCGGCTCGTACGCGGCCCAGGTGCGGGAGCTGTACGACGACCGCACCGGCGTCTCCTACTTCCTGCCCCCGCAGGCCAGCCTCGACCACTTCTACGAGGACCTGGCGGAGCGTCTGACCGACAGCGAGGGCCTGCGCCCCAACGACCACGAGGACGCGCTGCTGCTGCACCTGATCGACGCGGACCGCTGGCAGGCCGCCTTCGCCGCCGGTCGCCGCTCCCCGGCGGCAACCGTCGACCGGCTCAAGGGAGTTCTCAAGCAGCGCGTCGAGAAGGCCTTCGCCGAGCGGGGCCGCGACCAGCGCGCCAGGCCCCTGATGCCCAGCCTGGGCACCCTGCTCTCGGCGGCCGCGGGCGACGCCAAGGCCGCCGAGCAGGTCAGCCAGGGCGCCCTGCGCCAGTTCGGCTACAAGCTGGCCGGGCTGCTCCCCGCCGGATTCACGCCCGAGGGCAACGGCCCGCTGAAGGTGCTCATCACCTACCCCAGCGCGCACAGCAAGGAGGCCGCCGAGAACTACCTCAAGGGCGCCATCCACCTGCCGGCCGCGCGCCACCGCACCGTCGAGTGCCGGGCCGTGGACACCGACTCCATCAGCGTCGTCCTCTTCCGCAGCGAGATGAGCCTCACCGAGGTGCCCGAGGCGCGCCATGTGCTGCGCCAGTGGGCCCGCGCCCAGCAGGACCCGAGCCCCGACGACATGCTCCGCTGGCGGCAGCGCCTCGGCTGCCGGGACGACTGGCTGGCCAGCACCGAGGAGGACCGCAAGCACATCCTGCACCGCCTGCTGTGCGCCATGTGGAACGGCCAGGTCGACTACCAGGGGGACCTCGCGTCGCCCCACCGGGTCCGTATCCGCCTCCACGACGAGGCGGGCCCCCGGACGCCCGCCATGACGCTCCGCCTGGACGCCCACCGCGGCGGGATCTCCAGCTGGGCCGGGCTGCTGCGCGCCTACGAACGCTGGGCGCTGCTGGACGAGTCCACGGGCGACACCATCGTCGAGGACTACTGCCGCGAGCTGATGAAGGTCCTCCCGGAGGGCCTCTCCGCCTCCGGCAGCCGACCCTCGCCGCTGTACGCCGCCTTCGTCGGCGAGGTGGCGCCCCGCCAGCTCGCCCTGCTCGACGAGCACGAGCGCCACTACGGCGACAACGCCGAATGGCTGCGCCCCCTGCGGCAGTTCTGGGCCGAGACCCTCCCGGACGCCCTGGACGTCCCCTTCCCCGAGGGGCGGCCCGCGGTCCGGCCGACGCTGCGGCTGCTGGAGGAGTGGGTGAGCCGGACGGACGGGCCCGTGCCGCCGGGGAGCGGGAAGGCGCCGCCCGCGGGGGCGCCGGGCACCGGACCGGAGCACGGCGGCCGGCGGCCCCACGGGCCGGCGGGGGCGTGGCCGGGCGACGGGCACGGCGAACCGGTGTGGCAGGCGGGGAGTCCCGGGGCCTGGGCCCGGGCCGGCGGGGTCGCCCCGGCGCCGGAGCGGCCGTACGGAGAGCCCGCCCGGCCGCGGCCGGCCGAGGAGCCCTGGCCCCCGCCCCCGGTCGCGGGCCGCCCGGAGGCGCCGCAGCGCCCCGCCGGGACCGCACGGCCCGCCGCCGCGCCGGACGCCCCGAAGACGGCACCCTGGAACGGCTTCTCCCCGGGCCCCGACTCCCCAGGCCCCGGCGGTGGTTCGCCGCCCGGGCCGCCCGAGCCGGAGTGGCCGGTGACCGGCGGCGGCCGGGCCACGCCCCCGGACGCCCCGGCCGCGCCCACGGCCGGGCGCGCCGCCGCCGCGTACGACGGCTCCATGGCCCCGCCCTACGCGCCCTATCCGGACGAGCCGCCGCCGGACGACGGCTGGCCCGGGGACGAGTCCTCGGTCCCGTGGGGGCTGTCCGACAGCGACGGCCGGGCCGACCCGGACGACGGCCCGTACGCCGCGGACGGCCGGGACGACGCGGGCGGGACCCGCACGGCGCGGGACGGAGGCCGGGAGTGACCCGAGTGGTGAACGCCGCGGGCCGCACGGACGAACCCTTCGTCGTGGCACTGGACTTCCGCTCGCCGCACGAGCGCCCCGACGGCCCGGACCGGCTGCGCGAGTCCGTCGCCGCCCGGCTGCGCCGGGAAGGCGCCGCGGAGCCGGAGCACCCCCGCTTCCTCATCGTGGACACGCCCGCCGGGCTGAGCGGGCACGCGGCCGCGTACGAACTGGTCATGGGCTATCCGGCCGACGTCCCGGTCCGGGTGGTCTGCCTGGCCGTGGGCGACCTGCCGGACGACCCCGGGGAGCCCGGGGCGGGGCGGCTGCGGCTGGCGTCGGCGCTGCGCTCCTCGGGCGTCGGGGTGCTCTGGGCCGCCGACCCGCTGGCCGCCCCGGACCCGGCGGCCGCCGGCGAGGAGGAGCGCGCCGCCGCGCTCGCCGCCCTGGTCGAGCTGCTGCGCACCCCCGAGCTGTACGACCGGGTGCTGGCGGGCCTGTGCCGGTCCCCCGCGGCCACGGCCGCCCCGGCCCTGCGGGTGCTGGAGCACGACCTGTCGGCCGGGGCCCGGGAGCGGGCCTGGGACGGCGCCCTGGCCCGGTTCGCGGGCGAGCCCCGGGAACCGGCCGCCCCCGCCCCGGCGGACGTGCGGCCCCGGGACCTGCCCGGGCGGCTCGCGGAACTGGCCGAGGGCGGGCCGCTGCCGGCCGGGGAACGGCTGCGGATCCCCAGCGGCCCGGCCGACCGGGCGCACCGGGCCTGCGCGCAGCCGCTGGGCGAGGCGGAGCGGGCCCGCTCGGAGCTGGCCGCGCCGCGCGGGCTGTGCCTCGGGCGGCCGGTGGCGGAGCGGCTGACCCGGGCGGTCGGGGACGCGGCCGCGGCGCTGGGCCGCTACCGCGCCCTGGTCGCCGGGGCGCTGCGGGACAGCGGCGCCCTCGGCACCCCGCCCGGGGAGGCCGCGCTGCGGCTGCGCGACGCCGGGATCGCGCCGCCGTCCGCCGGGGAGCGGCCGCCCGCGCGGCCGGCGGAGGAGGAACTGGGCCGGTTCACCGTGCAGATGCTGGACGGTGGCCTGGATCTGCGGACCGCCGCCGATCGGCTCACCGCGCTGGCGGAGCAGGTCGCCCCGCTGCCGGCCGGCGGGCGGCTGCGGGAGCTGGAGCAGCGCTGCCCGGAGGGGCTGCCCGGGGCGGTGCGGACCGGGCACCCCTTCCGGTTCGCCGGGACCGGGCCCGGATCGCTCGTCCCGGTGGCCGTGCTCGCCCTCCTCGGCGTCCTGTGGCCCTGGCCCGGCACCCTGCTCGTCCTGCTGCCGCTCGCCGTGCTGTCCGGCGGGCACCTGCTGGCCGCCCGCGCCCGCCCGGGGCGGGGGGCGGGCGGTCCGGCGCTCCTGGCGGGCGGCGCCCAGACGGCGGCCGCGGCCGCGGGCGCGGCGGGCGGCCTGCTCGCGGGCCGGTTCCTGGACGTGCCGGCGTGGGCCGCGCTCGCCGGGACGCTGCTGGCCCTGCTGCTCAGTGTCGCCCTGCTCGCCGTGCGGTGGGTCCGGGCCGTGGACGACTGGTGGGACGGCAGCGGCGCCGCCGCCCTCGGCGCCGGACTGGCCGGTGCCGACCATGTGCTCGCCGACGCCGTGCGCCAGCAGTGGTGGGCCGCCGCCGAGCGCACCCGCTGCGCCGACGGCGCGCGCGCCCTGGCGGGTGCCCTGCGCGCCGCCGTCGGCGGCCCCGGGGAGCCGGACGGCCACCCGTGGGACACCACGGGCCCGGACCACGGCGAGGAGGAGTGGCCGGACGACGGCTGGCACGACGACGGCTGGCCCCGGGACGGGACGCGGGAGGAGGGTCTGAAGCCCGGCGGCCGGCCGGACGGGCCGGTCGGCCCCCCGGCCCCTGCCGCTGAGGACCCCGCCCCGCCCTGGCTCGACCGGGGCACCGGCGACGGCGGCCCGGACCTGCTGCCCACCCTGGTGGCCGACCTCGCGGACGCCACCGTCGACGCGCTGCGCCGCCACTGGGGCGAGCACGCGGCCCCCGCCGCCGACGGGCCCGCCGCCACGCCCGAGCAGGCCGTCCGGCAGGCCATCGCCACGGCCCACCGGCACGTGAGCCGCTACGGCGTGGTGCCGGGGCCGCCGTACGCCAGGCCGGACCGGCGGCGTGGCGATCCGATGTCCCTGCTCGGCATGGGACGGCAGCGGCTGCGGGAGGCGCTCGTCCCCGAGCTGGCCGGGCGGCGGCTCCAACCGCTGTGCTCCCCGGCCCAGTCGGCGCTGCTCAGCAGGGACCCGGACGCCGCGCGGCTGATCCGGTTCGCCCCCGAGGCCGTCCGCCCGGTCCTAGTGCCGGACGACGGCCAGCCGCTGGACGACGGCGCGGCGGACGCGGCGTGGACGGCCTCCGGCAGGTTCGTCGGCGCCCTGAGACTCACCCCGCTGCGGACGGGGACGGTGGAGACGGTGTGGGGCCGGGCCCGCGGCCCGGAGGACGGCAGTGGGGGATCCACATGGTGAACGACCATCAGCGGACGCGCAACGGAGCGGAGCAGTGGCCCCCGCTCGCCGTGGAAGCCGTCCCGCCCGAGGCGCCGGCGGCGGAGGACGAGGGGGAAGAGGGGTCGGACGAGCTGTCCTTCGTCTCCCCGCAGGGCACCCTGCACCGCGTCCGGGCCCGCTTCGAGCCGGACCTGACGCGCGCGGTGCGCCCGCCCACGGTGGCCCGCACGGTCCACCTGAGCGGCGGCCGGAAGGGCTTCCAGGTGCGGCTGCCCGCCGCCGAGGCGGGCAGCCGCACCGCGTACGGCCTGCTGGAGGCGGAGACGGCCGCCGCGCTCGCCCTGCACCGCGCCTACTCGGGCACCCGCTTCCGGGGGCTCTTCCCGACGCCCGTCGGCCACGACATGAACGCGGCCGAGCCGTTCGTCCTGTACGCCGCCCCCCGGGGCCGGCCCGTGTCCTCGCTCGCCCACGGCGTCTCCACCAGCGAACAGCAGGTCATCGAGCGGGACCTGGTGCTGGCGGTGCGGCTGATGGAGGCCGTGGGGCTGGTCCACCGGGGCATCGTGCCCGCCGCCGTCCGCTGGGACCAGCGGCACGGCGTCCAGCTGTGGGACCTCGGCTCCGCCGCCCGGACCGGCAGCCCCCGCACCCCGTACGGCGTGCCCCCTTACGCCTCGCCCGAACAGCGCGCCGGGGCGGGCGACACCGACGCCCGGGACGCCCTGTGGAGCGTGGGCCAGGTGCTGCACCAGCTGGTCACCGGACGGCCCGGAAACCCGGACGGCCCGGCGCCCGACCTCGCCCGGCACCGCTCCCTCGCCCACTCCCTCGCCCCGGTCTTCGCCCCGCGCGCCGCCGACCGGCCCACTGCGGCCCGGCTCCTCGACCTGCTCATGCCGGACGCGGGCACGGAGTTCCTCGCCGCCGACCGCTCCGACCCGATGCAGCCCTACCGCCGGGAGTTCGACGAGGCGCTGGCCCGCAAGCACGCCTCGCTGCGCCGCTCCGCGGGACCGCCCGCGCCCCCGCCGCCCCCGCTCCCGCCGGCCGGCGTCGAGCAGCCGCCCACGACCCGCAGGGCCCGCACGTGGTTCCACGGAGGAGGGAACCACCGGTGACCACCGCGCCCCCCGAGCCCGGCCGGACCGTCCCCGACCGGGAGATGCTCTGCCCGTTCTGCCTGGAACTCGTCTCCTACGACGAGCGGCAGCTGTTCGTCCGGGACGACAAGCAGCAGTACTCGGCCCTCGACATCGGCCGCCAGAGCAACGCCCTGCGCCGCTCCGACACCCTCCGCTCCGCCTACCAGCGCTGCCCCAACACCGACGGGGTGCCGCCGCACTACATCCCCGTCCCCTACCTCACCCACGGGAGCCCGCTCACGGTCGCCATGGTCGGCGACTCCGCCACCGGCAAGACCCACCTCCTCACCCAGATGATCAGCGAGATCCACGACGGCGGCCTGGAGCGGTACGGCGTCACCTGGCAGTCCGTCAACCCGCAGGACCACCGGACGTTCATGACGGAACGCGTCGAGCCGCTGCGCGCCGGGCAGATGCTGGAGCACACCGCGCCCACCGGCTTCGCGTCCTTCGTCGAGGCCCTGCTGCTCACCGGGCCGGACGGCACCACCCGGCCGGTGGCCTTCTTCGACCTCGGCGGGGAGGACCTCAAGCGCACGGACGCCCTGCTGCGGTTCATGCTCGGCGTCGACGCGCTGCTCTTCGTCGTCGACCCGCTGCGCGCCCTGCCGCTGCCCTACCTGGACCCGCTGCGCCGCGGCGCCGACCTCAGCCACACCCGGGGCGGCGACCCGGCGTTCCAGACCGTGCTGGACCGGCTGCCGCGCACCGGGCAGTACCACGGAGTGGCCGCCGGGGTGGTCGTCAACAAGTGCGACCTGCTGCGCTTCGAGCCGCCGGTCGACCGGTGGCTCGCCGAGCCGCCGCCCGCGCGCGTCTCCGCCGCCCGGTTCCGCGAGGAGAGCCGCGACGTGTACGCGTTCCTGCGCCACCACGCCGGCCCGGCCTGGGTCCGGCCGTTCGAGAGCGTGCTGCGCTGCACCCTGCACTTCGCCTCGGCCACCGGCAGCCAGGACCGCGACGGCGCCTTCGTGCACGGCACCACCCCGCGCCGGGTGCTCGAACCGCTCGTCTCGGTGCTGTCCATGTGCGGGGCCCTCGGGTCCGGCGGGCCCGACGGGCCGACCGCGGTGGGGATGTGAGCGGATGACGTACAACGGTGCGCAGCACGAGCGGCGCGCGCCCGAGGCCGCGGTCCAGCACGTGGTCTTCCGCTGGGCGGGCAACCGGAGCGGGCTGGGCGCGGGCATCTCGGCGGTCGCCCGGTCCTGCGAGGAGCGCCTGGCCCACGAGATGGCCGCCGAACTCGGCTCGATCCTGCGGGTCAGCGGAGGGGAGCAGCGGACCAGCACCGTCCGGCTGGTGTGGCGGGGACGGGTGGTGCTGCTGCGCCGCACCCCGGGCGAGGACCGGCACCACAGGGGCAGCACGGTCTGCCACGCCCTCGTCGGCTCGCCGGACCAGCTCGGGCACAAGTTCTGCCTCGCCCTCGGCGCCCTGCCCTGGGCCGAGGAGGGCTGGGCCGGACGGGCTGCGGGCCGGATCCCCGCGATCCCCTACCAGTGGCTCCGCGGCCGCGCGGACGCGGCCGAACGCGGGCTGGCCTCGGCCATGGAGCCGGTCGCCGGGCCGCTGGAATGCCTGGTGGCCCAGCTGCTGCGCACCCCGTCCGGCCGCGTCTCGGCGCGCTCGGCGGAACTCCCCGCGCTGCCGCCCGCCGCCGCCGGGTCCGGCGGGCCGCCCGACCCGGCGCTGGTCGTCCTGCTCGGCCTGTGCGGCGTCTTCGGCGAGTGGCTGCAGGGCGACTGGACGTACGCCACGTACGACACGGTGGACTCCCACCCCCTGCGCGTGGTCTTCGTCCCCTCCTGGCGCGCCTCGCACGAGGAGGACGTCCGGCTGCGCCGCATCGACCTCACCGACCCCGGCACGGACCGCGCCGCGGGCCTCGCCCGTGCGCTCGTGGACCACTTCCTGGCCCACGTCGAGGCCGCGGGGACGACGCTCAAGTACCGCCGCCCGCTGCGCGAACCGTCCATGCCGCCCGGGGAGTTGACCGACGAGGAGCGCTACGACGAGGTCGCGTGGGCCCTGGACGGCCGCCCGCCGCGGGCACGGCCCCGGCCTGTTCCGGCAGAGGTCACGCCCGTCGAACTGCCTGCCGGTTCGCCTGCCGACCTCCCTCCCGACTCGCCTCCCGACCTGCCTCCCGACTTGCCCGCCGACCCGCCGGGGCTCCCGAGTGAACTCCCCGACGACAGCGGGCCGTTCAATGCCTTCCGGCCGCCCGAGGACGTCCCGGACGAGGCCGGCCACACCACCGTCCCGCCGCCGGACACGCCGCCACCGCCCACCGTTCCGCCGCCACCGCCCACCTCACCCATGACCACCGCTCTCCCCGCCCTCCCCGGACCGCCGTGGACCGAGGAGCCTCCCGACGTGCAGCCGCGCTGGGCGGGCGCCTGGGAGGCTCCGGGCAGGGCGCCGGCCGCCGTGGATCTGCGCTTCGAGCAGGATCACGCCTTGCCGGTGGACATCCTCGGGCGGAGGCCGACCCTCTCGACCAAGCGGCTCGGAAAGCGGCGCCCCCGGCACAGCTACGACGGCCACGCGCTCGAACGGTTGATCAACGACCTCCGCCAGGCGGCCGGCAGCGACTACCCCCGGCCCGAACTCAGGCGGAAGGTCGGGGAAGAACTGGCCAGGGCCAGTGACAACACCCTGCTGCTCATCCTTCAGAATCGTCTGCCGTACGCCGCCCTGAACCTGGTGCTGGAGACACTGATCGGCCTCCAGCGCACGGACGGCGAAGTCGAGGCGCTGGCCGAGCGGTTGGTGCAGCTCAAGTTCATGCCGACTCCGTTCCCGGAGGACGAGTCACTGCGCGACCTCCACATCGAGCGCTCGGTCAAGCTGGGCTGCTGGCTCTTCCACTGGCTGAGCGAGCCGCTGGCCAGGGGACGGCTGGCCGCCGAGGTGGCGGCGCTGCTGAGACAGCTCGCGGCCTCCCGGGACGACAGGGAACGGGAATTGCTGAGAGTGCTTCTCATCTACGCCGAGCCCGCCCAGCTGCCCGAACTGCCCGGTCCGGTGTGGCAGGCGGTGGCCCGGGGCCTGTACGAACGGGACCGGTAGCCGCGGAGGGTGCCCGGCGGACGCGACCGAGCCTATCCGGCCGTCGCCGCCGCGCTCAGCCCGCTGTTCGGACAAACAAAGGGCGTCCCGGCACGATCCAGGGCGCCGCCAGGGAAGGGATCCGGCCTCATCCCGGTACGGACCAATAGCCCCGGACCACCTCGGGGACCGGACCGAACGGTCCTGCTCAACGGCCGTGCACCGCATTGGTTCAGTCATTCGATCGTTTCCGGACCGTTGCCGGATCCGGCTCCTTGTGGCAGGGGTGCGGCCGACCGGACGATCGGTCCCCGTCGGCCGCACGGACCTGCCGTGCGGCCCCTCCGAGGAGGATCCTGTGAGCGATCGACTCAGTCTTGCCCCTGATTCCGCACGGCAGTTGGCGACCACCACCAAGACCACCCCGCAGATGCGCGGCATCACGCCGCGCTACGTGCTGCGCGCCCTGCCCTGGGTCGACGTCGAGTCCGGCGTCTACCGCGTCAACCGCCGCCGGACGTTCATCATCGGCGACGACCGGATCAGCTGCTACAGCGAGGGCGGCGCTCACCACGTCGTGGCCGAGGACCTGCGCGAACTGTCCTTCCTCCGCGACGCGGACGGGGCGCTGCTCAGCGAGCTGGCGGGCGCGTTCACCGAGGTGCCCTTCGAGGCCGGCCAGGTGATCGCCGACGAGGGCGGCACCTGCGACAAGCTGTGGGTGATCGTCGTCGGCCGCGCCGAGAAGCGGGTCACCGGGCGGTACGGCGAGGACGCGCTGCTCGAGGTGATCGGGGACGGGCAGTTCTTCTGTCCGGACTCCTGGACCCGATGTCAGCCCTTGCCGTTCCGCGTCAAGGCGCTCACCTCCGGCGTCGCCCTGACCGTCGAGCGCTCCGCCCTGGACGCGCTGGCCGGGCGGGACGCGGGCCTCCGGGCCGCGCTGGACGCCCACATCGCCGGGAACGGGCCGGCGCCCGGCTCCGAGGTGCCGGTGGACCTCGCCGCCGGGCACGTCGGCGAGCCCGAACTCCCGGGCACCTACGTGGAGTACGAGGACACGCCGCGCGAGTACCACATGAGCCTCGCCCAGACCGTCCTCCGCGTGCACACCCGCGTCTCCGACCTCTACAACGCACCCATGGACCAGACCAAGGTCCAGGCCGACCTCACGATCCAGGCGCTGCGCGAGCGCCAGGAGTCGCTGGTCCTCAACCACCCCGAGTTCGGTTTACTCAACAACGTCGCCCCCGGCCAGCGCGTGCAGACCCGCACCGGCGCACCCACCCCCGACGACCTCGACGAGCTGCTCTCCCGCGTGTGGAAGCAGCCCGGCTACTTCGTCGCGCACCCGAAGGCCATCGCCGCCTTCGGCCGCGAGTGCACCCGCCGGGGCGTGCCGCCGGTGGTCGACACCCGGTTCGGCAGCCCGCTGATCACCTGGCGCGGCGTGCCGCTGCTCCCCTCCGACAAGATCGGCTTCTCGGGGCAGGGCGGGGCAGGGGTCACCCAGATCCTGCTGATGCGGGTCGGCGAGGCCGAGCAGGGCGTGATCGGGCTGCGCCCGGCGGGCGTGCCGGACGAGGTGGAACCCGGCCTGTCCATGCGGAACATGGGCACGGACCGCAAGGCCATCACCTCGTACCTGCTGACGGCGTACTTCAACGCCGCCGTGCTGGTCGAGGACGCCCTCGCCGTCCTGGAGAACGTCGAGGTGTCCAAGTTCCATGACTACGCCTGACGTGACTGCGCCCGACGTGACTGCGTCTGGCGTCCGTCCGTACGAGCGCCAGGTCCCCGACACCCGCTCGTACGAGCAGCCCGCCACCACGGCGCCGCAGTCCACCCCGCCGCGGGGCGCGGGCTTCGACCCCGAGGCGGCCCGGCGGGACGTCCCCGTCCTGCACCGGACCGTCAACGGCCACCCGCTCGTCTGGCTGGACAACGGCGCCACCACCCAGAAGCCCCGCCAGGTCGTCGAGGCGCTCGGCACCTACTACAGCGCGGCCAACTCCAACATCCACCGCGGCGCGCACACCATGGCCCGCGAGGCGACGGACGCGTACGAGGCGGGACGGGCGAAGGTCGCCGAGTTCCTGGGGGCCGAGTCGCCCGACAGCATCGTCTTCACGCGCGGCACCACGGAGGCGATCAACCTCGTGGCCCAGACCTGGGGCCGGGCCAACCTCGGCCCCGGGGACGAGATCCTGGTGCCGGTGCTGGAGCACCACTCGGACATCGTGCCCTGGCAGATGATCGCGAAGGAGAAGCGCGCCCGGGTGGTGCCGGTGCCGCTCATGCCGGACGGCAGCATCGACCAGCACGCCTTCGCCGACCTGCTGTCCTTCCGCACCCAGCTCGTCGCGATCAGCCATGCCTCGAACGTGCTGGGCACCGTGCCGCCCGTCAAGGAGATGGCGGCGCTGGCCCACCGCTACGGGGCGCGGGTGCTGGTGGACGGGGCGCAGGCGGTGGCCCACTTCCCCGTCGACGTACAGGAACTGGGCGCGGACTTCTATGTGTTCTCCGGACACAAGCTGTTCGCCCCCACGGGCATCGGCGCGCTCTACGGGAAGCCGGAGGTGCTGGCGGGCATGCCGCCCTACCAGGGCGGCGGCAACATGATCGACCAAGTCACCTTCGAGGGCAGCACGTTCGCCCCCGTGCCCCACCGCTTCGAGGCGGGCACCGGGCACATATCCGGGGTGATCGGGCTGCTCACCGCCATCGACTGGCTGACCGGCTTCGACCGGAACGCGGTCGCCGCCTACGAGCAGGGACTGCTGGCCCACGCCGAGCAGGCCCTGGCCACGGTGCCGGGGCTGGAGATCCTGGGCTCCGCGCCGGGGAAGATCGCGGTGCTCACCTTCACCCTGGCCGGCCACGACCCGGTGGAGGTCGCCCGGTCGCTCGACGCGGAGGGCATCGCCATCCGGGCCGGCCACCACTGCGCCCAGCCGTCGCTGCACCACTACGGGCTGGACAGCGCGGCACGGGCGTCCCTGGCGCTCTACAACACGCCGGAGGACGTGGACCGGCTGGTGGGGTCGCTGCTGCGACTGCAGGGGAGCAGCGGCTGACCGGCTCGTGAGCCGGGCCGTACGCCGGGTCCGTGCGCGGGGTCGCTCCCCGGGCACGGACCCGGTCCGCGTTCCCGCGTGCGTTCTCCGCATGCGTTGTCCGCGTGCGCTCTCCGCCGCTCTCCGCGCGACAAGTCCGCGCTCGTCCTGTGCAATACGGATATACGGACAGACAAGTACGTATGCGCACGCATCGCACATCCCACCCAGCGAGGAGCAGACCTCCGTGCCCGGTGACGAGGAGACCCAGCACCTCCGCTTCCATCTGCTCGGCCCCATGCGGGCCGAGCGGGACGGCAGACTCCTGCAACTCGGCCCGCCCCAGCAGCGGGCCGCCCTCGCGTTCCTGCTGCTGCGCGGCGGGGACGCCGTCACCGTGCCCGAGCTGATCGACGCACTGTGGGGCGCGGAGCCGCCCGCCCGCGCCACGACCACGCTGCGCGGCTACGTCTCCGGGCTGCGCGCGGCGCTCGAGCCCGAGCGCCCGCCCGGCGGCCGCGCCCGGCTGCTGGTCGCGACCGGCGGCGGCTACGCCGTGCGGGCCCCGGCCGGGGCGCTCGACGCGACCGTGTTCGAGGAGCACGTGGCGGTCGCCGCGGCCGCCCGCGAGGCGGGCGACACCGCACGGGCGCACGAGCGGCTGCGCGCCGGGCTCGCCCTGTGGGACGGCACCGCGCTCGCCGCCCTGCCCGGCCCCTGGGCCGGGCGCGAGCGGGCCCGGCTGGAGGAACTGGGCGTCGCCGCGCGCGAGGACCTCTTCGACTGCGCCCTCGCCCTGGGCAGGGATGCCGACGCCGTCAGCGGGCTGCGGGCCCTCGCCGCCGAGCAGCCGCTGCGCGAGCGCACCCGGGCCCTCCTGATGCTCGCCCTGCACCGTGCGGGCCGGCAGGCCGAGGCTCTGGCCGTGTTCGACGGCTTCCGGCGGCGGCTCGCCGACGAACTGGGCACCGCCCCCGGCGCCGAACTCACCCGGGTGCACGAGCGGATCCTCGCAGGCGACGCCCCCGCCGGGCCCGCCCCGGCCGCCCGCGGAGCGGCACCGTCCCCGGTGCCCGCGGACTCTCCCCCCGTGCCCGAGCCGCACGGCGGCGCCCCCGCCGACACCCTGCCGGACCCCGGCCCCTTCACCGGCCGCGAGGCGCTCGCCACCGAGGTGCGCGAGGCGCTCGCCGGGGACGGCCGGACCCCGGCGCTCGTGGTGCTCACCGGCCCCGGCGGCGTCGGCAAGACCGTCCTGGCCGTGCACGCCGCCCGCGCGGCGCGCGCCGGTCACCCCGATGGCCTGCTCTTCCTCGACCTGCGGGGCTGCGGCCCCCAGGCCCTGGACACCGGCGCCGCCCTGGACCGCCTCCTGCTGGCGCTCGGCATCCCCGGCGACGCCCTGCCCGACGGCACCGAGCGGCAGACCGCCCGCTACCGCTCGCTCCTCGCCCAACGGCGGACGCTCGTGCTCCTGGACGACGCCCGCGACGCGGAGCAGGTGCTCCCGCTGCTGCCGGGCGGGTCGGGCTGCTCGGTGCTGGTCACCGCGCGCACGGAGCTGCCCGGCCTGCCGGGGGCACGCCACATCCATGTGCCGGTGCCGGAGGAGAAGGAGGCGCTGGCGATCCTGGCCTCGCTCGCGGGCGACGTAGGGGGTGGCGGCGCGCCGGAGGCCGCCCGCGAGGTCGTCACCGCCTGCGGACGGCTGCCGCTGGCGCTGCGGATCGCCGCCGCCCAGCTGGGCCCCCGCACCGCGTGGACGGTCGCCGACCTCGCCGCCCGGCTGCGCGACGAACGGCACCACCTGAAGGAGCTGCACGCCGCCGACACCACCGACCTCGCCGCCGAGGCCGCCTGCCGCGTCGCCCACGACGCCCTCGGCACCGGCGCCGCCCGCGCCCTGCGGCTGCTGGCACTGCCCGACGCGGCCACGCTCGACGCCGCTTCGGCGGCCGCGCTCGTAGGCGCCGCCGAGACCGCCGAACCGGTGGACGCGGCCGAATTCGCCGAGCTCGCCGAACTCACCGCCGCCGGGCTGCTGGAGACGCCCGCCCCGGGCCGCCACCGCTGCCACGACCTGGTGCGGCTGTTCGCCCGGCGGCAGGGCGAACGCACCGACAGCCCGCCCGTCCGGGACGCGGCCCTGCTGCGGCTGCTCGACCACCAACTCGCCACGGCCGTCACGGCCCTGCGCCGCCTCCACCCCGACCACCCCGCCCCCCGCCACCTGCTGCACCGCCTCACCACCACGGGCCTCCCCCTCCCCGACGCGGACGCGGCCCGCACCTGGCTGCACGAGGCCCACCCGGACGTGCTCGGAACGGTCGCCCAGGTGCTGCACCTCGACATTCCCGCCGCCCTGCCCCCCGCGCTCGACCTGCTCACCGTCCTGGAGCCGCTGCTCCACGACAGCGCCCGCCGCCGGGACCTGACCGGGCCCGCCCGCCGGGCCCTCGAAACGGCCCGGCGCGCGGACGACGCGGGCGCCGCCGCCCGCGCCCTGCGGCTGCTCGCCGCACCCGCCCACGGCCCCGACACCTACGAGCGCGCCGAGCGCGACCTGCGGACGAGCCTCCGGCTGGCCGAGGAGGCCGGGGACGAACTCGTGCAGACCCTCGCCGCGCACGAACTCGGCGCGGTCCTCCTGGCCGCGGGCCGCCCCGACGAGGCCCTGCCACCGCTCCTGCGCGCCGGGGAACGCCACCGGGCCGAGGGCGCGGTGACCGGCGCCCTGACGGCCCTCGCGGACGCGGCCGTCGCCCAGGTCGCCCTGGGACGGGCGGAGGAGGCGCTCACGGGCATCGAGGACGCGCTCGCACGCGCCGGGGAGCTGGGGCACAACCCGACCCTGATCCACGTCCTTCACCAGACGGGACGCGTCCACCAGCGGGCCGGCCGGTCGACGACGGCCGCGGTCGACCGGCTGCGCGAGGCACTGGCGCTGGGCCCCGGCCCCCGCCGGGAGGCGCTGCTCCGGGCCCGGCTGGCCCACTGCCGGCTGGACCAGCGGCAGCACCGCGAGGGGCTGGCGGCCGCGGACGAGGCCCTGACGATCGAGGCGTCACTGGGCGACACCCACTGCCGCGGCACGGCCCTCACGGCCCGCGGCCGCGCCCTCCTGGCCCTGGGGGAGCCCCGCCTGGGACTCGGCTGCCTCAGAGAGGCACTGGAGGTCCTGGAAGCCCGCGGGGCGGAAGGCGAAGCGCAGGAGGTCCGCCGCCTACTGGACCGGGAATCTCCCCCACCCCACCCCTTCCCGTAACCGGGGCTACGCCCCCGGACCCCCGCTCCTCAAACGCCGGAGGGGCTGAATTTGCCCCCGGAACGGGGGTCTGGGGGCGAAGCCCCCAGTTTCGGGAAGGGGCGGGGTGGGGAAAGGCGCCGCAGGCACCCGCACTGCACCCGCGCCACTCACCACCCCCTACGCCGACACACTCCCCACCGCCGCCCCCGGAAGCGCGTCCACCCACGTGAACGCCCCCTCCACCCCCGCAATGCGGATCACCTTCGACACCATCGCCCCACCCCGCACCACCCGAAGCCGCGCCCCCACCCCCCGAACCCGCGCCCGCGCCCGCGCCCGCATCAGCAGCCGCACCCCGCTCGCGTCCAGAAACGTCACTCCGCGCAGGTCGATGACCAGGTCCCCGCGCCGCCGCCCCGCCACGGCCTCGATCCGGGGCCCCAGCACCTGCTCCGCCAAGATGTCCAGCTCGCCTGACAGTTCGATGACCACCGCCCGCCCCGCCACGCGCTCCCGCATGGTGAAGGCGAGCTCGTACACGCCCATGGCGAATCCCACCGCCCTCCCTCATCGGGCACATCGTGTGCCCTTGTGGTGCCCCGGCGGCGGGCCGATATCACCTCCCGCGAACGCCCGGAAGCCCCGGCTCCGAACCCGTGCGCGTATCGGTTCGGAGCCGGGGCTTCCGGCAGACGCAGGACACGGACTCCAAGTCCGGCCGCGGTCGGGGGGATGCTCGCGGCCGGACCCCGCAGAGGGGCCCGCGTCCCTGGCCACCGGATTCCTGCCAGATCCCGTCGGCCTCCTCCATCCTCCGCCTCCCCCCGCCCCCGAAAGGCCGACGAAGGGCCCCGTTTGCAGGGTCTTAGGTCCTTAAAGGCGGTGTCAGTGGTGTGAGTACCTCCACACCGTTCGTCCGCACGGCACAGGCGCGCTTTCCGGTCATCCGCACATACGCACGGATAGACTCTCGCGACCGCAGACGGGACAGCAGGGGAGGCAGCGCGTCATGGTGCAGACGAAGAAGGTCGTGCTCTGGGGACTCGGCATCTTCGTGGCCTACACGATCATCCATTCCCCCGCCCGGGCGGCCGAACTCGTACAGATAGGCTTCGAGGGCATATCGGACGCCGCCAAGAACATCGGCGAGTTCATGACCCAGCTGATCAACTGATCCGAAGAGGGCAGCCTGTGATTCGCCATCTGGTCCTGTTCAAGCTCAACGAGGGCGTCGAGCGCGACGACCCCCGCGTCGTCGCCGGAGTGAAGGCGTTCGAGGAGCTGGGGGACGCCATTCCGGAGCTGCGCTCGTGGGAGTGCGCCTGGAACGTCACCGACCGGCCGATCGCCTACGACTACGCCATCAACTGCTCCGTCGAGGACACCGACGCGCTCCAGCGGTACCTGGACCACCCCGCCCACCAAGCGGGCGTCGCCCAGTGGCGCGAATTCGCCACCTGGGTGATCGCCGACTACCCCTTCTGACGGCCGCCCGGACACCCCTTTCACCGCCCCTCACCGCCTAGGTGAGGGGCGGTTTTCGTCGTCAACACGACGAAAACGAGGTGCTTGCCACCACGGACATGTCTTGTGATGCTATGACCGCTTTTGACCGATGAGTTGACCAAAAAAGGGTGGTGACCGTGCCGGCCCGTACAGCGCCCGAAGCCCCCCTCCGGCGCGACAAGCCCATCGACGAACCGGACAGCACCGAAGCCACCGGCGAGCAGCCCCGCACAGGCGCCGGCCAGGAGGACCGGACGGGCCGGGAGACCCCCGAGGACCCCGACGGCCACGACGCCCCCGACAGCCACGACACCCCCGACGGTCCGGACGGGCCCGCCGACCGCACCCGGGAGAGCCGGGGCGCCGACGCCCGGGCGCTGACCCAGGTGCTCTTCAAGAAGTTCGCCCGCCTCGAGCCCGGCACGCCCGAGCACGCCCGCGTACGCGCCGCCCTGATCGAAGCCAACCTCCCGCTCGTGCGGTACGCCGCAGCGCGCTTTCGCAGTCGCAACGAGCCGATGGAGGACGTGGTCCAGGTCGGCACCATCGGACTCATCAACGCCATCGACCGCTTCGACCCCGACCGGGGCGTGCAGTTCCCGACCTTCGCGATGCCGACCGTGGTCGGCGAGATCAAGCGGTACTTCCGCGACAACGTCCGCACGGTGCACGTCCCGCGCCGCCTCCACGAGTTGTGGGTGCAGGTCAACGGCGCCACCGAGGACCTGACGGTGCTGCACGGGCGGTCGCCCACGACGGCCGAGATCGCCGACCGCCTGAAGATCGCCGAGGACGAGGTGCTGGCGTGCATCGAGGCGGGCCGCTCGTACCACGCGACCTCGCTGGAAGCCGCCCAGGAGGGCGACGGCCTGCCCGGCCTGCTGGACCGGCTCGGCTACGAGGACCCGGCGCTGGCGGGGGTCGAGCACCGCGACCTCGTGCGCCATCTGCTCGTACAACTGCCGGAGCGCGAACAACGCATCCTGCTGCTGCGCTACTACAGCAATTTGACGCAGTCCCAGATCAGCGCGGAGCTGGGGGTGTCGCAAATGCATGTGTCCCGGCTACTCTCACGGAGCTTCGCCCGGCTGCGTTCCGCAAATCGAATCGATGCCTAACCCTTCCGGGTGACACCTCCCCCGAGGTCATGGGGAAGATAAGTCGACTTGACGCTACAGCGTGTTGCCGACATGTGACATTCTGCTGGAACTGCGTTTGCCACAGCGCAGCCTCCGGTATTCAGGTGGAGGCTGAACCCCTCGGCCGTATTCTCGGCCGGGGGCGTCCGCTGTGACCCGTCCGCGACCTCAAGGGGGTGGCATGTCCGTAGACCTGGGCAGCGCAAAGGTGCTCGCCAACGACGCACCGCACACCGTGCTCGACGACTGCGAACCCATCGACACCCGCACCCTCTCCCGCTCCCTCTTCCTGCGACTGGCCACGCTCGAGCGGGACAGCCCCGAGCGCACCTACGTCCGCGACACCCTCATCGAGCTCAACCTCCCCCTGGTGCGGTACGCCGCCGCGCGCTTCCGCAGCCGCAACGAACCCATGGAGGACATCGTCCAGGTCGGCACCATCGGCCTGATCAAGGCGATCGACCGGTTCGACTGCGAACGCGGTGTCGAATTCCCGACGTTCGCCATGCCGACCGTGGTCGGTGAGATCAAACGCTTCTTCCGTGACACCAGCTGGTCCGTGCGCGTCCCGCGGCGCCTCCAGGAGCTGCGGCTGGCCCTCACCAAGGCCAGCGACGAACTCGCACAGAAGCTCGACCGGTCGCCCACCGTCCCGGAGTTGGCCGTGTGCCTCGGGGTCTCCGAGGAGGACGTCGTCGACGGCCTGGCCGTGGGCAACGCCTACACCGCCAGCTCGCTCGACTCCCCCTCCCCCGAGGACGACGGCGGCGAGGGCTCGCTGGCCGACCGGCTCGGCTACGAGGACACGGCGCTGGAGGGCGTGGAGTACCGCGAGTCGCTCAAGCCGCTGCTGGCCAAGCTGCCGCCGCGCGAGCGGCAGATCATCATGCTGCGGTTCTTCGCCAACATGACGCAGTCCCAGATCGGCGAGGAGGTCGGCATCTCCCAGATGCACGTCTCCCGGTTGCTGACGCGCACGCTGGCTCAGCTCCGCGAGGGCCTCATCTCCGACTGAATCTCCGGCCGGACGTCCGACTGACGCCCGGCATATGTACAGCTGACGGAGCGTCAGCCAGACTGGGCCGATGCGCCGCTCTCTCCGCGTGCTCGGCGTGCTCTGCCTGCTCTGTCCGGGAGTACTGGCCACGGGCTGCGGCGGCAGTCACCGCGAGGGCCACATCGCCACGGGGGCCGTCGGATCCGGCTCGCCCGGGCCGGGGGACGGGGCGGTGCCGCCCACGGGTGGCGTGGAGTACGTACCGCTGCCCCCGGACACCTCTTCCGCTTCCGCCACGCCCTCGGCTCCCCCGACTGCGCGGTCGCCCGGACCGGGCCCGCCACGCGCCTCGAAGGCCCCCGCCACGAGCGGCGGCCCCAGCCGTACGAGCGGCAGCGGCGGCACCACACCCGCCCGCCCGCCGAAGCCGCCGGCCCTGCTGGACGCGAGCGAACCGCGGCGCGAGCCGGCCGACCGGCGCTGGTGCGAGCAGGTCGCGCTGACCTTCACGAACACGGGCGGCACGGCTGCCACGGACGGAACCGTCACGCTGGGCACCCACATCATCGGCGCCCTGGGCACGGACTGGACGACGGTCACCACCACGTTCCCCCTCCCGACCCCGATAGCCCCGGGCCGGCCTGTGGACCACGTGTGGACGGTGTGCGTGGACGCGTGGCGAGTGCCGGTCGGGATGCGGGTGGAGACACGGGACGTATCACTGAGCTGGCGCTGAACTTTCCCCGATCCCGCCCCTTCCCGAAACCGGGGGGCAAGCCCCCGGACCCCCCGGGCCCCTCGCGCTGCGCGCGGGGGCAAGGCTCGGGGGCTCCGCCCCCGGACCCCCGGTCCTCAAACTCCCCCAGCTACCGCTGGGAGGTGCCCCCGGACGGGCTGGTTTTCCAGCCCGTCCGGCGTTTGAGGCTGCGCTCGATTTGCGGCTCCGCCGCGCGGCGCGCGCAGCGCGGTCCGGGGTCCGGGGCGCAGCCCCCCACGCGGCGGAGCCGCACATCGATACAGCCGGGAAGGGGCGGGATCGGGGAAGGAACCCCCAGCCTCAGCCCACGCTCACCCCAGCGCCAGCCACACCGCCCCCACAACCACCGCAATCGCCACGATCACGCCAATGATCATTCCCGCGCCCGGCCCGGCGCTGCCCGCGCGCCGCGACGGCGCAGGCGCCGCGGCCCGGCGCCCGCCCGGCGCCACCGGGCCCGCGCCCGGGCCCGCGCCCGGGCCCTCGTCGACGAACGCACGGAACATCTGCGTGCTGCCCGCCGGGTCGTAGTTGCCGTCAGGGTTCTGCTGGTGGGGGTTGGCCATGGGCCAGGACCCTAGCGAAAGCCCACCCCCGCAGGGGCACGGGGCTGGCCCTTTACGGCCCCCCGGCCAAGGCTTGGCCGGTCCTTTACCCCATATGGCCCACTTTTCGTTTGCCTTCAGCAACCAACCTTCCGTATGGTTGCCCGGAGCAACCGAAATGCCAGCAGAAATACCGACCGAGAGACCCGGGAGCCGAAGAGCCCATGGCCGCACAGGAGCAGTACGAGGAGCTGGCACGCCAGCTCAGCGCCATCGGCGCCGTCAAGCGCGGCCTGAGCCGGGTCCTCCCCCGGGACTGCTCCCCCGCCGCGGCCGTGATGCTCACCCTGCTGAAGCAGCACGGCGAGATGCGCATGAGCCGGCTCGGCGAACTGCTGTCCATCGACGCCTCCGTGACCAGCCGGCACGTGGCGTACGCCACCGAGCGCGGCTGGATCGACCGGCAGCCCGACCCGCTCGACAAGCGGTCGCGGCTGCTGAGCCTCACCCCCAGTGGAGAGCAGCTGCTGCACGACGTCTCCGAGCGCTACACCGAGGCCCTCGCCCTGTGCCTGCAGGACTGGTCCGACGACGACATCGGCCACCTGATCGGGCTGATGAAGCGGCTCCGCGAGAGCTTCGGGGAGAGCTTCGGCGACTGCCGGCCCCGGATCCCCGTCACCACCACCCGTACACCCGTCTGAACCCGAAACGAGAAAGGAAGTCCATGGCCAAGTCCACACCGGCAGGTGTGCGGGACGCCTCCGGAGGCCCGGCGGCGGCCGCGGCCTCCACCGAAGCGGCGCCCATGTCGCACCGTCAGATCATGGAGGCGCTCTCCGGGCTGCTGCTCGGCATGTTCGTGGCGATCCTCTCCTCGACGATCGTCTCCAACGCGCTGCCCGAGATCATCCACGATCTGCACGGCAGCCAGTCCGCCTACACCTGGGTCGTCACGGCCTCGCTGCTCGCGATGACCGCCTCCACCCCGCTCTGGGGCAAGCTCTCCGACCTCATCAGCAAGAAGCTGCTCGTCCAGCTGGCGCTGGTGGTCTATGTGGCGGGCTCGGTCGTGGCCGGTCTGTCGCAGAACACCGGCATGCTCATCGCCTGCCGCGTCGTACAGGGCATAGGCGTGGGCGGCCTGTCCGCCCTGGCCCAGATCATCATGGCCGCGATGATCTCCCCGCGCGAGCGCGGGCGTTACAGCGGCTACCTCGGCGCCACCTTCGCCGTCGCCACCGTCGGCGGCCCGCTGCTCGGCGGCGTCATCACCGACACCGACTGGCTCGGCTGGCGCTGGTGCTTCTACGTCGGCGTGCCCTTCGCGGTCATCGCCCTGATCGTGCTCCAGAAGACGCTGAAGCTGCCCGTGGTCAAGCGGAAGGTGAAGGTCGACTGGCTCGGCGCCTTCTTCATCACCGCCTCCGTGACCCTGCTGCTGATCTGGGTCACCCGGGCCGGCAAGGGCAAGGACTACGACTGGATCTCCTGGCAGAGCGGCGTCATGGTCCCCGGCGCGCTGCTGCTCGCCGCGCTGTTCGTCCTCACCGAGGCCAAGGCGAGCGAACCGATCATCCCGCTGCGGCTGTTCCGCAACAAGACCATCGCCCTGGCCTCGCTCGCCAGCCTCTTCGTCGGCGTCGCGATGTTCGCCGGCACCGTCTTCTTCTCGCAGTACTTCCAGCTGGCGCGCGGCGAGTCGCCGACCATGTCCGGCGTGCTGACCATCCCGATGATCGGCGGCCTGTTCGTCTCGTCGACCGTCTCGGGCCAGATCATCACCAAGACCGGCCGCTGGAAGGGCTGGCTGCTCAGCGGCGGCGTCCTGCTCACCGCGGGCCTGGGCCTGCTCGGCACGATGCGGTACGACACCCCGTACTGGCAGCTCGCGGTCTACATGGCGCTCACGGGCCTCGGCATCGGCATGATGATGCAGAACCTCGTGCTCGCCACGCAGAACCAGGTCGAGCCGAAGGACCTCGGTGCGGCCAGCTCCGTGGTGACCTTCTTCCGCTCCCTCGGCGGTGCGGTCGGCGTCTCCGCGCTCGGCGCGGTGCTCGCCACCCGGGTGCCGGACTACGTCAGGGACGGCCTCGTCAAGCTCGGCCCGAAGGCGGCCGCGGCCATGGGCCACGGCGGCAGCGGCGGCGGCATCCCGGACCTCAAGTCCCTGCCCGCGCCCATCCGGACGGTCATGGAGAGCGCCTACGGACACGGCATCGCCGATGTCTTCCTCTACGCGGCGCCCTGTGCGCTGATCGCCTTCATCGTGACCCTCTTCATCAAGGAGGTCGCCCTGAAGGGCAACGGCGGCGGTGCCGCCCCGGCGGCCGGCCCGGAGGCCGCCCCCGAGCCGGCCCGGCAGGCCGGCTGACGGACCCGGGCGGGCCGGACGGCAGGTCCGGCCCGCCGGGCCACGGCCCCGGTGGCGGTGCGCGCGGAAAAGGCAGGGGACGGCCTGCGCGCACCGCTTCCGGGGCCGTGGCATTGCCGCGGCCCCGGCGCGCTCGCTACGGCTGCTGTGACGTGCTGCCGCCCCGGTCCCGCATGACCTCGATGCCCGCGATCACCGTGTCCAGGGCCACCCGGAAATCGCGGTCGCGCATCTCCTCGACGTTCGAGGTGGGGACCGTCTCCGCATAGGACACGACGTCCTGGTACGTCTCGGCGAAGTCGGAGCGGTCCAGGAACACGTCCATGACCCGCTTGTAGTGCTCGTCCTGGCTGATGCCCGCCTCCCGGCAGCTCTCCTTGTAGGACACCTCGATCGTGGCGAACCCGTAGACGAACTGGAAGAGCGCGGACAGCACGCCGGACACCAGCTCCGCCGGGACTCCGCTGCGCCGCATCACGGCGAGGATGGCGTTCGAGAACTCCAGGGCGTGCGGGCCGATGTTGAGGTACCGGCCCAGCAGCTGGGGCACCCAGGGGTGCCGGACGAGCGACGTGCGGTACGCGAGGGCCATCTCGCGCAGCTGGTCGCGCCAGTCGGTGGTCTCGTCCGCGGGGTCCGGGTAGGACATCTCGCCGGCCACCCGGTCCAGGGCGTACTCCAGCAGGTCGTCCTTGTTGGCCACGTACCAGTAGACCGACATGGCGGTCACGCCCAGCTCGGCGGCGAGGCGGCGCATCGAGAACTTGGCCAGGCCCTCGGCATCGAGCAGGCGCACGGTGGCGGCCACGATCCGGTCCCGGTCCAGGCCGCCCTCGCCGGGACCGCTCCCCTCGGCCGCCTTGCGTTTCGGGGCGGGCTTGTCCGACAGCCAGATGCTGTTCCGGGGGTTCTCCGCACGACTGCCGCTCGCCATCGCGGGGACTTCCTTTCGCCTGCTTGCTTGTCCGAATGCTAAAGGTGCGGGTCCGGGAGGGGTGCGCCGACCGCCACCTCTCCCGGACCCGTCGTACGTACCGCCTACTGATCCTTGCGCTCCGCCCGCCACAGCAGCACCGCGGCGACGATGCCGCCCGCCAGGACCGCCGCGGCGCCGACCAGCTGGCTGGACTGCACGCCGGACGCGAACGCGTCCTCGACGGCGGAGCGGTCCGCGCCCGTGGTCGCCCTCGACAGCGCCTCCGGCAGGGAGCCCGCCCCGGCCGCGACGGCCGGAACCAGCGCCGCGAAGCGGGAGTTGAGCACCGCGCCCAGCACCGCGACACCGAGGCCGTTGCCGCACTCCTGCAGGGTGCCGTTTACTCCGGCGCCCACGCCCGCCTTCTCCGGCGGTATCGCGGACATGACCGCGTTGGCCATCGCCGGCATGGAGAGCGCGATGCCGACGCCCATCAGGACCAGGCCCAGGAACATCCCGGCGTAGCCGTGCGCACCGAGGACCGCGATCGCCGCGAGACCGGCGGCCAGCAGGCCCATGCCACCCCCGATGGCGACCGGCGTGCCCACCTTGGGCAGCAGCCGGGCGCCCACGCCCGTCAGGTTGAGGACGACGATCACCAGGGCGAGCGGCGTCATGCGCAGACCGGTCTCCAGCGGGTTGTACTTCAGCACGAGCTGGAGGTGCTGCGTGAGCAGGAAGAACGAGCCGCCCATGCCGAAGGCCACCAGGACGCCGCCCGCGACCGCGCCGACGAAGCGGCTGTTGCGGAAGAAGTGCATGTCCAGCATCGGGTAGGGGATGCGGCGCTCCCACACGGCGAAGAACGCGAGCACCACCACGCCCACGGCGGCGGAGCCGAGCACACGGCCCGAGGTCCAGCCGTGCTCCGGACCGGAGATGATCGCGAAGACGACGCCGGTCATGCCGATCGTGGAGAGCAGCGCACCGAGCACGTCGGGCCGGTCGCCCTGCGGGTTCTTCGACTCGGGCACCCACTTGAGCACGGCCAGCAGGCCGATCACCGCCACGGGCAGGTTGATCAGGAAGATCGAGCCCCACCAGAAGTGGTCGAGCAGGGCCCCGCCGATGAGCGGGCCCGCGGCGAAGCCAAGGGAGCTGACCGCACCCCACAGCCCGATGGCCTTGGGCCGCTCGTCCGCTTCGAAGACCTGCACGACGACGGCCAGGGTGGTGGTCATCAGCAGCGCGCCGCCGACGCCCATGCCCGCGCGGGCGGCTATGAGCTGGCCGGCGCTGTCCGAGAGGGAGGCGCCGAGCGAGCCCAGGCCGAAGAGGACGAGGCCCGCCGCGAGCATCTTCTTGCGCCCGTAGCGGTCGGCCGCGTTGCCCGCGGTGAGCAGCAGCCCGGCCTGCACCAGCGAGTAGGCGTTGAGCATCCACTGGATGTCGGAGGTCGCGGCGCCCATCTCCTCGGTCAGGGAGGGGATCGCGACGTTGAGGATCGTGTTGTCGAGCAGCACGGTGAGCTGCGCGAGGCAGATGACGCCGAGGACCAGCCACCGCGTGGGATTGCGGTGCGACTGCTGCCGCTCGGTGGAGTCCTGCGGTGGTTGTGTGTCCGTCGCCGTCATGCGAGTCCCCCTTGTACGGTGTACGACTGGTGATGTCGTACACCGTACAAGACCTCCTCTACGGCGTACAACTCTTTATTTCCGGGGGCTCTTCTCCGGCGCGGTCAGGTCGTAGAAGGCGACGCCTCCGACGGTCCGCTCCTTGAAGTGGGCGGTCACCCAGGCGGTGATCTCCGCGGCGTGACCGCGGCCCCCGCGACCGCCGCCGCCGGCGCCGCGCTGCTCGCCCGTGCCGGAGGCGATGAAGTAGTGGATCTTTCCGGCCTTCACATCCGCCCGGAACTGCCGCAGCGTCGGGGACGGGTCGCTGCCGTTGAAGCCGCCGATCGCCATCACCGGGCGCTCGGTGGCCAGCTGGTAGCCCGCCGCGTTCTGCGAACCGACCGTCGCGGCGGCCCAGGTGTACGAGTCCGCGTCCTTCTCCAGCAGCGCCTTGGCCGCCGCGCCCACCTTCCGGCCACCCAGCAGCCCGCCCATGCCGCCGGGCATGCCGCCGTGCGCCTCGGCGGCCCCGCGGGCCCCGGGCCCGCCCGGGAAACCGGGCATCCCGGGCGGCATGCCCTTGGGCATCCCCTGGGGCATCCCCGGCGGGTTCATGCCGCCCTTCCCGCGCCGCTGTTCACCGGCCGGACGCCCCTCGCCCCGGGCGTTCCCCCGGGCGGTTCCCCCGAAGTGCCCCATGCCGCCGAAGCGGTCACCCCGCACCGCGGGACCGGCCGTCACGATCGAGCCGCCGTGCGGGGTGTTCACCGTGTTCAGCGTGTACGCGACCGGCGCCGCGAGCGAGACCGAGACGGCCAGCCCCGCCGCCACCTTCGCCGGACGGGTGCCCGCCCGCGGCGCGGCGAGCACGGCCGCGGCCGCGATCACGCCGCCGACCAGCACCGCCCACCGCAGCCACGGCAGCCAGTGCGGGGTGCGGCCCAGCAGGACGTACGCCCACGCGACCGTCCCCCCGACCACCACCGCCGCGAGCACGTTCGCCCGCCGCTCCCACAGCACCATGGCGCCCATGCCGACGAGCGCGGCGATGTACGGCGCGAGGGCCACGTTGTAGTACTGATGGAAGATCCCGGACATGAAGCTGAAGACCGTGAAGGTCATCAGCAGGGCCCCGCCCCAGGCCAGGAACGCGCTGCGGCGCGGATTGCCCACGCGGCCGCCCTGCCGGGTGAACCACACGCCGGCCGCCAGCAGCACGAACGCCGCGGGCAGCAGCCAGGCGATCTGGCCGCCCATGTCCGTCTCGAACAGCCGGGTGATGCCCGTCTGCCCCCAGCGCCCGCCGCCACCGGGGCCGCCCGGGCCGCCGCCCACGCTGCCCGTCTCGTTGCCGTTGATCCGGCCGAGCCCGTTGTAGCCGAAGGTCAGCTCCAGGAAGCTGTTGTGCTGCGAACCGCCCACGTACGGACGGGAGGAGGCGGGCATCAGCTCCACGATCGCCACCCACCAGCTGCCCGAGACCACCATCACCAGCCCCGCCAGCAGCAGTTGCCCCACCCGGCGCAGCGGCCGGGCCGGTGCGCACACCGCGTACAGCAGAGCCATGGCCGGCAGGATCAGCCACGCCTGGAGCGTCTTGGTGAGGAAGCCCAGCCCGAAGCAGAGTCCGGCCGCCAGCAGCCAGCGGGTCCGCGCGTCCTCCAGCGCACGCAGCACGCACGCCACCGCGCACACCATCAGCAGGCACAGCAGCGCATCGGGGTTGTCGAAGCGGAACATCAGCGCGGCGACGGGCGTCACCGCCAGCACCGCACCCGCGAGCAGCCCGGCCGGCCGCCCGAAGTGCCGGCGCACCGTCGCGTACAGCACCCCGACCGCGGCCACGCCCATCAGCGCCTCGGGCACCAGGATCGACCAGGAGCTGAGCCCGAAGAGACGGACGGACAAACCCATCGGCCACAGCGCAGCGGGCGGCTTGTCGACCGTGATGGCGTTACCGGCGTCGGACGAACCGAAGAAGAACGCCTTCCAACTGGCGCCGCCCGCCTGGGCGGCGGCCGCGTAGAACTGGTTGGCGTAGCCCGAGGCGCTCAGGTCCCAGAGGTAGAGGACGGCCGTCGCGCCCAGCAGTGCGAGGAGGGCGGGCGAGGGTCGGCGGAGGGTCATCGGGCGCTCCCATGGCTGATGCTCGGGCTGTTGCTGTGGCTACTGCTCTGGCTGTTGCTCGGGCTGCCGTTCGGAAACACCCAGGCGCGCAGCAGCAGGAAGCGCAGAGCGGTCGCGGCGAGGTTCGCGGCGACGAGTACGGACAGCTCGGTACCGTGCGAGCTGCTGCCACCGGCCATGTCCAGGGCGGCCAGCGAACCGCTCGTCAGCGCGAGCCCGATCGCGAAGACGACGAGCCCCTGCGCCTGGTGCCGCACGGCCCCGTCGCGGCCCCGTACCCCGAAGGTGAGGCGGCGGTTGGCGGCGGTGTTGGCGACCGCCGTGACCAGCAGCGCCAGCGCGTTCGCCGGCTGCGGGCCCACGGCCGTACGCAGCAGCGAGTACAGCGCCAGGTACGCGAGCGTGGACAGCACGCCCACCGCGCAGAAACCGAGCAACTGACGGGCGAGCCCGCGCGGTACACCGGGCACCGTACGGTCGCGCGGATCGTCGCCGAACGGGCGCGCCAGCCGGTCGAGCGGCAGCCGGCCCGTCGCCAGCGCCCGCCCGACCCGCCAGACGCCGCGCAGGTCCTCGGCCGCCGTGTGCACGATGTGCACCGAGCTGTCCGGGTCGTCGACCCAGTCCACCGGCACCTCGTGGATCCGCAGCCCCGCCCGCTCCGCGAGCACCAGCAGCTCGGTGTCGAAGAACCAGCCGGTGTCCTCGACCATCGGCAGCAGCAGCTCGGCCACGTCCTTGCGGATCGCCTTGAACCCGCACTGCGCGTCCGAGAACCGCGCCGCAAGCCCGGTGCGCAGGATCAGGTTGTAGGCCCGCGAGATGAACTCCCGCTTCGGCCCCCGCACCACCCGCGAACCGCCGGCCAGCCGCGAACCGATGGCAAGGTCCGAGTGGCCCGAGATCAGCGGCGCGACGAGCGGCAGCAGCGCGTTGAGATCCGTCGACAGGTCGACGTCCATGTACGCCAGCACGGGCGCCTCGGAGTTCGACCACACGGTCTGCAGCGCACGCCCGCGCCCCTTCTGCTCCAGCCGCACGGCCGTCACCTCGTCGAGCGCATCGTCGAGCGCGGCGGAGACCTCGGGGGTCCGGTCGGTGCTGGCGTTGTCGGCGATGGTGATCCGGAAGCGGTACGGAAAGCACTCCGTGAGGTGCGCGTGCAGCTGGAGTATGCACCGTTCGAGGTCCGCCTCCTCGTTGTACACGGGGATGACGACATCGAGCACGATCGTTCCCGGACCGACGGGGGCCCGGGCCGGCAAGGTGGTGGTCACCGGTGGTGGCTGGGTCATGGACCCGACCCTGTCGGCCCGCGCTGTCCCGGGCGTGTGGCTGTCCTGTGGACAGGCTGTGAGTACGGCACGGAGCAGGCGACTTACCCGGCCTCACCCCGCGCCCCGGGGCCAGGGCTTGCCCGCCCCATCCACCCTCGGGGGTCCGGGGGCAGAGCCCCCGGTTACGGGACGTGGGGGTGCCCCCTCTGGGGGAGGGATTGGGGGATCTTCCCCGCCACAACGGCGACCGGCCCGGACGCCGCATCCCGGCGGTGCCGAACCGGCAGCCGCACCGCAAAAACGGTCCGTCCCGGCACACTCACCACCGTCACCTCCCCACCGTGCGCCGCAACAACGGCCCGCACAATCGCCAACCCCAACCCCGTACCGCCGCCCACCGTCCGCGCCCGCGCCACATCCCCCCGCGCAAACCGCTCGAACACATGCGGAAGCAGCTCGGCCGGAATCCCGGGCCCGTCGTCCTCGACCTCGAGGACCACGGACCCGCCGTGCCCCAAAGCCCCCGGCGCCACCCGTACCCTCGCCGTCACCGTCGTCCCCACCGGCGTATGCGTACGGGCGTTGGCCAAGAGGTTGACCAGCACCTGGTGGAGCCGGGCCGCGTCCCCCGGCACGGAGACGGGCTCGTCCGGCAGGTCCAGCCGCCACTTGTGCCCGGGCCCGGCCGCACGCGCGTCGCTGACGGCGTCGATGACGAGCGGGGAGAGGTCCAGCTCCTCCCGGTCCAGGGGGCGGCCGTTGTCGAGACGGGCGAGCAGCAGCAGGTCCTCCACCAGACCGGTCATCCGGCGCGCCTCGGACTCGATGCGCCCGAGGGCGTGCCGGGTGGCGGGACCGGACTCCTCCGCGCCGCGCCGGGTGAGTTCGGCGTAACCGCGGATGGAGGCGAGCGGAGTGCGCAGTTCATGACTGGCATCGGCGACGAACTGGCGCACCCGCGTCTCGCTCTCCTGCCGCGCCGCCAGCGCCGAACCGACGTGCCCCAGCATCCGGTTGAGCGCCGCACCCACCTGACCGACCTCGGTACGAGGGTCCGCTTCCGCTTCCGGTACGCGCTCGTGCAGGGCCACCTCACCGCTGTGCAGGGGCAGTTGCGAGACGCGGGTGGCCGTCGCCGCCACCCGCCGCAGCGGGCGCAGGGCGATCTTGGTGATGGCACCGGCCGCGAGCCCGGCGGCGACCAGCCCGGTGGCGCTGACGCAGACCTCGACCAGGATCAGGGTGTCCAGCGTCTCCCGCACGGCGGTGGTGGGGATGGCGACGAGATAGCCGGTGCCGTCGGGGGCGGCGGGCACATACGTGGCGCGGTAGTGCCCCCGCCCGGGCAGGGCGACGTCGTGCGGGCCGCCGTCCCGCGGCACCCGGCCGAGCGCGGCGGCCTGCCCCGGGGTGAGCGCCACCACGGAGTCCTCGGCGCGGCCCGGGTCCCAGGAGGCGCTGACCGCCGACTCGAGCACCCGGCCGTCCCGGCCGAGGAGGGCGCCGACGGTGCCGATGGGCCGCCCGGGCCCCTTGACGAAGCGCAGCCGGTCCCCGCCGGAGTGCCCCGGCGGCCCCGCCACCCGCATCGCCACGTCGCGCAGCTGGGTGTCGAGCTGCCCGTAGAGATAGCTGCGCAGCACGATGGTGGTCACCGTGCCGATCACGGCGCACACGATGGCGACGAGGGCGACGGTCGAGACGGCCAGCCGCGTGCGCAGCGACCGGGGGCGGCGGAAGCGCCGGGTCCGGGGCGTCACGCGGAGGCGACGGGAGCGGCTGAGGCGACGGGGGCGACGGCGGGCTTGATGAGGTAGCCGACGCCACGCCGGGTGTGGATCATCGGCAGCCGCCCGGCGTCGATCTTCCGGCGGAGGTAGGAGATGTACAGCTCGACGACGTTGGCCTGGCCCCCGAAGTCGTACGACCACACGCGGTCGAGGATCTGCGGCTTGCTGAGCACGCGGCGCGGATTGCGCATCAGGAAGCGCAGCAGCTCGAACTCGGTGGCGGTGAGGTGGATCTCGGTGCCGCCCCGGGAGACCTCGTGACTGTCCTCGTCCAGGACCAGATCCCCCACGGTCAGCACGGACTCGGCGCGCGGCACCGCCGCCCGCGACCTGCGCAGCAGCCCGCGCAGCCGGGCGACGACCTCCTCGAGGCTGAACGGCTTGGTGACGTAGTCGTCGCCACCGGCCGTGAGGCCCGCGATGCGGTCCTCCACGGAGTCCTTCGCGGTGAGGAACAGCACCGGGACGTCGGGCTGTTCGTGGCGCAGCCGGCCCAGGACGGAGAGGCCGTCCATGTCCGGGAGCATCATGTCCAGGAGGACCGCGTCGGGCCGGAAGTCCCGGGCGGTACGGACCGCTTCGGCGCCGTCGGCGGCGGACCGCACCTCCCAGCCCTCGTAGCGCAGGGCCAGGGAGAGCAGGTCGGCGAGCGGTGCCTCGTCGTCGACGACCAGAACGCGGACGGCACTGCCGTCCTCGCGCAGCAGCTGGGTGCGCCCGGTGGGCGGGGCGATGGTCATGGTGCCCATGGTGGCGGCGCCGGGTGAGAGGGCCCTTTCGGAATTCTGTGAATCGTCTGAGAAACGGCCCGGGCTCCAGGGCCGCAGCCCCCTCGAGAAACGCCACAGGCCCGGTACCGAAGTACCGGGCCTGTGGTCACAGTAGCGGGGACAGGATTTGAACCTGCGACCTCTGGGTTATGAGCCCAGCGAGCTACCGAGCTGCTCCACCCCGCGACGGTCGAGACAATCAACCCTGGGATTCAGGGCCGATCACTCGGCTGTGCGCTCGGCAGGATTCGAACCTGCAACCTCTTGATCCGTAGTCAAGTGCTCTATCCGTTAAGCTACGAGCGCTTGGCTTCCCGGCGTTTTCGCGCCGGTCGGCGTTGCGGGAACAACATTACATGAAGCTCGCCGCCAGACGAAATCCATTGCCTCGACCCCGCCTGACCTGCGAAAACGCAAAAACCCCGGCCGTCACGAGGACGACCGGGGCCCGGCTGCGGAGGCGGAGGGATTTGAACCCTCGATGGGCTTTAAGGCCCAAACCGCATTAGCAGTGCGGCGCCATAGACCGGACTAGGCGACGCCTCCAGCACACCCACGCGGGCGCGAGTGTTGCGTTGCAGATGATGACACAGTCTTGCGGCTGTCCACCAATCGCACCCCTACGGTACCGGGCCCGCGGTGTCCTGGGCAAAGGCGTTCGCGGCGCGCAACGCGGGGCGTCCGGGCGCGTTAGTCCGCATGAGGGGCACTCGGCCGTGTGTCCGGCGCCGGTCCGGCGGGCCCGCCCCCGCACCGCACGAACCACTCTCGCCCCAGGAGCCCCCGCATGCCCCTCCGCCGCCTCGCCCTCGCTGCCGCCCTGGCCACACTCGCCGCCCCGGCGTTCCTCGCCGTCCCCGCCGCCTCGGCCGCCCCGATCCCGCTGGGCGAGCCGTCCCACGGCGACCACCTCACGGTCACCGTCACCGACAGCGGCAGACACGGCCGCACCTACGAGCTGTACTGCCATCCGGCCGGCGGCACCCACCCGCACCCCCAGCAGGCCTGCGACCAGCTCGACCGGCAGACGCAGTGGGGCAGGGACCTCTTCGCGCCCGTGCCCAAGGACCAGATGTGCACCATGATCTACGGCGGCCCGGAGCGCGCCCACGTCACCGGCAGCTGGGCGGGACGCCCGGTGAACGCCGACTTCCAGCGGACGAACGGATGCGAGGTCGCCCGTTGGAACAAGTTCTCCAGCCTGCTCGGCGACTCGAAAAGCTCGCCGAAGGAGCCGTCGAAGGAATTGCCGAAGAGCTGAGCCGGAGGCGTCCCGAAGGTTCCGCCGATGGCGGACACGAGGGGCATGTCCGGCCTGCCCGAGACGCCCCGGAGGGGCCCGGTGGCAAGCCCCGGCCCACCCGTCATCCGCCGTCGCGCCCGTCACGGCAGCCCTTAGACTTCCCCTCAATGACTCGCCCAGGGGCGGTACGGACCCGCCCGGAGCGGTCGGCAAGATTGCGGTAACCAGGGAGGAAGCGTCGTCGTGAGCAGCAGGCCATCCCGAGGCGCTGCTCGCCTCGCAGCCATACTCGACGCCCTTCCCGATGCCCTGTTGCTGGTGAACTGCAACGGCACCGTGGTCAACGCCAACCACATCGCCCTGGAGGCCTTCGAGGCGCCCGGCACCGGTCTCGTCGGCCGCGGGCTGCTCGACCTGCTGCCGGAGTTCGACTCCCGGCGCATCCCCGGCGGGCTCCGGCCGCCGCGCGACGATCCGGACAGCGGGCGCACCCGCCCCACCCGGATGATCGCCCGGCGCACGGACGGCGCCCAGTTCCCGGTCGAGGTCACCAGCGCCAACCTCGACGGCCGCACGCCGTTCGCCGAGCCGAGCGCCTCCTACGACGACGAGCTGCTGATGCTCGTCGTCCGCGACCTGACCGGCACCCTGGACACCGAGGCCGAGCTCGCCCGCTCCCAGCGCCAGACCGAGATGATCCTGCGCGCGGCGGCGGAGGGCGTCGTCGGCGTGGACACCGCCGGCAAGGTCGTCCTCGTCAACCCCTCCGCGGCGCAGATCCTCGGCTACCGCGCCAGCGACCTCGGCGGGCGCGAGCTGCACCCGCTGATCCACCACTCGCGCGCGGACGGCACCCCGTTCCCGTACGAGGAGTCGCCGATCGCCGACACGCTGCGCTCCGGCCGCAAGCACCGGGTGCGCGGCCAGGTGCTGTGGGCCAAGGACGGCCGCGCGGTGCCGGTCGACCTGACGACCGCGCCGGTGCGGGACGGGGACCAGCTGGTCGGCGCGGTGATGACCTTCACCGACCGGCGGCCCTACGACGCCCTGGCCGCGCGCCACACCCAGCTGATGGAGCTGCTGGACAGCTCGCTGCGCGGCCCGCTGGACCAACTCCGCGCCGAGCTGGGCACCCTGGCCGACGACCCGGCCGGGCAGCTCTGGCCCGAGGCCAACCAGATCCTCCACCACCTCGCCGCCGGATACACCCGGATGAGCACGCTGGTCGGCAATGTCCTCGCCTACCAGCGGCTGGACTCCGGACAGGACAAGCTCACGCGGGAGAAGTCCGCGCTGGACGAGGTCGTCGCGGCGGGCGTCGAGGGCGCCGTCGAGCTGATCGGGCCCGGCCGGGCCCAGTTCGCCGTGCACGCGCCGGCCATCGAGGCCGAGGTGGACGCGGAGCGGTTCGCGCTGGCGCTGGCGCATCTGATCGCGGACGTGGCCGGGGTCGACTCGACCGGCAATGCCCCCGCTTCCGGTTCCGTTTCCGGGGACTCGACGATCGTGGTGGCCGCGGCACAGCGCGGCGAGGTCGTGCGCATCGAGGTGCGCGGCCCGTACCCGGGCGGCGACCCCGTCCACGGCCCCCTGGTCCGGGGCATCGTCCGGCGCCACGGCGGCGTGCTCCAGACGCACGACGTGCCGGGCGCGGCGGGCGGCAAGGCGTACGTCCTGGAGGTCCCGGTGTCCGCGGAGGCGGGCCCGGTGCCGGCCTCGGCGGAACGGCGCGGCCCGGACACCGAGAACCTGACGACCGTCATGCCGATGCCCGCGCAGCGCGGCCGGGGGACGAACCCGGACGCACCGCGGGGCGGCGCGGCCGCGCAGGGTGCGAGCGGCGCCGGGAACGCCGGCGCGGGTACCGGCGGCGATGCTTCCCTCGGGGGGCAGCAGGGCACGGCGCGTGGGCATGTGGCGGGTGTGCCGGGCGGCGACGGCCGGGGCGCCGGCGGGCCGGGCCCGGCGGGCGACGGCATGCCGGGGGCACCGGGGATGCCTGGGCCCGGCGTGCCGGGCGTGCCGGGCGACGGCCGGGGTGCCGGGGCGCCGGGTGCGCCGGGGATGCCCCGTGCCGGGGCGCAGGGCAGCGACAGCCGGAGCGCCGGTGTGCCGGGCGTACCGGGGATGCCGGGTCCCGGCGGCCCGGGAACCGACGGGCCCGGCGCGCCGGACACCGAAATGCCTTATATGCCGGGTGCGCACGGGGCCGGAGTGCCGGGTGCGCGTGGCCAGGCCGAAGGCCGGGGTACCGGCATGCCGGGTGCACCGGGCGGCGACAGCCGGGGCGCAGGTATGCCGGGTACACCGGGGATTTCCGGTGCCGGTGTGCCGGGTGCACACGGACAGACCGACGGCCGCGGCCCGAATGGCCCGGGTGCCGGGGCGGCGGATGTGCAGGAGGCCGACGGCCGGGTTGCCGGTGGCCGGGGTGTGCCGGGCGCCGGCCGGCAGGCAGCGCCGGGTGCCGGTGGCCCGGGAGCCGATGAGCCTGGTGCGCCGGATGCCGGAGTGCCGCATGTGCCGGTGATGGCCGGGGCTGGTGCGCCGGGTGCGCAGGGCCGGGCCGCCGCGGGCCGGGGCCCGGAGGGCGGGGCGCCCGCCCCGTCGCCCTCCGCGCCCGCGTCCCCGTACCCGGCTGCGGACGGCGACGGGCCGGACCGGCCGCAGGGCACGGGCCGCCGGGCGCGCCGGGCCGAGGCGCCCGTCGCCTCCGACGAGCAGAGCACCGAGCACCGGCCGACCGGCCGGCGGCGCGGCCCCGCCCGCCTGGAGGAGGAGTCCGCCGAGGCCGTGGCCAACGTCTCCGGCGCCGGGCTCGTACCGCCGCAGGCGACCGGCGCTCCGACGGGCCGCCGGGCGCGCCGCGAGGCGGCCGCCGCAGCTTCCTCCTCCGCTTCCCCTCCGGGTTCCGGTTCGGATTCCGGTTCCGCCTCGGGGGCGGAGCCGGACGGGTCCGGGGCGCCGCGCACCGCATTTGCGCTGCCCCCGGCGGACGCCGACCGGACGCCCGGGACGGAGCCTGCCCCGACCGGGCGCCGGGCGCGGCGTGCCCTCGTGGAAGCGGCGCCGGAGTCCCGGATCCCGGGCCAGTCGACGACCGAACCCCCGGTCGCGCGCACGGCGTTCGCGCTGCCTCCGGCGGACGCGGACCGCAAGCCCGACGCCCCGGAGAACGGTGCGTCACCGGCCCCCGCCGCCATCCCGGTGCCGCAGGCTCCCGGGCACGGCCACGCCGTACCCCCGCAGGGCGGCCCCGAGGCCCCGGGGGCACGGCGCCCCGCACCCCGGGCCGAGAGCGCGGGGCACCCGGACGGAACCGCCTCCCCGCAGCCGGGCCCCGCTCCGGCCCAGGGCGATGCGCCCGGATCCGGACCGGCCGCCACCGCGCCGAAGGCGCCGCAGGGCGCCCCGGGCCCGTACGCCTTCGAAGCACCCCGCGCCGAAGGTTCCGCTTCCGCCTCCGCTTCCGGCCCGGCCGTCCTCGACCCGGCTTCCGACCCGGCCGCCGCCGGAGCGGCGCCCGCGCCCACCGGCCGGCGCCGGGCGCGGCGCGCGCTCGCGGAGGAGCCGGGCGCGGCGGCACAGCAGCCGGGCGACGCGCCCGCGGCCGCCGTCACCGCGCGGCCGATCAGCGTGCGCACGCTCGGTCAGGGCCCCGGTGCGGGCGACACCCCGGCCGCCGGGACGCCGTCCGCCGGTTCGGGCCGCCGCCGGAAGCTGGCCAACCCCGCCGAGGGCGAGCGGGAGGCCCAGGCGCAGGCCCAGGTCCAGGCGCACGCCCAGCTGAACGGCGATCGGGTCCCGCCCGCCCCGCCCGCCCCCGGCGCCGCGCGCCCGCATCCGCTCGGCGCCCCCGAGGGACGCGCCTTCACGACGCGGACCCCGGACGAGGGCGCCGAGGGGCCCGAGCCGCTCGACGGGCCGAACGGCGCGGTCGAGGTCGTGGAGTCCGTACGCCCGCCGATGGACGACGAGTTGCCGCCGGAGCCGCTGGACAACCCGCGCAGGCTGCTCGTCTGGCCGGCCCCGGACCCGGCCACCGAGCAGGCGCTGACCGAGCGCGGCTACCGCCCGGTGATCGTGCACTCGCGCGAGGAGGTGGACGCGCAGACCGCCGCCTACCCGGCCGCGCTGTTCGTCGACCCGCTGACCGGTCCGATCACCCGCGCCGCGCTCCAGTCGCTGCGCGAGGCCGCCGTCTCGGCCGGGGTGCCGGTGCTGGTCACGGCCGGTCTGGGGCACGCGACGCGGGAGGCCGCGTACGGGGCCGACCCCGCCGTGCTGCTCAAGGCGCTCGCGCCGCGCGACAGCGAGATGCACCCGCCCCGCGTGCTGCTGATCGAGGAGCACGAGCCGATCGCCAACGCGCTGACCGCGACGCTGGAGCGGCGCGGCATGCACGTGGTGTGCGGGGCGACGGACTCGGAAGCGGTCACGCTGGCCGCGCAGACCAGCCCGAACCTGGTGGTCATGGACCTCATGCAGGTGCGGCGCCGGCGCGCGGGCATCGTGGACTGGCTGCGCGGCAACGGCACGCTGAGCCGGACGCCGCTGGTCGTCTACACGTCCGCGGACATCGACCCGGCGCAGCTGCCGCGGCTGGCCTCCGGCGAGACGGTGCTGTTCCTCGCGGAGCGGTCGACGAGCGAGGAGGTCCAGGGGCGGATCGTGGACCTGCTGGCGAAGATCGGCACGAACTGACGGGCGTCAGGCCTGGCGACAGGACCGGCGCCGGGCCCGGCGTCAGGCCCGGCCGGTGAGGCGGCGCGCCGCCGTGCGGACGGACTCGTGGAGGCGCGCCACGTCCTCGTCCGTGTCGCCGACCAGCACACGGCGCAGCTGCGGCTGGACCGTGGGCCAGGACGCCAGCGCGATCATCAGGAAGAGCAGGTCCTGGGCGGGGATGTCGGAGCTGATGACCCCCTTCTCCTGCGCCTCGGTGAAGGCGGCGGCCTTGCGCGCGTAGTGGCTCCGGCGCTCCTCCTCGTGCGGGATGCCGCCCGTCCCGTACTCCAGGCCCTCCCAGAAGACCAACCGGACCAGATCCGGGTTGGCGCAGTGGTAGTCCATGAGGCGGTCGATCCAGCCGTCGGGGTCCTCGGCGTCGACCGGGATCGCGACGGCCAGCTCCGTCAGGCGCTTCTCCAGGACCTGGGAGAAGAGTTCCGCCTTGTTGCCGAAGTAGGCGTAGATCAACTGCTTGTTCGCCCTGGCCTCGCGGGCGATGCGGTCGATGCGGGCGCCCGCGATGCCGTGTGCGGCGAACTCGGCGGTGGCCGCCGCGAAGATGCGGGCCTTGGTGGCTTCGGGGTCCCTTACTGCTGCCATGTGCACAGAGTAACCAACTATTCGGTTGACAGCGCGGGCCGAGGTTTGCGAAATTTCTCAACCAACCGGTTGGTTGCACGTTCGTCAGCACATGCATTCGTCAGCAGACGCAGACCGACAGACCAGGGGGACCCCACCGCATGACCGGCACCGCACCGTCGTCCATACGCACGCCAGAGGCCGCGAAGGCACAGGGGGAGGCCCCGCCCCCGGCCCCGGCCGCGCACCCCGGACCCCGGCCCGCCGTCCTGCTCTCCGTCATCGCCCTGTGCACGGCGGTGACCGCCGCGAACATCTATCTGGCCGCCCCGCTCCTCGGCCTGATCGCCCGCAGCTTCGGCGTCCCGCCCTCCGGCGCGGGCTGGATCGCCTCCGTGTCCCAGCTCGGCTACGCCGTCGGCCTGCTCGTCTTCGCCCCGCTCGGCGACACCGCGGACCGCCGCAAGCTCGTGGGCGGCCTCTCCGCCGTGGCCGGCGTCGCGCTCGTGGCGGCCGCGCTCGCGCCGGGCCTGCCCGCCCTGGCCGCGGCCGTCCTGGTGGCCTGCGCCGCCACGGTCGTCCCGCAGCTGCTCGTCCCGCTGGTCGCCGAGCGCGCACCCGCGGACCGGCGGGCGCAGCACGTGGCGGCCGTGGTCGCCGGGCTGTTCACGGGCATCGTCGCGGCACGGGTGCTCGGCGGGATCGCGGGCCAGGCCTTCGGCTGGCGCGCCGTCTTCTACGGCGCAGCGGCGCTGACCGTCGCCGTCGGCCTGGTGACGGCCGCGCTGCTCCCGGCGGAGACCCGCCCGCGCACCGCCGCCAACCCCCTCAAGGCCATCGCCGGCCTGCCCGGCCTGTTCGCCTCCTCCGCCGAGCTGCGCGCGGTGTGCCTGCGCCAGGCGGGCCTGATGGGCGCCTGGAGCGCGCTGTGGACGACGCTCACCCTGCTGCTCACGGCCCCGAGCCCGTACCACCTCTCGCCCGGCACGGCGGGCCTGTTCGGCCTGTTCGGCCTCGTCTCCACCGCCACCGCCCCGGTCTCCGGCCGCATCATCGACCGCTTCGGCCCCCAGCGCACGGCCCTGATCACGTACGTCCTCACCGCGGCGTCCCTGCCGCTCTTCCTGCTGGGCGGGCACTCCCTGTGGGCGCTGTGCACGGCGGCGGTGCTGATCCACGCGGGCCTCATGGCCGGCCAGGTCGCCAACCAGACCCGCGCCCTGGCCGCGACGCCCAAGCCCGCGGCTGCCAACACCACTTACGTGGTCTCCGCCTTCATCGGCGGCGCAACCGCCTCGGCCCTGGCCGCCCCGGCCTTCGCCCACTGGGGCTGGCAGGGCGTCTGCGCGATCGCGGCGGCGTGCGTGGCGGTGGGCTGGTTCGGGGGGCTGCTGGTGGGTCGGACGGGGCGGGGGTAACACCCCCTGGGCTACAGGTCCAGCACGGCCCTGACTGCCGTGGCCACGCGCTCCATGTCGGCCGGGCTCAACTCGCCCAGGTACTTGCCGTCCTCGAACCGGTTGGGGCGGAACTGGGAGATGTCGGGCGCCATGACCACGCCGGCGAGCGGCTCGCTGATCGGCACCGTGACCAGCGTGTCCAGGGCATCGGCCAACTCGCTGACCAGGGCGCACACGATGCCGCCGGGGTGCAGTCGGATGACGGCGGAGTTCTCGAGGACGAGGACCGTGCGCTCACGCCCGACCGTGGGGATGCGCCACACCTGGCCGCGCTCGATGTCCCTCACGCGGCATCCTCCTCGGCGGCTTCGAGCACGTCGTCAAAACCGTCGGACTGTCGCAGCCGGTGGTATTCGCGCATCGCGTCGCTGAGCAGCTTCTCCTCCACGGCCTTGGAGAGGAACTCGGAGAGGTTCCCCTGGCTCGCCGCCTTGGCCCGCTCGGCCAGATCGGGCGGCAGCGTGATACTGAGCTTCACCCTGGGTGGCGTCATGCCATCGACCCTACCGATGTCATGACGCCCGTACCACCCACTTCGTCGCACGGACTCATCTCTTCCGGGTAGTGACTTACCGACGGATACCCCAGCAGAATCGCCGGGAACGAGCCTCGCGTAATGACGCGCAGATTGGGGAGGCCCCCGGTGCAGAGCACGATGCAGGACGTACCGCTGACCGTTTCGCGGATCTTGGCCCACGGGTCGAGAGTCCACGCCAGGGCGCAGGTCACGACCTGGACGGGCGAAGGTGAGCCAGAGCGGCGCACCTTCGCCGAGGTCGGCGGACGCGCCACGCAGCTCGCCCACGCGCTACGCGGCCTCGGCGTGCGCGAGGGCGAGCCCGTCGGAACGCTCATGTGGAACAACGGCGACCACCTGGAGGCGTACCTCGCCGTCCCCTCCATGGGCGCCGTGCTGCACACCCTCAACCTCCGGCTCCCCCCTGAGCAGCTCGCCTGGATCGTCGGGCACGCCGCCGACCGCGTCGTCATCGTCAACGGCTCGCTGCTGCCGCTGCTCGCGCCGCTGCTCCCGCACCTCGACAGCGTCGAGCACGTCGTCGTGTCGGGCCCGGGCGACCTGTCCGCGCTGGCCGGCTGCCGCCCGCAGGTGCACGCGTACGAGGAGCTGCTCGCGGGCCACCCGGCCGGCCACTACGACTGGCCGGAACTGGACGAGCGCCGTGCCGCCGCGCTCTGCTACACCTCCGGGACGACCGGCGACCCCAAGGGCGTGGTCTACAGCCACCGTTCGATCTACCTGCACGCGATGGAGGTCAACGCGGCGGCCTCCTTCGGGCTGATCCCGGGCGAGGTCTGCCTGCCCGTTGTGCCCATGTTCCACGTGAACGCCTGGGGCCTGCCCCACGCCGCGTTCATGGCGGGGGCGTCGCTGCTGATGCCCGACCGGTTCCTCCAGCCCGCTCCCCTCGCGGACATGATCGTCGCCGAGCGGCCCACCGTCTCCGCGGGCGTCCCGACCATCTGGCAGGGGCTGCTGGCCGAACTGGACGCCAGGCCCCGGGACATGTCCTCGCTGCGGACCGTGATCAGCGGCGGCTCGGCCTGCCCGCCCTCCCTGATGAAGGCGTTCGAGGAACGGCACGGCATGACGCTCGTCCAGGCGTGGGGCATGACCGAGACCTCGCCGCTGGGCACGGTGGCCTTCCCGCCGCCCGGGCTGAGCCCGGAGGAGGCATGGGCGTACCGCGTCACGCAGGGGCGGCTGCCCGCCTCGGTGGAGGCCCGGCTGGTCGGCCCCGGCGGTGACCTCCTGCCGTGGGACGGCGAGTCGGCCGGCGAGCTGGAGGTGCGCGGCCCGTGGATCGCCGCGGCCTACCACGGCGGCGCGCAGGGCGAACCGCACCGCCCCGAGGACAAGTTCAGCGAGGACGGCTGGCTGCGCACCGGCGACGTCGGCACCATCACCCCGGACGGCTTCCTCAACCTCACCGACCGGGCCAAGGACGTCATCAAGTCGGGCGGCGAGTGGATCTCCTCGGTCGAGCTGGAGAACCACCTGATGGCCCACCCCGAGGTCGCGGAGGCCGCCGTGGTGGCCGTGCCGGACGAGAAGTGGGGCGAACGGCCGCTGGCGGCCGTGGTGCTGAGGGACGGCTCGGCGGTCGACTACGAGGGGCTGCGCGCCTTCCTGGGCGAGCGCATCGCCCGCTGGCAGCTGCCGGAGCGCTGGACGGTGGTCCCGGCGGTGCCGAAGACCTCAGTCGGGAAGTTCGACAAGAAGGTGCTGCGCAGGCAGTACGCGGAGGGCGAGCTGGTGGTGACCACGCTGCGCTGAGCGGAAAGCCGCCCGGCGCAGCGTGACAGAACGTCAGCACGTCGGACAGACGTCCCTGCCCGGCCGGCGCATCACGACACCGCTCGCCGCCGCGCGGGCGGGAGCAGCGTCAGGTGCGCGCCCGGCCGCCCGGCCCGGCGCGCGTCGGCGCGGCGGACGTCGGGCCGACACGCACCGGCCGGGCGGCGGAAGCCGGCGGTCCCGGCCGCCGGCCGCCAGTGGTCGCCGCCGCGCTTCGCCGCGTACATGGCCTCGTCCGCGGCGCGCAGCAGCTCCGAGAGGGCCGCGCCGGGCCGCCAACCCGTGTGGCACAGGCCGATGGAGGCCCGCGGGGACAGGGTCACCCGGCCCGTGCCGAGCGGCGCCGAGAGCCTGGCCGAGAGGTAGGTCATCTCGGCGTCCGGATCCGCGTCCGGCGCGAGCCGGACCACGGCGGTGAACTCGTCGCCGCCCAGCCGTGCGGCGAACCCGCTGCGCTCCCGGCACCAGGCGGCCAGCCGCCCGCCGACGGCCGCGATGACCTGGTCGCCCACCGCGTGCCCGTGGGTGTCGTTGATCTGCTTGAAGCCGTTGAGGTCCAGCAGCAGGACGGCCGCGTGCGGGTGCCGGACGGCGCGCGGCGCCCGGCTGGTGAACTCCTCGCGCCGCATCAGGCCCGTGAGCGGGTCCTTCCGGGCCGCCCGGACCCGCCGGAGCAGGTAGCAGGCATGCGTGGCCCAGCCGACGGTCGGAGCGGCGACGGGCAGAGCCTGGAGTATGAGGTTCATCGGGCACCTTCCTGGATCGTCGTGGAGCACAGGGTCGCCCGCGCCCGCGGGGCCGCCCTTGAGTGCGGGACGGCCGCCCGCGGCGGAGCGGCGGCCCGATCGCACACCGCCGGACGCCGCCGGGGGCGGGCCGGCGGGGCCCGGCGGCCGGATCGGGCCGTCAAGCAAGGACGTCCCCCGTTTCCGGCGGCCGGGAGCCGGGACGGGCCCGGAAAACCGCGGATATAGCGGATGTCACGTGCGATCCGGGGAGTTCGGCCGATACGGCGCCGAAACGATTCGCCGCATGGGGCGCGCGAGCCCGTCGGGTGAGGAGTGTGGAGTGGTACGGGCGCTTCGTGAATTTGGGGTGAGGGCAGGGGTTTATTCCGGGAAGATCATGCTTGCGAGGGAATGAGGACAGACCGGGGGTTCGGTGGAGATTCGGTGGGCAATCTGGAGTCGCGACGTCGAAACGAAGCGCCGGGGCGGTCGGCCAACCTCCTGGCAACGACCGGTAGTTAGTTCCTTCTGGAGGAAGATCGACATGGCAAGCACCCGCACTGCCGCCCGCATTCTCGCCGCCGTCGCGGCCCTGCCGCTGATGGCCCTGATGTTCGCCGGCGTGGCCCAGGCGGACGACGGCGGTCAGCTGGCCAACCGCGGTTCGAACGTCGCCGCGGCCGGAATCGTGGGCAGCGGCGTCGGTGGGAGCAACCACGGCAACTCCACCACGACCCTGCAACAGGCAACCGGCACCGGCGCCACGAACCAGTCCAATACCGCGAGCGTCAACGGCCGCGATCACGACCGAACCTTGATCCAGCAGGAGAACGTGAAGATCACGTTCACCAACCTCTGGTGAGCCCCCGGGTGGGCCCTCTGTTCCAGGGGCTCACCCCGGTGACGTGGTGAGAGTGGACTGGGTCAGTACGAACCGCGCGGCGGCACTCCGGTGCCGCCGCGCGGCGTTTCCGCGCCCGGTCGGGGCCGTTGCGGCACGGCCGTTGACAGCCCGCCCTTTCCTGACGGACAGTCAGAAACCATGGGCGACGACGACCAGGACGACGACCTGTACCGGCGGCTCAAGGCATACGAGGGCCGTCCCGCCATCGTCTCCGGCCGCGGCCGCGACCCCGTCAACGCGCCCATGATCAGGCACTGGTGCGAGGCCGTGGGTCACACCGACCCCGCCTGCACCGGCCCCGACGCGACCGCCCCGCCCGCCATGCTCCAGGTCTGGATCATGGGCGGCCCGTCCGGGCCCGCCGAGGGCCGCACGGCCGCGTACGACGAGCTGCTCGCCCTGCTCGACGGCGCGGGCTGCACGGCGGTCGTCGCGACCGACTGCGAGCAGGAGTACGTACGACAGCTGCGCCCGGGCGAGGAGATCACCTTCGAAGCGGTGATCGAGTCCGTCTCCCCCCGCAAGACCACCAGGCTCGGCACGGGCCACTTCGTCACCACCCGGACCGAGATCCGCGCGGACGGCAGGCTCGCAGGCACGCACCGGCTGCGCGTGCTCAGATACGCGCCGGGCGAGCGCGCCCGCACTGCGGAGCGCCCGGAGCCTGCAGCGCGCCTGGCGCCTGCGGAGCGCGGGGAACTCTCCGAGCCTGCGGAGCCCTTGGTGCATGCCGAGCCCCCGGAGCCCGCGGCGCCCTTGAAATTTGCCGAGCGCCCCCACCCCGTGATCAACCGGGACAACGCAGGATTCTGGGCGGGCGTGGCCGACCACGTCCTGCTCCTCCAGCACTGCTCGGCCTGCGGCCGGCTCCGCTTCCCCTGGCTTCCGGGCTGCGCCGGCTGCGGCTCGCCGGAGTGGACGACGGTGGCGGCCTCGGGCACCGGCAGCGTCCACTCGTACGTCGTCGTGCACCACCCGCCCCACCCGGCCTTCGAACGGCCCTACGCCGTCGCACTGATCGAACTCGCCGAGGGCGTACGGATGATCAGCAATGTGGTGGGGGTGGCGGACCGGGTGCGCATCGGGATGCCCGTGGAGATGGAGTTCGCCGAGGTGGACGGCCGGACGCTGCCGGTGTTCAGGGCACGGGCGCAGGAGGGATCCGCATGAGCCTCCGCTGGGTCCCGGGCGACGAACTGCCCGCCCTCACCGTGCCCGTCACCCGCACCCTGATCATCGCGGGCGCCCTCGCCTCCCGCGACTACCAGGACGTGCACCACGACCCCGAGGCCGCACGGGCCAAAGGCGCACCGGACATCTTCATGAACATCCTCACCACCAACGGCCTCATCGGCCGCTACATCACCGACCGCTTCGGCCCCGGCGCGATGCTGCGCAAGATCGCGATCCGTCTGGGGGCGCCCAACCACCCGGGAGACGAACTGGTGCTGAGCGGAACCGTCACCGCGGTGGACCCGGCCGGGACAGGGTCCAGGATCGAGGTCGCCGTCCTCGGCACCAACCGTCTGGGCCGCCATGTGACCGGCACGGTCACCCTCACCCTCCCCGGGCCGACGGCATGAGCGGCGGCCACGGTCACGGCCTCGGCGGCACGGCGGCCGTCGCGGGCATCGGTGCCACGGCGTTCACCAAGGACTCCGGCCGCAGCGAACTGGCCCTGGCGGCCGAGGCGGTACGGGCCGCGCTCGCCGACGCCGGGCTGGGACCCGGCGACGTCGACGGCATGGTCACCTTCACCATGGACACCAGCCCCGAGACCGCCGTCGCCCAGGCCACCGGCATCGGCGAGCTGAGCTTCTTCTCGCGCGTCCACTACGGCGGCGGGGCCGCCTGCGCCACCGTGCAGCAGGCGGCCCTCGCCATCGCGGCCGGGGTGGCCGAGGTCGTCGTCTGCTACCGCGCCTTCAACGAGCGCTCGGGCCGCCGCTTCGGCGCCGGGGTGCGGCAGCGCACGCCCTCCGCCGAGGGGGTGGCCCTGGGCTGGGGGCTGCCGTTCGGGCTGCTCACGCCCGCCTCCTGGGTGGCCATGGCGGCCCGCCGCTACCTTCACGCGCACGGCCTGGAGCCGGAGGTCTTCGGCCACGTCGCGGTCACCGCCCGCCGGTACGCGGCGACGAACCCGGCCGCGCACTTCCACGGCAGGCCCATCACGCTCGCCGACCACGCCGCCTCCCGGTGGATCGCCGAGCCGCTGCGCCTGCTCGACTGCTGCCAGGAGACCGACGGCGGCCAGGCGCTCGTGGTCACCAGCACCGCCCGGGCCCGTACGCTCCGGCACCCGCCCGCGGTGGTCGTCGCCGCCGCGCAGGGCGCGGGCCGCGCCCAGGAGCAGATGACCAGCTACTACCGCGACGACTTCTACGGGGACGGGCTGACCGGCCTGCCCGAGCTGGGCGTGGTGGCGCGGCAGCTGTGGCACGGCAGCGGACTCGGCCCGTCCGACATCGACCTGGCGATCCTCTACGACCACTTCACACCGCACGTGCTGATGCAACTGGAGGAGTTCGGCTTCTGCGCCCGCGGCGAGGGCGGGCCCTTCACGGCGGCCGGAACCCTACCCCTGAACACCCACGGCGGCCAGCTGGGCGAGGCGTACCTGCACGGCATGAACGGCATCGCGGAGGCCGTCCGGCAGCTGCGCGGCACCGCTGCGAACCAGGTCGCGGGTGCCGAGCAGGTGCTCGTCACCGCGGGAACCGGGGTTCCCACGTCGGGGCTGATTCTCGGCGCAGACGGATGAACCGAGGGCGTGTCACCGCCGAACGGGCGTGTCCCGGCCCCTTGACTCGGCCGTATGCACCGACGGAGAAAGATCATCGGATATCTCGTCGCCCTGATGGCGGCGCTGGCCCAGGTGGTCGCCCAGGCCGTGCCCGTCACGGCCGCCCCGTACGAGGGGCCCATCGTCTTCCGGGGCAGGGGGTTCGACACCTGCCAGGCCCCGCCGCTGACCACCCTGAGCGCATGGGGTAACTCCGGTTACGGAGCCGTCGGCGTCTACTACGCCGGGCGGGCCAGGGCCTGCCCGAACCAGCACTACCTCAGCCACCGGTGGCTGACCGGCGCCCGCGACCTGGGCTGGCGGGTGCTGCCGATCTTCGTCGGCTCGCAGTCGCCCTGCGTCCGCGCGGAGTCCAAGCAGGGCTTCTCGATCGGCGACTACCCCGAGGAGCAGGGCGCCGACGAGGGCCGGGAGGCCGCGCAGAGCGCGGGCTCGCTCGGCATCGCCCCCGGCAGCCCGCTCTACCTCGACATGGAGGCGTACGACTACGGGGACGACGAGTGCGGCAACACCACGCTCTCCTTCATCCGCGCCTGGAGCGCCACGGTCTACCGCTACGGCTATCTGCCCGGCCTGTACAGCAGCGCCGAGTCGGGCGTGCGGCACATGGAGCTGGCGCGCCGGTCGGGGACGCCCGACCTGCCGGACATCGTGTGGTTCGCCCGCTGGCGGGTCCCCGCCTCCACCGACCGCGAGCGCTCCCTCTCCCCGGGCTCCTGGCAGCCCCACCGCCGCATCCACCAGTACGCGGGCAACGTCAGCGAGTCGTACGGCGGCCGGAAGATGACCATCGACCGCAATCTCATCGACGCACCCGTGGCCACGATCGCGTGACGGGGGCCGCACAGCATGTGCACTCCGTGGAGGGGGTCGCACAGCACGTGCACCCCTGCACCCCCTTCCATGCCCCACCACGTCTCCCCCTCCAGGAGGTGGGACCGTCCCCGGGGATACGACCTGAGGCGGACCGCGCTCGACACCTCCGGCCGATCCGCCGGACACGGGGGCGCTCCTAGCGTGGAAGCATGACAGCAACCTCGACGCCTGTGTGCACCAGCGCCTCCACCGCCGCCGGGTACCCGTCGTTCACCTCGTACGTACGGGCCCGCGGACCGGTGCTCCAGCGCACCGCCCGGTCGCTGACCTCCAACCCGTGCGACGCCGAGGACCTGCTGCAGACGGCGCTCACCAAGACGTACCTGGCCTGGGACCGCATCGAGGACCACCGGGCGCTGGACGGCTATGTGCGCCGGGCCCTGGTCAACACCCGCACCTCCCAGTGGCGCAAGCGCAGGGTCGACGAGTTCCCCTGCGAGGAGCTGCCCGAGCGCGAGACCTCCCCCGCCGCCGACCCCGCCGAGCAGCAGGCGCTGCGCGACGCGATGTGGCGCGCGGTGCACCGGCTGCCCGACCGCCAGCGGGCCATGGTCGTCCTCAGGTATTACGAGGACCTGACCGAGGTCCAGACCGCGGAGCTGCTCGGCGTCTCCGTCGGCACGGTCAAGAGCGCGGTCTCCCGCGCCCTGGGCAAGCTCCGCGAGGACCCGGAGCTGTGCCGGGCGGCGTAGGACGTATCCGTTCTGTCACGGTCACACCCCGGAACAGTCAGAATTCAGACCCGTACACGTCAAACCCCCGTCCCTGCTGCGATGATCACGAACGACGGCCATATCCAGCCATCCGGCCACCCTCACATCATCCGCAGCACCCAACGGGAGAACGTTCCGTGTCGCTCCGCAAGACCTCGGCCATTGCCCTGGTGGCCCTCGCCGCCGCCCTCTCCCTGACGGCCTGCGGCCCCGACAAGCAGGACGCCGACCACTCGACCGGCCAGTCGGCCCCGCCCTCGGCCGGCGCCCCGGCCGACGGCTTCTCCGGCGGCTCGTCCGGTGGATCCTCCGGCGGCGGGTCGGACAAGAAGTGCCCGACGGCACAGCCCGGCCACAAGCTGGTGATCGTGGACTCCCGGAGCGCCGAGAGCGGCGTGATCGAGTACCGCGAGGCGAAGCCGGTCTGCGGCTCCGGCGGCGTCAAGTGGGAGGCCACGTCGAAGACGGGCAGAGGCCACCTGTCCTACCAGCCCCGCGCCAAGGTCAAGCTGATCAACGCCCAGGGCAAGCTCGCCGACGCCTCCAAGGACGACGGGGACGCCAAGCTGACCGAGTGCTGGGCGGGCCCCAGCCACCCCCGCCCGAAGGATTCCGCCCACGGCCCCTGCCTCGCGAGCGCGTACGACATCGTGGACAAGGGCTGGGAAACCGGCATCACCGAACTCACGCAGCTCCCGGGCAACTGAGACGACTTGACGCCCGCTCGTCGAAGCTTTCCAGCCAGGTCCCCAATCCCGGCCTATCGGCGCACACCCGTATCAACAACCGGGTGATCTCCACCACAGCGAGAAGCGAAGACCACCAAGAGGTCGCTTTTGCGCCACCCGTACAACCATCAACTACCGCTACTGTCCCATCGCCAATCGGCAATACACAGCAACAGCAACGGGGGAAACCACACATGAACGGCATTGCCACTGGACGGACCGTCCGGAAGCTGAGCGGGCTCGCGGTCGTCGGAGTGCTCGCCCTGACGGCTTGCGGCCCCGACGACCAGCCGGCCGACTCCTCGTCCTCGGCCGCCCCCAGCGCCAAGCCGTCCGCCGCCGCGAGCGCTCCTGCCGCGCCCAGCGCGCCGAGCAACAGCGGCGCCACGGCGGGCACCGGCGGCGGAAGCGACGCGCAGGCGAAGCCGGGCCAGAGCCTCAAGGTCGGGCAGGCGGCGACCATCCCGTTCACCTACGGCCACACGTCGGGCACGATCTCGCTCACCGTCACGGCGATCGAGCAGGGCGACCCGGCCGACCTGGCCTCGCTGAACCTCGGCGACCAGGTGAAGGGCAAGGTTCCCTACTACATCCGCTACTCGGTCACGAACGCGGGCACCACGGACCTGTCCTTCTCCTCCGTCGGCCACATGAAGGGCCACCTGCCCGACGGCACCGAGGCCCAGGACCTCATGCTGATCGGCGACTTCGCCAAGTGCAAGAACGAATCGCTCCCCAGCGGCTTCACCGCGGGCAAGACCCAGCAGAGCTGCGCGGTGGCGCTCGCGCCGACGGCCTCGGTGAAGGTCGTGTCGGCCGAGTACTGGGGTGAGCCCTTCACGCTGGGCAAGGGCGTCTTCTGGAAGTGATCCGGGAGACCGGACGCGTCCGGTACGTCATCGCAGGACGGGAGCGGGCTCCTGGCAGCTGAGCGGCATCAAGCCGACTCGGCGGGCCAGGGGCCCGCTCGTGCATGGCCGGGGCGGTGCTGCTCAGCCCTTGCCGAAGACCTCCCGCTCGACATCGGTGGGGGTCCTATAGGTGTCCTTGGAGTGTTCCTGCAGGCGTCTGACCACATCGTTCGAGGCATGGTTGTCCTCGGCGACCCGGGCGAGGTCCTTGCCCCGGGCGGGGAAGTGCGCACCCTTCAGGAGTTCCTGCATGTCGGGCTTCTCAGCCATGGCGGTTCCTCCTAATTTGTAACGCTTTCCTTCCCTTCCGATTCTGGCAACCCCGGCCCCGACCTGCTACCCGACCGGGGCCGACGACAAAAAGGGACGCCCCGACCTGGGGGCTGGGGGCAGAGCAACTGGCCGGACGGAAGCCCGACGCCTGCCTCTGCTGGAGCCACGCAGGGTCACCGGCAGAACGAGGAGCGTAGAGGGCGACGGACCTCACGGGGGCGCCGGGCGCGCTCTGCCTCCGCCCGCACCTGCCCCGGCGTCAGGCCCGACAGGGACCGGATCTCGCGGGAGAGGTGGGACTGGTCGGAGTAGCCACAGGTTGCGGCTACCGAGGTCAGGGGAGCCGTGCCGGTGCCGAGCAGGTGCAGGGCCTTGCGGAAGCGGAGGATCCGGGCTGCCGTCTTCGGAGTGGTGCCGATCTGTTCGCGGAAGAGGAGCTCGAGGCGGCGTCTGCCCAAGCCCGCGTCGTCCGCCAGCGCCGTGATGGGTACGTGCCCGCCCGTGGCCCGGAGGCGTTGCCAGGCCAGGACGACGGAACGGGACGGGGCCGGGCCCGCCGCAACGAGGTCGCTGAGAAGGCCGTCCAGCAGGGTGAAACGAGTGGGCCAGTCCGGGGCCGTTGCCAATCGGTCGGCCAACCGTTCGCCCCGGCGCGGGCCCAGGACGTCGGGCAGCACGAACTTGCGGTTGGCAAGCTCGTGCATGGGGACGCCGAACGCCGCGAACGCTCCGGGAGGCGTGAACACGATGCCGATACCGTTGTGGTGCCCGGCCAGTTCTATGTCGTTCGGCTCGTCGAGCAGTCCGACTGCCAGGGAGCCCGTCGTGGCCCGCACCCAGTGGACACCGTCCGGCAGCCGATAGCCCCGTGCGGTCCGGTGGAAGTCGACGAGAACGATGGGAGTGTCGGTCGGCATGACGCGGCGGCGCGCCGGGGTGGCTCCCATGACCTCGTCGTAGCCGAAGTAGCCCAGGACGTGACCGCCGAGAGCCGGGTGCGGCGGACGTGCCGCCACGATCGTCATGAGCTGCCAGTGCCGGGCAATCGCATCCCTTGCCGTCATCGGCCTCGCGCCTCTCCATCGGCGAACCGTGTACGTGCCACTGTCCGCCGACGGCTCCCGTTGCGCAATGCCCACACCCGGCACGGCCTCATTCCCCCGTTCCCCCGTTGCCGAGGCCGTGCCCAGGTGTGGACGGTTCCCCCGTTGCGCATTCAGGCTATGGGCGTCGTATCCACGCGTATTGAAGAAATGCGAACCCCCCTCGTCGCCCCGCCGCGAATAAGGACAGAGGTCCTGACGGGCTCGGCAGAGCACCGGACGGCGATGCCACACAGATGCCACGATGCCGCCATGACCGGGGGCTTCCGTGAGTGGCGCAGATGAGTCGGACAGCGACCGTTCGTCCACGAATGCGGCAGCCGCGCTCACCAGCGTGAGGAGACCGCACCGTCCGGCCATGGCGGAGGGGAGCGGGCAGCTGCGCCGGAACTAGCTGCTTACGGCGACTACTCGTTGAGGGTCGAGGTGGAGTTCATACGCGGTGGAGCATTCGCTGATCACCGTAGCGACGGGGGTGCCGCAGGGGCAGAGGCGGTTCATTCCGCCTCGACCGTTCCAACCGCAGCAGCCGAAGTGCTCACTCCAGTTTTCATCCAGCTCCATGGATACGAGCGAGGGGGCGTCGTCAGGATTCAGGGTGATGGTGTCGCAGGGCCCGGCCGACACGAGAACCCCGAGCGCTCCGTCTTCGTTCTCGACTCCGACGTACGGCCCACCGGGAAAGATCGGCGCCTCTCGCGTGGGGTCGTCCACGAACTCGAACGGTGCCCCCCACGGCTCCGGATCCACCGCATAGCATCCGGCCTCCACCGTGGACGGCGCTCTGCGCATGCCGTCTTCGCCGATCCCGCCATCCCAGTGGGGCCGCGGAGGCATCTCCGGCAGTTGCCGCAAGGGCGGAGTCAGTGGGTGGCCGCAGGCAGTGCATTGGAAGCGAATCATCCTGGCAACCCTAAACACAGTCTCCCACGACGGGTTTTCAAGGGGGCTGTGGGGTACACGCTCGTCAGCGCTCTGACCTGTGGCTACGGCCCCTTCGGCAAGCGTCCGGTGGGACCTTGGTCCACACATGGTCCACTGCCTTCGGGCGGCGGTCTGTGAGGGCTACGCCATCGCCTCTGTCCGCTCCCGCTCGCACTGCTCAATCACGGCTCGGGCCCACGGAGCCATGACCAGCCGGGGAAGCATCGCGGCGGGGAACCCGTGCAGCATCACGCCTTCCGTCAGCGCAAGCTCCCTGCCGTCACCGTCCCAGTGACCGACGAACACCGTGATCCGCCCGTCGCTCTCCGGCCCATGCGCGGAGACCACGGCGTACGGCTGGAGGTCCGGCAGGAAAAGACCAGCCTCCTCCTTCAGTTCCCGAGCGATGGCGTTCGCTGGGCTCTCCTGGTCGCTGTCACGGCCACCGCCCAGGAGGGACCAGGCTCCCGGATCGCACATGCCCGGGATGTTGTCCCACAGGTGCAGCAGGTAGTCACCCCTCCCGTTGGTGACCACTGCTGCCGTGCCCATCGGCTCCTGACTGATCACGCTCTCCTCCGCCCGGCCGGGACCCCTGCGAACCGCTAGCATCGCGGAACCATCCGGCCGAGGAGGGAGCGTCCACCCGTGCGTCACCCGCGCGTAGGCGTCGCCATCTTGACGATGGGCAACCGTCCCGAAGAGCTGCGAGCCCTCCTCGACTCCGTCGCCAAGCAGGACGCCGCCCCCACCCGCGTCGTGGTCGTCGGCAACGGCTCGGCCGGATCCAGGAACTGTATGAACAGGACGACCGACTGAGCATCGTCAGCTTCCGGATCGCCGACGAGACAGGGCACACCCAGCGGCGCCACGTTCCACGCCTGCGGGCAGGAGACCCGATGCGCCAGGGGCTGGTGACCACCTTCCTCGGCGGCGGGCACGCGCTGTCGATGCCGATGCTTGAGCAGGTGGGCGGCTGGCCGGAGGAGTTCTTCTACGCGCACGAGGAAACGGACCTTGCATGGCGGGCCCTCGACGCCGGATGGAAGATCCTCTACGAACCCCGCCTCGTCCTCCAGCACCCACGCACCCTGCCCACCCGCCACGCGGTCTACCACCGGATGGTCGCCCGCAACCGCGTCTGGCTGGCCAAGCGCCACCTTCCCGCTGCCCTGGTCCCCGTCTACCTCGGCATCTGGACACTGCTCACCCTCGTCCGGAGCCGGTCTCCCGGCGGGCTGAAGGCGTGGGCCGGCGGGTTCGTGGAAGGCGTAAAAACACCGTGCGGGCGACGCCAACCGATCAGATGGGCCACGGTGTGGCACATGACCAGGCTGGGCCGCCCGCCGATCGTCTAACCCGGGTTCACACCGCCAGCCCTGCGTTAGGCCCCGGGCGAAGGGGCGAACCACACATGGGCCGCAGACTCCAGAAGGGTCAGTGCGGGATGCCCTCGATGATGTCCCGCGCCCCCTGCCGCAGCAACTCAGCGCAGACGCGCGTGCCGAGGGTCGCGGGGTCGTTGCTGCTCTCGCCCCAGTAGTGGGCGTGGACGAACTTGGATCCGTCCCGTGAGAAGACCATGCCGCGCAGCGAGAGCTGCCCGTCCGGCTCCGAGATGCAGTGCCCGGCGATGGGGCTGTTGCAGTGCCCCCGCAGACCGTGCAGCATTACGCGCTCGGCGGTGATCTCGGTCATGGTCCGCTCGTCGTTGAGCCGGGACAGCAGACCGGCGACACCCCCGTCGTCCTGGCGGCACTCCAGACCGAGCGTTCCGGCGCCGACCGCAGGCAGCACCTCGTCCACGGTGAACACCTGGCGGCCTCGGTGGGCAATGCCCAGCCGCTCCAACCCCGACGTGGCGAGCACCATGGCGTCGAGCTTGGTGTCGATCTTGCGCGTGCCGTCGAGCTTCTCGACGCGGGAACCCACAGCGCCACGGACCCGTACGACGCTGAGGTCGGGACGCACGCGGTTGATCTGCGCCTTGCGGCGGACGGCAGAAGTACCGACGACGGCGCCGGGAGGAAGGTCGTCGAGTGTCTGGCGCTCGGAGCCCTCCGGGAAGAGGAGCACGTCACGGACGTCATCACGAGGCAGGTACGCGGCGAAGATCAGTCCCTGTGGCAGCGGCCGGTCCCCCGGCACGTCCTTGACGCAGTGCACCGCCATGTCGACGGCACCGCGTTGCAGCATCTGATCGATTTCCTTGACATACAGACCCTTCCCACCCAACCGGGCAAGGTTTCCTTGCCACTTGTCCGCCTCGGTGGTGACGGGTACGACCTCGATGTTCAGGTCGGGCTCGTGCTTGCGGAGAAGGGCGGAGACCTGCTCGACCTGGGCGAGCGCCATGGGGGAACTGCGGGTGCCGATCCGGAGCGTGCGTGCGGGGAAATCGGTCATGGTGTGGCCTCCTCGTTCCTGGCTTCCAAGTAACTGGCGGGATGGGCACGGTGGGTGCGTAGTGCTCGTGCGACGCGGGCGGACATGCGGGGGTGGAGCAGTTCAAGGGCGGAGCCGGTGTACTCCCAGCGCCACGCGTCGATCTCTTCGCGCTGGAGGACGATGCGGCCCTCGTCGCCGGAGTACAGGCAGGGCCCGGTGAAGAGGAAGGACAGCCGGTCGCGCCGCCCCGGGCGGGTGGCCTGCAGCCACTCGACGGCGAGGAACTGCCACGAGTGGGCGTTGATGGTGAGGCCGAGTTCTTCACGGACTTCCCGCCGGACGGCGTCGAGGGGCGATTCCCCCGGTTCAACGAGCCCGCCCGGCAGATGCCACGGCCCGCCGGCCTTCGCCGGATGCACCAGCAACATCCGCCCCAGACGATCCGTGATCAGCACGTAGGCCGTGACCGGGATCCCGTGGGCGACCGTGGCCACCGTGGCCCGCTCGCCGCGGTTACGGCCGTGCTCCTGGTCCCGGTCGACATCGGCGTAATCGGTAAAGGTCCGCCGGAACGGCCGGTGCCCCGAGTCCCGGGCATGCCCGAACATCCACGCCTCAACGTCCCCACGGTCCACGAACCGGCCGGAGTGCGCGCCGCACTCCTCCTCGTCCCCGGCCGCGCACTCGGCCGTGTACTCGGGCCACACCGCCTCGTCCTGCGTGATCGTGTACGGCACGAAGCGAAAAACACGGCTCACCGGTGCCCCTCCGCATGCCTGCCCATCCGGATGTCGCAGTCCGTGACGGTTGTGTAGTCACCTGCCGTCCGGGCGTCCAACCGGGTATCCGCCAATCTCGTGCACTCACCGCAACCGGGGACCGGTTCCGGCTGTTCGAAGGTCGGCAATCCCAGGTGGGGGGCCGATGACATGGTCGTCCTACGAGTGCTCATCCCCGCTCCTCGCGTCGTCCGAATAGCGACACGCTAGGAGCACGGAAGTCCGACCATCCAGCGAGTTCTACGTTGTTGCACGCGAGTTTTCACCGGAGGGAGTCGAGTGCTGCGGTCACCACAGCTCGGGCTGGCGCCCCGTAGACAGCCAGGTCCCGCAGCTCGGTGAAGGCTTTGACGTACATCGCGACCTCACCCGGCGCCGTGACGGTCACCTGGGCCGTCAGCAGCTCTACGTGGACCCGCTCGTCATCGAAGATGTTGAAGCCCTCCAGGGTCCACATGCCGCGGCTCTGCGCCGTGAACGGGATGATCCCGACCGAGACGGCGGGAAGCGACATGACCGACAGCAGGTGCCCCAACTGGCCGGCCATCGTCTCGGCGTCGCCGATCCGGTAGCGCAACACCGATTCCTCCATCAGCAGGGTGAATCGGTGCCCTGCCTCCTGGAGGACGCGGGCCCGAGCCATACGAGCGTCCACAGCCTCGGCAGTGTCATCCGGCGTGCCGTGGAACCGGCGGATGACCGAGAGCAACGCGGACGCATACGCGGGCGTCTGGAACAAGCCTGGTACGACGTGTGACGCATAGCCTCGGTGCAGCTTCGTACGCTCATAGAGCGGGATGCGTGATTCCTGCAGCCGCCGCAGGCCAGTGCGCTGGAGACGCTTCCACTCCAGGTACATGGAGTCAGCAGACCGCGACGCCGCAATGATGTCCGCCGCCTGGTCGTCGGCATCACATGCTGCGCACCATGTACGGATATCCGCGTCGGATGGCGGCGTACGCGCGTTCTCAATGCGTGAGGACTTGGACTTGTTCCATCCGCAGCGTACGGCCAGCTCGTGCCCCGTCAGCCCGGCGTCGAGACGGACCTCGCGCAGCTTCGCCGCCACGGCCTTGCGCGCTGCTTCGACGCTTGATGACTGATACTTGGGCATGAGCTGGCTCGTCCGCTGGTGCCGTTAGACAGCGAACTCCTCGTGCGGTGTCCCGCGCTGCCAGACCGCATCGAAAGCCTCGGCGCACAGTTTGATCACTGCAGGGTCGTCACACAGTTCGTGTCCCGCGGATGCGCCGTCACCGCTGAAGTGCCCGAATCGGATCAACCGGTCGTCGAACAGCCAAAAGTCGGCGCCGGGCAGGGCGAGCATGGCTGCGTCCCTTCTGGGCAGCCAACGGACCTTTTCGCCGGCCGCGGCGTTCAGGTGCGTCCCCGCGTGCTCGTAACGGATGTACTCGCTGACAGGCACAGAGACCACCCGGGCGCGACGCATCTCCACGCCACGCGCTACCGCGCTTCGCACCAGGTCGAGCCACGGGCGACGGCGTTCCACCGACTCGGGCGTGATCCGTCCGCAGGCTTGCCATTCCGCGAAGTCGTCGGTCTCCGAGGCGACGCTGTACGTATCCCGCAGCTCCAGATGAACGGCCGACCGGTGGCACTCCCTGATCAGATCAGTGAACGGCGGAACGCTGTTCGGCCTCATCGCACGCCTTCCTGATCAGCGGCACCATGCGCGCCGGAATCCGGATCACTGCTTCCGTGTCGGGGATGTGGCCCACCGTACGGCACTCTGCTTCGGTCTCGCCGTCGGCCTTCCAGCCCTGGAACACGAGGTCGGCGCTCCTGCCGTCCACCCATACCGTGGGGCAGTCGTCGCCGTTGGTGTTCGGGTCCTTGCCGAAGAACAGTAGAGCCATGACTGTGACTCCCACCTACTCGGTTGCGTCTGGTTGCACAGACGATGACCCCGAGCGCCTTTTCCGTCAAGGTGCCCTCACAACAGGTGACTTGGTTGCCCGCCTCCGCCTGTCGTGGTCGACTGCCTGTAGCTCGTGAGAGGCCCTGCCCCATGCAGACGGTCAGCCGGACGCGGTGCCACGATGGTGGCGAGCTGAGCGAATGCGCCCACGACGGGCGCAGCCACATCGCGGCAGCTGCCCGCTCCCCCTCAGCCCAGAACTGCGGGCGCGGTCTCCTCCCGCGCGTGCATCCGTGACGGCAGGAGTGCGGCGGCCGGCATCAAGGGGTCGCCGGAGAGTTGCGCCGACCACACGGCACGTTCGCATGCCATGGCGATCAATTCGGGGTGTCCGAGGGCGTGAGCGGCGGTGTGGGCGAACTTGCAGCACACGGCATAGACGGCGAACGCTTCTTCTCGCTCGTGGCCGTTCGAGACCTCGGCGAGTGCCCGTGCTTCGCGCAGCAGGTCCGGAAGACACCGCAGGATAGCGACGTTCGCCGCCGCGTCGCGGAGCCGGTGGAGCCGCTTCATGTCCTGCCACAGTTCGTCCGACGAACGCGGAGTTCCGTCGAAGACCGGCGTCAGGTCGTACCGTCGGAGTTCGTGGAGGATCGAGGCGGCGGCGACCTGCCATTGGTTCTCGGCCGGGGAGCTGGTGTACGGCCGCCCTATGAGGTCGTTGGGGTGGATGTGCAACTCGGCGGCTACCTGGTTGAGCAGGACGACCCTGTCCAGCTCGATGAGGCCCCGCTCCATCTTCGACAGCCAGCCCTGCGACTTGCCCAGGGCGGCGGCGAGATAGGCCTGCGGCATGCCCAGTCGCAGACGGGCCCGGCGGGCGCGACGGCCGATCGCCTCAGCTTCCTCCAGCATCAGCGCGTCTCCCGACCCGTCGATGCGGGAACGTGCCAGCGGGACTCATGGGTTCGGGGCAAGGCATCGTGGCTCCGTCCGGTCCGCGTCATGCTCGTGTCTCGAACGGTACCGATGCCCGACGTCACCGGGTAAGTGACTACCTGCCGGAGAGGAAAGCCAGGACGAGCAAGCAGGACCCGCCCGAATCCGAAGCCCGCCTGGTCGCCACCCGCTGGTCAACACCGCGACAGAAGCGGATCAAGGTGAGACAGGCCCCCACGCGAAAGGGGTGCCCCTGGCCAAGGGCACCCCTTCTGACCAGCACCTACGCTGACCTCGGCGGAGGCTGTGGGATTTGAACCCACGGTGACATCGCTGCCACGACGGTTTTCAAGACCGTTCCCTTCGGCCGCTCGGGCAAGCCTCCCCGCACCGCCTCTCAGCAGCGCGGGGACAGCCTACCGGGTGCACGGAAGCCTCGGGGAGGCGCGGCGGGGTCAGCCGCCACCCGGGTCGTCGGGATCCGATGCGGGCAGCCGCCCGCCGCGGCTCTCCGCGACGCGTAGGACATCGCCCAGCGATCCGATCACCATCGAGAGCATGAACCGGAGCTGCCGGGCCTCCGCCTTCGGGTCGTCGTGGACCGCCTTCGCGTCGGCGAGCAGGGCCGCCCCAATCGTGGTCTGCACCTTCTCGATGTCGTCGGCCAGCTGTGACAACGCGCTGCCTTCGTCGGCGCTCACGAAGCAGGGCTTCCCGTCAGGCGCCGCCCAGGGCAAGAGCCGCTGAGCGCGCGGCCCGGGGAGGCAGCTTCGGTTCCGGCCATCCAGGCGATGGCAGGGACAGCCGCAAGGCTCGTAGATCACCATGAGCGCCCGGCTGGGCGCCTTGGGGTCCACCTCGTCACAGTCGCTGTGCGTTCCCATCCGACAGGCAGGCGAGCGGTACGCCGCTGACGCGTCATCGTGAGCAGGCATCAGCGCTCCACTTCCGCAGCCTGCACGAACGGCATGCTGTAGGGGAACTGGAACCGGATGCCCTCCGTAGGGGGTGGTTGCACGGCCGGCCGACTGGCCGTCTCCCCCGTCGGCTCTGACGACGCGCGCCGGAATCGCTGCGTAGCCCAAGCGGTGACTCTGCCGATAAGGTCGAACACGCTGATCAGCTCCTTCATAGCTGACGGCCACGACCCCCGGGCAGCCTCCACTGCCGCGGGGGTCATCTTGTTGGCAACTGCCCATAAGGAGCGGGCAGCTGCCCTTGCTGTCGATCGCATCCCGTCACTCGGCAACGGACGGGAGGTGAGCCGGACGTGATTGCCATCACAACCAGGCGTCTAGAAATTAAACCGGGCGCCCAATGTTTGTCCAGGCGACCAATATCGAACTAGCGCGCTAGATTTCCCCCATGCTTGAGCAGGCACCTCACCTTCGTTTTGCTGACGTGCTCCGGAAGCGCATCGAGAACCAGGAGTGGGCGCCGGGCGAGCGCCTCCCCGCTCGCGTGCAGCTGGCCGAGGAGTACGGCGTGACCGAAGGTGTGGTTCGTCGCGCACAGGAAACGCTGATCGCCCAGGGCATTCTGAGAGGCCGCCCTGGCTCCGGCACTTATGTCACCGAGCATCGCGAGCGCCTCCGCATGGTGCGCTCCCCCGAGCGCGAGCAAGCCGACATGGCACCGTTCCACGTCGACATGGCGACCCTGGGCAAACGGGGCACCTGCGAGAGCCGAACCGACGGGATGGTCCCCGCCTCAGCTGACATCGCGTCACGTCTTGGCGTTCCCGAGGGTGACTACTGCGTGCGTACCGCCTACGAATTCCTGGCCGACGGCAAGCCCGTTCAGATCGCCACGAGTTGGGAGCCCTACAGCATCACCGCAGGTTCGCTCGTCGTGATGCCCGAGGCCGGTCCGCTGGCGGGGCAGGGCGTGGTCCGCCGTATGGCGGAAGTCGGCATCAAGGTCAGCCGCGTCGTGGAGCGGCCGGAGCCCGGACAGGCGGATGCCGAGGAGGCGAACCTCCTCGGCATTCAGCGGGGCGCCCTGGTGCTGCGGATTCAGCGGACGTACTACAGCGACGACGGGCGACCGGTCGAGACGGCGGACATCGTCGTGCCCACCACCCTCGGCGAGATCGTCTACGACATCCCGATCGGCTCGTAGCAGATCCTCGCCACGATGGCCTCGGCAGCCGGAGTGCAAACGGGAGTTGACGGCAGGGCTCGTGGGGAGCCCTGCCGAAGGCACTGAACCGCCCTAGCTGTTGTCGCCCCTGCGCTCGCCCAGCGTGATCTCCGTCGTGGACTGCTTGCCGTCGCGGACGTAGGTGACGGTGACCTTGTCGCCGGGCTGGTGGGTCCAGATCTCGCTGATCAGCGTGGGGCCACTGTCGATCTTGGTGTCGTCGAGCTTGACGATCACGTCGCCGGACTTGAGGCCCGCCTTGTCCGCCGGGCCGCCCGGGGTGACCGCCGGGGAGTTGTTGGCGCCGTTGGCGGCGATTCTGGCACCGGTGACGTTGTCCTTCATGTTCACCGTCGCCGAGATGACCGGGTAGATCGGCGTGTGGTTCTTGATCAACTGGTCGGCGACGTTCTTCGCCTGGTTGATCGGGATCGCGAAGCCGAGGCCGATGCTGCCGGCCTGGGTCTGGCCGCCGAAGCCGCCGCCGCTGCCGGCGGACTGGATGGCGGAGTTGATGCCGATGACCGCACCCTGGGCGTTGAGCAGCGGGCCGCCGGAGTTGCCGGGGTTGATCGACGCGTCCGTCTGAAGGGCGCTCATGTACGAGGCCTGGCCGCCGCCACCGCCGTCGCTCGAGGCCACCGGGCGCTTCTTGGCGCTGACGATGCCCGTGGTGACCGTGCCGGACAGGCCGAAGGGCGCGCCGATCGCCACCGTCGCGTCGCCCACCGCCGCCTTGTCCGAGTCGCCGAGCGGCAGCGGGTTGAGCTTGGCGCCCGAGGGGTCCTTCAGCTTGATGACGGCGACGTCGTAGCCCTGGGCCCGGCCGACGACCTCGGCGTCGTAGCTCTTGCCGTCCGAGAACGTCGCCTGGAGCTTGCCGCCCTCGGCCGCCGAGGCCACCACGTGGTTGTTGGTGAGGATGTGGCCCTGGGTGTCGTAGACGAAGCCCGTGCCCGTGCCGCCCTCGCCGCTGTTGCTCTGGGCCTCGATGGTGACGACGCTCGGCAGCGCCTTGCTGGCGATGTCCGCGACCGAACCGGGCGTCCGGCTCTCGACCTTCGGGTCGCCGGAGGAGGAGACGGTGGTGGAGTTCTCGCCGTGGTTCCGGTCGGCCGCCCAGTAGCCGATGCCGCCGCCGACGCCGCCGGCCACCAGGGCCGCCGCGAGGACCGCCGCCACCAGGCCGCCCGCCCGCTTGCGCGGCGGCGGGGTCGGCGCGCCCCACGGCGCGGCCGGGCCGCCCGGCGCGGCACCGGACGCCCCGCCGTACCAGCCGCCGCCGGGGGCCGCGAACGCGGCGGCCTGCTGCGGAGCCTGGCCGTCCGCCGGGGCGGACGGCACCGGCGGTGCGGGGGGCACGGGCGGAAGCTGCGCCGTGTGCTCCCCGGCGGGCTGGGTCACCGGGAGCTGCTCGGCCTGCGGAGCCGCGGGGGCCTGCTCCGCCTGCGCACCCCGCTCACCCGCGGCGTCGCCACCCTCCGCGGGCGGAACGGCGGCGCCGTCGTTCTCGGTGCTCACAGGTGTCTCCTCCGTTTCACGGCCACGCTCGCACATGCCCGATCCAGCTTTTCCCATCGCACGTCAGACCACCGTAAGCGGAGGCTGTGACCTCGACCAGCCCTCCCTTACTCCAGGGCAAATAGGACTGCATGCGCGATTGTGCCAGGCGGTGGCACCATTGCGCGGTGACCTACGCACGCCCGGCCCGGGGCGCCCGCCCCGAGCGCCACCCCCTCGACGTCGTCGCCCACCGCGGGGCCTCCGAGGACGCCCCGGAGCACACGCTGGCCGCGTACCGCAAGGCGATCGAGGACGGCGCCGACGCGCTGGAGTGCGATGTGCGGCTGACCGCCGACGGGCACCTGGTGTGCGTCCACGACCGGCGGGTGAACCGCACCTCCAACGGCCGGGGCGCCGTCTCCACCCTGGAGCTGGCCGATCTCGCCGCCCTCGACTTCGGCTCGTGGAAGGCGCCCGCGTCCGAGCCCGAGGCCCCGGACCGGGACACCGACAGCCTCGACAGCGACCGCGCCTTCGACCGGGAGCGCACCTCCGTCCTCACCCTGGAGCGCCTCCTGGAGCTGGTCGCCGACGCCGGGCGCCGCGTCGAGCTGGCCATCGAGACCAAGCACCCGACCCGCTGGGCGGGCCAGGTGGAGGAGCGGCTGCTGGCCCTCCTCGACCACTTCGGGCTGGCGGCACCGCCGCCGGACGAGCCCTCGCCCGTACGGGTGATGAGCTTCTCCGCCCGCTCCCTGCACCGCGTGCACGCCGCGGCGCCCGACCTGCCGACCGTCTTCCTGATGCAGTTCCTCTCCCCGCGCTACCGCGACGGACGGCTGCCCGCGGGCGTGACCATCGCCGGGCCCAGCATCCGGATCGTCCGCAACCACCCCGACTACGTGGCCCGGCTGCACCGCGCCGGCAACAAGGTGCACGTGTGGACCGTGAACGAGCCCGAGGACGTGGAGCTGTGCGCCCGCCTCGGCGTGGACGCGCTGATCACGAACCGGCCCAAGGCGGTGCTCACCCAACTCGGTCGCCGTTAGCGTCACTCGTCGCCGTCGGCGTCCATTACATGGAGTGCACCGGCGCGTTCGGTGCGTATTCGAGCCGCCCGAGTGCCCCCGCCGGGGCCAGGTTGGCCGGTTTCCGGTCCAGTCCATTGGGGCATCCATCCCCTGACGTGGGGCAAAGGAGGTCTCGGGGGTGGCGTTGGTGGTGGCACAGGAGGTGCCCACGTCGTCGATCATGGCCGTACCCCATGGTCCAGCCGGTGTGGGCGAGGCGAGACACCGGATGCGCAAGGAATTGCGCGCCCGCGGGGTACCGGATTCGGTCATCGACGACGCCGTACTGATCCTTTCGGAGCTGCTCAGCAACGCGTACCGGCACGGGCGCCCGCTGAGCCGTGACAACGGCGACAGAGAGGGCGACGGCAGCAGCAGTGGGAGTGGCGGCTTCCGCGCCGCCTGGCGAGTCGACGACCGCGGTCGGCTCACGGTCGAGGTCACCGACGGCGGCGGCCCGACCCGGCCCTTTCCGGCCACCCCTTCGGTCACCGCGCGCGGCGGCCGCGGGCTGAACATCATCAGCGCGCTCTCCCAGGACTGGGGTGTACGCGACGCCTCCGGCGAGGTGACGGTATGGGCCGCGCTCTCCGCGCACGCCGGCTTCGCTACGCGCGTCAATCCACACCCGGCGCACCCGGCGCACCCGGCCATGCCCCCGGGCATCACCTCACCGATCGACCCGGCGATCGACCCGCTCCTGGCATTCCCCGACCTCGACGGGCTGGCGTAATGACGCGCGTAGACACATAGCGCTGGACACGCCCCGCCGGATCCCTCCCTCCCGCACCCCCGACCGGCGCGCCCGAGCGTGCGTGCGTCCGCGCGCATCGCGTTCGGGCATCCGGCTGTGCGGCCGTACCGGGCGCTAGGGTCTGTCCGATGGGTCAGTGCGGGCCCCGCGTCGTCTGGTGCGGTGGATCGCAAGGCGGAGCATCTCCCGCGTACCGGGCGTACTCGGGTGATGCGACAACGCGGCGAGGCGCCGTGCCAGGCGGCGCGGGGCCTGTGCTGGCCCATCGGACAGACCCTAGGCTCGCGCCCGTAAACCGGACGCACCGAACCGGCCGCACCGATCGGGAGACACGCACACCATGGCCAAGAAGCGCCGCCCCCAGACCAAGGCCGCCAAGCCGCAGGCCGGCGACGCGCCGATCCCCGTCGTCGGCGCCCGCGAGCCCTGCCCCTGTGGCTCGGGCCGGCGCTACAAGGCCTGCCACGGCCGCGAGGCCACGCAGGCCGCCGTCGAGCTGGTGCAGCGGCCGTTCGAGGGCCTGCCCGGCGAGGCCGACTGGGTCGCCCTGCGCGAGCTGGTGCCCGCCGCGACCGTGGAGCTGCACCTCAAGGGCGGGCTGCCCGAGGGCGTGCCCTCCGTGCAGCTCGCGACCGTGCTGCCGATGGCGTGGCCCGCCCTGCGCCGCGAGAACGGCGCGGTCCTGCTCGGCCTGCAGAACGACACCGCGACCGGCGACCTCAGCCGCGACCTCGCCGACACGCTGCAGCGCGCGCTGGCCGCCGAGCCGGGCACGCCGGTCGCCGCCGAGCGCACCGGGGCCGAGGGCCCGCGGCTCCAGGACCTGCTCGACCCGGCCGGCCCGTTCACCCCGCAGGTCCACACCGGCTTCGAGTTCTGGGTGGAGAACGCGGAGAACGCCACGGGCGAGGTCGCGGCCTCCCTGGAGCGCGCCAACGCCGCCGCCATCCCGACCGTCCGGCTCTCCGGCCTCGACGCCGCGTACTGGTGCGAGACGCCGGAGAAGAACCACCTCCGCTGGGTGATGACCCACCCGGAGGAGCAGCTGCTGGACGCCCTCGCGCGGCTGCACGCGGCCGGGGCGACCTCGCTCGGCGAAGGCACCCGCCTGGTCGGGTCGTTCCGCGCGCACGGGCTGACCGTGCCGGTGTGGGACCTGCCCGGCTCGATGCGCGCGGAGGACGTGGAGAAGCCGGCCGCGGCCTTCGCGGAGCGTCTCGCCGGGGCGCTGAAGGACGACAGCCCGCTGTCGGCCGACGAGCGGCGGGCGCGCAACGGGCTCACCAGCCGTCAGGTGACGCTGAACTGACGTTCCTTCCGGGCGCGGAGGCGTGCGGAACCGCGCGGAACCGGCTGGGGACCGCTAGGAATCGGCCGCGCCGCGAAAGGGGGTCGGAGGGGGCTGTTCCGGCTGGTTCACCGGGTAAATGGCGGGTCAAAGCGCGTGACTCCTGTCACAACTCCCGCTGGGAGCCCGGAAATCCGCGTCCGGAAATCCGCGATCGAATTTGCGAACCGCCGATCTCTTGTTACCGTTCTAGGAGCCCGGTCGCTGGTGCATCCCCCGTCGCCAGCGACCGGGCGCTTCCATGCCCGGGCCCGGTTGCCGGGCGGACCGCCCGTGCGACGCCTCGCGGAGGCCGGCCGGGCCCGAGTGCCCCTCTTCCCGCCCCTTCCCGGCCGTGCCCACTTGCGGCTCCGCCGCGCGGGGCCCCGACCGCGACACGGCCCCGTGCCCACCCTGCGCGCGGGCGCGGCGCGGCGTCCGGGGGCCCTGCTCCGGCCGGGGAGCCGCCGTCCCGGCTAACCCTCGCCGCCCCCGCCGGAGTTGCTCCCGGAGCGGAGCAGCAGCTTCCCCTCCTGCGAGGCGATCTCCGCGACCGCTGCATACGAGCCATGTCCGCGCACCGTCGGCTCGTGCGGCGTCTCGCACATGTCCGGGTCGTCGGCGGCCGCCACCGGACAGTCCGCCTGGAGCGTGCGGCCGTCGGGGGCCATGAGGGTCAGGACGCCCGCCAGGGGGGCGCCCGTGGCGTTGCGGTAGTACGTACGGGCCCAGGTGGCGCGCTCCCGCTCCAGGACGCACGTCTGCGCTTCCACGCCCTCGGGGGAGGTGAGTTCGGGGCCGCAGTGCACCACGCCCTCGTCCGGCACGGCGGTGCCCGGACCGGCTTGTTCCGTGCCACCGGTGCCACCGCCGAGCGGGCTGTCACCGCCGAGCGGGCTCCGGTAGCCGGCCGGGCGCAGCAGGGTGCGGCCCTTGCCCCGGTCCGCCTTGGCGGGGGTCCGCTCGCGCCCGGCGGGGCCGGCCGAGGCCACGGCCAGGGGGAGGGCGACGGCCAGCACCACGGCGCCCGCCAGTGTGATCATCCGGATGTTCCCCGCGCGCTGCCGGGACGCGTCGGACGGAATGGACGCACGCACCATGGGACCCACCTGCAACTCGCCGCGGAAGCTCGATCACGGGGGCGGCTCACACGCGCGCCCCGCCGGGCCGGTAGCGCTCCGATGCCGGCGCCCGACACGGCCTCGCCTCCGAACATACGGGCACGAACGGCCCCTTGAGCGCTTCGCGCGCCCGTTTCCTGCGGTTCTCCTCACGGCTTACACCCTTACGAGTGAGCCGCGTGAGAGCGCGTGCGTCTCCCGTCCGCACGCGCCCCCCGCACCTGCCACCGGACCCGGCCGCTCAGTACGCCAGCCTGCTGCCGCCCCCGGACGTGCCCGTGCCCGCGCTCTTCTCCACCAGGACGTCGATCACCGTGGCCACGTCGGGCAGCCACGGCCGGGCCAGGCCGTCGATGCGCCGGTCGGTCCGGCGGTCGGCCCAGCGGCCGGCCCGGCCCTGCGCCCCGGCCCGGCCGCCGCGCCCCGCGGCCGCCCCCGCGGGCCGCGGAGCGCGCTCCCAGCGGGCCCGGCCCGCGCCCGTGGGCGACGGCGGCAGCACCACATAGCCGCCCTCCCCGTGGAAGCGCAGCGAGTCGGGCACCCAGTCCTGGCTGTGCAGCAGCTCGCCGAGGACCTCCAGGGAGTACGGGGCCACCAGCAGGGACCAGCGGGTGGGTGTGGCCACCACCGGGCCGAGCCGGACCCCGGCCCGGTCGAACGCGGCCAGGGCCCGGGCCCCGGCCACCGCCGGCAGGCTCACCGCGCAGGGCGCCCGGCCGCCGGTGGCGAGGACGACGGGGGCCTCGGGCCGGTTGGTCCACCACCAGCGCACCATCCGGGCGTCGGTGGTCGCCGCCAGCAGCCCCGGGTCGAACGGGTGGGCTCCCGGAACTGCACAATCCGGATCGGGGCAGCCGCATTCGCGCAGGCGACCGATGCCGGGCCGCAGGCCCGCGCCGGGCAGCACGGGCCACTGCCACTCGGTGGCATAGGTCAGGGCGGCAGTGAGGACCGCGGACCGGCCGGCCCGCCGGAGGGAGAGCTTGCGTCGCCTTCCGAGGATCTCGCGCATGAGCGCTCGTTCCTTTCCGTGAACGCCGAAGGGGTCCTTGCCGGAAGAGCCGGAACAAGGGCCGTATTGCACGTACAAGAACACTTGCAAGAACAATTGCTGCGTGGACTGCGCGTAGTCCCCGAGGAACGGGGCCACCGGGACTACATGGCACTACGGGCACTGCTCGGCGCGGTACTCAACGCGCCGTGGCCCCCCGGGCCGGCACACCACGTGGATCATCGTCACTGCGCGTTCAACGCAGCGCATCACGCCGCGGGCCGAGCGTGAAACCTGGCGGGGGGTGGCGCGCGCATGGCGCTTCGTGCTGAGCCGGTGCGCCCCTCGCCTGTGGCATGGGTTGCCCCACGCCGCTCGGGGACGGGCGTGGCCGTTGACCGATAAGACGCTCAGGTCCGCCGCCGGGTTGCGGGGCGGTCCCAACTGCCGCTGCCCTTCTCCGAGTACGTACCCACCACGGTGGATGCGACGCGCTGTTGGAGCGACGCCAGTCGATCGCAAATCCAGGGCCACGGCACTATTTTCCGGCCAAACTTCAAGGCGTACGGAACCTCCCAGACACCACCAATCCCATTGGTCCAATGCTGGACATCCCCTTGCCCGGGCGTGTACATGTGGAGCACTGCCGGCACGCAACACGACAGGGGGTTTGCGGTGCTACTGAGCAGAAAGAGCAGGCCAACCAGCTGGTCGGAACAGCCCGGCGGAATGCCCCGGACCGGGTTCCCCGCCGCCCCCGGGCACGCCCCCGCCCCGCCCGGCCGGAGCAGACGGCCATGACCACGCCCCACCTCCCGAAAGTGGCCGGAATCAATCCTCCGGCTTCCGTGTCCGCCCACACTTCCGCCCCCGCAGTTCCCACTCCCGCCACCGCCGCCCCCGAGCCGGCCGCCCCCGCGCCGGGCGTCCTGGTGCAGGACCGCCTCGCCGGCTGGGTCTCCGACCTGACGACGCTCCAGGAGCTGACCGAGCGGCTCACCAGGACGGCCACCCTCGACGACGCCCTGCACGAACTGCTCCGCGCCGGGGCCTCACTGGTGGGCGCCGGGCGCGGCCTGGTCACCCTGGCCTCCGCCTGCGACGGCCGGGCGATGACCGTGGGCCTGGGCCTGGGCCACGCCGACCTGGGCCACATCGAGACCATCCCGCACGAGCCCGGCGCCCCGGAGCACGGCCCGTACGCCGGGCTCCTCGACGGCCTCCCGCCCGTGGGCACCCGCACCGGCACCGCGCACCCCGACATCCCCGGCGAGGACGGCCTCGACCCCCGGCACCGCGAGGTCGCCGCCCGGCTGGGCTACGCCGCCAGCTACGCGGTGCCGCTGGAGTCGGCGGCTCCGGGCGCCCGGGCGGAGTCCGGTCTTCCGGCCGCTGCGGGCCGCATCGGCGCGGCCGTCTGGCTCTACGACGAGCCCGCCCAGCCCACCGACCGGCAGCGGCACCTCGTCGGCCTCTACTGCGGCCACGCCACCGAGCACCTGGCCCGGCTGCTGGAGCTGGCCCGCGCCCGCGAGACCGTGGCCGTGCTGCGCGAGGAGCTGCTGCCGAGCCGGCTGCCCCGGGTCCCCGGGGTCCGGCTCGCCGTCCGCCACCGCACCGGGCCGCAGGGCGGCGGGGACTGGTACGACGCGCTGCCGCTGCCCGAGGGCGCGCTGGGCCTCGCCATCGGCGGAATCACCGGCTCCGGCCCGAGCGCGGTCGCCGCGATGGGGCGGCTGCGGGCCTCCCTGCGCGCGTACGCGGTCATGGAGGGCGAGGACCCGGTCGCCGTCCTCTCCGATCTCGAGCTGCTGCTGCGGCTGACCGAGCCCGCGCGCTCCGCGACCGCCCTCTTCGCCTACTGCGAGCCCGCCGCCCGGAAGGTCGTCGTCGCCGGGGCCGGGCACTGCTCACCGCTGATCATCGGCGCGGACCGGGCCGAGTACGTGGAGACCTCCCTCTCGGCGCCGCTCGGCATGCTGGCCTGCTGGGAGGCGCCCAGCGTGGAAATCGAACCCGAGCCCGGAGAAACGCTCCTCTTCTACAGCGACGGGCTGCTGCACCGCACGGGCGACGCGATCGACCGGGCCTTCGCCCGGCTGCACTCGGCCGCGGCGAGCGTGCCGCGGGCGGCCCGGCACGACCCGGAGGCCATCGCCGACCACGTGCTGCGCAATGTGCTGCCGGAGGACGACGACCCGGCGGACGGCCGCGAGGACGTGGTCCTGCTGGTGGCGCATTTCGAGTGAGCCCGAGTGAGCCCGAGTGAGTTCGAGTGAGATCGAGTGAGCCGGATCACCGGACGCACACCGGACGATCACCGGACGCCCGGTGATCCCACGGCGATTCCCGGTGATCTCACGGCGATTTCTCATCTGAACACATTTTCGGGATCGAGTGATCGGTCACAGCCTTCTCGCCCGCTTTCCCCCACACATACGATGGAAAGCGGCCCCGTTCGAGGAGGAAAACCAGTGACCGAACAGCCCGCACCCGAGAACCCCGAAGGTGACGAGCCGATCAAGCAGCGGAAGAACGGCCTCTACCCCGCCGTCTCCGACGAGCTTGCCGAGAACATGACGTCCGGCTGGGCCGACACCGAAATGCGCGACCTCGCCCCCATACCCCAGGCCGGGGAGACCGCGCGCCGCCGTGCCGCGCTCTCCGCGCGCTTCCCCGGCGAGCGCCTGGTGATCCCCGCAGGCAACCTGAAGACGCGCTCCAACGACACCGAGTACGCCTTCCGCGCCTCGACGGAGTACGTGTACCTCACCGGCGACCAGACCCAGGACGGCGTCCTGGTGCTGGAGCCCACCGGCCCGGAGGGCCACGAGGCCACGATCCACCTCCTCCCCCGCTCCAACCGCGCCAACGGCGAGTTCTGGCTGGACGGCCAGGGCGAGCTGTGGGTCGGCCGCCGCAACAGCCTCGCCGAGGCCGAGCAGCTGCTGGGCCTGCCCGCCCGCGACGTCCGCGAGCTGGCCGCCGCCCTCACCGACGCCACCGGCCCGGTCCGGGTCGTGCGCGGCCACGACGCCGGCATCGAGGCTGCACTGACGGACAACCCCAATGGCGACGCCACCGGCGAGCGCGACGAGGAGCTGCGCATCTTCGTCAGCGAGCAGCGCCTGGTGAAGGACGCCTTCGAGATCCGCGAGCTGCAGAAGGCCGTCGACTCCACGGTCCGCGGCTTCGAGGACGTCGTGAAGGTCCTCGACAAGGCCGAGGCCACCAGCGAGCGGTACATCGAAGGAACGTTCTTCCTGCGCGCCCGCGTCGAGGGCAACGACATCGGCTACGGCTCCATCTGCGCCGCCGGCCCGCACGCCACCACCCTGCACTGGGTGCGCAACGACGGCCCGGTCCGCTCCGGCGACCTGCTGCTCCTGGACGCCGGCGTGGAGACGAACACCCTCTACACCGCCGACGTCACCCGCACGCTGCCGATCAGCGGCACGTACACCGAGCTGCAGCGCAAGGTCTACGACGCCGTGTACGAGGCCCAGGAGGCCGGCATCGCGGCGGTGAAGCCGGGCGCCAAGTACCGCGACTTCCACGACGCCGCCCAGCGCGTGCTCGCCGAGAAGCTCGTCGAGTGGGGCCTGGTCGAGGGCCCGGTCGAGCGCGTGCTCGAGCTGGGTCTCCAGCGCCGCTGGACCCTGCACGGCACCGGCCACATGCTCGGCCTGGACGTCCACGACTGCGCGGTCGCCCGCACGGAGACCTACGTGGACGGCGTCCTGGAGCCCGGCATGGTGCTCACGGTCGAGCCCGGCCTCTACTTCCAGGCCGACGACCTGTCCGTGCCGGAGGAGTACCGGGGCATCGGCGTCCGGATCGAGGACGACATCCTCGTCACCGAGGACGGCAACCGGAACCTCTCCGCCGCGCTGCCCCGCACGTCCGCCGACGTCGAGGCGTGGATGGCGGGCCTGAAGGGCTGAGCCCCAGGCCTGCCGAGCCGCGGCCCGCTCCCCCGTTGCGGGCCGCGGCGGCTCACTCCCCGTCCTCCGCCGCGGGGTTGTCCCGCAGCCAGGACAGGACCTGACCGGCGTGCCGGTCCGGCGGGAAAACCGGATAGAAGACGTGCTCGATCGCACCGTCGCGGATGATCATCGTCAGCCGCCGGTAGAGGGTCTGCCCGCCGAACTCGAACGTCGGCAGTCCCAGCTCGCGGACCAGCCGCAGGTTTGGATCGGAAAGCATCGCGAACGGCAGCCGGAGCCGTTCGACGACCTCGCGCTGGTAGTCCGTCCCCTGGCTGGACAGCCCGAACACCCGCGCCGCGCCCGCCTCGACGAGTTCCCGGTGGTGATCGCGGAAGTCGCATGCCTCGACGGTGCAGCCGCGGGCCCCGGGGATGGTGTCCCAGCCCTCGGGGATATCGGCGTCCGGGCGACCGGTGAGCGGATAGACGTAGAGCACGGTGCGGCCGGGCCCCGGATCGGCGAGCAGGACCGTCTCCCCCGAGGTGGCGGGCAGCGCGATGCGCGGAGCCCGCAGGCCCGGCAGGTGCGCGGCGGCGCCGTCGTCCTCCGGTACGGGCAGACCTGCGGGCAGCCGGTGCAGCTGGTGGGCGTCGCTCATCGTCTCTCCTGGTAGGTGTCCGGTGCTGTTGCGGTGGGCGGCCTCGTGCAGCCGCGTGGCCAGCGCCGCCCGGCGGGCGGCGAGGAGGCGGATCCGCTCGTCCAGGTCCTCGATGGCGTCGCGGTAACCGGCCAGGGACGCCGGACAGTCGTCGGCATGCGGTCCGCCGCCGGCCAGGCACTCCAGGAACGGGCGGGTGCGTTCCGCCGGTATCCCCAGCCCGCCGAGCGCCTTGATCTCCCGTACGAGCCGGACGTCCTGCTCGGCGTAGTCCCGGTACCCGTTGGCCAGCCGGGCCGGGGTGACCAGACCCAGCGACTCGTAGTAGCGCACGGCCTTCGCCGACACACCCGCCCGGCGGGCGACCTCGCCGATCCTCATGCAGGGAGGCTAAACCTTGCCCTTGGGGGCAAGGTCAACACTCCGGACGGCAGGGAGCATCAGCGCCGAGTCGGCGTGCAGCGAGATGCGTACGGGCGTACCGCCGGTGGCGTCGACGCGCGACTCCCCGGTGCCGGGGCTGCGGGCGTAGCGCGGATGGGCGCCCCCGCTGATCTGCCAGCGGAGGCGGTGCCCGACGGGGAATCGGTGGGCGATGGCACTCATCGGTACGGTGACTTGCGAGGACCCCTGCCCGTCCGTGCGCAGCCGGGCCAGCCCGTCACAGACGTTGACGGAGCGTCCTTGGGCGTCCACGTCGCACAGGCGGGTGAAGACGTCGGCGTATCCGGTGTCCGTGGAGACGGTCAGCCGTGCGGAGACCGGGCCGAGGATGTCCAGGGGCTCGGTGAGCGGCGGGCCGGTGAACGTCAGGACGTCGTCCCGGGCTTCCAGGGTGCGGTTGTCGCAGGGACCGGCGGAGGGCGAGAGCAGAGGGCCGCCGAGGGACGGGGTGGGAGCGTCCGGGTCGTAGCGGAAGGAGGCCAAGGGCGAACCGTCCGTGGGGGCCTGCCGGGTGAGATGCCCGTCGGGGGCGGGGAACCACGGCGTGGCGACCGGGGAAGGGGACTGCGGCCAGTCGTCGAGGTCCCGCCAGGTGTCCTCGCCGCCCATGTGGACGCGCACCGCGGTGGGGCGCAGGGCGGAGGGGTCACCGCACAGGTGGGCACGCAGCCAGGCGAGGCTCTCGGCGAACACCTCGGGCCAGCCCTGCTGCAGTGCGGAGTGGTGGGTCCAGGGCCCGGCGAGCAGAGCGGTCTCGCAACCGGCCCGGCGCAGCCTGCCGTACTGCGCGAGGGTCTGGTCGAGGAACACGTCGTGCCACCCGGCGATCAGGCATGTGGGGACACTCGACCGCTCCGCCGCCTGTGCCAGGGAGGCACCGTGCCAGTACGGGTCGTCGGCGTCGGGGTGCGTCATCACGCCCTCCAGCCAGGACGCTTCGCCCCCGAGGGCCGCCCTGCACGCCTCGCGCAGCGGCCATGCGGTGGAGATGTCACGCATGCGGCGCTGCATGCGCAGGGACGCCTTGACGAGCGCGGCCATGCCCCGGTGCTGGTAGGTCAGGCCGACAGCCGTGGTGAGGGCGTTCTCCAAGTGGAATGCACCGCCTGCGTGGAAGTAGGCGTAAGGGTCGTGCAGGCCGATCTGCACGACCATGGCCTTCAGCTCCGGCGGCGGGTCGAGGGCGAGCGCCCACTGCGTATATCCCATGTAGCTGGGCCCGATCGTGCCCAGCCGCCTGTCGAACCAGGGTTGTTCGCGCAGCCAGGCCACCGTGGCCTGTCCGTCCGCGGCCTCATTGCGCCACAGGTCGAACCGGCCGCCCGAGCCGCCGGTGCCGCGGCAGCTCTGCAGGACCACATGGAAGCCCTGTTCGGCGAAGAGCACGCCGTACATGGGCGACCACGGCACGCCCCTGCCGTAGGGCGAGCGCACGAGGAGGGTGGGGAAGTCGCCCTCGGCGCGCGGGAAGTAGTGGTCGCTGATCAGCGGACTGCCGTCGGCGGCCGGCACGGCCAGGCCCGGCTCCCACCCGACGTCGTACCGCTTGGCCGGGAGGCCGCGCCAGGTCGCCCTCGTCAGCCGTGCGGACAGCGACGGCTTGCGCAGGCGTGAAGTCATCGTTCGTTCCCCTCCACCATTTCCGTACGGTGTACGAGAATAGAGGATGCTTGGATGAAGTCCACAAGGTCCACAGCGAAGAGGGACGGAAGGGAGCACGAGACCGTGAGCCGCGACGACGGGTCCGGCGCCACGGGCGTCGACCCGGAACAGCTCTGGCTGGGCTCCGACCGGCCCCGCAGGGGGCGCAGGCCCGCCTTCAGCCGAGAGGCGATCACGACGGCGGCCGTCGCCCTGGCGGACGCGGAAGGGCTCGACGCGGTCACCATGCGACGGGTGGCCGCGCAGGTGGGCGCAGGCGTCATGTCGCTTTACAGCTACGCCCCCGACAAGGAGACGCTGCTGGAGCTGATGGTCGACCACGTCAGCGGCGAACTGCCGACGGCGGACGCCCTCACCGGCGACTGGCGCACCGACCTGAAAGCGATCGCCCACGCCCAGCGCGCCCTCATGCTGCGGCACCCCTGGCTGCCCGCGGTCCTGTCCACCCGCCGGACCCTCGGCCCCAGTGGCCTGGCCTTCCTTGAGCACGCGCTTGCCGCCCTGCGGCCCACCGCGTTGGACGGCGCGGCGCGGCTGGAGGTCTTCGCCCAGCTCACGGGCTTCGTCGCGGGACACGTCGCGCACGAGATCGCGCAGGCCGCGGCGGCACGATCGCCCGAACGGGCGGCGGCCGAGGCCCGCTACCTCGCCGCGGTCGCCGCGGACGGCCGCCACCCGGAACTCGCGGCGGCCCTCTCCGCACCAAGGCGCCCGATCACGCCCGAGGCCACGTTCGCGCGGTTCCTCAACCGGCTGGTGGACGGGCTGGACTCGGGCTGATCACGGGCCTGCCGACCGTTAAGGTGACCTGATCATTTCCGGTCGGAAGAAAGGCCACGGCGCTCCCGGTGACCGAGTCACGCCCCCATGCACTGTTCTCCTTCGGCACGCTGCTGGACGAGCAGGTCCAAGCCACGCTCTTCGGCCGGACCGTGCCCAGCTCCCCGGCGTCGCTGGTCGGCTACACGACCAGGCCCCTGCCGATCACCGATCCGGCCGTGATCGCCACCAGCGGCCTCGACGTGCACCTGACCCTGGAGCGCAAGTACGGCGCCACGGTCGAGGGCGCCGTCCTGCGCCTGACCGACCAGGACCTCGCCGCGGCCGACGCCTACGAGGTCGACGACTACGCCCGGCGGCGGGTGCTCCTCTCCTCCGGGGAGAGCGCCTGGGCCTATCTGGACGCGAAGCCGCTGCGCTCGGCGGCGCGCATCGTGATCGTCGGCGACAGCATCGCCTACGGACGCTGTGATCCGCACGGAGGATGGGCAGCGCACCTGGCGGCCGCCCACATCGCGCGGAACGAGGCCGAGTACCGGGTCTTCAACCTGGCCATCCCCGGCAGCACCCTGACCGGCGTCAGCGAGCAGACACCCGTGCTCCTGGCTCCGCGCCTGCCCGACACCCTCCTCGTCGCCGCGGGAATCAACGACTCCGCCGTGCCGCAGTCCCCCCGTGACGGACTGGCGCACATCGCGGACAGCCTCGGCTCGCTGGCCGCCACGGCCCGGGATCACAACGCGCGGCTCGTCGTCGTGGGCCCGATATGGCTCGACGAAGCACGGACCGGCGACTACGAGGGCCTGCGATTCACCCGGGCCCGGGCGCTGGACCTGCGCGAGCGCATGCGGGCTTGGTGCGCCGGGAACCACGTCGACTTCCTCGACATGTGGGAGCCGCTGCGCGACAGGCCCGAGCTCTTCGTCGACGGCCTGCACCCGACTCCCGAGGGGCATCAGGCGCTCTTCAAGCACCTCGACGCCATGGGCGGCTGAGCCGGCGTTGCCGACGGCGCCGGGTCTACGGTCCTGCCACTAGCCACAAGATCAACACCGCGTCGAGATCCTCGCTGTACCGATACACCACCGAGGTGCCACGGCCGCCGGTCTCCTCGGGCAGGAGAACGACCACCCGTAGGTCGCTGGAAGGCATGGGGGTGCCCTGCCAGGGGTCGCTCTCCAGGGCGGTGCGGACGCTGTCGACGGCGGCCCGCTCACTCCGGGCCAGCTCCACGCGCGCCTTCTCGGCGGCGTCGGAGTAGAACGCGTGGGTCACCGGGCGGCCTCGAGCTTGCTCCGCAGCTCGGCCATCATGTCCTCGTCCGACCGCTCCACCGCGGCCGATCCCACCGGGTCGAGCCGCAACAGCACGCGGTGGCGGAAATGCAGCTTCAGCCGACGGACCGCCGTCAGATCATCCAGATCGGTGACGGCCAGCATCTCCTCGAACTGCTCCAGGTCGCCGGGCTTGCCATAGGCCCGAAGGGCGGCCCGAAAGTCGTTCGGCGTGCGCATGGGCGGCGGCCCGGGTGCGGGCTGGTGCTCAGTGGGGTGTGCGGTCACGGTGACCCCTCCTCCTCAGTGATGGAACCGACGCTACTCGGACTCCGGCAGGTCGCGCGGCGACTTCCCGGGGGTGCTGCCTCAAGCGTGTGCAGGCCTGCATCGACTGCCTCATCGAACAGCTCGGCTGAGGCCGATGAATGTGTACTGCCCGGCCTCCTGCCGACGGTCAGGCTGCTTCCTGGCGGCAGTCGCGACAGCGGCCGGGGCAGTCCGACCGGAAGACGCGCTCGCAGCCGTCGCAGGTCTGGAACGGGAGGGGCGGTTCGGGTCGAGCGGCAGCTCTGGGCGTGGGCAGGACGGGCGGCAGCCAGTTCTTGAGCCGGTAGCCGATGAGCCGGGCGGGCCATTGGATGAGCCCCAGCGGCAGTTCACCGGTCAGGGTGAGAGCGAGCTGGTGCGGGGTGACGCCGCGATCGAGCCAGGTGCGTACGAGGGGAGCCAGCCGCCGGACGTCGACCTCCGACAGCACCAGCCTGGGATCGCGCCGCCGCAGGCCGGCGAGCACCTCGGCGGCGGGTTCGTCGACGGGCGGCAGCGGCGCCGGAGGCGGCGGGGGCTGCGGGGGTTCGGCGGGGCGTGGAGCCGCAGGGCGCCGCCGCTTCACGAGGCTGACCTTGCTGCTCGCGGGCTCGGCGCCCGGCCGCTCGAACCAGCGGGTTCGTGTCACGACGCGGCCGTCCTCAGTGCGTACGCGCTTCCGCTCCAGGTAGCCCGCGTTCTCCAGCTCCCTCAGGGCCCGGGTGATGGTGATCTCGCCCCCGCGAAAGTGTCGGACCAGGTCCTTGATGCCGACGGTCGCCCCGTCGGGCAGCGACTGGATGTAGACGCCGATTCCGACGGCTTGGGGCGTCAGACCGGCGTGCTGGGCAAGGTGATTGCCGACGACGGTGAAGTGGGATTCGTGCCGGTACCGGATGTGCTCCACTCCGGCCCGCGGCGTCTCCGCACGCGCGGAGGCGTGCGCGCTAGACTGCGCATCAGTCATTGGGAAGGTTCCGCTTCCTGGATGATCAGGCCCTCGTTCGGGATGCCCGTCCCGGCGGGGGCCGTCGTCTGCCTGGGGTTGTGGCGCGACCGTATCGCGCCGAGGCGCGAAACTTCCACCGTGTCACCTGATGGGGTGACGTGCCGGGTTGGTGGGGAAGGGTTCTTTCTTCCGTTCCTTGAACCCAACTTCTTTAAACGGGAGTTCGCGCCGCACCGGGAGATGGCCCACCGGGTCGTGGCCCACCGCGACCCGGTGCATCCATGGGGCGGAACCCTCTGGGGCCCGGACGGCAGAGCTGCCCCTCTTCCGGGCAACGGTGCGGCACGGGCGCGCGGCAGCATGTGGAAGTGGTCGACACCATGCAGGCGGCGGAGTCAGTCAACAACAGTGCAGCTGCTGCCCAGATGCACATCGCATGGCAGCACGCTGCTGAGGCTTACCCCGACGGTGACGTTCTCGCGGCGCGGGCCAGGGACCATGACGCCGACTGCCGGCCGGGGACCGAGGGGAGACGGCCGACGAGCAAGCACAGATCAGGCCCGGGTTCGGCCAAGGTCAGGACGAGATCGATGTCCATTTCACGTAACCGGCGGCCACCAGCTCTTCGAGCGCCCGGACAATGGCGGCCTCGGGGTCGGGATAGCGGCGTACGAGATCATCGATGCTTACGGTCGTGCCATCCGGCAGGGACTGGAGGTACACGCCGAGGCCGAGGGCGCGGGCCGACAGGTTGGGGTTCTGGACAAAGTCCAGGCCGACGACGGTGAAGTCCGAGTCGTGCTGGTGCCGGATGTGAATCAGTTCGGATGACGGCTCCTCCGAGCCTGCGGCGCCATGGGCACTGGACTGCGCATCAGTCATGGGGACGGCCTCGAATCCCTGGTGGCCAAGCCCTCGTCCGGGACCCACTTCCCGAGCAGGGGCGTTCGTCTGTCGGCAATCGTGGCGCGAACGTACCGCGCCACGACGCGCGTCTACCAGCTCATCACCTGATGGGGTGATGTGTCAGAGGGTAAGGGATGGCCCCCTCCCCCCGTTTCTTGAACCAACCTTGTTTGCATGTCAGTTCGCGCCCACTGTCACCTTCGTGCGGTTCGGCAGGACACTTCGGGCCTGCTCCATCAGCTCGGGGTCGGTGAGCGCGAAGCGCCCTACGTAGAGGTGGTCGTGGCCGTACAGAGTGGCGGCAGGCGCGCCGCTTGAGTCCACCTCGAGGGACCATTCAGCATCGTGCAGGTCCAGGGAGCGCGGTTTGGGCACGGCCCGTGAACTCCACACGGTGCAGAGAACCCAATCCACGTTCCTGGTGGGTGAGCTGCCCACGGCGTGCCGCCCTGCAACGTCCATCAGGTAGACGTCCGGGACTTCGGGGATCGGGATGTATCCCGCAACAGCCGTATCACCGAAGTGGCCCATGGTGGCGTACGCAACCACTCCGTAGGTATCGGGCCACATGTGCAGTAACGGAAAGACGGTTACGTGCCCAGTGCCCGTTTGGATCTTTGCCATGGAACTCCCTCGCTCGGCAACGGCCCCGCTCCAAAGCCCAGAGCGTGACTGCCTGTCGGCTCGGCTAACGGGCATCAACGCCGAGCCGACACGCCTCTCGGAGCCCTGATCGTGGGGCAGCGCTTCGGCCTGTCGGGGCTCGCGGGAGGGCATGCCTGTTCGTCCGTCGTCATGGACCAGGACGCTACGAAGGCTGCCCGTTACCGGACAATGGCACTTTGAACCGGTGGCACCGGGAAGTGCCACAGCTGGTCACAGCGGGACGCCGATGGCGTCGGCGAGCGTTCGCATGCCCGGCGTGAGCGTCCTCCTCCGATCGATCACGCGTCCGAGAATGTCCTGCGCGAAACGCTGATTGGGAAGCCACTGGGGCGCAACGGCCCAAATCTGCTCCAGGATGTCCACTGCTTCGGCATACCGCCGCAACCGGACATTCGCTTCTGCGACGTCCAAGAGGTGGCGATTGCGGTTGTTGGAGGTGGGGCGCAGCCTGTTTGCAGGCACGCGTTCCGCGAGCTGGAGAACGCGATCCGGACGGTCGGCGATCAGCGCGTTCTCAGCCTGCTTGAGCTTCACTGTCACGGGCCCCAAGGCCCGGAGGAAGTCATCCTCGGGTGCGAACTCACGCCCCATCGTGACAGCAGCAGAGTGCGCGAGCCGTAGCGCGTGCTCGGCCTCGTCGGCTCTGTTGTCCCTGATGGACGCTGCTGAGAGGCGCAGCAACAGCCATCCCCATGCGCTCAGTTCGGCGGGCGTGGCCCGAGACATCCGGGGCTCGACCTCGTCGGCCCACTGCGTCGCAAGCTCTCGCGCGGAAGCGAGCCTCCCCTGGCGCAAGAGCAGCCAGCACTTGGTGCTGACAGTAGTGGCCGCGTGGAGATCGTCTGTCGCACCGCCCAGGGCACGATCAAGCGCGATGCGGGCCGCGCGGTATTGACGTGTCTGGGTGAGTAGCCAACCGGTGAGCTGCATGAGTCTTGCGCGAACGACACGGCCTTCGAGGGCGGACTCGGCAACCAGATCGGCATCGCGAATGAGCTGCGGCAGGATCAGGCCCAGCTCGGCATAGCGGTTGCTGGTGAACAACGGCAGGGCGGACTCGAGTGTGGCGTTCACCCCTGCGACTGTGGGGGGCTCATCCGGCTCGGGTTCCTGCCCTGTCCCTGTCAGAGCGACCCTGACCGCTTCCCATCGATCAACGGGCCGGGACTCGGACCCGTCTTCGGTGTGTTCTGTAACCAGCTGCGTTGTCGGCACGCGCAGAGCGACGGCGAGCCGTCTTGCCGTTTCCAGCCGGGTGACATTGCGTTCAGCCTGCTCCAACTTGCGGATCAGCGACAACGAAACGCCCGACTGGGCTGCAAGTTCGCGCTGGCTCAGGCCCCGGCGCTTCCGCACGTCCCGGAGGCGTCTGCCGAAGGTGGCACCCATGGCCCGAGCGTAATCCCTCTTGCGGGCGATGGCCCGACGCGAACCCGGAAGCATGGAACTGCTCCTGGACATACTGCCCGACGCATTTCCCTGGGTCCGTTTCCTGCCCGAACCTGACGTCCATGCCTTTGCCGTGGAGCTGGTCGACACCATGCGCGCTGCGGAGTCCATCGCCAACAACGCAGCCGTTGCGCAGATGCTCATCGCATGGCAGCACACGGCCGAAGCCCACTCCGATCCTGACGTTCTCGCAGCGCTGACCAGAGACCATGACGCCGACTACGGGCCGGTACCCGACCCGGAGGAGGTCGCGTGACCGCCGGTCGTGGCGACCGGGCGGCACCACCTGCGGCGGATGGGCAGCCTGGCGCATGGCGTCCATCGCGGACAGACCTGCGAGCAGTGGCAGTTCGAAGTAACCGGAGGTGGCCGCGTCTGGTATCTCGTGGACGCAGCTCGCAATACCTGCTGGATCACCTATGCAGGCACGGGGCATCCACGGGCTACGGACCACAAGTAGCTACAACCACAAGTAGCCGAGGAGGAATTCGCGCTCGTATCCCTCACAGTGTTTGGCCGCGGCGCAGCCGCCAACAGCTCATCCCTCCAGCAGCCGCTGCCCCACGTACTCCCCCTCCGCGCAGCCGCCCGGTACCGCGAACAGGCCGCTCGACTCGTGGCGCAGGAAGCGGGAGAGGCCGTCGCCGCGGTCCAGCTTGCGCTGCACGGGAACGAAGCCCTTCATCGGGTCCGCCTGCCACGCGATGAACAGCAGGCCGGCGTCCGGCGCCCCGTCGTCCAGGAAGCCGTCGTGGTACGAGAACGCCCGCCGCAGCATCGCCGCCCCGCGGTTGGACTCCGGCGCCGCCACCCGGATGTGCGCGTCGCCCGCGATCGCCAGCGAGCCGTCCGGGCCCATCTTGTTCAGGTCGACCGGCGTCGTCTCCGTACCGCCCGACAGCGGTGCGCCGTCCGACTTGCGGCGGCCGATCACCTTCTCCTGACGGTCCAGCGAAAGGTTGTCCCAGCTGTCGAGCAGCATCCGGATACGCCGCACGACCGCGTACGAGCCCCCCGCCATCCACGCCTCCGCACCCTTGGCGTCCTCCGGCACGAAGATCCGCTCGGCGAAGTTCGCGTCCGTCGGCTTCGGGTTGTTCGTGCCGTCGATCTGGCCCATCAGGTTGCGGCCGGTCATCGGGCGCGCGGTGGCGCCCGGGGCGCGGTTGAAGCCGTTCATCTGCCAGCGCAGCCGGGCCGTTCCCCCGGCCTGCTTCTGCAGCAGGCGCAGCGCGTGGAAGGCGACGAGGGAGTCGTCCGCGCCGATCTGCACCCACAGGTCGCCGTCGCTGCGTCTGGCGTCGAGTGCGTCGGCAGTGAAGGCGGGCAGTGGCTCCAGCGCCGCGGGCCGCTTGTCCGTCAGCCCGGTCCGGTCGAAGAAGGTGCGTCCGAAGCCGAAGGTGACGGTCAGGGAGGACGGGCCCGCGTCCAGAGCGACGCCCGTGTCGTCGCCTTGCGGCGCCCGGCCCGCCATCAGTTCCGCCGCCGTCGCCGACCAGCGGCGCAGCAGCGCGGCGGCGGCCTTGCGGTCGGCGCCCGGCGCGAGGTCGAAGGCGGCCAGGTGGCCGTGGGCCTGCGCGGGCTGGACGATGCCCGCCTGGTGGGTGCCGTGGAAGGGCACGGCCGCGGAGCCGACGCCTGTCAGCGGCGCCGGTTCGTCCCGCAGGGCCTCGGCCCCGAACGCCCCGGTCGCGCCGCCCGCGAGCAGCCCGGCCGCGCCCGCGGCCCCGGCGGTGCCGAGCAGACGGCGGCGGGAGACGCCTACGGGGGGCGCTGCGGGGGCGCTTCCGGATACGGGTGCCTTCCCGGATGCCTTCCCGGATGCCTTCCCGGATGCCTTCCCGGATGCCTTCGCAGACGCCTTCCCGGACGGCTTTCCGGGGGTCTTCACAGCCTTGTCAGCCATCAGTTGATCTTCACGTTTCCGATCTCGGTGACCTGGTCGATGTCGGAGGTCCGTACGGTCAGGGAGAGTTGCCAGTCCCCCGCCATGGGCAGTTGGAAGCCGGTGGCCTGCCAGCGGCCGGTGGACTGCCGCTGGAGCGGTGCCCGCAGCGGGCCGATCGTCTTCTCCTTCTCGGTGAAGGAGAGCGTCAGTTCCGGCACGTCGACGGGTCGGCCCGAGGCGTCCGTCAGCGCCAGGGCGACGGTGTTGCCTCCGGAGCGCGCCGGGTCGACGGTGATCCGGGCCGTGCCGCGCCCGTTCGCACCGCCCGTGTCGTAGGCGATGCTCGCCTCGGCAGGGGCGGCCGCGGGGCGGGACCCCGGCGACGCGGCCCCGGCCTGCCGCTGCTCCGTCTCCGCGCGGCCGGGCTGGGTGCCGGTGAGCAGCGTGGTGACGGCCAGCAGCACGACCGCCACGGCGGTCTCGGCGAGGACGGCGCGGCGCAGCCCGGTGCGGTTCCCGTCGGCGTCCCGCTCGCGCTTCCCGGCGGCCTTGGCCAGCGCGGCCCGCTGCCGGGCGAGCTGGGCGGCCCGTACGGGGTCCGCGGCGGCCCCCGGCCCGGAGCCCGGCGCGGAGGCGGCCTTCCGCGGCCGCCCGGCGTTCGTGCTCCCGCTCCCGCTCGCGTTCGCGGACCCGTCCGCGAGCCGCCCCGTCCAGCGCCGGGAGAAGAACGCGAGGACCACCATGGCGGCCACCAGACCCACCTTGATCAGCAGCAGTCGCCCGTACTCCGTGCCCGTCAGCGCGCCCCACGAGCCGACCTGCCGCCAGGACTGGTAGAGCCCGGTGGCGACCAGGACGCACACGGCCCCGAACGCCAGCCGCGAGAAGCGCTCGACCGCCGCCCGCTGCACCGGCGCCCCGGACCACAGCGTGGCCAGCAGCGCGGCCAGGCCGCCCAGCCACACCGCCACACCGAGCAGGTGCGCCACGTCGACCGGCATCGCGAGCCACGCCTGCAGGCCCGCCGAGGCGTGCTCGGCCAGCGCCCAGGTGGCCGCCAGGCCGCCCGCGACGACCGCGCCGCCGATGCCCAGCCCGTACGCGACGCCCCGCCGGGGTGCGGCGGGGGCCGGGGAGTCCGCGGCGTCCTCCCGGGCGTACGTGCCGAAGAGCACCGCCAGGAACACCGCCGCCGCGCTCAGCAGCAGGAGCCGCGACAGCAGCGCCGCCCCCGGCTTGGTGGACAGCGCGTCGCCGAGCAGCGACAGGTCCAGCACGGAGCCCAGACCCTTGCCGCCCGTGTAGGCGCCCCGCAGCAGCAACAGCACCGCCGTGGACACGAAGAGCGCGACCCAGCCGCCCACCGCGATCCGCTGCACCGGCCGCGAGGAGTGGCAGGCGCCCGCGAAGACGCAGCCGCCCACGAGCAGGACGAAGCCTGCGTAGGCCGCGTACCGGGCGATGCCGTAGAAGGTGCCCACGGTGGGGTCCGTCGTCGTGGCCGCGGTGTCCACCGCCACCGTCGTCTTCGACGGCGCGCCGATGGAGAAGGTGAAGGCCCCGGCCACCGGGTGGCTGTCCGCCGAGACCGCCTGCCACGCCACCGTGTACGTGCCGTCGCCGACCCCGGCGCGCAGCCCGACGGCCGCGGTGTCGGAGCGCCCGTCGAGATGCGCGGGCCGGCCCTCGTCGACGCGCTCGCCGCGCGGGTCCAGGACCCGTACGGAGTCGGCGTTCAGCAGCACCCCCTCGGAGAAGGTCAGGCTGATCCGCGCGGGCGCGGCCGGCACCACCGAGCCCTCGGCGGGGTCGGTGGAGGTCAGCGCGGCGTGCGCCGAGGCCGGGCCCGCGCCGAACGACAGCGTGCACAGCAGCGCGGCGAGCAGGGTCCCCAGGAGGGTCAGCGCCCTCCGCGGGAGCCGCCTCGCCGTGGTCGGGGTCCTCTTCACCGCGTCATTCCTTGGCGGCGGGCGGCCGGTAGGTGGCGGCCTCGACGGGCACCTGGATCTTGATGGGCGCCGACGTGGCGAAGTGCAGCGTGAACTCGACCTTCTCGCCGAGCTTCGGCTTGTGGTCGAGCTTGCCCAGCATCAGGTGCGTGCCGCCGCGCGCGAGGGAGACCTCGCCCTTGGCGGGCACCTCCAGCGTCTCGGCGTGCTTCATCTGCGCGCCCTCGGTGGTGTGCAGGGTCACGTCGGCCGAGAGCGGGCTGGTGACCTTGGTGAGCCGGTCCGCCTTGCCGCCGTCGTTCCTGACGGTGAAGTAGGCGGCCGCCATGTCGTCCATGGCGGGCTGCGGCATGTAGGCGCCGCTCACGGACAGCTCGGCGGCCTTGCCGGAGGTCAGCGAGTCCTTCTCCGACTGGCAGCCGGTCACCAGCAGGAGCCCGCCCGCGAGCGCGAGCGGCAGGGCGGCGGCGGTGACAACAGTCGACTTGTTCATCTTCTTGGGGCGCATCACGGGTTCTCCCCCTTGACGATCTTCGGGAGATCCTTGGCGTACTGCTCGGACGTGGTGGACGAGGTGTAGATCCAGTGGCCGGCGTCGTCCTTGGGCGAGAAGCCGACGACCTCGGCGCCGTGGCTGACGGTCACGGAGCCGTCCTTCTCCTTCTTGGGCGCCTCGACGTAGATGCCCAGCGGCTTGGCGGCCGCCTGAATGGTGGCGAAGTCGCCGGTCAGACCGACGATGTCCTGGCCGCCCTGGGCATCCAGCCACTCCCGCATGCGCTTGGGCGTGTCGCGCTCGGGGTCGGTGGTGACGAAGACGACCTGGAGCTTCTCCTGGTCGGCCTTGGGCAGCTTCTTCTCGGCGGCGGCGATGTCGGAGACGACCGTCGAGCACACGTCGGGGCAGTAGGTGTAGCCGAAGTAGAGCAGGACCGGGCGGCCCTTGGTCTCCTTGACCAGCTCGTACTTCTTCTCCGAGGTGTCGGTCAGGACCAGGTCGGGCTTGTCCTTCGGGGAGTCGAGGGTGATCGCGCCGGCCTTCTGGGGCTCGGCCGAGACGTCGGCCGCGGGCTTGTCGCCCCCGCCGGAGCCGGAGCCGCCGCAGGCGGTGAGGGCGAGGGCGGCGGCGGTGGCGAGCGCCGCGCCCAGGAGCTTGGTGCGCATGGAGTGCTTCTCCAGGAGTGGTCGGTGGTGCACGGGCAGGCGGGGCGGTACGGGCCCCGCCTGCCCGGACTGTCCGGTTCTCGGGTCGCGTCAGGCAGACGTGGACGTGCGGCGGCGCCCGGCGAGCACGCCGAAGGCGACCCCGGCCACGCCGGCGACGATCCCGACGACGCCCAGGACGCGGGCGGTGGTGTCGGTGCCGGAGGACCCGCCGTCCTTCTCCGACTTCTCCGCGGAGGCGGTGACCTCGGCCTTGTCGCCCTTCTTGGCGTCCTTGCCGTCGTGGTCGTCGTGGTGGTCGCCGCCCGCGGCGGAGGCGCCCTTGTCGACGAGCTTCAGCACCGGGGCCGGGTGCTCGGGCTCCTCACCGCCCGGCTTGGACGGGTCGATCCAGCGCACCACGTCGTCGTCGGAGTAGGTCTGGAGCGCCTTGAACACCAGCTCGTCCGTGTCCGTCGGCAGCTGGCCGACCGACAGCGGGAACTGCTGGAACTGACCCGGATCGATCTTGCCGCCGCTCCACGTGACCTTGCTGACGGCCTCGTCGATCGTCTTGCCGTGCATCTGCAGCGGCTTGTCGAGCTTGGTCTTCTCGACCTTGACGTCCCAGCCCGGCACGGCCTGCGGCATGACCGAGGCCAGCGGGTGCTTGGGGTCGAGGTTCAGCTCGACCTTGACCGTCGACGCGTTGTCCTTCTCGTTGGGCACCTTGACGGAGATGGTGCTGTAACCGCCCTTCTCGGCGGTGCCGGGCTGGACGCTCACGTGCGCGAAGGCGGGACCGGCGAGCAGGAGCACGCCGCCTGCGGCGACGCCGCCGATGACGGAGGTGCGGCGGACGGCACGGATACGCGATGCGTTCACGTTCATGGGAAAACACTCCACGGGCAGGAGGAATCGGAGGGGATGGCGCGCGTGCGGCGACGGCACGACCGCCCTCCCGTACCGGAACCGGTGCCGGTGGGTGCGTCGCGTCGTCAGGCCGCGAGGGCGAACTGCGGCGGCCCCCGCCTGATCACGAAGTGCTGGAGAACCGGCTCCCGGGCCGGCCGCTCGTCCTCGGTGCCGGTCCGCCGCTGCGGCACGACCACGGGCTCGGGGGCCCAGGCCCGTACGAGCAGCAGCACGGCCCCGGCCGCACGGACCAGCGCCGCCTCCGCGACACCGCGCGCGGACTCCGCCGACAGCTCCACGACGCGGCGCAGCGCGACGTCGCCGCGCCGCAGCAGCCAGCCCAGGGCGAAGGCCGCGAGCAGGTGTCCGAGCAGCATGGGGAGGGACGGTGCCAGGACGTGCGCGAGGGCGCCGGACGGCGATGACGCCCCGGTCGGCAGGGCGTCCATCCCGGCGGAGTGGACGGCCGGGTCGAGCCCGGCGTCGAGGATCACCCGGCGCGCCTGGTCGGCGGAGATCGTATGGGGCTGGTTGCAGGTCAGCTGGGCGGCGAAGCCGATCAGCCGGCCCTCCGCACCCGCGGCCGGGACGGCCGCACCGGAGTGGTGCTGGCCGAGCCCGAACAGCGTGTGCAGCGCGAGCTGGCCCACGGCCAGGCAGGCCGCGATTCCCGGCAGCGAACGCTCCCGTCCGGCCAGCGGCGCGACCGCCGCGAAGACCACCAGGAACCCTGCGCCCAGCGTCCACAGCGGCACGCTCTCGCAGGACGCCAGCATGTGCCCGCCCGCGGACAGCAGAACACAGACCGCGGTGAACACCGCGGCCCGGATCAGTCGCAGATCGGCGCCGGCGCGCGCGACGGGGTGAGGCATGGCTGCGCCATCATCCCACCGGGCCGGCGTCATCCCTACGGCAGGGGTGGCCGGTCCGCATACACGTTTCGACCCGGTTCCCGCATCGGCCGAATGAGCGGTGTCACACCACCGACAGGCTTACGGCGCGTCGTGCGTGGCTATACGTAACGGTATGTCGAGCCGCAGCCAGGAGGCTGAGCATGAGCATTTGGTGGTCACTCCACTTGCGGCGCGAGGCCGCGAGCGTTCCGCTCGCCAGGCGGCTTCTCATCGGTGCCATGGAAACGGCCGGGGTCGATCCGGATACCTCCTACGACATCGCCGTCGCCCTCAGCGAGGCGTGTGCGAATGCGGTCGAGCACGGCGGTGACTCCTCCGTCGGCTACCGCGTGACCGCCCTCATCGACGGCGACACCTGCCGCATCGAGGTCACGGACTCGGGCCCCGGCTTCGCCGACCGCCCCCGCCGCCCGCGTCACGATCCGGCGCGTACCGCAGCCCACACGAGGACCCCGGCCTCCGTGCACGACGAGCACGGCCGGGGTCTTTTCCTGATCGCGTCCCTCACGGACCACGTCCGCGTCCACAACCGCCCGGGGCGGCAGGGCGCGGTGGTGAGCTTCGACAAGATCCTCAAGTGGAGAGAAGGCGGGCCGCCGGCGGGCGCGCTGCTGAAGGCGTCCTGAGAGTCCTGGGAGCCTCGAGGCTCGTCGTTGCCGTCTCCGGAACGTACGCGGTGCAATGGGCCGCATGGAGCACTCATCCGCCATCGCGCAGGCCCTCGAAGAGGTCGGCCCCCGGCTGAAGCGCCTGCGCACCGGGCGCGGTGTGACCCTGGCGGCGCTGTCCGAGGCCACGGGCATCTCCAAGAGCACCTTGTCCCGCCTGGAGTCCGGTCACCGCCGCCCCAGTCTGGAGCTGCTGCTGCCCATCGCCCAGGCCCACCAGGTCCCGCTGGACGAACTCGTCGGCGCCCCCGAGGTCGGCGACCCGCGCGTGCGCCTGACGCCCAGGACCGTGAGGGGCAACACCGTGCTGCCGCTCACCCGGCAGCCCGGCCCGCTCCAGGCCTTCAAGATGGTCGTCCCGGCCACCCGCAACACCCCGGAGCCCTGCACCCACGAGGGCTACGAGTGGCTCTACGTCCTGGCCGGCCGGCTCCGCCTGGTGCTGGCCGACCACGACCTGGTCCTGGGCTCGGGGCAGGCGGCCGAGTTCGACACGCGGCTGCCGCACTGGTTCGGCAGCACGGGGGACGGTCCGGTCGAGATCCTCAGCCTCTTCGGGCGCCAGGGCGAGCGCATGCACGTACGCGCCAGGCCCCGGCGCGGCGACCGGGTCGACGACTGACCGGGGGCGGTGCCCGGGCGGCGGCGATCTGCAACCGCGAACGGCCCACCGGGGGGCTGGGTATCGTGACAGGCCCATCAGGTGAACGTTCCGGAGGAGAGTCGCGTGAACTCGGCCAGCCGCTACACCTACCTCGGGCCGGAAGGCACGTTCACCGAGGCCGCCCTCCGCACCCTTCCGGAGGCGGCGACCCGCGAACTGGTCCCCATGGTCTCGGTCCCCGCCGCCCTGGACGCCGTGCGCAACGGCGAGGCCGCGGCCGCCCTCGTGCCGATCGAGAATTCCGTGGAGGGCGGCGTCACGGCGACGCTCGACGAACTCGCCACCGGCGCCCCGCTGATGATCTACCGCGAGGTGCTGCTGGAGATCGCCTTCGCCCTGCTCGTGCGCCCCGGCACTCGGCTGGCGGACATCAAGACGGTGACCGGGCACCCGGTCGCGCAGCCTCAGGTGCGCAAGTGGCTGGCGGCCAACCTGCCGGACGCGGCGTGGGAGTCGTCCGCCTCCAACGCGGACGGGGCGCGGCTCGTCCGCGAGGGCCGCTACGACGCGGCGTTCGCCGGGGAGTTCGCGGCCGCGACGTACGAACTGGAGCCGCTGGTCACCGGCATTCACGACGCGGAGAACGCCCAGACCCGGTTCGTCCTGGTCGGCCGCCCGGCGCGGCCGGCGGCGCGGACGGGCGCGGACCGGACGTCCCTGGTGATGTGGCAGCGGGACGACCACCCGGGCGCGCTGCTGGAGTACCTCCAGGAGTTCGCGGTGCGCGGCGTGAACCTGATGCGGATCGAGTCGCGGCCCACGGGCGAGGGCATGGGGCGGTACTGCTTCTCCGTCGACTGTGAGGGGCACATCACGGACCGCCGGGTGGCGGAGGCGCTGACGGGACTCAAGCGGACGTGCGCGAAGGTGCGGTTCCTGGGCTCGTACCCGCGTGCGGGTGTTGACCCGGACGGTCTGTCGGGTGCCGCGGTGCCGCTGCGGCCGGGAACGTCGGACGCGGACTTCGTGACGGCGGCCGAGTGGCTGGCACGCTGCCAGGACGGGCGGGCCTGAGCCGCGGAGCGGGCCCGGGCCGGGGAGTTACCCACAGGGTTATCCACAGGCCCTTCTCGACCTGGGGATAAGTCGACAGAGAGAACTGTCGGCACGGCGCCGAGAAAGCGAATGAATCGGTCATTGGTCGACAAATCGTCCCCGGCGGCCTCTCGTCGGAGCCTCGGACCGTCCACAGCCCCCAAGAAGGCCAGCCGGCGACCCCTCGTCCACCGAAAAGCCTCGAACAACCCCTTAGAGGGAGCGATCGCCACCCTAAAGAGTGTCCGTAAGAGGTTTACCTGGCGAAACTCCGACGAATGACAGAACAAGCGGAAGAACCGATTCCAGCATCCACAGATTTCGCGCACACCCTGTGGACAAAGAACCGGAACCACGGGGTCCTGTGGACAACGACCGTCCCCAACTCCCGCTTTCCACAAGGAAGCTCGGCCTCCGCGACAGCCCCGACGATGCCCTCACCGCACCGCTATGCCCCCCTTTACCGGAAGTTCCCGGAAATTCCGGCGGGCGCACCTCGCGATTGCCCGTCCATGACCCACAACGATTCACAGGTTTTTCCATGGACCCCAGAACAGGGCAAATCCCGGCAAACAGGAATATCGCGTCGAGCAACCCCGGCCTGCAACGGTAGCCTGGAGGGGTGATTGACCTTCGCCTGCTCCGTGAGGACCCCGACCGTGTGCGCGCGTCCCAGCGTGCCCGTGGAGAGGACGTCGACATCGTCGACGCACTGCTCTCCGCCGACGAGCGGCGCAGGTCGTCCGGCGTCCGCTTCGACGAACTCCGCGCCGAGCAGAAGGCGCTCGGCAAGCTCATCCCCAAGGCCGCCGGCGACGAGAAGGCCGGGCTGCTGAAGAAGGCCGGCGAGCTGTCCGCCGCCGTCAAGGCCGCCGACGCCGAGCAGGACGAGGCGGCCGCCGAGGCCCAGCGCCTGCTGCTGCAGATCGGCAACCTCGTCCACCCGGACGTGCCGCGCGGCGGCGAGGACGACTTCGTCGTCCTGGAGACCGTGGGCACCCCGCGCGACTTCGCCGCCGAGGGCTTCGAGCCCAAGGACCACCTCGAGCTGGGCCAGGCGCTCGGCGCGATCGACGTCGAGCGCGGCGCCAAGGTCTCCGGCTCGCGCTTCTACTACCTGACGGGCGTCGGCGCCCTGCTCGAGCTGGCCCTGGTCAACGCCGCCATCGCGCAGGCCACCGCCGCCGGCTTCACGCCGATGCTCACCCCCGCCCTGGTCAAGCCGCGCGCCATGGAGGGCACCGGCTTCCTCGGCCAGGCCGCGCAGGACGTCTACCACCTGGAGAAGGACGACTTCTACCTGGTCGGCACGTCCGAGGTCCCGCTCGCCGCGTACCACATGGACGAGATCATCGAGGCGGACCGGCTGCCGCTGCGCTACGCGGGCTTCTCGCCCTGCTTCCGCCGCGAGGCCGGTACGTACGGCAAGGACACCCGCGGCATCTTCCGCGTCCACCAGTTCGACAAGGTCGAGATGTTCTCGTACATCGCGCCGGAGGACGCCGAGGCGGAGCACGCCCGCCTGCTGGAGTGGGAGAAGCAGTGGCTGACCAGCCTCGAGCTGCCCTTCCAGGTCATCGACACCGCCACGGGCGACCTGGGCGCCTCGGCCTCGCGCAAGTTCGACTGCGAGGCGTGGATCCCCACCCAGGGCAAGTTCCGCGAGCTGACCTCCACCTCCAACTGCGACGAGTTCCAGGCCCGGCGCCTGTCCGTCCGCATGCGCGACGGCAAGAACGTCCGGCCGCTGGCCACGCTCAACGGCACGCTGTGCGCCGTCCCGCGCACGATCGTGGCGCTGCTGGAGAACCACCAGCAGGCCGACGGCTCCGTGCGCGTGCCCGAGGTGCTCCGGCCGTACCTCGGCGGGCGCGAGCTGCTGGAGCCCGTCGCCAAGTGACCGACCCCTGCACGGAGCCCGCCGCCCAGCTGCCGTACCGGCTCGTCGCGACCGACCTCGACGGCACGCTGCTGCGCCCCGACGAGACCGTCTCGGAGCGCACCCGCGCCGCCCTCGGGCTGGCCACGGCGGCGGGCGCCGCGCACATCGTCGTCACCGGGCGCAGCGTCGCCTGGACGAGGCACATCCTGGACGCGCTCGACTACCGCGGCCTCGCCGTCTGCGGTCAGGGCGCGCAGGTCTACCACGCGGGCGAGCACAGGCTGCTGACGTCCGTGACGCTCGACCGGCAGCTCGCCGGGCTGGCGGTCGCCAAGATCGAGGCCGAGGTCGGCCCGCTGTACCTGGCCGCGAGCCGCGACGGCCTGGACGGGGACGTCCTGGTGGGCCCGGGCTACCGCCTCCAGGAGGGCCCGCTCCCGGTCGTACCCATCACGGACCCGGCCGAGGTGTGGTCGGCCCCGCTCAACAAGCTCTACCTCCAGCACCCCGTCCTCGGTGACGACGCACTCGCCGAGGTGGCGCGCACGGTCGCGGGCGGCCTCGTCGACGTGACGATGGCGGGCGCGGGCATCGTCGAGCTGCTGCCGCTGGGCCTGAGCAAGGCCACGGGCCTCTCGATCGCCGCCCGGCGCCTCGGCGTCAAGCCGACGGAGACGATCGCGTTCGGGGACATGCCGAACGACGTCCCGATGTTCGGCTGGGCGGCCCACGGCGTCGCCATGGCCAACGCGCACGAGACGCTGAAGGCCGTGGCGGACGAGATCACCGCCTCCAACGAGGAGGACGGAATCGCGGTCGTGCTGGAGCGCCTGTTCGGTTGAGCGGACCGCCCGGGAGCCGCGCCGGCACCCGGCACAGATCCCATCGCCATGCCTGCCTGCCGCGCGTCAGCGGCCGGCAGGCCAGCCCCAGCGCCAGGGCAATGGCGTGGCCGACGTCGGTGAACGTCCTGCCGGTCACCAGCGGCACGGCGAAGAAGAGCACCGCCCCGGCGAAATAGCCGTACCGCCAGGGCCTGGGCACGCGGTAGGCGAGGATGCCGACGGCCCCGGCGAGCCCGTACGAGACCCCTATGTCGACCACGTGCTTCATCGAGCGCGGCGCCGAGTGGCTCTCGATCGCCAGCAGCAGCACCTCCTGGCTGATGAGCGTGGCCGCGATGTGGGCGAGGGCGACGGTGAGGAACCAGCGCAGGGTGCCGATCCACCGCTCGACATTGGCGTGGAAGACCTCGAAGAGCACCACGTAGAGCAGGAACGAGGACGGGTTCGCTATCCAGAAGCCGCTGATGAGCAGGGACTGGAACGGGTGCTTGTTCAGCTCGTGGATGTTGCTGCTGGTGCGGTGGAGGAGGAAGTTCTCCAGGCCCTCGCTGGCGGCAGCGATGACGAGGCTGTTGACGCCAATGATCAACAGCCAGATGTGAGTGCCGGGCGCGGAGCGGATCCAGGAACGGATTCCGGAAACGGTCCGGGCGGCCGTGCGCTCGACGTCCACCTTTCGACGGTAGACCCGGGGTCCTTGATCCCGCTGATCCTGCTGGTCCCGCGCAGTTGCAGGGGCCCCGGGTTGTAGGACGATTCAGTTGTAGGATGACTGGGCGACCGGCCGGGACGACGGCCGACGCCACCAGCCTGACCACCCTCACCACCCTCACCACCCCGGAGGAACACGCCCATGGCCCTGCGAGCGGCGGGACGCCAGTCCCTCGTGGACACCGTCGTGGACCAGCTGCGCAGCCAGGTCGCCGCCGGGGAGTGGCGGGTGGGCGAGCGCATCCCCACCGAGCACGCCCTGGCCGAGCAGCTTCAGGTCGGGCGCAACACGGTCCGCGAGGCGGTGCGCGTACTCGTGCACGCCGGGATGCTGCGCTCACGGCAGGGCGAGGGCACCTTCGTGGTCTCCACGGCCGACCCCGGCGACATCGTGCGGGGCCTGCAGCGCGCGGGCGTGCGCGACGTGCTGGAGCTGCGCATCGCGCTGGAGGCGGAGGCCGCGCGCCTGGCGGCGCTGCGGCACGAGCCCGCCGACCTGGAGCGGATGCGGGCCGCGCTGGACGCCCAGACGGCCTTCGAGGACCCGGACGGCCAGCCCGACTCCGGCAATCTGGAGCTGTACGCGGATCACGACGTGGAGTTCCACAAGGCCGTCGTGGACGCCGCGCACAACCCCGCGCTGACCGCCACCTACACGTGGTTCAGCAGCTCGGTGCGCGAGGCGCTGGTCACCGCGCTCGGCGACCGCGACATGCCGCGCATCGTGCACGGCGACCACCACGCCCTCATGGAGGCCATCGCCTCGGGCGACCCCGACGAGGCCGGGCGCGCGGCCCGCACGCTGCTCGAACGCCCCAAACAGGCCGTCGAGTCGCTGCTGGCCGAGCGCTGACGAGCTGTCCCCTCCTCCCCCTTCCCCACCCGCATCACCGCACGCCCCCGTGTTCCCCTGGAGGCACCCCCATGTCCGAGACGAGGCCCGAGACGCCGCTGATCGACGCGGCGGAGGAGTCCGTACCGCCCCCGGCCGTTGTCACCGCACGGCGCAGCCCGCTCGCCCACCCCGCGTTCGTCATGCTCTGCATCGTCCTCGCCTCGCTCAACATGCGGGCCGCGCTGGCGGGCGTCTCCCCGCTGATGAGCGAGATCAGCGGCCACTACCGCCTGGCCGCGGCCACGAGCAGCCTGGTGACGACGATCCCGCTGGTCTTCATGGGCCTCGGCTCGATCGCCGCGCCCCGGCTCGCCCGGCGCTTCGGCACGGAAGCCGTGCTGTGCGGCGCGCTGGTGCTGCTGTGCGGGGGCATCCTGCTGCGCGTCACGCCGCCGGTCGTGGCGCTGTTCGTGGGCTGTGCGCTGGTCGGCACCGCGATCGCCCTGCTCAACGTGCTGATGCCGGGCCTGGTCAAGCGGGACTTCCCGGACCGGGCCGCGAGCATGACGGCCCTGTACTCGACCACGCTGATCCTCGGCGCGACGGGTGCGGCCGCCGCGGCCGTGCCGCTGGAGGACGCCCTCGGCGGCTGGCAGGGCTCCCTCGCCTCCTGGGCCCTGCTCGCCGCGGTCGCGGCGGTCCTGTGGCTGCCGCAGGCGGTCGCCGCCCGGCGCGGCGCTGCCCGCGGCGCCGCGGCCGCCGCCGCCCGGACCGCGCCGCAGGACGGGCCGAAGCTCACCCGGTCGCCGCTGGCCTGGCAGGTCACGCTGATGATGGGCACCCAGTCGCTGATCGCGTACGTGTGCATCGCCTGGATGCCGACGGTCTTCACCGACCACGGTATGAGCAAGGGCACGGCCGGCATCGTCTATGCCTTCTACACGCTGACGCAGATGGCCGGTTCGTTCGTGGTGCCGCTGCTCGCGGGCCGGATGCGGGACCAGCGGCTGCTGACGGTGGCCGTCGTGCTGCTCATGGCGGCGGGCGTCACCGGGCTGCTGACCGCTCCCGTGGCGGGTGCGTGGGTGTGGGCGACGCTGATGGGCGTGGCCCAGGGCGGCCTGCTGGGCCTCGCGCTGACGTTCATGGTGCTGCGCACCCGCGACGCCCACACGGCCTCCCGGCTGTCGGGCATGGCGCAGACGTGGGGCTATCTGCTCGCCTCCGTGGGCCCGTTCGCGATCGGCTGGGTGTACGAGCGGACGGACAGCTGGACGCTGCCGGTCTCGCTGCTGCTGGTGGCCTGCGCGGCGCTGCTGTTCCTCGGCCTGGGCGCCGGGCGGGACCGGAAGATCTGAGGAGAGACGCGGACCTCGTGTGCGGGGCCCGGGGCCGATGCCCCGGGCCCCTTGCCCGTTCCCCCTACTCCTCCCCCGCCAGCGTCAGCGCGCGCAGCTTCCGCACCGCGAACCACGTGGCGCCCGCCGTCACGCCCGCCAGCAGCACCAGGGCCGCGGGGAGCCCGACGTCCGAGGAGACCGCGCCGTCCGCGCCGATCCTCTGCGCCAGCGCCAGCGCCCACTGCTGGACGCTGAGCGTCCGAGCGCCCGGGATGAGACTGCCGAACAGCGACTCCCACACGAGCGCGTAGACGAGCCCGGCGACGACCGCGTGCCGGGTGACCGTGCCCAGGAAGAGGAAGATCGCGCTGTAGGCGACGGAGGCCACCACGGCGGCCGCGGCGTAGGCGGTGGCGATCTGCTGGCTGTTGCCGTTGAGCAGATAGCCGGCCATGAGCGTGGGGAGCGCCGAGAAGGCGACGCTGACGCCTATCGCGACGGCGAGCTTGGTGAGGACGATGTCGGCCCGCCTGACGGGCTTGGAGAGCAGGTAGACGACCGAACCGTCGTCGATCTCCGGCCCGATGGCGCCCGTGCCGGCGATGACGCCGATCAGCGGCACCATCGTGGCCATCGCGAAGCCGCCCAGGACGTGGGTGGCCGTCTCGTCGTCCGCGCCCGTCAGCATGCGGACGGCGGCCGAGACGACGAGCAGGATCACCGGCAGCGTGAAGAGGATGACGGCGCGGCGGCGGCCGAGCAGCCCGCGGTAGGTGAGCCGGGCGACGGTGGTGTTGAACATGACGCTGGGCTCCTTTCAGGCCGCGACGAGGTAGGAGAAGACCGATTCCAGGGACTCGTCGGAGGGCGAGACGGTCAGGAGCCGGATGCCGTGCGCGCGGGCCACGCGCGGCAGGAGTTCGGTGAAGCGGCCGAAGTCGACGGCCTGGATGCGCAGCGCGCCCTCCTGGACGTCCATCTCGATGCCGGAAGTCGACGGGTCGGCGATGAGCGCGGCGGCGAGTGCCCGGTCGTCGCTGGAGCGCACCAGGTAGCGGTGCGGGCGGTCCGTCATCAGGCGGCGGATCTTGCGGAAGTCGCCGGAGGCGGCGTGCCGTCCGGCGACGACGACCTCGATGTGGGCGGCGAGCTGCTCGACCTCCTCCAGGATGTGTGAGGAGAACAGCACCGTGCGGCCCTCGGCGCCCATGGCCCGCAGGAGGTCCATCAGCTGCATCCGCTGGCGCGGGTCCATGCCGTTGAAGGGCTCGTCGAGGAGCAGCACGGAGGGCTGATGGACGAGGGCGGAGGCCATCTTGACGCGCTGCCGCATGCCCTTGCTGTACGTGGCGATCTTGCGGTCCTGTGCGTACTCCATCTCGACCGTGGCCAGGGCGCGTTGAGCCTCGGCGGCACCGAGCCCGTGCAGCTCGGCGTTGGCCTGGACGAACTCGCGGCCGGTCAGGAAGTCGTACATCGCCTCGCGCTCGGGGACGATGCCGATGTGGCGGTAGACCTGCTCGTTCCGCCAGATCGGCTGCCCGTCGAGGGTGACGGTGCCGGTGGAGGGGGCGAGGAAGCCGCCCATCATGTTGATGAGGGTGGACTTCCCGGCGCCGTTGGGGCCGAGGAGGCCGGTGACGCCCGGGCCGACGGTCATGGTGACGTCGTTGACGGCGACGACGTTGCCGAACCAGCGGGAGACGTTGTCGATGCGGATGGTGGTCACTAGAGGCCGACCTTTCGGTAGCGGCGCATCAGCGCCCCGTACGAGCCGGCGATGACCGCGGCGAGGACGAGCAGGTAGACGACGCCGGCGGTGGTGCCGGGGCCGTGGCCGCCGGGGAAGGCGGACGTCGCGCCGAGGAACGCCGACTGCACGCCGTCGATGAGCGTGATGGGCGAGAAGAGGCCGAGCCAGCCGATGATCCGGGTGTCGTCCTGCTGGAGGGCGATGCCCTGGATGGTGCTCACCACGCCGTAGGAGATGGTCAGCACGGCGATGACGGCGGCGACGCCGAAGCCGCGGCGCGGGGTGAGCGCGGCGACGACCAGTCCGACGCCGGCGAAGAGCAGGGAGAGCAGGGCCACGGAAACCAGTCCTTGGGCGAACCCCTTCGTCTGCTCCGCGAAGTCGAGCTTGGCGAGCAGGGCGCCGATGTAGAGGATCAGCAGGGGCGAGGCGGTGAGGACGAACAGGGCGGAGACCATCGCGGCGAACTTCGCCGCGACGTAGTCGACGCGCTCGATGGGGCGCGAGAAGTACAGCGGCACCGTCCGGAAGCGCAGGTCGCGCGAGACGGACTGCGGGGCCTGCGCGGCCAGGAAGATGCCGATGACCACCTGCATGATGATCGCGTAACGGGTGTAGTCCACCGGGAGCTTGCTGAGCTTGGCGGTGACCGAGACAGCCACCATGATCAGCGCGGGGATGCACATCACGCCGAAGAGGATCATCGGCAGCACCTTGGACTTCGCCGAGCGGCCGAGGCCGTACGCGCCGCGCAGGCTCTGCGAGAAGAGCGAGCGGCGGGCGTAGGAGCGGCCCAGGCGGGCGCCGGTGTAGTTGCGGTAGCCGATGTTGTGGATGACGTCCTGGGTGCCGCCCTGGGCGCGGCCCGGCGTCGTCATGGTCTCAGGCGGCATGGGCGTCGCCCCTCTCGTGTGCGCTGCCGGGGCTCTGGAAGACCTCCGCGATGCGGTGCCGGCGCTGCTCCATGCGGACCAGGCCGAGGCCGAGCCCGGCGACCGCGTCGCGCACGGCGTCGTAGGTGTCCTCGCCGGTGACGTCGACGAGCAGGACGTGGCCGGAGCCGGCCGCCGCGAACCCGGCCGTCTGGCCCACGGGCTGGACGGCGAGCCCGGCCGCGGCGAGCGCGGCGGCCAGCGCCGCGGTGCCGTCCGGGTGGGTGTCGGAGTCCGTGACCTCGACCGCGAGGGAGCCGGTGTCCTGGGTGAAGTCGCTGGTCGAGGAGGACCGCAGCAGCTTGCCGCCGTCGATGACCACGACGTGGTCGCAGGTGCGCTCCAGCTCGCCGAGCAGGTGTGACGTGACCAGGACCGAGATCCCGAAGTCGGTGTGGACGCGCCGGATCAGGGCGAGCATCTCGTCCCGGCCGACGGGGTCGAGGCCGTTGGTGGGCTCGTCCAGGAGCACCAGGCGGGGGTCGTGTACCAGCGCCTGGGCCAGCTTGACCCGCTGCTTCATTCCGGTGGAGTAACCGCCCATGGGGCGGTACCGCTCCTCGTAGAGCCCCACGTGGCGCAGGGTGTCCGCGGTCCGCTCGCGGGCGGCGGTGGGCGGCAGGCCGGACATGCGCGCCATGTGCACGACGAACTCCGTCGCCGACACGTCGGGCGGCAGGCAGTCGTGCTCGGGCATGTAGCCGACCTGCTCGCGGATCCTCGCGCCCTCGGTGGCCACGTCCAGGCCGAGCACGGCGGCGCGGCCCTCGCTGGCCGGGGAGAGGCCGAGAAGGATCTTGATCAGCGTGGACTTGCCCGCTCCGTTGGCACCCACCAGACCGGTGACTCCGGGGGTGATGTCGACGGAGAGCCGGTCCAGGGCGGTCACCCGGGGGAACCGCTTGCTGAGACTTTCGGTAGCGATCACAGTCACGCCTTCGACGGTAGTTGCGCGTCCCATGACAGTCGTCAGACCAGATGGCTGGTTGTGTGTAGTCCTCGGGTCTGACACCCCCGTAAGGGCACCCCGCAGGGGAGGACGAACTCGGGAGGACGAACTCTTGACGCAGCCGTCGATCATTGTCACATTCATTGCTGTCAACTTGGGGATGTGGCCCAGAGGTTGGCTTTCACCTGGTTTCTCCTGATGGTCGGAGGCGGCATGGCAGGCGCGGGGACCGGTCCGGGGACCGACGGCGAACTGCGCGGGTTCCGGGAGGTGCAGCGGCTCGCCTACGACTGCGCGGAAGCGGTCGCCGCGCAGCTCGCACCCGGCGTGACCGAGCGCGAGGCGGCACGGATGCAGCGGGACTGGCTCCGCGGGCACGGGGTGCGGGACTGGTTCCACCTGCCCTTCGCCTGGTTCGGCGACCGCACGGCCTTCACGGGCTTCCGGATACCGCTCCAGTTCTTCCCCACCGGACGGAGGCTCGAGCCGGGGATGCCGTTCATCCTCGACATGGCCCCCGTGCACCGGGGCTTCACCGCCGACATCGGCTACTCGGGGAGCCTCGGCCCCAACCCGCTGCACGACCGGCTCATGACGGACCTCGCGGACCACAGGGACCTGATCCTCCGCGAGGTGCGCGAGCGCCGCCCGCTGCGGGAGATCTACGAGGACGTGGAACGGCTCATGGTGCGCCAGGGCTACGTCAACCGGCACCGCGCGTATCCCTTCGGTGTCATCGCCCACAAGGTGGGGCGAGCCCGGGAGCGCCGCTGGTCGCCCCACCTCTTCGGGTTCGGCACCCAGGCCCTCAAGGGGCTGGCCTCCGATGCCCTGCGCGGCCACCGCGAGGGCTGGTCGCCGCTGTGGAGCCCGCACCGCTTCTCCGACCACCCGCCGCAGCCAGGGCTGTGGGCGGTGGAGCCCCACCTGGGCTTCCGCGGCACGGGCGCGAAGTTCGAGGAGCTGCTGGTGGTGACCGACTCCCGGGACCCCGAGGAGAGCGCGTTCTGGCTGGACGACGACCTGCCGCACGTGCGGCGCAGACAGCAGCACCGGCAGAGGGAGAAGGAGATCGCATGAGCACGGGCGGCACGGGGATCGAGGGCGCCCGCGAGCGCCGGGTCCGGACGGGCGGGATCGAGCTGTGCGTGGCCGAGCTGGGCGACACCGCGAACCCCACGGTGCTGCTGCTGCACGGCTACCCGGACACCAAGGAGGTCTGGGCCGAGGTGGCCCGGCGGCTGGCGGACCGCTTCCACGTGGTCCTCTACGACGTGCGCGGCCACGGCCGCTCCACGGCGCCCCGCCCGCTGCGCGGCGGCTTCACCCTGGAGAAGCTGACGGACGACTTCCTGGCGGTGGCTGACGCGGTGAGCCCTGACGCCCCGGTCCACCTGATCGGCCACGACTGGGGGTCGGTGCAGGGCTGGGAGTTCGTCACGGTCGGGCGCACCGAGGGCCGCGTCGCCTCGTTCACCTCCGTTTCCGGGCCTTCGCTCGACCACTTCGGGCACTGGATCAAGCAGCGGATGGCCCGGCCCACACCACGCCGGGTGGCCCAGCTCCTCGGCCAGGGCACCCGCTCCTGGTACGTGTACGCGCTGCACACCCCCGCTCTGCCGGAGGCCTTCTGGCGCGGTCCGCTCGGCAGACGGTGGCCGACCATGGTGGAGCGGTCGGAGAAGCTGCCCCGCAGGGCTCCCGGCCTCCCCGGCGGCTACCCGACGGCTTCCCTGCCGGACGACGCCGCGCACGGCGCCTGGCTCTACCGCGACAACGTACGGGCCAGGATGCGCAACCCCCGCACGGACGCCTACGCCCATGTGCCCGTGCAGCTGATCACCCCCACCGGCGACGTCTTCCTGTCCGAGCGGCTCTACGACGACCTGGAGCGCTGGGCCCCGCAGCTGCTGCGGCGGACCCTGTCCGCCAAGCACTGGGTGCCGAGGACCCGGCCCGACCAACTGGCTTCCTGGATCACGGAGTTCGTCACTACCCAGGAGGCCGCGCGGCAGGAGGGCATCCCCGCGCGCACCGCCGCGGGCACCGGTCGGCACGCGCCGTGGTTCGGCGGCCGGCTGGTCCTGGTGACCGGTGCGGGCAGCGGCATCGGCCGGGCGACCGCGTTCGCCTTCGCAGAGGCCGGGGCGCGGGTCGTGGCGGTCGACCGGGATGCGGAGAGCGCGGCGCGCACGGCCGAGCTGGCCCGGCTCATCGGTGCGGCGGACGCCTGGGGCGAGTGCTGCGACGTCTCTGACGAGCAGGCGATGGAGAAGCTGGCCGCCCGCGTGGCCGCCGAGTACGGCGTGGTCGACGTGCTGGTCAACAATGCGGGCATCGGCGTGTCGGGCACGTTCATGGACACCACCGTCGAGGACTGGCGCAACGTCCTCGACGTCAATCTGTGGGGCGTCCTGCACGGGTGCCGGATCTTCGGCAGGCAGATGGCCGAGCGCGGGCAGGGCGGCCACATCGTCAACACCGCGTCCGCTGCCGCGTTCCAGCCCTCCAAGGCGCTGACCGCCTACAGCACCTCCAAGGCGGCCGTGCTGATGCTGAGCGAGTGCCTGCGCGCCGAACTCGCCGAACGGGGCATCGGGGTCAGCGCGATCTGCCCCGGCATCGTCAACACCGGGATCACCGCCACCACCCGGTTCACGGGCGTCCCGGAGGAGGAAGAGCAGCGCCGCCGCGACCGGGCGGTGCGGCTGTACGGCAAGCGCAACTACCCGCCGGAGAAGGTCGCCGAGGCGATCCTGGACGCCGTGGTCAACGACCGGGCCGTGGTGCCGGTGACCCCCGAGGCGCACGTCATGCGCTTCGTATCCCGCTTCGCTCCCCGGCTGACGCGCGCCCTCGCCCGGACCGACCTCCCGTTGTAAGCCGCCGCCGCGCGCGGAGCGGAATCCGCACGGCGAAGAGGAGTACCCATGAACCACGAGTACAGGACCGACGAGCACAGGTCTGATGAACACAAGCCCGATGAACACAAGCCTGATGGACGCAAGTCCGACGAGTACAAGAGCCAAGGGAAACGCCGCCCCCAGGATCACGAACACCGAATAGCCCCCCGCCGCGTGTCGTTCGACTGGGACGAGACGCCCCTGCACTGGATACCGGGCGAGCCCGTCGCCACCCATGTCATCAACGTCCTGCACCTCCTGCTGCCTGCCGGGGAGCGGTGGTTCGTCAAGGTCTTCAAACAGGCCCTTCCGCTCGTCACCGACGAGGCCCTGCGGAAGGACGTCAAGGGCTTCATGGGGCAGGAGGCCACCCACAGCGTCCAGCACTCCTATGTGCTGACCCACCTCGCCGAACAGGGCCTCGGCACCGCCCCCTACATCCGGCACGTGGAGTTCCTCTTCGACGTGCTGCTCGGCGAGCAGCCCCCGTTCGGTCTGCCCCTGACCGAACGCGAGTGGCTGCGCTTCCGGCTGTCCCTGATCGCCGCGATCGAACAGTTCACGGCCGTGCTGGGCAACTGGGTGCTGCACGCCGAGGGCCTCGACCGTGCCGACCCCGACCCCGTGATGCTCGACCTGCTCCGCTGGCACGGGGCCGAGGAGGTCGAACACCGCGCGGTGGCCTTCGACATGTACGAACACTGCGGCGGCGACGATCCGGGGCGCTACGCCCGCCGCGTCCTCGGCATGGCGGTCACGGCCCCGGTGCTGGTGTACCTGTGGGCCTGGGGCACGGCCTATCTGCTCCGGCACGACCCCTGGCCGGCGGGCCGGCTGCGCTACTCGCTGCGCGAGCACAACCGGGCCGTGGCGAAGGGCCTCCTGCCCACCTGGCGCGAGCTGGGCTCGGCCGTACCGCGCTACCTCCGGCGGTCGTACCATCCTTCGCAGGAGGGGTCGCTGCGAAAAGCCGTCGACTACCTGGCGACCTCGCCCGCGGCGCGCGCCGCGGCGGGCGCCCTGGGCCGCGCGGCCATCTCGTAAGGAGCGACCTTGTCCGACACCCTGCCCGGCGCCAGGCCCGGCTCCCCTCCCCCCGTCGAGTACCGGATCGAGGACCTGGCCCACCACAGCGGCGCCACGGTCCGCACGATCCGCGCCTACCAGGACCGCGGGCTGCTGCCGAAGCCGGAGCGGCGCGGCCGGGCCAACGTCTACCGGGAGACCCACCTCGCCCGGCTCCGCCAGATCGCCGGCCTCCTGGACCGCGGCTACACCCTGGCCAGCATCAAGGAGCTGCTGGACGCCTGGGACACCGGCCGCGGCCTCGGCGGGGTGCTGGGCCTGGTCGCCGAGGTCGACGGGCCGTGGACCGACGAGCAGTCCGGCCGCATCACCCGTGCCGAGCTGGACGTGAAGTTCGGCGGCACCTCGGACGACGAGGCGGTCGAGGACGCCGTGGAACTCGGCATACTCGTGCGCCTGCCCACCTCGCCGGAGGCATTCCTCGTGCCCAGCCCGCAGGAACTGGCCGTCGCCGCGGAACTCCACGCCGCCGGGGTGCCGCTCCCCGCCATCTCAGCCCACCTGCGCGAACTCCGCGCCCAGGTGGAACACATCGCCGCCCGCTTCCTCGACTTCACCACCGAACACGTCTTCCATCAGTACTTCGACCATCCCCCCACCGACGAGGAGGCCGCGGAGGCCGCCTCACTGGTACGCCGGCTGCGCCCGCTCGCCCAGCAGACCGTCGACGCCGAACTGGCCCGCGCCATGCGCACGCTGGCCACGCGCTACCTCCGCCAGCACCTGGGCGAGGCCGTGGACCTGCCCCCCGGGGAATCCCCGGCACCCGCCCTCGAGCACGTGGCGCTTCCCACCGGAACGGTCCGGGCCGTCCGGGAGCTGGTCGGCCCCGAGCACACCGGGGCGTTCATCACGGCGGCCGCCGAGCGCGAGGTCCGGGCCCGCACCATGGACGGGCTCGTGGCCCGGCGCTGAGAGCGGGGCTCCTCAGCGGCTCCTCAGCGGTCGGCCAGCCAGTTGCCGTGGAAGCCGTAGGGCACGCGCTGCGGCAGATGTATGACGGCAACCGGCGGCGCCGCGAGGTCACCGGCGTCGAGTATGACGAGGTCGCTCCTGTCCGTGGCGGCGTCATAGACGTAGGTCAGCAGCCATCCGGGGCCGCCGGGCCTGTCGTCGGCGGGGGCGAAGGCCGCCTCGGCGGGCGTCCGGCCGGGCCCGAACACATGGCGGGCGACGGAGCCCGTCTCCAGGTCGTAGCGGATCAGCTCGCCGGGCACGGGACCCGTATTCGGCTGCTCCGCGACCGTGACATGGCCGTGGCGGGCCGCATGCCCGGCCAGCCGGTCGTCGATGCGCGGGAACTCGCAGGGCCGGTCATCGAGTTGTTCCTCGGTCACGGTGCCCCTGGTCAGGTTCAGGGTCCAGCGCCACAGCGAGGGGAGTGCCGGGCCCAGCTCGCTGCCGCCGTAGAAGTGCGGGTAGCGGATGACGTGGAGCACGATGCGCTCGCCATTGGCATCGCTCTCGTCGTAGGCGTTGAGGGCGTGGAAGACGTAGCAGGGCTCTATCGGCAACCACCGGACTTCGCCGAAGGGGTCGTCGCGCCGCAGCACGCCCAGCCGCGCGCCGTAGTCGGGATCCCATGCGTACGGCATCCCACCCTGGCGCTCCGGGTCGAAGACGACGGGCAGGTCCATGAAGACGACGTGGCCGGCGGTGAGATGGAAGTCGTGCATCATCGTGTGCGCGGGGACGTCGATGGGCCTGCTGACGGTCAACTCCCCGTTGGCGTCCGCCCGGTGGTAGGTCAGGTAGGGCGGAGTGAGCCCACCGTATCCGAAGAAGTGCAGCTCGCCCGTGGCGGGACAGGTCTTGGGGTGGGCGGTCATCGGCATGGCCAGCCTCCCGGCGAAGTCGTACGGCCCGACCGTCTCCAGCTCGCGGCCGGACCGGAGGTCCAGCTCGTACGGCAGGGACGACTCGACCAGCGCGAGCGTGCGCCCCGCGTGCCGGACCACATGGGTGTTGGCACGCGCCGCGGTGAGGTCGCGGTTGCCCTCGTCGTCGTATGCACGGGCGCCGTGCGTGAACGTCGTCGTACGGACCCAGCGATTGCGGTAGGCCGTGGCGCGACCGCCCTCGAGGCGGACCCCGTGGACCATGCCGTCGCCGAAGAACCAGTGCTCGGAGGCGGCGTCGTGCGGGTTGGGCCCGTTGCGCAGGTACCAGCCGCTGAGTTCGGGCGGGACGGCTCCGGTGACCGGGAGTTCGTACGCGGTCAGTTCCTCGGTGACGGGAGCGAAGTTTCCGGCGAGGTGGCCGGGTGTGGCTGTCATCGGACCTCTACCTCCTGCGGTGCTTCGGGGACTTGGATTCGGTGGTTTCGGCGGCTCTGCGCTACCGGTCGGCCTGGGCCATACGGGCGCGGACGCGGTCGGGGTAACGGGAGGTGAAGGCGGCGGGCAGTACGAACCCCGCGACCTGGACCGGTACGGAGACCCCGCTGCCGAGGTGCGCCACGGAGACCGCGCCCAGGGCCGCGGCAGTCAGCGTGAAGGCGGCGGCCCACACCGAGGTGATCACCACGTTGGTGCGGCGGAAGACGGGGTGGTTCCAGACCTCGGGCGGCGCCTGGCGCTTGGCGATTCCGGTGGTGAAGGGCCGGCCGATGAGCAGCGTGCCCCAGGCGGTGAGGGCGAGCCAGCCGAGCGACATCGCGCCGTTGTAGCCACGCAGCCCGCTGTGCGGAAGGGCGAAGGCCACGGCCGCGAGGGCGGCGAAGTAGACGACCGTGCTGCACTCCAGGATCAGCGACTCGGCGGAAACCCCCGCCGAGCGGTCCTTGATCAGCAGCGCGATGGCTATGACGAGCGCGGTCACCGCGCCCCACTGCCAGCCGACCGAGGACACGATCGCGAAGGCGATCCAGGGGAGGAAACCGCGCAGGTAACTCATGAGATGCCTCCTCGGCAATCGGTCGGTGTTCTCCGGTCGGCCGCCCCGACCGCCGCGCCGACATTCCAACTGTGACATGTCGAAGTTAGAAGGTTCAGCATTGACGTGTCAAGAGTGGAATGTAGAGTGGGGGCATGAGCCTGAGACACGCGATGCTGGGCCTGCTGGCCGAGCGCCCCGCCAGCGGATACGACCTGATGAAGGTGTTCGAGTCCTCGCTGGCCAACGTCTGGTCGGCCACTCAGAGCCAGGTCTACGGAGAGCTGGGCAAGCTCACCAAGGCCGGGCTGCTCGAGGTCACCGCGGAGGGCCCGCGCGGCCGCAAGGAGTACGCGATCACCGAGGAGGGCCTGGCCGAGCTGCGTCGCTGGCTCTCCGAGACCCGGCCGGAGTTCGTGCGGCGCAGCGAGGCCATGCTGCGCGTCTTCTTCCTCGACCTCCTCACCCCGCTGGAGGCGGTCACCTACCTCACCACCGAGGCCGAGCGCGCCGCGGGCCGACGCGCCGCGCTGCAGGAGGTGGAGAAGAGCGTCGAGTGGGACGACCACCCGCTGTCGTCCAACGGCCGTCTGGCCCTGGAGTACGGCCTACGCGTCACGGCCATGTACGAGGAGTGGGCCCGCTGGGCCGCCGAGCAGGTCGCGGCCAGGGGCACGGCCCAGGGCACGGAGGGGTCCGAGGACCGCGCGCAGGACCGGCAGGAGAGCTGACGGTCCGCCTCTGTGCCCCCTGGCTCAACGGCGCTGTCCGCCCAGGCCCGGCGCTCCCCAGACCGGGAACCAGCGGCTCAGGTCCTCCTCGATCCGCAGGTCGTCCCCCAGCAGGGCCCGCACCTGCAGTTCAAGCCCGTTGTCCCGCTTGTCCCCACCGCCCGGCAGCGGTGCGAACGGATAAAAGGTGCCGCGCTTGTAGAGGTAGACGAGCGCCAGCGAGCGCCGGTGCTCCCTGTCCTGGAAGCCCATCAACGAACAGAGCAGCTGAGGGCCGAAGCCGCCGTCCTGGAGCAGGGTGTTCACCGCGTGCATGTCGTTGACCAGGGCCGCCGTGTCGTCCGCGGGCTGCCGGGCGAGCAGCCAGGTGTAGCCGTAGGAGTCCCGGCTGAACTCCACGGGCAGCCCGCCCCGCTCCGTGTCCGCGTCCAGCAGGGCCCGTACGTCCTGCTGGAGCCGGTCGAACGCGCCGCCCTCCACGCTCGCGAAGCACACCGAGCCGAGGCCCGTCGGCCCGAGGCCGGCGCCCGCCTGGAGAGTGAGCGCCGCGGACGGCAGGGCGAAGAGCTGATCGAGGTCCGGGCGCACCGGCTTGGTGCGGCCGAGGATGATGTCCAGGAGGCGGCCCATCATGCGCGCCCCAGCTGTGCCGCTATCCGGCCCAGCTGCTCCAGGCGCTGCTCCAGCGTCGGGTGCGACGACAGCAGCCTGTTCACGCTGTCCTTGGAGAAGGCGGGCGCGAAGTAGAAGGCGTTGAACGGCTCCGCCTGCCGCAGGTCGCGCGTCGGAATCCGCGCCATCTGCCCGGTGACCTTGGTCAGCGCCGACGCCAGCGCCGAGGGCCGGCCCGTCAGGAGCGCGGCCGCGCGGTCGGCGGACAGCTCGCGGTAGCGGGAGAGCATCCGGGTGAGGAGGAAGCTGATCGCATAGACCACCGCGCTGATCAGCGGAATCAGCACCACCAGCACGGCGGTGCTGCTGTCCCGCCCGCCGATGCGGCGCAGCCCGCCCCACAGCCCCACCCGGGTGATGATCCCGGCCAGCACACCCAGGAAGGAGGCGATCGTCATCACCGCGACGTCCCGGTGGGCGACGTGGGACAGCTCGTGGGCCAGCACGCCCTCCAGCTCCTCGGGCTCCAGTCTCCGCAGCAGCCCGGTCGTGGCGCACACCACGGAGTTCCGCTGGTTGCGGCCGGTCGCGAAGGCGTTCGGCACATCGGTGTCGGCGATCGCCACCCGCGGCTTCGGCATGTCGGCCAGCGCGCACAGCCGGTCGACGGCGCCGTGCAGCTCCGGCGCCTCCTCCGGAGTCACCTCGCGGGCTCCCATGCCGAAGGCCGCGATCCGGTCGCTGAACCAGAACTGGGCGACGAACAAGCCGCCCGCGAGCACCAGGATGATCGGCCACGCCCCGCGCAGCAGGGCCACCAGCACGCCCACGAAGACCACGTAGAGCAGCCCGATGAAGAACATCGTGCTCACCATGCGGGTGGTCAGCCCCCGGTCGGGGGTGAATCGGGTGCCTTGCACGGTGCACCTCCAAGGCTCTGCGGACCGGCCCGTGCCCCAGTAGCTGCCTCTGTCCCGATTCTCCCTCGCCGCCCGTCGTCCCGGAGTAAAAGTCCGGCAAGCCCCGGATAGACCCGGCCCAAGACCCGGCCGAAGACCCAGCTGCCGGAGATCCGGACCGGCGCGGTCCCCACCCTGACCGCCGCCGCGGCGGCCACCGAGCGCCTGCGCCTGGGCACCCTCGTGACCTCGGTCAAGCCTCGTTCACCCATCACGGTCTGACCGTAGGTGGGGGTGCACGGCCACTGGGCGTGCGAGTCTCTTCGATGTTCGGGGCCGGCTCCGCCCGGCGGCGCGGGCGGAGCGGGGCTGCCGTTCAGGAGGAGAGGCGGTTCAGAGCTGCGGTGGCGATGCCTTCGACGTCGGTGGGCTGGCTGTTGAGCTCGACGATGGCGACCTTGGTGCCGCTGCGCAGGACCGCGGCCCCGCCGCTGACGCTGCCGTCGCCGTTGTAGGACGGGTACCAGTGGGCGGTGCCGCCGGTGACGGTCAGGGTGTGGGCCGCGCCGTAGTACCAGTGGCCGGCGGGCTCGTCCTGGCAGTCCTCAACGAGCGCGACGAGCTGCTTCTCCCAGGTGTCGGCCGCGGTCCCGGTGGGGGCGCTCGCGGCCGACTCGGTCAGCATGCGGTGGTTGTCGAAGGTCCAGTTCACGGACGCGTACGCGGTGGCCTTGTCCTTGGTCAGGTCGCGCATCGTCGTCTCGCCGGAGCACGCGGACAGCCCCTGGCGTCCGGTCAGCTCAATGGTCGCGCCGACCGGGTTCATGCCCTTCTGGAAGTCCTCGCTCTGGACGAGGTGGGCGGAGCCGAGTCCGGGCGCGGCGACCGCGGTGCGGTGCGGTGCGTTGTGCGCGGCCCCGTCGGCGGTGGCCGACTGGGCGCCGACGACGCCGGCCGTGATCAGTGCGGCGGCGAAGCAGGCCGCGGCGGCGACCCGGTTGCGGCGAACGGACTTCTGCTGGACGGTCTGGTTCTCGGTCATCTGGTCCCCCTACTGGTCGGGACGCCTGCTGCGTCCTCGTACAACCGGGGAGATTCCGCCGGAGGAGGAAAAGTTGGAGCCCTGACCGGCTGTTTCACAGCTGTGACAGAGCGGTCCTGACGACGCGGTCCATCGCGGCCGTCCCCAGGCAGGCATCGACCTCCAGCACCCCGTAGTGGCTGCCGCTGCGCAGCACGGCGATGCCGCCGCAGGGCTCCTTGCCCTCGGGCGCTCTGCCGGTGGTGTTGAGCGATCCCTGGTAGACGCCCATCCAGCGCGCGGTGACGTCCGGGGCGAGCTGCAGCGTCGTGGTCTTTCCGTAGACCCAGTGCCCTGGCGTTTCCTCCTGGCAGGGCACCTGCTCCAGCAGCAGGCGTTCGCTGTAGTTCTGCGCCAGGGAAGGGCTCCGGGCGTCGGCGGCGACCTCGCGGGCGACCTGGCCGCCTCTGTCGCCGCTGTCGCCGGCCACGGTGGGGTCGTCCGGGCTGGTGCGGGGGCTGGTCATCAGTCCGCGGAAGTGGGCACCGGGCCCGCCCAGGGTCTGCTTGAAGGTCTTCTCGCCGGAGCAGGCCGCGTTGGCGTAAGACCCGTCGCCGTACCGGTCGATGACGTGGATCCGCCCGATGCCGACGTCCGGGCTGAACGCCGCGGGTTCCAGCAGGTTCGCGGTCGTCACCGGCCCGGTCGCACCGGTCGGCGAGGCGGAGCCGGAGGCCGAGGGCGCGGGCGTCGGGACGGACCCGCCCGGCGTCGCGAGAGCGGACGCGCCCTGGGATGCTCCGCCGACCGCGGCACCCGACCGCGCTGCCGGGTGCGCGGTAGCGCCGGGGGGCGGTGGCAGGACGAATCGGCCGGTCGCCAGCCCGAGCGCGGCGGCTGCCACCAAGGCGGCAGCGGCGGACCGGAGCCGGACGACGGCGTGGCCGCCGCCCGCCGCGGGACCACCGTTCACAGACTGGTGACCAGGCGCTCGCGCATGAAGCGGCGAGCCTGGTGGATACGGTCCTTGACCGTGCCCAACGGGGCGCCCAGTACCTCGGCCACCTGGACGTAGGTCAGGTCGCCCAGGTCGCGCAGCACGAAGGACTCCACCAGGGTGGGGTGCTGCTGCTCCAGCGCGGCCAGCGCCTCCATCAGGTCGAGCCGGGTTCCGGCGATGACGCTGGTGGTGCGCGGGTCGACGGACTCGGGGAGGTCGGCGTGGCTGTCCTCGGCGCGCCGGCACATCGAGCGGTAGGTGGACCGGGCGGCGTTCGAGGCGATCACCGTCACCCAGCCCAGGAAGGAGCCGCGGCCGCCGTACTCGCCCAGGTGCGTGCTGATGGACAGTAGCGCGTCCTGCGCTGCCTCCTCCGCGTCGGCGTGGTGGGGCAGGAAGCGCGAGCAGCGGCGCAGCACCACCGGCCGCAGCTTGGCCAGCAGGTACTCCATCGACCCCGGGTCCCCCGCCTGAGCAGCCGCCACGAGCCGTTCCAGCTCGCCTTCCTCGAACACCCGGATCCCCCGTTTCGTCCCGCCTGGCACCCCACCCCGTCGAACGGGAGTTCCACACTCCCCCCGACTCCGGCAGAATGCTGCCACATGCGCAAGCTCGGCCGTTACCTCCTCCTGGAGCGGCTCGGAGCCGGCTCCTTCGCCACGGTCTGGAAGGCCTACGATCCGGAGCTCGACACCGAGGTCGCGGTGAAGGTGCTGGCCGAGAACTGGGCCGCGAACGCCGATGTGCGCGAGCGGTTCCTGGCGGAGGCGAGGCTGCTGCGCCGGATCGCCAGCCCGCGGGTGGTCCGGGTGCACGACGTCGGGGTGCAGGAGGACCGGCCCTACTTCGTCATGGACTACGTACGCGGCGGCACCCTGGCGGACCGGGTCGGGCAGTGCGACCCGCAGGAGGCGCTGCGACTGGCCGCGGAGGCGGGCTACGCGGTCCAGGTCCTGCACGAGGCGGGCGTGGTGCACCGCGACGTCAAGCCGTCCAACCTGCTGCTCGCCACCGGCTCTGCGCCCGCCGCGGTGCTGGTGGCGGATCTGGGCAGCGCGAAGCAACTGGCCGACGCATCCGGGCTGACGGTGACCACGGGCACGCCCGCGTACATGGCACCGGAACAGGCCTTCCAGACCGGCGGGTTCGACGGGAGGGCCGACGTGTACGCGCTGGCCGTCGTGGCCTACGAGCTGCTGACCGGGCAGAAGCCGTTCGGCCCGGGCGGACGCGCCACGGCCATGATGACCGACCAGCCGACCGCCTCGACGCTGCCGGCGCTCCCAGCCGGAACGGAGCTCCCACCGAACGTCGCCCTGTTGCTACGGACCGCGATGTCCGTCGAGCCGGCGGACCGACCGCCGACCGCCCAGGCCTTCGCAGACGCGCTGCTGGCTCCGGTCCCGCAGTCCCAGCCCCTGGAAGGCCCCGGGTGGCTGACCCCGCGCGCGGTCTGTCTGGCGTCGGGCACGGTGTTCACGGCGACGACCCTGCTGAGCTGGCTGCAGCGTTGAATCCGACAGGGGGCGGTCCGCACCGGCGGTCGTGTCCTGGAGAGGAACCCGGCCGCAAACGAGTGAAGGATCCTGACCGCTGACGGCTACCGTAGGGTCGGCGGTATGCGACTGAGCACGGTGATCCTGCCCATCCACCGGTGGGGCGAGGGACAGAAGATCTGGCGGCGGGCCGAGGATCTCGGGTTCCACGCCGCGTACACCTATGACCACCTCTCCTGGCGGTCGTTCCGGGACGGGCCGTGGTTCGGTGCGGTCCCCACCCTGACCGCCGCCGCGGCGGCCACCGAGCGCCTGCGCCTGGGCACCCTCGTGACCTCGCCCAACTTCCGGCACCCGGTGACCCTGGCCAAGGACCTGATGTCCCTCGACGACATCTCCGGCGGCCGGATCACCCTCGGAATCGGTGCCGGGACCAATGGCTTCGACGCGACCGCACTCGGCCAGGAGCCCTGGACGCCGCGCGAACGGGCCGACCGCTTCGCGGAGTTCGTCATGCTGCTGGACCGCCTGCTCACCGAGGGCGACGTCAGCCACGAGGGCGACTTCTACTCGGCGAACGAGGCCCGGAACCTCCCCGGCTGCGTCCAGCGGCCCCGCCTCCCCTTCGCGGTCGCGGCCACCGGGCCGCGCGGGCTGAAGCTGGCCGCACGGTACGGCCAGGCGTGGGTGACCACGGGCGACCCCAAGCTCTTCGAGACCGGCACGCCCGAGGAGTCCCGCGCGGCGATCCGCGGGCAGCTCGAGAAGCTGGAGGCGGCCTGCGCGGCAGCCGGCCGGGACGCCGCCGACCTGGACAAGGTCCTGCTCACCGGCTTCACCCCGGACCGGAACCGCCCGCTGGAGTCCCTCGACGCGTTCGTCGACTTCGCGGGGAAGCACTTCGAGCTGGGCTTCACCGAGATCGTCATCCACGCCCCGATCCCGGACTCGGATTTCGCGGCCGACGAGAAGGTCTTCGAGCGCATCGCGACGGAGGCCCTCGGCCAGCTGCGCCCGGGGCGCTGACGAGCCCGGCGGGCCGCCGCACGGCCGTCCGGCGCGCTCCGCAGGGAACGGCCGGAAGAGCCCGAACAGCCCGAACGGCCGGAACAGCTGCAGGCACCCTGCGCTCGGGCCGGCAGTGAGGCCGGATACAGGCGCACGTTTGTACGCCCGTCTCCGGCCCGTGGTCGAGAATGGAAGGGTGACTTCAGCTATCGAGCAGCCCGAGACACCGGCCACCGGCCGGCCAGCCGCCACTCCCCGGCTGATCGCCACCGACCTCGACGGCACCCTGCTGCGCGACGACAAGACCGTCTCCGAGCGCACCGTCGCGGCCCTGGCGGCGGCCGAGGAGGCCGGCATCGAGGTCTTCTTCGTCACCGGCCGCCCGGCACGCTGGATGGACATCGTCGCCGACCACGTGCACGGCCACGGCCTGGCGATCTGCGCCAACGGCGCCGTCGTCGCCGACCTCCACGACGGGGGCCGGTTCATCGAGGTCCGCCCGCTGGCGCCCGCCGCCGCCCTCGCCATCGTCCACGCGGTGCGCGCCGCCGCCCCCGGCGCCGCGTTCGCCGTCGAGCGCACCACGGGCTTCCACTACGAGCCGCAGTACCCGCCCTTCCAGCCCGACCCCGACTCGGTGACCGCACCCGCCGAGGAACTGCTGGACGGCGAGCACGCGGCGGGCGCCGGGCCCATCGTCAAGCTGCTCGCCTTCCACGACGTGCTCGCCCCGGACGAGTTCCTGGAGGTGGCCCGCACGGCGGCCGGCGAGCACGGCTCCTTCACCCGGTCCAGCCCCACGGCGCTGCTGGAGATCAGCGGCCCGGGCGTCAGCAAGGCCAGCACCCTCGCCCAGTGGTGCGCCGACCGCGGCATCACGCGCGACGAGGTGGTGGCCTTCGGCGACATGCCCAACGACCTGGAGATGCTCGGCTGGGCAGGCACCTCGTACGCCATGGCCAACGCGCACCCCGAGGTGCTGGCCGCCACCACGCACCGCACCGCCGGCAACAACGAGGACGGCGTCGCAATGATCATCGAGCAGATCCTACGCGCCCTGCCGTAGCGCCGTCGCGCGGCCGGTCCCGGCATTACAGCCGTACGCCGTGCGTGCGCAGCCACTCCACCGGCTCGACCGCCGAGCCGAACTCCGGGGTCCGGCGGATCTCGAAGTGCAGGTGCGGGCCGGTGGAGTTGCCCGTGGTCCCGGACAGCCCGATCCACTCGCCCGCGCGCACCTGCCGTCCCGGCGCCGTCAGCGGCGCCGCGAGGTGTGCGTACTGCGAGTACCAGCCGTTCTCGTGCCGGACGACCACGCTGATGCCGAAGGGGCCGCCGCACCCCGCCGCCACCACCGTCCCGGCACCCACCGCGCGGACGGGCGAACCCGCGGGGGCGGCGAAGTCCTGCCCGGTGTGGCCGCCGGTCCAGTGCGCTCCGGTGCCGCCGAAACCGGCGGACAGCTCGTACGACACCAGCGGGCGCGTCCAGCCGCCCGGGGAGATCCCCGCCGTGCGGTCCGCGACGCTCTGCCCCTCCCGGAGGTCGCCCAGGTCGCCCAGGTCGACGGGCTCGCAGTGCCCGCTGCGGACGGCGGCCGCGGCCATGCCGTTCAGCTCGCCGCGCGCGCCCGCCAACCGGGCCTCCAGCGCGTGCTCGTCGGAGCGCAGCCGTGCGACGTCCGCCGCGAGGGCGCGCGAGGCGGCGGCGGTCGAGCGCTCGTCCGCCGCCAGCGTGCGGCTCGTGTCGTCGGTCTCGGCCAGCATCCGGCCCAGCCGCTCCCGCCGACCGGTGTCGTCCGCCTGCAGCTCCAGCAGCTCGAAGGGGTCGTCGGAGACCGCCGGGCTGCCCATGGCGGTGAATCCGCCGGTCCGGTACTGCGCCCGTGCGACGGCTCCCGCGTCCTCGTGGAGCACCCCGGCCACCACCTGCTGTCCGCGCAGCTGCCGGTGCAGGCGCTCGGCCTGCTCCTTCCGCTCCTCGGCCGCCCGCAGCCCGCGCTCGTACCGCTGCTGCACCCGCCCCGTCTCCCGGGAGAGCCACAGCACCTCGGAACTGACGTGCGCGAGCCGCCTCTGCGCCCGGACAGCGGCGGAGGGCTCGGCAACGAGAAGAGGTGACACCACCGCACACAGCGCGCACAGCGCACAGAACGCCGCTCCACCGCGCCGGTGCGCCCGGCGCCCGCGCGGGAGCGGACGGCCCGGACGACAACCTGTACGACGAGCTGAACGACGGTCCGAACATCGCAACGTATGTCGCATGGAGGCGAGCCTGGCGCGCGCCGCGCCCCCGCGCGCCCAGGGGCAGCCGTTCGGAGGAAAAGATGCGGCTGGACGGTCGAGAACGCCACCCCGGCGCCACAGACGCGGCGGCCGCTACAGAGGCGCCTCCCACACCACCTTCGTACCGCCCCCGTCCGCGCCGATCCCCGGCCCGTACGAGCTGGAGCCGCCGAGCGACTCGGCCCGTTTGGCGAGGTTCCGCAGCCCGCTGCGGCGGCCCCCCTCCGGAATGCCGACGCCGTCGTCGGCGACGGTCAGCCGGACGCCCTCCCGCCCGTCCGGGAGGACGACCGTCGCGTCGACCAGGACCTCGATGCGGGAGGCCCGGGCGTGCCGGAAGGCGTTGGAGAGCGCCTCGCGGAGGGCTGCGATGAGGTTCTTGCCGGTGCGTTCGCCGACCTTGGCGTCGACCGGCCCGATGAAGCTCGCGGAGGGCTGGAAGCCGAGCGGCACGGCGGCCGTGCCCAGCTCCCGCAGGACGCGCGTCCGCAGCCCCGCGGGCGCCTCCGTGGGCTCCTGCTGAAGCGCGAAGATGGCCGTCCGGATCTCCTGGATAGTCGCGTCCAGTTCGTCGACCGCCTGCCCCATCTTCGTCCGCACCTCCGGCACGACGGCCAGTCGCTGGGCGCTCTCCAGCAGCAGCCCGGTCGCGAACAGCCGCTGGATGACGAGGTCGTGGAGGTCCCGGGCGATCCGGTCGCGGTCCTCGAAGACGGCGAGCCGCTCCCGGTCGCGCTGGGCCTCGGCCAGGACGAGCGCGAGGGCGGCCTGCGCCGCGAACTGCGTGGCCAGGGTGCGCTCGGTCGCGGTGTACTTGCGCGCACCGCGCCGCCGGGGGATGGCCAGCGTGCCCAGCACGCGGTCACCGCTCTTCAGGGGCAGCAGCATGCTCGGGCCGAAGCGCGGGGCCACTTCGGTGATCATGCGGGGGTCGGTGGCGGAGTCGTCGATGAACACCGGTTCACCGGCCAGCAGCCGGTCGACGACCGGACTGTGCGGCGGTATCACCGTCCCCAGCAGCCCCGCGGGATCCTCGGCGGAGACGGCCACCATCTCCAACCCGCCCTCGCCGTCGGGCAGCAGCACGATTCCGGCCGCCGAGTCCGCAAGTCTGCGGGCCTGTTCGGCGACGACCGAGAGCGCGTCCTCGGCGTCGCTGCCCGACAGCAGGGCCGTGGTGACGGCCACCGAACCGTCGATCCAGCGCATGCGCCGGCCGCGTTCCTCGTGCACGCGCGCATTGCCGATCGCGATGCCCGCCTCCGTCGCGAGGATCTTCATCATGTGCAGGTCCGCGATGCCGAACTCGCCCCCGCCGCGCTTCTCGGTGAGGTAGAGGTTGCCGAAGATCTCACCGCCGACGCGGATCGGCACGCTCAGCGCGTGCCGGCCGTCCGGGAAGGCGGCCACGTCCTCGTACTCCTCCTCGGCCGTGCCGTAGGTGATGAAGTCCGACAGCCCCTCGCCGCCGGGGTCGACGACGCCGATGGCGGCGTACGTCGCGTCGGCCAGCTCGGCGGCGGTGCGGGCGATCCGGTCGAGGGTGGTGTGCAGCTCCAGCCCGGTGCCGACCGAGCGCATGGCCTCCAGGAGCTGTGGCACGCGGCCGGTCAGCTCGGTGGAGAGGCCTTGGAGACTGCGCGTGGCCTCCGTGGCGGCGTCCAGCGAGTGCATGGGGCCCGAGGCGGCCGTGGGGTCCTGTGGGGCGGAGGAGCCTGCCGTGGCTGACATGCGTCGAGCCTAATAAGTACCTTTTGCCGTGGAAAGGGTTTTGCGGCCGGTGTCCGCGGCACCTGCCTGGGCCGGCAGCTCCAGGTCGGCCGCGGCCTCCCGCTCCAGCATCCCGCGGAACGGCCCGGGAGCGCTCGCCAGCTCTCCGTACGCCCCTCTCTGCACCACCCGCCCCCGCTCCAGCACGATTACTTCGTCGACTTCGGCCAACGCTGTGAGCCGGTGTGTGATCAGTACGGTGGTACGGCCCTCGGTGGCCCTCAGCAGGTCGGCGGTCAGCGCGTCGGCCGTGGCGAGGTCGAGGTGCTCGGCAGGCTCGTCCAGCACCAGCACGGGGAAGTCCGCGAGCAGCGCCCGGGCCAGGGCCAGCCGCTGCCGCTGACCACCGGACATGCGCGCCCCGTGCTCGCCGACCAGCGTGTCCAGCCCCTGCGGCAGCCCGTCCACCCACTCCAGGAGACGGGCGGCGCGCAGGGCACCGCGCAGCTCCTCGTCCGCCGCGCCCGGGCGGGCCAGACGCAGGTTCTCCCGCAGCGAGCTGTCGAAGATGTGCGCGTCCTGGGCGCACAGCCCCACCAGCCGCCGCACCGCGTCGCCGTCCATCCCGGCCGCGTCCTCGCCACCGAGCGTGTACGAGCCCGACTCGGCGTCCACGAACCGCAACAGCGCCTGCGCGAGCGTGGTCTTGCCCGATCCCGACGCCCCCACCACGGCGACCCGGCGCCCCGCCGTCAGCTCCAGCCCGACCCCGTCCAGGGCCGCTGCCGGACGCCCCGCGTACCGCACCGTCAGGTCCGTCACCCGCAGCGGGAACGGCGACTCCGGCGCGGGCCGCGAACCGTCCCGTACGGGCAGGGGCGCGTCCAGCACCTCGTACACCCGCTCCGCCGAGCGCCGGACACGCTGCCGGTACTGCACCGCGAGCGGAATTCCTGCCACCGCCTCGAAGGCGGCGAGCGGCAGGAGCACCACCACCGCCAGCCACACGCCCCCGAGCCGGCCGTCGTGCACGGCCCCGACCCCCGCCCGGGCCGTCGCGGCCACGGTCAGCCCGCAGGCCAGGGCCGACAGCCCGGCGCCGAGCGCCGTGGCCGCGGCGGCGCGCCGGGCGATCCCGGTGAGCGCGGCGTCGGTCCGGCGCAGCCGCGCCAGCCTCGCGGGCAGCGCACCGGCGACCGTCAGCTCGGCCGTACCCGCCAGCAGTTCGACCACATGAGCCGACAACTCCCCGCGCACCGGCGCCAGTTGCCGCTCCGCACGCCGCGCGAACGCCGCCGACAGCACGGCCGCACCCGGCCCCGCGATCAACAGCCCTACGGCCAGGGCCGCGCCCGCCTCCGGCACCAGCCAGGCGGTGAAGCCCACCGAGGCCGCACCGACGAGCACGGCCGAGCCGAGCGGCAGCAGCCAGCGCAGGAAGTAGTCCTGAAGCGCGTCCACGTCGGCGACCAGGCGGGAGAGCAGATCACCGCGGCGGACGTCCCGCAGCCCGGCCGGGGCGAGCCGCTCCAGCCGGCGGTAGACCGACACCCGCAGCCCGGCCAGGACGCGCAGCACGGCATCGTGCGAGACCAGGCGCTCGGCATAGCGGAAGACGGAACGACCGATGCCGAAGGCCCGCGTGGCGGTGACGGCGACCATCAGGTACAGCACGGGGGGCTGCTGCGAGGCCCGCGAGATGAGCCACCCGGAAACGGCCATCAGCCCGACGGCACTCCCCAGGGCCAGCGCGCCCAGCAGCAGCGAGAGGGCGAACCGGGACCACCACGGACGCCCCGCGGCCCGCACGCGGGCCAGCACCCCCGCGCTGCGCCCGGCGGCAGAACCGCCCGCCTGCCCGGCACTCGGAACGTCATGGGGCACGTTCGCGGCAGCAGCTTGCACTTCCGGGTGAACGGGCGGGAGTGAGGGAGGAACACCCGGCCCGGAGGGCCTGGGCGCCCCCAGCCGCACCACCCGGTCCGCCACGGCGAGCAGCGCCGGGCGATGCACCACCAGCACCACGGTGCGCCCGGCCGCCAGCCGCCGCACGGCCGCCACCACGGCGGCCTCGGTCTCCCCGTCGAGATTCGCCGTCGGCTCGTCGAGCAGCAGCACCGGCCGGTCGGCCAGGAACGCCCGGGCCAGGGCGAGCCGTTGCCGCTGCCCGGCGGAGAGCCCGCTTCCGTCCTCGCCGAGGCGAGTGTCAGTGCCGTGCGGCAGCATGGAGACGAACTCGAGCGCCCCGGCAGCCCGCAGTGCCTCCCGCACCTGTGCGTCCGTGGCGTCCGGCCGGGCCAGCCGTACGTTCTCGGCGACCGTCCCGGTGAAGAGATGGGGCCGTTGCGGGACCCAGGCCAGCTGGTCCCGCCAGCTTTCGGGGGAGAGCGATGACAGATCCGTGCCACCGACCGACACCCGCCCGCTCGTGGGCCGTTCGAGGCCCAGCAGCACGTTCAGCAGGGTCGACTTCCCGGCCCCGCTGGGCCCGGTCACCGCGACCGTCTCGCCCGCCCGCACCTCGAAGGAGGTCTCGGCGAGGGACGGCCCGGTCCGGCCCGCGTGCCGCACCACCAGCCGGTCCACGGTGAGCGCCGCGCTCCGGGCGTCCGGGGCCGGGAGCGTGCCCGCGGGGGCGGGCTCGGTCTCCAGCACCGCGAAGACCTCGTCGGCGGCCGCCAGCCCCTCGGCCGCCGCGTGGTACTGCGCGCCCACCTGGCGCAGCGGCAGATAGGCCTCGGGCGCGAGGACGAGCACCATCAGGCCCGTGTACAGGTCGAGTTCACCGTGCACGAGCCGCATGCCGATGCCGACGGCCACGAGCGCGACCGACACGGTCGACAGCAGCTCCAGCGCGAAGGAGGAGAGGAAGGCCAGCCGAAGAGTCCGCAGCGTGGCCCGCCGGTAGTCGGCGGTGATGGCGCGGATCGACTCGGCCTGCGCCTTGGCCCGGCCGAAGACCTTGAGCGTGGGCAGTCCGGCGACGACGTCGAGGAAGTGCCCGGAGAGCCGGGACAGCAGCCGCCACTGCCGGTCCATCCGGGACTGGGTGGCCCAGCCGATGAGGGCCATGAAGAGGGGGACGAGGGGAAGGGTGAGGACGATGACGAGCGCCGAGAGCCAGTCGGCGGAGACGATACGGGCGAGGACGGCGACGGGCACCACGGCCGCCAGCCCGAGTTGGGGCAGATAGCGGGCGAAGTAGCCGTCCAGCGCGTCCACTCCGCGCGTGGCGAGGCCGGTCAGCTCACCGGTGCCGCGCGCGCCGGGCCCGAGCCGCACGGCGTGCGCCAGCAGCCGGGTGCGCAGCTGGGACTTGACCGCCGCGCTCGCGCGGTGCGCGGCCAGCTCGGTGAGCCAGGACACCGCCGCCCGGCCCACGGCCACGGCGGCCAGCAGCGCCAGGGGCACGGCCAGGCCGGCGGTGGTGCGCCCGTCCTGGAAGGCCCCGGTCACCACCTCGGCGATCAGCATCGCCTGGGCGACGACCAGGGCCGCCCCCGCCAGCCCCAGGGCGACGGAGGCGGCCAGGAAGAAGCGGGTTGCGGAGGCGTACCTCAGCAGCCGGGGGTCGACGGGCTTCACCGGGCTGTCCTCGCCGTCCTCAGTGCGCGGCCGGGATGTGCTGGGTGCCGATCCGCTTGCGGAACACCCAGTAGGTCCAGGCCTGGTAGGCCAGGATCAGGGGGGTCATGAAGCCCGCGACCCAGGTCATGATCCTCAGCGTGTAGGGGCTGGAGGCCGAGTCGGCCACGGTGAGGCTCCACGCCGGGTCGGTCGAGGAGGGCATCACGTCGGGGAAGAGCGCGAGGAACACCATGGCGAAGGCGGCCGCGACCGCCGCTCCCGACAGGGCGAACGCCCAGCCCTCACGCCCGGCCCGGTTGAGGGCGAGCGCCACGAGCAGGGCCGCCACCGCGACGACCGTCGCGGGCAGGCTGCGGCCGTTGCCGGAGTCCGCCTGCGTCCAGGACAGGAAGCCGGCGGCGAGCACGAGGGCCGCCAGGCCGTACCAGGTGGCGTGGGCCCGGGCCCGGTGGCGGATGTCGCCGGCGGTCTTGAGCGCGGCGAACACCGCGCCGTGGAAGGTGAAGAGCACGAGGGTGAAGAGGCCGCCCAGCAGGGCGTAGGGGTGCAGCAGGTCCAGCACGCTGCCGGTGAAGTTCTTGTCCGCCCCGATCGGCACCCCGCGCACCATGTTGGCGAAGGCGACACCCCAGAGGAAGGCGGGGATCAGCGAGCACCAGAAGATCGCGCGCTCCCAGTTCCGCTGCCAGCGCTCCTCACTGCGCTTGTGGCGGTACTCGAAGGCGACGCCACGCACGATCAGGCAGCCGAGGATCACGAGCAACGGCAGGTAGAAACCGCTGAAGAGGGTGGCGTACCAGTCGGGGAAGGCGGCGAAGGTGGCACCGGCCGCGGTGATCAGCCAGACCTCGTTGCCGTCCCAGACGGGGCCGATCGTGTTGATCAGCACACGGCGTTCGGTGCGGTCCCTGGCCAGCGTCCTGGTCAGGACGCCGATGCCGAAGTCGAAGCCCTCGAGGAAGAAGTAGCCGATCCACAGGACGGCGATGAGCAGGAACCAGAAGTCGTGGAGGTGCATGGTCGGGTTCTCCGTTCCGCCGCGTCAGTAGGCGAACGTCATCGGCTTGTCGGCGTCCTCGGGCTGTTCGGCGGCACCGGCTCCGCCGGTCGGCAGCCGCAGCCTGGGGTCCTTCGCGGGCGGCTGCTCGTCGGTGTCCGGGCCGGCCTTGGCGTACTTCACCAGGAGCTTCACCTCGACCACGGCGAGCACGGCGTACAGCAGCGTGAAGAACGACATCGAGGCGAGGACTTCGCCCTGGCTCACGCCGGGCGAGACCGCGTCGCCGGTCTTCATCAGCCCGTACACCACCCAGGGCTGGCGGCCCATCTCGGTGAAGATCCAGCCGAAGGAGTTGGCGAGGAGCGGGAAGCCCATGGTCAGGATGCCGATGCGCCACGACCACATGGTGAGGAAGGGGCTCATCTCCCGGGTGCGGGTGAGCATCAGCCGCGGGATCTCGCCGTCGGCCGCCCGGTACTCGGGGGCCAGCCAGAGCTTTCTGCGGGTGGTCCACAGCCCGATGAGGCCGGCGACGAAGGAGGTCATCCCGAAGCCGATCATGAGGCGGAAGCCCCAGAAGGTCATGAAGATGCTGGGGATGTAGTCCTTCGGGTCGCCCCCGTACCGCGCGGCCTCCATGGCGGCGATGTCGTTGATGCCGGGGACGGGGTCGGAGAAGTTGTTGTGCGCGAGGAAGGAGAGCAGGCCGGGAACCTCTATCTCGACGCTGTTGTGCCCCTTCGACACGTCGCCGACCGCGAAGACCGAGAACGGCGCGGGCGCCTGGGTGTCCCACAGGGCCTCGGCGGCGGCCATCTTCATCGGCTGCTGCTCGAACATCACCTTGCCCAGCTCGTCACCGTTGATCGCCGTGCCCAGACCCGCGATCACCGCCACGACCAGCCCGACGCGCAGCGAGGTGAGCATCGCCGGGATCTGCTTCCGCTGCTTCTCGCCCAGTTCCTCGCCCCTGATCTGCTTGCGCTTGGCGCGCCAGAGGTGGAAGGAGGCGATGCCCACGACGAAGGCGGCGCCCGTGAGGAAGGCGGCGGTCAGCGTGTGGAAGACCACGACCAGGGTGGTGTTCTGGGTGAGTACGGCCCAGATGTCCGTGAGGTGGGCCTTGCCGGTGGCCTTGTCGATCGAGTAGCCGGTCGGATGCTGCATCCAGGAGTTGGCGGCCAGGATGAAGTACGAGGAGAGGATGGTGCCCACGGCCACGATCCAGATGCACGCGCAGTGGAGCTTCTTGGGGAGCTTGTCCCAGCCGAAGATCCACAGCCCGATGAAGGTGGACTCGAAGAAGAAGGCCAGCAGCGCCTCCATCGCGAGCGGGGCGCCGAAGACGTCACCGACGAAGCGCGAGTAGTCCGACCAGTTCATGCCGAACTGGAACTCCTGGACGAGGCCCGTGACCACGCCCATCGCGATGTTGATGAGGAAGAGCTTTCCCCAGAACTTCGTCGCGTGGAAGTACTTCTCCTTGGCCGTGCGGACCCAGGCCGTCTCCAGGCCGGCCGTGATCGCGGCAAGGCTGATCGTGAGCGGTACGAAGAGGAAGTGGTAGACGGTCGTGATACCGAACTGCCACCGTGCGAGCGTCTCCGGAGCCAGGGCCAGATTCACCGGGTCTCTCCTTGCCTCTTGCGTCGCCGGTGGCGCATGCCGCCGACGTTATGCCCTTGTATGCCCCAGTTAAAGCAGGACATAAAGGCGAGCTTGTGAACGCGTTCACATTCACAAGCAATTATGGCCCACCCACTTTTCGGACAAGCAGCCGGGGTACCCCATTGGACCCTTGCGCGCCCTGGTAAGCCCCGCAACGCAAAGCGCCCCGTACCCCGGAGAAGGGGTACGGGGCGCTCGCCGGGCGGATGACCGGCCCGGCGACAGCTCTCCTGTGGCTGCTACGGCTGCTACGGCTGCTACAGCTCCTTGCGGAACTCCTCGGCAGCCCGCAGGAACAGGTCGTTCGCCTCGGTCTCCCCGATCGTCACCCGCACGCCCTCCGGGAACGGCCGGACGACCACGCCCGCCCGCTCGCATGCAGCCGCGAAGTCCTGCGAACGCTCCCCCAGCGGCAGCCAGACGAAGTTGGCCTGCGAATCCGGCACCGACCAGCCCTGCCCGGCCAGCGCCTCCAGCACCCGCGTACGCTCCGCCACCAGCGCGTCCACCCGCTCGCGCAGCGCCTCCTCGCTGCGCAGCGAAGCCACCGCCGCGTCCTGCGCGACCTGGCTCACGCCGAACGGCACGGCCGTCTTGCGCAGCGCCGCCGCCACCGGCTCGTGCGCGATCGCGAAGCCGATCCGCAGGCCGGCCAGCCCGTACGCCTTGGAGAACGTCCGCAGCACACAGACGTTGGGACGGTCCCGGTAGAGGTCGATGCCGTTCGGGACGGACTCGTCGCGGATGAACTCCAGGTAGGCCTCGTCGAGCACCACCAGTACGTCGGAGGGCACGCGGTCCAGGAAGGACTCCAGCTCGGCCCGGCGTACGACCGTACCGGTGGGGTTGTTGGGGTTGCAGACGAAGATCAGCCGGGTCCGGTCGGTGATCGCGGCGAGCATCGCATCGAGGTCGTGCACATGGTCCTCGGTCAGCGGGACCTGCACGGGAGTGGCGCCGGAGACCTGGGTGATGATCGGGTACGCCTCGAAGGAGCGCCAGGCGTAGATCACCTCGTCGCCCGGCCCCGCCGTCGCCTGCACCAGCTGCTGGGCGACGCCGACCGAGCCGGTGCCGGTGGCCAGGTGGGAGACCGGCACGTCGAAGTGCTCGGCCAGCTCGGCCATCAGCCCGGTGCAGGCCATGTCGGGGTAGCGGTTGAGGGAGGCGGCGGCGCCCACCGCACTCTCCAGCACGCCGGGCAGCGGCGGATACGGGTTCTCGTTGGAGGACAGCTTGTAGGCGACCGGGCCACCGGTCGCGGCCGGCTTGCCGGGCTTGTAGGTAGGCACGCCGTCCAGCGCAGCACGCAGCTTCGGGGTCTTCTCGGTCACCGCGGGTCCTCCTCCACCTGTTGCTTGAATACTGCACACCTTATGAGGATTGACCGGGGCGGCGTCCAGAGTTTCGAGGGCGCTCCTCATTTCTCCGCGCGCCCTGGCGGACGCCGTGGCGCGCATCCCCCGTGAAGGTGAGTTGAGACCTCTTCGAGACCTGGACCAGTCACGAGGTGCGGATATGCCGGAGAGCCACGGTCCCCTGCGCCTCCCGTCAACTGCCTGTGTTTCCAAGGTCATTATCGGAAATCCAGGCCGCAGAAACGTGCCTGTCAACAGTCAAATGCGGTGCCCTGCCAAAGGACCAACCGAGCCCTACTATCGGCTCGCCATGACAGCAGCAGGGAAGCATCAGGTGAGCCGGGCGGATCCGTCCCGCAAGGGCAGCCGGCAGGGGCGGGCGGGCATCCGGGACGTTGCCGCCGCCGCCGGGGTTTCGATCACGACCGTCTCCGACGCGCTCAACGGCAAGGGCCGGCTACCGGACGCGACCCGCCGCCACGTCCGCGAGGTCGCCGACCGGCTGGGCTATCGCCCGTCCGCCGCGGCCCGCACCCTCCGTACGGGCAAGTCGGGGCTCATCGGCCTCACGGTGACCACATACGGGGATGAACCTTTCACCTTCACCGAGTTCGCCTACTTCGCCGAGATGGCCAGGGCCGCCACCTCCGCCGCCCTCGCCCGCGGCTACGCCCTCGTCATCCTGCCCGCCACCTCCCGGCACGACGTGTGGTCGAACGTGGCCCTCGACGGCACCGTGGTCGTCGACCCCTCGGACCACGACCCCGTCGTCTCCGACCTGGTCCGCCAGGGCATTCCGGTGGTCTCCGACGGGCGGCCGGCCGGCACCCTGCCCGTGACGGCCTGGGTCGACAACGACCACGAGGCCGCCGTCCTGGGCATCCTCGACCACCTCGCCGCCGCCGGGGCCCGCCGCATCGGCCTGCTCACCGGCACCACCACCGACACCTACACCCGGCTCTCCACCACCGCCTACCTCCAGTGGTGCGAGCGCATCGGCCAGGATCCGGTGTACGAGGAGTACCCCGCCCACGACCCGTGCGCCGGCGCCGTGGCCGCCGACCGGCTGCTGGCCCGCCCCGACCGGCCCGACGCCGTCTACGGCCTCTTCGACCCCAACGGCACCGACCTGCTCGCCGCGGCCCGCCGCTACGGTCTGCGCGTCCCCGACGACCTGCTGCTCGTCTGCTGCAGCGAGTCCACGGTCTACGCCACCACCGAGCCGCCGATCACCACCCTCTCGCTCAAGCCGCGCCGCATCGGCACCGCCGTCGTCCAGCTGCTGATCGACGCCATCGAGGGCCTGGACACCGGCCGCCCGGTGGAACAGGTCATACCCACCGAACTGATCGTGCGCACCTCCTCGGAGAGACGCCCGCCGCGGACGGCCGTCAGCGCACCCCGCGGCCCGGCCGCCACCTGACCCGTCCCACGGCCGCCCGGGACCACCCCGCCCCGCAGGACGCGCCCGACCCGCGTCAACCGGGGGTGAACCCACATCCGGCGCACGGGGAGGCGCGACATGAGCCGACGAGAGCCCCCAGCAGGCGGCTGACCGGCGCGAACGGCTCATTTAACGGCTCATTTGGGGAGAAATGACCGGCGATCCCGGCCTCCCGCCCCGATTCACCGCCCCTGGTGCGTCACAAGCCGCGACGGTCATTCCTATGATGGGCGCACGACACCACGGACCGCCGTCGACCAGGCAAGGTCCACAAGGTGCACGGCGGCGCGATGGTGGAGGGGTCGATGACTCAGGGGGCCGGTCAGGGACCTGCGGCACGGACCACGGCGGCGATGCCGCCCTTCCCCGGGTACGCCGCGCCCCCGCCCATGCCCGGATACGGGCACCCCGCCCCGCCCGCGGAGCCGGAGGCCGTCCGCCCCCGCCCCGAGTACCCCGAGGGCTACACCCCGACCGAGCGCGACCTGCCGGTCATCGTCCGCAGCGCGCCGCAGCCCGTGCCCCAGGACGTGCCCACCGTCGAGCTGACCCCCATCGTCGCCCCCCAGCCGCACCCCGCGCCCACGCCCACGCCCGCCGGCCCCGGACCGCTCTACGTGGTCGGCGACGTGCACGGCTACCTGGACGAGCTGCACCAGGCGCTGTTCGACCAGGGCCTCATCGACGCAAACGGATCCTGGGCCGCGGGCAACGCCCGGCTGTGGTTCCTCGGCGACTTCACGGACCGCGGTCCGGACGGCGTCGGCGTGATCGACCTGGTCATGCGGCTGTCCGCCGAGGCCGCCGCGGCCGGGGGCTACTGCAAGGCCCTCATGGGCAACCACGAGCTGCTGCTCATCGGCGCCAAGCGGTTCGCCGACACGCCGGTCAACTCCGGGGCGGGCACCGCCTCCTTCCAGGCCGCCTGGCTGCTCAACGGCGGCCAGCGCACCGACATGGAGCGCCTGGAGGACCACCACCTCCAGTGGATGTCGCGGCTCGACGCGATCGCCGAGGAGGACGGGCACCTGCTCGTGCACTCCGACACCACCGCCTACCTCGAGTACGGCGACTCCATCGAGGCCGTCAACGACGCCGTCACCGAGGCGCTCCAGCGCAACGACCCGGACGAGTGCTGGGACCTCTTCCGCAAGTTCACCAAGCGGTTCGCCTTCCGCGACGAGGACACCGGCCCGGGGGCGGTGCGGGAGCTGCTCCAGGTCTACGGCGGCCGGCGCATCGTGCACGGCCACAGCCCCATCCCCTACCTCCTGGGCGAGGTGGGCACCGAGGACGCGGACGGCGAGGCCGGCACGCCGCTGGTGGACGGCCCGCACCTGTACGCCGACGGACTGGCGCTCGCGATGGACGGCGGGGTCACGATGGCCGGAAAGCTCCTGGTCGTGCAACTTCCCCCGGCCGTCTGAGGGTTCACCGGGGCGATCCACGGGCAGATGAGAGGTTCCACCGTCGCGGGGTAATTCGCAAAACACGCTGTCACCCCGCGCCGGTGCGGCTCTACCATCGGCTTATCCGTAGCAGGCTCTCCTCCGTTTCCGCCCACCCGCCGGTGCCAGCCGGCACCAGGCCCTACGGAGCATCGGGGGATGCACATGAACAGCGCTCCGCACCTGCTGGCCGAGGACCGCCCGGAATTCGAGCGGGTTCTCGACCAGGCGTTGCGTGCCGCGAACCATGACCCGGAACTCGCCGCCTCGATAGGACGGCGGCTCACTACCGAACAGCTGCGCACCATGGCGCTCAGCGCCATGACCGCCATCTCCGCCTGCGCGACGGCGGAATACGAGGATTTCGTCACGGCCCGCGAGGAGCTGCGCACCCGGTCGGCCACCGACCGCCCCAGGACGCCCGGCAGCGGCTTCCCTTCCGGTGACGGCGGTGAGGGGCACGGCATGCCCTCCCCCGCCGCCACAGCCGTCGGGCTCACCGAGGAGCGCGGCGCGGGCGCGGGCGCGGTGCTGGCCGTCCTGGCGCCGGTGCTGGCCGGGATCGCCGCCCTGCTCTTCCTTCTGATCGGCTATGTCATGCGTACGGTCGGGGCGAGCGAGCCCGCGGCCGATTCGATGATCACCGTCGGCTGGTGGTTCGCCGGCTTCACGGCGGCCGGGGTGCTGGCCGCCACGGCGGCCATGCTGCTCACGGCGCTGCGCAACGGCCGGGAGCCGGAGGAGGTGCCGCCCGCCGACCCGCTGGCCGACGAGGCGTCCCGGGCCCGGGACGTCTGGCGGCAGGCGCTGCTGGACCGCGGCGTGCGCCCGTTCCTCCGCGAGGCATTGGCCAACGGATCGGCCGCGCCCCGGCGCCCGTACGTCGCCGAGCAGCACGACGGCCCCGGCCGCACGCCTCACCTGGGCTACTCCCGTCCCGGCTTCTCCAGCCCGGACGAGAACGCCTCCTCGTCCGCCCGCACGGGCTTCACCAGCCCGGACTACACCAGTCCGGAATTCGGCAGCCCGGATCACCGGCCCGATCAGGGCCGGTGATCCGGGCTCCGCAGGTCAGTCCACTCAGTCCACGACGGGCAGATAGACCCGGTTGCCGGCAGCGGCGAATTCCTCGGACTTGCGGGCCATTCCGGCTGCCACGTCCGCCGCATCCGCGGTGTCCGTCGCGAGATCGCCACCGTGCTCGCGGCGGATGTCCTGCGAAATCTTCATCGAGCAGAACTTGGGCCCGCACATCGAGCAGAAGTGCGCCGTCTTCGCGGGCTCGGCCGGCAGCGTCTCGTCGTGGAAGGCGCGTGCCGTGTCCGGGTCGAGGGCCAGGTTGAACTGGTCCTCCCAGCGGAATTCGAAACGCGCGTCGGACAGCGCGTCGTCCCACTCCTGGGCGCCCGGGTGGCCCTTGGCCAGATCCGCCGCATGGGCGGCGATCTTGTAGGTGATGACGCCGGTCTTGACGTCGTCGCGGTCCGGCAGGCCCAGGTGCTCCTTGGGCGTGACGTAGCAGAGCATCGCCGTGCCCCACCAGGCGATCATCGCGGCGCCGATGCCGGAGGTGATGTGGTCGTACGCGGGCGCGACGTCCGTCGTGAGCGGGCCGAGCGTGTAGAACGGCGCCTCCTCGCAGATCTCCTGCTGGAGGTCGATGTTCTCCTTGATCTTGTGCATCGGGACGTGGCCCGGGCCCTCGATCATCGTCTGCACGTGGTGGCTCTTGGCGATCGTGTTCAGCTCGCCGAGGGTCCTCAGCTCCGCGAACTGCGCCTCGTCGTTGGCGTCCGCGATCGAGCCCGGGCGCAGGCCGTCACCGAGGGAGAACGTGACGTCGTACGAGGCGAGGATCTCGCACAGCTCCTCGAAGTTCTCGTAGAGGAACGACTCCTTGTGGTGCGCCAGGCACCACGCGGCCATGATCGAGCCGCCGCGCGAGACGATGCCGGTCTTGCGGCGGGCGGTCAGCGGCACGTAGCGCAGCAGCACGCCGGCGTGGACGGTCATGTAGTCGACGCCCTGCTCGGCCTGCTCGATGACCGTGTCCTTGTAGATCTCCCAGGTCAGCTCCTCGGCCTTGCCGTCGACCTTCTCCAGGGCCTGGTAGAGGGGCACGGTGCCGATGGGGACGGGGGAGTTGCGCAGCACCCACTCGCGGGTGGTGTGGATGTTGCGGCCGGTGGAGAGGTCCATGACCGTGTCGGCGCCCCAGCGGGTCGCCCAGGTCATCTTCTCCACCTCCTCCTCGATGGAGGAGGTGACGGCGGAGTTGCCGATGTTGGCGTTCACCTTGACCAGGAACTTCTTACCGATGATCATCGGCTCGATCTCCGGGTGGTTCACGTTCGCCGGCAGCACGGCGCGCCCCGCCGCGATCTCCTCGCGGACGGTCTCGGGCGAGACGTTCTCACGGAGGGCCACGTACTCCATCTCCGCGGTGATCTCTCCGCGGCGGGCGTACGCGAGCTGGGTGACCGCGGCGCCGTCGCGGCCCCGGCGGGGCTGGCGCGGACGGCCCGGGAAGACCGCGTCGAGGTTCCTCAGGCCGCCGCGCGGCGAGGTGTGCTTGATGCCGTCGTCCTCCGGGCGCAGGGGACGTCCGGCGTACTCCTCCGTGTCTCCGCGGCCGATGATCCAGTTCTCCCGCAGCGGCACGAGGCCGCGCCGGACGTCGGTCTCCACGGTCGGGTCGGTGTACGGGCCGGACGTGTCGTACAGGCGTACGTCCTGCCCGTTGGTGAGGTGCACTCGGCGCACCGGGACCCGCAGGTCCGGCCGCGATCCCGTCACATAGTCCTTGTGCCAGCCGATCCGCTCGGCGGACAGACCGGTGGACATGCGTGCATCCTGCGAGGTCATGAGACCAGAACTCCCTACGCCGGCATTACCCGGTAACAGGTTCGGCGGTCGACGCAGCGGCTTCCGTACGTCCGTACGGAGGTCAGCGCCCTCTCAGCCCGGTGCTCCGAGCTCCCGCGATTGCAAAGGTGGCACCACGCTAGCGCCTGCGCCGGAGAGAGGGCCAGGGGGGCTTGGCATCATCTGGGGGTGACCCGCACCGACCCCCCGCCCCGCACCGCACCGTCCCATGATCATCCCCATGGGCATTCCCCTGAGCCTGCGCACAGCCATGCGCACGGCCACTCCCACGGCCATTCGCATGCTCACGGCCACGGCCCCGCGGCCCCCGTCTCCAACCGGCTCCGCAAGGTGATCGCGGCCGTGCTCATCCCGTTCGCCGTGGCGGTGCTGGCCGGCCTCGTCGTTCTCTGGCCCGGCGGTGCGCCGCCGCACCGGCACTCGGGGCTGGGGCTCGACCAGCAGCGGGAGTCGGGCCGGGTGGTGCAGGTCGAGGAGATCGACTGTGCCAAGGTCGGCGCCCAGCCCCCGCAGCAGCCCCCGCAGCAGGGGGGCCTGCCGCCCGCCAAGCAGGGGCCGTGCGAGAAGGCCACGGTGGAGGTGGCGTCGGGACCGGACAAGGGGCAGACGTTCCCCGAGATCGTGCGCCCGGACTCCTCGCGCCGCTACGACGTGGGCGAGAAGGTGGTCCTGGCCTACGCCCCGAAGGCCCCGGAGAACCTGCGCTACTCGGTCACGGACGTGGACCGGACCATGCCGATGGCGCTGCTCGCCGCGGTGTTCGCGCTCGCGGTGGTGGCCGTGGGACGGCTGCGCGGGCTCTTCGCGCTGGTGGCGCTGGCCATCAGCTTCGGCGTGCTGACGCTCTTCATCCTCCCGGCGATCCTCCAGGGCTCGGACCCGCTGCTGGTCGCGGTGGTGGGCGGCAGCGCGATCATGCTGATAGCGCTGTACATGTGCCACGGGCTCAACGCCCGTACGTCCGTGGCGGTGCTGGGCACGCTCACCTCCCTGCTGGTCATCGGGCTGCTCGGCGCGCTGTTCACCGTCTGGGCACGGCTGACGGGCAACACGGACGACCAGACGGGCCTCGTGCACGGCCTCTACCCGGAGATCGAGATCAGGGGCCTGCTGCTGGCCGGGATCATCATCGGCTCGCTGGGCGTGCTCGACGACGTGACGGTGACGCAGACGTCGGCGGTCTGGGAGCTGAAGGAGGCCGATCCGACGGCGAATTGGCGGAAACTGTACGGTTCCGCGATGCGGATCGGCCGGGACCACATCGCGTCCGTGGTGAACACGCTGGTCATGGCGTACGCGGGCGCCTCGCTGCCGTTGCTGCTGCTGTTCACGATCGCGGACAGCGGGGTGGGAGCGGTGGCGACCAGCGAGATCGTCGCGGAGGAGATCGTACGGACGCTGGTGGGCAGCATCGGCCTGGTGGCCTCGGTGCCGGTAACGACCTTCCTGGCGGCGCTCGTTGTCAGTGCCGACCGGCACAATACGAAGACCGGGAGTGCCGGGAGGACCGGGAGCAGGCGGGGCGGCCGGCGCCGCCGTGCCAAGTGACCGGGCACGGACGGCATACGGACGGTGCTTGCGGTACGGACGGGGCGGGCCGGATTCGGGAGACGGGGGGGGCTGCCGTGGTCGGGGAGCTGGGCAGAGTGACGGGGACGATCGGCCCGGGGCTGGTCGGCGAGGTGATGGTGCGCGTGCGGGGCGGCGCGGAGGCGTTCCTGGCGTACGCGGCGGAGGCGGGCGAGCGCATAGAGCGGGGCACCGTGGTGACGGTCGTGGAGTATCTGCCGCCGCGCACGGTGTATGTGGCTGCCGTGTACGGCTGATGGGGCATGGCCGGTTCCGGGCTGCTGATTCCGGCCTTCCACGTTCAAGATCGGCGCGAGGGGGTAACAGCGTTTCACCCAGGCACACCTGGGCGCACACTTCTTGATCGAACGGGCCCTCGCGGCCCGCAAAGGGGGCGTGACGCATGGTCATTGGCATCGTGGCGGGGGTCGTTCTCGTCGCGGTCGCGATCCTGGTCGGGCTGTTCAAGCTCATGTGGCGGGTCGCGGAGCCCAACGAGGCGCTGATCATCTCCGGATCCAAGCACCGTACGGACGGCTTGGAGGAGGGGATGGGGTTCCGGATCGTCACGGGGCGGGGGACGCTCGTGCTGCCCGGGGTGCAGGCGGTGCGCAAGTTGTCACTGGACCTCAACGAGGCCGATCTCAACGTGGATTGCGTGACCAAACAGGGCATTCCGCTCAAAGTTCATGGCGTGGTCATATTCAAGGTCGGGGACGACTTCGTGTCCATCGCCAACGCCGCCCGCCGCTTCCTCGACCAGCAGAAGTTCATGGGCGACCGCGTACACAACGTCTTCGCCGGTCATCTGCGGTCGATCGTCGGCGGGTTGACCGTCGAGGACATGATCCGCGACCGGGAGCGGCTGACCGGTGAGACCCGGGCCGCCTCGGGCACGGAGATGGAGAAGCTGGGCCTGATCATCGACTCCCTCCAGATCCACGAGATCCAGGACCCCACCGGCTACATCAAGAACCTCTCCGCCCCGCACGCGGCAGCCGTGCACCGGGACGCGCGGATCGCCCAGGCGGAGGCGGACCGGCTGGCCACCGAGGCCGAGCAGCAGGCCGCCGCGCGGATGGCGGAGGCGCAGCGCGACAGCGCGATCCTCCAGGCCGGCTACCAGGCGGAGCGGGACAGCGCGGCCGCCAAGGCCCGCCAGGCCGGCCCGCTGGCGGACGCCGCGGCCCAGCAGGAGGTCGTGGTCCAGGAGACGCGGGTGGCCGAGCTGGCCGCGCAGCGGCGGGAGCAGCAGCTCCAGGCGGACGTCCGCAAGCCTGCGGACGCGGCGGCGTACGAGAAGCGGACGCTCGCGGAGGCGGAGCGCGACGCCCGCATCTCCGCGGCCCAGGCGAAGGCGAGGGAGACCGAGCTGGCGGCCGCCGCCGAGGCGACCCGCGTGAAGACGGCCGCAGCCGCCGAGGCGGAGGCCACCAAGGCACGCGGCACCGCCGCGGCGGAGGCGACCCGGGCGACCGGCGAGGCCGAGGCCGCGGCGGCGCAGGCGAAGGGTCTGGCGACGGCCGAGGCGGCCAGGGCGCAGGGTCTTGCCGAGGCCGAGGCGATCAAGGCACGGGCGGCGGCGCTGGCGGAGAACCAGGACGCGGTCGTCGCCCAGCAACTCGCCGAGAACTGGCCCGAGATCGTCCGGGCAGGGGCTCAGGCTTTCGGAAGCGTGGATCACATGGTGCTGCTGAACGGGGCGGACGGCATGTCCGACCTGTTCGCAAAGGCCCTGACGATGGGGGGTACGGGTCTGGGACTGGCACGGCAGCTGCTCGCGGCCATGGGGACGCCCGACGGGCCGGGCCCGGGCGCGCACGGCGGCGGCAGCGACGGCGCCACCGGCAAGGGCGGCGGAGGGACGGGCAACGACCGGGACGGCCGCAGCGGCGGTCCGGGGGTCCGGGTTCCGGCGGCCACGTCGCAGGGCACGGCCCCGCGCACCGAGCGGGTGCCGATCGAGGAGGACGGCGGCATGCCGGGCCCGGGGGCGCGCTAACCGGCGTTCTGCCCTTCCGGGTTGCCGGCGAGGATGCTGTCGAGAGCCGCGGCGAGGTCGTAGTCGAGGTCCGCGACGGTGTGCTCCTCGCCGAGCGGGGCGACGCGGTCGGTGCGGTCGAGGAAGGCCACCAGAGGGGCGGCCCCGGCCCGGAACAACGCCCCTTCGCCGCCCACTTGCAGCCGGATGAACACGTCCGACAGGTGCTGCGCCGAGGCGGGGGCGATGTGCACATCGCCCTCGCCGGAGGGCTGGCTCAGCCCGTCCAGCAGCAGCTCCCGGGCGAAGGCCCAGGTCACCGGGGCGTCGCCGGGAAGGTGGAAGGTGAACTTCACCGCGTAGGGGTCGCTGCTGTCGTAGCCCAGCTCCACCGGGATCCGGAAGGACAGCTCCTCGGAGACGAGGAACGTCATGACCACTTCTGCCTGAACTGTGTCGCGCATCGCCCAATGCCCCGTCTTCGTCGGTTTGGCAGGGATTGAAGCCTGATGGCCCCAATGACGCCATAGTCTGACAAGAACGCCCGGTGGATCACAAGGAGTGATTTTCCCGTTACTCATGGAGACCGAGGGTGAGCATACGAGTTCTCCGACTCTGGAGCGTAGCGACTCGGCTACTCACTGGAGTCGTAACGTGGGATTTGATGGCACGGACCGGCCGAGAACTGGCCAAAGTGGCCCTAGCGGACACGGATTACCGAAGAGGACTGGGCAGATCGCCCTCAGGTTGACGGAGAAAAGTTGACGAGGGAGATAACTCCTCGCCTTCCGCTTCGTTGAGTTGACCGAGCGGACACCGGCCGGTGGCGTGGGCGACGTCGCCTGCCGGTGGGGCGTTCCCGGGCGTCCCCCGCCGCCCGGGTCGACCGGCCCTACCAGTCGCCCCTCGACGACGAGGACGACGTGAACTTCTTGACGACGAAGATCAGGCCACCGACGAGCACCGCCAGCAGCAGTGCCTTGAAGAGCAGGCCGACGACAAAGCCGAGCACGCTCATGATGAGGCTGCCGAATACCACCAGCACGAGAACCGGCACGGCAATCCACTTCACCCACCACGGCAGTCCTGCGAATATCCCCTTCTCAACCATGTCGACCCCTGCTCTCCGCTTCGCGCGCACTCTCGCGCGCCCTTGTCACGTCATGGCCCGGTGCCGCCGGGGGCGCTCGACGCACCCTGCTTCCCGTGCCGCCCGGAGCGGAATGCCCCGGCCTGCTCTCGATGCTAGGGCGGACAGGCACGCCGATGGGGCTCGCAAAGCCCCCGTCCACCCCTGAGCGTCCCCCTACGGGATCCCGGGGTGCGACCCTCAGCTCTCGGGCGGAGAGAAGACCACCAGCACCCGGAGGTCCTCGCTGATGTGGTGGAACCGGTGGACCACTCCGGCCGGCACGTACACCACGCTCCCCCGGCCGACCTGCGTGGTCTCCTCGCCGACCGTGATCGCCGCCCGGCCGCTGACCACTACGTAGACCTCGTCCTGGGCATGCGGGCCCTGGGGGTCGGCGTCGCCGGCGTCCAGCGCGTACAGCCCGACGGACATGTTCCGCTCGCGCAGGAACTGCAGGTACGCGCCCTCGTTCGCGGCACGCTCCGCCTCCAGCTCGTCCAGCCGGAACGCCTTCATGGGTCGTCACTCCTCGCCTCGGCGACCGCGCCGGCCGCGCTCGTCTGCAACGATCTCACCATGAAGAATTTCGTAGTCAAGACGATCGCCAACGCGGCGGCCCTGGCGGTCGCCATTTGGCTGCTCAAGGGCATCACACTGTCCGGCGAGAACACCGCCCGCAAGGTGGTCACGCTCTTCCTCGTCGCGCTCGTCTTCGGCGCGGTCAACTTCATCGTCAAGCCGGTCGTGAAGCTGCTGTCGTTCCCGCTCTTCATCCTGACCCTCGGCCTGATCACGCTGGTGATCAACGCGCTGATGCTGCTGCTGACCTCCTGGCTGGCGGGGAAGCTCGACCTCGCCTTCCATGTGGACGGCTTCTGGTCCGCGTTCGTCGGCGGCGTGATCATCTCGATCGTGGCCTGGGCGATGCATGTGATCCTGCCGGACGAGAAGGACTGACCGGGAGCCCACGACACCAGCGGCGCCAGGGACAGGAGGGGGGCGGCCGGGCCGGCACGGGAGGACGGCTCGAGCCTCCCCCCTCTTGGCTCGAGCCGTCGCAGTTCCCCGCGCGCCGCACCGCTGCGCGAAACCGCTACGCGAAGAACCGTGCGAACAAGGCTAGTTGACTTAGCGTCAGTGTCCAATCACGCTGGCAGCACAGCCCTATCGACTTATTTATGGTTCCCCTACCATCGGTGACGGAAAGCAGGGGGAGAAATTATGGATCTGGCCCTTTTACGCACATTCGTCACGGTGCACCGGGCCGGTTCCTTCACCCGGGCCGCCGCGCTCCTCGGGCTCTCCCAGCCCGCCGTCACCAGCCAGATCAGGACGCTGGAGCGGCAGCTGGGGCGCCCCCTCTTCCTCCGGCAGGCCCGCGGGGTTCTGCCCACCACCATCGGCGACGAACTCGCCCACAGGATCGCCCCGCACGTGGACGCCCTGCTGGAGATCGCCGAGGCCGATCTCGACGACCAGTGGGCCACCCGCACCCTGCACCTCGCCGGGCCGCCCGAGTTCACCGCCCTGCGCGCCCTGCCCGCCCTGACCCCGCTGATCGCCCAGGGGCTGACCGTGCGCGCCGCCCACGGCGTGGCGGAGGAACTCTTCGAGGGCCTCGCCGACGGCCGGCACGACCTCGTCATCACCACGTCCCGCCCGCGGGGCCGGCTGCTCACCGCCACCCCGCTCTGCGACGAGGAGCACGTCCTGATCGGGGCGCCGCGCTGGGCGGCCCGGCTGGGCGGCGCGGCCGTCGTCCGCGACAAGGGGGTCCCGGCCCTGGAGCACCTGCCGGTGGTCGAGGTCCACGAGAGCCTGCCGCTCGTCACCCGCTACTGGGCCGCCGTCTTCGACTCCAAGCCGCTGGCCACCGGCAGCGTCGTCGTCCCCGACCTGCGCGCCGTGCTCGCCTGCGTCGCCGCCGGAGCGGGCATCGGCGTGCTGCCCCGCTACCTCTGCGGCGACGCCCTCGACACCGGCGAGGTGGTGGACCTGCTGGACCCGCCCGTACCGCCGCTGCGCACGTACTTCCTCGTCGTACGCGCCGGGAGTCTCGCCCTTCCGCATTTGGCGCGGGCGCACGAGTGGCTGTTGCGTGCTGCCGTTTCCTGGTGAGAAGGGGTTTCACCGAGGTACTCGCGCGGCAGATGTCCCGTATGACCGAACGGCCAGTGGTCAAACGCACCGCCCGCGCCATCCTGCTCGACGGCGAGTCCGGGGCCGGCCCCCTCGAGATGATCCTCATCAAGCGCACCAAGCCCGGCGAGGACCCGTACTGGATCACCCCCGGCGGCGGGGTCGAGCCCGAGGACTCGACCGTCGTCGCGGCGCTCCACCGCGAGGTCGACGAGGAACTGGGCGCGAAGGTCGTCGACGTGGTGCCCGCCTTCGTCGACACCGTCTCGCACTCCCTGCACCACGCCGCGCACGGCGTGAAGGTCCAGCACTTCTTCGTCTGCCGGCTGGCGTCCATGGACCTCTCGCGGCGCCACGGCCCGGAGGTGGACGATCCGGTGGGGACGTACGAAGTGGTGCGCATCCCCTTCACCAGAGCGGGCATCGCCTCGGTGACCGTGGTCCCGCCCTCCTTGCGGGACTACCTCGGCGCGAACATCGAGGGCGTCCGGGCGCTGCTGGCGGCCGATCTGGGCTGAGGGGTCATTGCACGGGCGCACGTCCGCGGTGGCCCGCCGCGGCGCCGAAGAAGTCGCCACCCTTGCGTCCGGTGTCGTCCGTTCCCCAGGCGCGGCCGTCCTCGTCCCGGCCGCGGGAGACCTTGCGCAGATGCGGAATGTGCTTGGCGCAGTGGATGTACGCCTCCTCGACGGTGACCTCCACCCACACCACGGCCCGGCGGCCCGGGACCTCTTCCCGGGGCAGGCCGGGGTGGACCGCCCGCAGGACCGTGTCGTCGACGAGCCGGGCCCGGCCGTTGATGTGCAGGCCGATGCGGTCCCCGCAGAAGTCGATCAGCAGGATGCCGACGTGCGGGTTCTCCTCGATGTTGCCCAGGCTGGCGAGGACGCCGTTGCCGCGGTACTCCGGGTAGGCGAGCGTGCGGTCGTCCAGCACGCGCAGGAAGCCGGGCGGACCGGCCCGGAAGGTGCTGTCGCACGCGCCGTGCCGGTCGGCGGTGGCCAGGAAGAACATCTCCTGGCGGGCCACGAACTCCCGCATGCGGGCGTTGACATGGGAGAGCACCTGCTCGTCGTAGAACCTCTGCGCGCGAGCGTCCGTGCCGAGCCGCTGCTGGAGGAGGTGCTCCCCGTCGCTGCCGGGCTGCCCCGGTCGCCAGTACCCGGTGGTGTGTTCCGCCGCCGGGTCGCCGTGCTCCACCGTCGTCATCGAACCTCCCTGCTCGGGTTCCGTCAGCTCCGTCCGGCCGGCTCGTCCTGCGCAGCCGGTGCAGGCAGTTCGTCGATCGGGTCGTGCCTGATGCGGTGGGCCGGCATGCCGGTGCCGACCAGCACGTCCACCCCGCTGCGGATCATTCCGGGCGGCCCGGAGAGGTAGGCGTCGCAGGCGTGCCAGGGCCCGTGGCGGCGGACGACCTCGGGAAGGCGGCCGCCGAGCCCGAGGGTCGGCCCGTCGGAGACGACCGGGCGGACCTCCAGCCAGGAATGCGACTTCTGGAGCCGCAGCAGGGTGTCGATGTCGTAGAGGTCGTCATGGTGACGGGCGCCGTAGAAGACCTCGACGGGGCGGCTGCGGCCGTGCCGGGCGACGTCCTCGATCAGCGCCTCGATGGGCGCGATGCCGGTGCCGCCGCCGAGGCACAGCATGCCGTCCTCGGTGGTGTGGTCGACGGTCAGGGAACCGGCGGGCGGGCCGAGCCGGATCACGTCGCCGGGACGGGCGCGGTGGACGAGGGACCGGGACACCCAGCCCGCGGGCACGGCCTTGACGTGGAAGGACAGCAGCCCGTCCGCGCGGGGCGCGCAGGAGAAGGAGTAGTTGCGCCATATGCGGGGCCACCAGGGGGTCTCCACGCTCGTGTACTGCCCGGCGACGAAGGGGTAGGGCCGGTCGGGCCGCACCGTCACGACGGCGACGTCGGGGGTGCGCTGCTCGTGGGAGACGACCTCGGCGTGCCACCAGGCGGGGGACGTCTGCGCGTCCTGGGCGGCGGCGTCGATCATGATCTGGGAGATCGCGGAGTACACCCGCACCCACGCGGCCTGCGTCTCCTCGTTCCACGAGTCCGTGGCGTAGCGGGAGAGGGCATCGATCAGGCACTCGCCGACGGCCGGGTAATGCGCGGGCTCGGTGCCGTACTTGCGGTGGCCGCGGCCCAGCCGGGAGAGGTACTCGGTGAGCACGGCGGGGTCGTCGGCGTGCCGGGCGGCGGTCAGCAGGGCCTTGAAGAGCCGGTCGCGCTGGGTGTCCATGGCCGGGGGGAAGAGGGCGCGCAGCTCCGGGTTCCGCAGGAAGAGCAGCGCGTAGAAGTACGAGGTGGCCTTGTCGGCGATCGGCTCGATCTCGCCCAGGGTGCGGCGGATCAGGACGGCGTCGGGGGAGGGGGCGCCGGAGGAGGGGGCGGAGGCGGCCGTGGCGGGGGCCGCCTCCACGGGTAAGGCACCGGCTTGCGGCCGGGCGGTGGCCGCTTCCGTTTCCGTCGACGGCTCGGCCGGGCGCCGGTGCTCGGGCTCCCCGGCCTCGTGGCGTCCCCGGTGCCGTTCGTACGCCAGAGGCCGCCAGCGGTGCCCCGGGGACGGCCGGGGGGACGGTTCCGCCCCGGGGGGCGCGGGCCGGTCGGGGCGTGCGGCTCCCTCCGACGGGGCGAACCACACCCAGTCGGCCTCTTTGCCGGACGTACCTCCGTCGGCCGACGGGGTGGTCGGAGCGTTCATCGTTGCCTCGCCGCTCTGATGGTGAGTCGCGGTTCCCGGGGTTCCCGGACGCGCAGCATTCCACCGTCTGTGCGCGCCTCGGTGAATTTGTGCGAAGTCCCGGTGAAGAGAGGCGAGTTGCAGCTATCCTGGCCGACTCGGCACACCCCGGACCGGCGTACGAGGAACAAGCCGGCGATCGGCCGACTACACCTGACTGCCGACCAGTTCGTACGCCTCGCGCAGATCGCGGCCGTTGTATGCGTGCGAGGCGATGTCCCGCACGTGGTGGTCTGCGTTCACCGCGACCGACACCGGGACGACGGCGAACAGCCGGGCGTCCGACATCGAGTCGCCGTAGGCCACGCAGTCGGCCCGGGTCAGCCCGAACCGGGCACAGAGTTCGTCCGCGATCCGCACCTTCGCCGAGGCGTCCAGGATCCCCGCCGGGTCCACCGGATCCCGGAACGGCACCGAAGGCCAGCGCGAGCCGTGGGCCGCGTCGGCGCCCCAGTCCAGCAGGCGTTCCACGAAGAAGGACGGGGACAGCGAGATCACGGCGCACCGCTCGCCCCTCGCCCGGATCTCCGCCCAGACGTCCCGGATGCCGGCCAGCCAGGGGGCGCCCTCGAAGGCTGCCGTCACCTGTGCCTCGGTCAGCTCCCCCCACAGCTCCATCGCCAGTTCGGCGAAGCGCGGGGGCGTCAGCCCCCCGGCCGCGAAGGCCCGCTCCAGCTCGCCGATCTCGGGCTCCAGCCCCATCTGGCGGGATATCTCGACAGCGGCGGCCGAGCCGTGGATCAGCGTCCCGTCGAGGTCGAACAAGTGCAGTCTGCTCATGAGGACCGAGCGTAGGCGCCCTCCTCCGAACCGGCATCGGCCACCACGGTGGACCCGGCCGCGCCACGGGACCGTGCCCGCTCCCGGTGCGCCTTCTGCCGGCAGGCCCCGCCGCAGTACCGGGCGGGCCGCCCCGTACGCGCGGCGGCGACCGGCCCGCCGCACACGGCGCAGGCGGTTTCGTTACGCCTCACGACCGGATTCCGGGGCAGTTTCGTCACGCGCCGCCCCGGCCGGAGGCTGTCGCACGCAAGCGCCGTCATCCGCCCCGGAGCCACTCCGGGGGCGCGTCGCTGCTCCATCGACAGGCACCCGAGGAGCAGGGCCATCACGTCGTCGATGGTGACGTCCTTCCTTACCGCGTCGGCCTGTTGGGCCCGCTCGAGCAGCACGCGCAGGGCCGCCCGGAAGTCCTCCTCGACGCCGGGAGAGGGCTCGAAACTGCCCTCCAGTGCATCGCACAGCCCCTTGTTCCGCACGGACAGCCGCACCACCGCCGCCAGGAAGCGGAAGAACACCTCTCCCGGCTTCTCCGTGGTCGCCAACTCCCGTGCCGTATCCGTGAAGAGCTGCACCCGGTCCGCGACCGTCGCCCTGAACAGGGCTTCCTTGGACGGGAAATGGCGGTACACCGTGCCCGGGCCGACGCCCGCCCGGCGTGCGATCTCCCCCAGCGGAACCGCCAACCCGACTTCCTCGAAGGCGGATCGGGCCGCCTGCATCACCAGTACGCGATTGCGCCGCGCATCGGCACGGAGCGCGGAGGACGCCTGCCTGGGCACCGACGGTTGCCTGGACTGGGCCATGCGTGGACGCCTCCGGGAGCCGGATCGGGAAACGGAGTATGAGTTCCGATTCTATCCGCGCACGTGAGCGAGGGGCCGCGCCGCCATACCGGTAAAAACTTCCCAATTCCATAAACCAGTAAGAGAAGGCGCCAAAAGCACTTGAAGGAAACAAAAAGGCCGTCATCGGCGCCAAAAGCACCGATGACGGCCCGAAGTGACCGCCCTCTCCGGCGGTTCAGCCGGTCAGCACGGCGTCCCACGCCTCGCCCGCGGCCGGAACGGCCCCGTCCGGCGCCAGGAGCGGCACACCCAGGGCGCGCAGGCCCTCTCCGAGCGCCTCCACCGTGGCCAGTACGACCTCGCGGTCCGCGTCGAGCCCGTAGTGATTGACCCGGATCATCTCCTTGGCGAGCGACCCGCCCGCCGCCTGTACGGGCACGGAGGCATCGGCAGCCAGGGCCGCCGCCACGACGTCCCGCGCATCCGTGCCGTCCGGCGCCCGCAGCGTGGTGGCCACGGGCGCGGCGTCCTGGTCACGGACGACGTACGGGGCTACTCCGCCCAATGCCCGGGCGCCCGCGCGCATGGCCGCCGCGGCGGCACGGTGCCGGGCGATGACGTTGTCCAGGCCGTCCCGCTCGATCCGGTCCGCGGCCTGCTCCAGGGCCAGCATCTCCAGCTGCGCCGGAGCGTGCGGCAGGACGGCGCGGCCGGCGTCGATCCAGCGCTCCTTCCAGTCCAGCAGGGACAGGTACGAGCGGCGGGGCGCCTGCTCGTTGGCGGCGATCCGCTCCCAGGCGCGGGCGCTGACCGAGACGGCCGACACGCCCGCCGGACCCGCCATCGCCTTCTGGCCGCCGATGACGCACAGGTCGACGCCCCACTCGTCGGTGAGCAGCGGTTCGGCGCCGACGGACGCGACCGCGTCCAGCATCAGCAGGGCACCGTGCGCACGGACGACCTCGCCGATCGCGGCCACGGGGTTGGTGTTGCCGGTGGCGGCCTCGGCGTGGACCAGGCTGACGAAGTCGATCGCCGGGTTCGCACGCAGCGCCTCGGCGACCTGCTCCGGGGTGACCGCGCCGCTGAACGGCGCGGTCACCGTGACCACTTCCGCCCCGCAGGACCGCAGCCAGCCGCCGAAGGTCTCGCCGTACGGCCCGGTGATGATGTTGAGCGCCGTGCTGCCGGGCCGCACGGCCGAGCGGATGCAGGCTTCCAGGGGCAGGAGCGCCTCCCCCTGCATCGCGACGACGGTCTCGCGGGTGCGCATCAGCGCCGCGACCTTGTCCTCGATGCGGGCGAAGTGACCCGCGCCGAGGGGCGCGAGGTCGAGCAGGTCCGGTGCGGTGTTCGCAGTCACGGTGCCTTCCAGGTGTGTCGCGCCGGAGTCCGGCGCCGCCGATCTCCCGTCGACTCTACGTCTGCCCCCGGCACAGACCGACCATCCGACTAACGCCAGCCGCCCGTGTCGACCCCGCCCGGCACGGCGTCCCCGCGCTCGTACGGCTCACGGGTCAGGACGAACGTGCCGATGTCCAGGTGGCTCACCGTCCCGTCCCCGTTCCGCACGACCTTGAGGGTCTCCCCCGCGTAGTAGTCGTCGAGCCCGGTCCAGGTGCCGTCCGCCTCCGCACGGAAGCGTGCCGCGCGTCCCCGCCCGCCGAGCGGCGACAGGTCCAGCCCCCTGTCGGCGCCCAGCCGCAGGGCGAACGGGGCCGCGCCCCAGTACCAGGGCCCGGTCAGCTCCAGCAGCGCCGGATCGGCGCCCTCGAGCGGACGCCACGGCTCCGGGATCCTGGGCTCGTACTGCGCGACCGTCGTCACGAGGTCGGCCGCCACCGCACCCACCGTGGCGAGGGACGTGAGGTTGCCGAGCACCACGGCCCCGACCCCGTCCGCCGGACTGATCCACAGCGTCCCCCCGAAGCCCGGCATGGATCCGGTGTGCCCGCAGAAGAACCGGCCGCCCCGGCGGGCCAGCTGCATCCCGAGGCCGTAGCCCTCCGACCAGTCCGAAGCCTTGGGCTCGGTCTGCGGGGCCCGCATCTCCGCCACCGTGCCCGCCTTGAGCACCCGGTCGTCACCGTTCATCAGGAACGCCGCGAAACGGCAGAGATCGGCGGGCGTCGACCACAGCTGTCCGGCCGGCGCCATCCGCCCGGTGTCCACCGCGGGCTCCGGAAGGAGCACGTCCGCCCACGGGTGCACAGCCCAGCCCTGCGCATGCGGTGCCGCGGGCGCGAGCGTCGTGCGGTTCATGCCGAGCGGCTCCAGCACCTCACGCCGCAGCACGTCGTACCAGCCCTCCCCGCGCACGCGCTCGACGAGCGCGCCGAGGAGCGCGAAGCCGGGGTTGGAGTAGTGGTGGACGCGCCCCGGGGCGTGGATCTGAGGGTTCTCGCCGAAGATGTCGGGGAGTTCGGGGCGCAGGGACCCTTCCGTGCGCTCCCACCACGGGCCGCGCGCCTCCGCCGCCAGCCCGGACGTGTGCGAGAGGAGCTGGGCGATGGTCGCCCCGCCGCCCTCGGGCGTGTCCAGGTGCTTGCCGAGCGGCTCGTCCAGGTCGATCAGCCCTTCGTCGCGCAGCCGCATGACCAGGACGGCGACGAAGGTCTTGGTGATCGACCCGATCCGGTACTGCGTGTCGGCGCCGGGCGCGGCGCCGCCCACCTCACCCCACCCGGCGGACCACACCATGCGGCCGTCCCGCATCACCGCCCCCGCCAGGGAGGGCGTGCGCCCCTCCACCTGGCCGGTGGCGAGCCGGTGCAGCAGGGCGCGTCGGGTGCTGGGCAGCAGTTCGGCGAACTGCGGGGCTTCGGCGGACGTTCCGGCCGCCGTCGCGGCTTCGTACGGAGGGGTCATGGCCGTACCGTAGCCACGGTCGTGGCCACCGGCACTCCTTTATCGGGGCCGCCGCAGCGGTCCGTCAGGTCTGCGCCATGTCCACGAAGCGTGAGTAGTGGCCCTGGAAGGCCACCGTGATCGTGGCCGTGGGGCCGTTACGGTGCTTGCCGACGATGATGTCCGCCTCGCCCGCGCGGGGCGACTCCTTCTCGTACGCGTCCTCGCGGTGGAGCAGGATGACCATGTCGGCGTCCTGCTCGATGGAGCCCGACTCACGCAGGTCGGAGACCATCGGCTTCTTGTCCGTGCGCTGCTCGGGGCCACGGTTCAGCTGGGACAGCGCGATGACCGGCAGCTCCAGCTCCTTGGCCAGCAGCTTGAGGTTACGGGACATGTCCGAGACCTCCTGCTGGCGGCTCTCGGCCCGCTTGGAGCCACCGGACTGCATCAGCTGGAGGTAGTCGATGATGACCAGCTTGAGGTCGCTGCGCTGCTTCAGCCGGCGGCACTTGGCGCGGATCTCCATCATCGACAGGTTCGGCGAGTCGTCGATGTACAGCGGGGCCTGCGAGACGTCGGGCATCCGGCGCGCCAGCCGCGTCCAGTCGTCGTCGGTCATGGAGCCGGACCGCATGTGGTGCAGGGCCACGCGCGCCTCGGCGGACAGCAGGCGCATCGCGATCTCGTTGCGCCCCATTTCGAGGGAGAAGATCACGCTCGGCATGTTGTGCTTGATCGAGCAGGCCCGCGCGAAGTCCAGGGCCAGCGTGCTCTTTCCCATCGCGGGACGGGCCGCGATGACGATCATCTGGCCCGGGTGGAGGCCGTTCGTCAGCGCGTCGAGGTCGGTGAAGCCGGTCGGGACGCCCGTCATCTCGCCGCTGCGCGAGCCGATGGCCTCGATCTCGTCGAGGGCGCCTTCCATGATGTCGCCGAGCGGGAGGTAGTCCTCGCTGGTCCGCTGCTCGGTGACGGCGTAGACCTCGGCCTGGGCCTTGTTGACGATGTCGTCGACGTCGCCGTCGGCCGCGTATCCCATCTGCGTGATGCGCGTGCCGGCCTCGACGAGGCGGCGGAGCACCGCGCGCTCGTGGACGATCTCGGCGTAGTACTCGGCGTTGGCGGCGGTGGGGACCGACTGGACCAGGGTGTGCAGATAGGCCGCACCGCCGACGCGGGTGATCTCACCGCGCTTGGTCAGCTCGGCCGCGACCGTGATGGGGTCGGCGGGCTCGCCCTTGGCGTAGAGGTCGAGGATGGCCTGGTAGATCGTCTCGTGCGCCGGGCGGTAGAAGTCCTGGCCCTTGAGGACCTCCACGACGTCGGCGATGGCGTCCTTCGACAGCAGCATGCCGCCGAGGACGGACTGCTCGGCGTCGAGGTCCTGCGGCGGGACGCGCTCGAAGCCGCCGCGGTCCCAGGAGCCGCCCTCGTCGCCCTCGCGGTCGTGCTGCTCGCCCCGGCCCCTGCCGTCGCCGCGGCGGGCACGGGAGAAGGGGAGCCGGTCGCCCGGGCCGGCGTCGGCCCAGGGGTCGTCCATGGGCTCGGGAACGCTCACCCGGGCCACCTCCTCCCGTCCGCGACGCGGACCTCGCCGTGCCCTCTTTCTTACGGCACGGCTCTGACAAATAGGCCGCCCGGCTCCGGTCCTCGTACGTCGGGTTCGCGGCGGGTGCGGGTCGATCTCTCGGGGTCCGCGGGGACGGGAACGCGACGGAAAACAGGCGGCGGGCGCCGGTCCACGGTAGGCCCGCGGGCACCGTCAGCCAATCTGGTTATCCACAGGGGGTGTGGACGAGCGGCCCCAGTCTGTGGAGAACCCCCCGGATCCTGTGCACGACACGGGGGAAAGCGCTGTGGACAAACACACAATCACCCCGAGCACACTGCCCTGACCTGCACGTTTGTCGTCCACCGGCTGTTGAGGAGAAAAACTTTCCAGGCCGGGCGGAGATCGCGACAAACGGCACAGAGAAGATCACACACAACGCCACCGGGTAAGGGGCTTAAGCTGGAAGCACTGATTACCTGTGGAAGATTGGACGGGCACGGTGACCCAGGCCCCCGCGCACGCCTCACAACGCGCGCCGCACAGCGCGCCGAACAGCGCCCGGCAGCACGACCGCGAGATCATCGCGCTCGCCGTGCCCGCCTTCGGCGCCCTCGTCGCCGAGCCCCTCTTCGTGATGGCCGACAGCGCCGTCGTGGGCCACCTCGGCACCCCCCAGCTCGCCGGGCTGGGCATCGCCGCGGCCCTCCTCACGACCGCCGTCAGCGTGTTCGTCTTCCTGGCGTACGCCACCACCGCCGCCGTCGCCCGCAGGGTCGGCGCGGGGGACCTCCAGGCCGCCATCAGGCAGGGCATGGACGGCATCTGGCTGGCGCTGATACTCGGGGCGGCCGTGACCGCCACCGTGCTGCCCACCGCACCCGCGCTCGTCGACCTGTTCGGCGCCTCCTCCACCGCGGCACCGTACGCCACCACGTACCTGCGCGTCAGCGCCCTGGGCATACCCGCCATGCTCGTCGTGCTCGCCGCCACCGGCGTGCTGCGCGGTCTCCAGGACACCAGGACCCCGCTGTACGTGGCCGTCGGCGGCTTCACCGCCAACGGCGCGCTCAACGCCGCCCTTGTCTACGGCGCCGGGCTGGGCATCGCCGGGTCGGCCTGGGGCACCGTGCTAGCCCAGTGGGCCATGGCCGCCGTCTACCTCGCCGTCGTCGTCCGGGGGGCGCGCCGGCACGGCGCCACCCTGCGGCCCGACGCCGCCGGCATCCGGGCCTGCGCCCAGGCGGGCGTGCCGCTGCTGGTACGCACGCTCTCGCTGCGGGCGGTGCTGATGATCGCCACCGCGGTCGCGGCCCGGCTCGGCGACACGGAGATCGCCGCGCACCAGATCGTCCTGACCCTGTGGAGCCTGCTGGCCTTCGCGCTGGACGCGATAGCCATCGCCGGGCAGGCGATCATAGGCCGCTACCTGGGTGCCGGGGACTCCGACGGGGCCCGGGCGGTGTGCCGCCGCATGGTGCAGTGGGGCATCGCGTCGGGCGTGGTGCTGGGGGCGCTGGTGGTGGCCGCGAGGCCGCTGTTCATTCCCCTGTTCACCGCCGACGGCTCGGTGCGCGACGCGCTGCTGCCCGCCCTGCTGGTGGTGGCCCTGGGGCAGCCCGTCGCGGGGGTCGTCTTCGTGCTGGACGGGGTGCTCATGGGCGCCGGGGACGGCCCGTACCTCGCCTGGGCGATGCTGCTGGTCCTGGCCGTCTTCGCACCCGTCGCGCTGCTCGTGCCGAGCCTGGGCGGCGGGCTGACGGCGCTGTGGTGGGCGATGACGCTGATGATGGCGGTCCGGATGGTGACCCTGTGGCTGCGGACGCGCTCCGGTCGCTGGATCGTCACCGGAGCGGTGCGTTCCTGACGCCCCGGCCTGCAGGAGGCCCTGACGGCCCCGGTGCCGGAAACGGCGAGAGGGCCGCACCCCCGAAGGAGTGCGGCCCTCTCTGGGCTTTGCCGAGCGCAGCGATTACGCGGCGACGACCTCGATGCCGAGCTTGGCAACGACGTCGGCGTGCAGACGCACGGACACCTGGTGCGCGCCCAGGGTCTTGATGGGCGAACCCAGCTCGACGCGGCGCTTGTCGACCTCGGGACCACCGGACGACTTGATCGCGGAGGCGACGTCGGCCTGGGTCACGGAGCCGAACAGGCGGCCGGCCTCGCCGGCGCGGACGGCAAGGCGGACCTTGACGCCCTCGAGCTGGCCCTTGACCTCGTTGGCCTGCTCGATCGTCGCGATCTCGCGGATCTTGCGAGCGCGGCGGATCTGAGCGACGTCCTGCTCGCCACCCTTGGTCCAGCGGATCGCGAAACCGCGCGGGACCAGGTAGTTGCGGGCGTAGCCGTCCTTGACGTCCACGACGTCGCCGGCGATGCCGAGGCCGGAGACCTCGTGGGTGAGGATGATCTTCATTATTCGGTCACCCTTCCCTTATCGCGCGGACGAGGTGTAGGGCAGCAGCGCCATCTCACGGCTGTTCTTCACGGCCGTGGCGACATCACGCTGGTGCTGGGTGCAGTTGCCGGTCACGCGACGGGCACGGATCTTGCCGCGGTCGGAAATGAACTTCCGCAGCATGTTCGTGTCCTTGTAGTCCACGTAAGCGGTCTTGTCCTTGCAGAATGCGCAGACCTTCTTCTTGGGCTTGCGCGGCGGGGGCTTCGCCATTGTCTTATCTCCTGTGAATCAAGAAGTTTGTGTGCTGTCGCCCTCGGGTCTTCGCAGACCCGGGCCCGCGAGGGCCTAGAAGGGCGGCTCGTCGGAGTAGCCGCCGCCGGAGTTGCCGGAGCCGCCGCCCCAGCCGCCTCCGCCGCCGCCCGGCTGGTTGCCGGACGGAGCACCGGTCGCCCAGGGGTCGTCGGCGGGAGCCCCGCCGCCCTGCTGGCCGCCGGGACCGGAGCCCCAGCCACCACCCTGGCCACCGTTGCCGCCGCCATAGCCACCCTGGCCACCGCGACCCGCGGTCTTGGTGACCTTCGCCGTGGCGTTCTTCAGGCTGGCGCCGACCTCTTCGACGTCGAGCTCGTAGACCGTGCGCTTGACGCCCTCGCGGTCCTCGTAGGACCGCTGCTTCAGACGGCCCTGCACGATGACGCGCATGCCGCGCTGGAGCGACTCGGCGACGTTCTCCGCCGCCTGCCGCCACACCGAGCACGTGAGGAAGAGGCTCTCGCCGTCCTTCCACTCGTTGGTCTGGCGGTCGAAGGTGCGGGGAGTGGACGCGACGCGGAACTTCGCGACCGCCGCACCGGACGGGGTGAAGCGCAGCTCGGGGTCGTCGACAAGATTGCCGACGACCGTGATGACGGTCTCGCCTGCCATGGATGAACCTCTCGGCGGGTGTTACTGCTGGCTGCTTGCTACTCGTGGAGTTGCAGCCCGATTACCTCTGAACCGCTGGGATTCAGTGGGTCTCGGGACGGAGGACCTTGGTCCGGAGGACCGACTCGTTCAGGTTCATCTGGCGGTCGAGCTCCTTGACGACCGCAGGCTCGGCCTGCAGGTCGATGACCGAGTAGATGCCCTCGGGCTTCTTCTTGATCTCGTAAGCGAGACGACGACGGCCCCAGGTGTCGACCTTCTCGACCTTTCCGTTGCCCTCACGGACGACGGAGAGGAAGTTCTCGATCAGCGGGGAGACAGCGCGCTCCTCGAGATCGGGGTCGAGGATGACCATCACCTCGTAGTGACGCATGTGGAACCCACCTCCTTTGGACTCAGCGGCCACGGTCGATCCGTGGCAGGAGGGTCGTGATGCGTGAACAACGGTATCGGCCGACACTGACAATCAGCGGAGAGTCCCTGGGTTGCCCCTGGGACCGAAGCTGGGTCTGGGCAGACACCGGTGCAGACCGTACAGAGTACCCGCTCTTCGATGTGCGGTTGAAATCGGGCGGCCCGCCCCCGCACAGTGGACGCAACGGGTGTGACCGGCGCCATAACGCGCCGCGTGCCTTCAGGAGGTGCCCCCATGACACAGGCAGCACGGCAACCGCACGGGCTCAGGGCTCTGATCAGCGGAGTGCTGAACAGCGACGGGAAGCCCCACCCCGTCGAGAACACTTTCGTCGCCGTGACGGTCGTGCTCGGTGCGCTCGCATTCGTCTCCTCGGCCTTCTCCAACCTCCACCTGCTCAGCTCGTGGAGCGGCCTGGTGGGCGTCCTCAGCGGGGCCTGGGGCCAGTTCATCTCGGCCACCACGGGAGAACGCTTCCTGCTGATCATCGGGCTCGGAGCCTCGGCGATCGGCTTCTTCCTGGGCATGGCGCACGGCGGGCTCTTCGGAGGTGTGATCGGATAACGGGCCGTACGCCCAAACGGGGCGCTCCCCTGTCGCAGTAGGCTTCGGCGCGAGAGCCGGAGCCCCGACCATGGGGACACACCTGCCGAGGAGCGCCCCGCATGAGCCTGACCCTGAGGACAATCAGCCGAGAGCAGCATCTGGCATACATCCAGAGCCTGCCCGCGGCCAGTCACATGCAGGTGCCGGGATGGGCCGACGTGAAGGCCGAGTGGCGCTCGGAGAGCCTGGGCTGGTTCGACAAGACGGGCCAGCTGGTCGGCGCGGGCCTGGTGCTCTACCGCCAGCTCCCCAAGATCAAGCGCTACCTGGCCTACCTGCCCGAGGGCCCGGTCATCAACTGGTACGCCCCGAACCTGCGCGACTGGCTGGAGCCCATGCTGGCCCACCTCAAGCAGCAGGGCGCCTTCTCCGTGAAGATGGGCCCGCCGGTGGTCATCCGCCGCTGGGACGCCGACGCGATCAAGAAGGGCATCGCCGACCCCGACGCCAAGCGCCTGCGTGACGTCGAGGCCACCTTCATCGAGCCGCGCGCCTTCGAGGTCGCCGACCAGCTGCGCCGCATGGGCTGGCAGCAGGGCGAGGACGGCGGTGCGGGCTTCGGCGACGTCCAGCCGCGCTACGTCTTCCAGGTGCCGCTGGAGAACCGTTCCCTGGAGGACGTCCACAAGGGCTTCAACCAGCTGTGGCGGCGCAACATCAAGAAGGCCGAGAAGGCCGGCGTCGAGGTCGTCCAGGGCGGTTACGAGGACCTGGCCACCTGGCAGCACCTCTACGAGATCACCGCCGAGCGCGACAAGTTCCGCCCGCGCCCGCTGAGCTACTTCCAGCGCATGTGGACGGCCCTCAACTCCGAGGACCCCAACCGCATGCGGCTGTACTTCGCCGTGCACGAGGGCGAGGCCGTCGCCGCCGCGACGATGCTGATCGTCGGCGGGCACGTCTGGTACTCCTACGGCGCCTCCGCCAACCACAAGCGCGAGGTCCGGCCGTCCAACGCCATGCAGTGGCGGATGCTGCGCGACGCCTACGCCCTGGGCGCCAGCGTCTACGACCTGCGCGGCATCGGCGACTCGCTGGAGGAGAGCGACCACCTGTTCGGCCTGATCCAGTTCAAGGTCGGCACGGGCGGCCAGGCGGCCGAATACCTCGGCGAGTGGGACTTCCCGCTCAACAAGCTGCTGCACAAGGCCCTGGACATGTACATGTCCAGGCGCTGATCCAACAGCTTCATCCACACTCAGGGAAAGGTTCCGGGACCGGCCATGGCGCTCACGCTCTATGTCGACACCGCGCGCTGGCGGGCACACCAGCAGTCCGTCATCCAGCAGTTTCCGGGGATCATCCCCGTCTGCAAGGGCAACGGCTACGGCTTCGGCCATGAGCGCCTGGCCGAAGAGGTCACGCGCATGGGCGCGGACATCCTCGCCGTCGGCACCACCTACGAAGCGGCCCGGATCAAGGACTTCTTCAGCGGCGACCTGCTGGTGCTGACGCCCTTCCGGCTGGGCGAGGAGCCCGTACCGCTGCCGGACCGGGCCATCCGGTCCGTCTCCTCGGTGGAGGGCGTGCGCGGCCTGGTGGGCGCCCGCGTCGTCGTCGAGGTCATGAGCAGCATGAAGCGGCACGGCATCAGCGAGGAGGACCTCCCCAAGCTGCATGCCGCCATCGAGGACGTGCGCCTGGAGGGCTTCGCCATACACCTCCCGCTCGACCACACGGACGGCATCAGCGGCGTCGACGAGGTCGCCGCCTGGATGGAGCGGCTGCGCAACGCCCGTCTGCCACTGCACACGATGTTCGTCAGCCACCTCAAGGCCGATGAACTGGCCCAGCTGCAGCATCAGTTCCCGCAGACCCGCTTCCGCGCCCGCATCGGTACGCGGCTGTGGCTCGGCGACCACGACGCGACTCAGTACCGCGGCGCGGTCCTGGACGTCACGCCCGTCTCCAAGGGCGACCGCTTCGGCTACCGACAGCAGAAGGCCGCCGGCGACGGCTACTTGGTCGTGGTGGCCGGCGGCACCTCGCACGGCGTCGGACTGGAGGCGCCGAAGGCGCTGCACGGCATGATGCCGCGCGCCAAGGGCGTCGCCCGGGCCGGTCTGGCCACGATGAACCGCAACCTCTCGCCGTTCGTCTGGGCGGGCAAGCAGCGCTGGTTCGCGGAGCCCCCGCACATGCAGGTCTCGATCCTGTTCGTGCCGTCGGACGCCCCCGCCCCTCAGGTCGGCGACGAGCTGGTGGCCCATCTGCGGCACACCACCACGCAGTTCGACCGCATCGTCGACCACTGATCAACCCCCGTTCGAACCGGGGCGGGGAACCGTGACTACACGGTGCGGTTCCCCGTGCCCCACTGGACGCGCATGCCCTCCGAAGGCGCCGCCTGCCGCTCCCGGCGGGCGGCACCGAGGACGAATATGTCCGGCGCCCCGTCCAGAACACCCCCGGAGGGGTCGTCCGAGCCGTCCCGGCGCACGACGTCCCGCTCGGGCAGCAGGATGTCCCGCACGACCAGCGCGCACAGGTACAGCGTCCCCAGCAGGTGGACGACGATGGCCAGTTGGTACCCCTCGGGCGGCAGCCCCTGGTGCTTGTCGCCGCTTCCCGTGTAGGCCAGGTAGAACCAGATGCCCAGGAAGTACAGGACCTCGCAGGTCTGCCAGACCAGGAAGTCGCGCCACTTCGGACGGGCCAGCGCCGCGAGCGGGACGAGCCACAGCACGTACTGCGGCGAATAGACCTTGTTCACGAGGATGAACAGGGCCACCACCAGGAAGGCCAGCTGCGCGAAGCGCGGCCGCCTGGGGGCGCACAGCCCGAGGGCTCCTATGCCCAGACAGCCGAGGACCATCAGCAGCGTCGCATAGGTGTTGGCGTCGTCCAGCGGGTTGCCCGTGCGCTGTGAGATGAAGAGCCAGACCGACCCGAAGTCGACCGGCCGGTCCTTGCTGAAGTTGTAGAACTTCGCCCAGCCCTCGCGGATGTGGAAGCCGGTGGCGTCGTGCGTGAACATCACCGGCAGGTTCACCACCAGCCACGCCCCCACGGCGCCGCCCGCCGCGGCCAGGAAGGCCCGCAGGCGCCCGGCTCGCAGGCACAGCACGAACAGCGGCCCCAGGAGCAGAGCGGGATAGAGCTTGGCCGCGGCGGCCAGGCCGATCAGCACGCCCGCCGGGACCGCCCGCCCCCGCGTCCACATCAGCATCGCGGCGGCGGTCAGGGCGACGGCGAAGAGGTCCCAGTTGATGGTGGCGGTGAGCGCGAAGGCCGGGGCGAGGGCCACCAGCAGTGCATCCCACGGCCGGCGCCGGTGCGTACGGGCGACGCACACGGCGATCACCGCCGTGCAGACCAGCAGCATCCCGGCGTTGACGAACCAGTACGCCTGCTCACGGTGCTGGAGCGTGCCGCCGCCCGGTGTGAGCAGCGCGGCGATCTCCATGAACAGGCCGGTCAGGACCGGGTACTCGAGGTAGTCCATGCCGCCCGAGACGGACTGCGGGATCTTGTCGAAGTAGGGGAGGAGGCCCTGGTCGAAGCCCCGCCCGCTGTACAGGTGCGGGATGTCGGAGTAGCAGGCGTGCGTGTACTGCGTGGTGGCGCCGAAGAACCAGCCGTGGTCGTAGCACGGGAGCTTCTGCACCATCCCGAGCGCGAACATCCCGATGGCCACCAGCGCGACCACGCGCACCGGCGTCCACCAGCTCACCCCGAGCAGCGCACGCCGCCCCACCGGCCCGCCGATGAGCTCGCTGCCGGCGGCCGCCACCCCGTCCTCGAGGGTGGGCCGTACAAGCTGGTCGTCCCGCACGCTCCTCATGCCCACATCCTGCCGTACGTGCCGCGAGCCCGCCGGAGCCTGTGGACAACGACGAGGGCCGCCCCGCGCGGATGCGGGACGGCCCTCGAAAAGCCGTGCTCAGACGACCTGTGCCGGATTCATCGGATCATCAGCCCTGTGGGCCGCCGAAGAGCCCGCCACCACCCGGAGGACGCCGGGTCTGCATGGGTGTCGGGGACTCGACCGGGTCGCCGGTGGGTCCACCCGTGGCGCCTTGATCAGTGCCGCCGTTCTTGCCGCCGCCGTGCTTGCACTTGGGGTCGAACAGCCCGCAGTCCCTGCTGGGCGACGGCGAGGCGGACGGGGACTTCGACGGCGAGGGGGAGGCCGACGGCGAGGCCGCGGGCGAGGCCGAAGGCGAGGGAACCGCGCTGGGGGAGGGACTGGCGCCGTCCCCGAAGACCTTCTCGCCGATCGGCTGAGGCGCGTCGAACTGGAGAACCGGCTGCCCCTTGAGGGCCTTGCCCATGTAGTCGGCCCAGATCTCCGCCGGGAACGACGCACCGTGGATCGTGGGCTTGCCGCCCACGCCGCGCATCGACAGGAACTCCTGCTTCTTGGCGTTGGGGTCGACGCGGTACATGCCGATGGCCGTGGACAGCTGGGGGGTGTAGCCCGCGAACCAGGCGGAGCGGTTGCCGTCGGTCGTACCGGTCTTGCCCGCCACCGGACGGTCTCCGAGCTGCGCCGAGGTGCCGGTGCCCGCCTGGACGACGGTCTTCAGGACGTCGGTGACGTTGTTCGCCACGTTGGCGTCGAAGGCCTGGGCGGTCTTCTCCTCGTGCTCGAAGGCCGTCTTTCCGTCCTTCTCGACCTTCTCGACCGAGTAGGGGTCCGCTTGCTTGCCGCTGGCCGCGAACGTCGCGTAGGCGCCCGCCAGCCGGATCGCGCTGGGCGCCGAGGTGCCCAGGGAGAAGGTGGGGGTGAGCGAGGCGAGCTGGTCCTTGTCGAGACCCGCCTTGAGCGCGGCCTGCTTCACCAGGTCCGTCCCGACGTCCATGCCGAGCTGGATGTAGGGCGTGTTCACCGAGAACTGCATGGCGGTGCGGAGGCTGATGGGCCCCTTGTCCTCGTCACCGTCGTTCTTCTGGTGCCACTCGCTGCCGTCCGTGTCGTGCCAGACCGCGCCGGTGTACGTCCGCAGCGTCACCTTGTTGTTGCCGTTGTAGATGCTCTCCGGCGAGACGAGCGTGCGCTGGCTGTCGCTCTGCTGCTCCCCGAGCTTGGGGTTGCGCTTGCCGTGCGACATCGCGGCCGCCAGGACGAAGGGCTTGAACGTGGAGCCGACCTGGACACCGGTGTAGTCGGCGTTGTTGGTGAAGTGCTCCAGGGCGTTCTCGCCGCCGTAGATGGCCACGAGCTTGCCCGTCTTGGGCTCCACCGAGGCGCCGCCGAACTGCACGAACTGGTCGACGGGGCGCACATCCGGCTTGATGTTCGCCTTGCGCACCTCCTCGACCGACTGCGACAGCGCGTCCACCTTGTCCCGGTCGAACGTGGTGTAGATCTGATAGCCGCCCTTGTCCAGCTCGGCCTTGCTGATCTTGGAGTGGGCGATGATGTAGTTGTCGGCGAGGTCGGTGAGATAGCCGATCTGGCCGGCCCGGTTCGTCGCGGGCTTCGGCTTCTGCGGCATCGGGAAGCCCTGCTGGACCCACTTGTCGCGCTCGGGCGCCTCCATGCGGCCGACCTGGACCTCGCGGTCCAGCGTCCACTTCCACCGGTCCGTCGCGCGCTTGAGGTTCTTCTCCGGGGTCGCCGCCGGCCCCTGGCCACCGTACGGGTCGTAGAGGTTGGGGCCGTTCAGCGTCGCTGCCAGGAAGGCGCCCTCGCTCGCCGTCAGCTGGGTGCAGTCCTTGTCGAAGTACGCGCGGGCCGCGGCCTGGATGCCGTACGCACCACGTCCGTAGTAGGCGGTGTTGAGGTAACCGGCGAGAATATCCCTCTTGTCCTGGGTGGCGCCGACCTTTATGGAGATGAGCAGTTCGGTGGCCTTGCGCTTGAGCGTCTGTTCCTGGCTCAGATAGGTGTTCTTCACGAACTGCTGGGTGATGGTCGAGCCGCTCTGGGTCTCACCGCCCTGCGCCATCTTCACGACCGCGCGCGCGATGCCCATCGGGTCGACGCCCCAGTCCTTCTCGAAACTGGCGTTTTCGGCGGAGATCACCGCACTCTGCATCGACTTGGGGATCTGCGCGTACTGCACGATCTGCCGGTTGAGATTGCCGCCGCCCGCGACGACCATCTGTTTGCCGTCGGCCCAGTAGTAAACGTTCTTCTGGACGACCGACGCCTTCTGGGCGCTCGGCACCTGGACCACGGCCAGCGCCACGCCCACGGTGCCGATGATCAGCCCCACGAAGGAGATGCACAGGCCCGCGACCAGCTTCCAGGACGGTATCCAGCGCCGTACGCCGGTCTTGCCCGCCCGCGGGTAGTCGATGAAGCGCTTGGCCGCCGGGCGGCCGTTGTCCCTGCGCCCCCGGCCGCCGGGGCCGGCCTCGGGCGTACGTCTCCGGCCGGCACCGGGCCCGCCGCGCTGGGAGGCGCGGCGGGACTCGGTGCGGCTGCCGTAGCGGTTTTCCTCACCTCGGCTTCGCCCCGGGGCGCTGCTGGGCGACGCGGCGCGGCGGCCGGGCGCCGGCTGCTGGGACCCGCGACGGGCTGCGGCTCGACCGCCCCCTTGGGGTGGTGGCGGCTTGCGGCGGTGCTCGCTCATCGAACGGTTACTCCTCGGGCAGGCGCTATCGCCTGACAGCGGCAGGTGGCTTGCGTTCCCCCCGACGTGCGGTCCGGCTGTCCCCCTGAACGACGGGCCGCACTGCATACGGGACGAGGACGCCCGACGACGTCACCCGGTTCCCAGTGGTCTGCATGCCGCACAGACTACGCACGGCCAAATCCCGCCCACTGCGGATGTTCACTCCAAATCAGGCCTGTTGTGTCCCACGAATCGGTGATGTGACCTCGTTCACCGTGCCTCCCCTTGTCGACTCGGGACGCCCGTTCTATCGTCTGGATGTATCGAGTCGATACATCAGCTCAGTACATCAGCTCGGCACAACGGCACGGCATAAGGGACCAATAAGAATTAGGGATCACAAGGACTAGGCTGTGGGGGACAAGGAGGCGAAACATGAGCAGACGCTCCGGCATCCTCGAGTTCGCCGTCCTCGGCCTGCTCCGCGAGTCCCCGATGCACGGCTACGAGCTGAGGAAGCGTTTGAACACCTCGCTCGGCGTGTTCCGTGCGTTCAGCTACGGCACCCTCTACCCCTGTCTGAAGTCCCTGGTGGCGAACGGATGGCTGGTCGAGGAGCCCGGGAGCGCTCCGGAGGACGCCCGTGCGGCGTCCCTGGCCGGGCGGCGGGCGAAGATCGTCTACCGCCTGACGGCAGAGGGCAAGGAGCATTTCGAGGAGCTGCTCGCCCACACCGGCCCGGACACGTGGGAGGACGAGCACTTCGCCGCCCGCTTCGCGTTCTTCGGGCAGACCTCACGGGACGTGCGGATGCGGGTGCTGGAAGGCCGCCGCAGCCGTCTGGAAGAGCGCCTCGAGAAGATGCGCGCCTCCTTGGCCCGTACCCGGGAGCGCCTGGACGACTACACCCTCGAACTTCAGCGACACGGCATGGAGTCCGTGGAGCGCGAGGTCCGCTGGCTGAACGAGCTGATCGAGAGCGAGCGGGCCGGGCGTGACAAACGCAACGGCCCGGACCAGTGAGTCCTGCACTTGGGCAGGGCTTCGTCGAGTACTAACAGGGAGCAACCGGAATGGGTTCGGTTCGCGTAGCGATCGTCGGTGTGGGCAACTGCGCCGCCTCGCTGGTGCAGGGCGTCGAGTACTACAAGGACGCCGACCCGAACGGCCGCGTGCCGGGTCTGATGCACGTGCAGTTCGGCGACTACCACGTGCGTGACGTCGAGTTCGTGGCCGCCTTCGACGTCGACGCGAAGAAGGTCGGTCTCGACCTCGCCGACGCCATCGGTGCCAGCGAGAACAACACCATCAAGATCTGCGACGTGCCGGCGACCGGCGTCACCGTCCAGCGCGGCCACACCCTCGACGGCCTGGGCAAGTACTACCGCCAGACCATCGAGGAGTCCGCCGAGGCCCCCGTCGACGTCGTCCAGGTCCTCAAGGACAAGCAGGTCGACGTCCTGGTCTGCTACCTGCCGGTCGGCTCCGAGGACGCCGCCAAGTACTACGCGCAGTGCGCCATCGACGCCAAGGTCGCCTTCGTCAACGCCCTCCCGGTCTTCATCGCCGGCACCAAGGAGTGGGCGGACAAGTTCACCGAGGCGGGCGTCCCGATCGTCGGCGACGACATCAAGTCGCAGGTCGGCGCCACCATCACGCACCGCGTGATGGCCAAGCTGTTCGAGGACCGGGGCGTCATCCTGGACCGCACGATGCAGCTGAACGTCGGCGGCAACATGGACTTCAAGAACATGCTCGAGCGTGAGCGCCTGGAGTCCAAGAAGATCTCCAAGACGCAGGCCGTCACCTCCCAGATCCCCGACCGCGACCTGGGCGAGAAGAACGTCCACATCGGCCCGTCGGACTACGTGGCCTGGCTGGACGACCGCAAGTGGGCCTACGTGCGCCTCGAGGGCCGCGCGTTCGGCGACGTCCCGCTGAACCTGGAGTACAAGCTCGAGGTCTGGGACTCCCCGAACTCCGCCGGCGTCATCATCGACGCCGTGCGCGCCGCGAAGATCGCCAAGGACCGCGGCATCGGCGGCCCGATCCTCTCCGCTTCCTCGTACTTCATGAAGTCGCCGCCGGTGCAGTACTTCGACGACGAGGCTCGTGAGAACGTCGAGAAGTTCATCAAGGGCGAGGTCGAGCGCTAAACCCCGCGCCGCACAGAGCCTTTCGCGCACCCATGGGTCCCCGGGCAAATCCGCCCGGGGACCCATGTGCTGTGTGAGGCTGGACCGTATGCCAGTTGTGCGTGATCTTCGCATCCTGCTCCGCCTGCGGGATTTCCGCCGCCTCCTGGCAGTCCGGCTCCTCTCCCAGGCAGCCGACGGCGTCTACCAGGTCGCCCTCGCCACCCACGTCGTCTTCTCCCCCGAGAAACAGGCGTCCCCCGCGGCCATCGCCTCCGCCATGGCCGTGCTGCTCCTGCCGTACTCCCTCCTGGGGCCCTTTGCAGGCGTCCTGCTCGACCGCTGGCGCCGCCGCCAAGTGCTGCTCCACGGCAACCTCCTGCGCGCGGGCCTCGCCGCCGTCACGGCACTGCTCGTCGTCGGCCGCGTGCCCGACTGGCTCTTCTACGTCTCCGCGCTGTCCGTCACCGCCGTCAACCGCTTCGTGCTCGCCGGGCTCTCGGCCGCCCTGCCCCGCGTCGTCGACTCGCCCGAGCGCCTGGTGATGGCCAACTCCCTCTCCCCGACCGCCGGCACGCTCGCGGCGACCGCGGGCGGCGGCCTCGCCTTCGCCGTCCGCCTCGCCGTCCCCGAGGGCACGGCCGCATCCGACGCCTGGGTCGTGCTCGTCGGTGCCGTCCTGTACCTGTGCGCCGGCCTGTGCTCGCTGCGCATGCCCGCAGGTCTCCTGGGCCCCGACGCTGCAGCCCCCACGGCCCGGGTGCGCACGGCCCTCGCGGTCGCCACCCGCGGCCTGGCCGACGGGCTGCGGCATCTGGCGGAACGCCGCGTCGCCGCCTGTGCGTTGACGGCAATGGCTCTGATGCGTTTCTGCTACGGGGCGCTGACGGTCACCCTGCTGATGCTCTGCCGGTACGCGTGGGCGGGCGGCCGCTCCGGCGGACTGGCACTGCTCGGCTACGCCGTCGCCGCCTCGGGGGCGGGGTTCTTCGCGGCGGCCGTGGTGACTCCGTGGGCGGTCGCCCGGCTGGGGCGGTTGGGCTGGATGACGGCCTGTGCGACGACCGCGGCAGTGCTCGAACCCGCCCTGGGCCTGCCCTTCGAGCCCGTCCCCATGCTGGTCGCCGCCTTCGTCCTGGGACTCACCACCCAGGGCGCCAAGATCGCTACGGACACGGTGGTCCAGCAAGCAATCGACGACGGATTCCGGGGCCGGGTCTTCTCGCTCTACGACGTCCTGTTCAACGTGGCGTTCGTGGGCGCGGCCGGAGTGGCGGCCGTCATGCTGCCACCGGACGGGCGGTCCGCCGCACTGGTCATAACGATTGCCGTGATCTACGCGGCAATTGCTGGCGCTTTGGCCTGTTTTAAACGTCGATAAGTGTCACATCAAGGCCACAGGATTTCCATGAACTGCAGAAATGTCATGGACACCGGATACCTTACGGGCTGCATTCAAACCCGATCACGCTCTTCCACGGGGGTCTCCTTGTCCACTCCGCCGCCCAACCAGAACCCGTACGGCCCGCAGGGCGGCGCACCGTACCCCCCGCAGCCGGGCCCGTACGGCCAGCAGCCCGGACCGTACGCCCAGCAGCCCCAAGCCCCCTACGGCCAGCCGGCTCCCGGCCCTTACGGCCAGCCCGGCCCCTACCAGGGCGCACCGGTGCCGCCGCCGGCCCCGAAGCGCTCCTTCAAGAAGATATTCCGGAACATCGTGGTGCCGATCGTCGGCCTCATCGTCATCGTGGGCGGCTGGCTGTTCAACAAGAGCGACGACACCACCAAGCTCGCGGTCGGCGACTGCCTGCAGAACACCGGCACGGACAACAAGCCGGAGATCAAGAAGCTCGACTGCACGGACAGCAAGGCGAGCTTCAAGGTGCTGAAGAAGGTGGACGGCTCCACGCTGTACACCCTGGCCTGCCAGAACGTCGAGGGCACCACTGCTGCGCTCACCTGGAAGGAGCGCTCCAACCGGTTCACGCTCTGCCTGGGCGACAACAAGAAGTAAGGGCTCCCGAGCGGCCCGAAAGCGCCGAGGGGCGGTGTTTCACGTGAAACACCGCCCCTCGGCGCTTTCTCCGCGTGATGTTTCACGTGAAACATCACCCTCAGCGCATCAGCCCTGCTGCGCCGCCCACCACTCCTTGAGCGCGGCCACGGCGGCATCCCGTCCCATCGGGCCGTGCTCGAGCCGCAGCTCCAGCATGTGCTTGTACGCCATGCCGACCTCCGGACCCGGCCGGATGCCCAGGACTTCCATGATCTCGTTGCCGTCCAGGTCCGGGCGGATCGAGTCCAGCTCCTCCTGCTCCTTCAGCCGGGCGATGCGCTCCTCAAGCCCGTCATAGGCGCGGGACAGCGCATTCGCCTTGCGCTTGTTCCGCGTCGTGCAGTCGGATCGCGTCAGCTTGTGCAGCCGGTCCAGCAGCGGCCCGGCGTCACGCACATAACGGCGCACGGCCGAGTCGGTCCACTCGCCGGTCCCGTAGCCGTGGAAGCGCAGGTGCAGCTCGACCAGCTTGGAAACGTCCTTCACCAGGTCGTTCGAGTACTTGAGCTTGGTCATCCGCGACTTGGTCATCTTGGCGCCGACCACCTCGTGGTGGTGGAAGGAGACCCGGCCGTCCTTCTCGAACCGCCGCGTCCTCGGCTTCCCGATGTCGTGCAGCAGGGCCGCCAGGCGCAGCACCAGGTCCGGCCCGCCTCCCGGCTGGTCACGAGGGGCTTCGAGGGCCATGGCCTGCTCGAGGACGATCAGCGTGTGGTCGTAGACGTCCTTGTGCCGGTGGTGCTCGTCGCGCTCCAGCCGGAGGGCCGGCAGCTCCGGCAGGACGAGGGCGGCGAGCCCGGTGTCGACGAGAAGCTTGAGGCCCTTGCGGGGGCAGTCCGAGAGGATCAGCTTGTTCAACTCGTCACGGACCCGCTCGGCCGAGACGATCTCGAGGCGGTCGGCCATGTCGGTCATCGCGGCCACGACCTCGGGCGCGACCTCGAAGTCCAGCTGCGCGGCGAAGCGCGCGGCGCGCATCATGCGCAGCGGGTCGTCGGAGAAGGACTCCTGGGGGGTGCCCGGGGTGCGCAGAACGCGCGCGGCCAGGTCCTCCAGGCCGTTGTGGGGGTCGACGAACTGCTTCTCCGGCAGCACGACGGCCATCGCGTTGACCGTGAAGTCCCGGCGGACCAGGTCCTCCTCGATGGAGTTGCCGTAGGAGACCTCGGGCTTCCGCGAGGTCCGGTCGTACGCTTCCGACCGGTACGTCGTGATCTCGATGTCGAAGTCCGACTTGCGGCACCCCACGGTGCCGAAGGCGATGCCGACCTCCCAGACGGCGTCCGCCCACGGCCGGACGATCTTCAGTACCTCGTCCGGACGAGCGTCGGTGGTGAAATCCAGATCGTTGCCGAGTCGGCCGAGCAGCGCATCCCGTACCGAGCCGCCGACCAGGGCGAGCGTGTGTCCGGCGTCCCGGAAGCGGCGAGCGAGGTCGTCGGCCACGGGGGACACCCGCAGAAGCTCGCTCACGGCGCGTCGCTGCACCTGGCTCAGCTCGTTGGTCGACGACGGGGTGTGGCTGTCATTGTTGGCGTTCGGCACAACAGAAGAGGGTACGTGCCCGCGCGCGGGAGGGCCTCCTCGTTATGGGGCGCTTTCCGACAGCTGCCCCAAAGCAGGCGCAGCCCGGACAACGGCCCTCGGTGACGATCTTGTAGTGCGGTCCGCAGCACTTCGCCACAGCGGGCCTCGTTACCATTCGGGGACGCACCATCCGACGACCAGTGACGACGACGAGGGACGGGCGAGCGCGTGGCCGAGGCGGCAGAGTTCCAGGAGGCCTTCCGGGGGACAACGCCCACTTCCGGCTGCCGGTGGTACCGGCACACCGCAATCCTGCTGGCCGGAGTGCTGGTGTTCCTCGGCCTGGTGCAGCTGCCCGCGGCACCGGCAGCGCACGCGGAGCCGGACGAGTCGTCCGCCTCGCGCTCGGTCGGGGTCTCTGTCGACACGGTGACCCCCGTCGCCCCGAAGCAGGACGACACGCTCACCATCTCCGGCAAGGTGACCAACACCGGAAAGTCGACGGTCAGCGACGCCCACGTGGGACTGCGGGTGGGCCCGCAGATCAGCACGCGCAGCGACATCGACGACGTGGCCGACCGGAGCCCCTTCTCCCCGGGCACCGACGGGTCCGAGGTGGGCGGGAACCACTCCCAGAAGATCGACAAACTGCCTCCGGGCATCAGCCGGGACTTCCTCCTGACCGTGCCGGTCAAGGACCTCTCACTGGGCAAGGACGGCATCTACCAGCTCGGCGTCACCCTGTCCGGGCAGACGCCCGACCAGCCGTACGAGCGGGTGCTGGGGATCCGCCGGACCCTGCTCCCCTGGCAGCCGTCCGCTGCCGAGGGCAAGAAGACCCAGCTGACCTTCCTGTGGCCGCTGATCTCGGCCACCCACCTCACCGCGCGCACCGAGTCCGACCAGCAGCAGACGCCGATCTTCCCCAACGACGACCTGGCCGCCGAGCTGGCGCCGGGCGGCCGGCTCCAGCAGATGGTGGCCCTCGGCAAGGGGCTGCCGATCACCTGGGTCATCGACCCGGACCTGCTCGCCACGGTCGAGGCCATGACCAAGAGCTACCGGGTGAGCGGCCCGAACGGACAGAACACCCCCGGGCGGGGCCAGGCGGTCGCCAAGCAGTGGCTCAGCCAGCTCCAGGCCGCCGTGGCGGGCCACCAGGTGGTGGCCCTGCCCTTCGGCGACCCCGACATCGCCTCGCTCGCCCACCAGGGCAAGGACGTCTCCGGCACGCTCAGCCACCTGCAGTCCGCCACGGAGCTGTCCTCGACCACCGTGGACACCATCCTCGGCGTGAAGCCGCGCACGGACTTCGCCTGGCCGGCCGACGGCGCGGTGGACTCCTCGATCGTGGACGTGGCCACCTCGGCCGGTGCCCACAACGTCATCGCCCGCAGCGACAGCCTCCATGAGACCGGCGGAACTTCCTACGCCCCCACCGCGGCCCGCCAGATCGGCGGCGGCAACACCGCGATCGTGGCGGACGCGCGGCTCTCCACCGCCTTCCAGGGCGATCTGGTCCGCGCCGACGACTCCTCGCTCGCCGTGCAGCGCTTCCTCGCCCAGAGCCTCATGATCAACAAGCAGGCCCCGGAGAACGAGCGCAGCATCGTCGTCGCACCGCAGCGCATGCCCACGGCCGGCCAGGCGCAGGCGATGGCGGAAGCCCTCAGGGGACTGTCGGACGGCCGCTGGACGCAGCCCCTGGACCTGGGCGACGCGGCCAGGTTCCAGCCCGATCCCGCCGCCAACCAGCAGGTGCCCGGCCCCGGCTCCTACCCCGACTCGCTGCGCGCGCAGGAGCTGACCACCGAGGCGTTCGAGGCGATCCAGAAGACCCAGAGCACCCTCGACAGCTTCAAAGTGATCCTCACCGCCCAGGACCGCGTGGTCACCCCGTTCGGCAGCGCGATCATGCGCGAGATGTCCACGTCGTGGCGCGGCAACCCGCGGGGAGCCGCGGCGTTCCGCGACGCCGTGCAGTCCTACCTGGATCAGCTCACCCGCCGGGTGCACCTGATCAAGAAGTCCGACGCGACCCTCTCGGGACGCAGCGCGACGATCCCGGTGACCGTGCAGAACGACCTGCTCCAGGGGGTCCACGGGCTGCGACTGGTCCTCACCTCGATCCAGCCGAACCGCCTCAAGATCGACGCCGCTCAGCCGGTGGAGATCGCGGGCGGCCGGTCGCAGTCGGTGAAGTTCGAGACCCGGGCAAATGCCAACGGTCCGGTACAGGTGACGGCACAGCTCTACACCGATGACGGCCAGCCCTACGGTGAGAAGATCACCTTCACTGTGCATGTCACCTCCATCACCCCTATGGTTCTGCTCGTCATCGCCGGTGGGGTCCTCCTCCTGGTCCTCGCGGGACTGCGCATCTACCTCCAGCGCAAGCGGGCCGCCGCTCGCAAAGCAGCAGGTGGCGAGGGTGAAGCGGAAGACGGCGGAAACCCGGGCACAGGCGGTGGCTCCGGCGACGACAAGCCCGAGCAGCCGGGTGATCCGGCGCCGGAAACCGGCGCACGAAACGGTGGCCAGTCCGGCTCAGGTGAGAAAGTGGAACATTGACGTGTGGTGGGGCCGGCTGGCCGCGGACGATGAGGTGGGGTAGCGATGAACGCGCCGTACGACGGTGACCGCGGTCAGGGCGCGGGCGGTGAGCAGCAGCGGGACCAGCACCCGCCGGTGCCGCCTGCTCCGGCGCCCCCCGGCGCCCCCCTGACCGGTCCGTACCCTCCGGCGCCGGGCATGCCGGAGCAGGGGCCGTACGCCCGTGACCCGTACCTCCGCGACGCATACGCGTCCGACCCGTACCCCGCGCAGGCCCCGTCCGCCCAGGACCCGGTGACCGACGCCCGGTACGACCTGACGGCACCGCCCACGCAGCCCTACCAGCAGGCGCCGGCCAACCAGTACGCCTCCGATCCCCGGATGTGGGCGACGGCACAGGCACCGCGTGCCGAGCAGGCCCCGCCCGCATACGGCGAGGAGGACGCGACCCAGCTCATGAGCGTGGGCGGATTCGGCGAGCAGCCGACCGCCGCGCCCGGGGGGCAGCCCCGCGACGCCTTCGCCCACCTGTACCGCGACCAGCAGCAGCCGTACGAGCCCCAGCGCCCGGCCGGCCAGCAGATCCCGGCTCCCGGGCAGTACCGCTCCCCCGTGCCGCCCCCGCAGCCGCCCGCGGCCGAGCCCGCTCCCGAGCAGGAGCCCGCGGCCGCGGAGCCGGCGAAGGGCGGCGGCCGGGCGGCCGGCCTCCTGAAGTCGAGCGCGCTGATGGCGGCGGGCACCCTCGTCTCGCGCGTCCTGGGCTTCGGCCGGAACCTCGTCATGGCGGCGGCTATCGGCGTCGGCACGCTCAACGACGACTACCAGGTCGCCAACGTCCTGCCGACGATGATCTACATCCTCGTGGGCGGCGGCGCCCTGAACGCCGTCTTCATCCCGCAGCTGGTCCGCTCGATGAAGAACGACGAGGACGGCGGCGAGGCCTACGCCAACCGGCTCCTCACCCTCGTCGTCGTGCTGCTGGCGGGCGTCACCACCGTCTGTGTGCTGGGAGCACCGCTCTTCATCCAGGCGATGTCGCCAACCATCGCCGGGGACCCGGACCGGATGGACGTGGCGGTCGCGTTCGCCCGCTACTGCCTGCCCACGATGTTCTTCATGGGCGTGCACGTGGTCCTGGGTCAGATCCTCAACGCCCGGGGCAGGTTCGGCGCGATGATGTGGACCCCGGTCCTCAACAACATCATCATCATCGCCACCTTCGGCGCCTTCATCTGGGCCTTCGGCCCCTTCAGCGACAGCAAGGTCAGCGCCGCCACCATCACGCCCGAGGGCGTGCGGCTGCTGGGCATCGGCACCCTGCTGGGCCTGGTCGTCCAGGCGCTGGCGATGTTCCCCTACCTGCGCGACGCGGGCTTCCGGATCCGGCCCCGCTTCGACTGGCGGGGGCAGGGCCTCGGCAAGGCCGCCGGCCTCGCCAAGTGGACGTTCTTCTTCGTGCTCGCCAACCAGCTCAGCATGGTGGTGGTCACGCAGCTCGCCACCAAGGCCGGCGCGGTGGCCGAGAAGGCCAACCACACCGGCACCGGCATCGCCGCCTACAACTTCGCGCTCCAGCTCTGGCAGATGCCGCAGGCCATCATCACCGTTTCGGTGATGACCGCCGTGCTGCCCCGGATCTCGCGCGCCGCCCATGACGGGGACGTCTCGGCCGTCCGCGACGACCTCTCCCACGGGCTGCGCACCTCGGCCGTTGCGATCGTGCCCTGCGCCTTCGCCTTCGTCGCGCTCGGCGTGCCCATGTGCACGCTGATGTTCTCGGGCGGCTCGGGCACGGAGGGTGCCACCAACATCGGTTTCATCCTGATGGCCTTCGGCCTCGGTCTGATCCCGTTCTCCGCCCAGTACGTCATCCTGCGCGGGTTCTACGCCTACGAGGACACTCGCACCCCCTTCTACAACACGCTGATCGTCTCCGCCGTCTTCGCGGCGGCCGCCGGGGTGAGCTACCTGGTGCTGCCCGCCCGCTGGGCCGTCGCCGGCATGGCCGCTTCCTACGGCCTCGGCTACGCCGTCGGCGTCGGCGTGGCCTGGCGCCGGCTGCGCACGCGGCTGGGCGGCGACCTGGACGGCTCGCACGTCATCCGCACCTACGCCCGCCTGGGCGGCGCATGCGTCCCCGCGGCGCTGATCGGCGGAGCCGTCGCTTACGGAATCGGTCAGGTTCTGGGCAGCGGCGTCATCGGATCGCTCGCCGCCCTGGTGGGTGGTGGACTGATCCTGATCGCCGTCTTCTACATCGCCGCGAAGCGGATGCGGATCGAGGAGCTGACCGCCATGGTCGGTATGGTTCGGGGCCGACTGGGGCGCTGACCGGAGCACAACCATCGCCCGCCGCCGCGTGTCGTGCATAGCGTCGGACTGTGGGCACAATTGTCTTGGCTGTGGACAGCGTGCAACGGATGGGGAGGCAGGAGCGACGGTGGCGGAACGGAGCACGACTGCCGTCGACGTGGCCGACAACAGCGGCGACAAGCCGCTGACCGCCGAGGCGGGCCGGGCCACGACCGACGGGGCCGAGGCCGACCGGAAGGCCGGCAAGCAGAAGGAGACGAAGCGCGCGGAGAGCGAAAGCCCCGCGCGCGACGCACAACCGCCCGAGCTGCACAGCGGTCACAAGCTCGCCAGAAGGTACCGCCTGGAGGAGTGCGTCACCCGTCTGGAGGGATTCAGCAGCTGGCGTGCCGTCGACGAGAAGCTGCGTCGCGCCGTCGGGGTCCACCTGCTGCCCGCCGACCATCCACGGGCCCGCCCGGTGCTCGCCGCCGCGCGCTCCGCGGCCCTGCTCGGCGACCCGCGCTTCGTCCAGGTCCTCGACGCGGTCGAGGAGAACGACCTCGTCTACGTCGTCCACGAGTGGCTGCCCGACGCCACCGAGCTGTCGGCCACCCTGGCCTCCGGCCCGCTGGAGCCGCACGACGCCTACCAGCTCGTCAGCCAGGTCTCCCAGGCCATGGCCGCCGCCCACCGCGAGGGCCTCGCCCACCTGCGCCTCAACCCCGGCTCCGTCCTGCGCACCGAGACCGGCCAGTACCGCATCCGCGGTCTCGCCGTGATGGCGGCGCTCCGGGGGATCACCTCCGACCGCCCCCAGCGGACGGACACCGAGGCCATCGGTGCGCTCCTGTACGCCGCGCTCACCCAGCGCTGGCCGTACGAGGGCAACGCCCACGGTCTGTCCGGCCTGCCGAAGGGCGTCGGGCTGATCGCACCCGACCAGGTCCGCGCCGGGGTCCACCGGGGCCTGTCCGAGCTGGCCATGCGCGCGCTCGTCAACGACGGTGCGACCGCATCCCGTCAGGAGAAGCCCTGCGCGACTCCGGAGGAGCTGGCCAAGGCGGTCGCCGCGATGCCGCGCATCCGGCCCCCGGAGTCCGCGTACGCCACGCCGCCGGCCTACCCCCGCGTCCAGCCCGGCCCCCGGGGCGTCGGCCCCGCCCAGCCCCTCCCGGCCGTCCCGCCGCCCCCGCTCCAGAGCCGCACGGGCAGGGCGCTCAAGTGGACCGTCTCCGCCATTCTCATCGCCGCGCTGGGCCTGGGGAGTTGGCAGCTGGCGGATACGCTGCTGAAGGACGGGGAGCCGGACGAAACGCCGCGGTCACAGTCGTCGGGGGACGATGCGCCGACGAAGGCCGAGAGCAAGCCCGTTGAGATCAAGGGCGGCACGGAATACGCACCGGACGGCAGTCCGCAGCACCCGGAGCTGGTGAAGGACAGCTACGACCACGACACTCGGACCGCTTGGCGTTCGCGGTCATTCGATGACGGACCCAAGCTCACTCCGTACAAGGAAGGCTTCGGGATCGTCTACGACCTCGGCACCGCAAAGATGATCGACAGCGCTTCCGTGCAGCTGCAGTACGAGGGCGACCACACCGCCATGACGTTCTACGCGGCCGACTCGCCCAGCCAATCGCTCAAGTCGATGAAAAAGCTGACGACTGTGAAGACGTCCGCCAATGCCGCGAAGGCGTCCTGGAAGCCGACACAAGCACGCTACGTCCTTGTGTGGATCACCGAGGCGCCCTACTCCGGAGCCGCCAACTACAGCGGAGCCGGCTACAAGCAGGGCATCACCGAAGTGGAATTCACCGGCTGACCGCGAGGTCACCGCGTCACTCAGGGGGAGGGCTCGACGTTGGACGACGTCACGCGTGGCCGCGCCAGCGACGCCGAGCTTCTCTCGATGCACCTCGACGGTGACCCCGACGCCTTCGGCGAGATCGTGCGGCGGCACCGCGACCGGCTGTGGGCGGTGGCGCTGCGGACGCTGGGGGACCGGGAAGAGGCTGCCGACGCCGTTCAGGACGCGCTGGTCTCCGCCTATCGGGCCGCCCACACCTTCCGTGGGCAGTCGGCGGTCACCACCTGGCTGCACCGCATCACCGTCAATGCCTGCCTGGACCGGGCCCGCAAGGCCGCCTCGCGGCGGACCGCACCCCTCGCCGAGACCGAGCGGCTCGAGCAGCTCCTCGAGCCCCATGAGTCGGCCGCCGCTCCCGCCGAGCGGGGGGATCTGCACCGGGAGCTGATCCGGGCCCTGGGCAAGCTGCCGCCGGATCAGCGTGCCGCTCTCGTGCTCGTCGACATGCAGGGCTATCCCGTCGCCGAGGCGGCCAGAATGCTGGACGTCCCGACCGGCACCGTGAAGAGCCGGTGCGCCAGAGGCCGGGCACGGCTGCTGCCCATGCTCACCCATCTGCGCCCGGACGGCAGGGGTAGCCCACCTATGGACAGGGAAAGGAACCGGTCGCAGGGGACGTCCGTCCCACCACCGGCAGGACAGAGCGACGCAGATCCAGTGAAGGGCGGAGGTGGGCGAGCGTGACTTCGAGGACCGGCACGGATGGGCACCCGGAGGTCGCGGAGATTTCCGCCCTCACCGAGGGCATCCTCCCCCCCTCGCGCACGGCGGACGTACGCGAGCATCTGGAGGACTGCGAGCTGTGCGAAGACGTACGGACGTCGCTGGACGAAATCCGGGGGCTGCTCGGCACGCTTCCCGGACCGGTCCGGATGCCGGCGGATGTCGCGGAACGCATCGACGCCGCTCTGGCAGCGGAGGCGCTTCTCGACGCAACCGCGCCCGAGGCGGATCCTCATGCTGGTGTTTCACGTGAAACGACGGCTGTTTCACGTGAAATCGCGGGGGAGGACGCCGCGCCCGAGCCTGTTTCACGTGAAACAGGAACCCGCGACGCCCGCCCCGCAGGCCACCCGCGAGCTGCAACGGGCCCCGGCCGCCGCACGCCCGCCGCGCAGAGTCCGCACTCCCGGCGTCGCAAGCGCTGGCCCCGGGCGCTGCTCGGCACCGCCTGCGCCGCCGCTGTGATCGGCGTCGGCGGCTTCTTCCTGCAATCAGGCGACGACGGGGGCACCCGCGCGGGCTCGCCCGATGCGGACAGGAGCGAGTCGGCCTACTCCCCTCTCGCCTCCGGAAATCTGAAGGCGCGCGTCCACGATCTTCTGCAGGGCTCGAAGACAGCCGAGTCCCGGGGGATGAGTGCCCAGAACTCCCCGGAGACGACGCTGCGCGACTTCGGCAGCACGCCCCCGGCCTGTGTCCGGCAGGGCATCGGCCGCTCGGAGATGCCGTTGGCCACCCAGCAGGAGAAATACAAAGGAGAGGACGCCTATCTGATCGTCCTCCCCAATGCCGCCGACACCACGCTCGTCGATGCTTACGTCGTCTCTTCCGCCTGCGAAAGCAGTTCCCCCTCCGCCAAGGGAAAGATCCTGCTGACTCAGACTCTGCCGCGTTCCTGAACGGTCACACGCCGTGCTGTCGGCACCCGAGGGAATGCTCGCCCCGTAGGATCCGTTGGGTGGGGTGAGACCCAGCAAGGACCCAGACAGCTGTCGGCAGAGACAAGGAAGACACCCGTGAGCGACGTCCGCAACGTGATCATCATCGGCTCCGGGCCCGCGGGCTATACGGCCGCGCTCTACACCGCCCGTGCCTCCCTGAAGCCTCTGGTCTTCGAGGGCGCCGTGACCGCCGGTGGTGCGCTGATGAACACCACCGACGTGGAGAACTTCCCCGGGTTCCGCGAAGGGATCATGGGCCCGGACCTGATGGACAACATGCGCGCCCAGGCCGAGCGTTTCGGCGCCGAGCTGATCCCGGACGACGTCGTCGCCGTCGACCTGAGCGACGAGATCAAGACCGTCACCGACTCCGCCGGCACCGTCCACCGTGCCAAGGCCGTGATCGTCACCACCGGCTCCCAGCACCGCAAGCTGGGGCTGCCGCGTGAGGACGAGCTCTCCGGCCGCGGTGTCTCCTGGTGCGCCACGTGCGACGGGTTCTTCTTCAAGGACCAGGACATCGCCGTCGTCGGCGGTGGCGACACCGCGATGGAGGAGGCCACCTTCCTCTCGCGCTTCGCCAAGTCCGTCACCGTCGTGCACCGCCGTGACGCCCTGCGGGCGAGCAAGGCGATGCAGGAGCGCGCCTTCGCCGACCCGAAGATCTCCTTCGTGTGGGACAGCGAGGTCGCCGAGGTCCACGGCGAGAACAAGCTCTCCGGTCTCACCCTCCGCAACCTCAAGACCGGCGAGACCTCCGAGCTGCCGGTGACCGGTCTGTTCATCGCCATCGGGCACGACCCGCGCACCGAGCTGTTCAAGGGACAGCTGGAGCTGGACGACGAGGGCTACCTGAAGGTGCAGGCCCCGTCCACCCGGACCAACCTCACCGGTGTGTTCGCCGCCGGTGACGTCGTGGACCACACCTACCGCCAGGCGATCACCGCCGCCGGTACGGGCTGCTCCGCCGCTCTGGACGCCGAGCGCTACCTCGCCTCGCTCGCCGACGGCGAGAGCGTCCGGGAGCCCGAGAAGACCCCCTGATCCTCCCTGCCCCACGCACCGAAAGATTCAAGGAGACCGCAATGGCTCTCAAGGCCGTGACCGACGCATCCTTCGACGAGGACGTCCTCAAGAGCGACAAGCCCGTACTGGTGGACTTCTGGGCCGACTGGTGCGGCCCGTGCCGCCAGATCGCCCCCTCCCTCGAGGCGATCGCCAAGGAGTACGGCGAGAAGATCGAGATCGTCAAGCTGAACATCGACCAGAACCCGGCCACGGCCGCGAAGTACGGCGTCATGTCGATCCCGACGCTCAACGTCTACAAGGGTGGCGAGGTCGTCCAGACCATCGTCGGTGCCAAGCCCAAGGCCGCCCTCGAGCGCGAGCTGAGCAACTTCATCCACGCGTAAGCACCGCAGCGCGAGAGCGACAAGCAAGCGCTGTTTCACGTGAAACAGCGCAACGGGCCCGCCCCTCACCGAGGGGCGGGCCCGTTTCGTATCTCCTGCTACAGCGCCTAGAGGGGCCTCAGCGCCGGTTCCTTCTGAACCGCGCCCAGCAGCCGATCCAGTGCCAGCTCGACATCCTCCTTCCAGGAGAGCGTCGACTTCAGCTCCAGCCGAAGGCGGGGATAGCGCGGATGCGGCCGCACGGTCTTGAAGCCCACCGCCAGCAGATGATCGGCCGGCAGCACACAGGCCGGGTCCTTCCAGCGTGCATCGCCGAATGCCTCGATGGCCTTGAAACCGCGCCGGAGCACGTCCTTGGCCACGGTCTGCACCATCATCCGGCCCAGCCCCTGTCCCTGATAGGCAGGAGCCAGCCATGCGGTCATCAGCTGCACGGCATCCGCAGCCACCGGGCTCGTGGGAAAGGCCGTCGAACGGGGCACATAGGCGGGCGGCGCGTACAGCACAAAGCCCACGGGCACCTCATCGACATACACCAGCCGACCGCAGGAGCCCCACTCCAGCAGGACCGCTGAAATCCATGCCTCTTTCTCCAGCTCCGGGCGGCCGGCCCTCAGCGCGGCCTCGCCGCTGACGGGGTCCAGCTCCCAGAAGACACAGGCGCGGCAGCGCTTGGGGAGGTCGGGGAGGTTGTCGAGAGTGAGCGGTACGAGCCGACGACCCATGCAGTCAGTACCTCGCTTCCATCGCGCGCCGCGTTCCGGGCGGCGCTCAACGTACTGCGTTCCCTGAGAAGACTGCCGACGAATCCGCCGACTGCTCCCAGGCTCAAGCCCGCTGCCACCAGTCCGGTCCGGCTCACCGTTCGCATGGCGCCGCCCCTCCGTGAACTGAGTCCAACGTGGATGTGCCATACCCCAACGCATCGTATCCGCACGTCGATTGGGCCGATAGCTCGACAAGGCAAAGGGCGGGTTGTGTCCCACGCAAGGTTTCACGTGAAACTCAACCCGCCCGAAGCATTGATTGCCCGGTGAATTACCCGGCGTCTTCCTCGTCCCCCGCGGAGAGCTTCTGCTCCAGGACCCTTCCCTCACCCGGGGCGAGCGTGCTCAGGATCCGCTCCAGATCGTCCATCGAGGCGAACTCGACCACGATCTTCCCCTTCTTCTGACCGAGGTCGACCTTCACCCTGGTCTCGAAGCGGTCCGACAGCCGCGACGCGAGATCGGTCAGCGCCGGAGAGATCCGCGCGCCGGCCCGGGGGCTCTTGGACTTCCCTGCCTTGGGCCGCGAACCCATCAGCGTCACGATCTCTTCCACCGAACGCACCGAGAGACCCTCGGCCACAATGCGGCGGGCGAGCTCGTCCTGTTCGTCGGATTCGTTGACGGAGAGCAGGGCACGGGCATGTCCAGCGGAAAGGACACCGGCAGCGACCCGCTTCTGCACGGCCGGCGACAGCTTCAGCAGCCGCAGCGTGTTGGAGACCTGGGGGCGGGAGCGCCCGATCCGGTCCGCCAGCTCGTCATGCGTGCAGTTGAAGTCCTTGAGCAGCTGGTCGTAGGCCGCAGCCTCCTCCAGCGGGTTCAGCTGGGCTCGGTGCAGATTCTCCAGCAGGGCGTCCAGCAGAAGCTTCTCGTCGTCGGTCGCCCGGACAATGGCGGGGATCTTCTCCAGTCCGGCCTCGCGGCAAGCACGCCAGCGGCGCTCGCCCATGATCAGCTCATAGCGCTCCGGCGTGAGCTGCCGCACGACGACGGGCTGGAGAAGGCCGACCTCACGGATGGAGGTGACCAGCTCGGCCAGGGCGTCCACGTCGAAGACCTCGCGCGGCTGCCGAGGATTGGGAGTGATCGAGTCCAGGGGCAGCTCCGCGAAGTGGGCACCGGCGGCCTCCCCCGTGTACGGCGCCGCAGACTCCACACCCCGCATGCCGTCCACGGCATCCGTTTCACGTGAATCGGGCTCGTGGAATCCGGCCTCTGGCGAAACAATGGCGTCTTCCATGGGGAGCGTGGTGACCTTGGACACGGCCACGCCTCGTTCCGGCGTCATCACCGGAACCGCGGTAGGGGACGTCACACCGGCACCGACCGCCGGTCCACCCTTGTCCGACGCCTTCGGCGCCGGCGGGATCAGCGCACCGAGCCCCCGGCCCAGTCCTCTACGTCGCTCACTCACTGCAGCCCCTCCGCCATGCTGTGCTGGTCTTGCTGTTGCTGATGACCCACGGTGTGGGCCGCCGTGCCGTCGTAGTGCACGCCCACCCCCCGTAGTGCCATTTCCCGGGCGGCCTCCAGGTAGGACAGAGCGCCACTGGAACCCGGATCATAGGTAAGAACTGTCTGCCCATAGCTGGGCGCTTCGGAGATGCGGACCGAGCGCGGGATGCTCGTTCTCAGCACCTCATGACCGAAGTGGCTGCGCACCTCCTCAGCCACCTGCGAGGCGAGCCGCGTCCGGCCGTCGTACATCGTCAGCAGAATCGTCGAGACATGAAGCTTGGGGTTCAGGTGACCCCGTACCAGCTCGACATTGCGCAGCAGCTGGCCCAGCCCCTCCAGCGCGTAGTACTCGCACTGGATGGGGATCAGCACCTCGGCACCGGCGACAAGGGCATTGACCGTCAGCAGGCCGAGCGACGGCGGGCAGTCGATGAGGATGTAGTCCAGCGGCTGCTCGTATGCCTTGATCGCCCGGTCCAGCCGGCTTTCCCGGGCCACGAGCGAGACCAGCTCGATCTCGGCGCCCGCCAGGTCGATGGTGGCGGGGGCGCAGAAGAGGCCCTCCACATCGGTGACCGGCTGCACCACGTCGGAGAGCTGCTTGTTGTCGACGAGGACGTCATAGATGGACGGCACCTCGGCGTGGTGGTCGATGCCCAGCGCCGTCGAGGCATTGCCCTGCGGGTCGAGGTCGATGACCAGCACCCGGTTGCCGTGGAGAGCCAGTGACGCAGCCAGATTGACGGTGGTCGTGGTCTTGCCGACGCCGCCCTTCTGGTTGGCGACGACCATCACCCGGGTCTGCTCCGGGCGAGGCATCGGCGGTGGCGGCGTTTCACGTGAAACGATCTCGCCAGGGGTCAGGGGACCAGGGACAGCCACCGGCTGGGAGTCGGAGGGGCGGGGGCCGGGGACCGGGTCGGTCATCGGCCCCGCGGTATTGGCGTCGGACCGCAAGGATTCACTCTCCTCGACATCAGGCTCGCAATGGACAGAGCCTGCCATGCTTTCGGGGTCGTGAACCAGCGAGGCCCGTTCTCCTGTGGATGAATCGCGTGGGCCTGTGGATGAATCCGCTTCCTCGACCGGGTGACGGCCACCCGGCACGGAAGCGGCAGCGGTGGCCGCGCGACCGCGGCCGAGGATTCCATGCAGCAGGGAGCGACGTTTCACGTGAAACACGATGCATGGCACACGCCGCTACCCGACCGCGACACTCCGTTATGGATAGTTTTGCCAGCTTGTATGGAGCATGGCGAGGCGTGTCTCAGCGCCGACGGCGGGAACGGCTCACCCGGGCGGCCTTCGCCCGCTTGGCCGCGAAGCGCACGCCGCCCGGGCTCTCCCCGACCTCGACCCGCACCACGGTGGACATCGGATCCACAACGCCCTCGCCGACCTGGAGCACCGAGGTGTGGACAACCCCGAGCTTGCTCAGTGCGGCCCGGGCACTCTTCAGCTCTTCCTCCGCGGTGTCGCCCTTGAGAGCCAGCATCTCGCCGTAGGGACGCAGCAGCGGCACGCCCCAGCTCGCCAGCCGGTCCAGCGGCGCCACGGCCCGCGCGGTGACGACATGCACGGGATCGATCTTGCCGAGCATCTCCTCGGCGCGGCCACGGACGACGGTGACATGGTCCAGGCCGAGCAGTTCCACGACCTCCTGGAGGAACGTGGTGCGGCGCAGCAGCGGCTCCAGCAGGGTGATCTGCAGATCAGGCCGGACCAGGGCGAGCGGGATGCCGGGCAGGCCGGCTCCCGAGCCCACATCGCACACCGAGACCCCGTCGGGCACGGCCTCGGAGAGCACCGCGCAGTTCAGCAGGTGGCGTTCCCAGAGCCGGGGGACCTCACGGGGGCCGATCAGCCCACGCTTCACTCCCGCGTCGGCGAGCAGCTCCGCGTAGCGGACGGCCTCCGGAAAGCGGTCACCGAATACCGCCCGTGCCGCCGGGGGCGCCGGGGGAAGCTCCGCTGCCTCTTCCACGGGGAACCGTCCTTCCGTACATCATTGTCTGAAAGCGTCTGGATGCGTCTGCGGGCGTCCGGCAGCAGGTGGAGCAAGCGGTCGGAACAAGCAGTTAAAGCACGAGATAAAGCACGGTGTCAGAGTCTGAATATCAGCCTGACAAGGATCGGCCCCGCCTGCGAGCAGACGGGGCCGTACACACCTGGAAGTGCGACCGGGGGTCAGGCCGGGAGTACGACCACTCGGCGCTGGGGCTCCTCGCCCTCGGACTCGCTGCGCAGGCCCGCGGCGGCCACCGCGTCGTGGACGACCTTGCGCTCGAAGGGCGTCATCGGGTCCAGCTTGACCGGCTGGCCGGTGTTCTTGGCCTCCGTAGCGGCCTTCGCACCCAGCCCGGCCAGCTCGCGGCGCTTGCGCGCCCGGAAGCCGGCGATGTCGAGCATCAGACGGCTGCGGTCACCGGTCTCCCGGTTCACGGCCAGCCGGGTCAGCTCCTGGAGCGCCTCCAGCACCTCACCGTCGCGGCCCACCAGCTTCTGCAGGTCACGGCTGGTGGCGTCGTCGCTGATGATCGACACCGAGGCGCGGTCGGCCTCGACGTCCATGTCGATGTCACCGTCGAGGTCGGCGATGTCCAGCAGCCCCTCGAGGTAGTCGGCCGCGATCTCGCCTTCCTGCTCCAGGCGGGACAGGGTGTCAGTGCCCTCGGCGACTGCCTCGGTCTGACTCTGCGTGTCCGTCACAGTGGACTCCTTCATCACTTCTTGGACGGGTGCGACGGGCGCTTGGGCCGCTGCGGGCCGCCCTTGCGCTGCCCGGACTTGGCGCGGGAGGAACCACCGGCCTGCTGGGACGTGTCGTCACCGGGCTCCGGCTTCTCCAGGGTGGTCTTCTCGGAGTCGGCCGTGGCCCGGGAGTGGCCGGTCGTGGACCGCTTGGACTTGGTCTGGCGCTTCGGCTGCTGACGGGCCGCACGGGCGGCCTCGGCCGCCTTCTTCGCCTCGACCTCGGCCGGCTCCTCCTTCAGCTTGCCCTTGGCACGCAGCCGCTCCTGGCGCTGCTTGTAGGCGAGGCTGCCCGGGGTGGGGTTACGCCGGATGACGTACATCTGCTGGCCCAGGGTCCACACGTTGGTGGTCAGCCAGTAGACCAGGACACCGACCGGGAAGTTGATGCCGAAGACGGCGAACATGATCGGGAAGACGTACATCAGCATCTTCTGCTGCTGCATGAACGGCGTCTTCACCGTGAGGTCGACGTTCTTCGTCATCAGCTGGCGCTGCGTGTAGAACTGCGACAGCGACATCAGGACGATCATGACGACCGTGACGACCCGGACGTCGGTGAGCGAGGCGCCCAGGGACTCCACCTTCGAGGCCGAGTCCAGGAACTTCACGGACAGCGGGGCGCCGAAGATGTGTGCCTGACGCGCGCTGTCGAGCAGCGACTTGTCGATGACGCCGACCGTCTTGCCCTGCGCGATGTGGTTCAGGACCTGGTACAGCGAGATGAAGAACGGCGACTGGGCCAGGATCGGGAGACAGCTCGAGAGAGGGTTGGTGCCCGTCTCCTTGTAGAGCTTCATCATCTCTTCGGACTGGCGCTGCTTGTCGCTCTTGTAGCGCTCCTGGATCGCCTTCATCTTCGGCTGGAGCGCCTGCATGTTCCGCGTCGCCTTGATCTGCTTCACGAAGAGCGGGATCAGGCAGATACGGATCAGAACCACCAGCGAGACGATGGACAGACCCCACGCCCAGCCGCTGTTCTTGTCGAAGACAAGGCTGTACAGCGAATGGAACTGGACGATGATCCAGGAAACGGCGGTATAGAGAGGACCGAGGATCGTGTCCACGAATCAGGCTCCTTGGGCGTTGGGCTGAGTCTCGGGCTGTGCGGCGGACCCCTGGACGGGGTTCCCACCCAGTCGGCTCCTCAGCCGCTGGTGCCAGACCGGACGCTTCCGGGGAGGGACGTGATCGACGCCACCGAGCGACCACGGGTTGCAGCGCAGGATGCGCCAGGCGGTCAGTACCGTGCCTTTGACCGCGCCGTGCACATTGATGGCCGTGTACCCATAGTGCGAGCACGACGGGTAGTACTTGCAGACCGGGCCCAGCAGCGGGCTGATGGTCCACTGGTAGAGCTTGATCAACCACAGCAGCGGGTACTTCACTGTGCGCTCCCTCCCGGGGGACCGGGGTTCCGGGGGTCACCCCCCGGGGGATTGCTTCGCGGCGCCCCTCCCAGCAGCCGCTGCAGTGCGGTGTCGAGGTCGCGGGCCAGCTGCCCGTGGTCCGCCTCGCCCGCGCCCGGCAGGGCTCGCACCACCATCAGGCTACCGGCGGGCAGCTGATCCAGCCGGTCACGCACCAGGTGGCGCAGCCGTCGCTTGACCAGGTTGCGGACGACGGCACCGCCCACGGCCTTGCTCACGACGAAACCCGCACGCACCGAGGGAGCGTTCCCCCCAGGTGTGTGCGGGTCCGTTGTACCGCTGCGTAGGTGGACGACGAGGAGCGGGCGCCCGGCCCTGCGTCCTCGGCGAACCGCGGTCGCGAAGTCCTCGCGCCGCCTCAGCCGAGACTCGGAAGGCAGCACGTCATGGACCTTGACGTCAGGCTGGTCAGGCCGACAGGCGGGCGCGACCCTTGCCACGGCGGGACGCGAGGATCGCGCGGCCGGCACGGGTACGCATGCGCAGGCGGAAGCCGTGGGTCTTCGCGCGACGGCGGTTGTTCGGCTGGAAGGTGCGCTTGCTCACTCGGGGGCTCCAGAAATGAATCGGGTGATGGCGGTACATCGCCTGGCTGTCACCGTGCGCCCACGAGGAGACTCGCAATACGCCCAAGTGCACCGCTTCATGATCGCGAACCCGGAAGGCCCGCGATCTTTGCCCATCGGAGGCAGGCGGCAGCAGCCATCGACAACTCGACCTGGTCACGGTACGCGCCGTTACGCCATCCGGTCAAACCGGCAGCGCACCCGGCATACACCGTAGCCTCCCCGGGCCCGGGACGACGCCAGGGCGCGCCTCGTGGCACATTTGTACACACCCTGTGGACAACGACTTGAACCGCACACCTCGCCCTGACTACCGTGACTGAACTCCGAATCCTTCCCGCCCGTCCCGAGAACCACACATTCGTGGGACTCCGGGGCACCCCCCGTGACTGAGAGAGCGTGCCCTGTGGCTGACCTGCCCGCCGATCTTGCCGCAGTGTGGCCGCGCGTACTCGAACAGCTCCTGGGCGAGGGGCGCGGCGGCGTGGAGAGCAAGGACGAGCACTGGATCAGGCGCTGCCAGCCCCTTGCGCTGGTGGCCGACACGGCACTGCTGGCCGTGCCGAACGAGTTCGCCAAGGGCGTACTCGAGGGCCGGCTCGCGCCGATCGTGAGCGAGACCCTGAGCCGCGAGTGCGGCCGCCCCATCCGGATCGCGATCACGGTCGACGACTCGGCGGGCGAGTCCCCGGCCCCGCAGCCCCAGGAGAGCCGCCAGCCCACCACCCACACGGGGGGACAGGGCCGCGATGCCCGCGACACGTACGAGGGCTACGAGAACCACGGCGGCTACGAGGCCCGGGAGGGCTACGGCCGTCCGTCCCCCGGCGACGAGCTGCCGAGCGTGCGGCCCGCCTACCCGGACTACCAGCCCCAGCGCTCCGAGCCGGGCGCCTGGCCGCGCCACTCGGCGCCGTCGGGCCCGTCCGTGCCCGACCGGGGCGACTACAGCTGGCAGCAGCCGCGCCTGGGCGCCTTCGCCGAGGGCGAGCGCGACCCCTACGCCTCGCAGTACGAGCAGCAGCCGGACTACCGCGCTCCGGAGCGACCGGAGCGCATGCCGTACGAGCAGCAGCAGCGCCGCGAGCTGCCCGAGCCGCCCGCCCGCGGCGGATCGGGTTCGGGCGGCGGCACCGCTGCGCCGACCGGTGGCGGTGGCGGTGAGCCGACGGCGCGGCTGAACCCGAAGTACCTCTTCGACACCTTCGTCATCGGCGCGTCCAACCGCTTCGCGCACGCGGCCGCCGTGGCGGTCGCCGAGGCGCCGGCCAAGGCGTACAACCCGCTGTTCATCTACGGCGAGTCGGGACTGGGCAAGACCCACCTGCTGCACGCCATCGGGCACTACGCACGCAGCCTCTACCCGGGCACGCGCGTGCGCTATGTCAGCTCCGAGGAGTTCACGAACGAGTTCATCAACTCCATCCGCGACGGCAAGGCGGACGCGTTCCGCAAGCGCTACCGCGACATGGACATCCTGCTGGTCGACGACATCCAGTTCCTGGCGAGCAAGGAGTCGACGCAGGAGGAGTTCTTCCACACGTTCAACACCCTGCACAACGCCAACAAGCAGATCGTCCTCTCCTCGGACCGGCCGCCCAAGCAGCTGGTGACCCTGGAGGACCGGCTCCGCAACCGCTTCGAGTGGGGGCTGATCACGGACGTCCAGCCGCCGGAGCTGGAGACACGGATCGCGATCCTCCGGAAGAAGGCGGTCCAGGAGCAGCTCAACGCCCCGCCGGAGGTCCTGGAGTTCATCGCCTCCCGCATCTCGCGCAACATCCGCGAGCTGGAGGGCGCGCTGATCCGGGTGACGGCGTTCGCGAGCCTCAACCGCCAGCCGGTGGACCTCGGGCTCACGGAGATCGTCCTCAAGGACCTCATCCCCGGCGGCGAGGACGCCTCGCCGGAGATCACGGCGACCGCCATCATGGCGGCCACGGCCGACTACTTCGGCCACACCGTGGAGGACCTGTGCGGAGCCTCGCGCAGCCGGGTGCTGGTGACGGCCCGGCAGATCGCGATGTACCTCTGCCGCGAGCTGACGGACCTGTCGCTGCCGAAGATCGGCGCGCAGTTCGGCGGCCGCGACCACACGACCGTCATGCACGCCGACCGCAAGATCCGTGCGCTGATGGCCGAGCGGCGGTCCATCTACAACCAGGTGACCGAGCTGACGAACCGCATCAAGAACGGCTGACGAGCGGGTCGGCAGGGCTTGTGAAGACCCGTCCGAGGGCGCTTCGGGACGCTTCCCGAAGCGCCCTTCGGCGTTCCGGGAGGCGTCCGGGATGCCGTCGAGAGCCTGTCGAGAGGCCGTCAAGAGGCCTGTGCACGGCCGTCGCGAGGGTGCCGGACGGCCCTCGGGAGGCGGTCGGGAGGCCGTCCGACGCCCGGCGCGTGTCCCCAACTCGTCCCCAGCCTGTTCGAATGAGGTCGCTGAGCTGCGGGTTCTCCACAGATTCGGGCCGGAACCGCCGTCCACACCCTGGGGACCCGGGAAGTTATCCAGATGATGTCCACAGACCGGGCTGTTGATATGCCATCAGGCGAGGTCAGCGGGGTGTGGATTTGTGGCCGACGGGATTCCACAACCTGTGGACGGACAAGATGACCGCGGGGCCCGCGAGCGTTGTCCACCGGCCGCCCACAGGAGGACCGGTCTTATACACAGCCTTTCCACATGGCTGTCCACTGTTCGGCAAGGAAACGCCCGAGGTCACCGCACCGAGTGAAAGGCGTCACACCAACGCGCCGGGTTGGGCTGTGGGCAACGTGGGTAAAGCTGGGGACAGGCCTGGGGAGAAGTGCGCCCTGCCTGTGCACCGGGTGTGCAGAACTTTTCGTGCTCCACAGACCACCCCGGTTTTCCACGGCCCCCGCCCACAGGCCCGGTGGACAAAAAATCTGCTCTGACCTGCGCAAAGGCAGTTTTCCACGGTTTCCACAGGCCCTACTACTACGACCACAGAGATCAAGCAGGGAACTCGTTTCGAAGTGGGTCCTGTGCACAACTCGGCCGCGGGCCGCGCCACGCCCCGGACCTCGACTTGACCGCCAGCCGCACCGACTGTCAGCGGTGTGCGTCAGACTGGTCTCCGGCGCCTGTCGCCGACGAAGAAGCCAGCAGGGCGAGCCAGCAACAAGCAGGAGGCGGTTCCGGTGAAGATCCGGGTGGAGCGCGATGTACTCGCGGAGGCAGTGGCCTGGGCGGCCCGCAGCCTCCCGGCCCGTCCGCCGGTACCGGTCCTCGCGGGCCTGCTGCTGAAGGCGGAGGACGGCTCCCTGAGCCTCTCCGGCTTCGACTACGAGGTCTCCGCCCGCGTCTCGGTCGAGGCGGACGTGGAGGAGGACGGCACCGTCCTCGTCTCCGGCCGTCTGCTCGCCGACATCTGCCGCGCACTTCCCAACAGGCCTGTGGAAATTTCCACCGACGGTGTGCGCGTGACCGTGGTCTGCGGTTCCTCGCGATTCACACTCCACACACTGCCTGTGGAGGAATACCCGGCGCTGCCCCAGATGCCGACGGCCACGGGCACGGTCCCGGCCGAGGTCTTCGCCTCGGCGGTCGCCCAGGTGGCCATCGCCGCCGGCCGCGACGACACGCTGCCGGTGCTCACCGGTGTACGCATCGAGATCGAGGGCGACACCGTCACGCTGGCCTCCACCGACCGCTACCGCTTCGCGGTCCGCGAGTTCATGTGGAAGCCCGAGACCCCGGACACCTCCGCGGTCGCCCTGGTGCCCGCCAAGACGCTGCTGGACACCGCCAAGTCCCTCAGCGGCGGCGACACGGTCTCGCTCGCGCTCAGCGGCTCGGGCGCCGGTGAGGGCCTCATCGGCTTCGAGGGCGCCGGCCGCCGGACGACCACCCGCCTGCTCGAGGGCGACCTGCCGAAGTACCGCACGCTCTTCCCAACCGAGTTCAACTCCGTCGCGGTGATCGAGACCGCCCCGTTCGTCGAGGCCGTCAAGCGCGTCGCGCTGGTCGCCGAGCGGAACACCCCGGTCCGGCTCAGCTTCGAGCAGGGTGTGCTCATCCTGGAGGCCGGTTCCAGCGACGATGCACAGGCTGTGGAAAGGGTCGACGCCCAGCTCGAGGGCGACGACATCTCGATCGCGTTCAACCCCGGCTTCCTGCTCGAGGGCCTCTCCGCGATCGACTCGCCCGTGGCGCAGCTGTCCTTCACGACGTCCACGAAGCCCGCGCTGCTCAGCGGCAAGCCCGCGGTCGACGCGGAGGCGGACGAGGCGTACAAGTACCTGATCATGCCGGTGCGGCTGTCCGGCTGATGATCCGGCGGGGCTCCGCCCCGGTGGCCTGCGGCTGGGAGCGCGAGGGTCGTCCCTCGCAATGACGCAGCATGCCGGTGCGGCTGTCCGGCTGACGATCCCCGCAGGCTCCGTGGGCCGGAGTGGGGGCGCCCATCCTTTGAGCGCCCCCGCCCCACAGGTGTGCGGCCGCCCTCCGGCGTAGGCTCGGACTCAGGTACGAACCGCAATCACGGCATAAAGGATCACCCATGGAGCTCGGTCTCGTCGGTCTCGGCAAGATGGGCGGCAACATGCGCGAGCGCATCCGCCGCGCAGGCCACACCGTCATCGGATACGACCGCAACCCGGACCTCGCGGATGTCCACAGCCTGAAGGAGCTTGTGGATTCCCTCAAGGGACCGCGCGTCGTGTGGGTCATGGTCCCGGCGGGCGCCGCGACCCAGTCCACCATCGACGAGCTGGCCGAGCTGCTGTCCCCCGGCGACCTCGTCGTCGACGGCGGCAACTCCCGCTGGACGGACGACGAGAAGCACGCCGAGGAGCTGGCGGCCAAGGGCATCGGCTTCGTCGACTGCGGTGTCTCCGGTGGTGTCTGGGGCCTGGAGAACGGCTACGCCCTGATGTACGGCGGCGCCGCCGAGCACGTGGCGATGGTCCAGCCGGTCTTCGACGCGCTCAAGCCCGAGGGCGAGTTCGGCTCGGTCCACGCGGGCAAGGTCGGCGCGGGCCACTTCGCCAAGATGGTCCACAACGGCATCGAGTACGCCATGATGCAGGCCTACGCCGAGGGCTGGGAGCTGCTGGAGAAGGTCGACTCCGTCACCGACGTGCGCGAGGTCTTCCGCAGCTGGCAGGAGGGCACGGTCATCCGCTCCTGGCTGCTCGACCTGGCCGTCAACGCCCTGGACGAGGACGAGCACCTCGACAAGCTGCGCGGCTTCGCCTCCGACTCCGGCGAGGGCCGCTGGACCGTCGAGGCGGCGATCGACAACGCCGTGCCGCTCCCCGCGATCACGGCGTCCCTCTTCGCGCGCTTCGCCTCCCGCCAGGAGGACTCCCCGCAGATGAAGATGATCGCCGCGCTGCGCAACCAGTTCGGCGGCCACGCCGTCGAGACCAAGAAGTAACACCCAGCAGCCGGGGGAGGTCGGCTCGCCACCTATGCACGTATCGCATCTGTCGCTGGCCGACTTCCGCTCGTACGCCCGGGCCGAGGTCCCGCTCGACCCGGGCGTCACGGCCTTCGTGGGCCCCAACGGCCAGGGCAAGACCAATCTCGTCGAGGCGGTCGGCTATCTGGCCACGCTCGGCAGCCACCGGGTCTCCTCCGACGCACCCCTGGTGCGTATGGGGGCCGAGCGGGCGATCATCCGCGCGGCGGTGGTGCAGGGCGACCGCCGGCAGCTGGTGGAGCTGGAGCTGAACCCGGGCCGGGCCAACCGCGCCCGGATCAACCGGTCGTCCCAGGTCCGGCCGCGTGACGTGCTGGGCATCGTCCGCACGGTGCTGTTCGCCCCGGAGGACCTGGCGCTGGTCAAGGGCGACCCCGGGGAGCGCCGCCGCTTCCTGGACGAGCTGATCACCGCGCGTTCCCCCCGGATGGCAGGGGTGCGCTCCGACTACGACCGCGTCCTCAAGCAGCGCAACACCCTGCTGAAGTCCGCGGCGATGGCCCGCCGCCACGGCGGCCGGGGCATGGACCTCTCCACCCTCGACGTCTGGGACCAGCACCTGGCCCGGGCCGGCGCCGAGCTCATGGCCCACCGGCTGGACCTGATCGCCACCCTCGCGCCGCTGGCGGACAAGGCGTACGAGCAGCTGGCGCCCGGCGGCGGCCCGCTCGGCCTCGACTACCGCGGCCCGGCCGGCCTCGAGGGCGTCCATACCCGCGAGGAGCTGTACGAGGTGCTCATCGGCGCGCTGGGCGAGGCCCGCAAGCAGGAGATCGAGCGCGGCGTCACGCTGGTCGGCCCGCACCGCGACGACCTGCTGCTCAGGCTCGGGGAGCTGCCCGCCAAGGGCTACGCGAGCCACGGCGAGTCCTGGTCGTACGCCCTCGCCCTCCGCCTGGCCTCGTACGACCTGCTCCGTTCGGAGGGCAACGAGCCGGTGCTGGTGCTGGACGACGTCTTCGCGGAGCTGGACGCCCGGCGCCGGGAGCGGCTGGCGGAGATGGTCGCGCCGGGCGAGCAGGTGCTGGTGACGGCGGCCGTGGACGACGACGTCCCGGGAGTGCTGACGGGCGCCCGGTACGCGGTGTCGGAGGGCACGGTCGAGCGCGTATGACCGAGCAGCACGGCGCGCCGCGCCCCGCACCCGAGCCTCCCCCAGCCTCCGGCCGGGAGGTGCCCCCAGGAGTGGATCTGGCCCGGGTGGCGCTGCGCGCCGCCAAGGAGCAGGCGCGGGCGCGTGGCAACGCCGCCCAGCAGAAGAAGCAGGCGCGCCGCGGCGGCCTGCGCTCCGGCGCGCGCGCGGACGGGCGCGACCCGCTGCCGCTGGGCACCGCGATCAACCGGCTGATCACCGAGCGCGGGTGGGAGACGCCTGCGGCGGTCGGCGGGGTGATGGGCCGCTGGCCGCAGATGGTCGGCCCGGAGGTGGCGCTCCACTGTGTGCCGCAGAAGTACGACGAGGACGCGCGGGTGCTGACCGTGCAGTGCGACTCGACCGCCTGGGCGACCCAGCTGCGGCTGCTGGCGCCTCAGCTGGTGGCCCGGCTGAACACGGATCTCGGCCAGGGCGCGGTGAAGACGATCAAGGTGCTGGGGCCGGGCGGCTCCGGGCGCCGGTACGGGCCGCTGCGCGCCCCCGGGAGCACCGGGCCGGGCGACACCTACGGGTGAGTCTTGGGCCCCGGTTGACCGGAGCTTGACCAGGTGGTGACGCGAGTGGCGCCCGGGTGGCCTGAGACTCCGCTCACGGTAGCGGGTGGTTGACAGCCGGAAGCGCTGAGTGCCGCTGTGAGCCTCTTGGAGCCCGGGCCCACATATAGGGAGTCGGCTGATGCCGGTTCAGGGCGGCACATGGGGACTCAGGCGCCGCCAAACCCCCATTCATGTCAGTGCCACCGGTACACTGGTAGTAATCCCGCCGGATCGCGGGAGTCGTCGACCAACACTGAACGACGCAGCCGCTTCTGCCTGCCCCGGAAAACCCCGCTGCAGCAGGAATGGCCTGTGCTGTGCCAGAAAGGGCGCTTCGTGGCCGATTCCGGCAACCCCAACGAGAACACCACCCCCTCCGAGGCCGTGGGCGCCGCATCGGGCGCCCCTGGCGGTGAGACGTCGTACGACGCCAGTGCGATCACCGTGCTGGAGGGCCTGGACGCGGTCCGCAAGCGGCCCGGCATGTACATCGGCTCCACCGGCGAGCGAGGCCTGCACCACCTGGTGTACGAGGTCGTCGACAACTCCGTGGACGAGGCACTGGCCGGCCACGCGGACACCATCGACGTGACGATCCTGTCCGACGGCGGCGTGCGCGTCGTCGACAACGGCCGTGGCATCCCGGTCGGCATCGTCCCCTCCGAGGGCAAGCCCGCCGTCGAGGTCGTGCTGACGGTGCTGCACGCGGGCGGCAAGTTCGGTGGCGGCGGCTATGCCGTCTCCGGCGGTCTGCACGGCGTCGGCGTCTCCGTCGTGAACGCGCTGTCGTCGCGCGTCGCGGTCGAGGTCAGGACCGACGGCTACCGCTGGACCCAGGACTACAAGCTCGGTGCCCCCACCGCCCCGCTGCAGCAGAACGAGGCGACCGCCGAGACCGGCACCTCCGTCACCTTCTGGGCCGACGGCGACATCTTCGAGACCACCGAGTACTCCTTCGAGACGCTCTCGCGGCGCTTCCAGGAGATGGCCTTCCTCAACAAGGGCCTGACCCTCTCGCTGACCGACGAGCGCCCGGCCCACGTGGACGAGGAGGGCAAGCCCCTCTCCGTCCGCTACCACTACGAGGGCGGCATCTCCGACTTCGTCCTCTACCTCAACTCGCGCAAGGGCGAGGCCGTTCACCCCTCGGTGATCGCGTTCGAGGCCGAGGACAAGGAGCGGATGCTCTCCCTCGAGATCGCGATGCAGTGGAACACCCAGTACAGCGAGGGTGTCTACAGCTTCGCCAACATCATCCACACCCATGAGGGCGGTACCCACGAGGAGGGCTTCCGCGCCGCGCTGACCTCGCTGATCAACAAGTACGCGCGCGACAAGAAGCTGCTCCGCGAGAAGGACGACAACCTCACGGGCGACGACATCCGCGAGGGCCTGACCGCGATCATCTCGGTCAAGCTGAGCGAGCCGCAGTTCGAGGGCCAGACCAAGACCAAGCTGGGCAACACGGAGGCGAAGACCTTCGTCCAGAAGGCGGTCTACGAGGAGCTCAACGACTGGCTGGACCGCAACCCCAACGAGGCCGCGGACATCATCCGCAAGTCCATCCAGGCGGCCACCGCCCGTGTGGCGGCCCGCAAGGCGCGCGACCTCACCCGCCGCAAGGGCCTGCTGGAGACGGCCTCGCTGCCCGGCAAGCTCTCCGACTGCCAGTCGAACGAGCCGGCCAAGTGCGAGATCTTCATCGTCGAGGGTGACTCCGCCGGCGGCTCGGCCAAGTCCGGCCGCAACCCGCAGTACCAGGCGATCCTCCCGATCCGAGGCAAGATCCTCAACGTCGAGAAGGCCCGCGTCGACAAGATCCTCCAGAACCAGGAGATCCAGGCGCTCATCTCGGCCTTCGGCACCGGCGTGCACGAGGACTTCGACATCTCGAAGCTCCGGTACCACAAGATCATTCTGATGGCGGACGCCGACGTCGACGGCCAGCACATCAACACCCTGCTGCTCACCTTCCTCTTCCGCTTTATGAGGCCGCTGGTCGAGGCCGGGCACGTCTACCTCTCCCGTCCCCCGCTCTACAAGATCAAGTGGGGCAAGGACGACTTCGAGTACGCGTACTCCGACCGCGAGCGCGACGCCCTCATCCAGCTCGGCCGGGAGAACGGCAAGCGGGTCAGGGACGACTCGGTCCAGCGCTTCAAGGGTCTCGGCGAGATGAACGCCGAGGAGCTGCGCGTCACCACCATGGACGTCGACCACCGTGTGCTCGGCCAGGTCACCCTGGACGACGCCGCGCAGGCGGACGACCTGTTCTCGGTGCTCATGGGCGAGGACGTCGAGGCACGGCGCTCCTTCATCCAGCGCAACGCCAAGGACGTCCGCTTCCTCGACATCTGAGCCTGTCGGCCACTCGAAACAGCCGCAGCGCGAAAGGACTTTGAACAGCAATGGCCGACGAGACCCCTGAGACTCCCACCGCTCCCGTCCCCGAGGTCACGCCCGAGGGCGCCCCGGCGCCCCTGGAGGGCGTGGGCATGCGTGTCGAGCCCGTCGGGCTCGAGACGGAGATGCAGCGCTCGTACCTCGACTACGCGATGAGCGTCATCGTCTCGCGTGCGCTCCCCGACGTCCGCGACGGCCTCAAGCCGGTGCACCGCCGCGTGCTCTACGCGATGTACGACGGCGGCTACCGGCCCGAGAAGGGCTTCTACAAGTGCGCCCGCGTCGTCGGTGACGTCATGGGTACGTACCACCCGCACGGCGACGCCTCCATCTACGACGCCCTCGTCCGCCTCGCCCAGCCCTGGGCCATGCGGATGCCGCTGGTGGACTCCAACGGCAACTTCGGCTCCCCGGGCAACGACCCGGCCGCCGCCATGCGCTACACCGAGTGCAAGATGGCGCCGCTGTCGATGGAGATGGTCCGGGACATCGACGAGGAGACCGTCGACTTCCAGGACAACTACGACGGCCGCAACCAGGAGCCGACGGTCCTGCCGTCGCGCATCCCCAACCTGCTGGTGAACGGCTCCGCCGGTATCGCCGTCGGCATGGCCACCAACATCCCGCCGCACAACCTGCGCGAGGTGGCCGAGGGCGCCCAGTGGTTCCTGGCCAACCCCGAGGCATCCGCCGAGGAGCTGCTGGACGCGCTCGTCGAGCGGATCAAGGGCCCCGACTTCCCGACCGGCGCCCTCGTGGTGGGCCGCAAGGGCATCGAGGAGGCCTACCGCACCGGCCGTGGCTCGATCACCATGCGTGCCGTCGTCGAGGTCGAGGAGATCCAGAACCGCCAGTGCCTGGTGGTCACCGAGCTGCCCTACCAGGTCAACCCGGACAACCTCGCGCAGAAGATCGCCGACCTGGTGAAGGACGGCAGGATCGGCGGCATCGCCGACGTCCGTGACGAGACCTCCTCGCGCACGGGGCAGCGTCTGGTGATCGTCCTCAAGCGGGACGCGGTCGCCAAGGTCGTCCTCAACAACCTCTACAAGCACACCGACCTCCAGACGAACTTCGGCGCCAACATGCTGGCGCTGGTCGACGGCGTGCCGCGCACCCTCTCGCTGGACGCGTTCATCCGCAACTGGGTGACGCACCAGATCGAGGTCATCGTCCGGCGCACCCGCTTCCGCCTGCGCAAGGCGGAGGAGCGCGCCCACATCCTGCGCGGTCTGCTCAAGGCCCTGGACGCCATCGACGAGGTCATCGCGCTCATCCGGCGCAGCGACACCGTCGACGTCGCCCGCACGGGCCTGATGGGCCTGCTGCAGATCGACGAGGTCCAGGCCAACGCCATCCTCGAGATGCAGCTGCGCCGCCTGGCCGCCCTGGAGCGCCAGAAGATCACCGCCGAGCACGACGAGCTGCAGGCGAAGATCAACGAGTACAACGCCATCCTGGCCTCCCCGGAGCGGCAGCGCGGCATCATCAGCGAGGAACTGACCGCCATCGTCGAGAAGTTCGGCGAGGACCGGCGCTCCCAGCTGGTGCCCTTCGAAGGCGACATGTCCATCGAGGACCTGATCGCCGAGGAGGACATCGTCGTCACGATCACCCGCAGTGGCTACGTCAAGCGCACCAAGACCGAGGACTACCGCTCGCAGAAGCGCGGCGGCAAGGGCGTGCGGGGCACGAAGCTGAGGGAAGACGACATCGTCGACCACTTCTTCGTCTCCACCACCCACCACTGGCTGCTGTTCTTCACCAACAAGGGCCGGGTCTACCGGGCCAAGGCGTACGAGCTGCCGGACGCCGGCCGGGACGCGCGCGGCCAGCACGTGGCCAACCTGCTGGCCTTCCAGCCGGACGAGAAGATCGCCCAGATCCTCGCCATCCGCGACTACGAGGCGGCGCCGTACCTGGTGCTGGCCACCAAGTCCGGCCTGGTGAAGAAGACCTCGCTCAAGGACTACGACTCGCCGCGCTCCGGCGGTGTCATCGCCATCAATCTCCGGGAGACCGAGAGCGGTGCCGAGGACGAGCTGATCGGCGCCGAGCTGGTCTCCGCCGCGGACGACCTGCTGCTGATCAGCAAGAAGGCCCAGTCCATCCGGTTCACCGCATCGGATGAGGCGCTCCGGCCCATGGGCCGTGCCACGTCCGGTGTCAAGGGCATGAGCTTCCGCGAGGGCGACGAGCTGCTCTCGATGAACGTGGTCCGGCCCGGTACGTACGTCTTCACCGCGACCGACGGCGGTTACGCCAAGCGGTCGAACGTCGACGAGTACCGCGTCCAGGGTCGAGGCGGCCTCGGCATCAAGGCCGCCAAGATCGTGGAGGACCGCGGTTCGCTGGTCGGTGCCCTGGTGGTGGACGAGAGCGACGAGATCCTCGCGATCACCCTCGGCGGTGGCGTGATCCGCACCCGGGTCGCCGAAGTCCGTGAAACCGGCCGTGACACCATGGGCGTCCAACTGATCAACCTGGGCAAGCGCGATGCCGTCGTCGGCATCGCCCGGAACGCCGAGGCCGGTCGCGAGGCTGAGGGTGTCGACGAGTTGGCCGACGCAGCCGAGGACGACCGGTCCGAAGCCGCCGAAGGCGTCGCGCCCCCGGTCGAGGACACCGAGGAGTAAGTCGTGAGTCGAGCCACGGGCACCGCCAGCGGCGGTGCGGGTGCCAAGCGGCGGGAATCCGCCCGGCCCGCCGCCGACAAGACAGGTGCCCGTGGCTCGACTGCCGACGGTACGGCCGATGAGGGGAGTGCCGGCCCGGGGGGCAGCGGCACCAGGCCCGCAGGCAGGGGGAAAACCATGACGGAGACCCGAGGTCCGCAGCCCTACCACCCGCCGAAGGCGTACGAGCCTCCGGCGCAGCGTTCCGGTTCCGATTCCGATTCCGATTCCGACTCCGGTACCGGTTCCGAGCAGGGCGACGCGGAGACCCCGGGCAAGGGGGACGGCAAGCCCGGCAAGGCCGGTGCGGCCGACCGGGCCGAGAAGGCCGCCGGTACCGACAAGACCGGCAAGGCCGGTAAGGCCGGCAAGCCCGCCAAGGGGGCCCCGGCAGGCGAGCGGGTCGCGGAGCGGGCCGGGGCGGACGACGCCCGCAAGCCCCGTCCCGAGGTCCGTACGGGCCCGCGCACGCGCATGGCGCGGCTGCGGGTGGCCAAGGCCGACCCGTGGTCGGTGATGAAGGTCAGCTTCATGCTCTCGCTGGCGCTGGGCATCTGCACGATCGTGGCCGCGACCGTGCTGTGGACGGTTCTGGACGCCATGGGCGTCTTCTCGGCCGTGGGCGGCACCATCAGCGACGCCACGGGCTCCGAGGGCGGCGGCTTCGACCTGGAGTCCTTCCTGTCGCTGCCGAACGTCCTGCTGTTCACGTCGGTCATCGCCGTGATCGACGTGGTGCTGGCGACGGCTCTGGCGACGCTGGGGGCCTTCGTCTACAACCTCTCCGCCGGGTTCGTGGGCGGTGTGGAGCTGACTCTCGCCGAGGACGAATAGCGGCTCCGGTGCCCTGGGGCCCGGACGATTTTGGGACTGGGCCCCAAGTGCGCTAATCTTTCGGTGTCGCGAGGGGCTATAGCTCAGACGGTTAGAGCGCTTCCCTGATAAGGAAGAGGCCACAGGTTCAAGTCCTGTTAGCCCCACCGAGACGATCGGCCCGGACGGAATTATCCGTCCGGGCCGATTGCTTTTGGGAGTTCACGTCCTCGTGCACCTCCCGGCCGGACGGACGAGGTGATCGCGGACGGCCGGACGGACGGCTGGGCAGACGACCGGACAGTCGATCGGACAGGCGACCGGATACAGGTCACCGATCGGTATCGGCCGGTGTGTATCATCGGCCACCAGAGGTCCCCTTACGTCAAGGAAAGACGAGGTCGCGCGGTGAAGAAGCTGCTCCTGGTCGCACTGGCCGCCATCGGCGGGCTCCTCGTGTACCGGCAGATCCAGGCGGATCGCGCCGAGCAGGACCTGTGGACGGAGGCGACCGACTCCGTGCCCGCAGGTTCGGGTGTGTGAGCCCCGGCGAGTCGAAGACAAGAACTGACGCGGGACCCCGGCCGCAGAGCGGCCGGGGTCCCGTTTTTGATTGCAGTCGCAAATAAAATGATTGCGAACGTGAACTGCTTCACGTTCCGGCGCCGGTCGGCCCGGCTCAGCCGACGCTGAGCGCCCACACCCCCACCGTCAGGCACAGCAGCGCCAGGACCAGCACCGGCACGACGACCTTCGCGGGCGGCCCCGGACGCCTCCGGACGGCCGGCGGAGGAGGTGTGGCGGGTGCCCGCCCTGGCGGCCCGGGAAGGGCCCCGGGGGCGGGCCGAGGGGCCGTGTACGGGCGTGTGGGCGGGTAGTTGGGGCGCGGCGGTGCCGGGGGCGTGTGCTCCGGCCCCGTGCCCGGCCGGGGCGCCGGGGGTGGCGGCAGGGGTTCCGTTCCGGGTTCCGGTTCGGGCCGCTGCGGTTCGGGGCCGGCCGGGCCGAAGCCCGGCGGCAGAGGGCCCAGCTGGTCGAAGACCTCGATGCGCTCCTCGTCGGCGGCCGGTTCGCCCAGCAGCTCCACGGCCGCCGCCAGGGCCTTCCGCGCCCCCGTGGCCGTACGGAAGCGGACGGCCGGATCCGGGTGCAGCAGGTGGGCGACGACCTCCCAGAGCGGCTCCGGCACCTCCTCGGGCGGGCCGGGCACGCCCTGCGCCGGGAATCGCTCGACGAGCGCCTCGGCGTCCGGTTTCCGCCCGGTGAGCAGATACAGCGCCACCAGGCCGGCGGCGAAGAGGTCGGCGGGGAAGTCGGGTTCCTCGCCGAGTAATTGCTCCGGCGCGAAGTAACCCGGCGTGCCCATCACGAAGTTGGTTTCGGTCAGCCGCGGCTCGCCCTTGCGCATGGCGATGCCGAAATCCGAGAGCCGTAAATGCGGCCGCCCCGTACCGGTCACCTCCAAAAGGAGGTTGGCGGGCTTGATGTCGCGGTGCACGACGCCCTCGGCGTGCACGGCGGTGAGCCCGGAGAGCAGCTGGTCGAGCAGGACGCACACGAAATGCGGGGGCAACGGACCGTAGTCGCCGATGAGATGGGCCAGCGAGCCGCCGCCCACCATCTCCATGGTGAACAGCACCTTGTCGTCGTCCGCCGCCCAGTTCATCGGCGCCAGCACGTGGGGGTGGTCGATGCGCAGCGCCTGCTCGCGGACGAACCTCAGCAGCGTGTGGGCGTCGCTCTGCTGGAGCACCTTGGCCGCCACGTAGCGCCGGCGGCGCCGGTCCCAGGCCCGCCAGACGGCGCCCGCCCCGCCCCGCGCGATCGGGTCCACCAGCTCGTACCGCCCGGCGAAGACCTCGCCCATGGCGCTCGCGTCACCCCCGTCCCGGCCGGCCGCACCGCGGCACCCGTCAGTTCTGGTGCGCCTCGTAGTGGGCGACCGCCTCGGCGGTCCGGCCGGCGCCGTACACCCGGAGGAACTCGGCCAGTTCGGGGTGGGTGGGGGCGAGGGTGTCGGCGGCCTCGATGATGTCCCCGGCGCCCGCCACCGAGCGCAGCAGGGACTGGATCTCGCGCACCACCCGGCGGACGGTCGGGGCGCCGCTGCTGGCCGTGGTCTGGGTGGAGTTGAGGACCGACCCGCCCGAACTCTTCTTGACCTCCTCCATGCGCTCGGCGGCCTCGGCGGCGCTCACGGTGCCGTCCGCGACCTGGCTGGACAGCTCCTGGAGCGCCTGCACCCGCTGCACCACGGCGGGGTTGCCGATCTTCGCGCGCTGACCGCTCATCAGCTGGGAGAGCATGGGTGCGGAGAGGCCCAGGACGGAGGCGAGGCGGGCCTGGTTGAGGCCGAGGTCGTCGATGAGACGGCGGAACAGGGCGCCCAGCGGCTCCCCGTACCAGCTGCGCTGCAGTTCCCGTGCGCGGGCGGTGGCTTCCTGCTGTGCTGCGTCCATCTCGCTCTCCCCTTCGCTTCGCTGCAGCGAATCTTGCGGTGCATCCTACGGAGAGTGGTGGCACCCGGCGATACCCGGTCGGGAAACACTGCCGGTACCGGGTAGTCTGGTCCCCGACGGGGCCTTAGCTCAGTTGGTAGAGCGCTGTCTTTGCATGGCAGATGTCAGGGGTTCGACTCCCCTAGGCTCCACAGAGGAAACCCCTCCGACCTGCGGAAACGCAGTCGGAGGGGTTTTTCGTGCACCCGCGTGGCGGGACCGGGCCGGTCAGGGGCGGTCGTTGTCCCCCTCGGGAGCGGCTTCCGTGTCCGCCCGGTCCTGCTTGGCCTGGACCTCCGGGTCGAGGGCGGCGTCGGCGCTGCCGTCGACGGCGGACAGGTGGGCGCGGTCGCCGGGCTCGGTGGCCTCCGGAGGCTCGACGAGCCAGTCCGGGTTGGCCTGCTTGTCCCACCACTTCCATGCCGCGAAGGCGCCGCCCGCGAGCAGTCCCAGCACGGCGAGGCGCTTGGCCGCCCGCCCTGCCCGGCAGCGGCGGTTCCGCTTCCGGGCGAGCTTCTCGACGTCCGCGGCGGAGACCTGGCCGCGCAGCGCGGCGAGGGCGACCGTGCCCCGGGCGAGGGCCTCGTCCCGCACCGGCTCGGCGGCGGCGCGGGCCCGGACGGCCGCCTGGTCGAGCTTGGGCGGCAGGGCCTCGCGGGCGTGGGCGATCCGGGGCTGCAGATGGGTGTCGTACTGCGTGCGGGCCTGGTGGGCGGCCTCGACGACCTTGGGGGCCAGCCGTTCCCGGGCTTCGTGCGCATAGTGCACGGCACTGTCCCTGGCCGTGCCGGCGTAGGGCCCCACCACCTCCACGGCGTGGCGCACGCTGTCCTTCGCGGTGCTGGTCGCGGCGCGCACGCTGTCCTTGCGGGTCACGAGAACCTCCTCCTCGGTGGCATATGGTTTGTCGCCTTTCCACCCATTGGAAAATCATGCCTTCGGATGGGCGGTCCGGCATGTGCGAGCGGGCATCCGGGTCAAAGGGGAGCTTCGGTCGACGATGCCACGGCTCGCCGCCGTGCGCGGAGCTTTGCCGACTACTCGTGGGGTACCGCTCGTGCGAGGATCGGTAGCCGTCAGTGAACACTATGGAAGGTAGATCGTGGCCGAGCAGCTGTACGCCACCCTGAAGACCAACCAAGGCGACATCGAGATCCGGCTCTTCCCGGACCACGCCCCGAAGACGGTGAAGAACTTCGTCGAACTTGCCAAGGGCGAGCGCGAGTGGGTCAACCCGGAGACGGGCGCGAAGACCACGGACAAGCTGTACGACGGCACGATCTTCCACCGTGTCATCGAGGGTTTCATGATCCAGGGCGGTGACCCGCTGGGCAACGGCACCGGCGGCCCGGGCTACAAGTTCGCCGACGAGTTCCACCCGGACCTCGCCTTCACCAAGCCCTACCTGCTGGCCATGGCCAACGCCGGCCCGGGCACCAACGGCTCGCAGTTCTTCATCACCGTCTCCCCGACCGCCTGGCTGACGGGCAAGCACACCATCTTCGGCGAGGTCACCAACGACGCCTCGAAGAAGGTCGTCGACGCCATCGCGACCACCGCGACCAACCCGCGCAACGACCGCCCGGTGAACGACGTCGTCATCGAGTCCGTCGTCGTCGAGATCCGCTGACGATCCGGTCCCACGGGAACCCAGCGCCCCGCCCGTCCGTATGACGGGCGGGGCGGCGTCGTGCCGACACGGCACACCGGGCCCCTGAACGGGCGAGGGGAGAGCATGAACGACCAGGCTGTCTGCTGCTACCGGCACCCGGACCGGGAGACCGGCATCCGCTGCACCCGCTGCGAGCGTCCGATCTGCCCGGACTGCATGGTCAGTGCCTCGGTCGGCTTCCAGTGCCCGGAGTGCGTGAGCAGCGGTTCGGGCACCGGGCATCCGCCGCACGCCTCCGCGCCGCGCACCATCGCGGGCAGCGCCCATGTGCACGACCCGCGCCTGGTGACCAAGGTCCTGCTGGGGGTGAACATCGCCCTGTGGTTCGCCGTGCTGGCCACGGGCGACAGCCTGGTGGAGGCCCTGGAGCTGTTCGGGCGGGCGTCCCTGTCGGACTTCGGCCCGCTGGAGGGCGTCGCCGAGGGGCAGTGGTACCGCCTGCTGACGGCGACCTTCCTGCATCAGGCGCCGATGCACATCGCCTTCAACATGCTCTCGCTGTGGTGGCTCGGCCCGCCGCTGGAGGCTGCCCTCGGCCGCGTCCGCTACCTGGCGCTCTATCTGCTCTCCGGCCTCGGCGGCAGCGCCCTGACCTATCTCGTCGCCGCCCCGAACCAGCCCTCGCTGGGCGCCTCCGGCGCGATCTTCGGTCTGCTGGGGGCCACGGCGGTGCTGATGCGCCGGCTGAACTACGACATGCGGCCGGTCATCGCGCTGCTCGTGCTCAACCTGATCTTCACCTTCACGTGGGCCAACATCGCCTGGCAGGCCCACGTCGGCGGCCTGGTGGTGGGCACGGTGGTGGCGTACGGGATGGTGCACGCCCCGCGGGACAAGCGCGTGCTCGTCCAGCGCCTCACCTGTGCGGCGGCGCTGCTGGTGATCGCCGCCGTGGTGCTCGTACGGACGATGCAGCTCTCCTGAGCCCGGCCTTCCCGGGGCACGTCACCCACATCGGTGGGTGCACAGGTTGTCCACAACGGGTGCCGGATCTTGTGCACGCTGTGGGGAACATGTGTTCAAAGCCTGCGCGGGCCCTCTGAGCTGCGTTTCTGCAGGAAAGAGCCGGTGTGGCCGTGGATACGCAGCGCTTGCGGTCAGTCACACCGGTGTCAACTTCCCGGAGGTTATCCACAGATCTTCTGAGTTTTCCCCACTGTGGACGAGGGTGTGGATAACTCCCCGGAAAGTCTGGGCCCGAGCTTTGCTCAGGGTTGACGGGCGGGTGCCCCTACTTCCACTGCGTGGAGACCACGAAGCCCGCCGCGATGAAGCCGAAGCCCACCACGATGTTCCAGTTGTGCAGGGCCTGCACGGGCATGTCGCCGCTGGTCACGTAGAAGATGACGATCCAGGCCAGCCCGATCAGGAACATCGCCAGCATCAGCGGCGCCACCCAGCGGCGCCCGGTGTCCAGCTTCAGGTTCTGCTGCTTCACCGGCGGCGGTGTGAAGTCGTCTTTCTTGCGGATCCGTGACTTCGGCACGAGGGAACTCTCTCCTGTCGATGCGCTGCGTGACCGCGCTGGGCTGTAAGGGGGCTGGTCGGCCGGGCTGGGGAGCGATGGGAACGCTTCCTTCCCCCGGGCGTCCGTTAGCGTAGTGCTTCCGCGGCGTGGGAGAGGATAAGGGTACGGTGAGCAATTCGGCGGACTCCACCAGAGAACCCGTCCGGCGGTTCCGTCCCGCGCGGCTGCTGACCGGTGGGGTCTTCGCGCTCGCCGGCCTCATCTTCTGGATGAGCTTCAACACGGCCCAGGGCACCAACATCCGCACCGACGCCTCCATGCTGCGGCTGTCGGACCTCATCCAGGAGCGCAGCCACAAGAACGGCGAGCTGGAGGACGGCGCCGCGGCGGTCCGCGCCGAGGTCGACGCCCTGGCCCGGCGCGACAACGGCAATACGGCCGCCGAGGACAAGAGGCTCACCGCCCTCGAGAACGCCGCAGGCACCAAGAAGCTCGGCGGCCCCGGCCTCACTGTCACCCTCACCGACGCCCCGCCCAACGCCACTGCGAAGATTCCCGGCGTCCCCCAGCCCCAGCCCAACGACCTCGTCATCCACCAGCAGGACCTCCAGGCCGTCGTCAACGCCCTGTGGAAGGGCGGCGCCCAGGGCATCGAGGTCATGGACCAGCGGCTGATCTCCACCAGCGCGGTCCGCTGCGTCGGCAACACCCTCATCCTCCAGGGCCGCGTCTACTCCCCGCCCTACAAGATCACCGCCGTCGGGGACCGCGGCGCCCTGCGCAAGGCCATGGACGCCTCCCCGGCGATCCAGAACTACCTCCAGTACGTGGCCGCGTACGGGCTCGGCTGGAAAGTCGACCAGCACGACACCGTGACTCTGCCGGGCTACTCCGGCACAGTGGATCTCCACTACGCCAAGCCCGTGGGATGACGCCCGGGAGGGGGCCGGCCGGTGCGGTTACGACTCGTCGTCCGAACGCTCACCGAACTCTGCCTCACCATCGGCACGTTGATCGTCCTCTTCGTCGTCTACCTCCTGTTCTGGACCGGCATCCGCGCCGACCGGGCGATGGACGGCGAGATCGACCACCTCCGCGACCAGTGGGCCTCCGGGGCCCTCGCCGGGCCGCCCGCGCCCGGCGGCCCCGCCCCGCCCGCCGCCGACGGCCCTGACACGGCCGCGGGGCCGGGCCCGGACGCCCCGCGGGGCACAGACCGCCCGGCCCCGCCCCCAGGCGCGCAACCGGCGCCCGGCGCGGCCTCCCCCGCCCCTCCCGCTACCGGCTACCGGCCCGGCGCGCCCTTCGCCGTCATGTACGTCCCCCGCCTCGGCTCCGGCTGGGCCAAGCCCGTCCTCCAGGGCACCGGGACCGAGCTGCTCAAGAAGGGCCTGGGCCACTACGAGCGCACCGCCGGGCCCGGCGAGACGGGCAACTTCGCGGTCGCCGGCCACCGCCGCACCTACGGTGACCCGTTCAAGGACCTCGACGAGCTGCGCCCCGGCGACGCCGTGGTGCTCACGGACGGGACCACCTGGTTCACGTACCGGGTCGACACCCGGCCGTACCGGACGCTGCCCACGGACACCGCAGTGCTCGATCCCGTGCCCGCCGCGGCCGGTTACCGCGGACCCGGCCGCTATCTGACGCTCACGACCTGCGACCCGGAGTGGGGCCACAGCCACCGGCTGATCGTCTGGGCGCACCTGGAGGACACCCGTCCGGCGGCGGAAGGCAAGCCGAAGGCTTTGCTCGGCTGAGCCCCACGCCACGGTGCCGACCCGTAGTCTGGTGCTGGAAAAAATGACCAATTCATCGTCGAGTGGGTAGAGCATGTACGTCTGGATCTGGCGTCATCTGCCGGGCAACGCATGGGCGAAGGCGCTGATCTCGCTCCTGCTCGTGCTGGCGATCGTCTACGTCCTCTTCCAGTACGTCTTTCCGTGGGCGGAACCGCTGCTGCCGTTCAACGATGTGACGGTGGACAACGGCATGCCGGCCGGCGGCGGAATGGCGGTAACCCAGTGAGTGCGCGCATCCTCGTCGTGGACAACTACGACAGCTTCGTCTTCAACCTCGTCCAGTACCTCTACCAGCTCGGCGCCGAGTGCGAGGTCCGGCGCAACGACGAGGTGGAGACCTCCCACGCCCAGGACGGCTTCGACGGCGTCCTCCTGTCCCCCGGGCCAGGGGCGCCCGAACAGGCCGGTGTCTGCATCGACATGGTGCGCCACTGCGCGAACACCGGGGTGCCCGTCTTCGGCGTGTGCCTCGGCATGCAGTCGATGGCTGTTGCGTACGGCGGGGTGGTCGACCGGGCGCCCGAGCTGCTGCACGGCAAGACCTCGCAGGTGGTCCACGAGGGCAAGGGGGTCTTCAACGGCCTTCCGTCGCCCTTCACGGCCACCCGCTACCACTCCCTGGCCGTGGAGAGGGCCGGCTGGCCGGACGAGCTGGAGATCACCGCCTGGACCGACACGGGCATCGCCATGGGCCTGCGCCACCGCGACCTGCCGGTGGAGGGCGTGCAGTTCCACCCGGAGTCGGTGCTCACCGAGTGGGGGCACCGGATGCTCGCCAACTGGCTCGTCGCCTGCGGTGACATGGGGGCGGTGGAGAGGTCGGCCGGGCTCGCCCCGGTCGTCGGCAAGGCCGGGGCGTGACCGCACTCCGGCCCGAACAGCTTTCGCGGCCGTCCGCCGGGGACGTCTTCCCGGCGGGGCGGCCGCACCCGTCCGAGCCCCTCCCGCCCGCCGCGCCGACGCACCGCGGCAGCGGATTCGTGTCGCAGCCGCTGCCTCCCGAGCGGCGGCCGGCCGAGGATGACGCGACCATGTCCCTGCGCCGGGTCGAGCCCGCGCCGCCCGTCGTGACCGGGGGGCGTGCGGAGCGCCGCCGCGCCGCTCAGCGCGCCGCGCGCGCCCGCAGGGAGAGCATCGGAGTGGTCGTCAGCCGCCTGGTGGGCGAGCTGTTCATCACGCTGGGCGTCGTGATGCTGCTGTTCGTCGCCTACCAGCTGTGGTGGACGAACGTCATAGCCCACCGGCAGGCGGGCGGCGCCGCCAAGAGCCTCCAGCACAGCTGGGACAACGGCGGCGGCGCGGACCGGGACGCGGGGGCCTTCTCGCCCGGCCAGGGCTTCGCGATCATCTACATCCCCAAGCTGGACGTGAAGGCGCCGATCGCCCAGGGCATCGGCAAGCACAGCGTGCTGGACCGCGGCATGGTCGGCCACTACTCCGAGGGAGCGCTGAAGACGGCGATGCCCTGGGACAAGGAGGGCAACTTCGCGCTGGCCGGGCACCGCAACACCCACGGCGAGCCGTTCCGCTACGTCAACCAGCTGAAACCCGGCGACAAGATCGTTGTCGAGACGCAGAGCACGTTCTACACCTATGAGATGACGAGCCGTCTGGACCAGACGTCCCCGGCGAACGTGCGGGTCATCGAGCCCGTACCGCCCGGCTCCGGTTTCACCGGCCCCGGTCGGTACATCACACTGACCACCTGCACCCCGGAGTTCACCAGTACGTACCGGATGATCGTGTGGGGCAAGATGGTCGACGAGCGCCCCCGGAGCAAGGGGAAGCCGGACGCGCTCGTCGACTGAGACACGCAAGAACAGCGAAGCGGGGTACGAACGTCCGTGGAACGGCCCGACCGCGTACGGGGGCGTATCGCCGCCATCGTCAGCGTCATAGGCGAACTGCTCATCACCGCGGGTGTGATCCTGGCCCTCTTCGTCGTCTACTCCCTGTGGTGGACGAACGTCCTCGCCGACCGCGAGGCGAAGAAGCAGGGCAACCACGTCCGCGACAACTGGGCCAGGTCCGGGACGAAGCCCACCGGGCCGGGCGCCCTGGACACCAAGGACGGCATCGGCTTCCTGCACGTACCGGCGATGCGGAACGGCGAGGTGCTGGTCAAGCCGGGCACCGGCACCAAGGTCCTCAACGAGGGCGTCGCGGGCTTCTACCGCGACCCGGTGAAGGCCGGCATGCCCTGGGACAAGGAGGGCAACTTCACGCTCGCCGCGCACCGCGACGGACACGGCGCGAAGTTCCACAACATCGACAAGATCAAGACGGGTGACGCGGTCGTCTTCGAGACCCGCGACGTCTGGTACGTCTACAAGGTCTACGCCGAGCTGAAGCAGACCTCGCGCTACAACGTCGACGTGCTGGACGCCGTGCCGAAGGAGTCCGGGAAGACCGTGCCGGGCCGCTATCTGACGCTCACCACCTGCACGCCCGTCTACACCTCCGACTACCGCTACATCGTCTGGGCGGAGCTGGAGCGCGAGGAGAAGGTCGACGCCCAGCGCACTCCGCCGAAGGAGCTGCGCTGACGCCGCAGGAGGCGGGCTGTGCGCACGACGAAGCCCCGGTGGCCACGGGATGTGGCCGCCGGGGCTTTCGTCATGCGCTGGGGCCGCTCAGTGCTTGCGGCCGCCGATCAGGTTGCCGCCGAAGAAGCCGCCGCCGTCCTGACCGCCGGTCTGGCCGGTGGTGTCGCCGCCCGGACCGGCGTTGGAGCCGCCCGGCACCCCGCCCAGGGTGGTGAGGTTGACCGGGGTGTCCCTGTTGAGCTGGGTGCCGGGCTGCGGGTCGCTCGCCAGCACCAGGGCGTTGTCGTCCTGCGGGCCGTTGATGGTGCCGACCTTCAGACCGGCGTCGGTCAGGGCCTTCTTGGCGTCCTTGAGTTTCTGCTGGAGCACCATGGGCACCGCGGTCTTCTGCGGCGCGCCCTTGGAGACGAAGAGCGTCACCGTGGAGTTGGCCCTGGCGGAGGTGTTGCCGTCGGGGCTCTGCCGGGAGACGGTGCCCGCCGGCTGGGTGGAGTCCTCGTCCTCCCGCTTCACGTCGAAGCCGAGGTCGGTGAGCTGCTTCTTGGCGGTGTCGAAGGGCTGGCCGACCACGGACGGGACGGTCTTGCTGGCCGGGGCCGCGGCGACCGTCAGCGTGATCTCCGTGCCCTTCTCGGCCATGGAGCCCGCCTCCGGGTCCTGGCTGAGCACCAGGCCCGGGGAGGAGGTGGACTCCTGCTGCTTCTGCTTGTAGGAGAAGCCCTGCTTCTCCAGCGCCGCCTTGGCCTCGTCGAACTTCAGGCCGGTGACGTCCGGGACCTTGAGCTGCGCGGCCCCCTCGGACAGGGTCACCTTGACGTCGCCGCCCCGGCCCACCTTGCCCCCGGCCTCCGGGTCCTGGGTGCAGATCTTGTTCTTGGGCACGCCGTCGCAGGGCTTGGTGCCGCTCTGCACGACCTTGAAGTCGCCGTTCTCCCCGAGCTTCTGGGCGTCGGCGAGCGTCTGGCCCTTCAGACTGGGCACCTTCACCTGGGAGTTGTCGGCGCCGCCGCCGAACAGCGACTTGCCGATGAAGATGGCGCCGACGAGCACCAGGATGCCCGCGACGACCAGCAGGATCGTCGAGAGGTTGCTCTTCTTGCCGCCCTGCCCGCGGCGGCCACCGCGGCCGGAGCCGTCGTCGTAGCCGCCGTAGCCACCGCCATAACCGCCGTCGGAGACCGGCGGCATCATCGACGTCTGGCCGACGGCGCCCGCGTGGTCCTGCGGGCGCAGCATGGTGGTCGGCTGGTCCTCGGAGCCGTAGCCCACGACGCCCATGGAGGCGGTGGCGGCGACGGGCTGGCCCTCCAGGGCCGCCTCGATGTCGGCGCGCATCTCGTCGGCCGACTGGTAGCGGTAGTCCGGGTCCTTGGTCAGCGCCTTGAGGACGATGGCGTCGATCTCGGGCGTGATCTCGGGTTCGTAGGTGCTCGGCGGGTTCGGCTCCTCCCGCACGTGCTGATAGGCGACGGCCACCGGCGAGTCGCCGATGAACGGGGGCCGGACCGTCAGCAGCTCGTAGAGCAGGCAGCCCGTGGAGTAGAGGTCGGAACGCGCGTCGACCTGCTCGCCCTTGGCCTGCTCGGGCGAGAGGTACTGGGCGGTGCCGATGACGGCCGCGGTCTGGGTCATGGTCATGCCGGCGTCGCCCATCGCGCGGGCGATGCCGAAGTCCATCACCTTGACTGTGCCGGTGCGGGTCAGCATGACGTTGGCCGGCTTGATGTCGCGGTGGACGATGCCGGCCCGGTGGGAGTACTCCAGCGCCTGGAGGACGCCGATGGTCATCTCCAGCGACCGCTCGGGCAGCAGCTTCCGCCCGGAGTGCAGCAGCTCGCGCAGGGTGGACCCGTCGACGTACTCCATGACGATGTACGGGATCGAGACCCCGTCCACGTAGTCCTCGCCGGTGTCGTACACGGCGACGATCGACGGGTGGTTGAGCGAGGCGGCCGACTGGGCCTCACGGCGGAACCGGGCCTGGAAGGACGGGTCGCGGGCGAGGTCCACCCGCAGCGTCTTCACGGCGACGGTGCGGCCGAGCCGGGTGTCGTGCGCGAGGTAGACCTCGGCCATGCCACCGCGGCCGAGCACCGAGCCCAGCTCGTACCGGCCGCCGAGGCGACGCGGCTCTTCCATAGCTCCAGCCCTTCCGTGTTCCTGACCTCACCGGCGTGGGTCCGGCGGTGTGCTGTCCGGCATACCGTACCCGGCGTGCCGTTCCCCTTCGGGGCGCCACCGGCACCCGATATACGACCGGTATCGACGGATGCGGCGTTCGACTGCGGAGAGTGAGCCGGGTCACTTCTCCGAGTGGATCACCGCTTCCATGACGCTCTTCGCGATGGGGGCGGCCAGCCGGCCACCGGCGATGTCGTCGCGGTCGGTGTCCGAACCCTCGATCACCACCGCCACGGCGACCGGGGAGCCGTCACCGGTCTTCGCGTAGGAGATGAACCAGGCGTAGGGGTTGCCGCTGTTGTCGACACCGTTCTGGGCGGTACCGGTCTTTCCCCCCACCTTGACGCCGTCGATCTTGGCGCTGGTTCCGGTGCCGCTCTCGACCACCGTCTCCATGATGCTCTGCAGCTTCTGCGCGTTCTCCGCGGTGAGCGGCTGGCTCATCTGCTTGGGCTGGTGGGTCTCGATGACGTTCAGGTTCGGCGCGCGCAGCTTGTCGACCATGTACGGCTCCATGAGCTTGCCGTTGTTGGCGACGGCCGCGGCCACCATGGCCATCTGCAGCGGGGTGGCGCGGTTGGACGCCTGGCCGATGCCGGCCATGGCGTTCTGCGGGCGGTTGTCCTTGGGGAAGACGGAGGGAACGGCGCGCACCGGGGTGTCGATCGGCTTGTTGAAGCCGAACTTCTCGGCCTCCTCCATCATCTTCTTGTTGCCCAGGTCGGCGCTGACCTTGCCGAAGACGGAGTTGCAGGAGATCCGCAGCGCCTCGCGCAGCGGGACGTCCTTGCACTGGATCCTGCCTTCGTTCTTCAGCTCGACGCCCGCGGTGTCGGGCAGCATCCACGGCACCGGGGAGTCGGTCTTGGAGTCGACGTCCTTGTAGAGGCCGTTCTCCAGCGCGGCGGCGGCGGTGACGACCTTGAACGTGGAGCCCGGCGGGTAGGTCTGCTTGAGCGCCCGGTTGAGCATGGGCTTGTTCTTGTCGTCGTTGAGATCCTTCCAGGCCTTGCTGTCCCGGGCGCCGGAGATCCGCGAGGGGTCGTACGACGGCGTGGAGGCCAGGGCCAGGATCTTGCCCGTGCGCGGGTCGAGGGCGGCGACCGCGCCCTTCTTGTCGCCGAGGCCCTTGAAGGCGGCTTCCTGCGCCTTGGCGTTGAGGGTGGTGATCACGTCACCGCCCTTCTTGCCCTTGCCGGTGATCATGTCGATCGTCCGGTTGAAGAACAGCCGGTCGTCGTCGCCTGTGAGGACCTTGTCCTCGAGCTTCTCGATCTGGTTGGCGCCGAAGACCTGCGAGGAGTAGCCCGTGACCGGGGCCCACATCTCGCCGTTCTTGTAGGTGCGCTTGTACTTGTAGTCGATGCCGCCGGTCTCCTGGGAGCCGGTGATCTCCTGGCCGTCGACGATGATGTTGCCGCGGGGCTGGCTGTAACGGGCGATGTCGACGCGGTGGTTGTACTTGCTGGTCTTGAGTTCGTCGGCCTGGACGAACTGGAGCCAGTTGTCGCGGATCATCAGGGCCAGGACGAGCAGACCACAGAAGATCGCGATCCGGCGCACGGGCTTGTTCACGGGCGGACCACCTGGGTCATCTCGGCGTCGGGGGACGGGGCGGGGGCCGGGGCCGGACGGCGGGCGGTGTCGCTGATCTTGAGGAGGATCGCGACGAGGGCCCAGTTGGCGAGCACGGACGAACCGCCGTACGCCATGAACGGCATGGTCATACCGGTCAGCGGGATGAGGCCCATCACACCGCCGGCGACGACGAAGACCTGGATGGCGAAGGCGCCGGACAGACCGACGGCGAGCAGCTTGCCGAAGGGGTCGCGGGCGGCCAGGGCGGTCCGTACGCCGCGCTCCACGATCAGGCCGTAGACGAGCAGGACGGCCATGATGCCGGCCAGGCCCAGCTCCTCGCCGACCGTGCCGAGGATGAAGTCGGAGTTGGCGGCGAAGCCGATCAGGTCGGAGTTGCCCTGGCCCCAGCCGGAGCCGAAGACACCGCCGGAGCCGAAGGCCATCAGCGCCTGGCCGATCTGCTCGGTGCCCTTGTGCGTCTCGAACACGGCGAAGGGGTCCAGCCAGGCGTCGACGCGCTCCTGCACGTGGTGCTCGAAGGAGGCGACGCCGACGGCACCCGCCGCCGACATCAGCAGACCGAAGACGATCCAGCTGGTGCGCTCCGTCGCGACGTAGAGCATCACGACGAACATGCCGAAGAACAGCAGCGAGGTACCGAGGTCGGTCTCGAAGACCAGAATGAGGATGGAGAACGCCCAGACGGCCAGGATGGGACCGAGGTCGCGGCCGCGCGGCAGGTACATGCCCATGAAGCGGCGGCTGGCCAGGGCCAGGGCGTCCCGCTTCACCATCAGATAGCCCGCGAAGAAGACCGCGAGGACGATCTTCGCGAACTCACCGGGCTGGAGGGAGCCCAGGCCCGGGATGGTGATCCAGATGCGGGCACCGAACTTCGCGGGGAAGAACATCGGCGCGATCAGCAGGACCAGCGCCACGACCATGGAGATGTAGGTGTAGCGCTGCAGGACGCGGTGGTCCTTGAGAAAGATCACAACGGCCACGAAGAGCGCGATGCCCAGGGCCGAGTAGAGCAGCTGGTTGGGCGCCGAGGGGACGAACTTGAACCCCTGGTTCTTGGCGAGCTGGGCGAGCCGCGGCGACTGGTCGAGCCGCCAGATGAGGATCAGGCCCAGCCCGTTGAGGAGCGTGGCCAGCGGCAGCAGCAGCGGGTCGGCGTACTTGGCGAACTTGCGGACCACCAGGTGGCCGACGCCGGCCAGCAGGCCGAGGCCGATCCCGTAGCCGAGCAGCCCGGAGGGCAGCTCTCCTTCGAGGGCGAGGCCCACGTTGGCGTAGGCGAAGCACGGGATGAACACGGCGAAGGCCAGCAGCGCGAGTTCCGTGTTGCGCCTGCTCGGCGGGCCCACGGTGCTGATCGTCGTGGTGTTGTTCGGCATGGGTGAAATGGCTGACATGGCTGTGGTGGCCCCTACGGCTGCACTATGGAGTGTTGCTGCACTGCTGGACCAACTTCTGCTCTTCCTCGCTGAGGGTGGGGCCCGGTGCCGGAGTGGCCTGGGTGGCGGTGTTCTTGGCGGCACCCGAGACGCGGTCGCCGGCCTGCTTCTCGTTCTCCCGCTTCTGCTGCTCGGCCTTCTGCCGCTCCGCGTCCTTCTTGCACGCGGCGGCCTGCTTGCCCAGTTCCTCGGCCTTCTTCTCGGCCGCATCACGGCTGCCGACCGCGATCGTGTCGACGACACGGCTGCGCTGGTCGACGGGGAGGTACTTGAGTTCGATCTCGGGGTGGTCCTTGGCGAGCTTGCTGAGGCTCACCCACGCCAGGTCCTGGTTGATGCCCTGGTAGACGGCCACGTGGTCGTTGTCCTTGGCGCCCACGTAGTACTGCGTCTGGGTCCAGGCGTAGCCCGCGTAGCCGCCGCCGGCGATGACGCCCAGCACCATCGCGATGATCAGCGACCGCTTGAGCCACTTGCCCTTGGGCCGGGCCTTGACGAAGTCCTCGTCGGTGAACGGCCCGAAGCCGCCGGCGTCCGGCATGCCGCCCAGGGCCGGGTCGCCGCTGCCGGGCGGGCCGAAGCCGCCGGGGGCGCCGTTCTGCGGGGGCACGGGCCGGTTGGCGCGGCCCAGCTCGGCGGCGCGGCCGGCCGGGGTCTGCATGGCGCCGTTGTCGTTGATGTGCAGCTGGTTCTCGGCCACCGCACCGACGATCACCGGCGTGTCGTTGAACTGCCCGGCGACGGTGTCCCCGCCGTCGACGTCGAGGACGTCGGCCACGATGCAGGTGATGTTGTCCGGGCCACCGCCGCGCAGGGCGAGCTGGATCAGCTCCTGCACGGTCTCGTGCGGACCCTGGTAGCTGCCGAGCGTCTCCTCCATCGTCTGGTGGCTGACGACGCCGGAGAGCCCGTCGGAGCAGATCAGATAGCGGTCGCCGGCCCGCACTTCGCGGATGGAGAGGTCCGGCTCCACGTGGTCGCCGCTGCCCAGCGCGCGCATCAGCAGGGAGCGCTGCGGGTGGGTGGTGGCCTCTTCCTCGGTGATGCGGCCCTCGTCGACCAGCCGCTGCACCCAGGTGTGGTCCTGGGTGATCTGGGTCAGCACGCCGTCGCGCAGCAGGTAGGCGCGCGAGTCGCCGACGTGCACGAGGCCGAGCCGCTGCCCGGTCCACAGCAGGGCGGTGAGCGTGGTGCCCATGCCCTCCAGCTGCGGGTCCTCCTCGACCATGAGGCGCAGCTGGTCGTTGGCACGCTGCACGGCAGTGCCGAGCGAGGTGAGGATGTCGGAGCCCGGGACGTCGTCGTCGAGCTGGACGAGGGTGGAGATCACCTCGGAGGAGGCGACCTCGCCCGCGGCCTGGCCGCCCATGCCGTCGGCGATGGCGAGCAGGCGGGGGCCGGCGTAACCCGAGTCCTCGTTGCCCTCCCGGATCATGCCCTTGTGGGATCCGGCGGCGAAGCGCAGTGAAAGACTCATGCGCACCTCGCCTGTCGGCTCCGGGTACAGCCCCTTCCCAGCCACGCTGCCCACCCTCCGGTCGTCATGGTCCTACTACTTCCGCAGCTCGATGACGGTCTTGCCGATGCGGATCGGCGCGCCGAGCGGGATCGGGGTCGGGGTGGTCAGCCGGGTCCGGTCGAGATAGGTGCCGTTGGTCGACCCCAGGTCCTCGACGATCCACTGACCGTCGCGGTCGGGGTAGATCCTGGCATGCCTGCTGGAGGCGTAGTCGTCGTCCAGCACGATCGTGGAGTCGTGGGCACGGCCCAGTGAGATGGTCTGGCCCTGGAGGGCCACCGTGGTCCCGGTGAGGGTGCCTTCCGAGACCACCAGCTTGGTGGGGGCGCCGCGGCGGCCCCGGTCGGCACGGCGGCCGCCGGACTGCTGCTGGCGCTGCTGCGGAGGAGCGGCCTGCGGCGCGCGCTGCGCCTGACCCGCGGCGGCCCCGCGGCGGGAGCCGCGCTGGGTCACGCGGGTGCCGAAGAGATCGCTGCGGATGACCTGGACGGCCACGATGACGAACAGCCACAGTACGGCGAGGAAACCCAACCGCATGACCGTGAGGGTCAGCTCTGACATTGCCCCCGCTTCACCCTTCGGCTTGCCGATAAACGATGGTGGTGCTGCCCACGACGATGCGTGAGCCGTCGCGGAGCGTAGCGCGCGTGGTGTGCTGTCCGTCCACCACGATGCCGTTGGTCGACCCCAGGTCCTGGATCGTCGCGGGGGTGCCGACCCGGATTTCGCAGTGCCGGCGGGAGACGCCGGGGTCGTCGATGCGTACGTCCGCTTCGGTGCTGCGGCCCAGTACGAGGGTGGGCCGCGAGATCTGGTGACGGGTGCCGTTGATCTCGATCCAGCGGCGCGTCTGGGTGCCCGGCACCGCTCCCGGACCCGGTCCGGGGCCGCCCGTGCGGGGCAGGGGACGGACGCCGGGGGGCGGGGAGCTGGGCATGGGCGGCGCGCTCGCGGGGCGCGCCGGGTAGCCGGCGCCGTGGGTGACGGCACCGGGGGCGCCCGGCATCGCCGCGCGCTGGGCGTGCGGGTCCTGCGACTCGCTGGCGGCCAGGGTGCGGCTGCGCACCCGGTACAGACCGGTGTCGAGGTCGTCGGCCTTCTCCAGGTGGACCTTGATGGACCCCATGAAGGTGTACCGCTGCTGCTTGGCGTAGTCGCGGACCATGCCCGACAGCTCGTCGCCGAGCTGGCCGGAGTACGGGCTGAGGCGCTCGTAGTCCGGGGCGCTCAGCTCCACGATGAAGTCGTTGGGGACGACGGTCCGGTCGCGGTTCCAGATCGTGGCGTTGTTGTCGCACTCCCGCTGGAGTGCTCCTGCGATCTCGACCGGCTGCACCTCGGACTTGAACACCTTGGCGAAGGTGCCGTTCACGAGACCCTCGAGTCGCTGCTCGAAGCGCTTCAGTACTCCCACGGGGCACCTCCTTCCCTCAGTGACGTCTCTGATGCTCAGTGTCGTTCCTGATACTGCTTACTGATCGTATCCACGCGTCGGGAAAACGGCTGGTTCCCCTTCGGCGGCAGGAGTGACGAGTGTCGCCCTCGCCGGGCCGCACGTCGTCGCGGTCCCTTCCCCGTCGCCGCACTACGGATCGTAGAGGCGGCTCCGAGTCAGTGTCCCGAAGTCAGTGTCCCGCAACCGGAGCGGTCCCCGCGGCCCCTCGGAGGGCGGCCGGGGACGACGGGTGTGAACACACCCTCCAGGGCGTGCTAATGTTCTGGGTGTCGGAAGGCGAACGGACGAAAACCGGGCGGAAACGCCGGGGGATCGGATGAAAACCGGAAGACGCACCCATGCGCGGGTGGCGGAATAGGCAGACGCGCTGGATTCAGGTTCCAGTGCCCGCAAGGGCGTGGGGGTTCAACTCCCCCCTCGCGCACCATGAGGTACGAAACGGACCTCTCCGAGGTGACATAAGTCACTGCGGAGGGGTCCGTTTCGCTATGTGCCCACACAAGCTCACTGGCCCCGGTGGCCCGGCGGGTCGCTCCCGGCCCGCCCGGGAACGAGCGGGCGGGCCGGGAGCGATCGGCTCAGAGGCCGGGCGGGCGGTGGAAGCCGCCGAGGAGTCGGCCCAGGTGGGCCGCGAAGGCCGTGACGGTGCGGTCGTGCAGGTGGGGGCCGATGATCTGGATGCCCACGGGCAGGCCCTCGGGCGTGCTGCCCGCCGGGACCACGGCCGACGGCAGGGCGGCCAGGCCCGCGAGGTTGGCCCAGGCGGACTGGTCCCAGTACGGGCGGCTCCCGCCGTTCACGGTGATGGTGCGGGCGCCGGCGTTCGGGCTGTGGTCGTGGGGGATCGCCGCGGTCGGGGTGACCGGGCACAGCAGCACGTCGTGGGTCTCGAAGTACGCCGCCCAGCGGGCGCGCAGCTGCGCGCGCTTCTCCTCCGCGAAGTGCCAGTCGCGCAGGCGCTGGGTGATGCCGCGCAGGAACAGCGCGCCCGGGGAGCCGTCGTCGGCGGGCAGCCGGTCCGCGGCGCCGCAGGCCCGCTCGTAGTCCTCGTCCGTCCAGCCGACGCTGCCGACGCCCAGCAGCATCCGCTGGAAGAGGTCGCTCGACTCGGCGAAGCCGACGGGGCGCGTCACCGGGTCCAGGTCGGCCCCGGCGGCCTTGAGCGCGGCCACGGCGGCGTCCAGGACGGTGGCCACGGAGCCGTCGACGGGGCAGTGCGGGTCGTCGAGCCAGACCCCGGTCCGGAAGCCGGCCAGGGTCGTGGCGCGGGGGGCGGGCAACCGCAGGCGCCAGGCGGCGGCCTGCTCGTCGGCGGGCCCGGCCAGCACGTCCAGCCCGAGTTCGAGGTCCTCGGCGGTGCGCCCGAGCGGACCGGCCACGGACATGTCGCTGCTGGTCAGCCAGCCGGGCGCACGGGGGATGTGACCGCGCATGGGGACGATGCCGTAGGAGGGCCGCAGCGTGTACACGCCGCAGTAGGCGGCCGGGAGGCGGAGCGATCCGGCGAGGTCGCTGCCGAGTTCGAGGCCGGTGAACCCCGCGGCGACGGCGACTGCGGAGCCGCCCGACGAGCCGCCCGGCGTACGGCCGTGGTCCCAGGGGTTGTTGGTGGTGCCGAAGACGGGATTGTGGGTCTGCACGTCGCGGGCGAGCGTGGGCACGTTGGTCTTGCCGAAGACGATCGCGCCCGCCGCGCGCAGCCGGGCGACGGGGACCGCGTCGTGCGCGGGCAGGTGGTCGGCCAGGTCCTCGGCGCCCGCGGTCGTCCGCAGGCCGGCGGTCTCGAAGGTGTCCTTGACCGTCATGGGCAGGCCGTGGAGCGGGCCCAGGCTCTCGCCCCGGGCGGCGGCCTCGTCCGCCGCCGCGGCCTGTGCGCGGGCGCGCTCCGGGTCGAGGGTGACGACGGCGTTGACGGCCGGGTTCAGCCGCTCGACGCGGGACAGGAAGTGGTCGAGCAGCTCGACGCTGGAGAGTTCGCGGCGGCGCAGCGCGGCCACGAGTCGGCCCGCTGGCCAGAAGGCCGGGTCGGCATCGCCGGCGGGCGCGGGGGAGGCCGCGCCGGGGGCGTCGTCGGGAGCTGCTTCGTGCGGGGAAGGCATGGCTATCTCCGGGGGTTTCCGTCGGATACGGACTCGGGTGCCGACTCGGCTGCGGAACCCGTCGAGGGCTCCGCCGTCGGCTCGGGAGCGGGTACGGGCTCCGGTGTGCGCCGTGGTGCGCGCGCGGGGGCGGGCACGGACGCGGGCTTGTGGTGGGGGTGGTGCAGGGCGGCCTCGGCTGCGATCGGGGAGCCGGTGAAGGCCCGGGTGACCTTGACCAGGCGGGCCGTCTCCGCGGCGAGGCCGGAGTGCTCGGCGGCCGGTGCCGGGGCCGGGGGCGGGGGCGGGGTGGGAGCGGCGGCCGCGGCGGTGCCCGGGGCCTGTTCCCGGGCGCGGAGCGCGGATCTGAGCTGTGCCGCTTCCACGGTCGCCGTGATGTCCTCCGGGGACAGGCCGGCCGCCCGGCCCAGGCGCTCCACGGCCTCCGTGACCGCGGGGTCGACGTGGCTGCGCAGCGCGAGCTGCCCGTCGCGGATCTCGATGACCCGGCGGTAGAGGTGGAAGTCCGGGCTGCGCAGCGCAAACCTTTCGGAGAACGCCGAGGAGGGCGGCTCCAGGGCGATTTCCGGCGCGACCCGGTAGAGGGCGCGCCACAGGGGGTGCAGGCGGTAGTAGTCGAGGCTGTTCCGGTACCACTGGTGAGCCCGGCTCAGATACGGCCCCCACCCCGGCAGGGTCCAGCCGATGATGGAGAGCAGGGCACCGACGTCGCCGAAGGTCCAGGCGTACTCGCCCCATTTGTAGAGGTCGAGATCGAGCAGATTGCCGATGGTGTTCGCGGCCCGGATGACGCTGAACATCAGGGTGAACCAGCAGCCGACCGCCGTGACGTGCAGTCCGCGCTTGAGCCAGGGATGGCTGCAGATCTTCGCGTAGCGCCTGCACAGATATCCGGTCTCCACCTGGCCGAAGGTGTACATGGCGAGGTAGAGCAGCAAATAGATCGCGTGATACTTCTCGCCGATGTGCCGGAGCACGAAATCCTTGGGGTGCTGCGTCTGCGCGTTCATCAGGAAGAACAGGACGACGAGCGCGGCCATCACGAGCGCGGCCGCCAGCATGCGCCCGGCGGCCGTACGCCGGGCTTTCTCCGGAGGGTGGACCCAGTAGGCGAGCAGCACCTGCTGGCCCACGATGAGGGCCATCACACAGCACTGGGCCAGCAGGGCGGCGACATTGGGGAGGCCGAGTAACCGGTCGATGCGCACCCATATCGGCGGGATCGAGATGACGAAGCTCAGCAGCGAGAAGCCGAGCACCGAGCAGAGGGCGACGAGGGCCGGATCGCGCGGCGAACCGCGCAGGTGCCGCGCTTTGTAGAGCAGGCCGGTGAGGGCGAAGAAGGCACAGACGCTGTGCAGGGTCGAATTCATTCCTTGTTCCTGGGCCGGTGCAGCAGGGAACGCTCCACCCTTTCGACGACCGCGGCCTCGGCGCACGGGACCGGAGGCTCGCTTTGCGGGGAACTTCTGACCGCCTTCTTGAGGATCAACGAGGCGATCAGCTCGGCCTCTTGTTCCTCCAGCGCGCTGTAATGGGTCCGGCTCAGCACCCGTTCGATCAATTCCGGTGAGAGGGTGGGCATGACCAGCCGCGACGTCTCGAGACTCGTGACCGTGGCGGCATTGTGGTCGCACAGCAGATGGCCCAGTTCGTGGGCGATGATGTGTTCCTGGTGGAGCGTGCTCGTGCGCTCCTCGTAGAAGATGTAGTCGACGTCCGCCGCGGAAATCCACAGCCCGGAGGGCGTGCCGGGCGCCATCGCCATCGGCTCCAGGTGGATGGGCCGGCCGTTCCGCTCGGCGATGTGACGGGCCAGCGCCCGCACGTCGAAGGGGCTCGGTATGTCGAGCCCGCGCACGATGGCGGTGCAGCGGCGGTGCAGGTTCCTACGACTCATGTGCCCTCCCCAGCACCCGGCCAACCCCGCTGCGCAGTGGCTCCCGGCGCCGTCTGCGTGACAAGAGCGTAACCTTCTGCGCCACTGCGCGATGCCCCATTCCGCCTGGTACGTACCGATGGGGGGCCGGGGCGGGGCTCCGCTGTCAGCGGATGGCGGTACCTTCGGGGGCAGTTGACGTCTGTGCAAGGCGCGCCGTGGTGAAGGGGGAGGTGGCGCCGCGATGTCGCGACTGCCGTACGTACCGGGGTTCGCCCGGCCGGTGGCCGAGGGTGTCGGCCGCAAGGGGGCCAGGGCGGCCGGGAAGGCCCTGCGCGAGAGCGTGCCCCGCTCGGCGCACGGCGACTGGAAGCCGGACGCCGGGCGGCCCGGCGCCGTGGAGACCGTGCAGGCGTCCAACGCCGGGCGGCTGCCGGAGCTGACTCCCATACGGGTGGGCCGGATGGCGGCCTCGCCCTTCGCCTTCCTGCGCGGCTCGGCCGGGCTCATGGGGTACGACCTGGCGGGCACGGCCGTCACGGGCGTCGGCGCCCAGCTGTGCGGTGACGCGCACGCGGCCAACTTCGGGCTCTACGGCGACGCCCGCGGCGAACTGATCATCGACCTCAACGACTTCGACGAGACCCTGTACGGGCCCTGGGAGTGGGACGTCAAGCGCCTCGCCGCCTCGCTGGTGCTGGCCGGGCGGGAGACCGGGGCGGACGAGGACGCCTGCCGTGCGGCCGCGCGGGACGCGGTGGGTGCCTACCGGCACACCATGCGGCTGCTGGCCCGGATGCCGGTGGTCGAGGCGTGGAACGCCATCGCCGACGAGGAGCTGGTCTCCCACGCCGACGCCCACCAGCTGGTGGGCACGCTGGAGCGCGTCGTCGAGAAGGCCCGGCGGAACACCTCCGCGCGCTTCGCGGCGAAGGCCACCGAGCGGGACGGCGAGGGCGGCCGCAGGTTCCTGGACGCCCCTCCGGTGCTGCGCCGCATACCCGAGCGGGAGGCCGCCGCGGTCGCCGCGGCGCTGGGCGAGTACCTGGGCACGCTGCCGCCGGAGCTGCTGCCGCTGCTGGCGCGGTACGAGGTGCAGGACGTGGCGTTCCGGGTGGTGGGCACCGGGAGCGTCGGCCTGCGCTCGTACGTGGTGCTGCTGCTCGACCACCGGGGCGAGCCGCTGGTGCTCCAGGTGAAGGAGGCCCGGGCCTCGGTGCTGCTGCCCTATGCGGAAAAGGCGGGCTTCGAGGCGCCGGCGGCCGGGCACGAGGGGCGGCGCGTGGTGCTCGGGCAGAAGTCGATGCAGGTCGTCAGCGATGTCCTGCTGGGCTGGACGACGGCCGAGGGGCGGTCGTACCAGGTCCGGCAGTTCCGCAATCGCAAGGGCAGCGTGGACCCGGCGGCCCTGGCCCCCGACGAGATGGACGACTACGGCCGGATGACGGGCGCCTTGCTGGCCCGCGCCCATGCGCACAGCGCGGACCCGCTGCTCATCAGCGGCTACTGCGGCAAGAACGAGGAGCTGGACGAGGCCGTGGCCGCGTTCGCGGTGAGTTACGCGGACCGCACGGAGCGGGACCACGCGGAGCTGCTCGCCGCAGTGCGCGGTGGCCGGATAGCGGCGGAACTGGGGGTCTAGAAGGACACCCGGGTGGCGGGCCTGCCGGAACCGGTGCCCCGGGCCGGCGGCCACCTCGTACCCTTGGCCGGGTGACGAATCCGGAAGCCGAAATTTCCGACGAGCCGCACGCGGAGGAGCCCGGCACCGAGCGCCTCGCGGCGGCCGTGCGGGCCGCCGAGCAGGCGCTGATCGAGTTCGAGATAGCGGTGGAGACCTTCCGCGTGGAGGTGGAGAACTTCTCCCGCCTCCACCACGAGCGGCTCGGCCCGATGTACGCCCGGCTCGACGAGCTGGAGGCGCGGATCGCGGAGGCGGTCGCGGCGCGCACGGGCGACCCCGAGGACCTGCGGCGGGCGCGCGAGGCGCGCTCGCTGGTGCAGCCCCTGCCGGGAGCGGAGGAGCTGCTCGGCGGCTGGCTGGACGAGCAGGGCTTCTCGCCCGAGGCGGCCGCCATGCTGACCGGGAAACCGGTGAGCCCGCCCAAGCGGGTGCGGCCCAGCGACGAGGCCCGCCGGGCCTATCGCGAGCTGGTCCGCAAGGCCCACCCGGACCTGGCCCTGGACGAGCCGGACCGGCTGCGGCGCGAGGACTTCATCGTGCGGGTCAACGCCGCGTACGGCGACGGGGACGAGGCGCGGCTGCGCGCGCTGGCCGAGGAGTGGGCGGCGGGCCCGGCCCCGGCCGAGCCCCGGCCGAGCCGCAGCGAGGAGCTGTACGCGCGCCTGGAGTGGCTGGCCCGGCGCAAGGAGCTGCTGTCCGTGGTGGCCGCCGACCTGGAGTCGTCCGCGATCGGCGCCATGATCAAGATGGCTCCGGAGGACCCGGACGGGCTGCTGACGGAGATCGCCGACGGGCTGCTGGCGCAGATCGCCGAGCGTGAGGCGCAGCTGGCCGGACTGCTCGGCGGCGCCGGATAGCGGACGTCGGGTAGCGTCGGAGGCATGCATTTTGGTTCCGGTATCCCCACGGTCGGCGTCGACACCCTCTCGTCCGACGATTTCCTGCTGGACGTGCGCGAGGACGACGAGTGGCGGGCGGGGCACGCCGAGGGCGCGCTGCACATCCCGATGAGCGAGTTCGTCGCGCGCTTCGGCGAGTTGACGGAGAAGGCGCCCGACGGCGGCCGGATCAACGTCATCTGCCGTTCCGGCGGCCGCTCCGCGCAGGTCACGGCCTACCTGGTGCAGCAGGGCCTGGACGCGGCCAATGTGGCCGGCGGCATGCAGGACTGGGCGGCCAGCGGCCGCCCGGTGACGGCCGAGGGCGGCGCTCCCGGCGCCGTGATCTAGGGAGTCTGCTTCAGGCCGGAGGGTGGGCGGCCAGCAGGTCGCCCAGGGCCTCCACATGCGCGGCCGCCGGGCCGAGGGACAGCTCCAGCTGCTTGGCCCAGGCGTGATAGCGGTGCAGGGCGTATTCGGTGTCCGCGCCGAAGCCGCCGTGGAGGTGGTGGGCGGTCTGGACGACCCGGCGCACGCCCTCCGAGGCCCAGACCTTGGCCACGGCGATGTCGGCGGCCGCCGGCAGGGCATCACCGGCCGCACCGCCGGACTCGATGCGCCAGGCGGCCTGCCAGAGCGTGGCCTCCATCGCCCGCAGGTCGATGTAGCGGTCGGCCGACTGGACGGCCACCGCCTGGAAGGTGGCGAGCGGGAAGCCGAACTGCTCCCGCTTGCTCGTGTACGCGCTCGTCATCGCAGCCGCGGCCTCGCCGAGGCCGAGTGCCAGGGCGCAGGTGCCGGTCGTCAGCAGTGCGCGCAGCTCCTCCCAGGCCCCGTCGGCGGTGATCACTTCGCCGCTTCCGGCGCGCACCGAGTCCAGGTGCACTTCCGCCTGGCGCTCGCCGCTGGTGGAGACCTGGTCGGCGAGGCGGATGCCGGGGCAGTCGCGGGGGACCAGGGCAAGGACGGGACGGTCCTGCCCGGAGCGGGCGGGCAGCAGGATCCGGTCGGCGGTGCGGGCCCAGGGCACGGCGGTCTGCATCCCGTCGAGGAGCCAGCCGTCGCCGTCGGGGCGGGCGGTCACGGCCCGCTCGGCCGCGTCGTGGCCGGTGCGGCCGTGGGCGGCCACGGTGACGACGAGGTCGCCCCGGCCGATGCCCGGCAGCAGCGGCTGTATGCCGGCGCCGCCGTGGGTGCCCAGGGTGCGGGCGGCGGCGCTGTGCTCCAGCAGGGGGACGCGGGCCAGGACCCGCCCGGCCTCCCGCAGGACCAGGCACAGGGCGATGGGCCCGAGCCCGGCGCCGCCGTGCGCGGCCGGGAGCAGGAGGCTCAGCAGGTCGGCTGCGGCGAGCCGGCGCCACAGCGGGCGGTCGAAGTCCTCGGCGACCGCACCGGGGACGAGGGCCGGGCTGGGCACCCCGTCGGGGGCGACCCCGGCGAAGACCGCCTCGGCCGCCTCGGCGGCGGCCTGCTGCTCCTCGGTGAAGGCGAAGTCCACGGCCCGCCCCTTCCATCTCTGGGCGATTGACTGACGGATTAGCTGACGATCCGTCAAGTTAGATGAGATGGTGCCAATGGGGAACAGTGGCGGCCGTGTTCGGCGTGCGGGTGTGTCAGCGGTCGAAGTCCAGCTCCACCTGCTCGGTGACCGGATGGGACTGGCAGGCCAGTACATATCCGGCGGCCAACTCCTCCTGCTCCAGCGCGAAGTTGCGGTCCATTCGCACCTCGCCCGACACCAGGAACGCCCGGCACGTCCCGCACACCCCGCCCTTGCACGCATAGGGCGCGTCGGAGCGGTTGCGCAGCACCGTCTCCAGGAGTGGCTCGCCGTCCTGCACCGGCCAAGTGCCGCTGCGGCCGTCGAGCTTGGCGGTGACCGTGCTGTGGGCCGGGGCCTGGGCGGTCACGCGGCCGGAGACGGCGTCCGCCGGTATCTCCTCGGCGTGGAAGATCTCCTCGTGGATCCGGTCCCGGCCGACACCGAGCCCGCGCAGCGCCTTCTCGGCACCCCGCACCAGACCGTGGGGGCCGCACAGGTACCAGCCGTCGACGCTCTCGACCCGGAGCAGCGCGGGCAGCAGCTGCCGCAGCCGCTGCTCGCCGAGCCGCCCGGACGCCGGGCCCGCGTCCTGCTCCTCGCGGGAGAGGGTCTGGACCAGCTGAAGCCGGTCGGGGTAGCGGTCCTTGAGGTCGGCGACCTCGTCCAGGAACATCGTCGACGCCGTGGTGCGGTCGCTGCGCACGAGGCAGAAGCGGGCTTCCGGCTCCCGGGCGAGCAGGGTGGCGACCATGGACAGGACGGGCGTGATCCCGCTGCCGCCGACGATCGCGGCGAAGTGCCCGGGGCGCGGCTCCAGCACGAACCGCCCGGCCGGGGCCATGACCTCGACGCTGTCCCCCGCTGCCAGTTCCTTGAGCGCATAGGTCGAGAACGCGCCCCCGTCCACCAGCCGCACCCCCACCCGCAGCGTCTCGGGCCCCTCGGGGCCGGTCGCGGGGCCGCAGATGGAGTACGTGCGGCGTATCTCGGCGCCGTCCAGGGTGCGGCGCAGGGCCAGGTGCTGGCCGGGGGCGTGCCGGAACTCCGTGCGCAGCTCGGGGGGCACGGCGAGGGTCACGGCGACCGAGTCGTCGGTGAGCGGTTCGACGGCCGTCACCCGGAGCGGGTGGAAGGCGCCATGACGGGCCGCTGCCATCTACAACTCCTTGAAGTGGTCGAAGGGTTCGCGGCATGCCTCGCAGCGGCGCAGGGCCTTGCAGGCGGTGGAGGAGAAGCGGCTGAGCAGCGTGGTGTCGGCGGAGCCGCAGTGGGGGCACCGCACCGGTTCGGCCGCGGCGGCCGTCCGGGTGGGGCCGAGCTGCACTTCCACCGGGCCCGGGGCCTGCGGGCCGTGGCGCGGGGGCGCTATGCCGGACTCGGCGAGCTTCCGGCGGCCCTCGTCCGTGATGTCGTCCGTGGACCAGGCGGGGGCCAGCACGGTCCGGACGGAGACCTCCTGCTGCCCGTGCTCCCGGAGCACCCGCTCGATGTCCGCCGACATCGCCTCCACGGCGGGACAGCCGGTGTAGGTGGGGGTCAGCTCGACCTCCACCCTGCCGGGGCCGGTGACGTGCAGGCCGCGCAGCACGCCCAGCTCGGCCAGGGTGAGGACCGGCAGCTCGGGGTCGGGGACGGCTCCGGCCAGTGTGCGGAGTTCCTCCTCGAGGGGGGTGGGCCCCGTGGGCGTGGTCACCATGTCGCCCCCGGGTGGCTGCGGTGCAGGTGCTGCATCTCCGCGAGCATCCGCCCGAACGGCTCGGTGTGGACGCCCTGTCGGCCCGCGCCCGCCGCCCACGCCCCGGCCTGCGGGCCTTCGGGGAGGGTGAGCGTGGCGTCGGCCACCACGTCCGTCACCCGGGCGAGCCAGCCGTCCCGCAGCGCGGCCCAGTCCACGGACAGGCCCTCGACGGGTTCGAACAGCTCGCCGGTGTACCGCCACAGCGCGTCCAGGGCGCGCTGCATCCGGCCGTGGCTCTCCTCGGTGCCGTCGCCGAGCCGCAGGGTCCAGTGCTCGGCGTGGTCGCGGTGGTAGTCGACCTCCTTGACGGCCTTCGCGGCCAGCGGCGCCAGCGGCCCGTCCCCGGCGGCCAGTTGCCCGTAGAGCAGGTGCTGGTAGACGGAGAAGTACAACTGGCGGGCGATGGTGTGGGCGAAGTCGCCGTTGGGCTGCTCGACGAGCTGGACGTTGCGGAACGCACGCTCCTCGCGCAGGTAGGCCAGCTCGTCCTCGTCGCCGATGAGGGAGAGCAGCGTGCGGGCCTGGCCGAGCAGGTCGAGGGCGATGTTGGCGAGCGCGACCTCCTCCTCCAGGACGGGGGCGTGCCCGGCCCACTCGCCGAGCCGGTGGGAGAGCACGAGCGCGTCGTCGCCGAGAGCGAGTGCGGCGGTCACAGGTGGCGCACCCCCTCGGGAATGTCGTAGAAGGTCGGGTGGCGGTAGGCCTTGTCGGCGGCGGGCTCGAAGAAGGGGTCCTTCTCGTCCGGCGAGGAGGCGGTGACGTACGCGGAGGGCACCACCCAGATGGAGACGCCCTCGGAGCGCCGGGTGTAGAGGTCGCGGGCGTTGCGCAGGGCCATCTCGGCGTCGGGCGCGTGCAGGCTGCCGGCGTGGGTGTGCGAGAGCCCGCGCCTGCTCCGGACGAACACTTCCCACAGCGGCCAGTCGGTGCCGGTCATGCCTTTGCCTCCCCGTGTCCGGCGGTGTGCTTGGTGGCGTACGCGGCCGCCGCCTCGCGTACCCAGGCGCCCTGTTCGTGGGCCCTCCTGCGCTGGCCGAGGCGCTGGTCGTTGCAGGGGCCGTTGCCGCGCAGTACGTCGTGGAACTCGTCCCAGTCGATGGGGCCGAAGTCGTAGTGCCCGCGCTCCTCGTTCCAGCGCAGGTCGGGGTCGGGGAGGGTGAGTCCCAGCGACTCGGCCTGGGGGACGCAGATGTCCACGAAGCGCTGGCGCAGCTCGTCGTTGGAGTGCCGCTTGATCTTCCAGGCCATGGACTGGGCGGAGTGCGCCGATTCGTCGTCGGGCGGGCCGAACATCATCAGGGACGGCCACCACCAGCGGTCCACCGCGTCCTGCGCCATCGCGTGCTGGGCCGCCGTGCCCCGGCTGAGGGTGAGGAGGAGTTCGTAGCCCTGGCGCTGGTGGAAGGACTCCTCCTTGCAGATGCGGATCATGGCGCGGGCGTAGGGCCCGTAGGAGCAGCGGCAGAGCGGCACCTGGTTGGTGATGGCAGCGCCGTCCACCAGCCAGCCGATGGCGCCCACGTCGGCCCAGGTCAGGGTGGGGTAGTTGAAGATCGAGGAGTAGCGCTGGCGGCCCGCGTGCAGCTTGTCGAGCAGCTCGTCGCGGCCGGTGCCCAGGGTCTCGGCGGCGCTGTAGAGGTACAGGCCGTGGCCCGCTTCGTCCTGCACCTTGGCCATCAGGATCGCCTTGCGGCGCAGCGAGGGCGCCCGGGTGATCCAGTTGGCCTCCGGCTGCATGCCGATGATCTCGGAGTGGGCGTGCTGGGCGATCTGCCGGACGAGGGTGGCGCGGTAGGCGTCGGGCATCCAGTCGCGTGGCTCGACGCGCTCGTCCGCGGCCACCGTGGCGTCGAACGCCGTCTCCAGTGCTTTGTCCGGCGCCGCTGTTTCCGGCGCGGTCGTCGTCATGCCGTGGCCCCCTCGCTCTGGGCGAATCCCAACCGACCGATCGTTCGGTTCAATGGTGGGCCGGGTCCGGAGAGGTGTCAAGCCTGTGGATAACCGTGGGTGGCTGGGCCTCGTGGGGCGTCATCGGTACCGTTCGGGTGCACGCGGGCGCACGGAGGCGCACACGAGGGCGGCACGGCTGCGCGCGGACGCGGCACGGCGCCGGGGGACCGGCACGGCATCGGGAGACGGGGCGGGGCATGGAGAAGGACACGGGGCACGAGCGGACCGGCGGCGATGCCGGGCTCTTCGAGCTGTCCCTCCCCGCGCGCCTGGTCGTCGCCGCGGGCATCGCCGTGGTCACCCTGGCCACGGCCGTGCACCTGACGATGATGTTCCTGCACGTGGCACCGCCGAACACGGTCAGCAAGCGGCACGCGGCGGCCATCGACGACTACGTGTACCCGGAGTTCGAGCAGAACTGGAAGTTCTTCGCGCCCAACCCCCTTCAGCAGAACATCGCCGTCCAGGCGCGCGCCGAGCTGCGCGGCCCCGACGGCCGGACCGCCGTCACCGCCTGGACGGACCTGTCGGCCCGGGACGGCGCCGACATCCTCCACAACCCCCTCCCCAGCCACACCCGGCAGAACGAACTGCGCCGCGCCTGGGACTTCTACACCGCCAACCACGACGCCCAGGAGCGGCCCAGCGGACTGCGCGGGCGCCTGTCCGAGCAGTACATCCGGCGCATCGTCGTATCCCGCCTGGGCGCGGAGCGGGAGGGCCGGCCGGTCGGCCGGGTGCAAGTGCGCTCCGCGGCCACGCCCATCGCCCCGCCGCCCTGGAGCGACGAGAAGATCGAGGCCAAGCCGGTGTACCGGGTGCTGGACTGGTGGCCGGTCACCACCGCCGACCTCACGGAGGCGAGGAACCGATGATCGACACTCTTTCCCGCGGGCTCGCCCGCGTCACCGGAGCCTCCCTCGGCCCGTACCAGACGGCCGTCGTCCGGATCGGGCTCTCCTTCACCTGGCTCTGCTACCTGCTGCGCGAGTGGCCCAACCGCCATGAGCTGTACGGCCCCGACGCGCCCTGGAGCTGGGGCATGGCCCGGGAGCTGACCACCGACAACCACGCCTTCACCGCGCTGATGTGGTCGGACAGCCCACTGTGGTTCGAGGCCGTCTACGGGCTCGCCATGGTCTCCGCGGCGCTGCTGATGCTCGGGTGGCGCACCCGGACCGTGTCGGTGCTCTCCATGGTCGCCGTGCTCTCGCTGCAGAACCGCAGCGTCTTCATCGGGGACGGCGGCGACAACGTCATCCATCTGATGGCGCTCTATCTGGTGCTCACACGCTGCGGGCAGGTCTGGTCCCTCGACGCGCGGCGTGCGGCCCGGCACGAGGCGCGGCGCGGGAGCGACGGCGCCGGGCCCGGTGCCGCGCCCGGTGCCGACGTGACCGGCATCGTGCTCTGGGCGGTGTGCGGCCTCTCCCTGGCCGCCGCGCAGATCCTCTGCGACACCGGAATGTCGTGGACGGCCGAGGGCCCGCTGCCCGGCATCGGCTGGGCGACCGCCCTCTGGGGGCTGTGGCTGGTCCAGGCCCTGTGGTGGGCGGTGCGGCGGTACGCTCCCGGCGAGCCCCGGACCGTCCTGGACGCCCTGGCCCATCTGGCGCACAACGCCGCCCTGTTGGTCATCATGGCGGAGGTCTGCCTGATCTACGCGACCGCCGGCTGGTACAAGATCCAGGGCAGCCGCTGGCAGGACGGCACCGCGCTCTACTACCCGATGCACATCGACTACTTCTCGCCGTGGCCCTGGCTCTCCCACGCCCTGGCCGCCAGTGGAACTCTTGTGCTGCTGCTCAGCTACGGCACGGTGGCCGTGCAGGTCGCCTTCCCCTTCACGCTGCTCAACCGGCGGGCGAAGAACATCCTGCTGCCGCTGATGATGGCCGAGCACCTGGGGATCGCGGTCATGCTGGGGCTGCCCTTCTTCTCCCTCGCGATGATCGTCACGGATGCGGTCTTTCTGCCCACCTCCTTCCTGCTCCGCCTGGGCGCCCTTGCCGGGTGTGCCCGCGACCGGCTGCTCCCCCGCCGGGCGGGCGCCGTCCCGGCCCAGCGGCGGGAGGAGCCCGCCGGGCGCGGCAGCCTGGTCGGCTGACCGGTGGTCTCCTCCCGCCGCGTCGGTCCGCGGGCCACGTAGGCTGCCGGTCATGGAAGCCGGCACCGAGGACGCAGCAGGAACCGCCGTACGGCACTGGGGTGAGCGGGCCCCCGACGCCGTGCTGCTCGACGGCTTCCATGCGCTCAAGCACGCCCTGCGCTTCGGGGCGGTCGTCCGCCCCGCGCTGACCAGCGACAAGGCCGCCGCGCTGGCGCTTGCGGCCGAGCTGGCCGAGGACCTGACGGACGTCCTCGACCGGCTGCTGGTGGAGGTGCCCGCGCAGACGCTGCGCGAGCTGGTGCCCCGGGTGCACCCCACGGGCGTGGCCGCGCTGGCGGACCGGCCCAGCCGGACGGCGAACCTCGACACCCTGTCCCGGGCGCCCAGGACGGCGCCCGTCGTCGTCCTGGACAACCCCCGCAACCTCGGCAACATCGGTGCGGTGGTCCGTCTCGCCGCGGGCTTCGGGGCCACGGGCGTGGTCACCACCGGGGACATGGATCCCTGGCATCCCAATGCCGTGCGGTCCGGGGCCGGGCTGCACTATGCGACGGCGGTCGAGCGGCTGCCGCTGGAGGAGCTGCCGGTGGGGCCGCTCTATGTGCTGGATCCGGAGGGTGACGACATTCGGTCCGTGGTCCTGCCCGACGATGCGTTGATCGCTTTTGGGTCGGAGAGGCATGGGATCTCGGCCGAGTTGAGGGAGAGGGCGACCCGGTTGGTCGCCCTTCCCATGCGGCCGCAGGTTTCCAGCTACAACCTGGCGACCAGCGTTGCCATGGCGCTGTTCCACTGGGGTGGGCCGGGCGGGTGCTGATCGGGTGATCGTGGGTGGGCGGGGTTTCCAGTCCTCCTCAAACGCCGGACGGGCTGGATATCAGGCCTCCCGGCGTACCTCCACCACCCTGAAGCGCGTTGCCACGAAGGCGCTGTCGCACAGGACCGCGTTGGCTGCCGGGTTGCCGCCCGAGCCGTGGAAGTCGGAGAAGGCCGCCGTCTGGTTGACGTACACGCCGCCCGTGAGGTTCAGGGACAGCTGGGCGCACTCCTCCAGGCAGGCCTCCTCGATCAGGCGCTCGGCCTCCGCGGACGTCGTGTAGGCGCCGACCGTCATCGCGCCCTTCTCACGGACCGTGCGCCGCAGCAGCTCCACGGCGTCCGCCGTGGAGTCGACGGCCACCGCGAACGACACGGGGCCGAAGCACTCGGAGAAGTAGGCCGCCTCGGAGTCGGGCTTGGCGCCGTCCAGCTTCACGATCACCGGCGTGCGGACCGTGGCCCCGGGGAAGTCGGGGTTGGCCACCGTCCGGGAGGCGAGGGCGACTTCGCCGAGCTGGGCGGCGGCGTCGATGCGGGCCTTCACCTGGTCGTTGACGATGGCGCCGAGGAGGGCGTTGGCCCGGGCGTCGTCGCCCAGCAGCTTCTCCACGGCAGTGGACAGGTCGGCCACCACCTCGTCGTACGACTTGTGGCCGGCGTCGGTCCCGATGCCCTCACGCGGGATGAGGAGGTTCTGCGGGGTGGTGCACATCTGGCCGCTGTAGAGGGACAGCGAGAAGGCGATGTTGGAGAGCATGCCCTTGTAGTCGCCGGTGGAGTCGACGACGATCGTGTTGACCCCGGCCTTCTCCGTGAAGACCTGTGCCTGGCGGGCGTGGGACTCCAGCCAGTCGCCGAACGCGGTGGAGCCGGTGTAGTCGATGATGCGGATCTCCGGGCGCACGGCCAGGGACTTGGCGATGCCCTCGCCGTCCCGCTCGGCGGCCAGGGCGACCAGGTCGGGGGAGAAACCGGCCTCGCCCAGCACCTCGCGCGCGATGCGCACGGTCAGCGCGAGCGGCAGCACCGCGCGCGGATGGGGCTTGACCAGCACGGCGTTGCCAGTGGCGAGGGAGGCGAAGAGGCCGGGGTAGCCGTTCCAGGTGGGGAAGGTGTTGCAGCCGATGAGCAGTGAGATGCCGCGCGGTACGGCCGTGAACTCCTTGCCCAGCTTCAGGGGATCGCGCTTGCCCTGTGGCTTCACCCACTCCGCGGACTCCGGGGCGGCGGTGGTCTGCTCGGCCAGGGCGTAGACCACGGCCTCCAGGCCGCGGTCCTGGGCGTGCGGGCCGCCGGCCTGGAACGCCATCATGTACGCCTGGCCGCTGGTGTGCATGACCGCGTGCGCGAACTCGTGCGTACGGGCGTTGATCCGGGCCAGGATCTCCGCGCAGACCGCGGCGCGCGCCAGGGGCCCGGCCTTGCGCCAGGCGGGCATGGCCGCGCGCATGGCGGGCAGCAGCACGTCGGCATCCGCGTGCGGATACTCGACGCCCAGCTCCGGGCCGTAGGGCGAGACCTCCGAGCCCGCCCAGCCGTCCGTCCCCGGCTGGTCCAGCTCGAAGCGCTTGCCGCGCAGGGCCTCGAACGCCGCCTGCCCCTGCGCCGCGTCCAGGCTGCCGGGGACGCCGTCGGGGCCGTAGGCCTTCGGGTGCTCGGGGTGCGGGGACCAGTAGGCACGCGTGCGGATGGCGTCCAGGGCCTGGTCGAGGGTGGGGCGGTGCTTCTCGATCAGCTGGGCGGTGGTGAGTCCGGCGGTCACGTCAGACCAACTCCTCGTCGAGCGGGGCTCCGATACGGGGGACCAGATGCACCCCCGATGGATACAGTAACCGAACGATCGGTCGGGACAAGGGGGCCCGGCGAACCTGTGGACAACGCATCGGGGAGGATCACTGCCATGACCGCAATCGACCCGGCCCGCACCGTCGCCGTCGTCGGCACCGGCACCATGGGCCAGGGCATCGCCCAGGTCGCCCTCGTCGCGGGGCACCTCGTACGGCTGTACGACGCGGTGCCCGGCCGTGCGGAGGAGGCGGCCCGGGCGATCGCCGCCCGGCTCGGCCGCCTGGTGGACAAGGGCAGGCTCGACGCGGTCGGCCGGGACGCCGCTCTGGCCCGTCTGCGGCCTGCCGCGCGGCTCGCCGAACTCGCCGACTCCGCGCTCGTCATCGAAGCGATTGTGGAGCGGCTCGACGTCAAACAGAAGCTCTTCGCAGAGCTGGAACCGGCCGTTGGTGACGACTGCCTGCTCGCCACCAACACCTCGTCCCTGTCGGTGACCGCCGTCGCCGGCACCCTGCGCCTGCCCGGCCGCTTCGTCGGCCTGCACTTCTTCAACCCGGCCCCGCTGCTCCCCCTCGTCGAGGTGGTCCGCGGCCACGCCACCGACGACGCGGCCGCCGAGCGGGCCCGGGCCACGGTCGCGGCCTGGGGCAAGACCCCGGTGAGCTGCGCCGACACCCCGGGCTTCATCGTCAACCGGCTCGCCCGGCCCTTCTACGCCGAGGCCTTCCGCGTGTACGAGGAGCGCGGCGCCGACCCGGCCACCATCGACGCCGTGCTGCGGGAGAGCGGCGGCTTCGCGATGGGCCCGTTCGAGCTGACCGACCTCATCGGCCAGGATGTGAACAACTCCGTCACCCATTCGGTGTACGAGGCGTTCTTCCACGACCCGAAGTTCACGCCCTCGTTCGCCCAGGGGCAGCTGGTGCGGGCCGGGCTGCTCGGGCGCAAGAGCGGGCGCGGCTGGTTCACGTACGGGGAGGGCGCCGAGCCGCCCGCGCCGAGCACCGCCGAGCCGTGCCCGCCGCCCGCCGAGATCGCCTGGCACGCCAAGGCGCCCCGGGCCTGCGCCCCGCTGCGCGCGATGATCGAGGAAGCGGGCATCAAGATCGTCCGGGACCGTACGCCCTGCGCGTCCGACTGGTACATCGGCCTCCCCGGCGGCGCGCTGCTCACGCTCACGGGCGGGGAGGCGGCCACCCCCGAGAACGGGGGGCCGTACATCTACTTCGACCTGGCCCTCGACTACCGCAGCTGCACCCGCATCGCCCTCGCCCCCTCCGAGAAGGCCTCCGCGGCGGACGTGCAGGCCGCCGTCGGCCTGTTCCAGGCGCTCGGCAAGGAGGCCAGCGTCATCGGGGACGTCCCCGGCCTGATCGTCGCCCGTACGGTCGCGATGCTCGTCGACTTCGCCGAGGACGCCGCCGGCCGGGGCGTGGCGAGCCGCGAGGACATCGACACCGCCATGCGACTGGGCGTGAACTACCCGCGCGGGCCGCTCGAGTGGGGCGAGGAGCTCGGCCTCGACTGGGTGCGGAACACGCTGTGGGGCCTGGCCCAGGACTACCCCGGCGGCCGCTACGAGCCGTCCCTGTCCCTCCGCCGCCGTGCGGCCGTCAAGGAGAGCCTGCTGTAATCATGACCATGGCCAAGCGCGACACCTACACGCCCGAATCGCTGCTCGCGGTCGCCGTCAAGGTGTTCAACGAGCGGGGCTACGACGGCACCTCGATGGAGCACCTCTCCAAGGCCGCCGGCATCTCCAAGTCCTCGATCTACCACCACGTCAAGGGCAAGGAGGAGCTGCTCAGGCTGGCGATAAGCCGTGCGCTCGACGGGCTCTTCGCGGTGCTGGGCGAGCCGGGCGCCACCGAGGGCCGGGCGATCGACCGGCTGGAGCACGTCATCCGGCGGACGGTCGAGGTGCTGATCGCCGAGCTGCCCCACGTGACGCTGCTGCTGCGGGTCCGGGGCAACACGGACACCGAGCGCTGGGCCATGGAGCGCCGCCGCGAGTTCGACCACCAGGTGGCCGAGCTGCTGAAGGAGGCCGCAGCCGACGGCGACCTCCGCGGGGACGTGGACGTACGGCTCGCGACCCGGCTGCTCTTCGGGATGATCAACTCGGTGGCGGAGTGGTACCGGCCGGAGCGGGCGGGTGCCGCCACCAGCGAGGAGGTCGCGGACGCCGTGATCCTCACGGCTCTGGCGGGGCTCAGGGCGCGGCAGCCGTGAGGGCCGCGCGCCCCGAACTCAGTCGTGCTTGAGGTCCGTCTCCTCGAAGACCAGCAGCGTCCGGGTGCTCAGCACCTCGTCGATCGCCTGGATGCGGCTGAGCACCAGCTCCCGCAGGGCGCGGTTGTCCCTGGTGTGGACCAGTAGCAGGACGTCGAAGTCCCCGCTGACCAGGGCGATGTGGGCGGCGCCCGGCAGTTCCCGGAGCTTCTCGCGGACCGTGCGCCAGGAGTTCTGGACGATCTTCATCGTGATGTACGCCGACGCGCCGTGCCCCGCCCGCTCCTGGTCTATGCGGGCGCCGAAGCCGCGTATGACGCCGTCGTCGATGAGGCGGTTGATGCGCGCGTAGGCGTTGGCCCGCGAGACGTGTACCTGCTCGGCGACGGACCGTATCGAGGCCCGGCCGTCGGCCTGGAGCATGCGCAGGATCGAGCGGTCGATCTCGTCGAGCGGGCGCGCGGGCGGTCTGCCGCCCGAGGTGGCCATCTGTTCGTCCGCCATACCGCCCTGCCTCCCCTTCATGGACGTCCTGTCCATATCTCAAGTTGTGGAGAACCGTTTGTCCACAGGCTCGGGCCGCCTGTAGCCAAAAAGTGCCGACGACCGAACAATCGGTAGGGAGAGCGCAGGACGCTTTCAGGTCAAGCTCGTCCCAAGAGGAGGTGCTCGCCATGACGGTTCTGGAGCAGCCCGGCTCGTACCGGCCCACCCCGCCCCCGGCCTGGCAACCCCGTACCGACCCCGCCCCGCTGCTGCCCGACGCGGAGCCGTACCGCCTCCTCGGCACGGACGGCGCGGCGGCCCTCGACCCGCAGCTGCTCCTGCGGCTCCACGGCCAGCTCGTGCGCGGCCGGCGCTACAACACCCAGGCCACCAACCTGACCCGGCAGGGCCGCCTCGCCGTCTACCCCTCCTCCACCGGGCAGGAGGCCTGCCAGGTCGGCGCCGCCCTGGCGCTCGAGGAGCGCGACTGGCTCTTCCCGAGCTACCGCGACACCCTGGCCGCCGTCGTGCGCGGGCTGGACCCGGTGCAGGCCCTGACCCTGCTGCGCGGGGACTGGCACACCGGCTACGACCCCCACGAGCACCGCGTGGCACCCCTGTGCACCCCCCTGGCCACCCAGCTCCCGCACGCGGTCGGGCTCGCGCACGCCGCGCGGCTCAAGGGCGACGACATCGTCGCGCTCGCCATGGTCGGCGACGGCGGCACCAGCGAGGGCGACTTCCACGAAGCGCTCAACTTCGCCGCCGTCTGGCGGGCCCCCGTCGTCTTCCTTGTGCAGAACAACGGCTTCGCCATCTCCGTCCCCCTGGCCAAACAGACCGCCGCGCCCTCCCTGGCCCACAAGGCCGTCGGCTACGGAATGCCCGGCCGCCTGGTCGACGGCAACGACGTGGCGGCCGTCCACCAGGTGCTCTCCGAGGCCGTGCACCGGGCCCGGGCCGGCGGCGGCCCCACGCTGGTGGAGGCCGTCACCTACCGCATCGATGCCCACACCAACGCCGACGATGCCACCCGCTACCGCAGCGACGCCGAGGTCGAGGCCTGGCGCGCACACGACCCCATCGCCCTGCTGGAGCGCGAGCTGACCGCCCGGGGCCTGCTGGACGACGGGGCGATACAGGCGGCACGGGACGTCGCCGAGCGGATGGCCGCCGATCTGCGCGAGCGCATGAACCAGGATCCCGTGCTCGATCCGATGGAACTGTTCTCACATGTTTACGCCGAGCAGACTGCCCAACTGCGCGAGCAAGCAGCACAATTGCGTGCTGAGCTGACCGCCGCAGGGGAGTTCCCGGCCGTCCGTGAGGCCGGCCCCCAGGAAGGAAGGCAGCGATGACCACCGCGGCTGTCGGGACCGCCCGCAAGCCCGCCACGATGGCCCAGGCCCTCTGCCGGGCGATGCGCGACGCCATGGCCGACGACCCCACCGTCCACGTCCTCGGCGAGGACGTCGGCACGGCCGGCGGCGTCTTCCGGATCACCGACGGACTGGCCAAGGAGTTCGGCGAGGACCGCTGCACGGACACCCCGCTGGCCGAGGCGGGCATCCTGGGCACGGCCGTCGGCATGGCCATGTACGGGCTGCGGCCCGTCGTGGAGATGCAGTTCGACGCCTTCGCCTACCCCGCCTTCGAGCAACTGGTCAGCCACGTCTCCCGGATGCGCAACCGCACCCGGGGAGCCATGCCCATGCCGATCACCGTCCGGGTGCCCTACGGCGGCGGCATCGGCGGCGTCGAGCACCACAGCGACTCCTCCGAGGCCTACTACATGGCCACCCCGGGCCTCCACGTCGTCGCCCCGGCGACCGTCGCCGACGCCTACGGACTGCTGCGCGCCGCGATCGCCTCCGACGACCCCGTGATCGTCCTGGAGCCCAAGCGGCTGTACTGGTCCAAGGCCGACTGGGACCCCGAACACCCCGACCCCGTGCCCGGCATCGGGCGCGCGGTCGTCCGCCGCCCCGGCTCCTCCGCGACGCTCGTCACCTACGGGCCCGCCCTGCCGGTCTGCATGGAGGCGGCCGAGGCGGCCGTCGCCGAGGGGTGGGACCTGGAGGTCGTCGACCTGCGCAGCCTGGTGCCGTTCGACGACGAGACCGTCTGCGCGTCCGTGCGCCGGACCGGCCGGGCCGTCGTCGTCCACGAGGCGACGGGCTTCGGCGGGCCGGGCGGGGAGATCGCCGCCCGCATCACCGAGCGCTGCTTCCACCACCTGGAGGCCCCCGTGCTGCGGGTCGCCGGGTTCGACATCCCCTATCCGCCCCCGATGCTGGAGAAGCACCATCTGCCCGGCGTGGACCGGGTGCTGGACGCGGTGGCCAGGCTCCAGTGGGAAGCCGGCTGGACCGCCACCGATCACGAGACCGCCGCCGAATACGAGAGTGGTGCGCGCTGATGGCCGTGGTGCGCGAATTCACGCTGCCGGACCTGGGCGAAGGCCTCACCGAGGCCCAGGTCGTCCGCTGGCTGGTGAGCGTCGGCGACGTGGTCGCCGTCGACCAGCCCGTCGTCGAGGTCGAGACCGCGAAGGCGATGGTCGAAGTTCCCTGCCCCTACGGGGGCGTGGTCACCGCCCGCTTCGGCGAGGAGGGCGAGGAGCTGCCCGTCGGCGCCCCGCTGCTGACCGTCGCGGTGGGCGAGCAGCAGCCCGCCGCGCCCGGGCCCGCCGACGACGCCGAGGGCTCCGGCAACGTCCTCGTCGGCTACGGCACCCAGGCGCCCATGGCGCGCCGCCGCCGGGTGCGCCCCCAGGAGCGCGAGACGGGCCGGCCCGCGGAGGCGTCCCCTGCGGCCGCGTCCATAGCCGTCATCTCCCCGCTCGTGCGGCGGCTCGCCCGTGAGCGCGGCGTGGACCTCAGCCGGGTGCGCGGCACGGGCCCGGACGGGCTGATCAACAGGGCGGACGTGGAGGGGGCGGCGGCCGCCGCCGCGGCAGCCTCGGCGCCGCCGGTGGCCGGGCCCGTGCACGCCGCGCATGCCGCCCAGGCTGCGGCCACGGCCCGGACGGCGCAGGCCGCGCGCCCCGCGACCCGCCCCGAGCTGCCCCGGACCGGCCGCCGCACGGGCAACGGGCGGCGCACCGCCGCCGGGCTGCGCGTACCGCTGCGCGGGGTGCGGGGCGTGGTGGCGGAGAAGCTCAGCCGCAGCCGCCGGGAGATCCCCGACGCGACGTGCTGGGTGGACGCGGACGCCACGGAGCTGCTGGCCGCCCGCAGGGCCATGAACGCCTCCGGCGGCGCCAAGGTCTCCCTGCTCGCCCTCCTGGCCCGCATCTGCACGGCGGCCCTGGCGAAGTACCCGGAGCTGAACGCGACCGTCGACACCGACGCGCAGGAGATCGTCACCCTGCCCGACGTCCACCTGGGCTTCGCGGCCCAGACCGACCGCGGCCTGGTCGTCCCCGTCGTGCGCGACGCCAACGCGCGCAACGCGGTCGAGCTGTCCGTGGAGATGGCCCGGCTCACGGAGTCCGCGCGGGCGGGCAAGCTCAGCCCGGCCGAGCTGACGGGCGGCACGTTCACCCTCAACAACTACGGGGTGTTCGGGGTCGACGGCTCCACGCCGATCATCAACCACCCCGAGGCGGCCATGCTCGGCGTGGGCCGGATATCCCCCAAGCCGTGGGTGCACGAGGGGGAGTTGGCGGTGCGGCAGGTGGTGCAGCTGTCGTTCACGTTCGACCACCGGGTGTGCGACGGCGGGACGGCCGGGGGATTCCTGCGGTACGTCGCGGACTGCGTGGAGCAGCCGGCGGTGCTCCTGCGGACGGTCTGAGGGCAGGCTGAGGCGTTCTACGGATGGCGGTCCGAGGGCGGTCCGCGGGCGGTCCGGCCGGGTGGCCCGGCCCGCCCGGCGCCGTCCCCCCTCATACTCGACCCGTGAGCGAATACGACGCGGTGGTGCTCGCCGGAGGCACTGCACGGCGGCTCGGCGGGGCCGACAAGCCCGGGCTGACCGTCGGCGGCCGGGCCCTGCTCGACCGGGTGCTCGGCGCCTGCGCCGACGCCTCGCGGACCGTGGTGGTCGGGCCGCGCCGGGCCACCGCCCGCCCGGTCGTCTGGGCCCGTGAGGACCCCCCGGGCGGGGGCCCCCTCGCCGGGCTCGGCGCCGGGCTGCGCGGCGTCTCCGCCGGGCACGTGCTGGTCCTCTCCGCGGACCTGCCCTTCCTGGAGCCCGCGGTCGTCCGGGCCCTCCTCCGCGCCGTGAGCGGCCCGGACGGGGCCGAGGGCGCCGTGCTCACCGACCCGGACGGCAGGGACCAGCCGCTGGTCGCCGCCTACCGGGCCGAACCGCTCCGCCGCGAGCTGGGACTGCTCGTCGCCGAGCACGGCACCCTCACCGGCCTGCCGGTGCGCCTGCTCACCGCCGGGCTGTCGCCGGCCCGGGTCCACCACCCCACCGCCTCCTTCGACTGCGACACCTGGCAGGACATCGGCACGGCCCGCGCGATCGTCAGGGACGATAGGAGCGTGCTGGATGAATGGATTTCCGCGGTCAAGGCCGAACTGGGCATCGACCTCGACGTCGACACGGCCGGGCTGCTCGACCTCGCGCGCGATGCCGCCCACGGGGTGGCCCGCCCCGCCGCCCCCCTGACGACCTTCCTCGTGGGATACGCCGCGGCGCAGCGCGGCGGCGGCCCCGAGGCCGTCGCCCGGGCCGCCCGCGAGGCGGTGGCCCTGGCCGCGCGCTGGGCGGCCGAGGAGGCCGAGCGCGACCGGAAGTCCGACGGTCTGTCATGACGGACCACCACGGCCCGAGGAGCCACGGAGACCACAGGGACTGCGCAGACCACGGAGACCACAGGGACCGCGCGGACCGCGGAGACCACGCGGACCACAGGGGCCGCAGCGAATCCAGGGACCACGACGCCGACGCCGCACTCGACCGCGCCACGGACGAGGCCCTGGCGCTGTTCGCCGACGACCGCGCGGCACGCCGGAGCGCGGCCCGCCCCGCCGCCGGCCGTCCGCCCGCCGCCCGCACCGGCGGCGGGTACTTCCCCTTCGACTCCCCCTTCGACTTCGCCGAGGACCCCTTCGCGCCCCGCCCGCCCGCGCGGATCCCCCGGCCGTCGGCCGGACCCGACAGCCCGGAGGAGACGGCGGTGACCAGAGTCCGGCAGCCGGTGCGGAGGCCGGACGAGCCGCCCGCCACCCCCTGGCACACCGCCCGTCGCACCGCCGCCCGCGCGGCCGAGCCCCTCCCCCCGCGCGAGCACCCCCTCGGCGAGACCCTCGGACACCTCCTCGCCGCGCCCCTCGGGGCGCTCACCGACCTGCCGGCCTTCGACACCTCCGCCATGGACGGCTGGGCCGTCTCCGGCCCCGGCCCCTGGCGGCTGCCCGGCGACGGCGCCGTGGACGGCCCCGGCATCCTCGCCGGTCACGCCGCCGGTACCCCGCTCCGCGACGGCGAGGCCGTCCGCATCGCCACCGGCGCCCGCGTGCCCCCCGGCGCCACCGCCGTTCTGCGCAGCGAGCACGGCACCGTCCGGCCCGACGGCGAGCTGTACGCGAGCCGGCACCTCGTCCAGGGCCAGGACATCCGCCCCCGGGGCCAGGAGTGCCGCGCCGGGGACGAGCTGCTGCCGGCCGGGACCGCCGTCACCCCCGCGGTGCTGGGCCTGGCCGCCGCCCTCGGCCACGACGGGCTGCACGTCGTCCCCCGCCCCCGGGTCGAGGTCCTCGTGCTCGGCGACGAGCTGCTCCACGACGGCCTGCCCCGCGACGGCCGCATCCGCGACGCCCTCGGCCCGATGCTCGCCCCCTGGCTGAGCGCGCTCGGCGCCGACGTGACCGCCACGCGGCCGCTCGGCGACGACGCCGGGGCGCTCCGGAGCGCCCTGGAGGAATCCGACGCCGACGTCGTTCTCACGACCGGCGGCACCGCCGCGGGCCCCGTCGACCACGTCCACCCCATCCTGCGGGCGCTCGGCGCCGAGCTGCTGGTCGACGGCGTGGCCGTGCGCCCGGGCCACCCCATGCTGCTGGCCCGCCTGGCCCCCGGCCGGCACCTGGTCGGGCTGCCCGGCAACCCGCTGGCCGCCGTCGCCGGGCTGCTGACCCTCGCCGAGCCCCTGCTGCGGACGCTTGCGGGCCGTCCCGTGCCCGCCCTCCCGCGCGCCGTGCTCAGCGAGGCCGTGCCCGGCCACCTCACCCTCACCCGGCTCGTCCCCGTGGCCCGCGAGGACCGCGGCCGGGTCCGCCCGCTGCGCTTCCACGGCCCCGCCATGCTGCGCGGCCTCGCGGCCGCCGACGCGCTGGCCGTCGTCCCGCCCGGCGGTACGGACCGGGGCGGGCGGGCCGAGGTCCTGCCCCTGCCCCGGCGGGCCGCGGCCCCGGGCGGCGCCCCGTGAAGCTGCCCCCGCACGACGCCGCCGCGCACGGCGCCCGCTCCGAGGCCGAGTACCGGGTCCTGCTGCCCCGCTACACCGTGCCGCCGATACGGCAGGTGGGCCGCAGGCTCCTCATGGCGCTGCTGGTCATGGTCGCCACGGTGGGCATCGTCTACGCCGACCGCGGGGGCTACCACGACAACGCCGACAACGACGTCGGCTTCCTCGACGCCGTCTACTACGCCACCGTCACCCTCTCCACCACCGGATACGGCGACATCGTCCCGTACAGCGACAGCGCGCGGCTGACGAACGTGCTGCTCGTGACGCCCCTCCGTGTCCTCTTCCTGATCATCCTGGTCGGCACCACCCTCGAGGTCCTCACCGAGCGCACCCGCGAGCAGTGGCGCATCGCCAGGTGGAGGTCCGCCTTGCGCGAGCACACCGTCGTCGTCGGCTTCGGCACCAAGGGCCGGTCCGCCGTGCAGACCATCGTCGGTCCCCACGCCCCGGCCAGGGAGCGGGAGAAGGTCGTCGTGGTCGACCCGGACCCCAAGGTCGTGGAGTCGGCCACCGCGCAGGGCTACGCGGGCGTCATCGGCGACGCCACCCGCAGTGATGTGCTGCTGCGTGCCGAGGTCCAGAAGGCCCGTCAGATCATCGTGGCCACCCAGCGGGACGATACGGCCGTGCTCGTCACGCTGACCGCCCGCCAGCTCAACCGCGGCGCGAAGATCGTGGCGGCGGTGCGGGAGGAGGAGAACGCGCCCCTGCTGCGGCAGTCCGGCGCCGACTCGGTGATCACCAGCGCCAGCGCGGCGGGCCGGCTGCTGGGCCTGTCCGTGCTCAGCACCGGGGCCGGCACGGTCATGGAGGACCTCATCCAGCAGGGCAGCGGCCTCGACCTCGTCGAGCGGCCGGTCGTCAAGTCCGAGGTGGGGCACGGCGTGCGGGAGACGGACGACCTGGTCGTCTCCGTCCTGCGCGGCCACCGGCTGCTCGGCTACGACGATCCGGAGGCGAGCCCGCTCAAGGCCACGGACCGCGTGATCACGATCGTGCGGGCGCGGCCGGTGGCCGCCGAGGAGTGAGCGCCGCCGGGTGGTGAGCAGGGCCCGCGGGCGAGCGGTTCCCGCGCGTGCCCGGGGAATTCCGGCTTCCCGGGGGTAGTTTCGCTGGCATGCATGCGATCACCATTCCCGTACCCGGCGGACCCGAGGCCCTGGTGTGGGCCGAGGTCGCCGACCCCGTCCCCGGCAGCGGAGAGGTCCTCGTCGAGGTCGCGGCCAGCGGCGTCAACCGCGCCGACCTGCTGCAACGGCAGGGCTTCTACGACCCGCCGCCCGGCGCCTCGCCCTACCCGGGGCTGGAGGTCTCCGGCCGGATCGCGGCGCTCGGGCCCGGGGTGAGCGGCTGGGCGGTGGGCGACGAGGTGTGCGCACTGCTGAGCGGCGGCGGGTACGCGGAGAAGGTCTGCGTGCCGACCGGGCAGCTGCTGCCCGTGCCCGACGGCATGGACCTGGTCTCTGCGGCCGCGCTGCCCGAAGTCACCGCCACCGTCTGGTCGAACGTGTTCATGATCGCCCACCTGCGGCCGGGGGAGACGTTCCTGGTGCACGGCGGCGGCAGCGGGATCGGCACCATGGCCGTGCAGCTGGCGAAGGCGGTGGGCGCGCGGGTCGCGGTCACGGCGGGCGGCCCGGAGAAGCTGGAGCGCTGCCGCGAGCTGGGCGCGGACATCCTCATCGACTACCGCCGGCAGGACTTCGTCGAGGAACTGCACAAGGTGACGGGCGGCATCGGGGCGGACGTCATCCTCGACATCGTCGGGGCGAAGTACCTCGACCGGAACATCGACGCCCTGGCCGTCAACGGCCGCCTCGCCGTCATCGGCCTCCAGGGCGGGCGCAAGGGCGAGCTGGACCTGGGCAAGCTGCTCGCGAAGCGGGGCGCGGTCACGGCGACCACGCTGCGCTCCCGGTCGTCCGCGGAGAAGGCGGCGATCGTGGCCGCCGTGCGGGAGCACGTCTGGCCGCTGATCGCCGGCGGGCGGGTGCGGGCGGTGGTCGACCGCACCCTGCCGATGACGGAGGCGGCGGCTGCGCACCGGGTGGTGGAGGACAGCACGCATGTGGGGAAGGTGCTGCTGACCACCTGAGGGCTCTCTGCGTTCCGAGGGCTCTCTGCGTCGTGCCGAGGTTGTGCCGGGTCACTCTTCCGGCCGCTCAGCGCGCTTCGGGGCGGGGCGCGTGTGAGGGTTGGGGTGTCCGTGGGGGGTGACTCTTGCGGAGGATGGCGACGACATGGGCGGCGGTGGGTCTCTGGGCGGATCGGCGCTGGCGGCGGTGGTGACCGTGCTGATGGCGCCCTGGCCGGCGGCGCGGGCCGAGGAGCCGGGGCCCACGCCGCCGGGCCCGCCGCCGCCGGTCGCGGCGACCACCTCCACGACGGTGTTCCCCTCCCTGCCGCCCTCGCCGGGCGCCGGGCAGCTCGCCGGGACCGTGGCCGGGGAGGGCCGCAGGCACCCGGGACGGGACGCGGAGCCGCCGTCCGCGGGGGCCGCCCCGGCGGACGGGCCCCGGCCGGGGGCCAAGCCGCGGGGGCCTCGGCGGCCGCCGGGCGGGCCGGTGCCGCGGGATGACGGTGCGGGGGAGGAGGCGGACGGGTCGGAGGAGGCGGACAGGCCGTACGGGCCGTACGGGGCCGAGGGGACGCCGCCGGTTTCCTCCCGTGGGCCGCGGCCCGGGCTCGGCGGGGCTGCGGCGGTGCCGGTGCCGGGGCGGCGGGGGGCGGCGCGGCGGGCGGTGGGGGGTTCGGGGCGGGTGATGCGTGTGCTTCCGCTGGGGACGGGGATGGCGTTGACGGGGTTGGGGCTGGGGTTCTTTGCGTTGCGGTTGCGGCGGCGGTGAGTGGGGTTCTTTCCCCGATCCCGCCCCTTCCCGAAACCGGGGGCAAGCCCCCGGCCCCCCCGGCCCTCGCGCTCCGCGCGGGGGCAAGGCTCGGGGGCTCCGCCCCCGGACCCCCGCTCCTCAAACGCCGGAGGGGCTGAAATTGCCCCCCGGAACGGGGGCCTGGGGGCGAAGCCCCCAGTTCTCTCATGGGGTCTGGGGCGCAGCCCCAGTCTCGGGAAGGGGCGGGGTGGGGAAGGAAACGGCCCGTTCCGGGGCGGTTGTGCGCTCCCCCGCGCTTCGTGCGCCCCCTGGGGTGGATCAGGCGTGTACGGGGGCATCAACGGGGGGAAATCACTTGTGCGAGAGAATGGCGGCATGGATATGCCGAGGAATGAACGGTCGCAGGAGAGCCCGCACATCCTGGTCGTAGGGCCGGACGGCATGGCTCTCGGCAGCGCCAGCCCCGGCGGCGGGGAGGGCGAGGATGAGCCGCGCGAGGTCCCGGTGACGGAGATGGTGGAACAGCCCGCCAAGGTCATGCGCATCGGCAGCATGATCAAGCAGCTGCTCGAGGAAGTGAGGGCGGCTCCCCTCGACGAGGCGAGCCGGGTCCGGCTCAAGGAGATCCACCACAGCTCCGTCAGGGAGCTGGAGGACGGCCTCGCGCCCGAGCTGGTGGAGGAGCTGGAGCGTCTCTCCCTGCCCTTCACCGACGAGACGGTGCCCACCGAGGCCGAACTGCGCATCGCACAGGCCCAGTTGGTCGGGTGGCTGGAAGGGCTCTTCCACGGCATCCAGACCACGCTGTTCGCCCAGCAGATGGCCGCCCGGGCCCAGTTGGAGCAGATGCGCCGGGCGCTGCCGGCCGGCGTGATGGGTGACGACGAGGGCGAGGGCCACCAGCACGGCGGAGCGCGCTCGGGTCCGTACCTGTAGGCCCGCACGGCCCCGTACGGCCACGTACGACAGAACGGAAAGGCCTGTTGCCCCCGCTTCCGGTGGGGGCAACAGGCCTTTCCGCTGTCAATCCGATTACGAGGCCGGGTCGCCCGTCGACACCGTCAGGACGAACATCTGGCTCGGCGACTTCGGGTCGAACGGGTCGTTCGCGTCCGGGGTCTGGCTCATCACCGTGCCCTGGCCCCAGGTGTTCTCGCTCACCGGGTCGATCCGGTACTTCCAGCCCGCGGCCTGGAGGCACTCCTTCACGGAGTCGACGTACATGTAGCGGAAGTCGGGCGCGCTCTTCTTCGTCTTGTCGTTGTAGACGTCGTAGGCCTTGGTGCACTTCTCCTTGTCGATGGTCTTCGACTTGTCGCCGTCCTTGTGCTTGGCCTTCGTGCCCGAGCCGCCCGTGCCGCCCGCGCTGCCGTCGCCCGTGCCGCCGGAGGTGACCGCTCCGCCGCCACCCGGGTTGGCCGTGGCAGGGGGCGTGGAGGGCTTGTTGTCGGCCTTGTCGTTCGAGGAGCCGCCGTTGAGGGCGATCGCGGCTATGACGCCGATGACGGCCAGCACGGCGACGACGGCCGAGCCGATCAGCACCGGCTTGTTGCCCTTGCCGCCGGACCCGCCGGACCCGCCGGAGCCGGCCGCGGGCGTGGCGTACGGCGGGGTGCTCGGGCCGCTCTGGTAGGCCGGGGGCGGGGGCGGGGTCTGGTAGCCCACCGGGCCGGGCGGCGGCGTGGAGGGCCCGTAACCGCCGTTGTACGGGCTCTGGACGGTCTGCTGGGGCTGGTAGGGCGTCTGGATGCCCTGGGGGCCCGGCGCGTGCGCCTGGGAGCCGTCCAGGGGCGGGAAGACGGTCGAGCCCACTCCGGCGCCGTTGCTCGGCATCGGCGCGCCCGCGACGATGGTGGGCGCGGGCGCGGCCTGCGCCGTGGAGGCCACCCGTGCGCACTCGTCGCGCATGGCCTCGGCGCTCGGGAAGCGCTCGTTCGGGTTCTTCTTCAGCGCCCGGGCCACCAGCGCGTCGACGGCCGGCGGGATCGAGCGGTTGATCGTGGAGGGCGCGACCGGCTCCTCCTGGACGTGCGCGTAGGCGATGGCCAGCGGCGAGTCCGCGTCGAACGGCAGCCGGCCGGTGAGCAGCTCGAAGAGCATGATGCCGACCGAGTACAGGTCGGACCGGGCGTCCACGCCGCGGCCCAGCGCCTGCTCCGGCGAGAGGTACTGCGGGGTGCCGACGACCATGCCGGTCTGGGTCATCGAGGTGACGCCGGACTGCATGGCGCGGGCGATGCCGAAGTCCATGACCTTGACCACGCCGCGCTTGGTCATCATCACGTTGCCGGGCTTGATGTCGCGGTGGACCAGGCCCATCTCGTGGCTGACCTCGAGCGCGGCCAGCACGTCCGCCGTGATCTTGAGCGCCTTGTCGGCGGGCATCGCGCCGTACCGGGCGACGTCCTCGTCCAGCACCGAGCGCAGCGGGCGGCCCTCGACGTACTCCATGACGATGTACGGCATCGTCGAGCCGTCTATCTCGTCCTCGCCGGTGTCGAAGACGGAGACGATGTTGGTGTGGGTGAGCTTGGCCACGGACTGGGCCTCGCGGCGGAACCGCTCGCGGAAGGACGCCTCGCGGCCCAGCTCGGTGTGCAGGGTCTTGATCGCGACGTGCCGGTCGAGGACCGTGTCGTGGGCCAGGTGCACGGAGGCCATGCCGCCCTCGCCGAGCAGGTCGCGCAGCTGGTAGCGGCCGCCGCCGACCGATCGTCCCGTGTAGCGGCCCTGTGCGCCGTCCTGGCTCATCGTGTTGCTTCCCCCTCGGCGCACTGCCTGGCGTACTGATCCAGCTCGCAGCCGGTCCGGCTCATCGCTCTGATCCAGCTGTTCTTCGTCGTATCCCGGCCAAGTCTGCCCCAGGTCCGGGGCACGTCAAGCCGCGTGCCCGTTCCGTGACCGGATGCGCGACAAGCCGTCACGGGATTTGCCTTGCTCGTACCGGTACGGGTTTGATAGCCGGTCCATCCCGGACCGGGGCGCGGTGCAAAGCCTGTAGCGTGCCCTAGAGGAAGACAGCTTTCTCGAGTTACCCCGCGCAACGCCCCCCACGCGAAGCGGCCAGACACGACGGCGAGGACTGATGGCACAGACGCAGAGCGCCCAGGGTCCATCCGACCCTGACGCCAACGGGGGCGGTATGCCCGATGTGCCGGAAATGTGGGGTAACGGCGGTCTGGTCGGAGACGGCCGCTACCGCCTGACCCACCGGCTGGGCCGCGGCGGCATGGCCGAGGTCTTCGCCGCCGAGGACGTGCGCCTGGGGCGCACGGTCGCCGTGAAGCTGCTGAGAGCCGACCTCGCCGAGGACCCGGTCTCCAAGGCCCGCTTCACCCGCGAGGCACAGTCCGTGGCCGGCCTGAACCACCACGCCGTGGTCGCCGTCTACGACTCCGGCGAGGACACCGTCGGCCGCAACGTCGTGCCGTACATCGTGATGGAGCTGGTCGAGGGCCGCACCATCCGCGATCTGCTGCTCAACGCCGAGGCACCGCCGCCCGAGCAGGCCCTGATCATCGTCTCCGGGGTGCTGGAGGCGCTGGCCTACAGCCACCAGCACGGCATCGTGCACCGCGACATCAAGCCCGCGAACGTGATCATCACCAACACGGGCGCCGTCAAGGTCATGGACTTCGGCATCGCCCGCGCCCTGCACGGCGCGGCGTCCACCATGACCCAGACCGGCATGGTCATGGGCACCCCGCAGTACCTCTCCCCGGAGCAGGCCCTCGGCAAGACCGTGGACGCCCGTTCCGACCTCTACGCGACCGGCTGCCTGCTCTACGAACTGCTGGCGCTGCGCCCGCCGTTCACCGGTGAGACGCCGCTCTCGGTCGTCTACCAGCACGTCCAGGACATCGCCGTGCCGCCGTCCCAGGTGCGGGAGAACGTCCCGCCGGAGCTGGACGGGCTGGTGATGCGCTCCCTGGCCAAGGACCCGGACGACCGGTTCCAGAGCGCCGAGGAGATGCGCGGGCTGGTCCAGTACGCGCTCCAGATGCTGCACGACGCGGGCAGCCACACCGGCCAGTGGGACACCGGCCCGATCGACCACGCCACCGCTGCCACCCAGGTCATCGGCGGCATGGGGGCGGGCATGGGCGCCACCACGGCCATGCCGCACCCGCAGCACGGCTCCACCTCGCAGCAGCCGATCCTGCCGCCCCGCCGGAACGACGGTGGCTTCGACGGCGGCGGCCGCGGCGCCGGGAGCGGCGGCGGCAAGAGCAAGCTGTGGCTGGTCGCCGTGCTCGCGGTGGTCGCAGTCGTGCTGGGCGGTTACTTCGTGCTCAACAACAAGAACACCGGCAACGCCAAGGACTCGCAGAACAACCCGAAGAGCGAGCAGAAGAGCAGCGCGCCCAGCAGCACCCCGAGCAGCACGCCCAGCAAGTCGCCGTCCAAGCACACCGGTCCCTCGGCCGGCCAGGGCGGCGACCAGGGCAGCGACAGCAACGAGGGTGACGGGTCCGACTGGTCGCGCACGCCCTCCGGCGAGTCCTCCAAGCGCGGCAGCCACTCCAAGCCGCCGACCGCGAACCCGTCGGGCGAGCCCTCGGGCCCGCCCCAGCCCTCCACGGACCCGACGAGCAAGCCGTCGAGCGACAACAAGCCGCCGACGCAGGGCCCGCCGCCCACCGGTGGCACCACCGTCAACGGCTCCGAGGGCGGCACCACCAAGGGCACCACGGGCGGCTGACAAGCCTGCTGCACTACCGGGGCCCGGTCCGTCACGGACCGGGCCCCGCTCCGTTTTCCGGCGGCCTTCCGGTCAGTCCGTGAAGGCGGCCCGCACGGCCTCGTACGAGCCCGTCCACCACACCGACAGCGCCGCCGACGCCGGGAAGCCGGGGTCGGCGCGGTGGTCGCCCAGCTGGTAGCGCCAGCGCAGCATCCAGAAGTCGTTGAGCCGCTCCCACCACACGCGGTGCACGGCCGCCCCCAGCTCCGCCGCGTCCGCGCCGGTCGCCGTGCGGTAGGCGCGGGCGTACGGGCGCACCTTCGCGAGGTCCAGCGTGCCGTCGGGGCGCAGGAAGAAGATCACGGCGGCCCGTACCGCCTCCTCGGCGCGCGGCTGGACGCCCAGCCGGTCCCAGTCGACGATCGCGGCGGGCTCGCCGCCCCGGTAGAGCAGGTTGAGCGGGTGGAAGTCGCCGTGCACCCAGCCCCGGGCGGGGATGGCGGCCGCGGGCGGGCGGCGGTGGGCGTGCCGCTCCAGCAGCGCGCGGCGCTCCACCAGGCGGTGCTCGGCCAGCTCGTCGAAGGCGTCGCGGGGGCGCCGGCGCAGGATGCCCAGCAGCTCCTCGATGAGGGCGAAGGTGTCCTCGGGGTCGGCCGCCGCGTCCGGGGCCGGGCCGGGGCCCTCGGCGGCCCCCTCGGGGCCGTCCATGACCTCGTCCAGGCAGGTGTGGACGTGGCCCAGGAGCGCGCCGAGGCGGCGGGACTGGGCGGCGGTCAGCTCGCCACCGTCGCGGTGCCGCCCGTCGATCCACGGGTGGAGGGCGTAGCAGCGGCCGCCGAGGACGGTGACGGTGTTGCCCTCCGTGTCCGGCACGGGCGGGGCGACGGGCAGGCCCATGGCCTCCAGACGCCGGGTCACCCTGTGCTGGCGGGTGATGGCCTCGTGGTCGCCGTCGAGGTGGTGCTTGAGGAAGAAGCGGCCCCTGGTGGTGGAGAGGCGGTAGCCGCGGTTCAGCAGCCCCTCGGTCAGGGTCTCGCAGGTCACGGGCTCGCCGACGCGGTCGTAGCGGTCCAGGAGCGAGCACAGGGTGCCGCTGTCCGGTGGGGCGTGGGTGACAAGTGAGCGCGGCACGCCCCAAATGTTAGTTCACGCAGAGTGCGCGGCCCGTCGCGCGGGTACGCCTTCGAGGTGGTGCAAGGTGATGAACTGGGGTTCTATGCACAGGTATTCGGGGACGAAGGGGGTGTCGTCCGCCGAGTGCGGGGCCCGGCCGAAGAGTTCCAGTTCCTCGGGGCCGGGCGTGAAGGTCCGTGCCGTGCCGACGAATTGCACGGTCCAGACGGACTCGTCGCCCTCCTCGCGCTCCGCGAGGTTGTCCGCGCCGTAGGCCACGACGCTGCCGTCGCACGCCCGGGCGTAACCGAAGCCGCCGTGCAGCCGCAGCAGCACCTTGCCGTCGCGCACGATGTGCCGGGCGACGGTGACGAAGGGGAGCGCGCGCAGGCTCACGGAGATCCTGCCGTAGGGCGTGCTGCCGAGCAGTTCGAGTGCTCGGAATTCCTCGTACGACGCGGAGTGCGTGGCGGTCGTCGAGGACGCGGGCGAAGCGGAAGGCATGGACATCACTCTGCACGGTGGCCGGGCGGCCACGTAGGGGCACCCGCCCCTGATCGGAGGGACGTAAGTCCTCCGTATCGGGGCGAGGACGAAACGGCCGGGGTCAGCGCTTTTCCGCCTGGAGGCGGGCCACATACGCCGCCGCCTGGGAGCGGCGTTCCATGCCGAGCTTGGAGAGCAGGCTGGAGACGTAGTTCTTGATGGTCTTCTCGGCGAGGTGCAGCCGCTCGCCGATGGCGCGGTTGGTCAGGCCCTCGCCGATCAGGTCGAGGATGCGGCGCTCCTGATCGGTGAGGGAGGCGAGCCGGTCGTCGCCACGGGAGCCCTTTCCGGCGCGCAGCCGTTCCAGCACGCGGGCGGTCGCCACCGGGTCCAGCAGGGATTTCCCGGCCGCGACGTCCCGTACCGCGGAGAGCAGCTCATTGCCGCGAATGGCCTTGAGGACATAGCCCGCGGCGCCCGCCATGATGGCGTCGAAGAGCGCTTCGTCATCGGCGTAGGAGGTGAGCATCAGGCATTTGATGCTCTCGTCCTGTGAACGGATCTCACGGCATACTTCGACTCCACTGCCATCCGGAAGACGAACATCCAGTACGGCGACGTCGGGCCGGGTGGCGGGAATACGGACCAGTGCATCCGCCGCGGTGCCGGCCTCCCCGACGACTTCGATGTCGGCCTCGGAGGAGAGCAACTCGTGGACGCCGCGACGTACGACTTCATGGTCGTCGAGCAGAAATACCGTGATTTTTCCCTGTTCGCGCACGCTGCCAGTCTCACACATCGACTCTTCCCCTGCTCTTGTCCTCCGGGATAACGTGCCCCCGTTCCGGCGGCCCGCAAGGCGCTGACCAGTGGATTGGCACCCGCATTGACCCGGCTTTGACGATTTACTTGGAAATCCAAGCAAAATCGCAGGTCAGGCGGGGTTTCGCAGGAATGCCCCCCACTGGGTAACGTGCATATTGCAGGCCATTCGCCGGGGCACCTGTCACGCCCGGTTCCGGCCTCGGCACACCCACCCCGTGTGCCGTCGGGGATCGAGCGAGCCTCTCTCCGCCTCACGGCGGAGGGACCCCCTCTGGCCGCCGGCGACCCCGGGGGCCGGACAGACGGAGGAGCACACGTGACCGTGGACAGCACTGCCGCGCGCAAGCCGCGACGCAGCAGCAAGCGCGCCGGCGCCAAGAAGGCAGCCGGTGAGCCCGAACTCGTACAGCTGCTGACGCCGGAAGGCGAACGGGTCGAGCACCCCGACTACTCCATCGACCTGTCGCCCGAGGAACTGCGGGGCCTGTACCGGGACATGGTGCTGACCCGCCGCTTCGACGGCGAGGCGACCACCCTCCAGCGCCAGGGCGAACTGGGGCTGTGGGCCTCGCTGCTGGGTCAGGAGGCCGCCCAGATCGGCTCCGGCCGGGCGACCCGCGACGACGACTACGTCTTCCCGACCTACCGCGAGCACGGCGTGGCGTGGTGCCGCGGGGTCGACCCCACCAACCTGCTGGGCATGTTCCGCGGCGTGAACCACGGCGGCTGGGACCCCAACGAGAACAACTTCCACCTCTACACGATCGTCATCGGCTCGCAGGCGCTGCACGCCACCGGCTACGCCATGGGCGTGGCCAAGGACGGCGCGGACTCCGCCGTCATCGCCTACTTCGGCGACGGCGCCTCCAGCCAGGGCGACGTGGCCGAGGCCTTCACCTTCGCGGCCGTCTACAACGCGCCCGTCGTGTTCTTCTGCCAGAACAACCAGTGGGCGATCTCCGAGCCCACCGAGCGGCAGACCCGCGTCCCCCTCTACCAGCGCGCCCAGGGCTACGGCTTCCCCGGCGTCCGGGTCGACGGCAACGACGTGCTGGCCGTGCTGGCCGTCACCAAGGCCGCCCTGGACCGTGCCCGCAACGGCGAGGGCCCGATGCTGATCGAGGCGTTCACCTACCGCATGGGCGCCCACACCACCTCCGACGACCCCACGCGCTACCGCCGCGACGAGGAGCGGGAGCTGTGGGAGGCCAAGGACCCGATCCTGCGCCTGCGCACCCTGCTGGAGCGGGAGGGCTGGGCGGACGAGGCATTCTTCGCCGGGCTGGAGAAGGAGAGCGACGCGCTGGCCAAGCGGGTACGGGACACCGTGCGCACCATGCCCGACCCCGACGACATGGCGATCTTCGAGCACACCTACGCCGACGGGCACGCGCTCGTCGACGAGGAGCGGGCACAGTTCGCCGCGTACCAGGCTTCGTTCGCAGAGGAGACCAAGTAGTCATGGGCATCGAGAAGCTCACGATCGCCAAGGCGATCAACGCCTCCCTGCGGACCGCCCTGGAGACCGACCCCAAGGTCCTCGTCATGGGCGAGGACGTGGGCAAGCTGGGCGGCGTCTTCCGGGTCACCGACGGGCTCCAGAAGGACTTCGGCGAGGACCGGGTCATCGACACCCCGCTCGCCGAGTCCGGCATCGTCGGCACGGCCATCGGCCTGGCGCTGCGGGGCTACCGGCCGGTCGTGGAGATCCAGTTCGACGGCTTCGTCTTCCCGGCGTACGACCAGATCGTCACCCAGCTCGCTAAGATGCACGCCCGGGCGCTCGGCAAGGTCAAGATGCCGGTCGTCATCCGCATCCCCTACGGCGGTGCCATCGGCGCCGTCGAGCACCACAGCGAGTCCCCCGAGGCGCTGTTCGCGCACGTCGCGGGCCTGAAGGTGGTCTCCCCGTCGAACGCCGCCGACGCCTACTGGATGCTCCAGCAGGCCATCCAGAGCGACGACCCGGTGATCTACTTCGAGCCCAAGCGCCGCTACCACGACCGCGCCGAGGTCGACACCGCCGCGATCCCGGGCCCGCTGCACGCCGCCCGCACCGTCCGCGAGGGCACGGACCTGACGCTGGTCGCGTACGGGCCGATGGTCAAGACCTGCCTGGAGGCCGCCGCGGCGGCCGCGGAAGAGGGCAAGTCGCTGGAGGTCCTGGACCTGCGGTCGGTCTCGCCCATCGACTTCGACGCGATCCAGCGGTCCGTGGAGAAGACCGGCCGGCTGGTCGTCGTCCACGAGGCCCCCGTGTTCTTCGGCTCGGGCGCCGAGATCGCCGCCCGGATCACCGAGCGCTGCTTCTACCACCTGGAGGCCCCCGTCCTGCGGGTCGGCGGCTACCACGCGCCCTACCCGCCGTCCCGGCTGGAGGACGAGTACCTGCCCGGCCTGGACCGGGTGCTCGACTCCGTCGACCGCGCGCTGGCGTACTAGGGACCGAGGAGAGTCGTGACGATGACAAGCACCGCCAACACCGGCCAGCGGTTCCGCGAGTTCAAGATGCCCGACGTGGGCGAGGGGCTCACCGAGGCCGAGATCCTCAAGTGGTACGTGAACGCCGGCGACACCGTCACCGACGGGCAGGTGGTCTGCGAGGTCGAGACCGCGAAGGCGGCCGTGGAGCTGCCGATCCCCTTCGACGGCGTGGTGCACGAGCTGCGCTTCCCCGAGGGCACGACGGTGGACGTCGGCCAGGTGATCATCTCCGTGGACACCGACCCCGGGGCGGGCCCGGCGGCACAGGCCCCCGCGGCCGCGCAGGCCCCGGCCGCCGCCGAGGAGCCCGAGCCGGAGCAGCAGGGCCGCCAGGCCGTGCTGGTCGGCTACGGCGCCGCGCCGTCCTCGACGAAGCGGCGCGCGCGGAAGGCGCCCGTCACCGCGGGCAAGCCGCCCGTGGCCGCCGCGCTCCAGGCCGAGCTGAACGGCCGCCCGGCCGCGGCGGCGCCTGCGGCGCCCGTGGCGCCCGCTCCGGCCGCCGTGCCCGCTCCGGCCGCGCCCGCCGCCGCACGGCCGCTGGCCAAGCCCCCCGTGCGCAAGCTCGCCAAGGACCTGGGCGTCGACCTGGCGACGGTCGCCCCCACCGGTGCGGGCGGCGTCGTGACGCGCGACGACGTCCATGCCGCGGCGAACGCGCTGGTGGCCGTGGAGGCCCCGACCGCCCCGGCCGCCGTCACGCCCGCCGCCGAGGCGCCCGTGCCCGCGCCCGCACGGGAGACCCGCATCCCCGTCAAGGGCGTCCGCAAGGCCACCGCCCAGGCCATGGTGGCCAGCGCCTTCACCGCGCCGCACGTCACGGAGTTCGTCACCGTCGACGTGACGCGCACGATGAAGCTCGTGCAGAAGCTCAAGGACGACCCGGACATGGCCGGGCTGCGCGTCAACCCGCTGCTGATCGTCGCCAAGGCCCTGCTCGTGGCGATCAGGCGGAACCCGGACGTCAACGCCGCCTGGGACGAGGCCAACCAGGAGATCGTCCGCAAGGACTACGTGAACCTGGGCATCGCCGCCGCCACCCCGCGCGGACTGATCGTCCCGAACATCAAGGAGGCCCAGGCCAAGACGCTCCCCGAGCTGTCGCAGGCGCTGGCCGGGCTGGTGGCCACCGCCCGCGAGGGGAGGACGAGCCCGGCGGACATGACCGGCGGCACGGTGACGATCACCAACGTGGGCGTCTTCGGCGTGGACACGGGCACGCCCATCCTCAACCCCGGCGAGTCCGCGATCCTGGCCTTCGGCGCGATCAAGCTCCAGCCGTGGGTGCACAAGGGCAAGGTCAAGCCGCGTCACGTCACCACCCTGGCGCTCTCCTTCGACCACCGCCTCGTCGACGGCGAGCTGGGCTCGAAGGTCCTGGCCGACATCGCGGCGGTGCTGGAGAACCCCCAGCGGCTGATCACCTGGGGCTGACGTACGACAAGGGCAGAGGGCCCGTACAGTCTCTCCTCACCCCCCTCCAGCGAGGAGAGCGGCTGTACGGGCCCTCTGCCCTTTGTGCAGAGCGGCCTACGGGCACCACCTTGACAGCGGGTGGAATGGCCCGTGCTGGGCAATTTACTTAAGATTGACCGACACTTGCAGTGTCGGAATTGGAGGATCCGGTGGATCGCGCGGATCGCCACGACGGCGAATCCATCAGCCGCCTGCTCCGTGCCTGGCGCGCGAGGGTCGACGCCAGGACCGTGCCCGAGCTGCGCTACGTCTTCCCCCGGCCGGGCCGGCGGCTCTCGCAGAAGCACGTCGCCCGCATGACCGGGGTGAGCGAGGGCTGGTACCGCGCCCTGGAGGCGGGCCGGCGGCAGGACTTCTCCGAGAGCTTCCTGCTGCGCGTCGCGCAGGCGCTGCGGCTGAGCGACGCCGAGACGCTGACGCTCTTCCTCGCCGTGTGCGGCCGAAGACCCCCGGGGCCCGGCCGGGACCGGTCCGATCTGCCGCAGGGCGTGAAGGCGCTGCTGGAGCAGCAGACCTCCTACCCGGCCTACCTCTCCGACGTGGCCTGGAACGTCATCGCGGCCAACTCCCTCATGGGCGAGTGGTTTCCCTGGGTGCTCCGCCCCCGCCCCAACCTGATGCGCTGGACCCTCCTCCACCCCGAGGCCCGCGAGCAGATGCTCGACTGGGACGACACCTGCGCCCGCACCTACCTCGCCATGCTCCGCGTCGCCACCAACAGCAACCCCGGCAACGAGGAACTCCGCTCCCTCGTACAGGAGATCCTGGAGTCCGACGCCGACTGCCGCCGCATATGGGCCGAGGAACACGACGTGGTGGAGCACCGCGACGGCCACGTCTTCCGGCTGCGCCTGCCGTACCACGGCCATGTGGAGACGCGGGTGACCAGCCATGTGCTGCTGCCCATACAGCGCCCGGACCTGCGGTTCGTCTTCATCACCCCGGCGGAGGGCTGGGCGGGGGTGCCTGGGTAGCCTCGGGCCCCGAGTCCGAAAAGCCTCGGTGAGGCAGACCAACGGGGAGAGGCACTGATGGGGGACAAGGACGAGCATGGGCACCACGAATTGCCGAAACCGTTCCTGCTGCCGGCCGGTCCGGGCCAGCAGGGTTTCGCTCCGGCGCCCGGGAGCACGCTCAGCAGATTCGACCCGAATCTCTACGATCCCTACGCGCCGCCGCGGCTGAGCCAGAACCTTCCCGGCCTGTGCCCGGCCAGGCCGGACCTGAAGATCGAGCCCAAGGTCCTGACCGACGCATCCGGAAAGGCGGGCGAGATACGCACGGCATTCGCCGACCCCGCCGCGTCGCTGGAGGAGCCCACGCAGACGGCGAAGCGCGGTCTCGACGGGCTGGCCACGAAGAAGGCCCTGGAGACCATGCACCACCAGTGGGAGAAGCAGGCCGGCACGGTGGCGGCCTGGCTCGACAACATCGCGCAGAGCCTTCAGCTCGCCGCCAATGACTACTCCCGCACCAACCACGGCATCAAGGACTACTTCAAGAATCCCGGAGGCGGTTCCTGATGCCTTCCTTCTACCAAGAGCTGATGAAGGCCGACTTCTCCGGGCTGGAGGGTCTGGCGGGGAAGTGGGAAGAGGTCCACGGGAAGATCAACGGTCTTCCGGGGCGGATCCTCGACGAGGTGCTCAAGCCGCTGCGCGACAAGGGCTACTGGGAAGGCGCGGCGGCCCCGTACGCCTGGACCCAGATCGACGACATGCAGCGCCAGGTGGAGTCCGCGGCCAAGGTGGCGGAGGCCGTCGGCAAGGTGATCAAGGACGGCGCGGGCCAGCTGAAGTCCGTGCAGAAGGAACTGAAGGACGCGGTCGACCGCATCGGGAAGCAGAAGGGCTTCTCGGTGGACAACGAGGGAAAGGTCTCCTACACGGGAGAGATCGGTCCCGACACGCAGAAGAACGTCGACCACGCCCAGGACGAGATCATCGAAATCCTCAAGCGGGCCATTCTCGTGGACGAGAACCTGTCGACGAGCATGATGGCCGACGTCGGCGTCGACACCTGGTTCAACGGCAAGCCGCAGCTGACCGACATCAGCCACACGGGCACGCTGAGCATCGGCGAGTACAACGCGATCGGCCTCGCCCTCAAGGACAAGGACCCGCACCCCGACCGCGACAGCCAGAGCCCCTACGGCATCGGCTGGGACTGGGCCACGGGAGAGGGCCCGAAGGACCGGGACTACACCGCCGGCGACAAGCTGACGGAGCTGATCCGCAACAGCAAGAGCATGGGGGACATCCGCAACCAGACCCTGGACCAGTGGCAGAAGGGCGAGGGCACGGGCAGCATTCCCTTCTCCATTGCCAAGGGCGGCAAGTGGAATGCCATGAAGAAGCTGTTCACCGAGGACCTCCCGGCCATCGCCACCGGCGACGACGCCAAGCTCGGTGAGGCGTTCATGGGCTCGTACAACCTCGACTACGAGGTGAAGGGCACCGACAGCGACGGATCGACGATCGTGGAGTACTCGATCAAAAACACCACGAGCGTGGCGTCGCTGCTGCATTACGTCGGCTACGGGAAATGGCTGGAGAACCTGAACCCGGACTCGGGTCCGGGGTCGAATGTGTCGCAGAACGTCGTCTGGACCGAGAAGATCCCCCCTCATGGCAAGCCTCATGACAAGTAAAGACGGAAAGCTCCGGGCGGTCCGCCGGTTCCTGTTCGGATCGAAGCGGCGGATCCTGCTCTCCTCGCTGGTGCTCGCACCGGTCGTCCTCGTGGCCGCCGTGGCGGGCTACGTGGCCGCCTCCGGGCCGGTCGCGTGTCCGCGCCCGGCCGACGAGGTCGCCGGCTCCGAGCTCGCGGGCTCCTACGAGGGACCGAACGGCATGGAGATACGGCTCCGGGGCGTGGCGACCGACGGCGCCAAGGGGGCGTTCGCGGTGAAGGACTGGCGCTACGAGAAGTCCTACCGCGACAAGCGCGGGGCGCGCTTCGACGGATCCGGCGAGTGGCGGCTGACGACGCCGGTCCCGGGTGCGAAGGGCATGCGGCTGGAGCTGGACTTCACCGACGCGCCGGACGCATCCCCGTCGGTTCCCCTGAAGCACTTCACGCTCGGCCGTGACGGCGACGACCTGGTGCTGTTCCAGGAGACCGACCCGGACAACTGCCCGGAGGTCGTCCTGCGGCGCACCGGCAGCTGACGCACCCACAGGAGGAGTCCCGGATCGTGGACCGGGGCTCCTCGCGCGGAGCTGTTGTATCTATCCTGTGCGCATGCCTTCCGCCCCCGCCGTCCGTGCCAGCAGACCCCCCGCCGCCGAGCGCGTGTACGCGCACGTCAAGGACGCCGTACTGCAACGGCACTACGAGGGCGGCACGCTCCTCACCGAAGGCGATCTGGCCGAGGCCGTCGGGGTGTCCCGGACGCCCGTCCGCGAGGCGCTGCTGCGGCTCGAGGGCGAGGGGCTGCTCAAGCTCTACCCGAAGAAGGGGGCGCTCGTGCTGGCCGTGTCCGCACAGGAGGTCGCGGATGTGGTGGAGACCCGGCTGCTGGTGGAGAAGTACGCGGCCGCCAAGGCCGTGCCCGCGGCGCCGGGGCTCATCGCCCGCCTGGAGGAACTCGTCGACGACATGCGGCGCCAGGCCGGGGCCGGCGACCTGGCCGCCGTCTCCCTGAGCGACCGCGCCTTCCACGCCGAGATCGTGCGCAGCGTGGGCAACCGGATCCTGTCCAGCCTCTACGAGCAGCTCCGCGACCGCCAGTTGCGCATGGGCGTGGCCGTGATGCACGCCCACCCCGACCGCATCGCCAAGAACATCGCCGAGCACACCGAGATCCTCGAGGCGCTGCGTTCCGGGGACGCCGGGGCCGCCACCGCCGTCGTCGAACGGCACGTCGGCTGGGTGCGCAACCTGGCCCGGGGGGACATCCGATGAGTCCGGGGGCACGAGCACTGCCCGGCGACCCGCCCGGCGGCCCGCGGGCCGTGGCCGTGTGGGGGACCGGCGTCGCGGTCTACTTCGTGGCGATCATCTTCCGCACCAGCCTGGGCGTCGCCGGCATCGACGCTGCCGAGCGCTTCCACATCAGCGCCTCCGCCCTGTCCACCTTCTCCATACTCCAGTTGCTCGTCTACGCGGGCATGCAGATACCCGTCGGCCTGATGGTCGACCGGCTGGGCACCAGGAAGGTGCTGGCCCTGGGCGTGGTCCTGTTCACCGCCGGCCAGTTCGGCTTCGCGCTCTCGCACTCCTACGGCACCGCGCTCGCCTGCCGGGCGCTGCTCGGCTGCGGCGACGCCATGACGTTCATCAGCGTGCTGCGCCTGGGCGCGCGCTGGTTCCCCGCCCGCACCGGGCCGATGATCGCCCAGGTGGCGGCGCTGTTCGGGATGGCGGGCAACCTCGTCTCGACGGTCGTGCTGGCCCGGCTGCTGCACGACCACGGCTGGACGGCCACCTTCGCGGGCAGCGCCGGGGCCGGCGTGGTCGTGCTCGTCCTGCTGCTGGCCTTCCTCCAGGACCACCCGGAGGGCTTCGCGCCGGCTCCCGGCCCCCGTTCCGGCAACGGCTCCGTCGGCCGGCAGATCGCGCTGGCCTGGCGCGAGCCCGGCACCCGGCTGGGCCTGTGGGTGCACTTCACCACCCAGTTCCCCGCGATGGTGTTCCTGCTGCTGTGGGGGATGCCGTTCCTGGTGGAGTCCCAGGGGCTGTCCCGCGGCACGGCCGGGTCGCTGCTGACGCTGGTGGTCCTGGTGAACATGGCCGTCGGCCTCGTCTACGGGCAGGTCATCGGCCGGCACCACGCGGCCCGGCTGCCGCTCGCCCTGGGCACCCTCGCGGCCACCGCCCTGACCTGGGCGGCGGCCATCGGCTGGCCCGGCACCCACGCACCCATGTGGCTGCTGGTCACGCTGTGCGCGGTACTGGGGGCCTGCGGCCCGGCCTCGATGATCGGGTTCGACTTCGCCCGGCCCGCCAACCCGCCCGAGCGGCAGGGCACCGCCTCCGGCATCGTCAACATGGGCGGCTTCATCGCCTCCATCACCACGCTGCTGGCCGTCGGCGTGCTGCTGGACGCCACCGGCGACGACTACGGGGCCGCGTTCGCCTCGGTGTTCGTCCTCCAGGCGCTGGGGCTCTCGCAGATCCTGCGGCTGCGCGGCCGGGCGCAGCGGCGGGAGCGGGAGCGGATCGTGGCGTCGCGGGTGGAGACCGTGCACGTACCGGAGCCCGCCCGCACGGATCTGACGTAGAGTCAGGAAAAGGTCGGGAGGCAGTCGCGTCAGGGCGTGACGGCGAACTCCCGCAGGATCGCCCCCGCCAGCTCCCGGTCCCCCTCCACCTTGATCCGGGCGGCCATCGTCTCCGGCCGCACCCGGCCGCACGCCAGCCGGGCGAACGCCTCCCAGTCCAGCGCGAACGTCACCGTCGGGCCCAGCGAGACGCTGCCGTCGATGGTGCCCTTGCCCTGCGGCCCCACCCGCACCGTCCGCATGAACTCCAGCGGCCCGTGCACGTCGAAGACGACCGTGGAGCCCGGCCGCGCCCCGGCGTCCCGCGCCACCACCTTGGGCAGCGCCCCCAGCAGGAAGTCCCGGGTCAGGTGCGCGGCGGGCGAGTCGAGGTTCCCCGGGACACCCAGCGCGCGGCGCAGGTCCTGCTCGTGCGTCCACACGTCGAAGGCCCGGAGCGTGAGCGTGCGTTCGAGCGTCTGCTCGTTGGCGCTGCCCAGCGGCCAGCGGACCGGCGTCTGCGGCGACCGCGTCTCGTTGCGCAGCTGACGGCACCGCCGGATGATCGTGTACTCCAGCTCGGAGGTCATCTCCAGGGCCGTGTGGCAGCGCCGCACGTCGACCTGCACCTCGATGTAGCGCGAGAACTCGTCGGTGACGTGGCGCAGATCGCGCGGCAGCGTGTGAATCGGCCTTGGTTCGCCCAGCATTTCGCACTCGACGCCGATGATGTGCGAGACCACGTCCCGCACGGACCACCCCGGGCACTCCGTGGCCCGGTTCCAGTCGCTCTCGGCGAGGGGTTTCACCAACTCGTTGACGGATTCGACGGAGTGGGTCCAGGCGTCGATGGCGGGCTGAAGGCTGGGATGGACTGTCACGGGCGGATCCCTCGGGCGGTGCTGAGCGGCGGTTGCGTGCGAGGCAGGGCTGTCTGGGCTCTCCGCAGTTAAGTTACGCTGCGGACGGTCGCCGTGGCAGAGGTTTCGGGTGAGGGATGCGGAGAGTGGTGGTACCGTGCGCGCTTCTTTGATCCAGTTCGAAGTGAACCCGTTCGAGACCGTGGACGCCCGCCGGGAGCGTGCCGCCCGGCTGGTGCGGGAGCAGCGGGGCAGCGATCTGGTGGTGCTCCCGGAGCTGTGGACCGTGGGCGCCTTCGCGTACGAGTCCTTCGCCCCCGAGGCGGAACCGCTGGCCGGGCCGACGGCCGCGGCCATGGGGGACGCCGCGCGGGACGCGGGCGTCTGGCTGCACGCCGGCTCGGTGGTCGAGCGCGACGAGCAGGGCGCCCTCTTCAACACCTCGCTCGTGTTCTCCCCGGACGGCGAACTCGTCCGCAGCTACCGGAAGATCCACCGCTTCGGCTTCGACAAGGGCGAGGCGGTCCTGATGAGCGCGGGCGACGAGCCCGTCACGGTGCCCCTGCCGGAGGCCGTGGTGGGCCTGGCGACCTGCTACGACCTGCGCTTCCCGGAGCTGTTCCGGGCCCTGGTCGACGCGGGCGCCCAGGTCTTCGCCGTACCGGCCGGGTGGCCCGAGCAGCGGCGCGGGCACTGGACGCTGCTCGCCCGGGCGCGGGCCGTCGAGAACCAGGCGTACGTCCTCGCCTGCGGCACCGCGGGCACCCACGCGGGCGTGCCGCAGGCCGGGCACAGCATCGTGGTCGACCCCTGGGGCGACGTCCTCGCCGAGGCGGGGCCGGACGAGGAGGTCCTGACCGTGGAGCTGGACCTGGCGCGGCTGGCCAGGACCCGCGAGGAGTTCCCGGCGCTGAAGGACCGCGTCCTCGGCGTCCCCGGCCGCTGAGGCCGTTGTGAACGCCGTGTGACGGCTCCCCGCCGGGGGAATGCCGTGCCGGACGCATGTTGTTGGATGGGGGCATGGCACCCCGAGCACGCGTCCGCGCCCCCGAACTCGCCGGAAAGGGCGGCTGGCTGAACACCGGCGGCACCGCCCTGTCCCTCGCCGATCTGCGGGGACGCATCGTCGTCCTCGACTTCTGGACGTTCTGCTGCGTCAACTGCCTGCACGTCCTCGACGAGCTGCGCGAGCTGGAGGAGAAGCACCGCGACACCCTGGTGATCATCGGGGTGCACTCGCCGAAGTTCGTGCACGAGGCCGACCACCAGGCCGTCGTCGACGCCGTCGAGCGGTACGGGGTGCACCACCCGGTCCTGGACGATCCCGAGCTGGCGACCTGGAAGCAGTACGCGGTGCGGGCCTGGCCGACCCTGGTCGTGATCGACCCCGAGGGCTACGTCGTCGCCCAGCACGCGGGCGAGGGCCACGCCCACGCCATCGCGAAGCTGGTGGAGGAGCTGGAGGCCGAGCACGGCGCCAAGGGGACGCTGCGGCGCGGATGGGGGTACCGCCCATGCCGTCAAGGCAATGGGGGAGGGCCCTACGTGCCGCCGGAGCCGGTCGCCACCGACCTGCGCTTCCCCGGCAAGGCGCTGCTCCTGCCCTCCGGGAACTTCCTGGTCTCCGACTCCACCCGGCACCAGCTGGTGGAGCTGGCGGCGGACGGCGAGACCGTCGTGCGCCGCATCGGCACCGGCGAGCGCGGCTTCACGGACGCGCCCGCGAGCTTCAGCGAGCCGCAGGGCCTGGCACTGCTGCCCGACGGCAAGGTGATCGTCGCCGACACGGTCAACCACGCGCTGCGCACGTACGACCCGGGGACCGGCGCCGTGGAGACCGTCGCGGGCACCGGCCGCCAGTGGTGGCAGGGCTCGCTGACCAGCGGTCCGGCCCGCGAGGTGGACCTCTCCTCCCCCTGGGACGTGGCCTGGTTCGCGGACCGGGTGTGGATCGCGATGGCGGGCGTGCACCAGCTGTGGACGTACGACCCCGAGAGCGGGGCGGTCGCGGTGGGGGCCGGGACGACCAACGAGGGGCTGGTGGACGGCCCCGCGGACGAGGCGTGGTTCGCCCAGCCGTCCGGGCTCGCGGCGGCCGGGGAGCGGCTCTGGCTCGCCGACTCCGAGACCTCCGCGCTGCGCTGGGTGGATCCCGACGGATCCGTCCACACCGCCGTCGGCTCCGGGCTCTTCGACTTCGGCCACCGGGACGGGGACGCCGCCCAGGCGCTGTTCCAGCACCCGCTGGGCGTCACCGCCCTGCCCGACGGCTCCGTCGCCGTCTCGGACACCTACAACCACGCGCTGCGCCGCTACGACCCGGCGTCCGGCGAGGTGACGACCCTGGCCACCGACCTGCGGGAGCCGTCCGACGCGGTGCTCGCGGGCGAGGACATCGTCGTGGTCGAGTCCGCCCGGCACCGGCTGACGCGGCTGCGGCTGCCGGAGGAGGCGGTGCGGGTCGAGTCCGTGGCCCACCGCACGCAGCGCGAGGCGACGGAGATCGGCCCCGGGAAGCTGCTCCTGGACGTGGTGTTCCAGGCCCCCGAGGGCCAGAAGCTCGACACCCGCTACGGCCCGTCGACGCGGCTGCTGGTCGGCTCGACGCCGCCGGAACTCCTTGCGGAGGGGGCGGGGCAGGGGACGGAGCTGCGGCGGGAGCTGGTGCTGGCGTCCGGCGTCGTGGAGGGGGTGCTGCACGTGTCGGCGATGGCGGCGTCGTGCGACGACGATCCGGCGAACGAGTACCCGGCGTGCCATGTGCACCAGCAGGACTGGGGAGTTCCGGTGCGGGTGGTGGCGGGGGGTGCGGGGCGCTTGCCGCTGGTACTGGCGGGGCTGGACGCGTAGGGGCGCCTGCGGCGGGCCTCACCCCGCCCCGCCCCTTCCCGGCTGTATCGATTTGCGGCTCCGCCGCGTGGGGGGGGCAAGCCCCCGGACCCCCGGATCGGGGGGCAGTTTCAGCCCCTCCGGCGTTTGAGGAGCGGGGGCCCGGGGGCAGAGCCCCCGAAGCTTTGGCCCCCGCGCGCAGCGCGAGGGGCCCAGGGGCCCGGGGGCTTGCCCCCGGTTACGGGAAGGGGCGGGGTGGGGAAAAGAACCCCCTACCCCCTCAGCGCATCCGCCTCGCTCCCCACCCAGTACGTCGTCCGCGCCGCATCGTCCACGCGCAGCTTCCCGCCCGGCAGCTGCGGCATCGACGGGTCGCCCGACAGCGGGTCCCCGCCCGGCGTCTGGAAGCCGATGGACAGCTGCTTGACGTCGCGGGCCTGGCCGCCCGATCCGTCCGCGGCCACCGTCAGCAGGCCGGCGTAGGCCGCCTTCCCGGGAGCCAGCTTCACCTTCTCCTTCGGCTTGCTGTCCTCGCTCACCCCGGACGTGGCCTGGTCCTCGTCGAAGCGGACGAACGGGAAGCCGTAGGCCGTGCACGGGCTGCCGGAGGTGTTGGTGGCCACCAGGAGCACGTGGTTGGCGGGCGACTTCACCTCCCGGGCCTCGACCTTGACCGAACCGGGCGCACAGGCGTCGCCCTTGTCCTGCGGCTTGCCGTCGCCCTCGACGTCGCCCTCCGCGTCGCCCCCGTCCGCCGCACCGCTCCCGTTGTTCCCGTCGCTCTGCGCCGCGGCCGGCTTGGCCTCCTTGTCGGCCTCCCCGCCACTGCCGCAGGCGGTGAGGGTGAGGGCGGCCACGGCGGTGAGCACGGCGGCGGCGGTCCGCAGGGTACGGGTGGTCATGAGGATTCCCCCGGTGGGACGTTGAGTGGTGATGACGGGCACAGGGGGGCTGTATATCAGCCTTCGAGGAAGGCCGTGAGCGCGGCGGCGAGCAGGTGCGGGTCGTCGGCACCGCACAGCTCGCGCGCGGAGTGCATGGACAGGATGGGCACGCCGATGTCGACCGTGGCGATGCCGTGCCGCGCGGCGGTGATGGGGCCGATGGTGGTGCCGCAGGGCACGGCGTTGTTGGAGACGAAGTGCTGCCAGGGCACGCCCGCCCGCTCGCACGCGGCGGCGAAGACGGCCCGGCCGCTGCCGTCCGTGGCGTACCGCTGGTTGACGTTGACCTTGAGGATGGGGCCGCCGTTGGGCATCGGGTGGTGCCCCGGGTCGTGGCGCTCGGCGTAGTTGGGGTGCACGGCGTGGCCGGTGTCGGAGGACAGGCACACGGTGCCGGCGAAGGCGCGGGCCTTGTCCTCGAACGTGCCGCCGCGGGCGAAGACCGAGCGCTCCAGGACGTTGCCGAGCAGCGGGCCCTCGGCGCCGGTGTCGGACTGGCTGCCGTTCTCCTCGTGGTCGAAGGCGGCCAGCACCGGGATGCAGGGCAGGCTCGCGGAGGCCGACGCGGCGACGAGCGCGGCGATGCCGGCGTGCACGGACAGCAGGTTGTCCATGCGCGGACCGGCCACCAGCTCGCGGTCGCGGCCGAGGTAGGCGGGCGGCTCGACGCTGTGCAGCATCAGGTCCCAGCCGCTGATCTCGTCGGCGGCGACGCCGGTCTCCTCGGCCACGAAGCGGATCAGGTCGCCCTGGCCGACCTCGCCCAGGCCCCAGAGGGGCGTCATGTGACGCTGCTTGTCGAGCTTGAGCCCGTCCTGGTTGACCCCGCGGTCCAGGTGGATCGCGAGCTGCGGCACGCGCATCAGCGGGCGGTCGACGTTGACCAGGCGGTGGCTGCCGTCCCGCAGGGTGATCCGGCCGGAGAGGCCCAGGTCGCGGTCCAGCCAGGTGTTGAGGAGGGTGCCGCCGTACAGCTCGACGGCGACCTGCCGCCAGCCGTGCGCACCGGTGTCCGGCAGCGGCTTGATGCGCAGGTTGGGGGAGTCGGTGTGCGCTCCGACGATCCGGAACGGGCTGGCGGCGGTGGCCCCTTCCGGGACGAACCAGGCGATGACGGCACCGCCGCGCCGTACGTACTTGCCGCCGGCCTGTCCGTCCCAGGCGTCGGTCTCCGCGACTTCGCGGAAGCCCGCCTTCTCCAGCCGCTCCGCGGTGTTGGCCACCGCGTGGTAGGGCGAGGGACTGACGGCGAGGAAGGACATCATGTCGTCGGTGTGGCCGCGGTCGAAGCGGTGCGCAGAGCTCATGGCCTCAGGATAAGGATCAGGGCAAGAGCCGGACGGGCCTTTTCACGTCCGGCTCTTGCCCTGTGCTGCTCGGGGAGCGGCTGCCTCGGAAGGTTGCTTCCGAGGTTCTTTACAAGGTTCCTCGGTAGGTTCCTCGGAAGGTTCCTTAGAAGGCGGCCTCGTCCAGCTCCATCAGCGACTGGTCGACGCCCTCGGCCAGCGCGCGCTCGACGGCCAGGGCCGGCAGCACGGTGCGGGCGAAGAACTTCGCGGCCGCGATCTTGCCCGTGTAGAAGGCCTTGTCCTTGGCGGACGCGGTCGGCAGCTTCTCGGCCGCCACGGCCGCGCCCTTGAGGAGCAGGTAGGCGACGACGACGTCACCGGAGGCCATCAGCAGGCGGGTGGTGTTCAGGCCCACCTTGTAGATGGACTTGACGTCCTTCTCGGTGGCGGCGAGGTCGGTCAGCATCGCGCCGACGATCCCCTCCAGGTCCACCGCGGCCTTGGCGAGCTGGTCGCGGGCGTCGGCCAGGTCCTCGCCGCCGGCGGCCTCGGCGAGGAACTTCTTGATCTCCTCGGAGAGGGTGGTCAGCGCCTGGCCCTGGTCGCGGACGATCTTCCGGAAGAAGAAGTCCTGGCCCTGGATGGCCGTGGTGCCCTCGTAGAGGGTGTCGATCTTGGAGTCCCGGATGTACTGCTCGATCGGGTACTCCTGCAGGTAGCCGGAGCCGCCGAAGGTCTGCAGCGACTGGGCCAGCAGCTCGTAGGACTTCTCCGAGCCGTAGCCCTTGACGATCGGCAGGAGCAGGTCGTTGAGGCCGTGCAGGGCCTTGGCGTCCTCGCCCGCGGCCTCCTTGACGACGATCTCGTCCTGGACGGTGGCGGTGTAGAGGACCAGGGCGCGCATGCCCTCCGCGTACGCCTTCTGCGTCATCAGCGAGCGGCGCACGTCGGGGTGGTGGGTGATGGTGACCTTGGGCGCGCTCTTGTCCATGAAGTTCGCCAGGTCCGGGCCCTGCACGCGCTCCTTGGCGTACTCCAGCGCGTTGAGGTAGCCGGTGGAGAGGGTGGCGATGGCCTTCGTGCCGACCATCATCCGGGCGAACTCGATGATCATGAACATCTGGCGGATGCCGTCGTGCTTGTCACCGATGAGCCAGCCCTTGGCGGGGTGCTTGTCGCCGAAGGTCATCTCGCAGGTGTTGGAGGCCTTCAGGCCCATCTTGTGCTCGACGTTGGTGGCGTAGACGCCGTTGCGCTCGCCCAGCTCGCCGGTCTCGAAGTCGAACTCGTACTTCGGCACGAGGAAGAGGGACAGGCCCTTGGTGCCCGGGCCGGCGCCCTCGGGGCGGGCGAGGACGTAGTGGAGGATGTTCTCCGCCATGTCGTGCTCACCCGAGGTGATGAAGCGCTTCACGCCCTCGATGTGCCAGGAGCCGTCCTCCTGCTGGACGGCCTTGGTGCGGCCGGCGCCCACGTCCGAGCCGGCGTCGGGCTCGGTGAGGACCATGGTGGAGCCCCACTGCTTCTCCACCGCGAGCTTCGCGATGTGCTTCTGCTGCTCGGTGCCCTCGTCGAAGAGGATGCCCGCGAAGGCGGGGCCCGAGGAGTACATCCAGACGGCCGGGTTCGAGCCCAGGATCGACTCGGCGTACGCCCAGATCAGGGAGCGCGGCGAGGTGGTGCCGCCGATCTCCTCCGGGATGCCCAGACGCCACCACTCGGCGTCCATGTACGCCTGGTAGCTCTTCTTGAACGAGTCGGGGACCGGCGCCGTGTTGGTCTCGGGGTCGAAGACCGGCGGGTTGCGGTCGGTGTCCGCGAAGGACTCGGCCAGCTCGTTCTCCGACAGCCGGGTGATCTCCGCGAGGATGCTCTTCGCGGTCTCGACGTCCATCTCCGCGAACGGGCCGGAGCCGTACGCCTTGTCGCGGCCGAGGACCTCGAAGAGGTTGAACTCGATGTCGCGAAGATTCGACTTGTAGTGGCCCATGACAGACGGCTCCGTAGGTGACGGGAGGGCGATCCTCTGTGCGTACCGGTCAGTAATCAGCATGATGCTACCCGCCGGTAATAAGGCGCAAGACCTGTTCGGCCAACTGTGACCCTTGCGACCCTCTACTCTTTGGGCCATGTACGGCTACGACCAGAACGCGGCACAGCAGGGTTACGCTCCTCCCCAGCAGCCCGGCGGCTACGGGGAGCAGCCGCTGTATCCGGAGCCGTCGCCCCCGTCGCTGGCCGACGCGGTACGCGCCTTCACGACGGGTCAGATGGCCGCCGAGGACTTCCAGACGATCTTCGCGGGTTCCAAGGTCTACTGTCCACGGGGGGAGACCCCGGGTTTTCTGGCTCTTCACAACACCCAGCAGCCGGTTATCCCGATGTTCACCTCCCTGAAGGAACTGCGCCGGTACGCGGGCAAGGAGTCCAAGTACTTCGTGATCACCGGGGCGGAGGTGATCGACCTGCTGCCGACGGGCTACGGCTTCGTGCTGGACATGGAGGGCGACCACCGCATGGTCTTCGACGCGAAGTCGGTGGAGCAGATGGTGGACTTCGCGATGCGCCGGATGTACGGCTGACCGCAGCTCTCCCGCCTACTGCGTGGCGCGTTCGTACAGCCGCTTCACGCCGTCGCCGAAGTACGTGCTGTACGACGTCTCGTCGTCCCCGCCCTCGTCCTTGCCGCCCAGCACGCCCGCGACCGTGCCCAGCCCCGTGGCCGGGTCCACGTCCGTGAGGAACGGGCTGCCGCTGGTCCCGTTCGGCAGCCCCGCGCAGTCGAAGCGCAGCTGCGTCTCGCTCTCGCTCTCCGTCGTGTTCTGGCAGCCGAGCGGGCGTTCGCCGTCGCTGGGGTAGCCCAGCACCCGGGCGGCGGTGCGGCGCGGCGGGTCGAAGCGGATGCGCTCCGCGCCCGTGACGCGCTCGATCGGGGTGTCCTCCGCCTCCCCGTCCGGGTCCGCCGGGCGCACGTGCACGAAGGCCACGTCGTGGTCGGGGTCGCGGTCCTCCGCCCACTCCGGGTCGATGTCGACGGCGGTCGGCACCCACACCCCGTACGGCGCCTCGCCGTCCTTGTAGCCCGGTGCGAACGCGAGGTCCGTCCGGAAGCCGCCGATGTACACGCAGTGCGCGGCCGTGACGATCAGGTCGCCCTTCGGGCTGTGCACGACGCTCGCCGTGCAGCCGTGCCCCGGCTCGCCCCGCCCGGTGTAGAACAGCGGCCCCACCGCGGCCGACGGCGGTGCCTCCGCAGCGACCAGCGGGTTCGACGGGGGCAGCGCGTCGGTGCGGGACCCCTGGGCCACGGGGGCCGCCTGCGGCCGGGGCGGGCTCGTGGTCCGTATCGCCGAGCGCATCGCGGCCGCGGCCTCGTCGCCCAGCCCCTTGGGCTGCTTGTAGTGCCCGGAGGAGTCGCCGTCCGCCAGTGGGGAGTCCGCCGCCGGGCCGACGTTCGCCACGACCAGGCCGGCGGCGGCCAGGGCGAGCAGGGCGACGACGGCGGTGAGGGCGACCGGACCGGGGCCGCCGCGTCTCGGGCTCTTCCGGCTCTTCGGGTGGCTCTTCGGGCGCATTGATCAAGTGTCCACCCTTGGCCCGGAATCTCGCGCTCCGAGGCCGGGGACGAGCCCGGGAATGGAATCGGCATTGCAGGTTGTTCAGTGTTCAACTAAATTGGAACAGAACGAGCCGAGGAGGCCGAGATGCCCGCAGTGACCGTCGAGAACCCGCTGACTCTGCCGCGCGTGGCCGCGCCCACCGAGGGTGTGCGGCGGCCGGTGCTGTACGTCGGCACCGCCCCGAGCGGATTCGAGGGCGAGGGCTTCCCCGTCCGCCGCGCCTTCGCGGGGATCAACTACCGGTACCTCGACCCGTTCATCATGATGGACCAGATGGGTGAGGTGGAGTACGCGCCGGGCGAGCCCAAGGGCACCCCCTGGCACCCCCACCGCGGCTTCGAGACCGTCACCTACCTGATCGACGGCACCTTCGTGCACCAGGACTCGCACGGGGGCGGCGGCACGATCACGGACGGTGACACCCAGTGGATGACGGCGGGCTCCGGTCTGCTGCACATCGAGGCCCCGCCGGAGTCGCTCGTCGTCAGCGGCGGGCTCTTCCACGGCCTCCAGCTGTGGGTGAACCTGCCGAAGGCGGACAAGATGCTGCCGCCGCGCTACCAGGACATCGGCAGCGGGAAGGTCCGGCTGCTCACCTCCCCCGACGGCGGCGCGCTGCTGCGGGTGATCGCGGGCGAGATCGACGGCCACCGGGGGCCGGGCATCACCCACACGCCCATCACGATGGCCCACGTCTCCCTCAGCCCCGGCGCCGAGCTGACCCTCCCCTGGCGGGCCGACTTCAACGCCCTGGCGTACGCGCTCGCCGGGCGCGGCTCCGCCGGAGACGGGCAGCGGCCGTTCCGCATGGGCCAGACGGTGGTCTTCGGCGACGGCGACTCGCTGACGATCAGGGCGGACGGGACGCAGGAGTCCCGCAGCCCCAACTTCGAGGTCGTCCTGCTGGGCGGACTGCCGATCCGGGAGCCCATGCGGCACTACGGGCCGTTCGTGATGAACACGGACGCCGAGCTTGCGCAGGCGTTCGAGGACTTCCAGGCGGGACGGCTGGGGACGATACCCGCGACCTGACGGGCGGGACGGGGCCGGCGGCGGCCGGCCCCGTGCCCGAGTGGTCCCGGGCCTCCGGCGGGCGCACGGTGGAAAGGAAGGCACACCGAACCGACTCCTCCGGGAACGCGGGAACGGAGGCCACAGCCATGCCGATCAACCCCTACGGAGTGCTGGTGGGCCGTGCCACCGGCAAGCAGCGCGAGGGAAGCACGGACAAGCCGCACTACGAGATCTTCCTCGCCGACGCCCACGGCGCCCAGTACCGCGCCGCCGTGAACGTCCTGTCCGACACGGCCCCGAACCAGGTGCTCTACCTGGCGGACGACGACTTCCGTCATCCGGTGACGCAGCTCCTCCCGGCCGCGGGCAGCGGGTGGACGAGCATCCCCTCGCAGGCCGGGACGGGCGCCCTGGACTACGTCCGCGGCAACCTGTTCGACCCTTCCCTGATGCGTCCGCTGCCGCCCGACCTCCCGGGCGTGGACAACGATCTGGCCGACTTCCTCGACCACTACGTGGAACGCGCGATCGCCGACCCCACGGTGGCCGTCTACTGCTTCGGCGAGCACTTCCCCAAGCCCTCCGTGCTCCGCAGGCTCTTCCGCCTCCTGGTCGGCCGGGCCGCCCACGGCGGCGGTGGCGGCGGTGGTGGCGTGGGCGTCCACGACATCCACATGAACCAGGGCAACGGCCAGAAGCACCGCCCCGACGACGGCGTGTGGCAGGACGGCGGGCTGCTGTTCCACCTGCCGGCCGAGCAGCGCTGGGTGGGGATCTTCCTGGCCTTCCAGTCGCAGTCCTGGCACACCGACGACACCACCGGGCACAGCATCGGCGGGGCACCCCGGCTCGGGGAGGCCGCGGCGCCGCTGCGCATCGTCGCCGCCCGGATCGGCACCCCGGGAAGGGCCGCGGACGCCGAGTCCGTCACCTTGATCAACGCCTCGCCCGAGCCCGTCGACATGGGAGGCTGGCGGCTCGCCGACGGACAGGGACACGTCCTTCCGCTGCCCGCGCAGGCCCTGGCGTCCGGGACCACGGTCACCGTCGCGGGCGGCAACGGATTCCGGCTCGGCCGGCAGGGCGGGGCGGTCAGCCTCCTCGATCCGGCGGGGCTCAAGGTGCACGGGGTCGCCTACACCGGTGAGCAGGCCCGGCAGGCGGGGTGGACGACGACCTTCTGAGGCCGCTGGGTTCTTCCGAGGGCCGCTACGTGACCCCCTCGAACGTCACCGCCGCGCCCGGCGGCGCCTCGTGCAGCTCGAACCAGATGTTCTTGCCCTCGCCGCGCGGGTCCACCCCCCACGCCTCGGCGAGCATCTCCAGCAGCACCAGGCCGCGGCCCGACGAGGCCATCTCGCCGGGATGGCGGCGGTGCGGCAGCTCGTCGCTGCCGTCGGCCACGTCGACGCGCACGCAGCGGGTCCCGCGCTCGCCCGATATCTCGGCGATGAACAGCGCGTCCCCGTCCGTGTGCACCAGCACGTTCGTGACGATCTCGGAGACCATCAGCACGGCCGAGTCGGTCTGTTCCGGGTCCGGCCAGTCGTGCATCAGCTCGCGTATCTGCTGCCGGGCCTCCGCGATGCGCTCGGGCTCGGCCTGGGCGATGGTCATGACCGTGCGGCGCGGCGGGTGCAGGACGGCCGGGGCCACCCCGGCCGCCGGGGCCGGCAGCTCCCGGTGCAGGAGCAGCAGGGCGATGTCGTCCTCGCGCCGGTCGATGAGGGGGCCGGTGGTGTAGTGCGAGGGCGGGCCGTGGACGGCCTGGACGAGGGCGTCGGCGAGGTGCTCCAGGGAGTCCTCGTCCTCCTCCGCGAGCGGATGCCCCTCGACGACCTCGCGCAGCCGGGCCCAGCCGGTCTCCAGGTCGTGGCCGCCGGTCTCGATCAGGCCGTCGGTGCAGACCAGCATCGTCTCGCCGGGCTCCAGGACGAGCCGGGTGGTGGGGTAGTCGGTGTCCGGGACGATCCCCAGCGGCAGGCCACCCGCCGTGGGGCGGACGAGCATGGTGCCGTCGCTGAGCCGGATGGCCGGGTCCGGGTGGCCCGCGCGGGCGATCACCAGTGCCCCGCTGGAGGGCGAGGCCTCGATGTAGAGGCAGGTGGCGAAGCGCTGGTCGGCGGCGTCCTCGGAGCCCTCGTCCCCGTTGATGCCCGCCAGGAAGCGGGAGGCGCGGGAGAGCACCGCGTCGGGATGGTGCCCCTCGGAGGCGTACGCGCGCAGCGCGATCCGCAGCTGGCCCATGAGCCCGGCGGCCCGTACGTCGTGGCCCTGGACGTCCCCGATGACCAGGGCGATCCTTCCTCCCCCAGAGGCTTCGCCCTGGGAGGTACCCCCAGGCAGCGGGATCATGTCGTACCAGTCGCCGCCCACCTCCAGGCCGCCGCCGGTCGGCACGTACCGCGCCGCGACCTTCATGCCCGGGACGTCGGGCCGGACGGTGGGCATCATCGAGCGCTGGAGGCCCACGGTCAGCTCGCGCTCGGACTCGTGGAGGCTGGCCCGGCCCAGCGCCTGGGCCAGCATCCGGGCCACCGTGGTGAGCACCGAGCGCTCGTCGGGGGTGAAGGCGACCGGGACGCTGAAGCCCGCCATCCACGCCCCTATGGTCTGCCCCGCGTTGATCAGCGGCAGGAAGGCCCAGGACTTGCGGCCGAAGCGGGCCACCTTGGGATAGACCTCGGGGAAGCGGCGGTCGTAGTCCTCGGGGGAGGGGAGGTAGACCGCCCGGCCGGTGCGGATGACCTCGGAGGCCGGAGCGCCGGCGTCCATGGGCTGGTCCATGAAGTCCGCCAGGTCGCCGGGCTCGTAGCCGTGCATGCCGATGAGCCTGACCCGGCCCGCCTCGCCCGCGAAGACGGCCAGCCCCGAGGGCTCGAAGCCCGGCATCGACAGCGTGGCGGCCACCCGCAGCACCTCGGAGGTCGAGCGCGCCTCGGCCAGCGCCCGCCCGGCGTCCAGCAGGAACGCCTCGCGGTTGCGCCGCCAGTCGCCGGTGACGGCCGTGCGCGAGGCGGAGGTGCCGGGCTGCGGCTCGGGGACCTCCTCAAGGGTGCCGACCAGCCGGGAGGACTCCCCGTGCCCGTGGGGCCTGGCGCGGGTGCGCACGGTCCGCAGCACCCGGCCCGCCTCGTCCACGACGCGCATCCGGGCCTCGGCCAGGGTGCCCTCGGCCGCCGCGAGCCGGATGATGCCCTGGACCTCCACCCAGTCCACCGCGTGGAAGCGGGCGCGCGCGGCGGACTCGGACAGCTCCACCGGCTCGGCGGGCAGCCCCAGCAGCCGGGCGGCCTCCGCGTCGAAGGAATAGGTGCGCGAGGCGTCGTTCCAGTGCCACAGGCCGGTGGAGACGGCGGCCAGTACGTCCTCTGTGCGCATTGCCCCACTTTATGCAGGTCTGTCCCTTCGGGACCACCGATGGTATGCGCGGGCAGTACCCTTACGTGGTGCTGTATGCACGCTGACGCGGTGTGCTGGGCAGCACGGCCACTCTCGATCTGACCGATCAAAGCCTTCGACCACGACTTGGATGAACGATGCATCGTTACCGGTCCCACACCTGCGGCGAGCTCCGTGCGGCTGACGTCGACACCGACGTGCGACTGAGTGGCTGGCTGCACAATCGTCGCGATCTGGGCGGCATCCTCTTCATCGACCTGCGCGACCACCACGGCATCACCCAGCTGGTGGCCCGCCCCGGCACCCCGGCGAACGAGGCGCTGAGCCACCTCACCAAGGAGACCGTCGTCCGCGTGGACGGCAAGGTCGCCAGCCGCGGCACCGAGAACGTCAACCCCGACCTGCCCACCGGTGAGATCGAGGTCGAGGTCACCGAGGTGGAGGTGCTGGGCGCCGCCGAGCAGATCCCCTTCACCATCAACGCCGAGGACGGGGTGAACGAGGAGCGCCGCCTGGAGTACCGCTTCCTCGACCTGCGCCGCGAGCGCATGCACCGCAACATCCTGCTGCGCTCGGCCGTCATCGCCGCCATCCGCCGGAAGATGACCGGCCTCGGCTTCAACGAGCTGGCCACCCCGATCCTGTCCGCCACCTCCCCCGAGGGCGCGCGCGACTTCCTGGTGCCCTCGCGCCTGCACGCCGGCAAGTTCTACGCGCTGCCGCAGGCCCCGCAGCAGTTCAAGCAGCTGCTGATGATCGCGGGCTTCGACCGCTACTTCCAGATCGCGCCCTGCTTCCGCGACGAGGACGCCCGCGCCGACCGCTCGCCGGGCGAGTTCTACCAGCTCGACATGGAGATGTCCTTCGTCGAGCAGGAGGACGTCTTCCAGGTGATCGAGAAGGTCATGACCGAGCTCTTCGAGGAGTTCGGCAACGGCCGCCACGTCACCTCCCCCTTCCCGCGCATCCCCTTCCGCGAGGCGATGCTGAAGTACGGCTCCGACAAGCCGGACCTGCGCGCCAAGCTGGAGCTGAACGACGTCACCGACGTCTTCGAGGGCTCGGAGTTCAAGGCGTTCGCCGGCAAGCACGTCCGCGCCCTGGCCGTGCCGGCCGTGCAGGACCAGCCGCGCAAGTTCTTCGACGGCCTCGGCGACTTCGCGGTCGAGCAGGGCGCCAAGGGCCTGGCCTGGATCCGCGTCGGCGAGGGCGGCCAGCTGACCGGCCCGATCGCCAAGTTCCTCACCGAGGAGAACGTCAAGGCCCTCACCGAGCGCCTCGGCCTGGAGGCCGGCCACGCCGTCTTCTTCGGCGCGGGCGAGTTCGACGAGGTCTCCAAGATCATGGGCGCCGTGCGCGTCGAGGCCGCCAAGCGGGCCGGCCAGTTCGAGGAGAACGTCTTCCGGTTCTGCTGGATCGTCGACTTCCCGATGTTCGAGAAGAACGAGGACACCGGGCAGATCGAGTTCTCCCACAACCCGTTCTCCATGCCGCAGGGCGGCCTGGACGCCCTCAACACGATGGACCCGCTGGACATCCTCGCCTGGCAGTACGACATCGTCTGCAACGGCGTCGAGCTGTCCTCCGGCGCCATCCGGAACCACGAGCCCGACGTCATGTACCGGGCCTTCGAGATCGCCGGTTACTCGAAGGAGGACGTCGAGCGCGAGTTCGGCGGCATGCTGCGCGCGTTCAAGTTCGGCGCCCCGCCGCACGGCGGCATCGCCCCGGGCGTCGACCGCATGGTCATGCTGCTGGCCGACGAGCCGAACATCCGCGAGACCATCGCCTTCCCGCTCAACGGCAACGCGCAGGACCTGCTGATGGGCGCGCCCAGCGAGGTCGACGACGCCCGCCTGAAGGAACTGCACCTGAGCATCTACAAGGGCCCGGCGAAGGCGACGCCGTACAAGCCGACGAAGTAGAGCTGGGCAACAACGCAAAGGGCGGGGCCCGGGACCATCACGGTCCCGGGCCCCGCCCTTTCGCGTCGGCCGTTCCGGTCGTTCCGGCTCAGAATCCGGTCTCGCCGTCGGTCAGTTCGCGCAGCAGGTCGGCGTGCCCGTTGTGCCGGGCGTACTCCTGGGCCATGTGAAGGTAGATCCAGCGCAGCGAGACCTGCTTGCCCCGCCACTCCCCGGTGGCGTCGAGCGACAGCGATGCCGCGTGGGCGTCGGCGAGCGCGGTCTCCTCGCGCCAGGCGGCCAGCGCCGCGGAGAGCGTCGCGTCGGCGGGGACGTCGAATCCCTCGTCCTTCGGGCTAGACGTCGGCACGTCCTTGTCCAGCACCGTGCGGAACCAGTGCTTCTCGACCTTGGTCAGATGCCGGACGAGCCCCAGCAGGCACATCCCGGACGGCGGCGCGGCGGCGGTGCGGGCCTGCTCGTCAGTGAGGCCCGCGCACTTGTGGGCGAGGGTGGCCCGCTGGAAGGCCAGCCAGCTCTCCAGCATGGTGCGTTCGTCGGAGAGCGGCGAGGGCAGGGTCCGGCCGCCCGGGAGCGCCGGTATCGGGCTCGCGCCCTTCTCGTCGTCGGTCATCGCATCGGACATGCCATCAGGCTTACACAAGAGCCGTGGCCATGGGCAGTCGAGGACAGCAACCTGCAGCGTTGTGCACGGCCCGGGACAGCCGGCCCGGCGTCAGCCGGTGCGCCCACAGCACGGAGCGCACTCCGTACTCGGCCACGGCCATCAGCTCGGTCTCGCCCAGCTCCTCGGCCACCACGACCAGCGGCGCCCGGTCGGCCCGGGACAGCCGCCGCAGGGTGCCCGGGGCGTCCTCGTCGTGCCGTCCCATGAGCAGGACGTCGACGGCCGGGACCTCGCCGCCGCGGACCACGTGCACCCCGGGGAGGGCACGCAGCTGCCGGACGATGCGGTGCCGGCCCACCTCGTCGCCGGCGTGGACGGTCACGGTGATGCGTTTGCTTGCGGTGATGCGATGCTCGAACACTGCTCTTCCTCGTCTCCCCCATGGACCAACGCGTTCATGCTGGCGGGACGGGCTCAACGAACGATTGCCGATCGATCAACGCGAACGGCGCGGGGCCCGGGACCGTCGTACGGTCCCGGGCCCCGCGGGCACGGTCGTGCAGTGTCCTGCCGGTGTCCTACGCCTCCGCGTCGGTGCCGCCGAAGCGCTCGCGGTACGCGGCCAGGTCGTCCTCGGTGATCTTCGCGAACAGCACCGGGGGCACCGTGAAGGCCGTGCCGGCGGGGACGAACTCCAGGGAGGCGGCCTCCTCGCCGGTCACCCACGTGCGGGTGTCGTCGGCGAGCGCGAACGCCGAGCGCATGGCGGCCGCGGAGGCCGGGATGAACGGCTCGGACACCACCGAGTAGAGGTGGATGAGGTTCATCGCGGTGCGCAGGGTCAGCGCGGCGCCGTCCGGGTTGGTCTTGATCTCCAGCCAGGGGGCCTTGGTCTCCAGGTAGGAGTTGCCCGCGCTCCACAGCGCGCGCAGCGCCTGGGCGGCCTTGCGGAACTGCAGGGCCTCCATGTGCTCCTCGTACTCCTGGAGCAGCCGGGCGATCTCGCGGCCCAGGTCGGCCTCGGCCTCGCCCGCCTCGCTGCCGGCCGGGACCTCGTCCCCGAAGCGCTTGCGGGAGAAGGACAGCACGCGGTTGACGAAGTTGCCGAGCACGTCGGCGAGGTCCTTGTTCACCGTGGCCGAGAACAGCTCCCAGGTGAAGGACGTGTCGTCGGACTCGGGGGCGTTCGCCATCAGGAAGTAGCGCCAGTAGTCGGCGGGCAGCAGCTCCAGGGCGGCGTCGGTGAAGATGCCGAGCTTCTGCGAGGTGGAGAACTTGCCGCCGTAGTACGTCAGCCAGTTGAAGGCCTTGACGTAGTCGACCTTCTTCCAGGGCTCACGGGTGCCCAGCTCGGTGGCCGGGAACATCACCGTGTGGAAGGGGACGTTGTCCTTGGCCATGAACTGGGTGTAGCGGACGTCCGTGGCCTCGTACCACCAGGACTTCCAGTCGCGGCTCTCCGGGCTCTGGTCCGCCCACTCCTTCGTCGCGCCGATGTACTCGATCGGGGCGTCGAACCAGACGTAGAAGACCTTGCCCTCGGCCGCCAGCTCCGGCCAGGTGTCGGCCGGGACCGGGACGCCCCAGTCCAGGTCGCGCGTGATGGCGCGGTCGTGCAGGCCCTCGGTCAGCCACTTGCGGGCGATGGAGGAGGCCAGCACCGGCCAGTCCTTGCCGTGCTCGTCGATCCACGCCTCGACCTCGCCGGCCAGCTTGGACTGGAGCAGGAAGAGGTGCTTGGTCTCGCGCACCTCCAGGTCGCTGCTGCCGCTGATCGCCGAGCGCGCGTCGATCAGGTCGACCGGGTCGAGGACCCGGGTGCAGTTCTCGCACTGGTCGCCGCGCGCCTTGTCGTAGCCGCAGTGCGGGCAGGTGCCGACGATGTAGCGGTCGGGCAGGAAGCGGCCGTCGGCGAGCGAGTACACCTGGCGGATCGACCGCTCCTCGATGAACCCGTTCTTCTGCAGCTGCCGCGCGAAGTGCTGGGTGATCTCCCGGTTTTCGGCGGAGGAGCTGCGGCCGAAGTAGTCGAAGGACATCCCGAAGCCCTCGTAGATCGCCTTCTGCGCATCGTGCTGCTGGGCGCAGTACGCGCCGACCGGCAGCCCCGCCTCCTTGGCGGCCAGCTCGGCGGGGGTGCCGTGCTCGTCGGTGGCGCAGATGTACAGCGTCTCGCGGCCGGTCTGGCGCAGGAAGCGGGCGTACACGTCCGCCGGGAGCATGGACCCCACCATGTTGCCCAGGTGCTTGATCCCGTTGATATAGGGAAGGGCGCTGGTGATGAGGTGTCGAGCCATTGCGGCTGCTCCCTGGTAGAGGTGTATGCGGTGTGGGTGCACCTTTAGCGTATCCGAGGGCCAGGGGCGTACCGCGCGGCGTTTATTGCGGCGATGTCAATGCTTCCGGGGGCCGCGGCAGGTGTGATCACGGCCGCATCCAGGCCCGCCAGGGCCTGCTGATCACCTCCCGGTAGGTGTGGTGCGAGGGGTTCCGCCCGGCGTGCTGGAACGTCCAGCTCTGGGCCCGTCCCGCGTCCTCGCCGACCGCGGAGGTCTCCCCGCACACGGCGCACTCCATGGCGTAGGTGATCGGCTCCGCGTCGGGCTCCCGGTCGGGGGCGAGCGTCCAGGTGCCGAACAGGAAGACCGTTCGCGCGGTCACGGCCGCCCCCCGGCCTCGGCCGCCGCATCCTGCGGCGGATCGGCTTGCCGCACGTGCTCGGGAGGGCAGTTCCACTCCAGGCCGCCGCGCGGTGGTCGTAGCTGTACGTAACCGGCGTGGTGGTCCATGACTTGTCCGAGCCGGCCGGTGCGGGTGTCGATTGCGTACGTCCCGCGGGCGGGAGCCGGGAGCTGTGGGGGGATTTCGGTGCTCACCCTTCTAAGAGTGCCCACTCAGACGCGAACTGATCGGTTCCGCGGCGCATACGGAGGGTGATATCGGGCGGGCCCGGATGACTCCCGGGTGCACCGCCCGTAAGCCGCTCAGAACTCGTACCGCAGGAGCCGCGCGAAGTCCCACCCCCCGGGCATGCGCGCCATCACCCACATGCCCAACTGCCCTGCTGGGGACAGCCGGTCCCGGCCCGGCAGGTCGGTGGCCCGCAGCACGTCGGTGCAGCGCAGCCCGGGGTGCCAGCCCTCCAGCTCGCGCGGGTCGTCGACGGCCCAGTGGAGGGTGGCCCCGGCGCGGCGCACGGGGGTCACCAGCTTCTGCATCCTGATCCCCAGGCCGGTGAAGCAGTCGAAGAGCAGCTGTCCGTGCGGGAACCGCCCGGTGATCCCCTGCACCAGCTGCCTGCCGTCCTCCTTGTGCAGGTACATCGACAGGCCCTCGAAGACGGCGGCGACGGGCCGGTCGGCGGGCACCCCGCCGAGCCAGGCGCCGTCGGTGACGGAGGTGCCGACGGTCCGGTAGTCGCCGGCGGGCCGGGGGAGCAGCCGTTCCCGCAGCTCCACGACCTCGGGGTAGTCGACGTCCACCCAGCGCACCCCCGGCCCCGGCGCGAGCCGGTGCACGCGGGCGTCCAGGCCGCACGCCAGGTGCAGCACGGTGGCCTCCCGGTGGTCCGCGAGGAACTCCCGCGTCCAGTCGTCCAGGAGCCGGGCCCGCATCGCGACGGCGGCGGCGTTGCCCCGGGTGATCCCGGTGCGGCGGAAGTCGTAATCGATGCGCAAGACGGTCCCGGCGGCCAGCGGGTCGCCGAGGACGGGGTCCGGGGAGCGGCTGTCGAGCGCCCGCCCGTAGAGAGTGGCCAGCATGGTCTCGGGGGCGCCTCGGAGAGCGACCGTTTCGCGGGCGTCCGACCGGTTTGCGCGGTCCATGGATCCACGCTACTGCGGTCAACGGAGACATTTGCGAAACATCGGTGAAGGTAGACCCGCATTCTGGAAGGAAGGGGGCGTGCCGGACGAGAGGAACGCGGACACCATGCGAGTGCTTGTCGCCGAGGACGAAGAGGTACTGGCCGAACTGGTCGCCACCGGGCTGCGCCGGGCGGGCTTCGCCGTCGACACGGTCTACAGCGGCGATGCCGCCCTCGCCTATCTGGGGCTGCACGACTACGACGTGGTCGTCCTCGACCGCGACCTGCCCCGCGTGCACGGCGACGACGTCACCCGGCGCCTCGTCGCCTCCGGCTCCCGGACCCGCATCCTGATGCTCACCGCCGCCGGCTCCATGGAGGACCGGGTCGCGGGGCTGGACCTGGGGGCGGACGACTACCTGCCCAAGCCCTTCGAATTCCCCGAGCTGGTCTCGCGCGTGCGGGCACTGCGGCGGCGCAGCGCCCGGCCCGCGTCCCCGCTGCTGGAGAAGGCCGGGCTGCGGCTGGACACCGTGCGGCGGACGGCCGAGCGGGACGGGCGGGAGCTGGACCTGTCGCCCAAGGAGTTCGCCGTGCTCCAGATCCTGCTGGAGGCGGACGGCGCGGTCGTCAGCGCCGAGGAGCTGCTGGAGCGGGCCTGGGACGCCCACGCCGACCCGTTCACCGGCGCCGTGCGCGTGGCGATGAGCAAGCTGCGCGGCAAGCTCGGCGAACCACAGCTGATCCGCACCGTGCAGGGCGTCGGGTACGCCCTGTGAGGCGGCCTGTCCTCGCCGCCCGCACCCGGATCGCCGTCGCCTTCGGGGCGCTCTTCCTGCTGCTGGGCGGGGGCCTGCTGACCGTCGTCAACGTCCTGTCGCGGGCGGGCACGCAGGAGCAGGCCACCAGACTCGCGCGGACGGCCGTGCCGGTGGAGATGGTGCGGCCGGGGGAGCCCGTGGCGGTGACCACCCTGGTCCGGCTCTCCGGCGACGTCAGCGAAGCCGCCTCCCACGAGCTGGTGTTCTGGTCGGCCGTGGCGCTCCTGGGCACCGCGCTGCTCGCGCTCGGCGTGGGCTGGTGGACGGCCGGGCTCTTCCTGCGGCCGGTGCAGGACGTGCTGGACAGCCAGCGGCGGTTCATCGCCAACGCCTCGCACGAGCTGCGTACCCCGCTGGCCACCCAGCGGGCCGCCATCCAGGTCGGCCTGGAGGGCAGCCCGTCCGCCGCGGAACTCGCCCGTACGAAGGCGACGCTGCTGAAGGCGAACCGCCGGACCGAGCGGCTGATCGACGGCCTGCTGCTGCTCGCCCGCAGCGAGCGCGGCCTCGACCGGCGCGAACGCCTCGACCTGGCCGAGGTGGTGGCCGAGGAGGTGGCCGCCGTGACCGAACGGGCCGGGCGGGAGGGCGTGCGGCTCTCCGTGCACCCCTCGCCCTGCCCGCTCACCGGCAGCCGCGTGCTGCTCGCACAGCTCACCGGGAACCTCCTGCGCAACGCCGTCGGCTACAACCACCGGGGCGGGGTGGTGGAGGTGAGCGTGCACCCGGGACGGCAGTCGGTCTTCCTGACGGTCGCCAACACCGGTCCGGTCGTGCCCGCGAGCGAGATCGGCACGCTTTTCGAGCCCTTCCGGCGGGGGAGCGGGCGGGAGCGGCTCGGCGGCGGCTCCGGGCTGGGGCTGTCCATCGTGCGGTCGATCGCCCGGGCCCACGGGGGGACGGCGAAGGCCGCCCCCCGGTCCGGGGGCGGCCTCCGTGTGGTGGTCGAACTGCCGCGCGGGGAGCGGCCGGCCGGCTAACGGACGATTCCGGCGGCCCGCGCCTCCGCCAGCCACTCGGGGAACTCCACCATCAGTTCCCTGTACAGCTCGCCGTCCGGCAGCAGCCGCGGCTCGCGGCCGGCGTGGAAGAAGCCGGCGTTGTCGACGACGCGCTTCTCCGGCACCGGCAGGTCGTCCAGCTTCCGCAGGAAGTCGAAGCCCTTGCCCTCCGGGTCGCCGAAGCCGACGAACTGCCAGAAGATCGGCAGCTTCGCGGCCTCGCACAGCGCCCGCTCGGCGGCGGGCTTGCTGTAGGGGGCGCCGTCGGTCTGGAAGATGACGAAGGCCGGGTCGGCCGAGCCCGACTTCTTGTAGTGGTCGACGACGGCCTCGATGGCCCAGTGGTAGTTGGTGCGGCCCATGTGGCCGTAGGACTCGTGGAGTTCCTGGATGCGGCCCCGGTAGTCGGTCAGGTCGAGTTCGGCGGTGCCGTCGACGTCCGTGGAGAAGAAGACGACGGGGACGACGCCGTCGTCGTCGAAGTTGGCCGCCAGGCCCAGCGCCTGCTCGGCGAGGTGCTGGACGGTGCCGTCCTTGTAGTAGGTGCGCATGGAGCCGGAGCGGTCGAGCACCAGGTAGACGGCTGCCCGCTGCCCGGCCAGGCCCTGTTTGGCCAGCGAGACGCCCGCCGACTCGTAGAGGCCGACCAGCCCGGGCGCGGTCTCGCGCACCTTCTCCAGGCTGATCGCGGCGGCTCCGGCGGCTGCCGGTGCGTCCTCGAACGCGGGCGAGGGCTCGGGCTTGGGGCCCGGGGGCGGCTCCGGGACGGGGTGGGGCTCGGGCCGCGGCGCGGGCTCCGGCTCGGGCACCGGCTTGGGCTCGGGCATCGGGGTCGGCTGCGGCTCGGGTTCCGGGACCGGTTCGGGGCGCGGCGGGCCGGGGGTGGGGATGGGGCCGAGCGGGCCGGGGTCGGGGACGGTCGGACCGACGCGGTCGGCGGTCTCGGCGGTCGGCTGGGCGGGGACGGACACGGCGGCCGGGGCGGTGCCCGCGGCGCTGTCGGGTCCCGCGCTCTGCTGGGGAAGGCTCGGTTCGTCGCGCCCGGCTGTTTTCGAGCGGCCGAAAGCGTTCCGCAGCAGACTCCGAATGCCCATGGGGAATTTGTCCTTCATGTCTCTCGGTGTTATTGATTGTCCGTACTGCGGGGAAAAGTCCCCGGGCTTGACGACTACGTAAGGCTAGCCGTCAAGTCCGGTCCAGGGTGTTCACACCCGACACGCCGTGGGGCGCGTGTCCCCGTCGCGCAGTCGTACGCCGTCCGCCTTCCGGGCAAGGAAGGGTTCGGCCGGACTCCACTTGTGTGTCGCCTGTCCTTCACCGGGCGCGGGGAACCGCCTTGCGCGGGGAATCACCGGTGTTTCGCGCACGGGTTCGGCTCGGGGGCCTTCGTTCCGCTTGTGTTTCGGGGCCGGGAACGCCGGGGGAAGCGCAGGACACGGAGAGGACAAGAGCAGGGCAATAAATGAGTCCAGGGCAACCCTCTCCGCCCCTTCCCGCCTCTTTATCGGTGAGTATTACCGGACCGAACACGAGTACCCACCACGGGGGCAGGGAGTTGAGAGGCGCATGGGCCTGACCAGCCGGTCACTCTTGTACACGGTGGTTTTCGCGGCCGTGTTGTGCATCGGGCTCACGGTGTGGGTCTGGCCGCGCCTGGCCGGGCGTGGTGTGCTGCCCGTGCTGGGACGACTGGGCTCGATCCTGACGACCCAGTTGGCGATCATGGCGGCGCTGTTGCTCGCGGTGAATTCCTGGGGCGAGTTCTACGGAACCTGGAATCAGTTGCTCGGACGCGTTGACAAGGCCCCCGTCAACGTGAATGAGATGGGCAAGGGCGGGCCGTACGCCACGGTCGGCGGCACGAAGGACGGGCTGGTGCAGCCCGCCGGTCCGCAGGGCCTCGACAAAGTAGGCGGAATTCCGCACGGCGCGGCCGACAAGGAGGGCAAGGTCCAGTCGGTCCGCATCATCGGCACCCGCTCCCGGGCGGTCAACCCGGCATTCGTGTATCTGCCGCCGCAGTACTTCCAGAAGCAGTACGAGCGTCACCGCTTTCCCGTGATGGTCGTGATCAGCGGTTATCCGGGCGGCATCATGAATCTCGCCCAGCACCTCCAGGTGCCGCAGACCGCGGGCAAGCTCCTGGCGGAGAACAAGATGCAGCCGACGGTCATCGTGATGGTCCGGCCCACCATCGCGCCGCCCCGCGACACCGAGTGCGTGGACGTGCCGGACGGCCCGCAGGCCGAGACCTTCTTCACCAAGGACCTGCCGGACGCGCTCAGGAGCACCTACCGGGTCGGCCACGACCCGAGCGCCTGGGGCGTCCTCGGCTACTCCTCCGGCGGCACCTGCGCCCTCCAGCTCGCGATGCGCCAGCCGGACGTCTACCCGGCCGCCGCCGCCCTCTCCGGCGACTACAAGGTCGGCAACGACCTCACCACCGGCAACCTCTTCGGCAGCGGGGCGCAGGCGAAGCAGAAGCAGCACGAGCACGACCTGATCTGGCGGCTCCAGAACATGCCCGTCCCGCGCGTCAACGTGCTGGTGACCAGCAGCAAGAAGGGCGAGAAGAACTACGGCGAGACGGAGAAGTTCCTCAAGGCCGTCAAGGAGCCCATGACCGCGTCGTCGATCATCCTGCCGGAGGGCAGCCACCACTTCACGACCTGGCGGCGGGAGATCGGGCCGGTCCTGGAGTGGATGAGCCAGCAGCTCACCTTCCCGCAGGACACCGCGGACAAGCCCAAGGAGCCGGAGAAGAAGCCGGCGGACAAGCAGGACACGCAGGGCGACGGCACCACGCAGGACGGGCAGCCCGCGGTCTCCCCCGCACCCGCATCCCCCTCTCCCTCGTCCTCTCCCTCCCCCGAGGCATCGGCCTCCGAGGAGCCGAAGGACGAGTGAGCGCCCGGGCAACCGTGGGGAGCTACCCCGGGCCGCCCGTCAGCTGCTCCCCCAGCCACCCGAAGGCCGCCGGATACAGCGTGATCCACGTGCCGTAGTTGTGGCCCCCGGAGGCGAGCAGCATCGTCTTCAGCCGGGCGCGGCTGCCCGCCGCCTCCCGCTGGAACTCCTCGATGTAGCGCGGCGGACTGTCCCGGTCCTGCCGCGAGGTCGCCAGGAACAGCCCGACGTCGGAGGCGGTGTGCCGCACCAGCCGCGTCGGGCTGTTCTGCGCCCGCAGGGCCGGGTCGCTGAGCGCGCCGCCCTCGCCGTTGAGGGGGTCCGGGTCGAGCGCCGCCCCGGCCGCGAAGACCCGGGGGTACTGCAGCGGCAGCTTCGCCGCGCAGAAGCCGCCGGTGGAGATGCCCAGCACGCCCCACGACCTGGGCGCGGGGCCGGTGCGGAAGTGGTCGCGGATCAGCTCGGGCACGTCCGAGGAGAGCCAGGTGGCGACCTTGCGGTCGCGGACGTCGGAGCAGTCGGTGTCCACGCCGCCCGGGTTGATGATCGGCACGGCGAGGATGAACGGGCGCGTGGCCCCGCTCCTGAGCAGCCGTTCGTAGGCGTCGGGCATCCGTCCCTGCTCCACCCAGGACTGCGGCGAGCCGGGGACGCCGTGCAGCAGCACCACCACGGGGAACGCGGTGTGCCGGTACCGGGGGTCGCGGTACTGCGGCGGGGTCCAGACCATGACCTGGCCGGAGAGCCCGGAGCGGGAGCCGTGGAAGTACGTCTCCTGCATGCCGTTGTCGCCGCGGATGAACTTGGCGCGCTGGGCGGGCGGGCCGGGCATCGCCACCGGCCCGGTCTCGCCGGTCCGGCCGAGCAGGTCGTTCCAGGAGGCGTAGAGCCCGTAACTGGTGTTGATCCACACCGCGACCACGCAGATCGCGGTCGCCTGGCAGAGCGCGATGAGCAGCACCCGGGCCGGCCAGCGCACGGCCGGCGGCCCCGGGACCCTCGCCCAGAGGAGCAGGGTGGCGAGGACGGCCAGCACGCACAGCGCGATGAGCAGAGCGAAGAACCCGGTTCCGGTGAGACTCATCCCGCGGGCGCTCCCTCGGCTCGACGACCCGGCGTCTGCAGACGCAGCAGACCCTAACGAGCAGCGGAGGAAGGCGCTCCGGAGATGCGGCCGGCCCATGCTTTCGGGTCAGGCCCGCCCTGCGGGTCAGGCCGCGACGACGTCGCGGAGGGCCCCGGCCCGCTCGGCGAGGGTGCAGGTGAAGACCGGTTCGCCGGCCTGGGCGCCCGTCACCTCCACCGTTACCCCATCGGGCGACCGGCCGTCCGCGACGGTGACGTCGATCGTGGTGGGGCCGTCCAGCTCCGCGTACCGGTGGAAGGTGACGGCGACGGAGGACAGCCGCACGGCGCGGGGGCGCAGGGCCGCGAACGCGGCCTGGCGGGCGGCCTCCACGAGGACCATGCCCGGGATGTGGTCGTCGGGGTGGTCGAAGAGTATGGGGTGGTTCAGATCGGGGCAGACCACCCAGCCGCCGTCGCGGCCGGCCGGCGAGAGCACGACGTCGAGGGGCAGCTCCCGGCCCACCTCGGCGGCGCCCGCCCGGACCGGGGGGAACCAGTCGGGCACGGGACCGGCGGTGCTGCCGCGGGTGCCGCGCATCCGGCGGTAGAGCGCGGGCGGGACGCAGGTGAACCGGCCGCCGCCGGTGGCGACGGGCCGCCCGTCGCGGTGGATGGTGATGTCCATGCGGAAGGCGAAGCGCCGCTCCCGGCCGTCCAGGACCTGGCAGGAGGCGGTGATGCCCAGGTCGGTGGGGGTGCGCCCGATGGAGAGCTGCTCGTCGTGGACGGCGAATTCCATTTCCTGCATCAGGAAACGGTGCCCTATCGGTACATTCAATTCCGTATGGGCCAGGAACAGGCCGACCTGACGTATCGTTTCCGCGGCCAGCAGCGGGTCGTGCCGGGTGCCCCCGTCCGAGCAGAAGAAGGTGTGGGCACGGGGCCACTGGGCGGAGAGCCTGAAATGGGTGTCGTCCACTCCGGTGCAGCCGGTCAGAAAGACCTCGGCGACGGCCGCGCGGTGGACGAACTCCTTGGGCACCGTGCTGGTCAGGGCGGGCCGGACGGCTGGCGGGTGCGGCGCCGCGATCCCATTCGCGATGGCTGACTGATGCACCGAACTCTCCATCAAAGCCGAAGTGAGCCAGAGGTCAAGGAACATGAGAAATCTTGTCTTAATCTAAGATAATGGCTGGCCGGTTTTCTTCAAGGCCGGGAGGCAAGGATCACGGCACCGAGCAGTGATCCCGCACGGTGACCGATTGGAGACTGATGCAGCACCAGTCCTGCCCCATCGTCCTGGACCCGACCGGGCGCGACGTCCGCGGCGAGGCCGCCCGGCTGGCCGCCACGGGGCCGGCGGTCCGGGTCGAACTCCCGGGCGGTGTGGCCGCCTGGGCGATCACGAGTCATGAGCTGGCCGAGCGCCTGATGCTCGACCCCCGCGTCTCCAAGGACGCCTACCGGCACTGGCCCGCCTGGCGGGACGGGGAGTTGGACGACAGCTGGCCGCTGGCCATGTGGGTCTCGGTGCAGAACATGCTCACGGCCTACGGCGACGAGCACCGCCGCCTGCGCAAGCTGGTGGCCAAGGCCTTCACCGCGCGCCGCACGGCCGCGCTCCGGCCGCGCGTCGAATGGCACGTGGCCCGGCTGGTCGACCGGCTGGCCGCGCTCCCGGCGGATGAACCGGTCGATATCCGCGCCGAATTCGCCTTTCCGCTGCCCATCCAGGTGATCTGCGAAATGCTCGGCATTCCGGAGGACGTCCAGGGCGATCTGCACCGCGTCATCGACACCACCTTCCGTACCTCGGTCACTCCCGAGGAGGCGATGGCCAATCAAATCGAGCTGTACGAACTGCTGTCCGGGCTGATCGAGTCCAAGCGGTCGGCTCCCTCAGCTGATATGACGGGTGATCTGATCGCAGCCCGGGACGATGCCGAGGGGCAGTTGAGCGAGAAGGAACTCGTCGACACCCTGCTCCTGATCATCGGCGCCGGGCACGAGACCACCGTCAACCTCATCGAGCAGGCGGTGCTCGCGCTGCTGACCCATCCCGAGCAGCTGGCGCGGGTGCGGGCCGGCGAGGCGTCCTGGGACGACGTGGTCGAGGAGACGCTACGCGCCCGGGGGCCGGTGGCCAACATCCCGATGCGGTTCGCGATCGAGGACATCCGGGCCGGGGATCAGCTGATAGCCGCCGGTGACGCGATTCTGATCTCCGTGACCGCCGCCGGGCTCGACCGTGATCAACACGGTGACGACGCCGATCGATTCGACCTTTTCCGGACCACTCGCCGCGATCACCTTGCTTTCGGGCACGGGGTGCACCACTGCATCGGCGCCCCGCTCGCCCGGCTGGAGGCATCACTCGCTCTGGAGGCTCTTTTCAGCCGATTCCCCGAACTCTCGCTGGCCGTACCGGCGGCGGAACTCGAACCGCTGGAGTCCTTTATCTCGCACGGGCACCGGCGACTTCCGGTCATCCTGGGACCCGGCAGAAACGATTAGCCGAATTACGCCCTTCGCGCTTGCGACTGGGTCAGTCCGAGAATGACCGGACGGGTAACATGCGTCGCGTTCGGTTTGGTTTCAGTGGAGGGGGCTTCCCCTCCGGCCCGGCGCGAAGTCGCCACTGCCGGAGGGCGGGAGCAGGACGACATATCTGGAGGTCGCGGATGGCGCAGCAGGAGCGCGGTATCAGAACTCGCCGGGCAGCGCTGGAAGCGGCCGCGGTGCTCTTCGCCGAGCGCGGCTACGAAGCGTGCACGATCTCCGAGATCCTCGCCCTGGCCGGGCTGACCAAGGGCGCGCTGTACTTCCACTTCGACTCCAAGGAGGCCCTGGCCCGCGGGGTGCTCGAGGAGCAGGTGTCCGTGGAGTGGGTGGCCGAACAGACCACCAAGCTCCAGGAGTGGGTGGACGTGGGCATGGCCCTCGCCCACCGGCTGCCGGAGGAGCCCCTGCTGCGGGCCGGCGCCCGGCTGGCCACGGACCCGCAGATGCAGAAGCTGGTCAGCGCGGGCCCGTGGGCCACCTGGAGCGAGGTCTCCTCCCAGCTGCTGAGGGAGGCCAAGGAGCGGGGCGAGGTGCTGCCGCACGTCGAGCCGGAGACCACCGCGCGCTTCGTGATCAGCGCCTGGACCGGCGTCCTGCTGGTCTCGCAGGTGACCACGGGCCTGGCCGACCTGGAGGAGCAGATCTCCGTCCTCTTCCGGCACATCCTGCCGGCGCTTGCCACGCCCGCGATCCTCGTCCAGCTCGACACCTCCCCGGACCGGGGCTCCCGGGTCGTCGCCGAGGGCCGCCGCCGCCGCGAGGCCGAGGCCGCCGAGGCCGCCGCAGCGGTGGGCTGAGCCCCGTACCGGGCCTCCGGCGGACCCTGCTTCCGCTTTCCTTGCTCCCGCTTTGCGGCATGAGTCATGATCGCGCCATGAACAGCAGCCAGCAGGGAATGCTCTCGGGCAAGACGGTGATGATCACCGGTGCCTCCAGTGGAATCGGTGCCGCCGCGGCCCGTCTCTTCAGCGCCGAAGGGGCAGCGGTCGTCCTGCTGGCCCGCCGCGGCAACTTGCTCGAGGACCTCGTCGCCGAGCTGAAGGCCGCGGGCGGCGCGGCCGTCGCCGTGACCGGCGACGTCACGGTGTCCGCCGACGCGGCCCGCGCGGTGGACGTCGCGGTGGAGACGTTCGGCCGGCTCGACGGCGCGTTCAACAACGCGGGCTGGGGCACGGCACGCGAGCCCATGCACCTCACGGACGACGCGGTCTTCGACGCCATCATGGACGTCAACGTGCGCGGCGTATGGAACTGCATCAAGCACCAGATACCCGCGATGCTCGAGAACGGCGGCGGCTCGATCGTCAACACCTCCAGCACGGCGGGCCTGGTGGACCCCGTGGTGCCCTCGGCCGCCTACGTCGTCGCCAAGCACGCGGTGATCGGCCTGACCAAGGCCGCGGCCGGCGACTACGGTGCCCAGGGCATCCGCGTCAACGCCCTCGCCGTCGGCGTGACCCGCACCGAGCTGATGCAGGCGGGCTTCGACGCCAACCCGGGCGTCGAGCAGTTCCTGACCGGCGGCTCCATGCTGCCCCGCGTGGCGGAGCCGGTGGAGATCGCCCAGGCCGCCGCATGGCTTCTCGCGGACCGCTCCTCCTTCGTCACCGGCGCCACCGTGCCGGTCGACGGCGGGTTCACCGCCAAGTGAGCGCCCGGGTCCTGGTCACGGGCGCGAGCGGCACGGTGGGCCGGGCGACAGCCCGGCTGCTGGCCGAACGGGGCCGTGCCGTACGGCTGCTGGGCCGCGACGCCGCACGCCTCCCGGGACCGGGACCCGGCATCGAGCCGGTCACGGGGGACTTCGCCGACCTCGATTCCCTGCGGTCGGCGATGGCGGGCATCCACGCGGTGCTGGTCGTGACGGCCGACCCCCGCGAGCCCGGCCACGACGCCAACGTGGTGCGCGCGGCCCGCGAGGCCGGCGTGCGCCACCTGGTCAAACTCTCCGCGCTGGCGGTCACCGACCCCGGCGCCCAGGACCTCATCACGCGCCGGCAGCGCGCCGCCGAGGAGGGCGTCCGGGCCTCCGGCCTGGACTGGACCCTGCTGCGCCCCCGGGCCTTCATGACCAACACGCTGTCCTGGGCCGAAGGCATCAGGGCGAAGGGCGTGGTGCACGCCCGGCCCGCCGACGCCCCCAACGCCTGTGTGGACCCCCGGGACATCGCCGAGGTGGCGGCCCGGGTGCTGACCGAGCCCGGCCACGCGGGGCAGGCGTACGCCCTGACCGGCCCCGCCGCGGTGACGGCACGTCAGCAGACCGCGTTCCTGGCCGAAGCACTGGGGCGCCCGCTGACCCTCGTCGAGCCCGCTCCCGAGCAGCTGCGCCGCGCGGCCGAGGCCCGCTACGGGCCGGAGATCGCCCAGGCGCTCCTGGAGAGCGCCGAGCGGCAGGCCGCCGGGGCGAAGGGCCGGGTGGACCCGACCGCCGAGCGGCTGCTGGGCCGCCCGGCCCGGTCCTACGGCGAGTGGGCCCGCGAGCACGTCGCCCTCTTCACCGCCCCCGGGAACTGACCCCGGGAACTGTCCGGCCGGTCCGGGGTCTGTTTCGGCTTCCGGCGAGGGGCGTTAAAAAACCGCAGGAGCGGTCCGCCAGCGCGGAGGACCGCCGGGCGGCGCAGTCACGCCGACGGGCGACCGGGCAACCCTTCCGGGTGATACCGGCCGTCATTCCCGCGCTGACCGGGTCATTCGCCCGGCACCGTCGAGTCGATGATCTCCAGCGCCACGTCGAGCAGCATGGCGCGCCTGACCTCCGGGTCGATGTGCAGCGCGTCCAGGGTGAAGGCGCCGAAGTGGACCGTCAGCATGGCGCTGGAGAGCCGGACCTTGGTCTCCGGCGACTGGTCCTCGCCGGTCAGCAGCAGCTCGGTGAAGGTCTTGACGCGGTTCACGAGCGTCTCGCCGATGCTCAGCTCGCGCAGCGTCGCCTGGTTCTCCAGCAGGATGTGGTAGATCGGCGCGGCCTCGGTCAGGGCCGTGCTGTAGCGGCGCAGCAGCTCCCGCTTGGTCTCCAGGGTGGACGGCTGGCTACGGCCCCAGGCGATCAGCTCGTCGACCGGTTCCCCGAGCCGCTCGGAGAGCGCGCCGAGGATGTCCTCCTTGGTCTTGAAGTGGTAGTACAGGGCCGCCTTCGTCACCCCCAGCTCCTCGGCGATCTCCCGTAGCGAGGTCTTCTCGTAACCGCGGGATACGAAGAGGTCGAGGGCCGTCTTCTGAATGCGCTCGCGGGTGTTGCTCCTGCGAGCCCTGGGGGTGCTGGCCATGCTCTGTCTCCCGCTTTCCGTCTTCCGTCGCGAACCGGCCGCCCGGGCCCGGAGCCGCGTCGCTCCGGGCCGCCCGCGGCCCCCCTTGTCCATGTTCCGCACGCATAACTAGCCCGTCGGCAAGTTAGTTCCGGGTCGGGCCCCCGATCACGTTAGGGCGGCGGGGCCCTTTGTGCAGACGACCGCCCGTCTTGGAGGGCGATCCTCGGGGGCAATACCGTACTTGACGCCCGGCAAGTCCGTGCATAATCTTCCGGCTACGCTGACTGGCCAGGCGGCCAGTACGGAAACCCGAACCGGACCGAGGGGATGGTGGGCGTCGACATGGCACGACACGTTGCTGCCGCAATCGACTTTTACGCCTACGCCGCACACGACGACTCCACCGCGGGCGGCTCCGCGACGGGCACCGGCACGGTGGCCGGCAGTACCGCGGAGGGGTCCATGCCGGCGGTCTTCGAGGGGCTGAGCGTCCCGATACGCACCGCGGCCTCGCTGCTGGGGCTCTCGCCGTGGACCATCGCGCATCTGATAGAGCGTGGGGAACTGCGCAGCGAGCGTGGCGGGCAGTACCGCTATGTCACCCTGACCAGCATTTTTTCTTATCGGCGAAACACTCGATAATTTCCTTCTGGTCGATGCCGTCCGCACTGGCTCGAATGAGTGAAAGCTCGGAACTTCCGGAATGGGTCGGAGTTATTCAGAACGCTTTCTCAGTGGGGGCGCTACTCGATCGAAAGGCAATACCGTGCTCAAGCAGGTTCTCACCACGGCGGCCGTGACCGCTTCCGCGGTCGGCGCCATCGCCTCTCCCGCGATGGCCATCGGCAACGACCAGGACGTCCTGAACGCCAACGGTGCCAAGACCGGTTACGGCAACACGCACACGGACGGCAAGGAAAGCCCGCAGATGAGCCTCATCCAGGGCACGCTCAACAAGCCCTGCCTGGGCATCGGGAAGATCAACATCCAGTCCGTGATCGCCCTGCTCAACATCGGCGTCCAGGACATCCCGATCCTCACGTCGCAGCAGCAGCAGCAGTGCACCGACAACTCCACGATCAACGACGGTGACGACCCGCTGTCGCACATCCTGGACGAGATCCCGATCCTGTCGGGCAACGGCTCCGGAAACTCCGAGCACGAGTTCGTGCACGGGCAGGTGGAGGAGCACGGTCACTGACCGGCCCGGGCCGAACATTCGGGAAAATCCCCCTGCGGCGGGTGTGCGGGACCCGCTGCGGGGGGATTTCCGTGTGCCTGCCGGGGCGGTTGCAGTCTCCCTATTTATTCTGATAGCGCCGCCGGATGGGGCCGAACGAATGAAGCCCGATAACCTTCCGAGGGTGCCCCGGGTTAGGCAGACAGTTCTTGGAATTCGTCGACCCGGAGCGAAGGAACCACTGTGATCAAAAAGGTTGTGGCCGCGACCGCGCTGGCATTCTCCGCCGTCGGCGCCACCGCGGGACCCGCCCTGGCGGCGGGTGACGGAAGGGACGTCGCCAACGCGAACGGCGCTGCCCAGATGTACGGCAACACCTGGACCGGCGGCTATATGAGCCCGCAGATGGGGCTGATCAACGGTTCGCTCAACAAGCCGTGCATCGCCATCGGGAAGCTGGGCGCCCAGTCGATCGTCGGCCTGCTGAACATCGGCCTGCAGGACATCCCGATCCTGTCCTCGCAGCAGCAGCAGATGTGCACCGAGAACTCCACGATCAACGACGGCGACGATCCGCTGTCGCACATCCTCGACGACATCCCGATCCTGTCCGGAAACGGCTCCGGCAACGGGGACCTGATCGACGAGGTGAACGACTGGCGGCACCACGAGCACCACGAGCACCACCACCGCGGACACGACGAGGACCGCGGACACCACGAGGGCCACTGACCCCGGCTCGCCGACCGGCGCTACCGGTGAACAGGAGCCGCCCCCGGCGATCCCGGGGGCGGCTCTTCGTGCGCCGTACGCGGCTCAGCTCTCGTAGTAGACGGTGAGCACGGCGCCCCCGGCCGTCACGCGGCGCCCGCCGAGCCGTTCCCCGCTGCGCAGCTCCCGCAGGCATTCGCGGAACATGTCCATTTCCTCGCCGGTCAGCACGGCGGCCGCCAGGTCGAGGAGTTCGGCGACGCTCCGATCGGTGAGCACGTCGGGCAGTTCGCCGGAGAGCAGCACCACGGACTCCCCGGTGCGCCCCCGTACGACGGCGTTGGACGTCGAGCCACCACTGACAACGAGCACTCATTCCCCCTGGCTTTGGCAGGTCGAGACGATAGCCGGGAAGGGGCATGATCCTGGGCCGGACGGGAATATTCACCGGATTCAACTGCTCCGGGAACCGGTGGCGCGGGGGCGGCGTCCGCATACGAACCGCCGTGTGCGCAGGGCCTGTTCAGCGCGTCCGGTCGTCGTCCTTGGGGGCGCGCTCGAGGAGTGACTCCACCAGGGCCGCGACATGTCTGCGGTCGTCCGCCGACAGCCGCTGGACACTGGCGATCAGCAGGTCGACCTCGGGGTCCGGGCGGTCGGCGGGCTCGTCCTCGGCCGTCGGGTAGAGGTGGATCCCACAGGTCTCGGCGGCGGCCCGCCGGACGGTGTCCAGCGGGATGTCGAGCCCGCGGGACAGGCCCTCGAGCGTCGACGGCTGGGGCATGCGCACCAGGCGGTCGGTGGTGGCCAGGTGGTGCACGGTCGAGCGGGGGATGCCGCCGCGGCGGGCGACGTCCCCGTAGGACCACCCCTGCTGGTCGAGGCGCTGTCTGATGATCTGCTGCAGTGCGTTGGCCACTGACGGTCGCTTCCTGCTCTCGGCTGGCTCGGGCGCGCTCGGGTGGAACCGATTCTACGGGGGCGGTTCCCGGGAACGGCTTGCGCGGTGCCGGTGGACGCCACTACTGTCCAATCTCGTTGGACAGCTCGTCCGACCGCATCGGACGCGGGCCGGGGGGTCCTGCCCGTGCCGCCGGCGCTCTTCATGAACCACCGAACCACCGTCCCGGAGGGGGAAACCCATGCTCGACATGCACGAGATGGAAGCCGAGTCCGCCGAACTGCTGCCCGGCCGTGAGGCCCTCGGGAAGCTGAAGTTCAGCTTCACCCGCACCACCAACGTCACCAAGCACGTCGCCCATGTCTCGGCACACAACTCCTCGGTGGCGCTGAACGTCTGCTCGCCGGAGGCCGTGGCCCAGTCGTCCGCCACCCAGGCGATCGCCATCCAGCAGTAGCCGGTCCCGGCATCCGTCCGTCGCATACCCAGATCCGAAAGGCATAGCCATGAGCATGAACCCGCGTGAGCTCGACGCCGAGTCCGCCGAACTGCTGCCCGGCCGTGAGGCCCTCGGGAAGCTGAAGTTCAGCTTCACCCGCACCACCAACGTCACCAAGCACATCGCCCACGTCTCGGCGCACAACGAGTCGCTGGCCGTCAACGACAACTCGCCCTTCGCGGTCGCGCAGTCCGAGGCCACCCAGGCGATCTCCATCAAGCAGTAGGCCTGGCCCACACGCTCGGCGGGCCGCGCTCAGGGGAAGGCGCGGCCCGCCGACAGGGGGGACAGTGCGGTTTCGTCGAGGGGGAGGAACCAGATGACGGTGGTCGGAGACCACGAGGCCGGCCGCAGCCGCCATCGCACAACCGACGAGACCGCCACGCTTCGCACCGGCAGTGTGCTCGCCGACATCCGGACAGGGGACGTCGGCGCTCCGGTGCCGGGGCTCGGAGGCTTCCCGTACGCCGAACCGGCGGTGTACGGGGACGGGGAGTCCGAGACCCTGAAGCTGCCCGTCGTACGGCAGCCCGTACCGCCGTCGCAGTCCGAAGCGGAGGGCCGCGTCCCACGGCTCGGCGCCGGACTGCGGCTGCACGGCGAGTACCAGGGCTCGGGATTCACCGAGCCCAAGTACATCGCCCGCCGTGGCGACGGTCAGGTGGTGCAGCTGTCCCGCCTGCTCCACCTGGTCGCCTCCGCCATCGACGGCACCCGCGACATGCGGGCCGTCGCCCGCGAGGTGAGCCTCGGCTACGGGCGTGAAGTCAGCGCCGACAACATCGCCTACCTGGTCGAGAACAAGCTCGAACCGCTCGGCATCACCGTGCCGCACGGTCAGGAGAGCGACGAAGTGACGGGCCCGCGCAGCGACTTGCTGCTCGGGCTCAAGGGCCATCGCGTCATCTTCAACGAGCGGCGGGTGGCCGTCATCGCCCGTGCGCTGGCCTGGCTGCACCGGCCGCCCGTGGTGGCGGTCGTCCTTGCGCTCGCCGCCGCCATGGACATCTGGCTGTTCGGCATCCACGGCGCCATGACGCCCGTGCTCCGGGTCCTCGACCAGCCCCTGCTGCTGCTCGTGGTCTTCGGGCTCACCGTGGCCTCGCTGGTCTTCCACGAGTTCGGGCACGCCTCGGCGTGCAGATACGACGGCGCCCATCCCGGCTGTATCGGCTGCGGCCTCTTCCTGATCTGGCCGTCGATGTACACGGACGTCACCGACGTCTACCGGATCGGCCGCGCCGGGCGGCTGCGCACCGACCTCGGCGGCGTCTACTTCAACGTCGTCTTCATGCTGCTGCTGACCGGCGCGTACTTCGCCACCGGTCAGCCCTTCCTGCTGTGTGCCGTCTACCTCGGCCACTTCGAGGTGCTGGAACAGCTGATGCCCGCCGTCCGGCTCGACGGCTACTTCATCCTCGGCGACCTCGCCGGGGTCCCGGACCTCTACGGCAAGATCAAACCGATCCTGCTCAGCATGGTCCCCGGCCGGCGGCCCGACCCGGCCGTCGCCGAACTCAAGCGCAGGACCCGGGTGATCGTCACCTCCTGGGTGCTGACCATGGTCCCGCTGCTGGCCGCGGAGCTGTTCTACGCGCTGTGGAACCTGCCCCGTCTCGTGGCCACCGGGGTGCGCTCGCTCACCCTCCAACTCATCGGCACCTACGAGGCGTTCGCCGACGGGGAGCTGCTGAGCGGGCTCGCCGGTGTGCTCGGCAGCCTCATGCTCGTCTGCCCGCTGGCCGGCATGACCTATCTGTCCGTCCGGCTCAGCGGACGCCTCGGCCGCAACGCGCTGCGCTACACGGCCGGGCGGCCGCGGCTGCGCATCGGGCTGGCGGCGGGGCTCACCGTGGTGGCCGCGGCGCTGGGCTTCGCCTGGCTCAGCGGAGTCACGCCCAAGCCGCTGCCGCCCAAGCCGCCCATCGCGCCCATCCTCCAGCCCCACGTGCCCACGGTGCTGCCGCCCGAGCCCACCACTCGTCCGACGCTGCCCGGCCACGAACCGGTCCGGGGCTCCATGCCCGGGGTGTGGACCCCGGACGGCGCGCAGCCCCCCGTCTCCCCGCTGCCCTGGCGCACCCCGCCGCCCGCCCCCGGGCTGCCCAGCCCAGCCCCGCCGATCGCCGCCCCCGCCTCGCCTGCGGCGGCCCCACCGGACCCGCACGGCCCGGCCCCGAAGCCCACGGCCGCCGCCCCGGCGCCCAGCCCCGCCGCGCCGCTGCCGCCCGCCACGGCGGCCCCGACTTCCCCGCCCAAGCCGGCGCCCACCGGCACCGCCGCGCATCCGTCGGCCGTGCCCCCGACGAGCCCGGCCCCGGCCCCGTCCGCGGTCACCTCCCCGCCCGTGGCGGCCACCACGGCCCCGGCGCCCACCGCCCCGGCGGCCGCTCCGTCCGCAACACGCTGAGAACCACCAGGAGACCCTTGTGAACCTGCACATCTCCCGTAACTTCCTGCGCCTGGGACTGCTCGCCGCCGGCCTCGCCGCGGCCGCCACCGCCGGCCCGGCCCAGGCCTCCGAGGGCATCGCCGTCACCCACGACGACGTCCGGACCCTTGCCAACCACCGCCACCACACCTCGTACAGCGACAGCTTCACCGTCCACCAGTTCGGCACCGTCTCGGGCGCCCGGGTCGGTAACGAGGCCATCGCCACCTCCGCCGGGTGCACCGCCGACGACGCCTGCCGCTCGGTGGCCCTGTCCTTCCAGATCGTCACCCTCGCGGGCGATCACGTGCACCTCACCGCCGTCAACGACGGCCGCGCCCGCAACGAGCACTGCACCGGCTGCCAGACCCTCGCGGGCGCCTACCAGTTCGTCGTCTCCACCCCCCGGCCCACCCGCCTCACCCCGTCGGCCCAGCACCGGCTCGCCGACATCCACCGCCGGCTGGACGCCCTCACCCGCTCCGGCATCCCCGCCACCGACCTCAAGCAGCGGGCCGACGCCCTGGCCGCCGAGGTCAAGGAAGTGCTGGCCGACCCGTCCTCGACGACCGCCGCGGCCTCCACCCGGCCGGAGGTCACGGTGCACCGTCATCTGGAGGGGTGGTCGGGGCGCTGAGCGGCGCGCTTCGCGCGGGGGCGGCGGGATAATCGCGGCCATGCCGCCCGAGTCCGTCATCTCCGTCCGGTCGGGGCCGAGCCCCTTCGGCCCCGACCGCGAGACCGCCGCGTGAACTTTTCCGAACTGCAGTGCCGACTGCTCGCCGACGTGCTCGACGTGGGTTCGCCCTACCCACTGGTCCTGACCGGCGGCCATGCGGTACGGGTGCACGGCCTGGTGGACCGCTGGAGCGACGACCTGGACCTCGCCACGGACACCCAGGCGCCGATGAGCGACATCGTCCAGGCCCTGCGCACCGGGCTGGAGGCCCGCGGCTGGCAGGTCGAGGAGGTGGAGTCCGCACCGCTGTCGGCCCGCTTCGCGGTCACCGATCCGGTGCTCGACGCGCACTGCGAGGTCGACGTCCTCAAAGAGACGATGTGGCGCCCGGCCCTGGACACGAAGTACGGGCCGGTGCTCGCCGTGGAGGACTTGGTGGGCACCAAGATGCGCGCCCTCGTCGGCCGGGGGCTGGCCCGGGACCTCATCGACATCCGTGCCGCGTCCGATCGCTGGTCCCGCGCCGAGCTGGAGGAGTACGGGCGACGTCACGCCTGGGACGAGTTCGACCTCGCAGACCTGCAGGCACGGCTCGGCGGCGCCGAGTGGATCGACGACCGCGAGTTCGCCGCCTACGGCCTCGACGATGACGAGATCGCCGATCTGCGGCGCTGGGCCCAGGAGTGGGCCGACGACATCGGCGAGCGGCTCGCCGAGGAGGCGCCGTACGAGGACGAGGGCGAGAACGAGGAGTAGCCGCCCTCCAAGGAAGCAAGGGATCCGGCCCGCCCGGGATCAATCCGACACTCCCCGCCAAATCACGCGTTATTCAGCCGGACGCGTGGAAGATGGGGGCATCGTGCCAGAGATGGCGTCATTTGCGGTAATTGTCGGATAAAGGGGCAGGCCGGGGCGCGCTGCCCACCAGGTTCCGGGAGCGCGGCGCATGACCAGTACGCAACACACCCCTGCAGCCGGGCCGGGTGCCGGCGCTCCGCCGTCGAAGGGCGAGCGGCTCGCGACCTGGGCCGACGGCCGGGTCGGGATCTACTCGCTCGCCAAGGCGAACCTCCGGAAGATCTTTCCCGACCACTGGTCCTTCATGCTGGGCGAGGTCGCGCTCTACTCCTTCCTGATCATCATCCTGACCGGCGTCTATCTGACGCTGTTCTTCAAGCCGAGCATGAACGAGGTCGTCTACCACGGCAGGTACACGCCGCTGAACGGCCTCCTGATGTCGGACGCCTACAAGTCGACCCTGGACATCAGCTTCGACATCCGGGGCGGACTGCTGATCCGTCAGCTGCACCACTGGGCTGCGCTCGTCTTCATCATGGCGATGCTGGTGCACATGATGCGCGTCTTCTTCACGGGCGCCTTCCGGAAGCCGCGCGAACTCAACTGGCTGTTCGGCGCCGGGCTGTTGATCCTCGGCATGTTCGACGGGTTCATGGGCTACTCGCTCCCCGACGACCTGCTGTCCGGCACCGGCATCCGGTTCATGGAGGGCGCGATCCTGTCGCTGCCGATCGTCGGCACGTACATCGTGATGTTCCTGTTCGGCGGGGAGTACCCCGGCTCGATCTGGGTGCCGCGGCTCTTCACCGTCCACGTGCTGCTGATCCCCGGCATCATGGTGGGCCTGCTGGCGGCCCACCTGATCCTGGTCTTCTACCACAAGCACACCCAGGGCTTCGGGCCCGGCAGGAACAACAAGAACGTGGTGGGCATGCCCCTGATGCCCGTCTACATGGCGAAGGCGGGCGGCTTCTTCTTCCTCGTCTCGGGCATCCTCGCCGTCTTCTCCGCCATCGCGCAGGTCAACCCGATCTGGTCGTACGGGCCCTACCGGCCCGACGAGGTGACCACCGACGCACAGCCCGACTGGTACATGGGCTACTCGGAGGGCCTGATCCGCGTGATGCCGGGCTGGGAGGTCGACTTCGCGGGGCACACCCTGGTGCTCGGGGTGCTCATCCCGCTGATGATCTTCCCGCTGATCCTGCTCGCCCTGTGGTGCTACCCCTTTTTCGAGGCGTGGCTCACCGGGGACAGGCGTGAGCACCACATCACCGAGCGCCCCCGCAACAACCCCACACGCACCGCGTTCGGCGCGGCCTGGATCTCCGAGTACGCGCTGCTGCTGGTGGGCGGCGGCAACGACCTGTTCGCGACGCACTTCCACCTGTCGCTCAACGCGATCACCTGGATGGTGCGGATCGGCTTCTTCGTGCTGCCCGTCCTGGTCTTCGTCATCACCAAGAGGTGGTGCCTCGGCCTCCAGCACCGCGACCGGGAGAAGGTCCTGCACGGGCGCGAGTCCGGCATCATCACGCGCATGCCGCACGGCGAATACGTGGAGATCCACGAGCCGTTGCCGCAGGAGGACATGTACTACTTCACCGCGCACGAGCAACCCGCGCCCCTCGCGTTGGCGCCGGAGGTGGACGAGCACGGCACCCGGCGGCAGATCACCTGGTCGGAGCGGATGCGCACCCGCCTGTCGGGAGCCTTCTTCGGCCCGGGCGGCCAGATTGCCAAGCCGACCGCGGAGGAGTACCGGGAGGCCGTCGAGGCCCATCCGCACGAGGCCGAGGTACAGGCGGTCGCCGAGGGCCACCACTGACCTGCCGGTCACCTCGCACAGGGCGGTTCCACCGGTGAGATATCTGGCCCGACTGGGCATCCGCTCCCCGCTGCTCGGCGGGGGCGGGCGGCCCTATCCGTACGGACTGCTGGTGCCGGTGGCCCGCGTGGCCACCGCGGCGGCCGCCGACGAGATCCGCGCGTTCCTCGACACCTGCGGGATCCGGTCCACGGTCGCCCCCTGCCCCCGGCGCCGCCGCCCGGCCGGCCCGCCCTGGCGGCTCCAGGTGCTGGTCTTCCCGGACGACGCCGGGCGGGCCAGGCGGCTCGTCAACGACTGGACGCTGCCGGTGTCCGGGGGCGGCCCGGACGGCGCATGACCCCCCGGTCCCCGGACCGGGGGGTCGTCTCGCGGTGGGGTCAGCGGTGGAGCGCGTTCAGCACCGCCTCGCCCCGGACGCGCTCACCCGTGGCGTTGGGGTGCAGCGGCAGGGTGGGCGCATGGGGGAGGAGTCCTTCGATCCAGGGGTCGGCCGAGCAGCTGTCGTGTCCGGTCGTGGGGGTGAGCGTGTCGACGTACGTGGCACCACCCGCGGCCGCGGCCGAGGCGACCGTGTCGTTGAGCCGGTCGACGACCGAGCGCAGGTACGTCAGATCGCCGCTGGTGACCGGCAGTTTGCCGAGGCACTGCTTCGGGTCGTCCGGTATCACCGACGGGTAGCCGACGACCAGCACCTTGGCCCCGGGCGCCTTGGCGTGGATCCGCCGTAGGGCGTCGGTGAGCTTCGGCGTGACGGCGTCCAGCCGCTTGGCGAGGGTGTCCCCGTAGAAGTCGTGGCAGGGGGAGCCGAGGGGTTTGGTCGCCGAGAGGGTCGAGCAGGCGACCACGACGTCGACGAAGCCGAGGTCCGAGGTGCCGAGGTTGTTGCCGCCGGCGGTGAGGGTGACCAGTCCGGTGTCCGCGCCGACGGCGTCCAGCTGGGGCCGGTTGACGGGGATCCCGGCGTCGGTCTGCACGGCGGTGAGGGCCTCCGCCTTCGCCCCGGCGCAGGACGCGTCCGTATACGACGCGGAGGCCAGGGAGGCGGCGACGACGTGGCTGTAGCTGTGGTCGGAGCGCAGGCAGAGACCCCCGGTGGACAGGGGGATCCCGGAGCCCGCGGCGAAGGAGTCCCCGAGCGCCACGTACGACGTGCCGCGGCCGGTGCCGGCCGGGGCCTGCCCGGTGGCGTGGGCGGGGGTGGTCACGGTGGTGAGGGCGGTGGCGAGGAGAGCGCAGCCGGCCAGGGATGGCAGCCAAGTCCTGGTGGTGGTGTGGGGGTTGACGCCCTTGGTGCTCTTGTCGCTTGTCGATGCGGCTCTGGGCACGGTTTCTCCTGAGGAGGGGGGCGAGGTGGAACAGGACTGCGATACCGGCCGGTAACGTTCCCGTTATCGTGGCGGCCCGCCGCCCCGCGGGCCATGTGCCGGGGCACAGCAATCGCGGGGTGCTGCTTGTCCCTGTGCACAACACCGCTCGGCGCGGGCGCCTTTGTAACCTGCGGGTCATGAGCCGAACTCCGATTCCACCGGCCGAGGTCGCCCCCGTCGCGGCCGAGCTGCTGGGCCGCGCACGGGAGTTGGGCGAGCGCATGGCCCGCCGCATCCGTGCCGAGGTGGCCTACTACGGCAGCGGGGACCGCATCCCCCTGGAGGAACTGGGCGCTTCCTGCCGGCGCAATGCCGAGCTGGTCCTGGGGCAGCTGGCCGACGGCCGGGTCACCGACATGGCGCCGGCCCGGGACACGGGCTGCGAGCGCGCCCGCCGGGGAGTGCCGCTGGGCGAGCTGCTGCACGCCTACCGCATCGGGTCCGAGTTCCTGTGGTCCGAGCTGGCCGAGGCCGTCCGGGGCGCGCAGGGCGTGACCGTCGACACCGTCGCGTCACTGGCCGCGTGGTGGGTGAACGAGGGGCTCGCCGCGGCGGCCGGCGACGCCTACCGCGAGGAGGCGTCCGAGCTGCTGCTCCAGCGCGAGCGCGAGCGCTCCGTGCTGGTCGAGGCCCTGTTCACGGGCCTGCTCGCGGACCGCACCACGCTCTGGGAGGCCGCCGACGTGCTCGGCCTGCCCGCGGAGGGGCCGTTCGTCGTGGTGGCGGCCGAGGTGCCCGCGCCGGGCCGGGAGGCGCTGCCGGGCATCGAGTCCCGGCTGCTGGCCGAGCAGGCGCACTCGGCCTGGCGGCTGCTGCCGGACCTCCAGGTCGGCGTGGTCGCGGTGCGGCACCCGGGCGGCGAGGAGGCGGCCCTGCGCGTCCTGGGCCGGGCGGCGGTCGGTGCCCGGGTGGGCGTCAGCCCCCGGTACGAGGCGCTCCAGGACACGCCCCGGGCCCTGCGCCTCGCGCGCCTCGCCCTGGCCGGGCTGCACGGGCGGGCGAGTGGCGTGGCCCGCTTCGACGACAGCCCGGTCGCCCTGCTGGTGGCCGCCTCGCCGGACGAGGCCGGGCGCATCGCCCGGACGGTCTTCGGGCGCGTGCTGGAGCTCCCGCCGGGCGAGCGGGCCCGGCTGCTGGAGACGCTGGAGCACTGGTTCGCGGCCCGCGGTTCGGCGGCCGAGGCGGCGGGGCTGCTGTACTGCCACCGCAACACCGTCCGCTACCGGCTGCGGCGGCTGGAGGACCTCACCGGCCGCTCCCTGCGGGACCCGGCCGCCGTGGCCGACCTCGCCGTGGCCCTGCGGGCGCTGCGGCTGCTGCGTTGAAGTTCACGCTGAGCATCTGCTCCAGGAGTCGTCGGCACCGGCGGGCACGGCCAGCAGCCCGATGAGTGCGGCGGCTCCCAGCAGGACGGCGGTGACAGGGCGCATGGCATGCCTTTCGGGAAAGGACAGTTGGGTCCCGTCCGGTCTGCCCAGGTCGGCGCACCGGCATGCGCCCGTCACCCGTATGTGAGCGCCGAATCGATCCTCTGCCCCGGCGGTGGAAGTTGCGCTTCCGTCACGGACGTCACCGCGCCGCCGCGGGAACGCATCAGGGGCGTCCGCAGGGGGGACGTGGCCCTTCTGACATGGCCGCGCCGTCCGTACTGTTCCGTTCAAAGATCAACTTCACCGAACGGGGGAGACATCCAAGTGCTCAAGAGATATACAGCCAAGGCAGGCCTCGTGCTCGGCACGGCCGCCCTGGTCGCCGGGGGACTCGGCGGCACGGCCAACGCGGCCGAGGACGCGGACTACGTCGGCTACGGCAACACCACCCGGGGCTCCGCGGTCTGGTGCGTTCAGCACCAGCTCAACAGCTACGCGGCCCAGGTCGGCCACGCCCAGGTCTCCGAGGACGGCGTGTGGGGCCCGCGGACCGCCGACCAGGTGCGGTGGTTCCAGCAGACCTTCTACGACACGTGGGACAACGCCGACGGCATCGTCGGCCCGTCCACCGGCAACAACCTGCTGCGCTACGGCGACCAGTACTACGGCGGCATGAACGGCTACTGCTCCGCCCTGATCCCGAGCGACTCGCGACTCCCCGGCAAGTACGTCTCCACCCGCCTGGACTGACGGGCCGCGCCCGGGACGGGCGGCCCGGCCGTTTGGGGGCGGCCGGCCCGTGGGCTCCCGGGTGCGTGAGAAGCAGCCATGTGAAAAGCAGCAGAGCCGGTCTCCGCGAGGTGCGGAGACCGGCTCTGGCCGAGTCTTTCAAAAGAGCGGGCGACGAGAATCGAACTCGCGCTCTGAGCTTGGGAAGCTCATGTTCTACCATTAAACTACGCCCGCGCGAAGGGACCCGTTGGGGTCTCGCATCGTCGCACACTCTACCCCATCGAAGGCCCCCGGTGTACTCGCCGTGGTGGCCTTCTCGTCGTGTGAGGGGGGTGTGGGGGCCGCGGGATGCGGGCGCGGGGTGCGGGAGTTGGGGCGTACCGTGGGGCGCGGCAATCGGCGCGGGGGCTTGTCGGGGTGCCGCATTCAAGCTGGCCCAATGCATCCCCTAATGTGGCTTTTGTCTTTTATGTCGTGCCGGAGGCACGCATTCAGTAGGACCTGGGGAAAGGGAGCTCTATGGAGCGCACCGTCGTTCGTTGTGCCGAGGGGCACGTGTTCAGCACCGCTTCGTTCCCGATGCAGAACCTCGGCGCCGGCCGGATCGGTCCGGGACGGCTGCTGCGCTGCCCGCGCTGCGCACGGCTGCGGCATTCGGTGCCCGTGGAGTCGCAGAAGCGATGAGCCCGGTGCGGGCCCGGTCCGCAGCCGGTCCGGGCCCGCGTTGTCAGGTTGTCCGTCTTCTCCGCGTACCATCGAGGCGTGCTTCTCTCAGACAAGGACATCCGGGCCGAGATCGATTCCGGCCGAGTCCGGATCGACCCGTACGACGAATCGATGGTCCAGCCGTCGAGCATCGATGTGCGCCTCGACCGCTACTTCAGGGTGTTCGAGAACCACCGGTACCCGCACATCGATCCCGCGGTCGAGCAGGCGGACCTCACGCGCGAGGTGGTGCCGGAGGGCGACGAGGCGTTCATCCTGCACCCGGGCGAGTTCGTGCTGGCCTCGACGTACGAGGTGATCACCCTCCCCGACGACGTCGCCTCGCGGCTGGAGGGCAAGTCCAGCCTCGGCCGGCTCGGTCTGCTGACGCACTCCACGGCGGGCTTCATCGACCCGGGCTTCTCCGGCCACGTGACGCTGGAGCTGTCGAACATGGCCACGCTGCCGATCAAGCTGTGGCCGGGGATGAAGATCGGCCAGCTGTGCATGTTCCGGCTGACCTCCCCCGTCGAGCATCCTTACGGGTCCGCGAAGCACGGTTCCCGCTATCAGGGCCAGCGCGGGCCGACGCCCTCGCGGTCCTTCCAGAATTTCCACCGCACGCAGGTCTGACCGTACGCAGGTCGGACGGACCAGGGAACAGGGCGAAGAGCAAGTGAGCGAGATCCGCGAGAACCTGACCTACCCGATCTTCGGGCAGGCCATCCGTGAGCTGGCACAGACCATCGCGGACGACGGCTACGAGCCGGACATCATCCTGTCGATCGCCCGTGGCGGCGTCTTCGTCGCGGGCGGCCTCGCCTACGCGCTGGACTGCAAGAACATCCACCTGGTGAACGTCGAGTTCTACACCGGTGTGGGCTCCACGCTGGAGATGCCGGTCATGCTGGCCCCGGTGCCGAACGCGATCGACTTCTCCAACAAGAAGGTCCTCATCGCGGACGACGTCGCCGACACCGGCAAGACGCTCAAGCTGGTGCACGACTTCTGCCTGGAGCACGTTGCCGAGGTGCGCAGCGCGGTGATCTACGAGAAGCCGCAGTCGCTGGTCAAGTGCGAGTACGTGTGGAAGCGCACCGACGACTGGATCAACTTCCCGTGGAGCGTCGAGCCCCCGGTGGTGCAGCGCGAGGGCCAGATCCTCGACGCCTGATCCCGCTCCGCAAGCACGGAAAAGCCCTGGTCCCCGCCATCGTGGCGGGGACCAGGGCTTTTCCGTGGCCGGTGCCGCGCGTCCGCTACAGCGTGCCCAGCTTGATCAGCGACAGCAGCGCCACCAGCTGGATGGCCGACGCCCCGAGTGCCCTCGGCCACGGCAGGTCGTGCGACTTGCTCACCATCGAGGTCAGCAGCGCGCCGCCCGCGATCCAGGTGGCCCAGCCGACCACCTGGACGGCCGTGCTGTCGCCGCCCAGGAACATCGCGAGGAACAGCCGGGGCGCGTCCGTGAGCGACATGATCAGCATGGACAGGCCGATCGTCGGCTGCCATATGCCGTCGCCGCCCAGCTGCCGGGCCAGGGTGTGGGTGACCGCGCCGAGGATCAGCCCGGCGAGCACCACGATCACCCCGGTGACCAGCACGGCGGGCAGGGCGTCGGTGAGGGAGGCGTGCAGTACGTCCTTGCGGGCCTTGTCGAAGCCGAAGACGGCGAGCAGGCCGTAGACGAAGGTGACGATCAGCGCCGGGGCCCACACCTGGTGGTCGCGCATCTGCCAGAAGGTGGCCGACGGGCGCAGCACGATGCCGCTCAGCAGGTCCTTCCAGTGCAGCCGCGGGCCGGGCGGCGGTGCCGGCGCGGCGGGGGCGCCGTCGTACGGGCCGTCGTACGAGCCGTAGGCGTCGGGCGCCTCGCCGATGCTGAACTGCTGGGTGCGGCCGGGGTCGCCCGAGGGGCCGCCGTGGTACGGGTCCCGGGCGCCGCCGGGGCCGTACTGGGTGGGCTGCCCGTACTGCCCGTAGCCGGGCTGGGGCTGCGGACGGCCGCCGTCGAAGTACTCCGGCCCGTCGTACCCGCCCGGCTGCTGCTGCCACTGCTGCTGCCCGCCGCCGTGCCCGCCGGGGTACCCGGGCGCACCGCCCTGACCGCCGTAGGGCGCCTGCTGTCCTTGCCGCGCGGAACCGGGGCCCTGGTCGTCCCGTCCGCGTCCCATCCTGAATCCAGCCACGCCTTCGAACGTACCCGTTCCGGGGAGGTCCGGAAGCCAGGCCCGGGTACCGGGGCCCGCCTTTGCGGCTGAGCTGTGACATCCCCTAGGGGGGAGTTCAGGGTGCCGGGGGTGTTTGGGGCCGGGAGTGGCGCAGACGGTTCACGCGCCCACGACGACGGCCGGGCCCCGCGAGTGGTCGCGGGGCCCGGCCGTGTGTCCTTGCGCTGACGGTTACTTCACCGGCTCGGGGTCCGGCTCCGGTGCGTTCGCCGTCTCGCCGTCACCGTTGTTCTCCGGGTCCACCGGGGTCTTGACCGACTCCAGCAGAAGCTGGGCGACGTCGACGACCTGGATGGATTCCTTGGCCTTGCCGCTGTTCTTCTTGCCGTTGACGGAGTCCGTCAGCATGACGAGGCAGAAGGGGCAGGCGGTGGAGACGATGTCGGGGTTGAGCGACAGTGCCTCGTCGACGCGCTCGTCGTTGATGCGCTTGCCGATGCGCTCTTCCATCCACATGCGGGCACCGCCGGCGCCACAGCAGAAGCCGCGCTCCTTGTGACGGTGCATCTCCTCGTTCCGCAGGCCCGGCACCTTGGCGATGATCTCGCGCGGCGGGGTGTAGACCTTGTTGTGGCGGCCCAGGTAGCAGGGGTCGTGATAGGTGATCAGACCCTCGACCGGGGTGACGGGGATCAGCTTGCCCTCGTCGATGAGGTGCTGGAGCAGCTGCGTGTGGTGGATGACCTCGAACTCGCCGCCCAGCTGGGGGTACTCGTTCGCGATCGTGTTGAAGCAGTGCGGGCAGGTCGCGACGATCTTCTTCTTGGACTTCGGCTTCTTCGTGGACTCGTCCTCGGAGTCCTCGCCGAAGGCCATGTTCAGCATCTCGACGTTCTGCTGGCCGAGCTGCTGGAAGAGGAACTCGTTGCCCAGGCGGCGGGCCGAGTCGCCGGTGCAGGCCTCCTCGCCGCCCATGATGGCGAACTTCACGCCCGCCATGTGCAGCAGCTCCGCGAAGGCCTTGGTGGTCTTCTTGGCGCGGTCCTCCAGGGCGCCGGCGCAGCCGACCCAGTAGAGGTAGTCGACCTCGGTGAGGTCCTCGACGTCCTTGCCGACGACGGGGACGGGGAAGTCGACCTCCTTGGTCCACTGCAGGCGCTGCTTCTTGGCCAGGCCCCAGGGGTTGCCCTTCTTCTCCAGGTTCTTGAGCATCGTGCCCGCCTCGGACGGGAAGGCGCTCTCGATCATGACCTGGTAGCGGCGCATGTCGACGATGTGGTCGACGTGCTCGATGTCGACCGGGCACTGCTCGACGCAGGCGCCGCAGGTGGTGCAGGACCACAGGACGTCCGGGTCGATGACGCCGTTCTCCTCCAGCGTGCCGATCAGCGGCCGCTCCGCCTCGGCCAGGGCCGCGGCGGGGACGTTCTTCAGCTGCTCCGCACTGGCCTTCTCCTCGCCCTCCATGGTCTTGCCGCCACCCGCGAGGAGGTACGGGGCCTTGGCGTGGGAGTGGTCGCGCAGCGCCATGATGAGCAGCTTCGGCGACAGCGGCTTGCCGGTGTTCCAGGCGGGGCACTGGGACTGGCAGCGGCCGCACTCGGTGCAGGTGGAGAAGTCCAGCAGGCCCTTCCACGAGAAGTGCTCGATCTGCGAGACGCCGAACTGGTCGTCCTCGCCCGGGTCCTCGAAGTCGATCGGCTTGCCGGCGCTGTACATCGGCGGCAGGGCACCCAGCGCCACGTCGCCGCTGGACTCGCGCTTGAACCAGATGTTCGGGAACGCGAGGAAGCGGTGCCACGCCACGCTCATGTCGATGTTCAGGCTGATGGTGATCGCCCAGATCGTCGTCACGCCGAGCTTGATCATCGCGGCGAGGTAGGTGAGGTTCTGGAGCGTCCCGGTGCTCAGTCCGCGGAAGGCGGCGACCAGCGGGTACGAGGCGAAGTACGCGGCCTCGTAGTGGTCGACGTGCTGGAAGGCGCCCTCCAGGCCCCGCAGGGTCATGATCGCGGCGCCGATGATGAGGACGACGTACTCGACGAAGTACGCCTGCCAGGCGGTGGAGCCCGCGAAGCGCGACTTGCGGCCCGCCCGGGAGGGCAGGTTCAGCAGGCGGATCACGATCAGCACGGCGATGCCGAGGGTCGTCCCGAGCGCGATGAACTCGGTGTAGAGCTCGTACGGCAGCCAGTCGCCGATGATCGGCAGCATCCAGTCGGCCTTGAAGAGCTGGCCGTAGGCGTTGACGATCGTCAGCCCGAGCGTGAGGAAGCCGACGGCCACGAACCAGTGGGCGACGCCGACGACCCCCCACTTGTTCATGCGGGTGTGGCCGACGAACTCCTTGCCCACGGTGATCGTGCGCTTGACGGGCTCGTCGGTGCGGGTGCCGGCCGGGACCTTGGCGCCGAGCATGAAGTAACGGATGAACTGCACGGCGGCCCGCCCGACCAGCGCGGCGGCGACCACTGTGAGGACCAGCGACACGATGATCGCGGCGAGTTGCATGGTGGGGCTCCTCGTCCCTGCGAGAGCTGGTGGAGAGCGAACTATTGAGGATTACTAAGCAGTAACTTATCGGGTCCTCGCCGAGATTACCCAGGATTCAGCGGCCCAAGAACCCGACCGGCCGGTGATCTGTGTCGCGCAGGCAACCCTTCGCCGCCCCTCCCTGTCCGCGAATGAACGTAAGACTGACATAAAAGTTGAGCGGGTCCGACTCAGGTCTGTTGACAGGTTTGGATCGGTACTGCACCCTTGAGTCTGTTCCACTCAAGTCAGCTGGAGGAATCGACATGGCACGTGCGGTCGGCATCGACCTGGGTACGACGAACTCCGTCGTCAGTGTTCTCGAGGGCGGTGAGCCCACCGTCATCACCAACGCCGAGGGCGCCAGGACCACGCCGTCCGTCGTCGCCTTCGCCAAGAACGGCGAGGTGCTGGTCGGCGAGGTCGCCAAGCGCCAGGCCGTGACCAACGTCGACAGGACCATCCGGTCGGTCAAGCGCCACATGGGCACCGACTGGAAGATCAACCTGGACGGCAAGGACTTCAACCCCCAGCAGATCTCCGCCTTCATCCTGCAGAAGCTGAAGCGGGACGCCGAGGCGTACCTGGGTGAGAAGGTCACGGACGCGGTCATCACCGTCCCGGCTTACTTCAACGACTCCGAGCGCCAGGCCACCAAGGAGGCCGGCGAGATCGCGGGTCTGAACGTCCTGCGCATCGTCAACGAGCCCACCGCGGCCGCCCTGGCCTACGGTCTCGACAAGGACGACCAGACCATTCTCGTCTTCGACCTCGGTGGCGGCACCTTCGACGTCTCGCTGCTGGAGATCGGCGACGGCGTCGTCGAGGTCAAGGCCACCAACGGTGACAACCACCTCGGTGGTGACGACTGGGACCAGCGCGTCGTCGACTACCTGGTCAAGCAGTTCGCCAACGGCCACGGCGTCGACCTGTCCAAGGACAAGATGGCGCTCCAGCGTCTGCGCGAGGCCGCCGAGAAGGCGAAGATCGAGCTGTCCTCCTCCACGGAGACCACGATCAACCTGCCGTACATCACGGCGTCCGCCGAGGGCCCGCTGCACCTGGACGAGAAGCTCACCCGCGCCCAGTTCCAGCAGCTGACCGCGGACCTGCTCGAGCGCTGCAAGACCCCGTTCCACAACGTCATCAAGGACGCGGGCATCGCCCTGGGCGAGATCGACCACGTGGTCCTGGTCGGCGGCTCCACCCGCATGCCCGCCGTCGCCGAGCTCGTCAAGGAGCTGACCGGCGGCCGCGAGGCCAACAAGGGCGTCAACCCGGACGAGGTCGTCGCCATCGGCGCCGCCCTGCAGGCCGGTGTCCTCAAGGGTGAGGTCAAGGACGTCCTGCTCCTCGACGTGACCCCGCTGTCCCTCGGCATCGAGACCAAGGGCGGCATCATGACCAAGCTGATCGAGCGCAACACCACGATCCCGACCAAGCGGTCCGAGATCTTCACGACGGCCGAGGACAACCAGCCGTCCGTGCAGATCCAGGTCTACCAGGGCGAGCGCGAGATCGCGGCGTACAACAAGAAGCTCGGCATGTTCGAGCTGACCGGCCTCCCGCCGGCCCCGCGCGGCGTCCCGCAGATCGAGGTCGCCTTCGACATCGACGCCAACGGCATCATGCACGTGACCGCCAAGGACCTGGGCACGGGCAAGGAGCAGAAGATGACCGTCACCGGCGGCTCCTCGCTGCCGAAGGACGAGGTCGACCGCATGCGCCAGGAGGCCGAGCAGTACGCGGAGGAGGACCACAAGCGCCGCGAGGCCGCCGAGACCCGCAACCAGGGCGAGCAGCTCGTCTACCAGACGGAGAAGTTCCTCAAGGACAACGAGGACAAGGTCCCGGCCGAGGTGAAGACCGAGGTCGAGACGGCCGTCGCCGAGCTGAAGGAGAAGCTCAAGGGCGAGGACTCGGCCGAGATCCGCACCGCGACCGAGAAGGTCGCCGCGGTCAGCCAGAAGCTGGGCCAGGCCATGTACGCCGACGCCCAGGCCGCGCAGGGCGCTGCCGCCGGTGCCGGTGCTGCGGGCCAGCAGGCCAAGGCCGAGGACGACGTCGTGGACGCCGAGATCGTGGACGACGAGAAGCCGAAGGGTGGTGCGTCGGCGTGACGGAGGAGACCCCGGGCTTCGACGACAACGAGAAGCCTGAAGGCCCCTCCGACGCCACCACCCCCGACGACGCGGCAAAGGCCGCCGGGTCCGCCGACAAGGCGGGCCCGGCCGGTCCGGCCCAGACGGGCGAGGAACTCGTCGAGGTAGGCCTCCAGGCACAGCTGGACCAGGCCCAGGCTGCGCTCAACGAGCGCACCGCGGACCTCCAGCGGCTCCAGGCCGAGTACCAGAACTACCGTCGCCGCGTGGAGCGGGACCGGGCCACGGTCAAGGAGATCGCCGTCGCGAACCTCCTGTCCGAGCTGCTCGCGACGCTCGACGACATCGGCCGCGCCCGTGACCACGGCGAGCTGGTCGGCGGCTTCAAGTCCGTCGCCGAGTCGCTGGAGACGGTCGTGGCCAAGATGGGCCTGCAGCAGTTCGGCAAGGAGGGCGAGCCCTTCGACCCGCTGGTGCACGAGGCCCTGATGCACAGCTACGCGCCCGACGTCACCGAGACCACGTGCGTGCAGATTCTGCAGCCGGGGTACCGGATCGGCGAGCGTACGATCCGCCCGGCGCGGGTCGCCGTCGCCGAGCCGCAGCCGGGCGCGAGCCCGAAGGCGGAAGAGGCGTCGGACGAGGAGAGCGCCGGCCCCGAAGAGGGCTGACGCCATGGCTGACCGGAAGGACCGGGAGGAGGGACGTCGGGGATGAGCCTGAGCAGGGACTTGCTGGAGAAGGACCTCTACAAGGTCCTCGGCGTGCCCAAGGACGCCACCGAGGCGGAGATCAAGAAGGCGTACCGGAAGCTCGCCCGCGAGTTCCATCCGGACGCCAACAAGGGCGACGCCTCGGCCGAGGAGCGCTTCAAGGAGATCTCCGAGGCGAATGACGTCCTGGCCGACTCCAAGCGCCGCAAGGAGTACGACGAGGCGCGCGCCCTGTTCGGCAACGGCGGCTTCCGTCCGGGGCCGGGCGGCGGCGGGTCCTTCAACTTCGACCTGGGCGACCTCTTCGGGGGCGCCCAGGGCGGAGCCGGGGCCGGGGCCGGCGGCTTCGGCGGGGGCCTGGGCGACGTCTTCGGCGGTCTCTTCAACCGGGGTGCGGGCACCCGCACCCAGCCGCGGCGCGGCCAGGACATCGAGTCCGAGGTGACGCTCAGCTTCGCCGAGGCGGTGGAGGGCGCCACCGTGCCCCTGCGCATGTCCTCCTCGGCGGCCTGCAAGGCGTGCTCGGGCACGGGCGACAAAAACGGTACGCCTCGGGTCTGCCCGACCTGCGTCGGCACCGGCCAGGTATCCCGCGGGGCGGGCGGCGGCTTCTCGCTGACCGACCCCTGCCCCGACTGCCGGGGCCGCGGGCTCATCCCCGAGAACCCCTGCGACGTCTGCCACGGCAGCGGGCGCGCCAAGTCCTCCCGCACCATGCAGGTCCGCATCCCGGCCGGCGTCTCCGACGGGCAGCGGATCCGGCTGCGCGGCAAGGGTGCACCGGGCGAGCGCGGCGGGCCCAGCGGCGACCTCTACGTCGTCGTGCACGTCGGCTCGCACCCGGTCTTCGGGCGCAAGGACGACAACCTCACCGTCACCGTGCCCGTCACCTTCGTGGAGGCGGCGCTCGGCGGCGAGGTCCGGGTGCCCACGCTGGGCGGCCCGCCGGTCACCCTCAAGCTGCCGCCGGGCACGCCCAACGGCCGGACGATGCGGGCCCGGGGCAAGGGCGCCGTGCGCAAGGACGGCACCCGCGGCGACCTCCTCGTGACGGTCGAGGTGGCCGTGCCCACGGACCTGGGCGACAAGGCCCGGGAGGCCCTGGAGACCTATCGCGAGGCCACGGCGGGTGAGGACCCGCGGGCGGAGTTGTTCGAAGCCGCGAAGGGAGCGTGACCCCCATGGAAGGCGCCGGACGCCGACGCAATCCGTACTACGAGCTGACCGACGAGTCGCCGGTCTACGTCATCTCGGTCGCGGCCCAGCTGTCGGGTCTGCACCCGCAGACCCTGCGGCAGTACGACCGCCTCGGCCTGGTCTCCCCCGACCGCACGGCCGGGCGCGGCCGGCGCTACTCGGCACGCGACATCGAGCTGCTCCGCCAGGTGCAGCAGCTGAGCCAGGACGAGGGCATCAACCTGGCCGGCATCAAGCGCATCATCGAGCTGGAGAACCAGGTGGCCGCGCTCAAGGCGCGCGTCGCCGAGCTGCAGGCCTCGGTGGAGGGCGCGGCCACGGCCATGCGCCAGGCGGAGGCCGCCGTCCACGCCTCGTACCGCCGGGATCTGGTCCCGTACCAGGACGTCCAGCAGGCGAGCGCGCTGGTGGTGTGGCGGCCCAAGCGGGAGCAGAAGAAGCACTGAGGCCGCGGCCCGCGGGACGACGAAGGCCCGTCACCCACCCGGGTGGCGGGCCTTCGCGCTGCCGGAGGCGCCGGCGCGCCGGGGGATCGGCTAGGGGATCACCACGTCCAGGGCCATGTCGACGGCCTCTCCGGCGAACTCCCGCCACACAGCCGCCGCGCCCGTGCCGAACGCGGCGGCGAGTGCGTAGCCGAGGGCGGCGTCGCGGGGGCCGACGGGTGCGTCCTTGTGCCAGTCGGCGCTCACGACGCCGTTGCCCGGGCAGGTGAACTCCCCGAGCACGCGGTCGTCCTTCAGCAGCCGGCTCTTCTTCTTCGTGCAGGGCACGAGCCGGTACACGGCATCCGGGCACTGGACGTCGACCGTGTAGGAGCGGCGGGTCAGGCGGGCCTTGTGCGGCAGGACGGTGGCGGGGGTGCCGTCCACGGTGACGGCGAGCCGCTTGGGGTCGCGGGTGCCGATGGGGACGGAGTCCACGCGCTTGCCGCCCGTGCGGCGCAGGGTGACCGTCGGGACGGCCGGGCCGGACACGGCGAGGTGGCCGGCGTCGTGGTCGAACCGGACGGCTAAGGGGCCGTACAGGGAGTCGTCGGTCAACGTCGTTCCTCTCAGCCGCGGCCCAGCGCCCGTGTCACCGTGATCTCTATCAGGACGCGGTCCGGGTTCGCCGAGGGCACCCGCCCGTACCGCTCCGCGTAGCGGCGTACGGCATCGGCCACCGCGTCCGCCTCCGTGCGGACGGCGGCGCGGCCCTCGAGCGTGGCCCAGCGCTTGCCCTGGTGCTGGGCGACCGCGACCCGGGCGCCGCCCGGGCCGGCGGCCTGGACGTTGGCGACCTTGCGGCTGCTCTTGTTGCAGATGACCCGCGCGGTGCGGGTGGCCGGGTCGTAGGTGACGCCGACGGGCACGACGTGCGGGGAGCCGTCGGGGCGCAGGGTGGTGAGCGTGCAGATGTGCCGCTCCTGCCAGAAGGCGAGGTAGGCGGGGTCGAGGTCGTCGAGGTCGTGGGCCATGCCGGTCAGGTTAGGTCAGTGCCGCCGCCGAGGGGCGCGGTCCCCCGGGGCGTCGGACCATGGTCGAAGCGGGGGGTCCCGTACTTTTCGGGCGGAGGGGCTGCGTCCCCAGGGTTGAGTGGAATAGACTCAACTTATTGCAGGTTGCCTCAAGCAAGACCGGCATATGAGCACTGTGAGCACGAGGAGGAGCCCGACGCCGTGGATGCCGAGCTGACCAACAAGAGCCGGGAGGCGCTGAGCGCCGCCAACGACCGGGCCGTGTCGGCCGGGCACGCCGATATGACGCCCGCCCACCTGCTGCTGGCCCTGCTCGCCGGGCAGGACAACGAGAACGTGATGGACCTCCTGGCCGCCGTCGAGGCCGATGCCGCCGCCCTGCGGTCGGGGGCCGAGCGGCTGCTGGCGGGGCTGCCGAGCGTGCAGGGATCCACCGTGGCGCCGCCGCAGCCCAACCGGGAACTGATGGCGGTCCTCGCGGACGCCGCCGAGCGGGCCCGCGAGCTGGGCGACGAGTACCTCTCCACCGAGCACCTGCTCATGGGCCTCGCCGCAAAGGGCGGGCGCACCGGCGAGCTGCTGGACCAGCAGGGCGCCTCCGCCCGGAAGCTGCTCGCCGCCTTCGAGAAGGTGCGCGGCGGCCAGCGGGTGACCACGCCGGACCCGGAGGGCACGTACAAGGCGCTGGAGAAGTTCGGCACGGACTTCACGGCCGCGGCCAGGGACGGCAAGCTCGACCCCGTCATCGGGCGGGACCACGAGATCCGCCGCGTGGTGCAGGTCCTCTCCCGGCGGACGAAGAACAACCCCGTGCTCATCGGCGAGCCCGGCGTCGGCAAGACGGCCGTCGTCGAGGGGCTCGCCCAGCGGATAGTGAAGGGCGACGTCCCCGAGTCGCTGAAGAACAAGCGGCTGGTCGCGCTCGACCTCGGCGCGATGGTCGCGGGCGCGAAGTACCGGGGCGAGTTCGAGGAGCGGCTGAAGACGGTCCTTGCCGAGATCAAGGCCAGCGACGGCCAGATCATCACCTTCATCGACGAGCTGCACACCGTCGTGGGCGCCGGGGCCGGCGGTGACTCCGCCATGGACGCCGGGAACATGCTCAAGCCCATGCTCGCCCGCGGCGAGCTGCGCATGGTCGGCGCGACCACGCTCGACGAGTACCGCGAGCGGATCGAGAAGGACCCCGCCCTGGAGCGCCGCTTCCAGCAGGTCATGGTCGCCGAGCCCTCCGTGGAGGACACGATCGCGATCCTCCGCGGCCTCAAGGGGCGCTACGAGGCCCACCACAAGGTGCAGATCGCGGACTCGGCGCTGGTCGCCGCCGCCACCCTCTCCGACCGCTACATCACCTCCCGCTTCCTGCCCGACAAGGCCATCGACCTGGTCGACGAGGCCGCCTCCCGGCTGCGCATGGAGATCGACTCCTCGCCCGTGGAGATCGACGAGCTGCAGCGCGCGGTGGACCGGCTGAAGATGGAGGAGCTGGCCCTGCGCAACGAGTCCGACGAGGCCGCCAAGGAGCGGCTCGCCAAGCTGCGCCGCGACCTCGCCGACAAGGAGGAGGAGCTGCGCGGTCTCACCGCCCGCTGGGAGAAGGAGAAGCAGTCCCTCAACCGGGTCGGCGAGCTGAAGGAGCGCCTCGACGACCTGCGCGTCCAGGCCGAGCGCGCCCAGCGCGACGGCGACTTCGACACCGCCTCCAAGCTGCTCTACGGCGAGATCCCCGGCGTGGAGCGGGAGCTGGAGGAGGCCGCCCGGGCGGAGGCCGAGGCCGAGCAGGAGGCCGCGGCCAAAGACCTCATGGTCAAGGAGGAGGTCGGGCCGGACGACATCGCCGACGTCGTCGCCTCCTGGACGGGCATCCCCGCCGGCCGCCTGCTGGAGGGCGAGACGCAGAAGCTGCTGCGCATGGAGGACGAGCTGGGCAAGCGGCTGATCGGGCAGGCCGAGGCGGTCCGGGCCGTGTCCGACGCGGTGCGGCGCTCGCGGGCCGGGATCGCCGACCCCGACCGGCCGACGGGCTCGTTCCTCTTCCTCGGCCCGACCGGCGTCGGCAAGACCGAGCTGGCCAAGGCGCTCGCCGACTTCCTCTTCGACGACGAGCGGGCCATGGTCCGCATCGACATGAGCGAGTACAGCGAGAAGCACTCCGTCGCCCGGCTGGTCGGCGCCCCGCCCGGCTACGTCGGTTACGAGGAGGGCGGCCAGCTGACCGAGGCGGTGCGCCGCCGCCCGTACACCGTGGTGCTGCTGGACGAGGTGGAGAAGGCCCACCACGAGGTCTTCGACATCCTGCTCCAGGTCCTGGACGACGGCCGGCTCACCGACGGCCAGGGGCGGACGGTCGACTTCCGCAACACCATCCTCATCCTGACCTCCAACCTCGGCTCGACCTTCCTGGTCGACCCGCTGCTGAAGGAGGAGCAGAAGAAGGAGCGGGTCCTGGAGACGGTCCGGGCCGCCTTCCGCCCGGAGTTCCTCAACCGGCTGGACGACGTGGTGGTCTTCCACCCGCTCGGCACCGAGCAGCTGGAGCGGATCGCCCGTATTCAGATCGGCCATCTCCAGCGCCGCCTCGCCGACCGCCGGCTCACCCTGGAGGTCACGGACGCGGCCCTGGCCTGGCTGGCCACGCTGGGCCACGCCCCGGAGGCGGAGGGCGGCGCCGCGCCGGACCTCAGCTACGGCGCCCGGCCGCTGCGCCGCCTCGTCCAGACCGCCATCGGCGATCAGCTGGCCCGGGCGATCCTGGCCGGGGAGGTCCGCGACGGCGACACGGTCCGCGTGGACCGGGTGCCCGGCCCTGGCGAGGGCCTGTCGGTCACGGCGGCCGAGAAGCAGCCCGCCTGAGCGGTCGGCCTCCGGGAGGCGGCACACGGCTCCCAGAGGCCCGTCGCACGGGGCGGCAACCGGCCCAAGCGGGTCCCCGGGCGGATCACCTCTGCGCGAGGGGGTTGCGGCCCGGGGGCCGGTGTGAGGGAGGATGGCCGCATACCGTACGAAGGGAAGAACCGGTGAGCATCGACCCGTCCTCGATTCCGAATTTCGGGGGCCAGCCCGAACCGCAGCCTGAGGCGGGCCCGACCGGCCCCGTCATCCCCGACCAGGACCTGGTCAAGCAGCTCCTCGAGCAGATGGAGCTGAAATACGTGGTGGACGACGAGGGCGACCTCGCCGCCCCGTGGGAGCAGTTCCGCACGTACTTCATGTTCCGCGGCGAGGAGGAGCAGCAGGTCTTCTCGGTGCGGACGTTCTACGACCGTCCGCACGGCATCGACGAGAAGACCAAGCTTCTCGAGGTCATCGACGACTGGAACCGCCGCACCCTGTGGCCCAAGGTCTACACCCACACCCACGACGACGGCACCGTCCGCCTGATCGGCGAGGCCCAGATGCTGATCGGCGTCGGGGTGTCGCTGGAGCACTTCGTGTCCAGCACCGTCAGCTGGGTGCGGGCCTCGATCGAGTTCGACAAGTGGCTGGTCGAGCAGCTGGGCCTGGAGGCCGAGATCGAGGGCGACGGCGAGGACAAGCCGGACGACGAGGCATAAGGCCTGCCCGGGTCCCCCGCGGGACTCACATCGGGACCCTGGCCACCGTCAGCAGGTACGTCCCGTAGAAGAACGACAGCCCGGCCAGCGCACCCGCCGTCACGGCGACCGTGCGCGGCCGGGCTTTCGCCATCGCCAGCGCCGCCGGGAGCAGCAGCGGGAAGGCCGGCAGCAGGAAGCGCGGCTTGGAGGCGAAGTAGCTGGAGCCGCCCACCGCGATGACCGTCAGCACCAGCGTGTACACCAGCAGCACGGCCGGCGGGCGGTCCAGGACCAGGCAGACCAGCGCCACCAGGGCCACGCCGAGGACCCACACCGTCGCGTAGTACGCCAGCGAGTCGTGCGCGGTGATCAGGTGGCGGACGAACCGCAGCGCGTCCAGCCCGAAGTCGAAGCGCGAGCCCCACAGCCGCTGCACGTGGAAGTAGCCGAGCGGCCCGCCCCCCGAGTGGATCCCGGCCCACAGCACATAGCCGGCCCAGCCCAGCGGCGCCACGGCCGCGCCCGTCCACACCCGCCAGTCCCGGCGGGCCTGGGGGTCCCGCCACAGCGTGAGCGCGGCCGTACCGCAGACGGCCGCCGCCACGGCGATGGCGTTGGGCCGGGAGAGCCCGGCCAGCAGGGCCAGCCCCCCGGCCCACAGCCGCCGCCCCGTGAGCACGGCGTAGAGGGCCCACGCGGCGAGGGCGGTCATCAGGGACTCCGTGTACGCCATGGTCTGCACGATCGCGTGCGGCAGCAGCCCCCACAGCAGCACCAGCAGCGTCCCCACCCGGCGGCCGTGCAGCCGCTCGCCCACCGCGTAGATGCCCCAGGCCGCGGCGCCGGCCGAGAACCAGGCGACGAGCAGGCCCGCGCTGACGACGGTCAGCGGCAGCACGGTGGCCACGGCCCGCACCAGCCCGGGGAAGAGCGGGAAGAACGCCAGGTCGTTGAAGATCACCCCGCGGGTGGTGGGCGAGGGCAGGATCAGCCCGTAGCCGTGGCGGGCGATGCCCGCGTACCAGATGCCGTCCCAGAGGTGGCCCAGCAGCGTGCGCGGGTGCTTGCCGATCCACCAGGCCCAGGCGGCCATGGCCGTCATGCCGGTCAGCCGTGCGGCGGCGTACAGACCCAGCGCGGGCAGGGCCCGGCGCAGTGCCTCCCGTACCCGGTCCACGCGGCCGGAGGGCCGGCGGGAGCCCGGGGCGCGGCGGGGCTCGGGGGTGCGTAGCGGCGCTGCGTCGCTGTGAACGGCCGGTCCGGCGGACACGGGGCACCTCCGGTGCTGGTACGGGGCACTTCGGGACTGCTAACCGACGATGCGGCCCCCGTCTCGCGCGCGCGGCAAGGAACGCCCGGAAGCCACGCGGCTTCCACCCGCTCGGGCGCACGCCGGAGTGCGTCCGGGCGCCCGGACGGCCGGTGGAGCGGTTCCGTGCGCGCACGGCGCGACCCCGCCTAAGGTGAGCCCGATCGGCTGAACTGATGGTGGACAGAGGGGAAGGCGGGAGCGGGGATGACCAGCGGAGAGTGGGGCCCGGCGGCGCGGGTGCGGGGGATGGGCACCTCGGTCTTCACGGAGATGACCGAGCTGGCGCGCAGCACGGGGGCGGTCAACCTGGGGCAGGGGGTGCCCGAGCTGGACGGGCCCGCCCCGCTGCTGCGGGAGGCGGCGGAGGCGGTGCTCGGGGGCGCCAACCAGTACCCGCCCGCCTACGGCTTCCCGGCGCTGCGCGAGGCCGTCGCGGAGCACCAGCGCCGCCGGTACGGGCTGGACTACGTGCCGCAGGGCGAGGTGCTGGTGACCACGGGGGCCACCGAGGCGCTGGCGGCGGCGCTGCTGGCGCTGTGCGACCCGGGGGACGAGGTGATCGCCTTCGACCCCTGCTACGACGCCTATCCGGCCGGGGCCCGGCTGGCGGGCGCCCGGCTGGTGCCCGTGCCGCTGGCGGAGGACGCGACCGCCGAGGGGTCGGGCTTCGTGCTGGACGCGGACGCGCTGCGGGCCGCCGTCACCCCGCGCACCCGGGTCCTGCTGCTCAACACCCCGCACAATCCCACCGGCAAGGTGTTCACGGCCGCGGAGCTGGCCGAGGTGGCGGAGGTCTGCCGGGAGCACGACCTGACGGTGGTGACCGACGAGGTGTACGAGCACCTGGTCTACGACGGCGGGGTGCACCGGACCATCGCCGCTCTGCCGGGGATGCGGGAGCGGACGCTCACGATCTCCTCGGCGGGCAAGACCTTCAACGTCACCGGCTGGAAGGTGGGCTGGGTGTGCGGGCCGGTGCGGCTGGTGGGGGCGGTGGCGGCGGCGAAGCAGTTCCTCACCTACGCCTCGGGGACGCCGTACCAGGAGGCGCTCGCGCGGGCACTGGGGGGCGTGGAGGAGTGGGCCGCAGAGCTGCGGCGGACGCTGCGGCGCAACCGGGACCTGCTGAGCGAGGGGCTTGCGCGGGCCGGTTTGCGGCCCTATCGCGCGGAAGCCGGTTATTTCGTACAGGCCGACATCCGCGCGTGGGGGCACTCGGACGGCGTGCGATTCTGCCGTGAACTCCCTTTGCGCGCCGGGGTGGTGGCCATTCCCACATCCGCCTTCATGTTGCGCCCGGACGCCCCGTCCTATCTGGTGCGTTTCTCCTTCTGCAAGACCGAGAAGTCGGTGACGGAGGCCGTGGAGAAGCTCGTAAGCGCGGCCTGAACAGCGGACTTGCAAGCGGCTCATGCTTGACCGCATATGCGTCCGGCGGATGTTCGGTATCCGCCGGACGCCGGTCTGTTGAACATTTGAACTGTATGGCCCTCGCGTGGATGGAAAGTTGCAGATGATGGGTAAAACCGCTGTGGGCGCCGCTCATTCGTGATTCCCTCTCTTTCAGAGCCACGTTGAGAGACAACTCCTCGGAATCCCCTGAAGTCCGGAATCGCATCCACCGGTACGGCGCGGTCCGCCGGTATGGAACGAACGGAAGAACGGAGCCAGGAGCCTCGAATGTGGGCATGAGCCGGCGCACTCGAAAGGAAGCCCACCCTCCTGGGAGCGGGCCGGCCCACCCTCCACTGCCGCTCGCGGAGCCGACCCATGCTCACCACCCTCAAGACCACCTACACCGATACCCGCGCCGCCGACCTCGCCTGGTGTCTGGGGAAGGACCCCCTCCCGGCCCTGGCGGTCCTCGACCTCCGACTCGAGGGCGCGGCCGTGCAGTTGCGCCTGCTGGGCGCCTCTCACCAGGTCATACTCGAAGAGGAGAGCGGAGTCTGCTCGGAGACGGTCGCCTGCATACCCGGCAGCCAGACCCCGCTGCCCCTCGGCGTGGCCAAGCGCGTCGGCGCCTGGGAGTACGAGTTCGCCGCCCGCGTCGAGACCCTCTCGCGCTGCTCCTTCGCAGGCCGGGCACAGGAGTTGCTGGCCCTGGTCGCCGAGCACCCGCAGGGCCTGGCCGGAACGTTTCCCGGCAGCCCGCACGCGTTCACCGCGCTCCTCGCCCAGCGCTGCGACGGCCAGGTCGGCTGGCGCACCTGGCACGCGTATCCCCAGGAGGGACGGCTGGTCGCCACCCGGACCCGGGTCGGCGTCAGAGCGGCTGCGCCCCTCTGACGGTCACCCAGAGGCATGAGCATTAAACCCGTGTGGGTGACAAGGGGGTGCTGGCTCGTGACGTAGCGTTCCGGCATGGTCCCCCGCCCGGTCTCGGCGCGGCTGCCCGTACCGGCCGGGCTCGGCCGCCTCCTCGTTCTCGGCACGGTCTTCGTCTGCGCCGCCTGCGGGCTGGTGTACGAGCTGGAACTGGTCGCCCTGGCCTCCTACTTGATCGGCGACTCCGTCACCCAGGCGTCCGTCGTCCTCTCCGTGATGGTCTTCGCCATGGGCGTCGGCTCGCTGCTCGCCAAGCGCCTGCGCGGCCGGGCGGCGCTCGGCTTCGCCGCGGTCGAGGCGGTGCTCGCGCTGACCGGCGGCATGTCCGCCATGGCGCTCTACGCCTGCTTCGCCTGGTACGGGCAGGCCCGCCCGGCCCTGGTGGGCTTCTCGCTGGCGATCGGGGTGCTGACCGGGGCCGAGGTGCCGCTGCTGATGACCCTCATCCAGCGCATCCGCCGCCAGGACGCGGGCGGTGCGGTCGCGGACCTCTTCGCCGCCGACTACGTGGGTGCGCTGGTCGGCGGGCTCGCCTTCCCCTTCCTGCTGCTGCCCGTGCTGGGGCAGCTGACGGGCGCCCTGCTGACCGGGGCGATCAACGCCGTGGCGGGCGGGGCGCTGGTGCTCTGGCTCTTCCGCCGCGACCTGAGCGCCCGGGCGCGCTGGCTGCTCATCGCCGCCAACGCCCTGGTGCTGGTGCTGCTGGCCGTCTGCTCGGTGCTCACCGGCCCGTTCGAGCGGGCGGCGCGGCAGGCCGTGTACGGGGCGGACGTCCGGGTGGCCGTGCAGACGGACGTGCAGGAGGTCGTGCTCACCGGGGGCGGGGGGAGCGGGCAGCCGCTCTCCCTCTTCCTGGACGGGCGGCTGAGGGTCAGCGGGGGCGACGCGTTCCGCTACCACGAGGCGCTCGTCCACCCCGCCATGGCCGGCCCGCACCGCCGGGTTCTCGTCCTCGGCGGCGGCGACGGCCTCGCCGTGCGCGAGGTGCTGCGCTACGCGGACGTCGCCTCGGTGACCGTCGTCGAGCAGGACGCCGCCGTGCTGCGGCTGGCCCGCACCGACCGGGACCTCATGGCCCTCAACGGCGACGCCTACCGGGACCCGCGCGTCCGGGTCGTCGCCGCGGACGCGTTCGACTGGCTGCGCTCGCCGCACGGCCAGCTCGAGGGCCCGTACGACGTGGTGATCTCCGACCTGCCCGACCCCGGCGTCACCCCCAGCGCCAAGCTCTACTCTCAGGAGTTCTACGGGCTGGTGACCCGCTTCCTCGCCCCCGGCGGGCGCATGGCCGTCCACGGCGGCGATCTCGGCACCCGCCCGCACACGTTCTGGACCGTGGACGCCACGGTCCGCTCCGTGGGGCTGCACACCGCGCCCTACCGGGTCCTGACCGGGCCCGGCCACGGGGGCCGCCAGGAGGGCTGGGGCCTGCTGCTGGCTTCCCGCACGCCTGTGGTGCTGCGGCTGCCCGCCGTGCGGCCGGAGCTGCAGTCCCTGACGCCGGCGCGGCTGCGGGCGGACGGCCGGGCCGCGGACCGGTGCCGGCGGCAGGGGCTGCTGCCGTCGACGCTGATGCACCCCCGCTACGGGGAGCCCTGACGCCCCGCGGCCGGATCCCCGTGCCGGCAGCTGCGGCGGAAGGCGCCCGGGGACAGGCCCTCGCGCTGCTGGAAGAACTTCGAGAAGTTGGCGGCGTCGTCGAAGCCCAGGTGCTCGGTGATCCGGGCGGCGGGCAGGTCGCTGTGCGCGAGCAGCCGCTTGGCCTCCAGCATGATCCGGCAGTCGAGGAACTCCTTGGCCCCCACCCCGGCCGCCGCCTGCGTGGCGCGCGAGAGCGTGCGCGGCGAGTAGCCGAGCGCACGGGCGTAGTCGGCGACCCGGTGGCAGGTGGCGAAGTCCCGCTCGACGGCCGCGCGGAAGCGGAGGAACGGCTCGGCGGGCGCGGGGACCGGGCTGCCCGCCGGGACGGCGAGGTGGGTCAGGCGCAGCACCAGGACGGACAGCAGGTGCCGCAGGACGTCCGCGTGGATGCCCGCCGGGAGCGCGGTGCTGCCGGTGCGGTAGTCGGTGGCCAGGTGCCGCACGGCGCAGAAGACGGCCTCCCGGTCCGCGCCCACCGGCTGCCACAGCACCGGCCGGAAGGGGGCGTCGGCCATGGCCGCCTCACTCGTGCCTCTTGGCAGGAAGCCGGGCTGTACGAGGACGACGGTGCCTTCGATCCCGGCGACCTCGCCGAAGCGCTGGACCTGTCCGGGGCGGACCCACAGGAGGGAGCCCGGCCCGAGGGGGAGGTCCGTGAAGTCCACGGTGTGCACGGCGGACCCGGAGTCGACGGCGACGATCTGGTGGAAGCGCAGCCGCTGGGGCGTGGCCAGCAGCCCCTCGGGCGCGCGCTCGCGCAGCTCGGCGAGCGTCATCACCTCCACGCCCGCGGGGGCGCCGGGCGGGGCCGCGTAGCCGAGGTCGAGGATCTCGGTGCCGCCATCGGGGCCGTCATGTCGCTTTTTCACCATACGGAGACGCGAGCCTACCTCGTCGGGCACGGGCGCCGGGCTTAGCGTGGAGAACTGGTACGGACCGGCGGATTCCCGCCGCCAACTGCGGTTTCAAGGAGACACCCCCATGGCCAAGATCGCCCTCTTCGGCGCCACCGGAACGATCGGCAGCCGCGTCCTGCGCGAGGCGCTGGACCGCGGTCACCAGGTCACGGCGGTGGTCCGCGACCCCGCGAAGCTCACGGAGCAGCACCCCGCCCTCACGGTCACGACCGGCGACGTCCTCGACCCGGCGTCGGTCGCGTCGGCCGCCCGGGGCCAGGACGTCGTGGTCAGCGCGGTCGGCGGCGGGGACGGGCCCGGCCACGTCGCCACCATCGAGCCGTCCGCGAAGTCGCTGGTCGCGGGCCTGCGGACGCTGGGCGACGGGGCCCCGCGGCTGATCGCGGTGGGTGGCGCGGGCTCGCTGCGCACGCCCGACGGCAAGCAGGTGTGGGACGCCGAGGGCATCCCGGAGTTCCTCCTGCAGATCATGCACGCGCACGGTGACGCGCTGGACTTCTACCGCTCGGTGGGCGACGTGCGCTGGACCAACCTCAGCCCCGCCGGGCAGATCGCGCCCGGCGAGCGCACCGGTACGTACCGCACGGCGCTCGAGGACCTGGTCGTGGACGCGGAGGGCAACAGCCGGATCTCCGCCGAGGACTACGCGGTGGCGCTGATCGACGAGATCGAGACGCCGAAGCACGTGGGTGAGCGCTTCACGGTCGGATACTGACCATCTTCTGACGGAAAGTTCGATCGGATTCGACCGGGGCGGCACCCGTGCGGGGCACGGTGGGTAGGCTCGCTTGCTATGGAGCATGAGGTGTTCGTTCCGTTTCCCGTCGGTGCGGTGCGGCGGGTGCTCAGCGACCCTGCGCGCGTGGCCCGGTGCGTTCCCGGTCTTCAGCAGGACGCTTCCGCCGGCGCCGCGCTCTCGGGGCGTCTGCGGCTGCGCATCGGCGGTTCCACGATCACCTACCGGGGGGCGCTGAAGCTGACCGAGCGGGACGGCTCCTACGAGCTGTCCGGCGAGGGCACGGAGGCGCGGGGCACCGGCACGGTGACGCTCGCGGTGAGCGCGCTGCCGGAGGAGACGCCGGGCGGCACCCGGCTGTGCTGCCACGGCACCGTCGGCAGCGCCGGGCGGCTCGCCGAGTTCGATGCGAAGACGGCGGAGTCGGCGGCGCGGCGGCTGCTGGACCGGTTTGCGGCGGCGCTGGTGGAGGAGCTGCGGGAGGATGCGACTGCTTCTGCCTCCGCCTCTGCTTCCGCCTCGTCCTCCGCCTCCGGCGAGGGTGACGACGATCTGGAGGGCTTCGACGACCTCGGGCCCGAGGCCGAGGGCGACGTCGACGGCGGCTTCACGGCTGCGGAGGCGGCTCTGGAGGACGCCGGCCTGGACGCGGACGGGGAGCCCCCGGCCGAGGCGGCGCATGCCCGCCGCACGATGATCGGGCGCAGCGCGGAAGAGGTGGACCATGCGCCGCCGCGCGGGCGCTATGCGCCGGTTCCGGCGCCGGAGACGGCGACCGGTACCGCCACCCTTCGCTGGGCGGCGCCGGCTGCGGCTCTTGCGCTGGCGGGTGCGGTGGTGGTCTCGCGGGTGCTGCGGCGACGGCGCTGAGCAGTCGACCGGGCGGGGTGGGTTCGGCACCGCCGGTCAGGCCGGTGGGGGTTGCGCGCCGCTGCGGCGGAGTTGGATTCCCCGATCCCGCCCCTTCCCGAAACCGGGGGCAAGCCCCCAGACCCCGCCGGTTGCGCCCACCCGGGGTCTGGGGCGGAGCCCCGGTTTCGGGAAGGGGCGGGATCGGGGAAACACTCTCCGCCGCGACGGCGCGCAACCCCCGCGCGCCGGGTCCGGCGGCAGGAAATGCCGCCGCAATCGGCAGGTATGCCCAGGCCACAGGCCCTATCGTCAAAGCGTGAGCGATGACGTGACGAAGGACCGCGGCCCCGCGCCGCAGACACACGCGCAGGACGTACGCCTGGCGGCCGGGGACGCCGAGCTGACCCTGTCCCCCCGCAACGGCTGCCGCCTCTCCAGCCTCCGGATCGCCGGCATGGAGCTGCTCCGCCAGGGCCCCCGCTACGGCGCCTTCCCCATGGTCCCCTGGTGCGGCCGCATCGAACTCGGCCGCTTCCGCAACGGCGGCGACACCCACCAGATGCCCATCAACTCCGCGCCCCACGCCATTCACGGCACGGGCCGGGACACCGCCTGGCGCACCGCCCGCACGGACGGCCGCAGCGCCGCCTTCACCTACGACCTCGCCGACCCCTGGCCGTACCCCGGCCGCGTCACCCAGCTGGCCGAGCTGACCGAGGATTCCCTCACCCTCACCATGGGCGTCGAGACCTATGGCGACTCCTTCCCGGCGCAGGCCGGCTGGCACCCCTGGTTCCTGCGCAACCTCGGCGCCGGCAAGGACGTGGAGATCGACTTCAGCCCGGACTGGCAGGAGGAGCGCGGTGAGAACCACCTCCCCACCGGCCGCCGGATCGACCCGCGCCCCGGCCCCTGGGACGACTGCTTCGGGATGCCCGACGGCGTCGACGTCACGCTGACCTGGCCCGGTGCGCTGGAGCTGAAGGTCGCCAGCCGGGCCGAGTGGGTCGTGGTCTACGACGAGCAGCCGGAGGCCGTCTGTGTCGAGCCGCAGTCCGGTCCGCCGAACGGGCTCAACACCCGTCCGCGCCTCGTCACCCCCATCGACCCCCTGGAAATCTCCACGACGTGGACCTGGCGGACCCTGGCCTAAGCTCGTGGCCATGACGGATGCGCGTGACGCCCTGCTTCAGCAGATCAAGGACAAGGCCGTGGTTCACGGCAAGGTGACCCTCTCCTCCGGCAAGGAGGCCGACTACTACATCGACCTGCGCCGGATCACCCTGGACGCCGAGGCCGCGCCGCTGGTCGGCCAGGTGATGCTGGACGCCACCGCGGACCTGGACTTCGACGCGGTGGGCGGCCTGACCCTCGGCGCCGACCCGGTCGCCACCTCGATGCTGCACGCCGCCGCGGCGCGCGGCCGCAAGCTGGACGCGTTCGTCGTCCGCAAGGCCCAGAAGACCCACGGCATGCAGCGCCGGATCGAGGGCCCGGAGATCAAGGGCCGCCGCGTCCTGGTCGTCGAGGACACCTCCACCACCGGCGGCTCCCCGCTGACGGCCGTGGAGGCCGCCCGCGAGGCCGGTGCCGAGGTCGTCGCCGTTGCGACGATCGTCGACCGCGGTGCCGAGCAGGCGATCCAGGACGCCGGGCTGCGCTACATCACCGGCTATTCCCTGGGTGACCTCGGTCTGGCCTGACGGGGCTTGCTGGCCTGACCTGCTGTTTTGCCGATGGCGTCGATGGAGGGCGCGTGGTTTCACGTGAAACCACGCGCCCTTCTCATATGAGCGCCGCAATCCTCATGTGGAGTAATTCGGAGAGTCTGGAAGGATGGGGTCGACGATGACCGTCGCCCCCTAGGTCAGGGCCCCGAATTACGCCCGTACCCGCACATCACAAGGAGCGGACAGATGCCCATCGCAACCCCCGAGGTCTACAACGAGATGCTCGACCGGGCGAAGGCAGGCAAGTTCGCCTACCCGGCCATCAATGTGACCTCGACGCAGACTCTGCACGCCGCGCTGCGCGGTTTCGCCGAGGCGGAGAGCGACGGCATCATCCAGATCTCCACCGGTGGTGCGGAGTTCCTGGGCGGCCAGTACAGCAAGGACATGGTCTCGGGCGCCGTTGCGCTGGCCGAGTTCGCGCACGTCGTCGCCAAGAAGTACCCGGTGAACATCGCGCTCCACACCGACCACTGCCCGAAGGACAAGCTGGACGGCTACGTCCGCCCGCTGCTGGCCATCTCGCAGGAGCGCGTCGCCAACGGCCAGAACCCGCTGTTCCAGTCCCACATGTGGGACGGCTCCGCCGAGAAGCTCGACGAGAACCTGGCCATCGCCAAGGAGCTGCTCGCCGAGGCCGTGAAGGCGAAGATCATCCTCGAGGTCGAGATCACCCCGACCGGTGGCGAGGAGGACGGCGTCTCCCACGAGATCAACGACGACCTGTACACCACCGTCGCCGACGTCGAGAAGACCGCCGAGGCGCTGGGCCTGGGCGAGAAGGGCCGCTACCTGCTGGCCGCCTCCTTCGGCAACGTCCACGGCGTCTACAAGCCGGGCAACGTCGTGCTGCGCCCCGAGCTGCTCCGTGAGCTGCAGGACGGCATCGCCGCCAAGCACGGCAAGGCCGACCCGTTCGACTTCGTCTTCCACGGCGGCTCCGGCTCCACGGAGGAGGAGATCCGCACCGCGCTGGAGAACGGCGTCGTGAAGATGAACCTCGACACCGACACCCAGTACGCCTTCACCCGTCCGGTGGCGGCCCACATGTTCAGCAACTACGACGGCGTCCTGAAGGTCGACGGCGAGGTGGGCGACAAGAAGGCCTACGACCCGCGCACCTGGGGCAAGCTGGCCGAGGCGAGCATGGCCGGGCGCGTCACCAAGGCCTGCGCCGACCTGCGCTCCACCGGCACCAAGCTGAAGTAACCAGCAGCCGTGGCGAGGGGCCCGGCACCGTCCGTACGAACGGACGGCGCCGGGCCCCTCGCGCATGTCCGTCGCATGTCCGTCGGCTGCCCCTCGCACGTTCCGTGCATGTCCCTCGTATGGCCGGGGCGGTCCCCGCGAGGGATGATCCGGTCATGAGCGACTCCGCTCCGGACCCCGGACGGGTCTCCCGCCCGGCGGCGGCAGGGCCGGGCGGCGCACTGGGCGACGGTACGCCCGCGGCGCGCCTGGGCACCCCCACCGGGCGCTGGGTCCTGCTGACGGCCGTCCTCGGGTCCGGCATGGCCATGCTCGACAGCACCGTCGTCAACGTGGCCCTGCCCCACATCGGCCGCGACCTCAACGCCGACCTGGCCGTCCTCCAGTGGACGGTCAACGCCTACATGCTCACCCTCGCCGGGCTGATCCTGCTGGGCGGGGCGCTGGGGGACCGGTACGGACGGCGCAAGGTGTTCGTGCTCGGCGTGGTGTGGTTCGCACTCGCATCGTTGCTGTGCGGGGTGGCGCCGAACGCCGGAGTGCTGATCGCCGCGCGGGCGCTGCAGGGCGTCGGCGGGGCGCTGCTCACCCCCGGCTCGCTCGCGCTGATCCAGTCCGTCTTCCACCCGGACGACCGGGCGGGCGCGGTGGGCGCATGGTCCGGGCTGGGCGGCGTCGCCTCGGCCGTCGGCCCGTTCGTGGGCGGCTGGCTGGTGGACGGACCCGGCTGGCGCTGGGTGTTCCTGATCAATCTGCCGCTGGCGGCGATCTGCGTCCCCGTCGCGCTCCGGTACGTGCCGGAGACGAGCGACCCCGCCGCGCACGGCCGCTTCGACGCCCTGGGCGCGGCCCTGGGCGCGCTCGCGCTCGGCGCGGTGACCTACGCCCTCATCGCGGCGCCCGACCAGGGCGCCTCCCCCCGGGTGATCGTCCCGGCGGTGCTGGGCGTGCTCCTGGGCGTTGCATTCGTGTACGTGGAGGGGCGGCGGGCCGAGCCGATGATGCCGCTCGGGATCTTCCGGATCCGGCTGTTCTCGTCGATCAACCTCGTGACGTTCTTCGTCTACGCGGCCTTCAGCGGCTTCTTCTTCCTCTCGGTCCTCCAGCTCCAGGTGGTCGTGCGGTGGTCCGCCCTGGTGGCCGGCACGGCGCTGCTGCCCACGACCGTGCTCATGCTGCTGCTGTCCGCCCGCTCGGGGCGGGTCGCGCAGCGCATCGGGCCGCGCATTCCGCTGACCGTGGGCCCGCTGCTGTGCGCGGCCGGGATGCTGCTGATGGCCCGGGTCGGGGCGGGGGCCGTGTACGGGCGGGACGTGCTGCCCGGGCTCGTCGTGCTGGGGCTGGGGATGGTGGTGCTGGTGGCGCCGCTGACCGCGACGGTCCTCGCCTCGGTGGACGTCGCCCGGGCGGGCCTGGCCAGCGGCATCAACAACGCCGCGGCGCGGGCGGCGGGCCTGATCGCGGTGGCGGCGCTGCCGCTGGCGGCGGGGATGGGCCCGGACGCGTACCGGGATCCCGCGATGTTCTCGGCGGCGTTCACGCGGGCGATGGTGATGAGCGCGGGGCTGCTGGTGGTCGGGGCCGTGCTGGCCTGGGTGACCGTGCGCGAGCCGCGGCGCCCGGTCTGCCACCCGGAGTGCGAGTACCACTGCGGGGTGTCGGCCCCGCCGCTGGACCCCGGCGACGTGTGAGCGCGCTCCCGCGGGACCTCCGGGAAAGATCCACCCCATGGCCTGGGGCACCCGGCCGCGCTGCGGCAGACTGGAGGCCATGGCCATTCACGAGAACCTGCTCGGGGGACCGCCCCCGACCCACCTGCCCGACGACCCCGAGCCGCGCGAGCTGCTCGCCTCCGGGGCGGCCCCCGCCGAGGTCGCCGCCAAGTACCCGGCGTCCTCGCTCGCCTGGGCGCAGCTCGCGGACGAGGCGTTCGAGGCCGGCCGGGTCGTCGAGTCGTACGCCTACGCCCGCACCGGCTACCACCGGGGCCTCGACGCGCTGCGCCGCAGCGGGTGGAAGGGTCACGGCCCGGTGCCGTTCGAGCACGAGCCCAACCGCGGCTTCCTGCGGGCCCTGCACGCCCTCGCGCGCGCCGCGCAGGCGATCGGCGAGCAGGAGGAGTACGAGCGCTGCTCGACGTTCCTGCGCGACAGCTCCCCGACGGCCGCCAACACGCTGGGCTGAGCCGCAGCACGAGCACGAGCACGGACCGGAACGCCCCGCCGCATCGGCGGGGCGTTCCGATTGTCCGCGGGACCTTGCCGCGAGCGGCTGCCGCGACGCATGATGCGCGCAGGGGACCGGGGCTCCGATGCCGACAGGAAGGGGCGGACCGCTACCCGGGAGCACGCACGAGGAGTACGCGATGCCGCGTCCGCAGCCACCCCTGCCCCCAGCCGCCGTCCACGGCCCCGGCCGTCCGGAGACCGCAACGGCCGCAGCGACCGCAATGGCCGCAGTGGCCGCAACGGTCACCGTGGTTCCGCCGGTCACGCCGACCGCGCCGGCCGCATCGGTCACGCCGGCCGTCACGGCCCCGAAGCTCGACTTCCAGGGCACGACCCCGTACGAGGACTACGTCCGGGCCTCGGTCCTGTCCCAGCTCCAGGAGACCCGCTCGGGCGACCCCGGCGAGATGGTCTTCCTCGTCACCACCCAGGTGATGGAGCTGTGGTTCGTCGTCATCCTGCACGAGTGGCAGACCGCCGCGCAGGCCCTGCGCCGGGACGACCTGCCGGTCGCGATGGCCGCGCTCAAGCGCTCCACGTACGAGCTGGCGGCGCTCAACGCCTCCTGGGAGCCCCTCGCGCACCTGACGCCCGCCCAGTTCAACGCCTACCGATCCGCGCTCGGCGAGGCGTCCGGCTTCCAGTCGGCGACCTACCGCCGGATGGAGTTCCTGCTGGGCGACAAGTCCCGCGCCATGCTGGTCCCCTACCAGGGCGCGCCGCGCTTCCACGCGGAGCTGGAGCGGGCGCTCCACGAGCCGGGCCTGTACGACGACGTGCTGCGCTGGCTCGCCCGCCGCGGCCACGCGATACCCGGGTCCGTGCTCGACCGCGACGTCTCCGAGCGGTACGCCGCCGACCCGGCGGTCGAGGAAGTCTGGCAGCGCGTCTACTCGGGCGACCAGCACAGCGACGAGTGCCGCCTGGGCGAGGCCCTCACCGAGGTCGCGGAGCTGGTGTGGCGCTGGCGCAACGACCACCTCGTCGCCACGCGCAGAGCGATGGGGGCCAAGGTGGGCTCGGGCGGCTCGTCCGGGGTGGCGTGGCTGGAGAAGCGCGCGGCGAAGAACGTCTTCCCCGAGCTGTGGACGGCGCGCAGCCATGTCTGAGACGCCCGGGACGACCGCACTCGCGGCCGAGGCACTGGCCCTCGACGCCGCCGACGGACTCCGCGCCAAGCGCGAGGAGTTCGTCCTGGACGATGCCGACGGAACGGACGCCGCCGAGGGCACCGTCTATCTCGACGGCAACTCCCTCGGGGCCCTGCCCCGCGCCGTCCCCGGGCGCCTCGCCGACGTCGTCGGCCGGGAGTGGGGGCGGCTGCGCATCCGGTCCTGGACCGAGTCCGGCTGGTGGACCGCGCCCGAGCGGGTCGGCGACCGGATCGGTCGGCTCGTCGGGGCCGCACCCGGGCAGGTCGTGGCCGGCGACTCCACAAGCATCAACGTCTTCAAGGCGGTTGTGGCCGGGGTCCGCCTCGCCGGCCCGGCGGAGAGCGGCCGCGACGAGATCCTCGTCGACGCGGCGACGTTCCCGACCGACGGCTACATCGCCGAGTCCGCGGCCCGCATGACGGGCTGCCGGATCCGCGCCGTCGACGCCGCGGACATGGCCGGCGCCGTCGGGCCGCGCACCGCGGTGGCCCTCGTCAACCACGTCGACTACCGCACCGGGCGCCTCCACGACCTCCCCGGCACGACCGCCGCCGTGCACGAGGCGGGGGCCCGGGTCGTCTGGGACCTGTGCCACAGCGCGGGCGCGCTGCCCGTCGAGCTGGACGCGCACGGCGTGGACCTCGCGGTCGGCTGCACCTACAAGTACCTCAACGGCGGCCCCGGTTCGCCCGCGTACCTGTACGTGCGCGGCGAACTCCAGCCCCGCTTCGACTCCCCGCTGCCGGGGTGGAACTCCCACGCCGACCCCTTCGGCATGGCCCCCGCCTACGCCCCCGCCGACGGCGCCGTCCGCGGCCGCGTCGGCACGCCGGACATCCTCTCCCTGCTCGCCCTGGACTCCGCCCTGGACGTATGGGAGGGCGTCGACATCACCGCCGTACGGGCCAAGAGCCTCGCCCTCACCGACTTCTTCCTGCGCTGCGTGGACGCGTACGTGCCGGAGGGGCGGGTGGAGTCCGTGACGCCGGACGCCCACGACGAGCGCGGCAGCCAGGTCTCGCTGCGGTGCGCCGAGGCGGGCGAGGTCATGGCGGAGCTGATCCGCCGGGGCGTCGTCGGCGACTTCCGCCGCCCGGACGTGCTGCGCTTCGGCTTCACCCCGCTCTACACGGGCTTCGCGGACGCGGAGCGGGCGGCGCGGGTGCTGGCGGAGGTCCTGGCGGAGGTCCCGGCGCCGTGACCGTGCCGGACCGCACGGTGGCCTACGGACCGCATCCCAGCCAGGTCGTCGACTTCTACCTGCCGCGGGGCGGTGGCACCGCCGCCCGGACGCGGGTGACGCTGCTGCACGGCGGCTTCTGGCGCGAGACGTACGACCGCGAGCACCTGGTGCCGCTGGCGGTGGCGCTGGCGGCGGAGGGGTTCGAGGTCGCGCTGGCGGAGTACCGCCGGGTGGGCGGGGGCGGCGGCTGGCCGTCGACCTTCGACGACGTCGTACGGGCCGTACGGACGGCTGCCCCGGGTGCCGGCCGGCACGTCCTCGTCGGGCACTCGGCCGGCGGCCACCTGGCGCTGTGGGCGGCGTCCTCGCCGGCGGCCGCGGGCATCGGCGTCGACCGGGTCGTGGCCGTCGCACCCGTGGCGGACCTGGCGCGGGCGCGGACGCTGGGGCTGAGCGCGGGGGCGGTGGGCGAGCTGGTCGCCCCGGCGGACGAGTCCCACGCCGACCCGATGCGGCTGCTGCCGCCGCGGGTGCCGGTGGTGCTGCTGCACGGGACGGCGGACGAGGACGTTCCGGTGGCCCTGTCCGCGGCGTACGCGGAGGCGGCGCGGGCGGCGGGGGCGGAGGCGGAACTCCACGTGCTGGAGGGGGCGGGCCACTTCGAGCCGGTCACTCCGGGGACGGGGGAGTGCGCGGTGCTGACGGCTGCGGTGGGCCCGCGTAGTACTTGAGACGGACCCCCGGATATCCACATCCGCGCGGACGACAGCACCCGCCCGCCCTGCCTACGGTTGATGCCGTGAACGACACCCTCCGCACCGAGCGCCACCTCGCCCAGAGCGGCCTCGCACGCCTCCGTGAGGACCTCTTCAGCGACCCGTTCGCGTTCCGCCCGCTGCCGCCGCTGGCGCCGACGCACCTGTTGGTGCGCGCCTTCCCGCGGTCCGCGGCGCGGTACGCGCGGTGGCTGCCGCACGGCGTCCTCGTCGGCTTCACGGGCCTGGTCATGCTCGCGCTGCTCGATCTCGGCGGCATCCCGTACGGCGCGTTCGCGGCGCTGTTCACCGGCGTGCCGATGCTGCTCACGCTGGTCCGGCCGGTGGCCGCCTGGTGGCTGTCCGCCGCCGCGGTCTTCGTCGACGGCATCGGCCTGTACCCCCTCGGCTCCGGCGGTGCGGCGCTCTTCGGGCACCTTCTCGTGATGGTGCTCGTCGCGCTGCGCACCCGGCCCCGCGTGGCCGCCGAGATGTGGCTGCTGACCGGCCTGCTGAGCGTGTTCCTGATGTTCTTCGACCGCGCCGTCCGCGGCAGCGACTACATCGGCTCCGGCCTCTTCCAGCTGCTGGCCCTGTCCGGGATCGTCCTCTTCGCGGTCACCGCCACGCGCAGCCTGCGCGAGTCGAAGCAGCAGGTCGCCGCGCAGGCGGCCGTCACCGAGGTGGAGCGGTCGCGGCGGACGGTGCTGGAGGAGCGGACCACGATCGCCCGCGAGCTGCACGACGTGGTCGCCCACCACATGTCCGTGGTCGCGATCCAGGCCGAGGCCGCGCCCTACCGGGTCGCGGACACCCCGCCGGAGCTGGCCGCCGCCTTCGCCACGATCCGGGAGAACGCCGTGGCCGCCCTCACCGAGCTGCGCCGCGTGCTGGGCGTCGTGCGGTCCGAGAACCCGGACGCGTTCGGCCCGGCCGAGCCCGAGGCGCCGCAGCCGACGCTCGCGGACCTGGGCGGGCTGCTGGCGAACGTCCGCGAGGCCGGGCTGCACGTCGAGCAGGTCACCACCGGCGCCGTGCGCCCGCTGCCGCAGGGCGTGGAGCTGTCCGCGTACCGGATCGTGCAGGAGGCGCTCAGCAACGTGCTGCGGCACGCGCCCGGGGCCTCGGCCCGGGTGGAGATCGGCTACGTGCTCGGCGGGCTCGGCCTGCGCATCGTCAACGACCGCCCGGACCGGCTGGCCAAGCCCTCCCCGGGCGCGGGCCACGGCGTGCTGGGCATGCGGGAGCGGGTGTCGATGCTCGGCGGCGGGATGACGGCGGAGGCCACCGCGGAGGGCGGCTTCGAGGTCGTGGCCTTCCTGCCGGTGCCGGCCGAGGAGGCGGCCGCGTGACCATCAGGGTGCTGATCGTGGACGACCAGATGATGGTCCGCGAGGGTTTCTCCGTGCTCCTCAACGCGCAGCCCGACATCGAGGTGATCGGGGAGGCGGTGGACGGCCGTCAGGCCGTCGAGAAGGTCGCGGAGCTGTGCCCCGACGTCGTCCTCATGGACATCCGCATGCCGGGGATGAACGGCCTGGAGGCGACCCGCGAGATCGTCGCGGCCGACGCGGAGGCGAAGGTGCTGGTGCTGACCACCTTCGACCTGGACGAGTACGTGTACCAGGCGCTGCGCGCCGGGGCGAGCGGCTTCCTGCTCAAGGACGCGTCCGCGCGGCAGCTCGCCGACGGGGTGCGGGTGGTGGCGGACGGGGAGGCGCTGCTGGCGCCGACGGTCACCAAGCGGCTGATCCAGGAGTTCTCGCGGCTGGGCGCGCCGAAGGCGCCGACGCAGGAGCGGGTCGGGGACCTGACCGAGCGGGAGACGGAGGTGCTGGTCCTGGTCGCGCAGGGGCGCTCGAACGCGGAGATCGCGGGGCGTCTGGTGGTGGCGGAGTCGACGGTGAAGACGCACGTGAGCCGGATCCTGGTGAAGCTCGGCCTGCGGGACCGCACGCAGGCGGCGGTCTTCGCGTACGAGGCCGGCCTGGTGACGCCGGGGGGTTAGGGGGCTCTTTCCCCACCCCGCCCCTTCCCGAAAGTCCTCAAACGCCGGACGGGCTGAAAAATCAGCCCGTCCGCCCCCGGACCGGGGGTCCGGGGGCGGAGCCCCCGAGTCCTGCCCCCGCGCGCAGCGCGAGGGGCCCGGGGGCCTGGGGGCTTGCCCCCAGTTTCGGGAAGGGGCGGGGTGGGGAAAGAACCCCGCCCCCTACCCCCGCGGGAGCGTCAGCCGCCACGCCTCCCCCCGCGCCGTCCACGTCCGCGTCCGCACCGGCCCCCGGATCCGGTTGTCCGCCCGGTAGCGGAAGTCCGGGCCCGAGACCGTCACCGTGCGCGCCCTGGCCCGCAGGGGTTCGTCGCCCGTGCGGTGCTGGATCACCACCTCGGCCATGCCGTCCACCGCCGACACCGCGACACGCCCGACGGGCCGGTCGAGGTCCGCCAGCAGCACCCCGTCCGCCTCGACCCGCAGCCGCGTGCACGCGGGCAGCGTGTGCGGATGGCGGCCGGCGGGGCCGGAGAGCAGGGTCAGCGCGGTGCGGGCCGTCCGCGCGGCGGGCGACCACCACGGCTGGTGGCCCCCGGCGGAGGCCCGGGCGGACACCGGGGCCGGGGCCGCGGCGGGCGCGGCCGCCGGGCCACCCCGCCCGCCGCCACCGCCGCCGCCCCCCGCGGGCACCCAGAGCCCGCCCAGCACCACCCCGTCGCTGTCGTCGGACAGCAGCCCCAGCCGCCGCTCCGCGCCGTCCAGGACGGCCCTGGCGGCCGCCACGGCCCCCAGCGGGACGCCCAGGACCCGGGCCACCGACACCGTGGGGAGCGCCCCGACCGGCACCCACGCCAGGGGCGCCTCGGCCAGCTCCCGGCGCCGGTACAGCAGGCCGACGACGCGCAGCAGGGCGCGGTCGTCCCCGATCACGACGGTGCGGCGGCGGCCGCGTCTGACGACGGCCCGCGCCACTTCCTCCGGCCCGTTCGGGAGGCAGATTTTCGCCACCGATCCGGCGCACAGGACGTCCTTCGCGATCCGTGTGGATTCGCCGTCCACCCGCCTGGCGACAGGGTCGATGACGACGAGCAGCTGCCGTCCGGCGGGGTCTGCAGCCGACACCTTCGTCCTTCCTCAGGTAATCTCTCGGTGCAAGAGCCCCTGTCGCTGTTGCGTCAGGGGCTTCGTCTATCCGGGGCACCGGTTCGACGGCTCCAGCAGTGGTGAAGGCCCGTATCGTGCGGGCTTCCGCCACCTGTGCACGTTGGACATGCCCCGCCCGGAAGGGGTGTACGCCTGTGCCCGCACTTGTGCTGCTCGGTGCTCAGTGGGGTGACGAGGGCAAGGGAAAGGCCACCGACCTGCTCGGTGGATCCGTTGACTATGTGGTGCGCTACCAAGGTGGCAACAACGCCGGCCACACGGTCGTCGTCGGCGACCAGAAATACGCGCTCCACCTTCTCCCTTCCGGAATCCTCTCGCCGGGGTGCACCCCGGTGATCGGCAACGGTGTCGTCGTCGACCCGGCGGTCCTGCTCTCCGAGCTGAGCGGGCTGAACGAGCGCGGCGTCGACACGTCCAAGCTGCTCATCAGCGGTAACGCGCACCTGATCACGCCCTACAACGTCACCCTCGACAAGGTGGGCGAGCGCTTCCTCGGCAAGCGCAAGATCGGCACCACCGGCCGCGGCATCGGCCCGACCTACGCCGACAAGATCAACCGCGTGGGCATCCGGGTCCAGGACCTCTACGACGAGTCGATCCTGACCCAGAAGGTCGAGGCGGCCCTGGAGCTGAAGAACCAGCTCCTGGCGAAGCTCTACAACCGCCGCGCCATCGAATCCGGCAAGATCGTCGAGGAGCTGCTGGGCTACGCCGAGCAGATCAGGCCGTTCGTCGCCGACACCACGCTGATCCTGAACAACGCCATCGACGAGGGCAAGGTCGTCCTCTTCGAGGGCGGCCAGGGCACCCTGCTGGACGTCGACCACGGCACGTACCCCTTCGTCACCTCCTCGAACCCGACCGCGGGCGGCGCCTGCACGGGCGCGGGCGTGGGCCCGACGAAGATCAACCGCGTGATCGGCATCCTCAAGGCGTACACGACCCGCGTGGGCGCCGGTCCGTTCCCGACCGAGCTGTTCGACGAGGACGGCGACAAGCTCCGCACCATCGGCGGCGAGCGCGGTGTGACCACCGGCCGCGACCGCCGCTGCGGCTGGTTCGACGCGGTCATCGCCCGCTACGCGACCCGCGTCAATGGCCTGACGGACTTCTTCCTCACCAAGCTCGACGTGCTGACCGGCTGGGAGCAGATCCCGGTCTGCGTCGCGTACGAGATCGACGGCAAGCGCGTCGAGGAACTGCCCTACAGCCAGACCGACTTCCACCACGCGAAGCCGGTCTACGAGATGCTGCCGGGCTGGTCCGAGGACATCTCGAAGGCCAAGACCTTCGCCGAGCTGCCGAAGAACGCCCAGGCGTACGTGAAGGCGCTGGAGGAGATGTCGGGCGCCCCGATCTCCGCGATCGGCGTCGGCCCGGGCCGTGACGAGACGATCGAGATCAACTCGTTCCTGTCGTAAGCGGCACGCGCACTACATGCGCACCAGCCGAAGGCGCCCCGATGGCATGAAGCCGTCGGGGCGCCTTCGCGTTCAGCCGGCCCCGTTCAGCCGGTCCTGCTGTAGACCAGCGACGCGTCCCTGGTGCCCGAGTCGGTGAAGTCGCGCCGCATCCGCCCGTCCGGCAGCAGGACCAGTTCGGAGGCGGAGCCGGGCTGGCAGGCCGAGGCGGGCTGGGCCCGGGTGACGGCGGAGGGGCCGAGGTGCATCGTCGTCGTGCCCCCGACCGTGTCGTCGTCGCTGCCGGTCGCGGACCATTGGCAGCTGTAGGAGCTGCCGTCGTCGAGGGTGCCGCCGCCCTGGATGGTGACCTGGACGACCTGGCCCTTCCGGATGGTGATGGTGCGGCTGCTGGAGCCCGAGCCGGTGGTGAAGCCGGACTGCCAGGTGCCGAGGAAGACGGAGCCCGCTCCGCCCTGCGGCGGGGTCGGGAGGGCCGGCGTGGGCGTCGGCGCCGGGTTCGCCCCCGGAGCCGGGGCCGGCGGTGTGGTGCTCGCCCCCGGGGCCGTGGCGGGGCCGACCGGGGCCGAGGGGGTGCCGGCGGGGGAGGCGGCCGCGCCCCGGCCCTCGTCGCTCGTCTGCCGGTTGAGCAGGAACACCGTCCCGCCGCCCGCCAGCAGCCCGGCGACCACGACGGCGGCCACGATGTAGGGCGTGCGCGAACGCTGCGGCGGCGCGGGCGCGGGCACGAGGACGACGGGCTGGTACGGGCTGGTGCCGTACGGGCCGGGTGCGGGGGCGGCCGGGGGCAGGGGCTGCGACGCGGCGGGCACGGGCACGGTGACGGTCGGCGGCTCGGGCGGCGGGGCGTCGCGGGGCGGGTCGACGACCGTGGTGGGGGTCCCGGCGGGCCGGGGTATGGGCTCGGCGGCGGCCGCCGCGGGCTCCTCCTCCGCGTTCAGCAGCCGCACCGCGTGCCGGGCCAGCTGTGCGACGAGGCCGCCGGGCAGCCAGGGCTCGCCGGTGCGCAGCCCGGCCAGCTCGTCCGCGACGCCGCTGCGGGCCAGGACCTGCTCGGTCGTGGGCCGCTCGGCGGGGGCCTTGGCGAGGCACGCGGAGATCAACGGCTGCAGCGCCTCCGGCACTTCGGCGAGGTCGGGCTCCTCCTCGACGATGCGGTACATCAGCGCGTGGACGCCGCTGTCGGCCGTGCCGAAGGGCATCCGGCCGGTGGCCGCGTAGGCCAGCACCGAGCCGAGGCAGAAGACGTCGCTGGCGGGCGTGACCTTGCCGCCGCGCACCTGCTCGGGCGACATGAAGCCCGGCGAGCCGACGGCCGCGCCGGTCCGGGTGAGACCGCCGTCCGTGACGTCCCCCATTGCCTGAACGGCATGGGTGGTACCCCCACCCAGCGCGCGGGCGATGCCGAAGTCGATGACGCGCGGGCCGTCGAGGGTGACCAGCACGTTGGACGGCTTGAGGTCGCGGTGGACGATCCCGGCGGCGTGGACGTCCTGCAGGGCGCGGGCGAGCCCGGCGGCGAGGATGCGCACCGACCGCTCGGGCAGCGGCCCGTGGTCGTGGCCGACGACCTCGCGCAGCGAGGGCCCGGCGATGTAGCCGGTGGCGACCCAGGGCACCGCGGCCTCGGTGTCGGCGTCCAGGACCGGCGCGGTCCACTCCCCGCCGACCTGCCGGGCGGCCCGCACCTCGTGCCGGAAGCGGCGCCGGAACTCCTCCTGCCCGGCCAGCTCCGGCTGGATCAGCTTGACGGCGACCGTGCGTCCGCGTTCGGAACGGGCGAGGTAGACCCGCCCCATGCCTCCCGCGCCCAGCCGGCCCAGCAGCCGGTACGCCCCGAGTGTCCGTGGATCCTCCGGCGACAGACGTTCCATGCCGGGCGCTCCTTCCCCCATGTTTCCTGGCCGGAGAATAGCGGCACGGCAAAGGGCCGGGTATCCGCACGGAGGAAGTGCGGTCCCCGGCCCTCCAGGGGGGCCGCCGGGCCGGCCCGGCGGGCTGCGGCGTCGGACGGTCGGACGTCAACCGGTCGGGCGGTCAGACGGGAATGATGTTCTCCGCCTGCGGGCCCTTCTGGCCCTGGGCGATGTCGAAGGTGACCTTCTGCCCCTGCTGGAGTTCCCGGTACCCCTGGGTGGCGATGTTGGAGTAATGGGCGAAGACGTCGGCGCCACCGCCGTCCTGCTGAATGAACCCGAATCCCTTTTCCGAGTTGAACCACTTCACGGTGCCGCTGGCCAAGACGATCTCCTCGATGGGGTCGTACGGCGGAAATTCCGTACGCCGTGGAAAACGCAAGTGCGCCCGAGGTCACCTGCCTTCGGGCGCACATGACAAATGGATCCCAAACTGCAACTGCAAATTGACCGTAGCAGCGCAAATGCCATCGAACGGGGATTTCCTGTACGGCGATTTGCAGGCCCGGGCGCGGTACGGGCCCGCCCCACCCGGCACTGTGTCGGCGGCCCCGGCGAGCGGGCGACACAGTGCCGGTGTCGGGCGCGGGGCCGCACTTCCTAGGCTCGGCGCAGTCCGTCCGCCGCCCCGGCCCGTTCCGCGCCCGGCCCGTTCCGACAGAGGTCACGCCCGTGAGCACGCAGCCCCCGCCCTCCGACGCCGCGGCCGTCAAGGCCGCCGACCGCGCGCACGTCTTCCACTCCTGGTCCGCGCAGGCCCTCATCGATCCGCTCGCCGTCGCGGGGGCCGAGGGCTCCTACTTCTGGGACTACGACGGCAACCGCTACCTCGACTTCTCCTCTCAGCTGGTCAACACCAACATCGGCCACCAGCACCCCAAGGTCGTGGCCGCGATCCAGGAGCAGGCGGCGCGGCTGTGCACCATCGCGCCGGGCTTCGCCGTGGACGTCCGCTCCGAGGCCGCGCGGCTGATCGCCGAGCGCACCCCCGGCGACCTCGACAAGGTCTTCTTCACGAACGGCGGCGCCGAGGCGGTCGAGAACGCCGTCCGCATGGCCCGGCTGCACACCGGCCGTCCCAAGGTGCTCAGCGCCTACCGCTCGTACCACGGCGCGACCGCCGCGGCCATCAACCTGACCGGCGACCCGCGCCGCTGGCCCTCCGACACCGCCTCCGCGGGCGTCGTGCACTTCTGGGCGCCCTTCCTCTACCGCTCGCCCTTCCACGCGGAGAACGAGCAGCAGGAGTGCGAGCGCGCGCTGCAGCACCTCGAGGACACCATCGCCTTCGAGGGCCCGCAGACGATCGCCGCGATCGTCCTGGAGACCGTGCCCGGCACGGCCGGGATCATGGTGCCGCCGCCCGGCTACCTCCCGGGCGTCCGGGAGCTCTGCGACCGGCACGGCATCGTCTTCGTGCTGGACGAGGTCATGGCGGGCTTCGGGCGCACGGGCCGCTGGTTCGCCGCCGAGCACTTCGGCGTCACGCCCGACCTGCTGACCTTCGCCAAGGGCGTCAACTCCGGCTATGTACCGCTCGGCGGCGTCGCGATCTCCGCCGAGATCGCCGCGACCTTCGACCGGCGCCCCTACCCGGGCGGGCTCACCTACTCCGGCCATCCGCTCGCCTGCGCCTCGGCGGTGGCGACGATCAACGCGATGGAGGAGGAGAGCATCGTCTGGAACGCGGCCCGCATCGGCGAGCAGGTCCTGGGCCCGGGCCTGCGCGAACTCGCCGAGCGCCACCCGTCGGTGGGCGAGGTGCGCGGCCTGGGCGCGTTCTGGGCGGTGGAGCTGGTGCGCGACCGGGCCACGCGGGAGCCGCTGGTGCCGTACGCGGCCTCGGGCGAGGCGAACGCCCCCATGGCGGACTTCACCGCGGCCTGCAGGGCGGCGGGCCTCTGGCCGTTCGTGAACATGAACCGCACACACGTCGCCCCGCCCTGCACGATCACGGCCCCGGAGGCGAAGGAGGGCCTGGCGGCCCTGGACGAGGCACTGACGGCGGCGGACGCGCACGTGGCCTAGGCCCTGTCGTCAAAATCCCGCCTGCCCCGCGGCGCTATTTTGACGACAGGGCCTGGGGGCCGGGGCGCCCGCGCCCCCGCCCCCTGTCACCGATCAGGTAGCGTTCCCCTGCCCGTGCGCACGGTCATATTGCTCAGCCACGGCCCTCGCTTATCGTTGCGGGGGCCGTTCGCATGCCAGGCGTGCGGCGGTCACGGAAGGGGACCACGAAGACCATGCCCGGCAGCGAGCCTGTCAAGCGCACGACCCTGCGCTCACAGATCGCCGACGCCCTGCGCGAGGAGGTGATCGCGGGGCGGCTCCCGGCGGGACGGCAGTTCACCGTCAAGGAGATCGCCGAACAGTACGGAGTCTCGGCCACCCCCGTCCGCGAGGCCCTGCTGGACCTGTGCGCGCAGGGGCTGCTGGACGTGGAGCTGCACAAGGGCTACCGGGTGCGCGAGTTTTCGTACGCGGACTTCCGGGACATGGTCGAGGCCCGCACCCTGATCGTCGAGGGCATGTTCCGCCGCTCCGCGGAGCGCGCGCTGCTGGCGGCGACGCCGGAGTCGCTGGGCTCGGTGCGGCGCCGGGCGGAGGAGGCCTCGCGGGCCGCGCTCGCCGGGGACCTCGACATCCTCATCGGCTACGACCTCCGGTTCTGGCGGGAGATGGCCGGCCTGGTGGGCAACCCGTACATATCCGACTTCCTGGACCGGGTGCGGGTGCAGAGCTGGGTCTTCACAGTGCCGCTGCTGCGGGCGCTGAGCGATCTGCGCGGGCGGCTGTGGCACCGCCACACCGAGCTGGTCGAGGCCATAGCCCGCCGGGACGTGGAGTGGGCGCAGCGCGTCGTCGCCGCCTACAACGCCCACACGCTGGCCCTGATCGACGAGCTGACCCGGCGGACGCCCCAGGCACCGGCACCGGCACCCGCGCCGGACGCAGCCCCGGACTCGGACCCGGACGCCGCCCCGGGCCGGGACATTTGACACACCCGGTCTTTGCCCGACGTTGATCTGCCATTGATCGACAGCTGACCGAATAGGGTCGATCTCGCTCCTTGTCGTCGACAAACGGATCGTGATGTCAAAAACCCAGCCGTCGGAGACGCCCATGGCAACCGATGCCGGAACCCTCGACCTCACGGTGGTCGTGCCGGCGTACAACGAGGAGGACCGGCTCGCCCCCACGCTCGCGGCGATCCGCGACCACCTCGGCGCCCGGGAGGGAACCGACTGGGAAGTGATCGTCGTCGACGACGGCTCGACCGACGGCACGGCGGCCGTCGCCGAGGCCGCGGCCGGGGACGAGCCCCGCATCCGCCTGCTGCGCACCCCCGCCAACCGCGGCAAGGGCCACGCCGTGCGCACCGGCGTGCTCGACTCGCGCGGCCGCCGCGTACTGATCACCGACGCCGACCTGGCCACCCCCATCGAGGAACTGGCCCTGCTGGAGGAGCGGCTGGACGCGGGCGCCACCGCCGCCGTGGGCTCGCGCGCCCTGCCCGGCTCGCGCATCGCCGTGCGCCAGCACGTGCTCCGCGAGTTCCTCGGCCGCCTGGGCTCCCGGCTGATACGCGCGGCGGCGGTGCCCGGCATACGCGACACTCAGTGCGGCTTCAAGCTCTTCGACGGCGGCAAGGTGCGCAGCGCCTTCGCCGGCTCCCGGCTGGACGGCTGGAGCTTCGACGTCGAGATCCTGCGCTTCTTCCACCAGAAGGACTGGGAGGTCGCCGAGGTGCCGGTCCGCTGGGCCCATCAGCCGGGCTCCAAGATCCGCCCGCTCGCCTACCCCACCGTCCTCGCCGATCTCATACGCATACGCTGGCGCGCGCTGCGGCCCGTACAGCTGCTCATACCCGCGCTCTTCCTCTTCTCGTCCTTCCTGCTGTACGCCGGGCTGTGGGGCAGCCCGGCCCACCGCTACCTCGTCGACTCGGGCTCCGACCAGCAGCAGTGGGAGTGGTTCTTCGCGGTCACCGCGGACAACGTCGCCCACCTCCGGAATCCGCTCTTCAGCGATCTGCAGAACTTCCCGCTGGGCGTGAACCTCATGGCGAACACCGCCATGCTGGGCCTCTCCGTCCCGCTCACGCCCGTCACGCTCGCCTTCGGCCCCCAGGTCACCTGGGTGCTGGTGCTGACCGGCGGGCTTGCCGCCACCGCCTGGTGCTGGTACCGGCTGCTCGCCCGGTGGTTCGTGCGCTCCCGATGGGCCGCGGCGCTGGGCGGCGCGTTCTGCGCCTTCGCGCCGCCGATGGTCTCGCACGGCGTCGCACACCCCAACTTCGCGGTGCTCTTCATGATGCCGCTGATCATCGACCGGGCGCTGCGGCTGTGCGAGGGGAAGCGCCCCACGCGCGATGCCGTCGTCCTCGGCCTCTTCCTCGCCTACCAGGTCTTCCTCGGCGAGGAGGCGCTGCTGCTGGCCGCGACCGGCCTCCTCCTCTTCGCCTTCGGCTACGCCGTGGCCGCCCCGGACGTCGCCCGGGCCCTGACCAGGCCGCTGCTGCGGGGCCTCGGCATCGCCGCGCTCGTCGCCGTGCCGCTGGTGGCCGTCCCCCTGATCTGGCAGTTCCACGGCCCGCAGAGCTACCGCAGCGTGCTGCACGGGCAGGTCGGCAACCACCCCATGGCCCTGCTGGAGTTCGCCACCCGGTCGCTGGCCGGCGACGACGGGATCGCCGCGTCGCTGTCCCTCAACCGGACCGAGGAGAACGCCTTCTTCGGCTGGCCGCTCGTCGCCCTCGCCGTCGCCCTGGTGAGGTATCTGCGCGACCAGCCGCGCGTGCGCGCCCTGGGCTTCACCGCGCTGGCCGCGGCCGTCCTCTCCCTCGGCCAGAACATCCCGCTGCTCGGCACGGACAAGACCCTGCCCGGCCCCTGGCGCCTCGTCGCGCACATGCCGTTCTACGAGTCGGTCATCGAATCCCGCGTGTCCATGGTCTGCGTGCCCGCGCTGGGCATCCTGCTCGCCCTGGCCTGCGACCGGCTGGCCGTCCGGCGCGCCCGCAGCGAGCGCGAGGCATCGCGGCGGCTGCTCGGCTGGGCCGCCCTCGCCGTGGCGCTCGTCCCGCTGGTCCCGACGCCGTACCGGACCGTCGAACGGACTCCCGTGCCCGCGTTCTTCGCGGACGGCGGCTGGCGCGACTACGTACGGCCCGGCCACTCGCTGGTGCCCGTGCCGGTGCCCGGCCCCTCCGACGCCGCCGCCCTCGGCTGGCAGATCGAGGACGACCTGGGCTTCGCCTTCCCCGGCGGCTACTTCAACGGGCCGTGGGGGCCGGACCGCATCGGCATCTACGGGCCCCAGCCGCGCCCCACCTCCGACTTGCTGAACAAGGTCCGCGAGACCGGCGAGGTCCCCGCCGTCGGACCCCAGCAGCGCCGCGAGTTCCACGGGGACCTCGACTTCTGGCGCGCGGACGCGCTCGTCCTGCCCGCCCGGCACGAGAAGGCCGCTCCGTTGCGCGAGGCGGTCACCCGGCTGGTGGGGAGTCCGCCGAAGCGCGTGGATGACACGTGGGTGTGGGACGTGCGCGGGGAGAGTTGACGATGTCCGTCGCGGCTGTATGACAACCGGCTGAGCGGCACTACTCTGGCCCGACCATCGCATGAAACGGCCCACACGAGAGTGAGTTCACGTGGCGTGTGATCTCTGGCTAGTGCCCCTTGTCGATGTGCTGTGCCACAGTCCCGAGAACCCCTTCGCCGAGGAAATCGCCGCGTACGACAAGGCGCTCGGCGCGGCCGGGCTGCCCCCGGTGCCCGTCTTCGGCTACATGCCCGGCCTCTCGGGGGACGTCGCACCGGTCGCGGGCTTCGACTACGACGCCCTGCACTTCCTGCGCCGCGCCTACCTGCTGAACCTGTGCGGGCTGCCCGTCGCCCCCGTCGACGAACTCGGCGGCGACTACGAGCAGTTGCTGGAGATGTTCGAGGCGACGGCCAAGGAGTCGCACCTGGTGTGGCACTACGACCACGCCGGGGCGTACGTTCCGGTGGACTTCGCGCACCCGCTCTCCAGCGACGAACTGCTGGAGGGCGGCGGCCCGTTGGGTTCCAGCCACGGCCTGCTGCGCGAACTCGACGCGGTGGCCCCGGTGCTGGGCATCGACCCGGTCAACCCCCCGGCGCCCCCCGCCGCCCCCGACCGCCCCACGGCCCTGAACGAAAGGGCGGCCCCCGGCCCGGCCGACGACAGCCCTTTCGCAAGAGAACGCCACGTCTGGCTGGGCCTCCACGCAGCAGCAACAAGAAGCCTGGGTCAAGGCTCAATGATCGTCTTCAGCTGAGCCGCGCTGTCTGGTTGTGGGCAATCGTTCCGCAGGGCGGAACGGGTGGGCACAACCAGACAGCGCACCCGCACCGACCCGGGGGTCTGGGGCGAAGCCCCAGTTTCGGGAAGGGGCGGGATCGGGGAAACAACCCCCAAGGCACCCCTACCGCGGAGACTCCGGCGGCCTCTGCCGAGGCATATTCGGTCGAGTCCCCGGCGGCATCGGAAACCGCCCCACCGGCCCCGCATCCCCCCGCGGCCCCCAAGCCACAAGCGACTGCGTCAGCAACGGCGCAGGCCCCGCCCGGAACTCCACCATCCAGTCCGCCGTCTCGGCCCGCACCAGCTCCGACACGTCCTCGGAGAAGCGCCGCAGCACCGTGAGACAGCGCTCCGCCGCCTCACTGGCCGTCCCCTCCGTCGGCCCCAGCACCTCGCGCACGCACTCCGACGCCCAGTCGAACTGCAGCGCCTCCAGCCGCCGTTGCACCGCCTGCGCCGTGGCCACGGCCCGCATCCAGCCGGACGTCAGCCCGAAGTACCGGTCGCAGGCCACGCACGCCACCGCGCCCAGCAGCGCGAGAAACGCCCAGGCCGAGCCGGTGCGCAGCACCTTGGTCAGCTCCAGCAGCGGCAGCGCGGCGCCGACCACGGCACAGAACGCGGCCCCGATCCGCAGCCCGCGCGCCCAGCGGCGCTTCCAGGCGCGGTCGGTCAGATACCAGTCGGCCAGCTTCAGCGCACCGCCCTCGACCCATCTGTACAGCTCGTCCAGCCGCTCGGCGGGCTCTCCCCAGTCGCCGAGCGGGAAGGTCCGGCCGCGCAGGTCATCCCGGAGCTTCCCGTCCTGCTCCCTCGGGAGCCCCTCGGGTTGCATCTCAGGCTGGCTCACCCCTGCACTCCCTCTCCGCCGCATGTGCGCCATGTGCGTTAACCGTGATCGCAGCCTCCTTACTACCGCCGAACGGTTGGCGTTGGGCACATGATCCGGCCTTTTCCGTCCGTAAGTGCAGCGGGATCAGGTATAGGTGCCCTTCGATGCCCACCCGAAAGAGTGAGTGCCCGCCGGGGCATGGACGCTGTAGGGGCGCGGAAACGTTCTGACGAGAGGGTTCCCGGGAGGCCCCACGAAGGCTCCGCAGAGTGGCCCAGGGCGGCTCCGCAGAGGCCCCGAGAAGGCTCCCGGCCGCCGCACCGAGAGGTTCCTACGAGTCTCCCCCTGCCCCCGAGTCGTACTGATCCACAAGACGGGCAATAGAGTGACCCCCGTGAAGGTCCTCGTCATCGGCGGCGGCGCCCGCGAACACGCCCTGTGCCGCTCCCTGTCCCTCGACCCCGACGTCACCGCGCTGCACTGCGCCCCCGGCAACGCCGGGATCGCGGAGATCGCCGAGACGCACTCCGTGGACGCGCTGGACGGCGCGGCCGTCACCGCGCTGGCCGAGTCGCTGGGCGCGGACCTCGTGGTCGTCGGCCCGGAGGCGCCGCTGGTCGCGGGCGTGGCCGACGCGCTGCGGGCGGCCGGCATCCCCGTCTTCGGCCCGTCGGCGGAGGCGGCCCGGCTGGAGGGCTCGAAGGCGTTCGCCAAGGACGTCATGGCCTCCGCGAACGTCCCCACCGCCCGCAGCTACGTCTGCACCACCCCGGCCGAGGTCGACGAGGCGCTGGACGCCTTCGGTCCCCCGTACGTGGTCAAGGACGACGGCCTGGCGGCCGGCAAGGGTGTCGTGGTCACCTCCGACCTGGCCGCGGCCCGCGAGCACGCGCTCGGCTGCGACCGCGTGGTGATCGAGGAGTTCCTGGACGGCCCCGAGGTCTCCCTCTTCGCGATCACCGACGGCGAGACCGTCCTGCCGCTGCGGCCCGCCCAGGACTTCAAGCGCGCCCTGGACGCCGACGAGGGCCCCAACACCGGTGGCATGGGCGCGTACTCCCCGCTGCCCTGGGCCGACCCCAAGCTGGTCGACGAGGTGCTGGAGACCGTGCTCCAGCCCACCGTGGACGAGCTGCGCCGCCGCGGCACGCCCTTCTCCGGGCTGCTCTACGCGGGCCTGGCGATCACCTCGCGCGGTGTGCGGGTCATCGAGTTCAACGCGCGCTTCGGCGACCCCGAGACCCAGGTGGTGCTGGCCCGGCTGCGCACCCCGCTCGCGAGTGTCCTGCTGAACGCCGCCACCGGCAACCTCGCGGCCGAGCCCCCGCTGCGCTGGAACGACGAGGCCGCCGTGACCGTCGTCATCGCCTCCCACAACTACCCGGACACCCCCCGCACGGGCGATGTGATCGAGGGCCTGGCGGACGCGGCCGGGGTGACCGGGGCGTACGTGCTCCACGCGGGCACGAAGCAGAACTCCGAGGGCCGCGTGGTCAGCGCGGGCGGGCGGGTGCTCTCCGTGACGGCCACGGGCGAGGACCTGGCCACCGCCCGGGAGCGCGCGTACGAGGCGGTCTCCCGCATCCGGCTGGACGGCTCCCACCACCGCACGGACATCGCGGCGAAGGCGGCGGCGTCGGCGGCCTCGGCCTGAGCCGACCGACCCTGCCGGCGGGCGGACCCCCGGTCATCCCTTCCCGCAGAGGCTTTGCCCAAAGCCATTCCATCGGGTGACCACTTCGCCAACCGGCTGACGCGCGCCCCACCCCCAACTATGGTGCGGCGCAGGTCGGCGGCCGCGTGGCTGACCCGTCGGCTCAACCGGCCCACCGGCATTGCGATGTCAGAGGCCGGTGCCACAGTGGGGGAGGTAAGGCAACGCACCTCGGCAGAGCACTGACAGGCAACTGGGGGTGATCGGTCTCGTGGCAGGTCCGGAAGCAGGCGTGCTGACCGCGCGCACCCGAGCCCTCGCCGTGCTGCGCGTCCGCAGCGCCGGCCTGGCCGTCGCCATGGTGCCGGCCGCCGCAGCCGTGGTGCTGGCGGCCGGCTCCGCCATGGGGCGGATCCCGGACGGCTCCGTCTGGGGCGTCGTCCGCCCCGCCGTGACCGCCCTCGCCGTGCTCGCCCTGCTGCTGGCGGCCGCCGTCGCCATGGTGGTCGCCCGGGCCCGCCCGGCCCTCAGCCCCACCGTGCCGATCCCGGAGGAGACGGCGCCCGACCTCTACCGCCTGGTCCGCGACCTCGCCGACCGGCTGGACGTCCCGGCGCCCTCCGCCATGGCCCTCACCCCCGACTGCGACAGCTGGCTCGAGGACCGTACGCACCCGGCGCACGCCCCGCCGCGCGAGGGCCTGTTCACGCGCCGCCGCGCCGACGGGGCGGCGCCCGTGCTGGTGATCGGCTCGCCGTTCCTGTGGTGGATGCGCGTCGCCGAGCTGCGCGCCCTGCTGGCCCCGGTGGTGGCGGGCACGGGCCCGGCCGCCCACCCCGACATAGCGGCCGCCCGGCGCTTCGTCCGGGGTCTGGACGCCGCCGTGGCCGTGGCCGCCGGGCGGCCGCTGCTGGGCTTCGTCGGCTGGGCGGCCCGGCTGCTGCTGCGCTCCTGCCGCGACCACGCGGCCGAGATGGAGCGCGGGGTCGCCGCGGCCGCCTCCGAGCGTGCCCAGGCGGTGGACTACGGGCTGCGGATCGTCGCCCAGGAGCAGGTCGGCCTCGCCTACGCCGGCTGGGACCGGCTGCTGAACCGGGTCGCGCTGCCCGCCTGGCGGATGGGCCGCTGGCCCTCCCGGCTGGACGCGGGCGTCGTCTCCGCGCTCACCGAGCTGTCCCGCCGCGACCGGCTGGCGGAAGGCTTCGCCTCCCGGCTGGGCGAGCGGCCCGCCTGCGACCTCCTGGAGGAACCCGGCCTCATCGACGAGGCCGCCTCCCTGCTCGCCGCCCGGCTCTTCCACGGCGGCCCCTGCGAGCCCGGCCCCGACTGGTCCCCCGTCGCCTGGAGCCAGTACCCGGAGGAGGTCGTGGACCGTAAGTGGCGGCTGGAGGCCGCCCGGCTGCACCGCGTCCTCGACGACATCGCCGCGACGGGCGCGGCGCCCGGCGCCCTGCCCGGCCCCGCTCCGGACGCCCCCGCCGCCCCCACGGTCGCCAGGGTCCTGGAGCGCCTCACCGGCCCGGCCGGCGGCGGGGTGGGGGAGGAGCTGGAGGTGCGGCTGAGCGCCGAAGTGGCGCGCGAGGCGGCCCGGGAGGAGCGGGCGGCCAGGCGGGGGCTGTTCGCCGCTGTCGGCGGCTCCTGGGTCGACGGGCTCGCGCCGCTGTTCCCGCTCCAGCCGCCGCGGAGCGGCCGGGAGCTGCTCACCGACCACGTCACGGCCATGGTGTGCTGCGCGGCCGTGGACACCGCCGGGGCCGCCCCCGGCCTGGACTGGCTGGACGGCCCGGCGCTGCTCGTCGGCGGCGCCCGGCGCGCCGGCCTCGCCCGCTCGGTCCTCAGCCTCATCGAGGACGGGGACGGCGAGCCGCTGCGCGCCTGGCTCGGCGAGGTGGGCGTGCGCCCGGAGAAGCCGGTCCGGCTGGGGTGACGGACGGGCGCCGCACCGCCCTCACGGAGCGTGATGCGGTCACGCTGCGTAGAGGCCGAGCCATCACTTTCGGGGAATTTCCCGACGAACGGCGACGAGCCGGGCGTGCCGTGTGATCTGCTGGGGATCCGCTGGGAAACCGAATGGGTATCCGGGTGCCAGGGGAGGGAGCGCACATGGGGATGGACCAGATCCGCCGCTGGGAGTCCGGGGCACTCGCACACGCCGTGTCGGACCCCTTCGGGCAGGGCCCGCTGCCCTGGCTCCGCGGCGACGAGTACTACTTCGACGACACCGGCCAGATCATCCCCTGGTACGTGGACCCGGTGGCCGCCGCTCCCCCCTTGCCCGGGCGGCACAGGGGCGCCCCCGTGGCCCTGCGGGTCCCGCCGCCCCGCAGACCCGGCCCCCGCACCGCCGACGACGTCCACTGCCAGATCAAGGGCTTCGCCACCCACAGCGCCGTCGCCCCCGGCGAGTCCATCGACTTCCGGATCACCGTGGACCCGCCGCAGCAGTTCGGCGTGGACGTCTACCGCATCGGCCACTACGGCGGCGTGGGCGCCGCCAAGACCACCAGCAGCCCCCGGCTGTCCGGCATCGTCCAGCCGCCGCCGCTCGTCTTCGACCGCACCGTCTCCTGCCACCACTGGTGGCTCTCCTGGCGGCTGCCGATCCCCTCCTTCTGGAGCACCGGCGCCTATGTGGCCGTCCTGACCACCGCCGACGGCTACCGCAGCCACATCCCGTTCACCGTCCGCGACGCCGCCCCCGCCGACCTGCTGCTCGTCCTCCCCGACATCACCTGGCAGGCCTACAACCTCTACCCCGAGGACGGCCGCACGGGCGCCAGCCTCTACCACGCCTGGGACGCCGACGGCCGGCTCCTCGGCGAGGAGGGCGCCGCCACCACGGTCTCCTTCGACCGCCCCTACGCGGGCGCGGGCCTGCCCCTGCACGTGGGCCACGCCTACGACTTCATCCGCTGGGCCGAGCGCTACGGCTACGGCCTCGCCTACGCCGAGACCCGCGACCTGCACGCCGGGCGAATCGATCCGGCACGCTACCGCGGCATGGTCTTCCCGGGGCACGACGAGTACTGGTCGCCCGCCATGCGCCGGGCCGTCGAGGACGCCCGGGACCACGGCACGTCACTGGTGTTCCTCTCCGCCAACACCATGTACTGGCAGGTGGAGCTGGCCCCCTCGCCCGCCGGCCCCGACCACCTGCTCACCTGCCGGAAACGCCGGGGCCCCGGCCGCTCCGCGCTCTGGCGCGACGCCTCGCCCCCCGAGCAGCAGCTGCTCGGCATCCAGTACGCGGGCCGGGTGCCCGAGCCCGCCCCCATGGTCGTCCGCAACGCCGACCACTGGCTGTGGGAGGCCACCGGCGCCGGCGAGGGCGACGAGCTGCCCGGCCTGGTCGCCGGCGAGGCCGACCGCTACTTCCCCCGCACGGCCCTGCCCGAGCACACGCGCCGCATCCTGCTCGCCCACTCCCCGTACGAGGACGGCGAGGGCATCCGGCGCCACCAGGAGACCTCCCTCTACCGCGCCCCCAGCGGCGCCCTGGTCTTCGCCTCCGGCACCTTCGCCTGGTCCCCGGCCCTGGACCGGCCCGGCCACGTGGACTCCCGCATCCAGCGCGCCACGGCCAATCTCCTGGACCGCATCTGCAAGCGGGTCTGACAAGCGGGTCCGACCCCCTGCCCGGGCTTCCTCCGCCGGTACGGCAGAATCGAGGTGTTTGGACAAACCACCGGGAGGACGCGTGTCCGGATTCGTCGAGAAGCCCAAGCCCGTCGAGGTGCCGGGCCTTGTGCATCTGCACACGGGCAAGGTCCGCGACCTCTACCGCGACGAGGCCGGCCGGCTCGTCATGGTCGCCAGCGATCGCATGTCCGCGTACGACTGGGTGCTGCCGACGGAGATCCCCGACAAGGGCCGCATCCTCACCCAGCTCTCCCTCTGGTGGTTCGAGCACCTCGCGGACCTGGTCCCCCACCACGTCATCTCCACCGAACTGCCCGCCGGGGCCCCCGCCGACTGGGCCGGCCGCACGCTGATCTGCCGCTCCCTGGACATGGTCCCGGTGGAGTGCGTGGCCCGCGGCTACCTCACGGGCTCGGGCCTCGCCGAGTACGAGCAGACGCGCACCGTCTGCGGCCTCGCCCTCCCCGAGGGCCTGGTCGACGGCTCCGAGCTGCCCTCCCCGATCTTCACCCCCGCGACCAAGGCCGAGGTCGGCGAGCACGACGAGAACGTCGCCTACGAGGAGGTCGCCCGGCAGGTCGGCGCCGAGACCGCGGCGCTGCTGCGCCAGACGACCCTCGCGGTCTACGGCCGGGCCCGCGACATCGCCCGGGACCGCGGCATCATCCTCGCCGACACGAAGTTCGAATTCGGCTTCGCCGACGGCGACCTCGTCCTCGCGGACGAGGTCCTGACCCCCGACTCCTCCCGCTTCTGGCCCGCCGACGAGTGGCAGCCGGGCCGCACCCAGCCGTCCTTCGACAAGCAGTTCGTCCGCAACTGGCTGTCGTCGAAGGAATCGGGCTGGGACCGCACGGGCGACACCCCGCCGCCGGCGCTCCCGGAAGAAATCGTGGACCGCACGCGAGCGAAGTACGCGGAAGCGTACGAACGCCTGACGGGCCAGCTCTGGTCCTGAGTCGGGGGGTTTCTTCCCCACCCCGCCCCTTCCCGCTGTATCCGATATGCGGCTCCGCCGCAGGGCGGGGGCTCCGCCCCTGGACCCCCGCTCCTCAAACGCCGGAGAGGCTGGATTTGCCCCCCCCGAGCTTCGCCCCCGCGCGCAGCGCGAGGGGCCCGGGGGCCAGGGGGCGGAGCCCCCAGTTCTCTCTTGGGGTCTGGGGCGCAGCCCCAGTTTCGGGAAGGGGCGGGATCGGGGAATCACCCCCCCCAACAACCACCCGCACCCTAAGAGCCCTCTCAGACAACGTCTGCCATCGTGGGGAGCCGGCACGATCACCCACCCCCGCCCCCCGGAGCGCAGCGCCATGCCCGAAACGCCCGTCCTCGTCGTGGACGACGACCCCGACGTAAGGGCGGCCGTGGTCGACGGCCTGACCGTCGAGGGCTACACCGTCCGCTCCGCCGCCGACGGCCTCGCCGCCCTCTCCGCCGTCGCCGCCGCCCCACCCGCCGCCATCGTCCTCGACCTCGCCATGCCCGTGCTCGACGGCCTCGCCGTCTGCCGCCGCCTCCGCGAGCTGGGCGACCGCACCCCCGTGCTCGTCCTCACCGCCCGGGACGCCGTGTCCGACCGCGTCGCGGGCCTGGACGCCGGGGCCGACGACTACCTCGTCAAACCCTTCGCCCTCGACGAGCTGCTGGCCCGGCTGCGCGCCCTGCTCCGCCGCGCGGCCCCGGCCGAACCCGTCGGCGGCCCGGCGGACTTGGCCTTCGCCGACCTCACCGTGGACCCCGTCACCCGCACCGGGGAACGCGCGGGCGTCGACCTCGAGTTCACCCGCACCGAATTCGCACTGCTGGAGGTGTTCCTGCGCCACCCGGGCCAGGTACTGGCCCGCGAGGTCATCCAGGAGCGCGTCTGGGGCGCCGACTTCGGCCCGGAGTCCAACTCCCTCGCCGTCTACATCGGCTACCTCCGCCGCAAGCTGGAGGCGGGCGGCGCCTCCCGCCTCGTCCACACGGTGCACGGCATCGGCTACCGCCTGGCGGAACGGTGAACCCGCCGGAGGCGGAGCGAAAGGAGCAAGAACAAAAGGAGCAAGAACAAAAGGAGCAAGAACAAAAGCCGGGACGCCTCGGCCTCCGCCGCAAACCCCTCCGCGCCCGCCTCGCCCTGATCACCTCCGCCGCCGTCGCCTTCGTCGCCCTCGGCGTCCTCGCCGCCGCGTTCGTCGTCATCCGCTACGAACTCGTCCGCCAGCTCGACCTCCAGCTCAAACAGCAGGCCCAGCTCATCGCCCAGCAGACCCGCGGCGGCACCGACACCGGCGTCCTCGGCGACGAGTGCGTCTGGCGGGCCGCACCCGCCTGTGCCCAGATCGTCCGCGCCGACCCGGCCGCACCGGGCCGACAAGGCCTGGTGCTGCCCGTGACGGGCGCCACGCGCCGCGTTGCGGCCGGCACCCTCGGCGCGTTCTACAGCGACATCACCCACGACGGCCACCCGATGCGCATGTTCACCACCCCGGTGCCGGGCAAGGACGGCCGCGCCCTCCAGGTCGCGGCCCGTTCGGACGCCGTCGACCAGGGAGTGCGCCAGGCCGGCTGGTACCTGGGTGCCGTCGGCGCCGTGGGCGTCCTGCTCGCCGCCGCGCTCGGCTACCTCGCCTCGCGCACCTCGCTGCGCCCCGTCACCCGGCTCACCGCCACCGCCGAGCGCATCGCCGCCACCCGCGACCCGGCCCACCGCATCGAGCTGCCCCGGTACGGGAAAAGGGGGGAGCACCGCCAGGACGAGATCACCCGCCTCGCAGCCAGCTTCAACACCATGCTCGGCGAGCTGGAGGAGGCCGTCGCCGCCCAGCGCCGCCTGGTCGCCGACGCCTCCCACGAGCTGCGCACCCCGCTCACCGCACTCCGCACCAACGCCGAGCTGCTGGCCCGCGCGGAGCGGCTCTCCCCGGCCCAGCGCGCCCGCGCCGCCGAGGCCCTGGGACGGCAGCTGCGCGAAGTGACCGGCATGGTCAACGACCTCATCGAGCTGGCCCGGGACGAGGAGCCGCAGCCGCTCGTCGAACAGGTGCGGCTCGATCTCCTCGCCGAGCGCTGTGCGGCGGCCGCGCGCGGGCACTGGCCCGGCACGGTGTTCACCACGGATGTGATCGAGGCCACGGTTCCGGGCGTACCCGCCCGGCTCGCCCGGCTGCTGTCCAACCTCCTGGACAACGCGGCCAAGTTCAGCCCGGCCGGCGGTCTGGTGGAGGTGCACCTGGCGCGCACGGAAAGCTCGCTCGACCTCACCGTGCGCGACCACGGCCCCGGCATCGCGGCCGAGGACCTGCCGCACGTCTTCGACCGGTTCTACCGCTCCCGCCAGGCCCGCGCCCTGCCCGGCTCCGGCCTGGGCCTCGCCATGGCCCGCCAGATCGCCCGCGCCCACGGCGCCCGGCTGACCGCGGAGCAGGCCGGGACGGGCGGCGCCCGCTTCCGCCTGAGCTTTCCGGACCGAGGCTTTCGGGACCGAGGCTTTCCGGGCTGAAGCGCGAGCAGGAACGCAGAAGGCCCCGGTCGTTCCCGACCGGGGCCTTCTTTCCTTGAGCGGACGACGAGGCTCGAACTCGCGACCTCAACCTTGGCAAGGTTGCGCTCTACCAACTGAGCTACGTCCGCATGTGCGCCGCTCTTCCGTGCGGTGCGAGTACCACTATAGCCAACGCCGAGCCCCTCCGATGACACCCTCGGGCTCAAACGGGGCAAAGGTGACGACGGTCACATCTTTCGCGCAGGGTGGCCGGCCGGGTAGCTGTGCAGGGAAACGCAGAAGGCCCCGGTCGTTCCCGACCGGGGCCTTCTTTCTCTGAGCGGACGACGAGGCTCGAACTCGCGACCTCAACCTTGGCAAGGTTGCGCTCTACCAACTGAGCTACGTCCGCATTGCCTCCGACCGGCTTTCACCGGGCGGCGCGAGCACCACTCTACCTGATCCACAGCAGTGGTCGGTAAGTGATGAGAGCGGGTGACAGGAATCGCACACTGCGCCTCCCCCTTGGAAAGGGGGCGCTCTACTACTGAGCTACACCCGCAGGTCGACCGCCGGATCCACTGACGTGGACGGCAGACGAACAGAGCGGGTGACAGGAATCGCACACTGCGCCTCCCCCTTGGAAAGGGGGCGCTCTACTACTGAGCTACACCCGCGCGTCCACCCAGACGATCCACAGTTGTGGATCGCTGGACGGTCAGAGCGGGTGACAGGAATCGCACACTGCGCCTCCCCCTTGGAAAGGGGGCGCTCTACTACTGAGCTACACCCGCATGACCCCGAAGTTCCGGCCGGTTTCCCGGCGTTGCCCCTCGGCGTGATCCAGACTCTAGCTGATCACCCGGGGCGGTTGGCAAATCCGATGATCGGCAGGCCGCGACCGGATGCCGGCCGCGGCCCCTGGCGGGTGGCGGAGACGAGCGTCAGAGGGGAGCGGGGGCGCTCACCCCGCGGCGTTGAACGCCTCGTAGACCTTCTTCGGGATCCGGCCGCGGGGCGGCACCTCCATGCCGTGCGAGCGCGCCCACGCGCGCACCGCCGCCGGGTCGGGCGCCACGGCCGTCCGGCGGTAGGCCTTGCCCGAGCGGGACTGCTTGCGACCGGCCTCCAGGTAAGGCGCGAAGACCTCTCGCAGTTTCTTCGCATTGGCAGAGTTCAGGTCGATCTCGTACGACTTGCCGTCGATCCCGAAGATGACGGTCTCCGCGGCTTCCCCGCCCTCGATGTCGTCGGAGAGTGTGACCACTACGCGCTGCGCCACGGAAATCGGTCCTTTCGGCCAGTTCACCGCGTTGACCTGCGGTGATGTGAGGTTTGCGGTTGTTCTCGGTCAATACATATTCATTTGTACAGCAAAGGACTATGCGTCGTGGGGCCCAGTTAATTCCGTCCCCCCGCCCCTTTGCAATCAGGACGGTGCGATCCCCAGCTCTTTTTTCCGGAATTTTCCCGGGGTGGCCCGCGGCCCCGGCTCCGTAAACCCGGAGGATAAGCCCAGCATATCTATGCGCGTAGATTTTTGGGGACTGTACTCTGGCCGTACCGCTTCAGCTCACGCACCACACACCGGGAGTGCCAGTGGCACGCGTCGTAGTCGACGTCATGCTCAAGCCGGAGATCCTCGACCCGCAGGGCCAGGCGGTGCAGCGCGCGCTGCCACGCCTGGGTTTCGAGGGGATCGCCGACGTCCGTCAGGGCAAGCGCTTTGAACTCGAGGTGGAGGGTCCGGTGGACGACGCCGCCCTCGCCCGAATCCACGAGATGGCGGAAACGTTTCTCGCCAACACCGTGATCGAGGACTTCACCGTGCGAGTGGACTCGTGACCGCACGCGTAGGAGTCGTCACCTTCCCCGGCACCCTGGACGACCGCGACACCCAGCGCGCCGTCCGCATCGCCGGGCTCGAGCCCGTGCCGCTCTGGCACCGCGACAAGGACCTCAAGCAGGTCGACGCCGTGGTCCTGCCCGGCGGCTTCTCCTACGGCGACTACCTGCGGGCGGGGGCGATCTCCCGCTTCTCGCCGGTGATGGAGACCGTCATCGGGCAGGCGAAGGCGGGCATGCCCGTCCTCGGCATCTGCAACGGCTTCCAGGTGCTCACCGAGACCCACCTGCTGCCCGGCGCGATGCTGCGCAACAACCACCTGCACTTCGTCTGCCGCGACCAGAAGCTCCGTGTGGAGAACGCGGACACCGCCTGGACCACCGACTACGCAGCGGGCCAGGAGATCTCCATCCCGCTGAAGAACATCGACGGCCGCTACGTGGCCGACGAGCGCACCCTGGACGAGCTGGAGGCCGAGGGCCGCGTCGCCTTCCGCTACCTGGACGGCAACCCCAACGGCTCGCTCCGCGACATCGCGGGCATCACCAACGCCGCCGGCAATGTCGTCGGCCTGATGCCGCACCCCGAGCACGCGGTGGAGCCGCTCGTCGGCACCGGCCGCACGGACGGCCTCGGATTCTTCACCTCGATCCTGAAGAAGCTGGTCGCATGAGCGTCGCACGTGCGGCCGCCCAGCCGCAGACGAATACGAAAGCCGCACCTCTGCGCCGCACGGGCGGAGAAGCGAAGAATGTAGGTGCCGCATGACTCTCGACACCGTCAAGCACGCCGCCGAGACCCCGGACGACGCCCAGCCCTGGGCCGAACTCGGGCTCAAGGAGGACGAGTACGCGCGCATCCGCGAGATCCTCGGCCGCCGCCCGACCGGCGCCGAACTCGCCATGTACTCCGTCATGTGGTCGGAGCACTGCTCGTACAAGTCCAGCAAGGTCCACCTCCGCCAGTTCGGCGAGAAGGCCCCGGAGAACGACGCCCTGCTCGTCGGCATCGGCGAGAACGCCGGCGTCGTCGACGTCGGCCAGGGCTACGCGGTCACCTTCAAGGTCGAGTCGCACAACCACCCCTCGTACATCGAGCCCTACCAGGGCGCGGCCACGGGCGTGGGCGGCATCGTCCGCGACATCCTCGCGATGGGCGCCCGCCCGGTCGCCGTCATGGACCCGCTGCGCTTCGGCGCCGCCGACCACCCCGACACCAAGCGCGTCCTGCCGGGCGTGGTCGCGGGCATCGGCGGCTACGGCAACTGCCTGGGCCTGCCCAACATCGGCGGCGAGGTCGTCTTCGACGCCTGCTACCAGGGCAACCCGCTGGTCAACGCCCTGTGCGTGGGCGTGATGAAGCACGAGGACATCCACCTCGCGAAGGCGTCCGGCGCGGGCAACAAGGTCATCCTGTACGGCGCCCGCACGGGCGGCGACGGCATCGGCGGCGTCTCGGTCCTCGCCTCCGAGACCTTCGACGACTCGAAGCCGACGAAGCGCCCCGCCGTCCAGGTCGGCGACCCCTTCCAGGAGAAGCTCCTCATCGAGTGCACCCTGGAGGTCTTCCGCGAGGACCTGGTCGACGGCATCCAGGACCTCGGCGGCGCCGGTCTCTCCTGCGCCACCAGCGAGCTGGCCAGCGCCGGCTCCGGCGGCATGCGCGTCGAGCTGGACCGTGTGCCGCTGCGCGACGCGACGCTCTCGCCCGAGGAGATCCTCATGAGCGAGTCGCAGGAGCGCATGTGCGCGATCGTCGAGCCCGGCAAGGTCGACCGCTTCCTCGAGATCTGCGAGAAGTGGGACGTCATCGCCACCGTCATCGGTGAGGTCACCGACGGCGAGCGGCTGGAGATCTTCTGGCACGGCGAGCAGATCGTGGACGTGCCGCCGCGCACCGTCGCCCACGAGGGCCCGGTGTACGAGCGCCCGTACGCCCGTCCGGACTGGCAGGACGACCTCCAGGCCGACGACGCGAACAAGCTGGCCCGCCCGGAGACCGCCGAGGAGCTGCGTGCGCAGGTCCTGAAGGTGATCTCCTCCCCGAACCAGGCCTCCAAGTCCTGGATCACGGACCAGTACGACCGCTTCGTCCAGGGCAACACGGTCCTCGCCCAGCCCGAGGACTCCGGCATGGTCCGCGTCGACGAGGACACCAACCTCGGTGTCGCCGTCTCGACGGACGGCAACGGCCGGTACGCCAAGCTCGACCCGTATGCGGGCGCGCAGCTCGCGCTGGCGGAGTCGTACCGCAACGTCGCCGCGACCGGCGCCCGGCCGCTGGCGATCTCCAACTGCCTCAACTTCGGCTCGCCGGAGGACCCGGCGGTCATGTGGCAGTTCGCCGAGGCCACGCGCGGCCTGGCGGACGGCTGCCTGGCCCTGGGCACGCCGGTGACCGGCGGCAACGTGTCGCTGTACAACCAGACGGGCGAGACGGCCATCCACCCGACCCCGGTCGTCGCGGTCCTCGGCGTCATCGACGACGTCAACCGCCGTACGCCGATGGCGTTCTCGGACGAGGGCCACCTGCTCTACGTGCTCGGTGACACCAAGGAGGAGCTGGGTGGTTCGGCCTGGTCCCAGGTGATCCACGACCACCTCGGCGGGCTGCCGCCGGCCGTGGACCTGGACCGCGAGAAGCTGCTTGCCGAGATCCTGATCGCCGCCTCGCGCGACGGCATGATCGACGCGGCGCACGACCTCTCGGACGGCGGCCTGATCCAGGCCCTGGCGGAGTCGTGCCTGCGCGGCGGCAAGGGCGCCCGGATCGTCGTACCGGAAGGGACGGACCCCTTCGTCTTCCTGTTCTCGGAGTCCGCGGGCCGCGCGATCGTGGCCGTGCCGCGCAGCGAGGAGCTGCGCTTCACGGACATGTGCGGGGCACGGGGCCTGCCGGCGACGCGGATCGGCGTGGTGGACGGCGAATCGATCGACATCCAGGGCCAGTTCGAGATCCCCCTGCCGGAACTCCGCACGACCCACGAGTCGACGATCCCGGCGTTGCTGGCGTAAGCGGGGTCCGGGGGCAGAGCCCCCGAATCTCGCCCCGCGCGCAGCGCGAGGGGCCCGGGGTGCAGGGGGCTGCGCCCCCTGCACCCCGCCCGGGGGTCCGGGGGCGGAGCCCCCGCCCTGCGGCGGAGCCGCATATCGGATGCTGCGGGAAGGGGCGGGGTTGGGGAAAGATCCCCCCATGGCACCCCGCACCCGCACCTACAACCACCCCAGAACCCGCACCGCCCTCACCACCCAGCTCCACAACATCCGCACCGCCCTGACCCCCCTCCCCGAAGACCAGCTCGCCCTCCCCGCCCGCGAGTTGATCACCCGCATCACCCAAACCGTTGCCGCGGTCAACCGTGCCCTCGAGCAACCCGCTCCTCCCGCACGGGAGATCACCCTCACCGAGTGGCCGGCAGTGGTGTCAGCCATGCCCGCAGAGCCGCCGGCGGAAGCGGACGAAGAAGCGGCAGCAGCCCCCCTGGCCCTGCTCGACCGCGTAGCGGCCCGCTTCGCCGAACTCACCACCACCGCACCGCCGGACCGCCTCCTCGCCACCCCCACCGGCGCGATGCGACTGGACGATTTCCTGGTCACCCGCTGTGCCGTGCTCATCGCCCACACGGACGACCTCGCCACCGCCCTCGGCGCCGAGATCCCTTACGACCGCCAGGCGTTGGCCACCGCCACCCGGCTGCTCGCCGACGCGCTGGCCGCCAAGGCCCCCGGCGGCTCGGTCGAGGTGCGTATTCCGCCGTTCGCCGTGGTGCAGTGCGTGGCGGGGCCGCGGCACACCCGCGGCACGCCCCCGAATGTCGTGGAGACCGATCCGTTGACCTGGATTCGCCTTGCCACGGGCCGTACGGAGTGGTCCGCGGCCCTCGACGCAGCCGCCGTCACGGCGAGTGGCGAGCGCGCGGATCTTTCGGGGCAACTTCCCTTGCTCGGCTGAGGGAAAGCCGGGAGAAGCCGGGAGAAGGCCGTTAAGACCTAGGTCATTAAGGCCAATACGAAAACCGGGAGATCGGTGATTCGCTGTGTGTGTCACGTGGCTGTGCGTGGTGTGAGGCATCACCGGTCGTCCCCGGTTCGGATGAACCTCATCCCTGCCATAGACTCAAGGTGTGCCTCGTGGTGACGGACGACTCAACCACGACCTGCTTCCCGGCGAAAAGGGCCCCCAGGACGCTTGTGGCGTCTTCGGTGTCTGGGCTCCGGGTGAAGAGGTCGCAAAACTCACCTATTTCGGGCTGTATGCGCTGCAGCACCGTGGACAGGAGTCCGCGGGCATCGCGGTGAGCAACGGCTCCCAGATCCTCGTTTTCAAGGACATGGGACTGGTGTCCCAGGTCTTCGACGAAACTTCCCTGGGCTCTCTCCAGGGCCATATCGCGGTCGGTCACGCCCGCTACTCCACCACCGGAGCCTCGGTGTGGGAGAACGCGCAGCCGACCTTCCGCGCGACCGCCAACGGCTCCATCGCGCTGGGCCACAACGGCAACCTGGTCAACACGGCCGAGCTGGCCGAGCTGGTCGCCGCCCTCCCCCGGGAGAACGGCCGGGCCACCCAGGTCGCGGCGACCAACGACACCGACCTGGTCACCGCCCTGCTCGCGGGCCAGACGGACGACGACGGCAAGCCGCTCACGGTCGAGCAGGCCGCCGCCAAGGTCCTGCCGGTCGTCAAGGGCGCCTTCTCCCTCGTGTTCATGGACGAGCACACGCTCTATGCCGCCCGTGACCCGCAGGGCATCCGCCCGCTGGTGCTGGGCCGCCTGGAGCGCGGCTGGGTGGTGGCCTCCGAGACGGCCGCCCTCGACATCTGCGGCGCCTCCTTCGTCCGCGAGATCGAGCCCGGCGAGATGATCGCCATCGATGAGGACGGGCTGCGTACCTCCCGCTTCGCCGAGGCGAAGCCGCGCGGCTGCATCTTCGAGTACGTGTACCTCGCCCGCCCCGACACCGACATCGCGGGCCGCAACGTCTACCTCTCCCGCGTGGAGATGGGCCGCCGGCTGGCCGCCGAGGCCCCGGTGGACGCCGACCTGGTGATAGCGACCCCGGAGTCCGGCACGCCCGCCGCCGTGGGCTACGCCGAGGCCAGCGGCATCCCGTACGGCACGGGCCTGGTCAAGAACAGCTACGTCGGCCGGACCTTCATCCAGCCCAGCCAGACCATCCGCCAGCTCGGCATCCGGCTCAAGCTCAACCCGCTCAAGGAAGTGATCAGGGGCAAGCGCCTGGTGGTCGTCGACGACTCGATCGTCCGCGGCAACACCCAGCGCGCGCTCGTCCGGATGCTCCGCGAGGCCGGTGCGGCCGAGGTCCACGTGCGGATCTCCTCCCCGCCCGTGAAGTGGCCGTGCTTCTTCGGCATCGACTTCGCCACCCGCGCCGAGCTGATCGCCAACGGCATGACGGTCGAGGAGATCGGCAAGTCGCTGGGCGCGGACTCCCTCGCCTACATCTCCCTCGACGGCATGATCGAGGCGACCACCATCGCCAAGCCCAACCTCTGCCGGGCGTGCTTCGACGGCGAGTACCCGATGGAGCTGCCCGATCCCCAGCTGCTCGGCAAGCAGCTGCTGGAGACGGAGCTGGCCGGCGGCGCCGATGCCGCCGATGCCCTGCGCCGCCCGTGACGGCCTGCAGCCCCGTAGTCCCCGTAGTTACGAACGACACGAAAGATCTCAAGATGTCCTCAGCGTCCTCTGAGACTGCCAGTGCCGAAGGCGGCGCCAGCTACGCAAGCGCGGGCGTCGACATCGAGGCGGGCGACCGCGCCGTCGAGCTGATGAAGGAGTGGGTCAAGAAGGCCACCCGCCCCGAGGTCGTCGGTGGCCTCGGCGGTTTCGCCGGCCTCTTCGACGCCAGTGCCCTCAAGCGTTACGAGCGCCCGCTGCTCGCCTCCGCGACGGACGGCGTCGGCACCAAGGTCGACATCGCCCGCCGCATGGGCGTCTACGACACCATCGGCCACGACCTCGTCGGCATGGTCGTCGACGACCTGGTGGTCTGCGGCGCCGAGCCGCTGTTCATGACCGACTACATCTGCGTCGGCAAGGTCTACCCGGACCGCGTCGCCGCCATCGTCAAGGGCATCGCCGAGGGCTGCGTCCTCGCGGGCTGCGCCCTGGTCGGCGGGGAGACCGCCGAGCACCCGGGCCTGCTCGGCGCGGACGAGTTCGATGTGGCCGGCGCCGGTACGGGCGTGGTCGAGGCCGACCGGCTGCTGGGCGCGGATCGCATCCGCAAGGGTGACGCGGTCATCGCGATGGCCTCGTCCGGACTTCACTCGAATGGGTACTCGCTGGTTCGCCATGTGCTCTTCGACCGGGCCGGCTGGGAGCTGGACCGGGAGGTTCCGGAGTTCGGCCGCACCCTGGGCGAGGAGCTGCTGGAGCCGACGAGGATCTACTCGCTGGACTGCCTGGCCCTCACCCGTACGGCGGAGGTGCACGCCTTCTCGCACATCACCGGCGGCGGGCTGGCCAACAACCTGGCCCGGGTGATCCCGGACGGGCTGCACGCGGCCGTCGACCGCTCGACCTGGGCGCCGGGCGCGGTCTTCGACCTGGTGGGGAAGCTCGGCGGCGTCGAGCGGCTCGAGCTGGAGAAGACCCTGAACATGGGCGTCGGCATGATGGCCGTCGTGCCGCAGGAGTCCGTGGACGTGGCGCTGGCGACCTTCGCCGACCGGGGCGTGGACGCCTGGGTCGCGGGGGAGATCACCGAGCGCGGCGGGCACGCCGAGGCCGTGGCCTTGAACGGTGACTACGCGAGCTGATCGAGGGGGGTCCGGTTGTGGGCAGGCGTTCCGCAGGGCGGAACGGGTGGGCACAACCGGACCACCGGCCCGCACCCGCACGACGGCCTCAGCTACGCGCAGCGACCTGCACGGCCCAGCTCAGCGCCAGCGTGCACGCAGCACAGAACCCGGCCCGGGGCGAAGCCCCGGACCGGGTCGGTGAAAGTCAACGCGTCAAGCGCGGCGACGGTACGCGGACTGGTCGGAGACCTGCTCGTCCTCGTCCTCGTCCTCGTTGTAACGCGCCGCGTACTGAGCGTACGGGTCGTCCTCCAGCTCGTCCTCGAGCGGCTCGCTGTTCGGCGGCTGCTTCGTCGACGGCTGCGTTGCGCCCAGCTCATTGGCCAGACGTGAGAGGTCGGTCCCGCCGCTGTTGTACTTCAGCTGGCGGGCGACCTTTGTCTGCTTGGCCTTGGCCCGGCCGCGCCCCATGGCTCGACCCCCTCATTGACGGGGCTCGACGGCCCCAGAGTCTTGACACGCGTTCACGTTCATGAGTCAGAGCGGACCCCTGTGGGAGGGTGTCCGGCCTGTAGAGCTTCAACGGTACCTGCTTCCGCGGCCATACGGTACGTCGCCCGCATGACGTGCCACGCAGCCGGGCCCGCAAGGGGCCCAGTACTCGCTGGTCAGCTGCGATTTTAACGTGTCCTGGACGCCGACCCGCCGAGGGGTGGTGAGAGATCTCTCGTTCACCACCTCCCGGCGGTGCGTCTGTGGGGACCGCTGTGCGGATGCCGTGCACCCGCCCGGGTGACACAACGGCCGGGCGGGTTGACGGAAGGTGACCGTCGTGACGGATTACCGGGGGGCCGGGACCACCGCCCTGGCCTCGGCCATGCGCTGCTCGGCGAGCCGGTCGGCCGCGGCGGCCGGCGGGATGCCGTCCGCCTTCGCCCGCTCGAATATGGCCAAAGTGGTGTCGAAGATCTTGGTCGCCTTGGCCTTCGCCCGGTCGAAGTCGAAACCGTGCAGCTCGTCGGCGACCTGGATCACACCACCCGCGTTCACCAGGTAGTCGGGGGCGTAGAGGATGCCCCGGTCGGCCAGGTCCTTCTCGACGCCGGGGTGGGCGAGCTGGTTGTTCGCGGCGCCGCAGACCACGGTCGCGGTCAGCGCGGCCACCGTCCCGTCGTTCAGGGCGCCGCCCAGCGCGCAGGGGGCGTAGACGTCCAGCGGGGTGCGGACCAGCACGTCCGCGTCGGCGACCGCGGTGACCTGCGGGTGCCGGGCGGTGATCCGCGCGACGGCCTCGGCCCGCACGTCCGTGATCACGACCTCCGCGCCGTCCTCGACGAGGTGCTGGACGAGGTGGTGGCCCACCTTCCCGACGCCCGCGATGCCCACCCGGCGGCCGCGCAGCGTCGGCTCGCCCCACTGGGTCTGCGCGGCGGCCCGCATGCCCTGGAAGACGCCGAAGGCGGTGAGCACCGAGGAGTCGCCGGCCCCGCCGTTCTCGGGGGAGCGGCCGGTGGTCCAGCGGTTCTCGCGGGCGATGACGTCCATGTCCTGGACGTAGGTGCCGACGTCGCAGGCGGTGACGTAGCGGCCGCCGAGGGAGGCCACGAAGCGACCGTAGGCAAGCAGCAGCTGTTCGGTCTTGATCGAATCGGGATCGCCGATGATCACGGCCTTTCCGCCACCGTGGTCGAGGCCCGCCAGGGCGTTCTTGTACGACATGCCGCGCGACAGGTTCAGCGCGTCCAGCACCGCCTCCTCCTCGGAGGGGTACGGGTAGAAGCGGGTACCGCCGAGGGCCGGGCCCAGGGCGGTGGAGTGGAGGGCGATGACGGCCTTGAGGCCGGTCTCGCGGTCCTGGCAGAGCACGACCTGCTCGTGGCCGCCCTGGTCCGATCGGAACAGGGTCTGCAGCACGCCGTCGGCGGCGCCGGTGGTGGGACGTACGTCAGTCACGGTGGTGACTCCATATGTCGCGGAGGTCGCCCTCCCGGGGGTGGTGGAGGGCCGGTTGCCCAAGAGGGTAAGACCTGCCGGGCCCGCTGACCGGTCCCGTGCCGAGGATCACTCTCCCGTGCTCCGGCGCCATGGGACGATTTGGACAGGGCGGGGAGGGGCGGCCGCAACTCCCCGGTGGAGTCCTCCTGCTTGAGGGAGCGAGCGTGGGCCTGGCGTCGTCGGTGACCGTCCCGTACGCGGCATACCTGCGGGTCTACGAGCCGCTGGGCGCGTTCCCCGAGCCCGAGCGCACGCACTGGGCCCGCTACGCCCGCCGGGAGGACCTCCCCGGGGCTCAGGACGAACTCCGACGCTCGCTGGCGGACTTGCTGCCCACCCCGCCCGTGCCCGTGCCGGTGCACGAGAGCGCCGACGCGTTCGTCGCGGTCGTGGACGGCGTCGTGTGCGTCTGCCCCTGGCGGACCCGGCTGCGCGGCTGGCTGGCGCTGGAGGAGCTGGCCGAGCGCTTCCCGGCGCCGGTGCTGGACGCGGTGCTGCCGCCGGTGGTGCGCCGCCAGGCCGAGGCGGACTACGCCCGCTGGCTGGAGCGGAACCCGGACGCCCGGCCGTGGATCAGGACCGCCACCTGGCAGGTCCCGCTGCGCTGGTTCGTGCTCTTCTCCGACGAGGAGCGCGAGTACGGCAAGGGGGACGCCGCCCGCCCGGGCACGGAGCCGCTGCTGCTGCGCTACCGGACGCCGATGGTCCAGGCCCGGCGCAGGGTGGCCCGCGGGCTGCGTACACTCCGGGACGCCATCGAGGAGGGTCCGCTGATCGACGGACTGGTGGAGGTGGGCAAGTGGCTGGAAGAGTTCCACCCGCGCTCGCTGGTGGAGCTGGACTACGGCGGACTTGTGCATATGGTTCCGGAGGCACAGCTGGCCGAGGACCACTCCGCGGCCGACACCGCGGAGGGGCTGGCCGCGCTGCGGGCCGGTGACGGTGCGCGGGCGGGGGCGGCCTACGAGCGGCTGACGGAGCGTTGGCGGACCATCAGGGACCGGCAGTTCGCGAACTGAGGGTCGCCCGGACGGGTGGTGCCGGGACCTAGGTCCTGATCCGGGCTATTGCGGCAACCGTGACCTATCGCACTTACGTCAGGTCTTGCGCCCATCACCAATCCTCGTGGCAAAATAGGACAAGGAGTCCGGGAAGGGCTCCTTCCGCCCAAGTAAGGGCGGATAGATCGGTATTGCACTCCTTGGCGGGCCTGGTGACCCCTGATCTCTTTGATCCCGCTGTGACTGATCGTCACGGTGGCGTGACTGTCCGCTATGGCATGGTGAGTCGGCTTCCGTCGAGGTTGAACACCTGAGAGGGCAATTCCATCGGTTTGGCCGACGTGGCTGGACAGATGGTGTAGTTGTAGTGCCGAGGACAAGCCGTTCGTCCTATAACCGACTCGGCCCGCGTCCGCCATTTCGGGCAACGTGGGTCAAGGTGCAGAATTTAGAGGAAAGAACCGACGCGATGTTCGGTTCTCCCGAGGAGGCCGCTCATGACCGCTCGCACCCCTGATGCCGAGCCGCTGCTGACCCCGGCTGAGGTTGCCACGATGTTCCGCGTTGACCCCAAGACGGTCACCCGCTGGGCCAAGGCAGGCAAGCTCACGTCCATCCGTACGCTCGGAGGACACCGGCGTTACCGCGAGGCAGAGGTCCGCGCACTGCTGGCGGGTATTCCGCAGCAGCGCAGCGAGGCCTGAACAACCGAATAACCGGGTGATTTCCGGGGCCCCCAACCCGGCGACCGCCCAAGCAGAGCTCAACAGCTCCACAAGCAGCAAACGACGGGATGCCTGCCCCAACAGGCGTCGAGCCCACCGACTTGGGCGAGTGTCGTCGATCGCGCTGGACTCCGCCGGGTCCAGCGCGATCTTTTTATGCCCGGCGGCGGTCCGGGCGGCCGGCCTGCCGGTCGCACCCGGGCGGTCCGGGGTGGCGCCGGCGCGGGCTTCGGGCCGTCCTCCGGGACGGTGCAATTGCACATATTAAATTGACTGGGCGTAGGGAGGGGGTAAGTTCCCTCACTCCGGCAAGACTTTCGGTGAGCCCCGTCACAGTGCAACGTGCTTGTCGCTCAGCGTGCCCGTGGGGTAAAGGGCTTGCGCGGCCGTAGCGGCGGCCGACTGCCGCCCCGCCGACCGGCGTTGCTCACCTCGCCGGGGCTCCCTCGCCCGGTGCGGCGCCCCGGCGGCGCTCCCGGAGCGCGGGGAACGGCTGCACCTCGCCCCCGGCCTCCTGGACGAGGCGCAGGAGCCGGTGACAGACCGCGCAGTGCCGGGTCAGGTGCCGGTAGCCGACCGCGGCGGAGAGGTGGGCACGCAGCAGCGCCCGCGTCTCATGCCGGATGCTCTCGGTCCGCTTGTCGTCGGTCCGGGTGGTCGTCGTCATGAAGCGCAGCACCTCCCACTGACTGGGTACCCCTGGCACGTGTCGCAGTCAAGGTGCATGCGCGAAGGCCCGGATCCGTTAACCGGATCCGGGCCTTCGTTCACTGCGGTCCTGACGGGATTTGAACCCGCGGCCTCCACCTTGACAGGGTGGCGAGCACTCCAAACTGCTCCACAGGACCTTGCTTGCTTTCCCGCTCTCGCGGGGCTGCGAAGCAAGACTCTACAGCAGGTCAGGGGGTGCGGTCGAACTCGATCGACGAGACCTGGAGCACACCCCCCCGCCACCCGCTAGGGCGCCAGCTGGTCGATGGCCTTCACGATCCGCTTGTCCGAGACCGGGTAGGCCGTGCCGAGCGCGTGGGCGAAGTAGCTCACCCGGAGTTCCTCGATCATCCAGCGGATCTCCAGGGCCTCCTGGGGCACCGGACGCCCCTTGGGGAACTGCTCCAGCAGCCACGCGTACTCGTCCTGCATCTCGTGCACCTTCGCCATGCGGGACCGGTCCCGCTCGGCGTTGGTGGGCAGCTGGGTGAGCCGCCGGTCCACGGCCACGAGGTAGCGCAGCAGGTCCGGGAGCCGGCGGACGCCGTGGGCGGTGACGAAGCCCGGCTTGATCAGTCCGGCCAGCTGCTCCTTGACGTCGGTGAGGGACGGCACCAGCACCAGGCTGGTGGTCGCCTTCAGCCGGCGCTCGCACGCCTGCCAGGCGGCCAGCACCTCCTGCACCCTGCGGATCGCGTCCAGCGTCGCGTCCACGATGTCGGCGCGCACCGCGTCGAAGAGTTTGCGGAAGGACTCCTCGTCCCAGGCCGGGCCGCCGTGCGCCGCGATCAGCTTGTCCGCCGCGCCGGAGACGCAGTCCTCGAAGAGGGCCTGCACCGAGCCGTGCGGATTCCGCGACAGGGCGAGCTTCTGCTGGTTGCCGAGCTTGTCCTGGGCGAATTTCGCCGGGTTGGACGGCAGGTTGAGCAGGATGAGCCGGCGGGTGCCGCGCCACATCGCCTCACGCTGCTCCGGCTCGGTGTCGAAGAGCCGTACGGCGACGGACGCGCCCTCGTCGACGAGCGCCGGGTACGCCTTGACGGGCTGGCCCGCGCGCCGCGTCTCGAAGGTGCGGGGCAGAGTGCCGACGGTCCACTGGGTCAGCCCCGAGCGCTGCTCGGGCCCGGCCGTGCCGGACGACTCGGCGGCCTTCTCGAAGGCCTTGGTGATCGCGGCCTGCGTCTTCGGCTTGAGCCGGAGCCGCAGCGCCTCCAGGTCCTTGTCCTCGGCGATCTTGCGCTTGCGCTCGTCGACCACCCGGAAGGTGATCTTCAGGTGGTCCGGGACCTTGCCCAGGTCGAAGTCCTCGGCCTCCATCCGCACGGCCGTCATCCGGTGCAGCCCGCGGGCCAGGGCGGCCGTCAGGGGCTCCTGGAGGGGTACCGCACCGTCCAGGAACCGCTGGGCGAAGTTCGGCGCCGGGACGCAGTTGCGGCGGATCGGCTTGGGGAGCGACCGGATCAGCTCCGTGACCAGGTCCTCGCGCAGCCCGGGGATCTGCCAGTCGAAGCCCTCGGCGGAGACCTGGTTGAGCACCTGGAGCGGGATGTGGACGGTCACACCGTCCGCGTCCGCACCCGGCTCGAACTGGTACGTCACCTTGAACTTCAGCCGGCCCTGCCGCCAGGAGTCCGGGTAGTCGGCCTTGGTGACCGCCTCGGCGTTCTCGTTGATGAGCATGGAGTGCTCGAAATTGAGCAACTCCGGCTCTTCGCGTCGCTTGTGCTTCCACCAGGAGTCGAAATGCGCCCCGGAAACGACGTGTTCGGGCAGCCGCTGGTCGTAGAAGTCGAAGAGCGTCTCGTCGTCGACCAGGATGTCCCGGCGCCGCGCCCGGTGTTCCAGCTCCTCGACCTCGCCGAGCAGCTTGCGGTTGTCGTGGAAGAACTGATGGTGCGTCCGCCAGTCGCCCTCGACGAGCGCATTGCGGATGAACAGCTCACGGCTGGTCTCCGGGTCGATCCGCCCGTAGTTGACCTTCCGCTGCGTCACGATCGGCACGCCGTAGAGCGTCACCCGCTCGTAGGCCATCACCGCCGCCTGCTTCTGCTCCCAGTGCGGCTCGCTGTACGTGCGCTTCACCAGGTGCTGCGCGAGCGGCTCGATCCACTCCGGGTCGATACGGGCGTTGACGCGCGCCCACAGCCGGGAGGTCTCCACCAGCTCCGCCGACATCACCCAGCGCGGCGGCTTCTTGAACAGCGCCGACCCGGGGAAGACCGCGAACTTGGCGCTCCGCGCTCCCACGAACTCGTTGTTCTTCTCGGTGTCCTTGAGCCCGATGTGCGACAGCAGACCGGCCAGCAGCGACTGGTGCACGCGCTCCGGCGCGGCCTCCTCCTCGGCGAGGTGGATGCCCATGGTCTTGGCGACCGTACGCAGCTGGTAGTAGATGTCCTGCCACTCGCGTATGCGCAGGTAGTTCAGGAACTCCGACTTGCACATGCGGCGGAAGGCGGAGGACGACAGCGTCTTCTGCTGCTCGCGGATGTAGCGCCAGAGGTTGAGGAAGGCGAGGAAGTCGCTCGTCTCGTCCTTGAACCGGGCATGCTGCTGATCGGCCTGCGCCTGCTTGTCCGAGGGCCGCTCGCGCGGGTCCTGGATCGACAGCGCGGCCGCGATGACCATGACCTCGCGGACGCAGCCGTTGCGGTCGGCCTCCAGCACCATCCGGGCCAGCCGGGGGTCCACGGGCAGCTGCGAGAGCTTGCGGCCCAGCGGGGTGAGCCGCTTCTTCGGATCCTTCTGCTGGGGGTCGATCGCCCCCAGCTCCTGGAGCAGGTCGACGCCGTCCTTGATGTTGCGCCGGTCCGGCGGGTCGATGAAGGGGAACTTCTCGATGTCGCCGAGCCCGGCCGCCGTCATCTGCAGGATGACCGACGCCAGGTTCGTCCGGAGGATCTCGGCGTCCGTGAACTCCGGCCGCGCGAGGAAGTCGTCCTCCGAGTACAGCCGGATGCAGATGCCGTCGCTGGTACGGCCGCAGCGGCCCTTGCGCTGGTTGGCGCTGGCCTGCGAGACCGGCTCGATCGGCAGCCGCTGGACCTTGGTGCGGTGGCTGTAGCGGGAGATGCGGGCGAAGCCGGGGTCGATCACGTACTTGATGCCGGGGACGGTCAGGGACGTCTCGGCGACGTTCGTGGCGAGGACGATCCGGCGCCCGGTGTGCCGCTGGAAGACGCGGTGCTGCTCGGCGTGGGACAGGCGTGCGTAGAGCGGCAGGACCTCGGTGAACCTGTACTTGCGCTTCTCCAGCGCGTCCGCCGTGTCCCGGATCTCCCGCTCGCCGGAGAGGAAGACCAGGATGTCCCCGGGGCCCTCCTTCTGCAGCTCGTCGACGGCCTCGCAGATCGCGGTGATCTGGTCGCGGTCGGAGTCGTCCCCGCCCTCCTCCAGCAGCGGGCGGTAGCGGACCTCCACCGGGTACGTACGGCCCGAGACCTCGATGATGGGCGCGTCGCCGAAGTGGCGGGAGAAGCGCTCGGGGTCGATCGTCGCGGAGGTGATGACGACCTTGAGGTCGGGGCGCCGGGGGAGCAGCCGGGCGAGGTAGCCCAGCAGGAAGTCGATGTTGAGGCTGCGCTCGTGGGCCTCGTCGATGATGATCGTGTCGTACTGGCGCAGCTCGCGGTCCGTCTGGATCTCGGCGAGCAGGATGCCGTCGGTCATCAGCTTGACCATGGTGGTGCCGCCGACCTGGTCGGTGAAGCGGACCTTCCAGCCGACCGCCTCGCCCAGCGGCGTCCGCAGCTCCTCGGCCACCCGCTCGGCCACCGTGCGGGCGGCGATCCGGCGGGGCTGGGTGTGCCCGATGAGGCCCCGGACGCCCCGGCCCAGCTCCATGCAGATCTTGGGGATCTGGGTGGTCTTGCCGGAGCCGGTCTCACCGGCGACGATCACGACCTGGTGGTCGCGTATCGCCTCGAGGATGGTGTCCTTCTTCTGGCTGACCGGCAACTGCTCCGGATAGCTCACCACGGGCGCGGCGGCGCGCCGGTCCGCGACGCGCAGCTCGGCGGTGCCGACCTCCGCCGCGATCTCGGCCAGCACGGCCTCGCGGGCCTCGGGCTTGCGGATGCGGCGCGCACCGTCGAGCCGCCGCCCCAGCCGCTGCGCATCGCGCAGCATCAGCTCGGGCAGGCGGGCGGCGAGGCCGTCGAAGGTGGCGGGGGCGGCAGGCTGCGTAGACATACGGGGTCCAGGATCGCACCACGCGCCACGAAGCGGCGAACGCATTTGAGGGCTGTGGCGCCCTCGCCCTCCGGCGGGCGGGGCGGGTCCGGCGGTGCCGAACCGGGCGTGCCCGGGAAAAACACTGAGCCCCCCGTCCGAGGACGGGGGGCTCACCGTGGCTGGGGCCGGGGTCGAACCGGCGACCTTCCGCTTTTCAGGCGGACGCTCGTACCAACTGAGCTACCCAGCCACGCGATCTTCGAGAGATCGCAGCGGTCCTGACGGGATTTGAACCCGCGGCCTCCACCTTGACAGGGTGGCGAGCACTCCAAACTGCTCCACAGGACCAAGCTGTGTGCGAGCACTAGTCTCGCACAGGGTATTGCGTGCCCCCAACGGGATTCGAACCCGTGCTACCGCCTTGAAAGGGCGGCGTCCTGGGCCACTAGACGATGAGGGCTGTATGGCCCACCTTGTCGCTTCGCAGCGCCTCGGGGACGTGAGAAGCATATGGGATGCAGGGAGGGATCGCCAAAACGGTTTGCCGGAGGCCCTCGCCCGGCCCGCCCGGAAGGCCCCGGTGCCGGACAATGGCCGCGTGCTGGAGATGACGCGCGAGGACTTCGAGGAACTGGTCGCCGAGGGCCTGGACCGGATCCCGCAGGAGCTGACACGGCTGATGGACAACGTCGCCGTGTTCGTCGAGGACGAGCCGCCGGCGAGCGACCCGGAGCTGCTCGGGCTCTACGAGGGCACGCCGCTGACCGAGCGCGGCGAGTGGTACGCCGGGGTGCTGCCGGACCGGATCACGATCTACCGGGGACCGACGCTGCGAATGTGCGCCACGCGGGACGAGGTCGTGGCCGAGGTCGAGGTGACCGTCGTGCACGAGGTCGCCCACCACTTCGGCATCGACGACGCGCGACTGCACGCGCTCGGCTACGGGTGAGGCACCGCCGGGACACCCCCAGGGCGGGGCCGGTGACCGGTGACGGGCGGTGGCTGACCGCTGCGGAGTGGTGTGCGACCGGGTCGGTCCACGGATGACCGATGGCTGACCGGCGGCCGCCCGGCGTGTCCTGGGCGGGGCGGGGTCAGTTGGGCAGGTCGCCTGTTCCCCTGCACGAGCACTCCTAAGGCGGTCCCTCCCATGCGCGCAAGGTCAGCGCACGCGGCATCCACCAGCCGCATTCCGGCGGTCACCCGTATCGCGGCCGTGGCCGTCGTCACCCTCGCCCTCGGCGGGTGCATGAGCGTGAGCGACCCGGGACGGCCCGCTCCCTCGGGCTCGGGCCGGCAGCGCGAGACCGGGGCGCAGCCGGACGGTGGGCTGCAGCTGCCGGGCGGCCGCGTGGGCCGGGCGGCGGACGGGAAGGCGGCCAAGGGCGGCGCGAGCGGGAGCCCGGCGGTCAAGGGCGGGCACGGGGAGAGCGCCTCGGCCTCGCCGTCCGCCGACGCCGGGGCCTCGCCCTCGGCCGGACGCGCGGGCAAGCCGAGCGCGCAGCCGAAGCCGCCGAACGGCGGCGGGCCGGGCACCTCGGCGGCGCCGGGCAGGCCCTCGGCCTCGCCGCGCCCGCCCGCCCAGTCGTCCAGCGCGCCGGCCCAGCCGTCGTCGCCCTCGCAGACGCCGGGCTCGCCCTCCCCGCCGGCACCGCAGCCCGGACCCCAGGCGGGCTCGGCTTCCTAGAGCGCGTCCTGGAGCGCATCCTGGTGAATGTGGCGCGGGCCATGCGGGACCGGCTTGCGCTGCCGGGGTCGGAGTGCGTATGGTGGTAGATCGTTTGATCCCATTTGCCCGGCGCCTGACAGAAGCGCGCCGTGTGGCGCGTTCCTTACCTTGCCGTGGCTGACCGCATCGAGGCGGTCATTTGTGAAGCCGACACGGAGCTTGGGCGCGTGCCGAAACTCCGGAAGGTTTCGCATTTCGCATGTCCATTTCCACTGAGCAGACCGTCATGCCCGCCGCCGACGAGATGATCGTCGACGCTGCCGAGGCTGCCGCCGTCACCGAGTCCGTCGACACCGTCGAGTCCGCCGAGACCGTCTCCGAGCCTGCCGCGCCGGAGATCACCTTCGGTGACCTGGGCCTGGACGACGCGATCGTCCGCAAGCTCGCCCAGAACGGCGTGACCACCCCCTTCCCGATCCAGGCCGCGACCATCCCGGACGCCCTGGCCGGCAAGGACATCCTCGGCCGTGGCCGCACCGGCTCCGGCAAGACCCTCTCCTTCGGCCTGCCGCTGCTGTCCACCCTGGCCGGCGGCCACACCGAGAAGAAGCGCCCCCGCGGCCTGATCCTCACCCCGACCCGCGAGCTGGCGATGCAGGTCGCCGACGCCCTCCAGCCGTACGGTGACGTGCTCGGCCTGAAGATGAAGGTTGTCTGCGGCGGTACGTCCATGGGCAACCAGATCTACGCCCTGGAGCGCGGCGTCGACATCCTCGTCGCCACCCCGGGCCGCCTGCGCGACATCATCGACCGCGGCGCCGCCTCGCTCGACAAGGTCCAGGTCGCCGTCCTCGACGAGGCCGACCAGATGGCCGACATGGGCTTCCTGCCCGAGGTCACCGAGATCCTCGACCAGGTGCCGACCGGCGGCCAGCGCCTGCTGTTCTCCGCGACGCTCGAGAACGAGATCGACACCCTGGTCAAGCGCTACCTGGTCGACCCGATCACGCACGAGGTCGACCCCTCCGCCGGTGCCGTCACGACCATGACCCACCACGTCCTCGTCGTGAAGCCGAAGGACAAGGCGCCGGTCACGGCCGCCATCGCCGCCCGCAAGGGCCGCACCATCATCTTCGTCCGCACCCAGATGGGCGCCGACCGCGTCGCGGAGCAGCTGCTCGACGCCGGTGTCCGCGCGGACGCGCTGCACGGCGGCATGACCCAGGGCGCCCGTACCCGCGTCCTGGAGGACTTCAAGGGCGGCCGTGTGAACGTCCTGGTCGCCACCGACGTCGCCGCCCGCGGCATCCACGTCGACGGCATCGACCTGGTCCTGAACGTCGACCCGGCCGGTGACCACAAGGACTACCTGCACCGCTCGGGCCGCACCGCCCGCGCCGGCCAGTCCGGCACGGTCGTCTCCCTGGCCCTGCCGCACCAGCGCAAGCAGATCTTCCGCCTGATGGAGGACGCGGGCGTCGACGCCTCGCGCCACATCGTCGGCGGTGCCGGCGCCTTCGACGAGGACGTCGCCCGCATCACGGGTGCCCGCTGCCTGACCGAGGTCCAGGCCGACTCCGCGGCCAACGCCGCCAAGCAGGCCGAGCGTGACCTGCAGGACCTGACCCGCCAGCTCGAGCGCGCCCAGCGCCGTGCGACGGAGCTGCGCGAGGAGGCCGACCGCCTGCTCGCCCGCGCCGCCCGCGAGCGCGGCGAGGACCCCGAGGCCGCGGTGGCCGCCGCCGCCGAGGAGGCCCAGGCCGAGGCCGCTGCCGCCGCGAAGGCGGAGGAGGAGCGCGCCGCCGCCCAGGCCGTCCCGGCCCAGCGCACCGCGCCCGCGAACGAGCGCCGCGACGAGCGGGGCAACTTCGACCGCCGCGGCGGCGACCGCGGTGGCTTCCGTCGTGACGACCGCGAGGACCGCGGTGGCGACCGTGGCGGCTTCCGCCGCGACGACCGTCGCGATGACCGTGGTGGCTTCCGTCGTGACGACCGTCCGTCCGGTGGTTTCCGTCGTGACGACCGCGAGGGCGGTTTCCGTCGCGACGACCGTCGTGACGACCGCGGTGGCTTCCGTCGCGAGGACCGCGGCGGCGACCGTGGTGGCTTCCGTCGTGACGACCGTCCGACCGGCGGCTTCCGCCGCGACGACCGTCGCGATGACCGTGGTGGCTTCCGTCGTGACGACCGCCCGTCCGGTGGCTTCCGTCGTGACGACCGCGAGGACCGCGGCGGCGACCGCGGTGGTTTCCGTCGTGACGACCGTGGCGGCGACCGTGGTGGCTTCCGTCGTGACGACCGTCCGACCGGCGGCTTCCGCCGCGACGACCGTCCCTCCGGCGGCTACCGCTCGGCCGGCGGCGACCGTCCGTTCAACCGCGACCGCCGCGACGACCACCGTCCCTCGGGCGGCGGCTTCCGCTCCGGCAGCAGCGACCGCCCGTACGGCCGTCGTGACGACCACCGCGGTGGGAACTCCTCCTTCGACCGCCGCGCCGACAAGCCGCGCTGGAAGCGCAACGGCTGATAGCAACGGCTGATACACACAGCTGATCTGAGGGCCCGTACGGCGTTTCGACGCCGTACGGGCCCTCGCGCATCGCACCCTGTGCGACCACTTGAGCCATAAGGACTCGGGCTCCGGCGGTCGGCCGGGCTATGCTGCGGTGTGCGGGCCGTTAGCTCAATTGGCAGAGCAGTGGACTTTTAATCCATTGGTTGTGGGTTCGAGTCCCACACGGCCTACCGCCCGGGGCCCGGGCCGGATCCGTTCCGGCCCGGGCCTCTTCGTGTCCCGGGTGTCTCTGCGGGGTCTCTCCGGCCGTGCCGGGAGCGTGTACGGGCGCCGGTGTCGCGGTATCGCGCCCCGGTTCCCCCGGTCTTCCCTCCGCCACGCCACGCCGTCCGGGATCCGGTCGGTGTCCGGGGGCGGGCGATAGCGTGTCGGTCGGGAGCGGGGCCGCCGGTTGGGCTCCAGGGTCCTCTGGCCAGCGGCCGGTGCCGCCCCGTTCCCGCCTCTTGCGCGCGTCCTGCGCGCCCTACGCGGTGATCTTCGTGACCTGACCCGCGCCGACCGTGCGGCCGCCCTCGCGAATGGCGAACTTCAGGCCCTCCTCCATCGCGATCGGCTGGATCAGCTTGACCGACATCGTCGTGTTGTCGCCCGGCATGACCATCTCCTTGTCCTCGGGGAGGGTCACGACGCCGGTCACGTCGGTCGTGCGGAAGTAGAACTGCGGGCGGTAGTTGTTGAAGAAGGGCGTGTGCCGGCCGCCCTCGTCCTTGGAGAGGATGTAGGCCTGCCCCTCGAACTCGGTGTGCGGGGTGACCGTGCCGGGCTTGATGATGCACTGGCCGCGCTCGACGTCCTCGCGCTTGATGCCGCGGAGCAGCAGGCCGACGTTCTCGCCCGCCTGGCCCTCGTCGAGGAGCTTGCGGAACATCTCGATGCCGGTGACCGTCGTGGTCGTCTTCTCCGGGTGGATGCCGATGATGTCGACGGTCTCGTTGACGCGGAGGACACCGCGCTCGATGCGGCCGGTCACGACCGTGCCGCGGCCGGTGATGGTGAAGACGTCCTCGATCGGCATCAGGAACGGCTTGTCGACGTCACGCTTGGGCTCCGGGATGGCCTCGTCCACCGCCTTCATGAGCTCCAGGACGGACTTGCCCCACTTCTCGTCGCCTTCCAGCGCCTTGAGCGCCGAGACCTTGACGACCGGGGTGTTGTCGCCGTCGAACTCGTACTCGTTGAGCAGCTCCCGGACCTCCAGCTCGACGAGTTCCAGGATCTCCTCGTCGTCCACCATGTCGGCCTTGTTGAGCGCGACGACGATGTAGGGGACGCCGACCTGGCGGGCCAGGAGGACGTGCTCCTTGGTCTGCGGCATCGGACCGTCGGTCGCGGCGACCACGAGGATCGCGCCGTCCATCTGGGCGGCACCGGTGATCATGTTCTTGATGTAGTCCGCGTGGCCCGGGCAGTCGACGTGCGCATAGTGCCGGTTCTCGGTCTGGTACTCGACGTGGGCGATCGAGATGGTGATGCCGCGCTGGCGCTCCTCGGGCGCCTTGTCGATGTTCTCGAACGCCGAGACCTCGTTGAGGTCCGGGTACGCGTCGTGGAGCACCTTGGTGATCGCCGCGGTGAGCGTCGTCTTGCCGTGGTCGATGTGACCGATGGTGCCGATGTTGACGTGCGGTTTCGTCCGCTCGAACTTCGCCTTCGCCACTTGGAGCCTCCTGTTCCGCGTCCTTGATGCTTGATGTCGACATCGCGCTCGCGCGCCTGACACGAGCAGACCCGTGGATACGCGGAGCAATGCTTCCGTCACTCTATGTCGATGAAGCCTCAAGAGGCGCGCGCCACGTCCCCGGATGGCGGAGCGGGCCGTCAACCCCGGGCGCACGGTCGCGGGCCCGCCCGCTGCGCCGGGCGTCCGGGAGGGCCCGGGTCCGGGTCGGCTCGCCCCGCGCACCGCCCGTGCGCGGTCGGTCCCGGCGCGGGTCCGCCGGATGCCGTCGTCCCCCTGCCAGTTGGTGAAAACCCCGCCCCCGCCCCGTGTTCACGCCGCTACGGTAAGTGCGCGGGGTGGGTGTCGGGTGTGACGAGGCCGGGAGGTCGACAGGCATGGCGATGAGGCGAACGGGCGGGGGCGAGGGCGGGAGCACGGGCCGTGGCGAGCCGGACGGCCTCGACGGCCGCGAGCCCACGCCCGCCGAGCACGTCGAGGAGCTGCTGAAACGGGCCCAGAACGGCTTCGAGATCGGCGAACGCGTGCTGGACCGGCTGTGCACCGCGCTGATGCACCAGGCCGAGCTGCGCTCGTACCGCCAGCGCAACGACGAGCGGCGGCCCCTGCGCTGCAACACCTACCGGCACATCTTCCTGCTCGCCGACGGCAGCAGCCTGGTGCTCTACGAGCTGGAGCACGACACCGGCCCGCAGGAGCGCTTCCTGTACGAGCTGTACACCCACGAGGACGCGCTGGACGCCGCCGAGCGCCGGGTGCACGAGCGGATCGGCGGCGGTGGCATCGGCCCGGGCAGCGAGGCCGAGGAGCTGCCGGCCTGGCTGGCCGAGGAGCTGCTGCTGGCCATGGGCCCGACCCGGCCGCGCAGGGAGTACGTCTCCGAGGCCTCGCCCGACCACGCCCGGCGGCTCCTGCGCCGGGCCGAGAACGCGGACGGGCCCGGGGAGGTGGTGCGCGAGCTGCTCCAGGGGGCGCTCGGCCACCACATCGCGCTGATCACCAAGCCCAGGCGCCGGGGCGCGGGCCGGGACGCCACGTGGTGCCGCTTCTACGAGCACGCGTTCCTGCTGGAGGGCGGCGGCGAGGTCAGCCTGTGGGAGCTGGAGCACAACATGACGGCCGACGGCCGGCTCGTCTGCGAGGTCTACCTGGACGAGACGGAGGCGGAGGTGGCCGCGGACCGGCATGCCCGCGCGCAGGGCGTGGAGTTATAGGGCCGAGCGGGAGAGGCGGGGGAGGGGAAACAGAGGGAAACAGAGGGAAACAGGGGCACCGGGGGCGCGAAGGGGTTGGGGCGGGCCGCGCTGTATGCTACGGTTGTTCGAGTTGCAGTTGTGGTACCCATGAACTCGTGTGCGCCTCGGTTATGTAGCCGGTGGCGCATTTTTGTTTGCGCCGGTCTCTTCCGGTCTGGCGGTGTGGGTCCACGCCATTCACTAAGGAGACTGACATGGCGACTGGCACCGTGAAGTGGTTCAACTCGGAAAAGGGCTTCGGCTTCATCGAGCAGGACGGCGGCGGCCCCGACGTCTTCGCCCACTACTCGAACATCACCTCCAACGGCTTCCGTGAGCTGTTCGAGGGCCAGAAGGTGTCCTTCGACGTCGCGCAGGGCCCGAAGGGTCTGCAGGCGGAGAACATCACCACCATCTGACGAACCGATGCTCCCGATGGGGCCCGCACCACTGGTGCGGGCCCCATTGTCACGCCCGTCCACACCGAGCCCGTCCGCATCCAACCGAGCCTGTCCGCACCCAGGGGGCTTGGCACCCGTCGAGGGAAGGTCCCCAATGACTCGCTCTGCCGCACGTCCCGATGGCTCCGGTCGCCGCCCCGACGGATCAGGGCGCCCCAGCCGCGCCTCCCGCCCCTCCCGCGCGCCCCGCAACCAGGGCTCGCCCCGCAACCAGGCCCCTTCGGGCCCCGCGCGCCGCAGGCCCGCCGCGCCCCAGGGCGGTGAGTTCGAGGTCCCGGTCACCACGACGCCGGCGCTGCCGCCCGTCGACTCCTTCGCCGCGATGGACATGCCCGCGGCCCTGCTCTCCACCCTGACCCGGGAGGGCGTCACCGAGCCCTTCCCGATCCAGGCGGCCACCCTCCCCAACTCCCTCGCCGGCCGCGACGTCCTCGGCCGCGGCCGTACGGGCTCCGGCAAGACCCTCGCCTTCGGCCTGGCGCTCCTGGCCCGCACCGCGGGCCGACGGGCCGAGCCCGGGCGCCCGCTCGCGCTCGTGCTCGTCCCCACACGGGAACTGGCCCAGCAGGTCACCGACTCCCTCGCCCCGTACGCGTCCGCCGTCAACCTGCGGACCGCCACCGTCGTCGGCGGCATGTCCATCGGCCGGCAGGCCCAGACCCTCGCGCGCGGCGCGGAGGTCCTGGTCGCCACGCCGGGCCGGCTCGCGGACCTCATCCAGCGCGGCGACTGCAAGCTCGGCGACGTGACGATCACGGTCCTGGACGAGGCCGACCAGATGGCCGACATGGGCTTCCTGCCGCAGGTCACCCGGCTGCTCGACCAGGTCGCCCCGGACGGCCAGCGGATGCTGTTCTCCGCGACCCTCGACCGCAACGTCGACCGGCTCGTGCGCCGCTTCCTCAGCGACCCGGTGACGCACTCCGTCGACGCCTCGGTGGGCGCGGTCGTCACGATGGACCACCACCTGCTGCACGTCGCGGACATGGACGCGAAGAAGGACACGGTCACGCGCATCGCGGCCCGCGCCGGGCGCGTGATCATGTTCGTGGACACCAAGCGGGGCGCCGACCGCCTGGTCAAGCGGCTGCTGTCGCAGGGCGTACGGGCGGCGGCGCTGCACGGCGGCAAGAGCCAGCCGCAGCGCAACCGGGTGCTCGACCAGTTCCGTACGGACCAGGTCACGGCCCTGATCGCGACGAACGTGGCGGCGCGCGGCATCCACATCGACGGCCTGGACCTGGTCGTCAACATAGACCCGCCGGTCGACCACAAGGACTACCTGCACCGGGGCGGCCGCACGGCACGGGCGGGCGAGTCGGGAACGGTCGTCACGCTCGTACTGCCGGAAGAGCGGCGTGAGATGAGCCGGATGATGGCCACGGCGCAGATCACCCCGAACACGGCCCGGGTCCACCCGGAGGACCCGGAACTGGCCCGCATCACGGGCGCCCGCGAGCCGAGCGGAATCCCGGTGACGATCGCACCTCCGCCCCAGCCGCAGCCGAAGCAGAAGACGAAGCCGAACGCGATCTCGAAGCGCACGGACACCCCGTCCCGCTCCCGCCGCCGGCCGCGCCCGGGCGCCCAGCAGCCGGACGCCCCGCGCAGCGAGGGCACCCAGGCGCGCCGTCGGCGCCCCCGCCGCCCCTCGTCGAACAACGGCTGAGCCAACGCCGGACGGGCTGGAAAATCCAGCCCGTCCGGCGCTTGAGGACCGGGGGTCCGGGGGCGGAGCCCCCGGTTACGGGAAGGGGCGGGGTGGGGAAAGACCGCCGGAGGCCGACCCGCCCCCACCGCCCCACCGCCCCGCCACCCACCCCCGTACCGTCCGTATTCATCCGCATGCAGAGCCATAACAACTGACGAACGCTCAGTTCGCACGAACTGCAAAGACTCCCCAAGAGCGTTGTGGATTCACGCTTTCGGCTTGGATTTCGGCCGCCGTGTCTATTAACGTTCGATAACGCAGCGCGGTTGTTGTCACCGCCGCAAGGGGCGGCGCCGTGCGCCTTCGCCGAATCCCGTCGGTGGAACCGGGGAACCACACTCTGGGGTGAGTCGGGCCGCACGCCGGCCCGTAGGGGACCTTCCTGCTCCGAACCCGTCAGCTAACCCGGTAGGCGAGTAGGAAGGAAAGGAGTGCGCCTCCGTGGCGTCCAACATGCCTGCTGACGACGGCAGTTCGTACGACCCCCTGTATGACCCCTCGTACGCCCCCTCCGAGGAGACCGCGGCCCCGGCCGGCCGGGGCCGGCACCGCGTGGTGAAGCAGCGCGGCGGCACGATGGCCCGCAGCGGTGCGGTGCTGGGCGTGGGCATGATCGCGGCCGTCGGCGCGGGCGGAATGGCGAGCGCCCAGGAGCGGCAGGCGGCGCCGATATCCGTGCCCGATCTGGCGCAGAAGATTCCGGGAGTCGGCTCGCTGATAGGCGGCGAGGAGAACGGGCATTCGGATTCCGCCGCGCAGGGCGCAGCAGCGGACGGGACGGCCGTCGTCCGGGACACGGCGGATGCGGGCGAGGCCCTGCGCAACCGGATCCTCCAGCAGGCGGAGCACCAGCAGGCCGCGGCCGACCGGGCCGCGGAGGAGGGCGAGCTGCACGCGGCGGCGGAGCGGCAGCGGCAGGCCGCGGCGGAAAGAGTCGAGGCCCACAAGGCGGAGCAGGCGCAAGCGCAGCAGGCGCAGCAGGCGGAAGCAGCGGCAGCGGAGGCCCGGCAGGAGCAGGCCGGGCACGGACAGACCCACCCCGCGGCGGGAGCGGCAGCCGAAAAGCCCTCGGCCGCCGGGGAGTCCGGGGCGGAGGACGCCTCCGAGGGCGCGTCCAGGACCTCCGCGTCCGGCTCGTACGTCCTCCCCGTGGCCTCGTACACCCTCACCGCGGGCTTCGGCCAGGCCGGGAACATGTGGTCCGCGAACCACACCGGCGAGGACTTCGCGGCCCCGACCGGCACCCCCGTGAAGGCGGTGTCCGGCGGCACGGTCACCCAGGCGGGCTGGGCGGGCGCGTACGGCTACCGGATCGTACTGACGCTCGACGACGGCACCGAGGTCTGGTACTGCCACCTGTCGTCGATGGTCATCACCTCGGGCCAGGTCGGCACCGGCACCGTCATCGGCCGGGTCGGCGCGACCGGCAACGTCACGGGCCCCCACCTGCACCTGGAGGTGCGGCCGGGCGGCGGCTCGCCGGTGGACCCGCTGCCCTGGCTGCGGGCGCGAGGACTCCAGCCGTAAGGGCCGTCCGGCCGTAAGGGCAGCTGTAAGAGGAGCCGCCCGGTCGTAGGAGCCGTCCACTCGTATGAGCGCTCCCGTCCCGGGACGGCTCCTGCAACCGCAGCGAGGCAGTCGGGCGACAATCGCATAAGTCGTCCTATTAGCCCTGATTCCCGTGAATGTTCTGAGTTCGATCGGGAAATCAGAGAACGTGACGACGACTGCGAGGACGATCACCACGTCCGTGCCCGCCCGCCTGGACCGGCTCCCCTGGTCCCGGTGGCACTGGACCGTGGTGATCGGACTCGGCACGGTGTGGGTCCTCGACGGCCTCGAAGTCACCGTCGTCGGCAACATCGCCGGCCGCCTCTCCGAGCGGGGCAGCGGCCTGCCCATCACCTCGGGCGGCGTGACGGGCCTCGCCGCGGCGCTGTACGTGGCCGGGGCCTGCTCCGGAGCGCTGTTCTTCGGGCGGCTGACGGACCTGTTCGGCCGCAAGAAGCTCTTCATGGTCACGCTCGCCGTCTACCTGACGGCCACCGCGCTGACCGCGCTGTCCTACTCCTCCTGGTGGTTCTTCGCCTTCCGCTTCTTTACGGGCTTCGGCATCGGCGGGGAGTACGCGGCCATCAACTCCGCGATCGACGAGCTGATCCCGGCCGCCTACCGGGGCCGCGTCGACCTGATCATCAACGGCAGCTTCTGGCTGGGCGCCATCGCGGGCTCGCTGCTGTCGATACTGATGCTCGACACGAGCATCTTTGCGAAGGACGTCGGCTGGCGGCTGACGTTCGGGCTCGGCGTCGTCCTGGGGCTGGTCATCCTGTTCGTACGCCGCCATGTGCCGGAGAGTCCGCGCTGGCTCTTCATCCACGGCCGGGGAGAGGAAGCCGAATCGCTCGTCACCGCGATCGAGCAGCGCGTCACGGCGGAGCGGAAGACCGCGCTCCCGCCGGCCAAAGGGCGCTTCGCCATCCGCCAGCGCAAGAGCTTCGGCTTCCGCGACATCGCGCGCACGGTCTTCTCCGACTACCGGCGGCGGGCCGTGCTCGGGCTGGCGCTCTTCATCGGCCAGGCGTTCCTCTACAACGCGATCACCTTCGGCTTCGGCGCGATCCTCACCCGCTTCTTCGGGGTCTCCACTTCCCGTACCGGCTACTTCTTCGCGGTAATAGCGGTGGGCAACTTCCTCGGCCCGCTCTTCCTGGGGAAGCTCTTCGACACGCTCGGCCGCCGCATCATGATCTCCTCGACCTATCTGCTGGCCGGGTTGCTGCTGTTCGGCACGGCCTGGCTCTTCGGCGCCGGGCACCTGAACGCCGTCACGCTCACCGCGTGCTGGGCGGTTGTGCTGTTCTTCGCCTCCGCGGGCGCGAGCAGCGCGTACCTCACCGTCTCCGAGATCTTCCCGATGGAGACCCGGGCGATGGCCATCGCCTTCTTCTATGCGGTGGGCACGGCGGCGGGCGGCATCAGCGGCCCGCTGCTCTTCGCCTCGCTCACGAAGAGCGGGGTCGTCATGGACACGGTCCTGGCCTTCGACATCGGCGCGGCCCTGATGTGCGTGGGCGGCGTGGTGGCGGCCTTCCTGGCGGTGCGGGCGGAGGGCCGCTCGCTGGAGGACATCGCGGCACCGCTGTCCGTGGGGCCCGGCCCCCCGGAACCCCTGCCGGCCCCGGCGCCGGCGGAATGAGGAATCCCAGGTCTCGCGTGACGGCCGAGGCGGACGAGGCAAGCAAGGCAGACGAGGTAAGCGAGGCGGACGAGGCAAGCGAGCCGGAATAGCAACTACGTTACGTGCGTTGACGTATGTCATGGCTGACAATCACCGCAAGATCGGCAAGCTCACGGTCCACCCGCTGAACCTCGGCGGCAACGTCTTCGGTTGGACGGCGGACGAGAAGCAGTCCTTCGCCGTCCTGGACGCCTACGCCGAGGCGGGTGGCAACTTCATCGACACCGCCGACGTGTACTCGGCCTGGGCACCCGGCCACAAGGGCGGCGAGTCCGAGACCGTCATCGGCAACTGGCTGGCGGCGCGCGGCAATCGCGCCGACATCGTCGTCGCGACGAAGGTCGGCCACGGCTTCCCGGAGCACCGTGGCCTGGCGCCCGCCACCGTCAAGGAGGACGTCGAGGCGTCCCTGCGCCGCCTGCGCACGGACTACATCGACCTCTACTACACGCACGTGGACGACACGTCCGTGCCGGTGGAGGAGATCATCACGACGCTGGACGGCCTGGTGAAGGAGGGCAAGGTCCGCGAGATCGCGGCCTCCAACATCTCGCCCGAGCGGCTTGCGGCCTCGCTCGAGTTCTCCGACGCCGCGGGCCTGGCGAAGTACGTGGCGATCCAGCCCCACTACAACCTGGTCTCGCGCGACACGTACGAGGGTGAACTGGCGGACGTGGCCGCCCGCCACGGCCTGGCCGCGATTCCGTACTTCGCGCTGGCGTCGGGCTTCCTGACGGGCAAGTACCGCCCGGGCACGACGGTGGAGAGCGCGCGTTCCGGTGGCGCCGCGAAGTACCTGGAGGAGGATCGGGGCCTGAAGGTCCTGGCCGCCCTGGACGAGGTGGCGGCCGCGCACGACGCCGAGATCGCCACGGTGGCCCTGGCCTGGCTGGCGGATCGGCCGACGGTGGCGACGCCGCTGGCGAGCGCCCGCACGGTGGAGCAGCTGCCGGCGCTGCTGGCGGTCGCGGACCTGAAGCTGACGGAGGCGGAGCTGGCGCGGCTGACGGAGGCGTCGGCGTAAGGGCGTAGTGCTGTAACGCTTCTTCGGGCTGACGCGCTGACAGACTTGCGGGCGTACGGACACACGGGGGTCCGTACGCCCGCAATTTGCTGCGTCGTACTGGTTACTGCTTCCGCTCGACGGCCCAGGAGGCGAGCGCCACCCCACCGGCCACGGTGAAGACGGACGGCCAGGCCCCGATCTTCTTGGCGAGCGGATGCGATCCGGCGAAGGCGGCGACGTAGAGCCCCGTCAGCGCGGCGGCGGCCCCGGCCCCGGCCCGCTCGTGCCACTGCCGGGCGGCCACGGCCCCGGCGGCGGCGAGGGCGATCCCGCCCAGCGGCCGCTTCTTCGTCCAGCGGGCGATGCCGTAACCGCCGACGAGCCCGCTCGCGGCGATCAGGGACGCAGGAACCTCTGCTGTTGCCGCCATGGCCGCAACCTCCGCATCAAAGAGTCGTTGATCTCGGTCCCAAGCTACGCCGCGGCCGCACGGCTACGCCGTTCGGCTGCGCCTGCCTGGCGGGGGGCGCGCGGGCACCGAAGGATGCTGCGTACAAGTGATCCACGACGCCGGGCGGCAAGCGGCAGCCCAGTCAGGAGACACGGTGGACGGCGGCCCGGAGAACAAGGACAGCGCTGCGCCCGAGCGCGACGGTCGCGCACGGCTGACCGGGGCCATCGCCCAGTGGTGGTACCGCAGGTCCGTCACGCACCGGCGGTTCGTCGTGGCGGGCGTCTGCCTGGCCGTGGGCGCGGTCGGCCTCGGCGGGCTGGCGACGGTGGAGGGCATCAGGCTCTCGGGCGAGGCGTGCGACACCAAGCCGACGGGGGCCGTCGCGGAGGACGACAAGCTGGAGTTCACCGTCCCCTCCGGCCTCATGCCGGACCCGCAGTTCGCCGGGCAGAAGGCGTACCTGCAGGTGCACCGTGTACGGCCGGCGTACGAGCACGGCAGGTGTGACCAGACGCCCGCGCGGGCCGCGGTGCTGATCCACGGCCGTACGGTCCCCGGACCGCCGGTCTTCGACCTGAAGGGCATGGACCAGAGCAACAACAAGCTCAGCCTGCAGGACGCGCTCGCCCGGGCGGGCATCGACACCTTCGTGCCGGATTTGCTCGGCTACGGGAAGTCCACGCGCTTCGACCACGGCCTGGACGACCCGCACAACGCGAGCCTCAGGGGCTATGCCGCGAATGGCAGCTGCCCCTATCCGGAGGGCTGCGACCGCACCCACAACCCGGTCTTCCCGCTGGACCAGCAGGGCACGAAACTCTCGGTCAACCCGCTCGATCACAAGCGCTACAGCCACTCCAGCAAGGTGCGCTTCGCAGGCACCGACACCTGGGTCCGCGACATCCGCCAGGTCATCGACTACGCCATCAAGAAGGCCAAGCCGAAGGACGGCAAGGTGACGCTCCTCGGCTACTCGCTGGGGGGAAACCGCGTCGGCCGCACGCTCTACGCGGCCAACCCCAACCCCCAGCTGCCCGGCAGCGCGGGCACGATCGCGAAGGTCAACCGCGTGGTCTTCCTGTCGTCGATCTTCGGCGGCCCGACCGAGGAACCGCCGGCACCGAAACCGCCGGGAGGCTACGTCTCCTTCCCGCTCACGCTCACCAGCCACCAGGAAATGAACGACGGCTGGAAGCTGGCGCAGGGGACGAGCGAGCAGGACTGCCCCGGCCACATCGTGTACCGCAGCCAGAGCGACACGTGGGACGCGAGCATGAAGGAGGACGGCGCAGGCAAGGACTGGGGCGGCACCGACCCCCACAACCCGACCGGCCTCAACCGCTCGCCGACCTTCACCACGTACGGCTGGAACGCGGACGTCGCGAAGCAGCTGACGCCGCCGACGCTGGTCGTCCAGGGAGCCGACGACGGCGTCCTGCCGGTGTCGAACTCGACCTCGATCTACAACGCGCTCCCGGCGGCGATGAACAACAAACTGCTGGTGCAGATCAAGTGCGCGAGCCATTCACTGGTGGTCGAGGGCTGCACGGGCAAGCGCTGCATGCCCCCGAACGGGGGAACGGCCTACGGCCAGGAGCCCGACACGCCCTGGGCAGGGCCGCACGCGACGCTCAAGGCGGCGCTGATCGAGTGGGTCACGAAGGGGACGTTCAACGGGGCGTGGAGCGGCAAGTACACGGTGGACAAGAGCGGGGTGGCGCATCAGATGACGAGCTGACTGGTGGGCACGGCTGAATGAGTACGCGTACTCATGGCGTTGTCAGTGCCGACCGCAATACTGACGTCCGTTCAGTTGTACGAGGAACGGTCGTGATGAGGGTGGGGGCAGAGCCATGTCCGGCTGGGACATACGGCCGCAGGTTGTGGGCACGGCATTAGGCAGGGCCGCGGAAGCAGCGGGCAAGTTCGAGGGGGAGATCGGGGCGTACGGCACGCACCTGGAGGGTGCGTCGACGTCGGCGGGGACGGTGGCCGAGGGGGCGGCGCCCAGCAGTGAGGCGGTCGGCCCGGTGGGGGCGGCGCTGCGGGAGTTCATGGAGGGCACGCTCCAGGACCTGCTGTACCTGCCGGCCCGCGCGGCCAAGTCGATCAATGGCGCGCACGACGCGACGCAGGCGTACCTCGACGGCGACGTGCAGATGGCGGCGGACGCCCAGCGGAAGGCCGCCGAGGCCCCGGACATGACGGCGCTCCTGAAGAGGGGCGCCGGGAAGTGATCGATTTAGGCCGAATACCGCAGTACACGGGAAACCTCGAGAAGCTCGAAGCGGAAGCCGCCGCCCTGAAGACGACGGCCTCGGAGATCCGCAGGACGGGCGCGGACGTCCACAGCGCCTTCCAGGGCGCGGCGGCGGGCTACAAGGCCCCCGAGGCGGATCAGCTCTTCGCGACCACGCTCCCTGTCAGCAAGGGGGCGGACGAGTTCGCGAAGAAGCTGGAGACGGTCGGCGGCGCGCTGTCGGGCTTCGTGCATGAGGCGCGCCCGATCGTGAAGCGCCTGGAGCAGCTGCGCCGGGAGGCGGCGAAGTTCGTCAATTCGGTCGGCTGGCACGAGGATTGGCGCAAGGACCAGGGCAAGGTCGAGGAGAACGAGCGCCTGATCCACGAGTTCGGCGCGGCCTGGGCGGCCTTCCAGGACGTCGAGCGCACGACGGCTGACAAGATCACGGCCTTGGTGAAGGGCGGCACGCACTTCATCCCGGACGACGGCTCTCACAAGCCGGGCATGTACGGCTTCACGGCCGCGGACGTGAAGGACGCGAAGAAGACGCCGTGGGGCACGGTGGAGGGCCGCAAGTACGACGGCCTGGAGGCGGCCTGGCACTGGACGAGCAGCCAGGTAACGGGCTTCACGAAGGGCTTCTTCGTCGACGGGGTGTGGAACAACCTCGTGGGCCTGAAGAACATGGTCAACTTCACCGACCCGGACACATTCAAGAAGACGTGGGGCCAGATAGCCGCCGTCGGCGGCGGCATCAGCGCGTACATCATGACTCCGGAGGAGTGGCTGCTGTCGAAGGCGACCGGCCACCCGATGGACCACAGCCAGGACGACCAGAAGAGGGCGCTCAAGCAGTTCGGCAAGTCCTTCGTCGCCTGGGACGAGTGGAGCAAGAACCCCGCGCAGGCGGCGGGCACGGTGGCGTTCAACGGCCTGACGCTTGGTGCCGGGGCATTCCTCAAGGCGGGCAGGGCGGGCGCGGGCGCCAAGCTGAGCGCGGGCGCAGAGGCACTGACGGCGCTGGGCCAGGCGGGCCGGCTGGCCGACCCGATGACGTACATCGGCAAGGCGGCGGGGGTGACCCGCGTGAAGGTCGGCGACCTTGTGACGGGTCTGAAGAACGTCCACTTCGGCGAAACCAGCTTCAGTGCGCCAGGGCGCGGGAGCGTCGCTCATGACGGCTCGGTGCGGGTGCCGTACGAGGACGGGAAGACGGCGGTCTTCGGGACGGACGGGAGCATCACGTTCGAGGACGGGCGGGTGAGCGCGCGGGGGCCGGAGGAGGGGGCGGCTCAGCATCAGCAGCCTGCACAAGTTTCAGCCGGTACGGACAACCGCGCATTCGCCCATGTCGGTGGCGGTACTGCTGACAACGCGGGAGGGCATGCAGGGGCAAGCAGCGCGGACGATTCCGTAGGTCACCTCAAACCTCATGCAAGCCATGAACCGACAGGGCCTGCTTCGGGCGGCGGTGGCTTCGGTAGCCATGGGCATGAGCCCCCCTCGGGATTCCAGGGCAGCGGACCCGAACACGAGTCAGGTGACGTGGGCGTTGACCACTCGGCCGGGCCCGGTGAATCCTCTGGTGCTCAGCGCGCGCATGGGCCGCGACCCGAACTCACCCCCGAGGAGCGCACGAACCATTGGGAACACCTCGCTGAGGTGCAGAAGCGAAGCGAGGCAGAATTCGAGCACCTACAGTGGGACCCCGACCATAAGGGGAAGACGACAGATGTTTCCCGGGACGAAGCCCGGGTCGGTCTGGACCTCCGTGAGCAAGGGCGTCTTCCGGCAGACCTCCGCCGCCCTGATGAAGCCAACATGGGGGATTTCTACTCTCCTAGCACTGGTGAATACTATGAGATGAAGGGTGTGCACTCGGATTGGCCGCCGTTTAACTTCCAAAAGGACAAGTCGAAGCCGTTCGGAGGGGCTTACAATCCCGCCAACAATGGTGCCTATGTGCGGAAGATCCAGAAGATCATCGAGAAGGACCAGATCGCGATCCTCGACGTGCGTAATGCAAACCAGGCGGCCATCGACGATCTCGTGCAGATAGTTGAAAAGAATGGATGGGGAGACCGTGTCATCTGGTACCCGTGAGAACTGGTTCCCTCGGGCGCTCCCCGAGGATCACGAAGCTGCGGCTCGCCTCCGCGAATGGGCAGTGTCATCGGAGGAGTCCCTTGACGCCAACTGGCTCGACCTGCGAGGCGCGGACCTCTCCGGTGGAACGTTCCCGGCGTCTTGGTTCACGGGTGCCACTCTGTCCGAAGTGGTGTTGGTGAAAGCGGACTTCTATCAGAGCCATTTCGAGTCCGCAGACCTCTCGGGGGCGGATCTCACGGCCGCTGACCTCGGTCGAACCGTCTTGGACGAGGCCAATCTCCGCGGCACTCGACTTGATCGGGCCGACCTCGGAAGCGCCGAGCTGTACGCAACCGATGCCAGCTCTGCCAGCTTCCGCGGCGCGAATCTCCCGGGTGCGATGTTCCTGGACACGGACCTTCGGGGCGCTGATCTCACAGATGCAGTTGTTCGTGACACCTCGTTTGAGGTGAAGATCGATGAGAACACAGTGGTTCGCGGTTTGACCGGAACTGTTTTCGGCCCGGCAGAGATCTATGGCCCTGATTCCGTGCAGAAGCTTGGCGGGGCAGATCTGGAGCGGCTGCTGAACAGTCGAGGGGCGCACGTTGAAGTCCTCAGGCCGAGGCGATAGCTCGGTCTTGTGGGTCTCAGGCCGACGGAATGTCTAGGCGACAGGCAATCCGCGGGTCGCACTCGGTTTCACGCGGGTCATCACTGACAACTGACGGCATTTCCTGAAAGGTAACTGCATGAACCAGTACCAGCAGCCACCGCATGACCCCTACGGCTACGGGCCGTACCAGCAGCAGTTATACCCGCCGCCCTACATACCCCCGCGTCCCGGCCCACCTGAGCAGGCACTCGCCGATCAGGGCACACGGCTCGGCGCCAGGGTCCTCGACATGGTCTTCGTCATAATTGGGGCAATCGCCCTGCAGCTTGTCGCCGGGCTGCCCGTACTCGCGCTGACTGGCAGCGAAGGACAGGCCACGCCGGCCGCCCTCGTGGCAGCGCTCGCCGCTGTCGTTCTCTATGAGCCTCTGATGAACTACAAGTACGGGGCCACGCTCGGCAAGCGCATCTGTGGCCTGAGGGTCGCACGCGTCTCGGACGGGCAGAACCTTTCACTTGGCGCTGCATTCGGGCGATGGCTCTTCGCGTTCTTCCTCGGGTTGATCCCGCTTGCCGGCTTGTTCAACGTGCTGTCCTGCCTTTGGGACAAGCCGTTCCGCCAGTGCTTCCACGACAGGGTGGCAGGCAGCGTGGTCGTCAGGCGGAACGTATAGCGGTCGGTGGCTGACCTGTCCAACGGTGCGGCCACCGATGACGCAGGCGCGCCGCGACCATCGATCCCCGACTACTGCCCCACCCTCCCGTCGATCCGCTCGCGCAGCAGATCCGCATGCCCGTTGTGCCGGGCGTACTCCTCCACCATGTGCACCAGCACCCCACGCAGCGAGAGCGCCCCGAAACCGGGGACGTCGCACGTGATGTCGAGGCTCGGCGTCTCGGCGACGAACCGTTCCGCGAATGCGACCTCGTCCCGCCACGTCTTCCACGCCTCGGCGACGACCTCGGGATCGGCCACGGCCCCGTCGAAGTCACCGTCGGGGTCGGCGTCGGAGCAGAAGTGGAACGGCACGTCCTGCCCGTCCAGCCGCCGCCGGAACCACACCCGCTCCACCTCGGCCATGTGCCGCACCAGCCCCAGCAACGACATGGTGGACGGCTCCACAGCGCGCCGAGCCAATTGCTCGGCGTCGAGTCCGGAGCACTTCAGCTCCAGCGTCATCCGCTGAGACCGCAGGAACTCGACGAGCGTGCCCCGCTCGTCATGAGCCTGAGGTCGGGGCCCGCCTTGCCGTGGATCTTCCGCGGGTGCGAGGAAGACGTCGGCTCTCCTGGTCGACTTGTCCATGACGGCAACCTTGGGCGATGGGGGAGGGATCCACAAGGGCCTGTGCCGAAGGCGGCGGGTTCAGCGGCCCGCGCGAGCCAGGGATCGCAACTGCGAGACGCGGGCGTGCACTTCGCTGCTGGCAGACTCGAGTAGGTCGTCGTCCTGAAGAACGCCACCTCGGCACGTACGACAGAGCCCGCCCGGCAGCGCTTCGGCCCGGCCAGGGCGGCCGCAGCCGGTGCATTCCAAGATGCGGCGCGGTGCGGACGTGAACGTGGCAGGGGGAGGCTCGGGCGGCATCCTGTCGGTGAGCCTCTTGCGGGTGAATGCGCCGGGGCAGTGGATGACGTCGGGGAGCCCGGAGGTGAGGTTCCGGACGAGGTCGGCTGGTGCGATGCCACGCGCGATCCACTCGGCGGCGAGTTCTTCGAGGGCGGCGCACTCGGCGGCGGAGAGGACGAGGCGGGGATCCGTACGCCCCAGGGAGGCGAGGGCTTCGTAGGCGGCGGAGCGGGTGGGACGCGGGGACGGGCTCTGGACGGGAGGGCTCGCGGGGGCGGGAGCCGCGGCGGGTTCCGCCCCCGCCACCGGTACGTCCCCGCGGAGGAACGCATCCCACCAGGCGTCACTGCGCGCGGCACGGGAGAAGTACGTGCGCGTGACCATCTGCGTGCGCCCGTCACCGATGGGCTCCCGGATACGACGCAGGTAGCCGGCCTCGGAGAGCGCATTGAGGGCCTTGCCCACGGCCTGCTGCCCGTAGGCGGGCTGCTCCTTGGCGAGGGTCTTGATGTCGACGGCGGCACCTTCGGGAAGCCGGTCGATGTGGGCGGCGAGGTAGGCCTCGCGTGCGGGGAGATGCGCGAAGTCATCCCGGCTGCGGGGAGGTTGGTCGGGCGCGGAACGCTTGCCGTATCCGGGCGCGGCCATGGGGGCGGGGGTAAGCTTGGCGTCAGCCACGAGATCGCCTCATGATCTTGGTGGTCAGACCCCGGCTCTGGTGTTGGCGCACCGGCCGGGGTTGTTTGTTGTGGCGCACGCTACACGGCGACAGCGGTTCGTGGCGACTCGGTTGCGGAAAGTCACTCGCGTGTGCATGCGCGGGAGTTGGGAGGGAGGGTGGGTTCTCACCCACCTCCCATTCCTCAGATAAGGCGCTCGGGCCTCGACGCCCGAATCCCGAAGCTTGGGCTTCGGACGCGTAACCGGTGAAGATGCGGTCCCGGTGCGAGTCAGGATCTGGTGTCTGTCCGGAGCCCGAGTCTCGGGTAGATCACCGGATGAGCTGTGCCCTCAAACGTTCCGAAGTAGAGAACTGCTGAGGATGGTGCGACAAGGCGGCCTCGACGGACACTTCCTCCAGCCGAGGGCGTCAGCCTCAGGGCTTAGGCCGTCGTCTATCAAAGCTCCTGGCAGGCGCGCTCCATGACCAGTGCCGACGCATCGACGTCCAGCGCCTGCGCGCACAGATATTCGAACGCCGACTTATAGCGCTCCAGCTCCTGTGGTTTCCACATGAACAGGCCTCCGCAGAGGACGTCCAGGTATACAACATCGAGAGACGGGTGCGAGCCTCGCAGGATCAGAAAGCTGATTGCGGCAGCAGCGTGTGCTCCTGTGGTGAATGGAAGGATCTGAACGGTGATGTGAGGCAAGTCGGCGCATTCCAGAAGGTGATGAAGCTGCTCGCGCATCGTGGCCTTGCCGCCGACGACACGTCGAATCACCGCTTCGTCGATCACCGCATGGACGCGAGAAGGGTCGTCCCGCTTCAACAACTCCTGCCGCCGCATGCGGATGTCGACCATGTGCTCTACTGCTTGGCTGGACCAGTTCACCTCCGAAGCTCGGTAAACCGCCTCCGCGTAGGCCCGCGTCTGCAGTAGGCCGGGTACGTACATACAGGCGAAGTGGTCCTCCTGCACCACTTCGTCATCGACGGTCAGTATGAGGTTCGTGGGCCCGGGGATGGGCTCGGTCAGCGATCGCCACCAGCCTTGGCTCTTACTCGCCTGGGTCAGCTCGACAGGGGGAGCCGGCTTCATGTGGACCTCCTCGGCGAAGTGCCTCTTCCGCAATCGGACTTTCGCGCGCAGGAGGGGCTGAGAGGACGGCAGCGTCCAGTCGGTCTCGGCGGCGCGAAAACCCTCACTGCTTCACTTCTCGGAACAGCTACGCGCGTCGTTGCTGTCTCGTAGCTCAAACCACACGGCCTTGCCGACGATGTCGAGTCCTTCCCAGACCAGGGCCATGCCTGCATCGGATGTGAGGCTCTTGATGAGCATCAGCCCTCTACCGTGCTCGTCGTCTGGCCGGGCAAGGCGTAGATAGGGGCGCCTGTTTGGTTCGTTGTCCAGTACGGCGACGATGACGCGCGCGATCCCAACACTGACCTCCAGGGAGATAGCTGACCCCCGAGCGTGCTGCACGACATTCGTGACGAGATCCGACACGCAGGTACGGGCGTTGTCGATCAGCGAAGGATGTCCGGTGGCGTCGAGTACGGCCGCGATGAAGTCGCGGTTCAGTCGGGGCGCCAACGGGGTCGCGGGGGTCGCGAGTTGGTACGACTCGGTGGGCCCGATGTCCGGCACGAAGCGTCGGCTGGTGAGCGTGGGCGTACGCATGGACTTGCCTCCTGGTGAGGTCGGTCGCGGATCTTCGCGCTCACTGTCGTCCGTGAGTCGGCTACTGCCCTGGTGATCACCAACTCGCCTGCCGACAGCCGCACTTCCGGCCTTCCGGCGTGCGGTACGGCGTGCCAGGACCATAGGGGCATACATCCCCCGGGGCAAGGTTCCCTCGCCAGGTTCACCCGTGAGTAGACCGAGGGGTTGGCCGCGCGGCACACTCTGAGTCACATGAGGAGGTGACATGCCACCGAGGGACACCCCCACGGCCCGACAGGCGCGTTTGGGCGCTGAGCTGCGGAAACTGCGTGAACGCGCGGGTAAGGCTGCACGCGAGGCAGCTGCGTTACTCGGAACGGATCAGGCGAAAATCAGCATGATGGAGGCCGGGCGGCGCGGGATCAGCGAGGTCCGCATCCGCCGTCTCGCAGCCTTTTACTCGTGCGACGACACTGCCCTCATCGAGGCATTGTGTGAGATCGCACGCGAGCATCGAGGGCAGTTTTGGTGGGACGAGTACCGCGGCATTCTGCCGCCCTCGTTCTTGGACGTGGCAGAGCTGGAGCACCACGCCGCCTACCTGCGCACGCTACACATGCTCGTGGTCCCAGGGGTATTTCAGACCCGCTCTTACGCGCAGGCCATATTTGGCAGCGGTCTCTCAACTGAGGAACTCGAAGCACGCGTCGACATGCGTACACGGCGTGGGCGGATCTTCGAGAGGGAAACTCCACCAACGTACGAAGCCGTTATTCACGAAGCTGCTTTGAGGATGCGCTACGGCGGGCGCAAGGTGGCAAAGGGTCAGCTAAAGCGCCTGTTGGAGGTGGCTGACTGGCCGACTGTCACTCTGCGCATCATCCCCTTTGCGCTCGAGGAAATCACCGGGCACGCACAATCCATGCTCTACGCGGGCGGCGGCGTGCCACAGCTGGACACCGTCCAGATCGACACGCCCTTTGGGGGTAGGTTCGTGGATTCTGAAGTTCAGCTCAAGAGGTACCGAGACCTTCTTGAGGTGGTCGAAGAGGTGGCTCTGGACACGGTGAAGTCGAGAGCCCTGATCAGCCAAGTGGCGCAAGAGATGTGAGACTTAGCGGCATGACATCAGAATTTCATTGGAAGAAGTCCTCGTACTCAACTAGCGGAGCCGAATGCCTCGAAGTCGCGCAGGTTTCGGGTGGCTTGGCCATACGTGAAAGCGACGAGCCCGGCGTAGTGATATCTGTCAGCCACGCCGGACTAAGGTCACTCTTGAGAAGTGCCAAGGTAGACGGTTTCGGCCGTTAGCTTGGCTAGCTGGCCGCGATGGCGGAGTACGTCCACACGTCGGCCGGCATCTCATGCTTGAGCTGCCACACGATGCCCATGGGATTGCTCCCCTCGTGTGATACGTACTCGGCCGGACCGAGGAACATCCATGGTTGGGGGCCGCCTATGTCCGTCTTCTTGTATCGGCGGACGAACAGGAAGATGTCGGACCCTTGCTCCCTGTGCTTCTGATACCGCATGCCTGTGGGTGAAGTACTGGAGGTCTGGTTCTGAGACTCCCAGTGGAAGAGCTTGGGGCTCCTTGCGTAGTCCTTGTAGCGGGTCTCGGGGGAGAAGTCCTTGGCATCCTTCTCCAAGGTGATCAACAAGGCATCGACCTTCACCGACTCGCACCACTTCACCCCCTCGCGGAAGTGGCCCGGCAGGAAGCCGTCGACGTTTGCCTGTCCCAGAGCTGGGAGGATCTCCTCCCGGCTGTACGAGGCATGGATGGTCAAGGGAACGCCAGCATGGCGTCCCAACAGTGGCACCGGTAGGTGTTCGGTGTGCTCGAGGTTGTAGCTCAGGACCTGACGAAGCTCGCTTCGCAGCGACTCCTGCTCCGCGAGTGCCTTAAACCCTTCAGCGTACGATGCGAACCCGCCCCCAAGGGGCCACAGCGAGAAGAACAGCATGCGAGCGTAAGCCTGTTCCTGTTCGCTGAGGGAGTCGTAGGTCGGTGCCTCGTCCTCCAACATTCGGCTATACGCTGCCACGCGCGTCGGATCATCGACGTGGAGGAAGGCAGAGACGCGCTTAAGCAGTGCTTCTTCGCCAGTGGGGCCCGTGGCGGGAAGGAGGCCAGACCTGCGCAGTAGTCGGGTCCAAGAGTTGTTAGAGCGATAGAGCTCCTTGAGCTCTCGCTGGCTCTCGTGGAGGAAGCCTGCCAGCTTTGGCTGGGCGTACGTGCTGACCTCTCGGGCAAGCTGCGTGACATTGACGCTGATCTGGCTCTTGATGTTGTCCAGGATCCGCTTCTTGGATACTCGATCCAAGACGATCTGGCAGCCCGATGGAAGCAGGGGGAAGTCTTGCTCCAGGTTGTCGACCAAACGCTTGCGGGTGAAGTTGGTCAGTGCTCGGAACTGCTCCTCGAAGCGGAACTCCTTTCGGTGCTGGCCGATGAAGTCGAGCACGGTCAGCACTGCCTTGTCCGGAGTGCGGCGCAGTCCACGGCCGAGCTGCTGGAGGAACACGGTGGCGCTCGACGTCGGCCTGAGCAGCAGAAGGGTGTCCACGTCGGGGATGTCCAGGCCCTCGTTGAACAGGTCTACTGAGAAGAGCGCTTGGATCTTGCCATCCCGCAACTCGGTCAGAGCCTGAGCCCGTTCGGCTGGCGGCGTGGTGCCATCAAGAGACTTCGCACTGAGGCCGGCTTGCCGGAAGAAGTCGGCCATGAAGCGGGCGTGGGCAACGCTCACGCAGAAGCCCAGCGCCCGCATCTTGGCTGGATCGGTGACCTTGTCTTGCACGGCCTTGACGACGAGGCGGGCCCGGGCGTGGTTACCGGTCACGAGCTTGTCGAGTTCATCGATGGCGTAGGACCCGCGCTTCCAGGTCAAGCCCTCCATGTCCACGTTGTCGGCGATGCCGAAGTAGTGGAACGGGCTGAGGAGATCATTCTCCAGCGCCTCCCAGAGCCGCATCTCTGCTGCGATACGACCGTCGAAGAACTCGTCCTGGACGTTCTGCCCGTCCATCCGCTCAGGGGTAGCGGTGAGCCCAAGCAGCTCCATCGGTTCAAAGTGATCAATGATGCGGCGGTACGTGGGCGAGACACCGTGGTGGAACTCGTCGATGACGATCACATCAAAGTGATCCGGAGCGAGCTTTTCGACGGCCTTTGCGTTGAGGGACTGGACGCTGGCGAAGACGTGGTTCCAGTCGTCTGGCACCTGTCCACCAACCGACAGCTCTCCGAAGTTCGCGTCGACCAGGACGTCCTGGTAGGTGCGGAGTGACTGCTTGAGGATCTCTTGTCGGTGTGCGACGAAGAGCAGCTTGAGGTCTCGGTCTGGATGCTTCCTCCGAAGCGCCCTGTAGTCGAGAGCTGCCATCACGGTCTTACCGGTTCCGGTTGCAGCGACGAGGAGGTTCCGGTGACGGCCGTGGATCTCTCGCTCGATCTCGAGCCGCTCCAACATGTCCTTCTGGTGAGGGAACGGCCGCACCTCCAGCCCGGACAAGCTGAGCGTTGTGGTGTCACCTCGCTGGTCCCCTCCAGCCTGTCGGAGGGCAGCCTCGAGACGCTCACCGTCCCTCTCGGGCTCGTAGGACTCGAATGCGGCCTCACTCCAGTAGGAGTCGAATGTGGCCTCGAACTTCTTGAGCACGGCTGGGGTCGCTACGGAGGACAGCCGAACGTTCCACTCCAGGCCGTCTAGGAGCGCGGCTCGGGAGAGGTTGGAGCTGCCGACGTAAGCGGTGTCGTATCCGCTGTTCCTGCGGAAAAGCCATGCCTTCGCATGAAGTCGCGTTGACCGCAGCTCGTAGTTGACCTTGACCTCGGCGTTGAACTCCTTGACTAGGCGGTCCAGCGCCTTGCGTTCCGTAGCGCCGATGTAGGTCGTGGTGATGACGCGGATGGGCACGCCACGGGCCGCAGCTGCTTTGAGTGACTCTTCAAGGACCCGCAAGCCGTGCCACTTCACGAAGGCGCAGAGCAGATCAACGCGGTCGGCGGTTGCAAGCTCGGCACGCAGCTCAAACCCGAGGTTCGGGTCTTCGGGAGAGTTGGTGAGAAGCGCTGTATCGGACAGGGGCGTTGCAGGTCGGATGGCATATGCGCCCGGGGCCTCCTCCTCGGCGATGGCAAGCAACTGCCGTGGGCCGTCGGCGATCACCTCCACCCACTGCTTGGCCCCATCAATGCTGCTCATGGACTCGAGGATGTGATTGGCCGCAAAGACCTGCTCGTCTGCAGAAAGGGAGGCCAGTATCCGTTGGACCGTGTCGGCGATGTGGCGTGCGAGCACATGGGGCGAAGACTGAGGGCCGACCTTCTGGTCGATGGCCTTCCAGCCGTTGGAGGCCAGCTCCTGGAGGTGTTGCTCCAGGCGTGAGGTGATCAGCCGCTCGTACAAGCCCAGTACTGGTGCTGAGCGCTCGCCCATGATTGTGGCCCCCTCGTCTCCCTGTCGATGGATGTGTTGTACCAGCGAGGTGTGACACCGACTGGGCTTGTCTGGTGGGACTCGCGCTAGGGAGATGGATGCCTGTCCGAAAACGATCTGCGACTGACCTGTATTGATCACTCGTGGCTAATCTCTGGCCATGGATATGCGTGGTCTGCTCATCGCCATAGCTGAGTCGTACGACAAGGGCCTGGGCACTGGGGAAGAGGTTGTTGCTCAGAACCTGTTGCGCGAGGCCAAGAAGACTCTCGCCCCACTCATGCCGAAGGGGTTCAAGGCCGTGGGGCAGGGAGGAAGCGGAGGAGCAGCCGAGACTCCCTGGATTGGGGTGCTCGATCCAAAGATCACTGACGACCCGAAGTCCGGGCTCTACCTTGCCTACATCTTCGCGGCAGACCTCAAGACGGTCACGCTCACCCTTCAGCAGGGGGTGACGAACCTGCCTGACGGCTTGGGTCGGGGGAAGGCACGACGCGACTACCTACAGACTCAGGCGGCAGCACTGTTCAGGGCGCTTCCGGCAGATCAGGTAGCTGGGTGGGATGTTCGTCCGAGCTTCAAGAGCAAGCTTTGGCGGCCTCTCTCGTACGAGGCCGCGAGCGTAGCGGCGCGGCGCTATGAGATCGGCGCCATGCCGAGCGAGGCCACGCTGTGTGAGGACCTGTGGCACTTGGCCGGACTGCTTCGGCAGGCAGCTCTTGTGGCGAAGACCCTTTGGCTGGATGAGGTCCCCGAGGAACTTCCCGTGGAGTACGCACCCAAGACACACACCAAGAGCAAGCGGCGCACAGGCTTTCACCCGAAGGACAGCAGCGACTACCTGGCTCAGATCCCCGAGCGGACGATCACGAAAACGCGTGATCACGAGGATCTGGTCAACCGTTTTGAGGCATACGTGAGGGCTCGAGGGTTCGAGACCGCTACAGAGCACCCCAAAGACCTTGTGCTGCGGAAGGGCGAAGGCGAGGAACAGCAGGAGTGGCTGGTGGAGGCCAAGACCGTCAAGGACTCCAAGCCGACTTTCGCAGTACGGGACGCTGTGGGACAGCTGTTTGAGTACAGCTACTTCTACTACGAGGAGGGCGCGAAACCCCACCGTGTTGGACTCTTTACTGAGGACATCAAGTACTTCGCCGCGTACTTGGAGTCTCTGAGCATCGCTTCGGTTTGGATGACTGCTGATGGCTGGGCGGGTTCTCCCTCCGCAGTCTCCGCCGGACTGGTCGACTGACGGAACGGCTGCGCCCGCTGAGCAAGCGCAGCCCTGCTGTCAGCGATGCCGCCCCGGCCCCATCTGCCACCCCGCCCCCGGCACCGCCGGAGCCTGCCCCGCCCCCGGATACCCCTGCCCCGGCACCCCATACGGCCCCTGCCCCGGAACCGGGAACGCCCCATACCCGGCGTACCCCGCATAGCCGCCGTACCCCGCCTGCATCGGCACCCCCACCACCCGCGCCGGCATCGCCGCCACCGCGCCTGCCAGGGCCGGCTGGGCCACGTCCTTGCGTTGCCAGAGGTGGTGGAGCAGCTCCTGCTCCCGCGCCGTGAAGTGCGGGTCCGGCGTGCCGCGGTATGCGCGCTGGCGGAGGAAGGCCAGGGACGTCGCGTAGGAGATGTACTCCGCCACCGTGCGTGCCGCCGCCTGGCCGCCCGTGCGGCGGGCCAGGTCGCGGGCTATGCCCCGGGTGCGCATCGAGGAGAGCGCGATCGGCTCCGGCGGGGTGAGCCAGCCGGCCGCCTGGTAGGCGGGGAGCTGGGTGCGGAGGGTGCGGAGTTCGTTCTGGCGGGACCAGATCGTCAGCCACGTCAGGACGCCGAAGACCGGGACCATGAAGAGGGCGTAGACCGCCAGGAAGCCCAGGCCGCCGAGCGACGCCGAGCCGTTCCAGATGCCGTGCAGGAGCATCGCCGTGAGGAGCGCCACCACCGGGGTGACGAAGCGGAGGACCCGGCGCCGGGGCGGCAGCGTTGCCGCGATGCCGAAGCCCAGGCCCGTCATCGACGTGAAGAGCGGGTGCGCGAACGGGGACATCAGGACGCGGACGAAGAACGTGCCCGCCGTCATCGTCGGCAGGCCGTCGTAGCCGAAGTCCTGGTCGGACGCGTAGGCGTTGCCCAGGTAGAGGATGTTCTCCGTGAAGGCGAAGCCGGTGGCCGTGATTCCGGCGACCACGACGCCGTCGACTATGCCGTTGAAGTCGCGCCGCCGGAAGAGATAGAGGAGGAGCACCGCCGCGGCCTTGCCGCTCTCCTCCACCACCGGTGCCACGAAGGTCGCGCCCCACGCGGAGGGGTCCGTGCCCTTCGACACCTCGATGGTGGTGATCAGCCACTTCGTCGCGTAGCCGTTCGCGAGCAGGGCCACGAGCGTGGCCGCACACGCGCCCCAGGCGAACGCGAAGATCAGGTTCCGCCAGGGCTTCGGCTCGACCCGGTCCATCCAGCGGAACGCGGCTATGAGCAGCGGTACGGGCAGCACGGCGAGCCCCAGGCCCACCAGGAAGCCCTCGGTGCCCGTCTGCTCGCGGACGAGCGCGAGGATGATCAGGCCGCAGAGGGCGAGCAGCAGGAAGACACCGCCGACCCGCACCGCCTTGTTGTCCCAGAGGGTGTCCCACAGGGCACGGCGCGGCTTGTAGTGCGCGAACGTCGGCGGTATCGGCGGCTGGTGCTGAGGCAGCGGCGGTGAGTCATGCACCTGCTGACCTTAACCAAGGGGTGGCGGAGCGGGCGGCCGCTTTCCGCCCGCCTTGCCATGACCTGGCCGGACCTGGCCGGTTACGCCGCCCGACGGAACATCAGGTCGTGGACCACATGGCCCTTGTCCAGGCCCTGGCCCTCGAACCGCGTCAGCGGGCGGAAGTCCGGGCGCGGGGCGTAGCCGCCGTCGGCCTGGGTGTTCTCGAAGCCCGGCGCGGCCGAGAGCACTTCGAGCATCTGCTCGGCGTACGGCTCCCAGTCGGTGGCGCAGTGCAGCACGCCGCCCGGCGCCAGGCGCGTCACGGCGAGGGCCAGGAACTCCGGCTGGATCAGACGGCGCTTGTGGTGGCGCTTCTTGGGCCAGGGGTCCGGGAAGAAGACGCGGATCCCGGCGAGGGAGTCAGGGGCGAGCATCTCGCGGAGCAGGATGATCGCGTCGCCGTTCGCCACGCGGACGTTCGTCAGGCCGTTGCGCTCGGCGAGGTTCAGCAGGTTGCCCTGGCCGGGGGTGTGCACGTCGCAGGCGAGGATGCCGGTGCCGGGGTCGGCGGCCGCCATCTGCGCCGTGGCCTCGCCCATGCCGAAGCCGATCTCCAGCACGACCGGCAGCGCCGGGTCGCCGAACAGCTCGCCCAGGTCGAGGCGGCTCAGGCCGTCGACGTCCAGGCCCCACTGCGGCCACAGGCGGCGGATCGCGTCACCCTGGCCGGGCGTGACCCGGCTGCGCCGCGGCTGGAACGAGCGGATGCGGCGCTCGTGGTGCGAGCCGGCCGGATCCGGCGCGGGTCCGTCGGGGAACATCGGTTCCCGCCGGGCACGGGCAGGAGCCGGGACCGTTACGGACGCCGGGGCGGCGACGGGCGTGGTGGAGGCGAGGTTCTCGGACACAGTTTCTCCAGTCTACGGGCGGTCGGCGGAAGCGGTGGGCGGCGGGAAACCTCCCTGGTCACGTGGGGTGCTTCCGCCGAACGGGTGAGCCCCCGGGGCGGCCGGGGACCCTGTCCGCCGATCCGGTGATCAGTGCTGCCGCGGGCGTGGTGGCCCCGCCCCTCGCACTCCACCGCTCATACGATCTTCACGGCCCGGCCTGCCCAGGGTGGAGAACACCCCCCGACTCCCTCCCGTGCGACGGAAACCTCTCATGCGACTGAGCCCCCGAACCAGCTCCCGCTCCCCCTTCCGCTTCCGCTTCTTCGCCCTCCTCACCGCCGCGCTGACGATCAGCGCGACGCTGCTCGCCGGCTGCACCCCGCACCCGGACCGGAACGACGGCGACCGGTCCCGCCGCCACGCCGACGGCGCCGCTCCCGTCAGGCCCGCGGCCGCCCGTCCCGGCCATCACGCCCATCCCGGCCATCCTGCTCACGACGAGTGGCGCCTGGTCTGGTCGGACGAGTTCAAGGGCCCTGCCCGGCGCCGCCCCGACCGGGCCAAATGGACCTTCGAACGAGGTGGCGAGCCCAAGTGGGGCAACCACGAGTGGGAGTACTACACCGACCGGATCGGCAACGCCTCCCTCGACGGCCACGGCAATCTCGTCATCACCGCCCGTCACGAACGGCTGCGCGGCATGAGGTGCGGCGTCGGGCCCTGTGACATCACCTCGGCCTGGATGACCACCAAGGGCCGGTTCGCCCGGACCTACGGGCGCTTCGAGGCGCGGATCAGGATCCCCCGGGGACAGGGGATGTGGCCCGCCTTCTGGATGCTCGGCGCGAACATCGACCGCGTGGCCTGGCCCAACAACGGCGAGATCGACATCATGGAGGCCCTCGGCCGGCAGCCGGGCGTGGTCCACGGCACCGTCCACGGCCCCGGCTACGTCGCCCAGGGCATCGAACGGCACACCAGCCTCCCCCGGGGCGGCAGCCTCACCGACGGCTTCCACACCTACCGCGTCGACTGGATGCCCGACAAGGTCGTCTGGTACCTGGACGGGAAGGCCTACGGATCCGCCTGCCACGGCCAGCTCCGGCACGATCAGAAGTGGGTGTTCGATCACCCCCACTACCTGCTGCTCAACCTGGCGGTCGGCGGCGACTGGCCCGGCCCGCCCGACCGGAGCACGCCCTTCCCCGCACGCATGCTCGTCGACTACGTGCGCGTCTACGCCCACGACCACTGATACAGCTGATACGACTGATACGGCCGGTGATGCCGGTCGTATCTCACCCCAGCCCCGCCAGCACCCTCCGTGCCACCTCCCGGCCGATCGGCAGCGACGCCGTGGCCGCCGGCGACGGCGCGTTCAGCACGTGCACCATCCCCGGCGACTCCGCGAACAGGAAGTCGTCCACCAGCGTCCCGTCCTTCAGCACCGCCTGGGCCCGCACCCCGGACGGCGCCGGTATCAGATCCTCCGGCGCCACATCCGGCAGCAGCCGCCGCACCGCCTCCGTGAAGAGGCCCTTGGACAGCGAGCGCCGCAGCTCGCCCGCCCCGTACCGCCAGTGGCGCGCGGCCATCCGCCACGCGCCCGGGAACGCCGCCGTCCACGCCAGCTCGCCCGGCCGCACGGCCCGGCGCTCGTACCCCTCCCGCGCCAGCGCGGGCACCGCATTCGGCCCCAGGTGCACCCGGCCGTCGATGCCCCGGGTCAGATGGACCCCCAGGAACGGGAACGCCGGGTCCGGCACCGGATAGACCAGGCCCCGCACCAGGTCCGTACGGTCGGCGGCCAGCTCGAAGTACTCCCCCCGGAACGGGACGATCCGCATGCCCGGGTCGTCCCCCGCCAGCCGCGCAACGCGGTCGCTGTGCAGCCCGGCGCAGTTCACCAGCGCCCGGGCGCGCAGCACCTCCCCCCGCACCGTGCGCACCGCGACGGCCGGCCCCCGCCGCCCGATGATCCGCACCTCCGCCCCGTACCGCACCGAGGCACCGGCCTCCTCCGCCAGCCGCGCCAGGCGCTCCGCCACCGCGCCGAAGTCGCACACCCCCGTCGTCCCGACGTGGATGGCGGCGATGCCCCGCACGTTCGGCTCGAACTCGGCTATCTGCGCCCGGCCCAGCTCCCGCACCGGGATGCCGTTCTCCCGGCCGCGCTGGACGAGGGCGTGCAGCCTCGGCAGCTCCGCCCGCTCCGTGGCGACGATCAGCTTGCCCGTCACCTCGTGCGGCAGGCCGTGCTCGGCGCAGAACTCCACCATCTCCGCGGCCCCGCGCACCGCGAACCGCGCCTTGTACGAACCCGGGCGGTAGTAGATCCCGCTGTGGATCACGCCGCTGTTGCGGCCCGTCTGGTGCCGGGCCGGGCCCGCTTCCTTCTCCAGGACGATCACGCGCAGGTGCGGTGCGGCGCGCGTGAGGGCGTACGCCGTCGACAGGCCGACGATGCCGCCCCCGACGATCAGCACGTCGCAGTCGTAGCCGCACGGATTCAGCGCCTCACCACCCACAGGACCAATCATGGCGTGTGCCACTGACAATGGGGCGCCACATGGTCATCTACGTGGGGGTTCGGGGGCGGGTGCCGGGTGCCGGGTGCCGGGTGCCGGGTGCCGGGTGCCGGTGCGGGGTGCCGGGTGTCGGTGGGTGCGGCCTCCGGCGGTCATTCCCCACCCCGCCCCTTCCCGAAACTGGGGCTCCGCCCCAGACCCCGGTCCTCAAACGCCGGACGGGCTGAGTTCTACGCCGGAGCCACCAGTAACGGCCTCGCCCGTTCCCTCAGCTCCACCACCCTCGGCTCGTTCCCGTACGGCTCCAGCCTGTGCAGCAGATCGCGTACGTACTCGGTCGTACGGGCCGACGAGATGCGGCCCGCCACCTCCACCGCCCGCGCGCCCGCCGCGCATGCCGCGTCCAGGTTGCCCGACTCCAGCTCGGCCACCGCCGACACCACCAGCCGCAGCCCGTGCGAGCGTACGAACTCCTCCGTCGGCCGGGCCAGCGCCTGCTCCGTGAAGCGCTGTACCTGCCGCGGCATCCGCAGGTCGCGGTAGCACTCGGCGGCGTCGGCCGCGAACCGCTCATGGGTGTAGAAGTCCAGCCAGGACGGGTCCGCATCGCCCGGACGGGCCCGCTCCAGCCAGCCCTCGGCCGCCTTGAGCGCCGCGCCGCAGGCCGGTGCGTCCCCCGCCTTCGCCTGGGCGCGGGCCTCGACCAGCCGGAAGAAGCTCATCGTGCGGGCCGTCGCCAGGCCGCGGTTGCGCTCCAGGGCCGCCTGGGCCAGGTCCACGCCCTCGTCCGCATAGCCGCGGTAGGTCGCCTGCAGGCTCATCGACGCCAGCACGTACCCGCCCAGCGGCACGTCCGCCGCCGCCCGGGCCAGCCGCAGCGCCTGGATGTAGTAGCGCTGGGCAGCCTCCTGCTGGCCCGTGTCGAAGGCCATCCAGCCCGCCAGGCGCGTCAGTTCGGCCGTCGCCCCGAACAGGGCGCGCCCCACCTCGTCGCTGTACGAGGCCAGGAGCAGCGGCGCCGCGTCGACCCGCAGGCACTCCGGCACCATCGACGAACGCCAGTCGCCGCCGCCGTACTTGGAGTCCCAGCGGCGGGCGTCGTCGGCGGCCTCCCGCAGCTTCGTCACATCGCTGTGGCCGACGCGCTGCGGTAAACCGCAGTCCGGGCCGGCGCCGTTGGCGGTGCCGTTGGTGGTGCCGGCAGAAGGGCTGTCGGCGGGGGCGGGCGCGGGGGCGGGCGGCGTCACGGCTTCCCTGGCCACCTGCTGCGGCTCGCGGGCGACCGAGCTGTCCGCGGGCGATATCAGCCACCGGGAGGCCGGAGTCGAGTACGCGCTGACCGAGAAGGAACCGGCCAGGCTCTGCCAGATGCCCCCGCCGCCGCGCCGACCGGCGAGATCCAGCCGGTACAACTCCGTCGCCGACCGCACCGCCTGGCCGACATCGCGCGGAAAGGAGAGCCCCACCTCCGGCGCCGGATCGGCGTCCGCGAGCCCGATCTCGTGCAGCGGCACCGGGCGGCCGAGCTTCGCCGCTATCGCCGCCGCGATCAGATGGGGCGCCGCGCCCTGCGGCACCATGCCCTTGGAGACCCAGCGCGCAACGGACGTCTTGTCGTAGCGAAGTGTCAATCCACGCTGCGCACCGAGGTCGTTGACCCTGCGCGCGAGACCGGCGTTGCTGATCCCTGCGAGGGCGAGGACAGTGCCCAGCTTTTCGTTCGGTCCGCGTGGCTCCCTGGACATGCGCACCCCTCGGCAACACGACGCGCGCCCCGGCATAGGCACGAGGCATTCGTAAACCCAGCGTAGTTCGCCGCATCCCGACCGTTAAGAGGTGATGTCCCGGATGGCGAGATTCTGGCCCGTATGTGCGTGCATTGAGGGGCACGTGCTCCGGTTGTGTGTGGCAGTGCGCCCGCCGTGCGCTCTGCCCGCGCCCGTGGCAGGGGCGGTTCCATGGAGGGGCGTGGGTTGGCCCGCTGTACTGGATCCAGTGGGCTGGGGGAAGCCGCCGCCTTATTCCCCGCGGGTGGCGGAACGGTCCGGGAGGTGGCTCGCGCCTCCCGGACCGTGACACCGTTAGCGGGAGTGCCGCCCCCAAACCCTCTACCGGTCCCCGATAAACGGACTCCCGGATTTTGGCCGAATCCGGCCGCAGAGCGCCTCCGGGGACAAGCGGGGTCGATCATTCACCGGTTTTGCCCCGGCGAGCATTTGCTGCCACCCTTGTCCCTTCCTTTGCCCGGCTTACCGGTCGGCATTTCTGACGAAACGACACTTCTCGGCTCCGAACAGCGAGTTGAAGTGACAGATGCAACCAATGTGTTGCCTGTCGGATGTCGCAACCGGCCGCTCGCTGTGCATGATGACTGCTGCTACTGCTACCTGTTGGTTGTCCACAGCCTGTGGAGGCGGCAATGCGCTGGTTGGTGGGATGGAGCCGCGCCTCCACCGGGAACGCCCCGCACCACGACGCCGGCGAAGGCCCCGCCGGCCCCGACGGCGGCACCGTCCACCCGGTCGGCGCCCGGCTCCTGTGGGGCGACCTCGCACCCCTGTGGGCCGTCGGCGACTGGCGCCCCGACGAAGTCCGCGTCATCCACGCCGACCCCACCACCCGCCTCGCCGTCCTCGGCCGCTGCGGCGCCGACGACCACGCCCTGCGCGGCGGCCTGCTCGCCGCCCGCGGCGGCGCCCTCCGCCACCTCACCGCCTGGCCCGGCAGCTACACCGCCGTCGCCCAGGTCGGCCGCCGGGTCACCGTCGTCGGCGACCTCGCCGGCGCCCGGCCCGTCTTCCACACCGCCTGGTCCGGCGGCACCGCCTACGCCACCGCCGCCCTCCCGCTCGCCGACCTCGTCGAGGCCCAGCTCGACATCGGCCACCTCGCCGCACTCCTCGCCTGCCCCGACACGCCCGAGGCCCTCGGCGACAGCACCCCCTACGCAGGCGTACGGCGCATCCCGCCCGGCCACGCCCTCGTCCTCCGCGACGGCGCCCGCGACATCGCCGGCTACGAGCCCACCGCCTCCCTCGCCGTCGCAGGCCCCCAACTCGACGCCGCCCAGGCCGTGGACGGCGTACGGGACGCCCTCGTCGAGGCCGTACGCACTCGCCTCGCCGCCCCCCGCCACGCCCCGGCCTACGACCCCGGCCCTGTACCCGGCACGGGCTCTGCCCACCGGCGCGCCGCCCGCGGCGGACCCGCCCCCGGCATCGGCGCCGACCTCTCCGGCGGCAGCGCCTCCGGCACCCTGGCCCTCCTCGCCGCGGGCCTCCCCGGCCTGCCCGGCACCCCCTACGGACTCGGCACCGGCGCGGGGGAGCGGCTGCTCGCCGTCACCTTCAACGACCTCGCCACCGGCAGCCTCACCAGCGGCGGCAGCCGGGCCCGCGAATCCGAACTCGAACGCGCCCGCGCCCTCGCCTCCGGACCGCGCCTCCACCACGTCATCGTCGCGGCGGGCGCCGAAGCCCTCCCGTACGCCGGCCTCGACGACGGGCCGCTGACCGACGAACCCGGACCCGCCATCGTCACCGCCGCCCGGCACCGGCGGCGGCTCGCCGCGGGCGGCGCCGACCACCTCGTCGGCCACGGCGCCCGGCAGGTCCTCGACGCCCACCCGGCCCGCCTCGCCGACCTGCTGATGGACCGCCGACGGCGCCACCTGCTGCGGCCCGTCTCCGCCCTGGCCCGCGCCGACGGCGGCCCGGCACACCCGCTGTCCGTGCCCTTCACCGTCTACCGGGCCGCCCGGCGGCTCGCCCGCACCACTCACCGGGAAGGACTGGAGGCAGCCGCGGCCGCACTGCTGCGGGCCGCGCCGCACCTCGACGCGGCGGCCGCCCCGGCGACCGGCGCCGTCGACGCCTCGCTGGCCGCGCTCACCTGGTGCCGGCCCGGACCCGCCGCACGCTGGCTCACGGGCGAGGCGCTTGCTGAAGTATCGGTTCGCCTCCAAGGCGCCGCAGTACGGCCGCCCCTGGGCCCGCTGTGCCGCCCCGGCGAGGGGCGCGCCGCCGCCGCACTCATCCGGCACGCGGCCGACCACCGCGTCTTCGAACAGGCCACCGAGGTGCGCGGCCAGCGCCTCCACACCCCCTTCTTCGACAACCAGGTCGTACGCGCCTGCCGTGCCCTCCCCGAGGCGCTCCGCGTCCAACCAGGGGCGCGCGCCTCCGTACTGCGCGCCGTGCTCGCCGGTACGGGCATCCGCGAACTGCCGCCCGGCTGGGGCGCCACGACTCACGCCTCGCACGCGGCGGCGGCCCGGGCCGGACTGACCACGTCCATGGGCCTCCTGCTGGACCTTTTCACCAGGCCCCTGCTCGCCGACGCGGGCCTGATCGAGGCCCACGTCGTCCGCGGAGCGCTGCGCGCGGCGGCACAGGGGGAGCCGGTACCACTGGACGGCCTCGCGGAACTGGTCGCCACGGAGATCTGGCTCAGGCGCCTGCTAGCCCGCCGCGGCACGTGCTGGACGGGCTCGGCGGCCCCGCGCTGCCGGGCAGTGGCGGGCGGGGTGATGCCGCGGCCGAGCCTGTGAGCCGTCCTCTGCCCGTGAGCCGTCCTCTCAGCGGCCCGGCCCGCAGGTGATGCGGGCCAGCGCCCAGTCCGCCACCGCCATGCGGTCCAGCGTGCTCCTCGGCTCCACCACCAGGCGCAGCGTCTTCCGGCCCGCCAGCGGCACGTGCACCGGCACCGGCGCCCGGCTGCCCCGGACCGCGGGAGAGGACCACAGCCGCTCCCCGTCCCCGAAGACGGAGAACCGCACCGTGCCGAGGCCCAGGGTCATGTCGTCGACGCCCGCCAGCGCGTCGTAGGCGGTGCAGGAACGATTCAAGCCGATCGTCACGGACGACGACGCGTGGACGCTCACCCCGTACCCGTACGACTCGCCGCCGATCCGCATCCCGTACCGCTGCCACAGCCAACTGCCGCCGCTCAGCCGGATCTCCGGCTCGGTGCCGTCGCCCTGGATGCCGAACTCCAGCTCGTTGAGCCGGTAGACACCCGACGGCCGCGGGGACGGACTGCGCTGGGGCTTCGCCGTCGACGGCTTGGCGTGCACCGGCCCGGTCGTGGAGGCCGGCCGGGAGGAGGAGTGGGAAACGGGCCGGGAAGCCTCCGGTGACACCGGCCGCCCGGCCGACGGAAGCGCTGCCGCTCGTGCCGTCGGCTCCCCGGCCTCTTCGGCCGGTGTCGGCGTGAGCGTCGGCGCGGTCGACACCGACGGCCGCGGCGAGAGCGACTGCACCACCAGGGCGGGGCGCGTGGCCGGGGCCGACGAGCGCACCCTGCTCGGCCTGGTCCTGGTCACCGATGACGGGGCCGCCTTCGCCTCGGCCCGCGGCTTCTCCGGCGGAGCCGCGGAATTGCCCGTCAGCACATAGGCGACGGCTGCTCCTGCCGCGGCCACCACCCCCGCCGCGAAACCGGCCTTCGCGGGGAACCCCAGACCTCGGCTCAGACGGAGGGGCGGGGGTGGGGGAGAGGTGGGGGCAGGGGCAGGGGCAGAGGTGGGGGGCGGGGAGGCGCTTGGACTGCCACTCGCTGCGGGGGCCCCTCCCCCCACCCCCTCCCCAGCCCCCGCCCCCACCGCAGCACCGGCACCGGCCCCGGCTCCGGCACCGGCCGCCATCCCCGTCGTGGCCTTGACCGACCACCCGGCCGCGAACCAGCCGATCACCGCCGTCGGCAGCAGCGCACGCAGCCGCGCGTTGACGTCCGCGACCTCGAGCGCCGCAGTACGGCACCGCGCACAGCTCTCCAGGTGCTTGCGCATGCCCCGCTCGGCACGCGTCCGCAGCCTGCCGCGCGCATACGCCCCCAGCCGGTCCGCATAGAGCGCGCACTCACCGCCCGACGTCAGCGACGTACTGACGTGGGCCTGCAAATACGCCTGCTTCAGCCCCTCCCTCGCCCGGTGCGCCAGCACCGCCGTCGCATTGGCGCTCAACCCCAGCAGCGGAGCGACCTCGCTCGGCGACTCCTCCTCGACGGTGGTGTGCCAGAGCACCGTCTGCCACCGCTCCGGCAGACTGCGGAAGGCCTGCACGGCCAGGGACTCCTCCGCCTCCTGCATGGCCCGGACATCCGCGCCCAGGTTGAGCGTGTCGTCCTCGGCATTGACCGAAGCCGACACCGCCGACGAGGCGAACACGGCGAAGTCCTCGACCAGGTGCTCCCTCTTCGCCGTCTTCCCCCACACCGCCGCCACCCGCCGCACGGTGGTCAGCAGATACGCCCGCACCGCCGAGTCCGGCCCGGCGCCGGACTGGACCGCCTGCAGCGTGCGCGCGAAGACCTCGTTGGTCAGGTCCTCGGCCGTGTGCTGGTCCCAGCAGCAACTGCGCGCATACCGGCGGACCGCGGCCGCATGCCTCCGGTACAGCTCCTCGTAGGCGTCGTCGTCGGTACCGCCACGCATACGGGCGACCAGCTCGAGGTCCGACGGCGGCCCGTCCGCCGCAGCCCCGCCCGCGTCACTCCGCACACCATCGCGCACACCGGCATCATCAGTCCGCGCATCGGCGTCCGTACAGGGGTCGGCAGCCGGTCCATGCGCGCCCTCGACGGCCGGTTCGGCGGCGGTCCCGGAACCGGAGGCCAGTTCGTGCCGGGTCGGGAGGCGCACTCCGGTCGCCTCCCACTTGCCCGCCCGCTGCTGCGGAACCCCGGCATCGGAGACACCCCGCCACAGCTCCAGGGCGCCGGCATCCGAATCCCGGGCCCAGCCGGCACCGGCACCGGCACCGGACCCGGAGCCGCTTCCGGCCCCGGCCTCGGAACCGTCCCCGGCAAGAGAACCCGAAACGGTCGGGCTTCCCTGGCCGGGCACGGTGCACATTGGCGGAGGTTCGTCCGCCTCCTCGCTTCTTCGCGGTTCTTCCCGCCCGTCAACTCCCATAGCGGAGGCTCCCCGTAGACGCCGCACATGTCGGCACACTCGAATTGTGAGCAGCGTCGCACACAGGAACGCGTCTGGGTCACTTCGGCAACTGCAACCACTCGTCCGGGTCTTGTTCACACCCCGGAGCACTACGGGTCACTCGAATGGGAAAGGCTTTCCGAACGCGCGCCCCCCTTCCGACTATTGGCCGCTCGCGAAGAAATGCAGGAGCGGAGTAGGAGTAGCGGAGTATCTGGAGAAGCAGCCAGCCGACGAGCCGATGAACCGACAGGCGAACCAAGAACCGAGCGGTGAGCGATGAGCGGTGAACGCCCGATGAACGGTGAACGGCCGGCGGGCCGGTGAATGGTGAAGGTCTATCGGACGGCTGGATCTCCGGAGAACCGGAGATCCAGCACCGGAGAACTACTTGCCCGGGCGCGAACGCAGCCCTTCGAGCAGGATGTCCAGCAGCCGCGAGGATGCCGCCGCCTGCTGTGCGGCATCCGGCAGCGAAGGCGCCGCCGTCGCTATCACCAGCAGCACATCGGCGACCGTCACATCCGCACGCAGCTCACCCGCCGACCGGGCCCGCTCGACGAGCCGGCCCACGACCTCGAGCAGCGCCGCCGCTCCCGCGTCGTCACGCTCCTCGACCACCGTCGGCCGCTGCTCGACGAGCCGCAGCTCGTGCAGCTGGCCCGCGGCGACCGGCTGCCGCTGCTGCGGCACCCGCGCCCGGTCCTGGACCTGCGCCCGCTCCCGGCTCTCCTCGGACTCCACGTCGACGCCGACCCGCAGCACCTGCGGCGGCAGCAGCCGGCCCGCGCCCGAGGCCACCGACGTGCGGAGGAACCGCGACAGCGCCGACCACGGCTCGTCCTCCTGCCCGAGCGCCGTCCGGGCCTGCTCGGTCAGGCGTGCGGTCTCCTCCTCGGCTATCCGGCGGACCAGCACGTCCTTGCTGGGGAAGCGGCGGTACACCGTCCCCACGCCCACCCGGGCCCGGCGCGCCACGTCCTCCATCGGCGCCCCGTACCCCAGCTCGCCGAAGACCTCGCGAGCCGCCCGCAGTACGTGTTCGAGATTGCGCTGAGCATCCACGCGCAACGGCGTATTACGACCGCCGACGCCGTCGGCCGTCGCGACAGCAGCAGACCAATGAGTGCTCTGAATGTGCATACGTTCCCCCGGTTATGACGTCTCCCCCCGGAGACTCCCCGCCCTGACTGCCGGGGCGTGTCTCGTCACCCCGACGGAGTACGAACATAGTTGAGCCCAGGTCAAGAAAGAAGGGGGTAGCTCCGCACAGGCCATCCCCGATTGGAGTACTGGCCCGATCTCCTTTGATTCTGCACCACCGCACCACCCCGACGCACCCGCCCTGACCTGCGTTCCTTCCTCCCGGAACAGTGGCTTCGCCGTGGAGGGATCAGCTCCGTCGCCAGTCATACATTTCGCAGGGCCTGTGGACAAACCACCGAAGGCGAGGCGTCATGGGAAGGAGGAGTGCCGCAACGCGACGACGATGCCCGATGACGCCCGATGACGTGAGGGGCGACGCGAGGAGGAAGTGGCCTTGGTGAACGAACCGGCGCGCCGGGACCGGGAGGCACAGGAGAGGCGGCAGGGGCACCGCGCGGAGCAGGCCCAGGAGCGGGCCGGAGCAGACCGGCAGCAGGCAGGGGCGCAGCCGCAGGGGCGGCCGCGGGAGGAAGCGGAAGGCGCCCGGACGCAGGACGGAAGCAGCAGTGCCCCAGGCGGCGCGGGCAAGCCGTTCCCCACCCGCATCCTCGTCGTCGGCGGCGGCTGCGTCGGCCTGTTCGCCTCCCTGCACCTCCAGCGCAAGCTCAAGCGCGACGAGGCCGAGATCATGGTGATCTGCCCCGAGCCGTACATGACCTACCAGCCCTTCCTGCCCGAGGCCGCAGCCGGCTCGATCAACCCCCGCCACGTCGTCGTCCCCCTCCGCCGCACCCTGGACAAGTGCGATGTCGTCGTCGGCGAGGTCACGGCCGTCGACCACGCCAAGCGCACGGCCACCGTGAAGACCCTCGCCACCGAGGAGGAGGGCACCGGCGCGATCCTCGTCCACTACGACGAGCTGATCCTCGCCCCCGGCTCCGTCTCGCGCACCCTTCCCGTCCCCGGCCTCGCCGACTACGGCATCGGCTTCAAGAGCGTCGAGGAGGCCATCGGCCTGCGCAACCACGTCCTCGAACAGATGGACATCGCCTCCTCCACCCGTGACCCCGAGGTGCGCGACGCCGCCCTGACCTTCGTCTTCGTCGGCGGCGGCTACGCAGGCGTGGAAGCCCTCGCCGAGCTGGAGGACATGGCCCGCTACGCCGCGCGGTACTACCACAACATCGAGCCCACCGACCTGAAATTCATCCTCGTGGAGGCCAGCAACCGCATCCTTCCCGAAGTCGGTGAGGAGATGGGCCGCTACACGATCCGCGAACTGCGCGGCCGCAACATCGACGTACGCCTCGACACCCGCCTGGACTCGTGCGAGAACCGTGTCGCCGTGCTCAGCGACGGCTCGCGCTTCCCGACCCGTACGCTCGTGTGGACCGCGGGCGTCAAGCCCCATCCCGTCCTCGCCGCCACCGACCTGCCGCTCGACGAGCGCGGCAGGGTCAAGTGCACCGCGGCCCTGCGCGTCGACGGGGTCGAGCACGCATGGGCGGCCGGGGACGCCGCGGCCGTGCCGGACCTCACCGCCAACGGCGCCTCCCGGGCCGGAGACGCCAAAGACGCCGGAGACGCCGGGGGCGCGACCGGCGAACTGTGCGCCCCCAACTCGCAGCACGCCGTCCGCCAGGCCAAGGTCCTCGCCCACAACGTCCTCGCCTCGCTGCGCGGCCGGGAACTCCGCGACTACCGGCACAAGTACATCGGATCCGTCGCCTCGCTGGGCGTCCACAAGGGCGTTGCGCACGTCTACGGCAAGAAGCTCAAGGGCTATCCCGCGTGGTTCATGCACCGCGCCTACCACCTCGGCAGACTGCCCACCTTCAACCGGAAGGCGCGCGTTCTTGCCGAATGGACCATCGCCGGACTGTTCAAACGTGAGATCGTCTCGCTCGGCTCGCTGGAAAACCCCCGGGCCGAATTCGAACTTGCGGCGGGTACGGGACGCCATCCCGAGGCGAGTTGAAGCAGGTCACAGGCGTACGCCGGAGCGGGGAACTCCCCCGCAGGGCACGGCGTCTGACGGATGTCAGTCCGGTCGGCCACACTGGACGTGTGACCATGGGTGGGCTGGTATCTGCGAAGAGTAACAATCATGAGGATTCGGACGTTTGCTGCACTTCCCCGGGGCCCGGTCCCCGCACCGCCCACCGCGGCCCCGCGCCGGGCACGCGGTCCAGCCGCCCCACGTCGCCGAGCTGATCCGGAACGACTCCGCGAGGTAATCCTCAGTGAACTTCACCCGCTGGAGCGCCCGGCTCCCCGGAACACAGCGCCGAGCAGCGGCGCGCGCCGACCGCACGTCCGCCGGTTCCGCGCAGGCCCAGGCAGGCCCCGGCTCCGTGCCCGCCGCCCGCGCCGGGAGCAGCCCCGCCGCCGACGCCGAAGCGGAGCCCGTCCCGGGCCTCGACGCGCTGTCCGTCCACGACATCCTCGGCCAGGTCCCGGCCCTCGTCGCCGTCGTCTACGGGCCCGACCACCGCATCGCCTATGTCAACGACGCCTACGCCGCCCTCTTCGGCCCCCGCACCCCCGGCGCACCCGCCCGCACCGCCCTCCCCGAGCTGCAGGAACTCGGCCTGCTGCCCCTGATGGACCAGGTCCTGCGCAGCGGCAGGCCCCGCACCGTCAAATCCCGCCGCGTCTCCGTGCCCGCACCCCCGAGCACGGGGACGGGTGCGGCCGGTGAGCCCGACCCCCGGATCCGGCACGGCTACTACACCTTCACCTGCTCCCCGCTCGAGGTCGGAGAGGGCCCGGACAGCCGGCGCGGCGTTCTCGTCTTCGCCGCCGACGTCACCGACCAGGTCGAAGCCGCCGAGCGGCTGCGGGCCAGCGAACGCCGCCAGCGGGAGGCGGCCGTCACTCTCCAGCGCAGTCTGCTGCCCCAGGAGCTGGAGCAGCCCGACGACCTCCGCGTCGCCGCCACCTACCAGCCCGGCGGCAAGGACACCGCCGTCGGCGGCGACTGGTACGACGTCATCACCCTCGGCGCCGGACGCACCGCCCTGGTCATCGGCGACGTCATGGGCCGCGGCGTGCGCGCGGCCGCCGTCATGGGCCAGCTCCGCACGGCCGTACGGGCCTACGCGCGCCTCGACCTCCCGCCCCACGAGGTCCTCCAGCTCCTCGACGGCCTCGCCGCCGAGATCGACGCGACACAGATCGCCACGTGCGTCTACGCCGTCCACGACCCCAACGAGGGCCGCCTCGTCTACGCCTCGGCAGGGCACCTGCCCATCCTCGTCCGCGACCCCGACGGCACCGTCCGCCGCGCCGCCGAACCCACCGGCCCCCCGCTCGGCACCGGCGGCTGGCTGCACACCTCCGGCAGTCTGCCCCTCGGCCCCGGCTCTAGCGCCGTCCTCTATACGGACGGCCTGGTCGAGCGGCGCGACGAGGACATCGACGAGGGCGTCGCCGCCCTCGAGCGCGCCTTCGCCGGCGCCACGGGCTCGCCCCAGGTCATGTGCGACCGGCTCATCCGAGCCCTCGGCGTGACCCAGGAGCACGACGACGACGTCGCCGTCCTCGTCCTCCAGCACCCCGCCCGTACGGGCCACGACGCCGAGCTGTTCCACAACGCCGCGCTGGAACTGCTCGGCGGGGTCGAGGCCGCGCCCCGCGCCAGGGCCTTCGCCTCGGGCGTGCTGGCCAGCTGGCGCTTTTCCCCCGAACTCCACGACCTCGGCGTCCTGGCCGCGAGCGAGCTGGTGGCCAACTCCCTCCAGCACGGCACGCCACCCATGCGGCTCCGGCTGCGCCGCACCGACCGCCGGCTGATCATCGAGGTCACCGACGGGGACGACCACCTTCCGCGGCGGCGCCGGGCGGAGCCGGCGGACGAGGCCGGGCGGGGCATCTCGATCATCGCCACCATCGCCTCGTCGTGGGGGTCGCGACGGACGCCGGGCGGCGGGAAAGCGGTGTGGTGCGAGTTTGCGCTGCCGGTCGGGCACGGGTGACGGTCAGGCCGCCACGGGTATCCGCTTGTCGGCGTCGGCCACCGGCCGGCGCGGCTTCGCGGTGAGCGGGTTGTCCTGCGTCGCAGTGAGACGGCGGCCCAGGCGCAGCGCCAGCACGGAGATGCCCAGCGAGCAGCCGACCAGCACGACGATGTACGCCGTGTACATCCCCGCACCGGCCATCAGACCGCCGGCCGCCGGGCCCACCGCCAGCGCCAGCTGCTTCACGAGCGCGAAAGCGGAGTTGTACTGACCCACCAGCCGTGCCGGTGCCAGGTCCGCCACCAGCGGAGCCATCGTCGGCGACAGCATCGACTCGCCGATGCCGAACAGCGCATAGGTGGAGATCAGCAGCGCCATCGCCACACCGTGCGCCCCCTGCATCAGACCGGAGACCCCCGCCGCGATCCAGGCCGCGGCCCATATGAGCCCGACGAGCGCGACGACCCGGCTGCGCCGACGCCGCTCCACCAGCTTGAGCACCACGAACTGCGCCACGACGATCGTCAGGGTGTTCGCCGCCAGGGCGATGCCGAGCGTCGCGGGCGAGATCTTGGTGACCTCGACGGCGAACGCCGCCAGACCCGACTCGAACTGTCCGTAGCAGGCGAAGAACATCACGAAGCCCAGCACGCACAGCTGGACCATGGCCCGGTCCCCGAGCAGCGCGCGCCACCGGCCGCCCGCATCGGGGTCGGTCGGGAAGGCGTCCTCGACCTTGGGCGCCCGGGGCAGCCGCACGGTCGCGACCGCAGCGCCCAGCACCAGGAACATCACCGACTCGATCGCGAAGAGCCGCACAAAGCTCGACGGGGACGAGGTGTCCACCAGCTGGCCGCCGAGCAGGCCGCCCACACCCATGCCGAGGTTGTTCAGGAAGAACTGCATGGCGAAGGCGCGCGACCGGGTCGTCGTGGTCGAGCACCACACGATCATCGTGGCGAGGGACGGCTGGATGACCGCTATACCCGCGCCGAGCGCAGCGGCGGCCGCGACGACCAGCGGCTGGCTGCTCGCCAGCCCGAGGCCCATGGAGCCGACGGCGGCGGCGACCGTACCCGCGATGGCAACAGGCAGCGGACCCCGCCGGTCGATCACCCGACCGATGAAGGGCAGCACGACGAGCGCGGCCACGGCGAAGGTGGCAAGCACGATCCCCGCCGTGCTCGCCCCCAGGCCCCGCACCTGCGCCACATAGACGAACAGGAACGGAACCGTGAAGCCGTTGCCGAACGCGCTCAGCGCGTTGCCCAACTGGATCCGGCGCAGCGCTGCGCCCATCGCGGTGGTCACACTCACCCCTCAAGCTTGAAGACTTCGACCCTAAACTTCGAAGCTAAAGAGTACATGGCGAAGGGCTTTAGCGCGAATCATTTCTGTCATACTGCAGCCCATGCCTGACACCCCCGAGCGCGCCGAGCCGAGCCTCGAAGAGCAGATCGCCGTCTACCAGCGCGAGTTCCAGGGCCTGGATCCGCAGGTGGAGCGCGTGGTCTCGGCCCTCAGCCGCCTCAACCGGCGCATGAACGTCGCGTACGGGCGCCAGACCGCCGAGCTGGGCATCAGCAACGCGGAGTGGGAGGTCCTCAAGGCCCTCGTGCTCACCGGCGAGCCCTACTGCCTCGGCCCCGGCGACCTCGCCAAGCGCCTCGGCCTCACCCCCGCCGCCATGACCCACCGCATCGACCGCATGGTCGGGGAGGGCCTCGTCACGCGCGAGCGGGACGAGAGCAACCGCGTGCGCGTCATCGTCGGGATTACAGAGGAAGGGCGCGCGAAGTGGCTGGAGGGCCTGCGCATGGCCACCGTCTTCGAAGAGGAGCTGCTCCAGGACCTCTCCGGTGACGAACGCGGACGGCTCGGCGAGATGCTCACCCGCCTGCTCCGCCGCGTGGAGGAGACCCAGCCGGACGCCGGCGGACGGCTCAGCGACCTCGACTGAGGGGCGCCCCGACGCGAGTTGACACGGGTGAGGCCGATGCGTAATGTTCTCCGGGTTGTCGCAGAGCCGTCAGGTTTCTGGGGCAGCACTTCGAGCCGCTCGGCGGCGTCCACTGCTTGCACGGCCCTGGAACGGGATGAATTTCGGCATGCCGGAATTCGGATCGTGACTCCGATTAGGAGTCGCCGGGGAAATCCGCTAAAGTAGTGATCACGCCGGAAGGCGCGAAACAAACCCCGCTCCAACAGGGGGCCGGAAACGGAATTCGGACCGGAAACGGAACGGAAAACGGATCTGGTAAGGTTGGAAACAATGAAGGGAAGCGCCCGGAGGAAAGCCCCAGTGAATGTCACTGCGGGTGAGTACAAAGGAAGCGTCCGTTCCTTGAGAACTCAACAGCGTGCCAAAAGTCAACGCCAGATATGTTGACACCCCGTCCATCTCGATGGATGAGGTTCCTTTAAAAGTCCTGCCGGGTCCGTATCGGATCGGGTAGGCGATTACACAGCGAGGACGCTGTGAACGGCCGGGCTTATTCCGCCTGGCTGTTCCGCTCAACGCGAGTGTGACCGGCAGTTTTTAATTAAACGCAGCCCGGTAAACATTCACGGAGAGTTTGATCCTGGCTCAGGACGAACGCTGGCGGCGTGCTTAACACATGCAAGTCGAACGATGAAGCCCTTCGGGGTGGATTAGTGGCGAACGGGTGAGTAACACGTGGGCAATCTGCCCTGCACTCTGGGACAAGCCCTGGAAACGGGGTCTAATACCGGATACGACCTGCCGAGGCATCTTGGCGGGTGGAAAGCTCCGGCGGTGCAGGATGAGCCCGCGGCCTATCAGCTTGTTGGTGGGGTGATGGCCTACCAAGGCGACGACGGGTAGCCGGCCTGAGAGGGCGACCGGCCACACTGGGACTGAGACACGGCCCAGACTCCTACGGGAGGCAGCAGTGGGGAATATTGCACAATGGGCGAAAGCCTGATGCAGCGACGCCGCGTGAGGGATGACGGCCTTCGGGTTGTAAACCTCTTTCAGCAGGGAAGAAGCGAAAGTGACGGTACCTGCAGAAGAAGCGCCGGCTAACTACGTGCCAGCAGCCGCGGTAATACGTAGGGCGCAAGCGTTGTCCGGAATTATTGGGCGTAAAGAGCTCGTAGGCGGCTTGTCGCGTCGGATGTGAAAGCCCGGGGCTTAACCCCGGGTCTGCATTCGATACGGGCAGGCTAGAGTTCGGTAGGGGAGATCGGAATTCCTGGTGTAGCGGTGAAATGCGCAGATATCAGGAGGAACACCGGTGGCGAAGGCGGATCTCTGGGCCGATACTGACGCTGAGGAGCGAAAGCGTGGGGAGCGAACAGGATTAGATACCCTGGTAGTCCACGCCGTAAACGTTGGGCACTAGGTGTGGGCGACATTCCACGTCGTCCGTGCCGCAGCTAACGCATTAAGTGCCCCGCCTGGGGAGTACGGCCGCAAGGCTAAAACTCAAAGGAATTGACGGGGGCCCGCACAAGCAGCGGAGCATGTGGCTTAATTCGACGCAACGCGAAGAACCTTACCAAGGCTTGACATACACCGGAAAGCGCTAGAGATAGTGCCCCCCTTGTGGTCGGTGTACAGGTGGTGCATGGCTGTCGTCAGCTCGTGTCGTGAGATGTTGGGTTAAGTCCCGCAACGAGCGCAACCCTTGTTCTGTGTTGCCAGCATGCCTTTCGGGGTGATGGGGACTCACAGGAGACTGCCGGGGTCAACTCGGAGGAAGGTGGGGACGACGTCAAGTCATCATGCCCCTTATGTCTTGGGCTGCACACGTGCTACAATGGCCGGTACAATGAGCTGCGATACCGCGAGGTGGAGCGAATCTCAAAAAGCCGGTCTCAGTTCGGATTGGGGTCTGCAACTCGACCCCATGAAGTTGGAGTTGCTAGTAATCGCAGATCAGCATTGCTGCGGTGAATACGTTCCCGGGCCTTGTACACACCGCCCGTCACGTCACGAAAGTCGGTAACACCCGAAGCCGGTGGCCCAACCCTTGTGGAGGGAGCCGTCGAAGGTGGGACTGGCGATTGGGACGAAGTCGTAACAAGGTAGCCGTACCGGAAGGTGCGGCTGGATCACCTCCTTTCTAAGGAGCACATAGCCGGCTGCAAGCGAATGTCTTGCACGGTTGCTCATGGGTGGAACGTTGACTATTCGGCACAGTTCAGGATCTCCCTGTTAGTACTGCTTCGGCGTGGAACACAGTGGGGTGAGTGGCTGGGCCGGGCACGCTGTTGGGTATCTGAGGGTGCGAGCGTTGCTCGAGCCTTCGCGATGCCGGCCCCGGTGAAGCTCTGCAGCAGCAGGGTGTGACGGGTGGCTGGTCGTTGCTTGAGAACTGCACAGTGGACGCGAGCATCTGTGGCCAAGTTTTTAAGGGCGCACGGTGGATGCCTTGGCACCAGGAACCGATGAAGGACGTGGGAGGCCGCGATAGGCCCCGGGGAGCTGTCAACCGAGCTGTGATCCGGGGGTGTCCGAATGGGGAAACCCGGCAGTCGTCATGGGCTGTCACCCGCTGCTGAACACATAGGCAGTGTGGAGGGAACGCGGGGAAGTGAAACATCTCAGTACCCGCAGGAAGAGAAAACAACCGTGATTCCGGGAGTAGTGGCGAGCGAAACCGGATGAGGCCAAACCGTATGTGTGTGATACCCGGCAGGGGTTGCGCATGCGGGGTTGTGGGATCTCTCTTTCATGGTCTGCCGGCCATGAGACGAGTCAGAAACCGTTGATGTAGGCGAAGGACATGCGAAAGGTCCGGCGTAGAGGGTAAGACCCCCGTAGCTGAAACATTAGCGGCTCGTTTGAGAGACACCCAAGTAGCACGGGGCCCGAGAAATCCCGTGTGAATCTGGCGGGACCACCCGCTAAGCCTAAATATTCCCTGGTGACCGATAGCGGATAGTACCGTGAGGGAATGGTGAAAAGTACCGCGGGAGCGGAGTGAAATAGTACCTGAAACCGTGTGCCTACAAGCCGTGGGAGCGTCGCCGTCAAGCTTGCTTGGCGGTCGTGACTGCGTGCCTTTTGAAGAATGAGCCTGCGAGTTTGCGGTATGTTGCGAGGTTAACCCGTGTGGGGAAGCCGTAGCGAAAGCGAGTCCGAATAGGGCGTTTGAGTAGCGTGCCCAAGACCCGAAGCGGAGTGATCTAGCCATGGGCAGGTTGAAGCGGAGGTAAGACTTCGTGGAGGACCGAACCCACCAGGGTTGAAAACCTGGGGGATGACCTGTGGTTAGGGGTGAAAGGCCAATCAAACTCCGTGATAGCTGGTTCTCCCCGAAATGCATTTAGGTGCAGCGTCGTGTGTTTCTTGCCGGAGGTAGAGCACTGGATAGGCGATGGGCCCTACCGGGTTACTGACCTTAGCCAAACTCCGAATGCCGGTAAGTGAGAGCGCGGCAGTGAGACTGTGGGGGATAAGCTCCATGGTCGAGAGGGAAACAGCCCAGAGCATCGACTAAGGCCCCTAAGCGTACGCTAAGTGGGAAAGGATGTGGAGTCGCAGAGACAACCAGGAGGTTGGCTTAGAAGCAGCCACCCTTGAAAGAGTGCGTAATAGCTCACTGGTCAAGTGATTCCGCGCCGACAATGTAGCGGGGCTCAAGCGTACCGCCGAAGTCGTGTCATTCACACAACAGCCTCAACGGGTGTGTGGATGGGTAGGGGAGCGTCGTGTGCCGGGTGAAGCAGCCGTGGAAACGAGTTGTGGACGGTTCACGAGTGAGAATGCAGGCATGAGTAGCGATACACACGTGGGAAACGTGTGCGCCGATTGACTAAGGGTTCCTGGGTCAAGCTGATCTGCCCAGGGTAAGTCGGGACCTAAGGCGAGGCCGACAGGCGTAGTCGATGGACAACCGGTTGATATTCCGGTACCCGCTTTGAAACGCCCAATATCGAATCAGGCGATGCTAAGTCCGTGAAGCCGCCCTGGATCCTTCGGGTGAAGGGGAGTGGTGGAGCCGACGGACCAGACTTGTAGTAGGTAAGCGATGGGGTGACGCAGGAAGGTAGTCCAGCCCGGGCGGTGGTTGTCCCGGGGTAAGGGTGTAGGGCGTTGTGTAGGCAAATCCGCACAACATGCAGCCTGAGACCTGATGCCGAGCCGATTGTGGTGAAGTGGATGATCCTATGCTGTCGAGAAAAGCCTCTAGCGAGTTTCATGGCGGCCCGTACCCTAAACCGACTCAGGTGGTCAGGTAGAGAATACCGAGGCGTTCGGGTGAACTATGGTTAAGGAACTCGGCAAAATGCCCCCGTAACTTCGGGAGAAGGGGGGCCATTCCTGGTGATAGCACTTGCTGCTTGAGCTGGGGGTGGCCGCAGAGACCAGCGAGAAGCGACTGTTTACTAAAAACACAGGTCCGTGCGAAGCCGTAAGGCGATGTATACGGACTGACGCCTGCCCGGTGCTGGAACGTTAAGGGGACCGGTTAGCTCTGTTTCGACGGGGCGAAGCTGAGAACTTAAGCGCCAGTAAACGGCGGTGGTAACTATAACCATCCTAAGGTAGCGAAATTCCTTGTCGGGTAAGTTCCGACCTGCACGAATGGCGTAACGACTTCTCGACTGTCTCAACCATAGGCCCGGTGAAATTGCACTACGAGTAAAGATGCTCGTTTCGCGCAGCAGGACGGAAAGACCCCGGGACCTTTACTACAGCTTGATATTGGTGTTCGGTTCGGCTTGTGTAGGATAGGTGGGAGACTGTGAAGCATGCACGCCAGTGTGTGTGGAGTCGTCGTTGAAATACCACTCTGGTCGTGCTGGATGTCTAACCTGGGTCCGTGATCCGGATCAGGGACAGTGTCTGGTGGGTAGTTTAACTGGGGCGGTTGCCTCCTAAAGGGTAACGGAGGCGCCCAAAGGTTCCCTCAGCCTGGTTGGCAATCAGGTGTTGAGTGTAAGTGCACAAGGGAGCTTGACTGTGAGACCGACGGGTCGAGCAGGGACGAAAGTCGGGACTAGTGATCCGGCGGTGGCTTGTGGAAGCGCCGTCGCTCAACGGATAAAAGGTACCCCGGGGATAACAGGCTGATCTTCCCCAAGAGTCCATATCGACGGGATGGTTTGGCACCTCGATGTCGGCTCGTCGCATCCTGGGGCTGGAGTCGGTCCCAAGGGTTGGGCTGTTCGCCCATTAAAGCGGTACGCGAGCTGGGTTTAGAACGTCGTGAGACAGTTCGGTCCCTATCCGCTGTGCGCGTAGGAGTCTTGAGAAGGGCTGTCCCTAGTACGAGAGGACCGGGACGGACGAACCTCTGGTGTGCCAGTTGTCCTGCCAAGGGCATGGCTGGTTGGCTACGTTCGGGAGGGATAACCGCTGAAAGCATCTAAGCGGGAAGCCTGCTTCGAGATGAGGACTCCCACCCACTTGATGGGGTAAGGCTCCCAGTAGACGACTGGGTTGATAGGCCAGGTGTGGAAGACCGGTAACGGTTGGAGCTGACTGGTACTAATAGGCCGAGGGCTTGTCCTCAGTTGCTCGCGTCCACTGTGTAGGTTCTGAAGTAACGACCGTTGAGTCATGCTCCGGTTGGTTAACTTCATAGTGTTTCGGTGGTCATAGCGTTAGGGAAACGCCCGGTTACATTCCGAACCCGGAAGCTAAGCCTTTCAGCGCCGATGGTACTGCAGGGGGGACCCTGTGGGAGAGTAGGACGCCGCCGAACAAATTGTGAGAGAAAGCCCTGGCAGGGATTACCTGCCGGGGCTTTCTTGCGTTCTACGCCTTTTAAACCGCTACCACTTGGCCGCTGGCTTCGCCGTCCCCGTTCTCGTCTCCCGTTCCGTGCTGCCGAAGCTGTCCGTTCCGCTCCGCCCAGCCGAGCAGTGCGGTGTGGCATGCGCGGTCCATCTGCCGCAGAGCGGTGAGGTCGAGTTCCACTTCCCGTCCCTGCCGGGCAAGGCCGTCCAGATCGTCGAGCAGCTTGGGCAGCCGCAGGAAGTTGGCGTTGCCGATCACTCGGGCGCGGAGAGTGCCGTCGGGCCTCGTGACTGCCTCGACGTGTACGTGCGAGGTCTCCCAGGCCGCCTTCACCACTGCCGCCAACAGCCCGATGACCACGCCCTCGAAGAGATTCGTGACCACGATGGCCACGGTGGTCGTCACCAGCACCGCGACCTCGCCCCGGTGTTCCCGCCACAGCGGGCCCAGTTCCTTTCCGGGCAGCAGCTTCCAGCCGGCGTGGACGAGGACGCCGGCCAGCGCCGCCACCGGGATGAGTTCCAGGGACCAGGGCAGGAGCGTCGCGAAGACCAGCAGCCACACTCCGTGCAGTACCCGCGAGGCCTTCGTCCGGGCACCGGCCTGCACATTGGCGGCGCTGCGGACGATCACGGCGGTCATGGGGAGCGCGCCGAGCGCTCCGCACACGGTGTTGCCCGCGCCCTGGGCGATGAGTTCCTTGTTGTAGTCCGTGCGGGGGCCGTCGTGCAGCCGGTCGGCAGCGATCGCGCTGAACAGCGATTCCGCGGATGCCATGAGCGCGAAGGCGAGCACCGTCCCCAGCACTCCGAACTCGCTCAGCCGCGCGAAGTCGCCGCCGCTCGGTGGCTGAACGGCATCGAGGATGCCCCGTACCCGGATCCGCTCGACCGGAAGGTGCAGCACCGCCACCGCGGTCGTCGCCAGTGCGACCGCCGCGAGGGGCCCGGGTACCAGCCGGGCACCCCACCGCCAGCGGGGCCACAGCACCAGGACGACCGCGGTGCCCGCGCCCACCGCGACTGCGGAGAGCGCGTCCGGCGAGGCGAGCGTGTCGGTGAACAGCGTGACCAGCCCGCCCAGCTTCTCCAGACCCCCGGCGGGCGCATCCGCGTCGGCCAGGACGTACAGCTGGCCGGCGATCAGGACGACGCCGATTCCCGCAAGCATGCCCTGCACCACCGCGACGGAGATGGCGCGGAACCAGCGGCCCAGCCGCAGCAGCCCCATGGCCACCTGGAGGAGCCCGGCGGTGAGGACGAGCACGCCCAGCGCCCTGAGCCCGTACTCCCGCACCGCCTCGTAGACCAGCACGGTCAGTCCCGCGGCCGGACCGCTGACCTGCAGGCTGCTGCCCGGCAGCAGTCCGGTGAGGAGCCCGCCGACGATGCCGGTGACCAGCCCCAGTTCCACCGGTACGCCGGAGGCCACGGCGATGCCGACCGACAGCGGCACGGCTATGAGGAAGACGACGAGCGAGGCGGTGAAGTCGGCACGGACGTTGGCCAGCAGACGATGTCGCAGGTCAACTCGGGTGACTGCCTTGAGGACATGGCGGAAGAGGGCCTTTTGGTTCTGCATGAGGATTGCCTCCAGCGAGCCAGGGCGCGCGCAGCGATGCGATGAGGATCGTTGCCAGACAGGTGGAGTCCGGAGAGGTGGAGTCCGGAGAGGTGGAGTCCGGAGAGGTGGAGTCCGGAGAGGTGGAGTCCGGGGAGGTGAGGTCCGGGGAGGTGGATTCCGGACACGTGGAGTCCGACAGGTGGAGTGGAGTCGGTGATCGGTGCGGAGTGAGTGACACGCGAGAGCGCAGCGGCAGAGGAGAACCGACGCCGTCGTCCCCCTGCGGCGCCGTGCCGTTAATCACCTGACCATATTTTGGCCAAGTGGCGCCGAGATTCGTTGAGTTGATCTGTAACCAGCATGTAAACGAGGGGCTGCGGTCAGGGGCCTGGGATGACGGATGGGGCCGGAGGCGCACCAGGGAATCCCGAGACGTGGACAGCCGCGCCGACCGACCCGTACGGGGTGCAAAGATGGCCGGTACGCGGAGGGGCCCGTACCGTTGCCCCGCCCCTTGAAGCCCAGCGCAGCGAAAAGGTGAGCCCGTGGCCCAGAAAGTCGCCGTCCTCGGCACCGGAAAGATCGGCGAAGCGCTGCTCAGCGGCATGATCCGGGCCGGCTGGTCGGCCGGCGACCTGATGTGCACCGCCCGCCGCGCAGAGCGCGCCGAGGCGCTCCGTACCCGCTACGGCGTCGAGGTGGTCAGCAACACCGAGGCCGCCAAGGCCGCCGACACCCTCATCCTGGCCGTCAAGCCGCAGGACATGGCGGCCCTGCTCGAAGAGCTGGCCCCGCACCTGCCCGTCGAGCGGCTGGTCATCAGCGCGGCGGCCGGCATCCCCACGACCTTCTTCGAGGAGAGGCTCGCCCCCGGCACCCCCGTCGTGCGCGTCATGCCGAACACCCCCGTCCTCGTCGACGAGGGGATGTCCGTCATCTCCGCCGGCACCCACGCCACCGAGGAACATCTCCTCCGCGCCGAGGCGATCTTCAAGCCGGTGGGGAAGACCCTGCGCGTCCCCGAGTCGCAGCAGGACGCGGCGACCGCGCTCTCGGGCTCCGGCCCGGCGTACTTCTACTACCTCGTCGAAGCCATGACCGACGCGGGAATCCTGCTGGGCCTGCCCCGCGACAAGGCCCACGACCTCATCGTCCAGGCCGCCATCGGAGCCGCGGTCATGCTCCGCGACAGCGGTGAGCACCCGGTCAAGCTCCGCGAGGCGGTCACCTCACCGGCAGGCACCACCATCAGCGCCGTCCGGGAGCTGGAGAAGCACGGCGTGCGCCACGCCCTCATCGCTGCCCTCGAGGCCGCCCGCGACCGCAGCCGCGAGCTGGCCTCCGGCAACGGCTGAGGGCACAGCGGGCAAGGGCACAGCGGACAAGACAGCTGCGCGCGGGCGCGGTCAGCCCGTCAGCGAGGCGGTGCTCACCACCTTCGCGAAGCCGCCCGCGTGCAGATTGGTCGCGGTCGCCAGGGACAGCTCGTCGGCCGTGAGGATCCGGCCGTCCGGGCCGGCCGCGTCGAAGGTGTGCGTCGCGTCGATCGGCACGATCACGTCGTAGCCGAGGTTGCCGCCCATGCGGGCCGTGGTGTCCACGCACCAGTTGGTCATGATGCCCGCCACGACGATCTGCCGTATCCCGGCCGCGTCCAGCCAGCTCCGCAGGTCCGGAGTGCCGATGAAGGCCGAGTTCACCGTCTTGGTGAGCAGCAGCTCGGGGCCCGTCCCCTTGCCGCGGCGCTGCTCCACGAAGTCCTGGAAGTCGTTCCCCTTCTGACCCGGGCGCAGCGGCGAGTCCGGCTTGGGCGAGTCGTGCCGTACGAAGACGACCGGCCGGCCCGCCGCCTGCCAGGTGTCGACGAGCGAGGCGATGTTCTCCTCGGCGGCGGGGTTGTTGCGGGGCGGGAAGGCCGGGTCGTGCCAGCCCTTCTGCACGTCGATGACGATGAGCGCGGTGTTCTGTGTGATCTCCATGCCCATGATCCTGCTGGCGCGGCACGGCTGCGGACAGTGGCAGGACAGACCATGTTCGATGGATTAGTGCCACGGGTGCCGGGCGGTCCGGAGATGTACCGGGGAGGGAGGCCGGTGCACCATGTCGGTCATGCAACCTGTGCAATCAGTGCAGCCCGTGCAATCAGTGCAGCCCGTGCAATCAGTGCAGCCCGTGCAACCAGCGCAGCCCGTGCAGTCCATACAGCCCGTGCGGCAGCGCATCGCCCTCGTCGCCTTTCCGGGCATACGGGCCTTCGACGTCGCCGTCATCGCCGAGGTCTGGGGAGTCGACCGCACCGGACGCGGCGCCCCGCCCTTCGAACTCCGCCGCTGTGCCCCGGACCGGGCGCCCGTGGAGATGCCCGGCGGCCTCACCCTCGCCCCCGACCGGGACCTGGACTGGCTGGCCACCGCCGATCTGATCGTCGTCCCCGGCGTCGACGACCACCTGGCCCCGGTACCGGAGCCCGTACTGGACGCGCTGCGGAACGCGCACCGGGCCGGCATCCCCGTCGCCTCGCTGTGCGGGGGCGCCTTCGTCCTCGCACAGTCCGGACTGCTCGACGGGCGGCGTGCCGTCACCCACTGGAACCTCACCACTCTGCTGTCCGCCGTACACCCAGCCGTCGAGGTCGTCCCGGATGCCCTCTTCGTCGAGGACGGCGGCGTCTGGACGGCAGCGGGCGTCGCCGCGGGCATCGACCTCTGTCTCCACCTGGTCCGCACCGCCCACGGCGCCGAGGCGGCGGCAACCATCGCCCGCTCGATGGTCACCGCCCCCTTCCGCACCGGAACGCAGGCCCAGTTCATCGAACACCCCGCACCGACCGGCGCCGACCACGGCGCCTCGGACGCCCTCGCGTCCGTACGGGAGCGGGCGCTCCGCCGGCTGGCCGAGCCGCTGACCGTCGCCGACCTGGCCGGCTGGGCCGGCATGTCCCCGCGCTCCTTCGCCCGTCACTTCACGGCGAGCACGGGGACCACACCGATCCAGTGGCTCCTCGACCAGCGCATCGCCGCAGCACAGCAGCTCCTGGAGCGGACCGCCCTGCCCATGCCCGAGATCGCCAGGCGCTGCGGCTTCGGCAGCGAGGTCACCATGCGCCAGCACTTCGCGGCCCGCCTCGCCACCAGCCCCCGCGACTACCGCCGGGCCTTCCGCGCGGCGGGTTGATGCGGGCCGCCGCGCAGTGGACCAGGCGGGCGCGCGAAGGGCTTCCTCACATCGGGGGCAGCAGGCCGATGGCCCGGTACGCCGCGTCGACCGTCGGCCGGGCGAGCCCCCGCGCACGCTCGGCACCGGCCCTCAGCACCTCGTCCACATAACCGGGATCGGCACACAGCTCGGCATGCCGATCCTGGATCGGCCGCAGCACCTCCACCACGGCCTCGGCCGCGTCCTTCTTCAACGCGCCGTACGAGCTGTAGCGCGCGGCAAGCTCCGCCGGTTTGTCCTCGCCGCCCGTGCACGCCGCCAGGATCTCCAGCAGGTTCGCGACACCGGGCTGCGCCTCCCGGTCGTACGCGACCTCGGTCCCGCTGTCGGTCACCGCACGCATGACTTTCTTCCGCGCGACGTCCGGCTCGTCGAGGAGATAGACGATGCCGGACGTCTCCACGTGCGACTTCCCCATCTTGGACGTGGGGTCCTGGAGGTCCATGACCCTGGCCGCCACGGTCGGGAGCACGGCCCGGGGGACCGTGAACGTACGCCCGTACCGCTGGTTGAAGCGCACCGCCAGGTCCCGGGTGAGTTCCACGTGCTGCGCCTGGTCGTCACCCACGGGAACCTCGTCCGCCCCATAGGCGAGGATGTCCGCGGCCATCAGCACGGGATAGGTGAGCAGCGAGAGCCGGACGCTCCCGCCCGTGGCACGTTCCCGCGCGGACTTCTCCTTGTACTGGATCATCCGCCGCATCTCGCCGTCCGTGGCCGTGCACTCGAGGAGATAGGAGAGGCGCGTGTGCTCGTCGACGTGACTCTGTACGAACAGGGTGCAGCGGGCCGGGTCCAGCCCCGCGGCCAGCAGCAGCGTCGCGGCCTGCCGGCTCAGCCTCCGTACACGAGCGGGGTCGTGGTCGACGGTCAGCGCGTGCAGGTCGACGACGCAGAAGAGGGCGTCGGCGCGGTGCTGGTCCGTTTCCACCCACTGGCGTACGGCCCCGAGGTAGTTGCCCAGCGTCAGGTGGCCGGTGGGCTTGATGCCGCTGAAGATCCGGGTCATCGGTGGTGCACTCCTTGGAGTCGGGACCACCGCCCGGACAGCAAAACGGCCGCCGAGGCGGCGGCCGCTGGTGCATGCGCAGGTCTCGGGCCGCCTGTCAGGCGGCCCACCACTCCTGGGTGCGCGCATGCTTGGTCACAGGACGACGGTAGCCCGTCAAACCCGCTTGCGCCACGGGTTTGATGCGTCTTACAGGAGCGTGTAGAGTTCTTCGAGTTGCCACGGCGCCCGGATGGGTGACGGGGCAGCACTTCGAGCCGCTCGGCGGCGTCCACTGCTTGCACGGCCCTGGAACGGGATGAATTTCGGCATGCCGGAATTCGGATCGTGACTCCGATTAGGAGTCACCGGGGAAATCCGCTAAAGTAGTGATCACGCCGGAAGGCGCGAAACAAACCCCGCTCCAACAGGGGGCCGGAAACGGAATTCGGACCGGAAACGGAACGGAAAACGGATCTGGTAAGGTTGGAAACAACGAAGGGAAGCGCCCGGAGGAAAGCCCCAGTGAATGTCACTGCGGGTGAGTACAAAGGAAGCGTCCGTTCCTTGAGAACTCAACAGCGTGCCAAAAGTCAACGCCAGATATGTTGACACCCCGTCCATCTCGATGGATGAGGTTCCTTTAAAAGTCCTGCCGGGTCCGTATCGGATCGGGTAGGCGATTACACAGCGAGGACGCTGTGAACGGCCGGGCTTATTCCGCCTGGCTGTTCCGCTCAACGCGAGTGTGACCGGCAGTTTTTAATTAAACGCAGCCCGGTAAACATTCACGGAGAGTTTGATCCTGGCTCAGGACGAACGCTGGCGGCGTGCTTAACACATGCAAGTCGAACGATGAAGCCCTTCGGGGTGGATTAGTGGCGAACGGGTGAGTAACACGTGGGCAATCTGCCCTGCACTCTGGGACAAGCCCTGGAAACGGGGTCTAATACCGGATACGACCTGCCGAGGCATCTTGGCGGGTGGAAAGCTCCGGCGGTGCAGGATGAGCCCGCGGCCTATCAGCTTGTTGGTGGGGTGATGGCCTACCAAGGCGACGACGGGTAGCCGGCCTGAGAGGGCGACCGGCCACACTGGGACTGAGACACGGCCCAGACTCCTACGGGAGGCAGCAGTGGGGAATATTGCACAATGGGCGAAAGCCTGATGCAGCGACGCCGCGTGAGGGATGACGGCCTTCGGGTTGTAAACCTCTTTCAGCAGGGAAGAAGCGAAAGTGACGGTACCTGCAGAAGAAGCGCCGGCTAACTACGTGCCAGCAGCCGCGGTAATACGTAGGGCGCAAGCGTTGTCCGGAATTATTGGGCGTAAAGAGCTCGTAGGCGGCTTGTCGCGTCGGATGTGAAAGCCCGGGGCTTAACCCCGGGTCTGCATTCGATACGGGCAGGCTAGAGTTCGGTAGGGGAGATCGGAATTCCTGGTGTAGCGGTGAAATGCGCAGATATCAGGAGGAACACCGGTGGCGAAGGCGGATCTCTGGGCCGATACTGACGCTGAGGAGCGAAAGCGTGGGGAGCGAACAGGATTAGATACCCTGGTAGTCCACGCCGTAAACGTTGGGCACTAGGTGTGGGCGACATTCCACGTCGTCCGTGCCGCAGCTAACGCATTAAGTGCCCCGCCTGGGGAGTACGGCCGCAAGGCTAAAACTCAAAGGAATTGACGGGGGCCCGCACAAGCAGCGGAGCATGTGGCTTAATTCGACGCAACGCGAAGAACCTTACCAAGGCTTGACATACACCGGAAAGCGCTAGAGATAGTGCCCCCCTTGTGGTCGGTGTACAGGTGGTGCATGGCTGTCGTCAGCTCGTGTCGTGAGATGTTGGGTTAAGTCCCGCAACGAGCGCAACCCTTGTTCTGTGTTGCCAGCATGCCTTTCGGGGTGATGGGGACTCACAGGAGACTGCCGGGGTCAACTCGGAGGAAGGTGGGGACGACGTCAAGTCATCATGCCCCTTATGTCTTGGGCTGCACACGTGCTACAATGGCCGGTACAATGAGCTGCGATACCGCGAGGTGGAGCGAATCTCAAAAAGCCGGTCTCAGTTCGGATTGGGGTCTGCAACTCGACCCCATGAAGTTGGAGTTGCTAGTAATCGCAGATCAGCATTGCTGCGGTGAATACGTTCCCGGGCCTTGTACACACCGCCCGTCACGTCACGAAAGTCGGTAACACCCGAAGCCGGTGGCCCAACCCTTGTGGAGGGAGCCGTCGAAGGTGGGACTGGCGATTGGGACGAAGTCGTAACAAGGTAGCCGTACCGGAAGGTGCGGCTGGATCACCTCCTTTCTAAGGAGCACATAGCCGGCTGCAAGCGAATGTCTTGCACGGTTGCTCATGGGTGGAACGTTGACTATTCGGCACAGTTCAGGATCTCCCTGTTAGTACTGCTTCGGCGTGGAACACAGTGGGGTGAGTGGCTGGGCCGGGCACGCTGTTGGGTATCTGAGGGTGCGAGCGTTGCTCGAACCTTCGCGATGCCGGCCCCAGTGAACTCCGGTCTGCTGATCGGGGGTGATGGGTGGCTGGTCGTTGCTTGAGAACTGCACAGTGGACGCGAGCATCTGTGGCCAAGTTTTTAAGGGCGCACGGTGGATGCCTTGGCACCAGGAACCGATGAAGGACGTGGGAGGCCGCGATAGGCCCCGGGGAGCTGTCAACCGAGCTGTGATCCGGGGGTGTCCGAATGGGGAAACCCGGCAGTCGTCATGGGCTGTCACCCGCTGCTGAACACATAGGCAGTGTGGAGGGAACGCGGGGAAGTGAAACATCTCAGTACCCGCAGGAAGAGAAAACAACCGTGATTCCGGGAGTAGTGGCGAGCGAAACCGGATGAGGCCAAACCGTATGTGTGTGATACCCGGCAGGGGTTGCGCATGCGGGGTTGTGGGATCTCTCTTTCATGGTCTGCCGGCCATGAGACGAGTCAGAAACCGTTGATGTAGGCGAAGGACATGCGAAAGGTCCGGCGTAGAGGGTAAGACCCCCGTAGCTGAAACATTAGCGGCTCGTTTGAGAGACACCCAAGTAGCACGGGGCCCGAGAAATCCCGTGTGAATCTGGCGGGACCACCCGCTAAGCCTAAATATTCCCTGGTGACCGATAGCGGATAGTACCGTGAGGGAATGGTGAAAAGTACCGCGGGAGCGGAGTGAAATAGTACCTGAAACCGTGTGCCTACAAGCCGTGGGAGCGTCGCCGTCAAGCTTGCTTGGCGGTCGTGACTGCGTGCCTTTTGAAGAATGAGCCTGCGAGTTTGCGGTATGTTGCGAGGTTAACCCGTGTGGGGAAGCCGTAGCGAAAGCGAGTCCGAACAGGGCGTTTGAGTAGCGTGCCCAAGACCCGAAGCGGAGTGATCTAGCCATGGGCAGGTTGAAGCGGAGGTAAGACTTCGTGGAGGACCGAACCCACCAGGGTTGAAAACCTGGGGGATGACCTGTGGTTAGGGGTGAAAGGCCAATCAAACTCCGTGATAGCTGGTTCTCCCCGAAATGCATTTAGGTGCAGCGTCGTGTGTTTCTTGCCGGAGGTAGAGCACTGGATAGGCGATGGGCCCTACCGGGTTACTGACCTTAGCCAAACTCCGAATGCCGGTAAGTGAGAGCGCGGCAGTGAGACTGTGGGGGATAAGCTCCATGGTCGAGAGGGAAACAGCCCAGAGCATCGACTAAGGCCCCTAAGCGTACGCTAAGTGGGAAAGGATGTGGAGTCGCAGAGACAACCAGGAGGTTGGCTTAGAAGCAGCCACCCTTGAAAGAGTGCGTAATAGCTCACTGGTCAAGTGATTCCGCGCCGACAATGTAGCGGGGCTCAAGCGTACCGCCGAAGTCGTGTCATTCACACAACAGCCTCAACGGGTGTGTGGATGGGTAGGGGAGCGTCGTGTGCCGGGTGAAGCAGCCGTGGAAACGAGTTGTGGACGGTTCACGAGTGAGAATGCAGGCATGAGTAGCGATACACACGTGGGAAACGTGTGCGCCGATTGACTAAGGGTTCCTGGGTCAAGCTGATCTGCCCAGGGTAAGTCGGGACCTAAGGCGAGGCCGACAGGCGTAGTCGATGGACAACCGGTTGATATTCCGGTACCCGCTTTGAAACGCCCAATATCGAATCAGGCGATGCTAAGTCCGTGAAGCCGCCCTGGATCCTTCGGGTGAAGGGGAGTGGTGGAGCCGACGGACCAGACTTGTAGTAGGTAAGCGATGGGGTGACGCAGGAAGGTAGTCCAGCCCGGGCGGTGGTTGTCCCGGGGTAAGGGTGTAGGGCGTTGTGTAGGCAAATCCGCACAACATGCAGCCTGAGACCTGATGCCGAGCCGATTGTGGTGAAGTGGATGATCCTATGCTGTCGAGAAAAGCCTCTAGCGAGTTTCATGGCGGCCCGTACCCTAAACCGACTCAGGTGGTCAGGTAGAGAATACCGAGGCGTTCGGGTGAACTATGGTTAAGGAACTCGGCAAAATGCCCCCGTAACTTCGGGAGAAGGGGGGCCATTCCTGGTGATAGCACTTGCTGCTTGAGCTGGGGGTGGCCGCAGAGACCAGCGAGAAGCGACTGTTTACTAAAAACACAGGTCCGTGCGAAGCCGTAAGGCGATGTATACGGACTGACGCCTGCCCGGTGCTGGAACGTTAAGGGGACCGGTTAGCTCTGTTTCGACGGGGCGAAGCTGAGAACTTAAGCGCCAGTAAACGGCGGTGGTAACTATAACCATCCTAAGGTAGCGAAATTCCTTGTCGGGTAAGTTCCGACCTGCACGAATGGCGTAACGACTTCTCGACTGTCTCAACCATAGGCCCGGTGAAATTGCACTACGAGTAAAGATGCTCGTTTCGCGCAGCAGGACGGAAAGACCCCGGGACCTTTACTACAGCTTGATATTGGTGTTCGGTTCGGCTTGTGTAGGATAGGTGGGAGACTGTGAAGCATGCACGCCAGTGTGTGTGGAGTCGTCGTTGAAATACCACTCTGGTCGTGCTGGATGTCTAACCTGGGTCCGTGATCCGGATCAGGGACAGTGTCTGGTGGGTAGTTTAACTGGGGCGGTTGCCTCCTAAAGGGTAACGGAGGCGCCCAAAGGTTCCCTCAGCCTGGTTGGCAATCAGGTGTTGAGTGTAAGTGCACAAGGGAGCTTGACTGTGAGACCGACGGGTCGAGCAGGGACGAAAGTCGGGACTAGTGATCCGGCGGTGGCTTGTGGAAGCGCCGTCGCTCAACGGATAAAAGGTACCCCGGGGATAACAGGCTGATCTTCCCCAAGAGTCCATATCGACGGGATGGTTTGGCACCTCGATGTCGGCTCGTCGCATCCTGGGGCTGGAGTCGGTCCCAAGGGTTGGGCTGTTCGCCCATTAAAGCGGTACGCGAGCTGGGTTTAGAACGTCGTGAGACAGTTCGGTCCCTATCCGCTGTGCGCGTAGGAGTCTTGAGAAGGGCTGTCCCTAGTACGAGAGGACCGGGACGGACGAACCTCTGGTGTGCCAGTTGTCCTGCCAAGGGCATGGCTGGTTGGCTACGTTCGGGAGGGATAACCGCTGAAAGCATCTAAGCGGGAAGCCTGCTTCGAGATGAGGACTCCCACCCACTTGATGGGGTAAGGCTCCCAGTAGACGACTGGGTTGATAGGCCAGGTGTGGAAGACCGGTAACGGTTGGAGCTGACTGGTACTAATAGGCCGAGGGCTTGTCCTCAGTTGCTCGCGTCCACTGTGTAGGTTCTGAAGTAACGACCGTTGAGTCATGCTCCGGTTGGTTAACTTCATAGTGTTTCGGTGGTCATAGCGTTAGGGAAACGCCCGGTTACATTCCGAACCCGGAAGCTAAGCCTTTCAGCGCCGATGGTACTGCAGGGGGGACCCTGTGGGAGAGTAGGACGCCGCCGAACAAATTTTGATAGCCGTAGGCCCCGAGTCGATGTCAATTCGACTCGGGGCCTACGGCTTTTTTGCGTTTACCGATAGCGTGGCGCCATGAGCGGTCGCGCACAGCTGATGTGGGACGAGGCGGTAACCGGGTACGACTTCGGCTCCGGGCATCCCATGGACCCCGTACGCCTCTCTCTGACCATGAGCCTGGTCGAGGCGTACGGGCTGGACCAGGCGCTGCGTACCGTCGCCGCACCCCCGGCCGGTGAGTCCACGCTCCGCCTGGTGCACCGCCCGGATTACATCGCCGCCGTGCGGGCCGCGTCCGCCGACCCGAAGTCGGCCGACATGGCGTACGGCCTCGGCACCCCGGACGACCCGGCATTCGCCGGCATGCACGATGCGGCGGCGCTGATTGCGGGGCAATCAGTGGCCGCGGCGGAGGCGCTCTGGCGCGGCGACGCGCTGCACGCGGTGAACTTCGCCGGCGGGCTCCACCATGCGATGCCGGGGAGCGCTTCCGGCTTCTGCGTGTACAACGACCCCGCCCTCGCGATCGCCCGGCTGCTCGAGCTGGGTGCCGAGCGGATCGCGTACGTCGATGTGGACGTGCACCACGGGGACGGCGTCCAGGCGGCGTTCTGGACGGACCCCAGGGTGCTGACGATCTCGCTGCACGAGCACCCGCGGACGCTCTTCCCGCAGACCGGCTGGCCGGAGGAGACGGGCGGACCGGGGGCGGAGGGCAGCGCGGTGAACGTGGCCCTGCCCGCCGGGACGGGCGACGCCGGGTGGCTGCGGGCATTCCACGCCGTCGTGCCCGAGCTGCTGTCCGCCTTCCGGCCGCAGGTGCTGGTGACGCAGCACGGCGCCGACACGCACTTCGAGGATCCGCTGGCCCATCTGGCCGTCTCCCTGGACGCCCAGCGCCTGGTGGCCGAGGCCTGCCATGCGCTGGCCCACGAGCACGCCGAGGGGCGCTGGCTCGCTCTTGGGGGTGGTGGGTATGCGGTGACGGACGTTGTCCCTCGTTCGTGGACTCATTTGGTGGGCATCGCGGCGGGGCGGCCGGTGGATCCGGAGTCGAAGGTGCCGGAGGAGTGGCGGAGCGAAGTGTTCCGGCGTACGCGGGAGTTGGGGCCGCTGCGGATGACGGACGGGGTGGTGGTGCCGGAGTGGCGGGACTTCTCGGTGTCCGGGTACGACCCTGCCGATCGGCTCGATCAGGCGGTGCTTGCCGCCCGGCGGGCGGTGTTTCCGGCGCACGGGCTCCTGCCGTAGGGGCCTGAACGGGGTTTTCCCCCACCCCGCCCCTTCCCGTAACTGGGGGCTCCGCCCCCAGACCCCCGGTCCTCAAACGCCGGACGGGCTGAATTTGCCCCCGCCGCCTGCAAGCATCGGCCCGTGGACACCGCTGACGCCCTCCGCGCGCATCTGATCGCCACCCGCATCGCCGGGACCGTAGCCACGCCCAGGGAGCGGAGCCTGACCCGGTACCGGATGTTCGCGGCCGGGGATCCCCGGGTGACGCTCGGTCTGGAGCCTGAATACGACTGGCGTTTCGGGGACTTGTTGCATCTGATGGGTCATAAGTGTGGAGTTTCGGCCGATCCCAGGGAAACTTCCGGGCAGGATGTGATCGATCCGGACCGTACGATCGCGGCACTCAATGCCTTCGCCGACCGGCTGGCGACGGTGGCCGCGACGGGGGCGCCGGTGCTGCTCGGGACCGGCCACCCGCACCGACTCCTGGGCTTCTACGCCGGGTTGGCCGCCGGTCTGTCGGCGGCGGGATGCGGTGTCCTCACCCCGGCGCAGGGTCGAAGTGTCGACATAACGACCCGGTTTGGCGTACGCACCTACAACCTTGACTACGTCCGAGGAGTCGCGATGGTGCGCGAACCCGGCGCGCGGACCACCGGAAGTGAGCCGGGCGCGCATACGCATTCTCCGCTCCCGGTTCGCGTCGTGCTGGCGGCCGCGGCGGACGCCGGCGAGGCCCTGCCGGCCTTGGTCATCGGGGACCACGGATGGGTCTGCGGGGCAGGTCAACTGGGCATTGAGGCCATTGGGCTGGCCGACTCGGACGACCCGGCGCCGTTCGTCGGAGAGGCGGAGGGGCGGGTGTCCGTCGCCGTTCCGCTTGATGACACTGTGCGGTCTGATTACTACCGACCGCTTACTCGCTATGTACTCAATCGAGCGTGTCTGTCACAGTAGGCGGCCGATGGCTGCTCCTCTTCCCCACTCGCATCACCCGCCCCTAACCTGGGGAGTGAGCGCGCAGCGACGAGGAGTCACCGGAGGGGAAGCCGGTGCGCGTCATGTGCGGAAGGTTCAGGTGTGTCATGGCTGCTGGCGAAAGGCCTCTCAACGAGGTCGTGTTCCTTACCGTGGCGGAAGTTGCCGCGGTGATGCGTGTGTCCAAGATGACCGTGTACCGCTTGGTGCACAGTGGTCATCTGCCGGCGATCCGGGTGGGCAGGTCGTTCCGGGTCCCAGAGCAAGCGGTGCACGAGTACCTCCGAGAGTCCTACGTGGGGGTGGAAACAGCCTGACGGGGGCCCTGGATTACGCTGATCGCCCGGTGCCGGGTAGGCTGGCCCGATGTAGGTCGTGTGGGCTCGGACGCCCCGCACCGAGTGAATCGATGTAAGCGAGGGTAGTCGTGGGCTCTGTTATCAAGAAGCGGCGCAAGCGGATGGCCAAGAAGAAGCACCGCAAGCTGCTCAAGCGCACGCGTGTTCAGCGTCGCAACAAGAAGTAAGCAGCGCCGCTGTGCTCAACCCGCAGCCCTCTCACCGTCCTGGTGGGAGGGCTGCGGTGCGTTGCGGTGAGTGAACCCCTCGCTACGGCTTGAAATGTCGCCCGGTCCGTCCGGCGGTCATCACAGTGCAACAACGACCCGCTACGGTGGCCGCCACAGGGCACCGCCCGGCGAGCGCACCACTCGCCGGGTGCGGGTGGGAAGGAAGGCGCTGATCTTGGGCAAGGTCGTGCTCGTCACCGGAGTCGCACGGCAACTCGGCGGCCGGTTCGTCCGCCGCATCCAGCGCGAGCCCGACGTGGACCGAGTCATCGGGGTGGACGCAGTGCCACCCGAGCACCACCTCGGCGGGGCCGAATTCATACGGGCGGACATCCGCCACTGCACGATCGGCAGGGTCCTGGCGAGCGAGTCCGTCGACACGGTCGTCCACATGGACGTCAACGGGACCCCTCTGGGCAAGCGGGGCAGCCGGGCCACGGTCAAGGAGACCAACGTCATCGGCACCATGCAGCTGCTCGGCGCCTGCCAGAAGACGCCCTCGGTCAAGCGGCTGGTGGTGAAGTCCAGCACCAACGTCTACGGCTCCGCGCCCCGCGACCCCGCCGTGTTCACCGAGTCCACGCCGCCGAAGTCGCTGCCCAGCGGTGGCTTCGCCAAGGACGTCGTCGAGGTCGAGGGGTATGTGCGGGGCTTCGCCCGCCGCCGGCCCGACGTGGCGGTGTGCGTGCTGCGGTTCGCGAACATTCTCGGACCGTGTGCCGATTCGCCGCTCGCGGAGTACTTCTCGCTGCCCGCGCTGCCCACGGTCCTCGGCTTCGACCCCCGCCTGCAGTTCGTCCACGAGGACGACGCGATCGAGGTGCTGCGGATCGCCACGGGCGAGCCGGCCAGGGGCACGCTCAACAGCGGCACGTTCAACATCGCGGGGGACGGCGTCCTGCTGCTCTCCCAGGCCGCCAGACGCCTCGGGCGCCCCACCCTCCCCTTCTTCCTGCCGACCGTCACCTGGGTCGGCACCGCCCTGCGGTCCGTCGGTGCTCTGGACTTCTCGCCCGAGCAGATCCGGCTCCTCACCCACGGCCGGGTCGTCCAGACCACGCAGATGCGCGAGACCCTGGGCTTCCACCCCCGCTACACCACCTCCGATGCCTTCGCGGACTACGCCCGCAGCCGTGGCGCCGGGCTGCTGCCGCCCGAGACCCTCGCCCGTACCGTCGACCGGATCGCCGCGCTGATGCCTGCCGGCCGCGGCCAGAACTGAGGAGCGCACGCACCATGGCCGATGCGAAGGTCATTCCGTTCGGCGAGGAGCCCCGCGCCAAGCGGCGGGCCAAGCGCCCGGGTCCGGGCCGGGCGAACCGGGCGCCGGCACCGCTCGCGCCCGTACCGCCGCAGCGCGACGAGGAGCGGGCGCGGCTGCCCGCCGAGGCGGTCCCGGAGCGGGCGCCGGATGCCCCGGTGCGGGCCGGTGGCGAGGGCGGCTGGGAGCGGAAGGTGGCCCGCGGGCTGAACTTCCTCCGGCGGCGGATCACCGGCGAGTACGAGGTCGACGACTTCGGCTACGACCGGGAACTCACCGATCAGGTGATCATGTCGATCCTGCGGCCCTTCAAGGAGAAGTACTTCCGGGTCGAGGTGAAGGGCATCGAGAACATCCCGGACAAGGGGGCGGCGCTGATCGTCGCCAACCACTCCGGCACCCTGCCGGTCGACGGCCTGATGCTCCAGGTCGCGGTGCACGACCACCACCCGGCGGGCCGCAATGTGCGGATGCTCGCCGCGGACCTCGTCTTCGTCCTGCCGCTGATCAACGAGCTGTCCCGGAAGCTCGGGCACACGCTCGCCTGTGCCGAGGACGCGGCGAAGCTGCTGGAGCGGGGCGAGGTGGTGGGGGTGATGCCGGAGGGCTTCAAGGGGATCGGGAAGCCGTTCGCCGAGCGGTACAAGCTCCAGCGCTTCGGGCGGGGCGGCTTCGTCCAGACGGCACTGCGTGCCGGGGCGCCGATCGTGCCGTGCTCGATCGTCGGGGCGGAGGAGATCTACCCGATGCTCGGCAACTCCAGGACCGCGGCGCGGCTGCTGGGCTTTCCGTACTTCCCGCTGACGCCCACCTTCCCCTGGCTCGGCCCGCTGGGGCTGCTGCCGCTGCCGACGAAGTGGACGATCCAGTTCGGGGAGCCGATCCCCACGGACAGCTATCCGCCGGAGGCGGCGGACGATCCGATGCTGATGTTCAACCTGACCGACCAGGTCCGGGAAACGATTCAGCACACGCTCTACAAGCTGCTGGTGCAGCGGCGGTCGGTGTTCTTCTGACCCCACGGAGTTCTTCCGTCCCCACAGACGAAACAGCGAGGACGAGACAGTGAGAGGGAGGGGCCGCAACGGCCCCTCCCTCTCACTGTGCCCGGTGGGTGCCGGGCGGCTACGGCTTCTCGTCCTCGCTGTGGATGCCGAGGCCCGGGAGGATGTCCGGGAGCAGCGGCGGGATGACGACGTCCGGCTTGCCGGAGGGCTTGCCGTCCCTGCCGTGGGCCCGGTCCTGCGGTGACCCCTCGCTGCTGGGCGGGGGCTGGAGCAGGCCCGTGCCGCCGAGGAGGCCCTCGTGCTCGTCGCGGGCGCTCGGGGAGGACTGGGAGGGCTTGCCCGTGGGGCGCTTGCCGTCGATCGTGGCGGGCGCCTGGGGGGAGGGGGCGGAGCGGCCGCTGCTGCCGGGGGAGCTGCGCGGGGCCGTGCCCGTGCGGTCCGGGGAGCCGTGCTTGCCGTTGCTGTCGTGGAGCAGGTTCCGCAGCGGCTCGACGTCATCGTCTATGGCGACGAAGACCGAGTTGACCTTGTCGCCGACGTCGGTCAGCTGGGAGGGGAGCTTGCCGCGCAGCTGGCTCCAGCCCTCGCGATGCGAGGAGGCGAAGGAGGACAGCAGGCGCATGGCGCCGAGCGAGCCGTCGCGCTCGTAGACGCCGCGCAGCAGCCGGTGGCCCTCCGACGCGTCGTGGCTCATGCCGGAGAGGGTCTTGCGGATCTCGGTCATGGACTCGAGGTCGAGCGGGCCGGAGCGGCCGCGCTCCATCAGCCGCCGGGCCTCCTGGAGCCTGGTCGAGGCCTGGCCGAGGAGCAGCTCGCCCTTGGCGGAGTCGCCGTCGGCCATGCCGAGCCTGAGGTCCTCCATGCCGCGCTTGACCGGGTACAGGGTGTCCCCGGGGAGGGCGTTGGAGCTGGCCGCGGCCACACCGCCGAAGGCGCCGGCCGCCACCCCCACCGTGAGCCCGCCGGCCGCGAGCCCCTTGGACCAGCGGGAGCGCGGCCTGAGCCGGCTCAGCGGGCTCAGCCGGTGGGCTCCCCGGCCGGGGACCGCGCCCGTGCGCGGCTCGGGCACGGTGGGGCTTCCGGCGAAGTGGGCCTCCATGGCGGCGATCAACTGCGCCCGCTGCACGGTTTTGACCTCGGGGTCCAGCTCGGGTGCCGGCAGTGCGCCGAGCCCGTGTGCGAGGGCCAGCAACTGCCCCTGCTCGGTGTCCTGCACCGATGGTCCGGACTGGGCGGCCGCAGCACCCTGGACTTCCTGGTCCTCCAGGGCCTGGGCGAAGGCGTTCGCCCGCCGGTGCGCCGATACGTTCGCGATCACAGGCGGCACCTCCTCTCGTCATGACGGTCGACTCCCCAGGGCAACTGAAGGGTTGCACGCCTTGAGGGCATCCACTCGATCGAGTGAGTGAATACGGGCATGACGCGACATGCGGGAAGTCTGCATCCCGGACAACGAGCGGCGCGGCAGTCGGGTTACGCGGCCGGAGCGAGGTGGCCGCCGGTGAGTGAAAGACGGCGTGAAGTCGGCGGACGGTCAGCGGGCATCGTCCGGAAGGAGTCTTGCGAGGGTGCGCACGGCCCGGTACTGGAGGGTCTTGATGGCGCCCTCGTTCTTCCCCATCACCCGGGCCGTCTCCGCCACGGAGAGGCCCTGGAGGAAGCGCAGGGTGACGCACTCCTGCTGCTGGGGGTTGAGCTTGCGCACCGCCTCCAACAGGGCGGCGTTGGAAAGGGATTCGAGGACGGAGTCCTCCGGGCTGCGCTCGACCTCGTTGGCGTCGAGCATCTCTCCCGTGGTCACTTCCAGCCGGAACCTTGACGACTTGAAGTGGTCCGCGACGAGGTTGCGGGCGATGGTCACCAGCCAGGCGCCGAAGTCGCGGCCCTGCCAGGTGAAGGTGCCGATGCGGCGGAGGGCGCGCAGGAACGTCTCGCTGGTGAGGTCCTCCGCCGTGGCCCGGCCGCCCACGCGGTAGTAGATGTAGCGGTAGACGGTGTCGGCGTACTGGTCGTAGAGGCGGCCGAAGGCATCGGCCTCGCCCGCCTGGGCCCGCTCGACCAGGTCGAGCATGCGGGCGCTGTCGCTGTCGGCGCTGGGGCGGCGGGTCGTGGGGGCGGACGTAGCGGACGTGCCTGCGGCTGCCCCGCGGCGGGCGCGTCTGCCGACGGCCGCACCGCTCTCCGCGAGGGCGTAGCAGGGGCCGGCCGGGCCGACCGCCGCGGCGGGGCCGAGCGTGGCGAGGGCGGGGACGGCGTACGCGGTGGGGACGAAGCCGCGCAGACGGTCGAGGACCGCTGCGCGCAGCGTAGCCAGGCCCGAGGCGTCAACCCCGACGTGTGGGTACACGGGACTCCCAGAGGCAGAGCTTCCATCACGTGCAGTGCGGGACCGTTCACTCGTCGTAGGGACAAGCGGGTACCGGCTTGCGTCTGAGGAGAATAACCCTTCGTACAGGCAGCGCTACACCGAGTTGCTCAAATCATCGTTTCCGTTCGATCTCCGGTCGGTTGGTGGCCGATCAAATATCGAACTGGGAACGGAAGTTGACCGGATTTGCCGATGGTGTGGCCGATTGGGCAGCGTGTTGTGGCAATCCGGACACGACAGGACTGCGCGGGGCCATGTGGGGGTATGACAACAGGATTGCCTGTGCGGCGTGACCGGTTACCGGCTGTGGCGAGGAGGCGCGCCGGAGATGTCGCCCGTTCCGGTGATGAGGGTGTGCCCGCGCGTGCACCCGCGCGGCCGGGCGCGGCCCCGCGGCGGACGCCGGGCCGCGGGCCGGTGAAAACCGTCGCCCGACAGGGCCTAGCGGCGGCGCCGGTGCAGCGCGATCGCGGCGGCCGCGCCGCCCGCCAGTGCGCCCAGCCCGGCCGCCGCCGGGATGCCGATCTTGGCCGCCTTGCGGCCCGTGCGGTAGTCGCGCAGCCGCCAGTCGTGCTCGCGCGCGTGCTTGCGCAGCCGCGCGTCGGGGTTGATCGCGTGCGGGTGGCCGACGAGCGACAGCATGGGGATGTCGTTGGCGGAGTCGCTGTACGCCGCGCAGCGGGACAGGTCCAGGCCCTCGGCGGCGGCCAGCGCCCGGACCGCCTCGGCCTTGGACGGGCCGTGCAGCAGCTCGCCGACCAGCTTGCCGGTGTAGACGCCGCCGACGGACTCGGCGACCGTGCCCAGCGCGCCCGTCAGGCCGAGCCGGCGGGCGATGATCGTCGCGGTCTCGATCGGCGCGGCCGTCACCAGCCACACCTTCTGCCCGGCGTCCAGGTGGGCCTGGGCGAGGGCGCGGGTGCCGGGCCAGATGCGCTCGGCCATGTACTCGTCGTAGATCTCCTCGCCGACGGTCATCAGCTCGGAGACCCGGTGGCCCTTGACGATGGAGAGGACCTTGTCGCGCGCTTCCTGGATGTGCTCGGGGTCCTCGATCCCGGCCAGCCGGAACCAGGTCTGCTGCCAGGCGAAGCGCACCAGCTCGCGCTTGCGGAAGAAGTGCCGTTTGTAGAGGCCGCGGCCGAAGTGGAACATGGCGGCGCCCTGCATGACCGTGTTGTCGAGGTCGAAGAAGGCGGCGGCGCGCACGTCGCCGGCCACCGGGAACTCCGGCTCCGGGGGAGGTGCCTCGCCGGGGGCACCGACCGGGGGAGTCTCCTTCTCCCGGTCCTCCTGAACGGACTTGCGGGCTGCCTCCGCGGCGGCCTCGCCTGCCAGCACGCTGCGTGCCGTGGCGGAGCGCCTGCGGTGGGAGAGCCATCCGAGTGCGGCCATGCGGCGAGCATAGCCAGTTTGTTCGGGGTAACCGGAGTCGGGACGATGCGATGGCGTGAACACTGCGCGTCTGCGCGGTTACCCTCCGGACGCCCGCATTCCGCCCGGCCCCGCAATTCGGCCCGCCCCGGGGCTCCGGGCGGCTAGCCGCCCAGGGCCTTGCGGAGCCGGTCCGGGTTCACCCGCCAGAAGTCGTGCTGGGCGCCGTCGACGAGGACGACCGGAATCTGCTCCCAGTACTTCCGGTACAGCTCCTCGTCCTCGTTGATGTCCTTCTTCTCCCAGCGGGCGCCCAGCTCCGCGCAGACCTCGGCGATCACGGTCTCGGCGGCGTCGCACAGGTGGCAGCCGGGCTTGCCGATCAGTGTGACCACGCTGTCGGCGGGGTTCTTGCGGGCGCCGCGGCGCAGGAGGGGGCTCATGAGGGCCATTGTGCCGGGCCCGCGCAGTTGCGCGGAGGACGGGTTTGGATGCCTGAGTCGACTACCATCGTGGGCGTTTTGCAGGCATCCGGGGTTTTGGCGGTGAGGAGTGGCGGCCATGTCCTCATCGATGGGCTCGTCGACACGCCCATGGTGCGGAAGTGACAGGTGTGACAGTCGCGGCACCTCGGCGGATGGTTCCCGCATCGGCCCGAATCGCCGCGTGACACCCATCACTTTGCCGGGGCAAAACGGACACCATCTTTGTGCACGCGTTCACAAAGGCATAGCCTGCGTTCGACAGGGCGGTTCTGGGACAAGGCGCTGCCCGCAGCCCCGCTCTACCCGCAGGAGCACCGTGGCAACTGGCCGAACTCACCGACCGGCGACCCGAAGCCGAGGGATTCCCGAGGCCACCGTCGCCCGGCTACCGCTGTATCTGCGCGCGCTGACCGCGCTCTCCGAGCGCTCGGTCCCCACGGTCTCCTCCGAGGAACTGGCAGCCGCGGCGGGGGTCAATTCCGCCAAGCTCCGCAAGGACTTCAGCTACCTCGGCTCGTACGGCACCCGCGGTGTCGGCTACGACGTCGAGTACCTCGTGTACCAGATCTCGCGGGAACTCGGCCTGACCCAGGACTGGCCCGTCGTCATCGTCGGTATCGGCAACCTCGGCGCCGCCCTGGCCAACTACGGCGGCTTCGCCTCCCGCGGCTTCCGCGTCGCGGCCCTGATCGACGCCGACCCCGCCATGGCGGGCAAGCAGGTCGCCGGGCTGCCCGTGCGGCACACCGACGAACTCGAGTCGATCATCCGTGACAACGGCGTCTCCATCGGCGTCATCGCCACCCCGGCCGGCGCCGCGCAGCAGGTCTGCGACCGGCTGGTCTCCGCCGGTGTCACCTCGATCCTGAACTTCGCGCCGACCGTGCTCTCCGTGCCCGAGGGCGTGGACGTGCGCAAGGTCGACCTCTCCATCGAGCTGCAGATCCTCGCCTTCCACGAGCAGCGCAAGGCCGGCGAGGAGACCGGGCAGCCCGCCTCCGTCACCACGCCGCGCCCGGACGCGCCGGCCCGTGCGGCCGCGGGCGGCGGGAAGGGACCGGACGGGGACGTCCCCGCCGTGATGCCGGCATGAGCCTCCTGGTCGTCGGCCTCAGCCACCGCAGCGCCCCGGTGAGCGTGCTGGAGCGGGCCGCCCTCTCGGCGCAGGCCCGCGCCGGGCTGGTGCACGCCGCCCTGGCCGCCGAGCCCGCCACCGAGGCGGCGGTGCTGGCCACCTGCAACCGCATCGAGCTGTACGCCGACGTGGACAAGTTCCACGCCGGTGTCGCCGAGCTGTCCACGCTGCTCGCCCGGTACACGGGCGTGGCGCTGGAAGAGCTCACTCCGTATCTCTATGTGCACTACGAGGACCGGGCCGTCCACCACCTCTTCTCGGTGGCGTGCGGGCTGGACTCGATGGTCGTGGGCGAGGGCCAGATCCTCGGCCAGATCAAGGACGCGCTGGCCGTCGGGCAGGAGCTGCACACCGCCGGGCGGCTGCTGAACGACCTCTTCCAGCAGGCCCTGCGGGTCGGTAAGCGCGCCCACAGCGAGACCGGCATCGACAAGGCGGGCCAGTCGCTGGTCACCTTCGGCCTGGAGCAGCTCGCGGACGGCACCCCCGTCGCGGACTGGGCGGCGGGCAAGCGGGCCCTGGTGATCGGCGCCGGGTCGATGTCCTCGCTCGCGGCGGCCACCCTCGCGCGCGCGGGCGTGGCGCACGTCGCCGTCGCCAACCGCACCCTGGCGCGGGCCGAGCGGCTCGTCGAGATCCTCTCCGAGCCGGGCACTCCGGGCGCGGCCGGCGGGCTTACGGCCTCGGCCGTGGAGATGGACGCCCTCGCGGACGAGCTGGCCCTCGCCGACGTCGTGGTGAGCTGCACGGGCGCCGCGGGCCTGGTCCTGACGGCCGACGCCGTACGGGCCGCGCTGGACGCGCGCGGGGCCGACGCCGGTGCGCAGGTGCGCCTGGCCCTGCTCGACCTCGCCATGCCGCGGGACGTCGACGCCGCCGTGCACCGCCTGGCGGGCGCCCGGCTCGTCGACATCGAGACCCTCGCCGAAGCGGCCGCCGACGCGCCCATGGCCGCCGACGTCGACCAGGTGCGGGCCATCGTCTCCGCCGAGGTCGCCTCCTTCGGCGCCGCCCAGCGCGCCGCGCACATCACGCCCACCGTGGTGGCCCTGCGGACCATGGCCGCCGACGTCGTGGCGGGCGAGATGGCGCGCCTCAACGGCCGGCTGCCCGGCCTCGACGACAAGCAGCGCGCGGAGATCACGCAGACCGTGCGCCGCGTCGTCGACAAGCTCCTGCACGCGCCCACCGTGCGGGTCAAGGAGCTGGCCTCCACCCCCGGCGGCGCCGGCTACGCCGACGCGCTCCGGGAACTCTTCGACCTCGACCCGCAGGCGGTCGCCGCCGTCAGCCGGGCGGACATGCGGCAGGACCGCACCGACGCACCACGGGAGTCGGCATGAACGACACCACCACTGAGCAGCGCCCGCTGCGGCTGGGCACCCGCCGCAGCAAGCTGGCCATGGCCCAGTCCGGGCAGGTGGCCGAGGCCGTGCGGCGGGTCACCGGCCGCCCGGTCGAGCTGATCGAGATCACCACGTACGGCGACGTCTCGCGCGAGGCCCTTGCGCAGATCGGCGGCACCGGTGTGTTCGTCTCCGCGCTGCGCGACGCGCTGCTCGCGGGGGAGATCGACTTCGCCGTGCACTCGCTGAAGGACCTGCCGACCACCCAGCCGGACGACCTGGCGCTCGCCGCGATCCCGCTCCGCGAGGACCCGCGCGACGTGCTGGTCGCCCGCGACGGGCTCACCTTCGAGGAGCTGCCCGAGGGCGCGAAGGTCGGGACGGGCTCGCCGCGCCGCATGGCGCAGCTGAACGCCTGGGCGCGGACGCTGGGCCGGCGCATCGAGACCGTGCCGATCCGCGGCAACATCGACACCCGCATCGGGTTCGTCGAGAAGGGCGAGCTGGACGCCGTGGTGCTGGCCGCCGCGGGCCTCAACCGCATCGGCCGGGCCGACGTGGTGAGCCAGCTCCTGGAGCCCGACACCGTTTTGCCCGCCCCCGGCCAGGGGGCCCTGGCGATCGAGTGCGCGTTGACCAACGCACCGCTCGCCGCCGCGCTCGCCGAACTCGACGACCCGCGCACGCGGGCCGCCGTGACGGCCGAGCGTTCCCTGCTCGCCGCCCTGGAGGCCGGCTGCAGTGCCCCTGTGGGCGCGCTGGCCGACTTCTTGGCCGTCGGGCAGGCTGTCACCGAAATGCGCCTGCGCGGCGTCGTCGGCACGACCGACGGCTCCACGCTGGTGCAGCTGTCCACCACCGGTCCCGTACCCGCCTCCACCGAGGACGCCCTGGCGCTCGGCCGCGAACTCGCCGCCGAGATGCTCGACAAGGGTGCGGCCGGTCTTATGGGGGAGCGAGCACATTGAACCCCACCGCCCCGAACCAGCCCGCGCAGGGACACGTCACCTTCCTGGGTGCCGGCCCCGGAGACCCGGGACTGCTGACGCTGCGCGCCGTCGAGGCACTGGCGGCCGCGGACGTCCTGATCGCCGATCCGCAGGTGCTCGACGTGGTGCGCACACATGCGCGCGCCACTGTGGACATGCCTGCGCATGCGGTTGCTGACGAGACATCAAAGTCCGCCGACATCCCCGTACTCAGGGACACGGCCAATCTTGTCATGACGGCCGCGCGCAGCGGCAAGCGGGTCGTCCGTGCGGTGCTGGGCGACCCCGGCCTCGACGGCAACGCCGCCGACGAGATGCTGGCCTGCGCCGACAACGGCATCGCCTTCGAGGTGGTGCCGGGCGTCGCCACGGCCGTCGGCGTGCCCGCGTACGCCGGTGTGCCCCTGCGCGACGGCAAGGGCGGCGACGTGCGCTTCGTCGACGCCCGCACGGCCACGCCGGTCTGCTGGACCGAGGCCGGCACGAGCGAGGCGACCACCGTCGTCTCGACCACGCTGGACTCCGTCGTCGCGGCCGCCGCCGAGCTGGTCTCGGGCGGCCGCAAGCCCGACACCCCGGTGAGCGTCACGGCCGCCGGCACCACCACTCGCCAGCGCACCTGGACCGCCACCCTGGGCACCCTCCAGCAGACGCTGAAGGCCGCCAAGGTGCTGCCCGCCGCCGACGGCGCGCAGCCGGTGATAGCCGTGGTCGGCGAGCGCAGCGACGCAGCCCGGCGCGACCGCCTCTCGTGGTTCGAGTCCAAGCCGCTGTTCGGCTGGAACGTGCTCGTGCCGCGCACCAAGGAGCAGGCCGCCTCGCTCTCCGACCAGCTCCGCTCGTACGGCGCCGTGCCCAGCGAGGTGCCGACCATCGCCGTCGAGCCGCCGCGCACCCCGCAGCAGATGGAGCGCGCGGTCAAGGGCCTGGTCACCGGCCGCTACGAGTGGATCGCCTTCACTTCCGTGAACGCCGTCAAGGCGGTGCGCGAGAAGTTCGAGGAGTACGGGCTCGACGCGCGCGCCTTCGCGGGCATCAAGGTCGCGGCCGTCGGCGAGCAGACCGCGAAGTCCCTGGTCGAGTTCGGCGTGAAGCCGGACCTGGTGCCCAGCGGCGAGCAGTCGGCCGCGGGCCTGCTGGAGGACTGGCCGCCCTACGACCCGGTCTTCGACCCGATCGACCGCGTCTTCCTGCCGCGCGCCGACATCGCCACCGAGACCCTGGTGGCCGGCCTGATCGAGCTGGGCTGGGAGGTCGACGACGTCACGGCGTACCGCACCGTGCGCGCCTCGCCGCCGCCGGCCGAGACCCGGGAGGCGATCAAGGGCGGCGGCTTCGACGCCGTGCTGTTCACCTCCTCCTCCACCGTGCGGAACCTCGTCGGCATCGCCGGCAAGCCGCACAACGTCACCGTCATCGCCTGCATCGGCCCGGCCACCGCGAAGACCGCGGAGGAGCACGGCCTGCGGGTGGACGTGCTGTCGCCCGAGCCCTCGGTGCACAAGCTCGCCGAGGCGCTCGCGGAGTTCGGGGCGGCGCGGCGCGATGCCGCGCTGGAGGCCGGGGACCCGGTCACCCGCCCGAGCGAGCGACGGCCCGGATCGCGCAGAAGGGCACGGAGTTGAGTACTGCGTACGGCACTTTCCCGGGGTCCCGCCCCCGGCGTCTTCGCACCACCCCGGCCATGCGCCGCATGGTCGCCGAGACCCGGCTGCACCCGGCCGACCTGATCCTGCCCGCCTTCGTGCGGGAGGGCATCGCCGAGCCGGTGCCGATCTCCGCCATGCCGGGGGTCGTCCAGCACACCCGCGACACCCTGCGGAAGGCCGCGGTCGAGGCGCTGGAGGCGGGCGTCTCCGGGATCATGCTGTTCGGCGTGCCCGAGGACGCCAAGAAGGACGCCCTCGGCACCGCCGGCACCGACCCGGACGGCATCCTCCAGGTCGCCATCCGGGACGTGAAGGCCGAGGTCGGCGACGAGCTGGTGATCATGTCCGACCTGTGTCTGGACGAGTACACCGACCACGGCCACTGCGGGGTCCTCGACGCCGCGGGCCGGGTCGACAACGACGCGACGCTGGAGCGCTACGCCGAGATGGCGCAGGTCCAGGCCGACGCGGGCGTCCATGTCGTGGGCCCCAGCGGCATGATGGACGGTCAGGTCGGCGTCGTCCGCGACGCCCTCGACCAGACCGGCCACGAGGACGTCTCGATCCTCGCCTACACCGCCAAGTACGCCTCCGCCTTCTACGGCCCCTTCCGCGAGGCCGTCGGCTCCTCGCTGCAGGGCGACCGCAAGACGTACCAGCAGGACCCGGCCAACACCCGCGAGTCGCTGCGCGAGCTGGCGCTGGACCTGGCCGAGGGCGCCGACATGGTGATGGTCAAGCCCGCGCTGCCCTACCTCGACATCCTCGCCGAGGTCGCCAAGGCGGTGGACGTGCCGGTGGCCGCGTACCAGATCTCCGGCGAGTACGCGATGGTCGAGGCGGCGGCCGAGAAGGGCTGGATCGACCGCGACCGCGCCATCATGGAGACCCTCACCGGCATCAAGCGCGCCGGGGCGGACATGATCCTCACCTACTGGGCGACGGAGGTCGCACGGCAGCTGTGAGCAACGCGCCCCAGGGCGCGTCCGTGACGCACCGCGACGGCGGCGTCCCCCGGCCACCAGGCCGCGGGGGCGCCGCCGTCGGCGTTCCGGAACCTCCGCGCTCGTGCGAGTCCGTCGCGTTTGCGCTGCTCACGCAATGAGCGTGGTTGTCTTCACGATCGTCACCCACACAGGTCGAGTCTCGGCGAAATGACAGAGGCGACGTGTAAGCGCTCCAAGCATGGTTACGGTGTGTGTCAGGTCGCTTACGCTACGGAGGCGTGCATGAGTCATGACCCCGAAATCACGGACGACTGGGAGTACACGCTCCAGGTCCCCTCGGATCCCATGGCGCCCTGCATCGCGCGCCGCACGCTCCGCACCATCTTCGAGGAGCACGGCTTCCTGGAACTGGCCGACACCGCCGAGCTGCTGACCTCGGAGCTGGTCACCAACGCCTACCGGTACTCCGACGGCCCGGCCTCCGTGCGCGTCAAGCGCGAGGGGGACCGGGTCCGGGTCGCCGTGTGGGACACCAACCCCCGGCTCCCCGCCCTCGACGGCGTCGCGCTGCCGGAGGCCGAGGCCGACGGCGCCGAGCGCGGCCGGGGGCTCGGGCTCGTCCAGTGGTGCGCCGACAGCTGGGGCGGGTTCGCCCTGCGCGACCAGCCGCAGGGGCTGGTCGGCAAGCTCATCTGGTTCGAGCTGGGGGCGAGCGCGGGGTGAGGGCTAGAGCTTCTCGGGGGTGCGGATACCGAGGAGCGCCATGCCCTGGTGCAGCGTGCGGGCCGTGAGGTCGCACAGGAAGAGGCGGTTCTCCACCATCGTCGCGCCGCCCTCGGCCTTGATCACCGGGCACTGGTCGTAGAACGTCGTGAAGTGCGAGGAGAGCTGGTAGAGGTAGGCGGCCAGCTTGTGCGGCTCGTAGGAGGCCGCGACATCGTGCACCGTCTCGCCGAACTGGTCCAGGTGCAGGCCGAGCGCACGCTCCGCCGGGGCCAGCGGCAGCTCCGGGTGCGCGACGGGCCGGGCGTCGCCGGCCCGGCGCAGGATGGAGCGGATACGGGCATAGGCGTACTGGAGGTAGACCGAGGTGTCGCCGTTGAGGGACACCATCTGGTCGAGGTCGAACTTGTAGTCGCGGGCCGCCGAGGTGGACAGGTCGGCGTACTTCACGGCGCCGATGCCCACGTACCGGCCGTTCTCGGTGATCTCCTGCTCGGTCAGGCCCACCTTCTCGGCCTTCTCGCGCACCACGTCCGTGGCCCGCGCGATCGCCTCGTCCAGCAGGTCCACCAGGCGGACGGTCTCGCCCTCACGGGTCTTGAACGGCTTGCCGTCCTTGCCCAGCACCGTGCCGAAGGCCAGCTGCACCGCGTGCACGCCGTCGTTCAGCCAGCCCATCCGGCGGGCCGTCTCGAAGACCATCTTGAAGTGCAGCGCCTGCCGGGCGTCGACCACGTACAGCAAGGTGTCGGCCTTGAGGTTCTGCACCCGGTCCCGGATCGCCGACAGGTCGGTGGCCGCGTAGCCGAAGCCGCCGTCCGACTTCTGCACGATCAGCGGTACCGGCTTGCCGTCCGGGCCCTTCACATCGTCGAAGAAGACGCAGAGCGCGCCCTCCGAGCGGACCGCGACGCCGGCCTCCTCCAGCAGCTTGCAGGTCTCCGTGAGCATGTGGTTGTAGCCGGACTCGCCGACCACGTTCTCGTCGCGGATGTCCATGTCGAGCTTGCCGAAGACCGAGTAGAAGTAGATCTTCGACTCGTCCACGAACCGCTGCCACAGGGCGAGGGTCTGCTCGTCCCCGGCCTGGAGGTCCACCACCCGGCGGCGCGAGCGCTCCTTGAACTCCGCGTCCGCGTCGAACAGGGCACGCGCGGCCTTGTACAGGCGGTTCAGGTTGGACATGGCCTCTTCGCCGGAGGTCTCGTCCTTGTGGTCCAGCTCGTGCGGGTGCTCCAGCAGGTACTGGATGAGCATGCCGAACTGGGTGCCCCAGTCGCCGATGTGGTGGCGGCTGATCACCTTCTCGCCCGTGAACTCCAGGATCTTGACGGCCGCGTCGCCGATCACCGCCGAGCGCAGGTGGCCGACGTGCATCTCCTTGGCCACGTTCGGCTGGGCCCAGTCGATGACCGTGGTGCCCGGCTTCTCCGCGAGCGGCACGCCGAGGCGCTCGTCCGCGCCGCGGGCCGCCAGGGTGCTCGTGATCGCCTCGTCGGAGACGGTGATGTTGAGGAAGCCGGGGCCGGAGACCTCGACCTCCTTGATCACGTCACCGGTCGGCAGGCCTTCGACGACCTTCGCCGCCAGCTCGCGCGGGTTGCCCTTGAGCTTCTTCGCCAGCGCCAGCATGCCGTTGGCCTGGAAGTCCGCCCGGTCGCTTCGTCGCAGCAGCGGGTCGGCGGAGCCGGCCTCCGGCAGGGCTGCCGAGAGGGCGTCCGCGATGCGCTGGTCGAGCGTGGAAGCGAGGGAGGGAACCGAAGCCATGGAAAGGTGCCATTCCGGTAGGCGGCATTTTCGACATCCCGAGTATCCCATGCGCCTATCACAGTCCCACCGGGATTTCGCCGCAGGGCGGGCAACCCCGGAGCCCCGCCTTCCGTCTGGGACAATGGTCATGCCAGGACCGTAAGGAAGGAAGTGCCGTGGCTCAGGCTCAGAGCACCGAGGCCGACTGGGTCTCCCGTTTCGCCGACGAGGTCATCGCCGAAGGTGAGCGCCGCGCCCCCGGCAAACCGATCGTCGTCGCCTCGGGCCTGTCGCCCTCCGGCCCGATCCACCTCGGCAACCTCCGCGAGGTCATGACCCCGCACCTGGTCGCCGACGAGATCCGCCGCCGCGGCCACGAGTGCGTCCACGTCCTCTCCTGGGACGACTACGACCGGTACCGCAAGGTCCCGGCCGGTGTCGACGCCTCCTGGGCCGAGCACATCGGCAAGCCGCTGACGGCTGTCCCGGCCCCGCCCGGCAGCCCCTACGGCAGCTGGGCCGAGCACTTCAAGGCCGCCATGATCGAGGCCCTGGACGAGCTGGGCATCGAGTACCGCGGAATCAGCCAGACCGAGCAGTACACCTCCGGCGCCTACCGCGAGCAGATCCTGCACGCGATGAAGCACCGCAACGACATCGACGCGATCCTCGCGCAGTACCGCACCAAGGCCAAGCCCGCCAAGAAGGCCCAGAAGCCGGTCGACGAGGCCGAGCTGGAGGCCGCCGAGGGCTCGGGCGCCGCCGCCGAGGACGACGGCAGCGCGGGCGGTGCGGGCTACTACCCGTACAAGCCGTACTGCACCGTCTGCAACAAGGACCTCACCACGGTCACGGCGTACGACGACGAGACCACCGAGCTGTCCTACAGCTGCACCTGCGGGCACTCCGAGACCGTCCTGCTCAAGGAGTTCGACCACGGCAAGCTGGTCTGGAAGGTCGACTGGCCCATGCGCTGGGCCTACGAGGGCGTGATCTTCGAGCCGTCCGGCGTCGACCACTCCTCGCCGGGCTCCTCCTTCCAGGTCGGCGGCCAGATCGTCGGCCCGATCTTCGGCGGCGAGCAGCCCATCGGCCCGATGTACGCCTTCGTCGGCATCAGCGGCATGGCCAAGATGTCCTCCTCCAAGGGCGGCGTCCCCACCCCCGGCGACGCCCTCCAGATCATGGAGGCCCCGCTGCTGCGCTGGCTCTACGCCCGCCGCAGGCCCAACCAGTCCTTCAAGATCGCCTTCGACCAGGAGATCCAGCGGCTCTACGACGAGTGGGACAAGCTCGCCGCCAAGGTCGCCGACGGCACCGTGCTGCCCGCCGACGCCGCCGCCTACAGCCGCGCCGTCCGCACGGCCGCCGGTGAGCTGCCGGCCACGCCGCGCCCGCTGCCCTACCGCACGCTCGCCTCGGTCGTCGACATCACCGCCGGCCACGACGAGCAGACCCTGCGCATCCTGAGCGACCTCGACCCCGAGAACCCGGTCACCTCGCTCGACGAGTGCCGCCCGCGCCTCGGCAAGGCCGAGCACTGGATCAACACCCAGGTCCCGGCCGAGTCCCGCACGGTCGTCCGCGCCGAGCCCGACACCGAGCACCTCGCCGCGCTCGACGAGCAGGCCCGCGAGTCCCTGCGGCTGCTCCTGGACGGCCTCGACGAGCACTGGTCGCTGGACGGCCTGACCACGCTCGTCTACGGCGTCCCCAAGGTCCTGGCCGGGCTCGAGCCCGACGCCAAGCCCACGCCGGAGCTGAAGGTCAAGCAGCGCGAGTTCTTCGCCCTGCTCTACCAGCTGCTCGTCGGCCGGGACACCGGCCCCCGCCTGCCCACGCTGCTGCTCGCGGTCGGCGCGGACCGGGTGCGCAAGCTGCTCGCGGCGTAGCACCGTACGCGGAAAGGGCCGCGGCCCGGTGATCACTCACCGGGCCGCGGCCCTTTCGCCTATGCGTATGCGTTTGCGTTTCGCGTCAGTGCTTGTTCGCCGCCGCGACCGCGCCGGCGATCTCCTTGGCCGCGTCCTGCGCGCTCTTCTTCAGGTCGTCGGCGTTGGGCGTCTTCGCGCCCTCGTAGCCCGCGCCGCTGTACTTCACGGTGATCACGACGTTCCCGGTGCGGGCGAGGACGGTCTCGTTCTTGAAGTCGTTGTCGTCCTTCTTGGAGTCCGAGCTCACCACGCTGGCGGCCTCGGCGACGCCGTCGGCCGTCTCCGTCTTCGCGTTCTGGGCGCCGTCCGCCGTCGTCGCGGCCTTCGTCTGCTTCGTCAGGTAGTCCTGTGCGCGCTTCTCGCCGGAGCCCTGCGTCGGGTCCGGGGAGAACCGCTTCAGCGAGACCGTCAGGGCGCGGAACTGGAGGTCCTTGACGTCGTCGTCCTTCAGACCGCTCCAGATGCAGCTCGCCGACTCGTTGGTGTCGGCGGCCGGCAGGGCCTTGCCCTCCTTCTTCTCCGCCTTCGGCACCATGGCGTCGATCGTCTTCTCCGAGAGCGTCTTGCAGACCTCGGGGAGCTTGGCGAACGTCGCCGCCTTCATCGAAGGAGTGGCGCTGGGCGCCGCGGACTGCGCGGCCGAGGGCTTGGCCGACTCCTTCTTCTTCGAGCCGCCCTCGTCCGAGGAGCAGCCGGTGGCGACGAGCATCACCGGTACTGCGGCGCAGGCGAGGATTCGGGCGAGTCGCGGGGCTGTACGTCGGTGCATGGGTCCTTCGCTCATTCGATGGGGGGATGTGCGGGGCCGGCGGCAACGTCGGGGGGCGGCCGCGCCTACCGGCACGGTACGCGGCCCGCACCCGGCGGCGGCCGAAAACGGGCCGGTACTCGCCGGGCTAGTTGCCGAAGTGCCCCGCATCCAGCTCACGGGCCAGGCCCTGGGCCTTGCCCTGCAGGTCCTGGCTGCCGGGCACGTGCTGCTTGTCGGTCGTCCACTGGTCGTAGGCGATGGTGACCAGCACGTTCGACGAGCGGAAGACCACCGTCACGTCGCGGTGCACGCCCGAGGCGGTGCCCACGAGCTTGTCGTCCACGAAGGCGTCGTCGCCCAGGTCGTCCAGCGTCCGCGGAGCCAGCTTGGGGTCCGTGGACGCCGGCGCCGAGGGGGCCACCGTGGCGTCCGCCCCCAGCTGGGGGCCCGGGCCCGGGTCGTTCCTGGCGGTGGCGCTCGGCGAGGGGCTCGCGGAGGGGTTGGCCGAGGGCTTGGCGCTCGCGGAGGGCGCGGCGACCGGGATGTGCGCCGCGCCCGCCAGGCGCCCGTACAGCTCCTCCGCCCGGGCCTCGTCGCTCACGCCCGGCTGGTACGACACCACGCGCTCGAAGTCCACGGTCAGGTGCCGGGTGCCGTTGGGCGTCTCCAGCTTCCAGCGGCAACCGACCCGCCGGTCGGTGTCGTAGGTGAGGGCCGCCTGCCCCCGCAGGAGCTTCTCGGCCTCCGCCTTGTCGCCGCCGCCCGCGCCGGGCAGCATCCGCCGCACGGTGTCCCGGCCGACGTAGCCGCAGGGCTCGGGGAGGCTGTGGTACTTGCCGGGCTGGGCCGCCGGGACCGAGGTGCCGGCCTGGCCCGCCTTGGCATCGATGCCGTTGCCGCCGGATCCGCCGCCCCCGCTGCACGCGGTGAGCCCCGCCGACAGCGCCACCGCGGCCAGTGCGGCTGCCGGTACGTACGCCCTTCGCTGCACCGTCCGTGGCTCCCTTCGCCCGAAAACTGGTTGCCGCCGCTGGTCGGTGGCTGACCACAATGTCTACCGCACGCGCTGCCGCGTCTGCCGTCCCCCTGTCGTGGATGGGCAGCTTGTTCCGGCTTTTTGCGTATTAATGTTTTTCGGGGGAATGAGGAAGGTATGTCCTACGTCGAGGTGCCCGGTGCCCGGGTCCCGATCCGCATGTGGGCGGACCCGGCGGCGGTCGAGCCCGTGGCGATGCAGCAGCTGCGGAACGTCTCCACGCTGCCCTGGATCGAGGGTCTGGCCGTGATGCCGGACGTCCACTTCGGCAAGGGGGCCACGGTCGGCTCGGTGATCGCCATGCGGGGCGCGGTGTGCCCGGCGGCGGTGGGCGTCGACATCGGCTGCGGCATGTCGGCGGTGAAGACCTCGCTGACCGCCAACGACCTGCCCGGTGATCTCTCGCGCCTGCGGTCGAAGATCGAGGAAGCGATCCCGGTGGGCTTCTCGATGCATGACGACCCCGTCGACCCGCGGCGGCTGCACGGCCTGCCGACGGCGGGGTGGGACGACTTCTGGCGGCGGTTCGACGGGGTCGCGGAGACGGTGAAGTTCCGGGAGAGCCGGGCGCTGAAGCAGATGGGATCGCTCGGCGGCGGAAACCACTTCATCGAGTTCTGCCTCGACGAGGAGGGCGCGGTCTGGCTGATGCTCCACTCCGGCTCCCGCAACATCGGCAAGGAACTGGCCGAGCACCACATAGGCGTGGCCCGCAAGCTCTCCCACAACCAGAACCTGGTCGACCGCGACCTGGCCGTCTTCATCGCCGGCACCCCGCAGATGCAGGCCTACCGGCACGACCTGTTCTGGGCCCAGGAGTACGCGCGGCACAACCGCGAGATCATGATGGCCCTGTACCAGGACGTGGTCCGCAGGGAGTTCAAGAAGGCCAACGTGACCTTCGCGCCCGTCATCTCCTGCCACCACAACTACGTGGCCGAGGAGACCTACGAGGGCGTGGACCTGCTGGTCACCCGCAAGGGCGCGATCCGCGCGGGCGGCGGCGAGTTCGGGATCATCCCGGGCTCGATGGGCACCGGCTCGTACATCGTCCGCGGCCTGGGCAACGAGGCCTCGTTCAACTCCGCCTCGCACGGCGCCGGCCGCCGGATGAGCCGGAACAAGGCCAAGAAGCTCTTCACCGCCCACGACCTGGCGGAGCAGACGCGGGGCGTGGAGTGCCGCAAGGACCGCGGCGTGGTGGACGAGATCCCGGCGGCCTACAAGCCGATCGAGCAGGTCATGGACCAGCAGCAGGACCTCGTCGCGGTCGTGGCGAAGCTCAAGCAGATCGTCTGCGTCAAGGGCTGAGCCCGCGGGCCGGGCGCGGGCCTACGCGCCCTGCTCGCGGTCCTGCGGGTACCAGCGCAGCTCGACCGTGTTGCCGTCCGGGTCGCTGATGTAGACCGACTCGGCGTTCCCGCGGGCGCCGAAGTTGGTGTACGGGCCGCGGACGGGGCCGAGGGCGCCGGAGTCGATCATGCTCTGCCAGTCCAGCGGCTCGACGACGAGGCAGAGGTGGTCGACGTTGGACTCGCCGCGCTCGCGTTCGACCAGGTCGATGATCGTGGTGGGGGAGACGCGGACCGAGGGGAAGGGCACCTCGCCCGCGCGCCACTCCGCCACGCGGACCGGCTCCAGGCCGAGCGGCCCGCAGTAGAAGTCCAGGGCGCGCTCGGCGTCGGAGACGTTGAGCACCAGGTGGTCGAAGGCGATGACGCGCACGGGTTCCCCCTTGGTCCGGCATGTTCCGTTCGTGTGCAAGGCCGCCCCGGAGAGCGGCCTCGTACATGAACCTAGCGCCGGATGATCAATTCCGCATCGGTCGTTGGTCCTGGTACTCCGGGCGGGCCCGGGGCTCAGCCCTCGCGGTGGACCTTGTAGTTCGAGGCCTGGGCGCGGGGGCGGACGACCAGCAGGTCGATGTTGACGTGCGGCGGGCGGCTGACGGCCCAGGTGACCGTGTCGGCGATGTCCTCGGCGGTGAGCGGCTCGGCGACGCCCGTGTAGACGGCGGCGGCCTTGTCCCGGTCGCCGCGGAAGCGGGTGAGGGCGAACTCGTCTGTCCGCACCATGCCGGGGGCGATCTCGATCACGCGCACCGGCTCGCCGCACAGCTCCAGGCGCAGGGTCTCGGCGATGACGTGGGCGCCGTGCTTGGCCGCGACGTAGCCGCCGCCCCCCTCGTAGGTGGCGAGCCCGGCGGTGGAGGACATCACGACCACGGTGCCCTCGGCCTCGACGAGGCGGGGGAGCAGGGCCTGGGTCATGTGGAGCACGCCGAGCACGTTGACCTCGTACATCGTGCGCCAGTCCGCGGGGTCGGCGGTGGCGACGGGTTCGGTGCCCAGGGCGCCGCCCGCGTTGTTGACCAGGACGTCCACGCGGCCGAGGCCCGCGGCGAAGGCGTCGACGGCGGCGCGGTCGGTGACGTCGAGCGGGTGGTGAACAGCCTGGTGGCCCGCGGCGGCCAGCTCCTCGGCCAGGGCCTTGATGCGGTCCTCGCGGCGGGCGGTGAGCACGACGCGGTATCCGGCGGCGGCCAGCTGCCGGGCGGTCGCGGCGCCGATGCCGCTGCTCGCGCCGGTGACGACTGCGGTGCGGGTGCTCATGGGGCCTCCAGGGGGGTGCGGGCGTGATCTTCCCGCAGGATAAGCCGCCCCGGCGCCCCGGGGGGAAGGGCTCGGGGCACCCCCCTAGGGGGTGTCTGATGGATCTCCGCGGCGTCGCGACGCCCGGCACGCGCCCCCAAGCTCTCGGCTTCGCTCGAGCAGGGAGGTGCCCCCTTCGGCGCACCGGCCGAAAGCCCAAGTACGCCCAGTACGAGGGCTTCCGGCCGGCACGCCGAGAGCACGCACCGGACGCCGCTCCCTCCCCGCGGAGATCCATCAGACACCCCCTAGCGGCCCCTCGGCACGTACATGATCACGGCGACCCCGGCCAGGCAGATCAGCGCGCCGAGCACGTCGTAGCGGTCGGGCCGGTAGCCGTCGGCGACCATGCCCCAGGCGAGCGAGCCCGCCACGAAGACGCCGCCGTACGCGGCGAGGATCCGGCCGAAGTGCGCGTCCGGCTGGAGCGTGGCGACGAAGCCGTACGCCCCCAGGGCCGCGATCCCGGCGACGATCCACGGCCAGCCGCGCCCCTGCCCGGAATAGCTGCCCCGAACGCCCTGCCAGACGAGCCAGGCGCCGCCGATCTCCAGGACGGCGGCGAGCAGGAACAGGGCGACGGAGCGGAGGTTGAGCATGGCTGCCAGGCTATGCGGTCCGGCTCACCGCGCGCCCTTACGGCCAGACCAGGCAGTACGGCTGGTGGCCGGCCTCGTGCAGGCGGTGCGAGAAGTCCTGCCACTCGTGCAGCAGCCGGTAGACGTCGAAGGCGTCGCGCGGGCCGCCCCGGTCGGGCACCGTCGACCAGATGAAGGCCGCCGCGCCCACCGACTCCTCCCCGATGCCCCGCAGCGGGTCGACCACGGTCATGGGGAGCTTGACCACCGCGTAGTCGGGGTGGAGGACGACCAGCTCGAGCGGCGGCACCTTGTGCAGGGGTATGCCCTCGATGCCCGTGAGCACCATGGCGGCGACGGTCTCGGGCTTGATCTTGGTGAACATGCCGCCCATGCCCAGCTCGTCACCGCCCAGTTCCTCGGGGCGCATGGAGATGGGGACGCGGGCAGCGGTCGCTCCGTTCGGTGCCCCGAAGTACTTGTAGGTCACCCCCACCCGGCCACTCCTGCTCACGCTGCTCTGTTCGCCATGTTCGGCACGCCGGTGCCGTCCTCGCCGGTCCTGGTGGGCGCGCTCGGGACCCAGGTCGTCGGTGCCCTCGCCCAGTCCGCCACCGCGATGCATATCTCCACCTGACCGCATTTTTAGGCAGCAGAGCCCCCGCCGCGCAACCCGATCATCGTCCCAGAGACCTCCCCCGTGCGGAGCGCGTGAAACGCCCGGACACGACTGCGCGGAGGGCTCTGAGACCATGGCTAGCGTGAGCTACCCATATGAAGCCCCATTGTCGCAGTCTCTCTTCGACCGCGCGGCGGCCGTGACGCCCGGTGGCGTGAACTCTCCGGTGCGCGCGTTCCGTGCCGTGGGAGGTACTCCCCGGTTCATGGTGTCCGGTCAGGGTCCGTACCTCACGGACGCGGATGGCCGGGAGTATGTGGACCTCGTGTGCTCGTGGGGACCGATGATTCTCGGCCATTCCCACCCGGAGGTCCTCGCGGCCGTGCAGGAGGCCGTCGCGCGCGGCACCTCCTTCGGCACGCCCGGTGAGGGCGAGGTCGCCCTGGCCGAGGAGATCGTCGCCCGGGTGGAGCCGGTCGAGCAGGTGCGCCTGGTGTCCTCGGGCACCGAGGCGACCATGTCCGCGATCCGGCTGGCGCGCGGCTTCACCGGCCGCGCCAAGGTGATCAAGTTCGCGGGCTGCTACCACGGGCACGTGGACGCGCTGCTGGCCGCGGCCGGCTCGGGTGTGGCGACCTTCGGGCTGCCGGACACGCCGGGCGTCACGGGCGCGCAGGCCGGTGACACGATCGTGCTCCCCTACAACGACCTGGAGGCGGTGCACGCCGCCTTCCACGCGCACCCGGGCGAGATCGCCTGTGTGATCACGGAGGCGTCGCCGGGCAACATGGGCGTGGTCCCGCCGCTGCCGGGCTTCAACGAGGGTCTGAAGACGGCCTGTGCGCAGAACGGCGCGCTGTTCATCTCCGACGAGGTCATGACGGGCTTCCGGGTCTCGAAGGCCGGCTGGTACGGGATCGACGGCGTCAAGCCGGACCTGATGACCTTCGGCAAGGTCATGGGCGGCGGCTTCCCGGCCGCGGCCTTCGGCGGCCGCGCCGACGTGATGGCGCACCTGGCTCCCGCGGGCCCCGTCTATCAGGCGGGCACCCTCTCCGGTAACCCGGTGGCCACGGCCGCGGGCCTGGCGCAGCTGCGGCTGCTGGACGACGCGGCGTACGCGAAGGTGAACGCGGTCTCCGAGGAGATCCGCGGCCTGGTGACCGGGGCGCTGGCCGGGGCGGGCGTGGCCCACCGGCTCCAGACGGCCGGGAACATGTTCTCGGTGTTCTTCACCGAGTCCGAGGTCACGGACTACGAGAAGGCCAAGGCGCAGGAGGCGTTCCGCTTCAATGCGTTCTTCCACTCGATGCTGTCGCAGGGGGTGTACCTGCCCCCGTCGGCCTTCGAGTCGTGGTTCGTCTCGACGGCGCACGACGCGGCGGCGGTGGAGCGGATCGCGGCGGCGCTGCCGGCTGCGGCCCGGGCGGCGGCCGGGGCGACGGAGGAGGGCAAGTGAGCAAGGGCAGTGACATCACCGTCGTCCACCTGATGCGCCACGGCGAGGTGCACAACCCGGAGGGCGTGCTCTACGGGCGCCGGTCCGGCTACCACCTCTCCGACCTGGGCCGGCAGATGGCGGACCGGGTGGCCGAGCACCTGGCCGACCGGGACGTGACGTACGTGGTCTCCTCGCCGCTGGAGCGGGCGCAGGAGACGGCGACGCCCATCGCCAAGGCGCACGGCCTGGACCTGGCGACGGACGAGCGGCTGATCGAGGCGGCCAACGTCTTCGAGGGCAAGACCTTCGGGGTCGGCGACGGCGCGCTGCGGAAGCCGGCGAACTGGAAGCACCTGACGAACCCGTTCCGTCCCTCCTGGGGCGAGCCGTACGTCGAGCAGGTCGTGCGGATGATCCAGGCCCTGGACGCGGCGAAGGACGCGGCGCGCGGCCACGAGGCGGTGTGCGTGAGCCACCAGCTGCCGATCTGGATCGTGCGGAGCTTCGTGGAGAAGCGCCGGCTGTGGCACGACCCGCGGAAGCGGCAGTGCACGCTGGCCAGCCTGACGTCGTTCACCTACCGCGGCGACAAGATCGTCTCGGTGGGGTACAGCGAGCCCGCCCGGGATCTGGTGCCGGCTCACCTGCTGGCCGGCGCGAAGCCGGTGAAGGGCGGCGCCAAGGCGTTCGGGGCCTGAGCCCCGCCCCGCGTCCGCGCGCTCGCGCCGGTTCCCTACCGGTCGGGCCATCAAAACACCCATATAGACCGGGAAAACAGCGCAACCGTCGTAATCCGCCGCGCCCCCATCCTCAATGTCCATTTATATGGACGGCGTATGGTATGGGGGCGCGAGTGCGGATGGAGCCGACATGCGCGACAGCACAGGCGGCATGAGCCGTCGCAGCCTGATCGGGATGGGCCTGGGCGCGGGAGCGGCCGCCGCCCTCGGCGCCGTCGCAGGCTGCTCGGACACCACCTCCACCCTGCTCACCGGCGGCGGGCCGGGCCGCCCCAAGGGCAGGCCGAGCGCGGAGGCGAAGGCCAGGGCCAGGCTGATCGGCGACGGTTCCACGGCCGACACCGGGCCGCAGCCGAACCAGCCGGAGAAGCCCGTGCCGCTGGAGCCGGGCGAGAAGCCGCCGCAGTTCGTGATCTTCTCCTGGGACGGGGCGGGCGAGGTGGGCAACGGCCTCTTCCCCCGGTTCCGCAAGCTCGCCCGGGACCACGGCGCCCGGATGACGTTCTTCCTCTCCGGGCTCTACCTGCTGCCGGAGTCCAGGCAGCGGCTCTACGACCCGCCGAACAACCCGCGCGGCGCCTCCGACATCGGCTACCTTTCCGACGAACACATCCGGTCGACCCTGCAGAACCTGCGCGCGGCCTGGCTGGAGGGCCACGAGGTCGGCACCCACTTCAACGGCCACTTCTGCTCGGGGCAGGGCTCGGTCGCCCACTGGACGCCCGAGGACTGGCAGTCCGAGATCGAGCAGGCCGTCTCCTTCGTCACCCGGTGGCGCACCCACACCGGATTCAAGGACCTGGAGCCGCTGCCCTTCGACTACCGCAAGGAATTGATCGGCGGCCGCACGCCCTGCCTGCTCAATCAGGACGGCCTGCTGCCGACCGCCCGGAAACTCGGCTGGCGGTACGACGCGAGTTCCTCCGGAGGGGAACAGGTGTGGCCCAGGAAAAGGCACGGACTGTGGGATCTGCCGCTGCAGCAGATGCCCTTTCCGGGCCACTCCTTCGAGGTCCTTTCCATGGACTACAACATTCTCGCCAATCAGTCGAAGAACACGACGCGGGGAGTGCCGTCCCGCTATGCGGGCTGGCGCCGGCAGGCCACCGAGTCCTACATCGCGGGTTTCGACCGGGCGTACGAGACGAACAGGGCGCCCTTCTTCATCGGCAACCACTTCGAGGAGTGGAACGGCGGCATCTATATGGATGCCGTGGAAGAGGCGTTCAAATACATCGCCGACGACAAGCGCAAGGACGTCCGCGTGGTGTCCTTCCGGCAGTTCGTCGACTGGCTGGACGTGCAGACCCCGGCGGTGCTCTCCGGGCTACGCGGCCTCGACGTGGGCGAGAAATGGCGGGGCAGGCCCGGCGTCGGCCGGCCGGGCCCCCGGCGCGAGACCCCCACCGGGCCGCGCGGCGAGGTGCCCGTCGGGCCGAAGGTCGGCGAGGTGCCCACGGGTCCGCGGGGGGCCGATGTGCCCACCGCGCCCGCGGGCAATGGGCCCGACGACTCCGAGGGGGTTGCGGAAGATCCCTAAACCGCCCATGCGAAACTTTTCACATGAGTGCCAGTCACGACTGCCGACGCCACCCTGCACGCCGTCGTACCACCGTGCCGGCCGCCATTGCCGCCGTCCTCGGGGCACTGACGCTGACCGCGTGCAGTTCCGGGAACAACAACTCCGGAGGGGGCGGGCAGACCCAGTTCGTCCAGGGCACGGGCGGAGTGGACGTCGTCAAGGAGCGCAGCGGCCGGAAGGACGCGCCGGACCTCTCCGGCAAGACCCTGGACGGCAAGGAACTCGACGTCGCCAAGGAGCACAAGGGCAAGATCGTCGTCCTTAACGTCTGGGGCTCCTGGTGCTCGCCCTGCCGCGCCGAGGCCAAGAACCTGGTCAAGGTCGCCAACGACTACAAGGACAAGGGCGTGCAGTTCGTCGGGCTCGACACCCGCGACCCCGACCCGGCCCCCGCTCTGGCCTTCGAGAAGGAATTCAACGTTCCGTACCCGAGCCTCTACGACAACTCGGGCGCGCTGCTGCTGAGCTTCCCCAAGGGCAGCCTCAACCCGCAGTCCATCCCCTCGACGGTCTTCATCGACCGCGACGGGAAGATCGCCGCCCGCGCGATCAAGGCGCTGAGCGAGGACGAGCTGCGCAAGACGCTCGACCCGCTGGTCGCGGAGAAGTGACCCCGTGATCGCCGGGACCCCCGCGACCGCCCACGCGGTCACCGCCCTCGCCGCCGCGAGCGACCCCAACCAGACCGTCCTCACAGGCGCGCTGCTGCTGGCCCTGCCCGTGGCGGTGCTCGGCGGGCTCGTCTCCTTCTTCTCGCCCTGCGTCCTGCCGCTCGTGCCCGGCTATCTCTCGTACGTCACGGGCGTCAGCGGCGCGGACCTCGCGGAGGCCAAGCGGGGCCGGATGGTCGCCGGGTCCTCCCTCTTCGTGCTCGGCTTCTCCGCCGTCTTCGTCTCCTTCGGGGCGTTCTTCGGGTTCTTCGGCAACACCCTGCTGGAGTACAAGGAGACGATCTCCACGGTGCTGGGCGTGCTGACGATCGTGCTGGGCCTGGCCTTCATGGGGCTGCTGAGCCGGTTCGGGCAGCGCGAGTTCCGCTTCCACACCAGGCCCGCGATGGGGCTGGCGGGCGCCCCGCTGCTGGGCGTGCTCTTCGGCCTCGGCTGGGCGCCCTGCGTCGGGCCGACCCTCGCCGCCGTGCAGTCCCTCTCCTTCAACCAGGCGAGCGCGGGCCGGGGGGCCCTGCTGACGGTCGCCTACTGCGCCGGCCTCGGCCTGCCGTTCGTCCTCGCCGCGGTCGCCTTCCGGCGCGCGCTCGGCGCGTTCGGCTGGGTCAAGCGGCACTATGCGTGGGTCATGCGGATCGGCGGCGGGATGCTTGTCGTCGTCGGCGTGCTCCTGGTGACCGGGCTGTGGGACAGCATGGTCGCTGACCTGCAGACCTGGACCCAAAAGAACTTCACCCCGGGGATCTGAGACATGGACAGGACGAAGGGCTCCGCCGACACCTCGGCGAGCCGCACCGGCCCCGAGGGCCCCGACGACGACGCTGCCGCGGGAGCGGACGCCGCCGGCAGCCCGGAGGCCGCGGACGCGGCCGGCCTGGCCGCCGCCGGCTCGGACCTGTCCACGGCTCCCGCCGAGGACCGCGAGCAGGCGGTGCCCGGCTCCTTCGGCGGCATGCGCAAGCCCGGCGTGCTCGGCCGGCTGGCCTGGTCCTGCCGCGAGGCGTTCGGCTGGGTCCGCTGGTTCTGGCGCCAGCTGACCTCCATGCGGGTCGCGCTGCTCCTGCTCTTCCTGCTCTCCCTCGCCACGATCCCCGGCTCGCTCGTCCCGCAGACCAGCGTGGACGCGCTCAAGGTCCAGCAGTGGCAGGAGAAGCACGGGACCCTCACCCCGTACTACGAGAAGCTCGGGCTCTTCCACGTCTACAGCTCGGTGTGGTTCTCCGCGATCTACATCCTGCTGTTCGTCTCGCTGATCGGCTGCATCGTCCCGCGCACCTGGCAGTTCGTCGGCCAGCTGCGCGGCCGCCCGCCGGCCGCGCCCCGCAACCTCACCCGGATGCCCGCCCACGCCACCTGGCGCACCGAGGCCACGCCGGAGCAGGTGCTGGCGGCGGCGGAGAAGCTGCTCCGGCGGCGGCGCTTCCGCACCGAGGCGGCCGGTGACTCGGTCGGCGCCGAGAAGGGCTACCTCCGCGAGGCCGGCAACCTCCTCTTCCACGTCTCCCTGATCGTGCTGCTGGTGGCCTTCGCCTCCGGCCAGCTGTGGAAGTCCGAGGGCGGCTCGCTGATCGTCGAGGGCGGCAGTTTCTCGAACACGCTCACCCAGTACGACGACTTCAAGGCCGGGTCGCTGTTCAGCCCCGACGACCTCGACCGGTTCCGCTTCCGGCTCGACAGCTTCTCCGGGACGTACGAGCGCACCGGCCCCCAGAAGGGCACCCCGCGCGACTACGCCGCCCACATCACTTACTGGGGCACGCCCGACGCGGAACCCAAGAAGACCACCGTCAAGGTCAACGAGCCGCTGGAGGTCGCCGGCTCGAAGGTCTACCTGATCGGCCACGGCTACGCGCCGATCGTCACCGTCCGCGACGGCCAGGGCAACATCGCCCACCGGGGCCCGATGCCCGCGCTGCCGCTGGACAGCAACGTCACCGAGACGACCGTCCTGAAGGTGCCGGACTACAAGGACAAGAACGGCAACGACGACGACCTCGGCTTCAAGGGCAACTTCGTGCCCACCCTGGACCTGCGGACCGGGACGATGTTCTCCCAGTTCCCGGCCCTCGACAATCCCCGCCTCGTGCTGACCGCCTACCACGGCAACCTCGGCGTCGACTCCGGCGTGCCGCAGAGCGTCTACCAGCTCGACGTGTCCAGGATGAAGCAGTTCACGGACCAGGACGGCAAGAAGTTCGCCGAGATCCTCAAGGTCGGCGACACCATGACGCTGCCGGACGGTGCGGGCACGCTGCACTTCGACGGCATCAAGCAGTGGGCGACCTTCCAGGTCTCGCAGAAGCCGGGCAACGAGCTGGCCCTGACCGGCGCCGTCGCCGCCCTGCTCGGCCTGGCCGGCTCGCTGTTCATCCAGCGCCGCCGGGTCTGGGTGCGCGCCGTCCAGGGCGCGGACGGGCGCACGGTCGTGGAGCTGGCCGGCCTCGGCCGCAGCGAGTCCGCCCGGCTGCCCGAGGAGCTGGCCGGCCTCGCCGCCGCCCTCCAGCCCGACGCACCGACCGCCGCCGCGACTGCCGCCGTGGACGACCCGGCAGACGCCTCCGCAGGCGAGCCCACCGACAACGGAGACCCCGACACCGAAGCCTCCGACCCCGCCGAACCGTCCGAAGGAGCGCGCGCGTGACACTCGCCGCCGCAACCAACGAGAACCTGGCCCACATCAGCAATGTGCTGATCTATTCGGCCATGGCCGTCTACACCCTCGCCTTCCTCGCGCACATCGCCGAGTGGGTCTTCGGCAGCCGCAGCGCCGTCGGCCGCACCGCGGCCGCGATCACCACGGAGGCAGCGGCCTCCTCCGTGACCGTCACGGTCAAGAAGCAGGCGCAGGGCGGCGGTACGGCCGTCCTGGAGCGGCCCCAGGTCGTCACCCGCTCCGCCCCCGGCACCCGCGACGTCCCCGACGGCCCCGGGGCCGCGGGCACCAGCGAGAAGGGCGACCTGTACGGCCGGATCGCCGTCTCCCTCACGGTGCTGGCGTTCGCCCTGCACGTGGGCGGGGTGCTCTCCCGGGCACTGTCCGTGCAGCGGGCGCCGTGGGGCAACATGTACGAGTTCTCCACGACCTTCGCCATGGTCGCGGTCGGCGTCTACCTGGGCCTGCTCCTCGCGAAGAAGAACATCCGCTGGCTGGGCCTGCCGCTGACCACGACGATCCTCCTCGACCTGGGCCTCGCGGTCTCCGTCCTGTACACCGACAGCGACCAGCTGGTCCCGGCCCTCCACTCGTACTGGCTGTGGATCCACGTCTCCTGCGCGATCCTGTCCGGCGCGGCGCTGTACGTGGGTGCGGTGTCGACGTTCTTCTACCTCTTCCGCGACCGCTACGAGGTGCGGCTGGCGGAGGGGCGTGAGGGGGGTGCGCTGGACAACGTGCTGTCGCGGCTGCCCTCGGCCGCCACGCTCGACAAGTTCGCGTACCGCATCAATGCGACCGTGTTCCCGCTGTGGACCTTCACGATCATCGCGGGTGCGATCTGGGCCGAGGCGGCGTGGGGCCGCTACTGGGGCTGGGACCCGAAGGAGGTCTGGTCCTTCATCACGTGGGTGGCCTATGCGTGCTACCTCCACGCGCGGGCGACGGCGGGCTGGAAGGGCCGCAAGGCCGCCTACCTGGCCCTGCTGGCCTTCGCCTGCTACCTGTTCAACTACTACGGCGTGAACATCCTGCTGAGCGGCAAGCACTCGTACGCGGGGGTGTGAGCCCCGCTCCTCAAGCGCCGGCGGGCTGATTTTCAGCCCGTCCGGCGCTTGAGGACTTTCGGGAAGGGGCGGGGTGGGGGAAGAAACCCCTACCGCCGCGGCCGCGTCCCCGGCTCCTGCGGGGGCACGTGCTGCGACCTGCCCGGGAACTTCGGTTTCGGGAGGTGGCCGACCTCCCACTCCGCCTGCTCCAGCTCCCGCTCCGTGTCCACGGACAGCTGCGGCGGCTTCTGCGCCGCGCTCCCGAAACCGAACGCCGACGTCAGGTCGCCGAACGCGCGCCGCCGCCAGCCGCTGATGTTCGGCTCCCGGACGCCCGTCCACCGCTCCAGGAAGCGCAGCGCCGAGGTGTGGTCGAACGCCTCGCCCGCGGCCCAGCCGCCCACCGTCCACGGCGAGACGATGATGCACGGCACGCGGAAGCCCGCGCCGATGGGCAGGCCCTGCACGAACTCGTCCTTCGTCCCCGGGGGTGCCACCGGCGGTGCCACGTGATCGAAGAGGCCGTCGTTCTCGTCGTAATTGAGGATGAAGACGGTCTTCTGCCAGACCTCCGGGTTCTCCGCGATCGCCTCGATCTTCTTCGCCACGAAGTCCGCCCCGGCCGCCGGCAGGTAGTCCGGGTGCTCGGACTGCCCGGCCGTCGGCATGATCCAGGAGACGGCCGGCAGCCGGTCGTTGCGGGCGTCGTCCTCGAAGGTGCCCTCGGGGAGCCGGGGCATCGCCCGGTCGTACAGCGGATCGCCGGGGCGGGCGTTCTGGAAGGTGCGGAAGTACTCCAGCATGTTGCAGCCGTAGTTGTCCGTCTGCTGGTACACGCGCCAGCTGATGCCCGCCGCCTGGAGCCGCTCGGCGTAGGTGGTCCAGCGGTAGGGCGAGGGGACGGTGTTGTCGATGACGGGGCCGCCGAGGGTGCCGGAGGGGTCGATGGTGCCGGTCATCCAGTAGAGGCGGTTGGGCCAGGTGGGGCCGAAGACCGAGCAGAAGTAGTTGTCGCAGATGGTGAACGCCTCGGCGAGGGCGAACTGGAACGGGATGTCCTCGCGGGTGTGGTAGCCCATCACGTACGGGCCGTTCGCCCCGTCCGCCTTGCGGTGCGCGGGCAGCCAGCGGTCCATCTTCCCGCCGTTCCAGGCCTCGTGCTGCACGGCCCACGCGTGGCTGGTCGAGGGGATGGCCTGCGCGCTGGTGGTGCGGGTGTCGAGGTGGAAGGGCAGCAGGTAGCCGGCCGGGTTCACGGTGTCGGGCTGGTGGAAGACCGTACGGCCGCCGGGCAGCCGCAGGGCGTCGGGGTCGGCGAAGCCGCGTACGCCCTTGAGGGTGCCGAAGTAGTGGTCGAACGAGCGGTTCTCCTGCATCAGCAGGACCACGTGCTTGATGTCGCTCAGCGAGCCGCGCGGGGCCGGTCCGGCCGCCACCGCGCGCTGCACGCTCGGCGGCAGCAGCGACAGGGCCGCCGCGCCGGCGGCCGCGCCCACGGCCGAGCCGAGGAGTCTGCGCCGGGTCATGCCGGGGCCGTGCGCGCCCGGTCTGTGGGTGTCGGGTCCGCTCATGACTGTCCCTCCCTGGAGTCGCGTGCGGGCACAGTGTGACCGCTACGACTCTCGCGGCGCGTGAGCGTCAGGGGGAGGGTGCAAGCAGTGAACAAGCCGTCAAATGGCCGTGAAGAAGGGCTGGTTGAGCCGATAATCGGTCTCGTGGGGCGCTGTGCGTCACCCGTTGGGGACGGCTGGTTCGACCGTACGGCGGGCAGCCGTACGTACGATCAGTTCACCGGACCGGCCGGGCCGCTGCCGCCCTTGTCGTCCGGCCGCAGCGAGCGGAGGAACTCCGGATTGTCGTCCGGCGCCACCCAGCGCTGCCCGCCGCCGGCCGCGCCCCGCCCTCCCCCATTGCCGAAAGCATGGGAGGTGCCCCCATCGCGCGAACCCGCGGCCGCGCGCGGGCGGCCCGCGATCAGCCAGGCCACCGGGCCGACCAGGACCTCGCCGAAGAGCAGGATGACGAACACCCAGGCGATCTTCGGCAGCCCCCGCACCTCCTCCTCGGGGGTGTTGAGGCAGTCGACGAAGGCGTAGATCCACAACGCCAGGATCAGCAGGAACGGCAGATACCTGAGCATGGCGACGGCCCCCGGAGTACGGCGTTTCGGGCCGCAGGGCGGCCCCGTGACGGGTCCAGCGTAGTGCGTGCTCGATACTGGAACGCATGGCTTACGACGATCTTCGCTCCTTCCTGCGGGCCCTGGAGCGCGATGGCGATCTCAAGCGCATCAAGGCCGAAGTCGACCCGTACCTGGAAATCGGGGAGATCGTCGACAGAGTGAACAAGGCGGGCGGCCCCGCGCTGCTCTTCGAGAACGTCAAGGGCGCGGCCATGCCGCTCGCCATGAACGTGTTCGGCACCGACCGCCGGCTCCTCAAGGCGCTCGGGCTGAAGTCCTACGACGAGATCAGCGAGAAGATCGGCGGGCTGCTCAAGCCGGAGCTGCCGCAGGGCTTCGTCGGCATGCGCGAGGCCTTCGGCAAGCTGGGTGCGATGGCGCACGTGCCGCCGAGGAAGGTCAAGGAGGCCCCCGTCCAGGAGGTGGTCCTCACCGGCGACGACGTGGACCTGGAGCAGCTGCCGGCGCTCTTCACCTGGCCCGAGGACGGCGGCTCCTTCTTCAACCTCGGCCTCACCCACACCAAGCACCCCGAGACCGGCGTCCGCAACCTCGGCCTCTACCGCCTCCAGCGCCACGACAAGCGCACCATCGGCATGCACTGGCAGATCCACAAGGACAGCCGCAACCACTACCAGGTGGCCGCCAAGCGCGGTGAGCGGCTGCCCGTCGCCATCGCCTTCGGCTGCCCGCCGGCCGTGACGTACGCCTCCACGGCGCCGCTGCCGGGCGACATCGACGAATACCTCTTCGCAGGCTTCGTCCAGGGCAAGCGGATCGAGATGGTCGACTGCAAGACGGTGCCGCTCCAGGTGCCCGCGCAGGCCGAGGTGGTGCTGGAGGGCTGGCTGGAGCCCGGGAAGATGCTGCCGGAGGGCCCGTTCGGCGACCACACGGGCTTCTACACGCCGCAGGAGGACTTCCCGGCGCTGACCATCGACTGCGTGACGATGCGCAGCCGGCCGCTGCTCCAGTCGATCGTCGTCGGCCGGCCGCCGACGGAGGACGGCCCGCTGGGCCGGGCCACGGAGCGGTTCTTCCTCCCCCTCCTCAAGATCATCGTGCCGGACATCGTGGACTACCACCTGCCCGAGTCCGGCGGCTTCCACAACTGCGCGATCGTCTCGATCGAGAAGAAGTACCCGAAGCACGCGCAGAAGGTCATGCACGCCATCTGGGGCGCGCACATGATGTCGCTGACCAAGCTGATCATCGTGGTGGACGCGGACTGCGACGTCCACGACCTGCACGAGGTGTCCTGGCGGGCCCTCGGCAACACGGACTACGCGCGGGACCTCACCGTCGTCGAGGGCCCGGTCGACCACCTCGACCACGCCTCGTACCAGCAGTTCTGGGGCGGCAAGGCGGGCATCGACGCGACCGCGAAGTGGCCCGAGGAGGGCTACACCCGCGACGGCGGCTGGCCGCACATGGTCGAGTCGGACCCGGAGGTTGCCATTCGGGTGACTGAGCGCTGGAAGGAGTACGGGCTGTGAGTGGAGAGGCGATCCTGGGCGGGGGCAGCGCGGAGCCGAGTAGTCCCCGCACAGGCGGGGGTGTCTCGGCCTTCCTTCGCCTGGTCCTCATCGAGCACTCGGTCTTCGCGCTGCCCTTCGCCTACATCGCCTCGCTGACGGCGATGTTCCAGGAGGACAAGAACATCCACTGGGTGCGGCTGCTGCTGGTCACCGTCGCCATGGTGGGGCTGCGCACGTTCGCGATGGCCTGCAACCGCGTCATCGACCGCGAGATCGACGCCCGCAACCCGCGCACGGCGGGGCGGGAGCTGGTCACGGGCGCGGTGTCGGTGCGCTCGGCGTGGACCGGGGCGGCGGTGGCCGTGGCCTTCTTCCTCGGCGCCGCCGCGCTGCTGAACCCGCTGTGCCTGGCGCTCGCGCCGATCGCCGTGATCCCGATGGTGGTCTATCCGTACGGGAAGCGCTTCACCGACTTCCCGCACGCGATCCTGGGCCTCGCCCAGGCCATGGCCCCGGTGGGGGCCTGGCTCGCGGTGACGGGGGAGTGGTCCTGGGAGGCGGTGATACTGGGCCTCGCCGTGGGCGTCTGGATCGGCGGCTTCGACCTGATCTACGCCTGCCAGGACGTGGAGTCCGACCGGGCGAACGGGGTGAAGTCCACGCCGGCCCGCTTCGGCATCCCGGCCTCGCTGTACGGCGCGCGCGTCTGCCACGCCGTCACCACGGCGCTGCTGGTCTGGTACGCGCTGGTCACCGGCGCCGGGGCGTTCTTCTGGATCGGGCTGGCGGTCGTCGCGGGCGCGTTCCTGTACGAGCACACGATCGTCAAGCCGCGCGATCTCTCCCGGCTCAACCGCGCGTTCTTCACCGTCAATGGCTTCGTCGGCATCGCGCTCTTCGTGTGCACCCTGCTCGACCTGCTGGTGCGCGGCCTGACCGTCTGAGAGGGCGGCACGTCGCGTACGTGCGTACGGAAAAGGGGCGGTCCCACCGGGAGGTGGGGCCGCCCCTTTTCCGTGGGGCCGGGGCCGGCGGGCCGAGGGGGCGCGGGGCGCCCCGTCGGCCCGTTCCGCCGTTCCGTCAGTCCTTGTCCCGGCCGGCGCCCATGGCGAACATGGCCGCGCCCATGATGTCCTGCGGCTTCAGCTCCTGCGCGCCGGACGGGGCCTCGACCTTGGCGGCGTCGGACTTGAAGGTGATGCTGACCGGCAGGTCGCCCTTGGCCTTCTTGTCGAACTGGGAGAGGTCCAGAGTCAGGCCGGCGAGCATGCCGTCCTTGATCGCCACGTCGAACGTGACGTTCTGCTCCTTCTTGTTCTCCATCTCCTTGAGGTCCTGGTCCAGCTTGTCGAGCTTGCCGGCCTTGTCGCCGAGCTTGTCCTTCAGCGGCTTGAGGCCCTCGGTGATGTCCTTGGCGACCTTCTTGGCGGGGACGGTGGCCTTGACGTGGTCGACGCCGTTCTTCTTGCCTGCGTCCTTGACCTCGGCGTTGTCCGTGAGGGCGCGCTGCAGGACCTCGTAGACCTGCTTCTGCGTCTTCGGGTCCGGCTTCGGGGTCTTGCTGTCGCCGCCGCTCTTGTCCATGGACTTGGAGAACTCTTCGAAGGTGGCGGGATCGATGCTGATCCACTCGCCCTTCAGAGCGCTCTTGACGGCGGCCAGCGACGAGGGCAGCTGGTCCGACTCGTTGATGAGCTTCTGGAATGCCTTGTCGTCGGAGCCGGCCGACTTGCCCTTCTTGGCCTGCCGCTTCTCGACGAAGGAGGACAGCTCCTTGAAGTCCATGCGGAAGTAGGGCTTGTTGTCGACCTGACGGGCCTCGAACAGCGGCTTGTCGCCGGTCAGCTTGAACTGGACGCCGTACTTGAAGCTCTTGTCGTCGGCCTCGGCGTCCTTGAGCGCCTTGTCCGAGCCGAAGGAGTAGGTGAGCTTCATGCCGGCGAGCATGTCGGCGTCCTCGCGGGTGAAGTCCTTCTCACCCTGCATCGCCTTGAATATCTGGTCCGCGTTGGCGTCGAAGCCGATCTCGGTGGAGAGCGTCTTCTGCTTGCCGAGCTTGTCGAATGCGCCCTTGACCTTGGCAGCCGGGCTGAGGCTGTCGCTCGGGTCACAGGCGGTGGACGCCGCGGCGACGAGGGCCACGACTCCGGCAGCGGCCAGGGCCTTTCGCTTGCTGTAGATGATGTGCTCCCCCGTAGACGGTTCTTGGCAAAAGATAACTAAAGTCCAGAAAGATCGATCGTGTCAAAGTCCTTTTGCGAAAGCTTGATGCGATAAGGCGACACGTGATGCACAAAATGCGTCACCCAGCTGCGTCACCCTGCCGAGCCGTGCGGCCGGGCCTCCGGTGAAGGGCTGCGGATAGGCTCGGGGCGTGGCGCAGTACGAAGACACAACGCGACGCCGGCCGTGGGTGGTCGGCGTCTCCGGCGCGTCCGGAACCCCGTACGCCGCCGCCGTGCTGCGCGGGCTGCTCGCCGCGGGCGAGGCCGTGGACCTGGTGGTGAGCCGCGCGGCGCGGCTGACGCTGCTGGACGAGACCGGCATCCGGTTCCGCGACGGGCACTGGCAGGAGGACCTGCGGAGCTGGCTGGCGCTGGGCGCGGACGGCAAGCCGCACGCCTTCGGCGAGGCGGACACGGCGGACGTGCGGTACTGGGCGGCCGGCGACCTGGCGGCCGGGCCGTCCTCGGGCTCGTACCCCGCAAAGGGGATGATCATCGTCCCGGCGAGCACGGCGAGCGTGGCCGGAGTGGCGCTCGGGCTGTCGAAGGATCTGCTGCAACGGGTGGCGAGCGTGACGCTCAAGGAGCGGCGACCGTTGATCGTCGCGGTGCGGGAGACGCCGCTCAGCGGTCAGACGCTCAGGCAGCTGGTGGCGCTCGACGATGCGGGAGCCGTGGTGCTGCCCGCTTCGCCGGCGTTCTATGCGGGGGCGACGCACATCCAGGATCTGGTGGACTTCGTCGCCGGGCGGGCGCTGGACGCGGCAGGGGTGCCGCACCGGTTGTACCGCCGGTGGGAGGGAGAGCTCGGTGGTGCGAGCAGCTCTCGCCGGGAGGGCTAGCGCTTCTTCGCGCGCGCGATGCGGATCTTCGCGGCGCGGCGCGGCTCGGGGGACTGATGGGCACGCGAGCGGTTGGCCAGGTCCTGGAGCTCGCGCATACGGGCGTAGGCCATCTCGATCGAGTACACGGGTGCTTCACTCCTGAGAGATCGAAGGATCGTCGTTGATTCGCTGATCTGGTGAAAGATTTGCGGGGTCTAGAGCCCCACATGCCTTAGATTCTACACGTAAACCGGCGAGTTCGCTGATTATTGAAAGGTGCCAGGCAATGGACGCGGTGGACAGGCAGCTCATCCAGGCCCTGCGGGAGAACGGCCGGGCCTCGTACGCGGAGCTGGGCAGGCTTGTGGGCCTGTCCGGACCGAGCGTCACGGACCGGATCAACCGCCTGGAGGCGGCCGGCGTCATCACCGGCTACCGGGCGACCGTCAACGCCGCGTCGCTGGGCCTCGGCGTCACGGCCCTGATCGGCATTCAGCTCTCGGACGCCGCCGACCACGAGGACGTGGCGCGCCGCCTCCGCGACCTGGAGGAGATCGAGGACTGCTGGTTCATCGCCGGTGACGACTCCTACATGCTCAAGGTCCGCGTCGGCGACGTCGACGGCCTCGAGCGCACCATCCGCCGGCTCTCCGGCACCAAGGGCGTCAGCCGCACCCGCACCACGATCGTGCTCTCCACCAAGTGGGAGAACAGGGTCGGCGAGCTGCCCGAAGACGTCTGAAACCGGGGGAGTACGCTCGAAGCGGTCAGCAGCCAAGGCATCAGGAGAGGCGGGCGCACCCATGGACGCTGGGCTCAAGCGCGAGCTCGAGGAGAAGGTCTACGCAGGGGAGCGGCTCACCCGCGAGGACGGCATCGCCCTCTACGAGTCCGACGACCTGGCGTGGCTCGGCGGCCTGGCGCATCACGTCCGCACGCAGAAGAACGGCGACGTCGTCCACTTCAATGTGAACCGGCATCTGAACATGACGAATGTGTGCACGGCGTCGTGTGCGTACTGCTCGTTCCAGCGGAAGCCGGGTGAGAAGGATGCGTACACGATGCGCATCGAGGAGGCCGTGCGGCTGGCGAAGGCCATGGAGAGCGAGAACCTCACCGAGCTGCACATCGTCAACGGCCTGCACCCCACACTGCCGTGGCGCTACTACCCTCGCTCGCTGCGGGCGTTGAAGGAGGCGTTGCCGAACGTCTCGCTGAAGGCGTTCACGGCGACGGAGATCAAGCACTTCGAGAAGATCTCGGGTCTGCCGGCGGACGAGATCCTCGACGAGCTGATCGACGCGGGTCTGGAGTCGCTGACCGGTGGTGGTGCGGAGATCTTCGACTGGGAGGTGCGTCAGCACATCGTCGACCATGACACCCACTGGGAGGACTGGTCGCGGATCCACCGCCTGGCTCATTCGAAGGGTTTGAAGGGTCCGTGCACGATGCTGTACGGGCACATCGAGGAGCCGCGTCACCGGGTGGACCATGTGCTGCGGCTGCGTGAGCTGCAGGACGAGACGGGCGGTTTCCACGTCTTCATTCCGCTGCGGTACCAGCACGACTTCGTGGACATGAAGGACGGCAAGGTCCGTAACCGGCTGCAGGCGCGGACGACGATGGCGTCGGGTGTCGAGGCGCTGAAGACCTTCGCGGTCTCGCGGCTGCTGTTCGACAATGTGCCGCATGTGAAGGTGTTCTGGGTGATGCACGGGATCCAGACGGCGCAGCTGGCGTTGCAGCACGGTGCGGACGACATGGACGGCTCGGTCGTCGAGTACAAGATCACGCATGACGCGGACAACTACGGCACGCCGAACAAGCTGACCCGTGACGATCTGCTGGACCTGATCCGGGATGCGGGTTTCCGCCCTGTGGAGCGGAACACGCGGTACGAGGTCATCCGTGAGTTCCCGGGTCCGGACGCGTCCCTGCGCGAGTCGCCCCAGCCCATGCGGGTGTGACGCACGCACGCATGACCCACGGCCTGGCTCGTGCTTGACTGGAAGCGACCATTTCGGTTGCCGTTGAGAAGAAGGTCCCGCCCGTGAGTAGCCAGAAGTACGCCTCGCTCCGTTACACAGCCCTGCGTATCGGCTTGCTCGTCGCATGCTTCGCGGTGGTGTGGGTGCTCTGCTACGCGCACCTCATCCCGATCGGGGTCGGCGGCTCGAACATCTTCTGGATGGTGCTGCTGGCGCTGATCCTCTCCGCGCCGCTGAGCTTCGCGCTGCTGCGCAAGCAGCGGGACGCCATGGCCGAGCAGATCGCCGGGCGCGTGGACCGGGCGAAGGAGCGCTTCGCCGCCAGCGCGGGCCAGGAGGACTGACGGCCGGGGAGGGAGCGAGGCGACGGAAAAATCGCCCGTACCGCCCCGTAGGGGTGTAATCCTCCTCACATAACTTCGAAGCCCCATCGCGGAATACCCCTTCCGTGGTGGGGCTTCGGCGTGTCCGCGCCCTGAGAACCCAAAGAATTCCTATGGGTACCTCAAAGCTCAGGTGTTAACGTGTTCGACATGAAGACAGCAGCAGCGCCTCGATCCCCCATGAGCCCCGTGCTCGTGGCGCGCCTGCACGTCGATCTTTGCCGCCGTGTGTCCGCGGCCTGTCGCCGCCGCTGATGTGACGCCCCGCCTCTTCCCAGGCGTCCCGCGGCCGGAGAGCCCGCATGCCCGGACCTCCTCGGTGCCCCGGCGCCTCTTCCTGACTTGAGCCCGTTCCCGGAGATCCCGTTGTCCTCATCCCCGATGCCCACTGCATCCCGCACGTTCCGCATACCCAAGGTCCCGTTCTGGGCCCAGATCCTGCTCGGCCTGGTGGTCGGCGCCCTGCTCGGCTGGGCCGCCAAGAGCGGTGACATCCACTGGCTGCAGACCACCCTCGACAAGATCGGCGGCATCTTCGTCCAGCTGCTGATGGTCGTGGTGGCCCCGCTGGTCTTCTTCGCCATCCTGGTGTCGATCACCAATCTGCGGAATGTCTCCAACGCCGCCCGGCTGGCCACCCGCACCCTGCTCTGGTTCATGATCACCTCGCTGATCGCGGTCGTCATCGGCCTGGCGATCGGCCTGCTCACCGACCCGGGCGCGGGCACCGGCCTGACCGCCGCGGACGGCGCCGAGCCCAAGAAGCACGGCTCCTGGCTGGACTTCCTGACCGGCATCATCCCGACCGACGTCGTCACGCCGTTCACCCAACTCAACGTCCTCCAGATCGTCTTCATGGCCGCCGTCGCGGGCGTCGCGGTGCTCCAGGTGGGCGAGAAGGCCCAGCCGCTGCTCACCCTCAGCGAGTCCGTGCTGGAGCTGCTCCAGAAGGTCCTGTGGTGGGTCATCCGGCTCGCCCCGCTGGGCAGCCTCGGCCTGGTCGGCAAGGCCATCTACAAGTACGGCTGGGGCCTGATCAGCAAGTACGCGACGTTCACCGCGGACATCTACGTCGGCTGCGCCATCGTGCTGTTCGTCGTCTACCCGCTGCTGCTGGCCACGGTCGCCAAGGTCAACCCGCTGCGGTTCTTCAAGGGCGCCTGGCCCGCGATCCAGCTGGCCTTCGTCTCCCGCTCCTCCGTCGGCACCATGCCGCTGACCCAGAAGGTCACCGAGCGCCTGGGCGTGCCGAAGGAGTACGCCTCCTTCGCCGTGCCGTTCGGCTCGACGACCAAGATGGACGGCTGCGCCTCGATCTACCCGGCCATCGCCGCCATCTTCGTTGCGCAGGTCTTCGACGTGCACCTGGAGGTCAAGGACTACGTCCTGATCGCCTTCGTCTCCGTCATCGGCTCCGCCGCCACGGCCGGCCTGACGGGCGCGACCGTGATGCTGACCCTGACGCTCTCGACGCTGGGCCTGCCCATGGCGGGCGTGGGCCTGCTGCTGGCGATCGACCCGATCGTGGACATGATGAGGACTGCCACGAACGTTGCTGGCCAGTCGGTCATCCCGATCCTGGTCGCCTCCCGCGAGAACATCCTGGACCGCGAGGCGTACGACACCGCCGACGGCTCGAAGCTGGAGGCGGAGCCGCAGCGGGTAGCGGTGGCGGCGTAGCCCGCAGCCGCAGGGCCGGTGCCCCTGGCCGCCGTTGGGCGTGACCGGGGGCGTCGGCGTGTGCAGGCGAGTGCCTGCTCCGCGGTCACGACCGGAGGAGCAGTACCGCCAGGTCCATGTCGGCGTGGATTCCGACCTCGTCCAGTAGTCGTTCGTCCGAGCGGAGCCGGTGCTCGTCGGCCCACTGGGTGCCCATGTCGTGGAAGACGCGACTGCTCTTCCGGTCGATCAGCACCCACTGGCTGCCGTAGGTCCAGGGCCGCACGTGATCGCGAAGGGCATTCCAGAGCACTTCCAGCAGACGGGGCACCGTTGCGGTTTCAGTCAGGGCGAATTCCACCCGGTGGCCCTGGAAGGCCGGGTGGGCCAAGCTGAGATCGACGGTGAGCATCCGTCTGGCGATGCCCTCGTGCGCGCTGGCGATGGCCTGGTTCACCAGTTGTTTCACCTGCTCGGGGGTAGCCGTGTCGGAGAGGAAGGAAGGCAGCACGGTCTGCAGCGTGTCCCGCACGACCGAATCGAGCAGTTCGGCGTTTCCTGCGGACCCCCTCCGCATCCCGTCGACGTAGGTCGTGACGGATATGTGTTCCGGGAAGTCGCCCGGGGCGTAGAGCACTTCCGGCTTCTTCCACAGGATGGTGAAGAACGCCCCGGACACCAGGACCGGGAACGTGACCGCGAACGTTGCGAGCACGCCCTGGACCCACCCGTCCGACTGGGCGGCGGCGATGCCGACCGTCGTCTCGGACAGGCCGAGGAACAGGGAGATGATCCACAGAGGGTTGAGCACCCGTGGCGGGGCGCTCGTCGGTGCGTTCCGTTCGCTCGGCATCCCCCGAGGATGGCAGCGGGCGGCTGCGTCGCGGCCGGAAATCGGGGAAAGCGTGCACGCCCGGTGCTCGGTGCAGGGGCCCGGTTCCGCACCGCCGACGTCGTGTCGGCTTGATCCGGGGCCTTGACGTCCCTCCTCCCTGTGATATTACCTGCCGGTAATGTGACGGGGGGGAGGGATTTTTGTCGTGAATGTCGTGAGTGCAGCACGGACCCCGGAGCCGCAGGCCCGGCGGAAGGGCCGCGGCGGGAAGAGCGGCGGCGGCAAGGTGCGGCGGATGCCGCGGGAGGTGCGCGAGCGTCAGATGCTCGATGCCGCCGTGGAGGTCTTCGCCCGGCGCGGCTACCGGGCGGCCTCGATGGACGAGATCGCCGAGCTGGCCGGGGCGTCGAAGCCCTTGGTCTACCTCTATCTGAACTCGAAGGAAGACCTCTTCAGCGCATGCATCCGGCGGGAGGCCGAGGCGCTGATGGGTGCGATGCGGGGCGCCGTGGATCCGGCCGCGCCCGCCGAGAGCCGGTTGTGGAACGGGCTGCGGGCCTTCTTCGCGCACACGGCCGACCACCCCGCCGGCTGGGCGGTGCTGAGCTGCCAGGCCCGTACGCACGGGGAGCCGTTCGCCGTCGTGGTGGCGGAGATGCGGGCGGAGATCGTCGGGCTCGTCACCCGGCTCATCGCCGAGGCGGCCGAGGAATCCGCCGACCGACAGGGGGCGATTCTCGGCCAGGAAGTGTCCGGCCTCGCGCATGCGCTGGTGGGGGCCGCCGAGTCGCTCGCCGGGTGGGCCAACGAGTGCACGGGGGCCGTTCCTTCCGCGAAGGAGACGGCGGCGACGCTGATGAACGTCGCGTGGGTGGGGCTGGAGAACCTCATGAACGGGCAGCGGTGGACGGCCACCGCTGCCCGTTCATGACTCCCCTCCTGTCATCCCCCGTCACCTCCTGCCGGCGTCCGCGCCGCGGCGCCGCGAGAGCGCTGCGGCGCGCCGGCGAGCCACGCCGTTCCGGGCGCCGGAAGGGCTGGACGCGGTCTGGAGGGCGTGGTCCGCTAGGCGTACCTTTGCGGCCAGGGATTTACCGCTCAGTAATGTGCCGGGTCATCGCCACAACCGCTTCGTGGGTCTCGCATGTGGGTCTGGAACAGGAGCCGCACGTGTCCGTACCGCACAGTCCCGCCCCGCCCCTGCCGGTCCCGCCCCGCACGACCGCCGTCGCCGGCGTCGTCCGCGAGGCGTCCGTGCCGGCCCTCGCCCCGCCCGTCTACTGGGGCTCGCTCGGCGACCTGCCGTTCGACAACGCCGCCGCCGCGCCCGCCGACGTCGTCCTGGGCCGCAAACAGCCCGACGGGCTCTGGCGGGACGTCACCGCCGCCCGCTTCGCCGTCGAGGTGACGTCCGTCGCCAAGGGCCTGATCGCACACGGGCTGCAGCCCGGGGACCGGCTCGCGATCATGGCCCGCACCTGTTACGAGTGGACGCTGCTGGACTTCGCGGCCTGGGCCGCGGGGCTGGTCACCGTCCCCGTCTACCCCACCTCCTCCGCCCTCCAGGTCGGCTGGATCCTGCGGGACTCCGGTGCGGCCGCGTGCGTCGTCGAGACGCACGAGCAGGCCCGGCTCGTCCGCGCGCAGCGCACGGAGCTGCCGGGCCTCGCGCACCTGTGGCGGCTCGACGCCGGGGCCGTCGGGCGGCTCTGCGCCACCGGCCGCTCCCTGCCGCAGGACGCCGTGGCCGAGCGGCGCGCCGCCCGCACTCCGGACGACATCGCCACCCTCATCTACACCTCCGGCACCACGGGCCGCCCCAAGGGCTGCGTCCTCACCCATGCCAATTTCTTCTCCGAGGTCGACAACGCGACCGAGCTGCTGCATCCCGTCTTCCAGGCCGCGAGCAAGGAGCCCGCGTCCACGCTGCTCTTCCTGCCGCTCTCGCACGTCCTCGGCCGGATGACCGCGGTCGGCTGCCTGCGGGCGCGGGTGCGCCTGGGGCACGCCCCGACCACCAAACCCGACGAACTCCGCGCGGATCTCGAGGGGTTCCGGCCCACGTTCCTGCTCGCCATCCCCTACGTCCTGGAGAAGGTCTACAACACCGGCCGGGCCACCGCCGAGCGGCTGGGCCGCGCTGCCGCCTACGACCGGGCGGCGCAGGTGGCCGCCCGGTACGGGGAGGCGCGGACCGCCCGGCTGCACGGCGCCGGACCCGGACCGGGCCTCCGGCTGCGCGCCGCCCACGCCCTGTACGAGCCGCTGGTCTACCGCCGCATACGGGCCGCCCTCGGCGGCCGGGTCCGCTACGTCCTCAGCGGCGGCTCCCCGCTCGGGCGGCGCCTGGCCGCCTTCTACACGGGGGCGGGGATCGAGGTCTTCGAGGGCTACGGACTCACCGAGACCACGGCCGCCGCCACCCTCACCCCGCCGCTCCGGCCCCGCCTGGGCACGGTCGGCTGGCCGCTGCCGGGCGGGGCGGTCCGGATCGCCGGCGACGGCGAGGTGCTGCTGCGCGGCGGGCACGTCTTCGCCGGGTACTGGGACGGGGAGAAGGGACGGCCGGTGCCGGCGGACGAGTGGTTCGCCACGGGCGACCTGGGGGCGCTGGACGCCGACGGCTACCTCACCATCACGGGCCGCAAGAAGGAGCTGATCGTCACCTCGGGCGGCAAGAACGTCGCCCCGGCGCCGCTCGAGGACGCGCTGCGGGCGCATCCGCTCGTCGACCAGTGCGTGGTCGTCGGCGACAACCGCCCGTACGTGGCCGCGCTGATCACGCTGGACGAGGAGGGGCTCGGGCACTGGCAGCGGATGCACGACATGGAGGACGTGCCGCCGGAGGAACTCGTCCGCGACAAGGGCCTGCTGCTCGACCTTCAGGAGGCGGTGGACGGGGTCAACGCGATGGTGTCGCGGGCGGAGTCGATCCGGCGGTTTGCGGTGTTGGCGGTGCGGTTCACGGAGGAGTCGGGGTACTTGACGCCTTCGCTGAAGCTGCGGCGGGAGGCGATCGGACGGGACTTCGGGGAGGCGATAGAAGGGTTGTACGGGGGGTGACCGGCGGGGGCCCGATCCCGCCCCTCGCGCTGCGCGCGGGCAGGGCTTCCGGGGCTCTGCCCCCGGACGCCGGCGCTGTCTCCGCCCGGCGCGGGGCCGCAGTCCCCGCGAATGAATGAACATCGCGCGAAGAATTTCGGTGCGGCGTACGAACATCGATAATTCGGATGATCCCGAAGGCGATGAACAACTGCTCGCGCGAGTTCTGTGCGACTGCCGCATGCGCGCCGCCGCGGCCGCTCGGAATTTCCGGGGAAACCGGGGCTCCGGGGAAAGGCGCAGATCCGCGAGCCCTTGCGATGATCGCGAAAAGGCAGGAGCCCCGCCTCCGCAGAAGCGGAAGGCAGGGCTCCTTAAAGATCGGACTCCGGCGAGCCGGAGTCCGGAAATCACGCCGGGGTGACGTTCTCCGCCTGGGGGCCCTTCGGACCCTGGGTGACGTCGAACGTGACCGTCTGGTTCTCCTCGAGGGAGCGGAAGCCAGAGGCGTTGATCGCGGAGTAGTGGACAAAGACGTCGGGGCCCCCGCCGTCCTGGGCGATGAAGCCAAAGCCCTTTTCAGCGTTGAACCACTTCACGGTTCCGGTAGCCATAAAGCCCTCCTTGGGCCAAAGGGTTGCCCTGCTCCAGAACCTGCGAGAAGTCTGAAAACTACAAAAGCCTGCGGGTCACATGCTCCGCAGGCTCTGTACTGCAAGGGAAACCAAACTGCAACTTGCGGCGAGCCTAGCACGCCAAGTTCTCGCGGGGAAGGAGTTGAAGATCACGCCCAAGGTGGGTTTTCGCCGCCTGGCGGGAGGAAAAGATACGGGGTCGGGCACCCTCCGGGGGCACCCCGCGCGGGCACCGCCGGAGCCCCGGGGCTAGCCTCCGGATGTGGACAATTCAGCCTCATACGGAGCGACCGCCGCCCAGGCCGGAGCCACCGCCGCGGCAGCGGCCCCGCTCCGCAGCCGCCCGCGCGTCGGCCACATCCAGTTCCTCAACTGTGTGCCCCTCTACTGGGGCCTCGCCCGTACCGGCTCGCTGCTCGACCTGGACCTCACCAAGGACACCCCCGAGAAGCTCAGCCAGCAGCTCGTCGAGGGTGATCTGGACATCGCCCCGATCACCCTCGTCGAGTTCCTGAAGCACGCCGATCAGCTCGTCGCCCTGCCGGACATCGCGGTGGGCTGCGACGGCCCGGTCATGTCCTGCGTGATCGTCTCGCAGCTGCCCCTGGAGCAGCTGGACGGGGCACGGGTCGCGCTGGGCTCCACCTCGCGCACCTCGGTCAGGCTGGCGCAGCTGCTGCTGGCCGAGCGGTACGGGGTCCGGCCCGACTACTACACGTGCCCGCCCGACCTCGGGGCAATGATGCAGGAGGCGGACGCCGCCGTGCTGATCGGGGACGCCGCGCTGCGGGCCTCGCTGCACGACGCCCCCCGGCTCGGCCTCCGGGTCCACGACCTGGGGCAGATGTGGAAGGACTGGACGGGCCTGCCGTTCGTCTTCGCCGTGTGGGCCGCGCGCCGCGACTACCTGGCCCGCGAGCCCCGGATCGTCGCCGAGGTGCACGAGGCGTTCCTGGCCTCCCGGGACCTGTCCTTGGCGGAGGTCGGCAAGGTGGCCGAGCAGGCGGCCCGCTGGGAGGCCTTCGACGCCGGGCTGCTGGAGCGCTACTTCACCACGCTGGACTTCCGCTTCGGCCCGGCCCAGCTGGCGGGCGTCGCCGAGTTCGCCCGCCGCACCGGCCCCACCACGGGCTTCCCCGCCGACGTGCGGGTGGAGCTGCTGGAGCGCTGACCGGACGGCGCTGCGGCCCGGAGAAAGCCCGGGTGGAAGCCCCGGAGAACGCCCCGGAGGAAGCCCCCCGGAGAACGCCGGAGCCCCGGCCCCCCTTGCGGGGACCGGGGCTCTCCCGGAGCGGTGTGACGCGGGGCGGGATCAGGAGGAGGGCGTGGGGCCTTCCATGACGTCACTGATCCACTTGATGCTGCTGTTGCCCATGCCCTTCACGTAGGTCTTGGCGTCGTGCTTGCCGCCCTGGATGACCTCGAGATGGGTATGGATGGGGCCCTTGTTGCCGTAGGTGGCGATGTATTTGTCGACGTGCTGCCGGGTGATGGCCGCCTCGTTCGTGCCGTACTGGAACGCGATGTAGACGTCCTTGTCCTTGCCCTTGGACTTGGCGTCGATCATCCGCTGCGACAGCACCTCCGGGTTGTTCTCCTTCATCTCCGCCTCGTGGCCCTTCCACAGCGGGGAGTCCGGGACGATGTCCGGACCGGAGGCGATGACGGCCTTGAACTTGTCCGGGTGCTTCATGACGGCCTTGAAGCCCGCGAAGCCGCCGGACGAGGAACCCATGAACGCCCAGCCGTCGCGCGACTTCAGCGTGCGGAAGTTCTGCTTGATCAGGTCCGGGACGTCCTCGGTCAGCCAGGTGCCCATCTTCGGCTGGTTCGGGATGTCACTGCCGTCGTAGTAGTACTTCTCGTCCGGGTTGAGGACCGGCATGGCCAGGATGAAGGGCAGGCTCTTGCCCTCCTCGGACCACTTGGCGATGCTCGCCTCCAGGCCGAGGTCGGTGCCCATCCAGTAGTTGTTCGGGTAGCCGGGGCCGCCGGGCAGCGAGATCAGGACGGGGAAGCCGCTCTTGGCGTACTTCGGGTCCTTGTACTGCTTGGGCGCCCAGACCCACACCTTGCCCTTGAAACCGGACTTCTTGCCGTCCAGGGTCGTGACGCCGATCTCGGTGCCGTCGCCGAGCGTGTTGGCGTTCTTGAACTGGGCCGCCGGGCCCGTCGGCATCAGCGTCTTGGAGTCGGCGGGCTCCGCCTCGGCACCGCCGGCCTGGCCGCCGCCCTTGTTGTCGCCCTGGCCGAAGCTGACCGGGTCGCCCTTCTTGGAGAAGGGGCCGATCTCGAAGTACTTCAGGGCACCGCCGGTGAGCAGGCCGAGTATGGCTATGGACGCCGCCACGATCACCCACCGCTTGGTCCGGCGGTTCCGCTGCCGCCCCTCGGCCTGGTAGGTGCCGTCGGGGTGGTAGTCGTCGTAGCCACCACCGTGCGGGGGGTAGTCGCCCTGGGGCGGGTAGCCGCCCTGGGGCTGCTGGTAGCTCGTGGCGGTCGGGTAACCGCCACGTGGCTGCTGGTAGTCCCCACCGGGTTGCCCGTAGCCGCCGTGCGGCGGGTAACCCCCGTTGGGTGAGTGCGTCATCGCGTCGCTCCGGACGATGATGTTGCCCCGAAGGACATGACGGATTTCGTTCCGTCCTAGTGGATGAGCAAACCCGCCTGCCGGGTTCCTGGGGAACCCCGTGAATTGAGTCATAAGATCGAAAAATCGAGATCGGAAGACTCGCCCAGGGGGCATTAAAGGACCCAATTCCGCCATTGTTCGCGGAAGCGGCGGCCGGGTCCGCAGGCGGGCGTACCGGGCCGGGCGCAGGCCCGCCGGGGCCCCTCGCGTAGGCTGGCCCGGTAGACGAACACCCCCTCCGAAGGGACGCCCGGTGACCGAGAACGCCGACCTTCAGTCCGTCCTCGACCGCGCCGCCGCGGGTGGCCGGATCACCCCGGAGGAGGCGCTCGAGCTGTACCGGTCGGCGCCGTTGCACGCGCTGGGCGCGGCCGCGGATGCCGCGCGCCGTCGCCGTTGCGCCGGTACGGAGCACATTGCGACGTACATCATCGAGCGGAACATCAATTACACGAACGCGTGTGTGACGGCGTGTAAGTTCTGTGCGTTCTATGCGCCGCCGAAGAGTGAGAAGGTGTGGACGCGTCCGCTGGAGGACATTCTGCGCCGGTGTGCGGAGACGGTGGAGCTGGGTGGCACGCAGGTGATGTTCCAGGGTGGTCATCATCCCGACTACGGGGTGGAGTACTACGAGGAGCACTTTGCGGCGATCAAGCGGGAGTTCCCGCAGCTGGTGATTCATTCGCTGGGTGCGTCCGAGGTGGAGCACATGGCGCGGATCTCGGGTGTCTCTGCGGAGGAGGCGATCCGCCGTATCCATGCTGCGGGTCTGGATTCGTTTGCGGGTGCGGGTGCGGAGCTGCTGCCGGAGCGTCCGCGGAAGGCGATCGCGCCGCTGAAGGAGTCGGGTGAGCGCTGGCTGGAGATCATGGAGCTGGCGCACAAGCTGGGCGTGGAGTCCACGTCCACGATGCTGATGGGCACGGGCGAGACCAATGCGGAGCGGATCGAGCATCTGCGGATGATCCGTGATGTGCAGGACCGCACGGGCGGCTTCCGTGCGTTCATTCCGTACACGTACCAGCCGGAGAACAACCATCTCAAGGGCCGTACGCAGGCGACGATCTTCGAGTACTTGCGGATGATCGCGATTGCGCGGCTGTTCCTGGACAATGTGGCGCACATCCAGGGTTCCTGGCTGACGGTGGGCAAGGAGGCCGGGCAGCTGTCGCTGCACTACGGTGCGGATGATCTGGGTTCGATCATGCTGGAGGAGAACGTGGTCTCCTCGGCGGGTGCGAAGCACCGCTCGAACCGGATGGAGATCATCGACCTGATCCGCAAGGCCGGCCGGGTGCCCGCCCAGCGCGCCACCACCTACGAGCACCTGGTGGTGCACGAGGACCCGGCGAACGACCCGGTGGACGACCGTGTGGTCTCGCACATCTCGTCCACGGCCATCGAGGGCGGTACCGCCCACCCCGAACTGAAGATCATCCAGGCGAGCTGACCCCTTGCTCACGCTGCACGCCGCCGATCTGCTGCTGACCGCCTCCGGCGCGGACCCCGTGCCCGGCGGTGCCGTGGCGGTGGACGGCGACACGGTCGTGGCGATCGGCCCGTACGAGGCCGTGGCCGCGGAGTTCCCCGGGGCGCGGGTGCGCCGCTGGCCCGGCGTGCTCACCCCCGGGCTGCGCCAGTGGTACGGCAAGTGGCTGCTGGAGCGCGTCTACCACCCCGATCCGCGCGAGTACGACGAGCTGGGCGACCGGCCGCTGACGGGGGAGCGCCTGGCGGCGCTCGAGATGACCGAGGCCCGCCGGGCGGGCAGCGTCCGCCGCGGCATCCAGCTGATGCTCCGGCACGGCACCACGGCGGTGGCCATCGGCTGCCTCGACGATCCGCAGGTCTACCGCGCCCTCGCCCGCTCCGGGCTGACGACGGTCTCCATCGCGTGGCAGCCGGGCGTCGTCAAGCCCGGCGAGCCCGATCCGGACCCGCTGAAGAGCGCCTACGACCTGGCGGGCGCCGTCGCGGCGCCGCTGACCGTCGGCGCGCGGGCGGACCTGGCGGTCTTCGACGTGCCCGACGAGGCGGCGCTCCTGGAGGCCGGCGCGGGCACGTGCGTCGCCACGGTGCTGGCGGGGCGGCTGGTCCACCGGCGGCGCTGAGGCGCGCCGGGCGCGGTGGCCGTCCCCGTCCAAAGCCCCTTGCGGGCCGTGGTGAAGAATGGGATCCGTGACCCGAGCCTCCCTGGACAAGCAGCCGCACGAAGTCGCCGCGATGTTCGACGCCGTGGCGGCGAAGTACGACCTGACCAACGACGTGATCTCGCTCGGCCAGGCGCGCCTGTGGCGCAGGGCCGTCGCGCAGGCCGTGGCCGCGCGCCCCGGGGAGAAGGTCCTGGACCTCGCGGCCGGCACGGGCACCTCCTCGCTGCCCTTCAGCGCCGACGGCGCGTACGTCGTGCCGTGCGACTTCTCGATCGGGATGCTGAGCGAGGGCAAGAAGCGCCACCCCTGGCTGCCGCTGACCGCCGGTGACGCGACGCGGCTGCCCTTCGCGGACGGCGTCTTCGACGCCGTCACCATCTCCTTCGGTCTGCGCAACGTCCAGGACACCGACGCCGCGCTGCGCGAGCTGCTGCGCGTGACGAAGCCGGGCGGGCGCGTGGTGATCTGCGAGTTCAGCCACCCCACGTGGGCGCCGTTCCGCACGGTCTACACCGAGTACCTGATGCGCGCGCTGCCGCCGATCGCCCGGACGGTGTGCAGCAGCCCGGACGCCTACGTCTACCTCGCCGAGTCCATCCGCACCTGGCCGGACCAGCCCGCGCTCGCGGCGCGGCTCCAGCAGGCGGGCTGGGCCGAGGTGGCGTGGCGCAACCTCACGGGCGGCATCGTGACGCTGCACCGCGGGACCAAGCCCGCGAGCTGAGGCACAGGGGGCGAAGCCGGCGCGCGTTCCGATCGTTGTCATGGCCAGGTTCTCCGAGGTCGGTACGATCTTGATCCTTACGCCGTCCTGACCTCGTGCAAAACCGCCCCGGAGGCGCCCTGTGCCGTCCTTCTGTCCTGCCTGTGGCACCGCGTTCGCCCCGGACGCGCGCTTCTGCATGAAGTGCGGGAAGGGGCGGCCCGACACCGGCCCGGCCGGGGAAGAGGCGGCGGAGGAGATACCGGCCGGGAAGGCCGGGGCGGCGGTGACCGTCCCCGCCATGCCGTCCACCGCGCCGCCGCCCCCGCCACCGGCCCGCCCGCCGCTGCCGGGCGCCCCGCCCGCGTACGCGCCGGGCGCACCGGGTGCCGTACCCGCCCCGCCCTCGCCCGCCGCGCTGTTCGTGCGCCGTGCCTTCACCGGCGACTGGGTGGGCTCGGCCATGGCGGCCCTGTGGCCGACGGTGCTGTTGCTCGTCCTCGCGCTCGGGCTGTCGCTGGCGTCCTTCGACGACTACGGCCGCCTCGAAGTCACCTCCTGGTCCGACCGCTTCCAGGTCGTCACCGCGCTCCTCCTCCAGGGGCTCGGCGGCACCCTGGACGTCCAGACGCGCAGCAGCGGCCTGTTCTCGCTGTTCATGACGGGCAACGGCTCGGTGTCCGTGTGGCCGCTGACCGTCACCGCCCTGTGGGCGGGGGCCGTGGTCCTCGGCGCCAGGCGGCTGCGCCGCACGCGGCCGCTCGGCGCGGGCGGCGGCGCGGAGGCCGCGCTGCGGGTCGCGCTGCTGTCCGGCGCGGCGGTGCTGGTCCTCGGCCTGATCGGGCAGCCGGAGGTCGAGATCGTGTCGGTCTCGACGACTCCCGTGCTCGCCGGGCTGTTCTCCTGCGTGCTGGCCGGCGTGGTGAGCGGCGCGGTGCTGTGCCGGGACGCACTGTCCGTACGCCTGGGCGCCGGCGCGCAGTTGGCCGTACGGGCGTGGGGCACTGCCCTGCGCGCCCTGGGGATCTCGGTCGTGCTGTGCGGTCTGATCGCGTTCGTCGCCCTCGCGGCGAACCAGGACAAGGTGGGCGAGTGGACGTGGGCGGGGTCGATCCCGGTCCTCGTCAACCTCGGTCTGATGGGCCTCGGTCTGTCCTGGGGCGCGGGCGTCGAGGCCTCGTCCACCGAGCGCGACTTCCACAAGAGCAGCACCTTCGGCCTGTCCGAGCTGGGGCACGCGGCCGGCGACTGGGCCCAGGCCGGTGCCCTGGGCGTGGGCCTGGTGTGCGCGCTCGTCCTGGCCGTGCTGACGGTGCGGCGCTCGGCGAGCCGCGCGGAGCAGGTGCTGTCGGGCGTGTTCTTCCTGGCGGCGGTCTGGCTGTCGGCGTTCGTCTCCGGTGCGGCGATGGAGATGTCGACGGGCTCGTCCTTCACCCACAACCCGCGCACCACGGACGCCTCGGTGGGGACGAACGCGGGCGAGCTGCTGCTGTTCGGGCTGCTGTGGACGGCGGGGGCGCTGCTGCTGGCCGCGCTGGCCGGGCCGCGGGGCGGTGCCGGTGGTACGGGCAGTACGGGCGGTACGGGAGGTGCGGGCGGCACGGGTGCGGTGACGCCCGTACCGCCGATGCCGCAGTCGGCGCCGGGAGTTGCACCTGCGGCGCCGGTCGTGCCGCCCGCCCCGGTCACGCCTCCCGCGCCTCCCGCACAGGCCATGCCGGCCGTGCCGCCCACCGCCCCTGTCGTCATCGCGCCGTCGCCGTCGCCGTCGCCGTCGCTGTCCCCGGCTCCGGACCGCGGCCCCGGCCGGGCCCCGGGCCGGGCGGTGAGCTGGGTGGCGATCGGCCTGGCCGCGTTCCTCGTGGGCGGGGTGGCCACGGGCGGCGTGCTGCTGATGCAGAAGAGCGACCACAAGGACGGCGGTGCCGACGCCAAGCACGGCGAGCCGGTCGCCGTGGGCAGCCGCGCCCCCTCGGCCGACACCGACCGGGGCAGCGCCGGACCGTCCGGCTCCGGCTCCCCGGCGCCCGACCGGGATCCGGCGGGGTCCGCCTCCCCGGCCCCGGCGACGCCCGCCCCGAGCCGCCCCGACCACATCACGATCCCGGACCGGGCCAAGGCCCAGCCGCCTGAGGGCTACGAGCGGATGACCTCACCCGAGGGCTTCACGCTCGCAGTGCCCCAGGGCTGGCACCGCGTGAACAAGGGCAGCGGCCAGATCGACTACGCGGGCCCCACGGGCCTGGCGCACCTGCGCGTCGGCATCGTCCAGCACACCGGCAAGTCCTCGTACGACAACTTCCAGGAGATGGAGAAGGTCGTCTCGCAGCAGGAGGGCTACAAGCGGCTCCGGATGATCCCGAACACCTTCCAGGGCAGGCCGGGCGCGCTGTGGGAGTGGACCCGCACCGAGAAGGGCACGGGCCGTGTCATCCACGCGATCGACGAGGCGTACGTGGACGAGTACGGCACCGAGTTCGCGATCCTCTACGAGGACCGGGACGAGTACTGGTCCGTCGTCGGCAAGACCTTCGACACGGCCCTGGAGCACTGGTGGTCGGGTCCGATCGACTTCGACTGACGTCCTGAGCGGAAGGGCACCGGCAGCCGGGCCCTTCCGCTGACGGGCCCGGGGACCCGGCTCATAGACTCGGCGTCGACCAAGTCCTAGCCGAATGGGAGAGCCGACTGTGACCGAGTCCCCAACCGAACACAGTGCCGACGTGATCGTGGTCGGTGCCGGTCCCGCCGGCTCGACCACGGCGTACTACCTGGCCAAGGCCGGCCTGGACGTCCTCCTGCTGGAGAAGACGGCCTTCCCGCGCGAGAAGGTCTGCGGCGACGGCCTCACCCCGCGGGCCACCAAGCAGCTCGTGGCGATGGGCATCGACGTCTCGGAGGAGGCGGGCTGGCTGCGCAACAAGGGCCTGCGCATCATCGGCGGCGGCGTCCGCCTCCAGCTCGACTGGCCGGACCTGGCCTCGTACCCGGACTACGGACTCGTCCGCAAGCGCGACGACTTCGACGAGCAGCTCGCCCGGCAGGCCGAGAAGGCGGGTGCCCGGCTGTACGAGCGCTGCAACGTCGGCGCACCGATCGTCGACGAGCGCACGGGCCACATCACGGGCGTGCACGCGAAGCTCGGCGACGAGAAGGCCCCGGCCGCCTTCCACGCCCCGCTCGTGGTCGCGGCCGACGGCAACTCCTCCCGGCTGTCGCTCGGCATGGGCCTGCACCGCCGCACGGACCGCCCGATGGGCGTGGCCGTCCGCACGTACTTCACCTCGCCCCGCCACGACGACGACTACCTGGAGTCCTGGCTGGAGCTGTGGGACCGGCGCGGCCCGGGCCCGGACCGGCTGCTGCCCGGCTACGGCTGGATCTTCGGCATGGGCGACGGCACGAGCAACGTCGGGCTCGGCGTCCTCAACACCTCCGAGTCCTTCAAGGAGCTGGACTGGCGCGAGGTGCTCAAGGCGTGGTGCGCCTCGATGCCCGAGGACTGGGGCTACACCCCGGAGAACATGACCGGCCCCATCCGGGGCGCGGCCCTGCCCATGGCCCTCAACCGGCAGCCGCACTACACCCGCGGCCTGCTGCTGGTGGGCGACGCGGGCGGCCTGGTCAACCCCTTCAACGGCGAGGGCATCGCCTACGCCATGGAGTCGGGCCAGATCGCCGCCGACGTCATCGTCCAGGCCCACGCCCGCGCCTCCCACGCACAGCGCGAACTGGTCCTGCACCGTTACCCGAAGGTCCTCAAGGAAACCTACGGCGGCTACTACACGCTGGGCCGCGCCTTCGTGAAGCTCATCAGCAACCCGAAGGTCATGAAGCTCGCCTCCCAGCGCGGCCTGTCGCATCCGCTGCTGATGAAGTTCACGCTCAAGATGCTCGCGAACCTGACCGAGCCGACGGGCGGCGACGCGATCGACCGCATCATCAACGGGCTGAGCAAGGTGGCGCCCAAGTCGTAGGCATGTCGTGAGATGCCGCGGCCGAGCGGAGAGTTTCACCCTTTCGGGTGGCTTTCGAGCGGTTTCGGCGGGTTGGCTTTACGGAAGGAACTGAGGGAGTCGTCCAACGGCTCTTCCGTGATCCTTCTTGTCAGGGGAAGGCCCCGCCATGGCTGTGAGCTACGCCCGCGACATCCGCCCGATGTTCACCGCCATGGACATCGATCACATGAGGGAATTCGGCGTTCTCCTGGACGACTTCGGCTTCATGTCCGTCCCGGCGAACGCGGAGAACGTCTTCGACCAGGTCTCCACCGGCTCGATGCCGCCGCCGGACAGCGGCGAGCCCCCATGGGCGCCCGCCCAGGTCCAGCTTCTCCGCAGCTGGATCGACGGCGGCCTTCAGCCGTAGCCGGGGCCCGCCTCACTCCCCGGCTACCCCCGCCCGTTGTGCGCCGACCCGTGCACAGCGGGCGGTCCCTCGGGGCCGGGCGTGCCCTCAGCCCTCCAGGTGCCCCAGGACGGACCGCATCGCGCGCTCCACGGCCCGGCGCGTCTCCTCGGTGTGGTCGACCGTCTCGAAGCCGTGGTGGCCGAGCGGCACGTCGATCACCTCGACGTCGGCCTCGCACTCCTTCGCGGCGGTCAGGAACTCCTCGACCGTTGCCGCGATCGCGGGCATCTCCAGCTCCACCCGGGTCAGCACGATCGGCAGCCGCCCCGCCGTGCGCACCGCGGCCGCCGGGTGGAACCGTTCGTCGGCGAGCCCCCAGTTGGGCAGCGGCGCGAGGATGGGATAGGTCGCCGCCACACAGCGCAGCCAGGACGGCGGCGCCGCGAGCCAGTCCGCCGACAGCAGCCCGCCCGCGGAGAGGAACCACAGCGCCACCCGCTCGCCGTCCACGCGCGGGTCGGCGCGCACCAGCTCGACCGCTGCTGCGACGTCCTCGGCGGCACCCCCGTAACCGTCGATGTCGTGCAGCCGGTGGTCGAGTGTCACGCCGACCGCGCCCAGGCTCGCCGCGTACCGGCCGTAGCCGACGAAGGTGGCCCAGTCCCGCGGCGTCGGCCGGGCCCCGGCGGGCACCGGCCCGCCGTGCACGAAGATCACCGCGGGGCGGGGCCGGTCGGCATCGGGCAGGTAGAGGTCGACGTGGCCCACCCGTTCGCGGGGCCGCTCCGGCACGTCCAGGAGGAAGGTGCGGCGGTCCGGGGGCTCCTCCGCCGTCAGCCGTTGCCCCTCTCCCGCGGCGGCCCGGAGCAGCGCCTCGGCCAGCTCGCCGGGGGCGGACAGCATCGGCCAGTGCCCGGTGGCGAGTTCGAAGAAGGTGATCCGGCGGTCGACGAGCGCCTGGAAGCGGGGGTCGCCGAGCCCCGCCAGGTTCTCGACCAGGGCGATGGTCGACCCGTTGGCGGTGCAGAGGACGCCGGTCGCCGGTATCCGGAGAACCGCCTCCGGGATCCGGAGCGGCTGCGTGAGCGTGCCCGTCGGCTGCGGTGCGGCCAGCCGGGTCAGGCGGTCCAGCGCGTCCGCCGGGACGCCCTGGGTGCTGCCCCAGCGCTGCCACTCGCCGAGCGCGGGCGGGGGGACCGGCCCGCCGTCCGCCGTCTCCCCGATCCGCGCCGCCCCGTCCGGCAGCGAGGCGAGCGCCGGCTCCCCGTCCTGGGGCAGACCGGAGTCCAGGTAGACGATCCGGGCCGTCCGCTCCGGGCGCAGGCCGGCCGCGCCGAGCGCCGGGTGGATGCCGTAGCAGTGGCCCACGAGCACCACCTCGGGTGCGGTCACCCCGTCGATCGCCTCCACCACGTCCCGGACGTGGGCCTCCAGGCCGGTCTCCGGTCCCGCAGGGCGGGCGCCGTCCCCCATGCCCGTGAGCGTCACCGGATGCACCTCGGCCCCCGACTCCCGCAGCCGGGCGGCCACGTCCTCCCAGACCCAGCCGCCCGTGTGGGCGCCCGGCACCAGCACGAATGCCGTCATGTGCGTCTCCTTCGCATGCCTCGGTCCGCAGGCCCGGCCCGCCGGGCCGTGCTTGCTCGCCGGTAGGCTAGGAACTCCCCCTGAGGGAGGTTCAAGTCGTGGCCGGTGACGGCAGTTGGAGCATCGGCGAACTCGCCGAGCGTGCGGGAGCCACCGTCAAGACGGTCCGCTTCTACTCGGACCGCGGCCTGCTGCCCGAGGCGTCCCGCAGCGCCGGGGGACACCGCCGGTACGGGCCCGAGGCGCTGGACCGGCTGCGGCTGATCCGCTCGCTGCGCACGCTCGACCTCCCGGTGCCGGACGTCAGCCGGGTCCTGGAAGGGGAGGACGACCTGGAGGACCTCGTCGCGGGCCGGCTGCAGCAGCTCGGCTCGCGGCTGACCGCCCTGCGCTGGCAGGAGGCGGCCCTCCGGCTGCTCCAGGGCTGCACCGCCGAGGAGCGCGCCGAGCGGCTGAGCCTGATCGGCGCCATGACCGTCCCGCCCAGCACGGCCCCGATGATGCGCTTCTGGCGGCTCTGGCTGCCCCCGCGAATGCCGGCCCGGGTGCTCTCCGGCGTCCTCGACCAGGCGGTCCCGCAGCCCCCCGACGACCCGACCCCGGCCCAGGCCCTGGCCTTCGCCCGGCTGCACGCCCTCGTCTCCGGCCCCTGCACCTCCGGCCTCGACCGATACCAGCCCGCCGCGCACCAGGCATGCCTCGGCTACCGTCCGGCCGTGCTCTACGACGGCCTCCACGAGGCCTTCGCGCTGGCGGCGCGGGAGCTGCGGGCCCGGCGGCCGCCGCGCGAGGGCGAGGCGCTCGACTGCTTCGTGGCCGTCTACGCCCGCTCCTGCGGAGCGCGCGACACCCCGGACTTCCGCCGCACACTCGACGCCCAACTCGCCGCGGCCCCCCGGATCGACGACTACTGGCAGCTCGCCGCCCAGCTCTTCGGCCCCTCGCACACCACCGCGGGCGCCGCCCACGACTGGCTTCACGCCGCCCTGGGCGCGCAGCTCCGTGCAGCGGGCGACCGGGCCGTGCCCGCCTGAGGGGCCCGGCCGGAGGCTCTGCCGGAATCACCCCTTTGTGTGGCCGGTGCGTTGCCTGCCTTACGGTTTTTCGGGGGAGGTATCCCAATGGTCCGTTATGTAGGCAACGGGCCCGGAAACACCCCCGTACGAAGGGAATTGGCAGATGCCGCACCCCCAATGGCTCCCCCGGATCACCTGCACCCCGCACCCCCGCGTGGTCCGCCTCGCGGTCGTGGCCGCGGTGCTCTCGCTGCCCGCCGCCGGGCTCGTGGCGGCGGCTGCCGCGTCCCCCGGGCGCGCCATCACCACGTGCACGGTCAACGGCGCCGACGTCACCGGGACGGCCATCGACGGGACCCCGCAGAACGACACGATCATCTGCAACGACGTCCCCGCCGACACCGTCATCGAGGGCCGGGGCGGCAACGACACGATCACCCTCACCGGGCACGTGGACGGACAGGTCCGGGCCGGGGACGGCGACGACCACGTCACGCTCGCCGAGACCGGCGTGCTGGAGGGGAGCCTCGACGGGCAGGCGGGCGTCGACACCATGGACGTCAAGGGCATGATGACGAGCACGGGGGCGGTCCGCGGCGGCCCGGGCGACGACAGCATTCACGTGGCCGACAACCGCGGCACCGTCGACGGCGGCGAGGGCAGGAACACCTGCACCGTCGACAAGGGCAACGCCCCCCTCAACTGCTCGCGGTGACAGGCCCCTTGGCCGCGCCCTAGCCGACCCCGTTGAGCAGCGCCTGGCCCAGCGGCGTCAGCGTGTGGTGCACCGACGGGCCCGTGCGCCGCGTGGCGACCAGGCCCGCCTCGCGCAGCACCGTCGCGTGCTCGCTGGCCGAGGCCGGGGAGACGCCCGCGCGCCGGGCGAGCTGGTTGGTGCTGCCGCCCGCGGCCGCCGCGTCGAGGACGCGGGCGCGGGTCCGCCCGAGCAGCGCGACGAGCTGGGAGAACTGGCCCCGGTCCGGCGGGGTCAGCACCGACTGGTAGGTGGTCAGCTCGAGGGCCACCGGATAGCGCAGCTCCAGCGGCCCGCCCGCGATCTCGTCCTCCGGGCTGTCGCCGCGGATGGTCGTGGTGGTCTGGAAGAACGTGGGGATGAGCAGCAGACCGCGCCCGTGCAGCCGGATGTCCGCGTCCCAGCGGCAGATCTTGTGCAGGACGGGCGGCTCCCAGCGCAGGCTCGGGTGGAGCGTGGCGAGCAGCTGCTCCACGCCCTGCTCGGCGCTGATCCTCGCCCGGCGGGTGCGGTCGGCCTGGACGCAGGCGGTGATCTGCGACCAGTAGGGCGCGAGGGCGGTGTCGTAGTAGGAGTGGAACGCCTGGCCGACGACCTGCGCCGCCTCGGTGTCGCCGGTGTGCAGCGCCGTGAACCAGTCGGGCACGGACGGCCGGAACTCCTCGGCCACGGCCAGCTCCGACGCCCAGACGCAGGACGGCAGGTCCCAGGTGGCCTGGAGGCTCTCCGCCAGCGAGGCCGCGCCCTGGATCCTGACGAACGCCTCGGGGAGGTATCCGCCCAGACCGGGCGGCGCCAGCTCGAACAGCGGGCGGACCGCCGGGGTGAGCCCGCGGCGCGTGCGCTGGCGCCAGCCGTCGAGGGCGATTCCGCCCTGGCCGGAACTCTGCAGCAGTGGAAGGCTGAGCGTCGCCTCCGCCAGTGGGTCAGGGGCGGGGGACAGACGCACCCGCCCGAGGTCCTCGGGGCCGAAATGGATGCGTATCGCCATGGCCCGAACGTAACCCGCCACAGCGAGGGAAGACTACGCGCTTCCGGACATCTTCACCCCTTCGTGCGCCCGAATTCGACCCGGGCCGAAGGGGTTTGTGCGAAGGGGGTCAGGAGTCGCAGACTCCAGGTACCGGCACGGGGGATCCGGGCGCCCAGGCAAGTACGGGGGTGGGCACCCGGGTGCAAGCCCGCGTCAGCGGGTGGCCGGTGTACGGGGGGAACGGGGGAAACACGGGGGATACGGGGGAGAACGGGGGGAAGCGGGGGAAACCGAAGGGCCGCCGTTCCGAGCGGGGGAAGCGGCGGCCCTTCGGGCTGTCCGTGCTGCGCGGCTCGCGCAGCCGGGTGGGGTCCGGCGTCAGAGGACGCGGACGGCACCCGTCGGCGGGGAGTAGCTGAGGTCGCGCTCGACGATGCCCGTGCTGGGGTTCTGGGCACCGATGAACTTGCCGCCGCCGATGTAGACGGCGACGTGGTACGCGCTGCCGGCGGAGCCCCAGTAGAGGACGTCGCCGACCTGGAGGTTGCCGAGGCCCACCTGGGTGCCGGCCGTCGACTGGTCCTGGGAGACACGCGGCAGGTCGATGCCGATCTGGCTGTACGCGGCCATGACCAGGCCGGAGCAGTCGTAGGCGGACGGGCCGGTGGAGCCCATCACATACGCCTTGCCGACCTGGGCCTGGAGGAAGGAGACCAGGGTGGCGGCGTTGCCCGTCGCGGCAGTCGACTTGGTGCTGACGGTGCCGAGCGAGGTGCGGTCGGAGCTGCGGGAGGCGCGGGCCTCCTCCGCCTGGCGCTGCTTCTTGGCCTCGGCCTCGGCGGCCTTGCGCTCCGCCTCGGCCTTGCGCTCGGCCTCTTCCTTGACCTTCTTGGCGTCGGTCCGGGCCTGGCTGACCGCCTCGTCCACGTGCGCGCTGATCTGGTAGTCGTCCGCCGTCTGCTGCGTGGCGGCCGCGCTCTGCGCAATGGAGTCGCCGAGCGCCGCGTTGAACGCGGGCATCTCCGCGGTCGCCTCGGCGGGCTTCTCGGCGGCGCTGGCGGACGCCGAACCGGCGCCGGCCACGGCCAGGGTGCTGAGGACGCCACCGGCAACACCCGTGCGGACGACCCAGGACTGGGTCGCGCTGCGGCGAGGCTTCCGGTGGCTGGTTATGTGCGCGTTCGGGGACATGGGACAACGGACTACCAGTACGCGCATGTCGAGTTCAAGAAGGGTGACGTGCGCCACATCTGACGTGAACATGCTCAGAATGTGCGCTTTTTGATCACGGGCGGGTCACGGCGTCAATGCGCCCCGATGGCTCGATCAGGCGCCTCAGCACGGCGTTTGACCCTGACTGACGCTCCGGCAGGCGTCTTATCACCTTTACGGTCCGCGCGTCGAGGCTACCCAGCAAAACCGGACGCCGAACCTCTCGGCGCGTGGCGCAACTCACGCAACGCCCATCCCGTCCGCGTACTCGTGAAGGAAAGCGCGGAGCGACCGTGCGGCGGGGGCGGCCGGCCCGCCGACGGGTGTCGCCTCAGCGAGTGGCGTTCCTTTACCAGTTGACGGACGATCACACCAATTTGCTTGAACATCGCATGGCTTGATAATGGATCACCGCCTCCGACCAGCGCTTCCCCCTCCGAATGTCACCTCTGGTGATCACTCGACCGCTTCGCGTGTGAAGATCACCGCTCATCCGACTTAATGATCCTTCGTCAGGTGGCAGAGATCACAAACACGGTGACGTACGCCGTGTCGCAGATCACAGACCGACGGGCATAGGATGCAGTCGACCCGGGCTTGTGAACTGCCTCACATGTTGGCGATCTTCGCGGCGTCCGCGCGGCGCCCGCCCGCACGAGGCGGAGCGCCCGCCGCCGGGTCCGGTCAGCCAGCAGTCAGCGTCGACAGACTGGAAGGAGCGAGGAGCGGTGAACGCCTATGCGCCCATCCTCGTACTGGGAGCCCTCGGTGCAGGCTTCGCGATCTTCTCCGTGGTCATGGCATCGCTCGTCGGGCCCAAGCGCTACAACCGCGCCAAGCTCGAGGCCTACGAGTGCGGCATCGAGCCCACCCCGCATCCGGCCGGCGGCGGGCGCTTTCCGATCAAGTACTACCTGACGGCGATGCTCTTCATCGTCTTCGACATCGAGGTCGTCTTCCTCTACCCCTGGGCGGTCACCTTCGACTCCCTCGGGCTGTTCGGGCTCGTGGAGATGCTCCTCTTCGTGCTCACCGTCTTCGTCGCGTACGCCTATGTGTGGCGGCGCGGCGGCCTGGACTGGGACTGATTGAAGGGGGCACTGCGCATGGGACTCGAGGAGAAGCTGCCCAGCGGCTTCCTGCTGACCACCGTCGAACAGGCCGCGGGCTGGGTGCGCAAGGCGTCCGTCTTCCCCGCGACCTTCGGCCTGGCCTGCTGCGCCATCGAGATGATGACCGCCGGCGCCGGCCGCTACGACATGGCCCGCTTCGGCATGGAGGTCTTCCGGGGCTCGCCCCGGCAGGCCGATCTGATGATCGTGGCCGGGCGGGTCAGCCAGAAGATGGCGCCCGTCCTGCGGCAGGTCTACGACCAGATGCCCAACCCCAAGTGGGTGATCTCGATGGGCGTCTGCGCGTCGACGGGCGGCATGTTCAACAACTACGCGATCGTGCAGGGCGTCGACCACATCGTGCCGGTCGACATCTATCTGCCCGGCTGTCCGCCCCGCCCCGAGATGCTGCTCGACGCGATCATCAAGCTCCACAAGAAGATCCAGCACGAGAAGCTCGGCGTGCAGCGCGAGGAGGCGGAGCGCGAGGCGGAGCGGGCCGCGCTGAAGGCCCTGCCGCTCATCGAGATGAAGGGGCTGCTCCAGTGACCGAGCCCAAGCCCGACGGCCCGCTCCCCAAGGGCCCCAACGGCGTCAACCCCGACAAGGACCTCGACGCCCAGCGCCTCCCCGGCCAGCGCCTCGACCACGGCGAGGTCATCGACGTCCGGCACGGCATGTTCGGCGCCCGGAACGGCGGCGACACCACCGGCTACGGACGGCTCGTCAGAACCGTACGGCTGCCGGGCGAGGCCGCCCGCCCGTACGGCGGCTGGTTCGACGAGGTGGCGGACGAGCTGGAGGGCGCCCTCGAGGAGCAGGGGCTGCTGCCGCAGAACGCCATCGAGAAGACCGTCGTCGACCGCGGCGAGCTGACCTTCCACATCGCCCGGGAGCACCTGCCGCGCGTCGCCCGCACCCTGCGCGACGAGCCCGCCCTCCGCTTCGAGCTGTGCACGGGCGTCAGCGGCGTGCACCTCCCCGGCGACAAGGGGCGCGAGCTGCACGCGGTCTACCACCTGCGCTCGATCACCCACAACCGGCTGGTCCGGCTGGAGGTGAGCGCCCCGGACGGCGACCCGCACATCCCGTCGGTCGTCGAGGTCTACCCGACCAACGACTGGCACGAGCGGGAGACCTACGACTTCTTCGGGATCGTCTTCGACGGCCATCCGGCGCTCACCCGGATCATGATGCCCGACGACTGGCAGGGCTTCCCGCAGCGCAAGGACTACCCCCTCGGCGGCATCCCCGTCGAGTACAAGGGCGCCCAGATCCCGGCTCCGGACCAGCGGAGGTCCTACTCCTGATGGCGACACCCGGCACCGGCCCCCGCGAGACCACCGAGGGCACCGTCTACACCGTCACCGGCGGCGACTGGGACGAGATCACCGCCGCCGCCGAGCAGGCCGACGACGAGCGCATCGTCGTCAACATGGGCCCCCAGCACCCCTCCACCCACGGGGTGCTCCGGCTGATCCTGGAGATCGACGGCGAGACGGTCACCGAGGCGCGCTGCGGCATCGGCTACCTCCACACCGGCATCGAGAAGAACCTCGAATTCCGGAACTGGACCCAGGGCACCACCTTCGTCACGCGCATGGACTACCTGACGCCGTTCTTCAACGAGACGGCGTACTGCCTGGGCGTCGAGAAGCTCCTGGGCATCGAGGACCAGATCCCCGACCGGGCCTCCGTCGTCCGGGTCATGCTCATGGAGCTGAACCGCATCTCCTCCCACCTGGTGGCCATCGCCACCGGCGGCATGGAGCTGGGCGCCACCACGATCATGATCTACGGCTTCCGGGACCGCGAACTCGTCCTCGACATCTTCGAGCTGATCACCGGCCTGCGTATGAACCACGCCTACGTACGGCCGGGCGGGCTCGCCCAGGACCTGCCGCCCGGCGCGGTGGACCAGGTGCGCGAGTTCGTGAAGAAGATGCGCCGGAACCTCCCCGAGTACGACAAGCTCGCCACGGGGAACCCCATCTTCAAGGGCCGCTTGCAGCACATCGGCCACCTCGACCTCACCGGCTGCATGGCCCTCGGCATCACCGGGCCCATACTGCGCGCCACCGGCCTGCCGCACGACCTGCGCAAGGCCCAGCCCTACTGCGGCTACGAGAACTACGACTTCGAGGTCGCGACCGCCGACACATGCGACGCCTACGGCCGGTTCCTGATCCGGATCGAGGAGATGCGCCAGTCGCTGCGCATCGTCGAGCAGTGCCTGGACCGGCTCCAGCCCGGGCCGGTCATGGTCGCCGACAAGAAGATCGCCTGGCCCGCGCAGCTGGCCCTCGGCCCGGACGGGCTCGGCAACTCCCTCGATCACATCAAGAAGATCATGGGCACCTCGATGGAGGCCCTGATCCACCACTTCAAGCTGGTGACCGAGGGCTTCCGGGTGCCGCCCGGCCAGGCTTACACGGCCGTGGAGTCCCCCAAGGGGGAGCTGGGCGTGCACATGGTCAGCGACGGCGGCACCCGCCCCTACCGGGTCCACTTCCGCGACCCGTCCTTCACCAACCTCCAGTCGGTGGCGGCGATGTGCGAAGGCGGCATGGTCGCCGACGTGATCGTCGCTGTTGCATCGATCGATCCTGTGATGGGAGGCGTGGACCGGTGAGCGTCGCACGCGCGGCCGCCGGGCTGCAGAAGACCGCGAAAGCCGCACCTCTGCGCCGCGCGGGCGGAGAAGCGAAGGAGCAAAGGTGAGCGATGTCGACCTGGGGATGCCTCAGCTCCCCGCCCCGGACTACCCCGCCGACGTGCGCGCCCGGCTGGAGGCGGACGCCAAGGAGGTGATCGCCCGCTATCCCGACAGCCGCAGCGCCCTGCTGCCGCTGCTGCACCTGGTGCAGGCCGAGGAGGGGCACGTCTCCCGCACCGGCATCCGCTTCTGCGCCGGGCTGCTCGGCCTCACCACCGCCGAGGCCACCGCGGTCGCCACCTTCTACACCATGTACCGGCGCAGGCCGGGCGGCGACTACCAGGTGGGCGTCTGCACCAACACCCTGTGCGCGGTGCTGGGCGGCGACGCGATCTTCGACGCGCTCAAGCAGCACCTGGGCGTCGGCAACGGCGAGACCACCGCCGACGGCAAGGTCACCCTGGAGCACATCGAGTGCAACGCGGCCTGCGACTACGCCCCCGTGGTGATGGTCAACTGGGAGTTCTTCGACAACCAGACCGTCGAGAGCGCCGTCGCGCTCGTCGACGAGCTGCGCGCCGGCCGCCCCGTCAGCCCCACGCGCGGCGCCCCCCTGTGCACCTACCGGGAGACGGCCCGCATCCTGGCGGGCTTCCCCGACGAGCGGCCGGGCGCGGTCGAGGCGAGCGGCGGCGCCGGACCCGCCTCGCTGGCCGGGCTGCGGCTGGCCAGGGGCGAGGGCGGCCCGGCCCGGGTCGGGCCCCCGCGGGCGGCCCCCGCCCCGGACGCCGGTGACGAGCCGCAGCAGACACCCGAGGAGGGGGAGGGATGACCATGGCGCCAGCCATCCACGAGACCAGCCCCGAGAAGCTGCTCTCCCCGGTCCTCAGCGCCTTCTGGGACGAGCCCCGTTCCTGGACGCTGGAGACCTACCTCCGGCACGAGGGATACCAGGGCCTGCGCAAGGCCCTCGCCATGACGCCCGACGACGTCATCGGCTACGTCAAGGACTCAGGTCTGCGCGGCCGCGGCGGCGCCGGCTTCCCGACCGGGATGAAGTGGCAGTTCATCCCGCAGGGCGACGGCAAGCCGCACTACCTCGTCGTCAACGCCGACGAGTCCGAGCCCGGTACCTGCAAGGACATCCCCCTTCTCTTCGCCAACCCCCACTCCCTCGTCGAGGGAATGGTGATCGCCTGCTACGCGATCCGCTCCGACCGCGCCTTCATCTATCTGCGCGGCGAGACCGTCCCCGTGCTGCGCCGCCTGCACGAGGCCGTGCGCGAGGCGTACGCGGCGGGCTACCTCGGCCGGAACATCCTGGGCAGCGGGCTCGACCTCGACGTCACCGTGCACGCGGGGGCGGGCGCCTACATCTGCGGCGAGGAGACGGCCCTGCTCGACTCGCTCGAGGGCCGCCGCGGCCAGCCCCGGCTGCGCCCCCCCTTCCCCGCGGTCGCCGGCCTCTACGCCTGCCCCACTGTGGTGAACAACGTCGAGTCCATCGCCTCGGTTCCCGCGATCCTCAACAAGGGCAAGGACTGGTTCCGTTCGATGGGCAGCGAGAAGTCCCCGGGCTTCACGCTGTACTCACTCAGCGGCCACGTCGCCAACCCCGGCCAGTACGAGGCCCCGCTGGGCATCACGCTGGGCCAGCTGCTGGGCATGAGCGGCGGCATGCGCCCCGGCCACCGGCTCAAGTTCTGGACGCCCGGCGGTTCTTCGACCCCGCTGCTGACCGACGAGCACCTGGACGTGCCGCTCGACTACGAGGCCGTGGGCGCCGCCGGATCGATGCTCGGCACCAAGGCGCTCCAGTGCTTCGACGAGACGACGTGCGTCGTGCGCGCCGTCACGCGCTGGACCGAGTTCTACGCCCACGAGTCCTGCGGCAAGTGCACGCCCTGCCGCGAAGGCACCCACTGGCTCGTCCAGTTGATGCGCGACATCGAGGCGGGCCGGGGCCGCATGACCGACCTCGACAAGATCAACGACATTGCAGACAACATCAACGGCAAGTCCTTCTGCGCCCTCGGCGACGGCGCGGCGAGCCCGATCTTCTCCTCGCTGAAGTACTTCCGCGCCGAGTACGAGCAGCACGTCAAGGGCAAGGGCTGCCCCTTCGACCCCGCCAAGTCGACGGTGTGGGCCGACGGTCCCGCCAACAACCAGCACGCTCACCTGGGGGTGAACGCATGACAGTCGCCACGTCCGCCCCCTCCGGAGGAGGGAACGCGGCCGTACCGCCGGAGGACCTGGTGTCCGTCACCATCGACGGCATCCAGATCTCCGTGCCGAAGGGCACGCTCGTCATCCGGGCGGCCGAGCTGCTGGGCATCGAGATCCCGCGCTTCTGCGACCACCCCCTGCTGGACCCGGCCGGCGCCTGCCGCCAGTGCATCGTCGAGGTCGAGGGCCAGCGCAAGCCGATGGCGTCCTGCACGATCACCTGCACGGACGGCATGGTGGTGAAGACCCAGCTCACCTCCCCCGTGGCCGAGAAGGCGCAGCGCGGCGTGATGGAGCTGCTGCTGATCAACCACCCGCTCGACTGCCCGGTCTGCGACAAGGGCGGCGAGTGCCCCCTGCAGAACCAGGCCATGAGCGCCGGGCAGGCCGAGTCCCGCTTCGAGGGCCGCAAGCGCACCTACGAGAAGCCGATCGCGATCTCCCCGCAGATCCTGCTGGACCGCGAGCGGTGCGTGCTCTGCGCGCGCTGCACCCGCTTCTCCGCCGAGATCGCGGGCGACCCCATGATCGACCTGCTGGAGCGCGGCGCGCTGGAGCAGGTGGGCACGGGCGAGGGCGAGCCCTTCCTGTCCTACTTCTCCGGGAACACCATCCAGATCTGCCCGGTGGGGGCGCTGACCTCGGCGGCGTACCGATTCCGCGCCCGGCCCTTCGACCTCGTCTCCTCGCCGTCGGTGTGCGAGCACTGCGCGGGCGGCTGCGCCCTGCGCACGGACCACCGGCGCGGCAAGGTGATGCGCCGGCTGGCCGCGGAGGACCCGGAGGTCAACGAGGAGTGGGTGTGCGACAAGGGGCGCTTCGCGTTCCGCTACGCCCAGCGGCCGGAGCGACTGGAGACCCCGCTCGTGCGGAACGAGGAGGGCGTGCTGGAGCCGGCCAGCTGGCCGGACGCGCTGGCGGCGGCGGCCGGCGGGCTGGCGGCGGCGCGCGGCCGGGCCGGGGTGCTCGCGGGCGGGCGGCTCACGGTCGAGGACGCGTACGCCTACGCCAAGTTCGCGCGGGTCGCCCTCGACACGCACGACGTGGACTTCCGGGCGCGGGTGCACAGCGGTGAGGAGGCGGACTTCCTCGCCGCGCGCGTGGCCGGCCGCGGCCGGGACATCGACGGTACGGGCGTCACGTACACGGCACTCGAACAGGCCCCGGCGGTGCTGCTGGTGGGCATCGAGGCCGAAGAGGAGGCGCCCGGCGTCTTCCTGCGGCTGCGCAAGGCCTGGCGCAAGCGCGGACAGCGCGTCTTCGCGCTGGCCACGCACGCCACCCCGGGCCTGGCCAAGGCCGGCGGCACGCTGCTGCCCGCCGCACCCGGCACGGAGACCGAGTGGCTGCGGGCGCTGGCCGGTTCCTCGGGGCTGGACGCGACCGGCCGGGCCACGGCCGAGGCGCTGCGCGCCGAGGGCGCGGTGATCGTCGTCGGCGAGCGGCTGGCAGGCGTGCCGGGGGCGCTCACGGCGGCCGCGACGACGGCCGACGCCACGGGCGCGGCGCTGGTGTGGATCCCGCGCCGGGCGGGCGAGCGCGGGGCGCTGGAGGCGGGCGCCCTGCCCGGGCTGCTGCCCGGCGGGCGGCCCGCCACGGACCCGCGGGCCCGCGAGGAGACGGCCACGGCCTGGGGCCTGCCCGAACTGCCGTGCAGCCCCGGGCGGGACACCGGTCAGATCGTCGAGGCGGCGGCCACCGGGGAGCTGGGCGCCCTGCTCGTGGGCGGGGTGGAGGTCGCGGACCTCCCGGACCCGGCGCGGGCCCGGGAGGCGCTGGCCGCGGTCGGCTTCCTGGTGAGCCTCGAACAGCGGCCGAGCGAGGTGACGGACCGGGCGGACGTGGTGCTGCCGGTCGCCGCGGCCGTGGAGAAGTCCGGCACGTTCCTCAACTGGGAGGGCCGGGCACGGCCGTTCGAGGCCGCGCTCAAGCCCGACCAGCTGCTGAGGCGGCACGTCCTGCCGGACGGCCGGGTGCTGGACATGCTCGCCGACGCGATGGACGTGCGGCTGGGGCTGCCCGATGTCCCGGCGGCGCGCGCCGAGTTGGCGCGGCTGGGCCGGTGGCGCGGCGAGCGGGCCGCCGATCCGGCGGAGCCCGGCCGGCCGCTGCCCCGCCCCGAGCCGGGCGAGGCGGTGCTCGCGGGGCACCGGATGCTGCTCGACCTCGGCCGGCTCCAGGACGGCGACGACGCGCTGGCCGGCACCCGTCACCCGGTGCTCGCCCGCGTCTCGGCGGCCACGGCCGCCGAGGCCGGGGTGGCCGAGGGCGACGTCCTCGCCGTGACCGGGCCCGCGGGCACGGTCCGGCTGCCGCTGCGGATCACCCCGATGCCGGACCGCGTGGTGTGGCTGCCGCTGAACTCGGCCGGCGGCGGCGCCGTCTCCGGCCTCGGGGCGCGGCCGGGAGAGCTGGTACGGATCGGGGCGGCGGCCGCGGCGGACGCCGGGCCCGAGGGACCGGAGGTGCGCTCGTGAGCCCTGCACTGCGGCAACTGGCCGCGGAGGACTTGTCGGTGTTCGGCGGGGACCCGTGGTGGCTGGTCGTCATCAAGGCGGTCTTCTGCTTCGCCTTCCTCATGCTGACCGTGCTCTTCTCGATCGTCTGGGAGCGCAAGGTCGTCGCCTGGATGCAGCTGCGCATCGGCCCCAACCGGCACGGCCCCTGGGGCCTGCTGCAGTCGCTGGCCGACGGCGTCAAGCTGATGCTGAAGGAGGACGTGGTCGTCCGGCGCGCCGACAAGGTCGTCTACGTCCTCGCGCCGATCGTCGCCGCGATCCCGGCCTTCATGGCCATCGCGGTGATCCCCTTCGGCCCGGCGGACAACGAGGTCTCGGTCTTCGGCCACCGCACGACGATGCAGCTCACCGACCTGCCGATCGCGGTCCTCTACATCCTCGCGGTCGCCTCGGTCGGCATCTACGGCATCGTGCTGGCGGGCTGGTCGTCCGGCTCGACCTATCCGCTGCTGGGCGGGCTGCGCTCCTGCGCGCAGATGATCTCGTACGAGATCGCGATGGGCGCGGCCTTCGCCTCGGTCTTCCTCTACTCCGGCTCCATGTCCACCTCGACGATCGTCGAGGCCCAGCACGACCGCTGGTACGTGGTGCTGCTGCCGGTGTCCTTCCTCGTCTACATCGCCACGATGGTGGGCGAGACCAACCGGGCCCCCTTCGACATGCCGGAGTCCGAGGGCGACCTGGTCGGCGGCTTCAACACCGAGTACTCGTCCATCAAGTTCGCGATGTTCATGCTCGCCGAGTACGTGAACATGGTGACGGTCTCGGCGGTCGCGACCACCCTGTTCCTGGGCGGCTGGCGGGCCCCGTACCCCGTCTCCTCCTTCTGGGAGGGGGCGAACCACGGCTGGTGGCCGATGGCGTGGTTCGTCATCAAGGTGCAGCTGCTGCTGTTCTTCTTCATCTGGCTGCGCGGCACGCTGCCCCGGGTGCGCTACGACCAGCTGATGAAGCTGGGCTGGAAGGTGCTCATCCCGGTCTCGGTGGTGTGGCTGATGCTCGTCGCCACGGTGCGCGCCCTGCGGAACGAGAACTACGACTTCCAGGACATCGTGCTGTACGTCGGCGGCGCGGTGCTGGCGATCCTCCTGCTGTCGCTGGTGGCCGACGTCCTGCGCGGCCGCCGGGACGGCGAGGCCGCGGCGGAGGCGGCCGAGGGCCCCGGGCCCGAGTTCGACCCGATGGCGGGCGGCTTCCCCGTGCCGCCGCTGCCCGGCCAGACCCTGCCCCCGGTGCCGCGCCGCGGCCCGCGCGGGGGCCGGGAGCTGATTGTCAGTGGCGGGGTGGATACTCAGCGTGACGGAAAGGAGGCGGACGGCGGTGCCTGACGAGTCTTCCCGGGGGGACGCCCCCCGGACCCCCTGGCAGAATCCCGTGGCCGGCTTCGGTGTGACCTTCAAGGCCATGTTCAAGAAGCGGCTGACCGAGCAGTACCCGGAGTACAAGAAGCACACCGCACCGCGCTTCCACGGCCGTCACCAGCTCAACCGCCACCCCGACGGCCTGGAGAAGTGCATCGGCTGCGAGCTGTGCGCCTGGGCCTGCCCGGCCGATGCGATCTACGTCGAGGGCGCGGACAACACCGACGAGGAGCGCTACTCCCCAGGCGAGCGCTACGGCCGCGTCTACCAGATCAACTACCTGCGCTGCATCCTGTGCGGCCTGTGCGTCGAGGCCTGCCCGACCCGGGCCCTGACCATGACCAACGAGTACGAACTGGCCGACGCCAGCCGGGAATCGCTGATCTATACGAAGGAGCAGCTGCTCGCGGGGCTCGAGGAGGGCATGGTCGACACCCCGCACGCCATCTTCCCCGGCATGACCGAACAGGACTACTACCGGGGGCTGGTGACCGGCGCCGCACCGGGAACGGCCCGCCAAGTGGCCGTCTCCAAAGGCGAGAAGCCGGAGGAGAACCACACGGAGGAGGTGGAGGCATGAGCGGTCTCGCCGCCGCCTCGACGACGTCGACGGGCGAGGCGGTCCAGTTCTGGCTGCTGGCCGTCGTCGCGACGGCCGGGGCGCTGGGCACGGTGCTGATGAAGAAGGCGGTGCACAGCGCCCTGTCGCTCGCCGGGACGATGATCGTCCTGGCGGTCTTCTACCTGGCCAACGGCGCGTACTTCCTGGGCATCGTGCAGATCGTCGTCTACACGGGCGCGATCATGATGCTGTTCCTGTTCGTGGTGATGCTGGTGGGCGTCACGGCCGCCGACTCGCTGCGCGAGACGATCCGGGGCCAGCGGTGGCTCGCCGGGCTGTGCGTGCTGGGCTTCGGCATCCTGCTGATGGCGGGCATCGGCAACGCCTCGCTGCGCGACTTCGACGGGCTCGGCCAGGCCAACTCGGCCGGGAACGTCCAGGGGTTGGCCTCCCTGCTGTTCACCAAGTACGTCTTCGCCTTCGAGATCACCGGCGCCCTGCTCATCACCGCGGCCGTGGGGGCCATGGTCCTCACCCACCGCGAGCGCACCGAGCGCGCCGCCACTCAGCGCGAGCTGTCCGAGCAGCGCGTCCGCAGCGGCAAGCAGCTGCCCCCGCTCCCCGCGCCCGGCGTCTACGCCCGGCACAACGCGGTCGACGTCCCCGCCCTGCTGCCCGACGGCACCCCGGCCGAGCTGAGCGTCAACGCCACGCTGCGCGCCCGGGGCCAGATCCGCGACGTCTCGGGCGAGGCGCTCGCCGACCTGGCGGCGCTGGAGCAGCGGTCGCAGGAGTGGCTGGAGCGCGACAAGGGGCGTACGGAGGAGGGTGCCAAGTGAATCCCGTCAACTACCTCTATCTGGCTGCCCTGTTGTTCACCATCGGCGCCGCCGGTGTGCTCATCCGCCGGAATGCGATCGTCATCTTCATGTGCGTCGAGCTGATGCTGAACGCCTGCAACCTGGCGTTCGTCACCTTCTCCCGGATGCACGGCAACCTCGACGGCCAGATCATCGCCTTCTTCACGATGGTCGTGGCCGCCGCCGAGGTCGTCATCGGCCTCGCGATCATCGTGACGATCTTCCGCTCCCGCCACTCGGCCTCGGTCGACGACGCCAGCCTGCTGAAGCTGTAAGGGGATCGCAGACGTGGAGAATCTCATCGGACTGCTCGTCCTGGCGCCCCTGCTGGGCGCGGGCGTGCTGCTCTGCGGCGGCCGCCGGCTCGACCGCGGCGGGCCGTGGCTCGGCACCCTGTGCGCGGCCGTGTCCTTCGTCCTCGGCGTGGTGCTCTTCGCCGACATGCTGGGCCGCGGCGCCGAGGACCGCGAGCTGGGCGTGACCGTCTTCAGCTGGGTGCCCGTCGGCGGCTTCCGCGCGGATGTGGGCTTCCAGCTGGACCAGTTGTCGATGACCTTCGTGCTGCTGATCACGGGCGTGGGCTCGCTCATCCACCTCTACTCGGTCGGCTACATGGCCCGCGACGAGCGGAAGCGGCGCTTCTTCGGTTTTCTCAACCTCTTCCTCGCCGCGATGCTGCTGCTGGTCCTCGCCGACAACTACCTGCTGCTGTACGTCGGTTGGGAGGGCGTCGGCCTCGCCTCGTACCTGCTGATCGGCTTCTGGCAGCACAAGCCGAGCGCGGCCACGGCGGCCAAGAAGGCGTTCATCGTCAACCGCGTCGGCGACGTCGGGCTGTCGATCGCCGTGATGCTGATGTTCACGACCTTCGGGACCTTCGCCTTCGGGCCCGTGCTGAAGCACGCGGAGCAGGCGGGCGAGGGCAAGCTGACCGCCATCGGGCTCGTCCTCCTGCTGGCCGCCTGCGGAAAGTCGGCCCAGGTCCCGCTCCAGAGCTGGCTCGGGGACGCGATGGAGGGTCCGACGCCGGTCTCCGCGCTCATCCACGCGGCGACGATGGTGACCGCCGGGGTGTATCTGATCACCCGGTCCGGGGCGATCTTCGACGCGGCGCCCGACGCGCAGACCGCGGTCGTCACGGTGGGCGCGGTGACGCTCCTCTTCGGTGCGATCGTCGGTTGCGCCAAGGACGACATCAAGAAGGCCCTCGCGGGCTCGACGATGTCCCAGATCGGCTACATGGTCCTCGCGGCCGGGCTGGGGCCGATCGGCTACGTCTTCGCGATCATGCACCTGGTCACCCACGGCTTCTTCAAGGCCGGCCTCTTCCTCGGGGCGGGCTCGGTGATGCACGGCATGAACGACGAGGTCGACATGCGGCGTTACGGCGGGCTGCGGTCGTACATGCCCGTCACCTTCGTCACCTTCGGCCTGGGCTACCTGGCCATCATCGGCTTCCCCGGGCTGTCCGGCTTCTTCTCCAAGGACAAGATCATCGAGGCGGCCTTCGCCAAGGGCGGCACCGAGGGCTGGATCCTGGGCGGGGCGGCCCTGCTGGGCGCGGCCATCACGGCGTACTACATGACGCGGGTGATGCTGCTGACGTTCTTCGGCGAGAAGCGCTGGCAGCCCGACGAAAGCGGCGAGCTGCCCCACCCGCACGAGTCGCCCAAGGTCATGACCATCCCGATGATCATTCTCGCGGTCGGATCGGTCCTCGCGGGCGGGCTGTTCAGCATCAACGACGCCTTCCTCAAGTGGCTGGAGCCCGTCACCGGGCACGCCGAGGGCAACTCCCCGGTCACCGCCGTCCAGGTCACCGCGGCCACCATGGTCGTCCTGGTCGTCGGCGTCGCGCTCGCCTGGTCGCAGTACGGGCGCAGGCCCGTGCCCGTCACGGCCCCGCGCGGCGGGGTGCTCGTGCGCATCGCCCGCCGGGACCTGCTCCAGGACGACTTCAACCACATCGTGCTGGTGCGCGGCGGCGAGCACCTCACCCGCAGCCTGGTCTACGTCGACCACACCCTGGTCGACGGCGTGGTCAACGGAACCGCCGCCGCCATGGGCGGGCTGTCGGGCCGGATGCGCAGGCTCCAGAACGGCTTCGCGCGCTCGTACGCGGTCTCGATGTTCGGCGGTGCGGCGGTGCTCATCGCCGCGACCCTGCTGATGAGGGCGGTCTAGTCATGTCATTTCCCCTCCTGACGGTCACGGCCGCGGTGCCCGCCGCCGGCGCGGTCGCCACGGCCGCCGTGCCCGCCGCGCGGCGCACCGCCGCCAAGTGGCTCGCGCTGTGCTGCTCGCTCGCCACGCTGGTGCTCGCGGGCGTCCAGCTCGTGCGCTTCGACCCGGACGCGACCGGCCCCTTCCAGCTCACCGAGTCGCACGCGTGGATCGCGGACTTCGGGGTGCGGTACTCGCTGGGCGTGGACGGCATCTCGGTGGTGCTGATCGCCCTGACCGCGCTGCTGGTCCCGTTCGTGATCCTCGCCGGCTGGCACGACGCGGACCCGCTGGAGACGGCTTCCTCGCGGTGGCGGCCCACGCAGGGCTTCTTCGCGCTGATCCTGATGGTCGAGGCGATGGTGGTGATCGCCTTCGAGGCCACCGACGTCTTCCTCTTCTACATCTTCTTCGAGGCCATGCTCGTCCCGATGTACTTCCTCATCGGCGGCTTCGGCGACCGGGCGGGGGAGCGCGGCGAGGCGGAGACGGCGGCCCAGCGCTCGTACGCCGCGGTGAAGTTCCTGCTCTACAACCTCGTCGGCGGCCTGATCATGCTCGCCGCCGTCATCGGGCTGTACGCGGTCACCGCCCACCAGCTCGGCCAGGGCACCTTCTCCCTCCAGGAGATCGTGCAGGCGCGGGCGGCCGGGAAGCTGGAGTTCGCCACCAGCACCGAACGGTGGCTGTTCCTGGGCTTCTTCTTCGCGTTCGCCGTCAAGGCGCCGCTGTGGCCGCTGCACACCTGGCTGCCCAACGCGATGGGCGAGGCCACGTCCCCCGTGGCCGTGCTGATCACGGCGGTGGTCGACAAGGTCGGCACGTTCGCGATGCTCCGCTTCTGCCTCCAGCTCTTCCCGGAGGCGTCCAAGTGGGCCACGCCGGTGATCCTCGTGCTGTCGCTGATCAGCATCCTGTACGGGGCGCTGCTGGCCGTCGGGCAGCGGGACATCAAGCGGCTGATCGCCTACGCCTCGATCTCGCACTTCGGCTTCATCATCCTGGGCATCTTCGCCATGACCACCCAGGGCCAGGGCGGCGCCACGCTCTACATGGTCAACCACGGGCTCTCCACGGCCGCGTTGATGCTGGTCGCGGGCTTCCTGATCTCCCGGCGCGGCTCCCGGCTCATCGCCGACTACGGCGGGGTGCAGAAGGTGGCGCCGCTCCTCGCCGGGACGTTCCTGGTCGGCGGTCTGGCCACGCTGTCGCTGCCGGGGCTCGCGCCCTTCGTCTCCGAATTCCTGGTCCTGGTCGGCACGTTCACCCGCTATCCGGCCGTCGGTGTGATCGCGGCCGCCGGGATCGTCCTCACCGCGCTGTACGTCCTCGTGCTCTACCAGCGCACCATGACCGGTCCGGTGGCCGAGCCGGTGCGGGGCATGCCGGACCTCAAGGTGCGCGAACTGGCGGTCGTCGCACCGCTGATCGCCCTGCTGCTGTTCCTCGGCATCTACCCCAAGCCCGTGACGCGCATCCTCGACCCGGCGGTCGAGCACACCATGTCGCAGGTCCACAGGACCGACCCCGAGCCCAAAGTGCATGTGAACGATGTGGAGGCCGCGAAGTGAGTCACGCAGCATCCGTCCACAGCCTGTGGACACTCGCCGCGGCCGAGGCACCCAGGAAGATCCCCGGCCCCCACATCGAGTACGCCCAGCTGTCGCCGACACTCATCGTGCTCGGCGCCGCGCTCGTGGGCGTCCTCGTCGAGGCGTTCCTGCCGCGCCGCGCCCGCTACCACGCCCAGCTCCTGCTGACCGTCGTCGCCCTGGCCGCCGCCTTCGCCGCCGTGATCGCCCTCGCCGCGGGCGGCTACGGCACCGGCAAGGCGCACGTGGCGGCCATGGGGGCGGTCGCCGTCGACGGGCCGGCGCTGTTCCTGGAGGGCACCGTCCTGCTCGTCGGGCTGATCGCGGTGCTCACCTTCGCCGAGCGCCGGCTGGACCCCGCCGCGCACGGGCGGCCGGTCGACTCCTTCACCGCGCAGGCGGCCGCCGTGCCGGGCGGGGACGCCGAGCGGAAGGCGGTCGCGGCGGGCCTGACGACCACCGAGGTCTTCCCGGTCCTGCTGTTCGCGATCGGCGGGATGCTGGTCTTCCCCGCCGCCGACGACCTGCTGACCCTCTTCATCGCCCTCGAGGTCTTCTCGCTGCCGCTGTACGTGCTGTGCGCGCTGGCCCGGCGCCACCGGCTGGTCTCGCAGGAGGCCGCGGTCAAGTACTTCCTGCTGGGCGCCTTCTCCTCCGCCTTCCTGCTGTTCGGGGTAGCGCTGCTGTACGGGTACGCCGGCACCGTCACCTACTCGGGCATCGCCGAGGTGATCAGCGGCACCACGCGGACGGTCGACCCGGCGCTCGCGGCCACCACGGGCAATGACGCGCTGCTGCTGATCGGCGGGGCGATGGTGCTGATGGGGCTGCTGTTCAAGGTGGGTGCGGTGCCGTTCCACATGTGGACGCCGGACGTCTACCAGGGCGCCCCGACGCCGGTCACCGGCTTCATGGCGGCCGCCACGAAGGTCGCCGCCTTCGGCGCGCTGCTGCGGCTGCTGTACGTGGCCCTGCCGGGCATGCGCTGGGACTGGCGGCCGGTGATGTGGGGCGTCGCCATCGTCACGATGCTGGTGGGCGCGATCGTGGCCGTCACCCAGACCGATGTGAAGCGGCTGCTGGCCTACTCCTCCATCGCCCACGGCGGCTTCATCCTCGCGGGCGTCATCGCCGTCACCCCCGACGGGGTCTCCTCCGTCCTCTTCTACCTGGGTGCGTACTCATTCGTCACGCTGGGCGCCTTCGCCGTGGTGACGCTGGTGCGGGACGCGGGCGGGGAGGCGACGCACCTGTCCAAGTGGGCCGGGCTGGGGCGCCGTTCGCCGCTCGTGGCGGCGGTGTTCGCGGTCTTCCTGCTGGCCTTCGCCGGCATTCCGCTGACGAGCGGGTTCGCGGGGAAGTTCGCGGTGTTCAAGGCGGCGGCGCAGGGCGGGGCGGCGCCGCTGGTCGTGGTGGGTGTGCTGTCCTCGGCGATCGCCGCGTTCTTCTACATCCGGGTGATCGTGCTGATGTTCTTCAGCGAGCCGAAGGCGGAGGGGCCGACGGTGGCGGTGCCGAGTCCGCTGACCTCGACGGCCATTGCGGTCGGGGTGGCGGTGACGCTGGTGCTCGGTGTGGCGCCGCAGTACTTCCTGGATCTGGCGGGGCAGGCGGGGGTGTTCGTGCGGTAGCCGCTGACGCTGCTTGCGGGTTTCCGGCGCCCCGCCGATTGTCTCGGCGGGGCGCCGGTGTGCCGGTGTGCCGGTGTCAGTGCTTCGGCATCTCCGGCATTCCCGGCATGCCGGGGACGACCTTGCCGTCTCCGCCCACGGTCTTGTTGAGGACGTCCTCCTTGCCGGAGGCCCAGGACACCGTGAGGCTCTTGCCGTCGAAGCTCTTGACGGTGCCCTTGCTGTACGCGGTGCTGTTGTCCTGGCAGTGCGTCATGGTGAGGGTGACCGGCTGCGAGGCGTCGCTGACGGTGCCGGAGCAGGCGGTCTTTCCGGCGCTGAGCATCACCATGTTGCCGGAGAAGGAGAGGATGAGCAGGCTGTCGTCCGTCAGCTTGCCCTTGGACCAGCCGCCCTTGAGGTCGGCGGTCTTGACGGTGCCGCCGGCGGCGGGGGCGGTGGATGCGCCGCCCGGGGCGTTGCCCGCGGGGGCGTCCTGAGAGGGGGACTGGGCCGGGGCCGAGGCGTCGGCCTTCTTGCCGCCGTCGCTGCTCTTGCTGCAACCGGTCATCAGTACAGCGGCGATGAGCGCCGCCCCCGTGATCTGTACTGCCTTGCGCACGTGTGCCCTTTTCTGTGTGCGGTGGTTTTGGACACGTCAAGCTAGCAGGGTGGGGTGGGGCTTTCTCTTCCCCGATCCCGCCCCTTCCCGAAACTGGGGCTTCGCCCCAGACCCCGGATAAAGAACTGGGGGGCTTCGCCCCCCAGACCCCCGGTTCGGGGCAATTTCAGCCCCTCCGGCGTTTGAGGAGCGGGGGTCCGGGGGCGGAGCCCCCGGTTTCGGGAAGGGGCGGGATCGGGGAAAACAACCGCTAACCCCCGCCGTCCGCCGCCCTGTCCTGTCGGACGTTGCGGTAGACCGCCATCGCCGTCCACTGCTCCCGCATCGCCTGCCGCATCGCGCGCCGCGCCGTGCGGCCCTCCCGGCGTGGGCAGAGGCGCCCGTCGATGCCCGTCGCCGCCGCCAGCCCGGCCAGGGCCCGGCTGCGCGGGTCGGGGAAGCCCGCGCGCAGGGCCGCGTCGAAGCGGTGGCGCACCTCCGCCGAGTGGGCCACCGGGCCCGCCGGGTAGCGCCGGTACGGGAACACCCCGATGAACCTGCGCTGTTCGACCCGCAACGCCCCGCGCCCCACCAGCCTCTTCAGCCACCCGTCGATCAGGTGCCTACCGGCCCGGCGCACCCAGCCCCGCGTGCGCGGGACGAGGCGCGGGTACTTCTTGCCGGCCATCGGCAGGCTCACCAGGGCGGCGGCCAGCAGCGGGTCCCCGGGCGGGAACGCGCCGGTCGCCACCGCGCGCCCGCCCTCCTCCGCCACGTGGCCGAGCAGTTCCAGCTCGGCCAGCACCGCCCCGGCCACGCCGTACGCCAGGAAGCGGCCGTCGCACAGCCTCCGCCCGGACACCGGTTCGTGTGCGAGCAGCAGCAGCTCCTCCGGCAGGGACAGGCCGGAGGGGGCCGGGTTCATGCCCGGCGTGCCGGAACGACGCGTCCGGTGACCTCGCCGAGGCCGATCCGGGCGCCGCCGGGGCCCGGTGCCCAGGCGGTGAGGGTGACCATGTCGCCGTCGGCCAGCCAGGGGCCCTTGCCCTGGGTCAGCTCCAGCAGGCAGCCCAGCTGGTCGGGCTCGGGTCCGCTGACCGTGCCGGAGGCGTAGAGGTCCCCGGTGCGCAGTGACGCGCCGTTGACGGTCATATGGGCCAGCTGCTGGGCGGCCGTCCAGTACATGGCGGAGAACGGCGGCCGGGAGACCGTCTCCCCGTTGATGTCCACCTCGATGCGCAGGTCGATGCCGCCGGGCTCGGCGTCCGCGTCGTCGAGGTAGGGCAGCAGCGGGTAGGTGCGCTCCGGGGGCGCCGTGCGCGCCTCGTCGAAGGCGTCCAGGGGAGTGATCCAGGCGGACACCGAGGTGGCGAAGGACTTGCCGAGGAACGGGCCGAGCGGCACGTACTCCCACGCCTGGATGTCGCGCGCCGACCAGTCGTTGACGAGGCAGACGCCGAACACGTGCTCGCGGAAGTCCGCCAGCGGCACGGGGGTGTTCGCCGGGGCCGGGGCGCCGACCACGAAGCCCACCTCGGCCTCGATGTCCAGGCGCAGGCAGGGCCCGAACGAAGGAGCCTCGTCCGCGGGCGCCTTGCGCTGGCCCTGCGGGCGCACGATGTCGGTGCCCGAGACCACGACCGTGCCCGCCCGCCCGTGGTAACCGATGGGCAGGTGCTTCCAGTTGGGCGTGAGGGGATCGGCGCCGGGGCGGAAGATGCGGCCCACGTTGGTGGCGTGGTGCTCGCTCGCGTAGAAGTCGACGTAGTCCGCCACCTCGAACGGCAGGTGCAGCGTCACCTCGGCGAGCGGGTGGAAGTGCGGCCCGTCCAGCCAGCCGCGGACCTCGGCGCGCACGGCCTGCCACACGGGCCGGCCCGCGGCCAGCAGCGGGTTGAGGGTGGGCGCGGCCAGCAGGTGCGCATGGGCGGAGCCGGCGTCCGCGGCGGCCGCGGCGGCGTCCAGGACGTATGCGCCGTAGCGCACGCCGACTCGGGGGCGGTCGGGCGCGTCCGGGGTGGTGAAGATGCCGTACGGGAGGGTGTCCGCGCCGAAGGGGTCGCCTTCGGGCAGCTCACGGGGGTGGTGCTGGGGCATGGGACGCTGCCTCGCCTTCTCCTGAACAGTGGAACTGCGGGAACTGCGGAACTGCTGGAACGCGCTCCTTGGGGGCGATCACACATTAGTTGCTGGCGGGGGATGGGCAAGGGGTCTCCGAGGCTCACCCAGGCTCTCCGACACATGTCCGACCGCTGGCTAAAGGGAGGGCAATGTCCGGTAACTCCTTGCTGGAGGCGGCGATTCCGAAGTAGCGTCCTAAGTCGGGTCACACACAGTGGGGGGCCGCTGAGGCTGGGTGGCCGAGGGGGGTGCTGGTGGCGAGCAGGAGCGCGCCGGTGGCGGCGGACCGGTCCGTGCCCGGGCTGATTGTGAAGATCGGCGACTATCCCCTGCACCACGGAGGGGTCGGGGCCATCCGGAGCCTGGGCCGGCTGGGTGTCCCGATGTACGCCATCACCGAGGACAGATGGACTCCCGCCGCCCTCTCCCGCTATCTGCACACCGGCTTCGTCTGGCCGACGACGGGCAAGGAGCGCGGCGAGGAGCTGGTCGCGGGCCTGCTGCGGATCGGCGCGAAGATCGGCCGTCCGGCGGTGCTCATCCCCACCGACGAGGAGGCGGCCGTGCTGATCGCCGAGCACGCCGGGGAGCTGGCGGGCTCCTTCCTCTTCCCCCCGGTGGAGCGCGGCCTGCCGCGCAGGCTGGCCAGCAAGCAGGGGCTGCACGAGCTGTGCGTGGAGCACGGGGTGCCCTCGCCGGCGACGCTCTTCCCGGCCTCGTACGAGGAGATCGAGAAGTACGCCTCGGTCGCCGCGTTCCCGCTGGTGGCCAAGAACCGCGAGGCGTTCGAACGGCGGCGCCGCCCGGCCGTGCACGGCACCACCCGCATCCGCGGGCCGCGCGAACTGCTGGAGCTGGCGCGCGACTGGGGGCCCGCGCCGGGGGTGATCCTCCAGGAGTACCTGCCGCGCGAGGAGGCCGAGGACTGGATCGTTCACGCCTACTTCGACGCCGAGAGCACCCCGCTGGCGATGTTCACGGGCGTCAAGGTGCGCTCCTGGCCGCCGCACGCCGGGATGACGGCCAACGCCTACATCGTGGACAACCCCGAACTCGCCGCCATGGCCGCCCAGTTCATCAAGCAGATCGGCTTCTGCGGGATCATCGACCTGGACTGGCGCTTCGACCGGCGCGACGGGCGCTACAAGCTGCTGGACTTCAACCCGCGCATGGGTGCCCAGTTCCGCATGTTCGAGAACGAGGCGGGCATAGACGTCGTCCGGGCCCAGCACCTCGACCTCACCGGGCGGCGGGTGCCCGAGGGCGAGCAGCTCGCGGGCCGACGCTTCATCGTGGAGAACATCGACCTGCCCGCCCTCGCCGCCTACCGCCGCAGCGGCTACACGACCCCGCACGCGCCCACCCGCGCGAGCGGCACGGAACTGGCCTGGGCCGCCCGTGACGACATGAAGCCCTTCTTCACCATGCTCGCCCGGTTCGTCCGGCCGGGCGCCCGGCATTTGTGGCAGCTGTGGCGCTCCAGGCGCCGCGCGGCCGCGGCCGCCGCGGCTGCCGCGTCCGCCGCCGAGTGACGGGCCGCACCGCACCAGCCTGTGCAACGTTCCCAGTAGCAACGCCCTGGGAGGGGACTCGTGACACTGCCCGTAGCCGTCATCGGGGCCGGACCGTTCGGCCTCTCGACCGCAGCCCACCTGAAGGCGCGCCATGTGCCGACCCGCGTCTTCGGCTCGCCCATGGTGAGCTGGCGCGAGCACATGCCCGCCGGGATGCTGCTGAAATCCACCCCCCCGGCCTCCAATATCGACGCGCCCCAGCCCGGCCACACCCTCTTCGACTTCTGCCAGGACGTGGGCGAGCGGCGGTACGAGTCGGACTGGGAGCTGATCCCGGTCGAGGTCTTCGCCCGCTACGGGCTGTGGTTCCAGCAGCGGCTGGTGCCCGCGCTGGAGAAGGAGCGCGTGGTGTCCGTGGAGCGCCGGAACTCCGGCGGGGGCTTCGAGCTGAAGCTGGACTCCGGGGAGCAGTTCGCCGCGCGGGCCGTGGTGGTCGCCACCGGCCTCAGCGGCCTGGCCCGGCTGCCCGCCGAGCTGGCGGCGGCCGTGCCGGACGGGCCCTCGGCGAGCGGGCCCGTTTCGCACAGCTCCCAGCACCGCGACCTGTCCGGCTTCGCCGGGCGGCACGTGGTGGTGGTCGGTGCCGGGCAGTCGGCGCTGGAGACCGCGGCGCTGCTGGCCGAGGCGGGGGCCGCGACGGTGCGGATCGTCGCGCGGCGGCGGGGCGCTGTGCGGTTCGGGGCGGCGCCGGACGGGCAGTCGCCGCTGAAGCCCGACACGCCGTTCGGGCGGGCCTGGTCGCTGTACGCCTTCTCGTACCACGCGGACGGCTTCCGCATGCTGCCGCCGCCGGCCCGGCAGTACCTGGTGCGCCATGTGCTGGGCCCGCTGGGCGCGTGGTGGCTGCGGGACCGCTTCGTGGGGCGGGTGCAGGTCACGGAGGGCAAGCGGATCGTCCGGGCCCGGGTGGAGTCGGGGCAGCCGGTGCTGACGCTCTCCGGGGAGGGGCCCGCGGGCGCGGAGAGCGAGCTGCGCGCCGACCATGTGATCGCCGCCACCGGCTACCACGTGGACGTCGCCGCCATGGACTTCCTCGGTCCCGGGCTGCGCACCCGCCTCGCAGTGGCCGCGGGCGGGCCCCGGCTGGGCCCGGGCTACCGCTCCTCGGTGCCGGGCCTCTTCTTCACGGGGCTGCCGGCGGCGGCGAGCTTCGGGCCGGTGATGCGGTTCGTGTGCGGGACGGAGTATGCGTCGCCGCGGTTGGCGAAGGCGGTGGCGGCGGTATAGGGGGGTGACGGCCGGTTCGGCACCGCCGGGCCGGGCGGTGGGGGTTGCGCGCCGTCGCGGCGGAGATTTGTTCCCCGATCCCGCCCCTTCCCGAAACCGGGGCTCCGCCCCGGACCCCGGGGTCTGGGGACTTCGCCCCAGTTTCGGGAAGGGGCGGGTACGGGGAATCCCTCCCCGCCGCGACGGCGCGTAACCCCCATCGTGGTGTCCGGCGGTGCCGAACTCACGGCACCCGGACCCAAAGGAAAGGCGCAGTGCGAACACGCGGCGACGAGCCATCGAAGGGACAGGCGCCCACGGTGATCGACAGCCGACCGGATACGCTGACTTTTGGTGAAGACAGCGACACATCGACAATCCCCGTGTTCGCAGGCAGACAGGAGTACCCCTCGTGACCGTCGTCGGGCCTTTTGGGCTGAGCGTGCGGGACCAGGCTCTTGAAGCCGATGTCCAGGCCGGGTTGGCCGCTGTCGAGGAGGGCCTCCTGGAGGCCACCAAGAGCGGTGTGCCGTTCATCACCGAGGCCGCCCAGCACCTCGTACAGGCCGGAGGCAAGCGGTTCCGCCCGCTGCTCGTGATGCTCGCCGCGCAGTTCGGCGACCCGTACGCCCCGGGCGTGGTCCCCTCCGCCGTGGTCGTCGAGCTGACCCACCTGGCCACGCTCTACCACGACGACGTCATGGACGAGGCCGACGTGCGGCGCGGCGTGGACAGCGCCAACGCCCGCTGGGGCAACTCCGTGGCCGTCCTCACCGGCGACTTCCTCTTCTCGCGCGCCTCCCGGATCCTCGCCGACCTGGGCCCGGAGGCCGTCCGTATCCAGGCCGAGGCGTTCGAACGCCTGGTCACCGGGCAGATCCTGGAGACCGCCGGACCGCGTGACGGGCGCGACCCGATCGAGCACTACCTGGACGTGGTCGCGGGCAAGACCGGCTCGCTGATCGCCGTGTCCGGCCGCTACGGGGCCATGATGTCCGGCGCCGACGAGCAGGTCGTCGAGATCCTCACCCATTACGGGGAGCGGCTGGGCGTCGCCTTCCAGCTCGCCGACGACGTGCTCGACATCGCCAGCGCCTCCCACGAGTCCGGCAAGACCCCGGGCACCGACCTGCGCGAGGGCATCCCCACGCTGCCCGTGCTGCACCTGCGGGCGCGCGCCGCGGCCACCGGCTCGCCGGAGGACCTGGAGCTGTGCGAGATGCTCGCCGGCGACCTCAGCGACGACGCCCTGCTCGCCGAGGTGCTGCGCAGGCTGCGCGTCCACCCCGCCCTGGAGCAGGCGCGGCGCGACACGATCCGGTTCGCCCAGGAGGCGCGCGCGACGCTGGCGCCGCTGCCCGAGTGCGCCGCGAAGGCCGCGCTCGAGGCGCTGTGCGAGACGGTGGTGCACCGGGCCGGCTGAGGCCAGGCCGAGCCCCGGCCGAGTCCCGGTCGCGGATCCGACGGACCCTCAGCCGCCCGGGGGTCCGTTCTCGGGGTGTGTCATACCCAAGACGTACGGGGAGTTGATCCCGTCGGCTGACGACCGACGTGGTGCCGGTTTGGTGGAATCGAAGGTGTCTTCCCCGGGGGAATCCCCGGACCACCGCGCCTCCACCGAGCGGTCGGGCCACAATGAGCCTAGGTGTGGGCGAGTGCACGACGCGACAGACCGCCGCCGACGACGGAGGTAGAGCACATGGCACGGATCCAACCGACACCGGGCACGGACGGGACGGGCGAGGGCGCCGCACCGGCCCCCGGCCCGGGCCGCCGCAAGGCCCTTCGCTATGCGGTACCGGTCGCGGTGGCCGGCGTCGCGGCGGCGACGATCGGCATCGGGTCGGCCCTCGCCAGCACCGCCGACCCGGACCTGCCGAAGATCAGCGCGCAGGACCTCATAGCCAAGATCGCCGCATCGGACGCCCAGCAGCTCTCCGGCACGGTCAAGGTCAGCACCGACCTGGGGCTGCCCTCCCTGCCGTCGGGCTTCTCCCTCGGCACCGAGGGCGGCAAGGGCGGCCACGGCGACGGGAAGGACGGCTCGGCCGCCTCCCCGGAGTCCAAGCTCACCGAACTGGCCTCCGGCACCCACACCCTGCGCATCGCCGCGGACGGCCCCGACAAGCAGCGCCTGTCCATCATCGAGCGCACCGCCGAGTACAGCGTCGTCCACAACGGCGACCAGGTGTGGGCGTACGACAGCGCCAGCAACACGGCCTACCACTCCAAGGCCCCGCAGGAGCAGCGCGACAAGGCCCGCGGCGGCAAGCCCGAGGCGCCGAAGGACCTCGCCGCCGCCTCGCCCCAGGAGCTGGCCAAGAAGGTCCTGGCCGCCGCGGACGACACGACGGCGGTCGCCGTGGACGGCACGGCCAAGGTGGCCGGCCGGGACGCCTACCAGCTGACGCTCAAGCCCAAGCAGGACGACACCACGGTGGGCGCGATCCGGATCGCGGTGGACGCGAAGAACGGCGTGCCGCTGAAGTTCACGCTCACCCCGAAGAGCGGCGGCAAGGCGGTCGTGGACGCCGCCTTCACCAAGGTGGACTTCGGCAAGCCGGGCGCGGACACCTTCGCCTTCACCCCGCCCAAGGGCGTCAAGGTGACGGAGGACGACGGCAAGGAGCGGGGCGACCGCGACCACAAGGGCAAGCTGCCCGAGGGCCTCGGCATCCCCGGCGGCGACACCTCCGGTGCGAACGTGATCGGCAAGGGCTGGGACGCGATCGCCGTGTTCAAGGGCGACCAGGGCCAGGGCCAGGGGCCCGTCACGGGCAAGGGCAAGAGCCACGGCCAGGGCGACGGCAAGGGCACTGACAAGGGCTCCGACAAGGGTGCCAAGGACGCCGAGAGGCTGCTCGACAGCGTCGGCTCCAAGGTGACCGGCGACTTCGGTTCCGGCCGGGTGTTCAGCACCCGTATCGTCAATGCCCTGATGACGGACGACGGCAAGGTCTACGTCGGCGCGGTCTCCAAGGACGCGCTGGTCAAGGCCGCCAACGCGGCGAAGTAACGCGCGCCGGGGGCAGGGACTGGGGGAAGCGTGATGGGAGAGCCGTCCGCCGCCGGGGAGCCGGTGATCGCCACGCGCGCGCTCACCAAGCGCTACGGCGGCGGGCAGCTCGCCGTCGACGGGCTCGACCTCGCCGTGCCGCGCGGCAGCGTCTTCGGCTTCCTCGGCCCCAACGGCTCCGGCAAGACCACCACCATCCGCATGCTGATGGGGCTGATCGAGCCCACCTCGGGCAGCGCCCGGGTGCTGGGCGAGGAGATGCCCCGGGCCGGGCGGCGGGTTCTGCCCCGGGTGGGCGCCCTCATCGAGGGCCCCGCCCTCTACGCCTTCCTGACCGGCCGTGACAACCTCGTACGGTTCGACGCCGCCGACCCGACGGCCGATCCCCGCACCCGCGCGGCCCGGGTCGACGAGGCCCTGGACCGGGTGGGGCTGTCGGCCGCGGCGGGCAAGAAGGCCCGTGCGTACTCCCTCGGCATGAAGCAGCGGCTCGGCCTGGCCGCCGCCCTGCTCCGCCCGCGCGAACTGCTCGTCCTGGACGAGCCGACGAACGGCCTCGACCCGCAGGGCATGCGCGAGATCCGCGCCCTGGTGCGCGGGCTGGCCGCGGAGGGCACGACCGTCTTCCTCTCCTCCCACCTCCTCGACGAGATCGAGCAGGTCTGCACCCATGCCGCCGTCATGTCCCGCGGCCGGCTCCTCGCCCAGGGCACGGTCGGCGAGCTGGCCTCCTCGGTCCGGGGGCGGCTGGCCGTCACCACCCCCGACACGGCGGACGCCGTGCGCGTCCTGAAGGAGCACGGAGTGACCGACCTCGTGGCCGAGGACGACCGCCTCACCGGCGAGCTGCCGGCCGGCGGCGACCCGGTGGACCTCGCCGACCTCAACGCCGCGCTCGTCGGGGCCGGGGTGCGCGTCCGGGCCTTCGGCACCCGGCGGGCCTCGCTGGAGGACGCCTTCGTGGCACTCACCGGGGAGGGGTTCGATGTCGCAGGCTGAGACGGCGGCGCCGGGGGCGGTCGGCCCGGCCGGGCGGTGGCGGCTGTCGCTCTTCCGCAGCGAGGTCGGCACCACGTTCCGGCGGTGGCGGACGATCGTGCTGCTCGGCGTGCTCGCGCTGGTGCCGGTGCTGGTCGGGATCGCCGTGAAGGCCGAGACGGGCGACGACGGCTCGGTCGGCCGGGGCGGCAGCGGGCCCGCCTTCATCAGCCAGGTCAGCAACAACGGCCTCTTCCTGGTCTTCACCTCCCTCGCCACGACCCTGCCGTTCTTCCTGCCGATGGCGGTCGGGGTGATCGCCGGGGACTCGATCGCCGGCGAGGCGAACTCCGGCACCCTGCGCTATCTCCTGGTCGCCCCCGCCGGGCGGACCCGGCTGCTCCTCGTCAAGTTCGCCACCACGGTGGCCTTCTGCTTCGCGGCCACGCTGGTCGTCGCCGCGTCGGCGCTGGCGGTCGGCGCGCTGCTCTTCCCGGTCGGCGAGGTGACGCTGATCAGCGGCACGACGGTGTCCTTCGGGGAGGGCCTGCTGCGGGCGCTGCTGATCGCGGCGGTGGTGGCGGTGTCGCTGACGGGCATCGCGGCGCTGGGGCTGTTCGTCTCGACGCTGACGAGCAGCGGGGTGGCGGCGATGGCCACGACGGTGGGGCTGCTGATCACGGTGCAGATCCTGGATCAGTTTCCGCAGCTCAGTGCGGTGCAGCCGTATCTGTTTCCGCACTACTGGCTGAGTTTTGCGGATGTGTTGCGGGAGCCGGTGTACTGGGATCAGCTGGTGCGGGATGTGGGGCTGCAGGGGTTGTACGTGGCGGTGTTCGGGTCGGCGGCGTGGGCGCGGTTCACGTCGCGGGACGTGACGGTGTGAGCTTTCCCTGATCCTGCTGGACGGGCTGAAAAATCAGCCCGTCCAGCAGGTGGGGGACTAGAACGTCAGCTTCCAGCTCGCCACATGGCCCGTGTCCTGCGGAGCCACGTCCTGGACGCGCAGCTTCCACGTGCCGTTCGCCGGCTCCGCCGACGCGTTGACCGTGAACGTCTGCGTCACGTCCGCCGCCGAGTCGTTCGCGTCCGAGTCCTTCAGCCGGTACGACTTCCCGCTCGGGCCGATCAGGTCCACGACCAGGTCACCCCGGTACGTGTGCTTGATGTCCACCGCCACCTTCAGCGCCGACGGCGCATTGCCGGAGAGCCCGGTCACCGCAATGGGTGATTCGACGGCCGCCCCCGCGTCGGGGATGTCCACCTGCGCCTTGCTCTCGAAGACCGTGCCGCCCGGCGGCGTCGTGGAGCCGCCGCCGCTCAGCGTCCAGATCGCGTAGGCGATGGCATCGCTGTTGTTCTTGAGCGCGGAGTCACTGATGTTCGCCGAGGTGTCGCACGAGCGGTGGTAGCAGCGGTCGAACGCCTGGCCCTGCGTGCCGCCCCACTTCTGCGCCTGGGCGGCGGACTTGATGTAGTCGGCACCGCTGAACAGCCCGCCCACGGGTATGCCCGCGTTCTGGAAGGGCGCGTGGTCCGAGCGGCCGTCGCCCTCGGTGTCCACCTCGGTGGCGATGTTCTTCCCGGCGAAGTAGTTCTCGAAGAGGGCTTCGAGCGGCTGGTCGTAGCCGTAGACGAAGTAGCCGGGGTTCGGCGAGCCGATCATGTCGAAGTTCAGATAGCCGTCGATCTTTGACCGCTCGGCGGCGGACAGCTTGCCGACGTAGTTCTGCGAGCCGACCATGCCCAGCTCCTCGGCACCCCACCAGCCGAACCGCAGGTGCTTGCCGGGCTTGTAGCCCTCGCGGGCCACGGAGAGGGCGACTTCGAGGATCCCGGCCGTTCCGGAGCCGTCGTCGTTGATGCCGGGCCCGGCGGAGACCGAGTCGAGGTGCGCACCGGCGAAGACGACGTGGTCGGTGTCGCCGCCGGGCCAGTCGGCTATGAGGTTGTAGCCGGTCGAGCCGTTCGAGGTGAACTGCTGGACGGTGGTGGTGTACCCGGCGGCGTCCAGCTTGCCCTTCACATAGTCGAGGGACGCTTTGTAGCCGCTGCGGCCGTGGGCGCGGTTGCCACCGTTGGCGTTGGCTATGGACTGCAGCTGGTTGAGGTGCGCCTTGACGTTGGCGACGGGGATGTCCGGCACACCGGACTTGGTGCCCTTGACGGCACTCGTGGCGCCCGCAGCGCTCGCGGCACTCGCGGCGGTGGGAACCGCGTGCGCCGGAAGCGAGGAGACGCCGAGCAGGGCGGTGGTGACGGCCGCGCCGGACGCCAGCAGGGCGGCGGCGCGGCTTCTTCGGGGCAGGGTTGGTCCGTTGAGTTCAGGCATGGGGGGCTCCCAACTCCATTTGACGTGGCCATGATGCTGGGCGCCCCCTGATGGAGCGTCAAGGGCGGTTTCAGGACGCCGATCACCGGTTTCCGGATATAGGGCGCCTGTTCACCCCCGCTGAACTGTGGTTTCCGATGCCTGAGTGGCAATTGTGTTTTCTGTGTTGCCGCCCTCCCCGGCCTGCTCAACTGCAGTCTGCTCAACTGCCCGCTCCTGCGCCGCCACCAGCTCCGCCCGGGACTGCCGCGCCGTACGCAGCGCGTCCCAGGTGAGCGCGGCCAGCGCGAGCCACACCAGCGCGAAGCCCGCCCACCGCTCGGCCGGCATCGCCTCGTGGAAGACCAGCAGCCCCAGGGCGAACTGGAAGACCGGCGCGAGGTACTGGAGCATGCCGAGCACCGACAGCGGCAGCCGCACGGCCGCCGCGCCGAAGGAGACCAGCGGGACGGCGGTGATCACGCCGGTGCCCATCAGGAGCAGCGCGTGGCCGGTGCCCTCGGAGGCGAACGTCGAGCCGCCCCGCGCGCCGAGGAAGAGCAGGACGCCGAGCGCGGGCAGGAACTGCACGGCCGTCTCGACGGCCATCGACTCCAGGCCGCCCAGCCCGACCTTCTTCTTCACCAGGCTGTAGGTGCTGAACGTCGCGGCGATCGCGAGCGCGATCCACGGCGGCTTGCCGTAGCCGACGGCCAGCACGACGACGGCCGCCAGGCCGACGCCCACCGCCGCCCACTGCGCGGGGCGCAGCCGCTCGCGCAGCACGAGGACGCCGAGGGCGATCGTGGCGAGGGGGTTGATGAAGTAGCCCAGGGACGTCTCCACGACGTGCCCGGCGTTCACGGCCCAGATGTAGACCCACCAGTTCGCCGAGATGACGAGCGCGCCGAGCGCCGCCGTCCCGAGCCGCTTCGGCTGCCGCAGCAGCGGGCGTATCCAGCCCCAGCGCCGCGTCACCACCAGCACGGCGGCCACCGTGGCCAGCGACCACACCATCCGGTGGGCGAGGATCTCGAGCGCCCCCGCCGGTTCCAGCAAGGGCCAGTACAGGGGGAAGAGCCCCCAGATCGCATAGGCGGCTACGCCGCACACCAGTCCTGTCCGGGTGTCGCTTCCCGGCTTCTGCGGCTCCACGTTCTACCTCCGGTGCACTGCGCTGTGGGGGACTTTGCGAAGGTAGCGCCGCATGCGGCGGTGTGTCATACCCGTCTCGCGTGACGGTCATGACATTGCTCCCGTCCGGGGCCCGGGTTCCTACGACACCGCCTCGCCGCGGGCCGCGCGCAGTCGCTCGATCGCGCGGGTCACGTCCAGCGGCAGGATCGTCACCGCCACGTTCGGCAGCTGCTCCAGCACCTTGGCCATCTCCTCCGCCGTCTGCCGGTGCAGCAGCCGGCCCAGCGGGCTGGAGTACGTGCGACGGGGGATCAGCAGCGTCAGGGCCGTGGTGCCGTCGGCCGTCGTGCGGGCCGCCAGGTCCGCCACCGTGTGGCGGAGGCGGCGGTCCGGGCAGTCCACCAGCTCCAGCGGCACCGTCGTGCCCGAGTGCTCGTCCCAGCGGGCGGCCAGCCGCCGCGCCCGCTCCTCGTCGATCACGAAGTGCAGCGCCCGCACCTCGTCCGGCCGCAGCTCGTGCGCATAGCGCAGGGCCTTGACGGTGGCGAGGTCGAGGCTGTCGACGAGGACGTACACCAGGTGCCGCCGCCAGCGCGGCCGGTCCGTGGTGAACGCCGCGACGTTCTCCAGGGCCTCGGCCTCCTCCCGGTACTCGCGGTTGATGCGGATCAGCGCCCACACGCCGAGCGGGAAGACGACCACGACCAGCCAGGCCCCCTCCGTGAACTTGGTGATCGCGAAGATCACCACCACCAGGGCCGAGGCCACGGCCGAGGCGAGGTTCACGCCGATCCGCCAATGGCTCTCGCGGCGCCGCCAGTAGTGGGCCGCCATTCCGGCACCGGCCATGGTGAACCCGGTGAAGACGCCGATGGCGTAGAGCGCGACGAGTTTGTCGACGCTGGCGCGCGTCACCAGCAGCAGCGCCAGCGATACGACCGTGAGGCAGATGATGCCGTTGGAGAAGGCGAGGCGGTGGCCGCGCCGCATCAGCTGCCGGGGCAGGAAGCGGTCCTGGGCGACGAAGCTGGCGAGGAAGGGGAAGCCGGTGAAGGGCGTGTTGGCGCCCGTGTAGAGGATGAGGGCCGTGGCGAGCTGGACGTACACGAGCCCGGCCGTGCCCGCCCAGCTGCTGCCGAAGACCAGCCGGGCCTCCTGCGCGATGACGGTCGGGTTGCCGTCCGCGTAGGGAATGGCGTGGGTGTAGTGGGCCAGCGTGGAGACGCCGAGGACCATCGTGCCCAGGGCACAGCTCATGACCGTCAGGGTGCGCCGTGCGTTCCTGCCCTGGGGCTTGCGGAACGCGGAGACGCTGTTGGAGATCGCCTCCAGGCCGGTCAGCGAGGAGCCGCCGTTGGCGAAGGACCGCAGCACCATGAAGAGCGAGGCCCCGTACAGCCAGCCGTGGCCCCCGGAGCCCAGCGGCATGGCCCCCGCCGCGTGCACGTCCGCATGCGGGAGGCCGCCGGTCAGCGCCCGTACCAGGCCCACGACCAGCATCGCGGCGACCGCGAGCATGAAGAGGTAGGCGGGCAGGGCGAAGGCGCGGCCCGCCTCCCGGATGCCGCGCAGATTGCCGTACATCAGGATCACCACCACGCCCACGGTGATGGGGAGCTTGAGGTGGTCGATGCCGGTGTAGCCGTCCGCGGTGAGGTGGGCGAGGGAGATCAGGGCGTCCGTGCCCGCGGCCGTCTGCACGGCGACGGTGACGATGTAGTCGACGAGCAGCGCCACGGCCGCCACCTGGGCGATCCGCGGCCCGAAGTTCTCCCGGGCCACGACGTACGAGCCGCCCGCACGGGTGTAGACGGAGACGACGTCGCGGTAGGAGAGCGTCAGCAGCAGCAGGACGAACAGGATCGCGCCGGTCACCGGCAACAGCAGGGTGAACGCGCCGAGCCCGGCGACGGGCACCAGGATGCGCAGTATCTCCTCGCTGCCGTACGCGGTCGAGGACATGCAGTCGGAGGCGAGGACGCCGAGCGCCATCGGGTTGGAGAGCTTCTCGTGCGGGAGCTGCTTCGTGACCAGCGGCGGCCCGAGGAGCAGGCTTTTGAGCCGGTAGGCGAGCCGGTCGCGGATGACGGGCGGAGTCGCTTCGGAGGCAGCGGGGTCGGCCATGTCCATATGACAACGGGTGCCCGGCCCGAGGGGCCGTCAGACTCCCCGGCCGGACACCCGAATCGGGTGCCCGGCCGGGGCGGAACGGACGGCGGCGGAACCGGCGGCGGATCAGCCGACGACGGTCCAGGTGTCGTTGCCCGCCAGCAGGGCGGAGAGGTCGCCCTTGCCCCGCTGCTCGACGGCCGTCTCCAGCTGTTCGGCCATCTGGGTGTCGTACACCGGTCGCTCGACGTCGCGGAAGACGCCGATCGGGGTGTGGTGGAGGGTGTCCGGGTCGGCGAGCCGGGAGAGGGCGAAGGCGGTGGTCGGGGACGCGGCGTGCGCGTCGTGGACCAGGAGGTCCGCCTCGTTCTCAGGGGTGACGGCGACGACCTTCAGATCACCGGTGGCCCGGTCGCGGACGACGCCCTTGGCGCCCTCGGCGCCGAAGCGGACGGGCTCGCCGTGCTGGAGGCGGATGACCGCCTCCTGGGCCTGTTCCTTGTCCTTCAGTGCCTCGAAGGCGCCGTCGTTGAAGATGTTGCAGTTCTGGTAGATCTCCACCAGCGCGGTGCCGGGGTGGGCGGCCGCGGCGCGCAGCACCTCGGTGAGGTGCTTGCGGTCGGAGTCGACGGTGCGGGCCACGAAGGACGCCTCGGCGCCGAGGGCGAGCGAGATCGGGTTGAACGGGGCGTCCAGGGAGCCCATCGGCGTGGACTTGGTGACCTTGCCGACCTCGGAGGTGGGGCTGTACTGGCCCTTGGTGAGCCCGTAGATCCGGTTGTTGAACAGCAGGATCTTCAGGTTCACATTGCGACGCAGGGCGTGGATGAGGTGGTTGCCGCCGATGGAGAGGGCGTCGCCGTCGCCCGTGACGACCCAGACGGACAGGTCGCGGCGGCTGGTGGCCAGGCCGGTAGCGATGGCGGGGGCGCGGCCGTGGATGGAGTGCATCCCGTAGGTGTTCATGTAGTACGGGAAGCGGGAGGAGCAGCCGATGCCGGAGACGAAGACGACGTTCTCGCGGGCGAGGCCCAGTTCGGGCATGAAGCCCTGGACGGCGGCGAGGATGGCGTAGTCGCCGCAGCCGGGGCACCAGCGCACTTCCTGGTCGGACTTGAAGTCCTTGGCCGAGAGCACGGCGTCCGCCTTGGGCACCAGGGAGAGTGCCTCAGTCATCGATGGCCTCCTTCAGCACGGTCGCGAGCTGCTCGGCCTTGAAGGGCATGCCGCTCACCTGGGTGTGGGAGCGGATGTCGGTCAGGTACCGGGCCCGCAGGAGGGTGGCGAGCTGGCCGAGGTTCATCTCGGGGACGACCACCTTGTCGAAACGGCCGAGCACCTCGCCGAGGTTGGCCGGGAACGGGTTGAGGTGGCGCAGGTGCGCCTGGGCGATGCGGCCGCCGCCCGCCCGTACGCGGCGCACCGCGGCCGTGATCGGGCCGTAGGTAGAGCCCCAGCCGAGCACGAGGGTGCGGGCCTCGCCGGAGGGGTCGTCGACCTCGGCGTCGGGGACGGCGATGCCGTCGGTCTTGGCCTGGCGGGTACGGACCATGTGGTCGTGGTTGGCCGGGTCGTAGGAGATGTTGCCCGTGCCGTCCTGCTTCTCGATGCCGCCGATGCGGTGCTCCAGGCCGGGCGTGCCGGGCACGGCCCAGGGCCGGGCCAGCGTCTCGGGGTCGCGCTTGTAGGGCCAGAAGACCTCGGTGCCGTCGGCCAGGGTGTGGTTGGTGCCGGTGGCGAACTGCACGCGCAGGTCGGGCAGTTCGTCGGTCTCGGGGACGCGCCAGGGCTCCGAGCCGTTGGCCAGGTAGCCGTCCGAGAGCAGGAACACCGGCGTCCGGTAGGTCAGGGCGATCCGGGCGGCGTCCAGCGCGGCGTCGAAGCAGTCGGCCGGGGTGCGCGGGGCGACGACCGGGACGGGGGCCTCGCCGTTGCGCCCGTACATCGCCTGGAGCAGGTCCGCCTGCTCGGTCTTGGTGGGCAGGCCCGTGGACGGGCCGCCGCGCTGGATGTCCACGATCAGCAGCGGCAGTTCCAGCGAGACCGCGAGACCGATGGTCTCCGACTTCAGCGCCACGCCCGGACCCGAGGTCGTGGTCACCGCCAGCGCCCCGCCGAATGCCGCGCCCAGCGCCGCGCCGATGCCCGCGATCTCGTCCTCGGCCTGGAAGGTGCGCACGCCGAAGTTCTTGTGCTTCGAAAGCTCGTGGAGGATGTCCGAGGCCGGGGTGATCGGGTACGAGCCGAGGTACAGCGGCAGGTCCGCCTGGCGGGAGGCGGCGATCAGCCCGTACGACAGCGCCAGGTTCCCGGAGATGTTGCGGTAGGTGCCCGGCGGGAAGGCGGAGGTGGCCGGGGCCACTTCGTAGGAGACGGCGAAGTCCTCCGTCGTCTCGCCGAAGTTCCAGCCCGCCCGGAAGGCCGCCACGTTCGCCTCGGCGATGTGCGGCTGCTTCGCGAACTTCTTCCGCAGGAACGCCTCGGTGCTCTCCGTCGGCCGGTGGTACATCCACGACAGCAGGCCCAGCGCGAACATGTTCTTGCTGCGCCCGGCCTCCTTGCGGGAGAGGCCGTACTCCTTGAGCGCCTCGATGGTGAGCGTGGTCAGCGGCACCGGGTGCAGGTGATAGGCGTCCAGCGAGCCGTCCTCCAGCGGGGAGGTCTCGTAACCCACCTTCGCCATCGGGCGCTTGGTGAACTCGTCGGTGTTCACGATGATCTCGGCGCCGTGCGGCACATCGCCGATGTTCGCCTTCAGCGCGGCCGGGTTCATCGCCACCAGCACGTTCGGGGCGTCGCCCGGCGTGAGGATGTCGTGGTCGGCGAAGTGCAGCTGGAACGACGAGACACCCGGAAGCGTGCCGGCGGGGGCCCGGATCTCCGCGGGGAAGTTCGGCAGCGTCGACAGGTCGTTGCCGAACGACGCGGTCTCCGAAGTAAACCGGTCACCCGTGAGCTGCATGCCGTCACCGGAGTCACCTGCGAAACGGATGATGACCCGGTCCAGCCGGCGCACCTCCTTGGCGCCGTGGGCGCCTTCGGCCCCGTTCGCGGGGGCGCGCTGTTCGGCGAGGCGCTCCCGAACCGGGCTCTCGCCACGCTGTTCGGCTGGATCGGCCTGTCCGGCCGGGCTGCTGACCTGGCTGGTCACTGCTTCGGACCTCCCTCGTGGCGGCGCCGCGCATTCGGTGGCGCCGACCGGCGTTCCCTCGGCCATCGTACGTGGGGGAGGAGGGCAATCCCTGGATGGGCCAATGATTTGGCAGCACCAGGACAGCAGGCAGTGTTTGACGTGCGGCGAGGAGGCGAAACCCGGCCGGTTCCGGCCTTCCCCGCCGTGCGCGTCAGGGAGTTCCAGGAACTAGGAGCGCAGGTAGGTGAGCACCGCCAGCACGCGCCGGTGGTCGCCCTCGCTGGGCGACAGGCCCAGCTTGAGGAAGATGTTGCTGACGTGCTTCTCCACCGCCCCGTCGCTGACCACCAGCTGCCTGGCGATGGCGGAGTTCGTCCGCCCTTCGGCCATCAGGCCCAGGACCTCCCGCTCGCGCGGGGTGAGCCCGGCCAGCACGTCCTGCTTCCGGCTGCGGCCCAGCAACTGGGCGACGACCTCGGGGTCCAGGGCGGTGCCGCCCCGGGCCACGCGGACCACCGCGTCCACGAACTCGCGGACCTCGGCCACCCGGTCCTTCAGCAGATAGCCGACGCCCCGGCTGCTGCCGGCCAGCAGCTCCGTCGCGTACTGCTCCTCGACGTACTGCGAGAACACCAGCACGCCCAGCTCGGGGTGGTCCCGGCGCAGCCGCACCGCGGCCCGTACGCCCTCGTCGGTGTGGGTCGGGGGCATCCGCACGTCGGCGACCACGACGTCCGGCAGGGCGTTCTCACCGGCCAGCTCCGTGACGGACTTGATCAGCGCCTCCGCGTCGCCGACGCCCGCGACGACCTCGAGCCCGCGGTCGGTCAGCAGCCGGGTCAGGCCCTCCCGCAGCAGCACCGAGTCCTCGGCGATGACCACGCGCACCCTGTCCTCCACGATCACGATTCTCCGGCCCCCCTGGCGGCACCGCCGCCCGCATCCGACGTACGAACCCTTCCGAACAACTCTCCCAGCATTGCAGCTTCCGGCCCCGGGGCGGGGTGCCCCGGGGCCGGAAGGAAGGGTGCACGTCGTGCACGGTGGCGTCAGGAGCGCCAGGGCAGCTCCGCCGTGATCGTGGTCGGGCCGCCGGCCGGCGAGTCGACGACCAGCAGTCCGTCGACGGAGTCCAGCCGCTCGGCGAGCCCGGCCAGTCCGCTGCCGGCGGCGGTCGAGGCGCCGCCGCGGCCGTCGTCCTGCACCTGGAGCATCAGCCGGTCCTCCGAGCGCCACATCTCCACGCGCGCGGTCCGGGCGCCGCTGTGCTTGCTGATGTTCTGGAGCAGTTCCGAGACGGTGAAGTAGGCGATGCCCTCGATGGCGGCGGCCGGGCGGGCCGGGAGGTCCACCTCCGTCGTCACCGGCACGGTGCAGCGGGCGGCCAGGGCCGACAGGGCCGGGCCGAGTCCGCGGTCGGTGAGGATGGCGGGGTGGATGCCGCGGGCGAGGTCGCGCAGTTCCTGGAGGGCGAGCTTCACCTCGCCGTGGGCCTCGTCGACCATGTGCGCCGCGGCCTTCGGGTCCTCCCTGAGCTTCTCCTTGGCCAGGCCCAGGTCCATGGCGAGGGCGACGAGGCGGGCCTGGGCGCCGTCGTGGAGGTCGCGCTCGATGCGGCGCAGGTCGGCGGCGGCGGTGTCCACGACCACGCCCCGGTCCTCCTCCAGCTCCCACACCCGGGCCGCCAGCCGGGAGGGGCCCAGCAGGCCCGTCACCAGCAGCCGGTCCACGTGGGCCAGAGCCCGGATCACCCACGGGGTGATCAGCACCAGCACCAGGCCGACGGCGCAGACGACGGCTATCTCGAGGGAGCTGTCGAGGTACCAGGTGCGGCCGTGACCGTCGTCGAAGACCATCATGCCCGGCTGGTCGGTGTACGTCGGCAGCGTCCACTGCCACAGCGGGTAGAGGAACAACGCCCAGCTGACGGACCACAGGACCACGGCGAGCACGAAGGAGAAGAGCGCCCACGGGAAGTACAGCACCATGTAGAGCAGGTGCCGCCAGGACGTCCCGCTCTTGAGCAGCGCCCCCACCCAGGGCATCAGCCCGCCGCGGTCGCGGTTCTTCCCGCGGGGGCGTACGGGCTCGGGCTCCGCCACGTCGAGGCGCAGCAGCGCGCGGGCACGGGCGCGCTCCAGGATGCCCAGCCCGCGCGCCCCGGCGAGGGTGGCGGCCAGGAGCGGGACGCCCAGGAAGGTGATCAGCAGTCCGGCGCTCGCCGAGGTCATCGTGACGGCGTAGGAGAACGTGAACGTCGCGATGGGCAGGCCGGTCAGCAGGTGGAGGAACTCCCGCCAGGTGCGCCCCTCCAGGGGCGCGCGCAGCACGGCCGGCATCCGGTGCGCCGGGGGTCCGTAGTCGATGGCCATGTCCTCGTTCCTCGTCGTCGGCTGGGCTTCTCCTTGTGCCCCAAGCCTCCCGTGGCGGCGGCCCCGGAACCATGCGGCAGGTCGGTGTCCTCGTGGTGGGGCTGGCCCTACCTCCCCGCCTCCCGCTTGCGCCACGGCAGTTCCGCGGTGATCGTGGTCGGCCCGCCGGCGGGAGAGTCGACCGCCAGCAGCCCGTCCACCGAACCCAGCCGCTCGGCGAGCCCGGCCAGGCCGCTGCCCTTGGCGGTGGAGGCGCCGCCGCGGCCGTCGTCCCACACCTGGAGCAGCAGCCGGTCGTCCGCCCGCCACACCTCCACCCGGGCCCCCGACGCCCCGCTGTGCTTGCTGATGTTCTGGAGCAGCTCGGACGCCGTGAAGTAGGCGATGCCCTCGATGGCCGCGGCCGGGCGGGCCGGCAGGTCCGCCGTGACCTTCACCGGCACGGTGCAGCGCGCCGCCACCGACGACAGGGCCGGGCCCAGTCCGCGGTCGGTGAGGATCGCGGGGTGGATGCCGCGAGCGAGGTCGCGCAGCTCCTGGAGGGCGAGCTTCACCTCGCCGTGGGCCTCGTCCACCATCTGCGCCGCCGCCTCCGGATCCTCCAGCAGCTTCTCCTTGGCCAGGCCGAGCCCCATGGCGAGGGCGACGAGGCGGGCCTGGGCGCCGTCGTGCAGGTCGCGCTCGATGCGGCGCAGGTCGGCGGCGGCGGTGTCCACGACCACCCCGCGGTCCTGCTCCAGCTCCGCCACCCGGCGCTCCAGCTCGCTCGACGGGCACAGCAGGCCCCGGACCATCGCCCGGTCGGCGTGCGTCAGCAGCCGGGCGAGGTGGCCCAGCAGTGGCCAGAGGACGAACAGGGAGACGAGGGTGACGGAGAAAGTGAGAACGCCCCATGGCAGTCGTATGAACGAATACAGGGTGCTGCGCCAGGCCACCGGGTCCTTGAGCGTGGCCCACATCCAGGGGAAGAAGCCCCGGTCCGTGCGGTGCCCGGCGAGCGGGCTCGGCTCGTCGATCCGCACACCCAGCAGGGCGCGCGCCCGGCGGCGCTCCAGCCGGCCCAGCACCCGCGCACCCATCAGGCCCGCGGCCAGCAGTGGCAGGCCCACCACGGTGATCGACAGCGCGACGCCCACGTACAGCCAGATCGACACGTAGACGAAGCCGATGATCCCCTCGGGGAGGTTCAGGAGGAGGTGGCAGACCTCCCGCCAGGTCCGGCCGTCGAAGGCGAGGCGGGGCGGAGGCAGTAGTTCCGCTTCTTTCCCGCCGGGGGCGGCGTCACAGGCGGACTCACGGGTGGTGCTGCTGGCGCTCATACGGCAAGCCTGCCCCGCGCCCGGGGCCTGTCGCCATGGGGGTCACGGGGGCCGACGGGTAGGGATATCCCTACCTCTGGCGAGACAGGGCTGCCTTACCCGGCGCCTACAGGGCCTAGACTCGCGTGCGTACAGATCGTCGAACAAACAGGACAGGGAGCGAGGGGCGACCGTGCGCACCAATGGCGCCGATGTCCGGCTCGCGGCGGACTACTTCCACGCCTACTCGGTCGTGGGGCTGCTCGCCGTCGTCGGCGTGCTCTTCGTCGCCGTGGCGTTCGGGGCGGGACGACTGCTGCGGCCCGTGGTGCCGACGCCGGAGAAGCTGCTGACGTACGAGTGCGGCGTCGACCCCGTCGGCGAGGGCTGGGCCCACACCCAGGTCCGCTACTACGTCTACGCCTTCCTGTACGTGATCTTCGCCGTGGACTCGATCTTCCTGTTCCCCTGGGCGACGGTGTTCGCCGCGCCGGGCTTCGGCGGCGCGACGCTCGTGGAGATGTTCGTCTTCCTCGGCTTCCTCGCCGTTGGCCTGTTGTACGCATGGAAGAAGGGCGTCCTGGAATGGGCGTGACACCCCCGGTCGACCTGCCCGAGCCCCGCCGGCTCGGCCCGCTGGCCCGCCTGGCCCCCGAGCCCATGAAGGTCGTCCTGAACTGGGGCCGCCGCTACAGCCTGTGGGTCTTCAACTTCGGGCTGGCCTGCTGCGCGATCGAGTTCATCGCCGCGTCCATGGCCCGGCACGACTTCATCCGCCTGGGCGTCATCCCCTTCGCGCCGGGCCCGCGCCAGGCCGACCTCATGATCGTCTCCGGCACGGTGACGGACAAGATGGCGCCGGCCGTGAAGCGGCTGTACGAGCAGATGCCCGAGCCCAAGTACGTGATCTCCTTCGGCGCCTGCTCGAACTGCGGCGGCCCCTACTGGGACTCGTACTCGGTGACCAAGGGCGTCGACCAGATCATCCCCGTGGACGTCTACGTGCCGGGCTGCCCGCCGCGGCCGGAGGCGCTGCTCCAGGGCATCATCAAGCTTCAGGAGAAGATCGCCGAGGAGTCGCTGGGCGAGCGGTACGCCTCCGGCGGGCGCGGCCCCTCCGCCGCCGCCCTGCGCAGCGGCCTGGTGACCCCGCCGCAGGCGCCCTCGGCGCCGGGGGAGACGGACCGATGAGCGAGCCGACGGAGCCGGGGACCACCGGCGCGGAGCCGGCCGTGGGCTGGCTGCCGGGCCCCGCCACCGAGCTGTTCGGCGCGGACGCGACGGCCGAGGAGGCGTACGGCCTGCTGACGGTCGACGTCCCCGCGGAGCGGTGGACCGCCGCGCTCGAAGCGGCCCGCGACCGTCTCGGCTGCACCTTCTTCGACTGGCTGAGCGCGGTCGACGAGCCCGGCACGGGCTTCCGCGTCTGCGCGCACGTCGCCGCGCTCCCCGGCGGGGGCGCGGGCACGCGGCGCCTGCTGCTGCGCACCACCGTGCCGCACGGGGCCGCCGTGCTGCCCAGCGCGGTGGGCGTCTACTCCGGTGCGGCGTGGCACGAGCGCGAGACGCACGAGATGTTCGGCATCGACTTCCCGGGCCACCCGCACCTGATCCCGCTGCTGCTGCCCGACGGCTTCGAGGGCCACCCGCTGCGCAAGGACTTCGTGCTGGCGGCCCGCGTGGTGAAGGCGTGGCCGGGTGCGAAGGAGCCGGGCGAGGCGGCGGAGGGCGGCCCGAAGCGCCGCCAGATGCTGCCCCCCGGCGTGCCCGACCCCAACGAGTGGGGCCCCCTCAAGGGCCAGCTCCCCCCGGCCCCGGCCCGCCCGGCCCGCACCCCCCGCGCGGCAGGCGCCGCAGGCGCCGACCGCCCCGCTCGCCGCACGCGCAGCGTGACGGAGGGCTCGGCGAGCCAGGCGCCGGAGGCGGCGCCTGCGCCGCGGCGTGCGCGTAGTGCTGCCGAGGGCTCGGCGAGCCAGGCGGCGGAAGGTGCGGCTCCTGCGCCGCGGCGTGCGCGTAGTGCGGCCGACGGTTCGGCGAGCCAGGCGGCGGAGGGCGCGGCACCCGCGCCGCGGCGCGCTCGCAGTGCGGCCGATGGCTCGGCGAGCCAGGCGGCGGCGGGGGCTCCCCCTCGCCGTACCCGCAGCGCGGGCGAGGGCTCCGCGAGCCAGCAGGCCGAGGGGGCTGCTCCCCGCAGCGCCGACGAGGGCTCGGCCGCCCAGCCGCCCGCCCCCAGCGAGCCCTGGCGCACCCGGCCCCGGCCGGCCCCGCGCTCGTCCGACGCCCCGTGGCACCACGCCCGGCCGGCCTTCGAAGAGCCGTCGGCCCCGGAGCCCGAGCCGACCGAGGGCGAAGCCGGGCCCACGCCGGGTGCAGACCACGAACCCTCCGGCGGTGCCGGGCCCGCTTCTTCCCGCCGCGACGGCGAGGAGCCCCCGCGGCGGAGCCCGGCGGTGCCGGACTCACCGGAGCGCGAGACTCCCGGCGAAGCCGGGGACGGCGCCGCCCGGACGCCGGGTACGGACCAGGAGACCCCCGGCGAAGCCGGGCGCCCCGGGAACGGGCCCGCCGAGAACGACACGAACCCCGCCGGAGGCGACCCCGCATGAGCAGCAGCGACACTCTCGACGTCGTCCTGCGTCTCGTGGGCGTGTTCGTCGCCTTCGTCGTGCTGCCGCTCGTCCTCGGGCAGACCGAGCACAAGGTCATGGCCCATATGCAGGGGCGCCTCGGGCCCATGTACGCCGGTGGCTTCCACGGGTGGGCGCAGCTCGTCGCGGACGGCGTGAAGTTCGCGCAGAAGGAGGACGTCGTACCCGCGAACGCGGACCGGCGCATCTTCCAGCTCGCCCCCGCCGTGGCGCTGCTGCCCTATCTGCTCGTCCTGCTGGCCATCCCGGTCGGCCCCGGCAACGCCGTCGGCCAGTTCATCGACGCGGGCATCTTCTTCGTGCTCGCCGTCATGGGCGTGGGCGTCCTCGGCTCGCTGATGGCGGGCTGGGCGTCGGCCAACAAGTTCTCCCTGCTGGGCGGCCTCCGCACGGCCGCGCAGCTGCTGGCGTACGAGCTGCCGATGCTGCTCGCGGCGGCGTCCGTCGCGATGGCGGCGGGCACGGTCTCGCTGCCCGGCATCGTCGAGGCCTTCCACTGGTGGTGGGTGCCCTGGCAGATCGTCGGCGGCCTGGTCTTCTTCACGGCCGGGCTCGCCGAGCTGCAACGGCCGCCGTTCGACATGCCGGTCGCCGACTCGGAGATCATCTTCGGTGCGTACACCGAGTACACCGGCCTGCGCTTCGCGATGTTCCTGCTCGCCGAGTACGCGGGCATCGTGGTGCTCTGCGGGCTGACGACCGTGCTCTTCCTCGGCGGCTGGCACGGCCCCTTCGGGGCCGACGGGCTCGGCTGGCTGTGGACGCTCCTCAAGACCCTGGTCCTGGCCTTCGTCGTGATGTGGCTGCGCGTGACCTATCCCCGGCTGCGCGAGGACCAGCTCCAGAAGCTGGCCTGGACCGTGCTCATCCCGCTCGCCCTCGCGCAGATCGCGCTGACCGGAATCGTGAAGGTGGTGATCCGGTAGTGGGCATCCCCGGCTCCGGCCTCGCCAAGGGGCTGGCCGTCACGCTCCGCACGATGACCCGTCGCTCGGTCACCGCGCAGTACCCCGACGTCCAGCCCGAGCTGCCGCCCCGCACGCGCGGCGTCATCGGGCTGTTCGAGGAGAACTGCACGGTGTGCATGCTGTGCGCGCGCGAGTGCCCGGACTGGTGCATCTACATCGACTCCCACAAGGAGACGGTGCCCGCGGCCGTCCCGGGCGGGCGCGAGCGCAGCCGGAACGTCCTCGACCGCTTCGCGATCGACTTCTCGCTGTGCATGTACTGCGGCATCTGCATCGAGGTGTGCCCGTTCGACGCGCTGTTCTGGTCGCCGGAGTTCGAGTACGCCGAGACCGACATCCAGGACCTCGTCCACGAGCGGGACAAGCTCCGCGAGTGGATGTGGACCGTGCCGGAGCCGCCCGCGCTCGACCCGGCCGCCGAGGAGCCCAAGGAGATCGCGGCGGCCCGCAAGACGGCCGAGAAGCTGGCCGCCCAGCAGGAGCAGGCGGCACAGCAGGAGCAGCAGGAGCAGCAGGAGCAGCAGGAGCAGGAGGGAGAGGCGTGACCGGCACCGGAATCACCACCACCGCCGCGCAAGCGGCGCACGCGGCGCACGGCTTCCTCTCCACTTCCGGGGTCGAGGTCCTCTTCCTCCTCGTCGGCGTCGTGACCCTCGGTGCCGCCGCCGTCTCCGTCACCACCAAGCAGCTGGTGCACGCCGCCCTGTGGCTGGTCGTGGCCCTCGGCGGGCTCGCCGTGGAGTACCTGCTGCTGACCGCGGAGTTCATCGCCTGGGTACAGGTGCTGATCTACGTCGGCTCCGTCGTGGTGCTCCTCCTCTTCGGGCTCATGCTCACCAAGGCCCCCATCGGCCGCTCCCCGGACGCCGACTCGGGCAACCGCTGGGCCGCCCTGGCCGTGGCCGTCGCCGCGGCGGCTGCACTCGTCTGGGTGGTCGTGGACGCGTTCCGCACGACCTGGATCGACCTGCGCGGCTCGCCGCAGGGCACCACCGCGGTCTCCGGGGAGATCCTCTTCCGGCACTGGGTGCTGCCCTTCGAGGCACTGTCCGTCCTGCTGCTCGCCGCACTGGTCGGCGCGATCGTCCTGTCCCGCAAGGGACGCGCGGAAGCGGAAGACGCGGAAGGGGAGCAGCGCTGATGCATCTCGTCTACCCGGCCGTCCTGGCCGCCCTCCTCTTCTGCGTGGGCCTCTACGGTGTGCTCGCCCGGCGCAACGCGATCCTCGTCCTGATGGCCGTCGAGCTGATGCTCAACGCCGTCAACCTCAATCTCGTCGCCTTCGACGTGTGGCTGCGCGACACGCTCCACGCGGGCCAGGCGCTCACCCTCTTCACCATCGCCATCGCCGCCGCCGAGATCGGCATCGGCCTGGCGATCGTCCTGCTCGTGTACCGCAACCGCGGCACCGCCGACATCGACCGCCTCCGCGACCTGCGCGAGGACGCGGACGACGAGGGCACGGACGGCCCCGAACGACCGGCAGACCGCGACGAGAAGGCTGAGGCCGCCGCGTGACGACCACGACCACCGCCGTCCTCGTCCCCCTGCTGCCCTTCCTCGGCGCCCTCGCGGGCCTGCTGACGGGCCGCACCGCACCCGGCTTCGTCCGGCCCCTCGCCGTGCTGCCGACCGCCGTGTCCGCCGTGCTCGCGGGCGTCGTGGCCTGGCGGCAGGGCGGGGGCGGCGCGGGCGAGGCCCTCGACGCCGCCGTCCGGCTCACCCCGACCGGCTCCGTGCCGATCGACCTCGCCCTGCACCTCGACGGCTTCGCCGTGCTGGTCGCCGCGCTCGTCGGCCTCGTGGCGACCTGCGTGCAGCTGTACTCCACGGCCTATCTGCGCGACGACCCCCGCTACCCCTCCTACGCGGCGCTGGTCTCCCTCTTCACCTCGGCGATGCTGCTCGTCGTCTACTCCGGCGACCTGATGGTGCTGCTGGTCGGCTGGGAGGTCATGGGCATCTGCTCGTACTTCCTGGTCGGCCACTACTGGGAGACCGAGGCCGCCCGGGCCGCCTCCCTCAAGGCGTTCCTGGTCACCAAGCTCGGCGACGTCCCCTTCCTGATCGGGATCTTCGCGCTGGCCGCCGACGCCGGAACGTTCCGGATCAACGGCATCCTCTCCGCCGCCGTCGCCGGGGACATCACCCACCCCACGCTCGTCGCGCTGCTGCTCCTCGCCGGGGTCGCGGGCAAGTCGGCGCAGTTCCCGCTGCACACCTGGCTGCCCGACGCGATGGCGGGCCCCACCCCGGTGTCCGCGCTGATCCACGCCGCGACGATGGTCGCGGCCGGCGTCTACTTCGTCGCCCGGCTCCTCCCCGTCTTCGCCGCCTCGGCGGCGGCCCTGGTCGTGCTGGCCGTGATGGCCGCGGTCACGATGATCGGCTCGGCCCTCGCCGCCCTCGCCCAGGACGACATCAAGCGCGTGCTCGCCTACTCGACCGTCGGCCAGCTCGGCTACATGACCGGCGCGCTGGCCGTCGGCGACCGCGGGGCCGCCGTCTTCCACCTCATCTCGCACGGTGCGTTCAAGGCCCTCCTCTTCCTCGCGGCCGGCGTGGTCATCCACGCCGCCGGCACCAACTCGCTCGCCGCGATGTCCCGCATGAACGGCCTCGCCCGGCGCGTCCCCGACGCCTACTGGACGATGACCGTCGCCCTGCTCGCGCTCGCCGCCGTCCCCCCGTTCAGCGGCTTCTTCTCCAAGGAGGCCGTCCTCGGCGCGGCCGAGCACGCGGCCACCGGCCACGCGCACGGCGTCCCGGGCGCCGCGGGATGGACCGTGCTGATCGCCGGCCTGGTCACCGCCCTCCTCACCGCCGGCTACGCCACCCGCCTGTGGCTCCTGGCCTTCCACGGCAAGGGCGCCGAGGCCGCCGACCACGGCCGGGAGCCGCTCGCCATGAACGGCGTGCTGTGGGTCCTCTTCGTGCCCACCGCCGCCCTCGGCCTGGCCACCTGGTCCCTCCCCGACTGGTTCGACGGGCACTCGCTCGCCCCCGGCCTCACCACCTCCGTGCTCTCCACCGGCGGCGCCCTGATCGGCGCCCTTGTGACGTACGCGGCCTGGCGCCGCACCGCCGCCCTGGCCGCGGGCGCCCCTCTCGGCGCCGTCGCCGCCGACCCGGACGCGGCCCCCGCCGTCTCCGAGATCGAGGCCATCGCCAGCCACGAGCGGGCCTACGGAACCGTCGCCGCCGCCCCGGACCCCGGCGACCCGGGCAGGCTGCTGCTCGGCCCCCTGCACCGCCACGCGGCCACCGGCTTCCACCTCGACGCCGTGTACTCCGCACTCCTCGTCCGGCCCGTGCGGGGCGCCGCCCGGCTCGCGCGCTTCCTCGACCGCGAGGTCGTCGACGCGTACGTGCGCGGCGCCGGCACCGCCCCCCGCCTGCTCGGCGCGGCCGTCCGCCGGGCCCAGACCGGCAATGTGCAGACCTACCTCGGCGCGCTGCTCGCCGGCTCCGTCGTGCTGGCCGTCGCCGCCGTCCTCGTCGCCACCGGAGCCTGACAGTGAGTCACAGCGTCATGCAGATCCTCCTCGCTGCGATCGTCGTCCTCCCCCTCGTCGGAGCCGTCGCCGCGCTCTTCCCGGCCCCGCCCGGCCTCAAGGGCCGCAGCCCCGAGCAGGCCGTGCTCCGGCACGGCGTCACCGTCACCGGCGCCGTGCTCGCCCTGGCCGTGGCCCTCGCCGCGGGCTTCGACCACGACCGGCCCGCCCGCATGCAGGCGACCACCGACATCAGCTGGATCCCGGCCCTCGGCATCCGCATCCACCTGGGCGTGGACGGCATCTCGCTCCCCCTGCTCGTCCTGACCGCGCTGCTGACCTTCCTCTGCGCGCTCTACAGCTACTTCAACATGCCGTCGGGCCCGTCCCCCAAGGCATTCGTGGCGCTGCTGCTGCTCCTCGAGGGCGGCACCCTCGCGACCTTCGCCGTCCTCGACCTGATGCTGTTCTTCCTCGCCTTCGAGACCGTCCTCGTGCCGATGTACTTCCTCATCGCGCGCTGGGGCGGCGCGGACCGCGAGCGCTCCGCCTGGCGCTTCATCCTCTACACGCTGCTCGGCTCCGTCGTGATGCTGCTCGGCCTCCTCCTCGTCGGGATCAAGGGCGGCACCTTCGACATGGTGGCACTCGCCACTGACAACGGGTCGAAGCTGAGCCACACCACCCAGCTCGTCGCGGTCCTGGCCATCGGCATCGGACTGGCCGTCAAGGCCCCGATGTGGCCGCTGCACAGCTGGCTGCCCGACGCCCACACCGCCGCCCCGACCGCCGGCTCGGTGCTCCTCGCGGGCGTGCTGCTGAAGATGGGCACGTACGGGTTCGTCCGCATCGTCCTGCCCGTCGCCCCGGACGGCGCGCACACCTTCGCGCCCTACCTCGCCGCCTTTGCGGCCGTCGGCATCGTCTACGGGTCCCTGGTCTGTCTCGCCCTCGCCCGCAGCGGGGCCAGGGGCGACCTCAAGCGGCTGATCGCCTACTCCTCCGTCGGCCACATGGGCTTCGTGCTCCTGGGCATCGCCACGCTGACCCCGACCGGAGTGAACGGGGCGCTGTTCGCCAACATCGCCCACGGCCTCATCACCGGCCTCCTCTTCTTCCTCGTCGGCGCCCTCAAGGACCGCTACGGCACCAGCGACCTCGACAGCCTCTCCGGCACCACCGGCGCCGCCCTCTACGGCAGGGCCCCGCGCCTCGGCGGCCTGCTGGCCTTCGGCGCGGTCGCCTCGCTCGGGCTGCCCGGGCTCGCCGGGTTCTGGGGCGAGATGCTCGCGATGTTCGCCTCCTTCCGCCCCGCCGACGGCCTCAGCCGCCCCGCGTTCCTCGTCTTCATGGCCCTGGCCGGCCTCGGCACCCTGCTGACGGCCGCGTACCTGCTGGTCGTGGTCCGCCGGGTGTGCATGGGCAGCGACGGCGAGGAGTCCCTGAAGCCCGGCCAGCTGCCCCCGGCGGCGCTCGGGGCCGGGCAGGCCACCGCCCTCGCGGACGTCCAGGCGTACGAATTCGCCGCGTGGACCCCGCTCGTCGCCCTCACCGTTCTCGCCGGACTCTGGCCCGCGGCCCTCCTCGGCCTCAGCGACCCGGCCGTTCAGCAGCTTCTTGCAGGAGGCAAGTGATGGGCTCCCTGGTCCAGTCCGTCGACTGGCTCGCCATCGCCCCGCCCACCGTCACGGCCGTCGTGGCGCTGGTCGTCCTGGTCGCCGATCTCTTCCTCCCCGAGGAGCGGAAGCCCCTCCTGGGGACGGTCGCCATCGGCGGCCTGGTGCTCGCCGGGCTCTCCCTGCTGCCGCTGCTGGACGGCGACCGCTCGACGTTCTGCCTCACCGGGCCCGGCACCGGCACCGGCCACGCGTGCAGCTACACAGCGGACCACTTCACGCTCGTCGTCCAGTTCCTGGTGCTCGGCGGGGCCCTGCTGACCGCGCTGCTGTCCGTCAGCGCGATCGCCGACTTCAAACTCCCCGCGGGCGAGTTCTGGTTCCTGCTGCTGTCCTCGGCCTCCGGCGCCGCGCTGCTGCCCGCCTCCCGGGACCTCGCGACCCTCGTCGTGGCCCTCGAAGTGGCCTCCCTGCCCGCCTTCGCCCTCGTCGGCCTCCGGCGCGGCGACCGCCGCTCCGCCGAGGCGGCGCTGAAGTTCTTCCTGTCCTCCGTCACCGCGACGGCGGTCACGCTGCTCGGCGTCAGCTTCGTCTACGCGGCCACCGGCACCCTGCACCTGACCCGGATCGCGGACGGCCTCACCCACGTGGACCCGCGCCTTCAGGTCCTCGCCGAGGCGGGCGTGGCCCTCACGCTCGTCGGCTTCGCCTTCAAGACCGCGGCCGCGCCCTTCCACTTCTGGGTGCCCGACACCTATGTGGGCGCGCCCCTGCCGGTCGCCGCGTATCTGTCGGTCGTCGGCAAGGCGGTCGGCTTCGCCGGCCTCATCCTGGTGACCGTCGTCGCCTTCCCGTCGTACGCGGACGTGTGGGGCCCGGCGCTCGCCGTGCTCGCCGCCCTCACCATGACCGCCGGCAACGTCGCCGCGCTCCGCCAGCGCCCCGACCGCCGGCACAGCGCCGTCCGGCTGCTGGCCTGGTCCTCGGTCGGCCAGGCGGGCTATCTGCTCGTCCCCATCGCGGCCGCCGGCTACGCCCACGACCCGGCGCGCGCCATCGGCTCCACCGTCGCCTACGCGCTGATGTACGCGGCCGTGAACCTCGGCGCCTTCGCGGTCGCCGCGCTGGTGGCCCGCACCGCCCCGGACAACCGGATCATCGACTACCGCGGCCTCTGGGCCCGCCGCCCGCTCCCCGCCCTCGCCCTGGGCTTCTTCCTGCTCTGCCTGGCGGGCCTGCCGCCGGGCGTCATCGGCCTCTTCGCGAAGGTCACCGTCTTCTCGGTGGCGGTCGACGCGGGCCTGGGCTGGCTGGCCGTGGTCATGGCCGTCAACGTCGTGATCGCCCTCTTCTACTACCTCCAGTGGACGGCCGTCCTCTTCCGCGGCGGCCCGGAGACCACCGGGCCCGCCGCCCGGATCCCGGCCCCCCTGTCGGCGGCCATCGCCCTGGCCACCGTCCTCGGCGTGGCCCTCTCGGGCGCCCCGCAGCTCGTCCTCCGCTTCGCCTCCCAGGCGCTGCTCTAGGGGGCGTCCGACGGCCCCGCGGGCGGCACCACCAGCGCCTTCACCCGAACGGCGGGCCGTCCGCCCGCGTGCACAAGGGAACTAGCGGCCTCCGTCTGGCGTTGACCAGTTCGAAAGGTTCCACTGGTGAGGACTGGTGAGGTCCCACTGGTTCAAGGGTTCCCCTGCCGCACCGCTTGGAGGGCGTACCGTGCACCGCCGGCACAACGGGCTCAGGACTGCCGTGCTCCTCGGGGGGCTGTCCGCGCTCATCATCGTCATCGGCAGCTTCTTCGGTCGCGCCGGCCTGGTGATCGCCGTCCTGGTGGCGCTCGGCACCAACGCCTACGCCTACTGGAACAGCGACAAGCTCGCCCTGCGCGCGATGCGGGCCCGCCCGGTCAGCGAGTTCGAGGCCCCCCAGCTCTACCGGATGGTGCGCGAGCTGTCCACGGCCGCCCGCCAGCCCATGCCCCGGCTCTACATCTCCCCGACGGAGGCCCCCAACGCCTTCGCCACCGGCCGCAACCCGCGCAACGCCGCCGTCTGCTGCACGGACGGCATCCTGCGCCTCCTCGACGAGCGCGAGCTGCGCGGCGTCATCGGCCACGAGCTGAGCCACGTCTACAACCGCGACATCCTCATCTCCTCCGTCGCGGGCGCGCTCGCCTCGGTGGTGATGTTCCTGGTCAACTTCGCCTGGCTGATCCCCGTCGGCCGCTCCGACGACGACGAGGGCCCCGGCATCGTCGGCATGATCATGATCATGCTGCTGGGCCCCATCGCGGCCTCCCTCATCCAGCTCGCCGTCAGCCGCTCCCGCGAGTACGAGGCCGACGCCTCCGGCGCCCGGCTCACCGGCGACCCCCTCGCCCTGGCCTCCGCCCTCCGCAAGCTGGAGGCGGGCACCCAGCGGCTGCCCCTCCCGCCGGAGCCCCGCCTCGAGACGGCCAGCCACATGATGATCGCGAACCCGTTCCGGCCGGGGGAGGGCATGTCCAAGCTCTTCTCCACGCACCCGCCGATGGGGGAGCGGATCGCACGCCTGGAGCGGATGGCGGGCCCCGGCCACCTCGGCTAGCCCCGGCACGCCTGCTGATAGGTGCCGTCGAGGACGCCACCGCCCTCCTTCGTCACCTGGGGGAGGCCGTCCCCGTCGGCGCACTCCATGACGTCGTTGCCGGCCGGCACGGCCGAATGGGCCTCGCTGGGCGCGCTCACGGCGGCGACCGCCACTACCGCGACCGCCAGCCCTGCGATTCGGTACCTGAGCATGGGACTCCTCGTCCTGTCCGCGGGGTGGGTCAAGGCCACCTTGAGCGGACGCGGCAGGGCGCCGCACGCCGGGCCGGTCCGTCCGTGGCCGCGCCCGTCCCCCTAGGGGGGATGTCAGGGTCCCCACCTGCGGCGGAGCGCAACCCGGCGCGGAGGCCCCGGCGTCTTACTGGCCGGAGAACCGGTCGAGTGGGAGGCTGTTAAACATGAGGTTCATCCTGAACATAATCTGGCTGGTCCTCTGTGGATTCTGGATGGCCATCGGCTATGTCGTCGCGGGCCTGATCTGCTGCCTGCTCATCATCACGATCCCCTTTGGCATCGCCGCATTCCGTATCGCAGGCTTCGCCCTGTGGCCCTTCGGCCGCACCACGGTCGAACGGCGCGACGCGGGCGCCGGATCGCTCATCGGCAACGTCATCTGGTTCGTCTTCGCGGGCTGGTGGCTGGCGCTGGGCCACATCTTCACCGGCATCGCGCTCTGCGTGACGATCATCGGAATCCCGCTGGGCATCGCCAACTTCAAGCTGATCCCGATCTCGCTGATGCCGCTCGGCCGCGAAATCGTGCCCACGGACCGGCCGTTCGCCACGCGGTGATTCCCGCAGGTGCACAACTCCCCTACGGAGCACGCGAATAGCCGAAGAGGGCGCGTCAGGAGTGGTGAAAACCGCTCCTGACGCGCCCTCTTCGCGTCTTTGCCGCCCGGGCCCCGGAGGGCTAGCGGTAGTTGACGAACTGGAGTGCGAAGTCCAGGTCCTTGCCCTTCAGCAGGGCGATGATGGCCTGCAGGTCGTCACGGCTCTTCGAGGAGACGCGCAGCTCGTCGCCCTGCACCTGCGCCTTGACGCCCTTCGGGCCCTCGTCGCGGATGATCTTGGCGACCTTCTTCGCGTTCTCCTGGGAGATCCCCTCCTGGATGGAGGCGAAGATCTTGTACTCCTTGCCGGACAGCTGCGGCTCGCCGGCCTCCAGGGCCTTGAGCGAGATGCCGCGCTTGATCAGCTTGGACTGGAAGATGTCCAGGACCGCCTTGACCCGGTCCTCGCCGTTGGCGCGCATCTCGATCTTCTCGCCCGACCAGGCGATGGAGGCGTCGGTGCCCTTGAAGTCGTAGCGCGTGGAGATCTCCTTGGCGGCCTGGTTGAGGGCGTTGTCGACCTCCTGCCGCTCGACCTTCGAGACGATGTCGAAACTGGAGTCGGCCATATTGAGTTGGCTCCTCGTACGTAGATCCATCAGGGGTGCGGCCGGGGGGCCGCCTCGCCAGCCTAGTCATCCGGGGCCCGACCGGGCTGCTGTGAACCGAGTGGCGGACCACCCCAGGTCATCGGGTATGGTTTACGTCGTTGCCAAGGAGCAGCTCGAAAGAGCGACCGAGGCGACCACCCATGGCGGTGTGCCCGAGTGGCCAATGGGAGCGGACTGTAAATCCGTCGGCTTAGCCTACCCAGGTTCGAATCCTGGCGCCGCCACGGAACGAGGCCCCTGACCTGCAAAGGTCAGGGGCTTCTTTCGTTTCCGCGGCGATGGGGGACGGGGGCGGGATCAGCCCGCGAGGGCCTTCACCGCCTCCCCGACGGGCGTATCGCCGCCGATCAGCTCCAGCGTCAGGCCGACGCTGCCCCGCTCGTCCTCCAGCAGCGCGGCCAGCACCGCCGCCACGTCGTCCCGGCTGACGTCGCCCCGCCCGGTCGAGCCCGCCGAGAGCGTCACCAGGCCCGTGCCCGGCTCGTCCGTGAGCCGGCCCGGCCGCAGGACGGTCCAGTCCAGGCCCGCCCGGGCCCGTACGTCCGCGTCGGCCGCGCCCTTGGCGCGCAGATAGGCCGCGAAGACCGGGTCGGTGCCCTCCGGCGGCTCGCGGTCGGCGCCCATGGACGACACCACGACGAACCGCCGCACGCCCGCCGCCTCCGCCGCGTCCGCGAAGAGCACCGCGGCCGCGTGGTCGACGGTCTCCTTGCGGGCGGCCCCGCTGCCGGGCCCCGCGCCCGCCGCGAAGACCGCGGCGTCGGCGCTCTCCAGATGCCTGGCCACGTCCGCGACCGAGGCGGCCTCCAGGTCGCACACGACGGGCTCGGCGCCCGCCGCCAGCAGGTCTCCCGCCTGCTCCGGGCGGCGGATCATCCCCGCCACCTCGTCACCGCGCGCAGCGAGCAGCCGCTCCAGCCGCAGCGCGATCTGTCCGTGTCCTCCAGCGATGACAATGCGCATGACGCGACCGTACGCCCGCACTCACCGCTCGGGATCGCCGCCGCGCGGCGACTGCCGGGGAAGGTCCAGGGCCACCGTGGCCTGGACGTCCCCGTACTCCCGCACCGCGCTGGTGCGGGCCACCACCCGCCCCCGGTGCACCACCAGCCTGCTGTAGCCCAGCGACAGGACCCCCGCGATCGGGCCGCCCCGCACCGCCAGCAGCTCCGCCGGGAACCCGGCCTCCACCCGCACCTCCGGCAGGCCCATCGCCGCCCGCACCTCGCCGCTCACCGCCTCGTACGCACCCTCCGGACTCAACTCGCCCCGCGCGGCCAGCAGGAAGGCCGCCTCCAGGGGGTCCCCGCGCCCCACGGGGGCCGCCGCGTCGCGCAGCGAGCCGCTGCCCGCGGCCACCCGCACCCCCGTCTCCCGCAGCAGCCGCACCGGCACGCCCCAGGCGCCCCGCGAGGCGCAGCAGTCGCCCTGGGGCAGGCACACCACCGTCACCCCGGCGGCCGCCAACTGCTGCCCCGCACGCACCGCCTGGTCGTGCGGCAGCCGGGCCAGGCCCCCGCAGGGGCCCAGCGCGACCCCGGGCCGCAGCCCGCCGGCCATGGCGGCCAGCCGGCCCAGCCGGGCCGGGTCGTCCGCGTCCGTGTGCAGGTCGACGCTGCAGCCGTACTCGGCCGCGACCCCCAGCACCGCCTCGGCGTAGCCCGTCGGGTCCGGGTCCAGGTCGGGGCAGCCGCCGACGACGGTGGCGCCCATCTTCACCGCGTCCCGCAGCATGGCCAGCCCGTCGGCCCCCGCGATCCCGGTCAGCAGCCGGGGCACCGCCACCGCGCTCAGCTCCGTGAACCCCCTGAGCGCCCGCCGGGCCTGGAGCACCGCCTCCAGGGAGCGGAGCCCCTGCACGTCCCCGATCCGCACGTGCGAGCGCACCGCGGTCGCGCCGTGGCCCAGTTGGAGCAGGGCGGCCTCGGTCGCGCGCCGCTGGACGTCCTCCACGCCGTAGGGGACCGGGCCGGCGAGGTCCGCGGTGAGCGCGGTGTCGACGTGTGCGTGCGGCTCGGCGGGCGCGGGCAGCAGCAGATAGCCGCTGAGGTCCACCCGCGGGCCGGGGGCGAGGCTGCCCGCCGTGCCGACGGCCTCGATGCGGCCGCCGCTGAGGCGTACGTCCACGGTGCGCCCGTCCGCGAGGTGGGCGCCGCAGAGGACCAGGGCGCCGTCGCCCGGCGGGGCGGCGTCGGGGTTTCTGGCGGGCTGCGGCTGGCTGTCGGGCATCGCGCACCTCCGGGGCATGATCGCGCACCGTGGTCCGAGCGTAGGACGCGTACGAAGCCGGTTCGTGCAGGCGGCGAATAGTCGTACCGGCGCGGTCCGCGAGCCCCGTGGGGAAGGGCGGTCCGGGGGCCGCCGGATACGGATTTCACCTTCGGCGGCAGACCGTGTAATGTCTTCCTCGCTCGCCCCAATAGCTCAGTCGGCAGAGCGTCTCCATGGTAAGGAGAAGGTCAACGGTTCGATTCCGTTTTGGGGCTCTGGTGTAAGAGGTTGTTTCCCCACCCTCGGGTGGGGAAAGAGCCTTGCGCATCAAAGCGGCGTAGCTCAGTCGGTAGAGCAAGCGGCTCATAATCGCTGTGTCACCGGTTCAAGTCCGGTCGCCGCTACACACAGTAGCCGATTGTGGGGTCGGTCCTCCGATCGGCTACTCTTTTCTGCGTTGAATCCGTCCATCCGTCAAGGAGCACTCACGTGGCTGCCACCGACGTCCGCCCGAAGATCACGCTGGCCTGCGTGGAGTGCAAGGAGCGGAACTACATCACCAAGAAGAACCGGCGCAACGACCCGGACCGTCTTGAGATGAAGAAGCACTGCCCTCGCTGCAACGCCCACACGGCGCACCGCGAGACGCGCTAAGCGCACAGCAACGCCCATGAGGCCGTCCCCGACTTCGGGGGCGGCCTCATGGCGTATCCGAATCACAGTTCATCCAGATCGCAGTCCACTCAGGAGGTGCCGAGCCGATGGCGCTCGACCAGTCCTTCGTCGGACGGACCTATCCGGCAACCGACCCGTACGAGGTCGGCCGGGAGAAGATCCGCGAATTCGCCGAGGCCATCGGCGATGCCAATCCGGCGTACACCGACCCCGAGGTCGCCAAGTCCCTCGGCCACCCCGATGTGATCGCCCCGCCGACTTTTGTGTTCGCGATCACTTTCAAGGCCGCCGGTGTGGTCATCCGCGACCCCCAGCTGGGTCTGGACTACGACCGCGTGGTGCACGGCGACCAGAAGTTCGCCTACACCCGGCCGGTCCGTGCGGGCGACCGGCTGACGGTCACCTCCACGATCGAGTCGATCAAGTCCCTCGCGGGCAATGACGTCCTGTCCGTCCGTGGCGAGGTCCACGACGAGCACGGCGAGCACGTCGTGACCGCGCACACGATGCTGGTGGCGCGCGCCGCCGAGGAGGCGTGATGGCCGCCAAGATCTCCTATGCCGACGTCGAGCAGGGCACCGAGCTGCCCGCGCAGTCCTTCCCGGTGACCCGCGCGACGCTGGTCCAGTACGCGGGCGCCTCCGGCGACTTCAACCCGATCCACTGGAACGAGAAGTTCGCCAAGGAGGTCGGCCTCCCCGACGTCATCGCGCACGGCATGTTCACCATGGCCGAGGCGATCCGCGTCGTCACCGACTGGGCGGGCGACCCGGCGGCGGTCCTCGAGTACGGCGTGCGGTTCACCAAGCCGGTCGTGGTCCCGAACGACGACGAGGGCGCGGTCATCGAGGTGGCCGCCAAGGTCGGGGCCAAGCTGGACGACGAGGCCCGCACCGTCCGCGTGGACCTGGTGGCGCAGAGCGACGGCCGCAAGGTGCTGGGCATGGCCAAAGCGGTGGTCAAGCTCGCCTGACGGCGGAGGGCGGCTCGCTCCGGCGGGCCGCCCCGCTTTCTCCCTTGACTACTTAGTAAGCAGCCACTAACTTTCTCTCCATGGTCAGGATGAGCGCCGAGGAGCGGCGTGAGAGCGTCGTCAGGGCGGCGATCGCGGAGTTCGCGCGCGGTGGCTACAACGGCACCTCCACGGAGGTGATCGCCCGCCGTGTGGGCGTCTCGCAGCCGTACCTCTTCCGTCTCTTCCCCGGCAAGCGGGCCATCTTCCTGGCCGCCGCCAACGGCTGTCTGGCCGAGGTCCGCGCCGTCTTCACGGAGGCCGCGAAGGACGTGCCGCCGGAGGGCGTCCTGCATGCCATGGGGGATGCGTACGGGGAGCTGATCGCCCGCAACCCCGACGTGCTGCTGATGCTCCTCCAGATCTGTGTCGCGGTGGCGTCCGCCGAGGCCTCGGGCGACGAGGAGTTCGGCCACGAGGTCCGGGCGGGCTGGACCGAGCTGTGGGACCAGATCGTCCTGACCCTGGGGGCGGACCAGGGGGAGGCCGCCAAGTTCATGGCCTTCGGCATGCTGATCAACACCCTCGTCTCGCTCGGCTTCCCGGCCGACCACCGCGTGTGGGCGGCGCTGGACACGGCCAAGCGCGAAGAGCGCGAAGAGCACGAAGAGGGGGACGGGCGCGAAGGGGCGTAGGGGCCCGGCCCGCCCGGCCCCGTATCCCTGCCCGTACCACCCGTACCCGTACCCGTACCCGCCTTGTATCCGGTAGCGGCCGGCGCCGCTCCATATCCGGCAAAGTTAGTGATCAATAAATAAACTTGGGGGAAAGCAGAATGAACCACCGCGCCCTATGGGCCCTGCTGATCACCAGCGTGGCCGGCTTCATGGCCGCCCTCGACAACCTCGTCGTCACCACCGCCCTGCCCTCGATCCGCAAGGACCTCGGCGGCGGCCTGGAAGACCTCGAGTGGACCGTGAACGCCTACACGCTCACCTTCGCCGTGCTGCTCATGTTCGGCGCGGCGCTCGGCGACCGCTTCGGCCGCCGCAGGCTCTTCATCACAGGTGTGGCGATCTTCACCGCGGCCTCCGCCGCCGCCGCGCTGGCACCCGGCATAGGCGCCCTCGTCGCCGCCCGGGCCGTCCAGGGCACCGGCGCCGCGATCATGATGCCGCTGACCCTCACCCTGCTCACCGCGGCGGTCCCGGCCGAGCGCCGCGGCATGGCGTACGGGATCAAGGGCGCGGTCGACGGCCTGGCCGTGGCCGGCGGACCGCTCATCGGCGGCACGCTCACCGAGCACATCTCCTGGCAGTGGATCTTCTGGCTGAACGTCCCGCTCGGCCTGCTGCTGATCCCGCTGGCCCGGCTGCGCCTCGCCGAGTCCCGCGGCCCGGGCGCCCGCCTGGACGCCGCGGGCACGCTGCTGGTCAGCGGCGGCCTCTTCGGCGTCGTCTACGGCCTGGTCAACGCCAAGTCCCACGGCTGGACCAGCACCACCGTCCTCACCAGCCTCGCCGTCGGCCTGGCGCTCCTCGGCGGCTTCGTCCACCACGGCATCCGCAACAAGAACCCGATGCTGCCCATGCGGCTCTTCCGCAGCCGCACCTTCAGCGCGATCAACTCCGCGAGCCTGCTCATGTTCTTCGGCATGTTCGGCTCGATCTTCCTGCTCAGCCAGTTCCTCCAGGGCGTGCTCGGTTACTCGCCCACCGAGGCCGGCCTGCGCATGCTCCCCTGGACCGCCATGCCGATGATCGCCGCGCCGCTCTCCGGGATCCTCGCCGACCGCTTCGGCGGCCGGCCCGTCGCCGCCGCCGGCCTGGCCCTCCAGGCCTTGGGCCTGGCTCTCTTCGCGCTGGTCCTCGACACCGGCGTCTCCTACACCGCCCAGCTCCCGGCCCTGATCGCCAGCGGCTTCGGCATGGGCCTGTTCTTCGCCCCGGCCGCCAAGCTCGTGATGGCCGGCGTGGGCCCCGCCGAACAGGGCATGGCCTCCGGGGCCAACAACGCCCTCCGCGAGGTGGGCGGCTCCCTCGGCGTCGCCGTGCTGAGCACGGTCTTCTCGACCGCGGGCGGCTACGGGACCCCCGCCCGCTTCGTCGACGGCACCACCCCGGCCCTCTGGGTGGGCGCGGCCGTGGTGGCCGCCGCCACGGTGGCGGCGCTGCTGCTCCCGCGCGGCCGGGCCGGGGAACAGCGCTCCGCCGCGGAGCCGGACCGCATCCCCGCGGGCGTCTGACGACCGCCCCCGTACCCTTGTGCCCGTGCAGGAACGACACGACGCCCCCCTCGCCCCCCTGACCACCTTCCGCCTCGGCGGCCCCGCGACCCGGCTGATCACGGCCGTCACCGACGCCGAAGTGATCGACGCGGTCCGCGAGGCCGACGCCGCGGGCACGCCGCTGCTGATCATCGGCGGTGGCAGCAACCTGGTCATCTCCGACAAGGGCTTCGACGGCACGGCCCTGCGCATCGCGACGACCGGCGTCGAGCTGCGCGGCACGACGCTCGAGCTGGCGGCCGGCGAGAACTGGTCCGACGCGGTCGCCCGCACGGTCGAGGCCGGGCTCGCCGGCGTCGAGTGCCTCGCCGGCATCCCCGGCTCCGCCGGTGCGACGCCGATCCAGAACGTCGGCGCGTACGGCCAGGAGGTCGCGCAGACGATCACGGAGGTCGTCGCGTACGACCGCCGGGCCGGGGAGACGGTGACGCTCACCAACGCGGAGTGCGGGTTCTCCTACCGGCACAGCCGCTTCAAGGCGGACCCCGCGCGCTACGTGGTGCTGCGGGTCCGCTTCGAGCTGGAGGACGCGGGCGGGCTCTCCGCGCCGCTGCGGTACCCCGAGACGGCCCGGGTGCTCGGCGTCGAGGCCGGGGACCGCGTGCCGGTCGGGCAGGCCCGGGAGACGGTGCTCAAGCTGCGGGCGGGCAAGGGGATGGTCCTCGACGCGGAGGACCACGACACGTGGTCGGCCGGGTCGTTCTTCACCAACCCGATCCTCAGCGCGGCCCAGCACGAGGCGTTCCTGGCCCGCGCGGCCGAGCGGCTCGGGGCGGACGTCGTGCCGCCCGCGTTCCCGGCCGGGGACGGCAAGGTCAAGACGTCGGCCGCGTGGCTGATCGACAAGGCCGGCTTCACCAAGGGCTACGGCACCGGGCCCGCGCGGATCTCCGGCAAGCACACGCTCGCCCTCACGAACCGGGGCGGGGCCACGACGGAGGACCTCCTGGCCCTCGCCCGCGAGGTCCGTGACGGGGTCCGCGAGGCGTTCGGCGTGACGCTGGTGAACGAACCGGTGACGGTGGGCGTGAGCCTGTAGGGGGTGTTTGTTCCCCGGTCCCGCCCCTTCCCGAAACTGGGGGCAAGCCCCCAGCCCCCCGTGACCGCGCTGCGCGCGGTCGTCCTCAAACGCCGGACGGGCTGATTTTCAGCCCCTCCGGCGTTTGAGGAGCGGGGGTCCGCAGCGCGCTCAGCCCCGCAGCCATTCGTCGATGCCCAGCAGCAGCTTCTGCCGTGCCTCCGCCGGGGCCCGGGAGGCCCGGATCGACTGGCGGGCCAGTTCCGCCAGCTCCTCGTCCGTGAAGCCGTGGTGCTCGCGGGCCAGCTCGTACTGCGCCGCCAGGCGGGAGCCGAACAGGAGGGGGTCGTCCGCGCCCAGGGCTATCGGCACGCCCGCCTCGTACAGCGTCCGCAGCGGCACGTCGGCCGGCTTCTCGTAGACGCCCAGGGCGACGTTCGACGAGGGGCAGACCTCGCACGTCACGCCGCGGTCGGCGAGCTTCCGCAGCAGCCGCGGGTCCTCCGCGGCGCGCACACCGTGGCCGATGCGGGCCGCGTGGAGGTCGTCCAGGCAGTCGCGGACGCTGCTCGGCCCCGACAGCTCCCCGCCGTGCGGCGCGGCCAGCAGGCCGCCCTCGCGGGCGATCTCGAAGGCGCGGTCGAAGTCACGGGCGAGCCCGCGCCGCTCGTCGTTGGAGAGGCCGAAGCCGACCACGCCGCGGTCGGCGTAGCGGACGGCGAGCCGCGCCAGCGTACGGGCGTCCAGGGGGTGCTTCATGCGGTTGGCGGCCACGAGCACCCGTATCCCCAGGCCCGTCTCCCGCGAGGCGTCGTCCACCGCGTCGAGGATGATCTCCAGGGCCGGGATCAGACCGCCCAGGCGGGGCGCGTACGAGGTCGGGTCGACCTGGATCTCCAGCCACCCGGAGCCGTCCCGGACGTCCTCCTCCGCGGCCTCGCGCACCAGCCGCCGGATGTCCTCCGGAGCGCGGAGGCAGGAGCGCGCGATGTCGTACAGCCGCTGGAAGCGGAACCAGCCGCGCTCGTCCGTCGCCCGGAGCTTCGGGGGCTCGCCGCTGCTCAGCGCCTCGGGCAGGTGCACGCCGTACTTGTCGGCCAGCTCCAGCAGGGTCGAGGGACGCATGGACCCGGTGAAGTGCAGGTGCAGATGGGCCTTCGGCAGCAGTCGGACGTCGCGAACGTTCTCCATCCCAGGATCTTGCCGTACCGGCCGGTCGACCGGAAGGGCCTTTCCCTGAACGTGGGCCGGACCGAAAACGAATACGGGCCCCCGGCGGCGGCCGGGAGCCCGTATCCGGAATGCGGCGGGAGGCGCTTACGCCGTGGCCTCCGCCAGCAGCTTCTGCATCCGGGAGACGCCCTCGACGAGGTCCTCGTCACCCAGCGCGTACGACAGCCGCAGGTAGCCCGGCGTGCCGAAGGCCTCGCCCGGGACGACCGCGACCTCGGCCTCGTCCAGGATCAGCGCGGCCAGCTCCACGGAGGTCTGCGGACGCTTGCCGCGGATCTCCTTGCCGAGCAGCTCCTTGACCGACGGGTAGGCGTAGAACGCGCCCTCCGGCTCGGGGCAGAAGACGCCCTCGATCTCGTTGAGCATCCGGACGATCGTGCGCCGGCGGCGGTCGAAGGCGACCTTCATCTCCTCGACGGCCTTCAGGTCGCCGGAGACGGCGGCCAGGGCCGCGACCTGGGCGACGTTGGACACGTTGGACGTGGCGTGCGACTGGAGGTTGGTCGCGGCCTTCACCACGTCCTGCGGGCCGATGACCCACCCCACGCGCCAGCCCGTCATCGCGTACGTCTTGGCGACGCCGTTGACCACGATGCACTTGTCGCGCAGCTCGGGCACGACGACCGGCAGCGAGGAGAACTCCGCGTCGCCGTAGACCAGGTGCTCGTAGATCTCGTCCGTCAGCACCCACAGGCCGTGCTCGGCGGCCCAGCGGCCGACGGCCTCGACCTGCTCGCGCGAGTAGACCGCGCCGGTGGGGTTCGAGGGGGAGACGAACAGCAGGACCTTGGTGCGCTCGGTGCGGGCGGCCTCCAGCTGCTCGACGGAGACGCGGTAGCCCGTCGTCTCGTCGGCGACGACCTCCACCGGGACGCCGCCCGCGAGCCGGATGGACTCGGGGTAGGTGGTCCAGTACGGGGCCGGGACGATGACCTCGTCGCCCGGGTCGAGGATCGCGGCGAAGGCCTCGTAGATGGCCTGCTTGCCGCCGTTGGTGACGAGCACCTGGGAGGCCTCGACCTCGTAGCCGGAGTCGCGCTTGGTCTTCGCGGCGATGGCGGCCTTCAGCTCGGGGAGGCCGCCGGCCGGCGTGTAGCGGTGGTACTTCGGGTTGCGGCAGGCCTCCACCGCGGCCTCGACGATGTAGTCGGGCGTGGGGAAGTCCGGCTCGCCCGCGCCGAAGCCGATCACGGGGCGCCCGGCGGCCTTGAGGGCCTTGGCCTTCGCATCCACCGCGAGCGTGGCGGACTCGGAGATCGAACCGATGCGGGCGGACACCCGGCGCTCGGTGGGGGAGGACTGTACGGGAGGAGTCGCAGCGGTCATACACGCATCGTCGCAGACCCGCCGGGTGCCGGGCACATGCCTTTCCCGCATGCGCCATTCGTCGGGCCGACGGCCCGGGAAAGGCCCGTTCCAGAGCCCCGGAAACGGGCCCGCCGGGACCGTTGCGCCCATAGCTGTTCGACGACGGCCCCAGGACCACGTACACTCATGCGTCGTTGGCCCTCACCGGCCGATCCGCCCGGGGCGTGCACGCCGTGCTTCCGGCCGGATGCGGTACGTTGGGGAACCACAAAGGGTCGTAGCTCAATTGGTAGAGCACTGGTCTCCAAAACCAGCGGTTGGGGGTTCAAGTCCCTTCGGCCCTGCTACACGCATCGTCACCAGGGTGCGTGCGTGCGTACGTAATGAAGTGCACCGCCGTGCGGCTCATCCGGGCGCCGTACGGCCACGACCCGGATTCAGGTGAGGACGTAGTGACGGAAGCCCTTGGCTCCACCGCGACGCCTGAGAGCGGTCGTCCCGAGGACGAGGTGGCCAAGAAGGGCCGCCGCGGCGGGAAGCGCGCCAAGAAGGGCCCCCTGGGCCGGCTCGCGCTGTTCTACCGCCAGGTTGTCGCGGAGCTGCGCAAGGTCGTCTGGCCCTCCCGGAACCAGCTGTCGACGTACACCACAGTGGTGATCGTCTTCGTCGTCATCGTCATTGGTCTGGTGACCGTGATTGACTATGGGTTCAACCAGGCCGTCAAGTACGTCTTCGGCTGAACCGCTGAACAAGCGCGTCAGAGGCGGTCTCCACGGAGAACCGCCTTCTCGCGCGTTCCACCCCTTGAAGACCAGGAAGAAGCAGCCACGTGTCTGACCCGAACCTGAACGACGCCGCGGAGCCCGTCGCGGCGGAGAACGCTGACGAGGCTGTCTCGGCCGAGGTCCAGGGCGACGACACCGCGCAGGAGATCGTCGAGAACGCCGACGGCGTGGACGAGTTCGATGCGCAGGAAGCCGCCGCCGGCGAGCCGGCCGAGCAGGCAGCCCTGCACGTCGAGGGCGACGAGGCCGCCGAGGCGGAAGAGGCCGAGGCCGAGGCCGCCGAGGAGGAGACCGCCGCTCCCGACCCGGTCGCCGCGCTCCGCGAGGAGCTGCGTGGTCTGCCCGGCGAGTGGTACGTCATCCACACCTACGCCGGCTACGAGAACCGCGTGAAGACCAACCTCGAGCAGCGCGCCGTCTCGCTGAACGTGGAGGACTACATCTTCCAGGCCGAGGTGCCGCAGGAAGAGGTCGTCCAGATCAAGAACGGCGACCGCCGCACCGTCCGCCAGAACAAGCTGCCCGGCTACGTCCTGGTGCGCATGGACCTGACCAACGAGTCGTGGGGCGTCGTCCGCAACACGCCTGGCGTCACCGGCTTCGTGGGCAACGCCTACGACCCGTACCCGCTGACCCTGGACGAGATCGTCAAGATGCTCGCCCCGGAGGCCGAGGCCAAGGCCGCCAAGGAGGCCGCCGAGGCCGAGGGCCGCCCGGCCCCGGCCCGCAAGGTCGAGGTCCAGGTGCTGGACTTCGAGGTCGGCGACTCGGTCACGGTCACGGACGGCCCGTTCGCGACCCTCCAGGCCACGATCAACGAGATCAACGCCGACTCGAAGAAGGTCAAGGGCCTCGTCGAGATCTTCGGCCGCGAGACCCCGGTCGAGCTGAGCTTCGACCAGATCCAGAAGAACTGACCTCTTCCGGATCTCTGCCGATCTCATTCGAGAACACGCTTCGAGCAGGTCAGACGGGCTTTCGCAGCCTGTCTGACCTGCTCGGTTTTTAGCCCGGCCACGTTACCCGCTATCGTGGTGCGGTATGCCTGCGCGCAGTGTGCGTATGGCAAAAAAACTCTCACTAGGACCCGGAGAGAGCAATGCCTCCCAAGAAGAAGAAGGTCACGGGGCTTATCAAGCTCCAGATCCAGGCCGGCGCCGCCAACCCGGCTCCGCCGGTCGGCCCCGCGCTGGGTCAGCACGGCGTCAACATCATGGAGTTCTGCAAGGCCTACAACGCCGCGACCGAGTCGCAGCGTGGCATGGTCGTGCCGGTGGAGATCACGGTCTACGAGGACCGTTCCTTCACCTTCATCACCAAGACTCCGCCGGCCGCCAAGCTGATCCTGAAGGCCGCGGGCATCGAGAAGGGCTCCGGCGAGCCGCACAAGACCAAGGTCGCGAAGCTGACGCGCGAGCAGGTCCGCGAGATCGCCACCACCAAGATGCCCGACCTGAACGCCAACGACCTGGACGCCGCCGAGAAGATCATCGCCGGCACCGCCCGTTCCATGGGCGTCACGGTCGAGGGCTGATCAGCTCCCGTCTGACCCCTCAGTGGCAGGGCCGAGCGCTGGCCCGGACCACGACTCCACGCTCAACCTTTCAGGAGCAGAAGTGAAGCGCAGCAAGACTCTCCGCGCTGCGGACGCCAAGGTCGAGAAGGAGCGTCTGTACGCTCCCCTCGAGGCGGTCCGTCTCGCCAAGGAGACCTCCTCCGTCAAGTTCGACGCGACCGTCGAGGTTGCCTTCCGCCTGGGCGTCGACCCGCGCAAGGCCGACCAGATGGTCCGCGGCACCGTGAACCTTCCGCACGGCACCGGTAAGACCGCCCGGGTCCTGGTCTTCGCGACCGGCGACCGTGCCGAGGCCGCGCGTGCCGCCGGCGCCGACATCGTCGGTGCCGACGAGCTGATCGACGAGGTCGCCAAGGGCCGTCTGGACTTCGACGCCGTCGTCGCGACCCCGGAGCTCATGGGCAAGGTCGGCCGCCTCGGCCGCGTGCTCGGCCCCCGTGGTCTGATGCCGAACCCGAAGACCGGCACGGTCACCCCGGACACGGCCAAGGCCGTGACCGACATCAAGGGCGGCAAGATCGAGTTCCGCGTCGACAAGCACTCGAACCTGCACTTCATCATCGGCAAGGTCTCCTTCGACGAGACCAAGCTGGTGGAGAACTACGCCGCGGCGCTGGAGGAGATCCTCCGTCTGAAGCCGTCCGCCGCCAAGGGCCGCTACATCAAGAAGGCGACCCTGACCACCACGATGGGCCCGGGCATCGCCCTGGACTCCAACCGCACCCGCAACCTCCTCGTCGAGGAGGAGGCCGTCTGAGGACGGTCTGACGGGCGCGTAGTGGCGCTCTGAGCAGCACGGGCCGGGCCCCGCACCTCTTTCGAAGGTGCGGGGCCCGGCTCGATTTGCATCCGTGTGCACCTGTCGCGTAATCTCCTGGGGAAGCCAAAGACCGCTGGTCGTTGCCGTGCCCCCATCCGGAGGCGTGGTGGCCGAAGGATCCGCTAGCTGCGGGCGACCTGCGCAGGTGACTGTGGTTTGCACTCCCGTACAGGCGCAAGGAAATTGCGTCCGCATGGTCGAGTCACGCCCCGAGCGCCTGCGCCGGGGCGTTTCGTTTTGCCCAGGTCCCTTCTCGCGCCTATGCGGTCCGTATCACCCGGAAGGAGGCCGAGGCTCATGGCGACGTCCGCCAAGGCCGCCGCGGTTGCCGAGCTGACGGACAAGTTCCGTAGCTCCAATGCCGCTGTGCTGACCGAGTACCGCGGTCTCACCGTGGCGCAGCTCAAGACGCTGCGCCGTTCGCTCGGTGAGAACGCCCAGTACGCCGTGGTGAAGAACACGCTGACCAAGATCGCGGCCGAAGAGGCCGGGTTCCAGCTCGACGCCCAGCTTTTCGCTGGTCCGACGGCTGTCGCCTTCGTCACCGGTGACCCGGTGGAGTCGGCGAAGGGTCTCCGTGACTTCGCCAAGGACAACCCCAACCTGATCATCAAGGGCGGTGTCCTTGATGGCAAGGCGCTGTCCGCCGATGAGATCAAGAAGCTTGCGGACCTCGAGTCCCGCGAGGTTCTGCTCAGCAAGCTGGCCGGTGCCATGAAGGGCAAGCAGTCTCAGGCTGCCGCGCTCTTCCAGGCGCTGCCGTCGAAGCTCGTCCGCACCGTGGACGCGCTGCGCGCCAAGCAGGCCGAGCAGGGCGGTGCCGAGTAATTCGGCTCGCGCATTGATCAGCGCTGCCTGAACGCGCTGGTCGCAGCGGGCCGCACGCCCGCCTACATGTACATCCGGCACCTGCCGATTTAGTGGAAGGACCCGCCATCATGGCGAAGCTCACCAAGGACGAGCTGCTCGCGCAGTTCGAGGAGATGACCCTCATCGAGCTCTCCGAGTTCGTCTCCGCCTTCGAGGAGAAGTTCGACGTCACCGCTGCCGCCCCGGCCGCCGTCGTCGCCGCCCCGGGCGTCGTTGCCGCCGAGGCCGTCGAGGAGAAGGACGAGTTCGACGTCATCCTCACCGCCGCCGGTGACAAGAAGATCCAGGTCATCAAGGTCGTGCGTGAGCTGACCTCCCTGGGCCTGAAGGAGGCCAAGGACCTCGTCGACGGCACCCCGAAGCCGGTCCTCGAGAAGGTCGCCAAGGACGCCGCGGAGAAGGCCGCCGAGGCCCTCAAGGGCGCCGGCGCCTCCGTCGAGGTCAAGTAACACCTCCCGGAGTCTGCCGACTCCTCTGACATACGTCAGCAACTCAAGGGCGATCACCCATGCGGGTGGTCGCCCTTGGGCGTTCCCGGGACGGATGCGCGCAGCGGCTCCCGGGGGCGAGTATGGTGATCTTCGTTGCTCCGCGGAGGCGACGACCCGCTCCCAGCAGGGCGGCAGGCCGCTCCGACCGGCCGCCGGGGGCCCAGGGGCCTTGACGAACGGCACGTCGCGCGCGATTCTCAGGACGCGTCCTCGACGCAGCGCCACATCGATCCACCGGCCGAGGCATGGATCGAAGGCGGAGTGGGAAGTATCGTCATGCGCTTCCGGCGCGTCGCTCGCGCCGGGTGGTCGCCAGGCGATGGAGGAACAACAGGATCCCGGAGGGAGAGATTGGTATCGCACCGGTCTCCGGAAATCCGCTCTGGACATCAGTGGGCCAAGTGGCTACACTGACCCTTTGCGCTGCCTGTTAGCTGCTCCCTGCCCGTCACCAGGGGCATGCCCACTCTCCAGTACAGCTGATGGAAACCCCCTGACCTGGGATTTCTCTCATAAGTCCGGAGTGGGACCGGTACGCGCGTAGTGAGTCCGAGCCCTCGGAAGGACCCCCTCTTGGCCGCCTCGCGCAACGCCTCGACCGCCAATACGAACACCGGCGCCAGCACCGCCCCGCTGCGCATCTCCTTTGCGAAGATCAAGGAGCCTCTCGAGGTTCCCAACCTCCTTGCGCTGCAGACCGAGAGCTTCGACTGGCTGCTCGGCAATGCCGCCTGGAAGGCTCGCGTCGAGGCTGCGCTGGAAAGTGGTCAGGACGTCCCCACCAAGTCCGGTCTGGAGGAGATCTTCGAGGAGATCTCCCCGATCGAGGACTTCAGCGGGTCGATGTCGCTGACTTTCCGTGACCACCGCTTCGAGCCCCCGAAGAACTCGATCGACGAGTGCAAGGAGCGCGACTTCACGTACGCGGCCCCGCTCTTCGTCACGGCCGAGTTCACCAACAACGAGACCGGCGAGATCAAGTCCCAGACGGTCTTCATGGGCGACTTCCCGCTCATGACGCCCAAGGGCACCTTCTGCATCAACGGCACCGAGCGTGTCGTCGTCTCGCAGCTGGTCCGTTCGCCCGGTGTCTACTTCGACTCCTCCATCGACAAGACGTCCGACAAGGACATCTTCACGGCCAAGATCATCCCGTCCCGGGGTGCCTGGCTGGAGATGGAGGTCGACAAGCGCGACATGGTCGGTGTCCGCATCGACCGCAAGCGCAAGCAGTCCGTCACCGTCCTCCTGAAGGCCCTCGGCTGGACCACCGAGCAGATCCTCGAGGAGTTCGGCGAGTACGAGTCCATGCGCGCCACCCTGGAGAAGGACCACACCCAGGGCCAGGACGACGCGCTGCTCGACATCTACCGCAAGCTGCGTCCGGGCGAGCCGCCGACCCGCGAGGCCGCGCAGACGCTGCTCGAGAACCTCTACTTCAACCCGAAGCGCTACGACCTCGCGAAGGTCGGCCGCTACAAGGTCAACAAGAAGCTGGGCGCGGACGCCCCGCTCGATGCCGGTGTGCTGACCGTCGACGATGTCATCGCGACGATCAAGTACCTGGTGAAGCTGCACGCCGGTGAGCAGGAGACGGTCGGCGAGAGCGGCCGCTCCATCGTCATCGAGGCCGATGACATCGACCACTTCGGCAACCGTCGTCTGCGCAACGTCGGCGAGCTCATCCAGAACCAGGTCCGCACCGGTCTGGCCCGTATGGAGCGCGTCGTCCGCGAGCGGATGACCACCCAGGACGTCGAGGCGATCACGCCGCAGACCCTGATCAACATCCGGCCGGTCGTCGCCTCCATCAAGGAGTTCTTCGGCACCAGCCAGCTGTCCCAGTTCATGGACCAGACCAACCCGCTGTCGGGTCTGACCCACAAGCGCCGTCTGTCGGCGCTGGGTCCGGGTGGTCTCTCCCGTGAGCGGGCCGGCTTCGAGGTCCGAGACGTTCACCCGTCGCACTACGGCCGCATGTGCCCGATCGAGACGCCTGAAGGCCCGAACATCGGTCTGATCGGCTCGCTCGCCTCCTACGGCCGGATCAACGCGTTCGGTTTCGTCGAGACCCCGTACCGCAAGGTCGTCGACGGCGTCGTCACCGACGAGGTCGACTACCTGACCGCCGACGAGGAAGACCGCTTCGTCATCGCCCAGGCGAACGCCCCCCTCACCGAGGACATGCGTTACGCCGAGTCCCGCGTGCTGGTCCGCCGCCGTGGCGGCGAGATCGACTACATCCCGGGCGATGAGGTCGACTACATGGACGTCTCGCCGCGCCAGATGGTGTCGGTCGCGACCGCCATGATCCCGTTCCTCGAGCACGACGACGCCAACCGCGCGCTCATGGGATCGAACATGATGCGCCAGGCCGTTCCGCTGATCAAGGCGGAGTCGCCGCTGGTCGGCACCGGCATGGAGTACCGCTGTGCGGTCGACGCCGGCGACGTCATCAAGGCCGAGAAGGACGGTGTCGTCCAGGAGGTCTCCGCCGACTACGTGACGGTGGCCAACGACGACGGCACGTACAACACGTACCGGGTCGCCAAGTTCTCCCGCTCCAACCAGGGCACGTCCTTCAACCAGAAGGTCGTCGTGGACGAGGGCGCCCGCGTGGTGTCCGGCCAGGTGCTCGCCGACGGTCCGTCCACGGACGAGGGCGAGATGGCGCTCGGCAAGAACCTGCTCGTGGCGTTCATGCCGTGGGAGGGCCACAACTACGAGGACGCGATCATCCTGTCGCAGCGCCTCGTCCAGGACGACGTCCTCTCCTCGATCCACATCGAGGAGCACGAGGTCGACGCCCGTGACACCAAGCTGGGCCCCGAGGAGATCACCCGGGACATCCCGAACGTCTCCGAGGAGGTCCTCGCCGACCTCGACGAGCGCGGCATCATCCGCATCGGTGCCGAGGTCGTGGCCGGCGACATCCTGGTCGGCAAGGTCACCCCGAAGGGTGAGACCGAGCTGACGCCGGAGGAGCGCCTGCTCCGCGCGATCTTCGGTGAGAAGGCCCGTGAGGTCCGTGACACCTCGCTCAAGGTCCCGCACGGCGAGATCGGCAAGGTCATCGGCGTCCGCGTCTTCGACCGCGAGGAGGGCGACGAGCTGCCGCCGGGCGTGAACCAGCTGGTCCGCGTCTACGTCGCGCAGAAGCGCAAGATCACCGACGGTGACAAGCTTGCCGGCCGTCACGGCAACAAGGGTGTCATCTCCAAGATCCTCCCGGTCGAGGACATGCCGTTCCTCGAGGACGGCACCCCGGTCGACATCATCCTCAACCCGCTCGGTGTCCCGTCCCGAATGAACCCGGGACAGGTCCTCGAGATCCACCTCGGCTGGCTCGCCAGCCAGGGCTGGAAGGTCGAGGGCGACGAGGACTGGATGAAGCGGCTCCAGGCGATCGGCGCCGACGTCGTCGCCCCGGGCACCAACGTCGCGACCCCGGTCTTCGACGGTGCCCGCGAGGACGAGCTGGCCGGTCTGTTCGAGCACACCGTCCCGAACCGCGACGGCGAGCGCATGGTGCTCCCGTCCGGCAAGGCCCGGCTGTTCGACGGCCGCTCCGGCGAGCCGTTCCCGGACCCGATCTCGGTCGGGTACATGTACATCCTCAAGCTGCACCACCTGGTCGACGACAAGCTGCACGCCCGTTCGACCGGTCCGTACTCCATGATCACCCAGCAGCCGCTGGGTGGTAAGGCTCAGTTCGGTGGCCAGCGCTTCGGTGAGATGGAGGTGTGGGCGCTGGAGGCTTATGGCGCCGCGTACGCCCTCCAGGAGCTGCTGACCATCAAGTCCGACGACGTCACCGGCCGCGTGAAGGTCTACGAGGCGATCGTCAAGGGCGAGAACATCCCCGAGCCCGGCATCCCCGAGTCCTTCAAGGTGCTCATCAAGGAGATGCAGTCCCTCTGCCTCAACGTGGAGGTGCTGTCCTCGGACGGCATGTCCATCGAGATGCGGGACACCGACGAGGACGTCTTCCGCGCGGCGGAGGAGCTCGGTATCGACCTGTCCCGGCGCGAGCCGAGCAGCGTCGAAGAGGTCTGACGGGTCTGGGCGGGGGTTCCGACCCCGGAACCCCCGCCCGTCCCCGGACCCCCAGACCACTGATGTAGAGCCCATAAATCGCTAACGCGAGGGGCACGACCCTGAAAGAGGGATTGACGAACAGTGCTCGACGTCAACTTCTTCGACGAGCTGCGGATCGGCCTGGCGACCGCGGACGACATTCGGACCTGGTCCCACGGTGAGGTCAAGAAGCCGGAGACCATCAACTACCGCACCCTGAAGCCCGAAAAGGACGGACTCTTCTGCGAGAAGATCTTCGGCCCCACCCGGGACTGGGAGTGCTACTGCGGCAAGTACAAGCGTGTCCGCTTCAAGGGCATCATCTGTGAGCGCTGTGGCGTCGAGGTCACGCGCGCCAAGGTGCGCCGTGAGCGGATGGGCCACATCGAGCTTGCCGCCCCTGTCACCCACATCTGGTACTTCAAGGGCGTTCCGTCGCGCCTGGGCTACCTGCTGGACCTGGCCCCGAAGGACCTCGAGAAGGTCATCTACTTCGCCGCCTACATGATCACGTGGGTGGACGAGGAGCGCCGCACGCGCGACCTGCCCTCGCTGGAGGCCCATGTCTCCGTCGAGCGCCAGCAGGTCGAGCAGCGCCGCGACGCCGACCTGGAGGCCCGCGCCAAGAAGCTCGAGGCCGACCTGGCCGAGCTGGAGGCCGAGGGCGCCAAGGCCGACGTGCGCCGCAAGGTGCGCGAGGGCGCCGAGCGTGAGATGAAGCAGCTGCGCGACCGCGCGCAGCGCGAGATCGACCGCCTCGACGAGGTCTGGAACCGCTTCAAGAACCTCAAGGTCCAGGACCTCGAGGGCGACGAGCTGCTCTACCGCGAGCTGCGCGACCGCTTCGGCACCTACTTCATGGGTGCGATGGGCGCCGCCGCGCTGCAGAAGCGCCTGGAGTCCTTCGACCTGGACGAGGAGGCCGAGCGCCTCCGCGAGATCATCCGGACCGGCAAGGGCCAGAAGAAGACCCGTGCGCTCAAGCGCCTCAAGGTCGTCTCCGCCTTCCTGCAGACCCGCAACAGCCCCAGCGGCATGGTGCTGGACTGCATCCCCGTGATCCCGCCGGACCTGCGTCCGATGGTGCAGCTGGACGGTGGCCGCTTCGCGACCTCCGACCTGAACGACCTGTACCGCCGTGTGATCAACCGCAACAACCGTCTGAAGCGTCTGCTCGACCTCGGTGCCCCCGAGATCATCGTGAACAACGAGAAGCGGATGCTCCAGGAGGCGGTCGACGCCCTCTTCGACAACGGCCGTCGTGGTCGCCCGGTCACGGGCCCCGGCAACCGTCCGCTGAAGTCCCTCAGCGACATGCTGAAGGGTAAGCAGGGTCGCTTCCGTCAGAACCTGCTCGGTAAGCGTGTCGACTACTCGGCCCGTTCCGTCATCGTCGTCGGCCCGCAGCTCAAGCTGCACCAGTGCGGTCTGCCCAAGGCCATGGCGCTGGAGCTGTTCAAGCCGTTCGTGATGAAGCGCCTGGTCGACCTGAACCACGCGCAGAACATCAAGTCGGCCAAGCGCATGGTCGAGCGTGGCCGCACCGTGGTGTACGACGTCCTCGAAGAGGTCATCGCCGAGCACCCGGTGCTGCTGAACCGTGCGCCCACGCTGCACCGCCTCGGCATCCAGGCCTTCGAGCCGCAGCTGGTCGAGGGCAAGGCCATCCAGATCCACCCGCTCGTCTGCACCGCGTTCAACGCGGACTTCGACGGTGACCAGATGGCCGTCCACCTGCCGCTCTCCGCGGAGGCGCAGGCCGAGGCCCGCATCCTGATGCTGTCCTCGAACAACATCCTCAAGCCGGCCGACGGCCGTCCGGTCACCATGCCGACCCAGGACATGGTGCTCGGTCTGTTCTTCCTCACCACCGACGAGGAAGAGCGCAAGGTCATCGGTGAGGGCCGGTCCTTCGGCTCGGTCGCCGAGGCGATCATGGCGTTCGACGCCCGTGAGCTGTCGCTCCAGGCGAAGGTCGACATCCGCTTCCCGATCGGCACCGTTCCGCCGCGTGGCTGGACCCCGCCGGTCGACGTGGACGGCGACGCCGAGACCACCTGGCAGCAGGGCGACAGCTTCCGTCTGCGCACCACCCTGGGCCGCGCGCTCTTCAACGAGCTGCTGCCCGAGGACTACCCGTTCGTCGACTACTCGGTGGGCAAGAAGCAGCTCTCCGAGATCGTCAACGACCTCGCCGAGCGCTACCCCAAGGTCATCGTGGCGGCGACGCTCGACAACCTGAAGGCGGCCGGCTTCCACTGGGCGACCCGTTCCGGCGTCACCGTGGCCATCTCCGACGTCGTGGTCCCCGAGGCCAAGAAGGAGATCGTCGCGGGCTACGAGGCCCAGGACGAGAAGGTCCAGAAGCAGTACGAGCGCGGTCTGATCACCAAGGACGAGCGCACGCAGGAACTGATCGCGATCTGGACCAAGGCGACCAACGAGGTTGCCGAGGCGATGAACGCGAACTTCCCCAAGACGAACCCCATCTTCATGATGGTTGACTCGGGTGCCCGAGGAAACATGATGCAGATGCGGCAGATCGCCGGTATGCGTGGTCTGGTGTCGAACGCGAAGAACGAGACCATTCCGCGACCCATTAAGGCGTCGTTCCGTGAGGGTCTCTCCGTGCTGGAGTACTTCATCTCCACCCACGGTGCCCGTAAGGGTCTCGCGGACACCGCCCTCCGTACCGCCGACTCGGGTTACCTGACCCGTCGTCTCGTGGACGTCTCCCAGGACGTGATCATCCGCGAGGAGGACTGCGGCACCGACCGCGGCCTCAAGCTGCAGATCGCCTCCAAGGGCGAGGACGGCGTCCTGCGCAAGGCCGACGACGTCGAGACCAGCGTCTACGCCCGCATGCTGGCGGAGGACGTGGTCGTCGACGGCAAGGTCATCGCGCCGGCCAACGTCGACCTCGGTGACGTGCTCATCGACCAGCTCGTCGCCCACGGCGTCGAGACGGTCAAGACCCGTTCGGTCCTCACCTGTGAGTCCGCGGTCGGCACCTGTGCCTACTGCTACGGCCGCTCGCTGGCGACCGGCAAGCTGGTGGACATCGGTGAGGCGGTCGGCATCATCGCCGCCCAGTCCATCGGTGAGCCCGGTACCCAGCTGACGATGCGTACCTTCCACACCGGTGGTGTGGCCGGTGACGACATCACCCAGGGTCTGCCCCGTGTCGTCGAGCTCTTCGAGGCCCGTACCCCGAAGGGTGTCGCCCCGATCTCCGAGGCCGCCGGCCGCGTGCGGATCGAGGAGACCGAGAAGACCAAGAAGATCGTCGTCACTCCGGACGACGGCTCCGACGAGACCGCGTTCGCGATCTCGAAGCGAGCCCGTCTGCTGGTCAGCGAGGGCGAGCACGTCGAGGTGGGCCAGAAGCTCACCGTGGGTGCCACCAACCCGCACGACGTCCTGCGCATCCTCGGCCAGCGCGCCGTCCAGGTCCACCTGGTCGGCGAGGTCCAGAAGGTCTACAACTCGCAGGGTGTGTCGATCCACGACAAGCACATCGAGATCATCATCCGGCAGATGCTCCGCCGCGTGACGATCATCGAGTCCGGCGACGCCGAGCTGCTGCCGGGCGAGCTCGTGGAGCGCTCGCGCTTCGAGTCCGAGAACCGTCGTGTGGTCACCGAGGGCGGTCACCCCGCCTCCGGCCGTCCGCAGCTGATGGGTATCACCAAGGCCTCGCTGGCGACGGAGTCCTGGCTGTCGGCCGCCTCCTTCCAGGAGACGACCCGAGTCCTGACGGATGCGGCGATCAACGCCAAGTCCGACTCGCTCATCGGCCTCAAGGAGAACGTCATCATCGGTAAGCTCATCCCGGCCGGTACGGGTCTGTCCCGCTACCGCAACATCCGGGTGGAGCCCACCGAGGAGGCCAAGGCCGCGATGTACTCGGCCGTCGGTTACGACGACATCGACTACTCGCCCTTCGGCACCGGCTCCGGCCAGGCGGTTCCGCTGGAGGACTACGACTACGGTCCGTACAACCAGTAAGCACCTGGTTCGCTCGTCAGGGCGGTCACCCTTCGGGGTGGCCGCCCTGCGGCGTTTCGGCAGGGCGGCCTGGGCCGCGCAGGGCCGGGCCTCCGGGGGAGTGGCGGTCCGGGGCCGCGGGATCCGTCCACAGGAGGCCGTGGGCGGCTGTGGCGCCCGTCGGCTATGGGGTACTCGATGACTTGCATGGTCGGCACCATCGCGCAGGAAAAAGTGAGAGTTCGCTTACGTCGTCAGGGTTGCTCCGTGCGCGCTCGCGGCCCTCGTGCGCAGTGCGGGAGTGGGCGCGCCCGACCGGCGAACAGCAGGTCGAAGCAGGTCGAAGCCCCTGCGGCGGGGGACGGACGCCCGCTCGTGCGCCCGCGCAGGCGCCCCCGCCGTGCCCATACGCCCGGAGTGTGGGACGCTGAACCGGGACAAAATGCCGCAGGTCGGGGCGTCCACCGCGTGTGTATTTGTTTTGACCGCAGCCCATGCGGTAGGTACGCTCTGACCTTGTGCCTGGGGTGTCCCCGGGCTCTCGTGCGTGCCTTCAGACCGCACGGGAGGTCCGGACCGGGCGGTTCTCGCCGCATCGGAGACACCGAAATCTGCACCATTCCGCCTCCGGCGGGGGTCTGCAGTCTTCGACACGCCCGACCTCGTGGGTCGGTCGCAGTTCCGGGTTAGTTTTATCGTGATCGGCACACAGAAACCGGAGAAACGGTGCCTACGATCCAGCAGCTGGTCCGGAAGGGCCGGCAGGACAAGGTCGAGAAGAACAAGACGCCCGCACTCGAGGGTTCGCCCCAGCGCCGTGGCGTCTGCACGCGTGTTTTCACGACCACCCCGAAGAAGCCGAACTCGGCGCTCCGTAAGGTCGCGCGTGTGCGTCTGACCTCCGGCATCGAGGTCACCGCTTACATTCCGGGTGAGGGCCACAACCTGCAGGAGCACTCCATCGTGCTCGTGCGCGGTGGCCGCGTGAAGGACCTGCCGGGTGTTCGCTACAAGATCATCCGCGGTTCCCTCGACACGCAGGGCGTCAAGAACCGTAAGCAGGCTCGCAGCCGCTACGGCGCCAAGAAGGAGAAGTAAGAATGCCTCGTAAGGGCCCCGCCCCGAAGCGCCCGGTCATCATCGACCCGGTTTACGGCTCCCCCCTGGTGACGTCGCTGATCAACAAGATCCTCCTGCACGGCAAGCGCTCCACCGCCGAGCGCATCGTGTACGGCGCCATGGAGGGTCTGCGCGAGAAGACCGGCAACGACCCGGTCATCACCCTCAAGCGCGCCCTCGAGAACGTGAAGCCGGCTCTCGAGGTCAAGTCCCGCCGCGTCGGTGGCGCCACCTACCAGGTGCCGGTCGAGGTCCGTCCGGGCCGCGCCTCCACCCTGGCGCTGCGCTGGCTGGTCGGTTACTCCCGCGCCCGTCGCGAGAAGACCATGACCGAGCGCCTCATGAACGAGCTGCTGGACGCCTCGAACGGCCTCGGCGCTTCGGTCAAGAAGCGCGAGGACACGCACAAGATGGCCGAGTCCAACAAGGCCTTCGCGCACTACCGCTGGTAGTCGCAACCCCCATCGAGAACCGAGAGAAGACTGAGCCATATGGCCACCACTTCGCTTGACCTGGCCAAGGTCCGCAACATCGGGATCATGGCCCACATCGACGCGGGCAAGACGACCACCACCGAGCGCATCCTCTTCTACACCGGTGTTTCCTACAAGATCGGTGAAGTCCACGACGGCGCTGCCACGATGGACTGGATGGAGCAGGAGCAGGAGCGCGGCATCACGATCACGTCTGCCGCGACGACCTGCCACTGGCCGCTCGAGAACGTCGATCACACGATCAACATCATCGACACCCCGGGTCACGTCGACTTCACCGTCGAGGTGGAGCGCTCCCTGCGCGTGCTCGACGGTGCCGTGACCGTGTTCGACGGTGTCGCCGGTGTCGAGCCGCAGTCCGAGACGGTGTGGCGTCAGGCCGACCGTTACGGCGTGCCGCGCATCTGCTTCGTCAACAAGCTGGACCGCACGGGTGCCGAGTTCCACCGCTGCGTCGACATGATCGTCGACCGCCTGGGTGCTCAGCCGCTGGTCATGCAGCTCCCGATCGGTGCCGAGGCCAACTTCCAGGGCGTCATCGACCTCGTTCGCATGAAGGCTCTGGTCTGGTCCGCCGAGGCCGCCAAGGGTGAGATGTACGACGTCGTCGACATCCCCGACACGCACGTTGAGGCCGCCGAGGAGTGGCACAACAAGCTGGTCGAGGCCGTCGCCGAGAACGACGAAGAGATCATGGAGCTCTTCCTCGAGGGCCAGGAGCCCTCCGAGGAGCAGCTGATGGCCGCGATCCGTCGCATCACCATCGAGTCCGGCCGCACCACCGAGGGCACCACGGTGACCCCGGTGTTCTGCGGTACCGCGTTCAAGAACAAGGGCGTCCAGCCCCTGCTCGACGCGGTCGTGCGCTACCTCCCCTCGCCGCTCGACATCGAGGCCATCGAGGGCCACGCCGTCAACAACGCGGACGAGGTCGTCAAGCGCAAGCCGTCCGACGAGGAGCCCCTCGCGGCGCTGGCGTTCAAGATCATGAGCGACCCGCACCTCGGCAAGCTCACCTTCGTCCGCGTGTACTCCGGCCGCCTGGAGTCTGGATCTCAGGTCCAGAACTCCGTCAAGGGCAAGAAGGAGCGCATCGGCAAGATCTACCGCATGCACGCCAACAAGCGTGAGGAGATCGAGTCGGTGGGCGCCGGCGACATCGTCGCCGTCATGGGCCTGAAGCAGACCACGACCGGCGAGACGCTCTGCGACGCCGGCAGCCCGGTCATCCTCGAGTCCATGGACTTCCCGGCGCCGGTCATCCAGGTCGCCATCGAGCCCAAGTCCAAGGGCGACCAGGAGAAGCTGGGTGTCGCCATCCAGCGTCTGGCCGAGGAGGACCCGTCCTTCCAGGTCCACACGGACGAGGAGACGGGCCAGACCATCATCGCGGGTATGGGCGAGCTGCACCTCGAGGTGCTGGTCGACCGTATGAAGCGTGAGTTCAAGGTCGAGGCCAACGTCGGCAAGCCGCAGGTCGCGTACCGCGAGACGATCCGCAAGGCCGTCGAGCGCATCGACTACACGCACAAGAAGCAGACTGGTGGTTCCGGCCAGTTCGCCAAGGTGCAGATCGCGGTCGAGCCCCTCGAGGGCGACGGCTACGAGTTCGAGAACAAGGTCACCGGTGGCCGCATCCCGCGGGAGTACATCCCGTCCGTGGACGCGGGCTGCCAGGAGGCCATGGAGTTCGGCGTGCTGGCCGGCTACCCGCTGACCGGCGTCAAGGTGACGCTGCTCGACGGTGCCTACCACGACGTCGACTCCTCCGAGCTCGCGTTCAAGATCGCCGGTTCCATGGCGTTCAAGGAGGGTGCCCGCAAGGCGTCCCCCGCCCTGCTCGAGCCGATGATGGCCGTCGAGGTCACCACGCCCGAGGACTACATGGGTGACGTGATCGGCGACATCAACTCCCGCCGTGGCCAGATCCAGGCCATGGAGGACCGGGCCGGCGCCAAGGTCGTCAAGGGCCTGGTGCCGCTGTCGGAGATGTTCGGCTACGTCGGAGACCTCCGCAGCAAGACCTCGGGTCGCGCAAGCTACTCGATGCAGTTCGACTCCTACGCCGAGGTTCCGCGGAACGTCGCCGAGGAGATCATCGCGAAGGCCAAGGGCGAGTAACCCACTCCCGTCTCGACGGGTGTGGCACACACCTTAGGCTTGACACCGGCTGTCGGGGCATTCCGTCACAAATCATGGCGGTCTGCCCCGGCGGGCGGCTTCCCAGCAAAGATCCCTGGCGCCGACCGAAATTCAGGCGTACAGAACCACTCCACAGGAGGACCCCAGTGGCGAAGGCGAAGTTCGAGCGGACTAAGCCGCACGTCAACATCGGCACCATCGGTCACGTCGACCACGGTAAGACGACCCTTACCGCGGCGATCACCAAGGTGCTGCACGACGCGTACCCGGACCTGAACCCCTTCACGCCGTTCGACGAGATCGACAAGGCGCCCGAGGAGCGTCAGCGCGGTATCACGATCTCGATCGCTCACGTTGAGTACCAGACCGAGTCGCGTCACTACGCCCACGTCGACTGCCCGGGTCACGCGGACTACATCAAGAACATGATCACCGGTGCCGCCCAGATGGACGGCGCGATCCTCGTGGTCGCCGCGACCGACGGTCCGATGCCGCAGACCAAGGAGCACGTGCTCCTGGCCCGCCAGTCCGGCGTTCCGTACATCGTTGTCGCCCTGAACAAGGCCGACATGGTGGACGACGAGGAGATCCTGGAGCTCGTCGAGCTCGAGGTCCGTGAGCTCCTCAACGAGTACGAGTTCAACGGCGACGACGCTCCGGTCGTCCGCGTCTCCGCGCTGAAGGCGCTGGAGGGCGACAAGGAGTGGGGCGAGAAGCTCCTCGGCCTGATGGCCGCCGTCGACGAGAACATCCCGCAGCCCGAGCGTGACGTCGACAAGCCGTTCCTGATGCCGATCGAGGACGTCTTCACGATCACCGGTCGTGGCACCGTCGTCACCGGTCGTATCGAGCGTGGTGTCCTCAAGGTCAACGAGACCGTCGACATCATCGGCATCAAGACCGAGAAGACCTCCACCACGGTCACCGGTATCGAGATGTTCCGCAAGCTGCTCGACGAGGGCCAGGCCGGTGAGAACGTCGGTCTGCTGCTCCGCGGCATCAAGCGCGAGGACGTCGAGCGCGGCCAGTGCATCATCAAGCCGGGTTCGGTCACCCCGCACACCGAGTTCGAGGCCACGGCCTACATCCTCTCCAAGGACGAGGGTGGCCGTCACACCCCGTTCTTCAACAACTACCGTCCGCAGTTCTACTTCCGTACGACTGACGTGACCGGTGTTGTGACCCTCAAGGAGGGCACGGAGATGGTCATGCCCGGCGACAACGCCGAGATGTCCGTCTCCCTGATCCAGCCCGTCGCCATGGAGGAGGGCCTGCGCTTCACCATCCGTGAGGGCGGCCGCACCGTCGGCGCCGGCCAGGTCACCAAGATCAACAAGTAAGTCCGCTTGCTTGACGGTCTGACCTGACGGTCGACAAGAGGGCCCGCACACCGCGAGGTGTGCGGGCCCTCTTGCATGTCCGGGCGGCGCCGGCCGCCTCGCAGTGCGGGTGCCGGCCGGCCCTCGCGGTGCGGTGCCGGCCGCCGTCGCGGTGCTACGCGCTCGGCTGCGGCAGGATCTGCCGCAGCAGCCCCTTGGGGTGGCCCCGGCGCTTCCACTCCCGCGGGTAGCCGATCGAGACCTCCTCGAAGCGCACCCCGTCGTGCCAGGTCGTCCGGGGGATGTGCAGGTGCCCGTAGACGGCCGCGGCCGTGGTGAACCGGCGGTGCCAGTCCGCGGTCAGGGTGGTCCCGCACCACTGGGCGAACTCCGGGTAGTACAGGACGTCCGTGGGCTCGCGCACCAGCGGCCAGTGGCTGACCAGCACCAGCGGCACGGCCGGGTCGTGCGCGGCCAGCCGGGCCTCCGTCGCGGCGATCCGGGCCCGGCACCAGTCGTCGATGCCCTCGTGGGGATCGGGGTGCAGCAGGTACTCGTCCGTGCACACGACGCCCGCCTCGCGGGCCTGGGCCAGCGACTCCTCCTTGGTGCGGGCGGTCGGCGTGCGGAACGAGTAGTCGTACAGCGTGAACAGGGGCGCCACCGCGGCCGGTCCGCCCGGCCCGTCCCAGACCGGCCAGGGGTCCTCCGGCGTCACCACGCCCAGGCCCCGGCACAGCTCCACCAGCCGCTCGTAGCGGGCCTCGCCGCGCAGGGTGACCGGGTCGCCGGAGGGGGTCCACAGCTCGTGGTTGCCCGGCGCCCAGATCACCTTGGCGAACCGGCCGGAGAGCAGCTTGAGGGTGCGCTCGACGTCGGCGAAGACCTCCGCCACGTCGCCCGCGACGATGAGCCAGTCCTCGTCGGTGGTGGGACGCAGTGATTCGGTGATGGGCACGTTCTCGGACATGCCGGTGTGCAGATCGCTGACGGCGAGGAGCCGTCGGCCGGTGCCAGACGATTTCGGCTGCATCGGATCCCAACTCGCGGGCGGCTATTGGTCGTGCGTCGTACGGAACTTACGGTAGGCCCCGGCGCCCGGCGCACGGCCGGCGTGCACTTGCTCACGGGGGAGACGGCATGCCGGACGCGGAGTACACCTACAGCAGCACCTGGCGGGCCGAGCCTCTTCCCGGGGGCGGCGGCGGGAGTGCGGCGGCCGGCCCGGCCGGCCCCGTGCTGATCGTGTACGCGCCCGCCGGGCGCCCTCTCGCCGACGCGCTCGCGGCGCTGCACTCCGGCGACGAGGTCGTCCGCGTGGAACTGGGTGCGGGGGAGCGGGAGTTGTCCGCGAGCGGTTCGGAATCGGTCGTTCCGAGGACGGTCTACTTCCTCGGCGGGCTGCGGGAGGGCACGGACGACGGCGGGCCGGACGCCCTGGAGGCGGCCGAGGAGACCGGCGTACTGGCCCTGTTCCGGTGCGCCCGGCAGCTCGTCGTCCCGGTCGCCGCCACGCGCGAGGTGGACTGGCGGATCGTCACCAACGACGTCTGGGCGGTGGCGGGCGAGCCGCCCGTCAACCCGTGGGCGGCATCGCTGGCGGGCTTCGCGACGGTGCTGGAGAGCGAGCACCGGAGGTGGACCGCGCCGGTCGTCGACCTGGGCCTCGGAGGCCGGCTCCCGGCCCCCGGCAGCGAGTGCTGGCACCGGCTCGCGGCCCTGGTGGCCGCGGAGCCGCGGGCGCGTGGTGTGCGTGCCGCCCACCGCGGGGGCGTCCGCCACGTCCACGCCCTCGCTCCCGTGGCCCTTCCCGGCCCCGGACCCGGGGTGCCGCGGCTGCGGAGCGGCGGCACGTATGTGATCGCCGGCGGCGCGGGCGGGATCGGCCTGGAGACGGCCCGCTTCCTGGTCCGCGAGCACGGTGCCCGGGTGGCCCTGCTCGGCCGCTCCGCGCTGGACGAGGACGGCCGCGCCCGGATCGCCGCCGTCGATTTCGGCCCCGGCGACGGCTCGCAGCTGATGTACGTACGGGCCGACGCCGCCGACCCCGCGTCCCTGCGCGGCGCCCTGGCCGCCGTCCACGAGCGCTTCGGCCCCGTGCACGGCGTGATCCACTCGGCACTGGACCTCGCACCGGGGCTGATCCGCCACCTCGACGAGGCGGAGCTGCGGCGGAGCCTGGCGGCGAAGACGCGGCTGAGCGTGGCCCTGGCCGAGGTCTTCCGGGCGGAGCCCCTCGACTTTCTGCTCTTCTACTCCTCCGCGCAGGGCTTCCTGGGGGACGCGGGGCTGGCGGGCTATGTGGCGGGGTCGGTGTTCCAGGACGCCTATGCCGCCTTCTTGGACCGGCGCCTGCCGTGTGCGGTGCGGGTGATCGACTGGGGGTGGTGGGGGACGGTGGGGGCGGCGGCCCGGGATGCGGGGGTGCGGGCGCGGGCGGAGAAGCAGGGGTTCCGGTCCATTGCGCCGGGGGAGGGGTTCGGGGTGGTGCGGGGGGTGCTGGACGGGGAGCGGGTGCAGGTGCTGGCGGTGCCGGCGGAGGAGCGGCTGCGGCGGAGGCTGGGGGTGTAGGGGGGCGCCTGCGGCGGGCTATTCCCCACCCCGCCCCTTCCCGGCTGTATCGATTTGCGGCTCCGCCGCGTGGGGGGGCTCTGCCCCCCGGACCCCCGGTCCTCAAACTCCCCCAGCTACCGCTGGGAGGTGCCCCCAGACGGGCTGATTTTTCGGCCGTTCAGCAGGTCCTGGCCCAGCGCGCTCAGCGTGTGATACGCCCGCCCGTTCGCCCGATGCGTCGTGATCAGCCCGGCGTCCCGCAGCACCGACGCATGATGGCTCGCCGTAGCCATCGCGATCCGTACCCGCCGCGCCAGCTCGCTCGTCGTGCAGCCCCGCGCCGTCGCCTCCAGCACCTCCGCCCGGGTGCGGCCCAGCAGAGCGGCCAGGGGCGACTCGCCGCGGCCGTGCACGTCGAGCAGCCACGCCGGGTCGTGGACGATCGGGTACACCAGCACCGGCGGCAGGTCCCGGTCCCGCAGCACGGTGGGGGTGCGCCAGCAGAAGAACGAGGGCACCAGGCGCAGGCCGCGGCCCTCCAGGTGGAGGTCGTCGTCGCTGCCGGGCACCGCGACCTCCAGCACCGGGGGGTTCCAGCGCACCGCCGGGTGCAGGGTGGCCAGCAGCCGCTCGCCGCCGTGGGCCAGGAAGGCGCGGGCGCGCAGCGCCCGGTCCGCGTCGATGTGCTCGCGGAGCTTGTCGAGGTACGGGGCCACGGCGGCGTCGTGGAAGGCGGTGATGCCGTCGGCGAGGCCGTGCAGGGTGCCGCTGCCGCCCTCGGCGAGGGTGCGCACGTACGACAGGTCGCGGCGGCCGGGGGCGAGCTGCTCCAGCTCCAGCCGCAGGCGCTGCTTCGGCAGGGACAGCACGGTCTCCAGGCCGTGCGCCAGCCCGTCGGCGGCCTCCGGCGGGGTGAGGAAGTCGGGCGAGTAGCCCCGCGGCGGTGCCAGGGTCAGCAGCCTGCGCATCGGGTCGGTGAGCCGCGGCCGGAGCCGGTTGCGCCACTCGCTGAAGACCAGCGGCGCCTGGCCCGTCTGGACCATGTGGGCGGCCAGCAGCGTCTCCCACAGGATGTCGGGCTCTGCGGCCAGCCGGATGCGGCCCAAGTCGGCGCCGGTGAAGTGAATGCGCACTCTCTTGCCCTGCCCCCTGTGGCTCGGCTTGAACGTGCGGGTCCGGTCAGACCCCGGAGCCGGGCTCCGGGCGCCAGAGCCACGGGGTGGCGTCCGGGCCCATGCCCGCCGCGCAGGGCCGCCGGTCGGCGTCCGCCGTCAGCGAGGCCGTGCCGACCGGCACGTAGTCGCGGGGCGGGCGCACGGGGGAGCCGCCGCTCTCGGCGTCGGTCAGCTGTATCCGGCCCTGGAGGTCGCGGCCCAGCACCGCCAGGACGTCCTTGCCGCCGCGCCGGGGCAGGGTGGCCGCGGCGAGCGCGCCGTAGCCGCCGAAGCCGCGCAGCCCGGCGCCCGCGGTCCGCTCGGTGCCGGGGCCGCCGGCGGCGAGCCGGTAGCCGGCGGGCTCCGCGGCGGCGGGCTCGCGGTAGACGACGGTGAGCGCGCCGTCCGGGCCGAGGGCGGCGCCCGCGGCGTCGCCGCCGGGGCCGGGCAGGCCGTCCAGCGGCATGTGGCGGACCGGCTTGCCGGGGGCCTCCTGGCTCCAGTGGTGGAGGGTGTCCCGGCCGGCGGCGAAGACGTGGACGCGGTCCTGCCCGTCCAGGGCCACGGTCAGGCCCTCCTGGATCTCCTGCCCGTGCAGGCTCTGCCACTTCCCCCAGCTGCCGTCGGGCTCCCGGACCCGGGCGGAGAGGCCCTTGCCGGCGTTGCGGACGAAGAGGTGGACCCGCCCGTCGGAGGTGGCCACGGCGGCGGGCACGCCCACGCGGCGGCCGCGCTCCGCCTTGTGCTCGGGGTTGCCCAGGCTCGTCCAGGCCCGGAAGGCGCCGCCCGGGGTGTGCTGCTCGCGGACGACGATCTCGCGGGTGTCGCCCCGGCCCTGGCCCTGCAGCCCGGAGAAGCGCAGGCCGAACAGCAGCCGGTGGCCCTTGGCGTCCTTGACCGAGGCCAGGACGGGGGCCAGCGGGCCGCCGCCGAGGTTCTGCGGCGCGCCCCAGCGGCCGCTGCCGGCGGCGGTCTCCTGCCAGCGCACGGCCTGCAGGCCGAGCACGCCGTAGGCCTCCAGGCGGCCCGTGTGGTCGGCCTCGGCCACCACGGCGGCGCCGGGGTGGCGGTAGTGGGTGGAGCGGATCCAGCCCTTGCGGTTCTTCAGCGGGCGGTCGCCGCCCTGTCCGTAGTCGCCGCAGCCGGAGGGGTTGCCGCACTTCCAGTCGGGGGCGCCGCCGTACGCCTCGACCAGGCGGTGCTTCTCGTCGACGATCTCGGTGGGGAGATTGTGCGGCCAGCGCTGGTTGTAGTAGCCGCGGAAGGCGGTGGTGACGAAGGGCGGCGAGTGGCCTTCGCGCTGGGTGGTGGCCACCCACTGGGAGAGGGCCTTCCAGGTGAAGAGGGCCGTGGGGGTGTGGTCGCGGTGGTCCGAGCACGCCCCGTAGTCGTTGTCCTTGGGGTGGGTGGCGTCGTGGACCTGGTAGTCGGGGTCGGGGTCCATGGTGTGGACCACGGTCGGCCGGTACTTGTCCATGATCGCGACCAGGGTGTTGACGAGCGTCTCGTGCCGGTAGGTGGTGACCGAGGTGCAGGGGGAGCCGGTGGCGACCATGCTCTGCATCGCCGCGTACGGGCGCTCCCACAGGTGCGGCAGCCGGGTCTGGCCGGCCGAGAGCATGGCGATGTTGAGGAAGATCAGCCGGGCGCCGAGCCTGCCGTTGGTCAGCTCGTTGGTCTCGGCCCTCACCCCGCCCGGCAGCTCCAGCACGGACTTGCGCCACTCGGTGAACCGGTCCTTGCCCAGCAGCTCGGCGTAGGCCTGGCGCAGCCCCTGGTGGCGGGCGGAGGAGTAGGCGGCCTTGTCGGGCACGGCCTCGGGCATGCCCGGGATCCAGTTCTGCCCGATGGCCTCGCCGGCGGTGACGTAGACGGAGACGACGGGGACGCCGGAGAGCACGATGCGGCGGCCGTCGGGGTTCATGAAGTAGAGGTCGTCGTCGGGGTGCGCCATCACCTGGAGCAGCAGGGGGTCCCCGGGGGCGTTGAACGACAGCGTGGCGCCGGGACTCACGGCCGGCGCCGGGCCGGGCGCGGACGACCGTCCCGGGCCGCCGCTGCACCCGGCCGCGCCGGCGGCGGTGGCGGCGGCGATACCGGCGAGTACGGACCGGCGTGACACGCTCCGGCGCTGTGCGATGTTCACCTATGTGACTCCGTCCCGTCCTGGCACGCGCAGTCCCCGGGCTGCCCCGGATGTGATAGGTGACGAGCGGGGCCTCCCAGGGGTTGCCCGAGCCGCGACAAAGCCCGCTGAGGAGTGAACGGCGTGACGCCGGTCTCTCTTCGTATCCCTTCGTGACCATACTGTCCTGTATGTCGGCGGGGTGGTTTGACAACTGAGCCGCCCGGGGTACGGTCTTTGGCTTCGATTGGCGCCTCTTCCGGACCGTATGGCACACTGTTCAGGTTGCTCGGTTGAGTGCCGATGCTGCGCGCCTCCCGCCGGGAGGACTGGAAGCGAGTCCCGCAGTACTCGTCGCCTCATGCTTTACATCGAGAGGTGTAGAGGCGGAAGTACGGGAATCTTCCGGGAAGTGCCAGCGGGGCCCCAGCCAGGCACTCGGTGGGTGTCTTTCCCCCACAACCCCCTTCACCAGGGATTCTCCTTTTGGGAGAGCTGCTGGAAGGGGCGCGACACGCCCGACCGCGTGGGTCGGAGGTGGAGCGGGGAAGGGCGGCGTCTCCGGCCGTTTCGGCATTTCCGGACCGACGCAGCCGGCCGAGTTCCAGAGCGTTACGAGAGACAGGACTACGAAGTAGCCATGGCGGGACAGAAGATCCGCATCCGGCTCAAGGCCTACGACCACGAGGTCATCGACTCCTCGGCGAAGAAGATCGTCGAGACGGTGACCCGCACTGGTGCGTCGGTCGCGGGCCCGGTGCCGCTGCCCACTGAGAAGAACGTGTACTGCGTCATCAAGTCGCCGCACAAGTACAAGGACTCGCGCGAGCACTTCGAGATGCGCACGCACAAGCGCCTCATCGACATCCTCGACCCCACGCCGAAGACGGTTGACTCGCTGATGCGTCTCGACCTGCCGGCTGGCGTCGACATCGAGATCAAGCTCTGAGGTGACGCGCGAGATGGCTAAGCAGATCAAGGGCGTCCTGGGCGAGAAGCTCGGCATGACGCAGGTCTGGGACGAGAACAACCGTGTCGTCCCGGTCACCGTCGTCAAGGCCGGCCCCTGCGTCGTGACGCAGGTCCGCACCAACGACGCCGACGGCTACGAGTCGGTCCAGATCGCCTTCGGCGAGATCGACCCGCGCAAGGTGAACAAGCCCCTGAAGGGCCACTTCGCCAAGGCCGACGTGACCCCCCGCCGCCACCTGGTGGAGATCCGCACCTCCGACGCCGCCGAGTACACCCTCGGCCAGGAGATCACCGCGGACGTGTTCGAGTCCGGCGTCAAGGTTGACGTCACGGGCAAGAGCAAGGGCAAGGGCTTCGCCGGTGTCATGAAGCGCCACAACTTCCGTGGCCTCGGCGCCGGGCACGGCACCCAGCGCAAGCACCGCTCCCCCGGTTCCATCGGTGGCTGTGCCACCCCGGGCCGTGTGTTCAAGGGCCTCCGCATGGCGGGCCGCATGGGCAACGAGCGGGTCACCACCCAGAACCTGACCGTCCACGCCGTTGACGCGGAGAAGGGCCTGCTCCTGATCAAGGGCGCGGTTCCTGGTCCGAACGGCGGCCTCGTCCTGGTCCGTACCGCGGCCAAGGGGGCCTGAGGTAACCGATGAGCACCATTGACATCCTTTCGCCGGCAGGCGACAAGGCCGGGACCGTCGAGCTCCCCGCGGAGATCTTCGACGCCAAGGTCAGCGTTCCGCTGATCCACCAGGTCGTCGTCGCGCAGCTGGCCGCTGCCCGTCAGGGCACGCACAAGACCAAGACCCGTGGCGAGGTCCGCGGCGGTGGCCGTAAGCCTTACCGCCAGAAGGGCACCGGTCGCGCCCGTCAGGGTTCGACCCGCGCGCCGCAGTTCGCCGGTGGTGGCGTCGTGCACGGTCCCGTGCCGCGCGACTACTCGCAGCGCACCCCCAAGAAGATGAAGGCCGCCGCCCTGCGCGGTGCCCTCACCGACCGGGCGCGCCACAGCCGCATCCACGTCGTCTCCGGCGTGGTCGACGGCGCGGTGTCCACCAAGGCCGCCAAGGGCCTGTTCGGCAAGATCACCGAGCGCAAGAACGTGCTCCTGGTCGTCGAGCGCTCCGACGAGGCCGCGTGGCTGTCCGCCCGCAACCTGCCCCAGGTCCACATCCTGGAGCCGGGCCAGCTGAACACGTACGACGTGCTCGTCTCCGACGACGTGGTCTTCACCCAGGCCGCTTTCGAGTCCTTCGTGTCTGGCCCCAAGGCCGTTGAGACCGAAGGGAGCGAGGCCTGATGACTGAGGCCGTCGTCACCAGCAAGACGTTCTCGGACCCGCGCGACCTCCTGGTCAAGCCGGTCGTCTCCGAGAAGAGCTACGCGCTGCTGGACGAGAACAAGTACACGTTCATCGTCGACCCGCGCGCCAACAAGACCCAGATCAAGCAGGCCGTCGAGGCGGTCTTCTCGGTCAAGGTCACCGGGGTCAACACGATCAACCGTCAGGGTAAGCGCAAGCGCACCAAGACCGGTTTCGGCAAGCGCGCCAACACCAAGCGCGCCATCGTGACCCTCGCCGAGGGCGACCGTATCGACATCTTCGGCGGCCCGGTCTCCTAACGGAGTTCCGAGTCGTCCGATATCGGACGAGGACTGAAAAATGGGTATCCGCAAGTACAAGCCGACGACTCCGGGCCGTCGTGGCTCCAGCGTCGCCGACTTTGTCGAGATCACGCGGTCCACGCCGGAGAAGTCGCTGGTCCGCCCGCTGCACAGCAAGGGCGGCCGTAACAACGCCGGTCGTGTGACCGTTCGCCACCAGGGCGGTGGCCACAAGCGCGCCTACCGTGTGATCGACTTCCGTCGTCACGACAAGGACGGCGTGCCGGCCAAGGTCGCTCACATCGAGTACGACCCCAACCGCACTGCGCGCATCGCGCTGCTCCACTACGTGGACGGCGAGAAGCGCTACATCATCGCTCCCCGCGGCCTCGGCCAGGGTGACCGGGTTGAGAACGGCCCCGGGGCCGACATCAAGCCGGGCAACAACCTGCCGCTCCGCAACATCCCGGTGGGTACGACCATCCACGCCATCGAGCTGCGGCCCGGCGGCGGTGCGAAGATCGCCCGCTCGGCCGGTTCCTCCGTGCAGCTGCTGGCGAAGGAGGGCACCATGGCCCACCTGCGCATGCCGTCCGGTGAGATCCGCCTGGTCGACGTCCGCTGCCGCGCCACCGTCGGCGAGGTCGGCAACGCCGAGCAGTCGAACATCAACTGGGGCAAGGCCGGCCGTATGCGCTGGAAGGGCGTCCGCCCGACCGTCCGCGGTGTCGCGATGAACCCGGTCGACCACCCGCACGGTGGTGGTGAGGGCAAGACCTCCGGTGGTCGCCACCCGGTCTCCCCCTGGGGTCAGAAGGAGGGTCGTACTCGTTCTCCCAAGAAGGCGAGCAACAAGTACATCGTCCGCCGCCGCAAGACGAACAAGAAGCGCTAGGAGCGGGTTTAGATGCCGCGTAGTCTCAAGAAGGGACCCTTCGTCGACGGCCACCTCATCAAGAAGGTGGACGCTCAGAACGAAGCTGGTACCAAGAACGTCATCAAGACCTGGTCCCGTCGCTCCATGATCGTGCCGGCCATGCTCGGCCACACGCTCGCGGTGCACAACGGCAAGACGCACGTCCCGGTGTTCGTCACCGAGTCGATGGTCGGCCACAAGCTCGGCGAGTTCTCGCCGACCCGCACCTTCCGCGGCCACGTCAAGGACGACCGCAAGTCGAAGCGCCGCTAAGGCGGGGTGTGAACGACTATGACTGACACCGAAGGGACAACCATGGAAGCCAGGGCCCAGGCGCGGTACATCCGCGTCACGCCCATGAAGGCCCGCCGCGTGGTGGACCTCATCCGTGGCATGGACGCCACGGAGGCTCAGGCGGTCCTGCGTTTCGCCCCGCAGGCCGCGAGCGTGCCGGTGGGCAAGGTGCTGGACAGCGCCATTGCCAACGCCGCGCACAACTACGACCACACGGACGCCTCCTCGCTGTACATCAGCGAGGCGTACGTCGACGAGGGCCCGACCCTGAAGCGGTTCCGTCCGCGCGCCCAGGGCCGTGCCTACCGGATCCGCAAGCGGACCAGCCACATCACCGTGGTCGTCAGCAGCAAGGAAGGAACCCGGTAATGGGCCAGAAGGTTAACCCGCACGGGTTCCGGCTCGGCATCACCACGGACTTCAAGTCCCGCTGGTACGCCGACAAGCTGTACAAGGACTACGTCAAGGAAGACGTTGCCATTCGTCGCATGATGACGAAGGGCATGGAGCGCGCCGGTATCTCGAAGGTTGAGATCGAGCGCACCCGCGACCGCGTCCGCGTTGACATCCACACCGCTCGTCCGGGCATCGTCATCGGCCGCCGCGGCGCCGAGGCCGACCGCATCCGCGGCGAGCTGGAGAAGCTGACCGGCAAGCAGGTCCAGCTGAACATCCTCGAGGTCAAGAACCCCGAGGTCGACGCTCAGCTGGTGGCCCAGGCCGTCGCCGAGCAGCTGTCCTCCCGCGTCTCCTTCCGTCGCGCCATGCGCAAGAGCATGCAGTCGACGATGAAGGCCGGCGCCAAGGGCATCAAGATCCAGTGCGGTGGCCGTCTCGGCGGCGCCGAGATGTCCCGCTCGGAGTTCTACCGCGAGGGCCGTGTGCCCCTGCACACGCTCCGCGCGAACGTCGACTACGGCTTCTTCGAGGCCAAGACCACCTTCGGCCGCATCGGCGTGAAGGTCTGGATCTACAAGGGCGACGTCAAGAACATCGCCGAGGTCCGCGCCGAGAACGCTGCCGCTCGTGCGGGCAACCGCCCGTCGCGTGGCGCCGGCGACCGCCCGGCCCGTGGTGGCCGTGGTGGCGAGCGTGGCGGCCGCGGCCGCAAGCCGCAGCAGGCTGCCGAGGCCCCCAAGGCCGAGGCCACCGCTGCTCCGGCTGAGACCACCGGAACGGAGGCCTGACCGACATGCTGATCCCTCGCAGGGTCAAGCACCGCAAGCAGCACCACCCCAAGCGGAACGGCATGGCCAAGGGTGGCACCGAGCTCGCCTTCGGTGAGTACGGCATCCAGGCCCTGACCCCGGCCTATGTGACGAACCGGCAGATCGAGTCCGCTCGTATCGCCATGACCCGTCACATCAAGCGTGGCGGCAAGGTGTGGATCAACATCTACCCGGACCGTCCGCTGACGAAGAAGCCGGCCGAGACCCGCATGGGTTCCGGTAAGGGTTCCCCGGAGTGGTGGATCGCGAACGTCAAGCCCGGTCGGGTGATGTTCGAGCTGTCCTTCCCGAACGAAAAGGTTGCTAAGGAGGCGCTGACCCGCGCCGCCCACAAGCTTCCGATGAAGTGCCGCATTGTTCGGCGCGAGGCAGGTGAGTCGTGATGGCCGCTGGTATCAAGGCGACCGAGCTGCGCGAGCTCAACGACGAGGACCTCGTCGCGAAGCTCCGTGAGGCCAAGGAAGAGCTGTTCAACCTCCGCTTCCAGGCGGCGACCGGACAGCTCGAGAACCACGGTCGGCTCAAGTCCGTCCGTAAGGACATCGCCCGGATCTACACCCTGATGCGCGAGCGTGAGCTGGGCATCGAGACGGTGGAGAACGCCTGATGAGCGAGAAGAACGTGACTGAGAAGACCGAGCGCGGCTTCCGCAAGACCCGTGAGGGTCTGGTCGTCAGCGACAAGATGGACAAGACCGTCGTCGTCGCCGTCGAGGACCGTGTCAAGCACGCGCTGTACGGCAAGGTCATCCGCCGTACCAACAAGCTCAAGGCGCACGACGAGCAGAACGCTGCCGGTGTCGGCGACCGCGTCCTCCTGATGGAGACCCGGCCGCTGTCCGCCACCAAGCGCTGGCGCGTCGTCGAGATCCTCGAGAAGGCCAAGTAATTACCTGAGGGGTTTTCCCTCAGGTCAGTTCCGCCAGGCTCGGCGGGGGCCTCAGCAATGAGGCCCCCGCCGGGAACCGGCAGACGATCAGGAGATAGACGTGATCCAGCAGGAGTCGCGACTTCGCGTCGCCGACAACACTGGTGCCAAGGAGATCCTTTGCATCCGTGTTCTCGGTGGCTCGGGTCGCCGCTACGCGGGCATCGGTGACGTCATCGTCGCCACCGTGAAGGACGCGATCCCCGGCGGCAACGTGAAGAAGGGTGACGTCGTCAAGGCCGTCATCGTTCGCACCGTCAAGGAGCGCCGCCGTCCGGACGGCTCGTACATCCGCTTCGACGAGAACGCGGCCGTCGTCCTCAAGAACGACGGTGACCCCCGCGGCACCCGTATTTTCGGCCCCGTGGGCCGAGAGCTGCGCGAGAAGAAGTTCATGAAGATCGTCTCGCTCGCGCCGGAGGTGCTGTAAGCATGAAGATCAAGAAGGGCGACCTGGTTCAGGTCATCACCGGCAAGGACAAGGGCAAGCAGGGCAAGGTCATTCAGGCCATGCCGGCTGAGGACCGTGTTCTCGTCGAGGGTGTCAACCGGGTCAAGAAGCACACCAAGGCCGGCCAGACCGCCCGTGGTTCCAAGACCGGCGGCATCGTGACGACCGAGGCCCCCATCCACGTCAGCAACGTTCAGCTGATCGTGGAGAAGGACGGCAACAAGGTTGTGACCCGCGTCGGTTACCGCTTCGACGAGAACGGCAACAAGATCCGCGTTGCCAAGCGGACGGGTGAGGACATCTGATGGCTACCACTCCGCGTCTCAAGACGAAGTACCGCGAGGAGATCACGGGCAAGCTGCGTGAGGAGTTCTCCTACGAGAACGTCATGCAGGTTCCCGGCCTCACCAAGATCGTGGTCAACATGGGTGTGGGCGACGCCGCCCGCGACTCCAAGCTGATCGAGGGCGCCATCCGCGACCTCACCACGATCACCGGCCAGAAGCCCGCCGTCACCAAGGCTCGCAAGTCCATCGCGCAGTTCAAGCTGCGTGAGGGCCAGCCGATCGGCGCCCACGTCACCCTCCGTGGCGACCGCATGTGGGAGTTCCTGGACCGCACCCTGTCGCTCGCGCTGCCGCGCATCCGCGACTTCCGTGGTCTGTCCCCGAAGCAGTTCGACGGTCGGGGCAACTACACCTTCGGTCTCACGGAGCAGGTCATGTTCCACGAGATCGACCAGGACAAGATCGACCGCGTCCGGGGTATGGACATCACCGTGGTGACCACGGCGACCAACGACGACGAGGGCCGCGCCCTCCTTCGTCACCTCGGCTTCCCCTTCAAGGAGGCGTGACCGAGATGGCGAAGAAGTCTCTGATCGCTAAGGCTGCGCGCAAGCCGAAGTTCTCGGTTCGTGCGTACACCCGCTGCAACCGCTGCGGCCGCCCGCACTCCGTGTACCGCAAGTTCGGCCTCTGCCGCGTGTGCCTTCGTGAGATGGCTCACCGTGGCGAGCTGCCGGGCGTGACCAAGAGCTCCTGGTAACAACCCACTTGGGTTGACCAGGGCTCTCGGTAAGCATCAAGGACGGTGGGGCCCGACCCGACACTCACGTAGAGTTGAAGGGTTGGGCGCCCGCCGCCCATGACCGTCTTACTACGCCGTAGGTCCCCGCGCCGCACCCGTCCCGACGATGTTCGGGGAGAGGGATGGCGCAGATAGGAAACCCCGGCGAGAGAGGCCGAAGGCCAAACATGACCATGACCGATCCGATCGCAGACATGCTGACCCGTCTGCGGAACGCGAACTCGGCTTACCACGACTCCGTGGCGATGCCCCACAGCAAGATCAAGGCGCACATCGCCGAGATCCTGCAGCAGGAGGGCTACATCGCCGGCTGGAAGGTCGAGGACGCTGAGGTCGGCAAGAAGCTTGTCGTCGACCTGAAGTTCGGGCCGAACCGCGAGCGCTCCATCGCCGGCATCAAGCGCATCTCGAAGCCGGGCCTGCGGGTCTACGCAAAGTCCACCAACCTGCCGAAGGTCCTCGGCGGCCTGGGCGTGGCGATCATCTCCACGTCCCACGGTCTCCTGACCGGCCAGCAGGCGCAGAAGAAGGGCGTGGGTGGGGAAGTCCTCGCCTACGTCTGGTAACGGGAACAGGAAGGTAAGGCTATGTCGCGTATTGGCAAGCAGCCCGTCCAGGTTCCCGCCGGCGTGGACGTCACCATCGATGGCCGTACGGTCGAGGTGAAGGGTCCCAAGGGCACCCTGACCCACACCGTGGCCGCCCCCATCGAGGTCGCGAAGGCTGAGGACGGCACCGTTGTCGTCACCCGCCCGAACGACGAGCGTCAGAACAAGGCCCTGCACGGCCTTTCCCGCACGCTGGTGGCGAACATGATCACCGGCGTGACCCAGGGCTACGTGAAGAAGCTCGAGATCAGCGGTGTCGGTTACCGCGTGGCCGCGAAGGGCTCCAACCTGGAGTTCTCCCTCGGCTACAGCCACCCGATCCTGATCGAGGCGCCCGAGGGCATCTCCTTCAAGGTCGAGACCCCGACCAAGTTCTCGGTCGAGGGCATCGACAAGCAGAAGGTCGGCGAGGTCGCCGCGAACATCCGCAAGCTGCGGAAGCCCGACCCGTACAAGGCCAAGGGTGTCAAGTACGAGGGCGAAGTCATCCGCCGCAAGGTCGGAAAGGCGGGTAAGTAAGCCATGGCATACGGTGTGAAGATCGCCAAGGGCGACGCGTACAAGCGCGCTGCCAAGGCCCGCCGCCACATCCGTATCCGGAAGAACATCTCCGGTACGGAGGAGCGTCCGCGTCTCGTCGTGACGCGTTCCAACCGTGGCATCACCGCCCAGGTCATCGACGACATCAAGGGTCACACCCTGGCGTCGGCGTCGCACCTGGACGCGTCGATCCGTGGTGGCGAGGGCGACAAGAGCGCCCAGGCCAAGAAGGTCGGCGCCCTGGTTGCCGAGCGTGCCAAGGCCGCCGGTGTCGAGGCCGTCGTGTTCGACCGCGGTGGCAACAAGTACGCCGGGCGCATTGCCGCTCTGGCTGACGCCGCCCGCGAAGCCGGGCTGAAGTTCTAAGCCCCGGTTCCGGAGCTAGCGGACGTAACAGAGAGAGGTAATTCCAATGGCTGGACCCCAGCGCCGCGGTGGCGGCGCCGGTGGCGGCGAGCGGCGGGACCGGAAGGGCCGTGACGGTGGCGCTGCCGCCGAGAAGACCGCGTACGTTGAGCGCGTAGTCGCGATCAACCGCGTCGCCAAGGTTGTCAAGGGTGGCCGTCGCTTCAGCTTCACCGCGCTGGTCGTGGTGGGTGACGGCGAGGGCACCGTGGGTGTCGGTTACGGCAAGGCCAAGGAAGTTCCCGCGGCCATCGCCAAGGGCGTGGAAGAGGCCAAGAAGAACTTCTTCCGTGTCCCCCGCATCGCGGGCACCATCCCCCACCCGATCCAGGGTGAGAAGGCGGCCGGTGTCGTTCTGCTCAAGCCCGCCACCCCCGGTACCGGTGTTATCGCCGGTGGCCCGGTGCGTGCGGTGCTCGAGTGCGCCGGCATCCACGACATCCTGTCGAAGTCGCTCGGTTCGTCGAACCCGATCAACATCGTGCACGCCACGGTGGAGGCGCTCAAGGGCCTGCAGCGGCCCGAGGAGATCGCCGCCCGTCGTGGTCTGCCGCTCGAGGACGTCGCCCCCGCCGCTCTGCTGCGGGCGCGTGCAGGGGTGAGCGCGTAATGGCTCGTCTCAAGGTCACGCAGGTCAAGTCCTACATCGGCAGCAAGCAGAACCACCGCGACACCCTGCGTTCGCTCGGGCTCAAGCGCCTGAACGACGTGGTTGTCAAGGAGGACCGCCCCGAGATCCGCGGCATGGTGCACACCGTCCGCCACCTCGTGACGGTCGAGGAGGTCGACTGACATGGCGGAGCAGAACCCGCTGAAGGTCCACAACCTCCGTCCCGCCCCGGGCGCCAAGACCGCCAAGACCCGTGTCGGTCGTGGTGAGGCGTCGAAGGGTAAGACGGCTGGTCGCGGTACCAAGGGTACGAAGGCCCGTTACCAGGTTCCGGAGCGCTTCGAGGGTGGCCAGATGCCGCTCCACATGCGCCTCCCGAAGCTGAAGGGCTTCAAGAACCCCGCCCACAAGCAGTTCCAGGTCGTGAACCTGGACAAGCTGGCCGCGCTCTACCCGCAGGGTGGCGAGGTCACGGTGGCCGACCTGGTCGCCAAGGGCGCTGTTCGCAAGAACGAGCTCGTCAAGGTCCTTGGCCAGGGCGAGATCTCCGTGGCGCTGCAGGTGACGGTCGACGCCGTCTCCTCCTCCGCCCAGGAGAAGATCACCGCCGCCGGCGGTACCGTCACCGAACTCATCTGAGTCCGTTGATCTGACAACCGGGGATGTCCCAACAGGGGCATCCCCGGTTGGTCGTTCCAAGGGGGGCAGGTACGCCGGTAAGGTGGCGTGCACTGTTGTATACCCAGGGGGCTCCTGCCCCCGGTCCGCGCGGCCGGTGGCCGTACGGGCTTGACACCTACCTATTCGTCGAACCTCAAGACCGTCACCTCTCACGCAGCCACGTGGGAGGCGCAGGAGGCACCGTGCTCACCGCGTTCGCCCGGGCGTTCAAAACGCCCGACCTGCGCAAGAAGCTGCTGTTCACGCTGGGCATCATGGTGCTCTTCCGGCTGGGGGCCCATGTGCCCGTGCCAGGAGTCGACTACCGCAATGTCCAGACGTGCATGGACCAGTCGAAGAGTGGGCAGGGCCTTTTCGGCCTCGTGAACATGTTCAGCGGTGGTGCGCTGCTGCAGATCACGATCTTCGCGCTCGGGATCATGCCGTACATCACGGCGAGCATCATCCTGCAGCTGCTCACCGTCGTCATTCCGCGCCTGGAGGCCCTCAAGAAGGAGGGTCAGGCCGGACAGTCCAAGATCACGCAGTACACGCGCTATCTGACCGTCGCTCTCGCGGTGCTCCAGGGCACCGGCCTGGTGGCCACCGCTCGCAGCGGTGCGCTGTTCGGCGGCTGCACGGTCGGAAACCAGATCGTCCCCAACCAGTCGATCTTCACCACGATCACCATGGTCGTCACCATGACCGCGGGTACGTCGATCATCATGTGGCTCGGTGAGCTGATCACCGACCGCGGCATCGGCAACGGCATGTCGATCCTGATGTTCACGTCCATCGCGGCCGGCTTCCCGAGCGCCCTCTGGGGCATCAAGCTGCAGGGCAAGCTCATGGGCGGCTGGCTGGAGTTCAGCCTGGTGATCCTCTGCGGTCTGGCCATGGTCGCGCTCGTGGTCTTCGTGGAGCAGGCCCAGCGCCGGATCCCCGTGCAGTACGCGAAGCGCATGATCGGTCGCCGTTCCTACGGTGGTACGTCGACGTACATCCCGCTCAAGGTGAACCAGGCCGGCGTGATCCCGGTCATCTTCGCCTCGTCGCTGCTCTACATCCCGGCCCTGCTGGTGCAGTTCACCGGCTCCAAGGCGGGGTGGGCGACCTGGGTGCAGGCCAACCTGGTCAAGGGTGACCACCCGGTCTACATCGTCACGTACTTCCTGCTGATCGTCTTCTTCGCGTTCTTCTATGTCGCCATCTCCTTCAACCCCGAAGAAGTTGCCGACAATATGAAGAAGTATGGTGGATTCATCCCGGGCATCCGGGCCGGCCGCCCCACGGCCGAGTACCTGAGCTATGTGCTGAACCGCATCACGTGGCCGGGCTCGCTCTACCTGGGTCTGATCGCCCTGGTGCCCACCGTGGCACTGGTCACACTCAACGCAAACCAGAACTTCCCGTTCGGTGGAACCAGCATCCTGATCATCGTGGGTGTCGGTCTTGAGACTGTGAAGCAGATCGAGAGCCAGCTTCAGCAGCGCAACTACGAAGGGTTCCTCCGCTGATGCGAATCGTCCTCGTCGGGCCGCCCGGCGCCGGCAAGGGTACGCAGGCCGCGTACCTCGCCAAGAACCTCGCGATCCCGCACATCTCCACGGGCGACCTCTTCCGGGCGAACATCAGCCAGGGCACGCCGCTGGGCCAGAAGGCCCAGGAGTACATGCGCGCCGGCCAGCTCGTGCCGGACGAGGTCACCATCGGGATGGCCAAGGACCGCATGCAGCAGGAGGACGCCGCCCATGGCTTCCTGCTGGACGGCTTCCCCCGCAACCTCGCCCAGGCCAAGGCGCTGGACGAGTCCCTGGAGGCCGACGGCCTGAAGCTGGACGCCGTCCTGGACCTGGAGGTCCCGGAGGACGAGGTGGTCAAGCGGATCGCCGGCCGCCGGATGTGCCGCAAGGACAGCAGCCACATCTTCCACGCGATCTACAACCCGCCGGCCGCGGAGGGTGTCTGCGACACCTGCGGCGGCGAGCTGTACCAGCGCGAGGACGACAGCGAGGAGACCGTCCGCAAGCGCCTGGAGGTCTACCACAGCGAGACCGAGCCGATCATCGACTACTACAAGGCCCAGGGCCTGGTGGTGACGATCTCGGCCCTCGGCAAGGTCGCCGAGGTCACCCAGCGTGCGATGGAGGCCCTGCCCTCCCGCGACGCGTCCTGACACAGGCTGTAAACGGCCGCGATGCCCCCCTGGGCGTCGCGGCCGTAGTGTTGTCCGAGCAATATCCGACGTCCTAGCCAGGAAGGCCCCCCATGGTCGAGATCAAGACCCCGGAGCAGATCGCGAAGATGCGCGAGGCGGGGCTGGTCGTCGCCGCCATCCACGCGGCCACCCGGGAGGCCGCGGTGCCCGGTGCCACCACCAAGGACCTCGACGACGTGGCCCGCAAGGTGCTGGCGGAGCACGGCGCCAAGTCGAACTTCCTCGGCTACGGCGGCTTCCCCGCCACGATCTGCACCTCGGTGAACGAGGTCGTCGTCCACGGCATCCCGGACACCGAGACCGTCCTCAAGGACGGCGACATCATCTCCATCGACGCCGGCGCCATCGTGGACGGCTGGCACGCCGACGCGGCCTTCACGGCCTTCGTGGGCGGCGGTCACGCTCCGGAGCTGCACGAGCTGTCCCGGGTGACCGAGGAGTCCCTGTGGGCCGGCATCGCGGCGATGAAGAAGGGCAACCGCCTCGTCGACATCTCCAGGGCCATCGAGGGCTACATCCGCCGCCAGCCCCGCCCGGCCTCCGGGAAGTACGGGATCATCGAGGACTACGGCGGCCATGGCATCGGCACCGAGATGCACATGGACCCCCACCTGCTGAACTACGTCTCCCGCAAGCGCGGCAAGGGCCCCAAGCTCGTCCCCGGCTTCTGCCTGGCCATCGAGCCCATGGTGAGCCTGGGCACGGCCCGCACGCACGTGCTGGAGGACGACTGGACGGTCCTCACGGACGACATGACCTGGTCCTCCCACTGGGAGCACTCCATCGCCCTCACGGAGGAGGGACCGCTGGTCCTCACCGCCGTGGACGGCGGCCGCGCCAAGCTGGCGGAGTACGGCGTGACGGCCGCTCCGGACCCCCTGGCGTAGCGGGTCGTACGGACGACGTAAGGATCTTTACGCCGGGGCACGACACCTGGATTAGTCTTTCCGGTTGCCCTGACGTAGACTGATGCGTCGGCTCTCGTGTATCCGCATGCCTGTGCTCCAAATAGGTAATCGGATCATCGAAGCCGATCAAGGTAGCCGATTCGAAAGGCGAAGCGTGGCCAAGAAGCAAGGTGCCATCGAGATCGAGGGCACCGTGATCGAGTCTCTGCCGAACGCAATGTTCAAGGTGGAGCTCCAGAACGGTCACAAGGTCCTCGCGCACATCAGCGGCAAGATGCGTATGCACTACATCCGCATCCTTCCGGATGACCGGGTCGTCGTGGAGCTCTCCCCGTATGACCTGACGCGCGGACGGATCGTCTACCGCTACAAGTAGATCTTGCCCGCACCCCGCTCCCGGGGTGGTGGCACTGACCCGGAGAACCTCACATCCCATGAAGGTCAAGCCGAGCGTCAAGAAGATCTGCGACAAGTGCAAGGTGATCCGCCGCCACGGCCGGGTCATGGTCATCTGCGACAACCTGCGCCACAAGCAGCGCCAGGGCTGACGCAGAACCTGCACTCCGCAGTTTCTTCGCGCGACGCGAGCAACATGTTCATACGCAGGGCCCGTCCCTCTCTGTGATGGAGGGCGACACCCCCGGTCGGAGGCCGGGGACCCGGCCGGTACCACTGCTTCCAAGAAGCGGTCGGCCGTCGGGGATGGCCCTGTGGAAGACCTCCGAGAATCAACTGGAGCCATTCAATGGCACGCGTTTCCGGTGTTGACATCCCGCGCGAAAAGCGCGTGGAGGTCGCCCTGACCTACGTGTTCGGCATCGGCCGGACCCTTTCCCAGCAGACGCTGGCCGCCACCGGCGTGAACCCGAACACCCGCGTTCGCGACCTCTCCGAGGAGGAGCTCGTCGCGATCCGCGAGTACGTGGACGCCAACATCAAGACCGAGGGTGACCTCCGTCGCGAGGTTCAGGCCGACATCCGCCGCAAGGTCGAGATCGGCTGCTACCAGGGTCTGCGCCACCGCCGCGGCCTGCCGGTCCACGGTCAGCGCACCAGCACGAACGCTCGTACCCGCAAGGGCCCGCGTCGCGCCATCGCCGGCAAGAAGAAGCCGGGCAAGAAGTAGTCCGCAGCGGACGCTCGTCAGCGGTCTTCGCTGTAGGACCGACCACCTCCCGTAGGAGTTATAGATGCCCCCCAAGGGTCGTCAGGGCGCTGCCAAGAAGGTGCGCCGCAAGGAAAAGAAGAACGTCGCTCACGGCCACGCGCACATCAAGAGCACGTTCAACAACACCATCGTTTCGATCACCGACCCCACGGGCAACGTGATCTCCTGGGCCTCCGCCGGCCACGTCGGCTTCAAGGGCTCGCGCAAGTCCACCCCGTTCGCCGCGCAGATGGCCGCCGAGTCGGCCGCCCGCCGCGCGCAGGAGCACGGCATGCGCAAGGTTGACGTCTTCGTCAAGGGCCCGGGCTCCGGTCGCGAGACCGCCATCCGTTCGCTCCAGGCGACGGGCCTCGAGGTCGGCTCCATCCAGGACGTCACCCCGACCCCGCACAACGGCTGCCGCCCGCCGAAGCGCCGCCGCGTCTGACGCAGCGCGCCGCTTCGCAGCGGTTTTCACGGGCGGTACGGCCTTTCCGGACGTACCGCCCGTACCCTTGTAGTACTCAGGGCATCAAATAGTGGGTGCCCATGACTGAAGGATTCCTCGCATGCTGATCGCTCAGCGCCCCTCGCTGACCGAAGAGGTTGTCGACGAGTTCCGCTCCCGGTTCGTCATCGAGCCGCTGGAGCCGGGCTTCGGCTACACCCTCGGCAACTCCCTGCGTCGTACGCTCCTCTCCTCGATCCCGGGTGCGGCGGTCACGTCCATCCGCATCGACGGTGTCCTGCACGAGTTCACCACCGTGCCGGGCGTCAAGGAGGACGTCACCGACCTCATCCTGAACATCAAGCAGCTGGTCGTCTCCTCGGAGCACGACGAGCCGGTCGTGATGTACCTGCGCAAGCAGGGCCCGGGTCTGGTCACCGCCGCGGACATCGCCCCGCCGGCCGGTGTCGAGGTGCACAACCCCGACCTGGTCCTGGCGACCCTGAACGCCAAGGGCAAGCTGGAGATGGAGCTGACCGTCGAGCGCGGTCGCGGCTACGTCTCCGCCGTCCAGAACAAGCAGGTGGGCCAGGAGATCGGCCGCATTCCGGTCGACTCCATCTACTCGCCGGTTCTGAAGGTCACCTACAAGGTCGAGGCGACCCGTGTCGAGCAGCGCACCGACTTCGACAAGCTGATCGTCGACGTCGAGACCAAGCAGGCCATGCGCCCGCGCGACGCCATGGCGTCCGCCGGCAAGACCCTGGTCGAGCTGTTCGGCCTGGCCCGCGAGCTGAACATCGACGCCGAGGGCATCGACATGGGCCCGTCCCCGACGGACGCCGCCCTGGCCGCCGACCTGGCGCTGCCCATCGAGGAGCTGGAGCTCACGGTCCGCTCCTACAACTGCCTCAAGCGCGAGGGCATCCACTCCGTGGGTGAGCTCGTCGCCCGCTCCGAGGCCGACCTGCTCGACATCCGCAACTTCGGTGCGAAGTCGATCGACGAGGTCAAGGCGAAGCTGGCCGGCATGGGCCTGGCCCTCAAGGACAGCCCGCCCGGATTCGACCCGACCGCTGCGGCCGACGCCTTTGGCGCCGACGACGACGCGGATGCCGGGTTCGTCGAGACCGAGCAGTATTAAGAGCTCGGGACCGATCGCCGGTTCCTGGGTGCGGGTGTGCTGTGGCTGAGCGCGCAGTTCCCCGCGCCCCTTCCGGGCGCCCCTTCGGGGCTGCCCGGATCTTCGACGGGCAACCGCCCGCTCGGATACTGACTCCGGTACCTGGTACGGCCGGGGCAGACACCTAGGAGAAACACCATGCCGCGTCCGACCAAGGGTGCCCGTCTGGGCGGCGGTGCCGCGCACGAGAAGCTGATGCTGGCGAACCTCGCCAAGTCGCTCTTCGAGCACGGCCGCATCACGACGACCGAGGCCAAGGCCCGCCGCCTGCGTCCGGTCGCGGAGCGCCTGATCACCAAGGCGAAGAAGGGCGACATCCACAACCGTCGCCAGGTGCTGCAGACGATCACCGACAAGGGCATCGTCCACACCCTCTTCACCGAGATCGCTCCGCGCTTCGCCGAGCGTCCGGGTGGTTACACCCGCATCACCAAGATCGGCAACCGTCGTGGCGACAACGCCCCGATGGCCGTGATCGAGCTGGTCGAGGGCGAGATCGCCAAGAAGGCGACCGTTGCCGAGGCCGAGGCCGCCACCAAGCGTGCGGTCAAGGAGTCCGAGGCTGCTGCCGAGGCTCCGGCCGAGGAGTCCAAGGACGCCTGACGCATCTGATGCGTGCACGGACGGGCCCGCCCCCGGTTTCGGGGGCGGGCCCGTTCCGCTTTTTCTGAGAGGAAGCTCTGGGTGAGTGACGAGGTGGAGTCCGGCTACGTGCGGGTCCGGCTGGACCTGTCGTACGACGGCAAGGAATTCTCCGGCTGGGCCAAGCAGCGCGAGGGCCAGCGCACGGTGCAGGGGGAGCTGGAGGACGCGATCCGGACCGTGACCCGGTCCGGGGAGACGTACGAGCTGACGGTCGCCGGCCGTACGGACGCCGGGGTGCACGCCCGTGGGCAGGTCGCGCATGTCGATCTTCCGGCGGAGGTTTGGGCCGAGCACGAGGACAAACTGTTGCGCCGGCTGGCGGGGCGGCTGTCGCACGACGTCCGGGTGTGGCGTGCGGCCGAGGCTCCTGCCGGTTTCAACGCGCGCTTCTCGGCGATCTGGCGGCGGTACGCGTACCGGGTGGTCGACCACCCGGGCGGGGTCGATCCGCTGTTGCGGGGTCATGTCCTGTGGCACGACTGGCCGTTGGACGTGGACGCGATGAACGAGGCGTCGCGTGCGCTGCTGGGGGAGCACGACTTCGCTGCGTACTGCAAGCGGCGCGAGGGCGCGACGACGATCCGTACGCTTCAGCAGCTGAGCTGGGAGCGGGATGCGTCGGGCATCGTCACGGCGACGGTGAAGGCGGACGCCTTCTGCCACAACATGGTGCGCTCGCTGGTGGGTGCGCTGCTGTTCGTGGGCGACGGGCACCGGCCGGTGGACTGGCCGGGGAAGGTGCTGGGGGCCGGGGTGCGGGATTCGGCGGTGCACGTGGTGCGGCCGCACGGGCTGACGCTGGAGGAGGTCGGGTATCCGGCGGACTCGGAGCTGGCGGCGCGGAATCGGGCGGCGCGGAATATGCGGACGTTGCCGGGCGGGGCGATTTCGGGCTGCTGCTAGGGGGTGGGCCCTGCGGGGGCCTTTCCCCTACCCGCCCCTTCCCGTAACCGGGGGCTCTGCCCCCGGACCCCCGGTCCTCAAACTCCCCCAGCTACCGCTGGGAGGTGCCCCCGGACGGGCTGAAATTCAGCCCGTCCGGCGTTTGAGGACCGGGGGCCGACCAACCGTCAGGCGTCCTCCGTCGCCGGCATGTTGACCGCCAGGTCGCTCGACATCGTGAAGTACGGGTGGACGCCCGCCACCGTCGGGTAGATGTCCGTCTTGTTGCGGTCCACGATGTCGCCCACCAGCCGGCCGAGCTTGATCGGCGCCGCCCCCGGCGCCAGTCGCAGGGCCAGGTCCCAGGTCGTGCTCTCGTTGCCGCCGCGCAGCGCGCGCAGTTGCTCGTACGGCACCGTCACGCGGAAGGATTCCGCGTCCACGACCTCGACGTCGGCCGTCAGCTCGGACGCGGTCTCGCCGCGCGGCGTGCCGACCAGCACGGGGTTGCTGCTGTCCGTGAACTCCGTGCCGTACAGCCGTCCCTCGACCGTGAATTCCTCGCCGGTCACCTTGACCGACCGCGCCTCGGCGTGCGAGTCCCGGTGCCAGGCGCGCAGCGCGAGGTAGCCGTCGACGGTGGGGTAGGGCACCCACCAGGTGAAGGGGGAGCCCGGGAGGGGCTGGAGTTCCACCAGGCCGCGGCCCTCCGCGAGGTGGGAGACCACGCGGCGGCGGGCCTTGTCGTCGGCCCGTACGACGTGCAGGTCCCAGCGGCCCTCGCCCAGCCGCAGCTCGGCGCGCTTGAGTACGGCCGTCCACGGGCCCTTGCCGTCCGCGGCGGGCACGAGCGGGACGGCGACTGGCTTGCCCTCCTTGCGGCGGGTGACGGTCAGGGACAGCTTCTCGCCGGTCACGCCCCTGCGCTGCACCAGGACGTGGATGTCGCCGTTGGCGTCGATGCGGCAGGACGCCACAGGGCGCAGCGGCTTCTGTACGACGATGTCCTTGAGCACCGTCTTGACCGGCGGCTTCGTGGCCTTGGCCACGGGGCGGCGGCGCAGCGGGCGGACGATCCGGCCGACGGTGCGGCGCAGCCGCTTGGCGAGCGGCAGCGGGCGGGCCGCCTTCACCGTCTTGACGGCGGCGGCCTCGGGCCGGTCGGCCGTGCGGGGGCCGCCGAGGGAGTCGATCAGCTCCAGGTAGGCGTCGGCGATGTTCTCGGGGGAGTAGCGCTTCGCGGACTCGCGGGCGGCGGCGCCCATGGTGCGGCGCAGCTCGTCGTCCTGGATGAGCTTGAGCAGGCCCTCCGCGATGGCGTCGCTGTCGCCGACGGGGACGAGCAGGCCGTCCTTGCCGTCGGTGATGATCTCGCCGGGGCCGTGCGGGCAGTCGGTGGCGACGACGGGCACGCCGCAGCCCATGGCCTCGACGATCGTCATGCCGAAGGACTCCTCGCGGGAGGTCACGGCGGCGACGGAGCCCTTGGCCCACTCGGTCTCGATGGGGGAGTGGGCGCCCATGAGGGTGACGGTGTCGTTGAGGCGCAGCCGGTCGATCTGGGCGCGCAGCTTGGCCTGCTCGGGGCCGCGGCCGTAGATGCGCAGCTTCCAGTCGGGGCGGGCGGCGGCGACGGTGGCCCAGGCGGTGACGAGCAGGTCGTACCGCTTGACGGGGATGAGGCGGCCGGCGGCGACGACGAGCTTGGCGCTGCCGTCGGAGGGCTCGACCTCGGACGGGGGGCAGCCGTTGGGCAGGCAGACGATCTTCGTCTTGACGTCCGGGAACTGCTCCCGGTGGGTACGGGCGTCGGCCTCGGAGACGGTGGTGTGCGCGTCGAGGTGCGGGATGGACGCGTCCTGGTAGGCGCGGATGGTCGGCTCGTGGGTGCCGTAGATCCGGTGCTCCTGGCCGATGCGCAGGTAGCGGTCCTTGCCGAACTCCGCGAGGTACATCACCAGGCCGGGGCGGGTGGCGACGACCACGTCGGCGTCGGTCCGGTCGAGGTGCTCGGCGACGCGCCGGTCGGTGAGCGCGTTGAAGTGCGCGCCCTTGGCCTCGACCGGGGGGATGTACTGGCTGTCCTGCGTCAGGAGCGCATTGTCGCGGTCGGCGCCCTTCTCGGCGCGCTGGTCGATGAGGTTGACCAGCTTCACCTTGGGGTTCAGGGGGAGCTTGGGCTTGTCGCCGGTCCTCATGGTGGACACGATCTCGACGTCGTGCCGCGCGGCGAGGGCGCTCGCGACGTTGAACGTGGATCGGATGGTGCCGCCGATGCCGTAGGCGTTCTGCAAAAGGAAAGAGATCTTCATGGCGGTGTGTGGTGCACGACGCGCTGTGTGCGTCGCGTCCGTCCTTCCCCCTGGCCTGGGTGGTCTCCGGGTCGTCCCCTGCTGATCGGCCTGACGTTCGGTTGCGCAGTCCGATCCGTCGGTTAAGACCGTTGGGAGGGATTTCGGTTGCCTCCGCAGCCTACATTGTGGCGTGGGTCACGTCGCAAGACGGCCGAGGGGCCCGGGGAGGGCGCTCGGTGGGTGCTGGGAGGCGGGAATCGTGAAGGCGCTGGTGACGGGAGCGGCCGTGGTCGCGGTGCTGGGAGGAACGGCCGGCTGCGGCCTGGTGCCCGGCGGCGGGGGCGACCGGGCGGTCGAGGGCAAGGACGAGCCGCGGGAGGAGCACCGGGTGGTGCGGGTGTTCTCCAGCGGGCGGCTGAGACACGCGCAGCTGAGCGCCCGGGAGGTGCCCGGCTTCCTGGTGGAGCGGGCCTCCCCGGGCAGCGCCGGGGCCGGGGTGCCCGGCTCGGACCGCCGGCCCTGCCTGCCCCTGGTGACGGCCCTGGGCTCCCGGCCGTGGCCCGAGCCCGCGGAGTCGGTGGTCAACACCTTCTCCCGGGCCACACCGGAGCAGGGCTTCGAGGGCCTGATGGGCACGCTCCGGCTCTCCGCCTACGAGGACGGCGGCGCGGCGGCCACGCTGCGGGGGCTGCGCTCGGCCGTCGGGGCCTGCGGGGACGGCTTCCTGATGACGACCGGCGAGGGCCAGCGGCAGGAGTTCGCCGCGGTACGGGCCCTGCCGGCGCCCCGGCTGGGGGACGAGGCGGTGGCGTACCGCCTGGTCAACGCGGCGGAGCGGGCGCCGAGCATGGTCGCGGTGGTGCGGACCGGGGAGGTGCTCACGATGCTCTTCGTGACGAACCTCGCCGACCCGGACGCCGTGGAGATCCCCGAGCGGCTGCTGTCGGCCCAGGTCGCGAAGGTGCTCCGGCTGGCGGGGGCGGTACGGCCGCTCCAGGCGCCGCCGCCGCTGCACGCGGGCCCGGGGCCGGGCCCCGCCGAGCGCGGCGAGGCGGGGGACAACGAGGGGGCGGAGTGAGCGGGCCGGCCCGTACCGCCGTCAGCTCTTCTGGGCCGAGGTCGAGGACTTGGGCGGCGCAGGCTTGGGCGCGGCGGCCTCCGAGGCCTGGGCGGCGCCGCGGGCCATGATCCGGCGGAAGGTGTAGCCGGAGACGTCCCGCCCCGCGCCGAGGGCCTTGGTGTCGTCGGACGGGACGCCGGAGCCGTTGGCGTAGCCGGCGACGGTGAAGTAGGCGTAGCGCCCCTCGGCGTTCGCGGTCAGCCGGCAGGCGGTGCCGCGGCAGAAGGCGGTGCCGTCCTCGCCCGGGAGGGCGGCGATGTTGCCGGTGGACTGCTCCTTCGCGTTGTCGGCCGCGCTCTTGTCGTCGAAGACGGCGACGCCGACGGTGACGGCCACCCCGTCCCGTACATAGGTGGCGCGCATCAGCTGGCGGCAGCCGTTGGCGGTGAGGACCTGGCCCAGGCCGCCCTGGGCGGCGGAGGCGCAGTCGGCGGTGTCGTCCATGGCCACCCGCTGGTACTGGCGCTTGTCCAGGGAGGGCTTGGAGTGCGGGAAGAAGGTCTTCGCCGAGAGCGGCGCCTTGTCCTTGTCCGCGCTGGCTATGAACTCCCGCGGGTCCGGCGGGGGCGGCGGCGCGACCTGCGAGAACGTCGGTTCCGGGGCGCTCGGCGAGGCGCTGGGCAGCTTCTCGGCGGCGGGCAGCGACTTGTCGTCCTTGCCCGACTTGACCACGGCCGTGGCCACGATCGCGGCGATCGCACCGGTGGCCAGCACACCGCCGCCGATCATCAGCCACTTGCGGCGGCGGGCGCGCGTGGCGCCGTCGTCGGCGAGCGCGTCCCAGTCGGGGGTGGCGGAACCCTGCTGCTGCGCCCAGGGCGCCGGGGCGGCGGGGGGCATCGGGGACGCCGGGGGCGGGCCCCACTGGGGAGCGGACGGCTGAGAATCCCCCGGGGCCCCGTGCGGCCCTCCCTGCCCAAAGCTCATGCCGTGCATCGTAAACCGGTTGGTCCCGGCCGGGGGAGCCGAGAGAATCCGTCTCATGGGACACGTCGAAGCCGCACATCTCGAGTACTTCCTCCCCGACGGGAGGGCGCTGCTCGGCGATGTCTCGTTCCGGGTCGGGGAGGGCGCCTCGGTCGCCCTGGTCGGGGCGAACGGCGCGGGCAAGACGACGCTGCTGCGGCTGATCGCGGGGGAGCTGCAGCCGCACGGCGGCTCGGTCTCCGTCACCGGCGGGCTCGGGGTGATGCCCCAGTTCGTGGGCTCCGTGCGGGACGACCGTACGGTCCGTGACCTGCTGGTCTCCGTGGCGCAGCCGCGCATCCGGCAGGCCGCGAAGGCGGTCGACGAGGCCGAGCACAGGCTGGGGGTCCGGGGGTGTCCCCCGGAAAAGCACAGCATGACGGTCGACGACGAGGCCGCGCAGATGGCCTATGCGCAGGCGCTGAGCGACTGGGCCGAGGCGCGCGGCTACGAGGCCGAGACCGTGTGGGACATGTGCACGATGGCCGCGCTCGGCGTCCCGTACGAGAAGGCCCAGTGGCGCCAGGTGCGCACCCTCTCCGGCGGCGAGCAGAAGCGCCTGGTCCTGGAGGCGCTGCTGCGCGGCACGGACGAGGTGCTGCTGCTCGACGAGCCGGACAACTATCTCGACGTCCCCGGCAAGCGCTGGCTGGAGGAGCGGCTGCGCGAGACGCGGAAAACGGTGCTCTTCGTCTCCCACGACCGCGAGCTGCTGGCCCGCTCCGCCGAGAAGATCATCAGCGTCGAACCGGGCCCGGCGGGCAGCGACGTCTGGGTGCACGGCGGCGGCTTCGGCACGTACCACGAGGCCCGCAAGGAGCGCTTCGCGCGCTTCGAGGAGCTGCGCCGGCGCTGGGACGAGAAGCACGCCCAGCTGAAGAAGCTGGTGATCACGCTGCGGCAGGCGGCGGCGGTCAGCCACGAGATGGCCTCCCGCTACGCCGCGGCCCAGACCCGGCTGCGGAAGTTCGAGGAGGCCGGCCCGCCGCCGGAGCCCCCGCGCGAGCAGGACATCCGGATGCGGCTGCGGGGCGGGCGCACGGGCGTGCGTGCCGTGACGTGCGCCGGGCTGGAGCTGACCGGCTTGATGAAGCCGTTCGACCTGGAGGTCTTCTACGGCGAGCGGGTCGCGGTGCTGGGCTCGAACGGCTCGGGCAAGTCCCACTTCCTCCGCCTCCTGGCCGGGGAGAGCAGCGTGGCGCACACGGGCGAGTGGAAGCTGGGCGCGCGCGTCGTGCCCGGGCACTTCGCGCAGACGCACGCCCACCCGGAGCTGCTGGGCCGCACGCTCGTGGACATCCTGTGGACGGAGCACGCCAAGGACCGGGGCGGCGCGATGTCGGCGCTGCGCCGCTACGAGCTGGAGCGGCAGGGTGACCAGCTCTTCGAGAAGCTGTCGGGCGGCCAGCAGGCGCGCTTCCAGATCCTGCTCCTGGAGCTGGCGGGCACCACCGCGCTGCTGCTCGACGAGCCGACGGACAACCTGGACCTGGAGAGCGCGGAGGCCCTCCAGGAGGGGCTGGAGGCGTACGAGGGGACGGTGCTGGCGGTGACGCACGACCGCTGGTTCGCCCGTTCCTTCGACCGCTTCCTCGTCTTCGGGGCGGACGGGCGGGTGCGGGAGGTGCCGGAGCCGGTGTGGGACGAGGGGCGCGTGGCCAGGCGGCGGTGACCAGGGTCCGGCCGGGGGTCCGGGGGTTGTCCCCCGGGGGGAATGCGGCATCTTTTGACCCGCATGGGTGGCGCCCGGTACTCTACGAGTTCGTTATGCGTATTGGCTTGGTCGTTCTCACGCGAGGGGCCCTTACGCTTGTCCACCAGGCCGGGAGCCGGTGGCCGGCACACGGGTTGCGTCCCCGCGGTGCGGCCAAGGCCGGCGAACGTCCGGGGTGGACCGTGTCAGGACCCACTCACTGAAGAAGCGAAGGCTACGACCGTGCGTACGTTCAGCCCCAAGCCCGGCGATGTCCAGCGCCAGTGGCACATCATCGACGCGCAGGACGTCGTCCTGGGCCGTCTGGCCTCCCAGGCCGCCTCCCTGCTGCGCGGCAAGCACAAGCCTGTGTACGCCCCGCACATGGACATGGGTGACTTCGTCGTCATCATCAACGCCGACAAGGTGCACCTGTCCGGCAACAAGAAGACCCAGAAGATGGCCTACCGCCACTCCGGCTTCCCGGGTGGTCTGCGCTCCGTCCGTTACGACGAGCTGCTCGACAAGAACCCCGAGAAGGCCGTCGAGAAGGCGATCAAGGGCATGCTGCCCAAGAACTCCCTCGGCCGTCAGATGCTCTCGAAGCTGAAGGTGTACTCGGGCTCCGAGCACCCGCACGCCGCGCAGCAGCCGGTTCCGTTCGAGATCACCCAGGTCAAGCAGGGCTAAGTCCCGGCCACCGCCGAACCAGAAAGTCTGAGGAGAACCAGTGGCTGAGACCACCGCCGAGATGCCGCTCGAGGGCGTCGAGGAGTACACCAGCGAGACCGAGGTCGTCGAGTCGGAGTACACCTCCGAGTCCCTCGCGTCCCGCTTCGGCGACCCGCAGCCGGCCGCCGGCCTGGGCCGTCGCAAGAACGCCATCGCCCGCGTCCGGATCGTTCCGGGCTCCGGCAAGTGGAAGATCAACGGTCGCACCCTTGAGGACTACTTCCCCAACAAGGTGCACCAGCAGGAAGTCAACGAGCCCTTCAAGGTGCTCGAGCTCGACGACCGCTACGACGTCATCGCCCGCATCTCGGGTGGCGGCGTCTCCGGCCAGGCCGGCGCCCTGCGCCTGGGCGTGGCCCGCGCGCTGAACGAGGCGGACGTGGACAACAACCGCGGCCCGCTGAAGAAGGCCGGCTTCCTGAAGCGCGACGACCGTGCGGTCGAGCGCAAGAAGGCCGGTCTGAAGAAGGCCCGCAAGGCTCCGCAGTACAGCAAGCGCTAATCACGCGGCTGCTTCGCTGCACTGCCCGAACGCCCCGGTCGGCACGCTTTGTCGTGCTGCCGGGGCGTTCGGCCATTGACGGCCCGGCGCGTATCCGGTGAAACCTCGGTGAAACCGCTGTATCCGGTCCATGCGTGCGTATACACGGCAGAGCTGGATACCCGGACCGGTACGGCCTTGTGTCTGTGGCCGTCCGTGGCCGCCCGTGGCAGCCCGTGGTCGTCCATGCAGCTCTCGAACTCGACACCTCATCTTCTGGGGCCGTGCACGGCCCCGCCCCGCTTTTTCGGAGGACACCAGTGGGACGACTCTTCGGTACGGACGGTGTGCGCGGTGTCGCCAACGCCGACCTGACGGCGGAGCTTGCGCTCGGCCTGTCGGTCGCGGCGGCACATGTGCTCGCCGAGGCGGGTACGTTCGAGGGCCATCGCCCCGTGGCGGTGGTCGGCCGTGATCCGCGGGCGTCCGGGGAGTTCCTGGAGGCCGCCGTGGTGGCCGGGCTGGCCAGCGCGGGCGTGGACGTCCTGCGCGTGGGCGTGCTGCCCACGCCGGCCGTCGCCTACCTGACGGGCGCGCTCGGCGCGGACCTCGGCGTGATGCTCTCCGCCAGCCACAACGCGATGCCCGACAACGGCATCAAGTTCTTCGCCCGCGGCGGCCACAAGCTCGCCGACGAGCTGGAGGACCGCATCGAGCGGACCTACCGGGCCCACGCCTCCGGCGAGCCCTGGGACCGCCCGACCGGGGCCGGCGTCGGCCGCGTCCGCGACTACGACCAGGGCTTCGACAACTACGTCGCGCACCTGATCGGCGTCCTGCCGAACCGCCTCGACGGTCTCAAGGTCGTCATCGACGGCGCCCACGGCGCGGCCTCCCGCGTCTCCCCGGAGGCCTTCTCCCGGGCCGGCGCCGAGGTCGTCACCATCGGCACCGAGCCGGACGGCCTCAACATCAACCACGAGTGCGGCTCCACCCACCTGGACAAGCTGCGCGTGGCCGTGGTCGAGCACGGCGCCGACCTGGGCGTCGCCCACGACGGCGACGCCGACCGCTGCCTCGCCGTGGACGCCGAGGGCAACGAGGTCGACGGCGACCAGATCCTCGCCGTGCTGGCCCTCGCGATGCGCGAGGCGGGCTCGCTGCGCAAGAACACCGTGGTCGCGACGGTGATGTCGAACCTGGGCTTCAAGCTGGCCATGGAGCGCGAGGGCGTCGAGCTGGTCCAGACCTCGGTCGGCGACCGCTACGTCCTGGAGGAGATGAAGGCCAACGGCTTCGCCCTGGGCGGCGAGCAGTCCGGCCACGTCATCGTCCTCGACCACGCCACGACCGGCGACGGCACGCTGACCGGCCTGATGCTGGCCGCCCGCGTGGCTGCCACGGGGCGTTCGCTGGCGGAGCTGGTCGGCGTGATGGAGCGCCTGCCGCAGGTCCTCATCAACGTCCGTGACGTCGACAAGTCCCGCGTCGGCTCGTCGGCGGAGCTGGCCGACGCGGTCAACGCGGCGGAGCGGGAGCTGGGGGCGACGGGGCGGGTGCTTCTCCGGTCGTCCGGTACGGAGCCGCTGGTGCGGGTGATGGTGGAGGCGGCGGACATCGAGCAGGCGCGGGCCGTCGCGCAGCGGCTGGCGGACGTGGTGAAGTCGGAGCTGGGGTAGGTCATTCCCCGATCCCGCCCCTTCCCGGCTGTATCGATTTGCGGCTCCGCCGCGTGGGGGGGCTCTGCCCCCGGACCCCCGCTCCTCAAACGCCGGAGGGGCTGAAATTGGGGTCCGGGGCGCAGCCCCAGTTTCGGGAAGGGGCGGGTAGGGGAAAGCCCCGCAGGGCCCCCGCCGAGCCCACCCCTAAAGCTTCCGCAGCGACAGGCGCTGGACCTTGTGGTCCGCCCCCTTGCGGAGGATCAGGTTCGCCCGCCCCCGCGTCGGCGCCACATTCTCCAGCAGATTCGGCCTGTTGATGGTCCGCCAGTTCCGCTGCGCATACTCCAGCGCCTCCTCCTCCGACACCTCCGTGTACCGCCGGAAGAACGACTCCGGGTCCTGGAACGCCGTGGCCCGCAGCTTCCTGAACCGCTCGTAGTACCAGCGCTCGATGTCCTCCGCCCGCGCGTCCACGTACACGCTGAAGTCGAAGAAGTCGGCCAGCCCCACCCGTGTGCGCCCGTCCTTGCCCGGCAGCGCCGGCTGCAGGACGTTGAGCCCCTCGATGATCAGGATGTCGGGGCGGCGCACGGTCAGCCGCTCGTCCGGCACGATGTCGTAGATGAGGTGGGAGTAGACGGGCGCGGACACCTCGTCCTTGCCGGCCTTCACGTCCGCGACGAAGCGCGTCAGCGCACGCCGGTCGTAGGACTCGGGGAATCCTTTCCGCGACATCAGGCCGCGCCGGGTCAGCTCCGCGTTGGGCAGCAGGAAGCCGTCCGTGGTGACCAGCTCCACGCGCGGGTGCTCGGGCCAGCGCGCGAGCAGCGCCCGCAGCAGCCGGGCCGTGGTCGACTTGCCGACCGCGACGCTGCCGGCGACTCCTATGACGAAGGGCGTGCCGCGCTGGGCCCCCTTCTCGCCGAGGAAGGTGTTGAGCGCGCCGCGCAGGCTGCCGGTGGCGCCGACATAGAGGTTGAGCAGCCGGGACAGCGGCAGGTAGATGTCGCGGACCTCGTCCAGGTCGATGACGTCGCCGAGGCCGCGCAGCCGCTCCACCTCCTCGGCGGTCAGCGGCAGCGGCGTGTTCTCGCGCAGGGCGCTCCACTCCGTGCGAGTGAGGTCGACGAAGAGGGACGAGTCCGCGCGGCGGCGTTGCTGCTGCGGCTGGTCGGTGGAGGTCGGCACGGGCCCATTCTGCGCGGGCGGGGCGGGGAGATCACGCCGGGGGTGCCGTTTGCCCGGTGTCGCGAAGCCCTCGGCGAGCCCCCGGGTGAGGTCTCTGCCGGTGTCGTTTTTGATCACTGCCGGGCGGAATGGCGGTGACGCACGGGGGTGGTGGGACGCCAGTGGGTGAAGTTCCGGCCAGGGGCTGTACCTACTCGCGGGTCAGTACTAGGTTCCTGCCTCCCCCACACCAGCACGAGGTACCCGTGTTCGTCTTCCGTCTCGTCCTCCGCGTCGCGCGGCGGTGCGTACGCCTCCGACTGGCCCCGGTCCTGGGCCGGGTCCGCGCCCGGGCGGCGCGGGACGCCGTCTTCGCCGACCGCGTGCGGGGCGACCTCGCCGCGGAGCTGCCGGACGAGGACATCGGCCAGGACCTCGACGACTGCCTGGACCGCTACGTCCTCGGCAGCAAGCCGCGCTGCGAGGAGGTCGAGTACCTGGAGCTGGTGCAGGAGGCCATCGACCGCATCGAGCGCGGCCGCTGAGCCGGAGCGCCGGAGCCGGCGAACCGGCCCGGGGCAGAGCCCCGGAACCGGCCCTGGCCCCGATCCCGGGGCCGTACGCTGCACTCCATGTGCGGAATCGTTGGCTATGTGGGCGGGCAGAGCGCCCTCGATGTCGTATTGGCGGGGCTGCGGCGGCTGGAGTACCGCGGCTATGACTCGGCGGGGGTCGCGGTGCCGGCCGACGGCGGGCTGGCCGCGGCGAAGAAGGCGGGCAAGCTCGCCAATCTGGAGAAGGAGCTGGCCGACCGGCCGCTGCCGTCCGGCGCGACGGGCATCGGCCACACGCGCTGGGCCACGCACGGCGGCCCGACGGACGCCAACGCGCACCCCCACCTCGACAACCCGGGGCGCGTCGCGGTCGTGCACAACGGCATCATCGAGAACTTCGCCGAGCTGCGGGCCGAGCTGGCCGAGCGGGGCCACGCCCTGGCCTCGGAGACGGACACCGAGGTCGTCGCCCACCTGCTCTCCGAGTCCTTCTCCTCCTGCGGCGACCTCGCCGAGGCCATGCGGCAGGTGTGCCGCCGTCTCGACGGCGCCTTCACGCTCGTGGCCGTGCACGCGGACGAGCCGGACGTGGTCGTGGGCGCGCGGCGCAACTCCCCGCTGGTGGTCGGCGTCGGCGACGGCGAGAACTTCCTCGCCTCGGATGTCGCCGCCTTCATCGCCCACACGAGGGAAGCGATCGAGCTGGGCCAGGACCAGGTCGTCGAGCTGCGCCGGGACGGCGTCACGGTCACCGGCTTCGACGGCACGCCCGCGGACGACACCGTGCGCGCGTACCACGTGGACTGGGACGCCTCGGCGGCCGAGAAGGGCGGCTACGACTACTTCATGCTGAAGGAGATCGCCGAGCAGCCGAAGGCGGTCGCCGACACGCTGCTGGGCCGGATCGACGCGGCGGGCTCGCTGTCGCTGGACGAGGTCCGGATCCCGGCGTCCGTGCTCCGCGAGGTCGACAAGGTCGTCATCGTGGCGTGCGGCACGGCCTACCACGCCGGTCTGATCGCCAAGTACGCCATCGAGCACTGGACGCGCATCCCCTGCGAGACGGAGCTGGCGAGCGAGTTCCGCTACCGCGACCCGATCCTCGACCAGCGGACGCTCGTCATCGCCATCAGCCAGTCCGGCGAGACGATGGACACGCTGATGGCCCTGCGCCACGCGCGCGAGCAGGGCGCGAAGGTCCTGGCCATCTGCAACACGAACGGCTCGACGATCCCCCGCGAGTCGGACGCGGTCCTGTACACCCACGCGGGCCCGGAGGTGGCCGTCGCGTCGACGAAGGCGTTCCTGACCCAGCTGGTGGCCTGCTACCTCGTGGCGCTGTACCTGGGGCAGGTGCGGGGCACGAAGTGGGGCGACGAGATCCTCTCGGTGATCCGCGACCTGTCGCAGATCGCGGCCGAGGTGGAGGAGGTCCTGGAGACCATGGAGCCGGTCCGGGAGCTGGCCCGCTCCCTGGCCGACAAGAACACGGTCCTCTTCCTGGGCCGCCACGTGGGCTACCCCGTGGCCCTGGAGGGCGCGCTCAAGCTCAAGGAACTCGCCTACATGCACGCGGAGGGCTTTGCGGCGGGCGAGCTGAAGCACGGCCCGATCGCGCTGATCGAGAAGGACGTGCCGGTGGTCGTGGTCGTCCCGTCGCCGCGCGGTCGCTCGGTCCTGCACGACAAGATCGTCTCCAACATCCAGGAGATCCGCGCCCGGGGTGCCCGGACGATCGTCATCGCCGAGCGCGGCGACGAGGCCGTCCGCCCGTACGCGGACCACCTCATCGAGATCCCCCCGACCCCGGTGCTCCTCCAGCCGCTGGTGGCCACCGTCCCGCTCCAGGTCTTCGCCTGCGAACTCGCAACGGCGCGGGGCAACGAGGTCGACCAGCCGCGGAACCTGGCGAAGTCGGTGACGGTCGAGTGATCGTCGGAGTCGGGATCGACGTCGCGGAGATCGACCGCTTCGGCGCCGCGCTCCAGCGGACCCCGGGCATGGCCGCCCGCCTGTTCGTGGAGCGCGAGCTGTACCTGCCGAGCGGGGAGCGCCGCGGCACCGCCTCGCTGGCGGCCCGCTTCGCCGCCAAGGAGGCCCTGGCGAAGGCGCTCGGGGCGCCGCCCGGGCTGCTCTGGACGGACGCCGAGATCGTGACGGAGGGCAGCGGCCGGCCGCGCCTCGAGGTCACGGGCACGGTGGCCGACCGTGCGGCGGCACTGGGCGTACGGAACTGGCACGTCTCGCTGAGCCACGACGCGGGGGTGGCCTCGGCGGTGGTGGTGGCGGAGGCGTAGGGGCGGGGCGGGGCCGGGCCGGAAGGCGTGCGGCCCCGGGTGGGGCCGCACGCCGTTGTCACTTCTTTTCCCGGAAGGCCGCCATGACCTCGTCCAGCATGGCGGTGACGTGCTCCTCGACCGCCGTCTTGTCGAGGCCGAGGCCCGAGAGCACGCCCGTGCCGTTCTCGAGTTCCAGCAGGGCCAGCAGGATGTGCTCCGTGCCGATGTAGTTGTGGCCCAGGCGCAGGGCCTCGCGGAAGGTGAGTTCCAGGGCCTTCTGCGCGCCGGGGGAGTACGGGATGAGGTCGGGCAGTTCGGTGCCGGACGCCGGGGGCAGGGCGGCCGCCGCGGCCTCGAGGACGGCGTCGCGCGAGACGTCCTGTGCCGCTATCGCCTTCGCGGCGAGGCCGTCCGGCTCGTGGAGGAGGCCGAGCACCAGGTGCTCGGGGTGGATCCGGTCGTTGCCCGCCGCGCGGGCCTCGTTCTGCGAGGCCATCGCGACGTTCTTCGCCCGCGGAGTGAAGCGGCCGAAGCCCTGGGAGGGGTCGAGGTCGAAGGTGTCGGACTCCTTGGTGACGAAGCGCTTCTGGGCTGCCTGCCTGGTGACGCCCATGCTCCTGCCGATGTCCGTCCAGGAGGCGCCGGAGCGCCTGGCCTGGTCCACGAAGTGGCCGATGAGGTGGTCGGCCACGTCGCCGAGGTGGTCGGCCGCGACTACGGCGTCCGTCAGCTGTTCGAGGGGTTCGGCGTGTACCGCCTTGATGGCCGCGATCAGATCGTCGAGCCGGACGGGGTTCGTCATGCGTACTGGATCTGCCATGTGTCAACCGTAGGTTGCGCTCCCGAGGGGTGTCAACCACGAGTTGACAGTCTTCGGGTTCTGGTCCCGGGGTAGCAAGTGAGCGCCCTGCCCGGACTCCTGGGCTCCTAGACTCCGGTCATGACGGCACAGGCAGCAGATTCCGCAGATTCCGTAGCGCCCGTTTCAGCATCCGTTTCAGCGTCCGTTTCAGCTTCCGCATCCCTGGCCGTCGGCCAGCGGTCGCTGGCCGATCCGTCCATCGGGTATCCGCTCCGGCCGCCGCTGACCCGTGGCTGCCCCCGCACCGCCACCGACGACCTGGTCTACCCCGTCGAGGTGGACTACGCCTACGACCGGGTGCGCCCCGATCTCTTCGCGCCGCAGGCCGCGGCCTCCCGCAGCGCCGGGCTGGAGCGCTGGGCCCCGCTGCTGCCGCCGCTGACCGCGCCCGGGCTCGGCGAGGGGCACACGCCGCTCGTCGGCATCGGCGACGGCGTCTACGTCAAGGACGAGTCCCGCAACCCCACGTGGAGCCACAAGGACCGGCTCAACCGCTGCACGGTCAGCGCCGCCGTCGGCAGCGGCGCGGCCGGGATCGTGGTGGCTTCCTCCGGCAACCACGGCGCGTCCGCGGCGGCCTTCGCGGCGCGCGCGGGCATCGGCTGCGTGGTGCTCGCCAGCGCGGGGATGCCGTCGGCCGTCGACGCCTTCCTCAACGCGTACGGCGCACTCGTCCTGCCCGTGCCGGAAGCCGAACGCTGGCCGCTGATGCGGCAGATCGTCGACCGCATCGGCCTGCACCCGGTCAGCAACCTCACCCCGACGCACACGGGGCACGCCTACGGGCCCGAGGGCTACAAGACCATCGCGTACGAGATCTTCACCGAGATCGGCGTGCCGTCGGCCGTGTTCGTGCCCAGCGGCTACGGCGAGTGCCTCTTCGGCGTCTGGAAGGGCTTCGCCGAGCTGAAGCGGCTGGGGCTCGCGGACCGGGTGCCGCGGATGTACGGCTGCGAACCGGCCGCCGGCGGGCCCCTCGCCGCGGCCCTCCGCCAGGACCGTCCTGCGGTCACGGTCGCTGCCGGGGAGACCGACGCGTACGCGATCGACTGCACGGTCGGCGGCTACCGCGGTGTGCTCGCCGTCAAGGAGAGCGGCGGCGAGGCCCTGCTCGTCGGCGACGAGCAGATGCGGGCCGCCCAGGACGAGCTGGCCCGCCTGGGGATCTGGGCCGAACTGTCCGCCGCGGCCGGGCTGGCCGGGCTGCGCAGCCGCGGCGCCGGGGCGGTGGAGGGGCCCGTGGTGTGCGTCTCCACGTCCAGCGGCTTCAAGGACCGGGCGGTCGGCACCCGGCGCTCCGACGTGATGGAGCCGACCTGGGACGAGACGTACCGCCGGCTGCGGGCCGCGGGCTTGGCGGGCTGAGCGCTCGCTCCGGTCCGGCCTCCGGTGCGGCGGAAATGGGGCCGGCGGTGGAGTGGCTGATCGCCGCCCTGTGCTCCGCCGCCGGCCACCCCCTAGGGCACTCAGCCCTTGGCGCTTGCCGCCGTGTGCAGGAGGTCCGCCAGCTCCTGGGGCGCCGAGAACATCGGCCAGTGCCCCGTGGCCATGTCGTAGCGGCGCCACGGCGCCCGGGTCAGGAACTCCAGGCCCGGAACGCCCGCATCCAGCGCGGTCCTGAGGTTGTGACAGGTGATCAGCACCTGGTCCACCTCGGGGCCCGCCCCGGTGGGAGCGGGCAGCGCCTGCTCGTACGTGCCGAACGGCTGGGCGGCGGAACGGGCGGCGATCGTGTCGAGCTGCTCCGCGTCGAGCCCGGCCAGCGCCCCCTCGTCGCTGAAGGTCTCCCACGGCAGGAACGGCAGGCGCCAGCCGTCGCCGCGCTCGGCGACCTCCCGGCGCATCAGGTCGGCCTTGTCCGGCGGGATCAGGTCGAGCACGCACTTGCCCTCGGGGAAGGGAGCGCTGTCGAGGTAGACCACGCGCTCCAGCCGCTCCCCGAGCCGGGCGGAGGCGCCGTGCGCGGGCGCGCCCGCGTAGCTGTGCGCGACCAGGGTAACGCCGTGCAGGTCGTGCTCCTCGACGTAGGAGGTGATGTCGCCGATGTGCGTCTCCAGGTCGGTCTCCGGCGACCCCTGCTCCGCGCGTTCGCCGAGGCCCGTCAGGGACAGCGGATGCACCTGGTGGCCGCGCTCGCGCAGCCCGGCGACGGTCTCCTCCCAGGCCCAGGCGCCCAGCCAGGCGCCCGGGACCAGTACGAATACGGACATGGGTGTCCCCTCTCCCACCGGCTCCCCCTGCGGAGAGCTGCTCGGTTCCCCTTGATTCAGTGAAACACCTTGCCCGCAGAAGCGCGTGACATATTGTCTGAGCGTCGGCTGGGACGGCAGGGAGAGGGACGTGCACCCGGCGAGGGAACGCATCGCGGCCGTGTTCGGGCGGAACAGCCAGGGGAGCGGTTATCTGCTGACGCCGAACGTGGTGCTGACGGCCGCGCACGTGGTGGGCGACTGCGACGCGCCCTGGGCGATCGTGCCGGGCGGCACCGGCCGGGTCCGCTGCCGGGTGGTGTGGGCGCGGGACGACAACCGGCGCTGCGACGCCGCGCTGCTCCTCGCCGAGCGGGACCTGGTGGGGGAGGAGGCCGCCGCCGCGTTCGAGCCGCTGGTCTGGGGCCGCTCCTACGACCTGCGGGCCTGGCCGGGAGCGCAGGCCGTGGGGTTTCCGGACGTCCAGCGGGACGCAGACGGGGAGTTGGACACCGAGCAGGTGCTCGGCGTGCTCAAGCCCGGCAGCAACGTCATCAGCGGGCGGCACGTGCTCGACAGCGACCACGGGGCCCCGGAGCCGCCCGGGGACGGCGGCACGCCGTGGGCGGGGATGTCCGGCGCCGCCGTCTTCGTGGAGGGGCTGCTGGCGGGCGTGGTCTGCGCGGACCCCGGCGGCTGGCGGCACGGCCGGCTGACGGTGACGCCCTCCGCGGCGCTCTGGGCGGACTTCAGATTCCTCCAGGAGTGCCTGCTGGCGGGCCACAAGCCCGAGTCGCGCTCGCTGGCCTCGCCGCGCCAGCTCGAACTGCTGGAATTCGAACGGCGGTTACGCGACTACGTCGTTGCCAAGTCCGGCGAGCTGACCATCATCGGCCTCACCCTGTCGGACGGCGACGGCGAGACCTGGCCGCTCGACGCCGCGTATCTCAGCCTGGAGCTGACGGGCGGGGCCCGGCCCCCGGTCGCGGAGGGCTTCGGGCTGCCCGGCGGCGACGCCGTCGCCCGGTCGGTGCCGTCGCCGCAGCGGGCCGAGGAGGCGCTGGCCGGGCACAAGCGGGTGCTGCTGCGGGGCGCGGCCGGATCGGGGAAGACCACACTGCTCCAGTGGCTGGCCACGATCACGGCACGCGGTGATCTGCCGCCCGGACTGGGCCACTTGAGCGGCTGCGTACCGCTGATGCTGCCGCTGCGGACGCTCATCCGGCGGGGCGAGCTGCCGCAGCCGGAGGAGTTCCTGGCCTCGGTGGCCGGCCCGCTGGCCGGGCTGCCCGCGGCGCAGGGCTGGGCGACGGCCCGGCTGGGCGAGGGCACGGCCCTGCTGCTCGTCGACGGCGTGGACGAGGTGCCCGAGGCCGACCGGCGCCGCACGCTCACCTGGCTCAAGGACCTGCTGGCCGCCTACCCCGACGCCCGTTGCGTGATCACGACCCGGCCCTCGGCGGTCCGGGAGGGCTGGCTCTCGGACGCGGGCTTCGCGGAGCTGGAGCTGCTGCCGATGAGCCGGAGCGACGTACTGGCGTTCATCGAGCGCTGGCACGACGCGGCGGGGCAGCGCCACGACAATCAACTCCGCACCTTCTGCGAGGCCCTGAGCACGGCCGTCGTCGCCAAGCGCGACCTGGGCCGCCTGGCCACCAACCCCCTGATGTGCGCACTGATCTGCGCCCTCAACCGCGCCCGCCGCGGATACCTGCCGCACGGCCGCATGGAGCTGTACCGCGCGGCACTGGACCTCCTGCTCATCCGGCGGGACCGCGAGCGGGAGATCGTGGTCGGCCTGGAGGGCCCGGAGCTGGAACAGGCGCAGACCGCGCTGCTCCAGAAGATCGCCTACTGGCTGATCCGCAACGGCCGTTCGGAGATCGAATGGCACAAGGCCGTGGAAATCCTGGAACGCGCGCTGCCGGCGATGCCGGCGGTGGCGGCGCGGGGCAGCGCGGAGCAGATCCTCCGCCACCTGGTGGTCCGCAGCGGCCTGCTCCGCCAGCCGACCAGCGGCACGCTCGACTTCATCCACCGCACCTTCCAGGACTACCTGGGCGCGCAGGCGGCGGTGGACGACTGGGACTTCGACGTACTGGTCAACCATGCCCACGACGACCAGTGGGAGGACGTCCTGCGCATGGCAGTGGGCCACGCCCCGCCACGGGCGAGGGCGGAGCTGCTGGGGATGCTCCTGGAGCGGGGAGAGAAGGAGGAGACCCACCGGGCCCGTCTCCATCTGCTGGCGGCGGCGTGCCTCGAGCATGCGACGGAGCTGGACCGGGAGGTGCGGACGCGGGTGGAGGCGGCTGCGGGGGAGTTGGTGCCGCCGCGGGATGTGGAGTCGGCCAAGGAGCTGGCGCGGGCGGGGAATGTGGTGCTGGATCTGCTGCCGGGGCCGGAGGGGCTGAGTGACGAGGTGGCTCATGCTGTGGTCGTCACGGCGACGACAGTCGCGGATGAGCAGGCGATACCGCTGCTGGCGCGGTACGCGGACCACCCGTCGCTGAAGGTCCGGGCACAGCTGGCGTGGGCCTGGGAACGCTTCGACACACAGCAGTACGCACAGGTGGTGATCGGCCGACTGGTCTACGAGAGCCTGGGCGAAGGCAGGCTCGAGTTCGTGGTGACGTCGAGCGAGGAGGTCGCGGCGCTCAAGCAGCTGGGAGGCAGGCCACGGATCCAGATCCGGGTGCCGCTGACCGCGGCGGACGTCGCCGAGCTGGACACCCCGGTCCTGACGGGCCTGAGCGTCCACTCCTACGACCCGTCCCAGGAACTGCTGCTGCCGTCCGGGCTCACCTACCTGAACATGATGGGCGACGACACCGGCGCGGTCCGGCTGGCCGGACTGCGTCACCACGCCCGCCTTGAGGTGGTCTTCCTCAACTGCCCCAACGCAGACCTGCGGAAGTACGGCCTGGAGACGCTTCCCCGGCTGAGGCATCTGGCCTGTCGGTCGATGGACCTGAGGTCGTTCGTCAAGGTCGCTCCCATGCCCCAGGTGAAGGAACTCTCCCTGAGCGGGCCGAGGGGTTTGGCCGGGCTGGCCCATGTGCCGGACGTCTTTCCGGGGCTCGAGTTGCTCACCGTCTTCGCCGGCAGGTTGCAGAGCGGGAGCGAGCCGCTCGACCTGGCGCACCTGCGGGGCATGGGATCGCTGAGGACGGTGAGGACCCGCTACCGCGGCCCGGTCGTCAACCGGGCAGCACTGGAGGGCGACTGCGAACTGGACATTGCGCCGCCACCCGAGCCGTGAGGCTTCGCCTCCGTGCGCGGGTGGGTGCACCTCGGGCCGTTACCGCGACGCCTCCGTGATCCGCCGGTCGATCTCCGCGTCCAGCCTCGCCTCCTCCTCCGGGCTCGGGTCGTAGCCGTTCCACTCGCGCAGCAACCGCCGCACATGTGCGTCTCGTTCGGCAGGGTCGGTCGGGAGGTCCGCATCAGCCATGGTTCCGCTCCCCTCGGCTCGCCCGGAACCTACCGGCGCACGCCCCCTCCCCGCCCCGGAAGCCGACAGACGTCACCCCGCCACCACATCCAGCCAAACCCCCCGCAGCTCCTCCGCCACCCCCACCGCCGTGATCGGCGCCTCGCCCAGCCGCCGGGCCGCCAGGCCGTGCAGGTACGCCCCCGCCGAGGCGGCGTCCCGGCCCTGCAGGCCCGCTGCCAGCAGCGAGCCCGTCAGGCCCGAGAGGACGTCGCCGCTGCCTGCCGTCGCCAGCCACGGGGTTCCCGTCGGGTTCACCCGTACCGGGTGGCCCGTCCGGGCTACCAGGGTCGTCGAGCCCTTCAGGAGGGCCGTCACGCCGAAGCGCTCCGCCAGTTCCCTTGCCGCCGCCAGGCGGGACGACTCGACCTCCTCGCGGGTCAGGCCCAGCAGCGCCGCCGCCTCCCCGGCGTGCGGGGTGAGGACCGTGGGGGCCCGGCGGGCCCGTACGGCCTGGGCGTCCAGGAAGCGCAGGCCGTCCGCGTCCACCAAGACCGGGACGTCGGAGGTGAGGACGTCCACCAGCGCCTGGCGGGCCTCCGGGCCGTCGCCCAGGCCGGGGCCGACCACCCACGCCTGCACCCGGCCCGCCTTCGCGGGCGGGCCCGCCGTCACCAGGGTCTCCGGGAAGCGTGCGATCACCGCGTCCACCGCCGGGCCCGCGTAGCGGACCGCGCCCGCGCCGCCGCTCAGGGCGCCCGCCACGGCCAGCACCGCGGCGCCCGGATAGCGGGCCGAGCCGGCCACCACGCCGACCACGCCCCGCCGGTACTTGTCGCTCTCGGCGTCCGGGCGGGGCAGCAGCGCCGCCACGTCCGCGTGCTGGAGCGCCTCCACGTCGGGCGTGTCCGGCAGCCAGGGCCCCAGCCCGATGTCCACCGGGCGCAGCGCCCCCGCGTACTCGCGTGCCGGGTCGACGAGGAGGCCCGGCTTGTACGTGCCGAAGGTCACCGTCGCGTCCGCCCGCACCGCGGCCCCCCGCACCTCGCCGGTGTCCGCGTCGACGCCGCTCGGCAGGTCGACGGCCACGATCGGCGCGCCCGCGTCCTCCGCGGCCCGGACCAGGGCCTCCGCGTCGGGCCGCAGGCCGCCCTTGCCGCCGATCCCGACGATGCCGTCGACCACCAGGTGCGCCCGCCGCACCGCCGCCTCGCCGTCCGGGCCGGCCACGGCCCGCCCGCCGGCCGCCCGCAGCGCCCGCAGCCCGCCCCCGTGCGCCCGCTCCGGCGCCAGGAGCACCGCCGTCACCCCGGTGCCGCGCCGCGCCAGCCGGGCGCCCGCGTACAGGGCGTCGCCGCCGTTGTCCCCGCTGCCCACCAGGAGCGCCACCCGGGCCCCGTACACCCGGCGTCCGAGCAGGTCGGCGCAGGCGGCGGCCAGCCCGGCGGCGGCGCGCTGCATCAGGGCGCCCTCGGGGAGCCGGGCCATGAGGGCCTGCTCCGCGGCCCGTACCGTGTCGACGCTGTAGCCAGTCCTCATGGGCCCAGCCTTCCCCACCGGCCCCGGATGTGACACCCGTGGGACACCACCCCGGGCCGTGGCCTGAGACACTGACGGGGATGAGTGAGACACCGATGCGCGCCCGAGCCGTGGTCGACCTGGCCGCCCTGCGGGCCAACGTACGTGCTCTGCGGGCTCGCGCCCCCCGGGCTCGGCTGATGGCCGTCGTGAAGGCCAATGCGTACGGGCACGGGGCGGTGCCCTGCGCCCGGGCGGCCCGGCAGGCCGGGGCGGAGTGGATCGGCACGGCCACCCCGGAGGAGGCGCTGGCGCTGCGCGCCGCGGGCGACACGGGCCGGCTGATGTGCTGGCTGTGGACGCCCGGCGGGCCCTGGCGGGAGGCCGTGGAGGCCGGCATCGACGTCTCCGTGAGCGGGCTGTGGGGCATCGACGAGGTCACCGAGGCCGTACGGGCCTGTGGTCGGCCCGCCCGCGTCCAGCTGAAGATCGACACGGGCCTGGGCCGCAACGGCTGCCAGCCGGGCGACTGGGAAGAGCTGGTCGCCGCCGCCCGCGAGGCGGAGCGCGCCGGGCTGATCACGGTCACGGGCGTGTGGTCGCACTTCGCCTGCGCGGACGAGCCGGGCCACCCCTCCATCCGGGCCCAGCTGGACGCCTTCAAGGAGGCCGTGGCCCACGCCGAGAGCCGGGGGCTGACCCCCGAGGTCCGGCACATCGCCAACTCCCCGGCCATGCTGACGCTCCCCGAGACCCACTTCGACCTGGTACGGACCGGGGTGGCGGTCTACGGCATATCCCCGGCCCCCGAGCTGGGCACCCCGGAGGAGCTGGGGCTCCGGCCGGTCATGACGCTGTCCGCGGCCCTGGCCTCGGTCAAGCGGGTGCCGGGCGGCCACGGCGTCTCGTACGGCCTCACGTACACGACGCCCGGCGAGACGACCCTCGCGCTCGTGCCCGTCGGCTACGCGGACGGCATCCCGCGCGCCGCCTCCGGCACCGGCCCGGTGCTGGTGGGGGGCAAGTGGCACACGGTGGCGGGGCGGGTCGCGATGGACCAGTTTGTGGTCGATCTGGGCGGCGACTCCGCGCAGGTCGGTGACGAGGTACTGCTGTTCGGCCCGGGTGACCGGGGCGAGCCGACGGCCGAGGACTGGGCGCGGGCGACCGGAACCATCGCCTATGAGGTGGTGACGCGCATCTCCGCGCGTGTGCCACGCGTCTATGTCGGAGAGGTAACCGGGGAAGTAACCGGAGAAGACCGGGAAAGCCACACCGAGAGCACCGGAAGCGACGACACGGGGGACGTGTAATGAGCGAGGGCGGCGCCGACAGTACGGGCACGGGAGTCACGGGAGTCTCGGGAGTCACGCGCATCGGGGCGGCCGCCTGGCGGCGCGGCGCGGGCGTCGCCGGAGCCGCGGTCGGGGTGGTCGCCGCCGGAGCCGCGGTCGGCGTGGCCGTCGAGCGGCTCACCGTGGGCCGCGGCATGCGCCGCAAGGCCCGGCTCGCCCTGGACGCGTCCGGCCCGTACGGGACGCTGCGCGGCAGGCCGGGCACGGCCACGGCCGAGGACGGCACCGAGCTGTACTACGAGGTGGACGAGGTCCAGGACGCCGGGGAGGCCGCGTCCGGCGGCCGCGTCTCCCGGCTCTTCGGGCGCCGGGCCGCGCCGCCCGTCACGGTCGTTTTCAGCCACGGCTACTGCCTCAGCCAGGACTCCTGGCACTTCCAGCGCGCCGCCCTGCGCGGCTCCGTGCGCACCGTCTTCTGGGACCAGCGCAGCCACGGCCGCTCCGGGCGCGGCAGGAACCGGGACGAGGGCGCGCCGGTCAGCGTCGACATGCTCGGCCGCGACCTCAAGGCCGTCATCGACGCCGCCGCCCCCGAGGGGCCGCTGGTGTTGGTGGGGCACTCGATGGGCGGCATGACGACCATGGCGCTGGCCGCCCAGTTCCCCGAGCTGATCGCCGAGCGCGTCGTCGGCGCGGCCTTCGTCTGCACCTCCTCGGGCAGGCTCTCCGAGGTGACGTACGGGCTTCCGGCCGCCGGGATGAACGTGATCCGGCGGGCCGTCTTCCCGGGCGCGTTCAAGCTGATGACGGCCCAGACCGAGCTGGTGGAGAAGGGCCGCCGGGCGACCGCCGACTTCATCGGCGGGATCGTCAAGCGCTACTCGTTCGGGTCGAAGGACGTGGACCCGGGGGTGGCCCGGTTCGCCGAGCGGCTGATCGAGGCGACGCCGGTGGACGTGGTCGCCGAGTTCTACCGGGTGTTCGACGAGCACGACAAGCGGGCGGCGCTGGCCGCCTTCGAGGGCCGTCCGGTGCTCGTCCTCGCGGGCGAGAAGGACATGGTCATCCCGGCCTCGCACAGCGAGGCCATCGCCGCGGCGCTGCCCGGGGCCGGGCTGGTGATCGTGCCCGGCACCGGGCACATGGTGATGCTGGAGCAGCCGGGCACGGTCGACGCGCACCTGGCCGAGCTGCTGGTGGCGGCCGGTGCCGAGGACGCGGGGGCGGTCCTGCGGCGGTGCGAGGGCCGTGCCGCCGGGGCGCAGCCGGGCAGCTGAGCCCCGTACCATCGGCGGATATGAACGCCCTGGACGACACCCCCGCCGCCCCGCTCGCACAGCTCACCGTCAAGTCCGCCGAGGACATGCGGGAGTTGGGCCGCAGGCTGGCGGCGCTGCTGCGCCCCGGCGACCTGGTGCTGCTCTCCGGCGAGCTGGGCGCGGGCAAGACCACGCTCACCCGGGGGCTGGGCGAGGGGCTCGGCGTGCGCGGCGCCGTGACCTCCCCCACGTTCGTCATCGCCCGGGTGCACCCGCCGCTGGGCGGGGGCCCCGCCCTGGTCCACGTCGACGCCTACCGGCTCTCGGGCGGGCTGGACGAGATGGAGGACCTGGACCTGGACGTCTCGCTGCCGGAGTCGGTGATCGTGGTGGAGTGGGGCGACGGCAAGGTCGAGGACCTGTCGGAGGACCGGCTCCGGGTCGTCATCGAGCGCGCGGTGGGGGAGGACGCACCGGCCGACGAGGCGGACGACGTCCGCACGGTGACGGTGACGGGCATCGGCGAGCGCTGGGCGGGGACGGACTTCGGGGCGCTGGGCTGAAATTCAGCCCGTCCGGCGTTTGAGGACCGGGGGTCCGGGGGCAGAGCCCCCGAGCCTCGCCTCGCGCACAGCGCGAGGGCTTGGGGGGCCGGGGGCTCTGCCCCCGGTTTCGGGAAGGGGCGGGACTGGGGAGAAACCACGTCCCGACAGTCCGTCGGCAAGATGTTGCGCCCGCGGCACCCCCCGTGGTCACATGGAGTGCGGAGACTCGGTTAGGTCTGCCTAACTAACCTGACAGGAGGCATTCATGTCGCCCCAAGAGCCGCCCCCTGCCACCCCGGTGAGCCGCCCCGAGCAGCAGTCGCAGTCGCTGCCCCAGTCGCCCCTGTCCATGCGCGATCTCCTCGCCGCCTGCGCCGCCGCAGAAGCCGTCTCCACCCCGCCCGCGGAGCCCGCCGCACCGGCGGAGGGGCCGGACGACGGGCCCGAGCCCCCGGAGGCCGGTCAGGCCGCCCGTGACGCGGCCTGACCCGGAGCCCGACGCCCGGGCTTAGCCCGAACGGGTGAGTCCTACGGAACGACCACGATCTTCGTGCCGTTCACCGCGAACTCCCACATCGCCCGGCCGTCCGCCGGCTTCTCCCGGATCGCCCCGGTCTTCTTCCCCGACGCCGGATCCGGCGAGGAGCCGTCCACCGCCGCGCTGAAGCCGAAGACGATCCCGGTCGCGTCCCGGTGGAAGATCACCACGTGCTCGACCGGCACCCCGTCCGAGCCGGTGATCGTCGCCGTGCGCGAGGTCACCGTGTAGTTCCCCGGCGGCGCGGGCACCGTGCTGGGCGCCACCTCGAAGGTCCGGGTGGCCTTGCCGTCGGCCCCCACCAGCCACACGCGCTTCTGCCCGAGCGCATAGACGACCCGCAGGCCCGCGCCGGAGCCCTCCGGCAGTGCGTCCGGGCTCTTGGCCTGGTCCTTGCCCGCCGCGTCGCCGGACGCGCCCTTGCCGCCGGCGTCCTTGCCCTGCTCCTTGCCCCGCGAGGCGTGCGCGGCAGGGCGGTCGGGCGCGGCGTCCGCCTGGTAGGCCAGGAAACCGACCCCCGCCAGCGCCGCCGCGGTGAGGGCGGCCACGATGGCTCCCGAACTGCTGCGTGCCACGCTGCGCACCCCTTCGTCCTCAGTCCTGCCGGCTACCCGCTCGTACGGCTTTGCGGCTGACCGTAGCACCCGGGCGTGCCCCCGCCGCGCCCCCGGCGGTGACCGGTGCGCGCACCGGACGCCCCATGGCGCGCCGTAGGCTTGTCACGTGCTGTTGCTCGCTCTGGATACCGCCACCCCCGCCGTCACCGTCGCCCTCCACGACGGCGACTCCGTCGTCGCCGAGTCCCACCAGGTCGACGCCCGTCGGCACGGCGAACTGCTGCTGCCCGCCGTGGACCGGGTGCTCGGCGAGGCGGGCACCACGCTCGACGCCGTGACCGGGATCGTCGTGGGCGTCGGCCCGGGCCCGTACACCGGCCTGCGCGTCGGCATCGTCACCGCCGCCACCTTCGGCGCCGCGCTCTCCGTCCCCGTCCACGGCCTGTGCACGCTGGACGGCATCGCGTACGCGGCCGGGCAGGCCGGGCTGGAGGGCGAGTTCGTGGTTGCGACGGACGCCCGCCGCAAGGAGGTGTACTGGGCGCGCTACACCGACGCCCGCACCCGCCTGACCGAGCCCGCCGTGGACCGCCCGGCGGAGATCGCCGAGCAGGTCGCCGGGCTCACCGCCGTCGGTGCGGGCGCCGTGCTCTACCCCGGCTCCTTCACGGACGTACGGGCCGACCTCCCGCAGCACCAGTCGGCGGCCGCGCTGGCCGCGCTCGCCGCGGAGAAGCTGCGGACGGGCGGGGAGTTCCTCCCGGACCAACCGCTGTACCTGCGCCGCCCGGACGCCCAGGTGCCCGCCAACTACAAGGTGGTCACACCCAAGTGACCGGGGCAGCCACCGCGGTGGGGATCCGCGAAATGCGCTGGTGGGACATCGGGCCGGTGCTGGAGCTGGAGCGCGCCCTCTTCCCGCACGACGCGTGGTCCAAGGGCCTCTTCTGGTCCGAGCTGGCGCACGCGCGCGGTGCGAAGGCCAACCGCCGCTACATCGTCGCGGAGACCGCCGCGGGCGACGAGGGCGAGGAGGGGGCGGGCCGCATCGTCGGCTACGCGGGCCTCGCCGCCATCGACCGCACGGGCGACGTCCAGACCATCGCCGTGGACCGCGAGCACTGGAGCACCGGCCTCGGCGCCCGGCTCCTCACCGAACTGCTGTCGACCGCCACCGCCTTCGAGTGCCAGGAGGTGCTGCTGGAGGTGCGCGTCGACAACACCCGCGCCCAGCGCCTCTACGAGCGCTTCGGCTTCGAGCCCGTGGGCGTGCGCCGCGGCTACTACCAGCCCGGCAACGTCGACGCGCTCGTCATGCGCCTCACCGACCCCACCATCGCAGTGCAAGGAATCACCCATGGCTCGCAAGGCTGACGAACCCCTCGTCCTCGGCATCGAGACCTCGTGCGACGAGACCGGCGTCGGCATCGTCCGCGGCCACACGCTGCTCGCCGACGCGGTCGCGTCCAGCGTCGACGAGCACGCCCGCTTCGGCGGGGTGGTCCCGGAGGTCGCCAGCCGGGCGCACCTGGAGGCCATGGTGCCCACGATCCAGCGTGCGCTGAAGGAGGCGGGGGTGAGCGCGAACGACCTGGACGGCATCGCGGTCACCGCGGGCCCCGGCCTCGCGGGCGCCCTGCTCGTCGGCGTCTCGGCGGCCAAGGCCTACGCCTACGCGCTGGGCAAGCCCCTCTACGGCGTCAACCACCTCGCCTCGCACATCTGCGTGGACCAGCTCGAGCACGGCGCGCTGCCCGAGCCGACGATGGCCCTGCTGGTCAGCGGCGGCCACTCGTCCCTGCTGCTGGCCCCGGACATCACCGCGGACGTCCGCCCGCTCGGCTCGACCATCGACGACGCGGCGGGCGAGGCCTTCGACAAGATCGCCCGGGTGCTGAACCTCGGCTTCCCCGGCGGCCCGGTCATCGACCGCTACGCCCGCGAGGGCGACCCGGACGCCATCCGCTTCCCGCGCGGCCTCACCGGCCCCCGCGACCCCATATACGACTTCTCCTTCTCCGGCCTCAAGACGGCCGTGGCCCGCTGGATCGAGGCCAAGCGCGCCGCGGGCGAGGACGTCCCGGTGGCGGACGTCGCGGCCTCCTTCCAGGAGGCGGTGGTGGACGTCCTGACCCGCAAGGCCGTCCGCGCCTGCAAGGACCACGGCGTCGACCACCTGATGATCGGCGGCGGCGTCGCGGCCAACACCCGCCTGCGCGCCATGGCCGAGCGCCGCTGCGAGGACGCGGGCATCACGCTGCGCGTGCCGCGCCCCAAGCTGTGCACGGACAACGGCGCGATGGTCGCCGCCCTCGGCGCCGAGATGGTGGCCCGCGGCCGCGCGGCGTCCTCGTGGGACCTGTCGGCGGACTCCTCGCTGCCGGTGACGGAGGCGCACGTGCCGGGCCACGACCATGACCACGACCACGGCGATAGGCACGGCCACGGCCACAATCACGACCACGTGCACGAGATGAGCAAGCAGAACCTCTACGAGTGAGGAGACTGCGGGCTAGGCGGGCCGCCCCAGCAGCATCGCCGGGGCGCCCGCGACGCGCGTCAGCACGATCACGCAGGAGTCCGGCCCCTCGAGCTTGAGCTTCCTGCGCAGCTCCTCGGGCTCGACCGCCGACCCCCGCTTCTTGATCACCGCCACGCCGATCCCGCGCTCCCGCACGATCGCCTTCAGCTTCTTCAGATTGAAGGGCAGCACGTCGGTGATCTCGTACGCCGACGCGTAGGGCGTCTCGCGCAGCTCGTCGCTCGTCACGTACGCGATCGTCTCGTCGATCAGCCCACCGTCGGCGAGCCCCGCCGCGACCTCGGCCACCAGGTGGGCGCGGATCACCGCGCCGTCGGGCTCGTAGAGGTAGCGGCCCACGGGGCGTACGGCCGGGTCGGGCAGGCCCTGCCCGGTCAGGGTGGCGCCCTCGGGCAGCAGCGTCGCCCGCCGCGCCCCGGGCTCCGTGCCGAACCACAGCACGGCCTCCTTCACATCGCCCCCGTCGGAGATCCACTCCGCCTCGGCGTCGTCGGGTACGGCCTCGTGGGGCACCCCCGGGGCGATCTTCAGGGCTGCGCGCGGGGCGGTGCGTGCCGCCCCGATCGCCCACGACAGCGGCGGCGAGTACGCCTCCGGGTCGAAGATCCGGCCCCGCCCGCCGCGCCGCGCCGGGTCGACGAACACAGCGTCGTACGAGGAGGCGTCGACCTCCGTCACATCGGCGCAGCGCACCTCGATGAGGTCGGACAGGCCCAGGGCCTCGGCGTTGGCACGGGCGACCTCGCAGGTCAGCGGGTCACGGTCGACGGCCAGGACCGAGATCCCGGCCCGCGCGAGGGCGATCGCGTCGCCGCCGTTGCCGCAGCACAGGTCGGCCAGGCGGCGCACCCCGAGCGCGGCGAACCGCTGCGCGCGGTGGGCCGCGACGGACGCGCGCGTGGCCTGCTCCACGCCGTTCGGGGTGAAGAACATGCGGTACGCGTCCTCCGCACCGAACTTCGCGACCGCCCGCTGCCGCAGCCGGGCCTGCCCGAGCGCCGCCGAGACCAGCTCGGCGGGGTGGTCGCGGCGCAGCCGGGTGGCCGTGGCGAGCTCCCGGGAGGGGTCGTAGTCGCGCAGGCCGTCGAGGAGGGCGCGGCCCTCGTCGGTGAGGAGCGCGGTGAAGGCGTCGGTCGCGGCGTCGGTCGTGGCGTCGTTCTCTTCGGGCACGTGCTCCATTCTCTCCTGCGCTCTCTTGCGGGCCGGCGCCCCACGCGGTGGACTGCCCTGGTGACGACGGTCGAGAAACGCACCCTGTACCTGGTCTGCTGCGCCGCCGCACCGGCCGTGCGCGTCGGCACCGGGGTCCGTGCCGCGCAGGCCGCTGGCTGGGACGTGTGCCTGGTCCTCACGCCCTACGCGCACCGCTGGCTGGAGGCCGAGGTACCGGCCCTCCGCGAGCTGACGGGCCACCCCGTGCGGCACGAGTACAAGCTCCCGGGCCAGCCGGACGTGCTGCCGCCGCCGGACGCGATCCTGGTCGCGCCCGCCACGTTCAACACGCTCAACAAGTGGGCCGCGGGCATCTCCGACACCCTGGCCCTGGGCCTGATCACCGAGGCGATCGGCCTGCGTCTGCCCATGGTCGCCCTACCCCACCTGGGCGCAGCCCAGGCCGCCCATCCGGCCCTGGCCGGCAGCGTGGCGTTCCTGCGGAAGGCGGGCGTGACGGTGCTGCTGGGGGAGGGGGAGGGGGCGTACGACCCGGAAGGGGGCGACAGGGTGGAGACGTACCCGTGGGCGGCGGCGGTGGCGGCGCTGGGTGCCGGGGGTGCCGAGGGGTTTTCTCCCCCACCCCGCCCCTTCCCGTAACCGGGGCTGCGCCCCGGCCCCCAAGTCCCCCCTCCGGGGGAAGGGAGCGGGGGCTGCGCTCCCTGCCCCCGCGGGCCCCTCGCGCTGCGCGCGGGGGCAAGGCTCGGCTACGCGGATCCGGCAGGGCCACGAAGGCCCCCTCGTGCTGCGGGGGGGGGGGCAAGGCTCGGGGGCTGCGCCTCCCGGTACCCGGCCCGTCGCGCTTCGCGCGCGGCGGGAGTCGGGGCTTCGCCCCGCAGACTCCCGTTACGGGGCAAGTCCCGGGCCCCCGGGGCAGGGAGCGGGGCTACGCCCCCTGCCACCGTGCGGGGGCAATTTCAGCCCCTCCGGCGTTTGAGGAGCGGGGGTCCGGGGGCGGAGCCCCCGGGTTTTGCCCCGCGCGCAGCGCGAGGGGTTGGGGCCACGGCCCCCGTTTCGCCCCCCCCCGAAATCCCCCCCGCAGCGCGAGGGGCCCGGGGCCTGGGGGCGCAGCCCTCAGTTTCGGGAAGGGGCGGGATCGGGGAAAGAAACCGCCCCCTCGCGCCCCCCAGCGCGAGTCTCGAACGCATGGACAAGAATCGTCCATGTGAGCCCGAACGCCCCCGCCCGCCGCGCGCACCGCACCGTCACCGCCGCCGCCCTCGCCTCCGTCACCGCCCTCCTGGCCGGCATCCTCACCGGATGCTCGGGCTCCTCCGGCGGCAGCCCCGAAAAGCCGCACAAGGCGGCCTCCGCGGCGCCCACGGCCGGGGCCGCGCAGTCCCGGTCCCAGTCCCCGTCGCCCGACGACTCGTACCGCCACTGGGGCCTCGACAAGCCCCTCGCCGCACCCCCGCCCCCGCCCGCCAAGAAGCTCACCGACGGGTTCACGAGCGGCAGTACCCCGCAGGTCGTCCGGCGGATACCCACCCAGGACAAGGTCGTCTTCGTGACCTTCGACGACGGGGCCGAGAAGGACCCGGAGTTCGTGAAGATGGCGAAGGACCTCAAGCTGCCGTTCACGATGTTCCTCACCGACAGCATCGCCCGCGCCGGCCGCGGCTACGGCTACTTCGACCAGCTCCGCGCCCTCGGCAACGGCATCGACAACCACACCCTCACCCACCCCAACCTCCGCACCCTCTCCGCCGACGCCCAGCGGCACGAGATATGCGGGGACCAGGACGCCCTGGAGAAGCGTCTCGGCAGCAAGCCCGCCCTGTTCCGGCCGCCCTACGGCAACTACAACGACCAGACCCTGGCGGCGGCCGGCAGCTGCGGGATCCGCGCGGTCGTGTTGTGGGAGGCCACGATGCAGATCAACGACATGCGTTACGCGGAGGGCGAGAAGCTGCGCCCCGGCGACATCATCCTCGCCCACTTCCGCGGTCCGGAGGAGCTGAAGGGCACCTCGATGACCCGCATGGTCACCAATATGCTGCGCAGCATCCAGGCCCAGGGCTTCACCGTCGCCCGCCTGGAGGACTACGTCTGAGACCGGCGCCGAGGCCCGGGCCCGAGTGCTGCGATCAAGATCCGGGAGCGCGCCGAGGACTACGTCCCGCCCCGCGGGGTATGCACGCTCCGCCGCGCGCTGAATTGGCACTCCGCTTGACCGAGTGCTAACCGCGTCATAGTCTCGGCTTCGTTGGCACTCTCCACCGGTGAGTGCCAAACACGGCGACGGGCAGATCCGGCACCCGCGACGACGGATCCACCAGGTCGCCACCTCAGACAGTTAACCCCGTGAGATCTCCGAAGGGGGAGGTCGGATCGTGACGACCGCCAGCTCCAAGGTTGCCATCAAGCCGCTCGAGGACCGCATTGTGGTCCAGCCGCTCGACGCCGAGCAGACCACGGCCTCTGGCCTGGTCATCCCGGACACCGCGAAGGAGAAGCCCCAGGAGGGCGTCGTCCTGGCCGTGGGCCCGGGCCGCTTCGAGGACGGCAACCGCCTGCCGCTCGACGTCCAGGTCGGCGACGTCGTGCTGTACAGCAAGTACGGCGGCACCGAGGTGAAGTACAACGGCGAGGAGTACCTCGTCCTCTCGGCTCGCGACGTCCTCGCGATCATCGAGAAGTAATTCACCCGAGCTTTCGAGCACAAGGCATCGAGCCTTCGAAGCTTCTGTTCTGCGCCCCTGGTACCCGCGTCCACTTCAGCCGGGCGCCCGGGGCGCAGTTCGTTTGAGAGAGATCGCGAGGATACGTAACCCATGGCCAAGACTCTGAAGTTCGACGAGGACGCCCGGCGCGCGCTCGAGCGCGGCGTCAACAAGCTCGCCGACACCGTGAAGGTCACCATCGGCCCCAAGGGCCGCAACGTCGTCATCGACAAGAAGTTCGGTGCCCCGACCATCACCAACGACGGTGTCACCATCGCGCGCGAGATCGAGCTCGACGATGCGTACGAGAACCTGGGCGCCCAGCTCGTCAAGGAGGTGGCGACCAAGACCAACGACATCGCGGGTGACGGCACCACCACCGCCACGGTGCTGGCCCAGGCGCTGGTCCGCGAGGGTCTGCGCAACGTCGCCGCCGGTGCCTCCCCGGCCGCCCTGAAGAAGGGCATCGACGCCGCCGTCAAGGCGATCTCGGACGACCTGCTGGCGACCGCCCGCCCGATCGACTCCAAGACCGACATCGCCGCCGTCGCCGCGCTGTCCGCGCAGGACAAGCAGGTCGGCGAGCTGATCGCCGAGGCGATGGACAAGGTCGGCAAGGACGGTGTCATCACCGTCGAGGAGTCCAACACCTTCGGCCTGGAGCTGGACTTCACCGAGGGCATGGCCTTCGACAAGGGTTACCTCTCGCCGTACATGGTGTCCGACCAGGAGCGCATGGAGGCCGTCCTCGACGACCCCTACATCCTGATCCACCAGGGCAAGATCTCCTCGATCCAGGACCTGCTGCCGCTGCTGGAGAAGGTCATCCAGGCCGGTGGCTCCAAGCCGCTGCTGATCATCGCCGAGGACGTCGAGGGCGAGGCCCTGTCGACCCTGGTCGTCAACAAGATCCGCGGCACCTTCAACGCCGTCGCCGTCAAGGCGCCCGGCTTCGGTGACCGCCGCAAGGCGATGCTCGGCGACATGGCCACCCTCACCGGTGCCACCGTCATCGCCGAGGAGGTCGGCCTCAAGCTCGAGCAGGCCGGTCTGGACGTGCTGGGCACCGCCCGCCGCGTGACCGTCACCAAGGACGACACGACCATCGTCGACGGCGGCGGCAACTCCGAGGACGTCGCGGGCCGCGTCGCCCAGATCAAGGCCGAGATCGAGACCACCGACTCGGACTGGGACCGCGAGAAGCTCCAGGAGCGCCTCGCCAAGCTCGCCGGCGGCGTCTGCGTGATCCGCGTGGGTGCGGCCACCGAGGTCGAGCTGAAGGAGAAGAAGCACCGTCTGGAGGACGCCATCTCCGCGACCCGCGCCGCGGTCGAGGAGGGCATCGTCTCCGGTGGTGGCTCCGCGCTCGTCCACGCCGCCAAGGTGCTGGACGGCGGTCTGGACAAGGAGGGTGACGAGGCCACCGGTGTCTCCGTCGTCCGCCGCGCCGTCGTCGAGCCGCTGCGCTGGATCGCCGAGAACGCCGGCCTCGAGGGCTACGTCATCACCTCCAAGGTGGCGGAGCTGGAGAAGGGCCAGGGCTTCAACGCCGCGACCGGCGAGTACGGCGACCTGGTGAAGGCCGGCGTCATCGACCCGGTCAAGGTCACCCGCTCGGCGCTGGAGAACGCCGCGTCCATCGCCTCCCTGCTGCTCACGACCGAGACCCTGGTCGTCGAGAAGAAGGAAGAGGAGGCCGCCGAGGCCGGTCACGGCCACGGTCACGGCCACGCGCACTGACGCCTGACGCGCCTGACGCCTGACGCGCCCGGAGCCCGGCCCTCCCCCCAGGGGAGGCGCCGGGCTCCGGCCGTTTCCGGATCGTCGGTCGGGCCCGTCGGTAGGGCCCGTCAGTCCGGATCGTCAGTACGACGCGTCAGTCAGTACAACGCGTCAGTACGAAGCATCATTACGAAGCGTCAGTTCGGGCCGAACCTGCGCCCCGTCGTGGCGCTCGCGCGCGAGACCGCCCGGCGCGGCGCCAGCTTCATCAGGCCGGTCAGCGCCTTGTAACGGGGATCCGGGACGGAGAGCGACTTGCCGCGCGCCAGGTCCTTCAGCGCCGCCTCCACCAGCTTGTCCGCGTCCAGCCACATCCAGCCGGGCACGTTGTCCACCCCCATGCCGGCCCGCTGGTGGAACTCCGTGCGGACGAATCCCGGGCACAGCGCCATGAGCCGCACCCCGCTGCCCGCCAGATCCCGCGCCGCGCCCTGCGTGAACTGCACCACCCACGCCTTGCTCGCCCCGTACGTGCCGCGCGGCACGAAGGCGGCCACGGAGGCGACGTTGACGACCCCACCGCGTCTGCGCTCGCGCATGCTCGCCGCCGCGGCCGACGTCAGCCGCAGCACCGCCTCGCAGTGCACCTTGAGCATCGTCAGCTCGTCGGCCATCGGGACCTCGAGGTAGCGGCCGCGGTTGCCGAAACCGGCGTTGTTGACCAGCAGATCCACCGGGTTCTTGCGGTCCGCGAGACGGGCCTCGACGGCCGCGATGCCCTCCTCCTCCGACAGGTCGGCGCGGAGCACCTCCACCTCCACCCGGTGGCGGTCGTGGAGTTCGGTCGCCTGTTCGCTCAGCCGCTTCTCGTCGCGGGCCACGATGACCAGATCGTGTCCCTCGGCCGCCAGCCGCCGTGCGAAGGCCGCGCCGATGCCGGCCGTGGCTCCCGTGATCAGTGCAGTCGTCATACGGGAACGTTAGTGCCCGGCGCCGCCCGGTGAAGTCCGTCCCACCCCTCCGGTCGCTCCTCCGGGGGCTGTGCGGACGCCTTCTGACGCTCTCCGTACGCCTCGGCCTTCTCCCGCAGCCGCGCGGGCAGCGCGTCCCCGGCCGCCAGCAGGCCGGGCAGCAGGTCCCGTTCGGTCGTCAGGGCCCGGAAGGCGACGGAGATGCTGACCTCGTGACCGGGGCGGTGGACGACCGCGATGGGGTCTCCTGCCCGTATTTGCCCGGGTTCGAGGACGCGCAGATACGCGCCCGGCGCCGCCTCCTGGGTGAACCTGCGTACCCAGCCCTGCTCGCCCAGCCAGTCGGCGAAGGTGCGGCAGGGGACGCGCGGCGCGGTGACCTCGAGCAGCAGATCCGTACCTATGCGCCAACGCTCGCCGATGCGCGCGCCGTTGACATCCAGTCCGCTGGTGGTGAGGTTCTCCCCGAACGAGCCGTTGGGCAGGGCGCGGCCCAGCTCCCGCTCCCAGCGGTCGAGGTCCTCGCGCGCGAAGGCGTACACCGCCTGATCGTCGCCGCCGTGGTGGCGGAGGTTGAGGATGGTGTCGCCGGCCACGCCGCTGCCGGCCGTGCCCGCGGGGCCGGGGCTCGCCACGGCCACCGGCCCGTCGACCGGGCGCTTGTCGATGCCCGTGTCGAGGCCGTCGGTGAACGCGCCCGCCGTGCCCGCGCGGTCGTCGGCCGTGCGGGGGCGGCCGGCATTGACGGAGATCAGGTGCATGGGTCGAGGGTAGTCGCCGGATCTCAAAGCGGCGAGCGATTATTTCGCGCCCGCTCCAAGGTGGGCTTATGCTCGGCATATGATCGAGGCTCGTCATCTCAGGGTGCTGCGCGCCGTCGCCGCCACCGGTTCCTTCTCCGCCGCGGCCCGCGAGCTGGGCTGCACCCAGCCCGCCGTCAGCCAGCAGATGAAGGCCCTGGAGCAGTCCACGGGCACGCCGCTGCTGGTGCGCACGGGCCGGGAGATGCGGCTGACCGAGGCGGGCGAGGCCCTGGTGCGGCACGCCACCGGAATCCTGGCCGGGCTGACCGCCGCCGAGGAGGAGATCGCGGCGATCGCCGGGCTGCGCGCGGGCCGGGTGCGGCTCGTCTCCTTCCCCAGCGGCAGCTCCACGCTGGTGCCGACCGCGCTCGCGGAGATGCGGGCCGCCCACCCGGGCACCCAGATCTCCCTGGTCGAGGCCGAGCCGCCGCGCTCGGTGGAGATGCTGCGCGAGGGCGACTGCGAGATCGCGCTGGCCTTCCGCTACCCCGACGTGCGCGGCGCGGACCCGGCCGCCGCCGCGGAGTGGGACGACCTGGTCGTACGGCCGCTGCTGACGGACCGGCTCATCGGTGTGGTGCCCGAGGGGCACCGGCTGGCCGGGGCGGAGCGGATCGGGATCGGCGAGCTGGAGCTGGAGCCGTGGATCGCGGGCTGCCCGCGCTGCCGGCGGCACCTGGTGGAGGTCTGCGAGAGCGCGGGCTTCACGCCGCGCATCGACTTCGCGACGGACGACTACGTGGCGGTGTTCGGGCTGGTGGGCGCGGGGCTCGGGGTGGCCGTGATGCCCGAGCTGGCGCTGGAGTCGGTGCGGCCCAAGGGGGCGCGGACGGTGCCGGTGGAGCCGGTCGTGCAGCGCGAGATCGTGGCGCTCACGCTTCCGGACCTGGCCCGGGTGCCGGCGGTCGGGGCCATGCTGGACCGGCTCGCGGAGGCGGCGCGCCGCTGAGCGGGAGACCCCCGGGCCCCCGGGGCCCGCAGGGCGGGGGACCCCCGGGCGGAGCGTGCTGCGCAGGGGTGCGACGGCGCGCGGGGGGCGCGGGCGGGGATCCGGCGGGGTCGGTCAAAACGTTTCTTCAACCGTGCACGAAGCGACCGGGGCGCTCAGGCGGTCATCGCGCCCGCGCCCGCGCCGCTCGCGGAGATGGCCCGGTGCCGGGCACGCCCCATGAGTTCCTCGCGTTCGTCCTCGGTGAGGCCGCCCCACACGCCGTAGGGCTCCCGCACCGCCAGCGCGTGCGCCGCGCACTCGGCGCGTACCGGGCAGCGCATGCACACCTCCTTCGCGGAGGTCTCGCGGGCGCTGCGGGCGGCGCCGCGCTCACCCTCGGGGTGGAAGAAGAGAGAGCTGTCGACCCCTCGGCACGCCGCCAGGAGCTGCCAGTCCCAGAGGTCGGCGTTGGGACCGGGAAGGCGGGAGAAATCTGCCATTGCTTGTCCCCTCGAAGCGATGCGAATCGATACGAAGCGTCGAAGCGTTCCGTGCGGTGCCCAGGTCCGCACGTCTGCTATCTGAGCAGATGAAAATATGACTCATTGCGAATCTAGCCACAGATGGCAGCAAATGGGAAGAAAAACAGGTCCGACTGGGCAAATGGGGCATAGCTTGGCCGGTGGAGCGGGCGCCCCCTGTGCGCCCTGCTCCGTGTCCGCGCCCTCACGTAGAGTGCCGAACACGGCCGACCGAGCCCGTAACTCTTTCGGGTGACCGTCGTTGAGAGTGCGGAGGCGGTTGACGCGTGAAGCAGTCGGGCGGGTGGCAGGTGCCCGAGCGTCGTCGACCGCACAGGTGACGATCAGTACCAGCCTCTGGAGGCTCAAGGTGACGCGCATCAGCTGCGGAGGGCGGCCATGACATCCGTCCTCGTCTGCGACGACTCCCCGCTTGCCCGAGAAGCGCTCCGTCGCGCGGTGGCGACCGTGCCCGGCGTCGAGCGCGTGACGACGGCGGCCAACGGCGAGGAAGTCCTCCGCCGCTGGGGCGCCGATCGTTCGGACCTCATTCTGATGGACGTACGCATGCCCGGCCTCGGCGGTGTGGAGACCGTGCGCCGGCTGCTGTCCGCCGACCCCGGCGCCCGCATCATCATGCTCACCGTGGCCGAGGACCTGGACGGGGTCGCGCTCGCGGTCGCCGCCGGGGCGCGCGGCTATCTGCACAAGGACGCCTCCCGCGCCGAGCTGCGGGCCACCGTGACCCAGGCGCTCGCCGACCCCACGTGGCGGCTCGCCCCGCGGCGGCTGCGGTCGGCGGAGATGGGCGCCGCGCCCACGCTCACCGCCCGGGAGATCCAGGTGCTCGAGGGCATGAGCCACGGCCGGTCCAACGCGGAGATCGGCCGGGAGCTGTTCCTCTCGGAGGACACCGTCAAGACCCACGCCCGCCGGCTGTTCAAGAAGCTGGGCGCCTCGGACCGGGCGCACGCGGTGGCGCTCGGCTTCCGCTGGGGTCTGGTCCGCTAGGCACGACCGGGGCAGCTCGGGCGGCGTGACCGTGCAGCGAAGCGGGGGACCGAGGGACCCCGCCCGCCGGGGAGCGGGCGGGGCGGAGCGTTGTGCGCCCCGGTGCGGCGGTCGCCGCTTCCGGCCCCGCTGCACGTTTCCCGCGCGCTGCCGCATCCTTGGAGTATGGAGTTCCTCGGGGACGGCTCGGGCAGGCGTGATGGGAGGGCGCGGGACATGACCGCCGGCGCACCCGCTCATAACGCTTCGGTGCACAACTACGGATGCGGTGCCGCGGAGGATGCGGCGCCAAGGCACCATGGACCGATGCGCGACGACGACACGACAGCCATTGGCGCGCTCGTCGCCCGCGCCGTCGAGGGTGACCGGCGGGCCACTCACGACCTGCTCGCCCTGGTGCACCCGCTCGCCCTGCGCTACTGCCGCACACGGCTGTCGCGACTTCCGGGCGACGCCCGCCACTTCGTCGACGACCTGGCCCAGGAGGTCTGCCTCGCGGTGCTGTGCGCGCTGCCGCGCTACCGCGACACGGGGCGGCCCTTCGAGGCGTTCGTCGTGGCCATCGCCGCGCACAAGGTCGCCGACCTGCAGCGCGCCGCCATGCGCCATCCGGGCAGCACGGCCGTGCCCTCCGACGAGATGCCGGAGCAGCCCGACGACTCCCTCGGCCCGGAGGAGCGCGCGCTCCTCAGCAGCGATGCGGAGTGGGCCAAGAAACTGCTCGCCAGCCTTCCGGAGAACCAGCGGGAGCTGCTGCTGCTGCGCGTCGCCGTGGGGCTGACGGCGGAGGAGACCGGACAGATGCTGGGCATGTCGCCCGGCGCCGTGCGGGTCGCCCAGCACCGGGCGCTCAGCCGGCTGCGGGCGCTCGCCGAGCAGTGAGCACCAAGCGAACACAAGGAGGCATGCCGTGTCCTCGGCGTTCCCAGGGCCCGTCGGCAGCCCCTCTTGTGCGAATCTCCAAGTGACGAGTGACTCAGTCGTCGTGGAATGGGACACCCGTGACGGCCGTTAGCATGGGAGTCCTCGCCGAGGCAAGACCATTTGGGAAGGTGTCATGACTGACAACGTCGACGGAATGCCCGGGAAATTCGCGATGCTCGGTCTGACATATGACGACGTCCTGCTGCTGCCGGGCGCCTCCGAGGTCCTGCCGAACGCCGTGGACACCTCGTCCCGGGTCTCGCGCAACGTCCGGGTCAACATCCCGCTGCTGTCCGCCGCCATGGACAAGGTGACCGAGGCGCGCATGGCGATCGCCATGGCCCGCCAGGGCGGCGCGGGCGTGCTGCACCGCAATCTCTCCATCGAGGACCAGGCCAACCAGGTCGACCTGGTCAAGCGCTCGGAGTCCGGCATGGTCTCCGACCCGATCACCGTCCGCCCGGACGCCACCCTCGCCGACGCGGACGCGCTCTGCGCCAAGTTCCGCATCAGCGGTGTGCCGGTCACCGACGCGGCGGGCAAGCTGCTCGGCATCGTCACCAACCGCGACATGGCCTTCGAGCTGGACCGCCGCCGCGCGGTGCGCGAGATCATGACCCCCATGCCGCTGGTCACGGGCAAGGTGGGCATCTCCGGCGAGGACGCGATCGAGCTGCTCCGCCGCCACAAGATCGAGAAGCTGCCGTTGGTGGACGACGCCGGCGTGCTCAAGGGCCTGATCACGGTCAAGGACTTCGTCAAGGCCGAGAAGTACCCGAACGCCGCCAAGGACTCCGAGGGCCGCCTGGTCGTCGGTGCCGCGGTCGGCGTCGGCGACGAGGCCTACGAGCGCGCCCAGGCCCTTGTCGAGGCCGGTGCCGACTTCCTGGTCGTCGACAGCGCCCACGGCCACAGCCGGGGCATCCTCGACATGATCGCCAAGGTCAAGTCCAACATCAACGTCGACGTCGTCGGCGGCAACGTCGCCACCCGCGACGGTGCCCAGGCGCTGATCGACGCGGGCGTGGACGGCGTCAAGGTCGGCGTCGGCCCCGGCTCCATCTGCACCACCCGCGTCGTCGCCGGCATCGGCGTCCCGCAGGTCACGGCCATCTACGAGGCCGCCCAGGCGTGCCACGCGGCGGGTGTGCCGCTGATCGGCGACGGCGGCCTGCAGTACTCCGGCGACATCGCCAAGGCGATCGCCGCCGGTGCCGACACGGTGATGCTCGGCTCGCTGCTGGCGGGCTGCGAGGAGTCGCCGGGCGAGATGGTCTTCATCAACGGCAAGCAGTTCAAGTCCTACCGGGGCATGGGCTCCCTGGGCGCGATGCAGTCGCGCGGCCAGGCCCGCTCGTTCTCGAAGGACCGCTACTTCCAGGACAACGTCCTCTCCGAGGACAAGCTGGTGCCCGAGGGCATCGAGGGCCAGGTCCCCTACCGGGGCCCGCTGGCCTCGGTCGCCCACCAGCTCATCGGCGGCCTGCGCGCCTCCATGGGCTACGTCGGCTCGGCGGACATCCAGGAGCTGAAGGACAAGGGCCGCTTCGTCCGCATCACCTCGGCGGGCCTGAAGGAGAGCCACCCGCACGACATCCAGATGACCGTGGAAGCGCCTAACTACTCCCGCCGGTAGTAGTACGTGTTTCAAGAAGCCCGCGGCAGTACAGGCCGCGGGCTTCGCCGCGTCGGGGATACTGGAACGCGGCAGACGTAGAAGGAAAGGCCACAAACGTGACTGAGATCGAGATCGGGCGCGGCAAGCGCGGCCGCCGGGCGTACGCATTCGACGACATCGCCGTCGTCCCGAGTCGCCGTACCCGCGACCCGAAGGAGGTCTCGATCGCCTGGCAGATCGACGCCTACCGCTTCGAGCTGCCGTTCCTGGCCGCCCCGATGGACTCGGTCGTCTCGCCCGAGACCGCCATCCGCATCGGCGAGCTGGGCGGCCTCGGCGTGCTGAACCTCGAGGGTCTGTGGACCCGCTACGAGGACCCGGAGCCGCTGCTGGCCGAGATCGCCGAGCTGGACGAGCACGCCGCGACCCGGCGCATGCAGGAGATCTACGCCGCTCCGATCAAGGAGGAGCTGATCGGGCAGCGCATCAAGGAGGTCCGCGACTCCGGTGTCGTGACCGCCGCCGCGCTCTCCCCGCAGCGCACCGCGCAGTTCTCCAAGGCCGTCGTGGACGCCGGCGTGGACATCTTCGTGATCCGCGGTACGACCGTCTCCGCCGAGCACGTCTCCGGCGCCGCCGAGCCGCTGAACCTCAAGCAGTTCATCTACGAGCTGGACGTGCCGGTGATCGTGGGCGGCTGCGCCACCTACACCGCCGCGCTGCACCTGATGCGCACGGGCGCGGCCGGTGTCCTCGTCGGCTTCGGCGGCGGCGCCGCGCACACCACCCGCAACGTCCTGGGCATCCAGGTCCCGATGGCCACCGCGGTCGCCGACGTGGCCGCCGCCCGCCGGGACTACATGGACGAGTCCGGCGGCCGCTACGTCCACGTCATCGCGGACGGCGGCGTGGGCTGGTCCGGCGACCTGCCGAAGGCCATCGCCTGCGGTGCCGACGCCGTGATGATGGGCTCCCCGCTCGCGCGCGCCACCGACGCGCCGGGCCGCGGCCACCACTGGGGCATGGAGGCCGTCCACGAGGACGTGCCGCGCGGCAAGCGCATGAACCTGGGTGCGGTCGGCACCACCGAGGAGATCCTCCTCGGCCCCTCGCACACCCCGGACGGTTCCATGAACTTCTTCGGCGCGCTGCGCCGGGCCATGGCGACCACGGGCTACAGCGAGCTGAAGGAGTTCCAGCGCGTCGAGGTGACGGTCGCCCCGTCGCAGCACGACAAGCGCTGACGCAGCTTCTCCGGGGCCCGGTCCGCCGTCAGGCGGGCCGGGCCCTTTGTGTCCCCGTCAGCTCCGTATAAGGGTTCGGCTATAGGGAATACTGGCGACTTATGGCGCAAAGCAAGTCGTTCAGCGGCAGGGACATGGGCATCGACCTCGGCACCGCGAACACGCTGGTGTACGTACGGGGGAAGGGGGTGGTGCTCAACGAGCCATCAGTCGTCGCCGTCAACGCCGAGGACGGCAGCGTGCTCTCGGTGGGCTTCGAGGCCAAGGAGACCATCGGCCGGACCCCTTCGAACATCGTCGCGATACGCCCGCTGCGCGACGGCGTCATAGCCGACTTCGAGGTGGCCGAGCGGATGCTGCGGCACTTCATCAAGAAGGTCATGGGCAACCGCCGCTTCTCCCGGCCGCGCGTCGTGGTCTGTGTGCCGTCCGGCATCACGGGCGTCGAACGCCGTGCCGTCATCGAGGCCGCGGCCCGGGCGGGCGCCCGGCAGGTGCACCTGGTCGAGGAGCCGATGGCGGCGGCGATCGGCGCGGGCCTGCCGGTCAGCGAGCCCACCGGCTGCATGGTCGTCGACATCGGCGGCGGCACGACCGAGGTCGCGGTGATCTCGCTGGGCGGGATCGTCACCGCGCGCTCGGTGCGGACGGCGGGCGACGCGATGGACGCGGCCATCATGTCGTACATCAAGAAGGAGTACGCCCTGGCCATCGGCGAGCGCACGGCCGAGGAGCTGAAGATGAGCATCGGCTCCGCCTCGCGCACCGGCTACTGGTCGGCCTCCGGGCTCTCGGCCCTGTCCAAGCAGCAGGAGCGGAACGGGGATTCGGCGGCGGTCGCCGACTCGGAGGAGACCCAGGGCCTGCGGCCCGGGGACCGCTGCACGATCCGCGGCCGGGACCAGGTCAGCGGGCTGCCCAAGACCCTGGAGCTGACGGCGGACGAGATCCGGCAGGCGCTGGCCGAGCCGGTGGACGCCATCGTCATGGCGGTGCGCCAGACGCTCGACGAGACGCCGCCGGAGCTGTCCGGCGACATCATGGACCGCGGCATCGTCCTCACCGGCGGCGGTGCGCTGCTGCGCGGCCTGGACGTGCGGCTCAGCTCGGAACTCGACATCCCGGTGCTGGTCGCCGACGACCCGCTGGACTGCGTGGCCGTGGGCACCGGGCGCTGCGTGGAGGACTTCTCCTCGCTCCGCACCGTCCTCGACGCCCAGCCGCGAATGCTGTCGACGGGGCGGCTGTAGGCCCGTAGACCCGTAGGCCCGTACGCCGGGACCGGCGCCGTTACAGCCGGTGCGTCGCGACGGCGGGGCTCGCGCCCCGGGTGTCCAGCAGCAGCTGCGCCTTGACCGCGAGCCCCTGCATGTCGTACGTGCGGTGGTGCTGGAGAAGCACCGTCAGGTCGGCAGCGGCCGCCGCCTCGTACAGGCCGTCGGCGCGCGGCACCGGCTGGCCGAGGACGCGCCACTGCGGCACATGGGGGTCGTGGTAGCTGAGCTGGGCGCCCATCTCCACCAGCCGGGCGGCGATCTCGCGGGCGGGCGAGCCCTCCTCGTCCCCGACGTCGGCCTTGTAGCTGACGCCCAGCAGCAGGACGCGGGCGCCGCGCGCCGACTTGCCGTGCTCGTTGAGGAGCATGGCGCAGCGCTGGACGACGTAGCGCGGCATCCGCCCGTTGATCTCCTGGGCCAGTTCCACCATGCGCAGCGGATAGCCGAGGCTGCGGCCCTTGTAGGAGAGGTAGTTGGGGTCGAGGGGCACCCCGTAGCCGCCCACGCCGGGGCCGGGGCGGAACGCCTGGAAGCCGAAGGGCTTGGTCTCCGCGCAGCGCACGACGTCCCAGAGGTCGACGCCGATGTCGTGGCAGAAGACCGCCATCTCGTTGGCGAGCGCGATGTTGACGTGCCGGTAGTTGGTCTCCAGGACCTTGACGGCCTCGGCCTCGCGCAGGCCGCGGGCGCGGACGACCTTCTCGCAGATGCGCCCGTAGAAGGCGGCGGCCGCCTCCGTGCAGGCGGGGGTGAGGCCGCCGATGACCCTGGGGGTGTTGGCGAAGCCGTGGCGGCGGTTGCCGGGGTCGATGCGGCTGGGGGAGTAGGCGAGGTGGAAGTCGCGGCCGGCACGCAGCCCCGAGCCCTCCTCGAGGAGGGGCCGCAGGTACTCCTCCGTGGTGCCGGGGTAGACGGCCGACTCCAGGAGCACGGTGGTGTGCGGGCGCAGCCGGGACGCCAGCACCCGGGCGGCGTCGCCGATGGCCGTCAGATCCAGGGCACGGTCCTCGCCCAGCCGGGTGGGCACGCAGATCACGGCCGTGCGGACCCGGCCCAGCTCGGCGTCCTCGGTCGTGGCGCGGAAGCCGGCCGAGAGCATCCGGCGGATCCCGGCGGCGGTGAGGGAGCCGTCGCCGCCCTCGGCGGGCAGGTGGCCGGCCCGGAGCGCGGCGACGACGCGGGCATCGGTGTCGTAGCCGACGGTCGGGATGGCGGCCGCGGCGGCGGCCTGCGCCAGGGGAAGGCCGAAGGGGCCGAGGCCGATGACGGCGAGGTCTGCGGGCATGGCGGGATGCGGTCCTTCCCGGAGGGGATTTCCGGCGGGGATCGGCCGTTACATAAGGTTAGGCGGATATATGACTGTTATGCGGTATTGCCGCGGCCGTGGCCTGGGAGGTTGTCCGGACCCGCCGTCCGGTCCGTCGTACGGTCCGCCGCCCGGGCCCCGGCGCCGGAGGCGGCCCGGCCGCTGCGGCGAGCCCGGTTCCGGCACGGCCGAAGCGGCCGTTCTGGGGCAGCATCGGAGGAGGACGGGTTCCGTACGGCGCGGCGCGGGCGAGCTGCGCGGCCGGAGCGGGCGTGCCGGTCCGGCGGCGACGGGCCACCGGCAGCGGCGGCGACAGCGGTCAGGCGGGAGGCAGTGGTGAGGACGGCGACACTCGGGCCGGCCGAGCGCGGCGAAGCGCTCGCCCGGATGGCGGATCGGGAACTGGACATCCTCGTGGTCGGCGGCGGCGTGGTCGGCGCGGGCACCGCGCTGGACGCGGCCACCCGCGGCCTCGCGACCGGCCTCGTCGAGGCCCGGGACTGGGCCGCGGGCACCTCCAGCCGCTCCAGCAAGCTCATCCACGGCGGGCTGCGCTACCTGGAGATGCTCGACTTCGCCCTCGTCCGCGAGGCCCTCAAGGAGCGCGGGCTGCTGCTCCAGCGGCTGGCCCCGCACCTGGTCAGGCCGGTGCCCTTCCTCTACCCGCTCCAGCACAGAGGCTGGGAGCGCTGCTACGCGGGCGCGGGCGTGGCGCTCTACGACGCGATGTCCGTCTCCTCCGGGCACGGGCGGGGGCTGCCGGTCCACCGCCACCTCAGCCGCCGCCGCGCGCTGCGGGTCGCGCCCTGCCTGCGCAAGGACGCCCTGATCGGCGCCCTCCAGTACTACGACGCCCAGATGGACGACGCCCGCTACGTGACCACCCTCGTGCGCACGGCCGCCGCCTACGGCGCCGACGTCGCCAACCGGGCGCGGGTGGTGGGCTTCCTGCGCGAGGGCGAGCGCGTGGTCGGCGCCCGCGTGCGCGACCTCGAGCAGGGCGGAGAGTTCGAGATCCGCGCCCGGCAGGTCGTCAACGCCACAGGGGTGTGGACGGACGACACCCAGGGGCTCATCGCCGAGCGCGGTCAGTTCCACGTACGGGCCTCGAAGGGCATCCACCTGGTCGTGCCCAAGGACCGCATCCACTCCACCACCGGGCTCATCCTGCGCACCGAGAAGAGCGTGCTGTTCGTGATCCCCTGGGGCAGACACTGGATCATCGGCACCACGGACACGGACTGGGACCTGGACAAGGCCCACCCGGCGGCCTCCAGCGCCGACATCGACTACCTGCTGGAGCACGTGAACTCGGTCCTCTCGGTGCCGCTGACCCGGGCCGACGTGCAGGGCGTCTACGCCGGGCTGCGCCCGCTGCTGGCCGGGGAGTCGGACGCGACCAGCAAGCTCTCGCGCGAGCACACCGTGGCCCACCCGGTGCCGGGCCTGGTGGTCGTGGCGGGCGGCAAGTACACCACGTACCGGGTGATGGCGAAGGACGCCGTGGACGAGGCGGTGCACGGCCTCTCCCAGCGGGTGGCGGACTGCGTCACCGAGGATGTGCCGCTGGTCGGCGCGGAGGGCTACCGGGCGATGTGGAACGGGCGCGCCCGGCTCGCCCTGCGCACCGGCCTGCACGTGGCCCGCGTCGAACACCTGCTCAACCGGTACGGGTCGCTGATCGACGAGGTGCTGGCCTACGTCGTCGCCGACCCGTCGATGGGCGAGCCGCTCGCGGCCGCCGAGGACTACCTGCGGGCGGAAATCGTCTATGCCGCCTCGCACGAGGGGGCGCGACACCTGGACGACGTGCTCACGCGCCGGACGAGGATCTCGATCGAGACCTTCGACCGGGGTACGCGCAGCGCCCGCGAGGCGGCCGGGCTGATCGCCCCGATCCTGGGCTGGGACGCCGCGCAGGTCGACAAGGAGGTCGAGCACTACGAGAAGCGCGTGGAGGCGGAGCGCGAATCACAGCTCCAGCCCGATGACCTGACGGCGGATGCGGCACGGCTGGGGGCACCGGAGATCCAGCCGCTCTAGGGGGTGTCCGGCCCGCCGGCCCCCCGGCGCTCAGCCCGTCCGGCGCGGCGTGCAGAACTCCGCTCGCAGGAGCCTCGCTTCGGCCCGGGCGGGAAGACGCGCGTCGCTGTTGGCCCGGTAGCTGACCACGTGTCGGCCGTCCGGGGTGCCCAGCGTCTGGACGTACGAGCCGTTGATCTCGCCGTTGTGGCCCCACACGGTGCGTCGGCAGGGCAGCCGCACGGGGAACAGCCCCATGCCGTAGCGGCCGCCCGAGGCCGAGGTGTCGCGCATGGCCCGCAGCTCCGCCGGGGGCAGCAGCTCGCCGCCGAGCAGGGCGGCGAAGAAGCGGTTGAGGTCGGGGAGCGTGGAGACCAGCTCGCCCGCGGCGCCCGCCGCGGAGGGGTTGAGGTCGGTGACGTCGGTGATGCGGGGCGCCCGGCCGCGGCCCGGGCCCCGGACGACTGTGCTGTAGGCGCGGCCGTGCGGGCGCGGGAGCGAGGTGCGGGTGCCGGGAAAGCTGGTGCCTGTGAGGTGCAAGGGGTCGATGACGCGCCGTTCGGCCTCGGCGGCGTAGGAGTGGCCGGTGACCTGACGGATGGCCATACCAAGGAGTAGGTAATCGGTGTTGGAGTAGCGGTAGCCCGCTCCGGGCGGCCCGTACGGAGGGTGCGCCAGGGCCGTCCGCACCAGCGCTTCGGGGGAGTGGGACTCGAAGCGGTGCGCGGCGGAGCCCGGGCCGAGGAAGCGTCCGAAGAAGGCGCTGTCGTCGGTGTAGGAGAACAGCCCGCTGGTGTGGGTGAGGAGTTGGCGGACCGTGACCGTCCGCCCGCCGGGCCGGGCGTCGAGGGCGGCCGCGGTCGGGGGCGGGAGGTGTGCGGTGACCGGATCGTCCGGGTTCAGCCGGTGCTCGGCCACGAGCTGGAGGACGACGGTGGCGAGGACGGTCTTGGTGATGCTCCCCGCGCGGAAGCGGTCCGTGGGGCGGATACGACGGCCGGTACGCACATCGGCCACCCCCGCGGTGCTGAACCGGGGCGACCCGTGAGCATCTTGTGACAGCTCGGCGGCCCCTGGAACCGTGCGCTCCGAAACCATGTCCTGTAGAACTGAGGAGCGGGCGACGACGCCGCCGCATGCCGTCGTCACCGATGCCGTCAGGGCGCAGCATGCTGCGGTCAGAGCCGCGGTGAGGCGCGGGAGGGCGATACGCGTCGGCATGCGCCCATCATCCATGGGCTCTCGGACCCTGGCCTTCCACCGGTCCGCGGATGAGAGACAATGGTGGCTCTGCCAGGGTCGGTTGGTCGCAGAGCTGATTGCCAGAGGGGACGCATGTCGGAGGCGGAGCAGACGCAGGGCACGACAGGGCGCCTCCTCGCCGGGCGATACCGCCTCGGGGGCGTCCTCGGGCGTGGTGGCATGGGCACGGTCTGGCGGGCGACCGACGAGACCCTGGGGCGCACGGTCGCGGTCAAGGAGCTGCGCTTCCCCGCGAACATCGACGAGGACGAGAAGCGTCGCCTCATCACCCGCACGCTGCGCGAGGCGAAGGCGATCGCCCGCATCCGCAGCGCGGGCGCGGTGACCGTCTACGACGTCGTGCACGAGGACGACCGCCCGTGGATCGTCATGGAGCTGATCGAGGGCCGCTCGCTCGCCGATGTCATCCGCGAGGACGGGCCGCTCAAGTGGCGCAGAGCCGCCGAGGTCGGCCTGGCCGTTCTCGACGTGCTGCGCGCGGCGCACCGCGAGGGCATCCTGCACCGCGACGTGAAGCCCTCGAACGTGCTCATCGCGGACGACGGCCGTGTCGTCCTCACCGACTTCGGCATCGCACAGGTCGAGGGCGACCCCTCGGTCACCTCGACCGGCATGCTCGTCGGCGCGCCCTCGTACATATCCCCCGAACGGGCACGTGGTCAGAAGCCCGGCCCCCCGGCCGACCTGTGGTCGCTGGGCGGTCTGCTGTACGCGGCCGTCGAGGGCATGCCCCCGTACGACAAGGGGTCGGCCATCGCGACCCTCACCGCCGTCATGACCGAGCCGCTGGGCCCGCCGAAGAACGCGGGTCCGCTGGAGGGTGTCATGTACGGGCTGTTGGCCAAGGACCCGCAGAAGCGGCTGGACGAGGCGGGCGCGCGCGCCCTGCTGACGGACGCCGTCAACGCCCCGGACGAGCGCCTGCCGAGGGCACCCGAGCCCACGCCGGACCTGGAGGCCACCCAGGCCATCGCCATGCCGACCCTGCCGAACATCCCGTCCGTGTCCGACAAGCGGTCCCGGTCGGCGGCCGCGCCGTCGGCCGGTGCGGGTGCGACCGGTGGGGCGGGCGGGGCGAAGCCGTCCGCCAACTCGTCGTACAAGGCGAAGAGGAGCAGCTTCGGCAGCAGCGGCGCCGGCGCGCGGTCGTCGGCGCCCTCCTCGTCCTCTTCGCCCTCTTCGGCCTCGCGTTCCTCCTCGGCGTCGGCGCGCTTCTCGGCGGGCGCCGCCCCGCGGCCGACGGACGCCCCCACCGAGCGGACCCGTGGCTCCTTCCGGCCGCTGCGCGACGTGACTCCGGCCGGCTCGTCGCAGTCGGAAGGGCTGGGACAGCCCGTGAAGCTGCGCGTGGGAAGCGTCGCCGCGGGCGCCCGGGGCGGCCGTGGCATGCGGACCGGCACCTACGGCCGCGCCTCGATCACGGACGTCGTGCCGCGCCGGGTGCTGCTCATCGCCGCCGTCGTGGTCGTCCTCGCGGTCGTCGGCACGGTGCTCGCGCTCACGCTGAGCGGCGGTGGCAAGGACGCCGACGGCAAGGGCGGTTCCTCCCCCTCGCACAAGAAGGCGGCAGTGTCCGCCACCGTGCCGGCAGGGCGGTAAGGGCGCCGCACCCCGCTCCTTCCCCCCTCTGGCCCCCTTCCGGGGAGGGCAGGGGGAGCACGGGGAGGCGCACGGAGGCATACCGCGCGGCGTGCCGGGGACGTACTGAGCCGTACGGGCCCGAAGGGGCGGGTTCGGCACGTATCGTGAGTCGTCGAGGACCGTACGCAGCCGCAATGGGCAGTTGAATGACCGGCTTTGACGGTTGTTCGGCCGTTGGTGGTGCATCGCACGATTGGGCGGATCGCACGATTGGGGAGGCGTTGTGGACGACTACGCGGGCCGAGTGCTCGCCGACCGCTACCGTCTGCCACTGCCTCCGTCCGAGGCGTTCGAACTCGTCGAGACGCGGGCCTTCGACACCTACAGCGGTCAGGAGGTCCTCGTCCGGCAGATCCCCCTGCCGGAGGTCGTGGACGCCGAAGTCGTGGGCGACGACGGCCCGCACGGGCCCGGAGGCCGTGGTCCCGCGGCCGGTGGCCGGGAGCCGGGCGGCGCCCGGAGCACGGTCCAGGGAGCCGGTGACCCGGCGGTGCGCCGCGCCCTGGCGGCCGCCACCGCCGCCGCGCAGGTCCCCGACCATCCCCGGCTCGACCAGGTCTTCCACGTCTTCGCCGAGGCGGGCAGCCTCTGGATCATCAGCGAGCTGGTCTCCGCCCGCCCGCTCGCCGCCCTTCTCGCCGAGCGCACCCTGTCGCCCCACCGTGCGGCCGAGGTGGCCGCCGACGTCCTCACCGCCCTCCGGGCCCTGCATGCGCAGGGCTGGACCCACCGCAACATCACCGCCCGCACGGTCCTCATCTGTGACGACGGCCGGGCCATCCTCACGGGTCTGGCGGCCGGTGCCGCGGAGGAGGCGCTCTGCGGATACGACCCGGTCCCTAGGAGGACGGGGCGGCAGAGCGGATCCGCGCAGCCCCCGGGCGGCACCGTCGGCGGGCCGGGCACCGCGGGCCGCGCGGCTGTGCCCCCCGCCCGCGCCGCCGGGCAGACAGCCCGGCCCGGCGCGGCCGGCCGGGTGCCCGGACAGGGCGGCCCTGCATCTCCCGCCGCCGGGCGCGCGGGCGGAGTGCCGCCGCAGGGCGGGCCGGCGTACCGGGACCAGCAAGCCGCGGGCGGACTCCCGCGCCAGGGCACCGGCGGTGAGCGCGACGAGTCGCGCAACGCCCGCGCGCTGCGATCCGGGGCGATCGCCGCCTATCACGCGGCCGCCCGGGCCGCCGCCCGCGCGGCGGCCGAGGCCGCCTCCGGCCCCTCGACCGGGGCGTCCACCTGGGGCGGCGGCAGCGCTGCCAGCGGCAGGGCGCCCGCGCCCGAGTCCACCCCGCCGTGGAGCGCGGACGCCCTGGTGCACGGCACCGGCAGCCCCTCCGGCCGTCCGGAGCCGCCCGCCGCGGACGCCGCCCGGGGCGCCGCGCCCGGCCCGAACGGCTCCGGTGCCTCCGGCACGCCGGGCCGGGCCGCGGCCGAGCCCCCGGCGGCCGCTGCTGCCGGGGCCGCTCCCGGCACCCGGGGCTCCTCGGAGAGCTGGGGCCACACGGCCGTCGCAGGCGGCGCCCTCGCCGCCGAACGGGCCCGGCAGGCGCGCATGGTCGTGGTGGGCGCCGTCACCGAGCGCTGGGCACCCGAGCAGGCCTGGCCGGTGCAGGAGAACTGGCAGCTCGCACCGCCCGTCGGGCCCGCGGCGGACCTGTGGGCCCTGGGCGCCCTGCTCTTCCGCGTCGTGCAGGGGCACGCCCCCTACCCGGAGGACAGCACCGCCGAACTCGTCCAGCTGGTCTGCGCCGAGCCGCCCGCCTACGCCGAGGAGTGCGGCGCCCTGCGGCCCGTCGTCGAGTCGCTGATGCGCAAGGACCCCGCCGAGCGCCCCGAGTTCGAGGAACTGCGCGGCTGGCTCCGTTCCCTCATCCGGTCCGCGCCGGAGCCCGACCTCGGCAGCCGCACGGTCACCGTGCCGTCGATCGGGGCCCCCGCGCCCGCCGACGTCCGGCGGCTTCCGGTGGTCCGGCGGCGCGGCGAGCTGGTGCGCCGCAGGCTCGGGCGCACGGCCGCCCGGTCCGCCGGGCCGGTGCCGGCCTCCGCGCACGGCCGCCACAAGAGAACGGCCAAGGAGCCCGCCGGAGCCGGGCAGGGGCACGAGCACAGCGGATTCCACAGCACGGGACACCTCCAGGAGCAGCGGGTGCGCACCGCGCCCTCCCCGCACCGGCTCGGCAGGCTGCTGCTCGGGCTGATCCTGCTCGCCCTCATCGGTGCCGTGCTCTACGCGCTCCTGTTCATGCCGCGTGCCGACGAGAGCGCCGGACGGACCTCGTCGGACCGTACCGGCGCCGCCGGAGCGCTCAGTGCCGACCCCGGACGGTCGGGCGTCGCCGGACGCATGGGCCAGACGTCCGCCTCCGGCACGCAGGACGACGTGAGTCAGGAGCCCGGGGACGTCGCCAAGGGCTTCACCCTGCGCAAGGACCCCAAGGGCTTCACGGTGGCGGTCGCCAAGGACTGGCTGCGCCGCGGCGAGAACGAGCGCGGCCAGGTCGTCTACGTCGGCGGCGACTACGAGCTGATCGTGGTGCCGGGCCGCGACAAGGTGTCCGAGTTCGGCGCGGACCCCATGGCCTACCAGCAGGACAAGGAGCCGGAACTGGCCCCCTACCGCTCCTCGACCTGGTCGGGCGCCTCGGGCCTGCGCCGCATCGACGTGGGCGGGACGGCGACGGCGGAGGGCACGTTCAACTGGAACGACAGCAGCGGCCGCCAGGTCTATGTGCGCAACGCGGCGATGCTCCTGGACGGCGGCTATCACCTCGTGCAGGTGAGGGGCCCGATGGACGAACAGCGCTCGGTGGACACCTTCTTCGAGCAGGCGACGGCCACCTACCGGGCCCACGGCTGAGGCTCCGTCCCCTTCGGTGGCGCGCGCGGCTCAGTCGGCGAACCGCTCGCGCAGCTTGTGCTTGAGGACCTTGCGGAGCGTGTCGCCGCGCGGCAGCGCGTCCACGACCTCGAGCTGCTCGGGCACCTTGTGCACGGCCAGTCCCGTCGCCAGCAGGTGGGCGGCCACGCTCTCCAGGGTGAGCGGGGCGGCTCCCGCGGGCTGCTGGACGACGGCGCAGACCCGCTCTCCCCGCGCCCGGTCCGGCAGGCCGATGACGGCGACGTCCGCCACGCCCGGGTGGCTCTGCAGCAGGTGCTCGATCTCCTGGGCCGAGATGTTCTCCCCTTTGCGGATGATGACGTCCTTCGCCCGGCCGGTCAGCACGAGGTGTCCGTCCTCGGTGAGGTGGCCCAGATCGCCGGTGAGGAGAAAGCCGTCGGCGTCGAATGCCTCGGCGGTCCGGAGCGGATCGAGGTAGCCCCGGCAGACGGCCTCCCCGCGCAGCCGTATCTCCCCGTCGGTGCCGGCGGGCACCGGCTCGCCGTCCTGTCCGACGACACGGATCTCCATGCAGGCCGCCGGCCGCCCGGCAGTGGTGGCGAGTATCGAAGCCGGGTCCGCCGGATCCCCCATGGTGATCACCGGCGCCTCGGTCATGCCGTAGCCGTGGGCGAGCCGGCAGCCCAGCCCGCGGACCACCTCGTGATACAGCGCCGGGGGCAGCGGCGCTCCGCCGCCCGCCAGGAGCCGGAGCGTGGGGATCAGCCTGCGGGTGGGGTCCTTGCGCTGTTCGGCGAGGAACATCGAGTAGAAGGCGGTGGAGCCGCCTGCCACGGTGACGCGGTTCCGGCGGTAGGCGCCGAGGGAGCCGGGGAGGGCGAAGTGCTCCACGAGCAGGGCCGGGAAGCCGCACAGGAGGGCCATCACCGTGTAGTCGGGCCCGGCCACGTGCGCGTAGGGGAACGCCATGGAGCCGACGTCGTCCGGGGTGAGGGCGAGGGCCTCGGCCAGGCAGGCGCCCGAGGCGAGGAGGCTGCGGTCCGTGTGCAGGGCGCCCTTCGGGTCGGAGGTCGTGCCGGACGTCCAGTAGATCCAGCGGATGTCCGTGCCGTCGGCGGGCGGAGGCGGCAGAGCGGCGGTGCTGGCCTCCGGGAGGGCGTCGTAGGCGTTGAACACCAGCGGAGGCGTGGGTACCGACAGGGCGAGGCGGCGGGCCATCGCCATGTGGTCGAAGCCGCGCCAGACTCGCGGCACTGCGAAGAACTCGGCGTTCGTGGCGCGCAGTACGTGACCGGTCTCCCGGTCGCGGCAGGCCGGGATGACGGGCGACTGCACGGCGCCGAGGCGGGCCAGGGCCAGGCTGAGGACGACCGTCTCGATGCGCGTCGGCAGCTGCCAGACGACGCGGCTCCCGGACCGCACGCCGAGTGTGTGCAGCCAGGCGGCGACCCCTTCCGCCCGCGCACGCAAGCCCTCGAAGGTCAGCCGGCGGTCGGCGCCGACCTTGCCGTCGTGTTCGTCGGCCTGGATGAGGGCCGGGGCGCCGGGCGTGAGCGCGGTACGGCGGTCGAGCAGCTCCCACAGCGTGCGTGAACCCGCCAGTTCCTGTGCGATACCGGTCGGCATGCGGCCCCCCTCGCAGTGCAGTCGGTCGGGCGACTGATTGACCGTCAAGTCCGCCCGGAGCGTAGGGCGCCACGCCTTGTCGGTCCAGGGGGCCGGGGCTAGCCTCGGAGGCATATATCTGACGGAGCGTCAGAAGATGGGCCGGGAGAAGGAGCCCTCATGGACCTGCCCCTCATCGTCAGCGTCGACGACCATGTGATCGAGCCCGCCCATCTCTTCGAGGCCTGGCTGCCCGCCAAGTACCGTGATCGCGGGCCGCGCCCGCTGACCCACGGCATCGGGGAACTGGAGTACAGCGGCGGGAAGTACCGCTTCGCCATGGACCCGGACGGCCCGCCCACCGACTGGTGGATCTACGAAGACCTCCGGTTCCCGTACAAGCGCACCATCGCCGCCGTGGGCTTCGACCGCGACGAGATGACCCTCGAAGGCATCACCCGGGCCGAGATGCGGCCCGGCTGCTGGGACCCCGCCGAGCGGCTGAAGGACATGGACCTCAACCACGTGGAGGCGTCCCTCTGCTTCCCGACCTTTCCGCGCTTCTGCGGGCAGACCTTCGCCGAGGCGCACGACAAGGAGGTCGCCCTGGCGTGTGTGCGGGCCTACAACGACTGGATGGTCGAGGAGTGGTGCGGCGACAGCGGCGGCAGGCTCGTCCCGCTGTGCATCGTGCCGCTGTGGGACGTCGGCCTCGCAGCCGCGGAGATCCGGCGGAACGCCGCCCGTGGCGTGCGGGCCGTGACCTTCAGCGAACTGCCCACCCACCTGGGCCTGCCCAGCATCCACAGCGGCTACTGGGATCCCTTCTTCGCCGTCTGCCAGGAGACGGACACGGTCGTCAACATGCACATCGGCTCGTCCTCGCAGATGCCCGCCGCCTCGCCCGACGCCCCCACCGCCGTACAGGCGACGCTGTCCTTCAACAACGCCATGACGTCGATGGCCGACTTCCTCTTCAGCGGCGTCCTCGTGCGCTTCCCCCGCCTGAAACTCGCCTACAGCGAGGGGCAGATGGGCTGGATCCCCTACATCCTGGAGCGCGCCGACGACGTGTGGCGCGAGCACCGTGCCTGGGGAGGCGTCCGCGACCTTATCCCCGAGCCGCCCTCCACGTACTACTACCGGCAGATCTTCTGCTGTTTCTTCCGCGACAAACACGGAATGGCGTCACTCGACGAGGTGGGCCGCGACAACGCCACCTTCGAGACGGACTATCCCCATGTCGACTCCACCTTCCCCCACACCAGGCAGGTGGCCCTCGCGCACATGCGCGGCGTGGACGACGAGACCGTCCACAAGATCATGCGGGGCAATGCGATCCGGATGCTCGGCCTGGATCCGGACCCGTGGCAGGAGCGGGGCGGCCATGCGGGCAAGGGGACGGGCGGGGGTCCGGTCCCGGGGCGCGGCGGCACGGACGCGTGACGCCGATGGACCTCACCTTCACACAGGAAGAGGAAGACTTCCGGCGCCGCCTGCGCGCCTGGCTCCGGACGACGCTGCCGGGCCTGCCGGCCAAGCCGTCGCCACACGACTGGCCCGCTCGCCGGGCCTACGACTGTGCCTGGCAACGCGCCCTCCACGACGCCGGATACGCGGGCCTGCACTGGCCCGCCGACGCCGGCGGACGGGGCGCCACCCCCACACAGCACCTGATCTTCCTGGAGGAGACCGAACGCGCGGGCGCTCCCTACGTGGGTGCCAACTTCGTCGGCCTCCTGCACGCGGGCCCCACCATCGCCGCCGAGGGCACTGCCGCCCAGCGGGCCCGCTGGCTGCCGCCGATCCTGCGCGGCGACGAGGTGTGGTGCCAGGGCTTCTCCGAACCGGAAGCGGGCTCCGACCTCGCCTCCCTGCGTACCCGCGCGGTACGGGACGGAGACTCCTACGTCGTCACCGGCAGCAAGGTCTGGACCTCGCACGCCGAGATCGCCGACTGGTGCGAACTGCTCGTCCGTACCGACCCCTCGGCCACCGGCCACCGGGGCATCTCGTGGCTGGCCATGCCCATGGACGCCCCCGGGGTCACCGTCCGCCCGCTGCGCACCCTCGCCGGTTCCACGGAGTTCGCCGAGGTCTTCCTCGACGAGGTGCGGGTGCCGCTCTCCCACCGCGTGGGAGCGGAGAACGACGGCTGGCGGGTCAGCATGGTCACCCTCTCCTTCGAGCGCGGCACCGCTTTCGCCGGGGAGGTCGTCGCCTGCCGTCGCACCCTGGGGCAACTGGCCCGTACGGCAAAGGAGAACGGGACCTGGGAAGACCCCGTCCTGCGCCGTCGACTGGGGCGGCTCAGTGCCGAATTCGGGGCGCTGTGGCGGCTGGTGCAATGGAACGTCAGCGAGGCGCAGGGCTCCTTGCAGGGCGGTGGGGACGGGGTGCCCGGAGTCGGCGGCTCGGTCTTCAAGTTGCGTTATTCCCAGGCGCGGCAGGACCTCTTCGAGGCCGCTGCCTCGGTTCTCGGCGCCGGCTCGCTGGACGCCGATCACGAATGGAACGCCGAGCGGCTCTCCTCCCTCGCGTACACCATTGCCGCCGGTACCTCCCAGATCCAGCAGAACATCATTGCCGAGCGCATCCTCGGCCTTCCCCGAGGGCGGTGAGGGGCGACCATGGATTTCCGGCCGAGTGCGGACCAGCGGGCGTTGCGCAGGACAATGCGCGACATCATGACCGCCCGCTTTCCCCGGGAGCGGCTGCGGACGCTCGTGGATGCCGGTGGCCCGGACGGGAGCGTCGACCGCTCGCTCTGGCGGGAGTTGGGGAAAGCGGGAGTCTTTTCCCTGCACCTGCCCGAGAAGGAAGGCGGTGCCGGACTGGGGCCGGCCGAGGCGGTGGTGGTCTTCGAGGAGGCGGGCCGGGCCCTGCTGCCCGGGCCGCTGGTCGCCACCCATCTCGCGGCCGGTCCGGTACCCGGAGCGGCCGAGGGCGAGGCGGTGGTGACGGCCCTGGACGGCCCCGGCATGGTCGAGCACCTGGCCGCCGCCGATGCGGTCCTGCTGATCGACGGGTCGGCTCCCCGCCTGCTGCGAACGGCCGGGGGCGCGGGCCCCCGCGAGCTGGCCGCCGAACCCGTACGGTCGGTCGACCCGACGACACCCCTGCACCGCGTACGGCGCGTGCCACGGAATGCGGGCACCCCCATGGGGCCGTCCCCGGTCGGCCTCCGGGACGCGTCCCGCCTGCGCCTGGAGGCGGTCCTGCTGACGGCCGCCCAGCAACTCGGCACAGCGTCCCGGACTCTGGAGATGGCCGTCTTGCATGCGAAGAGCCGGGTGCAGTTCGGGCGCCCGATCGGAGCGTTCCAGGCGGTGCAACACCTCTGTGCGCGCATGCTCGTCCGTACGGAACTCGCACGAAGTAGCGTCTATGCCGCATCATTGACAATGACGCCGAGTGATATCTACGGGGCGAAACTGCTCGCGGATGAGGCTGCTGCCCGAAATGCCCGTGACTGTTTGCAACTGCATGGCGGCCTGGGTTTCACCTGGGACGCGGATGTCCATCTGCATCTGAAGCGGGCTTGGGTGAGGCTCGAACAATGGCGGACAACTGCGGAGGTCGAGGAGGCCCTGGCCACCGCCCTCCTGCGCGGGCCGGAAAATTGCTCGGCGTAAATCGCGAACTGTGCGAGTGGCGTTGCGTAATCGATGTGGGTGAAATGCGGGCTTGTATCCGAAAAATGATCACGATGCGTCGATATCGAGTTGTGCTCTTGGCGTTACTTGTCACAGGGCGGAGTCGGGACTCCCCTCGGGTACTCTCCCTTGCGTGCGAGTAGTTCAGTGGCGCAACAAAACTGCTGTTGCCCAAGTGGCTGTGGTGGGTGCGGGAATGCCTCTTGTTCGCACCGGAGCGGGGCGCCGAAAGCCCCGGTGTTCGAGCCCCTGCGGCGCGCGTCGCACAGTATGCAGCACGCATACTCCTTTGCGCCGGAATATGCCCGAAGCGCTTGTTGGGGTAACGGAACGTCAACCATGCTGTCTCGGAGGGAGATCACGGATCGTGACTCCCCAGAGACGCGAGGCGTTGTGTCCGCCGGTTCGGATGGTGTGAGCGGTGCAGGTGCTTCAGATGCAGATGGAGGTCGGGGCCGACCCCGCGGAAGTGGGCCGGGCTCGCAGGTGGGCGCGTTCGCGGCTCGCCGGGTCCGGGATAGGGGTCGACGAGCCCCTGGCCGAGACGCTGATCCTGCTGATCTCCGAATTGGTCACCAACGCCGTGGTGCACACGGGCTGTCCGGCCGTGCTGCGGATGCTCTTCCCGGGTGCGGGGGCCGCGGGCGCCATGGCCGGGGGGTGTCCGGGCACCGTCCGTGTCGAGGTGGCCGACGTCAGCACCTGTCCGCCCATGCGGCGGTGTGCCGAGGGTGACGACACCGGCGGTCGCGGCCTCGAACTGGTCGACGGTCTCGCCGACCGCTGGGGCTGGCACCGCGAGGGTGCCGGCAAGCGCATCTGGTGCGAAATCGATCGCGGGGACCAGCTCTGGGGTAGTGCTTTTGAGCCACAACACGCCGCGACAAATCGGGCGTAATCGACAAAGTCCAGACCAGGTGTTGACGTGAAGTGTTCACGTGATCACCCTTGGATGCAGCGATTCGTTGCGAGGGGACGTCGAGAGGCCCGTGTGACCGGGGCTGCCTTGGCGAGTACGGGTCGCGATCCGGCGCGACAACAGGGCTCAGGCGCCGGAGCTGGGTGGCGGCGCACGGTGCCGTGCTCGGGGTGCGCATCTGTGCGCCGCCGCCCGCCCGCCTTTTCGTTCAGAGGATCGCCACCGGGGCCACCGGCGTCCCCGTCCCGCCGACGAACGGCTCCGGCATGGCGGCCAGCAGAAACGCGTAACGCCCTGCCTCGGCGCACGCTTCGGAGAGTCCTTCGAGGTTCCAGTTCTGCCCCTGCGGCATGCCCATCTCCACGAGATGGAGTGCGTGCACGCCCATCCAGAGGCCCTCGATCTCCGGCGGGAAGATCTCGAAGGTGAGGGTGTCGTTGGCGACCGCGGCCACGTCCCTGGTGTGGAACCACTCGGGGGTGTGGATCGAGAGCCCGGGAGAGGGGAAGGCGTACGCCTGTTTGTCGCCCGCCAGATACTGCTGAATCTGGCCGGTTCGTACGAGCACGATGTCGCCGGACCGCACAGTGGTGCCTGCCAGTTCCTCGGCCGCCTCCAAGTCGTCGGGGGTGACGGCGTGATCGCCGTCCAGCCGGTCCACGCCGCGGGCTCGCGCCACGTCCAGGAGCACTCCGCGCGAGACGATGTGCCCTGCCTTCTCGACTCCGCTGAAGGCGGCCCGCCCGTGGCTCGTGATCGAGTCCGCCGGACGGCCGTTGTAGATCCGGCCGCTGTGCGAGACGTGGCAGAGGCCGTCCCAGTGGGTGCCCGCCTGAAGGCCCATGGCCACGGTGTCGTCGCTGGTGGCGACGGTTCCCGGCCCGAACATCTCCAGGTTGATCGCGACCATCGTGTGCAGCGGGTTGACCCGGCCGGGGATCGCTCCGGTCTGCACCCCGTCCTGCGAAAGGGGCAGGGCGAGGGGGATGCGCCGTCCGTCTGCGACGGTCCCGACGGCGGCGCGCACGACCTCGTCGGTGATGAGGTTGAGTGTTCCGATCTCGTCACCCTCGCCCCAACGGCCCCAGTTGTTAACTCGCTTGGCGATCTCGTGGAACTCGGCCGGCAGTGGCATCGGGATCCCTCCCCGGATCGTGGCGACGTGTGGGCCGCCCGCATGCGTCCACGCTCTTGTGTTCGGGCCCACTCTGCCCCAAAAATCTAACGGACCGTCAGAAAGTGCGGGAAGGGGGCGCGCCATGGGGAAGTTCTTGGCCGGGAAGGTGGTCGCCGTCACCGGGGCCGGCCGGGGCATCGGCCGGGCGGTGGCCCTGGCCTCCGCCGCGGAAGGAGCCAAGGTCGTCGTCAACGACTACGGCGTGTCCGTCCAGGGCGACGAGCCGACGAGCGAGGTCGCCACGGCCGTGGCCAAGGAGATCGAGGCGAACGGCGGTGAGGCGATCCCTGTCGCCGACGACGTCTCGACCATGGCCGGCGGCCGGCACGTGGTCGACACCGCGCTCGCCCGCTACGGACGTCTCGACGGAGTGGTCTGCGTCGCGGGAATCCTCCGCGAGCGCATGCTCTTCAACATGACCGAGGAGGAATGGGACCCGGTCGTGGCCACGCACCTGAAGGGCACCTTCACCGTCTTCCGCGCCGCCTCCGCGGTGATGCGACAGCAAGGAAGCGGCACCCTCATCGGCTTCACCAGCGGCAACCACCAGGGCAGCGTCTCCCAGGCCAACTACGCGGCCGCCAAGGGCGGCATCATCTCCCTGGTCCGCAGCGCGGCACTGGGCCTGCACAAATACGGTGTCACCGCGAACTGCGTGGCGCCCGTCGCCCGTACCAGGATGTCCGCCCAGGTACCGGTGGAACTCAAGGAGATCGGCGACCCGGAGGACGTGGCCCCCCTCGTCGTCTACCTGCTCAGCGAGCGCGCCCAGCAGGAGGGCATCACCGGGCAGGTCTACACCGTCGCGGGCCCCAAGATCGCGGTCTGGGCCCAGCCGCGCGAACTGCGCGCCGCCTACGCCGAGGGCCGCTGGACCCCGGAGCGCATCGCCGATCTCCTTCCGGGGACGGTCGGCACCGATCCGATGCCCTTGCTCGACAGGCTCCGGACGATGGCCGAGGCGGCCGCCTCCGGCCGGCGCCCCAACGCCTGACACCGCTGCGGCAGAGGAGCCGACATGGACTTCGCATTCGGGCCGGAGGACGAGGCCCTGCGCCGGGAGGCCAGGACCTGGCTGGCCGAGCACCTCCCCGGTGAAGCCCACCGCACCCCCGGCCGGGCCTGGGAACGTGAACTGGGCACCGGCGGATGGATCGGCCTCGGCTGGCCCCGCGCCCGCGGCAGCTACGGCAATCGCACCACGACACTGACCGGACAGGTCGTCTGGGCGGAGGAGTACGCACGCTCCCAGGCCCCCGCCCGCATCGGCCACCTGGGCGAGAACCTCCTGGCCCCCACCCTCCTCGCCCACGGCGACGAGGCACAGCGCGCACGCTTCCTCCCCGCCATCGCCGGCGGCAAGGAACTCTGGTGCCAGGGCTACAGCGAGCCCGGCGCGGGATCCGACCTCGCCGCCGTACGGACCACCGCCGTCCGGACCGGCGGAGGCCGCACCTACCGGATCACCGGGCGGAAGATCTGGACCTCCCTCGCCCACGAGGCCGACTGGTGTTTCGTCCTGGCCCGCACCACCGAGGGATCCCACCGGCACCAAGGTCTCTCCTTCCTGCTCGTGCCGATGGACCAGCCGGGCCGGATCGAGGTCCGGCCCATCCGGCAGATGTGGGGATCCGCAGACTTCAACGAGGTGCTGTTCGACGGCGCCGAGGCCCGCGCCGAGCACCTCGTCGGCGGCGAGGGCAATGGCTGGCGCGTCGCCATGGGGCTCCTCGCACGGGAGCGCGGAGTCTCCACGCTCGTCCAGCAGATCGGCTTCGCGGCCGAGCTGGCCCGGGTCGTCCGCCTCGCAACGGAGACCGGTGCCGCAGCGGAGCCGGTGCTCAGGGACCGGCTCGTACGGCAGTGGGCCGAACTCCAGACGATGCGCTGGAACGCCCTGCGGACTCTGGGGACATCGGACGACCCCGGGGCGCCCAGCGTCGCCAAACTGCTGTGGGGCGGCTGGCACAAACGCCTCGGTGAACTGGCGATGCAGGTGCGCGGCGCCCCCGCCGCCCTGGGACCGGACGACTGGCACGCCGACAGGCCGTACCGACTGGACGCCCTGCAACGCCTGTTCCTCTTCAGCCGAGCCGGCACCATCTACGGCGGCTCGGACGAGATCCAGCGCAACATCATCGCCGAGCGCGTCCTCGGCCTGCCGAAGGAGCAGCGGCCATGACGGCGTACGGGCACTGGATCGCCGGCGCCTGGCGCGCGCCGGGAAAAGGGCATTATCCAGTTGTCAATCCGGCGACCGAACAGGTCGTCGGGGAGGCCCCGGAGTCGACTCCCGCCGAAGTCGCCGACGCCGTGACCGCCGCGCGTGCCGCGCAGGACGGCTGGTTCCGTACAGATCCGCGCGAGCGCGCGGCAGTGCTCGACCGGATTGCCGGTCTGCTCATGGAGCGGAAGGGCGAACTCGTACCCCTCGTCCAGGCCGAGACGGGCGCGACGATGCGCGTCGCCTCGGCCATGCAGGTGCCCGTGGCGGCGGAACGCTTCCGGCGCTATGCGCGCGGTGCGCTGGAACCCGGCACGATCCCGCTCCCGCCGCAGCCCGTCGCGTCCGGCCCGCTCGCCCCCGGCGGCCTGATCGGCGCCGCCGCGGTGCGCCGCCCCGTGGGCGTCGTCGGCTGCATCACCTCCTACAACTTCCCGGTGGTCAATCTCGCGGGCAAGGTCGCCCCCGCCCTGGCCATGGGCAATGCGGTGGTCGTCAAACCGGCACCGCAGGACCCGCTGTGCTGTCTCGAACTGGGCCCGCTCTTCCGGGAAGCCGGCCTCCCGGACGGTGTGTTCAACGTGGTCACCGGCTCGGGCCCGGGCGCGGGCGAGGCACTGGTGGCCCACCCCGGTGTCGACATGGTCAGCTTCACCGGCTCCACAGCCGTGGGGAGGAAGATCGCCGAAACCGCGGGGAGGTCGATGAAGCGCACCCTGTTGGAGCTGGGCGGCAAGGGCGCGGCCATCGTCCTGGGGGACGCCGACGTCAAGGCGTTCGAGTCGGCGATCGGGGCGGTCGGTTCGGTCTGGTCCTTCCACAGCGGGCAGATCTGCACGGCGCCGACCCGCGTGCTCGTCCATCGATCGCTGTACGAGCAGGCCGTCGCTGCCCTCAAAGACTACGCTGAGTCACTGACAATCGGGGACCCTGTGGAAAACTCCACGATCGTGGGCCCGGTGATCTCCGCCGCGCACCGCGACCGCGTCGAGGTGTACATCGCGGGAGCCCGGAGCGAAGGGGCCCGGATCGTCACCGGAGGCACCCGCCCCCGCATCCGGCCCGGCTTCTACGTCGCCCCCACCCTCATCGCCGACGTCACGCCCAACATGACCGTCGCCCGCGAGGAGGTCTTCGGCCCCGTCGTCGCCGCCATCCCCTTCGCCGACGAGGACGAAGCGGTGCGGATCGCCAACGGCACCCCGTACGGCCTCCACGACTACGTCTTCAGCGCCGACACCAGCCGCGCCTGGGCCCTCGCCGCCCGGCTGCGCAGCGGGAACGTCGGCATCAACACCTGCCAGCGGCACCCCGAGACGCCCTTCGGCGGGTTCAAGGAGAGCGGTATCGGCCGTGACGGGGGCTCCTTCGCGCTGCACGCGTACAGCGAACTCCAGTCGGTCGTCTGGCCGTCCTGACCACCTGGCACCTGCCAACCACCGGCTGTCGGAGAGGACCACCACCCATGCGAGGCGTCATCTTCGACGGCAAGCGGACGCACGTCGTCGACGACCTGGAACTCCGAGCGCCCGGCCCGGGCGAGGTGCTCGTCGCCGTGGCCGCCGCGGGCCTGTGCCACAGCGACCTGTCGGTCATCGACGGCACCATTCCGCATCCCGTCCCCGTGGTGCTCGGCCACGAGGGGGCGGGCGTGGTCGAGGAGGTCGGCCCGGGCGTCGGCCACCTCGCGCCCGGGGACCGGGTGGCGCTGTCCACCGTGGCCAACTGCGGGGCCTGCCCCGACTGTCACCGCGGCAGGCCGACGATGTGCCGCACCTCCATCGGCAGGCCCGGCCGGCCGTTCACCCGGCGCGGGGAGCGGCTCCACCAGTTCGCGGCCACCTCGGCCTTCGCGGAACGCGCGCTCGTCAAGGCCGTCCAGGCGGTCAGGATCCCCGAAGACGTCCCCCTGACCTCCGCGGCCGTGATCGGTTGCAGCGTGCTCACCGGAGTCGGCGCGGTCCTCAACCGGGCGAGGGTGCGCCCGGGGGATTCCGTGCTCGTCATCGGCGCGGGCGGCGTCGGGCTCAACGTCCTTCAGGGGGCGAGGCTCGCCGGCGCGTCGGCCGTCGTCGCGGTCGACGCGGACCCCGCGAAGGAGTCCCGGGCCCGGACGTTCGGCGCCACCCATTTCGTCGACGCCTCGGCCGTCCCCGACGTCCCGTCCGCCGTGCGGGAGTTCCTCCCGTCCGGCGCCGACCACGCCTTCGAGTGCGTCGGCGACGTCCGCCTCGTGCGGCAGGCCGTCGACCTCCTCGGCCGCCGCGGCCAGGCGGTGCTGCTCGGTGTGCCGCCCGTCCGGGCGGAGGCGTCCTTCCGTGTCTCGTCCCTGTACCTCGACAAGTCCATCCTCGGCTGCCGATACGGCTCCTCCCGTCCACAGCACGACATCGCGCTGTACGCGCGGCTGTACGGCGAAGGACGGCTGCTGCTGGACGAGCTGGTCACCGGCGTCCACCCGGTCGAGGAATTCGGTCGTGCGGTCGAGGACGCGCACAACCCGACCGCTGCCCGCAGCGTCTTCTCGTTCGAACGGTGACCCGGAACCGACCGGTGATCCGGGACCTGCCGCTCCTCATGTGATCCCTGTCGGAGGCCTTGCGCCGTCCGTCGTCTGCGTGTGGGGTGGGCTCACGGCTCCTGCCGTCCGGGCAGCCCCTGCTCTCAGGCGAAGTACGACCATTCGGTAAGAATGGTCGCCTGGTCGGCCGGCGTCGGTGCGGTGGTGTGTCCAGGCCTCGTCGTCGGTGTGGACCGGTGGGCCGAGTGCGGTCTCGGACCTTCCGCAGCGGAACCTCTCGGCCTCTGGGGGAATCATTCTTGGAGAGAGGGGCTGATATGGCACAGCAGGCTGAGCCGGACGCGATACCGGACGAGGCGGCGAAGGGCGCCGTACCCGAGGAGCCCCGGGGGCTCCCGCAGCGGGTGATGCACGGCGACGGCTTCGGCGCCGCGTTCTGCGCGTCCATGGGCGCCCTCTGCGGCGAGGCTGTCATCGCCGGGACGGCCGCCGTGCTCGTCCTCCTCTCGCGCGAGCACGACGGGATGCCCAAGGGCCCCGTCATGATCACTGCCGTGGTGCTCGTCGCCCTGCTTCTCACTGTGCTGATCAGCGGCTTCGTCACGGCGGCCACCGTCATGCCCGCGCTCGGTCTGGCCCGGTGGGCGTCGCGGCGCCGGTGGCACGGCGACGGCTGGCTGTGGACCGCCGGTGCCGTGCCCGTCGTCTCGGCGGCGACGGTGATCGTGTTCGGTGCCGTGGCCGCGCTGGGCAGCCTCTCCCTCGCCCGGCCGCTCAGCTACCTCATCTGGTGGGGTTCCCTCACGGTCGGGCTGCTGCCCGCCGCGCTCGTCGGCCGGGTGGCCGCCCGCCGGGTCCGCGAAGGCCGTTCCGGCAGCGTGGCCCGCCGGGTGACGACCGTCGGCACCGTGGCGTGGCTGACCGTCGGCTCGCTGGGCGCGGGAGCGTACGCGGCCGGGCTGGCGAAGGTGTACGAGCCGCCGCGCCTGACCAAGGCGGACTTCACCGGCACGTGGACCGACGGGCGTGGCGGAACGGTCAAGCTCGACGAGGACGGCGCCGCGGTCGCCAACGGGCTCGACAATTTCACCTGGGACGGCACGGGCAAGGACAAGCCGAAGGACTGCGACGGGTCCGGCACGTGGGCGCCGCTGAAGGACGGCGGCCGGGTGCAGGGCGTCTCGCTGCGGATCAACTCCTGCGAACTCTCGCGCGACTGGAGCGTCATCGGCACGGAGCGGGAGCCGCAGATCTTCCACGAGATCGGGAAGCCGGGCTCCGGCAAGCGCTACGTCCTGACCAAGGTGGTCAAGCACAAGAAGAAGTAGGCACGGCTGCCGCACCTTGCCGGGCGCTCCGGAGCCGGAGCGACCGGCAACGGACGTTCAGGAGCCGTGTGTGCCGAACGCGTCGAACGTGCCGAAGGCGCCCCGGTGGAAGAGCAGCGGACCGGGGCCCGCAGCGCCCTTGTCGGTCCCCAGCGCCTCCACGCGGCCCACGACCACGAGATGGTCTCCGCCGGTGTGGACGGCGTGGATCGTGCAGTCGATCCAGGCCGGTACGCCCTTCAGCCTCGGAGACCCGGTGACCGGGGCCGGTTCATGAGGGACGCCCGCGAACTTGTCGGCCGTTTGCGAACTTCGGACGGCGAAACCTTCGCAGAGCGATTTCTGCCCGGATCCCAGGACGTTGACGCAGAAGACCCCGGCGCGGGCGATCTGCGGCCAGGAGGTGGACGTACGGGCCACCATGAAAACGACCAGCGGTGGTTCGAGGGACAGCGAGGCGAACGACTGGCAGGCGAAGCCCGCCGGAGGCCTCCCCTCCGCCCCGGGAGCCGTGACGACGGTGATCCCGCTGGCGAAGTGGCCCAGAACATCACGGAACTCGCGCGGCGTCGGCTGAGGCGCTTCGTCCGCCCGTACGGCCCGAAGGTGCGGGCGGGGCACGGGAGGCTCGGGTGGCGCAGCAGTCGTCGTCGACCCCACCGATCGCAGGTGGCGCACGGCCACGGCCGCCATTCCGGCGTGTCCCATCATGTGACCCATTGAAGCTGACGGTCAGTCAGATTGAAAGGGCCGTGCGCCCCCGCCCGGGCCGTGGAGCCGACCGTCGCTCCGCCGCGTGGCGGCGGCCCGTCCCTCCGGCCGCCGCTCACCTTCCCCGGAACTGCGGGCCGCGGCGCTCCAGGAATGCCGTGATGCCCTCGGCTGCGTCCCCCGTCGCCATGTTGATCTCCTGGGCGGCCGCTTCGGCGGCGAATGAGGCCGCGCGGTCGGCCTCGAGCGAGGCGTTGATCAGCTGTTTCGTCAGCGCGAGAGCCCGGGTCGGCCCCTGCGCGAGCCGGTCGGCCCACTCCTGGGCGGCCCCGGCCAGCTCCTCCTCCGCCACCACCCTGTTGACCAGGCCGATGCGTTCCGCCTCGGCGGCGGACAGCGCGTCGCCGAAGAACAGCAGCTCCTTCGCCCGCCGCGGCCCCACGAGGCGCGGCAGCAGGTACGCCCCGCCCCCGTCCGGCACCAGGCCCCGGCGCACGAAGACCTCGATGAACCGCGCCGGTTCCGCCGCCAGGACCAGGTCGCAGGCCAGTGCCAGGTGCGCCCCGAGGCCGGCCGCGGTGCCGTTCACGGCGGCGATCACGGGCTTCTCGCAGTCCAGCACCGCTGCCACGAGCCGCTGGGCGCCCTCCCGGAGCGTCCGCGCCACATCGCCAGGAACCCGCTCGGAGGGCGGGGTGCGCCCGGCCGCGCGCAGATCGGCGCCCGCGCAGAAGCCCTTGCCGGCACCGGTGATCACCACGGCTCGGACGCCCGGGGCGGCGGATGCCGCGCAAAGCTTGGAAATCAGGCGTTCCCGCTGGTCAGGGGTGATGGCATTGAGTGCGTGCGGGCGGTTGATGGTGATCCACGAGACCCCGTTGTCAGTGGTGTGCAGTACCAATGAGTCATCGGCTTCGGCAGGTTCGGCGGACCCGTCCGGTTCGCCGTGCCCACCAAGCGCTTCGGTGGTTCCACGGGGGGAGTGGATCATGGGGGATCTCCTTGTTCTGCGGTCGGCTGTACGGAGGGCCGCGGGCTCGCCGGCCGGGGGCGGCGTGCCGCTCGTACGGACCGGTTCAGCGGCAGAAGGCGAGGGCGTCGAGGGCCACCGCGCCCTGCCCCTGCTCCAGTACGACCAGCGGGTTGATGTCCAGCTCGGCGATTCCGTCGCCCAGTTCCAGGGCCATGCGCTGGACGCGCAGCACGGTCTCCACGAGGGCGTCCACGTCGGCCGGGGGAGCCCCCCGGACACCGCCGAGGAGGGCGCGCCCGCGCAGCTCGTCGAGCATGCTCCGGGCCTGGTCCTCGCCGAACGGCGGTACGCGCACGGCGGTGTCGTCCAGCACCTCCACCAGCACCCCGCCCAGGCCCGCGGTCACGGTGGGCCCGAAGAGGGGGTCGTGGGTGATGCCGACGGCCATCTCGACTCCGTGCCCCACAAGTTGGCAGACCAGGATGCCGTCCAGGGGCAGCTCCTCGTAGCGGGCGATGTCGGTCAGCTCGCGATAGGCGTCGCGGACCTGGCTGGCGGAGGTCAGCCCGATCTTGACCAGGCCCAGCTCCGACTTGTGGGCCAGCTGCGGGCCGGACGCCTTCATGACGACCGGGTAGCCGACCTGGGCGGCCGAGCGCACGGCTGCCGCCGCACTGGTCACCAGCTGTTCGCGGGGCACGCGTATGCCGTACGCGCGCAGGAGCTGTTTGGCCGCGTGCTCGCTGAGCTGCTCGCCCGGGCGGAGCAGTGCCTGCGCCTTGTGCGCGGACGGGGAGAGGGAGCGGGGCGCGCCGTCGAAGGGGGAGCGGTATCCGGTGGTGAAGCGGTGGTGGTCGAGCCAGGCGCGGACGGCGGTGACGCAGTTGGCGAAGGTGCGGAAGGTGGCGACGCGCGAGGAGCCGAGCAGGGTCCTGCGATAGGCGTCCTCGGTGCCCACCGGGGAGCCCCAGACGACGCAGATCAGCTTGTCCGTCTCTTCCGCCGCGTCCACGAGGTCCTGCGCGAGCTTGTCGCTCAGCGGCGGGAAGGGGCCGGTGATCGGGCAGACGAGCACGCCGACGGACGGATCGGCCAGGACGGCGTCGATGATCCGGCGGCCGCGCCGGTCGCCCACCGGGTGGCCGCCGCTGTCGACGGGGTTGGCGACGCTCAGGTACTCGGGGATCCACGTGTGCAGCTCGCTCTGCTTGGCGGCGGAGAGGACGGGGATCTCCAGCCCGGCGGCGGTGGCCAGATCGGCGAAGTGGGCGCCCGTGCCACCGGAGATCGAATACACGGCGACGCCGGTGGCCCGGGGCGGGCGGGCGCGGGCGAGCAGGGCCGAGGTGTCCTGGAGTTCGTCCAGGCCGTCGACGCGGATCACGCCGAACTGCCGCATGGCCGCGTCCACCACGTCGTCCGCGCCGGTCAGCTTGCCGGTATGGGAGGCGGCGGTGCGGGCGCCGGTCTCGGTCCGGCCGACCTTCACGGCGACGACCGGCACCTTGTTCCGGGCCGCCCGGTCCGCGGCCAGCAGGAAGGCACGGCCGTCCTTGAGCCCTTCCATATATGCGGCGATGGCCCCGACCTCCGGCCGGGTGGCGAAGTAGGAGATGAAGTCGGCGCACTCCAGATCCGCCTCGTTGCCGGTCGGGGCCCAGTGGGAGAGCCGGATGCCCAGCTCCTGGAGGGCGAAGAGCGGGCGGCCCTGGTGGCCCGACTGGGTGATCAGGGCGATGGCCGGGCCGTCCAGGTCGTCCCGGAAATGCTCGAAGGTGTTGAGGTTGGTGTTGGGGCCGAGCAGGCGGGTGCCGCTGTCCCGGACGGCGGCGGCGAGCCGGGCCTGGGCCGCGGCGCCCTCCGGTCCGGTCTCCGCGAAGCCCGAGGCGAAGACGACGGCGAACTTGACCTTGCAGTCGGAGAGTTCCTCGAGGACGGGGGCCGGGTCGCCGACGAGGAGGACGGCGAGGTCGATCTCTTCGGGGAGGTCGCGGACGGAGGGGTGACAGGGGAGGCCGAATACGGTCGTGCGGGTGGGGTGGACGGGGTGGATGCGGGCGCCGACGCGCTGGGCCCAGGAGACGAGCCGGCGGGTGATCCCGGTGTTGGGGCGGCCCTCCGTCTCGGAGGCGCCGATGACGGCCACGCTCTCGGGGCGGAAGAACCGGTCCAGGTCGGGGACGTCGGCATGGAGGGGGCGCCCGCTGACGTCCGTGTCGCGGGTATCGGTGGCCGTGCCGTGGACGGCGGGGCCCGGACGCTCGCCGCAGGCGACCACACGGGCCGGGCGGGAGGTGGTGGTGAGGGAGCCGTGAGTCGATCCAAGCATCGTTCTCGCCCACTCCTGCTCGATGGCCGATAGGCTGACGCGGAGTCAGGTTACCGATCTGACAAGCCGTCAGGAATGGGCCGTGCGGTTTGCTGTACGCCGGAACGCCTGGGAGGGGTGATCCTCATGAGAGGGCTGCCGAGCTGTGATGAGCCGGAGACGGACGACTTCAGCCGGCCGTACTGGGACGCGGCGGCCGAGGGGGGACTCCTGATACGCCGCTGCCGCGCGGCGGGGTGCGGCAAGGCCCACCACTATCCGCGCGAGCACTGCCCGCGCTGCTGGAGCACGGACGTCGTGTGGGAGCGGGCGAGCGGCCGGGCCACGCTCTACACCTGGTCCGTCGTGCACCGGAACGACCTGCCGCCCTTCGACGCCCGTCTTCCCTACACCGCCGCTGTGGTCGACCTCGAGGAGGGCCCGCGCATGATGACCGAGGTGATCGAGTGCCATGAGAACGCGCTGCGGATAGGGATGCCCCTGAGGGTGGCGTTCCGGGGTCATGCCGAAGGGCGGGGAGGCGGGGCGGGGGCGTTCGTCGTTCCGGTGTTCCGGCCGGAGTGACGCGCTCGGCGGCGCCCGCCAGGGGGTGCGGGGGAGAGCGTCGGGCAGTGTCGCCGCGGTGTCATGAGCGGCCCAGGACCACCGTCCCCGACGAGCAGAACCAGCCGCCCGTTCCCGAGGCCACGGCGAGCTGCGGAAGGCTGCCGTCCGGCCGGCGCACCTGGCGGCCCTCCTCCGCCTCGCCGCGGAGCTGGCGGACCGCCTCGACCAGGAGGAAGAGGCCCCGCATGCCGGGGTGACAGGCCGAGAGGCCGCCGCCGTCCGTGTTGACGGGGAGGGCCCCGGCGGTCGTCAGCCGTCCCTTCTCCGCGAACGCGCCGCCCTCGCCCTTGGCGCAGAAGCCCAGGTCCTCCAGCGTCACGAGCGTCATGTAGGTGAAGGCGTCGTACAGCTCGGCCACATCGATCTCCCGAGGGGTGACCCCGGCCCGTTCGAAGGCGAGCCGCCCCGAGACCGCGGCCGGAGTGACCGTGAAGTCCTCCCACTCGGACAGGGCGGAGTGGGAGACGGCGGTGCCGGTGCCCAGCACCCATACGGGGGGCTTCGCCGCGTGGGCCGCGTACTCCTCCGCGGCCAGCAGGACCGCGCAGCCGCCGTCGGAGCGCACACAGCAGTGGAGCTTGGTGAAGGGGTCGGCGATCACCGGGCTGCCGAGGACGTCGTCGACAGTGAGGGGGGTGCGGTACAGGGCGTGCGGGTTGTGGGCCGCGTTGGCGCGGGCCTGGACGGCGATCCCGGCCAGCTGCTCCAGGGTGGTGCCGTACTGGTGCATGTGGCGGCGGGCGGCCATCGCGTACTTGGCGACGAGGGTGTGGCCGTAGGGGGCCTCGAACTGTGCCGGTCCGCGGGTGCCGAAGGAGAGCTGGGAGGTCCTGCGCCCGGCCCGGATGTCGGCGCGGGCGGTGGAGCCGTAGACCAGGAGCACGGCGTCGGCGTGGCCCGCGGCGATGGCGTCGGCGGCGTGGGCGGCCATGACTTCCCAGGTCGAGCCGCCGACGGAGGTCGAGTCCACCCAGGTGGGCCGCAGCCCGAGGTACTCCGCGACCTCGACGGGGGCGAGGGTGCCCAGCCCGGCGGAGGCGAAGCCGTCGACGACGTCCCGGTCGAGGCCCGAGTCGGCGAGGGCGCGGCGGGCGGCCTGCGCGTGCAGGGCATAGGGGGTGACGGAGTCGAGACGACCGCAGTCCGCGAGGGCGACGCCGACGACAGCGGCCTTGCGCTTGCCTGGAGTCATGAAGCTGACGGTACATCAGATAGGGGGTGGGAAAGTGGCGTTGGGCGACCTACCATGACGGCCCGTCGGAAACGGGAGGAGCCCCGATGGACGCCGCGCTCAGCGAGGAGCAGCACGGGATCCGGCGCACCCTGCGCGAGCTGCTGCGCAAACGCTCCGGCCCGGATGCGGTCCGGGCGGCGGTGCGGACCCCCGCGGGCCACGACGGCGAGCTGTGGCGGTGCCTCGCCGAGGAGCTGGGGCTGCCGGGGCTGGCCGTGCCGCAGCAGTACGGCGGCGTGGGGTGCGGGCCCACCGAGCTGGCCCTGGCGGCCGAGGAGACCGGGCGCGCCCTGCTGCCGTCCCCCCTGCTGCCGACCGCGGCGCTCACGGCCCCGCTCGTCGCCGCCCTCGGCACGCCCGGGCAGCGCGCGGACCTGCTGCCGCGCCTGGTCTCCGGCGAGCTGACGGGAGCCCTGGCGCTGCCCGGCGGCACGCTGTCCACGGCGCTCGCCCTGACCGGTCCGGACGACGGCGAATGGGCCGGGGGCGGCCGGGCGGGCGGCGTGCAGGCGCGGTGCACCGACGACGGCTGGCGGCTCTACGGAGAGGCCCGGCAGGTCCTCGACGGGCACGGCGCGGGCCTGCTGCTCGTCGCCGCGCACACCGGCGGCTACGTCCGCGGCCGCACGCTGCTCTTCGCCGTGCGGCCGGAAGGGGCGCGCGGCGTGACCCGGACCCGGCTGACCGCCCTGGACGAGACGCGGCCCCAGGCCCGCATCGAGCTGCGGGACGTACGGGCGGAGCCGCTGGGCACGGGCGGCGGCGACGTCCGGGGCGGGCTGGCGGCGCTCGGCGCCGGAGTGGCCGCGGTGCTGGCGGCGGAGGCGGTGGGAGCGGCGGACCGGGCGCTCGAGCGCACGGTGGAGTACGTACGCGTGCGGGAGCAGTTCGGCAGGCCGATCGGCTCCTTCCAGGCCGTCAAGCACCGGCTGGCGGACCTGTACGTCGCGGTGCAGGCGGCCCGTTCGGCGGCGTACTACGCCGCATGGGCCGCAGGAGGCGGGCAGCCGGCGGCGGAGGCCGGGGCGGTCGGCGGCCTCGCGCTGGCGCAGGCGCTGGAGGCGGCCCGGGTGGTCACGTCGGAGGCGATCCAGTTGCACGGAGGTATCGGGGTGACGTGGGAGCACGATGTGCAGCTGTACTTCAAACGGGCGGCGTCGGACGAGCTGCTGTTCGGACCCGTGCACGGGTTGCGAGCCCGGGCCGCTGAGACGGCCGGACTGTTTGCGGCGTCAGGCGAGCGGGAAGCGGTGGTGCTGTGATGGCCGCCGTCGAGCGCCTGGTGCAGAGGATTTCCACGACCCGCTCGTTCGCAAGGGTCGCGCCGCACTGCGTGCCGGCGCTCGACCGCGCCGTGCACCGGCTGACGGGCGGCAGGGTGCTGCTGAGCGCGCGCATGCTCCCGGGGGCCGTGCTGACGTCGACGGGGGCGAAGAGCGGACTTCCCCGGCGGGCGCCGCTCGCGTGCCTGCCGGTGGAGGGTGCGGACGACGCCTGGTTCCTCGTCGGCAGCAACTTCGGCAGGCCCGGCCACCCTGCGTGGACCGGCAACCTCCTGGCGCACCCGGACGCGGAGATCAGCTGGCAGGGGCGGGACGTTCCGGTGCGGGCGCGGCTGCTGCGCGGCGCCGAGCGGCAGGCGGCATGGGAGGCGGCACTCCGGCGCTGGCCGCCGTACGCGCGCTACCAGGAGCGGGTGGAGCGGGAGATCCGGATCTTCCGGCTGGACCGCCGCTAGGGGGCGGTGGCCGGGGAGGGCGGGCGGCGTCCGCCGCGCCGCAGTGTGCCGCGGCGGGCCGTCCGGGGCCGAGCCCGGGCGGCCCGCCGCTGCGATGACAGGACGTGCGAGGGGTGTGCGGTTGTGTCGCCGTGCGGCGTAAGGGAGTTACTTCGTCGGCTTCTTGCCGGTGATGCCCAGGTGCACCAGCAGCGCGAGGTTGGGCTTGAGTTCGGCCTGCTTGACGCCCCAGCTCTGGAAGCCCTTCTGGTGCGAGGCCACCGCCGCGAGCATCGCGACGAGCGAGCCGGCCACGGCTGCCGGGTTGACGTCCTTGTCGATCTTGCCCTTGGACTGGAGTTCCTTCACGGAGTCCGTGAGGGAGTTGGTGACGGCGTTGAGGATCTTCATGCGGATCTTGTAGAACCGCTTGTCGCCTTCGGCCGCTCCCAGGTCGACGACGCGCAGGATCGCGTCGTGCTTGCGCCAGAAGCCCAGGAAGCCGTCGACGAGTTCCTCGGCCGCCTGCCAGCCGGAGCGGCCGACCCACGAGCGTCCGGCGACCAGTCCGGTGAGACTCGCGCCTTCCTTCGCCATCTCCTCGGCGATTTCGAGGACGGCGCCCTCGACGTCGGGAAAGTACTGGTAGAAGGTCGCGGGCGAGGTTCCGGCCCTGCGGGCGACGTCGATGACCTTGACGTCGCGATAGGGCGAGGAGCTGAGCATTTCACTGAGGCAGTCGAGCAGCTTCTGCCGCGTCGCCTGGCCGCGCCGACCGGCCACGCGGCCGTCGACGGTGCGTACTTGTCCTGTCATGCCGTCAGCTTACCGAGGGGTGATCGGAGCGCGATTCGGCCGCATGCAAATGGGGGCGGGGGTGCACGGTGGTGTGAAAGCGCAGGTCAGAGGGGTTGGGAGGGGGTGGAAAGAGAGTTGGAGTGGATTGGCCCGTACCGGTGAATTGTCCTATCAACAAGCTGTGGACAACGGCCGCCACTCACATGCTTCACACGTTGTCCACAGCCCGCGCGGGATGCGTCAACCCCCTATACCGTGACAGCCGTGGCACGCCGTCGGAGCACGGAAGGAGCCGGACCAATGAGCACTGCCGAGGACGGATTCCCCGAGGGCACACCCTGCTGGGCGGACGTCATGCTGCCCGACGTGGAGGCGGGCAAGCGCTTCTACGGTGAACTCCTCGGCTGGTCCTTCCGGGACAGCGGCGCCGAGTACGGCCACTACACCCAGGCGTTCCACGAGGGAAGGAACGTGGCGGCGCTCGCGCCCAAGCCGGACGGCCGCATGCCGACGGCCTGGTCCGTCTACTTCGCCACCGCCGACGCGCAGGCCGTGGCGGAGCGGATCCGGGCGGCGGGCGGGCAGGTCGTCAGCGGGCCGATGACCGTCGGTCCGTTCGGCACGATGCTGATGGCGGCGGACCCCGGCGGGGCGGTCTTCGGGGTCTGGCAGGCGGGCAGCCATCAGGGGTTCGAGCTGCGGGGCGAGCCGGGCTCGTACGGCTGGACCGAGGTGCACACCTGGGACCCGAAGGCGGTCGACCCCTTCTACGAGGCGGTCTTCGGATTCGTCACCCATGACGTGAGCGAGGAGGCGGGTACCGAGTTCGCCATCTGGACCCCGTCCGGACTGCCGGACACGCCGGAGAACGCGGTCGCGGGCCGGGCCGTCATGGGCGACCGGTTCCCGCGGGAGATGCCCGCCCACTTCCTCGTCTACTTCGTGGTCGAGGACTGCGACGCCGTGGTGCGCGAGGCCGCCCGGCTGCGCGGGCGGATCCGCCGGGAGCCCCGGGACACGCCGTACGGGCGCCTGGCGGTGCTCGCCGACGACCAGGGGGCCGACTTCGCGGTCATCGACGTCTCGCAGCCCGAGCGGAGGCAGGGCGCGTCCTGACCGGCGGGGGATCCGGAGGGCGGGGGAGGGACGGTGCCGGCGGGCCGGGCTGCTGGGGTGATGCGGCGAGTTGCGCCATATGTGGGCATATTGCCTCATATGGCGGAGACACGGCGAAGCGTGCCCCGAGTTCGCAACCGCGGGCTTCGCCAGGAAGAATCGGGGTGCGTCCCCCGGGATAAATTCGCGGTGAGACGCTGCACGGGGCTGAAACTCTTCAAGCCCCCACGGGGAGGTGGCAGGTCAGTGGTGGAGCAGCTTACGCAGCACGACCCGAGACGGATCGGCCCGTTCGAGGTGCTCGGCCGACTCGGCGCCGGCGGCATGGGGCTGGTCTATCTCGCCCGCTCGGCGTCCGGCCGGCGAGTGGCGATCAAGACGGTGCGGACGGAGCTGGCGGAGGACCAGCTCTTCCGGGTGCGCTTCACCCGTGAGGTGGAAGCGGCCCGTGCGGTCAGCGGCTTCTACACCGCCGCCGTCGTCGACGCGGACCCCAGGGCGGCCGTGCCCTGGCTGGCCACCGCGTACGTGCCCGCGCCCTCGCTGGAGGAGATCGTCACCGACTGCGGCCCGCTGCCCGCCCAGGCCGTGCGCTGGCTGGCCGCCGGCATCGCGGAGGCGCTGCAGTCCATCCACGGCGCGGGGCTGGTGCACCGCGACCTGAAGCCGTCGAACGTGCTCGTCGTCGAGGACGGCCCGAGGGTCATCGACTTCGGCATCGCCTCCGGCGTGTCCAACACCAGGCTGACGATGACCAACGTCGCGGTCGGCACGCCCGCGTACATGTCGCCCGAGCAGGCCAGGGACTCCCGCAGCGTCACCGGTGCCAGCGACATCTTCTCCCTCGGGTCCACGCTCGTCTTCGCGGCGACCGGGCACGCCCCGTTCCACGGCGCCAACCCGGTCGAGACCGTGTTCATGCTGCTGCGCGAAGGCCCCGACCTGAGCGGCCTGCCGGACGAGCTGCGCCCCCTCATCGAGTCCTGCATGCAGATGGCCGCCGAGAACCGGCCCAGCCCGGCCGATCTCCAGGCCCAGCTCGCCCCGCACCTGTTCGCCTCCGGCGGCGACGACAGCGGCACGGCATCGGCGTGGCTGCCGGACAACGCGGTCTCCCTGATCGAGCAGCGCCGGGCCGGGCACCGCCCCTCGCCCGGCGGAGCCGCCGGGAGCGGCCGCGGCCGCTCGGGCGTCCCGCCGCGGCCCGCCCAGCCGCCCTCGCCCGAGCCCTCGAACGCCCCCGGCACGCCGGGCTGGGGCAACGGCGCCCACGCGGCCGACGCCGCCCGCTCCGGCGTCGTCGGCGCCCCCGACCCGCGTGGCGGCCTGAGCGGCCCGCACAGCGTGCGCACGGGCGCCGCCGCGGGCGGCGGGCACGGCCGGCACGCGGGAGCGCCTGCCGCCCCGGCGCCCGACGGCACGGTACGGCTGGCGGGCTCGCAGGTGCCCATCGGGCCCGGGCCGCGCGTCGCCGACACCCGCGAGTCGTACGACCGGACGGGCGTCGGGGCCACCACGGGCTGGGTCCGTCCCCCCGCCGGGGCCTCGGCCGCGGCCCTGCCCGGGCAGCCTCCCGCCCCGGTCCCCGCCCCCGTCCTCGCGCCGTCCCCGGACGCCGCCCCCAATGCCCAGGCCGACCAGGGGCGTTGGCGGCCGTGGCGGTTCCGGATGTCCAACGACGTCTGGGGCACCCCGGTCGTCGCCGGAGACCTGCTCTATGTCACCTCGTTCGAGGTCCACGCGCTCGACGTGGCCAGCGGGCGGCGGCAGTTCAAGACCCGCGACGTGGCGTGGGCGATGGCCGTCGCCGACGGCCGCATACACGCCTCCGACGGGCCCACGCTGTACGCGCTCGACGCCTCCGACGGCACGGAGCGCTGGCGGCTCGCCACGGACGGCTGGGTCTACTCCCTCAAGGCCGACCGGGGCACGATCGTCACGGGCACGCGCGGCGGCGGCGTCCAGGCGTGGGAGGCCTCCGGCGGCGAGCTGCTGTGGGAGATGAGCGGCGCCCAGACCGACTTCGAGACGCCCGACTGCGGTCCGTTCGTCCAGGACGGCACGGTGTACGTGTGGGCCGACGCACGGCTGCGCGCCCTCGACGCCCGCACGGGCGCGGAGCGCTGGTCGTACCCCGTGGGCGACGCGGCGTCGTGCGGCGGCGTTCCGGTGCGCCTGCTGGCGGCGCCGGACGGGGCCGTCTACGTCACCGCGGGCACGCGCGTGCTCGCCATCGACGCGGCGCGCGGGGACGTGCGCTGGCGGTTCGAGGCCCCGGCCGTGTTCCTGAGCCCGCCCGCGTTCGCCCCCGGGCCCGCCGTGACGGGCGGCGGCGTCTACGTCGCCGACTACCTGGGCACCGTGTACGCCCTGGACGCGGCGACCGGCCGCGACCGCTGGCGCATCGCCACCGAGGCCCGGCAGTCGGCCGAGCCGGTGCTGGTCGTTGCGGGCTCCGTGCACCTGGGCAGCGGCGGCGCGCTGTACACGCTGGACGCGGTCACGGGCACGCCCAAGTGGCGCTTCGCGGCGGGCGGCGACATCATCGGCGGCCCCGTGGTGGCCGACGGCCGGATCCACTTCGGCTCCGCGGACCACTGCCTCTACACGGTGGACGCGGCGGGCGGCCAGCTGCGCTGGAAGCTCGCCACGGGCGGCGAGATCACGGGCTCCCCGGTGGCGGCGGCCGGCGTGGTCTACGCGTGCAGCAAGGACCGCTGCGTCTACGCGCTGGACGCGGCCAAGGGCACGGGCGCTCAGCGCACGCGGTAGTCGCGGCCGCGCGTGCCGAACAGCTCCGCCTGGGCGGCGGGGGGAAGGCTGCCCAGGGAGATCAGGTGCGGGGCCAGCGCCAGCGCGTGCTGCCGGGCGGCCTCCCGGGTCGCCCACAGGGCGCGCACCGTGCCCTGCACCGGCTCGGTCGGGTACGAGGCGATGACGGCCGCGGCGCGCAGGGCCGCGGCGGTGGCCCCGCCCGGCGGCGTCAGCTCGGAGACGAGGCCGGTCTCGTAGGCGCGCCGTGCGGAGATGCGCTCGGCCGTGCCCATCAGCGCCATCCGCGCGACCTCGCCGAACGGCATGCGCTGGGCCATGAGGACGGTCTCGTACGCGCTGACCATGCCGTAGGACGTGTGCGGATCGAAGAACGCAGCGTTCTCGGAGGCGACCACGAACTCCGCCTCGCCCAGCAGGTAGAACGCCCCGCCGCAGGCCATGCCGCCGACCGCCGCGACGACGGGCTTCCACAGGTCCGCGGTCTTGGGGCCGATGCCCAGCAGCGGATCGTCCATGGAATAGGGGGAGTTCGGCTGGGGGACGGCGGCCGAGCGGTCGATGCCCGTACAGAACGCCTGATCCCCGGCGCCGGTCAGCACGACCGCCCGTACGGAGTCGTCGAAGCGGAACTCCCGCCACGCGCCAGTGAGTTCGGCCGCCATGGTCAGGTCGATGGCGTTGTGCCGCCCGGGCCGGTCGAGGGTGACGAGCGCGACGCCGTCCGGCTGTTTCTCCACGCGGACGGTCACGGCCGCTCCAGCAGCCAGCGGGGCACGGTGACCCCGGGGGCGATCTCGGCGAAGACGGCCCTGACGGGGGCCCCGATCCGCAGCAGGCAGGGGTCGACGGAGTTCAGGGCGGCGTCGGGGGCGGCCACCACATTGCCGACGAGGCGGATGCCCGGCGCGTCGGCGAGTTCCACGACGGCGACGTTGTAGGGGGCCTGCTCGGCATAGCCGGGCAGGAGGGGCGGGTGCGGCAGGACGTACGACCAGATGCGGCCGCGCCCCGACATCCGGCGCCACTCGTCGTCGAAGGACTGGCAGCGCGGGCAGCAGGGCCGGGGCGGGAAACGGGGCTCGCGGCAGCCGGCGCAGAACTGAATGCGCAGCTCACCGTGGGCGGCGAAGTCCCAGAACGGCTGCCCGTCGGCGTCCGGCACGGGCAGCAGGAGGCCGTTGTCAGTGGTACCCCTCATCATGGAGGACATGAGCGCTCAACTCCTCAGCAGCAGTGCCGATGTGGGGACGCCCTCCCCTGCCGTGACCAGGCAGGTCGTGGCGCCCGGCACCTGCGCCGTGGAGGTGCCGCGAAGCTGTCTGACCCCTTCGTTGATGAGGTTGAAGCCATGGACGTAGGCCTCGCTGAGACCGCCCCCGGCCGTGTTGAGCGGGAGCCGGCCGCCGAGTTCGAGCGCACCTTCCTCCGTGAAGGCCGCACCCTCGCCGCGTCCGCAGAAGCCATAGCCTTCGAGAGAGAGCGGGATCAGCGAGGTGAACGCGTCGTAGATCTGGGCGACATCGACGTCCTCGGGCCCGAAGTCGGCGGATTTCCAGAGCTGTCGGGCGGCGGTCCACGAGGGGCCCGCCAGCGGGTCCTCGGCCCAGTAGTTGACCATGCCGTGGTGCTGGGCGGGGAGGCCCTGGGCGGCGGAGTGGACGTAGACGGGCGGGCGCCGGCAGTCGCGGGCGCGCTCGGCGGGCACGAGCACGCAGGCCAGCGCGCCGTCCGTCTCCAGGCAGTTGTCGAAGAGGCAGAGGGGCTCGCTGATCCAGCGTGCGGACAGATACGCCTCGCGGGTCAGCGGCCGGTCGCGCATCATCGCGGCGGGGTTCCGGTGGGCGTGGTTGCGGCAGGCCAGGGCCACGTTGAAGAAGTGGTCGCGGGTGGCTCCGTACTTGTGCATATAGCGGCGGGCCAGCATGGCGATCTCGTCGACGGGACGCAGGAGTCCATAGGGCCGCGTCCACTGGGCGGGAGTGGGGAGTTGGGCCCGGGTGTCGCGCCAGGGCCGCGGGCCGGAGCCGCGCTTGCGTGACCGCCAGGCGACGCCGACGGTCGCCCGGCCCGTGGTGAGGGCGGCGGCCAGGTGGGCCACGGTCGCGCAGGAACCGCCGCCGCCGTAGCCGACGCGGGAGAAGAAGGTCACGTCGCCGGCGCCGATCGCCTTGGCGACCTCGACCTCGTCGGTCTCCTCCATGGTGTAGGAGGCGAAGGCGTCCACTTGGGAGGGGTGGATGCCGGCGTCGTCCAGTGCGGCGAGGATCGCGCGACAGGCCAGAGCTTTCTCGGGTTCGGGGAGTTGACGTGCAAAGGGGGTCTGACCGATGCCGACGATCGCGGTGGTGTCCTTGAGCGTTGCCGTCATCGCCACCTCCGTGCTGCCGGTGCTGACAGCGCGGAAGGCTATCGCTAATCTGACGTGGAGTCAGCTGGCGCCGAGGGGTCCGGATCGTTCGGCGGGCCGGGCGGCCCGGGCGGGCCCGGCGAGCGGGGCGGGGCGCCGGCCGGGTGTGGGGGAGGGCGTCGGATGCGCGGTGACCTGGAGTTCGGCTCGATACCCCGGCTGGTCCGCAGCGCCGCGGAGCGGTACGCCGAGCGCGAGGCCGTGGTCGAGGGACGGATCAGGATCACCTTCCGGCAGCTCGGCGAGCGCGTCGAGCGGTCCGCCCGCGCGTGCGTCGCCGCCGGTGTGGAGCCGGGCGACCGGGTGGCCGTCTGGGCCCCGAACACCCTGGACTGGATCGTCTCGGCCCTGGGAGCGGTCACTGCGGGCGCGGTGCTGGTGCCCGTCAACACCCGCTTCAAGGGCGCGGAGGCGGTGGCGCTGCTGGCACGCACCCGCGCCAGGCTGCTCTTCGTCACGGGCACCTTCCTCGGCACCTCGTACGTCGCCGCCCTGCGCAGTGCGGCCGGGCACCGGCCGTCCGGGGCGGCCGCAGCCGTGGATCCGGCGGAGGGCTTGTCCGGACCGCTGCCCGGGCTGCCGCACCTGCGGGACGTGGTCGTCCTCGCCGACGACGCGCCCGCCGACTTCCGTACGTGGCAGGAGTTCCTCGCCGCTGGGGAGGCCGTGCCCGACCGGGCCGTACGGGCACGGGTCGATGCCGTGGCGCCCGAGGCGGCCTCGGACGTCATCTTCACCTCGGGCACCACGGGCGAGCCCAAGGGAGCCGTCATCACCCACGCCCAGACCCTGCGCACCTTCGGCGTCTGGAGCGAGCTGGCAGGACTGCGGGAAGGAGACCGCTATCTGATCGTCAACCCGTTCTTCCACACCTTCGGCTACAAGGCGGGCGTCATCGCCTGTCTGATGCGGGGGGCGACGATGGTCCCGCAGCCCGTCTTCGATCCGGAGGCCGTGCTGGCCCGCATGGTGGCGGAGCGCATCTCCGTGCTGCCCGGTCCGCCCACCCTGCACCAGGCGATCCTGGACCACCCGGCCCGGGCGGCGTACGACCTGTCGCCGCTGCGCGTGGTCGTGACGGGGGCGGCCATGGTGCCCCGGCGGCTGGTCGAGCGGCTGCGGGGCGAGCTGGGCGTCGCCACCGTGCTCACGGCCTACGGCATGAGCGAGGCCACCGGGGTCGTCACCATGTGCCGGCGCGACGATCCGCCGGAGGTCGTCAGCGGCACCTCGGGGCGGGCCGTCCCGGACACCGAGGTCGAGGTGGTGGACGCGGACGGGGCGGCGCTGCCGGCCGGTGTGCCGGGCGAGATCCTGGTGCGCGGTCCCCAGGTGATGTCGGGGTACTTCGAGGACCCCGAGGCCACGGCGCGGGTGATCGACGCCGAGGGCCGGCTGCACACCGGGGACGTGGGGGTGCTGGACGCCGCCGGGAACCTGCGGGTCACCGATCGGCTGAAGGACATGTTCGTCGTCGGCGGCTTCAACGCCTACCCGGCGGAGATAGAGCAGCTGCTGGGGCGGCATCCGGGGATCGCCGAGGTGGCGGTCGTCGGGGTGCCGGACGCCCGGCTGGGCGAGGTCGGGAAGGCGTTCGCGGTGCGCCGGGAGGGGCCGGGGGCCGGTCCTGCGCTCACGGCCGAGGGCCTGATCGCCTGGGCGCGCCGGGAGATGGCCAACTACAAGGTGCCGCGCGAGGTGCAGTTCGTGCGGGAGCTGCCGCGCAACGCCTCGGGCAAGGTGCTCAAGAGGCTGCTGCGCGAGCGCGCCCCGTCCGAGCAGTCCGAGTAGTCCGAGTGTCCGAGTGGTCGGGCCGTCCGAGCAGGGCGCCCGCGCAAGGAGAGACGGCCACCGGGTACGTGTTCCCGGGTGAGCCGTGGCCGGCGGTGTGGGGATGCCGGCCACGGCCGCGTCGGCCGGGTCAGCCGAAGTTCAGGGTCTCGCCCGTGCTGTGGTCGTCGGCGCCGCCGTTCGGGTGGTCGAAGATGCCGGTGGAGTGGTCGTCGAGGATCTTCACGACGGCGGTCGGGGCCTTGAAGGACTCGATGCCGGTCGAGTGGTCGTCGGCGAGTGCCGGTGCCGCGCCGATGACGGCCACGGCCGCGACGAGGCCTGCTACGGCAATCACCTTGGCGCTGCGGGCCGCGGTGCGTTTCGTCGTCGTGAGGTTCATTGCCACTCCTCTGTTAAGGGGGTTGTGGTGCGTGGGTCGGTGGTGCGTGTGGTGCCGTGGTGGTCAGTGCTCCTGTGCCGTCCGGCGGACCGGGTCCGGCACGGGCTGCGGCGGAATGCCCGTGGGTTTCCGCACCAGCCATGGGGGCCGGTGCCGGCGGCTCCCCCTCCGTGCCGTCGACACCGGCCCCTTCGGTCCCCCGCTGATGGCCCCGTTGGACGTGCAGGACGTGCAGGACGTGCTCAGGAATTGCTCAGGGACGTGCTGGAGCAGCCAGGACGTCCCTGTCGGACTGTGCTGTGCGTCCCGGTGGGTGCCCCCACCGGCCGGATCCGTTTGTTCCCCCGTGAATCCCCCGTGGATCCCCCGTGGATCCCTTGTACTTCCCCCGTGCTTCCCCCGTGGATCCCTGTATTTCCCCCGTGCCCTGTTTCCCCCGTCGGATCCGGGCCGGTCACCGCACCGGGACCGTTCTCACCGGCCGCCGCCGGGCGTCTGTTCCGGGAGCTTCCGGCCGATGTGTGGCGGAAGCTCCCGACGCAGCGTCAGCAGCAGCCCGAGCGGCCTGTCAGAAGGGCTTCTCGGTCGTGGGGTGGTCGTCCATCAGGACGAGCGCTTCGGAGCCGGTGGGGTGGTCGTCCATCGGCTTGAGCTTGTTCGCCACGAGCGGCTTGGTGCCGGTCGGGTGGTCGTCCTGAGGCGTTGCCACGACGGAACCGAGCTTCTTCTCGTCGCTCATGTTGTTCATCTCCCCGTTGAGTAGTGCGAGTCGGTTGGGCTTGAGGGGACTGCAGAACCCGCCCGGCGACTCCCCCGAAGACCGCCGGACGGGCACATTGGGGCTGGTTCACCCCCGAGGTGAGGCCTCACCTACGACCCGCCTGCCCCCCGACGCGACGGATCGACATTCATCAGATTGACGGACAACGATAAACGATCGATGAACGGGCACGTGACAGGGCTGTTCGGCCCTGGCGCGAACGCCCCGGAGCGCCCCCGCAAGGCTCCGAAGAGCCCCCGAGGCAGCCTCCCCGAGGCAGCCCGGAGCAGGCCCTGGGCAGGATGGAGACGAGTGCCGGAATGCCGGAACGGCCCGCCGGACGGTCCCGAACGGCCCGCTAGGCGGCCGCAACCGGCGCCAGCAGCACCCGCACCTCGGCCGCCTCGGAGGAGCCCAGCTGCTCGAAGATGGCCACCGCCTCCGCCCAGCAGGCGTTCGCCCGGCCCCGCTGGCCCAGCTCGTCCAGGGAGCGGCCGAGCACGGTCAGGATGTTCCCGCGCCGCCTGTCGCCGCCGATGGTGCGCAGCTGCGCCAGCGCCTGTTCGGAGCAGGCCGCCGCCTGGGCGGGCCGGCCGTCGGCGAGGTGCACCTCCGCCATGCGGAAGACCGTCATGCCCTCCCACAGCGGCTGCCGGTTGTCGCGGAAGATCAGCATGGCCTCGTCCAGCCGGCGCAGGGCGTCGTCGTACCGCCCGGCCTTGGTGAGCGCCAGGGCGTAGGCGTAGAGCCCGTTGGCCAGCCGCCACGAGACGTTGAGCTTGCGGTAGAGCGCCAGGGCCCGTTCGGCCAGGTGCACGGCCGACTGCACGCGCCCGGTGTCGAGGTGCACCCGGGAGAGGTTGCTCAGGGCGCTGGCCTCGCCGGGCCGGTTGCCGTCGGCGCGGAAGGCGTTCAGCGCCTGGTTGACGTACGCCTCGGCGTCCTCGTAGCGGTGCCGGTAGAAGGCGGTGATGCCGCGGTTGTTGGCGGCGTAGCAGCAGGGGATGGGGTCCTCGTAGGCCTGCCCGAGCACGACGGCCAGGCGCGCCTGCTCGTCGGCCTGGTCGAAGCGGTCCGTCCAGTTGTAGACGTGGGTCAGCACGGTCCGCGCCCGCCCCTCGGCCCGGCCGTCGCCGGCGGCCTGCGCCGCGGCGAGCAGGGACGTGGCAGCCAGCTCGTACTGGCGGGAGTTGGCGCCGGACTCGGCCAGGTCCTTGGCGGCGAGCAGCAGGTCCACGGCGCGCCGCAGTGTGTCGCCGCTGGAGTCGGAGTGCTGGCGTACGCACGCCAGCAGGCAGCCGGCCTCGGCGTACAGCCAGTCGCCGGCCGCCGCGCGGTCGGTGAAGGAGAGGCCGGGGTGGGTGGTGGGCGTCAGGTGGGCGAGCAGCTGGTCGCCGGGGCGCTCCAGGACGTAGACCCCCGCCGCGGTGGCGAGGTAGAAGTCGAGCAGCCGGGACAGTGCGGCCTCCCGCTCGGCGGGCGGGAGTTCGTCGCGCTCGGCGCAGGAACGCGCGTAGAGGCGCAGGAGGTCGTGGTACCGGTAGCGGCCCGGTGCGGCGGATTCCAGGAGTGAGGTGTCGACCAGGGACTCCAGCAGCTCCTCGGTGGCGTCGAGGTCCAGGTCGAGCACGGCGGCCGCGGCGGCGAGCGAGATGTCGGGGCCGTCGGGCAGGCCGAGGAGGCGGAAGGCGCGGGCCTGGGCGGGCTCCAGCTGGCCGTAGCCGAGTTCGAAGCTGGCCTTGACGGCGAGGTCGCCGGCGCGCAGCTCGTCCAGCCGGCGGCGCTCGTCGGCGAGCTTGCTGGCCAGCACGGAGACGGTCCAGGTGCGCCGGGCGGCCAGCCGGGAGGCGGCGATGCGGATGGCCAGCGGCAGGAAGCCGCAGGCGGCGACGACGTCCATGGCGGCGTCGCGCTCCGCGTCGACCCGCTCCTCGCCGACGATGCGGGTGAACAGGACGAGCGCCTCGTCGGGGCTCATCACGTCGAGGTCGACGAGGTGGGCGCCGGCCAGGCCGACCATCCGGGCGCGGCTGGTGACGAGCGCGGCGCAGCCCTCGTTGCCCGGCAGCAGCGGGCGGACCTGGGCGGCGTCCCGGGCGTTGTCCAGCAGGGCGAGCACGCGCCGCCCGTCGAGGGTGGAGCGGAAGAGGGCGCTCCGCTCCACGACCCCGTCCGGGATCGCGGAGTCGGGAATGCCCAGGGCCCGCAGGAAGGACCCCAGGACGGCCTCCGGCTCGGCGACGACCGGGCCGGTGCCCTGGAGGTCCACGTAGAGCTGGCCGTCGGGGAAGTGGTGCCGGGCGGCGTGCGCGACGTGCACGGCGAGGGTGGTCTTGCCGACGCCGCCGATGCCCGCGACGGCGGAGACGGCCATGATGCGGCCCTCGGCCGTGGCGAGCTGCTCGCTCAGCTCGCTGACGAACGCGGTGCGGCCGGTGAAGTCGGAGACCGTCGCCGGGAGCTGGGCGGGCCGGACGAAGGAGGGACCGGCGGCGGGCCGGTCGGCCGGGGCCGGGTGGGCGTTGAGGTCCGTGTCGGCGTTGAGGATGCGCTGCTGGAGCTCGGACAGCTCGGGGCAGGGGTCCACGCCCAGCTCGTCGGCGAGCAGCCGCCGGGTGTCGGCGTAGACGGCGAGGGCCTCGGCCTGGCGGCCGCTGCGGTAGAGGGCGAGCATCAGCAGCTCGCGCAGCCGCTCGCGCAGCGGGTGGGCGGCGGTCAGGGCGGTCAGCTCGGAGACCGCCTCGGCGTGGCAGCCGACCTCGAGGTCGACGTCGAGCCGGGTCTCCACCAGGCCGAGCCGCCACTCCTCCAGGCGGGCGCGCTGGGTCTCGGCGTACGGGCCGGACAGGCCGGCCAGGGGCTCGCCGTCCCAGAGGTCGAGCGCCTCGTTCATCAGCTCGCGGGCGCGGCAGCGGTCGCCCGCGCCGCGGGCCTTGTCGGCCTCGGCGGCCAGCCGCTCGGCCCGGTCGATGTCGAGGCAGTCGATGCCGACCCGGATCGCATAGCCGCCGGCCTCGCTGACCAGGGCGTCGGCGTCGGGCCCGAAGGCCTTGCGCAGCCGGGAGGCGTAGGTGCGCAGCGCGGCCAGGGCCGCGTGCGGGGGCTCGTCGCCCCAGAGGGCGTCGACGAGTTCGGCCGCGGTGGCGGTGCGTCCGCCGCGCAGCAGCAGAGCGGCGAGCAGGGCCCGCTGCTGGGGTGATCCGGTGTGGAGCGGTTCCTCGCCGCGCCAGGCGCGGACGGGCCCGAGCACGGTGAAGCGCAGCTGCCGCCCGTGCCCTGTGTCCCCGGTCATCGTGACCCCCTGCCTGTCCTGCTCGGTCGCACCGGTCAGTCTGCCTTGTTCCGGGCCCCGGCGTCAGCAGGGGTCCGGCCCTCTCCGCAAGGCGTGCCAAGGGCCGTCCGCCCCCTTTACTGACGCTCCGTCAGATCGGCGCTAACGTGTCGGCCATGGCGAGCTTCCCCAAGATAATCTCGGTGGACGATCACGTGGTGGAGCCCTCCGACGTCTGGTGCAGCCGGTTACCGGCGAAATTCCACGGTGCCGGGCCGCGCGTCGTGCGGGCCCCGGTGAAGGAGATGACCTTCGCCGGCGGGCGTTTCGCACCCGTCATGGGCGCCCCGGGCGACGACGGCCCCCCGGCGGACTGGTGGGTCTATGAGGATTTGTGCCGTCCGCTGACGCGGCTGGATACCGCCGTCGGATGCTCCAGGGATGAGATCCGGCTGGAGGGGATCACCTACGAACGCATGCGGCCGGGCTCGTACAGCGTGCCCGAGCGGCTGGCGGACATGGACCTCAACCACGTCCAGTCCGCGCTCTGCTTCCCGACCTTCCCGCGCTTCTGCGGCCAGACCTTCGCCGAGGCCGCCGACCGCGAGCTGGCCCTGCTGTGCGTACGGGCCTACAACGACTGGATGGCCGAGGAGTGGTGCGGCCCCGCGGCGCACGGTCGGCTGATCCCGCTCGGCATCGTGCCGCTGTGGGACGCGGATCTCGCCGCGGACGAGGTGCGGCGCAACGCCGCCCGCGGCGTGCGCGCGGTGTGCTTCTCCGAGATCCCGCCCCACCTGGGCCTGCCGTCCGTCCACGGCGACGGGTGGGACCCCTTCCTGTGCGCCTGCGAGGAGACCGGGACCGTCGTCGCGATGCACATCGGCTCCTCCTCGCGCATGCCGTCGACCTCGGCCGACGCGCCGCCCGCCGTCGGCTCGGTGCTCACCTTCGCCAACTGCTGCTTCTCGCTGGCCGACTGGCTGATGTCCGGCAAACTGGACCGCTTCCCCGGGCTGCGCCTGATGTACGCCGAGGGGCAGATCGGCTGGATTCCGTACATCCTGGAGCGCGCGGACACCACATGGCGGGAGAACCGCGGCTGGGGCGGGGTCGCGGACAAGGTGCTGCGCCCGCCGTCGGAGGCGTTCGCGGAGCACGTCTTCGGCTGCTTCTTCGACGATCCCACCGGGCTGCGCAACCTCGACGCCATCGGCGCGGGCAACGTGCTCTACGAGACCGACTACCCGCACTCCGACTCCACCTGGCCCCGGTCGCGGCAGGTCGCCGAGGAGCAGATGGCGCACCTGGCGCCGGAGGTGGTGGAGCGCATCGTGCGGGGCAACGCCATCGAGCTGCTGGGCCTCACGCCCGACGGGCTGTGGGCGGGCTCTTGACGCCTTCGGGGGCCGGTGCCAGAGTCGCCTCGACCCTTAGCTGACGGAGCGTCAGAAGAGCTCGGAAAAGCTACGTCAGAAAACCTCGGACGACGGGCGGTGGCCTCCGTGGAATTCGGGATCTTCGTGCAGGGTTACGTACCGGCGAGCCGCACGCGCGCCGATCCCCGGGCCGAGCACCACGCCCTGATGGAGGACGTCGCCTACGTCGTCCAGGCCGACAAGTCGGGCTTCAAGTACGCATGGGCCACCGAGCACCACTTCCTGGAGGAGTACTCCCACCTCTCCGCCAACGAGGTCTTCCTCGGCTACCTCGCCCACGCCACCGAGCGCATCCACCTGGGCGCCGGCATCTTCAACCCGCTGCCGCCGGTCAACCACCCGGCGAAGGTCGCCGAGAAGGCCGCCATGCTCGACCACCTCTCCGGCGGCCGCTTCGAGTTCGGCACCGGCCGGGGCGCGGGCAGCCACGAGATCCTGGCCTTCCTGCCGGGCATCACCGACATGAACGCCACCAAGGAGATCTGGGAAGAGACGATCGCCGAGTTCCCGAGGATGTGGCTGGAGGACGAGTACCGGGGCTTCCGCGGCAAGCACTGGTCCCTGCCGCCCCGCAAGGTGCTGCCCAAGCCGTACGGCCCCTCCCACCCCGCCATGTGGTACGCCGCCGGGTCGCCCTCCTCGTACGCGATGGCGGGGCGGAAGGGGCTGGGGGTGCTCGGCTTCAGCGTGCAGAAGGTCTCCGACATGGAGTGGGTCGTCGACTCCTACAAGACCGCGGTCAAGGAGGCCGAGGCCGTCGGGGCCTTCGTCAACGACAACGTGATGGTCACCTCCACCGCCATCTGCGCCGAGACGCACGACAAGGCCGTGGAGATCGCGGCGGCGGGCCGTCTCAACTACCTCCAGTCGCTGGTCTTCCGCTATCACGACACCTTCCCGCGGCCCGAGGGCATCCCCAGGTGGCCCGAGCTGCTGCCCGAGTACACCGCGGAGATCATCGAGCTGCTCATCGCCGAGGAGCTGCTGATCTGCGGCGACCCGGACGAGGTCCTGCGGCAGTGCAAGCGCTGGGAGCAGGCCGGGGCCGACCAGCTCGTCTTCGGGCTGCCGGTCGGCATCCCCCGGGAGGAGACGATGACCACGCTCCGGCTCATCGGCGAGCACGTCATCCCGAAGATCGACACCGATCCGGTCCACCGCACGACGCGCTTCCGCCAGGCCGCGGCCCGCGCCTGAGGCGCGGCGCGCCCCCGCACGCCGGGGCGGCGCCTCCCGGGTCGCCGCCCCGGCCCCCTGCTCGTATGCGCCTTCGTACGCGCCCTGGTACGCGCCCGTGCGCCGGAACGCCGAGGAGAGGACCCGACCGTGCTGGACCACCTCATCCGCCGCGCCACCGTCGTCGACGGCACGGGACGGCCCTCGTACGTCGCGGACGTCGGCATCCGGGACGGGCGGATCGCGGTCGTCGACCGCGCACCGGCCGGGGTGAAGGCGGGCGGCCGGCTCGGCGAGCGGGCGCGCACCGAGGAGGACGCGCACGGACTCGTCCTCGCGCCCGGCTTCGTCGACCCGCACACCCACTACGACGCCCAGCTCTTCTGGGACCCCTGCGCCACGCCGTCGATGAGCCACGGCGTCACCACCGTCGTCGGCGGCAACTGCGGCTTCACCCTCGCGCCCCTCGACCCCGCGCGGCCCGCCGACGCGGACTACACACGGCGGATGATGAGCAAGGTCGAGGGCATGTCCCTGGCCGCCCTGGAGGAGGGCGCGCCCTGGACCTGGTCCTCCTTCGGCGACTACCTGGACGCCCTGGAGGGCCGGATCGGCGTCAACGCGGGCTTCATGGTGGGCCACTGCGCACTGCGCCGCCACGCCATGGGGCCGGACGCGATCGGGGGCACGCCCGGCGAGGACCAGCTGCGGCGGATGCTGGCACTGCTGCACGAGGCCATGGACGCCGGGGCCTGGGGGCTCTCCACCACCCAGTCGGCCACGCACTCGGACGGCGACGGCAACCCCGTGGCCTCCCGGCACGCCCTCCCCGGCGAACTGCTCGCCCTCGCCCGGGCGGTCGGCGAGCACGAGGGCACCCAGCTGGAGGCCATCGTGGCCGGGTGCCTGGACCGGTTCACCGAGGAGGAGTCCGAACTCCTCATCCGGATGAGCGTCGCCGCCGGACGCCCCCTGAACTGGAACGTCCTGACCATCGAGTCGGCCGCCCCCGAGCGCGTGCCGCACCAGCTCGCCACGAGCGAGCGCGCCCGGGCGGCCGGCGGCCGGATCGTGGCCCTGACCATGCCGGTCCTCACACCCATGAACATGTCACTGGGCACCTTCTGCGCGCTGAACCTCCTCCCGGGCTGGGGGGACGTCCTCGGCCTGCCCGTACCGGAGCGCATCGCGCGGCTGCGCGACCCCGGGGTGCGGGCCGGGCTGCTGCGCGCCGCGGCGAGCCCGGAGGCCGCGGGCTTCCAGCGGCTGACCGCCTTCGACCGTTACGTCATCGGCGACACCTATGCCGAGGAGAACGACGGCCTCACCGGCCGCGTCGTCCGGGACATCGCCGCCGAGCGCGGCACCGACCCCTTCGCCACGCTCGTCGACATCTGCGCCGCGGACGGGCTGCGGACGGTCCTGTGGCCGACGCCCACCGACGACGACCCCGCCAGCTGGGAGCTGCGCCGCCGCGCCTGGGACCACGAGGACGTGCTGCTCGGCGGCTCGGACGCGGGGGCCCACCTGGACCGGATGTGCGGGGCGCCCTATGCGACGCGGTTCCTGGGGGACTGCCTGCGGGGCCGGGGGCTGGTGTCGCTGGAGCGGGCGGTGCGGATGCTGACGGACGACCCGGCCCGGCTCTTCGGCCTGCGCGGGCGCGGCCGGATCGCCGAGGGCTGGTGGGCCGACCTGGTGCTCTTCGACCCGGAGCGGATCGATGCGGGCGCGGCCAGGCTGGTCCACGACCTGCCGGGGGACGGGCCGCGGCTGGACGCGCGGGCGGTGGGGGTGGTGAGCGTGCGGGTGAACGGCGTGGAGACGGTCCGGCACGACGTGCTGACGGGGGCGGTGCCGGGGCGGGTGCTGCGGTCGGGGCGGGACACGGAGACGGTGGGGACGGGCGGGACGGGGTGGACCGGGCGGGTGGGCCGCGCGGGAAAATTTTGAACCGGGGCAAAAGGGGCGGGGCTGCGATTCCCGTAGTGGAGAGGGAGGCGGGACGACGCCCAGTGTTACCGGACGTAACCCGCCCATCGCCTGTGTTTGCAAGGTCAACAGGCTTGGTTGATGGCCAAGTTCAAGGACCGGCGTCCGGATGCTCATCCCCCGGATGCGGATACAGCAGGACTTAGCGTCCTGGCCATGGTTCAGGTACAGCCGCGGCCAGGGGCCGGAGACACGGTAATGGGCGTCGCGGGCCGCGACGCCGGGGAAGTGCGCGCCAAGGGCCTGAGCGGCAATTCCGTCGGCCTGCTGGGCAGCGCCGTCATAGGGATCTCCACCGTCGCGCCCGTCTACTGCCTGACGTCCACCCTCGGCCCGACCGCCGGCCAGGTCGGGGTGCACATGCCCGCCGTCTTTCTCGCGGGCTTCCTCCCGATGCTGCTGGTCGCTTTCGCCTACCGCGAGCTGAACAGCGCGATCCCCGACTGCGGTACGTCCTTCACGTGGACGGTGCGGGCCTTCGGTCCCCGTGTCGGCTGGCTGTGCGGCTGGGGACTGGTCATCGCGACCATCATCGTGCTGTCGAACCTGGCGGGCGTCGCGACGTCCTTCTTCTACCTGTTGCTGGGCGAACTCACGGGGAGCGATGCGGTTGCGGCCCTGGACGGCGACCGCACCACCCATGTCCTGACCTGCCTGGCCTTCATCGCGATCGCGACGGCCGTGAGCTACCGCGGGATGACGGCCACCAAGGGCGTGCAGTACGCGCTGGTCGCGCTCCAACTGGTCGTCCTGGCCGTGTTTATCGCGATGGCGATCACCAAGGCCCGTTCGGGCGGCCTCGCCGGCTCCGTCGCCTTCTCCTGGACGTGGCTGAACCCCTTCGGCGTGGAGTCCTTCAGCGCCTTCACGGCCGGGCTCTCGCTCTCCATCTTCATGTACTGGGGCTGGGACGCGTGCCTCACCGTCAACGAGGAGACGGAGGGCAGCGCCAGGACCCCGGGCCGGGCCGCGCTGCTGGCCATGGTGGTGCTCGTCGGCTCGTACCTGCTGACCGCGGTCGCGGCCCAGATGTTCGCGGGCGTGGGGGACAAGGGCACCGGCCTGGGCAACCCCGAGACCGCCGACAACGTCTTCGCGGCCCTGGCCGATCCCGTCCTGGGCACGGCCCTCGGCGTCCTGCTGTTCGTGGCGGTCCTGGCCTCCGCGGCGGCGAGCCTGCAGACCACGTTTCTGCCGGTGGCACGGACCGTACTGGCGATGAGCACGTACCGGGCCCTGCCGCCGTCCTTCGCCCGCATCCACCCGCGTTTCAAATCCCCGGGCCGGGCAACGGTCGCGGCCGGAGTGGCCACGGGCGTCTTCTACGCGGTCATGAGCTTCCTCAGCCGGAACGTGCTGATCGACACGGTCTATGCGCTCGGTTTGATGATCTGCTTCTACTACTCGATCACGGCGTTCGCGTGTGTCTGGTTCTTCCGCGGCGAGCTGAGCAAGTCGTTGCGCAATGCGTGTTTGAAGGGTGTGTTCCCGCTAACGGGCGGAGTGCTGCTGGCGGCGGTCTTCTGCAAGACGCTGTACGACATGTGGGATCCGTCGTACGGGACGGGGAGTTCGGTGTTCGGCGTCGGCTCGGTCTTCGTGATCGGGGTGGGGCTGCTCCTGCTCGGCGCGGTGCTGATGCTGGTGATGCAGCGCCGCAGCCCGGCGTTCTTCCGCGGGGAGGTACCGGCGGCGGAGGAGTGACGCTGCTTGTCGGCTCGTCAGCGCAGTGCCGTGGCCCGCTTGGGCGCCCAGCGCCCGGGGTTGAGCAGCTCGTCGGCGCCGACGTTGCCGATCATCCGGCGCAGGACGGAGAGCGCGGCCACGTACTCCTCGTCCGTGATCCCGGCGTGGATCTCCTGACGGACCTTGACCACCACCTCGAAGATCCGCTCCTTGGCCTCCCGCCCGGCGTCGGTGAGCAGGAACCGGTCGTCGCCCCCGTCCGTCACCCAGCCTCGGGCGAGGAGGGAGTCGAGGGCGCGGTCGATCTCGTCGGGCCCCTCGTCGAGGGTCGTGGCGAGGACGTCCCGCGCCTCCTGGCGGGTCAGGCCGCCGTCGACGACCGCGATGCGGTTGAGGACCCACCACTGCGGCTGCGAGACATCGACCTGGGCCATGGCCGAGCGGATGTGCCGGATGACGGCCTTGTGCACGGCCCAGCTCCAGTATCCGATGGGCTGCCCGGCCAGGTTGGTGCCGTCGGACTTCGGGGTTTCCAGTTTTGTGTTCTGCGTGTTCTGGGTCGCGTTCTGCGTCGTCGTCATGCCGTTGACGGTAGGACCTCAAGCGCGCTTGAGATCAAGAGTGCTGCCCGTCACAAGTGCCTCTGCGGGCTGGGAGTTCTCTCCGCGTGCAAGACCGGTGGCCTCGCTGGAAGGTGCCCGAACCGGGATGGATGCCCCAGTGGTCTCCCGCACGGGGTGAACTTCTCGGATTTCGCGCGAAGTTGGTGCGATCGTGCCTATAGAGTCGCGCCAGTGACGCCTTGACGTGCCCGTCTGTCCGGGAGTCTGCGGCCGGTCGGCCATCCCCTCCGGGGAGCCTGACTGGGGCGCGGCACCCGGTTCGCCGGGAGCGGCCGCGCCCATGGCCGGGCTCTCCGACTGGAGAGCCCGACCGCTGTGGGCCACGCCCACCTGGAAGAACGGCGCATGAATTGGGCCGTCACTGCAAGAAGAAGGATCGTGCTCCCTCAAGGGGCCTGCTCCGCTGGCTGCTCCATCTCATCGTCGCCATAGTGGCGGCGATAGTGAAGGCGGTCGTTCAGCGGTGGCTGGAGGTGAGGCACATGTTGTAGGCCCCCGCCAAACAAACTGGCGGGGGATCTACAACATTGATCCTTCCGAAGAAGCCCGTCACCACGCCCCTGGTGGCGGGTTTCGCGATGTCGCGCGAGCGCCTCTGGCTGATGCGCCCCCGCAGGTCCCGGCCGGGGATGTACATCGTGTCTGCAGCGTATCGCCCGAGGGCGGCGTCATCCAGCGGAAACGGTCAACCCGAGTGCGGGTCGGTACGCCGCGCAACCCTGCCCCTCCGCCATGCGGCCGACCCCACCGGATCGAGGTTTCCAGGTCCCGGTGGGCCGCGAACTGGTCGGGCGCGACGCCCCGTTAAAGAACGGGGGAGAGAACCGATACCAACCCAACCCGGCGCGTGTCACTCCATCAGGTGATAGCCGTGGCAGACCGGGCGAACGGCGCGGTACGGTCGCGCCAACAACCCCAAAACAGACGACGGCCCCCGGTGGGACTGGCATCCCGGCCGAGGGCCTGATCATCCAGGAAGCGACACCTTCCCAATGACTGACACGCAGTCTAGCGGCGCGCACGCCTCCGCGCGTGCCGAGACGCCGCGAGCCGGAGTGCACCACATCCGGTACCGGCACAAGTCCCACTTCACCGTCGTCGGCAACCACCTCGCTCAGCACCCCGACCTGTCATTCGTCGCGATCGGCATCGGCGTCCACGTGCAGTCGCTCCCCGACGGTGCGACCGTCGCCATCAAGGACCTCGCCCGCCTCCACCACGAAGGCGAGATCGCCATTGCCCGCGGGCTCAGGGAGCTTGAGGAAGCGGGCTACTTGGAGCGTGAACGGGTCCGGATCGAGGGTGGCCGGGTCGTGACCGTGACCCGCTGGTACGAGTATCCCGGCGCTCCCGACCCGGACAAGCGCGTCGACATCGTCAAGCCGCGCCCCGAGCCCGAGCCTGCGCCCGAACGCCCCTCCGAGCCCCCGCAGCCGCTGCCGCCCGTCGACGAACCCGCCGCCGAGCTGCTCGCCGGGCTGCGCCGCCGCGATCCCAGGCTGCTCCTGTCCGAGAAGGACGTCCGCTGCCTCGCGCCCGCCGTCCGTGCCTGGCTCGACCGGGGCGTGGGGCCCGCGCAGATCGTGCGCACGGTGACGGCTGATCTCCCGATCGACCCCATTGCCTGGCCCGCCCGGCTGCTCGCCTACCGCCTCGCGAACTGGCTGCCGCCCGCGTTGCCGGCCGGGAGGCCGGTCGAGCCGGAGCCTGAACGGCCGTTGCCGTTCCAGACGTGTGACGGCTGCGAACGGGCCTTCCGGTCGGACGGGCCGGGGCGGTGCCGGGATTGCCGCGAGGTGGCGGTGGCGTAGCGGTCGTCAGTACTGGCCGAGGCGGCCTGACTGGATCCCGCGGACGAACGACGTCCAGCTGGCGGTCGGCACCATGAAGGCGGGGCCGTTCTTCCGCTTCGAGTCGCGGACGGCCACGTGCGCGGGCAGGGGCGCGACGGAGATACAACCCGCGCCCATTTGCTCGTCACTGTAAGAGGACTTGAACCATATGCCTTCGGCAGCCAGCTCAAGTGCTCTCGCCTGTGCGTTAGGCATCATCGATCTCTCTTGCCAGTCGGTGAAGGAAGTCTGCCGTCTTCACTGGCGCCAGGGCGCCTTCGCGCATCGCGTCGAACTTCCGTGTGTACTTCCAGACTTCACGCTGCTTGTCTGACACCGTCAAGACCGGCGGGCTGTCCTGTGCTACTACGGGTTCGTAGCCAGGCTCGAAGTCCAGGAGTGTGAAGCTGTCGCTGGTGCGGTACGTGGGGAGACTCTGCGGAATGATCTGGACAGTCACGTGATCGAGTGAAGCCAGCTTCTCGATCTCTTCGTACTGTTCGCGCATGATGGCGGGACTTCCGATCACGCGCCGAAGTGCCGCCTCATCCAGGATGACGCGAAGCTCAATCGGATCGGTCTTGTGAAGGAGTTCTTTCCGCGTCATGCGCAGGGCTACGTTCGTCTCGACGAATTCGGTTGTTCGTTCATCCACTGGCTTGGCTGCCATGAACATGGCCCGCGCGTAATTCTCCGTCTGCAGCAGCGCGAAGACGACCTGAGGGTGCCATGCGCGCATCGAGACGGCGTCTGATTCGAGTCCGATGTACAGCAGCTGTCCAGAAGGAAGGACGTTTTGGTACGGGCGGTACCACCCGGCGCTGAGCGATTCGCGGTGGAGCATCAGGATGTGCTCGCGATCTTTTCGATCGGTGACACCGTAGAAGTCGAGCAGGTCTTCGAGGTCCCGCACGCGCGGCAGCTGGTTGTGTCCGGACTCGACCCGATTGATCTTGGTGTCCGAGCTTTCGATGGCGTCTGCCGCCTCCTTGGTTGTGATGCCTTTCCTCTCTCGCAGGCGTCGGAGTTCCTTGCCCAGTTCCCTCCGGCGGAACGTTGGACCACGTCGTGCTGCCACTGTTGAGCCCTTCTGAAGCTGTACCCCTCGGCGTGCCTCTGTACCGCTTCGACGCTTCCCTGTTGGTGCTCGCCATGCGCCTGTTGCCCCTTGAGCGAGGCCAGTTGACAGTCTTCCAGCTTCAGTTCCCGTCGGTGGCGGCCATGCCCGGATCCGTCATATGCCATTTTTCCCGAGTTCCTCGGTGCAGCTTGCGGCGAAAGAATTGGCTGCGCGACCGTGGTTGAGCCAGCAGGTCCAACCGGCTGGAACCCCACCCACCCCCCCAAGGACCCGCCATGCCCTTCTTCCCCCGAACCGCCAACATCGGCCGCTTCGCCACCGAGCCGCCGCGGCCCATCGGCCCGATCGAAGACGTGATCCGCGAAGCCACCGCGATGGAACGCCGCCTGCCCACGCCCGAGCGGGCAAAGGCCGTGACCACCCGACTCCGCGCGTATATCCAAGCGGTGGCCTACGACGTCGAGGCCGCGGCCCTTACCCGGCCCCCGGAAGACCCGGCGCGTCAGGACGCGCTCGCAGTGGTCAAGGAAGCCCGCCACCGGCTGGGGCTCGGCCCCGGTGACGGCTACGCCTCGGCGATCACCTTCGCCAGAAGCCTCGGGCGCGCAGCCGAAGACCTCCTCCACCACCAGCGGCAGCTGCAACCTAAGGGAGACGGCGGCCACGTTGTCGCCATGGCCGGAACGGGAGGCCCGCGCGTCCTGGTCCTGCCCCCGACCGAAACCTGTCCCGCGTGCCTCGGGTTCGTCAAAGAGCGCCATGAGGCAGAGCTGTCGCAGGACTGGGCCGGAATGCGGCGAGCCAACACCTACCTCGCCGATCACCGTCTCTCAGTCCACTGAAATCGGCATAATGTGGAGCCTGAGACCGTCCGCCCCTACAGCTTCATGAACATGGCGCGACAGGAAGGGCTCGAAATGTTCGAGCGAAGCCGGATGCGCGATGCCGAAGACTCCGCGTTCGGCGTAAGTATCCAAAGTGTCCGTGTATATATCCACGCACGTATCCGTGAAATGAAGCCGGGGCCGCGCAGACTGGGCAAGAGCCCCTTCGTTCAGGGGATCGGTTATTCGGCCGGGGCGGCCATGGGCTACCTTCCCGTCGCCGCGGCGTTCGGTGCCATCGCCACCCGGGCCGGGATGCCCCTGTGGCTGTCCGTTCTGATGTCTGCCTGGGTCTACGCGGGCGCCGCGCAGATGGCCGGCCTGCAGGCCCTCGCCCTGGGACAGCCTCCCCTGCTGGCCGCGCTGGGCATGCTCGTGGTCAATCTGCGGCACGTGCCCATGAGTCTCGCGGTGGCTCCGATCTTCCACCGGGTCGGTGAGCGGAACCGGTTGCACCCCTTGGCCCTCGGCCAGACCCTCACCGACGAAGCCTTCGCCCTGGACCTGCAGCGGCCCGGTGCGCCGGTCGGCTTCTACTACGGAATCCATGTGTCGTGCTGGGTCGCCTGGGTCGCGGGAACGGCGTGCGGGGCCGCCGTGGGGCCGGTCATTCCCGAGAGCTGGACGGCGTTCGCCCTTCCCGCGCTGTTCATCGCGCTGGCTGTCGACGCACTGAGATCCATCGAGCTCAGGCACCGGACGTGGGTGACCGTCGCGGGAGTGGTGATCGTCCTCGCCGCCCACCCGGCCGGGCCGTTCGCGGAGTTGGTGGCGATGGTCGCGACGGCCGTGCTGCTGGCAGCGGCGGACCGCCGCTGGAATCTGGCGACGACAGCCGACGCAGCCGGTCCCGACGGGCAGGAGTGAGATCACGTGGACACGATCGGGGTCCTGACGGCCGTCCTCCTCACGGGGCTCGGCACCTGCCTGATGCGGCTCGCCGGGACCACGTCCCTGAGCCACCGGCTGACCGGAACCGGATGGATGCGGCAAGTCCCCCTTGCCGTACTGCTCGTTCTGGCGATCACTTCGGTGGTCGGGAAAGAGCTGGTGATGCCCCCGCCTGCCGCGATGCTCGGCACCGTCGTGGTCGTGGCCGCCGCCGTCCGGCGTACACCGCTGCTGATCAGCGTGCTCGCCGGATGCCTGGTGTATGTGATCGTCAATGACCTCTGGCCGCACTGGTGACGCCAATTGGGTTGAATGGCACGTGTTCTATTGGGACCGCTCCGGAACCCGAGGACCATGAGGAATCATGGACGCTTCTCGATGTCGGGACGGAATTCCGGTCGATCGTACGGCGGTACGGTGCGGCCATGAACGCGGGCATGTCGCCGATTCGCTTTTCCACGGCGGGGGATACGCCACTGCGGCCAGCCGCCGGATCTTCTGTGACGTGTGCCGTCTGCAGCGGTGGCTCCAGGTCGAGGTCGCACTGGCCGCGAGCCAGGAGAAACTCGGGATGGTCTCCCGGGGTACCGCCGAGCAGGTGGCCCGGGCCTGCGAACCGGGCCGTATCGATCTCGCCTCCCTCGCCCCCGAGTTCCGGCGCACCGGGCACTCGCTGGTGCCGTTGCTGCGCGGCCTCGAAGCGGCCTGCGGGGACGGTGCGGGGGAGATGATCCACCTGGGCGCCACCACTCAGGACATCCAGGACACGGCGCAGTCCCTGGAGATGAGGGACGTGCTGGACGAGGTGGAGTCCGGCATCGCCGCCCTGGTGGAGCGCCTGAGCGAGCTGGCCGAACGGCACCGGTGCAGCCTGATGGTGGGGCGTACGCACGGTCAGCCGGCGCTCCCGACCACCTTCGGGCTGAAGGTGGCGGGCTGGCTCGACGAGCTGGTCCGCCATGGCGGACGACTGGCGCAGATGCGGGAACGGGTGCTGGTCGCGCAGCTGTGCGGCGGGGTAGGAACCATGGCCGGCTTCGGCGGGCGGGGGCGCGAGCTGCTGGCCGTCTTCGCCGGGCAGCTGGGACTCGGCGTGCCCGTGGTCGGGTGGCACGTCGCCCGCGACCGTGTGGCGGAGTTCGGCACCACCCTGGCCATGGTCGCCGGGACGCTGGCCCGGATCGCCGACGAGATCCGGGTCCTTTCGCGGCCGGAGATCGGCGAGGTGTCCGAGGGCTGGTCGTACGGACGGGTGGGCAGCAGCACCATGCCGCACAAGCGCAATCCCGAGCGCTCCGCGCAGGTCGTGCTGCTGGCCCGGCTGGCCAGGTCCAATGCCGCGCTCGCCATGGAGTGCATGGTGCAGGAGCACGAACGCGACTCCCGTGCCCTGCGGATGGAATGGGTCGCGGTCGCCGACGTCTCGCACTACACCCTGGCCGCTCTGGGCATCCTCGGTGAGGTCCTGGCCGGACTGGAGGTGCACGGCAACCGGATGGCCGAGCACGCCCGCGCATCGGCCGAGTCCATCTGCACCGAGGCAGTGATGCTGTCCCTGGCGGGAGCCATCGGCCGGCAGAGCGCGCACACGCTGGTGTACGAGGCCAGCCAGCGCGCCCGCAGCGACGACCGCTCGCTGCGCGTCTGCCTTCTGGAGCGCGAGGACGTCAGCTCCCGGATCTCGGCCACCGAGCTGGACGAACTGCTGGACCCCGCCCGTTACGTGGGAGAGTCCCCGGAGTTGACCGACAGATCGGTACGCGAGGCACGGCTCTGGCTGGCGGCCGCACGGGAATCGTCCGGCAAACGGCGATCCGCCGACTCGGCGGAAGCAGAAGGAGCGCCGTCATGACGGAGCTGCTGCGCTTCGACGGTGATCGTGCGACCGAAGCCGACGTCGAGGCGCACACCCCGGAGATGCTGATGCAGCGGGAGCACGTGCGGCGGCAGCTCGCGCTCGCCCCCGGGGACCACGTCCTGGACGTCGGCTGCGGGCCCGGCTATCTCACCTCGGAGATCGCGGACCGGGTCGGCCCGGACGGCAAGGTCTGCGGCATCGACATCAGCGAGTCCATGCTGGCGCTGGCGCGCCGGCGGTGTGCGACCCCCGACGGACGGGTGCGCCTGGGGCTCGGGCGCTGCGAGGAGATCCCGTTTCCGGACGCGACGTTCGACGCGGCGGTCTCGGTACAGGTCTACGAGTACGTCGAGGACATCGGGCGGGCACTGGCGGAACTCCACCGCGTGCTGCGGCCGGGCGGCCGCGCCGTGATCCTGGACACCGACTGGGACTCACTGGTGTGGCACTCCTCCGACCGTCCCCGGATGCGCCGGATCCTGGAGCTGTGGGACGACCATGTGGCCCATCCCCGACTCCCGCAACGGCTCGGACCGATGCTCCGCGAGGCCGGTTTCCACGAGGAGAGCCTGACCACGCTGACGTTCCTCAACCGTGCATGTCACCGGCAGGCCTACAGCCACTGGCAGATCGGATTCATCGAGGCGTTCCTGGCGGGCCACCCCGGGGCCGATCCGGAGCAGACCACGGCGTGGAGCCGGGAGCTGCGGGAGCTGGCCGCGGCCGGGCGGTACTTCTTCAGCCTGGGGCGCTACGTGTTCACCGTGGTACGTCCCGGGGCCTGAGGGACACCGGAAGCGGCCGGGCCGTCAGCCGCGGACGCGCTCGAACTCGCGCAGGAAGCCGGCCAGCGCCCGGACGCCGTCCTCGGGCATGCCGTTGTAGACCGACGCCCGTACTCCGCCGACAGTGCGGTGCCCGGCGAGGCCCAGGAGGCCCTCCGCATGGGCACGCGCCAGGAAGGCGTCCGTGAGCGACTCGTCGGCGAGCCGGAAGACGACGTTCGTGACCGAGCGGTGGTCGGGGTGCGCCGTGGGACGGTAGAAGCCCGAACGGTCGAGTTCCCGGTAGAGCAGGCGTGCCTTCGCGAGATTCGTCCTCTCGACCGCGGCGAGGCCGCCCTGGTCCCGGACCCACTCCAGGACGAGGGACATCACGAACACGGCGAAGGTGTTGGGGGTGTTGTCGAGCGAACCGGTCCCGGCGTAGACCGCGTAGTCCAGGAGCCGCGGAGTCTGCGGCAGGGCATGGCCGAGCAGGTCGTCCCGGACGATCACCAGGGCCGCACTCGACGGGCCGAGGTTCTTCTGGAACCCGGCGTAGGTGATGCCGAACCGTGTGTGGTCCAGCCGCCGGGAGAGGATGTCGCTGGTGGCGTCCACCACCAGCGGAGCCGGGCAGTTCTCCGGGAAGTCGTTCCACCGGGTGCCGTACACGGTGTTGTTGCTGGTCAGGTGGAGGAATGCGGCCTGCGCGGGGCAGTCCCCGGGGGCCACCTCGGGGATACGGTCGAAACCGGTGGGCTCGCTGGTGGCGACGGTCAGGGCGGTGCCGTAGCGGGCCCCCTCCCGCAGCGCCTGCCGGGCGAACAGGCCGGTCACGACGTAACCGGCCGTGCGGGCCGGGGACCGCCCGATCAGGTTGAGCGGGACGGCGGCGCACTGCATGCGGGCGCCGCCGTGCACGAAGAGCAGGTGGTAGTCGTCCGGGAGCCCGCACAGCCGGCGGAACAGGGCGGTGGTGGTCCCGAGGACCTCGGCGAACCTGCGGCTCTTGTGGCTGATCTCGATGATCGATGCACCGTCCCCGGCATGCGCCCCGAACTCCTCGCGTATCCGCCGGGCCACGGCCCGGGGCAGTGTCGCGGGTCCCGCGCAGAAGTTGTACGCCCGCCGTGACGGCGGGGTGGCGGGAGCGGGGCGCGGTGTCACCTCAGCACATCCTCAGTTTCTCCAGGAACGCCTCGATTCCCTCGGTGCGCACGCACGCGACGGCGTCGGTCGCCGGACTCGTGCGGTCGCGGAGGCGCCGGGCCAGTGGCGTCAGCTCGTCGGCCGGTGCGACGGGCTCCCGGTGCAGTGATGCGGACGCCAGGTCGAGGGCCTGGCGGCCCCATGCGACGAGGGGGACTCCTGCGACGCCGGCCTGCCAGCCGAGGGTCTGGACCTCGGCAGCCGCGGTCCGGGCGTCCTCGAGCGTCCAGCCGCCGAACAGGTCCCGGCACCGTTCGATGTCGCCGAGCCAGCCCAGCAGCATCGCCAGCCAGGAGAAGGTCTCCGCCCGGTCCATCGTCGGCAGGTGGCGGATCTCGACGAAGGTCCCCCGCCCGCCGTCGCGGAGCACCGCCTCGGGGCGGCCGGCGGCCACGGCGCGGAGGATCTCCTCGACGGTGCAGGATTCGTCGAGCTGCAGCCTCACCCGCACCGCGGGCCAGTAGAAGACCAGGCCGGTGGCCAGGTCGGCCGGGGTGCAGCGGAGGGAGCACTTGACGCCGTTCATGTCGACGAAATCGGCATCACCGGCCGCCGCGAACTGCGCGGTGGTCAACTCCCGGTCCACCGGGCTGTAGATCATGCCCTCGCGGTCGATCTCGAAGATCGGCAGTGACCATGCCTGCTGCATGTAGTCGGCCGGACTGCCGTACAGGCGGCGGGGGAAGTGCAGCCGGTGGGCGAAGAACGGGTTGGAATCGGCCAGTTCCATGTACCCGCGCAGGCGCAGCGAGTACCAGGGCTGCACCCTGCCTCCGAAGACAGCCGAGTTGGCGCCCCACGCGTAGAGCAGCGGGGTCATCTTGATCAGCGTGTTGCAGACGTCGACCACGCGGGGCAGCGGTACGTCGACGTTGAACTGGACGGCCGCGAAGCCCGGCCAGGCATCGGCGGCATAGTGCCCCGGGTGGCGTTCGGCCTGGGCCAGCCACAGCTTGTAGTGGGCCTTGTCCGCCAGGTACGGGCCCCCGAGGGTCTCGGTGATCACCTGGCAGCCGTGGGCCAGGGGCGACAGGCCCTCGGCCTTCATGGCGGGGAGGACCAGCGAGTCGAGGGCTTCGTTCCACGCCGTCTTGGCCGGGGCGAAGCCCTCCTCCGGGGGCAGGGCCATTTCCACCGTGCAGATGCCGTAGTCGTTCCCCACGGCCAGGGTCCCGTTGCTTCTCCGCGCCGTGGCGCCGACGAGCGTTCCGCTGGTGGCGTCGTGGTACGCGGTGAAGTCCGGCCGCCCGGCGATCCGCCGGAACAGCGCCTGCACCGCTTTGCTGTCGGCGGCCTCCCCCAGACGGTCGACCACCGGCAGCTCGGATTCGATACCGATCTTCATGACCCAGCCCTCACACGCGGCGGCGATGACGCTGGAAACGCTAGAGGCAGATTCCGGCCACCGCTCGACGCCGGGAGAGGATTAACGCTTTGTAGTGATTTCAATACCGTCGCCCACTGCCAGTGTCTGGCTCTGGGCATCCGGCACCAGGCCGACGTGCCGCCGGTACCGGGCGATGACCTCGGCGTTCTTCCGGGGAACCAGGATGTTGTCGGCCACCACCAGGCCGCCCGTCCGCAGCGCCGGCCAGCAGGCGTCGAAGTCCCGTACGTAGAGTTCCTTCCAATGGTCCAGCAGCACGAGATCCACCGGGCCGGGGAGGCCGGGCAGCAGCGTCGGCGCCTCGACCGTGGTCAGCTCGACCACCGCGTCCAGACCCGCTGCCGCCACATTGGCCCGCTGCTCGGCCTGCTTCGCGGTGTCGGGCTCGATGGAGTGGAGGCGTCCGCCGGTCGCCCGCACCGCCTCGGCGAGCCACAGTGTGGAGTAGCCGACCGAGCCGCCGATCTCCACGACCGTCCGGGCGCCGGTCGCCCGCACCAGGGTGTTCAGCAGCAGGCCGACCTCGGGACCGACGTCCAGCATGAAGGAGCCGGCCCGGTCGCGCAGTGCACTGCCGCCTGCGGTGCGCAACGCCTCCAGCTCGGCCTGTTCCTTGCGGGAACGCGCCTCCAGCTCGCGCAGCACGGACAGGAACCGGGGGTCGGTCTCCGGGCCTGTCGGCCGCATCACGTGATCCCGAAGAATCGGCGGGCGTTGTCGCACAGGAGCTTGCGCTTCACCGATTCCCCGATGTCGCCCCGGTCGGTCAGCGAGGTGACGGCGCCGGGGAACTTGGCGTCGAAGTGCGGGAAGTCGCTGGCGAACAGCAGGTTCTCCTCGAGGCCCTGCTCGATCAGCATGGGCAGCAGCGGGTCCTCCGGTTCGATCCCGAGGTAGCACTGGCGCTTGAAGTAGGTGCTGGGCCGCTCGGGCAGCGGAGGCCGGTCCTTGGCGAACTGCTCGACGTGGTCGTCCATCCGGTTCAGCCAGAACGGCGCCCACCCGGCACCGCTCTCCATGAAGGCGAAGTTCAGACCGGGGAACCGCTCCATGACCCCACCCGTGATGAGCAGCATCACCGCGGTCATGTGCTCGAAGGTGTGGCTGACCAGGTGGCCCTGCATGGTGTCGTGGGTGCGCTCGGTGCCGATGCGGGGGATGCGGGCGACGCCGAAGCCTTCGTGGAAGCAGACCGCGATGCCGTTGCGTTCGCAGAACTCCCAGAGGGCCTCGTACACCGGGTCGTCGACGTTGGTGCCGGCCACCGTGTTGGGGCGGAGGATGACCGTGCGGACGCCCTGGTCCAGCATCCGGCGCGCCTCTTCCACGGCCAGGACCACGTCGTGCTGCGGCAGGGCGGCCACCGCGTACAGACGGGTGCGGTCCTCGGCGCAGTAGGAGAGGGCCCAGTCGTTGTACGTCTTGACGATCTCGTACGCGAAGGCGGAGCTGCGCAGGGCCGGGAGCAGGCCGAGCACCTTGGACGGGAAGACGTACGCGAGGGTGATCCCCTCCCGGTCCATGGCGGCGAGCCGGTCCTGCGGTTCGAGGCCGCCGCGGCGGAGCGCACCGAGCACCTCCAGCGTGGCCGGGTCGTCGTGCATCCAGCTGCCCGGCGTGTACGTGGCTCCCTGGGTGCTGCCGAACCAGGCGGCCTGGATGGGGCGGCCGTGGAAGGTCGGTGCGGGTTGCTCGATGACCCGCCCTTCCGCGGTCAGCGTGCCGTCCTGATACCTGGGCATCCACGGGGCGTACTTCTCCGGGAGCCTTCCCCGCCACCAGGCGTCGGAGTCGGGAAGCACGATGTGACTGTCGGCGTCGACGACGGGGTACTCGCCCTGGCTGACCATATGCGGCTCCTTGTGTGGCTCCTTCGAGGCCGGGCTGTGAGGCTCCGGACACCGGAAAGACCAGCGGAGTCGCAAAGCCTCATTCAGGAGGCTGCCCGCACACGGTGCGCAACTACACAGAGTTGTTGCACTCGTTGGAGGTGTGCCGGGGCGCATACCCGGCGCACGGCGGCCGTCCTCATCCGGAGCGGTCCCGTCCGAGGAAGACCGGATTCGTCATCGCCGCCATCGCCCCCGGGAGCCCTGAGCCCGCCGTCGGCGCATGCCGCACTTCCGCCCGTACGTACGCCGCGTACGACGCCGTCGTGCGCCACTCCACCACCCCGGAGCCCGAGTCCGGCAGGGGCGTTTCGTACAGGCGGCCCTGGTCCGTGACGAACGATGCCGAGCAGCCCGGCGTCCCGGACACCTCCAGGCGTACCGTCACCTCCGCGTCGCGGTCGACCCTCAGCCGTTCGCCGATGCCCGCGTGTTCGCCGTGGCCGCCGGTCGCGGTGAAGGAGAGGTGGACGGCCGAGGATTCCGCGATCCAGCTGTGGCCCGCCCTGATGCCCGTCAGCAGGGCGTCGCGGGACAGGTCGTCCGCCAGGACGACCGTCTGCGGCAGGCCCACCACCTGCGGCTCGCGGTGGGCGTCGCTGTTGCCCATGGCAGGCAGCCAGCGCCTGTCCCCGTGGGCCGATGCGACCAGCATTGCGTCCCACGCCGCCACGGCCATCTCGTCGTCCGGGGTGTACGGGCCGTTCCACACCTCCACCGCGTCGGCCTCGTCGAAGCCGAACTTCCAGTTGCAGCCGACGCAGGTCCCGTACGGATGCGCCGGGACGACCAGTCCGCCCGTTTGCCGGATTCTGCGCGCGAAACGTCCGAAGGCGTCGTCTCTCGCGCGGTAGCGCCAGTCGATGAACGCGCCCGGGTCCGTGCCGAGGGCCACGACGTGGCCGTTGCGCGTCGTCACTTCCTCGCCCGTGAGGATGAGCAGGTCGTCGCCCCACAGGCCCTGCCACGCGCCGTGCGAGGAGGTGGTGTTGTGCTCCGTCGTGGTGATCCAGTCGAGCCCGGCGGCCCGTGCCGCCGCGGCGATCTGTGCCGGGGTGCGCAGGCCGTCGGAGTAGACGCTGTGCAGGTGGTTGTCGCCCCGGTACCAGGCCCGGCCCCGGCCGCGGGCGCGCTGCGGCGGGTACACCGGCTTCGGCGTGGCGCCCTGGCGGCCGTAGCGCAGGGTGACCGTGACCTCGTACGCCAGGCCCTGCGGGGCCACCGTGTACGGGCCGAGGACGATGTGCCAGGTGCCGGGGCGGACGGGGCCGGCCAGATAGCCCGGCGTGGCCCGTTCGGCGCTGATGGCGAACTCCGTGCGGGCGCCGCCCGACCAGCCGCGGAAGCCCCGGCCGCCCAGCTCGGTGCCGCGCTCGTCGAAGATGCCGATGTCGCAGGTGTTGCCCTGGGTGCCCGGCGGCACGGTGGGCCGGTCGTAGCTGTAGGAGACGGCGATCTCGCGGACGCCGCGCGGTACTTCCACGGGGAGGTGGACGAAGTCCGGCGCACCGGCCGGGAGCCGGCCGGTGACCTTGCGGGTCTCTTCGCCGTCGGTTCTCTCGGGCCCGTCGGCGTGGGCGAAACTCACGCCTTCGAGCGTAAGCACACTCGTGGCTCCTGCGATAGCCGTCATTTTGAGTACGTTCCGCCGGTGCAGCATGTCGGTCCCCTCGCGTGGCCGGTCGGTTGCCGGGTCGGTGCCGATCGGTGTCGGATCGGTGCCGGGTGGTTCCGCAGTGCCCTGGGACATCCTTGTACGCCCGGGAGATGTACGCCCGGGATACGGTCTGCGAAAAGCGGCCCCGCAGGGCATACCGTGGGTCACACGCGACGACGGAGGTGCCCCCGCATGCGCATCGCCACCACGGTCTTCCTCACCGACGAGACCATCAGCCCCGTCCGGCTGGCCCGGGAGCTGGAGCAGCGCGGCTTCGCCGGGCTCTATCTGCCCCAGCACACGCACATTCCGGTCAGCCGCGCCACCCCGGCCCCGGCCGGCGATCCGCTGCCCCCCGAGTACGGACGGGCGTTCGATCCGTTCGTCGCGCTGGCGCAGGCCGCGGCGGTGACCCACCGGATCGAGATCGGCACGGGCGTGACGCTGGTGGCCCAGCACGATCCGGTCGTCCTCGCCAAGCAGGTCGCCACGCTGGACTTCCTCAGCGACGGCCGGTTCACCTTCGGCATCGGCTTCGGCTGGAACGTGGAGGAGGGCGCCGACCACGGCGTGGAGTGGCGGACGCGCCGCGCGCTGGTGCGCGACCGGATGGCCCTGATGCGTGCCCTGTGGGCCCCGGAACCGACGGCGTACGAGGGGGAATTCGCCTCCGTCCAGGCCAGCTGGGCCCACCCCAAGCCGCTCCGGCCGCCGCGCGAGCGCAAGGACGCGGAGCCGCTGCGGGGGCCGCGCACCCTGATCGGCGGCGCGGCCGGGCCGAAGCTCTTCGCGCACGTCGCGGAGTACGCGGACGGCTGGATGCCGGTGGGCGGCAGCGGCCTGCGGGAGACGCTGCCCGAGCTGCGCCGGGCGTGGACGGAAGCGGGCCGTCCGGGCGAGCCGGAGGTCGTGCCGTACGCCGTGCACCCCTCGGCGGGCAAGCTCGCGCACTACGCCGACCTGGGCATCGAGGAGGTCGTGGTGGGGCTGCCGTCGGCGCCGGAGTCGGAGGTGCTGCGGGCGCTGGACGCGCATGCGGAGTTCCTGTAGAGCCGCAGGTGGGGGTGGCGGGGCAGGCGTTGCGGAGGCGGCCTCCGTATGACGTGACGAGAGGCACACGGACCTGTCCGTTCCGCTCCCTGGCGCTCCCGGCATCCGCTCGTATGCTCGGACAATGACTTCGAGCGCGCCCCGACCCGAGCCGTCAGCCCCGACTGCCAACGCCATGCGCCGCGCGCTCAAAAGAGCCCGTGACGGCGTTGCGCTCGACGTCGCCGAGGCGGCCGTCCTGCTCCGGGCGCGCGGTGACGACCTCGTGGACCTGTGCGCCTCCGCGGCCCGGGTGCGCGACGCCGGTCTGGAGGCCGCGGGGCGGCCCGGCGTCATCACCTACTCGAAGAGCGTCTTCATCCCGCTCACCCGCCTCTGCCGCGACAAGTGCCACTACTGCACCTTCGCCACCGTCCCCGGCAAGCTCCGCCGCGCGGGCCAGGGGATGTTCATGTCCCCGGACGAAGTGCTGGACATCGCCCGCCGCGGTGCCGCGCTGGGCTGCAAGGAAGCCCTGATCACCCTCGGCGACAAGCCCGAGGACCGCTGGCCCGAGGCCCGCGAGTGGCTGGACGCCCACGGCTACGACGACACCATCGCGTACGTCCGCGCCGTCTCGATCCGCATCCTGGAGGAGACGGGGCTGCTGCCCCACCTCAATCCGGGCGTCATGACCTGGACGGACTTCCAGCGCCTCAAGCCGGTGTCGCCCTCCATGGGGCTGATGCTCGAGACCACGTCCCAGCGGCTGTGGAGCGAGCCGGGCATGCCGCACCACGGCTCGCCCGACAAGGAGCCCGCCGTCCGCCTGCGCCACCTGGAGGACGCGGGCCGCAGCTCCGTTCCCCTCACCAGCGGACTCCTGATCGGGATCGGGGAGACGCCCGAGGAGCGCGCCGAGTCGCTGTTCGCGCTGCGCCGCGTCTCCCGCGCCTACCACGGCATCCAGGAACTGATCATCCAGAACTTCCGCGCCAAGTCGGACACGGCCATGCGCCGGATGCCGGACGCGACCCTCGACGACCTGGTCGCCACCGTCGCCGTCGCCCGGCACATCATGGGCCCCTCCGGCTGCCTCCAGGCGCCGCCGAACCTGGTGGACGACGAGTACGCGCGGCTCATCGGTGCCGGCATCGACGACTGGGGCGGCGTCTCCCCGATCACTCCCGACCACGTCAACCCCGAACGCCCCTGGCCGCAGATCGAGGAACTCGCCGAGCGCTCCGCCGCCGCGGGCTTCCGGCTGAAGGAACGCCTCGCCGTCTACCCGGAGTTCGTGCTGCGCGGCGAGCCCTGGCTGGACCCGCGCATCATGCCGCACGTCGGCGCGCTGGCCGACCCGGAGACGGGCCTGGCGCGCGAGGACGCCGTGGTGACGGGACGCCCCTGGCAGGAGCCCGAGGAGGTGTTCGTCCCCACCGGCCGCACGGAGCTGCACCGCACCATCGACACCGAGGGCCGCACCGCCGACCGGCGCGACGACTTCGACGAGGTGTACGGCGACTGGGCCGCCCTGCGCGAGGCCGCGGCGCCCGGCATGGCCCCCGAGCGCATCGACGGCGACGTGCGCGAGGCCCTGAAGCAGGCCGCCGACGACCCGACGCGGCTGACGGACGGCCAGGCGCTCGCCCTGCTGCACGCCGACGGCCCGGCGCTCGACGCGCTGTGCGGGATCGCCGACGAGCTGCGGCGGGCGACGGTGGGCGACGACGTCACCTACATCGTCACCCGGAACATCAACTTCACCAACGTCTGCTACACCGGCTGCCGCTTCTGCGCCTTCGCCCAGCGGCGCACCGACGCCGACGCCTTCACGCTCTCGCTCGAGCAGGTCGCCGACCGCGCCCAGCAGGCGTGGGAGGTCGGCGCGGTCGAGGTGTGCATGCAGGGCGGCATCCACCCCGATCTGCCGGGGACGGCCTACTTCGACATCGCCCGGGCGGTCAAGGAGCGCGTCCCGGGCATGCACGTGCACGCCTTCTCGCCGATGGAGGTCGTCAACGGCGCGACGCGCACGGGGATGTCGACCCGCGAGTGGCTGACCGCCGCCAAGGAGGCCGGGCTCGACTCCATCCCGGGCACGGCCGCGGAGATCCTGGACGACGAGGTCCGCTGGGTGCTCACCAAGGGCAAGCTGCCCACGGCCACCTGGATCGAGGTCGTGAAGACGGCGCACGAGCTGGGCGTCCGCTCCTCCTCCACGATGATGTACGGGCATGTGGACCAGCCCCGCCACTGGCTGGGGCATCTGCGGCTGCTCGCGGAGATCCAGCAGGCCGCATTGTCCAAAAACGTGGGCGGTTTCACCGAGTTCGTCACCCTCCCCTTCATCCACACCAACGCCCCCGTGTACCTGGCGGGCATCGCCCGCCCCGGGCCCACGATGCGGGACAACCGCGCGGTCACGGCGATGGCCCGGCTGCTGCTCCACCCGTATATCACCAATATCCAGACGAGCTGGGTCAAGCTGGGCACCGAGGGCGCGGCCGAGATGCTCCGCTCGGGCGCCAACGACCTGGGCGGCACGCTGATGGAGGAGACCATCTCCCGCATGGCGGGCTCCTCGTACGGCTCGTACCGCTCCATCCAGGACCTCGTCGCGATAGCGGAGGCGGCGGGGCGGCCGGCGCGGGCGCGCACGACCCTGTACGGGGAGGTCCCGGCGGACCGTCAGCAGGCGGCGCTCGCCTCGGACGGGCACCTGCCGGAGCTGCTGCCGGTCCTGGACAACGGCTGAGGGGAACGCTGAGAGAACGGTTCGCGCGAGCGGAATCCGTACAAGTGTTGCCGATCTGTCGCCTGGCCCCGATCGGGCGGCGACAGACCGCGCATAGGGTGTTCCGCATGTCTTGGCCCCAGAACCCTCAGCAGCCCCAGCAGCCCCATCCGGGGCAGCCGCCCCAGAGCCCCATGCCGCAGGGCGGCTTCGGGCAGGCTCCCGCGTGGGGCCCGAACGGCGCCGGGCATGCCCAGCCCACCGCGATCGACCAGCCGGCGGTGCAGCTGCCGGCCGCCCCGCCGCAGGCGCCGAACGCCGGTGCCCACGCCCAGCCGACGGTCTTCGCCCAGCCCGCCGTGCAGCCGCCTGCCGGCGCTGCGGTGCCGCCGCCCCCGCCCCCGCCGCCGGGCGGTTCCCCGCTGCCGCCGCCCCCGCCGCCGGGTGCCTGGACGGCGCCCGCCCCGGCTGCGGCGCCCGTTCCGGCGCCCGGCGGCGGGGGCGGCAAGAACAAGACGCTGCTCGCCGTCGTCGGTGGCGTCGTGGCACTGGCCGTCCTCGGCGGCGGTGCGTTCTTCCTGCTCAAGGGCGGGGACGACAAGAAGACCGACAAGGCCGGCGGCACCGGCAAGGCGTCGGCCGCACCGGCCCAGCCGGGGCAGCAGTCCGCCGCTCCCGAGGCCGCCAACGGCGGCTCGGCCCCCTCGGGCGACCAGGCCGCGCCCGCCGGCTGGCAGACGCAGAAGAGCGACGAGCACAACTTCTCGTACGCCGTCCCGGCCCAGAGCGAGCAGTGGAAGCTCTTCCCGCCGGACACGATGGTCGGGTACAGCGAGAACGGCAAGCTGCAGGTCACCATGCGCGCCACGGCCAACTTCCACGAGGGCGGCTGTGCCTCGAACCCCAACCCCAACTCGATGGGCGAGGCGGGCAAGGGCCAGCTCGCCACGGTCGGCACGACCGGCGGCGGCAGGGACGGCAGCCTCCAGGAGAACGCCCGCAACTGGGCGGGCAACTGGGGCGTCTTCGCCTACGGCGGCCTGAGCAACAAGCCGAAGATCGAGGTCAGCGACGCCACGCCGTGGAACCACAACGGCATCGAGGGCTACACCGCCACCGCCAAGGTCACCATCGCCAACCGCGCCAGCGACTGCGTGCCGCCCACGGCGATCGTGAAGAGCATCGCCCAGAAGCTGCCGGACGGCACCTTCCACGGCTGGCTGATCTACGCCGACCAGGGCGTGCCCAACGCCCTCACGCCGGACCAGATCGACAAGATCATGAACACGGTCCGCCCCGCGAAGAAGCCGGGTGCCTGACCTCGCCTGATCGGAGGTGCAACGGAGCCCTCTCGGCCGGGGACGGGGGACCGGCGAGAGGGCTCTGCGCGGGGAAGACGGCGCTCGGTCAGAGCGCGTGAACGGCGCTGTCGACGGTCGCCACGAACGAGGACCACGCCTCCGGGGTGAAGGCGAGGGCCGGTCCCTGCGGGTCCTTGGAGTCACGGACCGCGATGGACTGGGGAAGCGGGGATGCGACCTCCACGCAGTCGCCGTTGGCCAGCGAGTGCGAGGACTTCCGCCAGGTGGTCTTTCCCTGCTGAATTGCCATGATTACTCCGATGGGTATCGTCTGATCACAACGCCGGTTTCCCGAGGTGCGATCGACGTTACGCGCCAACATCACCTGATGAACGGGGCGTTCACTCGACCGGATGGGATGTTCCTTGCACCTCTTCCCGCGGGGCGGGGAGAGGTGTACCGTTCCGCCTCCTCCGGCCGACGGGCCGTCCGCCTCAGTCCTCGCCCCTCGCCCAGTCCTCGGCGACCCGGAGGATGAACCGCCGCGAGTCCTCCGCGTTCAACGCCTGCATTCGCAAATGCTCGTACATCACGCTGTACGCCTGGACGTCATTCGGCTTCTCCAGGTAGAGGTCGCTGGTGATCCCCTCCAGATAGACCGTGCTGGCGTCCTGCGGGTCGTGGAATTCCAGAATGGAGAATTTGCCGTACATGCCGGGATGTGCTCCCACGGCATACGGCAGCACCTGCACGGTAATGTGCGGCTGGAGGCTGAACTCCACCAGATGTTCCATCTGTTCGCGCATGATGGCATTGCTGCCGACGATGCGCCGCAGCGCCGACTCGTCGATGACCGCCCACAGCCGCAGGGGATTCTCCGCGTCGGTGATGCGTTCCTGGCGCCGCATGCGCACTTGGACGCGCCTTTCGACGTCCGACGCCGTGGCTTCCGGCCACGATCCCTCGGTCACGGCGCTCGCGTAGTTCGGCGTCTGCAGCAGCCCCGGAACGAGCGAGGCCTCGTACACGCGCAAGGACGCGGCATCGGTCTCCAGGCCGATGTAAACGCTGTACGGGATATCGCCGAACGCGTGCCACCAGCCCTGCTGGCGCGACTCCTTGGCCATCTGCATCAGGGAATCGACGATGCGGTGGTCCTCGACCCCGTACACGCTGCACAGATCGCGGACATCGCGCTGACTGATGCTGCGGCGGCCGTTCTCCAGGCGGCTGATCTTCGATTGCGAGACCAGTAGCCGCTCGGCCACCTCTTCGGCTGTCATGCCCTTGAGTTCGCGGAGCTTGCGAAGCTCCTGCCCCAATCGGCGTCGCCTTACGGTGGGGTTGACACTGGACGCCACGGGACGCACCTCCGGCTCCGTCATGCTGCTGTTCTCCTGGCTCCGCAGCCTGCCACCACCGGCCGGGGCGGCGCTGGAAAATGCTTACACCAAGTCCGTTTACGGGTCATGGGACTTGTCCGCAAGTACCTGCTAGTTACCAGCAGGTGGCAAGGCGCCGCGCGCACGGGCGGCGGGCCGCGCGCCGTCCGGGACGGTGCGGCCCGCCGCCCCGCGCGCTGCTGCGGCTCCCGGACCGGGCCCTGGGGGCTGCGGTGCGTTCGTCGGAGCGGAGGGTGGTGCGGGTTGTGGTGCCGGTGGTGCTTACGGGCGTGTGAGTCGGTGCGTCCGCACGCCTCGTTGCTCTCGGTAGCCGAACCGTTTCACGAGGCGCCCGCGCGCGCCATGACGCCATGGCGGTGGGTCGTCGGCCGTCCCGAGGGCGACACGGCCACCACGGCCGTCTCGGCCGAGGGCCTGACTGCGGCCGTACGGCGCCCCGCTGCACCGCCGCTGCCTCCCGAGCCGGCTCCGGCGGGGGCCCGCCGGGGCTGTGCGGCGGCGCCGTTCTGCACGTCCAGCACGGCGTGCGCGACGAGACCGCCCATCGGGTCGTGCCTGATCAGGTCCCGGAGCCTCGAGCGCGAGGACCGGCCTTCGTTGCCCGGGTAGAGGTGCTTGCCGAGCCCGACCGCGTGGGCCAGGGCGGCGAGCGCCGCGGTCCGCGGGTCCGGCGGCACGCCGGTGCGGATCGCGCTGTCCAGCCGGGCCCTGATCTCCCGGCTGATGGCCGTGTCCGTCGCCTGGTAGCGGGTGGTCGGCAGTACCCCGCACATCTGACCGGCCACGGCATGCACCATGCCGCACCGCTCCAGGTGCGTGAGATACGTCTGACGCAGCCCCAGGCGGGGCCCGCCGATCCAGTGGACGGCCCGCACCGGGCTGCCGCGGCGTCGCAGCAGTTCGAGCGCGGTGTCCAGGGTCGGATCTCCTGTCGGCCGCGGATGGACCACGGCGATACGATCCCCGTCTGGGGCTATCCGTCCGGCCAGAGCCAGCTCTACCAGCTGGGCTCCGGCGAGACCGAGGTCGAGCGACTGCGGCTGCGCCGTGGTACCCGTGGCCGGGTCCAGGGCGAGCAGCAGAAGCTCCTCCGGAATTGTTCTGCGGCTCCTGCCCATCCATGCCTCCCCGCGTGGATGAGTGACAGGGTGACCCCTCTCACATTGGTCTGTCGAGAGTGCGTGGTGGCTTCGGGTGGGAACCGGTAGGTATGTCGTCTCGTCTTGCACGTGGGTGAAGCCGGACGAGGCTCTTTGACGGTGCCGTCACACGATGGCGGGACATCGGCAGAGGACACTGGTAACCGGTTAGTCGGTTGACGCATTCGGTCAGCGGAAATTCGAGGAGGCATCGGTGGCGGGCGAGTCCCCCGACAAGTCGGAGCAGCGTAAGTCGTCGGGGGAGACGGCTGGCAGCGAACGTGACCCCAGGCTCAGTGTCGCCCGGGCGGCGGAGCCGGCGCCGTCGGCTTCGAAGAGCGCGGCGGTTTCGGCCCCTGAGGGCCCGGAGGGGGACGCGGACACGGATGCCCCCGAGGGGCGTACGGCGGACCGCTCCACGGCCGTTTTCCGGCCCGTACGGCCCAAGGAGGCTGCCGACGGGGACGGCGCACGGACGGATGAGAAGCCGGACGCAAAGCCGGACGCAAAGCCGGCCGCGAAGACGGACGTGAAGACGGACGTGAAGACCGGCACGAAGACCGACCCGCGGTCCGGTTCCGGAACTGACGCGGAGACAGCCGCCGAGGCGGGCGCCGAGAAGGGCGACGCTGCCGATGCGAATGCAAAGCGGACGCCTGCGGCCGGGGCCGGGAAGGACATCTCGTCCATCGTGTCCGGCGGCGACGCCCGGCTGAAGGCGGCCGTGGCCGCGTGGGTGGCCGGTGACGGCGAGGACGACGGGGCGAAGGACGAGCCCAAGGCGGAGACCGCCGCCGACGGTGGCTCGAAGAAGCCTGCCGATGCTCCTGTCGACCGGGCGACGGCTGTGTTCAAGGCCGTGACTCCGAGCGCCGACGAGAAGCCCAGTGCCGCCCCGAAGGGCGAGGGCGCGGCCAACCCTGCCGACGGCGGCGCGAAGAAGCCCGCTGCTCCCGTCGACCGGGCGACCGCGGTGTTCAAGACCGTGCGCCCGAACCAGGACAAGGCGGCGGACGAGAAGGCGGACGCCAAAGCCGCCGACAAGCCCGCCGCCCACCAGGCGACCGCCGCCTTCGGGACCGTGCGCCCCAAGGCGGGCGCCCCCGGAGCCGATGCCAAGGCCGATGCCCGCAAGCCCGCCGGGAGCGCGTCCGCCGACCAGCCGACCGAGCTGCTCAAGGCGCCGCCCCCGCCGCCCGCCAAGCCGGAGCGCCCGAGCCAGTTCGTCCCGCTGAAGAAGGACGGGGCCCCGGCTGCCACGCCGGGCACCGCCACGCCGGGCACCGCGAAGCCCGAGGCCGCCAAGCCGGGTGCGGGCAAGCCCGCCATCCCGGTCTCGGTCACGCCCCCGAAGACCCCCGCGGCCCCCGCGGGCGCGGAGGAGACCAAGCAGACCCCGTTCCCGGGCAAGCCGGGCGCCGCCGGGGCGGCCGCGCCGCCCGCCGCGCCGCTGGACCTGCTGGCGCAGCTGACGAACACGCCTCCGCCGGCGCCGACCCCGATGCGCACGGCCCTGCGCCGCGTGAAGATCTGGACGCCGCTGGTGGCGCTCCTCGTGATCGTCTTCGTGGTGGTCCAGGCGTTCCGCCCGCTGCCCGACCCGAAGCTCGCGCTCGCCGGCAAGTCGTCCTTCACCTTCGACGGCGCCGCCCCGTCCCTGCCCTGGCCCACGGAGGGCCAGGCGATCGTGGACGTCGACGGGCTCGGCCGGGTCGGCTCGTACGGCGAGATGAAGCCGCTCCCCATCGGCAGTGTGGCCAAGGTGATGACCACGTATCTCATCCTGCGCGACCACCCTCTGAAGAAGGGTGACAACGGGCAGATGATCGACGTCGACCAGAAGGCGGAGGACGACTTCGTCAACGGCGACAAGGAGAACGAGTCGGTCGTCGAGGTGCACAAGGGGCAGAAGATCTCCGAGAAAGAGGCCCTGGAAGCCGTCATGCTGCCGTCCGCGAACAACGTCGCGCGGCTGCTCGCCCGCTGGGACGCCGGCTCCGAGGAGGCGTTCATCAAGAAGATGAACGACACCGCCAAGGAGTTCGGCATGACGAACACCACCTACACCGACGCCAGCGGTCTCATGGAGACCACCGTCAGCACGGCCGAGGACCAGGTGAAGCTGGGCAAGAAGGCGATGCAGGATCCGGTTTTCCGGGAGATCTCCAAGGCGACCCAGTACAGCTCCACGACGGCCTCCGGGTCGAGCAGCCGCGAGGCGTACCAGAAGACGCAGCGGAACTTCAACAAGCTCGTCCCGGCGTTCGGCGTCGTCGGCATCAAGACCGGTTCCACGACCAAGGCCGGAGGCAATCTGCTCTTCGCCGCCGAGAAGAAGGTCGGCGACTCCACGCAGCTGATCATCGGCGCGGTCTTCGGGCAGCACAAGAGCCCGATCATCGACACCGCCACCGACTACAGCAAGCAGCTCATCCTGGCGACGGGCAAGTCGCTGACCACCGGCACCGTCGTGAAGAAGGGCGACGTCGTCGGCCACGTCGACGACGGCCTCGGCGGCGCGACCCCGGTCGTCGCGGCCAAGGACCTGACCGTGGCCGGCTGGCCCGGCCTCAAGGTCGACCTGAAGCTCGTCGCCAAGGACAAGACCGTCCCGCACACGGCGAAGGCCGGCGCCGAGATCGGCTACTTGTCCGTGGGTGGGGGCACCGGTGAGATCAAGGTTCCGGTGACGCTCCAGAAGGCCCTGGCCGAGCCGTCTTTCGGGGCGAAGCTGACGCGCCTGGGCTGAGGCCCGGGCCGATGACCGGAGGCGGGGGCTCCTGTTCTGTACACGTACGGCACAGGAGCCTTCGCGCGCGGGCCCCCGCGCAAGTGGCGTGTTAGCGTCGCGGGGTTTGTGCGCATCGCTCCGAGCATGCGTGAAGATGGGGGAGGAGACGACCTCAGGGGGAAGACGGGGAGAGCCGCAGTGACCACCGTGGACCCGGCGCGGGCCGGACAGCCGCAGCCGGACGAGCCGAGCCGAGAGGGCGGCGGCAGCAGGCCGGCAGGGGCCGGCAGGGGCGGGAGGCCCGGCTGGCGGCGTCCCTCCTGGGCGCTCAAGCCGGACCACCGGCGCCGCGGCCGGTACGCGGCGCTGACCGGGACCGTCGCCGTCACCCTCTTCGTGGCGGCGGTGCTGCACATGCTCTGGTTCTGGCTGTTCGCCAACAGCGGCGGCGACCTCGCCGCCCAGGACGCCTGGGCGGAGTTCGCGCTCCAGCACCCGTCCTCGGCGTACAACCTCGCCTGGTACGGAGGCATGCACCCGGTCTCGTACAGCGTCATCTCGCCGTACCTCATGGCCCTGCTGGGTGTGCGCAGCACGATGATGATCGCCGGGACCATCTCGGCCGGACTGATCGCGCTGCTGCTCGTGCGCAGCCGGGCGGTGACGCGCCCGCTGTGGCCCGCCCTCTACGGCACGTTCGCACTGACCTGCAACGCGATATCGGGACGGGTGACGTTCGGGCTCGGCACGATGTTCGGGCTCGCGGCGGTGGCGGCGGTCTTCGCCTGGCCCGCGCGGTGGCGCGCGGAGCGCAAGTACCGCTGGGGACGGGCCGTGCTGGCCGCGGTCATGGCGGGGCTCGCCACGGCCTCCAGCCCGGTCGCGGGCCTGTTCGTGGGCGTCGTCGCGGCCGCCCTGTGGCTGAGCAGGCGGCGTCCGGCGGCCTATGCGCTGGGTCTGACGCCGGTGCTGGTGGTGGCGCTGTCGGCGTGGCTGTTCCCGTTCTCGGGGCAGCAGCCGATGGAGTTCGTGTCGGCGATCCTGCCGCTGATCATGGGGCTCGCCGGCGTGCTGTTCACGCCCAGGTCGTGGCGGACGGTCCGGATCGTGTCGGGGGTGTACGTCCTCGGCGTGCTGCTGGTCTGGCTCATTCCGTCCCAGATCGGTACGAACATCTCCCGGCTCGGCATGGTCTTCGGCGGTGTGGTGCTGGTCGCCGCGATGACGGAGCTGGGGCGGCCGGAGAAGTGGTCCCAGCTGTGGCCGGAGCTGTGGCAGTCGGTCAGGGCGCCCGTCGCGGCCGCCCGGGCGGGCAGCCCGGTCCGGGCCTGGGGCCTCACCGCCCTCGCCGTGGTGACCGTCACCGCCTGGCAGACCGCCAACTCCGTCAGCGACATCGTGCACACCACTCCCGCCGCCTCCTGGGCGCGCGAGCTGGCGCCCCTGGTGGACCGGCTCCAGAAGGTGGACGCCGCGCACGGCCGCGTCGAGGTCGTACCGGCCCGCAGCCACCGCGAGGCCTCCGCGCTGGCCCCCTACGTGAACCTGGCACGCGGCTGGAACCGGCAGGCGGACCGGGAGCGGAACCCCCTCTTCTATGAGGACGGCCTGCTGTCCCCCGCCAGCTACCGCACCTGGCTCAGCCGCTGGGCGGTGCACTACGTGGTGCTGCCGATGGGCGAGCCCGACAAGGCGGCCGTCGCCGAGGCCAAGCTGGTCGGCGAGGGGCAGCCGTATCTGCGCGAGGTGTGGTCCGACAGCAACTGGCGGCTGTACGAGGTGAAGGACCCGACCCCGCTGGCCGAGCTCCCGGGGACGGTGGAGCGCGTGGACGCCGACCGGCTGACGATCACCGTGCAGTCCGCGGGCGTGGTGCGCGTCCGCATCCCGTACTCGCCGTGGCTGGCGCTGGTCGACGACCGGGGCAGGCCCATCCAGCCGCCGAAGGGCGGCCCGCACGGCGAGCCGCCGGTCAACGTCAACGGCTGTCTGACGAAGCAGGTGCAGCCCGCGACGAAGGACGGTGAGCCGGAGGACGACTGGACGCTGCTGCGCGCGCCGCGCCCCGGGACGTACCGCATCGCCTCGCCGTACAAGCTGCCGCGGGGTACGGGCTGTCCGGACGACCTGGCGGAGTGAGCCGGGCTCCGGAGGGAGAACCGTCGAACGGGTGACCGGGAGTAGTCCTCCGGTCACCCGTTCGCCATATCCGGGGCGGCGGGCCGGACGATCTCGCCCCACCCGGCATGACCTGCCCATTCGGCCCCGACCGGGGGCGTTCCCGGCCCCCGGGACGAGGGGCCGCCGGGGTGCGGGTCACCCGCGGGGCGGTTTCGCTCGGCAGTGAGGAGCGCGGAATCCCGACTCCTGCCGTGGCACATCGGAGTGCCCGCGTCCGCGCTCACGGAGGAAGCATGCGTACTGCACGAGTGCTCACCGGGACGGCGGTGACCATAACCGCGCTCGGCCTGTGGAGCGCCCCCGCGCTCGCCGACGGGGGCTTCGGGAAGCTGGACATCAGCCCGGCCCGGGTCCAGCCGGGCGAGACGGTCACGGTGAACACCTCTGCGTGCGGCCCGCAGGGCCATGCCACGGGCGACGCCAGCGCGGTGGGCGGGCCCGCCTCGTTCGAACTCAAGCCCGGCGCGGGCAAGGAGGTCGTGGCCGGCGAGTTCAAGATCCCCGACTCGGCCAAGCCCGGTACGTACGGCATCGGCGCCAAGTGCGACGACGGCAAGGAGGCCGCCGGCGACGTGATGGTCGGCAAGGGCTCGGGCGCCTCGTCCACGATGCCCGCCTCCGCCATGCCGAGCATGATGCCGAGCATGTCGATGACGCCCGGCATGTCGATGATGCCGAGCATGTCGGCCAAGCCTCCCAAGGGCGGCATGAAGACCGGTTTCGGCGGTACGAGCGAGAACTCCGGCACGGCCGAGATCGTGGCCGGGGCGACCGTGCTGGCCGCCGCGATCGGTGCGGGCGCCTGGTTCCTGCGCCGCCGCGGCGACGACCGCGCCTGACCGCGGGACGTCCCGGTGCGGGCCGGTCCGCCCCTCGGCCCCCGGGCGCGCACCTGGCGCCCGGGGCCCGGGGACGGCCGTCTGGCGAGGGCCTCCCTGCGGGGCGCGGGGACGTGCCGGTGCCACGGGCCGTACGGCCCGGGCCCGCGCCGCCCGGGTGCCGGCCGTGGCACTGCCCGGGCCGAGGCCCGCCGCCGGGCCGTGCTCGCCGCGGTGCTCGCGGCCGCGCTGCTGGCGGGCAGCTGGCTGATCGAGCGCGGCGCGAAGGATCAGGAGCCGCCCCCGCAGCCCTCCCCGGCCGAGGCGCTCCTGGGCGGGCCCCGCGACGAGCGGGCCGTGCCGCCGCTGCCCCCCGCCGTGCCCACGCGCATCCGGATACCGGCCATCGGGGTCGACGCGCCGCTGGCGCCCCTCGGCCTGCTGTCCGACGAGACCCTCGCCAGCCCGCCGGAGGCGGACGGCAACCTGGCGGGCTGGTACGCGGACGGCACCCCGCCCGGCTCCGCGGGCACCGCGGTCGTCGCCGGGCACGTCGACACCGAGAGCGGCCCGGCGGTCTTCTACCGGCTCGGCGCCCTGAAGAAGGGGCACGAGGTGGAGCTGGCGCGCGCGGACGGCCGCACCGCCGTCTTCGCCGTCGACGCCGTCGAGGTGTACGACCGGGCGGACTTCCCGTCGGCGAAGGTGTACGGGGCCTCGCAGCGGGCCGAGCTGCGGGTGATCACCTGTGGCGGCGGCTTCTCGCAGGAGGCCGACGCCTACCTCGGGAACGTGGTCGTCTACGCCCACCTCGCGGGCGTGCGGCAGCCGCCGCAGGTGTTTCAGCAGGCGCGGACGGGCCGGGCGGACCGGGCGGACCGGGCCCGGGAGCGGCCCGCGCCCGCCGACTGGGCCTCCGCTTCCCGCGCCCATGCCGCGAGCCCGGCGACGAAGCCCGCGCGGTCGCGCGGCGACAGGCTGTCGAGCGCCCGCAGCAGCGGCCCGCAGCGCAGGGCGATGAACACCTCCACGGCCGGCCGGTAGGCGTCCGCGATGACCACGAGCGTCCGGCGGCGGTTCGCCGGGTCCTCGCGCCGCTCGACCAGCCCGGCCCGGCTCAGTGCGCCGACCAGTTCGCTCACCGTCGACAGCGACAGCCGCATGCGGCGCGCCAGCTCGCTCACGGCCAGCGGCTCCTCGGCCAGCAGCTGCGGCAGCACCGCGCCGTGCCGGGCCGTGAGCCCGTTGGCGTCGAAGACCGCGCGCAGCCGGTCTGGCATGTCGGCGACGGCCTGGCGGAAGTACGGCGAGATGAGCGGGACGAGGCCCGTGACCTCGGTCTCCTCGGGGGTGGGGAGCCGGTGTTCCCCGGGCTCTGCGGCATGCGGCATACTCCGAGTCTAGATGCTTCGTATATCCAAACCATTCTGGAATCCGAACTCTGGACAAGGGGACACCCATGCCTGCCACCGGTTATCGGGACGCCGTCAACGACGCGCTGGAGCGCCTGGACGACCTGGGATACGAGCGCGGCGCCGGCGCCGACCTCGCCAACCACGGCCCGATGGGCGCCGAAGCCCTCGCCGCCCTCGGCCACGGCGACCAGGTCGCCGCCTGGGTCGAGGGCTACCGCACCGCCATGCCCCACCACGAGGTGCCCGCACCGCGCTTCGCCCTCGACCCCGCCGATGCGTCCTCCTGGCGCCCCGCGCTCGGCGACTTCTCCCGGGCGGGCGACTGGGAGGCGCTCTTCCGGCGCGAACTCGCCGAAGCCCCCTGGCGTGACGTGCTCGCCTGCTGGTGGCCCCGGCTGCTGCCCGGCATGCTCGCGGGCCTGACCCACGGAACGATCCGCACCGCCCACGCCGTGCGCTCCCTCGCCGCCACCCCCGGGCCCACCCCGGCCCAGCTGACCGAACTCGCCAGGGGAATGGCCTACTGGGCCGCCCGCTTCGCCCACCTCCCCGGCGAGGTCCGCATGCGCGGCACGCACGACCTCGCGGCCGCCGTGGCCGCGCTGCCCCGCACGCCCCACTCCGGCGAGCGGCGCGGCCGGGCCGCGGCCGGGTACCGGCTGGCGCACCTGGGCGAACTCCCGGGCTACACCGAGGCGCTCGACGCGCTCGCCCCGGCCCCCGAGGGCCGTACCCAGTGGCTGCTCAGCGAGATGACGACCGAGTTCGCGGGCGTCTACACCGGCCACCCGGAGATCTTCGCCGTTCCCCTCATCCACGCCGTGACCGCCCCGGCCGCGGTCCGGCTGGTGCTGCCGCACCTGCCCGCCGAGCTGCACGAGCCGAGCCTGGCCGCGCTCTGGCACGTGCACACCGCGCTGCTGCTGGCCTTCACCGAGCACCGGGGCGGCGAGGCCGGCGCGGCCCGGGAGGCGGCCGAGGCGGAGGGCGAGCTGCCGCCCTTCGACGAACTCGTCGCCCGGGCCGTGGAGCACGGCGACGAGCACGTCCTCAAATTCACCGAGGCCTGCCGGCGCGAGCACACGCTGCGCCCCGACCCCCGCTACGCGGCGGCCGCCCTGACCGCACAGCAGCGCATCAAGCCGAGGCGGCCCCGGGGGTCTGCGCGGCGGTCTCTGCAGCCGACGCAGTGAACTCGGCGGCCGCCGCGATCCCCGACAGCACGTCGAGGATGGGCTGCCCGTACTTGGCCAGCTTGCTCTCGCCGACGCCGCCGACCGACGACAGCTGATCGAGGTCGCCCGGCAGCGCCGTGGCGATCTCCCTCAGCGTGGCGTCGTGGAAGATCACATAGGCCGGTACGCCCTGTTCGCGCGCGGTCGCCGCCCGCCAGGCGCGCAGCTCCTCGAAGACCGGGACCGCCGCCTCGGGCAGATCGGCGGCGGGCGCGGAGCGCTTGCCGGACTTCGCGGCACCTTCGCCCCGCGCGCCCTTCGCGGACCGGGCGGGCTTCTCCGGCTCGCGGCGCAGCATCACCTGGCGCCGCGAGCCGAGCACGTCACCGCTGGTCTCGGTCAGCACGAGCGTGCCGAAGTCGCCCTCCACCGCCAGCAGGCCCTGCGCCAGCAACTGCCGTACCACACCGCGCCATTCGGCCATCGACAGCTCCGTGCCGATGCCGAAGACGGACAGGGCGTCGTGGTCGAACTGGATGACCTTCGCGGTCTTCTTGCCCAGCAGGATGTCGATGATCTGCCCCGCGCCGAACTTCTGCCGCCGCTCCCGGGCCAGCCGGAACACCGCGGACAGGAACTTCTGCGCGGCGATCGTGCCGTCCCACGTGGTGGGCGGCGTCAGACAGGTGTCGCAGTTGCCGCACGCCGCGCTCTGCTGGCCGAAGTAGGCGAGCAGCTGCACCCGGCGGCACTCGACCGTCTCGCACAGCGCCAGCATCGACTCCAGGTGGGCGGCGAGCCGGCGGCGGTGGGCGTCGTCGCCCTCCGAGCCGTCGATCATCTTGCGCTGCTGGACCACGTCCTGGAGCCCGTACGCCAGCCAGGCCGTCGACGGCAGGCCGTCGCGCCCGGCGCGGCCGGTCTCCTGGTAGTAGCCCTCGACGGACTTCGGCAGGTCGAGGTGGGCGACGAAGCGCACGTCCGGCTTGTCGATGCCCATGCCGAAGGCGATGGTGGCCACCATGACGATGCCGTCCTCGCGCAGGAACCGCGACTGGTTGGCGGCGCGCGTCGCCGCGTCGAGCCCCGCGTGGTACGGCAGGGCCTCGACGCCGTGCTGCGCCAGGAACGCCGCGGTGTCCTCGACGCCCTTGCGGGACAGGCAGTAGACGACGCCTGCCTCGCCCGCGTGCTCGGTGCGCAGCAGCTCCAGCAGCTGCTTCCGCGGGTCGTTCTTGGGCGCGATGCGGTACTGGATGTTGGGGCGGTCGAAGCTGGCGACGAAGTGCCGGGCCCCGCCCAGGTTCAGCCGTGCCGCGATCTCCCTGCGCGTCGCGTCCGTGGCCGTCGCGGTCAGCGCGATGCGCGGCACGTCCGGCCAGCGCTCGTGCAGGGCGGACAGGGCCAGGTAGTCGGGCCGGAAGTCGTGGCCCCACTGGGCCACGCAGTGCGCCTCGTCGATGGCGAAGAGCGAGATCTTGCCCCGGTCGAGCAGCCGCAGCGTGGCCTCCACGCGCAGCCGCTCGGGCGCCAGGTAGAGCAGGTCCAGCTCGCCCGCGAGGAACTCGGCCTCCACCATGCGGCGTTCGTCGAGGTCCTGCGTGGAGTTCAGGAAGCCGGCCCGCACGCCGAGCGCGCGCAGCGCGTCGACCTGGTCCTGCATGAGCGCGATCAGCGGCGAGACCACCACGCCGACCCCGGGTCTGACGAGCGCGGGGATCTGGTAGCACAGCGACTTGCCGCCACCGGTCGGCATCAGGACGAGCGCGTCGCCGCCGCCGGCGACATGCTCGATGATCTCTTCCTGATCGCCGCGGAACGCGTCGTAACCGAAGACGCGCCGCAGGCAGCGCAGGGCGTCGCTCGGCTCCTGGAGGGTCTCTGCGGTATCGGCCATTCACAAAGTCTATGAGCCGCGAGCGGCGGCCATGGGCGCCTGTGGACAACCGGCCGCCGGACGAGGCGAGATGATCAAGCCACCTCGATCCCGTACTCCTGCACCAGCGCCTCCAGGCCCCCGGCGTACCCCCGTCCGCCGATCACGAAGTCCCAGTCGCCGCTCGCCCGCCGCCGGAAGGAGCCCAGCACCAGCGCGGTCTCGCCGGGCCGCCCGTCCGAGACCTCCAGCTGCCCCAGCTCCGCGCCGGAGGCGTCGGCGAGGCGGAGCCGGGCGTCGGTGAACTGCGCGAGGTCCGCCTCCGGATCGACCTCCGGGTCTATGGCCGCGACCAGCACCAGCCGGTCGGCGGCGGCCGGCAGCTCCTCGAAGGCGACGCGCAGCGCGGCCTTGTCGGTGAGGGTGGGCTCCAGCGACCGGACGGAGCCGTCGGGGGTGCGGGGGTTGTTGTAGAAGACGAAGTGATCGTCGCTGAGGACCCGGTCGCCGTCGCAGACCAGGGCGCACACGTCGAGGGCGACCCGGCCGGACCAGGACATGCCCAGCACGTTGTGGGTCTCGGGCCGGTCCTCACCGGAGGACGCCGACTGGCCACCACCCCGGGCCGTACGCGGCGCCCCGCCGCCGAGCCGGCCGCGCAGCCCGTGCTGGGCCAGCAGGTCCACCAGCTCCTCGCCGGAGACGAGCGTCAGCGGCTTGCCGTTGGCGAAGGCGTACGACCCCGGGCCGAACCCGGAGGTCGTCACCAGCACCCCCTTGTTGGCCCCCGCGCCCTGCACCGTGCCGTACAGGTCGCGCACGGCGGTCGGCGGCACCGTCTTCCGGTACCGCTTGACCTGCACGATGATCCGGCCGCCGCTGATCGGGTCGGGGTCCAGGGCCTCGACGTCCACGCCGCCGTCGTTGGAGCGGGTGGTCATCACCGCCCGCATGCCGCGCGCCCGGAACAGCTCGGCGACCAGCTCCTCGAACTCGATGGGGTCCATCTCGAACAGGTCCGGGTCGTCACCGCCGCCGTGGGAGACCACCCCGCGCCCGACGTCGCCCGGCACCCGTCCCGGGCGGACGGCGGCGAGCTGGTCGGGCCGGGCGGACAGCTGCCCGCCGAGGCCGTCGGCGAGGCAGTCGACCGCGCTGACCTGCTCCAGGCGCAGGCCCGAGAAGACGGACCGGCCCACCGTCACCGAGGCCAGGACGATCTGCGCGCGGTGCCCGGTGGCCGGGTCGTGGTCGTCGACGAAGCCGTTGAGTGCGACGGACTCCAGGATCCCGAACTCGTCGGCCGCGAACAGCTCGCGCACCGCCAGCAGCACGCACTGCGCCAGCACGTCCCGGTAGGCGCTCCGGCGCTGGGTGACGGGCCGGGCCGTCTCCTTCTCCTCGTCCGCCGTCGGCATGTACCGCACCGACTTGATCTCGGGGACGACGTCGAAGCCGGGCAGCTCCCAGTCGAGGACGAGCTGCCGGGCGCCGGGGTCGTAGGCGGCGGCTATCTGGTGCGGGAACTCGTCCGGCCAGGCGGTGGAGGCGTAGAGCGCGGCGGAGAAGTACTCCACCACGGCGTCCGGGTCCCCCTCGCGCAGCGCGGCGACCATCTCGCCGATGCCGGCGTTGTGCCGCCGGACGTCCGCGAGCGCGGCCTCGGCCCACTGGTCGTACTGCTGCCGGTAGGCCGCCAGCTGCTGCTGCCGCTGCGCCTCGGCGGACCGGGCGGCGTGCAGGTCGTGCTCGTACTGCGCGCGGTTGCCGAAGCCGCGGTAGGAGTTAGGGTCCGGCACGGGCACCGGCTGCCCCAGGTGGCCGGGGTTGAACGGCTCCAGCCGCTCGGGCCGCTCCAGCGCGCTCGTCCGGAAGCCCGGCGCCCCGCACCCGGCGACCAGCAGGCCCTCCAGCGCCGCCATCCGCGCGTCCAGCTCCTCCGTGCGCCGGCGCGCCTCGGCCTCGCGCGCCTGCCGGTACGCCTGGCGCCGTTCGCGGTCCTGGCGCGCCAGGTCCCGCTCGTGCGCGCGCTGCTGCCGTTCCTGCTCGCGCTGCTGCTGCGCCAACGCCCGCTGCCGGGCCTCCTGCTGGCGCTGCTGCTGGCGCTGCGCCTCGGCCCATATGCCCATCAGTCCACTGGAGCGGCGGCTCATCCGGATTCATGCCCTCCCCCCGAGACACAGCCGGCGTCCCGGAACCTCGCGCGCTTGCCGGTGCGGTGACCAGCGGGTACGGAGGAATTTTAGGCCGTGCCCGGGCCGCCGGAGGCAGGGAGCTGACGGGGCGTCCGACGGGGCGTGGGGCCGGTGCGCACCGTGTGCGCGTACCGCCCCGGCGCGACGCCGACGATCCGCTTGAAGTTCCTCGTCAGGTGCGACTGGTCGCAGAAGCCCGTGCTGACCGCGACCGTGCGCGGAGGCTGCCCCTCCAGCAGCAGGCGCCGCGCCCGGTCCACCCGGCGGGCGGTCAGGTACTGGTGGGGTGCGATGCCGAACTCGCGGCTGAAGGCGCGCACGAGATGCGTGGGGTGCGCGTGCAGCAGGGCGGACGCCTCCTGGAGCGTCAGGCCCTGGAGCACGCGCTCGTTGAGGAGGTCGCGCAGGCGGTGCGCCAGCCGGCTCTGGTCGGGGCGGGGGAGCGGCGGGGGGACCCGGCGGCCCAGGTGGGACAGCAGCCGGTCGCAGATCATGGCGAGGCGGCTCTCCGCCTCCAGGTTCTCGCCGTGCTCGGCGAGCACCACGTGCAGTTGGTGGATCCGGCGGCGTAACAGGGGGTCGTCCAGCTCGGGACTGTCCACCGCGCGCCCTATGTGCTCCTCGCCCAGGAGGTCCGCGTCCAGGTACAGGACCCGCTTGCGGAAGCCCTGCGGCGTGACCGGGCAGCCGTTGTGGGGGACATGCGGGGGGAGGAGCGTCACCAGGTCGCTCAGCGCGCCGTGCTCGTGGCGGTCCAGGTCGTAGCGGACCATGCCGTCGTCGACGATCAGGAGCGTCCATGTGTCGTGCGCGTGCATGGGGTAGACGTGATCGGTGAAGTGGGCGTGGAAGACCTCCGCGACCCCTGCGACCGCCGGGCGCCACGCCGTGATGTCAGGGCCGGCAACCATGCAAAGATCGTACAAGACCTGCGCTGTTGTGCCGGGACACAATCCGGTCCATGGAAACCGAGAACGCGCCCGTCCGCTTCGACACCAAGATTGCCGTACTGCTCCGCGACGACCTGCACACCTGGCAGCGCCTCAACGTCACGGCCTTCCTGGTCAGCGGCCTCGGCACGCTCGTACCCGAGGTGATCGGCGAGCCCTACGGCGACGCCGACGGCACCGAGTACCTGCCGATGTTCCGGCAGCCGGTGCTCGTCTTCGAGGGCTCCAAGGAGCTTCTGACGACCGCTCACGGCCGTGCCCTGGGCCGTGCGCTCCCGGTCTCCGTGTTCACGTCCGACCTGTTCACGACCAACAACGACCGCGACAACCGCGCTGCCGTCCGCGCCGTCGGCAAGGACCAGCTCGACCTCGTGGGGATGGCCGTCTACGGGCCCCGCAACGGCGTCGACAAGGTGCTCAAGGGCGCCACGATGCACCCCTGACCCGACGACCCGGGAGAGGAAGCGAGTCAGCGTGTCCGAGACGACCGAGCAGCGACGCGATCCCGTCGACGCCTACTTCTACCTGCTGGCCACCATGGCCTTCTTCGGCAGCGCCTTCACCAGCTCCAAGGTGGTCGTCGGCCATGTACCCCACCAGGTCGCGGCGGCCCTGCGCTTCGGCGGCGGGGCGGTCGTCCTGCTGCTGATCCTCGCCGTCGCGGGGCGGGGCGGCCGGGCCGGGGCGTTCTCCTGGCGGGAGGCCCTGCGGGCCGGACTCGTCGGCCTGCTGGGCGTGTTCGCGTACAACCTCTTCTTCTTCTGGGGGCTGTCGCTCGCCCCTTCCATCGACGGCAGCATCATCGTCCCGGTGCTCAGCCCCGTCCTCACCACCGGTGCGCTCCTGGTCATGGGCAAGGAGACGGCGTCGGGCCCGCGCATCGCCGGGCTGGTGCTCGGCGTGGCGGGCGCGGTCGTCTTCTTCCTCGGCATCGGGGACGCGGGCGGCGGGGTCAGCGGCAAGCGCCTGACCGGCGACTTCGTCTACCTCCTCGGCGCCGCCGCCTGGGCCGCCTACAGCATCACCTCCAAGAAGGTCCTGGCCGGCGTGCAGCCGCTGCGCGCCACCACCTACGGCACGGTCGCGGGCTCGCTGGGGCTGGTGGCCCTGGCCGTGCCGTCCGCGTCCGACGTCGACTGGGGCGGCCTCTCGGGCGGCGTCTGGGCCAATGTGGTGTACCTGGCGATCGGGCCCACTGCCATCGCCTACCTCTGCTTCTACCGGGGGCTGCGCAGCGTGAGCCCCTCGACGGCCACGGTCGTGATGTTCGCGGTGCCGGTCTTCGGGGTCACCAGCTCGGTGATCTTCCTCGACGAGTCGTTCACCGCGATCCAGGTCGTGGGCGGGCTGGTCATGGTCGCCGGGGCCCTGCTCGCCGTGACGCAGGGACGCTTCCTGCGCCGGTTCGTACCCGGGAAGGGCGAGCAGCCCACGGCCCCGGTCGCGCCGGAGCCGGCCGCGGCTGCCGCCGCCTCTCCCCGGGAGCCGAGGACGAACTGACCGGCACGCACGCGGATTCCTCACCCCGCACCCGTTGCACCCCCGCACCCGCGGACTCGGGCGGGCGAGCTTCCCCCCGGGCTCGCCGTGCGCCCTCCCCGCCCGGACGACCTCGGCGCGCTCAACGGCCGCTCTCGACGCCGAGGTCGTCCGGGCTCGTCTGCGGCGCGACCCGGGCGTGCCGGACGAGCACTTTGACGAAGCTGGTGACGGTCGGGCCGGGGGAGGCCGTGGTGTAGACGAACAGCGGGCGCTGAACCGGTGGTTCCGGGCGCAGGATCCGGCCATGGAAGTGCGGGGGGACGACGTAGGTCGGCACGAGGGTGGGACCCAGGCCGGACGCGGCCAGCAGGGGCGCGGCGACGGTCTGCTCGGTGCGGACGGCCGTCCGTGGCGTGAAACCGGCGGCTCCGCACGCCTCGTTGAGCACCCTGCTCAGGGCGTTCGCCGGGGCGAAGTGCACCCACGCCCGGTCGGCGAGGGCCGCCAGGGGCACGCCCGGTCCGGGGTGCGCGGCCGCCACGGGATCGTCGGGCGGCAGGACCAGGACGAACTCGGCCACGCCGAGCAGCTGCCGGTCGCCCGGCCACCGGTCGCTCAGGGGACCCACGGCGACGTCCGCCCGGCCCTCGGCGAGGGCGGTCATCAGCTCCTCGGCATGGCGGAATTCGGCCAGGCGCACCTCCACCGCCGGGTTGCCCCCGTGCCAGGCGCTGAGCACGGGCGGGAGGACTCCGAAGCTGATCGAGTCCAGGGTGGCCAGCCGCAGTTCGCCGCCGAGCCCGTCCGCCGCGGAGGCGGCGGCGAGGCGGATCCGGTCGGCCTCGGCGAGCGTCGCGAGGGCGTGGGGGTGTATCGCCCGCCCCAGTGCGGTCAGCCGCAGGGGGCGGGCGTCCCGTTCGACGAGCGGTCCGCCGCAGAACCGCTCCAGTGCCTGGAGCTGGCGCGACAGGGCCGGTTGGGAGATGTGCAGGCGCCGTGCGGCGCGCGTGAAGGAGCCTTCCTCCACGATCGTGATCATGTATTGCAGCTGCCGCAGGGTCACCATGATCAAAAGGTATACGTCCATACCAAATAAGCCTTGGACTGGAAGTCTGGCTTCCGGCAGGGTCGTGCTGTCAGCGGCGAAGACCGTCCCCACCTGGACGGCAGACTCGGCGCAGAGGCCCACCAGTTGCCTTGCGAGCTGACGTTGCGCACCGCACCGCCGTACCGCCGTACTGCCCGCACCGCCGCACCGTCCTCGCTCCACCCGGCCCGCCCGTCCGGCGGCGCCGTTTCCTCCGCGCTTCTCGTGCCCCGGCTTCCGGCCCCTTTTCCGGGCTCTCCCGGATTCCGCGGGCCGGCAATGACGCCGGGACGCTTCGCCCTTCTCATCGGCTCGAATCCGTTCTGTCCGGTGGCCTTCCCCGGCCACGTCCCCCGGACATGTCTCCCGCAGAGATTTCGAAGGTTGGCGCGCGTATGCCTGTTGCAGAATTCCGGGTTCTCGGTCCCCTCGAGTTATCGATCGCCGGGCAGCGGCTCCCGCTGCGCGGTGTGAAACAGCAGATCGTCCTCGGTGCCCTCCTGCTGGCCAACGGGCGGCGGGTGTCCCTGTCCCGGCTGGCCGACATCGTCTGGGAGCAGCGGCCGCCCGTCACCGCGCGCAAACAGATCCGCAATGCCGTCTCGGAACTCAGGACCCTCCTGAACCCCACCGGCGCCGCCATCGCCCCCGAAGCCGACGGCTACCGGCTGGACATCGCCGGTGCCGCACTCGACCTGCGCACCTTCCAGGAGCACGGCGCACAGGCGCGCCGCCACCTCGACCAGGGCAGACCCGTCCAGGCCGCCGAGGAGTTACGCGCGGCCCTCGCCCTCTGGCGCGGGCCGGTCCTGTCCGGACTGGACCGGCCGGGGCTCCGGGCACAGGCGGCCGGCCTGGACGAACAGCGGCTGACCGTCCTGGAGGAGTGCGTCGAGCTGGAACTGGCGGGCGGCAGGCACACCGCACTGATCGGCGAGCTGACGGCGGCGGTGGCCGAAAACCCGCTGCGCGAACGGCTGGTGGGCCAGCTGGTCCGCGCTCTCTACCGCTCCGGCGCCCGCGCCCGCGCCTTCGCCGTCTACGAACGGACCCGCCGCGACCTGGCGGAGACCCTCGGCCTCGACCCCGGTCCCGAACTGCAGGAACTCCACCAGCAGATGCTGGCCGACGACACGCCCGCCCTCGCGGCGGCGGCAACGCCGCCGCCGGTCACGGCCGAAGCCCCCTCCCCGCACTCGGCGCCGCGTCTGCCGCCGTCCCCCCTCCGCGGCAACCTCCCCGCGGACCTGCCCCACTTCACCGGCCGCGCCGACGTCCTCCGGCAGCTGCTGGCCGCCGGGACCGACGGCACCACCTCCGTCGCCCTCGTCGAGGGGATGCCCGGCGTGGGCAAGACCGCCTTCGCCGTGCACGCCGCCCACCGGCTCGCACCCCACTACCCCGACGGGTGCCTCTTCCTCGACCTGCACGGCCACACCACCGGTGCGGTGCCCCTGACCCCGGCCGCCGCGCTGGCACGGGCGCTGCGGACCGCGGGCGTACGGGCGGACGGGCACGCCGGTGCCGACGGTCCCGCGGCGGCGTGGCGCGCCTGGCTCGCGGGGCGCCGCGTGCTGCTCGTCCTCGACAACGTGGCGAGCACCGACCAGATCCGGCCGCTGCTGACCGACGGTCCCGGCGCCCTGACGGTCGTCACCAGCCGCCGCAGCCTCACCGGACTGCCCGCGGCCCGCCCGCACTTCCTGGAGCCCCTCCCGGACGACGAGGCGCGGCGGCTGTTCCGCCGCCTGGCCGGCGACCGGCTCCGGAGTGCCGACGGGGCCGATCCGGGCGGGGCCGAGGACCTGGACGGAGTGCTGCGGCACTGCGGCCACCACCCCCTCGCCGTCTCCGCCGCCGTGGCCCGGCTGCGCCACCGCCCCACCTGGTCCGTCGGCTACCTCGCCGGACGCCTCGCCGACCCCGGCCGCCGGCTCGCCGAGCTGCGGGCCGAGGACGGCGGCGTGTCCTCCCGCATCGACCTCTCCTACACCCGGCTCCACCCCGACCAGCAGCGGCTGCTGCGGCTGCTCGGCCTCGTGGTCACCCAGGTGGTGAACGCCCCCAGCGCCGCGGCCCTGGCCGGGCTGCCGGTGCCGCGCACCGAGGAACTGCTGGAGGAGCTGGTGGACGAGCACCTCCTCCAGCAGCCGGAGGCGGGCCACTACCGCGTGCACGGCCTCGTCCAGGCCTACTGCGCCCAGCTGTGCCGCGAGATCGACACGCCCGAGGACCGGGAGACGGCCCTGAAGGGCCTGCACGACTTCTACATGGACCGGCAGCTGATCCTCTCCTACGCCGGCGACCTCTGCGACCCCTGCCACTTCTGAGCCGTTCCGGCAGACGTTCCGAGCCGGTTCCGGCGGGCGGGCGTCGCTGCTTTCCCTTCCTCATCAGTGAGTTCTTCATCAGTGAGCTCTTCCCACCCTCCATGGATTCTCGAGGAATGACATGACCGGGCACCTCGTTACGGACTTCTTCATCGCCCTGGCCATCGCGCTGGCCGCCGCCCAGGCGTGCGGTGCGGCCGCCCGGCGGATCGGCCAGCCGCCGGTGGTCGGCGAGATCTTCGCCGGGATCCTGGCCAGCCCCACCGTGCTGACGGTCTCGGGGAGCCAGGCCATCGTCCCGGGCACGGTGCGGCCCCTGCTGGAGGGGCTGGCCAACATCGGGCTGGCCATCTTCATGTTCACCGTCGGATACGAGATCGACTTCGCCCTGCTGCGCGGCCGCAAGCGGGCCGCGCTGACCCTGGCGGCGGGCTCGGTCACCGTCCCGCTGACGGCCGGCGCGCTGATGGCGCTCCCGCTGGCGAAGCAGTACGCGCCGGGGGACCGCACCGGCTTCGTGCTCTTCCTCGGCGTCGCCATGTCGGTGACCGCCTTTCCCGTGCTGGCGCGGATCCTCACCGACCGGGGGCTCAACCGGCGCCCGCTGGGCGGGATCACGCTGGCCGCGGCGGCGGTGGGCGACCTCGTGGCGTGGATCTGCCTGGCCGGGGTGGTCGCGTTCTGCGGCGCGTCGGGGCAGTGGCGGGTCATGCTCCTGCCCGTCTACGCCGGGGCGCTGTGGTTCCTGGTGCGCCCGCTGTTCCGGTGGCTGTCGGGCGGCGGCGACGGCGGCGGTGCGCGGGAGGCCGCACGGGACGACGCGCCGCCCGCCGCACTGTTCCCGGCCCTGACCGTGGCGCTGATGCTGTCCTGCGCCGCCACCGAGTGGATGGGCGTGCACTTCATCTTCGGGGCCTTCGCGCTCGGCGCCACCATGCCGAAGGCGGGGACCGAGCGGATGCGGGCCCGGCTCGTCGGGCAACTGGAGAGCGCGGGCTCGCACTTCCTGCTGCCGCTGTACTTCATCGTCGCGGGCACCAAGGTGGACCTCTCCGGCTTCGACTCCGCGACGCTCGGCACGCTCGTGGCCGTGATCGCGGTGGCCGTGGCGTCCAAGGCGGCGGGCGCCTACCTGGGGGCGCGGGCCTCCGGCACCGGGCACCGGGCCGCGCTGCCGGTCGCGGTGCTGATGAACACGCGCGGCCTGACCGAGATCGTCATCGTCACGGTGGGCCTGCAGATGCACCTCATCGACGAGCGCTTCTACTCCATCATGATCGTGATGGCGGTGGTCACCACGGCCATGACCGGCCCCCTGCTCAACCTGGTCCGGGAGGACGCACGGGACGCGGCCGGAGCGCCCGCTGCCGCCAAAGCCGACGGAAAGCCGCAGGTCCCGGCCGTGCGGGAGCGCACCGAGGACGCATCGGTGACGAGCCGGGGATGACCCGGGGACGGCGCGGGGACGGGGCCCGGCGCACGGGGACCGGACGGGGCCCGGCCGGGGACGGAGCGAGGACGGGCCGCCATACGTTCGTCCCGTCACCGACCAAGTGGGCCGCCCCGACAGGCGGCAACCGCGGGCATCCCGCCCGACCACCAGGGAGGCAGGAATGCCCCAGATCCCTCCGTCCCCGCTCGCCGGCTCCCGGCTGCGCACGCCCTCGGGCCCGTCCCGCGCCGACCAGCCGTGGTGGAACACCCAGCGCGCGTCCGCGATGCCCGTCGCCCGTTACGTCCGCACCGAGCCCCGGCTGCCGGAGGCGCCCGCCGAGCGCCTCTGGCCCGCCCGGCGGCTGGAGCGCGCACCCCTGTGGGCCTCGGTCGACCTGCGGGACGGCAACCAGGCGCTCGCCAACCCCATGGACACCGCCCGCAAGGGCCGGATGTTCGACCTCCTGGTCCGGATGGGCTTCAAGGAGATCGAGATCGGCTACCCCTCGGCCAGCGACGCGGACTTCTCCTTCGTGCGCGAGCTGATCACCCGGGACCGCATCCCCGACGACGTCACCGTCTCCGTCTTCACCCCCGCCCGCCCCGAGCTGATCGAGCGCACCTTCGAGGCCATCGAGGGAGCGGACCGGGCCGTGGTGCACCTGTGCCACGCGACGGCGTGCCTGTGGCGCGAGGTGGTCTTCTCCATGACGCCCGCGGAAGTGGAGCGCATGGCCGTCTCCTCCGCCGAGCACGTGGCCCGGCTGGCCGACGCCGCCAAGGGTGCGCGCCTGCGGTTCGAGTACTCGCCCGAGACGTTCAACGTCACGGAGCCGGAGTTCGCCCTGGCGCTGTCCAACACCGTGGCGGCCGTGTGGGACGCGTCCCCCGACCGCCCGGTCACGCTCAACCTGCCGACCACGGTCGAGACGGACAGCCCCAACGTCTTCGCAGACCAGGTCGAATGGATGCACCGGAACCTGGACAACCGGGAGTCGATCATCCTCTCGGTGCACCCGCACAACGACCGCGGCACCGCCGTGGCCTCCGGCGAACTCGCCCTGATGGCGGGCGCGGACCGGGTCGAGGGCACGCTCTTCGGCAACGGCGAGCGGACCGGCAACGTCTGCCTGGCGACCATGGCGCTCAACCTCTTCGCCCAGGGCGTCGACCCCCAGCTCGACTTCTCGGACATCGACGAGATCCGCGCCACCGTCGAGCACTGCAACCAGATCCCCGTGCACACCCGCCACCCCTACGCGGGCGACCTGGTGTACACCGCCTTCTCCGGCACCCACCAGGACGCCATCGCCAAGGGCCTCGCCGCCATCGACGCGCAGGCGCGCGCGGCCGGCACCGCGCCGGGGGAGGTCCGCTGGGACGTGCCCTACCTGCCGATCGACCCGAAGGACGTCGGGCGCACCTACGAGTCCGTGGTGCGGGTCAACAGCCAGTCGGGCAAGGGCGGCATCGCGCACATCCTCAAGAGCGTGTACGGCCTGGACGTGCCGCGCGGCCTGCGGGTGGAGCTGGCGCGCCTGGTGCAGAAGGTCGCCGACGCGGAGGGCATCGAGCTGACCTCCCGCGACCTGTGGGCGGTCTTCCACCGCGAGTACGTCGAGCAGGGTTCACCGGCCCTGCTGCTGAAGGAGTTCCGCACGGAGGCCGACGGCGCGGACCGGATCCGGATCCTGGCCTCGATCGTCCGGGAGGACGGCAGCGAGACGCAGGCGGAGGGCCGGGGCGCCGGAGCCGCCGGGGCCTTCGCGGCCGCGCTGGCCTCCGTCCTCGGCTCCGAGGTGAGCCTGACCGCCGTGTCGCACCACGCGCTGGCGGACGCCCACGGCGAGCGCACCGCGGCCTACGCGGAGGTGAGCGTGGCCGGAACCACCGCGCACGGGGCCGGACTCGAGCCCGCACGCGAGACGGCGCAGGTGCACTCCGTGCTCTCCGCGGTCAACCGGGCGCTCGCGGCGGCCCGGTAGCCCGGACCGCCCCCGGACCGGACGGGTCCCCCCGACAGCTTCCCGGCAGCTTCCCTTCCCGACCTTCCCGAGGCGGAGATGGATTTCGCATTCGTTGAGACGCCGAAAGACGCAGAGCGCGACTGCTTCGTGTACACCGCGCGGAGCGCGCTCGACTTCCACAGCATCGCGCGGATCCGGGCGACGGCGCACCAGGACCTGTTCGGTCACGTCCTGGCCGGGCAGGACGACCGCGACGACGCCTACGTACCGCACACGGTGCACGTGCTGGCCATGATCGACGGAGATGTGGTGGCCGCCGCCGAGCTGGTGGTCGACTCCCCGCTGGGACTTCCGGTCGACGCGCGGGGCGTGCTGCCCGGTGCGCTGCGCAAGAACCGGCGGGTGGCGCAGTTCCGGCGCTTCGTCCTGCTGGACGCCTGCCGCGGCAGCGGGCCGTGGCCCGAGCTGCCGTTCGGTGTGGTGGGCGGGATGGTGAAGGCCTGCCTCCAGTGGAGCGTCGTCAACGACATGAGCCACGTCGTGGCGGACGTCGCCGACCGGAGCGCGGTGCCCCCGCTGAAGCGCCTCGGCTTCACCCCGCTGGCGACCGGGACGCCGCAGGCGGGGGCCGGTGACCCGGCGCCGCTGCTGCTGCGGGTGACCGAGCTGGTCTCCCGGTCCTTCCGGTCGGCCCAGCCCTTCTACCGCTACCTCATGGAGTACGACGAAAGCGTCCTTGTCGAGAATTTTCGCCCCACCCTGGCCTGGCCCCTGCCGTCGCCGCCGGTGCTCGTGCCGGAGAGGACCTTCTGAATGACCCTGAACGGTTTGTGCGCGCCGCTCCCCGAGGACACGGCCGTACATCGCGTCTTCGAGTCCCACGCCCACCGCAACCCGCTCGGCACCGCCCTCACCTGCGGTGAGGAGCAACTGAGCTACGCGGAACTCAACACCCGGGCCAACCGGTTCGCCCACCACCTGCTCTCGCTGGGCGTGGGCCGGGGCGCCGTCGTCGGCGTGTGCCTGGACCGCACGCCGGAGCTGATGACCGCCATCCTGGGCATCCTCAAGTCCGGTGCCGCGTACGCGCCGCTCGACCCCACGTACCCGCGGGAGCGTCTCCAGCTGATGCTCTCCAACCTCGACCAGCTCGAACTCACCGTGGTGTCGCCCGCCACGCAGGATCTCGTGGGGCACACGCACACCAAGGTGCTCGACATCGAGGCCCTCGCACCCCGCCTCGCCGACCTCCCGGCCACGGACCCGCAGACCGACGTCACCGGCGACGACCTCTGCTACGCGGTCTTCACCTCGGGCTCCACCGGCACCCCCAAGGCCGTCGCCGTCCGCCACGAGGGCTGGTACAACCTGCTCCACTGGCTGGCCCTGGAGTACGAGCTGGACGAGCGGTCGAGCAGCCTGAGCGTCAGCTCCTTCGGCTTCGACATCAGCCAACGCGGCCTGATGGCCCCGCTGTTCACGGGCGCCGCGCTGCACCTGCTGCCGAGCCGCAGCTTCGACGTGAGCATGGCCTACCGGCTCATTGCCCGGCACGGGGTGCGCACGCTGCACTGCGCGCCCAGCACCCTCTACCTGCTCATCGAGCGGGACCTGGCCGAGGCGGCGAAGGCCGCGAAGGCGGCGGGTGCCGAGGGGCCGGCCCGGGGCGGCGCCCTCACGGGCGTCGACTACGTCTTCATCGGCGGCGAGCCCCTGTCGACGCCGCGCGTCGAGGAGTGGGCCACCCTGGAGGGCAACACCTGCACCCTCCTGCACCAGTACGGCGTGGCCGAGTGCACGGACGTGGCCTCCTCGTACCCCCTCCACGACTACCCGCGCTACCGCACGGGCGCCACCCCGGTGGGCCGGCCCGTGTACAACACCGCGATCCGCCTGATGGAGGAGGCGGCGGACGGCGGTCTCACGGAGGTCCCCGACGGGGAGACCGGCGAGATCTGCATCTCCGGCACCAGCGTCGGCGCCGGATACCTCAACGCCTCGCCCGCCGACCTGCGGCGCTTCACCACGGTGCGGATCGACGGCGAGCCCGTACGGCTCTACCGGACCGGCGACCGCGGCTACGCCACGGAGTCCGGGGACCTCGTGGTGGTCGGCCGGGTCGACGCCCAGGTGAAGATCCGCGGCATGCGCATCGACCTCGGCGACGTCGAGCACGGGGTGCGGGCCAACGCCCGGGTCGAGGACGTCGCCGTGCTGGCCCCGCCCGGCCCCGACGGCGAGGCGCGCCTGGTCGCCTTCGTCATCCCCGCCGCCGGCCGGGACCCCTTCGACGCCCGCGCGCTCCGTGCCGAACTGCTCGGCTCCCTGCCGCGGAACATGGTGCCGCAGGAGGTCGTCGAGCTGGGCGCCTTTCCCCTGAACCCCAACGGCAAGGTCGACCGCAAGGCACTCGCCGCCTCGGTCGCCGCCCCCACCACACCAGCCCACTGACCACGCTTCCACCGATCAGAGGAGTGACTCCAGCGTGACCACCAGCCAGCGACCCGCACCGGCCGCCCAGATCTCCGCCAACGCGGTCGTGCCCGAGGACATCAAGGCCGACATCGAGCAGTTCGGCCGGGACGGCTTCATCGGCCCGATCAAGCTGTACGAGCCCGAGGAGGCGGCCGAGCTGATCCGCGAGATCCGGATCAACAACCACGTCACCGACCGGGCGCTGTACAAGAACAGCGTCAACTACGACCGCCACTTCGACATCCCGCAGCTCACGCGGCACATCACCCACCCGACCATCATCAAGTACCTCAACGCGATCCTGGGCCCGGACGTCCTGTGCTGGCGCACCGAGTGGTTCCCCAAGTTCCCGGGCGCGAAGGCCACGGAGTGGCACCAGGTCCGCGACTACAGCTACGCGAATGGCAAGCCGCAGCTGCTGCCGACCGAGTCGGAGTGGAACGCCTTCATCGACATCACGGTGTGGACCTGCTTCACGCCTGCGACGAAGGACCGCGCCTGCATGAAGTTCGTCCGCGGCTCCCAGCGTGACTGGATCTTCGACGAGCACAAGGCGACGCAGACCGGCCGCGACGACTTCGACGTCCAGCACGCGGACACCGGCTTCTTCGGCTACGACTTCGCGGACTTCGCGATCGACCCGGACTGGGAGCCGCGCCCCGAGGACGTGGTGGAGCTGGAGATGCAGCCGGGCGAGGCGGTCATCTTCACGGCCTCCTGCGTGCACGGCTCCACGCCCAACCTCACCGAGCGCGAGACGCGCTTCGCGATCGCGGGCCGCTATGTGCCGACACACGTGCGGGTCTACCCCGGCCAGGACTCCTTCTCGGCGCACGGTGCCACCTTCGACCTGGCCGAGTACGGCAGCGTGCTCGTCTCCGGCGAGAACAAGTTCGACCACAACCGGATCCGCACGGAGAACAACCACGGCGAGCAGTTCCCCGTGCGCACCGACTTCAACTGACCAGAGCCATCGATACGCATCGATACGAAAGGACCGCAAGGTGATCGCAGAACGGATCCACGCCATCTGGAGCCGTGAGCTCAAGCTGGAGAGCTTCTCCGACGAGGACGACTTCTTCGAGCTGGGCGGGCACTCGCTGATCATGACGAAGATCCAGCAGGCGCTGAACGACGAACTGGGCGTCGACGTCCCGATGGACGAGCTGTTCCGCAAGTCGACGGTCGCGGCCATCGCGGCACACGTCGAATCCCTCCAGAAGGTCTCGTAGGGACCTCCCGGAACCCGTGGCGCCGGGCCGAAGCGGCCCGGCCCGGCGCCACGGCGCACCACGACCACCGGAACCGGACACAGGACCCGGGACCGGCCCTCACCTGCCGAACCTGTCGACCGTCGGAAACGGGGAACCCACCGATGCAGCTTTCCACCTGGGGGACGAGCATGTCCCGCCTGTCCGGCATCCGCAGCATCATGGACGACATCGCCACCACGGTCGGCGAGCCGTCGGCCGGCCCGTGGTGCAACCTCAGCCCCGGCAACCCGGCGATGATCCCGGAGGTCGTCGACACCTGGCGCCGCCTCGCCGAGGAGAGCATGCGGGAGGACTTCTTCGGCGCGGGCGGCCAGTACGGCCCCTCGCGCGGGACGAACAAGCTGGTCGACGCCATCGTCCGGTACTTCGGCGCGGCGTACGGCTGGGCGATCGGCCCCGAGAACGTCCTGGTCGGGCCCGGCAGCCAGATGCTCGCCTTCATGGCGGTGAACGCCTTCACCGGACCCGTGCCCGGGGCGGACGGCAGCCGGCGGCTGGTGCTCCCCTGCGTGCCCGACTACACCGGCTACCAGGGCCTGAGCATCGCCGAGGACGGCATCGCCGGCGTGGAGCCCGTGGTGACGACCGGGGACGCCGGGACGGACGACGCGCGCCTCTTCCGCTACGCGGTGGACCTGCCCGCCGTGCGCCGCGCGACGGCCGCGGGCGGCGGCGCGATGCTGCTCTCCAGCCCGAGCAACCCGACCGGCCGCAGCCTCGACGCCGCCGAGCTGGACGGCCTCGTCGCCATCGCCGCCGAGCGCGACATCCCGCTGATCGTCGACCACGCCTACGGGCAGCCCTTCCCCGGTGTCGTCGACACACCGCTGACGCCCGTCCTCCACCCCAACGTCATCAACTGCTTCACGTTCTCCAAGGCAGGCATGCCGGGCGAGCGCATCGGCTTCGCCATCGGCCCGGCGGAGGCGATCGACGCCCTGGTGTCCTTCACCGCCAACGCCGCGCTCCACGCGCCCCAGCTCATGCAGAACGCGGCGGCCCGCGCCCTGGACACCGGGGACATCGACGTGCTGACCACCAAGGTCATCAAGCCGTACTACCGGGCCAAGCGCCGCCTCGCCGAGGAGCTGCTGCACGAGCACCTGCCGGAGACGGTCGACTGGCGGCTGCACCGCAGCGACGGCGGCATGTTCTGCTGGCTGTGGATCGACCACGACTGGTTCGACGACCTCGTCGCCTACCGCGAACTCAAGCGGAAGGGCGTCTTCATAGTGCCGGGACGCCACTTCTTCGTCCCCCCGCTCACCACTCCCTTCCTCGCGGGCCACGGCACGCGCTGCGTGCGGCTGAGCCTGAGCGGCACGGAAGAGGTCATCACGGAGGGCATCGCACGGCTCGGCGCGATGCTGGCGGAACAGCAGCGCGCGGCGGCCTGACCACCGCCCCTGCCGGCAAGGACCGAAGAAGGACTGAAAGGACCCCCACCATGGCCAAGCGATCGTGGCTGCGCCGCCACGCCGCCCACGGCGGCGACCCCGCGGTCGCCCGTCTCGTGTGCTTCCCCCACGCGGGCGGCACGGCCGCCGGCTTCCAGGGCTGGCCCGCCCTGCTGCCCCCGGGGACCGAGACGATCGTCGTGCAGTACCCCGGCCGGCAGGAGCGGATGTCCGAGCCCTGCATCGAGGACATGACGGAGATGGCCGACCGCGTGGCCGAGGAGCTGCGCCCCTTCCTCGACCTGCCGCTGACGCTCTTCGGCCACAGCATGGGCTCGGGCGTGGCGTACGAGGTGGCGCGGCGGCTGGAGCGGGACCACGGTGTGACCGCGACCCGCCTCTTCGTCTCCGCCCGGACGGCCCCCCACCACGTGCACGGCGAGAAGCGGCACCTGCTGCCGGACGAGGAGCTGATCGCCTCGATGCGCCGGCTCGGCGGCCCCGACGCGGAGGTCTACGACCACCCCCAGCTGCTGCCCCTGATCCTCCCGCCGCTCCGGGCCGACCTCCGCCTCCTGGACGCCTACCGGCCCGCCCGCTCCGAGCTGTCCCGCCTCCGGGCCCCGGTCACGGCCTGCGGCGGCGACAGCGACCACACCTGCCCCACGGCCGACCTGAGCCTGTGGGAGGAACTGACCACGGTGGGCTGCGAGGTTCAGGTGTATCCGGGCGGGCATCACTTCCTGCGCACCAACGAGGCAGATGTGGTTGGTGTGGTTGCCAAACACCTGAGGAGAGACTGACTGATGGCCCGTCCCGACACCGTGGTGAACCTGGCGGAGAAGCTCGCGCCGATCGACGCCTACTGGTCGCCGAAGACCGTGATGGAGGTGAACGGCCTGGAGCTGAAGGTCTCCAAGTTCAAGGGCGAGTTCGTCTGGCACAGCCACACCGAGGGCGACGAGATGTTCCTCGTCCTGCGCGGCAGCCTCACCATCGAACTCCGCGGCCGCGAGAGCGTCCACCTGGGCCCCGGCGAGATGTTCGTGGTCCCGAAGGGCGTCGAGCACCGCCCGGTCACCCCGGAGGGCTGCGACGTGGTGCTCCTCGACCCGGAGGGAGCGCTCAACACCGGCGAGGTGGAGAGCGAGCTGACCCGCGGGCACGAGTGGGGGTGAGACGCCCGGCGACCGTCGCCTTCGCGCCAACCTCCCGGGCCCCCGTCCCGTGACTGCCGCTTTTTGCCCGGTGGTTATAGCCTGCGCCTCGCTCGGCGCCCGGTCCGCCGGGTGCCGAGCGGTACGACTCCTGGTCCACGCACTTCCACCAGTCGACGAAGACTCGGACGAAGACGTAGGGGGACACATGAAGTCGCGCTTCCGCCTGCCGGGCATCCTGACGGCAGTCGCCGCACTGCTGCTCTCATCGGGCGTGACGGCCGCCGCATCCGCGGCCTCGCCGCAGGACACCGCACAGGCCGCCGCGAAGTCGGCGAGACCGGGCCCGAACCGGGCCGACGACTACCAGTGGATCCGCAACGCCAACAGCGGCGACTGCCTGGCGGTGCCGGGTGCCAGCACGCAGAACGGCATCGGGCTCATCCAGTGGGGCTGCGGCACCTGGCCCGACCACTACTGGCAGTTCGAGTACGCCTTCAGCAGCGGCGGGCTCGCCTACTACCACGTACGGAACTGGAACAGCCAGCAGTGCCTGGCCGTCCCGGGCGCCAGCACGACGCCCGGCACCCAGGTGATCCAGTGGCCCTGCGGCGACTGGAAGGACCACTACTGGGGCATCCGCTACACCAACAACGGCAAGCAACTGGTGAACTGGAACAGCGGCCAGTGCCTGGCCATCCCCGGCGCCAGCACGACGCAGGGCGAGAAGGTCATCCAGTGGCCGTGCGGCACCTGGCCGGACCACTACTGGCAGTTCTGACGCACGGGTGAACGGGCGTGCCCCGCAGGGTCGTTCCTGCGGGGCACGGTCGCATCAGCGCCTCACGACCATGGCTCAATAGCCCCTCTCCCAATGATCCGCGCCGCCGACTACCGTGCCTCGGCGCGGGGGGTCATCCGGGGCAAGGGGGATCACTGGCATGTTCTATTACGTGTTCAAGACCGTGGTGCTGGTACCGCTGCTGAAGTGGCTCTTCCGGCCGCGGGTCGAGGGGCTGAAGCACCTGCCGCAGACGGGCGCGGCGATCATCGCCGGCAATCATCTGTCGTTCTCGGACCACTTCATGATGCCGGTCATGGTCAAGCGCCGGATCACGTTCCTCGCGAAGATGGAGTACTTCACGGGGCGCGGGCTCAAGGGACGGCTGACGGCTGCGTTCTTCCGCGGCATCGGCGGGATACCGGTGGACCGGTCGGGCCGGGAGGCGGCGCAGGCCGCGGTCGACACGGCGCTGGGAGTGCTGGACAGGGGCGAGCTGCTGGGCATCTACCCGGAGGGGACGCGCTCGCACGACGGACGGCTGTACAAGGGCAAGGTCGGGGTGGCGGAGATGGCGCTCCGGTCGGGCGCGCCCGTCATACCCTGCGCGATGATCGGTACGTTCGAGGCGCAGCCTGCGGGTCGGCGGCTGCCGCGCCTCGTGCCGATCACGATCCGCTTCGGGGAGCCGCTGGACTTCTCCCGGTACGAGGGCATGCACGACCACCGCGCGGTGCTGCGGGCCGTCACGGACGAGATCATGTACGCGATCCTCAAGCTCTCGGAGCAGGAGTACGTCGACACGTACGCCGCCGAGGCCAAGGCGTCGGCGCAGGCCACACCCCCGGCCGTCGGCCGCGGCGACTCCGTGCGCGGCGACTCTGTGCGCGGCGCGCGCCCTGCGGCGGCTTGAGGACGGGCGCTCCGGGCACTCCGGACGCGAATTGCACGCCCCTGCACCCGGCGGGACGCTGGACGGGGGAGGTCCGGAGCCCCGCGAGGGAATGTCATGGAAAGCGCCAGGGACAGCATCATGGACACCACCACTCCGGAGTCCGCCGCTCTGGAGGCGATGAGCACCGCCCTGCGCGGGCCCGTCACGGGGCCGCACGACCCCGGCTACGACGAGGCCCGCACGGTCTACAACGCCATGGTCGACAAGCATCCGGGCGCCGTCGTGCGCTGCTCGGACGCCGCCGACGTGATGGCCGCCTTGACCTTCGTCCGCGAGCACGGCCTGGAACCGGCCGTCCGCGGCGGCGGGCACAGCGGCCCCGGCCTCTGCCTGGTGAACGGCGGCGTCACGCTCGACCTGTCGCCGATGCGCTGGGTGCGCGTGGACCCCGGGGCCCGCACCGCCCAGGTCGGCGGCGGCACCCTGCTCGCCGACCTCGACCACGCCACGCACGCCTTCGGGCTGGCCACGCCCGCCGGCATCGTGTCGACGACGGGCGTCGGCGGGCTGGCGCTGGGCGGCGGTCACGGCTACCTCACCCGCAAGTACGGGCTGACCGCCGACAACCTGCTCTCCGCCGACGTCGTGCTGGCCGACGGGAGCTTCGTCACCGCGAACGAGACCGATCACCACGACCTGTTCTGGGCGCTGCGCGGGGGCGGCGGCAACTTCGGGGTCGTCACCTCCTTCACCTTCCGGCTGCACCCGGTGCACACCGTCGGCGCCGCCGTCACCCTGTGGCCCCTCGACCGCATGCGCGCGGTGCTGACCTGGTACCGCGACTTCATCCGGCAGGCTTCCCACGACCTGTACGGCTTCTTCGCGATCCTCACCGTGCCGCCCGCACCGCCGTTCCCCGAGGAGATCCACGGACAGAAGATGTGCGGCGTGGTGTGGTGCCACACCGGCGACGACCGGACCTCCCTGGAGGAGGTCTTCGCCCCGGTGGACGAACCCGCCCCGCCCGCCTTCCACTTCGCGGCCCCGATGCCCTACCCGGCCCTCCAGGGCATGTTCGACGAGCTGCTCCCGGCCGGGCTCCAGTGGTACTGGCGCGGCGCCTTCTTCGACCGCATCACGGACGAGGCCGTCGACGTGCACCTCGACCACGCGCGGAAGCTCCCCAGCGCGCTCTCGACCATGCACCTGTACCCGGTCGACGGCGCCGCCCACCGCCTCGACGCGGAGGACACCGCCTGGAGCTACCGGGACGCCGCCTGGTCCGGGGTCATCGCCGGGATCGACCCCGACCCGGCCAACGCCGGGGCGCTGAAACGGTGGTGCGTGGACTACTGGGAGGCATTGCAGCCGCACTCCATGGGCGGCGCGTACGTGAACTTCATCGGCCAGGGCGAGGGCGAAGGCCGGGTCCGGGCGACGTACCGCGACAACTACGAGCGCCTCGCGCGCATCAAGCGGACCTACGACCCGGACAACCTCTTCCGGGCCAACCAGAACATCAAGCCGGCGCCGCACACAGGCACGCGCACGTAGACATACGACAGCCCCCGGCGCTCCACACCGCTCCCCGAGCCTTCGGTCGTCGCCGTCGGCTCCGTTTCGATGTGTGCCCTTCCGGGGGCCTAGCCAGTTTGCCGAGATGTGGGTCACTCGGATCGATGGACGTCTCCACCGAGGGGTGCGGCTCTCACCGGTTGTCTGGTGTACCCACTAGCTTCCCTCTTATGTGCCCATTTGTCCATAGTCAAGATGAAAAACCAGGACGAATCCGGTCTGTCGCCATCCGCTCACACAGCGCTCACGCATCCGGTGCAGTGATGAATGCCGGGGGTGGGGCCACCCCCACCCCCGGTGTCCACCGACCGGTGGAGGGCAAGTACAACCGGCCGATGCTGTCGGGCGCCGGGCCTCTCCGGCGAGGCTCTTCGTATGAGAGAGCTACCTGTGCGCGCCGCCCGCTGGAGCGCCCTGCACCCCTGGCGCGCGATCACCGGATGGCTGGTGTTCGTGGTGCTGTGCCTGGGCCTCGGCGCCGGGGTCGGCACCCGCAACGCCACCACCGAGGACTACCGGGTCGGCGAGGCCGGCCGGGCCGAGGCAATGGCCTCCGAAGGGCACCTGCAGCGCAAGCCCACCGAGCAGGTTCTGGTCTCGGCCCGGTCCGGTGCCGTGGACCGGCCGGCCGCCGAGGCCGCCGCGCGGGACGTCGCCGCCCGGATGGCGAAGCTGCCCGAGGTCGAGAGCGTGGCCGCGCCGCGCACCGCCCGCGACGGACAGGTCATCATGGTCGACGTCACCATGCGGGGGCCTGAGTTGGAGGCCCGTAAGCATGTCGATCCGCTGCGGGCACAGACCGCGGCGGCGCAGCGGAGCCATCCCGGTCTGCTGGTGGAGGAGACCGGTGGCCCCTCCACCAGCAAGGGCGTGGACGCTCAGCGCGGCGATGACCTGGCGCTCTCCGAGGCGATCACCCTGCCCGCCACCCTGATCACCCTGCTGCTGGCGTTCGGCTCTCTCGTGATGGCCACCGTGCCGCTGCTGCTGGCGATTTCATCGATCGCCGCGGCCATGGGCCTGTCCATGGCGGCCTCGCACCTTTCCCCCGACGCCGGGGTCGGCACCAACGTCATCATTCTGATCGGCCTCGCGGTGGGCGTCGACTACACGCTCTTCTACCTCAAGCGGGAACGGGAGGAACGGGCGCGCTCCGGCGGTCGGCTCGGCCCCGAGGCGGTGGTGGAACTGGCCGCGGTGACCTCGGGACGCGCGGTCGTGGTCTCCGGGCTCGCGGTGGTCGTCTCGACGGCCACGCTGTATCTGGCCTCCGACGTCATCTTCTCCTCGCTGGCGACCGGCACCATCGTCGTCGTCCTGGTCGCCGTGGCCAGTTCGCTGACGGTACTGCCCGCGCTGCTGGTCAAGGCCGGGCAGCGGGCGGAGCGCCGGGCGGCCCGCCGGGCGGGTGGTACGCGCCGGCCGAGGATCCGCCGGGCGCGGCGGATGCGGACGGGCGGGACCGGCCGGGTGTGGGCGGCGCTGACCCGCCCCGCGAGCAACCGTCCGGTACTCACCCTGTGCGTCTCCGTGCTGCTCCTGCTGGGCCTGGCCGCCCCGCTGGCGGGGCTGAAGCTGGTCGAGATGAGCCGCGACACCCACTCGCGCGCCATCCCCGCGATGCGGACGTACGACCGGCTGAACGCGGCCTTCCCCGAGCACCGGGTCCTGCATCAGGTCGTGGTCCGCGCCCGGCCGGACCGCGCCGGTGACGTGGCCGCCGCGCTCCGGGAACTCGGGCGCCGCACGCAGACCGACCCGCTGTTCACCGGCCGGCCCGGGCTGCGTACGTCGGACGACCACCGCATCAGCGTGCTGGAGCTGTCCGTCCCGTATCCGGGGAACTCCGACGAGGCGCGGCGGTCCCTCGCCCACCTCCGGAACGACTACCTGCCCGCAACCGTCGGCCGGATACCCGGCGCCGAGGCCGGGGTGACCGGCGACGTCGCCCGGACCACCGACTACCCCGCCCACCAGACCGCCAAGCTGCCGCTGGTCATCGGCGCCCTGCTGCTGGTCACCTTCGTCATGACGACGCTGGCGTTTCGCTCGGTGGTGCTCGGGCTGCTCGGCGTCGTGCTCAACCTGCTCTCCGCCGCGGGCGCGCTGGGGCTGCTGGTCCTGGTCTTCCAGGGCACCTGGGCCGAGGGCCTGCTGGGCTTCCACTCCACCGGATCGATCGGCTCCCGGGTACCGCTGTTCCTGTTCGTGATCCTCTTCGGACTGTCGATGGACTATCAGGTGTTCGTGGTCAGCCGGATCAGGGAGGCCGTCCTGAGCGGCATACCGACACGCAAGGCCGTGGTCGACGGGATCGGCAGCTCCGCGGCGGTGGTGACCAGCGCCGCGGTGGTGATGGTGACGGTCTTCGCCAGCTTCGTCTTCCTGCACATCATCGAGATGAAGCAGATCGGTTTCGTGCTGGCGGCGGCCGTGCTGCTGGACGCCTTCGTCATCCGGATCATGGTGCTGCCGGCGGCCATGACGCTGCTCGGCGAGGCGAGCTGGTGGCCCTCGCGCGGAGTGCCGCGCACGCAGCAGTCCGCGGTGGCGGCGGTCCACGTAGGTTGATCACCATGATCACGTGGTCGAGGGCCGAACACAGCCTGAACTCCTGGCGCCCCAACTCCCTCAGCGGCCCGGCCCTCGGCCGCCCCGCCAACCCGTTCTGGGCCCGCACCCTGCGCCGGTGGAACGCGGTCTGCTGGGTCCTGTTCGGCGCACTCTTCGCCGGTCTCGCCCTGACCGAGAGCCAGGGCGGGCGGACGTACGCGGCGCTGGTACTGCTGGGTTGTGTGACGCTCAGCTATGCGGTCCTCCAACGCTTCCCCGGCAATCCCGTCCTGCGCCCGTACACCTATCTGTCGGTGCTGGTCCTGGCGCTCGGCGGGAGCGCGTACGTCTGGAGCGGCTATGCGGCGCTGTTCATCGTGACGCTGCCGCACTTCTGGCTGTTCGGCCGGACGGTGAGGGCCTCGCTGGTCTTCACCGGGCTCGCCACCGTCTCCACGCTGACCGGGAGCTGGCTGCGGAAGGGCTGGAGCGCGGAGTTCCTCGGTTCCACGCTCGTCTCCACGCTCATCGTGGTCGCCGCCAGCGTCCTGATCGGGCTGTGGATCCATGCGGTCGTGGAGCAGAGCGGTGAACGTGCCCGGCTGATCGAGGAGTTGGAGCGGACCCAGGCGCGGCTGTCCGAGGCCCACCAGCGCCAGGGCGCCGCCGACGAGCGCGAGCGGATGGCGCGGGAGATCCACGACACGCTCGCGCAGGGCTTCGCGTCCATCATCGTCCTGGCCGAAGCGGCCCGGGCGGGACTGGCCACCGATCCGGACCGGAGCGCCCAGCAGCTGCGGTCGATCGAGAGCACGGCACGCGAGAACCTCGCCGAGGCGCGCGAACTGGTCGGCTCCGGGCAGCAGAGCCGGGCGGCCGCGGGCACGGTGGCGCAGACGCTGCGCCGGACCCTGGACCGGTTCGCGGAGGACACCGGGCTCACCGTCGATGCGGAACTGGCCGACCCGGAGTGCGACCAGCAGACCAGGATCGCGTTGCTGCGCTGCTTGCAGGAGTCGCTGGCCAATGTGCGCAAGCATGCCGCGGCCTCCACGGTGAGCGTGGTGCTGGCGCGGCAGCCGTTCGGCGTCGAGCTGGAAATCACCGATGACGGAAGAGGGTTCGTGGTCGGGGAGGCACCGGGGTTCGGCCTCGACGGGATGCGCAAGCGCCTCGCCGAGCTGGGCGGACAGCTCACCGTCACCAGCTCGGTCGGCGACGGCACCCGTGTGCTCACGATGATTCCCATGATTCCGGCAGAGTCGATTCCCACGAAGTCGACTCCCCGGGAACGGAAGGTGACGGCATGACCAGTGGAACGACCCGCGGAACGCTTCGCGTCATCGTGGTCGACGATCATTCGGTGATGCGCGCCGGCGTCATCGCCCTGCTCGCCGCCGAGCCGGGCATCGAGATCGTCGGCGAGGCGGCCGACGGCCGCGCGGCACTCGGACTCGTCGACCAATACGCGCCCGACGTCGCCCTGGTCGACCTGCGGATGCCGGTACTCGACGGGGTCGCGACCACGACCGAGATCGTCGCCCGGCACCCGCGGACCCGGGTACTGATCCTGACGACGTACGACACGGACGCGGACATCGAGCGCGGGGTCGAGGCCGGTGCCATCGGATATCTGCTCAAGGACACCACCCGCGAGCAACTGGCCGACGCCATCCGGGCGGCGGCCCGCGGTGAGACGGTGCTCGCCCCGCGGGTGGCCGAGAGACTCGTCGCCAAGATGCGCCAGCCCGCGCCGGTGCCGCTCACCGCCCGGGAGGCCGATGTGCTGAACGCGGTCGCCGACGGGCTCACCAACGCCGAGATAGGCAAGCGGCTGGTCATCGCCGAGGCCACCGTGAAGACCCATCTGCTGCGGCTCTTCGCCAAGCTCGACGTCAATGACCGCACCCGCGCGGTTGTCGTCGCCCTGGAGCGCGGCCTCCTGCACCGCACGCCCTAGAGATCGTTTCGACGGCGGGGGAGACCGTCGGCAGAACGGGGCCGAACGGAGAAGGCCCAGGGCGGAGACTGCTCCGACCTGGGCCTTCGCGCCGTTGGCGCTGGTGATGCACGTGCCCCCGGGCAGATTCGAACTGCCGACACCCGCTTTAGGAGGGTGGTCGGTGATCAGCGGTGTTGACCTGCGGGTTCAGGCCCTGGGCGGGAAGCGCCGACTCGACCTGTCGGGCGCCGTGGTTCCCTGCTGTTCCCCGCTCGATCTGGCACAGGTGTGGCACGGGCCCACGTGCAGCCGGACGGCCCGCTACGACGGTGGCGCGCTGAGCGGAGCGCCCATGACGGGCTGAGCCACAGCGCGGCAGCAGCTGCTCCCCACCAGCCCAGGACGGTGGAAGGTCTCCTCATGCGCCTGCATCCGTGACGGCGCGAGTACGGCGCTCACTCCCCACGGCCGCCACAGGCTGCGAGCCGATCCTGCACCGCCCACCCTCCTCCCGTAGCCAGCCGTTTTTCATGGCCTCCACGCATGGGCGGACGGCGTACTCGGCGAGGCCATCCCAAGGGTTGCCGTCTGGGCCGCCCTGGGGTGCGCTGGCCGACTTGTGAGGGTGGCGGAGCGGCTTTGGCCGGTGGCCTGCCCGGTCTGGGGTCGAGCATGGGCAGGGGGCCATACGCTGGTCGGCGACTCGGGCAGGCTTGCCCCCTGCCCGCAATTGGCCCGAGTGGCCCCCTGGTCTTGCTCGACGCGGGACCCGGACCGGGGAGGTGGGTAAAGCGGCGGAGCCGCCCGGCCCGTCGACGGTCGGCGTTCGTCTCATCTGGCCCTGGCTTCGTCGCCCGGGGGCGTGCGGTGGGCGGCGGCCGCGCCGAGCGGGGCGAAGACAGGAGCGCGGGCGGGGCCGCAGCCCGGCCGCGCGCCCGGCGGAGCGATAGCGGAGCCGGGTGCCTTGATGAAGTAGAGAAAGTTTGACCGCGCTTGGCCGGGGCGGCTCGCTGCTGGCCGGGGCTCCCCGTGCCGGGAGTCTGGTCGGCGTACGTGAGATCAGGTGACGTGTCGGCCGTTATGCGTCAGAGCCTGGGGCCTGCCTGTCAGTCGGCGGGCGAAGCGAAGCAGACGGCCTCTGTTCGCTGGCCGTCACCGTAGGCGTGGGAGGCAATTCCGATTTTCTGCCAGCCGAGACGCCCGTATAGACGGATGGCTGCCGTGTCTTTAGCCATCACATCGAGCACTAGACGAAGATTGCATTCCCGAGCGTAATCGGCGGCCACTCTCATGAGGCGCTCACCAACGGAACGGTTCCGTGCTTCACGTATCACAAACAGGCGAGCGAGGACCGCTACGCGTTCTTCAGGTTCCCGCGTTAGGCACCGATAGAGCGCAACCGCCTCTTCGCCGTTAGGTCGACTGATTGCGACATGGCCAATGACCTGATCCGAAAGTTCGGCCACCCAAGCCTGAATAACACCGGGAGGGGTAAGCCATTCACGGGGATTAGAAACACCTTCGACCGGATATCCGTCACTGCGGTGTACGGACACGAGAGCTTTCGCAGCCCCATCGATATCACTATCCCGGCGGAATCGGATTACTGGATCCACGACCATGCAATTCCCTTCACCCGCAAATTTTTCCCTCGTGGATTTCGACTACTGGACGGGAAATTCGTAGAGAAGTCCGGTTAGGTCGGCGCGATGAACGTAGCGAGATACTTCGAACGGCACTTGGTCCTGGTCAAGGCTGGTGTGCAGCACTTCAAGCACTGGGATGCCAGAGGAGAGGCAGAGCTGTGACGCTTCTTCTGGGCTTGGCATGCGCGCCGTGATCTCGTCGCGGCCGGAAGTCATCACATGGCCCAGCTCTTCAAGGCGTCCGTAAATCCCATTCGGACCAGTCTTGGGCTGCATAAGTCTAGTGCCCTGAGCTTCTTCCCATCGCAGGTAGGTGGAAACAATCTGCACAGGCTCATCGTCAGCGTAATAGTGGTTTTCTCGGTGAACAACGCTTTCCTCATCCGAAGACACCAAGAGGCGTTCCGCGATATCCGGTGGCGGGACTTCACGAGAGATGCTAGCCACCTCAATTCGCGCCGTTTTGCCTTGACGCTGCGCCTCAAGCCGAAAGGGAGTGAGTCCAGTTGCACGGTTCGCGATCGAATATCGATCGCTGCCGAACCGAAAGAGCCGCTGCGGTTCGCGTACGAAGACTCCTCGACCGTGCTCGGCGACGACGAGCCCCTGTTCGGCGAGGAGGCGAACAGCCTCGCGCGCAGTGTTCCGCGCCGTCTCGTACTGCTGGGCAAGGGCCCGTTCTGAGGGCAGTTTGTCACCCGGCCCGAGGGTCCCGTCCAAGATCTTGCGTCGCAGATCCTCTGCAATGCGCCTGCTCGGGAGCCCTTCCTGTCCGGCTTCAGGGGTCGTCATGGGGTCAGCATACAAGTGGCCCAAGCCAGTTGCTTGACCCTCGCCGCGCGGCGTGCTCTACTGGCTTAAGCCAGCACTGGCTCAAGCCAGTTTCTTTGCGGGGCGGTGCTCTGCCCGCCAACGAGATCCACCGCCCCTTCATCGAAGGGAGAACGCCAAGTGTTCAGTCGGTCCAAGGGTCAGGACGGCAACGGTGACGATGTCGCGCGAGTGGTCAAGCACAAGGAGAAGACAGTGTCTGAGGCAACCGTCTCTGACCGGCGGGGGACGCGCTCGGTCAGGGGTCGGTATGAGGCCCGGTGCGATGAGGACGGCTACAGCCTGACTGGCCTGAGGAAAAAGGACGCCGAGGCGTTCGCAGAGATCCATGATCACGAGCGCCACGGTCGCCGGTAACCGATCCGTTTTGAGCCGGGGTGCCTAGGATCCGCCACCTCTCGGTTGAAGGCCGTCGTTGCTCGTGACCGGCCGATCTCGCACTTTCAGAACTCACTGATCCGAACTAAGTGAAGGAGCGGCGCTCATGCGTCAGATCCCCGTGGACACGTCGCAGATGACGGTGATGTTGATTCAGCCGCCGGAGCCGAAGGTGAAGAACCGGGAGACCGGGGAGATCGCTCAGGACCGGACCACGGGCAAGACCCTGTTCAACGTGAACGTTGCCGTGATCGTGGACGGCAAGCCGGATGCGGTGACGATCGTGGTCGCTGAGGACGGCATCACTCCGGACCTGCTCCCGGGTATGCCGGTGACGTTCGCTGGTCTGGTGGCTCGGCCGTGGGAGACGAGCAATGGGCATGGCATCACCTACCGGGCGGCTGCGGTCATGGCGGCGGTGCCGGTTGTCGCCTCCAACGGCAAGGGCTGAGCGCGATGACCGCCGCGGATGTTGCCGGGCTGATCGGCTTAGCCCTGGTCGCTGCTGGTCTGGTGGTGCTGCGTCGGCAGCGTCCGACGTGGTACTGGCTCAGTGTCGGCGCGGTGGTCGCGCTGGTGCGGCTCAAGGTCACCTACCGCTCGGTGATGGAGGCCTGCGGGCTGACGGAGCGGCCGACCCGGTTACGGCTGTGGTGGTCCAAGGTGACGCACCAGGAGCCCGCGCGGGTGGTGCCGCGGCTGCGGCGGGTGAGGGTTACCCGGTCGGGTCTGGTCCTGCACATCAGGATGTGCCCGGGGCAGGAAGTGCACGATTTCGTGGTGGCCTCGCAGCGGCTGAAGCACTCGTGGCGGGCCCACGGCGTGTACGTGCGGTCGTTCAAGCCGGGGTGGCTGGAGATCCGGCTGATTGCCTACGACGTGCTGAACCGGGTCGTCATGCCGGGCAAGCTTCCCGGGGGGCTGTTGAAAGTGCCTGTGGCCCTGCGCGCTGATGCGCTGCCTCATGTGCGGGATTTCCGCAGGACGCCTCACGAACTGGTCATCGGTGCCACTGAGTCGGGGAAGTCCGTGTACCTGCGGGGCCTGGTCAAGGAGCTTGCGCCGCAGCCGGTCGCCCTGGTGGGCGTCGACTGTAAATGGGGAGTGGAGTTCTCTCCCTTCGCCCCGCGCCTGTCGGCCCTGGCGTGCACGCCGGAAGAAGCGGCCGTTCTGCTCGACGTCCTCGTCGGTGAGATGACCGACCGGTACGACCTGATCCGGGCCGCGCAGCAACTCGACCCCGACACGCCCTTCGAGGAGATCACTTCCGATATCTGGGGCCTGCCCGAGGACATACGTCCCGCGCCCCTGATCCTGGTCGTCGATGAAGTCGCCGAACTCTTCCTCGTGGCGACATCGGCGGACGAGAAACGCCGGGATCACATGGTCACTCAGCTGATCCGCTACGTGCAGCTCGGCCGTGCCGCCGGGATGTACAGCGAAATCTGTGGCCAGCGTTTCGGCTCCGAACTCGGCAAGGGCGCAACGACCTTGCGTGCCCAGCTCTCGGGCCGTGTCTCGCACCGGGTCAATGACGAGGGCTCCGCGAAAATGGCCCTCGCCGACATCAGTACCAATGCCGTCATGGCAGCCACCTCGATTCCCGAGGACCGCCCCGGGCAGGCCGTGGCCGGTGACTCCTCCGGCGGCTGGACGATCATCCGCAGCCCCTTCACCAGCCTGCACGACGCCATGACGGCCTGCATTGAGCACGCCGGGATGACACCGGACATCCCCGCCCTGGCCCCCTTCCGGCCGGACACCGCACCCGTGTCCAAGGAAGCTCCGGCCCCGGCTCTCGAAGCCATCTGACTCACTCCGCCCCACGGTCGGCGCGACCGTCTCGCGCCAGGTCCCTACCCCACCCATGCCTGAAACCGGGCACCCTAGGAGGTTCCAGCAATGTCCCGACGTACCGACGATTACGACCGCAGTGCTCGCATCACCCGCGATGCGTGCGACTACGCGGAGCGTGATGGTGCAGACCCGGAGTTTGCCGGCGTGCTGCTGGGGTCGATGGTCGAGCAAGGCCGACGTGAGGACCGGGGCGAGTACCCGCCCAAGGGGCACGACTACCCGGGCCGGGAGCGGTGAGCGCCATGCCCGCATACGACCCTGAAGCCTGGTCGGCTGACGATCTGCTCCACTGCCACCTGGCCAACCATGTGGGCGAATACCTCTGTGACCCCGGGCACGACGCAGAGTTCGGATCGGTCCTCTACTCCGCCATCGGCGCCGAATTCACGGCCAAGGAATGTGGTGTGTACCCGCCTGAGGGCCACGACTACCCCCGTCAGGAGCGGTGACCGCCATGGCAGTGCGTAAGACGGCCCGGCGGAAGTCCTCGGCCAAGACCTGCCGGGACTGCACCGGGGGCTGGGTCCTGGAGACCGTCAAGGTCGGCGCCCGCAAGAAGAAGTCGACTGACAACCAGCAGGAAGCCCTGTGCCCGACCTGCTTCGGCACGGGTGAAGTCCTCGACGACTGACCCTTCGGGGCCGGGCGGCACCGATATCCCCCCGCCCGGCCCCACCCACCGCGAGATTCCTGGAAGGAGGAATGTGCGATGACCCGGCTGCCCCGGCGCGACCCGGTACTCGTGCAAGCGGTGATAGCTGGTGCTCTGTCCTTCGCCCACCTCCACGAGATTGCCCAAGCTGCCGGGCAGGACGGCTGGAAGGGCTGGGCCTACCCGGTCTCTGTCGATCTGCTCTTGGTCGCTGCATGGCGCCGCCTGCGCTCCGGCAACGGCGTACGGCTGGCCTGGGCCTGGTTCCTGATCGCCCTGACCGCCTCGCTCGGCGCGAACGTCGCCACCGCCGGATTCCTCGACCTGACCCACCCACCGGCATGGCTGCGAATGCTCGTCGCGGGCTGGCCCGCCGCCGCGTTCCTCGGCGGAACCCTCCTCGCCCACACCCCGCACACCACCCCTGCGGACACCGCCCCGGAAACCGCAGCCACTGCACCTGAAGTGCCTCCCGCGGACGTTCCTGCGCCCGTCCTCCCCACTGTGGTGGAGGTGCCGCTCGAGACCGAGCCGGTAGCACCGCCGCCTGCGGTGCAGGAGCTGAAGACAGCCCCGGTGTCTTCCGCGCCGCCGCCGGTCGTGGCTCCGGCCGCGCTCGTCGAACACGCCCGGAAGATCGCCACCGCCTACCAGGCCACTGCCGGGCGTCCGATCGACACCGAAACCCTGCGCGCCCGCCTCGGCGTCCCCGCGCCCATGGCCGACGCTATCGCCGCCCAACTCGCCTGACAGACAAGGAGAAGATCCATGCGCGAATCGACCCGGCGTGCTCTGGAGCGGGCCGCCGAACTCACCCGGCAGGGCCGCCTGACGGACGCCATGGCCACCGCTGAGCCGGTGGTCCGCGCCGCCGACATGGACGAGTCCGCCGAGATCGGCCAGTGGCTCACCGACCACGCTGGCGACTTCACCCGGGAGCCGTGAGACGCCATGGCCCGCATGCGCTTCTGGGACCGCGACCGCATCGGAAAGGTCGAGATCGGCACCCACCTCGACCGCCTTGGACGTACAGCTCACGTGGCTGCCTGCACCGCCCCGGGCTGTGACTGGTCGGCCGACTACCTCAGCCGCGCCGCCGCCGAAATCGCCGCCAAAACCCACCGTTGCGACCCTCGCTAGAAGCAGGAGGACACCGTGAACATTCCGCTCTGGCTCGCCGTCGCCGTCATCGCCTACCTCGGGATCAAGCTCACCCGAGTACCGCCGTGGATGGTCGCGGTCCTCCTCATCGGCGGTTTCCTTCTCGCCAACAGCTTCCTGGGTGGCCCGATCGCATCCGGCATCAACGGCGGTGCCTCCGTCCTCGGCGGCTCCAAGTAACCCAACCGGAAAGGAGAACCCTCATGCTCCGCCCGCAGGTACCCGTAAACCCCTTGCCAACCCAGGTCGTCGCCCCGGCCCCCGAGGCGCCCGGCGACGTGCAGCCCGCCACGTCGGTGGTTCCGGTGGTCTGTCAGCACGCTCAGCCGCCCGCAGTGCCTGCCCGTGGGGGTGTGCAGCTGTCGGCCGGGGCCACGGTCGCCGCCATCGGCGCGGGCACGCTCGCGGTCCTCGTCGTCGGCGCGGTCCTGGTCGGCATGTTCCTCGCCATCTCCATCACGGCCGTCTCGCTCGCCGTCGTCGCCGTGGTCGTGCGCTCGGTGCTCAACGGCCAGAACACCAAGAAGTAAGCGGTCCCCGGGGCGGCCTGACACCGCCAAGTATCCGCCGCCCCAGGGACCGGAACCCCTTCACCTCAACCAGCAAAGGGAGAACCCCATCATGCCTCAGCACGACCACGCCTTAGCCAGGAACTGCGGCCACTGCGGCGGCTTCCCAACGGTCGCCGTCACCACCGGCCGCCGCACCTCATCCGGGCACCGCGAGATCGTCACGGCCACCTGCCCCGCCTGCCGCGGTACTGGCACCAGCAAGACCAGGCCCGTCCTCGTAACGGCCGGGAGGTGAGCTGCCGTGGCTGACCTGCCCCTCATTCCCGCTGGGCCTGGCATGCCGTGGCATCACGTGCGTGCCCTGGCCCTGTGGCTCGACTCCCACAACGGCACCGGACCGGAAGAAATCGCACTGCGGCTCCTCAAGCTGACTGAAGAAGCAGGGGAGGTAGCCCAGTCCTACACAGGGATGCGCGGCCAGAACCCCCGCAAGGGCATCACCCACACCCGTGAGGACGTCGCCACCGAGCTGTGTGACGTGGCCCTGAGCGCGCTGGTCGCCTTGTGCACCTTCACCGACGATCCGGCCGCCTTCTTCGCGGCGGCGGTACGCACCTGCCGGGAACGGGTCACCCCCTCTCCGGCTGGCAACCACCTGTTCGTTGAGGGCCGGGAGGTGGCCCGGTGAAGGATCCGACTCCGGACCAGCCCGGCATCCGCATCTCGGCACCCCCCGTCTACAGCGACCACGACGACCCGGCCCGCTGGTCCACTCGCACGGCTGAAGCCCCAACGGCCGCCTACGCCTGCTCCTGCGGACGGACTGGCCATGCCACCGGTACCAGCAAGGTTCAAGACCTCGTCAGCGAGTACGGCGAGCACAGCGCCACCTGCGAAGGGCGGTGACTCGGTGTCCCTCCTGGACTGGCGCGACTCCAAGCATTTCGACCACAGCGGCGACCAGCCGTGCGTGTGCTGCGGCAAGCCGACCCCCTTGCGCTCCGACCGCAACAAGCCCGTCCACAAGGTCTGCGCTGAGGAATGGCTGGACGCCCACCCCCGCGACGAGAAGAACGGAGGAAACCGGTGAACACCAACGTGCGCGTGCTGACCGTGCCGCAGCCCTGGGCTAGCTGCATCGCCTACGGCACCAAGCGGATCCACAACAGCGCCCAGCCGACCGACCACCGCGGCCCCGTCCTCGTCCACGCCGGGCACGGCACCGACACCCGGGCGTGGAACCAGCCCCTGACCCGGCCGTTCCTGCGCCGCCCTCTGGCGACGTCCGCGGTCGTGGCCGTGGCCTTGTTGGAGGACTGCCACCTCGATGACGGCTACTGCACCCTGTGGTCCCTGCGCGGCCGGTGGCACTGGCGCCTCACCCAGGTGATCACCCTGCCCCGTCCGGTGCCCTGGCACGGCGGCGCCGACTGGCTGTGGACCCCGCCTGTGCCCCTGCTGACCAACCCCCGCATCGCCGAAGCGCTGGGGGAGGTGACCGCGTAATGGGCCTGTTCAGCCGCAAGGACCGGGACACGGAGCTGGACGAGATGAGGATCCAGCAGGCCAAGAATGACAGCAGCGACCGGCAATGGGCCGCCTACGCCCACGACAAGATTGGCTGCCCCGACCAGGCGAGGGACAAGCGTCGGGGTGCCTCTTCCGGAGCATCCTGCGAGGAAGCCAACACCCCCCGGCGGGGGCGTCGTCGGTGACTCCTGTGACCGTCTCCCCGGCCGCCGTCGCTGATGTGGCGGCGGCCCTGGGCGCCGACCCCCTGCCCCTGGCCGACCTGCTGCGCGTCGCAACCGACCCCGGCTTCCACCGCTGGCAAGACCAGATCCGCCGCACCGGAGGCTGCACCGACCCCATCCACCTGCGCGGCTGGACGATCACCAAGGACCGCACCACCGGCAAGGTCCTGCACCAGTACAGCACCGACACCGAGCCCGGCGGACGGCTGCGCATCGCCTGCGGCAACCGCCGCGCCTCCCGCTGCCCCTCCTGCGCCTGGCTCTACGCCGGAGACACCTACCACCTCATCCGCGCCGGACTCGTCGGCGACGAGCACAAGAACATTCCCACCACGGTCCGCGAACGGCCCCGGGTCTTCGTCACCCTCACCGCACCCTCCTTCGGCCCCGTCCACAACCAACCCGCAACCGGCCGCTGCCGCTGCGGCACCCACCACCACGACACCGACCCCGCACTCGGCACCCCACTCGACCCAGGCACCTACGACTACGGCGCCGCTGTGCTGTTCAACAACTGCGCGGGTGAGTTGTGGGCCCGCTTCACCCGCCGCCTCCGCCGCGAGATCGCCCTGCGCGCCGGACTCACCCAACGCGAATTCCCCGCCTTTCTGCGCGTCTCCTTCGGCAAGGTCGCCGAATTCCAGAAGCGCGGCGCCGTCCACTTCCACGCCGTCATCCGGCTCGACGGCCCACAGGACGACCCCGACGACGTTCCCGCCTGGGCCACCCTCGACCTGCTCACCGACGCGATTCGCGCCGCCGTCACCCACCCGTACACCAGCATCGAGATCCCACCCAACGACGACGCAGGCTTCCCCGGCTGGTGCCTGCGCTGGGGCACCCAGCTCGACATCCGCCCCATCCAAGCCTTCGACACCGGCCACGACATCAGTGAGCAGGCCGTGGCCTCCTACGTCGCCAAGTACGCCACCAAAGCCGCCGAAACCACTGGCACCCTCGACCGCCGCATCGGCGAACTCGCCGAACTCGACCGCCACACCATCCCCGACCACACCCGCCGACTCATCCAAGCCTGCTGGGACCTCGACCAGTGCTACCCCGCCCGTCGGCTCTGGGCCTGGGCCCACATGCTCGGCTTCCGCGGCCACTTCTCCACCAAATCCCGCGACTACTCCACCACCCTCGGAGCCCTCCGCCAGACCCGCGCCGACTACCGAGCCACCCAGCAACGCCACGCCCTCGGCCTGCCCGACGACGACCCCGATACCACGCTCGTCCTCGCCGACTGGCACTACGCCGGACACGGCCACACCCCCGGCGAATCCGCCCTCGCTGCCGCCATCGCTGACGGCATCCGCACCAACCGCGAAACCGCCCGCGAAGCACAGGCGGACCACGACGACCCCGAAAGGTGGTGACCGATGGACCGACTTCTCACCGTGCAGGAAGTTGCCGAAGCGCTCGGCACGACCGTGCGCTTCCCTCGCAGGCTCATCGAAGAGCGCCGGATCACCTTCGTGAAGGTGGGTCGGCACGTCCGCATCCCCGAGAGCGCCGTCCGCGACTTCATCGACGTCCACACGGTGCAGTCGATGGGCCGTCCTCGCGCGTACTTGCGGAGGGCTGCCTGATGCCCAACAAGCAGGGCAGACGTCGCCGGTTCGGCTCCGTCCGTCAACTCAAGTCCGGCCGCTGGCAGGCTCGGTACCGCGACCCCGGCACAGGGCAGTTACGCAGCGCTGAGGAGACGTACGCCACCAAGACGGATGCTGAGGTGACACTGACCCACATCGAAGCAGACATCACCCGTGGCCAGTGGTCTGATCCCGGCGCGGGCATGGTCCAGTTCGGTGAATACGCCGCTGCGTGGCTCAAAGATCGTGAGCTTGCCGACCGTACCCGGGAGCGCCACGAGGCGGTGATCCGCCTGCATCTGCTGCCCACGTTCAGCGCTCGGCCGCTGTCCTCGATCACGACGACTCAGGTCCGATCATGGCGCACGGCGTGCTTGAAGCGGACTGGTAAGCCGACCGTGGTCAAGGCGTACCAGATCATGCGCGCGATCCTGAACACGGCCGTTGATGATGAACTCATCCGGCGCAACCCCTGCCGGATCAAGGGCGCTGACCGGTACGACGTGCCCGAACGGCCTGTGCTGACCGTCGAGGAGGTCTATACCGTTGCCGACGCGATCGCCCCGCGCTACCGCCTGCTCGTCCTCCTTGCGGCCTTCACAGGCTTGCGCTTCGGCGAACTGGCCTCCCTGCGCCGCCGGGACATCGACACGGCGAACGCCGCTCTCAGCGTCCGGCGCTCACAGGCGGAGATGCAGACGGGCTCGCTCTTCGACAAGGCGCCCAAGTCCGGCGCCGGAATCCGGCCCGTGGCCTTTCCGACCGAACTCGTTCCGGATGTGGAACAGCATCTCGACCGCTTCGCCGGAACGGGCAAGGACGGTCACGTGTTCATCGGCCCCCAGGGTGGACGGCTGCGGCGAAGCAACTTCCGCGATGACTGGATCACTGCGCGGAGAAAGGCGGGCATCACCGCCGACGTTCATTTCCACGACCTGCGGCACACCGGAAACACCCTTGCTGCGTCCGGCGCAAGCCTGCGCGAGCTGATGACCAGGATGGGGCACAGCACACCCCGCGCCGCACTGATCTATCAGCACATGGTCAACGGCCGCGACCGGGAGATCGCCGACCGGCTTGGCGCAGCGATCCGAAAGACGCGGGGCGACGTGGAGACCTAGCGCTATCTGGCACATGTGTGGCACGGCCGCGATCATGCCGAAGGGCCAGTCCGGAGGATCAAGCCTCCTGACTGGCCCTTTTTCGTGTGCCCCCGGGCAGATTCGAACTGCCGACACCCGCTTTAGGAGAGCGGTGCTCTATCCCCTGAGCTACGGAGGCGGGGCAGGCGTCAGTGTAGCGGGTGCCGTCGCGCGGGCGGCAGGGTACCTGGAGGCGGGGGACGGGCGTCAGGCGGGCAGGAGCGGCAGGCCCGGGACGGGGGCGGGGCGGCGGGTCACCGAGACGCGCCAGCTGCCGCCGGGTCCCCGGCCCAGGACCGTGATGGTCACGCCCGCGGCCCGGCAGCTCTGGCCCGTCCGGTAGGGCGCGTCGGTCAGCGGGGTGCTGACGTTGGGGTCCTTGGTGTAGCAGCCGGAGCTGTGCGGGGTGGCGTCGGAGGTGCGGACGGGGCCCGCGCCGGAGGGGAGGTCGCTCGCGACCGTCGTGATCAGGACGCCGGGGCGGCAGACCGCGTGGTCCAGGGGGCCGGGGGCGCGGGCCTCCAGGGTGATGGCCCGGGTGCGGGAGAGGGGGACGACGGCCAGTTTGGGGCCGCCCCGCACCGAGGTGGGGGACAGGGTGAAGGTGTGCGTCCCGGGCCGGGCGAGGCAGTGCACCTGGGACGGGGCGAGCCAGCCCAGCTTCCACTTGTGCCAGGCCAGGAAGTCGTTCGAGGGGCCCCAGTCCTCGTCCATGGGATCCCAGTGGCCCACCGGGTTGCGCCGCCCGTAGTAGAGGTCGGGCAGGCCGAAGCTGTGGGCGTTCTCGTGGGCCAGGACCCGGTACGGGCTGTCGCCGGTCTGGCGGCTCCAGATGAACGTCAGGTTCTGGACGGGGGCGCCGCCCCGGGCGCGCAGGCCGGTCGGTGCGCCCGCGAACGTCACCGAGCGGACGTCCCGCGTTGCCGGAGGGCCGGCGTTCGGCGCGGCCAGCACGTTGATCAGGTCGAAGCGCCGGAGGTCCACCTTCCCGTCCACCGCCGCGAGGATCTCCCGGGTGAGCGCGTGGTAGCCGGAGTTCCGGTCGGGGCCGAAGGGCGCGCCGCGCGTGATGCCGTACGAGCGGTACGGGCGGGACATCCGGATCCAGCGCGGCACGGGGGTGGAGCGGTAGTCCAGCCGCCCGTACGAGCTGGTCCGGTAGTAGTCGGCGACCGCCGGGAAGAACTCGGCGTACCGCTCGCGCGGGGTGATCCGGGCCGGGGCGTCGGGGAAGTCGATGAAGAAGGCGACCGCCCGCACCCGCCCGCTCGACCTGGCGTAGCCGCGCGGCGTCCGGGTGCCCTCGGACACGTTGCGGGTGAGGGTGCGCAGGGCGCAGGGGCCGGCCGGGCGGAAGGCGGCCGCCGCGTCCTCGGCCTGCGACGGGGCCGGGGCGGCGAGGGCGAGGGTGGCGAGTGCCGCGGCCGCGACCGCGGCGGTCAGGGTTCTCGTCACGGCCCGCCACCTCCGCTGTGTGCCGCTGCGCTGCTCTCCGTGCTCGCCTTTCTGTGCTCACCCTCCGTCGTTGCGCGCCCGTGCGCGCTCCGGGCTGCGGCAGATGGGGGTGGGTGACGCAGGTCACATTCCCGGCGGGAAATATCCGGGGACGGTCTCCCCGTTTAGTCGGGTGTCTTCAGCAAACGGGGACCTTCTCCCCGCTTGCCTCCGCTGTCCCGCTACTCGAGGAGAGCCCGTCGTGGCCGCAGCAGCACAACCCCGCCTCCGCGCAGACGCCCTGCGCAACCGGGAGCGGATCATCGCGGCGGCCCGGGAAGCGCTCGTCGAGCACGGGGCCGAGTCCTCGTTCGATGAAATCGCTCGACGTGCCGGCGTCGGCAATGCCACGCTGTACCGGCACTTCGCGGACCGCCGCGAGCTGATCCACCACGTCACCCTGTCCGTCATGGACCGCATCGCGGACCGTGCCGAGACGCTGCGAACCGAGGAATCCGATGTTTTCCTGGCGCTGAGGCGCTTCGTCCATGCGGCTGCGGACGAGCGCATCGGAGCGCTGTGCCCGCTCCTCGCCGACGGCGGCCTCGGGAGGGACCACCCCGACCAGGTCCAGGCGCGTGAACGGCTCGAGAAGGCCGTCGAGGCGCTCCTGGACGATGCCCGCGAGGCCGGGAAGCTGCGCACCGACATCGGCATCGGCGATCTGATGGTCGCCATCACCCAGCTGACCAGACCGCTGCCGGACAGCGGCTGCGCCGACTTCGGCCAGTTCGTGCACCGGCATCTGCAGCTGTTCCTGGACGGGCTGATGACCCCGGCCCGGTCCCGGCTCCCGGGATCGCCCGCGACGCTGGAGGACCTGCGCAGACAGGCCACCGGTGAAGCGGGAGCCGAACCGCCCGCATCCCCCGCCGCATTGCCCCACCAGTAGTCCGAACGCCCGGCCCCCAGCGGCCGGTTCCGATCGGCCGGTCACGGCCGGTCGGTTCCGTTCGTCCAGTTCTGTTCGTCTCCAAGCCCTAGGCAGGCCCCACCCATGCCGGAAAACATCACCTCACCGGACCCCAGGCGCTGGAAAGCGCTCATATTCATCGCCCTCGCCCAGCTGATGGTCGTCCTCGACGCGACCATCGTGAACATCGCCCTGCCCTCCGCGCAGGAGGCCCTGCACATCTCCGAGGCCAACAAGCAGTGGGTCATCACGGCCTACGCGCTGGCCTTCGGCGGGCTCCTGCTCTTCGGCGGCCGCCTGGCCGACCTGTGGGGGCGCAAGCGGACCTTCATCGTCGGTCTCGTCGGCTTCGCCGTGGCCTCCGCCCTGGGCGGTGCCGCGGCCAATACTCCGATGCTGCTGGGCGCCCGCGCGCTTCAGGGCGTCTTCGGCGCGCTGCTCGCGCCGTCCGCCCTCTCGCTGCTCGCGGTGATGTTCACCGAGGCGAAGGAGCGCGCCAAGGCGTTCGGCATCTTCGGCGCCATCGCCGGTGGCGGCGGCGCGGTCGGCCTGATCCTCGGCGGTGTGCTCACCGAGTACATGAACTGGCGCTGGACGTTCTTCGTGAACATCCCCTTCGCCGTCGTCGCCGCGGCCGGTGCCGTCGCCGTGATCCGCGAGCCGGCCGAGGGCCGCAACTCCTCCCGCCTCGACATCCCCGGCGTCGTCCTGGCCACCCTCGGCCTGGTCTCGCTGGTCTACGGCTTCACCCGCGCCGACTCGGACGGCTGGACGGCCGGCTGGACGCTCGGCCTGTTCGCCGCCGCCGCGGTGCTGCTCGGCGCCTTCGTCCTCGTCGAGTCCAGGGTCGCGGCCCCGCTGCTGCCCCTGCGCGTGGTGACCGACCGGAACCGGGCCGGCGTCTACGCCTCGCTGGGGCTCGCCGTCATCGGCATGTTCGGCCTGTTCCTCTTCCTCACCTTCTATCTGCAGATCGTCAAGGGCTACAGCCCCGTCAGCACGGGCCTGGCCTTCCTCCCGATGATCGCGGGCATGATCACCGGCTCGACGCAGATCGGCACCCGGCTGATGACCCGCGTCGCACCGCGGCTGCTGATGGGCCCGGGCTTCCTGCTCGCCGCCGTCGGCATGCTGATGCTGACGCAGATCGACTTGGACACGTCCTACCCGACGCTGATCCTGCCCGCGTTCCTGCTGCTCGGCCTCGGCATGGGCACGGCCTTCATGCCCGCCATGAGCCTGGCCACGCAGGGCGTGCAGCCGCGCGACGCCGGTGTCGCCTCCGCGATGGTCAACACCTCGCAGCAGGTCGGCGGTGCGATCGGCACGGCCCTGCTCAACACGATCGCCAGCAGCGCCGCGACCTCGTACGCCAAGTCGCACCTGACGGACGGCGCCCCGGTGAAGGTGCTCAAGGTCCAGTCGATGGTGCACGGCTACTCCACCGCCATCTGGTGGGCGGTCGGCATCCTCGCCCTGGCCTCGGCCATCGCGGCCACCCTCATCAACACCGGTCCCCAGGGCGGTCCCGCCGCCTCCGGTGACGGCGAGGAGGGGGCGATCGCCGAGGACGCCGTTCCCGTGATGGTCCACTGAGGCCCTGAGGCCCTGAGGCCCTGAGGTTCTGAGGCCGCGAGGCCCTGAGGTCCGGTACATCCGGTCCGCCCGCCGTGGAGACCGAAGGCCCCCGCCGGTTCGCCCGGCGGGGGCCTTCGTACGTCCTCGTGGCCGTGCGGCTCAGCGCAGCCAGGGCAGGTCCGCCCCCTCCGGCTGGAGGCCCGCGGCGATGGTCCGGCACATCTCGCCGAACTGCCCGGCCTGTTCCGGCGTCAGCCGGTCGAAGATCGCAGCCCGCACCGCCGCCACATGGCCCGGCGCCGAGGCGTGCAGCATCTCGAAGCCCTCGTCGGTGAGGACGGCCAGCTGGCCGCGCTTGTCCGACGGGCACTCCTCGCGCCGCACCCAGCCGTTCCGCTCCAGCCGGGCGATGGCGTGCGAGAGCCGGGAGCGGGTGATCTTCGCGTGCTGGGCGAGTTCCGTCATCCGCATCCGGCGGCGCGGCGCGTCGGAGAGCTGCACCAGCAGCCCGTAGTAGACGTGCGGCATCCCGGCGTCTCGCTGGAGCTGCCGGTCCAGATAGTCCTCCAGGAGCGTGGAGGCGTGCATGTACGCCCGCCAGGTGTCCTGCTCCTCATCGGTGAGCCAGCGGGGCTCGGCAGCGGCCTCGGGGGCCTCCGCGGCCTCGGCGCTCTCCGCGGGTGGGTTCTTCATGGCATCCACTGTTTCACTCGCGCGCCCGCCGATCTTCCCGGGAGGTCGATGCTTGAACTTTAAATAATGCCGGAGTAAGGTCTCTTGTTACAAGCTTGAGATTTCAAGTAAATCGGGGCAAGTGAAACGAGGAGTGTCATGCAGGCCGTCGCCGATCCCCGCCCGGCTCCCCAGGGGCGCATGCCCGCCCTCTACCTCTCGCACGGCGCCCCGCCCCTCGCGGACGACCCCGTGTGGCCCGGCCAGCTCGCCGCCTGGTCCGCCGAGCTGCCCCGGCCCACGGCGATCCTGATGGTCTCCGCGCACTGGGAGGAGGCCCCGCTCGCGCTGGGCGCCACCGAGACCGTGCCGCTGGTGTACGACTTCTGGGGTTTCCCCGAGCACTACTACGCGGTGCGGTACGCGGCCCCCGGCGCCCCGGACCTCGCCGAACGCGTGCGCAAGACGCTGCGCCGCGCCGGTATGCCCGTCCAGGACATGCCCGACCGCGGGCTCGACCACGGCGCGTACGTACCGCTCGTCGAGATGTATCCCGGCGCCGGCATACCCGTGCTGCAGATGTCGCTGCCCACGCTCGACCCGCAGCGGCTGCTCGCGATCGGGCGCAGGCTCGCGCCGCTGCGCGACGAGGGCGTGCTGATCGTCGGCAGCGGCTTCTTCACCCACAACCTCGCCGCGCTGCGGCACGCGGGATCCGGGCCGCCGGCGTGGTCGGCGGAGTTCGACGCGTGGGGGCGCGAGGCGCTGGAGGCGAACGACGTCGACGCGCTGCTGGACTTCGGGAACAAGTCCCCGGCGGCCCGCCTGGCCCACCCGCGCACCGAGCACTTCGCCCCGCTCTTCGTCACCCTGGGCGCCGCGGAGGGCGAACTCCGCACGCAGCGCAGCGTGATCGACGGCTTCTGGATGGGGCTGGCCAAGCGCTCGGTGCAGTTCGGGTAGCAGCCGACGCCGGGGGAGGGGCGTCAGTGCTCGTGCCAGTAGAAGACGTAGTACGAGGCCAGGGCCAGGCCGACCCCGAAGGCCAGCCCCATCCCCGACGCCTTCAGCACCGAGACGTGCGTGAGGCTGTACAGAAAGCCGATGCTGATGCCCAGCAGCGAGCCGAACGAGGCGGCCCGCACCTCGGCGATCATCCTGCGCCGCTGGCGGATCAGCACGATGCCGAGCCCCGTCGAGACGAGCGCGGCGACGAGCCCCAGCAGCCACCCCTGGGGTTCGCCGAAGCCGTTCTCGTGCGAGAGGAAGACCGCGTACAGGCCGAGGACGACCCCGAGCGTGACGGGCACCGCCCAGGTCGCCCGGGAGGCGCCGCCCGCGTGCTGGAGGTGGGTGCCGCGGGCGACCGGGCCCGGGCCCTCGTGGGCGTAGTGCCGTCCCGGCATGATCGAGTGCGTGGGCATGACGGGCTCCTCTCACTCATCCCCGTCCCACCAGGGCACACCCGCCCCGGGGCGCGGGCAACTCGATCAACTCGCCGCGGGGGCGGGGGTGATCACCGGCCCACGGGCCGCTCGTAGTGCGTCACGTCCCAGTACCGCCCGAACTTCCGCCCCACCTCGCGGAACGTGCCGACGGGCGTGAAGCCGAACCGCAGATGCAGGGCCGCGGAGGCGGGGTTCGGCTCGGCCACGCTCGCGTACGCGCGGTGCACGTCCTCGCCCTCCAGCGCGGCGAACAGCGCCTCGTACAGCAGCCCGCCGATCCCGCGCCCCGTCGCGCCGGGCGCGCAGTAGACCGAGACCTCGACGGACGTGCGGTAGGCCGCCCGGGCGCGGAACGGGCTGCTGGTCGCGTACCCCAGAATCCGGCCTTCCGGGCGTTCGCCCCCTTCCTGGGCAACCAGAAGCCGGTGCGGGCCGTCTTCGGAGTAGGAGAGCAGCCAAGGGCGACGCTCCTCCTGTGTGAACGGGGCGACGTCGAATGTGATGGCCGTCTCACGGACGTAGTGGTTGTAGATCGCCGTGAGCTGCTCCAGGTCGGCCTCGGTACCCGGTCTGACCTGCACTTCCATCGGCTCGATCACCCTGCCTCCCCGCTGTGTGGCCGGACAGGGTACTGCATGATCACAAAAGAGAAGACGCCTCCGGGGAATTCTGTCCGAATTACGGTCGTTCTTTCCTTCGGACGGGGCGCCCGGCCCGGGGGTCTCGCTCCATCCCGCGACCGTCTCATCGCAAGGGAGTACGCATGGCAACCCGTGCCGTCGCCCGTCGTCAGACCACTGCCCGGCAGGCAGTGCCCGACGAGGCCAGCAGTGTTCGCGCCGCAGGCGGGGAGATCGCCGATCGCGACCTGGTCGGCATGTACCTCGACGAGATCGCGCGTACGCCCCTGCTCGACGCCGCCAAGGAGGTCGAGCTGTCGCAGACCATCGAGGCGGGCGTCTACGCCCGGCAGATACTGGACGGCCTCGAGGAGGCCGGTGCCGGGGCGGGCAAGGCTTCCCGCGAGGAGCTGGAGGCGATAGCCGCCGAGGGTGCGCACGCCAAGGACGTCTTCATCAAGTCCAACCTCCGCCTCGTCGTCGCGGTGGCCCGGCGGTACCCGCGCAGCGGGCTGCCCCTCCTCGACCTGATCCAGGAGGGCAACGCCGGTCTCGTCCGCGCCGTCGAGAAGTTCGACTACACCAAGGGCTTCAAGTTCTCCACGTACGCGACGTGGTGGATCCGCCAGGCCATCACCCGGTCCATCGCCGACCAGTCCCGTACGATCCGGCTCCCCGTCCACCTGGTCGAGGAACTCGGCCGGATCCGGCGGGTGCAGCGCGAGTTCAACCGGGAGAACGGCCGCGAGCCCGAACACGCCGAGATCGCCGCCGAGTTGGGCACCACGCCCGAGCGGGTCGGCGACGTGCTCGACTGGGCCCGCGACCCGGTGAGCCTGAACATGTCCGTGGACGACGAGGGCGAGACCCAGTTCGGCGATCTGCTGGAGGACACCTCCGCGATCTCGCCGGAGCAGTCGGTCATCGCCCTGCTGCGCAGCGAGGAGCTGGAGAGCCTCATCGGCCGCCTCGACCACCGCACCGCGTCGATCATCAAGGCGCGCTACGGCATCGACGACGGGCGCGAGCGCACGCTCACGGAGGTCGGCAAGCAGCACGGGCTGACCCGGGAGCGGATCCGGCAGATCGAGAAGCACGCGCTCCTCGAGCTGAAGAAGATGGCTCACGACACCGGGTTCGACGCGGCGGCCTAATAGGGCATAACCTGGGCATTACCCAATAGACCGGGCCCCGGCGCCTCCCCCCTTGCGCCGGGGCCCTTTGGTGTCCGCCGGGCCACGGGCTCAGCCGGCCGCCGCGCGGCCGAGGCGGTCGCCCAGCTCCCGCAGGCGCTCCACCAGCACCGCCGGCTCGTGCACCGCGAACTCGCAGTCCACCATGGCCAGCCGGAACGCCACCCACTCCACGGGGTCGGACGTCATGACGTCCAGCCGGCTGGTGTCCCCGTCCCCGTCGCCGGCCACCGGGGTGCCGAGCCACTTCGGCAGCCGGGCCGTGACGGCCTCCGCCGGGGCGGAGAACGTCACCACCAGCCGGTACGCCGGCTGGAGCCCGGCCATCGAGCGGCTCAGGAACTCCGCCGCGTCCGCCGCGGGCAGCTCCCGCGGGGCGAACCGCGCGCCCGTGGCGAACGGCTCGCTCACCCGGTCCACCCGGAAGGTGCGCCAGTCGTCCCGGTCCAGGTCGTACGCGACCAGGTACCACCGCCGCCCCGTGCTGACCAGCCGGTTCGGCTCGACGAGCCGCTTCGTCTCCGTGCCGTCGCCCTTGCGGTAGGCGAAGCGGAGGCGCTCGTGGCCGGTCGCGGCGGCGGCCATGACGGTGAGCGTCCGGGGGTCGACAGTCGCCCCGTCGCCGCTCGCGAGCGGTATCGTTGCAGCTTGAAGTGCCGAGACCCGGTGCCGCAGCCGGGACGGGAGCACCTGCTCCAGCTTGGCCAGGGCCCGCACCGACGCCTCCTCGATTCCCTCGACGGCGTGCCCCGCGCCCGCGCGCAGCCCGACGGCGATCGCCACGGCCTCCTCGTCGTCCAGGACGAGCGGCGGCAGCGCCGCCCCGGCCGCGAGCCGGTACCCGCCCTCCGCGCCCTTCGTCGCCTGCACCGGGTAGCCGAGGTCGCGGAGCCGCTCGATGTCCCGCCGGATCGTGCGCGCACTCACGCGGAGCCGCTCGGCCAGCTCGCTGCCGGGCCACTCGCGGGGGGTCTGGAGGAGCGACAGCAAATTCAGGAGACGTGCCGGGGTGTCGGTCATACGATCAAGGGTCGCACCGATCTAGGACAAAACCTGGCCTATTAGGGGGTTAGCTTCTTCTCCGGCCCGGCGCTCAGCGCCCGGCCCGGCATCCGAACCCGGTGCCCGAACCGGTGCCCACTGAACGACATGGAAGGCAGTACGTCTGTGACCACCGCAGCGACCACCGATCCGCCCGCCGAGGCAGCCGCCGACCGCCGCCGCTGGCTGGCGCTCGCCGTGGTGATGACCGCGTCCTTCATGGACCTGGTCGACGTCACCATCGTCAACATCGCCATGCCCAGCATCCGCCAGGACATCGGCGCCTCCTTCAGCATCCTCCAGTGGATCACCGAGGGGTACGCGCTCGCCTTCGCGGCCGGGCTCATCACGGGCGGCCGGCTCGGCGACATCTACGGCCGCAAGCGGATATTCCTGCTCGGCATGGGCGGGTTCACCCTCGCCTCGATGCTCTGCGGCATCGTCGGCGACCCCCACCTGCTGGTCGCCGCGCGCGTGCTCCAGGGGGCGATGGCGTCGCTCATGGTGCCGCAGGTGCTGGCGATCGTCCACGCCACGTTCCCCGCGCACGAGCGGGGCAAGGTCTTCGGCATGTTCGGCGCCGTGGTCGGCCTGGGCGCCGTCTCGGGGCCGATCCTGGGCGCGCTGCTGACCCAGTGGAACCTCTTCGGGCTGGAATGGCGGCCGATCTTCCTCGTCAACCTGCCGGTCGGCATCGCGGGCCTCCTCCTCGGCCGCATGTACATCTCCGAGTCCAAGGCCCCCAAGGCGCTCAAGCTCGACCTGGTCGGCATGGTGCTGGTCACCGGCGGCGTGCTGATGCTGCTCTACCCGCTGACCCAGGGCCGTGAGCTGGGCTGGCCGCTGTGGGGTTACCTGTGCATGGCCGGCAGTGTGCTCGTCTTCGCCGCCTTCGTGGCGTACGAGCGCTTCAAGGCCCGCAAGGACGGCTCGCCGCTGGTCGAGCTGTCGCTGTTCGGGGTCAAGAGCTTCGCGGGCGGCATCGGCGTGCAGACCGCCTTCGGCATCGCCTGCGGCATCTTCTTCCTCATCTGGACCCTGTACATGCAGATCGGCCTGGGCTGGAGCGCGCTGAAGGCCGGCCTGACCGGCATCCCGTTCTCCGTCGCCGTCTCGGCGGCCGCGGGCATGTCCGTGCAGAAGCTCGTCCCGAAGTTCGGGCGCAAGGTGCTCCAGGCCGGTGCGGTGGCCATGGCGAGCGGCGTCCTGCTCTACATCTGGGAGTCCTCGTACTTCGGCACGGACATCCAGCCCTGGCAGATGGCGCTTCCGCTGGTCGTGATGGGCATCGGCATGGGCCTGATCGTCGCCCCGCTCACCGAGAGCATCCTCGCCGAGGTGCCGCGCGAGCACTCCGGTTCGGCGTCCGGGCTCATCAGCACCACCCAGCAGCTCGGCAACGCGATCGGGCTGGGCCTGGTGTCCGTCGTCTTCTTCGACGCGCTGGACGAGGGCAAGGTGGCCCGGGGGCGCGCGGGCGAGGCGTTCGGCGAGGCGTTCCGGCACGGCATGTGGTGGGTCGCGGGCGTGCTGGGCCTGGTCCTGGCGCTGATGTTCGCGCTGCCGCGCAAGGCGAAGCCGGCCGCGGGCGCCGAGGCGGCCGGAGCCGAGGACGAGGCCGCGCAGGAGCAGGAGGCCGTCGCGGCGGTGTAGGACGCCGCCGACCCCGCACCGGGACGATTTGCCGTACGCCGGGCCCCATCCGCATCGCGGGTGGGGCCCGGCGGCGTTTCAGGGCAAGGGCACCGCCGGTCCGGGGCGAGGGGGATCCGGGGCGAGGGGGATTCGGAGGGGGATTTGACGGAGATGATCTCCGGCATCATCATTCCACTAACACGTTAGTGAAACGAGGTGGACGGTGATCGCCTTTCGCGTCGAGCGACGCAGCGGTGTCGCCACCTACCTGCAACTCGTCCACCAGGTGAAACAGGCACTCCGCCTGGGCTTCCTGGAGCCCGGGGACCGGCTGCCGACCGCCCGCGAGGTCGTCGCCGCCCTCGCCGTCAACCCCAACACCGTGCTGCGCGCCTACCGGGAGCTGGAGCGGGAGGGGCTGGTCGAACCGCGGCCCGGGCAGGGCACGTTCGTGACGGCCTCGCTGTCCCGGGCCGCCGCTGGGGCCGGATCGCCGCTCCGCGCCGAGGCCGCCGCCTGGGTGGCCCGGGCGCGCGCGGCCGGGCTGGAGCGGGAGGACGCCGAGGCCATCGTCGCCGCCGCTCTGGACGAGCGTTTCCCCTTGTCACCGACACCGCGGTCAATGGAGGAAGAGACGTGACCGAACCGAAGGCCGCTGCAGCCGCAGCACTGACCGCGACGGGGCTCGGACGGCAGTTCGGCAGCGGATGGGCGTTGCGCGACTGCGACTTCACGCTGCCCGCCGGCCGGACGACGGCCCTCGTCGGGCCCAACGGAGCGGGCAAGAGCACCCTGTTCCACCTGGCGACGGGCCTGCTGCGGCCCACCGCGGGCGAACTCCGGGTCTTCGGCGCCGCCCCCGGGGACCCCGAGGCCCGCCGCCGCACCGCTCTGCTGGCCCAGGACAAGCCGCTGTACCCGCGCTTCACCGTGGCCGACACGCTGCGCTTCGGGCGCGAGCTGAATCCTTCCTGCTGGGACGCGGCGGCTGCCGAGCGCATCGTCAGGTCCGGCGGTCTGGCCCTGGACGCCCAGGTCGGCACGCTGTCGCCCGGCCAGTGCACCCGGGTCGCCCTGGCCCTGGCCCTGGGCAAGCGGCCCGAACTACTGCTGCTGGACGAGCCGCTGGCCGATCTCGATCCGCTCGTGCGCATCGAGGTGATGGGCCTGATCATGGCCGAGGCGGCCGAGCGCGAGATCACCGTCGTGCTGTCCTCGCACATCCTGTCCGAGCTGGAGAACGTCTGCGACCACGTGCTGCTGCTCAAGAACGGCGGCGTCCGGCTCACGGGCGACGCGCAGCAACTGTGCGAGGAGCACCTCCGGCTCACCGGGCGCGCCGACGAGTCCGCCCCCGACGGGCTGCCGCCCTCCATCGACCGCTCGGCCGTCGTGGAGTCCGCCGTCACCGGCCGCCAGGTCACCGCGCTCGTCCGGCACGCCGGGCCCGTCGGCGACCGGTGGCTCACCGAAACCCCCACCCTGGAAGACCTGTTGCTCGCCTACCTGCGCTCGGACGGCACCACCGGCAGCGGCTCCTCGGAGGCCGCCGCGTGAGGGGCACCCTGTGGCTGGCCTGGCGCCAGCAGCGCGCGACGATCGCCGCCGGTGCGGCGCTGCTCGTCCTCTGTGCGCTCTGGGTCGCGTACCGGCGGGCGGACATGACGGCCTTCATCAGCGATCACCACATCGTGGTCGAGGCGTGCAAGGGCTGGAACGGCGACTGCGACGGCGTTCCCGCCCGGCGCCTGCTCGCCGACAACTCCGACGCCATCCGTGCCCTCGGCAGCCTGAGCACCGCCCTGCCCGTGCTCATCGGCATCTTCTGGGGCGCGCCCCTGCTCGGGCGCGAGCTGGAGAACGGCACGGCCAAGCTCGCGCTCACCCAAGACGTGGGCGTCGGCCGGTGGTTCGCCGTCCGCTTCGCCCTGGCCGCCGTGTGCGCGGTCGTCGGCTCGGCGGTGCTCGCGGCGCTGGTCGCGTGGTGGTGGTCGCCGATGTCCAACATGCTGGAGGGCCCGTACTGGCACGACGGCTTCATCTTCAACGCCACCGGCCCGGCGGCCGTCGCCTGCGCACTCTTCGGGCTCGCGGTCGGCACGGCCGCCGGCCTGCTGACCCGGCGCACGACGGCTGCGATGGGGGTCGCGCTGGCGGTGACCGGCGGCGTCCGCTTCCTGCTGAACTACGTCCGGTCGGACTGGATCGCCCCCACCGCCCGGGTGACCCCGGGCATGACACCGAAGACGCCGGTGGGCAGCGCCTGGTCGACGGGCCGGTTCGGCTACCTGGACGCCTCCGGCCGGGAGTACTCCATCGACCACTACTGCCAGACCTCGGGCGAGGCGCTGCGGCAGTGCATGGCCGAGAACGGCTTCGTCGCCCGCTACCACAAGGTCTGGCCGGCCCGTGACTTCTGGGCCTTCCAGTGGATCGAGACGGCTCTCTTCCTGGGCGCCGCGGCCGCGCTGGTCGCGCTCACGTATGCGGTGCTGCGGCGGCGGCCGCTCTGACGCGGCGGTCTCGGCCCCGGTCTCGGTTGTTGCGGTCCCAGCTGCTGTGGCCTCGGCTGCTGTGGCTGTGGCCTCAGCTTTCGTACAGCTCGCGGTACGACGGGAAGACGCCCCCCGGGCCGTCCACGCTCTCGGCGGCGAGGACGGCCTTGACCACCGACCGGGTGAGCACGTCCGCCCCGGCGGCCAGGATCTCGTTGACGGCCCCGACCGCGAAGTCCGCGCTGTTCGGCAGGGATTGCTCCACCGGCAGCGGGCGCTCCCCGGTGGCCAGGGCGAAGACCGTGTCGCCGTCGCTCATCAGGTGCACGGGCCGCACGGCGCGTGCCAGGCCGTCGTGCGCGGCGCCCGCGAGCTTCTGCGCCTGGGCGCGGGTGAGGGCGGCATCGGTGGCGACCACCGCGAGGGTGGTGTTCAGCGGCGGGTGCGCGGACGCCGTCCAGCGCTTCACGGACTCCAGGCGCGCGGCCTCCAGGGTCTCCTGGGCGGCCCGGTGCCGTTCCGGCACGGGGTAGTCGATCCGGCCGCCCTCGTACAGCCGCCCGTACAGCGCGCCCGTCGCCGGATCGACCACCGAGCCCGCCGCGTTGACCGCGGCGAGAGCGGCCACGGTCACGCCCGAGGGCAGGACGACGCTGGCCGTGCCGATGCCGCCCTTGAGCCCGCCGGCCACGGCGCCGGTGCCCGCGCCCACGTTGCCCTGAGGGACCGGGGCGCCGGGCCGGGTGCCGGCCGCCGCCTCGGCCGCCGCCCTGCCGAGGGCGGCGTCGGGGCGGGCCCGCCAGTCGCCGCCGCGGCCCAGGTCGAAGAGGGCGGCCGCCGGGACGACCGGCACCACCTGCTCCGGCTCCGGGCCGACGCGGAAACCGCGGCCCGCGTCCTCCAGCCAGGCCGTCACCCCGGACGCGGCGTCCAGGCCGAAGGCGCTGCCGCCCGTGAGTACGAGGGCCTCGACTCGCTGGACGAGGTTGTGGGGGGCCAGGGCGTCGGTCTCGCGGGTGCCCGGGCCGCCGCCGCGGACGTCCACGGCCGAGACGGCGCCGCCGGTGGGGGTGAGGACGACTGTTGTTCCGGTGAGGGATCCGGGGGTGGGGTGTTGGGCGTGGCCCACGCGGAGTCCTTGGACGTCGGTGAGGGCGTCCTGGGGGCCGGGGCCGAGGGCGGGGGTGGGGACGGGGTGTGTGCGGGTGGTGTCCATGGGGGGTTTCTTTCCCCTACCCCGCCCCTTCCCGAAACTGGGGGCTCTGCCCCCAGACCCCCGGTCCTCAAACGCCGGACGGGCTGTTTTGGCTTCCCCGCACCGACAGCGTTACCCCAATCGTCACCGTCGCCGCGCTTACCAAACCCGCCAGCAGCACCGCCGCGTGGCCTGCGAACGTGCAGGACAGGACTGCCAGGGACGAGACGGGGAGGGTCAGCTGCTGGGACAGGCCGCGTTTGTAGTGGCGGGAGTGGATCAGCCAGACCGTGAGCATGAAGAGTGCCGCCGGGACCGTCACCGCGCTCGCCGCCGCGACGGTCGAGACATGGGCCTTGCCGGTGCTCTCCTCGACCGCCACTTCGATGCCCGCGCCGATCGCGGCGGCCGAACCGAAGATCAGGTAGTGGCCGTAACCCCACAGGAACGCCTGGCGGTTGGAGGCCAGGTGCAGATGGATCGGCGCCGCGAAGTAGATCCAGTAGGCGGCGAAGATCAGCAGCAGGCCCCCGGCGGCGATCGGCAGGAGGTCGCCCACCGCCTCGTGCTCGTCCGCCGCCGACTGGACCGCAACCGTGGCCGCCGCGACCGTCTCGCCCAGCACGATGATGGTGAACAGGCCGTACCGCTCGGCGATGTGGTGCGGGTGCCAGGCCGTGGGCTCGCTCAGCTCGGCGTACACGGGCACGGACATCTCCAGGGGGCCCATCACCAGGAAGACCCAGGGCTTGGCGCCGCCGGGCAGGAGCAGCAGGCCCAGCCAGCCGATCTGGCAGAGGCAGACGCCGACCGCGTACCGCAGCGCGGTGCGGCGCTCCGCGCCCGTGGTGGCATGCGCGGCACGCAGCCACTGCGACACGAGCGCCAGCCGCATCACCAGGTAGCCGAACCAGACCATGGCGAAGTCGCCGGCGGTGAACGCGCGGGGGACGCCCGCGGCGAGGATCAGCACTCCGGCGATCTGGATCAGCGTCACCACGCGGTACAGCACGTCGTCCGTGTCGTAGGCGGAGGAGAACCAGCTGAAGTTGACCCACGCCCACCAGATCGCGAAGAACGTCATCAGGTAGCCGGGCACGCCGTGTTCCGGATGGCCCTCGGCGAGGGAGTGGACCAGCTGCCGGCCCGCCTGGGCGACCGCGACCACGAAGCACAGGTCGAAGAAGAGCTCCAGCGGCGTGGCGGTGCGGTGTGCCTCGTCCCGGCCGCGCGGGCTCATCCGGCGCAGCACGCCGGAGGGCCGGGCGGGGGGCGAGTCCTCGCTCATACGGCGATTGTCGCCGGGCGGCCTGGCGACCGCCCGGCGAAGACCTCCGTCGGAGTCCGTACCCTGGATGCATGAGCACCGCCCCCGAGCCCGCACCCCGGCGCAAGCCCGCCGCGCTGATCTTCGACGACCCGCTGTCGCAGCAGTCCTCGGACGACACCGACCGCGGCTGGGGCGAGCGCCCGACGGCCGGCGACGGCAACGACAGCGCCGCCGACCTGGCGCGTTTCCTGGACGAGAAGCCGCCCCACCACATCTGAGGCCCGCCGGGCCCCGGGACGACAGGGCCTAGCGCTGGGCGGGGACGGAGTCCGTGCCCGGGCCGCGGCGCTGCTCGATGAGGGTGTCGCGGATCTGGGCGAGCAGCTCGATCTCCGTCGGCTCGGCGGGCTTGGTCTCCGCCGGGGACTTGGCCGCCTGCCGGTCCTGCCAGCGCTTCATGGGCAGCAGCATCAGGAAGTAGACCACCGCGGCCGTGATCAGGAAGGTCATCGAGGCGCTGAGCACCGCGCCCCACTGGATGAAGACGCCCTTGGTCACCTCGCCCGCCGCGTTCCTGGCGCAGGGGCCCTTGATGCAGGCGGCGTAGCGGTCCAGGTCCTTGGTGCCGAAGGCGCCCACGATCGGGTTGATCACGCCCTTGACCACAGAGTTCACGATGTTGGTGAACGCCGCGCCGATGACGACGGCGACAGCGAGGTCGATGACGTTGCCCCGCATCAGGAATGCCTTGAAGCCGCCAAGGACCCCTGTTTTCTTCTCGCTCACCGAACAGCCTCTCTCTGCGCGCACCTGTCATGGAATGGTCGATCCCATAACATACGAGATATTCAGTCCGGTGTGTCCAATTCGCTGACACGATCAGACCACCCGCCAGTGCGCCAGCGCGGCCGAGCACGCCGTGCCCGCCCCGGCCGCCGCGACGACCCCGGCCGTCACCAGCCGCCGCCACCGCCCGTGCCGTCTCCGCCGCCCCACCCGCACCGGGGCGAACATCGGCACCCCGCACCCGGGAGGCGCCCAGGAGCGCGGAACGGAGCCACCGGCAGGAGCAGCCGGCAAGCCCCGGAGATCCGGGAGATCCGGGAAAAGGGACAACGGAACCACCGCCCATCGTGGGGAGTCTCGAAGCGACGCTCCCCACGATCCCGGCTTCCGGCGGATCCTGCCGGGGCCTGTGGACTACCCCCGGGTTGTGGAAAACCCGGTCACCCTCGCTTACGGCAGTTCGATCCCCAGGTCCCACCCGTCATGCGCATGCGTGCACAGGCAGTCCCGGTCCTCGGTCTTCGGCAGCGCCGCCACCGCGTCGAAGAGCACCTCGCGCAGCCGGGCCACGTTCTCCCCGAAGACCCGCAGCACCTCCTCGTGCGTGACGCCCTCGCCCGTCTCGGCGCCCGCGTCCAGGTCCGTGACCAGCGACATGGAGGTGTAGCAGAGCCCCAGCTCACGGGCGAGGACCGCTTCCGGGTGCCCGGTCATGCCGACCACCGACCAGCCCTGCGCGGCGTGCCAGCGGGACTCGGCGCGGGTCGAGAAGCGCGGGCCCTCGACCACCACCATCGTGCCGCCGTCCACCGGCTCCCAGCCGCGGCCGCGGGCCGCCGCCAGCGCCACCGCGCGCCCGGCCGGGCAGTACGGGTCGGCGAACGACAGGTGCACCACCTCCGGAACCGTGCCGTCCGGCAGCGGCTCCCCGTCGAAGAAGGTCTGGGCGCGGGACTTCGTGCGGTCCACCAGCTGGTCCGGGACGAGCAGCGTCCCCGGCCCGTACTCCGCCTGCAGCCCGCCCACCGCGCAGGGGCCCAGCACCTGGCGGATGCCGAGCGAGCGCAGCGCCCAGAGGTTGGCCCGGTAGTTGATGCGGTGCGGCGGAAGGTGGTGGCCCCGGCCGTGCCGGGGGAGGAAGGCGACCTTGCGGCCGCCCAGCTCGCCGAGGAAGAGCGAGTCGCTGGGGTCCCCGTAGGGGGTCTTCACCGTGATCTCGGTCACGTCGTCCAGGAAGGAGTAGAACCCCGACCCGCCGATGACGCCTATCTCCGCTGTGGGTGCAGTCATGTGATCACCCTAGCCCGGCCCCTGCAAGCACGCCGGGGCCCGCCACCTCCGGGGGAGGTGGCGGGCCCCGGTGAGAGAAAAGCGTTCGCCCGGCTCGGCTGCTCAGGCGGCCGAGCTGCTGCTCGAGGAGGTCGAGGTGCTCGACGACGAGGACGACGAAGACGTCGAGGACGAAGAGGACGTCGACGAGGACGTGGACGAAGACGTCGAGGACTTCGCCGCCGGGCTGCTGCTGGACGACGAGCCGCGGCTGTCGTTCCGGTAGAAGCCGGAGCCCTTGAAGACGATGCCGACCGCAGAGAACACCTTCTTCAGGCGTCCGTCGCACTGGGGGCACACGGTCAGGGCGTCATCGGTGAACTTCTGCACCGCCTCGAGGCCCTCGCCGCACTCGGTGCACTGGTACTGGTAAGTCGGCACTTGTGTTCCTCCTGGCACTCTCACTCAATGAGTGCTAACGACGCTCAATAGTGCAGTATTCCGGTCCGTCAGTCCACCGAAACGGGCTCACGGTGACCGACCCCACGTGCCGCGACGACCGACTCGCCCGTCGGCGTCAGCGCCTTGCGCAGGCCCAGCAGGACCACCAGCGCCAGGGCCGTGCCGCCCAGCGGCACCAGGAATCCGGTGCTCGCGCCGTGGGCGTCGATCAGCCGGCCGCCCACGGTGGCGCCCGCCGCCTGGCCCAGGCCGACCGCGCCGGTCAGCCAGGTGAACGCCTCGGTGCGGGCGCCCGCCGGGACGAGCCGCTCGACCAGCGTGTAGCCGGTGATCAGCGAGGGCGCGATGCACAGGCCCACGAACAGGCCCGCGGCGCCCAGCAGCGGCAGCGCGTGCGCGGCCCACAGCGGGGTGGTGGCCAGGACCAGCAGCGGGTAGGCGGTCAGCAGCCGGCGCTGCGGGCTGGACTTCCAGGCGACGGCGCCGCAGACGATGCCCGCGATCATGTTGCCGGCCGCGAAGGTGCCGTACATCAGGCCGTTGAGGCCCGGCTCGCCCAGTTCCTTGGTGAAGGCGGTCATCGACACCTGCATGCCGCCGAAGACCGTGCCGATGCCGAGCATGGTGATCGCCAGCACCCGCACGCCCGGCACGGACAGCGCGGAGGCGGTCTTCCCGCCGTCGGCGGCGCCCGCGGCGGCCGTACGGCTCGCGGCGGGCTGGGTGCGCCGCTGGGAGGCGAACAGCAGACCGCCGACCAGCGTCAGCGCGGCCTCGGCGATCAGCCCGGCCGCCGGGTGGACGCCGGTGCACAGCGCGGTGGCCAGCACCGGGCCGATCACGAAGGTGAACTCGTCGGTGACCGACTCGAAGGCGGCCGCCGTCGGCATCAGCGGCGAGCCCTCCAGCTTCGCCGCCCAGCGGGCCCGGACCATGGGGCCGATCTGCGGGGTCGACGCACCGGCCGGCACGGCCGCCACGAGCAGGGCCCACAGGGGGGCGTGCGACAGCGCGAGCGCCGTCAGCAGCGAGATCGCGGCGGCGTGCACGACGACGCCGGGGATGAGCACGGTGGCCTGTCCGAAGCGGTCCGCGAGCTTGCCGCTCAGCGGGGCGAACAGGGCCATGGCCACGCCCGCCGTCGCCGAGACGGTGCCCGCGGTGCCGTACGAGCCGGTGGTGTCGTTGACCAGCAGCAGGATGCCGATCGTCAGCATCGCGAACGGCTGGCGTGCCAGGAAGCCGGGGAGCAGGAAGGACAGCGCGCCGCGTGTACGCAGCAGGCTGCCGTATCCGGCACGGGCCCCGGTGGTGTCGTTGACCGTGGCTGCCACGGTCCGGCCTTTCCGCCGCCTGGTAGCACGCCCCGGACGGGATCACCGCACGGAGCGCGCCGAGAGCTGTCCTCTCGCGCAGGACCGTGGTAGATGCCAATCCGGCCGCCTGGTGACCGAAAGGTGTCACGCGGCCGCGGCCGCCGTGCGGTCGCGCCAGCCCTGCATCAGGCAGAGTTGGTTCGGTATGTCAGTAAAGGTTCGCAAGCGAACACTACGTAGTCATAGTTCTCACTACGTGAGCGAATAGCTTACTTAACCTACTTCCTCTTTACCAGACCCCTCTTTGCCTTCCGCTTTGCCACCGCACTCTCCGGGGCCGGCGGGGGCGCCCCCAGCCAGCCCGCGAGCTTGCCGCCCCCGGCGACGGCGCGCAGCCGCCGCTCGGCCGCGTCGCGCACCGGGTCGGTGGCCACCACCAGCAGCTCGTCCCCGTGCCGCAGCACGGTCGAGGGCCCCGGCACGAAGCTCGCGCCGTCCCGCACGATCAGGGTGACGGCCGCTCCCGCGGGCAGCCGCAGCTCGCTCACCTCGACGCCGTGCATCCTCGAGTCGTCCGGGACGGAGACGGACAGCAGGTGCCCGCGCAGCCGCTCCAGCGGCGCCGACTCGATGCCCAGGTCCTTGGCCTCCTCGCCCTCGCCCAGCTCCAGCCGGCGGGCCAGCCAGGGCAGCGTCGGGCCCTGCACCAGGGTGTAGACGATCACCAGCACGAAGACGATGTTGAAGATCCGGCGGCTGTCGGCGACCCCGGCCACCATGGGGATGGTGGCCAGCACGATGGGCACGGCCCCGCGCAGCCCGGCCCAGGACAGCAGGACCTTCTCCCGCCAGGGCGTGCGGAACGGCGCGGTGCTCAGCACGACCGACACCGGGCGGGCCACCACCGTGAGCACCAGCCCCACCACCAGCGCGGGGACGATGTCGCCGCCCAGCTCGTGCGGGGTCACCAGCAGGCCGAGCAGGACGAACATGCCGATCTGGGCGATCCATCCGAGCCCCTCGGCGAAGCCCCGGGTGGCGGGCCAGTGCGGCAGCTTGGCGTTGCCGAGGATCAGCGCCGCGAGGTAGACCGCGAGGAAGCCGGAGCCGTGGGAGAGCGCGCCGCCCGCGTAGGCGACGGTCGCGATGGCCATCACGGCGATCGGGTAGAGGCCGGAGGCGGGCAGCGCCACGTGCCGCAGGCCGTACGCGCCGAGCATGCCGACGGCCAGGCCGACGGCCGCGCCGATGGCCAGCTCCAGGGCGATCCGGCCGAGGAGCACGTACCAGTGGTCGACCGGGCCCGCGGCCGAGAAGGCGACGACGAGGATGACGACGGGGGCGTCGTTGAAGCCGGACTCGGCCTCCAGAACGCCCGTCAGACGGCCGGGGAGCGGCACGTTGCGCAGGACGGAGAAGACGGCCGCCGCGTCCGTGGAGGACACCACCGCGCCGATGATGAGGGCCTGCCGCCAGTCGACGCCCGCCAGGTAGTGGGCCGCCGCGGCGGTGACGCCCACGCTCACCGCGACGCCGAAGGTGGAGAGGACGGCCGCGGCCGGCAGGGCGGGTCTGATTTCGTGCCACTTGGTGCCGAGACCGCCCTCGGCCAGGATGACGACAAGTGCCGCGTAGCCGATGACCTGGGTCAGGCCGACGTCGTTGAACGAGACGCCGATGCCGTCCTGGCCGATGGCCACGCCGATGCCCAGATAGACGAGCAGGCTCGGGAGCCCGCTGCGCGAGGAGACCCGGACTGCCGCCACCGCGACGAGCAGAACGAGCGAGCAGATCAGCAGGAGTTCGTTGAGGTGGTGGACAGTCAGGGGCCGATCCCTTCGGTGAGGAGGTCTTCCACGAGGTCTTCCACGGTGTTCACAGTCGTCTGTGTCGTCTTCGCAGTGGCAGCCGGAACGTTCCTCCCATCCCCAATAAGTTCATTTCCTCATCTAATATTTTACGGGTTCTTGACGCCTGTCCCGTCCACGACGACCGTGGCGTTGCCCGCGGCGGCGGCTCCCGCACGGCACCGCGTCGGGGCGCTGTGCGCCCTGCGCCTATGGTTGCTTCCAGCATTCAGGACCACCCTGCCCCTCTAAGGACAGCGATGCCCGCCAACAAATCCGGCCCCGGCAAGAAGAAGAAGGGGCGACGCGCCCGCCTGCTCGTGATCACTTTCGTGCTGCTGCTCGTGGCGGGCGTCGCCTTCGGCTCGTACTGGAGTGTGAGCACCGTCCGCGCCTCCTTCCCGGAGACCGACGGCACCCTCCGCCTCGAGGGCCTGTCCGGGCAGGTGAAGGTGGTGCGCGACGACTACGGCATTCCCCAGGTCTACGCGGACAGCGCCGAGGACCTCTTCCGCGCCCAGGGCTTCGTCCAGGCACAGGACCGATTCTGGGAGATGGACGTCCGCCGTCATCTGACGGCGGGACGGCTCTCCGAGATGTTCGGCTCCGGACAGGTCGAGAGCGACGCCTTCCTGCGGACCATGGGCTGGCGCAAGGTCGCGCAGCAGGAGTACGACACCAAGCTCTCCGCGACCTCCAAGAAGTACCTCCAGGCCTATGCCGACGGCGTCAACGCCTACCTCAAGGACCACAAGGGCAAGTCGCTGTCCGTCGAGTACGCGGCCCTGGAGTTCGAGAACGACTACAAGCCCGAGCCCTGGACCCCGGTCGACTCCGTCGCCTGGCTCAAGGCCATGGCCTGGGACCTGCGCGGCAACATGCGCGACGAGATCGACCGCTCCCTGGCCGCCTCGCGGCTGACCCCCCAGCAGATCGAGGACCTGTACCCGGCGTACCCGTACGACCGGAACAAGCCGATCGTCGAGGGCGGCTCGGTCGACTCCGCCACCAAGGCCTTCGACCCCGGCAAGAGCACGCAGAGCGGCACTGCCGGGACCTCCGGCCGCGCCGCGGGCGGTGCGGGCGCGGCCGGCGGGCTGCGCAGCAGCCTGTCCGCGCTGTCGAGCAGCCTGGAGAAGGTCCCGGCGCTGCTCGGCCCGAGCGGCAACGGCATCGGCTCCAACTCCTGGGTCGTCTCCGGTCAGTACACGACCACCGGCAAGCCGCTGCTGGCCAACGACCCGCACCTCGCGCCGCAGATGCCCTCGCTCTGGTACCAGATGGGCCTGCACTGCACCAAGACCGGGCCGCAGTGCCCGTTCGACGTGGCCGGTTACACCTTCTCCGGCATGCCGGGCGTCGTCATCGGCCACAACCAGGACATCGCCTGGGGCATGACCAACCTCGGCGCCGACGTCTCCGACCTCTACCTGGAGAAGGTCACCGCCGACACCTACCTCTACGACGGCAAGCAGGTCCCCTTCACCACCCGCAAGGAGACCATCAAGGTCGCGGGCGAGAAGAGCCGCGAGATCACCGTGCGCGAGACCAAGGAAAGCGGCCCGATCGTCTCGGACCGCAACGACCAGCTGCTCAAGGTCGGTGCGAAGGCGCCCGTCAAGGACCCCGCCCCCGACCGCGGCGAGGGCTACGCGGTGGCGCTGCGCTGGACGGCGCTCCAGCCCGGCAAGACGATGGACGCCGTCTTCGAGCTGAACCAGGCGAACGACTTCGCCTCCTTCCGCAAGGCGGCCGGCGACTTCGACGTCCCCTCGCAGAACCTGATCTACGCCGACACCAAGGGCAACATCGGCTACCAGGCCCCGGGCCGCATCCCGGTCCGCGGCAAGGGCAAGGGCGACGACGGGGACCAGACCGCGGCCACCGGCCAGGCCGGCGCCCAGAACCAGGCCGACGGCAAGAACGGCGCCAAGAACGACAACAAGGACAACAAGTCCGACGCGCAGACCGCCCCGGTCGCCGACGGCCGCTACCCGGCCCCCGGCTGGGACCCCGCCTACCAGTGGACCGGCTGGGTGCCGCAGTCCGCGCTGCCGTGGGACTACAACCCCAAGCGCGGCTACATCGTCACCGCCAACCAGGCCGTCACGGACAAGAAGTACCCCTACCTGCTCACCGAGGACTGGGGCTACGGCGCCCGCAGCCAGCGGATAAGCGACCTCATCCAGTCGAAGATCAAGGACGGGGGGAAGATCTCGACGGACGACATGCAGAAGATGCAGATGGACGACACCAGCGAGATCGCCAAGCTGCTGGTCCCCTACCTGCTGAAGATCGACGTCAAGGGCGCCAACGAGCGCGAGACCAAGTACGTCCGCGAGGCGCAGAACCTGCTCAAGGACTGGGACTACAAGCAGGACGCCGACTCGTCCGCCGCCGCGTACTTCAACGCGGTCTGGCGCAACGTCCTCAAGCTGGCCTTCGGCAACAAGCTCCCCAAGGAGCTGCGGGTCAAGGACCAGTGCCTGCGGGTGCGCCCGGTCGACGGCTCGGCCCCGCAGGAGGACCTGGACGGCAACACCCGCTTCGTCGTGGAGTGCGGCGAGCGCGACCCCGACGCGGCGCAGCCGGACGGCGGCGACCGCTGGTTCGAGGTCGTCCGCACCATCCTCGACAAGCCCGACAACGACTGGTGGAAGACCAGCGGCACCCGCTCCAACGCCAACCCGGGCGCCCGCAACCGCGACGAGCTGCTGGCCATGGCCATGAAGGACGCCCGCTGGGAGCTGACCTCCAAGCTCGGCAAGGACGTCACGCAGTGGAGCTGGGGCCGCCTGCACCAGCTGAACCTGAAGAACCAGACCCTCGGCAAGGACGGCCCCGGCATCGTCCGCTGGATGCTCAACCGCGGCCCGTGGAACCTGGCCGGCGGCGAGGCGGCGGTCAACGCCGCGGGCTGGAACGCGGCCGGCGGCTACGACGTGGTCTGGGTGCCGTCGATGCGGATGGTGGTCAACCTCGACGATCTCGACAAGTCGCGGTGGATCAACCTCACCGGCGCCTCCGGTCACGCGTACAACGCCCACTACTACGACCAGACCGACAAGTGGGCCAAGGGCGAGCTGCTGCCGTGGGCCTTCGGCCCGGACGCGGTCGAGAAGTCGAAGGACGCCGTCCTGACGCTCAAGCCGTAGCCGTAGGGGCGGCGGCTAAGGGCCGAAGCGGCGCACCCCGCCAGGGGTGACCACCGCGTGCACGGGGTGGTCGTGCGGTTCCTCCGGGACCCGCGCGACCACCTCGTCGTCGTAGAGGAGCACCACCCGCGCGGGATCGGCGCCCGCGCGGTCCAGGCGGGCCAGGACGCGGTCGTACGAGCCGCCGCCGCGGCCCAGCCGCAGGCCCCGGCCGTCCACGGCCAGCCCGGGCAGGAGCACCGCGTCGGCGGCCGTCACCGCGTCGGGGCCGAGCCGCTCGCCGTCCGGCTCCAGCAGGCCCTTGGCCGCCCGTACGAGGTGGTCCGGGCCCCGGTAGAGTCCCCAGTCGAGATCGTTGTCGGGCAGCAGGACGGGCAGCAGCACCCGCACGCCCCGCGCGCGCAGCGCGTCCAGCAGCGCACGGGTGCCCGGCTCGCTGCCCACGGAGACGTACGCGGCCACGGTCGCCGCCCCCGCCAGCTCGGGCAGCTCGAGGGCGCGGCAGGCCAGCGCCGCCTCTGCCGCCTCGATGTCATCCGAGGTCAACCCGGACCTCACGGCGAGGAGGGCACGCCGCAACTCCGCCTTCGTACCGTCGTACTTGATCATTGCTCCTACAAACGTGCCGTCTCGGGGCATACTCAGCGGAGTCACATCTTCCGCCCAGACCCAACGGATAGTGTTCGGCCCATGACTCTTTCGCGTCCCAGGATCACCAAGGCTGTCATCCCTGCCGCCGGGCTGGGAACCCGCTTCCTCCCGGCCACCAAGGCGACGCCCAAGGAGATGCTGCCGGTCGTCGACAAGCCGGCGATCCAGTACGTCGTGGAAGAGGCGGTGCAGGCGGGCCTGTCGGACGTCCTGATGATCACGGGCCGGAACAAGCGCCCGCTCGAGGACCACTTCGACCGGAACTACGAGCTGGAGGAGGCCCTGCGCCGCAAGGGCGACGAGTCCCGGCTCGCCAAGGTCCAGGAGTCCAGCGACCTCGCCACCATGCACTACGTCCGCCAGGGTGACCCCCGCGGCCTCGGCCACGCCGTCCTGTGCGCGGCCCCGCACGTGGGCAATGAGCCCTTCGCGGTGCTCCTGGGCGACGACCTCATCGACGAGCGCGACCCGCTGCTCTCCTACATGGTCGACGTCCAGCGGGTGCACGGCGGCAGCGTGATCGCCCTCATGGAGGTCGACCCCGCCCAGATCGGCCTCTACGGCTGCGCGGCCGTCAAGCCCACCGACACCGAGAACGTGGTCGAGGTCACGGGTCTGGTCGAGAAGCCCGACCCCGCCGAGGCGCCCAGCAACTACGCCGTCATCGGCCGCTACGTCCTCGACCCGGCCATCTTCGACGTGCTGCGCGAGACCCGGCCGGGCCGCGGCGGCGAGATCCAGCTCACCGACGCCCTCCAGGCCCTCGCCGCCGAGCCCGCCCTCGGCGGGCCCGTGCACGGCGTGGTCTTCACCGGCCGCCGCTATGACACCGGGGACCGTGGCGACTATCTCCGTGCCATTGTCAGACTGGCATGCGAACGTGAAGACCTCGGGCCCGACTTCCGGGCCTGGCTTCGGAGTTACGTCACCGAGGAGATGTAGCGCTTTGAGCAGCAGCACGGGCGGCGCCGGCACGGCCACGGAGCAGGACCGGGACCGCCTCTGGTCGGTCGACGAGCACCTGGACGACATCCTCGGAAAGGTCCGCCCGCTGGAGCCGATCGAGCTGCAACTGCTCGACGCCCAGGGCTGCGTGCTGGTGGAGGACGTCACCGTCCCCGCCGCCCTGCCACCCTTCGACAACAGCTCCATGGACGGCTATGCCGTCCGGGTCGCCGACGTCCGGGGCGCGAGCGAGGAGTTCCCGGCGGTGCTGACGGTCGTCGGCGACATCGCGGCAGGCAGCGGCGAGCTGCCCGCCGTGGGCCCCGGCGAGGCGGTCCGCATCATGACCGGCGCCCCGCTGCCGCCCGGCGCCGAGGCCGTCGTCCCCGTGGAGTGGACCGACGGCGGGACGGGCGGCGGCCCCGCCACCACCATGGCCGGCCCGCACGGCGCCCCCGGCGGCTCCGGCGAGGTCCGGGTCCACCGCCCCGCCACCGCCCGCGCCCACGTCCGCGACCGCGGCAGCGACGTCCGCGCCGGCGAGCTGGCGCTGAGCGCCGGCACGGTCCTCGGCCCCGCCCAGATCGGCCTCCTCGCCGCCATCGGCTGCGCCACCGTGACGGTGCGGCCGCGCCCGCGCGTCGTCGTCCTGTCGACCGGCAGCGAGCTGGTGCCGCCCGGCCAGAGCCTCGCCGCCGGGCAGATCCACGAGTCCAACAGCTTCATGCTCACCGCCTGCGCCCGGCAGGCCGGGGCCATCGCCTACCGCGTCGGCGCCGTCGACGACGACGCGGAGACCCTCCGGGCCACCCTGGAGGACCAGCTCGTCCGCGCCGATGCCGTGGTCACCAGCGGAGGCGTCAGCGTCGGCGCGTACGACGTGGTCAAGGAGACCCTCTCCGGGCTCAGCGGGGAGGAGGGCAGCGTCTCCTTCCGCCGGCTCGCCATGCAGCCCGGCAAGCCCCAGGGCTTCGGCCGCATCGGCCCCGACCGCACGCCGCTCTTCGCCCTGCCGGGCAACCCCGTCAGCTCGTACGTCTCCTTCGAGCTGTTCGTACGGCCCGCCATCCGCGCCCTCATGGGGCTGGATCCGGCCGACCGCGCCCCCGTGCGGGCCGTCTGCCGGAACGGGGTGGAGTCCTCGCCCGAAGGACGCCGCCAGTACCTGCGCGGGCACTACGCGGACGGGGCCGTCAGCACGGTCGGCGGGGCCGGATCGCACCTGGTCGGCGCCCTCGCCCGGGCCAACGCCCTGATCGTCGTCCCCGAGGACGTCACCTCCGTCGTACCGGGCGCGGAAGTCGACGTGCTCGTTCTCGACTGACCGGCCGCCGGGCCGGGTACGGTGGCTGCCCACAGGACCGACCGGGAGAACGATGAGCAGCGCCCAGGAGCAGCAGGAGCACCTCACGCATCTCGACGACGCGGGTGCGGCCCGCATGGTCGACGTCTCGGCCAAGGAGGTCACCACCCGCACCGCGCGGGCGAGCGGCCGGGTGCTGGTCTCGCCGCGCGTCGTGGAGCTGCTGCGCGGTGCGGGCATGCCCAAGGGGGACGCCCTCGCCACCGCCCGGATCGCCGGGATCATGGGCGCCAAGCGCACGCCCGACCTCGTGCCGCTCTGCCACCCGCTCGCCCTGTCCGGCGTCAAGGTCGACCTGACCGTCGAGGACGACGCCGTGGCCGTCGCCGCCACGGTGCGGACCACGGACCGGACGGGCGTGGAGATGGAGGCCCTGACGGCCGTCACGGTCGCCGCCCTGACCGTCGTCGACATGGTCAAGGCCGTGGACAAGGGCGCGGTCATCACGGACGTCCGGGTCGAGGAGAAGACGGGCGGCAAGTCCGGGGACTACGTGCGCTCCGCGCGGGAAGCGGGCGGGGCGTGAGCCCGGCGGCCCCCGGCCCGTACCGCGCGCTGGTCGTCACGGCCTCCAACCGTGCCGCCGCGGGCGTGTACGAGGACCGGGGCGGGCCCTTGCTCGCGGCCGGGCTGGCGGAGATGGGCTTCGCCGTCGACGGCCCCCGTGTCGTCCCCGACGGCGACCCCGTCGAGCAGGCGCTGCGCGAGGCCGTCGCTGCCTCGTACGACGTCGTGCTCACCACCGGGGGCACGGGCATCTCGCCCACCGACCGCACCCCCGAGGCCACCCGCCAGGTGCTCGACTACGAGATCCCGGGGATCCCCGAGGCCCTGCGGGCGGAGGGCCTGGCGAAGGTGCCCACGGCGGCGCTCTCCCGGGGGACGGCCGGGGTGGCCGGGCGGACGCTGATCGTCAATCTGCCGGGCTCGACGGGCGGGGTCCGCGACGGGCTGGCGGTGCTGGGACGGCTGCTGGTGCACGCGGTCGAGCAGCTGCACGGCGGTGATCACGCGCGGCCCGGGGGCGGCCCGGCCCGGCCGGGCAGCGCACCGGGCGACGGGAATCCCGGACCGGACGCGGACCGGTCGCAACCGGCGGGAGGACGGAGCTGAGCGCCACCTGGCCGGTCGAGCTGGCGGACGGCGATGTCGCCCTGCGCCCCATAAGGCTGCGCGACCAGCGCACCTGGCGCGAGGTCAACCGGCGCAACCGCGAGTGGCTGCGCCCCTGGGAGGCGACCGTGCCGCCGCCCCCGCCGGGCGGCCCCGTCATCCGGCGCCCCACCTACCGGCAGATGGTCCGCCACCTGCGGGCCGAGGCGCACGCCGGGCGGATGATGCCGTTCGTGATCGAGTACCGGGGCCAGCTGGTCGGCCAGCTGACCGTGGCGGGGATCACCTGGGGCTCCATGTGCTCCGCCCACATCGGCTACTGGGTGGACGAGGCCGTGGCCGGCCGGGGCGTGATGCCGACGGCCGTGGCGCTCGTCGTCGACCACTGCTTCCTCGCGCTCGGGCTGCACCGCGTCGAGGTGTGCATCCGCCCCGAGAACCTGCCCAGCCGCCGGGTCGTGGAGAAACTCGGATTCCGCGAGGAAGGGCTGCGCCCGCGCTATCTGCACATCGACGGCGCCTGGCGCGATCACCTGGTCTACGCGCTCACCGCGGACGAGGTCCCGGAGGGGCTGCTGGCCCGCTGGCACCGGTCCCGGTCGGTCGAGGGACCGGGCGCTCCAAAGAAATAAAATAAACGTTCGAAATCGACTGTCAATTGACGGTATTCGCAGGGTTTCGGTCTCGACAATCACAAAAAAAGTTCGAGTTATCAGCCGGATCGTGCGACACACCGCGCCAATTGGCGGAATCATCCGCGTGTACCCCTCTACCGTGTGAGGCGTGAGCAGCAGCGGCCTGATCTACGCAGTCATCGTCGGGGCCTGGGCCGCCTACTTGGTGCCGATGTGGCTCCGTAGGCAGGACGAGCTCAACGAAGCCCGTCCGACGGAACGCTTCAGCACGGCCATCCGGTTGCTGTCCGGACGGGCGGGCATGGAGCGCCGTTACGCCAAGGACCTCGAAGGGCGTACCGCCGAGGTTCCGGCCCTCACCGAGCCGGAGCCCCGGGCGCCCGAGCCGGACGCCGTGACCGAAGCGGTCGACGTCCGGACCTTCGGCGTGCCCGCGCCGGGCTCCCCGGCCGCGGCGGACCCCGGCTCCGCGCCCCCGCCGCCCGCGGCGCAGGCGCCGACCGTGCCCGCCCAGGGCGCCGCGCAGACGGCCGCCGAGCGGGCCCGCCGCTCCAAGGCGCTCGCCCGCCGCCGGCGGACCACGGTGCTGCTCTTCCTGGCCTTCACGCTCGGCGCGGTCGTGGCCGGCGTCGGCGGTCTCGCCTTCCTGTGGGCCCCGGGCATCCCGGCCGCGCTGCTCAGCGCGTACATCTGCTACCTGCGGATCCAGGAGCGGCGGCGCTTCGCCTTCACCATGGACCAGCGCCGGGCCGAGCTGGCCGCGCAGCGGCTCCGCGAGGGCCGCGGCCGTGCCCGCCAGGCGGCCCCGGAGGACGCGTCCGCCGCGGCCGACACCGTTGTCCACCGCCCCGCGGCCGCGGCGGCGGGCCTCTCCGCCCACGGCTCCGCCCGCAGTGCGGGCCGCCGCGCCCTCGTCGAGCAGACCGATCACGCCGAGTGGGTCGACCAGCAGCGCGACCGCGGCGCGGGCGAGGGCTGGGAGCCCGTGCCGGTCCCGCTGCCCACGTACGTCTCCGCCCCGGTGGCCCCGCGTGCGACGGGCGGCGCCGACCTCGGCGCCCCGGACGCCTGGAGCTCCGCCCGCTCCAGCACCGCCGAGCCGGCCGACGGCCGCAAGGCCCCCGCCGAGGAGCGCCGTCCCGCCCGCGCCCGCCGCCGCCCCCGCGAGCGCGGCCGCACCCCGCTCTTCGACCAGTACGCCGACGACGGCCGCCCCCGCGCGGCCAACGAGTGATCCCGCCGCGCCCCCTCGGCGGCCCCGGCCGCTGACCAGCGGGGAGCGGATTTCCGGGCACCCGGATGGAGGTGCTAGAGTTTCACTCGTTGCAAGGGCCTGTGGCGCAGTCCGGTAGCGCACCTCGTTCGCATCGAGGGGGTCAGGGGTTCAAATCCCCTCAGGTCCACCCAAGTAACGACGTTAGAACCCCGTTCTCCCGCGTGGAGGGCGGGGTTCGATGTTTCCCAGGGCAGTGACCCGTTGGGGCGTTGGATGTAATCCCAGGGCGCGGGGTGTGGCGCCGGGGTGCCATCTCGCGGCACGGGGACGACCGGTGTGGTGCCCGTCACGCTCGCACCGTCGATCTTCGCGCTCGCAGTCCGATCGTCACCGAGCAGCCGAGCAAACCGATCCTTCAGATCAGCCGCCATCACCTTGTCCTCGGTGATCCAGAAGCAGGTGAAGACGGCTTGGTTGAGCTGTCGGCGGATCTCTGGTGGTGCGCTTAGGTACAGCCGATGAGCGTCGGCGCACAGCAGTAGGACCTCGTCCACGCTGCGCATCACAGCCTCGCTCTCCACCTGACAACGCTCAATCGCTTGGTTGGCGCCGGCTAGGTCGCGAGTGATGCGCTCCTGCTCGGACTTGAACAAGTCCAGCGGGATGGCATCGGCGTAGCGGGCCTCCAGCAGCTTCTGCCGCTGGTTGTGCAGCTCCTGGACCCGCCGCTGCTGACGCTCCAGCTCTGAAGCGTTCTGGGCCTGTTGGCGAGCCAGCTCGGCGGCCACCTTCTGCCGGATCTCGGCGATCTGGTGCTCGGTCAGCTGGACACGACGCCACCAGTCGGCGACCGCCGCCTCCACGACCTCGATCAGTACCGCGGATTGGGTGCAGTTCTTCTGCTTGGCTCTCCCCAGGCAGTAGAAGTACGGGTAGATGGTGCCCCAGCGGTTGCGGCTGTTGGACACCCCCAGCCGAGCCCGGCACTGTCCGCAGAACACCGAGCCCTTCAGGTAGTGCGGGTGCTTCTGCGTCTTCTCCCGGGACAAGGCTCGACCGATGCGTACGGCCTGCACCCGCTCGAAGACCTCCACCGAGATCAGGGCCGGATGCCGCCCCTCGTACTCGACCCCCTCGAAGCTGACGAAGCCGATGTAGTAGCGGTTGCAGAGCATCTTGTCGATGTGCTGCACGCTCACCGGCCGGGTCGGCCGCTTGGCCGTAGCCGGTATCCGCAGACCCCGCTGCTCCAGCTCGTCTTGCAGCTGGCTCATCGTCCAGTCGCCCGTGGCATAAGCCTCGAACATCCACTGGATGAGCGGTGACCGCTCCGGATCGACTGCGACAGTCCGTACCTCGCGTCCGTCGATACGTTCCCGGACGTTCAGATACCCGAGCGGTGCCAGCCCCGGCGTACCACCAGCCTTGGCTTTCTGGCGCATGCCCTTCTTGGCTTCTTCGGCCAGGTTCGAGGAGTAGAACTCCGCGATGGTGGCCATGATGCCGTGCAGGAGTTTGCCGGAAGGCGTCTGGTCGATGTTCTCCGTCGAGGACACCAGCTGTGCCCCGGCCTGCCTGATGGCCAGCGTGATGGCCACGTCGTCCTCACGAGACCGGGCCAGGCGATCCACCTTGTGCACGATGACGTACGAGATCCGACCCACCAGCCGCAGGAAGTCCAGCATGGCCTGAAGGTCTGGACGGTCAGCCGTCTTGGCCGACTCGCCCTGGTCGATGAACTCGGCCACGATGACCGCGCCCAATCGCTCCGCAGTCCGCTGGTTGGCTTCGCGTTGGGCCGGAATCGAGTAGCCCTCGGCGTTGTAGTCCACCTCGGCCTGAGCCGCGGTGGACACCCGCAAGTAGCTAACGGCCAACTTCGTACCGTCAGGTAGTTGTTCAAAGAAATCGATACCGTCGGGCGTTCCGATGAGGAGGCGCACGAGAATAGACCTTTCTGTGTGAAGGGAAGTTGAAAGAACATGAGGCGAGGATGTGGAACATCTCGCGACTCCTTTGGTTGGGAGTTGAGGGAGAGGAGTTATAATTAGGCAGGAGGGGCGCGGTAAGGGCGGCATGATCCGCGTGCGATAGAGCAGCTGGGCTTATGCAGAGCAACCGCGCTTTGCGGAGTCGGGCGATAGGTACGCACGAGGCGCCTACGGGCAGAGGTCGAAGTCTCGTGATGCTGATCGCTAGCCGCGACAGCTACGCAGCCAATTAGCCACTTCCGCTTGAAGTCATCTGCCGCCAACCTCACAGAGGCGAGGCGGTCATGTGGGCCAAAAGACGCAGAGCTTTTAAGCAGGGTGTCCTGGGTTCGAGTCCCAGTGGGCCCTCCAAATATGAACGTTGTAACCCTGTCCATGAAATTCTTCGTTGACGGTTCTTTGTGGTGGCAACGCGCCAGGACGCCGACAAACTCAGACGAACGCGCACCGCTAACAGGCTTCTGCCGACAATACATACCCCCACCGTCCAAGCGTTGCCGCAACAAACCTTCCACCCGCGACAAAGCCTCTCGCTTACCCTCCAAATCCCCATGCTGGTAAATCTCCTGAGTCACCGAAACATTTGAGTGTCCAAGAATCAGCTGTGCATCCCGAGCCTGAACGCCGAGCGTTTTTAGCAACGTTGCAGCTGTATGCCTGACATGATGCACCGTGATTACTCTCAACCCGTGCCTATTGCAGATACGTTGAAACGACCTCACAAAGTTCTTCGGATCAACAGGCAACCCAGTCCGGCTGGTGAACACCAAGCCTCCAAGCAAGCCCGCAGGGCTTGTTTGGCATTGGCCTGCCTCCCACATGGCTCTAACCACAGCCATAGGCTCTTCCTGACGTTCCTGCCAAGCCAGTAACACCTCACGAGCCATCGGAATCAGTGGCAAGTCACGTCGCCCAGCTCGGGTCTTCACCGAGCCCGTCTCCAAGCTCCCACCAATACGCTGGAGCTGCTGACGAACCCGTATCACTCCGTACTCAAAGTCCACATCCTCCCAACGCAGCCCCAGAACCTCACCACGGCGTAAGCCGTACAGAACCAGAAGTACAAACGCCGGATACAGAAGATGGTCTCTGGCAGCTTCCAGAAACCTCGTGGCCTCGTCAGCCGTCCACGGCTGGATATCTTTCCGCTCCCAAGTCGGCAGCTCCAGCAGACGCGCCACATTGCGGCTAACAAGTTCTTCCCGCAGAGCTCGGCTCAAAGCCGAGCTCAACACCGACCGCATAATCTGCACCTTGCGCACCGAGTGACCAGCAGCCAACTGCTCGTTGACAAACATCTGCACAACCGGCACAGACAGCCGCCTCAGCGGATACGTGCCCAGCTTCGGCTTCAAGTGCAGCCGGATAGTTGCCTCGTACTGCTCATAGGTCTTCGGCCGGCGATTCACCCGAACCACCTGCTCCAGCCAGTAGTCGAGGTACTCGCCCAGCTTCCAATCCCGATCCGGCACCGGAATACCCTGCCGAGCCTGCAACTTGGCATCCAACAGCTTGTCATGAGCTTCCTGCCTCGTCTTGCCATACATCCGCAGCCTCTTCCTGACCCCACTCGTCGTCAGAAAGTAAGCCGCAGCCTCATACCTCCCATCCTTCCTGCGGTAAATGCTCCCCTCGCCATTTGCACCCCGAGCCATCTCAACAAGACTCCTCAGCCCGCAAACGCTCAACCAGCGCCTGCACAGCCCTCGCAGGCACAAACCGACGAGCCCCAATCTTTATCGTCTCCAGGCGTCGGGACCGAATCAGCTGGTACAACGTCCACTTGCTGACCCTCAGCTCTAAAGCAGCCTCAGGCACAGTCAATAGAATCGGGGAGTGGGAAACCTCCGCATAATCAACAGCTCCACTCATACACTGGAACTCCCGCAAAGCGCAGCCTGCGACAAACCCACGCCATAACTACGCCGCGTATACCCGCGCCAACGCCTGTCTCCGCCCGAACCTGACAGCCCCACCTGCCGCAGTCGAGTCCTAAGCAAAGACTCCGAAACCTCAAACAAACTCGCAAGCTCCGTGACATCCTGCGTTTGTTCGTGCCAGGCGTGCCTGAGCCATGCCTTCGGCACCAGCATGCAGCCGGCAAAGTAGTCAGCACTGCGCTCTGCCTGTCGAGGCGGTTCCACGTAAACATCCCGCCTCCACCCGGGATACAAAGCCTCCCTGAGCGGGTCATCCAAAATGTGCTTAACCTCGTGAGCCAAAGACGCCCGAGACCGCCACACACTCTCGTCCTCGTTCAGAGTGATCAGCCAGTGATCCCCCCTCCAAACCGAGCAGGCCGACACCGGCATCCCAGCTCGTACCTCCAGCTGAATACCCTCCAGCTCCAGAAGCAGCTCCACATCCACCGGCGGCTTAATAATCCCGAGCAACCTCAGCAGCCTGGCCGCCTGACGTTCACTCACCGTTCTGTCTTCGCTTGGTGTCAACGGACGACCCATCATGCCGAGCGCCCCCATAGGCACCAACCCTCGAACCTCACCAAGCACTTTCTCTGTCTCTCTATCCATAGATTCCCTTCCAATTTCAGTCATACGTTTATGAACTCCTCAGGCGGAGGCCAACTATCATCAATCTCGTCATCATCCAGACGACTAACCCGCCTTCGATCCAGTTCAGTCCTCTCCATCACCCCATGCTGATGCCTAAACACCGCGAAGTAAGCATTAATCCTGTCTGCTGCTTCTTGACTCATCACGTACTTCGCTCGCATATACGGCATGAAGCTTGGTAACGTGCCTGGCGGCATATATCCCGCCAGTGCAAACAAGTCCTCCAGCTTGACCTGTAGAGCCGGAGCCAGACGTTGCAGCGTCTCCGGAGAGGGATGTTTAAACTCTCCTCGCTCCAGGCGAGACAGGTACGACTTATGCACCTGCAACTCGGCCGCCACCCGCTGGATTGAAAGCCCCAACCCCTCCCGAGCCTGCTTTAAATAACTTCCCAGTCCCGAAGGGTCTGGTTTCTTCTTGTCTTCGACGTCGCTCATGTGTAACCCTCCTTTCAATTAACGTCGCTGTCCGCATTATGAAGCGTCACATAAGATTTGGGAACGGTAGAAATAACAACGAGGTAAATTACCTCTGTTGTGGTTCACCCTTAAAAGGAAGAAAACGCGCCGCCTATTCTTGACTGGCCGCCCTGACCAGTTCCGCAGCGGCCTGCTCATGCACAACCACCCGAAACAACTCCCCGGCAGGGTCTGGCAGATCAACGATGAGCTTCTTCACGGCGACGGCTCGTGCCTCGCTGAGCACCGTCACCAGCACCCGCGGCACGACGTCGCCGGGCCCCACCTGACCGTGATGCACGAACTCGACGTACACCCTGAGCTTGCGTTTCATCGTCGGCAAGCTCTCCGTCGAGCGATCGACCTCAACCCACCAGTGATCCAGCCAACCCTCGACCGAGAGCAGCAAGTAGGCGTCTGGTTTCAGGAGTCCGCCGCGGCCGTCTGGCCACCAAGAGGGCGGCTCGGCATCGAAGTTCGACAGCTTGAAGTTGCTCGTAGGCTCGATCTCGCGCAGCTGCACGTACAGCTCGCTGACCGCCAAGGTGTGCAGCACGAAGCGTTCACCGGGTGCCCCCGGCCGGCGAGCGGGACCTGCTTCGGCTTCCAGGTGTTCGCGCAGCTGCATCAGCTTCTGCCCGGCAGTGTCCAGGGCGTAGACCAGACCGGCCGAGCCAGCTCGCGCCCCGCCGATGCGTCGTTCCAGCGGCATCAACAGCCGCCAGTCCACCAGCCGAGCCAGGCACCGCCAACGCACCACCGAGCGACTGCGCCCACTGAGCCCGGTGAAGTGCAGCCGCTCCAGCTGTTGGCCGGTGACAAGACGCAGCCGATTGACCGTCTCCACGATGGCCCAGTCGCGGTCAGAACACCGCTCCTGGAGCCACCCGACGTGAGCCTCCCGAACCCGATGCGGGCTACCTCCCCACGTCATGCTGAATCTCCGGAAAAGAGAAAGCATTTCGGCGTCGCTACCAGCCTGAAAACGGCACTGACCACTGAGTTCCGAGCATCGAGGTCTGCACCGACACCAACATCGAAGCCAACACCACACGTACGGCTCATGGTTGGTCGCTCCGGAGCGTGCGGCCGATGCGCCCCGTGCCGGGCCGCCCGGCCTCGACCCGCGTGCGCAGGGCCGACTCGATGTCTTCGCGCTTCACGCCGTAGCGATCACGGCTGAGCTGAAACAGCTCTCGGCCGTCGCGGATGGGCTCTTCGAGTTGGAAGGTGGCACCGGTGACCGGAGTCAGAGTCTGACCGTTGACGCATGGCCGCATGGCGATCTCGTAGCGGGCCAGGTTCTGGAGGTCGGTGGCGGTCAGCGGCGCAAAGCGCCGCTCCAACAGCTTCGCGTCCTCGTACTCCACGGCGAAGCTGATCTGCGTGCGCGCCGTCCCCAACACGGCGGCCTTCACCGACTCCGGTAGCTGACTTAGGTACTGCCCGGCCAGATGAACGCCCATGCCGAGGCCTCGGGCCTGGCTGAGCATGTCGTCCAGCGGCACCGGCAGCCGCACGATGTCGGCCGCCTCGTCGAGGTAGACGAACACCGGGTGCCGCTTGTCGGGCGGCACTGCGGCCCGCGCCATGCAGGCGCTCCACAAGCTGTGCACCAGCAAGGCCCCCAGCAAGTTCGCCGTGTCGCTGCCGATCGCTCCCTTGGCCAGGGATACCAGCACCACCGAGCGCCGGTGGAAGATGTTGTTCAGGTTGAGCCCGTGGCTCTGGCCCAGCAGCAGGCGCGTCGAGCTCCGGTGGGTGAAGGCGTCGATCTTGTTGCAGACCGGCGCCACCGCCTGCGCCACTTCGCCCGGCGACAAGCCCTCGAACCAGTGCCAGAACTCGCGGATATGGTCGGGCAAGGTCGGCTGCCTTACGACCAAGTGGCGAAAGGCAGGCTGGGTCAACAGCGGCACTGCCTCGCACAGGGTGAAGGCCGAGCCGTCCGCCGCCCGGGTGCTGGTCAAGGTCGCCAGCACCGCCCGCATGATCTGATCCGAGCGCGGGCCCCACGAGTCGGCCCACAGGCTCTTGAAGATGTGCAAGACGCCATCGGCGGCCAACTCGCGAGCCTGCTCGTCGCGCCAGTTCGGTACAGCGATGGGGTTGAAGCCGATGGCCCGGTCGCGAGCACTGGGATCGAGGACCAGCACCCGCTCCGCTTCCTCGTCGGTCAGCCGTGCACAGATCTGCTCGATGAGGTCGCCCTTGGGGTCGGAGGCGAAGACTCCATGGCCAGCTCGGATGTCCTGGAGGATCATCCGCGACAGCAACTCGCTCTTGCCGGAACCGGTGGGTCCCAGGAGGAAGCTGTGGCGGAGCCGATCGTCGGTCTTCAGCGCCAAGGTGCGCTGCTCCATGCCCGGCAGGTTGGAACGGCCGACCACCAGGCCGCGGGACGGGAGGCTCGGAGACGGAGGCAGCTGGCGACTGCCGCCGAAACTGAGCCCCGGCACCTGCACTGAGCCGAAGGGGACGGCTACCAGACCCAGCGCCTCGCGCACGTTCAGCTGGCAGGGCCAGGCCACCAGCGGTAGCGACCGTGCGGAGACGCGCGAGGCGACTATCTCCGAGGGCAGCCACCGCCGGATCACCGACACATCGGGCGTAGCCAACACCTGGAAGGCGCTGGTCAGCCTGTTCACCAGGTTCGTGGCCCGGCCTGCGCTCGACGCCGAGATGGCCACCCGGCCGACGGTGTTGAAGATCGGCAGGCTGCCGTACTTCAGCTGCCAGGCGCGCTGTTCCTCGGGGGAGGCCTTGGCACCGAGCTTCGTGGGGCGGCTTCCGGACAGCGTCCAGGCGACGCGGACGACTTCGCCTCGGACCAGCGGCTGCAACAACGACAAGGCGGCGCTGACCGAGGCTTCGGCTCGATCGGCGCCGAGAGGATGAACCCGGCTGGTGAGACGGTACTCGGCAGCCAGCTGTACGGCGGGCTTGTCCTTCAGGAAGTCCGGCGCCTCGCGGGTGACGACGCCGGGCAGGGCGCTGCGCAACTGCGAGAGGACAGGCGTGGCCATCGACTGCGGCATCAAGAGGAAGTGGGTGATGCCCCTCTCTGTGGCTACTACCTCCAGGACGACGGGACGTCGCCGGGTGGCCGGCGCCAAGGTGCTGAGCCAGGCGACGACGGCTTGGTCGTCGAGACCGCGGGGGAACCGCAGCTCGAAGGCCACCAAGGACTCGGCCCAGGCCTGGTTGTTGAGCCAGTGGATGGTCAGCAGCAGCCCGATGATGACGACACCGCCGGCCGTGATGAGGATGAGGAGCTGCATCACGCGGGCTCCTCTTGGTCGTGGCGATCGGGGACGAGCTCTGCGTGAGCGTCTGCGACGTGCGCGTCGTCCTCGGCCTGGCGCAGGCGGTACAGAGCCAGGGCCACCAGAGCTCGCGCCAGCGTCTCCGTGTCTCGGAACTCCCGCTCCTCCCCGATTACTCGGATCTCTCTGTCATGTGGCATGAACGCATAGGCCTCCAGTTTGGTTAGTGATGTTCGTGGTCAAGGCGTAGCCCAGGGGCTACGCATGGAGAAGGGGGCCGTCCGCAGCGCGGTGGCCCCCTTCTATTGATGGAGCGCAACCCGGTCTCTGGTCAAGCTGTTGAGCTCATTTCACAGCACCCTTGACCTACCAACGTCGTCGCCAGATCCGGACAGCTAGCCAGCAAACCGCTGTCAGCACAAGTGCCGTTACCACGTACACCAGGTACGGCTCCAAAGGCCTCAATACCTGCGTCAGGACCGGAACCACCAACCATGGGCCGTACAGGATCACCAAGATCCACACCAGCCACTTGCGAGGGATGTGTTTGAGCAAGCTCACCTCCGTTTCTGAACCTCGGTTGTAGAGAAGGGGGGGGAGCGCCTGCGCTCCCCCCCTCGGATGGTCGTCAGACTGAGTCATCTCCCGTCGGTATGTAGTCCTCGCCCGCCGTCGAGTTGCGGAACTGGTCCATGTCGAGCAGCTCGCGAACCAGACGCTGCTTCGATTCAGCGCGCTGCTCGCGCTCCACGTCGCTGAGGGTCAGGAAGGCATCCAGCAACCGCCAGCGCGCTTCGAGAGCGGCCTTCCACAGCTCGTTCGGTACCTGCTTCATCGCCGTCCTCCTCGACGTGAACAAACACAGCAGCAACAGATCGGCTGCTGCTCCCGCAGCCACTGGACATAGCGGCCTACGTAGTAGGCGACCACTACAGTGATCACCAGCCACAAGATTTCCAAAGCTATTGCCCCTTGATGTTGTCGTCCTGGTCACGGTGGCGCTGTTCCTTGTCCTCGCGCTCCAGCCACTCCTGACGGAGCCGTTCGCGGAGTTCTCGAAGTTCCCTGTAACGGCGGCGGATTTGATGCTGCTCACGCCTGCGCATGCGTCGATTGCGGTTGTTTCTGGGCATAGTTATCCCGTCTTCGGAATTGGAGGGTTTTTGACTTGCGAATCCGGTGGTGCCGGCTGGGGGTTTTGGTGGCGGCCCGGAGGCCGCCACCAAGAACGAGCTACGTGTCTTCGCGCCGGAACTTGTCGGCCTCTTGCCGCATAAGCTCCCGGGCGACCCAAGCCGCGGCGTCAAGCCGAGAGATGGCGATCAGCGATTCCATCTCTATCTCGGCGGCCTCATTGTTGATCGGCGGTTCTTCGCAGAAGGCGTACCGGCCCAGCAGGAAAGCGAAGATGAAGCCGCCGATGATGAACAGCCAGATGCCGTTATTCATCACGCGACCTCGCGTCCTGGCGGATGGCTCCCAGCGCCTCGCGAGTGAACTGCTCCAGCGTCAGTCGGAACTCCTGCTCACGCTCGTGCATCGAGGCCTCCATGGCCTCCATGCCCTTCTCCAGGGCGACTTCACGAGCCGATGTCTTCCGACGAGCCAGCTTCCACCCGAGCAGACCGCCGGCTGCGAAGGCAGCCACCGTGTACAAGGCCAGACTGAGGCTCAACGGTGGCCTCCAAGACGGGAGATCTCGCCCGCCGCCAGAGCGGCGTACTGGTCGAGGATCGCCCGGTAGCGGGCTTCTCCGAGGGGCGCGAGCCGAATGAGGCGTTCCTCTTCTGCCGAGAGGTCGGCGAGGTGAGCCAGTCCGGTGCGAGTCACATCGGCCGCGGCCCGCAGGCGGGTCTCGGTGACGTAGGCCTCCGACCGGGCTTCAGCCGCTCGTACGACGCCACGGGCGGCAGCGCGAGCGACTTCGGCGTTCATCTCACGACGGGTGCGTGAGGTGAGGGGAGCGGATTCGTTTCCGAGCGCCGCTTCGGAGAGGCGGCGCAGGATTTCGGACATAGTTCTCCTGTTCTTTTTGAGGGCACACTGTGGAGTTCTCAAGGTGCTATGAGCCGACAAGTCTTCGACCTGCTGCGATCTTTAATAGACGGTTCCGATCGATTTCGGCAAATCTCAGACAACACCAAACAAGCGGGCTAGGTTTGTTTGCCGATCGCCAAACAGCACCAAACGGGGGGCCCGTGAGCACTGGCAGGTCAAAGAAGCCACCACAGGGGCCGGCGCACGAGGCTCTTGGTAGATGGCTGCGAGATCTGAGGAAGAGCCGCAAGAAGACACTGCGCGGTGTTGATTCCTGTAATCACGGCGATCTATCGCAGTACGAGAATGGCCTGGATCTGCCAACGGAAGAGAAGCTCAGCCGGATTATTGATGAGCTAGGCGGGGATCACAGCAAGGCCAGGGGGCTGCTCAACGCTGCCATTAAAGAGAAGAAGAGTCTGAAGCGTTCGCCGAACGGGGAGATGGCTGAGGCACAGGACGGGACTGTTATTGTGGAGACGTACATAAGGCCGAACGGCTCGGCAGAGGTGCTCAGCCCTGAACCGTACGATCCCAATGCACCCTGGCCTAATTCGCGTTTCCGCATCGTAGAATCCGAAAATATCTACTACGTTAACGCCGACAGGATAATCTACAAGGGCGAACGTAGGCGCCTCATCGAAGCCAAAGAACCCGGGCTCCAAATCTATCGGTGGAGTTCCGTCGACTCGCCTGCCGACTTGAGGCTGAGGCGAATTGTGGTAGGCGTTTATGATCCGATCAAGGTCGATCGGGTTGAGCATTGCGCCCCTAATGGCTTCAGCTGGTATTTCAGGCTTCCGGAGCCATTGGAGAAGGGTGAGAGATTCGAACTGAAAATTCTCAAGCAGATTGAAGCAGAGGGTTACTGTAATCCTTGGGTGTCCTCCAAAGGTAGCGATGTTGAAAAACGCCAGATCACAGTGATTTTTGAAGGGGTCCATCCTGGACGCGTCTGGTGGTTCGCCAACTTGCCCTTCAGCGCTTCTCCTGCCACGTCGTTCTCCGAAGAAACTCGTCTAGGCTTGGGCAGAGAAGGTGGCTACTTCCACAATTTTAACGACCCGTCTGCGGGTCGGGTAGTGGGTGTGGCATGGGATTGGGAGTACTAGATTCGGCGTGGCGTTAAAGTCTAGACATAATCTACAAGGCGTGTTATAACTAAATGGTCACATTTCGTTTCCCCCTCCCATCTATTGGGTTGGACTGCCTGCCCATTCGCGCAACTGGCAAGCAGTCCAACCCGGACAAGTCGCGGAGGAAGAAAAATGGAGCAAGACGCCCAGGCAGTGAATGCACCAGCTCCGCCGAAGTGGTGGTCAACCGACAGGTACACTCGAGGTCGTTGCAGCCTTTTCAAGCACAGCGTGGATATCGACCTTCTCTGGGATGGCGTCCAAATCCGGTATCAGGGTCATGGTGATTGCATCGTGGCCTGGAGTTCTGAAGTCGGTTTGTCGGCCAGTGGTGTGTTTTCTTGCGGCAAGGATATTGGTTCGCGTAAGTTCACCCCGGATGAAACGCGGTGCGCCTTCGGCCTCGCTGATTCTCCGATGTCTCTGGACGGCCAGAAACTTGCCAAAGAGCTTGGTGTCACCTGTGCCGAGCCGTATAAGTATGCCCGCCAGGGGCCATACTTGATCCTCCCAGACGCAAGCAACATCAGGTCTGTACGTCTGGAGATCACTCCCGAGGTTCGGGAAGCAGTGAGCCAGCTCCTTAACCGCTGACCGGATCCATCGGTCACTCTGGCCGTTCCTGCCTCAAGAGGCAGGAACGGCTGCAACCTCAAGTCAACCAAGCGCCCCGCAACCCAAGTTGGTTGCGGGGCGTCTTCTTTTGCCGAACTTGCGACCGCCGGTCCCGAGGCTGTTGTCGCACTTCTTGCGAACGCCAAGACGGCGGCCCAGTGGAGCCCTCACCGTCACAGCGACAGGGAGTCACTGTCTCCCATCCGCTGTCCGCTCTACCCCCCAAACCCCCCACCCCGCACCTGCGTTATGAACCCCTCCCACCCCTCCTCCGTAAACCTCAACACCTCTCCCCCCGTGCCCTTGCTGTCCCGTACAGCCCTCCCACCCCCCGAAATCGGAGCCACCTCCACACAATTGTCCTGCTGCCCGCTGAACGTGGACTTCACGAAATGTCCCACAATGCCCTGGGGGGTGGTCATGATGTGCTTCCTCTGTCTGCCGATTCCATCTCTTGACTCACGCTCTGAATGAGCGTCAGCGAGTCAGCCGGGCTCAAAGCTCCAGCCCTCAGGTTGTCGAAAGCATCTGAAAAGGCTTCCAGTTGACCCGCCTGATCCATGAACAACGTCCCGGTCAGGTTGGCCACGCAAGCAACACTTGGCTCAATCTCCGGGAAGTCGAACAACACGAACGAGCTCTGCACCCCGGCATGAGCTCCCGCACCAAACGGCAACACCTGGAGCGTGATGTTCGACCGCTCCGTCAGCTCCCCCAGGTGCTGCAACTGCGCAATCATCACCTTGCAGCCACCAACCCGCTGCCGAATCGCCCCCTCAGCCACGATCATCCACAGCTTCGGCGGACGCTTCCGCTCCAGGATCGCCTGTCTCTCCAGACGCACCTTGATCAACGAGTCCACGTGCCCCGGCGGCAAGACCGCCGGCCCGGCCGTGACGATGTGCCTGGTGTAGTCCGGCGTCTGCGCCAGCCCCGGAATCACCATGCCCTCGAACGTCCGGATGCTGCTCGCTTGCCCCTCCAGAGCGATGAAGTCCCGGTACTCCCGCGGCAAAGCATCCTGGTACGCAATCCACCAGCCGCGAGTTCGGGACTCCCGGGCGGCCTCGACGAAGGCCGCCACCTGGCCCTCGTCCGTCACGCCGTACAGCGCCAGCATCGCCTTCAAGTCGGTCCGCGATACGCGGACCTCCCCCGACTCAATCCGGCTGATCTTGCTCTGCGAGAAGCCCAGTTCCTCCGCCACCTGATCAGCCGTCAAAGTCGCCTTCCGGCGCAATTGCCGCAGATCAGACCCCAGTCGACGGCTCCTGATCGTCTGTCCCATCGCTCTCCTTACCTACGCCTGTCAGTCTGCCCCGGAACCAGGTCCAGGGCCAGCATCCGCATCTGCATACATGCAGATCGGGTATTGCAGATCGCCAACCCAGCACGGTACGGTAGCGCACCATGGTCACGAACCGCACCCGAAGGGTGACGGTACGTGATCTTGTTCTCTCCGCGAAAGCGGCCCATTTCCCCCCTGGGCACCCGCGTTCATGCACCGTGAGGTGATCGTGAAGAACACCAAGCAGACCTACGGCTTCCCCTGCGGCAAACAGACCCCCTGCTGCGCCCGCAAAGCCGTCCGTCAGTCGGTTCTCGACTGGGGCCTCCCCGAAGAGACAGCCAACACCGCCGAGCTCCTCGTCAGCGAGCTCGTCACCAACGCCGTCATCCACGCCAAAGGCAGCCAACTCTGCATCGTCATCTGCCGAGTTGGCTCCAAGTGCCTCACCGTCATCGTCGTCGATGACGGACACGGCGTCCCAGAGGCCCGCCAAAGCGCGGACACCGCGACCAACGGTCGCGGCCTCCTCCTCATCGACTGCCTCTCTGACAGCTGGGGCGTCTACAACCTGTCCCGCGGCAAGGCCATCTACTTCCGGCTCAACCTCGAACTGCTCCCGAGCGCCTGACAGTTGAAACCGAGCCAAAGGAGATCCGCATGAGTCAGCCCCCCGGCACCACCCCGGGCCTGCGCGTACCGCTGACTCGTGCGGACAGCGTTTCCTACCTCTTGCACTTCGGACCTGACGCTGAACGAGTCGAGCTCGTCACCACCGCCCAGCTCATGACCCTTCTCATCGAGGTCGCCGAAGCCCTCGGCCTGGCCGTCACCGTCCGGCCGCGCACGCAGTGAACGACCAACAGCTCGACACACCCCTCTCGCAGACCACGGACCCCGCCCCCATGGACCTGTTTCCCGAACTCCCCGGCGCCATCTGCGTCAGCTACCAACAGTCCGCCGTCGGCGACGACCAGCCGCTGACGCGCCTCGACCGTGCCGAGTTCGACACCCCCGGCCAAGCCATCCGCTGGCTTCGTCGCCAAGTCCGAGCGGCCGTTCCCGAGCTCGAACCCGCCGCCCGCACCATCATCTACGCCTGGCTGGGCGATCACATCGCCTACCGACGAGCCGTCAACGGCCTGGCCCGTGGTGAGAACTTCCTCTTGCACTTGCAGACGCCGGGGTCGAGTTTGCTGATGGTGGCGGAGTGGCGTGGGGGGAGGGAGCATCGGTAACGCCCCACCCAGCTCAATTCGCACACCCGATCACGTCACGATCTCGTACGTCGCAGCCCGGTAACCAACCTTCTGAACTGGCCTGTTCACGGGCAACGGCTCGCCATGCTTGCTCCCCTCGAACCACGTTCGCCGGGAGACCATCATGCTCACCACGATGCGCACCACCGCCAGCCTGATCACGGCGGGCTTGCTGCTGGCCTCGACCATCACCGCGACGGCTGCTGAGGCCGCCACCTGCGCTCACCACACCACCGGCGTCTGCAAGGCGAACAGCCGGCATCCCCGTGGAGCCACCGCCCAGTGCAAGGACAAGAGCTACTGGTACGGCGCTCGGTTCAGTGGGACTTGTTCGCACCATCGGGGGGTGAGGTATTGGTACAAGTAGAGGTTGAGATCTGCGTGGGTGACAACGACGCCCTCAGTGCCGCGCACGTCGTAGCCGTGCGCGGCTCTTCTCAAGCCACCCCGCCCGCCTCACCAACCTCATCACATCCCCATCCGGCCCCGTCTCCCTGAGCTCCAAGATCGGGAACGTGCAGCACACCAGCACGCTGTTGATCGTGCCGCTCTTGCGAAAGGCCTGCGTGGCCTCGTCAAACGGCTCCTTGGAATGGACCTGCGGGGGAGTCGCCAAAGACTCCACGTGGCCCCCGAAGTTGAGTCCCAAGTACCAGTGCTGGTACCCACCTGGATTCCCCCACCAGTGGCTCTCCCAGTAGCTGTACCTCCGGGCACCGACCCACCCGAGATGCTCGCGCATGCTGCCACTCGGCACCTCCGCGAAGCGGCTGCGTCCCAGCTTGATCCAAAGGTTGTCAGCCTCCGGCCCGATCTGGATCTTCGGTGTGAAGCCCCAGCAAGCCGTCGTCAGCGAGTACGCCACCACCCGCTCATCCTCCGACCACGTCACCAAGAAGCCGTCACGGTGCAGCTGCCAGACGCGGCTGATCACTTCGACCTCCCGCCGGCGCATCGGGTAACGGCGCAGCCCTCGCCGTTCCTCGAGGTAGTAACCCGTGGTCTTGTCTTCGAACAGCGGCTTGCCGAACAACTCCTCCACGGCCTCCGGGCGCATGCGCACCGCGAGGCTCAAGAAGTTTCGCCGCCATCGCCGCCTGCGACCGATCGTCGTCTTCAGCCACCAGGTATAGGCCAGCGAGCCCAGCGTCGCGGTGGAGGCGGCCAAGGGCACTGGCTTCATCATGTCGAGCAGCTGGAACGAGAACATCACGCCGCAGAGTCTCCGGCCCCCGGGTAGACCGCGGTGCGTTTGCCTGAAGACTGTCACACGGAAGAGCGGCCGCTCTACGCCTCGGCCGGCCCTTCCGGCCCCTCCGGCGCCTTCAGCCCCCGCATGAGCTCCGCCGGATCGATCTTCAACCCCTCGGCCAGCTTCAGGATGTTGTGCAGCGAGATGTTCCGCCGCCCGCGTTCCACCTGGCCGACGAACGTCCAGTGCAGCCCGCAGTCATGGGCAAGAGCCTCTTGGCTCTTGCCCAGCTCGTTCCGGCGATCGCGGACCCGCGACCCGAACGTCTGAGCTGCGTCTGAGATGGGCTGTTTTGGCTTTGACATGGCAGCCCAAGTGCATGCGTCCCAAGCCTAAAGATCCAGAGACGATAAATCCCATGACTTTGAGTCCCATGACCATGCGTCCTGCTAGGCTGCGGACGCAGCCCCGGGCGAACCCCCGGAGCCGAGCCGTATATATACGTGCGCGGACTCCCCGGGATCGGCCGGCGGCCAGGTGATCTCTAGTGAAAGAGGTGAACCCCATGACGCAGTTCAACTTCAGCCGCGGTGGCGGCGGGGGCGGCGGCACCGGCGGCGGATCGCAGCAGGCGTCCAAGCCGAAGCCCAAGGGGAGCCCGTACTCGACTCTGTGAGACCCAAGCAGCCCCGGCCCCCGGAAGGGGGACCGGGGCTGCTGCCTGCCCCAGGAAAACGGTCAAACCTTGCTTTGACCTGCGGGTTCTATATAATTGATCTTGAATATGCACGGCCCGCTGGAACGCCTCTACCGCACCAAGCTCACGCTGCTCGCCACCGTCTCCACGGTCGTCGGGGTTGCTCTTCTGGCGCTCGGGCACTGGGCCAAAGATCAGGCAGGGTCATTGATCACCAACCTGCCGATCACCGACCTCGGCTCAGCCCTCTTCACCACCGGCCTGATCGTCATCTTCTTCACGTACCTCGACAAGGCTGATGCCGAAGAGCGAGCCAACGAGCGTCTCCGCCGCGTCCTGGCCGAAGAAGCTCCCGCCATCCGTGATGCCGTGGTCGATGGCTTCGCCTTCGCGCCCGACTCCCTGACCAGCGTGGCGTCACCGGGGACGCTCGATCGGATCATCGAAAACTGCCTGGCCATCCAACTGGGTGACCGAGACCTGGCCACTGAGGTCTACACCGATCTCCGCGAACAAGTCGTTCGAGCTCCAGAGCGTTGGCACGACGCCCGAGCTGTGATCGAACTGACCCCCTGGAAGCCGGGTCCCACCTCTGGGGCGGGCTCGATGTTCGTGGCCACCATCCGCTGGGAGTACCGCACCATCCCCAGCAGCTCCGTGCTGCGCTTCGCCTGCGTCTCCGACCTCGAGGAGTACCGCGAGCTCCTCCATGATCCGGCCTTCACCATCGCCTGGTACTTCGAGCCGATCGCTGGTTTGGACGGAGCCTCTCCCGAAGCCTTCGAGCTGGCACAAGTCACCGTTGACGGCCAGCAGCGGCCGATGCGTCGCACATCGAAGCGCGGCAGCCAGGTCTACACCGCCAACCTCGGTGACAACGTCGTCACCGACCAACGGGAGGTGACCATTTCTTACATCTACCACACCGCGGTGCAGCAGAACGGGCACCTCATCCATCTCGACCTGGCCAGGCCGACCAAGGGCTTCAAGGCTGAACTTCGCTACGGAGACGCCGGCATCCGGAACCTGAACGTGCTGGACTACATCGCTGGAGCTGAGCAACCGCGGATCACCCAACTACCTACATCAGACCCAACACCCTCCATAGAAGTCAGCTTTGACGGTTGGGTGTTTCCGAAGGGTGGGGTGGGGTTTGTGTGGGTGTTGGATGATGAGATGAAAAAGCCAGGCGTAGAGGCCCGCCGAGCGGCGGGCCGTGGCCAAAAATGATCGAAACTAATCATCTTTAATCACCCGTACGTGATCTTCCAGCCGGTGGGTACAATCCCTTCGCTCGCATTCGAGAGTGTGGACTGCCAAAGAACTCGAGGTCGATGTGGCTTACCGGAACAAGACCTACGTCGCGTTCGCCAGCGAGGACATCAAGTACTACTACCTGATGAAAGCCTGGCGCGACAACGAGGACATCGACTTCGACTTCTTTGATGCGCACGACATTAATACGGCGCTGGATACGAGTCAGCCAGAGACGATCCGACGCCGACTCGGCGAGCGGCTCTCGAACACTAAGCAGACCGTGGTTCTCCTGAGTGACACCACTAAGCCGAAGGCTGCTAGGAAATCGAGTTTCCTCTACTACGAGATCGAAGCCATCAAGCGACGTAACCTGCCAGTGGTGTTTGTGAACCTCGACCAGTCTCGGACGACCCAGTCATCAAAAATCCCGGCCACATTGACCGACCACTACTCGATCAGTGTGTCTTTCCAGCCGGCCATCATCAGGTACGCGCTCGATGACTACGTCGAATCCTTCCAGAAGAACTCGACTGCGGCGGACCCGAAGTCCGGGCCGTACCACTACAAGAAGCACGTCTACACCGGCCTCGGTCTGTAGAGATGAGGCACAGCCTCGCCGTGCTGTTCGGTACGCGGCGCGGAACCTCACTGCTTCTACGGAACGCACTGGCCGCCTTCGGTGTTGTGACAGGCATGTTCCAGATCGGGCTGGCTCTGTGGCCGGAGGCTCGCCCCTCCGGTGACAACCGCTGGCCTGCTCTAATCGTGTTGGTGACCGCAGCACTTCTCTTCGGAATCATCAAGGCTTGGCCAGGACATAAGGTAAGTCGGATCTTCAACCGGCCGGACATTAAAATACGTGTCGAGATAGGCGATCTTTTTAACCAGGACTCCCACCTCATAGTGGGCTTTAGCGATACCTTCGACACTGACACAACCAACGGGGTGGTCATCAGCGAATCCAGTGTGCAGGGGCAGTTCCTGAAGCGTATCTACAACCAGGACCTAACCAGGCTTGATGCGGAACTCGCTTCGGCGCTGGCCGGGAAAGTTGCTGAGGCTACCGAGACACGCACAGACAAGAGCATCGGGAAGCTCGAACGCTACCCAATTGGAACAGTGGCTGCACTCGGCAATCCAACAAAGCACTTCTTTTGCGTTGCTTACAGCAAGATGCAGAACAACCTGATCGCTAGCTCCAATGTGGATTTTCTATGGCAGAGCCTTGGCGCAGCTTGGGAAGCCGTCTACCTTCATGGTCAGCAAAAGCCTGTCTCGATCCCAGTCGTAGGATCTGAGCTAGCGCGGGTCAGCTGCCTTGACCGAGAGAGCCTCCTCAAAATGATCCTGCTGTCCTTCGTGGCCCGCTCTCGACAAAGTCTGGTCAGCAAAGAACTGCGGGTCATAATCCACCCGAAGGACTACCACCACATCAACATGCTTGAGGTGGAAGCTTTTTTGCGGACGTTGTGAGACGGAGGGGCGACTGCCGGACGTTTCGCCGGCTTGGCTTCACCCTCGGCAGCCGGGCTACTCAGACTCTTCTTCCCGAACAGCACCCGGATGGTGTTGCGGCGAGCCGACGCCTCGCGCTCGATCTCTGAAGTACGAGGCGCCACAAGGGTGGTGGCATACGACGACCTGAACACCCGTGCGACTACCGGACGGTTCACCTAGATCGACCACGGATGAACGCCGTGACCATCACTTCCCAACATCACAAACCGCGACTGTGAGCTCGAACTCCCGGTGGCCCAGGGCGAGTTGTGATCATGGGGGCGGGGAGTGTAGAGAAGGTGGAGATGTCAGGGGGAAGAGGGTGGTAGACACGCTCAAGGGGGAGCGGCCCAGCAGGGCACTGCCCCACTCGGCCACCCGGTGGCCCTACTGCTGCTTCAGCTTCTCTGCTGGCACTTCTGGTATTGGGTCAGCTCGCACGCTTACATAACGCCATACCTTAGGAGAAACATCCCGAGACGGCGAGCGCATACCGCCAACAGGGGAAACAATGACGGATAAGCGGATGCCAGCTTTATAGCCATTGATGCCGCAATCGCCAGTTCGTTCCGGATCGCAACTCAAATCGTCCGAAGGCTCCACAAGCTCGTAACCCTCCTGCTTGACAAACTCCCTCAAAACCTTGACTTCCGAACCTTTCTCCATCGGCACCCACCAACTCCTATTGACCTCGGGGCAGGTAGTGTCAAATCCGCACGATAATGGCGTGTACTCGATTAATTCTTCGCCATTGTTGTATGGTGGCGCCCACTCCACACCACCCCGCGGCGCTATAAAATCTCGCCTGAATTGCTCCACTGGAGCATCGACCTTCGAAAAGTTAATCTTCACCGGGATATCTGCAACCACGTATAACCCAGCTAGCACCAGCAATGCCACGACCCAACGCTTGCGCTTCGATCGTTTCGCTAAGGCCTTGCCCGCCTTTTGGATTGGACTTGATGCTGTGGTCAACATGGAATATTTTCTCGCTTAGTCAAGATTTACTATATAACACCAAGCCCCGTTCTCCAATCCCTAAGAAATATCCACCCCTGAAGGCTGCGCCAAACCCCTTCAGGGCTCTTGTATATTCAGGCACCTTCTGTTAATTTACTTTCAGGTTTGCTCCAAGTTAAAGGCTTGTTGAGCATTCCCGGCACCTTACATCCCCGTCGAAGCGCGAGACGAAAGACAGGCGGAGCAAGTTGCGAGTAAAGCGAATTCTCTCAGCGGCTATGGCTGCTGCTGGGCTAGCATCGGCTATCACGGTCATGGGGCCGGTGAGCGCCGCGCAGGCTGATCCGATGCCCTGTGCCAGCGTGCTGGCTATCTTCGGGCGCGGTGCGGACTGGCACCCATGGGGATCACCTCGCGATTTTGAGACATCCGAGGCGTACGCCTTCCATGCGCAGCTCAGGGCCGATCTTCCCGGCGTCAGCCTCCTGGATGCCAACATCGGCAACCTCGACAACGACAACCACCTCGAGTCCAACGAGTACCCGGCTACGCAGAGCGTGCGATTCGCACCAGGCTGGAATTACTTCAAAAGTGTTGAGGTCGGAACTGCCGAGCTCGTTGACTTCATGAAGAAGCGCACCGCCAAGTGCCAGCGAGAGATTTACGCACTAGGCGGCTACTCTGAAGGCGCTGATGTCATCGGTGCGGCGCTCCCGCAACTACCGCATGAGATCAGGGAGCGTATCGCACACGTCGCCTTCATAGGTGATACCAAGTTTGACCCAGGGAATCCCGGCGCTCGCCTTCTCGGTTCCAAGCCTCGATGGGTGCGGGGTGACGAGCTAGGATTTGTATCCGGGAAATCCAAGGTTGAATATCAGGGGAGCTTCCTTGGTTCTCGCATCCCCTACATACCTTCCGACATGGAAGACCGTGTAGGCAGCTGGTGCGACAGAGGAGACTGGCTCTGCACCGGCTCGGTATGGAGGGAGAATCTTGGCAAGATTGACTTTAAAGCCGGGACGCACCACGACGGCACATACGAGCGCAGGTGGATGCACGATATTGCCTGGGAGACCGCCCAAGCTATCCTCCACAAACTCTCCGCCACCTCCCCCCCGCTCAACGCTAAGAACGGCTCCCTCCTCACCACCGAACAAGGCCACATGTACGTCCTGGCCGGAGGATCAGCCTTCTGGTTCAACAAGAACGACTCTGGCCAACTGAGGGACTACCAAAACCAGAGCAGGCAACTCACCGGCACGGCTGATCCCATCCCGGTCTCCCTGGACGTCATCCGTGGCATCGAAGCCAACCGAGATGGAAGCGGAAACCTATCCCCCGGCTCCCACATGCCCACCGACAACACCTGGCTCCGTGATCGGTCCGGTGCCCAGTACCTCATCAAGTACCAGCACCCCTTCCCGATCGGCTCGCCCGAGGAGGTCGTAGACCTCGGCGGGCGAGACAAGGCCATCCTGGTTCCGGCTGGGATTGCAGATCTTCAGACCCACGCCCCGCAGTGGGTCCCCGGCGATCAGCTTCAGTTCCACGGCAACGGTGCCGTCTTCCAGTTCACCGACACCGGCCACCCGGTAGGCAGCGTCGCCACCCGCGACTGCATCTACGCCACCACTGACCGAGCAGTCACCCCCATGCCCGCCAGCGCTCGGAGTCTGTTTCCGACCAACTCCCAGCCTGCCACTTGCGACTTCCCGCATGGCATGTGGCTCCGGGCCGATACCACCAACCGCCAGCTCCAGGTCCTCTACGGCGCCGGCAACCTGGTGACCGATCCAAACGAGGTAGTCAAGCTCGGCGGCGAGGGCCAAGCCCGCTCCGTCTCCGAGGAGACCTTCAACGGTCTCCTCGCCCGCGGCATGGACGTTCCCAACGCCCACCTCTTCCAGGCAGCCGGTAGCCCCGACGTCTACCAAACCTGGACCAACCAGCTGGAACACGTCGGGGGCCCCGGTGTCCGGGATTGCCTGGCTCTACGCAACCATGCCGTGGTCGAGAACGTGCCCCAGAGCTTCATCAACCGCCTGCCCAAGGGACACGACGCCACCTGCGTCATGCCAGACGGTCGCTTCTGGTTCGACACTGGCAGCAACACCAAGCAGCAGTACATGAGCGTCTACGGCGGCGCCTTCCAGGTCACCTCCGCCGAGCTCGACGAGCTCGACGCGAAGAACCGCGCCGAACCGCTCAGCCACAACGGCTCTGTGTTCCTCGAGCGGCAGAACCAGTTCATCAACTTCCCAAAGGGCGAGCTCTTCAAAGCCGCCGGTGACCCGAACGTCTGGCAGACCTGGGACGACCAACTGCACCACGTGGCCGGCCCCGGTGTTCGGGATTGTCTCAAGGCTCGAGACCAGCGTGACGTCAAGGTCGTCCCCCAAGACCTCATCAACCGGATGAGGCTGATGGGCAAGATCAGCTCCTCTGACGCCACCTGCGTTCTGCCCGACAACTTCTGGTTCAAGGACACCAACAACAAGCAGTACGTCACCCGCTTCGGCGGTGCCTTCCAGGTCACCATCGACGAGGTGAAGACCCTCAACGGCCCCAACCAGCCCGTGTCCATGGGTCACGAGGGCGTAGACCTGCAGGAGCGTCAGAACGACTTCGTCGTTCCTGACGACCTCCTCCTGGAGGCAGCTGGTGACCCGAACGTCTGGTACGTGAAGAACAACCAACTGCACCACGTCAACAGCCCGCTGGCTCGTGATGCCTTGATGACCATCCACGGCCAGACCGTTCAGAGAGTCCCCCAGGACTTCATCAACCGCATGCGAGCCCTCGGTCGTATCGCCAATGATGCGACCTACAGCCTCGACAACAGCCTCGTCATCGCCCCTGACCACACGAGCGTCAGCTACATCAGAGGCGGTCAGCGGCAACCAGTCCAGAACCCCAGCATCCGAGACTGCCTGAAGAGTAGGGGTGCCCGGGTCAGCGGTACGGGAGATCCGCTTCCCACCACCGAGCTCGTCCTGAACTCCTTCCCAACCGGGCCGGCAGCGACGTGTAGCTGACACCAGTGCTCTCGCTGCTCGGGCGGATGTGAACGATCAACCGGTTCCAGGTAACACCAGGAACCAAAAAGCCCGGGTCTTTCCCTGAACATAGGGGAAGGACCCGGGCTGCTTTATTTCTTAGCGAGATTTGCGGGGTGGAGAGCAGCGCGCTGCTCTCCACCCCCTTGTTCACCGTCCCCGGCGCCTACGCCTTACGACCCGCCTCCACCTTCACGCGCCGTACGCTTCGCAGGCTTCGCATCGGTCGATGCCGAGTCGGTAGCCGCGCTGTTCGGACCGCCAGGGCCGAACAGCGCCTGGATGGCGTTGCGACGAGCCGCCGCCTCGCGCTCGATCGCCTCGAGCGCCTCCGCGGCACGCTTGGTGAAGTCCTCCTCGGTCTGGTGGTGCGTGACGTACAGCTCCACCGCCGCGCGGATGGCATCGGTCAGGTTCAGCCCGTTGAGCTGGGCAACCAGGGCGAACTGGGCATGCAGATCGTCGGGGAGCTTGATCCCCAGCGTCTTCACGCCACCGTTCTTGGGCTCCGTCGTCATGACAGATCTCCTCGGTGTGGTGCGGCTGGCCATCCCGCCTGGGATGACGACAACAGCCGCAGGCCACCGACGAGCTACGCCGCGTCTGTGCCCGCCCTCTTCCGCCTGGCGACTTGAAGCCGCTCCTCCGCCATGGCGGCGAACCTCGGGTTGAGCTCAATGCCGATCCAGTCCCGCTGATGCTCCTCGGCTGCGAGGGCCGTCGTCCCCGAGCCCAGGAACGGATCAAGCACCACCCCAGGACGCCCTTCGGCCTCGCAGCGGCAGACCGGACCCAGCAGCCCCGTGGCCAACCGCCGCCGGCTGTGGTCCTCGAGCCCTCGTTGCCAAGCTCGACCACACGCCGAGCAGACTCGCTCTGGACAGGTGGCCAGCAATGGTCGCTCCACCAAGTTCCTCGGGAAGACCGCGAAGTGAGCCCCGCGGTAGCCGGCCGTGGCCAGACTCCAGACATCGCCCGGGTTCTTGCCCAAGGGATGCCCGGCCAGCCCTGCCGCCTTCAGCTTGCCGAGGCCCCCGTTGTCGCTGACTGGACGCCCCGACTGGCGAGCACCGCTCGGCGGATACGTCCGGTCTGGGTTCCCCGTCGTCTGCCGACTGGTGGTCACCAGCGGCTGCCGGATGGCGTCGAGGTTGAAGAAGTACGAGTGGGAGCGCACGAAGAAGTAGACGTACTCATGGGCCGTCGTCAGTCGGTCACCAATCGACGAGGGCATCGGATTGGCCTTGGCCCACACCACCGTGTTGCGCAACACCCAGCCATCGGCGCACAGCGCCATGGCCACCCGAGCTGGGCCCAGCAGCAGACTCTTCGGGACGGCTCCCTCGCGTACGTGCCGTGAGTACCCGTCACCGAGGTTCAGCCACAGCGACCCTGACGGGCGTAGCACCTGGGCCAATTCCCGGCAGACCTCACGTAGATCCTGAGCCCAGGCATCAACCGAGGATTCGGCTCCGAGTTGGCCAGCATGCCCGTAGTCCCGGACGCCGAAGTAGGGCGGGCTGGTGATGATGCAGTCGATGGACGATGAGGGCAGCTGACGCAGCTGCTCGTGGACGTCGCCGAGGAGGATGGTGTTGAGGGGTAAGGGGGCGTCTGGGCCGAGCACAGCGGCTGGCTCAGGGACGCATTTAAGATCACCGCCCGTTTTGGGTGTAGATGAGTTCATAAAGATTGGTTCTCCGAGGATTAGGTAGGTATGTGCAGCTGAAGAGCTGCAAGTGAGTTGGGGTGCCTCGGCGCGCGCAGCGCCGAGGCGTTCGTGACCAAGTGGCAGTCAGCCTGGTTCAGCTGACACCTGGGGCTGAAGGGTCACGAGCAACGCTTGGCCCCAGGGCGGTGACGGCCCGAACGCGTTCGCGCCGCCGGAACGGGCCCCTTCAGGATGCGTCCGTCCGGTCACTCTCTGTATGCTGCCGGACGTATCGCATGAGGGACGGGTTCAAATTGGGGCCCCTCAGGTCCACAACACACGGTTCCCGTACCGGAATGGGAGCCAGATCAAGATCCCGTCCGATCGTCAGATCGGGCGGGATCTTGGCGTTTTTGTGGCTTCGGTGTTTCGGGGCCTCGGCGTTGTTCCGGCTCTCCGTTGTGCGGGCGCTGATGGTTTTACGGGCGCTGATGGCGGATCAGGACTTGGTACGGACTACCACCCGTTCTGTGAGGCAGATCATGTTTCCCGCGGTAGGGAAACGGTTCTGCGGGTGTCTGCGGGCGTGGCACGATCTTGCAGATCGCTACTTGCGAGTAATCGCGACGGACCGGCGATCACAGCTCTTCCCGTTGTCGTGTGATGCGGCCCCAGAGGCCGACTGCCTCCGGGTCGCCCCCACCTCACGCTCCTGAGGACTCAACTTTGCGCAATACCACCAGGTATGCCGTTTTACCGGTACTGACCGCCGCGTCCCTGCTCGTCGTCACCGGCTGTGCGGGTTCCGGCAATTCCTCCGCTGACAAGGCCGTCGACGCCGAGCCGGTGGCCGCCACGGCCCCGCAGCTCGCCGTGGCGGCGGCACCGGCCGGGGCAGCTGCTCCCAGCGCGGTGGCGAGCCCGTCCGACGGCTCCGGCGCCAAGGCCCCCGGCGGGCCCAAGGCGGCCAAGTCGTCGCTGAAGGTCGCCTCCTTCGACAAGAGCAGCGGACGGGCCGTCATATCCGGGCCCTCCGGGGCTCCCAAGAAGGGCAAGGGCGTCGCGCCCCAGCCCAAGCAGGCGAACGTGGCCGTCGGCGACGTCATCGCCAGCGCCCCTGCGCCCGGCGCCCCCCACGGCGTCCTCGCCAAGGTCACCCAGGTGCTCGGCAAGAACGAGCAGGGCACCGAGGTGAACACCGCGCCCGCCACCCTCGATGCGCTGCTCGGCGACTCCGAGGCCAAGGGCAAGGTCCCGGTCGACCCGTCCACCGTCAAGGTGGAGCCGCTCCTCAAGGGCGTCAACGTCTCCTGGACGAAGCCCAACGGGGTGCAGGTCGGCCCGAAGGGCGCCAAGGTGCCGCTGGGCAGCCTGCGGCTGGACGTGGGGACCTCCATCCCCACGCCGCCGGGTTCCCCGGTGACGGCCGAGGCGTCCGCCGCGGGCTATGTGCAGCTCGCCCCCGAGGTCGACTTCTCGTACGACGGGAAGGGGCTGGGCGGCCGTGGCCCCGGCACCGCCTCGCTGGAGCTGTCCGGCGACTGGTCCTCCCAGTGGGAGCTGAAGGGCCAGGCGGCGGCCACGACCGCGGACAAGCCGGTGAAGCTGCCGTTCGCCAAGCTGCACGCCGACCCGGTCATCCAGGTCGGGCCCGTGCCGGTCGTGGTCAACCTCGACCTCACCTGCTACCTCCAGGTGGACGCGGAGGGCAAGCTCAGCGTCGACGTCAAGCAGGACCTGAAGGGCGACTTCCGGGTCGGCGGGGCGTACACGTGGGGCAAGGGCTGGACGCCCGTTGCCAAGTCCGAGATGAAGGCCAGCCCGGTGCGGGCGACGGCCTCTGCCTCGGGCAAGGTCAAGGCCGCGCTGGGTGCGGAGGCCTCCGTGGGCCTCTACGGTGCCGTCGGTGTCAGCGCCAACCTCTCGCCCTACCTGCGGGCCGAGGGCGAGGGGACGGCCACGGCCGCCACGGACGGGACCGCTTCCGCCTCCGGCAAGTGGGGGGCTTATGGCGGTGTCGATCTGACGGGTGCGTTGCAGGCGCAGCTGAAGATCTTCGGTACGCCGTTGTTCGAGCGGCGGATTCCGTTCGACCTCGTGCACAAGGAGTGGAAGCTCGGCGGGGGAGAGGGGACCGTCAAGCGGGGTTCGTAGGGCGCCCATTGGGGTGGGCGGGGTGGGGTTTCTTTTCCCCTGCCCCGCCCCTTCCCGGCTCTATCTGATGTGCGGCTCCGCCGCGTGAGGGGGCTCTGCCCCCAGACCCCCGGTCCTCAAACGCCGGACGGGCTGGATATTCCGGCCTGTCCGGCGTACCAGTACCAGCGCCACCACGCCGCCGATCACGCCCAGCGCCCCCGACACCAGGAACGCGTCCCGCAGGCCGGATGCGAAGGCCGTGCGTATCAACTCCTCGACCGCGCCCCGCCGTCCGGCGTCCGCGTGGGCTATAACCGCCCCGGCCTGGCCGCCCGCCAGTGCGTCCGCGAGGCCCTCGGAGCCGTGGTCGCGCAGGGAGGCGGTCATCCCGGCGTGGAAGACCACGCCCAGGACCGCGATGCCCAGCGCATTGCCCAGCTGCCGTGCCGTGTTGACGGCTCCGCTCGCCATTCCGCCGCGCTCCGGCCCCACGGCACCCATCGCCGTGGACGCCAGGACCGGCGTCGCCAGCCCCACGCCGATGCCCGTCACCGCGAGCCCCGGGACCAGCACCGTCCAGGTCGAACCGGCCCCCACCAGGGCCTGGAGGAACGCCCCGGCGCCGATCAGCAGCATCCCCAGGCCGATCGTCAGACGCGGCGAGACGCCCTGGAGGAAGCGGCCCGCGAGCGATGCCACCACGAACGTCGCCCCGCTCATCGGCAGGCACACGAGCCCGGCCGTCACCGGTCCCATGCCCCGCACCGACTGGAGCCACAGCGAGGTGTAGGCCAGGTAGGAGAAGGCGGCCACGGACAGCAGCACTGCGGTGATCATGAGGCCGGAGAACGAGCCCCGCCGGAAGAGCGCGAGATCCAGCATGGGTTCCTCGCGGCGCAGTTCGATCGCGACGAACGCGGCCAGGGCCAGCGCGGCGACGCCGAACAGCCCCAGGGTGGTGGCGGAGGACCAGCCGTAATCGGTGCCCTTGATCAGCGCGTACGTCAGCGAGCCCGCCGCGAGCGTGAAGGCGGCCATGCCCGGCAGGTCCATGCGCCGCCCCGGCCCGGCGCCCGGCACGGGGACGAACCGCAGCGTCATGGCGATGGCGAGCACGCTGACGGGCAGGTTCACGAAGAAGATCCAGCGCCAGTCCAGGTACTCGGTGAGCAGGCCGCCCAGGACCGGGCCGGCCGCCGAGGCGGCTCCGCTGACCGCACCCCAGGCGCCGAAGGCGATGCCCCGGTCGCGGCCCTGGTAGATGCCGCCGAGCATGGCCGTGGTCGTCGCGAGCATGGCCGCCCCGCCGACCCCCTGCACGCCGCGGAAGGCGATCAGGGCCGTCGGCCCGGTCGCCAGGCCGCACGCCAGCGAGGCGAGCGCGAAGACCGCCAGCCCGGCCGCGTACACCCGGCGGTGGCCGAGCCGGTCGGCCAGCGAGCCGGTACCCAGCAGGAGCGCCGCCAGCGCCAGCGCGTAGACGTCCATCACCCACTGGAGGTCCGCGAACGAGGTGTGCAGGCCACGGGCCATGTCGGGCAGCGCCACGACGACGATGGTGACGTCCAGCAGCAGCATGAACGTCCCCAGGCATACCGCGACGAGCGGCAGCCATTTGCGCATCGGAACCTCCTGGGTTCGTTCGACAGGTGTTGCGAGCGGCCGGGCACGCGGCTCTCCGGGTAATGGAGGGGACCCGGAGAGCCGCTTCCCCCGCCCGGACGAAACTCCCATCGGGGAGGCGGATAGCGGAAACCAGGGGCGGGATGGTGGTGGAATTCCATGCTTGCTGGCCATGCCATGATGGAAAACATGGATGATCAGGAATTCGATCTGCTGGACCGGCAGTTGGTCCAGGCCCTGATGCTCGACGGCCGGGCGCCCTTCAGCCGCCTCGCCGCCGTCCTCGGGGTCACCGACCAGACCGTGATCCGCCGCTACCGCCGGCTGCGCACGACGGGGCTGCTCCGGGTCCTCGGGATGCCGGTGGGCGAGCGCGTCGGCCTGTACGAGTCGCGGCTGCGCATCCAGTGCGCCCCGGGCGCCGCGGTACCGCTCGCCGACGCCCTGGCCCGCCGCCCCGACATCGGCTGGGTCAAGATCTACGCCGGCGGCGCCGAGGTCGGCTGCGTGGTCCGCGCGCGGAACTCCGACGACCGCGACGCGCTGCTGCTCCAGAAGCTCCCGCGCACCCAGCAGGTCACGGGCGTCTCCGCACAGAGCCTGCTGCACACCTACACCATTGGCCCGGGCGGCTGGCCGGGTGACGATGCGCTCGGCCCGGAGCAGATCGAGGCGCTGCGGCGGCCCTGGCCGGCGGCCGGGGACATCGTCCGGCTCGACGCGGGGGACCACGCGATGCTGGCCGTCCTCGCCCGGGACGGGCGGGCGTCCTACACGGAACTCGCCAAGGCCGCCGACCGGTCGGAGTCGACCGTCCGCCGCCGCATGGAGCACCTGATGGAGTGCGGGGCGCTCTCCTTCGACGTGGAGATCCTGCCCGTCCACTTCGGCTACGAGACCGAGGCGGCCCTGTCCGCCACCGTCGCCGCGCACGACCTCGCCGAGGTGGGCCGCGCCCTCGCCGGGCACCCGGAGGTCCCCTGGGCCGCGGCGACGACCGGCACCAGCAACCTGGTGGCGACGGTGGTCTGCCGCAACCTCAACGCCCTCTACACCTATATGACGGAGCGGATCGGCGCGCTGAAGGCCGTCCAGCAGCTGGAGGTCGTGCCGGTGCTCCGGTACGTCAAGCGGGCCGGTCTGCTCACGGACGGCAGGCGGCTGTTCGACCCGCCGTCCCCGGGCTGACCCGGCCCGCCGAGGCTTATGCCGCTCCGAAGACCGCCGTCACCGGCGCATGGTCGCTCCACCGCTCGGCGTGCGAAGCCGCCCGCTCCACCCGGGCCTTGAGCGCCCGCGCCGCCAGGCCCGGCGTGGCGACGAGGTAGTCGATGCGCCAGCCGGAGTCGTTGTCGAAGGCGCGGCCTCGGTAGGACCACCACGAGTACGGGCCCTCGACGCCGGGGTGGAGGGTACGGACGACGTCCACGTACTCCTCGAAGACCTCGGTGAGCCAGGCGCGCTCCTCGGGCAGGAAGCCTGCGCTCTTGCGGTTGGCCTTCCAGTTCTTGAGGTCGGCCTCGGTGTGGGCGATGTTCCAGTCGCCGCAGACCAGGACCTCGCGGCCGGCCTCGGCCGCGCGGGCCTTCAGCCCGGTCAGGTACGGGAGGAACTCCGCCATGAAGCGCTCCTTCTCGTCCTGGCGCTCCGTGCCGACCTCGCCCGAGGGGAGGTAGAGGCTGGCCACGGTCACCCCCGGGAGGTCGGCCTCCACATAGCGGCCGCTGCCGTCGAACTCCGCCGACCCGAATCCGATGCGCACCGCGTCCGGCTCCCGCCGGGAGTAGAGGGACACGCCCGCCCGGCCCTTCGCCGCCGCCGGGGCGTGCACGACGTGCCAGCCCTCGGGCTCCCGGACCTCGTCGGGGAGCTGGTGGGCCTCGGCGCGCACTTCCTGGAGGCAGACGACGTCGGCCTCGGTCTGCGCCAGCCACTCCACGAAGCCCTTCTTGGCCGCGGCGCGCAGTCCATTCACATTTGCGGTGGTAACGGTCAGCATCCGGGCACGATACCCACTCCCGCCACCCCCTGCCGACCGGCGCCCGGCTGCCCGTACCATCCCGGGAATGGAGATCGTGCCGGTCGCCTACGACCATCCCGACGCCGTAAAGCTCAACGACCGGGTGCAGTTGGAGTACGCCGCGCGGTACGGCGGCGAGGGCGACATGACCCCCATGGACCCGGTGCAGTTCGCCCCGCCGCGTGGCCTGTATCTCATCGTGTACGACGCGGGGGGCGTGCCGGTGGCCACGGGGGGCTGGCGTTCAATGGAGCGGGACTCTGAAGGAGGGGCGGGGTACGCGGACGGGGACGCCGAGCTGAAGCGGATGTACGTGGTGCCGGAGGCGCGCGGGCACGGGCTGGCGCGGCGGATCCTGGCGGTGCTGGAGGACAGTGCGCGGCAGGCGGGGCGGAGGCGGATGGTGCTGGAGACGGGCGACAAGCAGCCCGAGGCCATAGAGCTGTACACGTCCAGCGGCTATGCGCCCGCGGTGCCGAAGTTCGGGATCTACCGCACGTACGAGAGCAGCCGCTGCTTCGCCAAGCCGCTGGGGGAGCGGGGCCAGGGCTAGGGTTTCGCGCTGCCGCCGTGGCCCGCCGCGATCGCCGCTTCGACCTCCGCCCGCACCTTCTCCGCCGGGTAGCGCCGCACCTCGCCGAACGGCGCGAGGATGCGGTCCACCGTGTCGTGGCTCTCCTCGCGGACCTCGGCCATCAGCACCGTGCTGCCCGGCGGCACCTCGGCCGCCAGCATCTCCAGGGCCGCGCTGGAGGCGGTGGCCGCGCGGATGTCGTGCGCTCCGCCGATCAGGCCGCCGGCCCCGAAGCCGATCAGTACGCCGAGCGGGCCGCCGAGGATGCCCAGGAGGCCGCCGAGCAGGCCGCCCATGGCGAAGGCGGGGGCCGTGCCGGTGTTGTCCGCGGCGTCGGGGAAGTCCAGGGCGCCCTCCGCGTCCCGCGCGATCACCGCGCCCTCGCGCAGGGTGATGTCGCCGTCGGCGTGGGCCTGGCGCAGGGCGTCGAGCGCCCGGTGGCCCTTCCGCGGGCTGTCGGCGTTGAGGAACAGGACGTTGTCGTTCACGCCTTCCACTCTCGGTCCTGTGCCCCGGCCGCGCACGCAGAGGGTGTCCAATGGGAGGGCGCTGGTCTTAGGGGGTGTCCGGTGGGGCCGCCCGTACCGCGTCCGTGAGGTCCAGCGTGGCCTCGGCCCCGCCGTCCGGCGGGTTGGCGAAGGTCAGCCGGGCGCCCAGCACCCGTGCCTGGCCCGCCGCGATCGTCAGCCCCAGGCCCAGCCCGGCGCCCGAGCCCGAGCGGAACCGCTGCGGGCCGCCCGCCAGCAGCGTTGCCGGGAAGCCGGGGCCCCGGTCGCGGACCCGTATCAGCCCGCCGTCGACCTCGACGGCGACCGGGGCCGAGCCGTGCCGGAAGGCGTTGGAGACGAGGTTGGCGAGTATCCGCTCGACGCGCCGGGCGTCCGTCTCGACCGGGCAGTCCCGCACCACGCGCACTTCCACCGGCTCCTGCCCGGGGGCCGCCGCCGCCCGCACGGCCCGGCGGGTCAGCGCGCCCAGCTCCCGGACGTCCGTGTCGGCGCGCTCGGCGTGCCCGTCGAGGCGGGCCACCTCCAGGACGTCCTCCATGAGCGAGCGCACCCGCAGGGCCCGGTCCCGGACCATCTCGGACGGGCGGCCGGGCGGGAGCAGTTCGGCGGCGGCGACCAGACCGGCGACCGGGGTGCGCAGCTCGTGCGAGATGTTGGCGGTGACCTCGCGCTCGGCCTGGAGGCGGGCGGCGAGGGCGTCGGCCATGCTGTTGACGGCGTGGGTGAGCCGGGCGATCTCGTCCCTGCCGCCCCGGGGCCGGAGCCGGGCGCTCAGGTCGCCGTCGGCGATGCGCTCGGCGGTGCGGGCGGAGGCGTCGATGCGGCGGCCGACCACGGTCGCCAGTGCCACGCCGACGAGGCCCGCGAAGCCGGTGCCCAGCCCGCCGGCCAGCCAGAGGATCTCGTCGAGCCTGTCGAGGTCGGCGGCCTGGCGGGCGTAGGAGTGCTTGAGGACGACGACGTCGGTGCCGGACCGGGTGGCCCCCCACAGGACGGGCTCGGGGCCGGAGCGGTCCAGGTAGGTGGCGCGCCTGCCCTGTTCGGCGGCACGGCGCAGGGGCGCGGGCATCCGGTGCGGGTTGAGCAGCACGCGCGGCCGGTCGACCCCGGCGGCGTGGTCCTCGGCGGCCGCGACGACCCGCTGGTCCAGGGCGTCGCGGGCGGTGTCGAGCTGGGTGCGGGCGGTGCGGTGGTGGACGACGAGGCCGATGAGGACGGCGACCAGCGCGGCGGTGGCGGTGATCGCCACGCCGATCTTCGTGCGCAGTCCCATGGGCTGAAGTCTCCTCGGGGGCCGGGTGCCCGCTGTTCGGTCGTCGCTTCGGTCAGCGCTCGGGAACGTGAAGCCGCAGGTCGCGCAGCTCGTCGTGCTGACGGGGCGGCAGCCCGGACGCCTCGGCCGTGGCCCGGCCGTAGTAGGCGGAACGATCCTGCCGGACCAGTCCGGCGAGGGTGAGCCTGACCTCGTACGGCTTGTCCCGGCAGGCCGGCTCGCACCAGCTGCCGGACAGCTCGCCGGTCGCCTCGGCCGTCGGGCCGCCCCAGCTCTCCCAGCGCAGACCGGAGAACCGGACGGATCCGCCGACCACCAAGGACGCGGGGCGGCGCAGCGGGGGTTGACCGGCGCCCTCGCTCACATAGACGGGACCGGGGGTGGCCGCGGGGCTCTGGGCGGGCCCGGCGATCTTGAGGCCCCCGGGGTCGGCGCAGCCGCACAGCAGCCCGCTCAGCAGTCCGAGGGCGAGGGCCACGGCGCCGAGTGTCGCGGTGAGTGGTCGCACGGGGTTCCTCATGCCGGTGGGACGGGAGACGGGGCAGGTGACGGGGCGGGGCGGGCGGGCCCGGTCGGGCGGTTCGGACGGTTCGGACAGGCGGGAAGGTGCTGGTGACGGGGCGTGCCGGTGCGGCCATTCGTGCCAAATGTAACCGGCGTGGCCGGTTCGCTGCCCGTGCCCTTGACCGATTCCCGACGGCGGCTCGTAGGATCACCGCGCTCCAGTGGTCCGGACCGGTCAGTCGCCGCAGCGCAACGGTGGAGGTCACGCATGCACATCGCCCGTCGCACGCTGCTCGGCGCGCTCGCCGGGACCGCCGCGCTCGGCACGGCCGGAGCGTCCGCCGCGGGGGCCGCCCCCGCCGCTCCGGGTGGCGCCGCGGCCGCGGCGCTGGCCCGGCTGCTGCCCCGCCACCGCGACCAGGTCGTCTTCCGGAGACTTCCCCGCCGGGACGGCCGCGACGCCTTCCGGGTGTCCGGGCAGGCCGGCCGCCTCACGGTCGAGGGCAGCACCCCGGCGGTCCAGCTCACCGGCTTCCACCGGTACCTCAGACACGTGGCGCACGCCCACTTCTCCTGGTGCGGCGAGCAGACCGGCGCCCTGCCCGACCGCCTCCCCGGCGTGCGCACCCCGCTGGCGGGGACGTCGAACGCCGTGCACCGCTTCGCGCTCAACGACACCAACGACGGCTACACCGGCCCGTACCGCGGCTGGGACCACTGGGAACGCGAGATCGACGTCCTGGCCCTGCACGGCTTCAACGAGGTGCTGGTGTACGCGGGGGCGGACGCCGTCTACCACCGGACCTTTATCGAACACGGTTACAGCGACGCGGAACTCCGCCGGTGGGTTCCCGGCCCCGCGCACCAGCCGTGGTGGCTGATGCAGAACATGGCCTCGTACGGCGGCCCCGTCTCCCGCGAGCTGCTCGACCGGCGTACCGCGCTCGCGCAGCGGATCGTCCGCAGGCTCCGCGAGCTGGGCATGACGCCCGTCCTCCCCGGCTACTACGGCACCGTGCCGCCCGGCTTCGACCGGCGGAACCGGGGCGCCCGGACCGTCCCCCAGGGCGACTGGGGCGGCTTCGCCCGCCCCGACTGGCTCGACCCGCGCACCCCGCACTTCGCCCGGGTCGCCCGGACCTTCTACCGGGTGCAGCAGGAGCTGTACGGGCCGACGCCGATGTACAAGATGGACCTGCTGCACGAGGGCGGCACCCCCGGCGACGTACCGGTCGGCGACGCCGCCCGGGCCGTGGAGAAGGCGCTGCGCACCGCGCACCCGGGCGCCGTCTGGGCCATCCTCGGCTGGCAGCACAACCCCCGGCGGGAGATCGTCGACGCCGTCGACCGCTCCCGGATGCTGGTCCTCGACGGCGTCTCCGACCACTACCCGGACGCCGTGGACCGCGAGGCGGACTGGGGCGGCACGCCCTATGCCTTCGGCACCATCTGGAACTTCGGCGGCCACACCGTCCTGGGCGCCAACGCCCCCGACTGGGCCGAGCTGTACCACCGCTGGCGGACCAAGGAGGGCAGTGCCCTGAGCGGCATCGCCCTCATGCCCGAGGCCGGCGACAACAACCCCGCCGCCCTGGCGCTCTTCGGCGACCTCGCCTGGACGGACGAACGGATCGACCTCCGGGACTGGTTCGAGCGGTGGCCCGGCTACCGCTACGGTGCCGCGGACCCCGACGCCGTACGCGCCTGGGACGTCCTGCGCCGCACCGCCTACGGCACCACGCGCGCCGACGGCTGGAGCGAGCAGGCCGACGGCCTCTTCGGCGCCCGCCCCGACCTGGCGGTCAACCGGGCCGCCGCGTGGTCGCCCCGCAAACTGCGCTACGACGCGGCCGAGTTCGACAAGGCGCTGCCCGCGCTGCTGGCCGTGGCGCCCGGGCTGCGCGACAGCTCCGCGTACCGGCGCGACCTCCTCGACGTGGCCCGCCAGTCCGTCGCCAACCGCAGCCGGCTGCTGCTGCCGCGCATCAAGGCCGCGTACGAGGCCGGGGACCGGGCCCGCTTCGGCGAACTCACGCGGCAGTGGCTCGACTGGATGTCCCTGCTGGAGGAGCTGGCCGGCACCGACGAGCAGCACCTGCTGGGCCGCTGGCTCGCCGACGCCCGCGCCTGGGGCGCCACCCCCGAGGAGCGCGACCGCCTGGCGGCCGACGCCCTCTCCCTGCTGACGGTCTGGGGCCCGCGCGCCTCGGCCGACGGCGGCAAGCTGCACGACTATGCGAACCGGGAGTGGGCGGGGCTGGTGGGGGGCCTGTACCGGTTGCGCTGGACGACGTATTTCGCGGAGCTGGATGCGGCGTTGGGGGAGGGGAGGCGGGCGCGGGCGATCGACTGGTACGGGGTGGAGGAGCGGTGGATGAGGCGGCCGCCGGCGGTGCGGGCGCGGCCGGCGGGGGATGTGGTGCGGCTGGCCCGGACGGTGGCGTCGCGGTTGTGAGGGGGGTTTCCTTCCCCGCCCCGCCCCTTCCCGCTGTATCCGATATGCGGCTCCGCCGCAGGGCGGGGGCTCCGCCCCCGGACCCCCGGGGGGTGAGCGAGCGGGGGCTGCGCCCCCTGCACCCCCGGCCCCTCGCGCTGCGCGCGGGGGCAAATCCAGCCCCTCCGGCGTTTGAGGAGCGGGGGGCCGGGGGCGGAGCCCCCGAGCCTTGCCCCCGCGCGGAGCGCGAGGGGCTCAGGGGGCGCAGCCCCCCACGCGGCGGAGCCGCAAATCAGACACAGCCGGGAAGGGGCGGGGTGGGGGAATCAACCCTTCGCGCCATCGCCAGCCCCACCTCCGTCTCCACCACCGCCCTCGCCAGCGGCCGCAGCCGGGCCAGAGTCTCCGCCGCCTCGTCCGGCGGGACGTGGTCGCGGACCAGGGACGTGAACGTTTCCGCCAGTGCGTCCGCGTGGGCGCGGACCGTGCGGGCCGCGGCGAGGACCGCGGCCAGCGGTATGCCGGTGCGGACCAGCGCCGTCGAGGCCTCCAGCAGGCGGCGGCTGACGTGGACGATCTCGTCCCCGTCCACGGCCAGGTAGCCGATGTCGAGGGCCGCGGCGAGGTTCTCGGGGGTGACCTCGCCCGCGAAGCGGTCGGCCAGCTCCTCGGGCGTGAGCCGGATCGCGGTCTCCTCGGACCAGGAGGCGGCGCCCAGGAGTTCGCCGACGTCCCGGCCGCACTCGAAGGCGGCCAGCAACTCCGCTATGCCGCCCAGCGTGTGGCCCCGCTCCAGCATGGCCGCGATCGTGCGCAGCCGGGCCAGGTGGTGGCCGTCGTACCAGGCGATGCGGCCCTCGCGGCGCGGCGGCGGGATGAGCTTGCGCTCGCGGTAGTAGCGGAGCGTGCGGACGGTGATGCCCGCCTCCGCGGCCAGTTCCGCCATCCGGTACTCGCGTTCCCCGTCGTCCGTCACGCCGGAAGCCTACGCGTGACTCGCGGTAACTTCCTTGCCCCGGGCCCCTATCGCCGCACCCCGGCCCTGCCCTACCCTCCCATCGTGCCAGTAATCACTGGCGCGTTCGGGCGCGCAGCGCGCACTCGGGGAGTGGAGGCGGCATGGTCGGACAGCACGTACGCGTGGCGGTGATCGGCGCCGGGTTCGGCGGGCTGGGCGCGGCCGTGCGGCTGCGCCGCGAGGGCATCACCGACTTCGTCGTCCTGGAGCGCGCGGACGCCATCGGCGGCACCTGGCGGGACAACACCTACCCCGGCTGCGCCTGCGACGTGCCGTCCCACCTCTACTCGTTCTCCTTCGCCCCCAACCCCGAGTGGCCGCGCAACTTCTCCGGCCAGCCGCACATCCGCGCCTACCTGGAGCGGGTCGCGGACACCTTCGGCCTCCGGCCGCACCTCCGCTTCGGCTGCGAGGTGGAGGCGCTGCGGTGGGACGCCGGGCAGCTGCACTGGGAGATCCGCACCGCGGGCGGCGACTGGACCGCGGAGGTCGTCGTCTCCGCCACCGGACCGCTGTCCGAGCCCAGCATCCCGGACGTCCCGGGCCTCGCCGGCTTCCCCGGCAAGGTCTTCCACTCCGCCCGCTGGGACCACGGCTGCGATCTGCGCGGCAAGCGCCTCGCCGTGGTCGGCACGGGCGCCTCGGCCATCCAGTTCGTGCCCGTCGTCCAGCCCGAGGTCGCCCGGCTGACGCTCTTCCAGCGCACCCCGCCCTGGGTGCTGCCCCGCGCGGACCGCGAGATCACGGCCTGCGAGCGCTGGCTGCACTCCAGGCTGCCGTCCACCCGGGCGCTGCGGCGCGGACTGCTGTGGTGCGTCAGGGAGTTGCAGGTCGGCCTGTTCACCAAGTGGCCGGACCGGCTCGGCATGGTGGAGTGCGTGGCCACGGCCCATATGCGCAAGGCGGTCGGCGACCCCGTGCTGCGTGCCAAGCTGACGCCCGGCTACCGCATCGGCTGCAAGCGCATCCTGCTCTCCAACGACTACTACCCCGCCCTCGCCCGCCCCAATGTGGACGTCGTCGCCTCCGGCCTCGCCGAGGTGCGCGGCTCCACGCTGGTCGCCGCCGACGGCACCGAGGCGGAGGCCGACGCCATCGTCTTCGGCACCGGCTTCCGGGTGACCGACATGCCGATCGCCCAGCGCGTGACGGGCGTCCGGGGGACGACGCTCGCCGAGGAGTGGAAGGAAGGCGGCATGGCCGCCCTGCGCGGCGCCAGCGTCGCCGGATTCCCCAACTTCCTCACCATCATCGGTCCCAACACCGGCCTGGGGAACAGCTCGATGATCCTCATCATCGAGTCCCAGCTGAACTACCTGGTGGACTACCTCCGCCAGCTCTCCTCCCTCGGCCGCCGGGCCGCGCTCGACGCCCGCCCCTCGGCCGTACGGGCCTGGAACCGGCGGCTCCAGCAGCGGCTGGGCCGCTCGGTCTGGAACACCGGATGCACCAGCTGGTACCTGGACGAGCACGGCCGCAACACCACCGTCTGGCCCGGCAGCACGGCCGAGTTCCGCAAGGTCACCCGGCGCGTGGACCTGGCCGAGTACCAGGTGCTGAGGGCGCCCCGGGTGCGTACGGCCGCGGTCGCGGGGGCCGCGCGATGAGGCGGCGCACGAGCCTGGGCGGGCAGGTCGCCGTCGTCACCGGGGCCGCGCGCGGCGTCGGCGCGTCGCTGGCCCGCAAGCTGGCCGCGCGCGGGGCGCGCGTGGCCCTGGTGGGGCTGGAGCCCGAGGAGCTGCGCCGCGTCGCCGGGACGCTGCGCACGGACGCCGCCCACTGGCACGCCGACGTCACCGACCACGAGGCGATGACCGCGGTGGCGGCGCAGGTCAAGGCGCACTTCGGCAGGGTGGATGTCGTCGTCGCCAACGCCGGTGTGGCCGCGGGCGGTCCGCTGGACGGCTCCGACCCGGACGCCTGGCGGCGCGTCGTCGAGGTCAACCTGATCGGGAGCGCCGTCACGGGCCGCGCCTTCCTGCCCGCGCTCGCCGAGAGCCGGGGCTATCTGCTCCAGATCGCCTCCTTTGCGGCGCTCGCCCCGGCACCGCTGATGACCGCCTACTGCGCGTCGAAGGCGGGCGCCGAGGCGTATGCGCACAGCCTGCGCGCCGAGGTCGCCCACCGCGGCGTGCGGGTCGGGGTCGGCTATCTGAGCTGGACCGACACCGACATGGTGCGCGGGGCCGACGAGAACGAGGTGATGCGCGAGCTGCGGCGGCGGCTGCCGTGGCCCGCCAACCGCACCCATCCGCTGGGCCCGGCGGTCGACCGGCTGGTGGCGGGCATCGAGCGCCGCTCGGCGCACGTCTACGGGCAGGTGTGGCTGCGGGCCGCCCAGCCGCTGCGCGCCGCGCTGCCGGGCGTCGTCGCGCTGGGCGGGCCGCGCGAGATGCGCCGCGTCGCGGACCGGCTGGGCGGGCTGCGCCAGGGGCTGGTGGGCGCGGGCGGGGCGGCCGACACCAGGGCGCGCACGGAGCGTCACTGATCGAAATGCGAGGTCATGCCCGGCATGTGAGGCTTGTCGCGGCCCACCATCCCGGTCTCCCCTAGGAGTGAACACGTATGGGCAGCAAGAACCAGCCGCAGGGCAGCAAGTCCCAGCAGCCGCAGGGCAAAGCCCAGCAGGCGAAACAACAGGCCCAGCAGGCGAAGGAGCAGGCCCAGCAGCGCGGCCAGCAGGCGCAGAACCCCAAACAGCAGGCCAAGCAGCAGCAACAGCAGCAGCAACAGCGCCAGCAGCAACAGCAGGGCCGTCAGCAGTCGATCGACGACATCCAGGACGAGCTGGACGACCGTCTCTGACGTTCGCCAGACCCCCTGTTCCGTGACACGGCGAGGGGCGCGCCCGGCAGCAGGGCGCGCCCCTCGCCCGTGCGTTCCCTCTGCGCATCAGCCGCGCGGCGGCAGCTTCGGGCGCCGCAGGTCCGGCACGTCCGAGTAGTCCGGCGGCTCCGCCGCCCCGTGCTGCTCCAGCAGGTCCAGCGCCAGCCGCACCGCGTCGTCCAGCTGCTTGTGGCGGCCCTCTGCCCAGTCCAGCGGAGTGCGGTCGACCGCGATGTCCGGCTCGACGCCGCGGTTCTCCACGCCCCAGCCGTACGCGTCGAACCACGCGGCGTTCATGGGCACGGTGATCGAGGTGCCGTCGGCGAGGCGGTGCCGCCCGGTCATGCCGACGACGCCGCCCCAGGTGCGCAGGCCCACGACCGGGCCGATGCCCTGGAGCCGGAACGCGGCAGTGATCATGTCGCCGTCGGAGGACGTCATCTCGTCGGCGATGGCGACGACCGGCCCGCGCGGGGCGTTGCTCGCGTACGACACCGGCAGGGCGTCGCGCGTGAGGTCCCAGCCGATGATGGTGCGGGTGAGCTTCTCGACGACCAGTTCGCTGATGTTGCCGCCCGCGTTGCCGCGCACGTCGACGATGAGCGCCGGGCGCGACATCTCCATGCGCAGGTCGCGGTTGAACTGGGCCCAGCCCGAGCCGCCCATGTCGGGGATGTGCAGATAGCCGCACTTGCCGCCGCTCAGCTCGCGGACGACCGCGCGGCGCTTGGCCACCCAGTCGTGGTAGCGCAGCGGCCGCTCGTCGACGAGGGGGACGACGGCCACCCGGCGCGGGTGCCCGTCCGGCTCGGGCGGGCGGAAGGCCAGTTCCACGGTCGTGCCGCCCGCGGCCGCGAGCAGCGGGTACGGGCCGGCGACCGGATCGACCGGGCGGCCGTCGACGTGGGTGAGCGTCCAGCCGTCGCGGATGCCCGAACCGGCCAGCGGGGAGCGGGCCCTGGAGTCGGAGAACTCGCCGGGCAGGATCCGCCGGACGGTCCAGGAGCCGTCCTTCTGGTGCGTGAAGTTGGCGCCCAGCAGGCCGATGGCCCGCTGGTAGTGGGGCGGGCCCTCGTTGCGGCGGGCGGGGGTGACGTACGCGTGCGAGGTGCCCAGCTCGCCGAGGACCTCGCGCAGCAGGTCGGCGAACTCGTCGGGCGAGGCGACGCGTTCGACCAGCGGCCGGTACTGCGCCAGCACCCCGTCCCAGTCGACGCCGCACATGCCGGGCTCCCAGAAGTAGGCGCGCACGATCCGGCCCGCCTCGGCGTAGGCCTGGCGCCACTCGGCGGTCGGGTCGACCTCGTGCTGGATGCGCCGCATGTCGACGAAGACGGTCGAGTCGGCGTCGGCGGGGTCGGTGGCGGGCACCACCCGCAGGTCGCCCTCGTCGTTGACGACGAGCCGGGTGCCGTCGCCGCTGACCGCGTACCAGTCGAGGGAGGAGGTGAGTTCCGTGCGCTTGGCCTTCGCCAGGTCGAAGTGCTCCAGCGTGGGGCGGCCGGAGACGTCGGCCGGGTTGGCGAAGGTCTCGCCGAGCGCACCGGAGATCGGCCAGCGCAGCCACACCAGGCCGCCGCCGTGCACCGGGTGGAGGGAGGAGTACTTCGAGGCGGTCACCGGGAACGGCGTCACCCGGCTCTCCAGCCCCTCGACCTCCACCGTCACCGCGCCCTCGACGTCCCCGGTGTCGTCCCGGTCGAGCCCGCCGCCCGCCGGGCGCCCCTCGATGGTCAGGGCGAACGGCGAGGGGGTGGCCGAGGACAGCGGCACCAGGTACGGGCGGCAGCCCAGCGGGAAGGACAGGTCGCCGGTGTGCACGTCGTAGACCGGGTCGAAGCCGCGCCAGGAGAGGAACGCCAGATAGCGGCCGTCGCGGGTGAAGACCGGCTGCTCGTCCTCGAAGCGGCCGTTGGTGACGTCCACGACCAGCCCGTCCGCGAGCCGGGCCACCTTGATCTGCCGCAGCGAGCGGCCGATGCCGGGGTGCGACCAGGTCAGCCACTCGGAGTCGGGGGAGAAGGCCAGGTCCCGCACGGGCCCGTTGGCGGACCGGATCAGCTCGGTGACCTCCCCGTCCCCCTCCGCCGAGGAGTCCACCAGCAGCAGCCGCCCGTCGTGCGCGGCGACGGCCAGCCGCCCGCCGTCCGGCGCGGAGAGCAGCTCGTGCACCCGGCCGATCCGGCCCGCGGCCAGCCTGCGCGGCCCGGACGGACCGGCGGCGCGCGGCAGTTGGGCGATCTCGATGGCGTCCTCGCCCTCGGCGTCCGTCACATAGGCCACCCGGCCGGTCGAGCCCAGCATCTCCGGCAGCCGCACCCGCACGCCCGGGGTGTCGGCGATGGCGCGGGCCGGGCCGTCGCGGTGGGTCAGCCAGTAGAGGCTGCCGCGCACCCCGACCGCGCTGGCCCGCCCGGTGCCGTCCACGGCCAGCGCGTCGACGTTCCGGGCGGCCTGCACCTGGTACGCGCGCCGCCCGGCGCGCGGCCCGCCGAGGCGGACGTCCAGCCGGCGCGGCAGGGCGCCCGGGCCGAAGTCCTCGACCAGCCACAGCTCGCCCGCGCACTGGTAGACCACCCGGGAGCCGTCGGTGGCGGCGTGCCGGGCGTAGAAGTCCGCGTGGTCGGTGTGGCGGCGCAGGTCGGAGCCGTCGGGCAGGCAGGAGTAGAGGTTGCCGACGCCCTCGTGGTCGGAGAGGAAGGCGATGCGGTCGCCGACGAACATCGCCGAGTCCAGATGGCCCGGCAGGTCCGGCACCAGCCGGTCGAAGCGCTCGCACTGGAGCCACAGCCGCCCGGTGGCCCCGCCCCGGTAGCGCTTCCAGGAGGCCGGCTCGTGCGGGGGCTTGCCGGCGAGCAGCAGGGTGCGGTGCTCCCCGTTCGCGTCGCTCATCGCGATGTCGGACACCGGGCCCCAGGGCAGCCGCAGGCCGGGGCTGCCGTCGGTGGGCAGGCGATAGGCCCAGGAGAAGTACGAGAAGGGCTGGCCGTGCGAGGACACGGCGAGGATGTCGTGGCCGCCGTTGCGGTCGGAACGCGCCCAGCCGCAGACGCGGGTGTCGGTGCTGCCCCAGTAGCTGAGCCGGCGGGCGGGGCCGCCGGCGACCGGGGCCAGGTGGATCTCGGGATCCAGGCTGCGCCAGCTGGTGAAGGCGATGTGCTGCCCGTCGGGGGAGAAGCGGGGGTGCCCGGCGCGGGTCCGGTCGACGGTCAGCCGCCAGGCCCGCCCGGCCTCGGCCCCGGCGGCGGGCAGCGGGGCCAGCCAGAGGTCGTCCTCCGCGACGAAGCAGAGCAGATCGCCGTGGAGATGGGGGAAGCGGATGTAGGCATCGCTCACCCCATCCATGGTCTCGGCCTTCTCGATCACCGGCAACTCGGTCAGGCGCCATCGACGCCATCGACGCCATCGGCACCATCGGCGCCGTCCGTGACGGAGAACACCATCGAAACGAACCCGTTTCGAACCCGATTCGCTTCGAACGGTCTTACGCTCGTACTCGGACAGTACGAAACCGTTTCGTACGACGTCGCGCGAAGGGAGGCCCGGTATGCCGACGGAACCACCCAAGCCGCCGGTGCGCCGCACCCGGCTGACCCCCGAGCGCGAGGCCGAGCTGTACGAGGCGGTGCTCGCACTGCTGCGCGAGGTCGGCTACGACGCCCTGACCATGGACGCCGTGGCCGCGCGCACGCACGCCAGCAAGGCCACCCTCTACCGCCAGTGGAAGGGCAAGCCGGAGCTGGTGGCGAGCGCCCTGCGGCACAACAAGCCGGTCAGCCTGGCGGACGTCGACACCGGCACGGTGCGCGGCGACCTCCGGACGATGGTGTGCCACGCCGACGAGGAACGGATGGCGGAGGACGCCGCCCTCATGCGGGGGCTCCACCGCGCGATCCACGAAAGTCCGGACCTCAAGCGGGCGCTGCGCGAACTGCTCATCGAGCCCGAGATCGCCGCGCTCGAGGCGATGCTCGCGCGGGCCGTCGACCGGGGCGAGATCGTGCCGGGCAATCCCGCGCTCGCCTTCGTCGCGCACGCGATGATCGGGGCGTTCATCGCCCGTCCGCTGGTCGAGGAACGGCCCGTGGACGGCGAATACCTCGCCCGCTACATCGACGCCGTGATCCTCCCCGCCCTCGGCGTCGCATGAACAGTTCATGCGCGTGAACGGTTCACCCGCCTCTCACTTAGCCCCCCACCCAGGCTCCACCTGACGCGTCCGCTCCCGTCGGGCTGGTTCCCACACCCAGTTCCTTTCGTAATCCGACCCGACGGGAGCACAACTCCTCGTGGCCACGTTCCTTTACAGACTCGGCCGGCTCGCCTTCCGGCGCCGCTGGTACGTCGCCCTCACCTGGGTGCTGCTGCTGGTGCTCGCCGGTGCGGGCGCCGCCGCGTCCAAGCCCGCCAACGACAACTTCTCCATACCGGGCACGGAGGCGCAGCACGCCTTCGACCTGCTCGAAAAGCGCAACCCCGCCATGAAGGCGGACGGCGCCAACGCCCGCCTGGTCTTCAAGGCCCCCGAGGGCCGGCGCGTCGACGACCCCAAGAACAAGGCTGCGATCGAGAAGGTCGTCGGCGAGCTGACGGGCCCGCAGGTGGCCTCCGCCGCCGACCCCTTCGCCGGCAACGCCGTCAGCAAGGACGGCACGATCGCGTACGCGTCCGTCACGTACAAGGTCAAGTCCAACGAGCTGACCGACGACGCGCGCAAGACGCTGAAGGACGCCGCCCAGCACGGGCGGGACGCGGGCCTGACCGTGGAGACGGGCGGCAGCGCCCTCCAGTCCATGCCCGAGGGCGGATCCAGCGAGATCATCGGCATCGCCATCTCGGCGGTCGTGCTCCTGATCACCTTCGGCTCGCTGGTCGCCGCCGGGCTGCCCCTGCTGACCGCGATCATCGGCGTCGGCATCGGCGTCTCCTCGATCGCCGCGCTCGCGTCCACGCTGGACCTGGGCAACAACACCTCGACCCTGGCGACGATGATCGGCCTCGCGGTCGGCATCGACTACGCCCTGTTCATCGTCTCCCGCTACCGCGCCGAGATAGCCGAGGGCCGGGAGCCCGAGGAGGCGGCCGGCCGGGCGGTCGGCACGGCCGGCTCGGCGGTGGTCTTCGCCGGTCTGACGGTCGTCATCGCGCTCGCCGGGCTCGCGGTCGTCAACATCCCCATGCTGACGAAGATGGGCCTGGCCGCCGCCGGCACGGTCGCGGTCGCGGTGGTCATCGCCCTGACCCTGATACCGGCGCTGCTGGGCATCGCGGGCCGGAAGGTGCTGGCCCGCAAGGTCCGCAAGGCCGGGGGCGTCCCGGAGGCCGGGGGCAAGCCCAACATGGGCACCCGGTGGGCGCGCTTCGTGCTGCGCCGCCCGGTGATGGTGCTGCTCGCCGGTGTGATCGGGCTGGGCGCGGTCGCCGTGCCCGCCGGCTCCCTGATGCTGGGCCTGCCCGACGAGGGCGCGCAGCCCAAGAACACCACCCAGCGCAAGGCGTACGACCTGCTGACCGAGGGCTTCGGCCCCGGCTTCAACGGGCCCCTGCTGCTGGTCGTCGACGCGGCCGGCAGCAAGGACCCGGAGGGCGCCGCGCAGACCGTCGCCGACACGGTCAAGGGCCTGGACAACGTGGCCGCCGTCGTTCCGGCCCGGTTCAACGAGGCCAAGGACACCGCGACGATCACCGTCGTGCCGAAGTCCAAGCCCAGTGGCACCGAGACCGAGGACCTCGTCCACGCCATCCGCGGCAAGGGCTCGTCCATCACCTCGGAGACCGGCGCCAAGGTGCTGGTCACCGGCTCGACGGCGATGAACATCGACGTCTCGCAGAAGCTGAACGACGCGCTGCTGCCCTACCTGGCGCTCGTCGTCGGTCTGGCCTTCCTGCTGCTGATGGTCGTCTTCCGGTCGGTGCTGGTGCCGCTCAAGGCCGCGCTCGGCTTCCTGCTGTCGGTGGTCGCCGCGCTCGGCGCCGTCGTCGCGGTCTTCCAGTGGGGCTGGCTGGGCTCGCTCTTCGGGGTCGAGGAGACCGGGCCGATCATGAGCATGATGCCGATCTTCATGGTGGGCGTCGTGTTCGGTCTCGCGATGGACTACGAGGTCTTCCTCGTGACCCGGATGCGGGAGGCGTACGTGCACGGTGAGCGGCCGGGCGAGGCGATCGTCACGGGCTTCCGGCACGGGGCCCGGGTGGTGACCGCCGCCGCGGTCATCATGATCAGCGTCTTCGCGGGCTTCATCGGCTCCTCGGAATCGATGATCAAGATGATCGGCTTCGGCCTGGCCATCGCGGTCTTCTTCGACGCGTTCGTGGTCCGGATGGCCATCGTCCCGGCGGTGCTGGCCCTGCTCGGCAAGGCGGCCTGGTGGCTGCCGGGGTGGCTGGGCAAGGTGCTGCCGAATGTGGACGTGGAGGGGGAGGGTCTGCGCAGGAGCCTGGCGGCTCCGGTGCGCGATTCCGACGAGGACCGGGAACCGGTCGGGGTCTGAGCCGCGCTGCTCTCGATCCGGCGGTGCCGGCCCACTTCGGTGGGCTCGGCACCGCCGGACTGCTTTGTACGTGGCTGATCGCCGCTGCGGCGGGTTGAGATTCCCCGATCCCGCCCCTTCCCGAAACTGGGGGCAAGCCCCCAGGCCCCCGGTTCGGGAAGGGGCGGGGTGGGGGAAAGATCACCCGTCCGCACCCCTACGTGGCGTACGCCATGAATTCGCCATGAATGGGAACCGCCGGCCCTCGTGCCGGCGTTTTTACTGGTCCACGCAATGTGGACGCGATCGGGGGGCGCGTGTGACGGAAAGGGCTCCGCGTTGAACCTGCTCGATCTGCTCCTGATGCTGGTCGTCCTCGCCTTTGCCGCCTCCGGCTACCGCCGCGGCCTGATCGCCAGCGCCATCCTGCTGGCCGGCTTCCTCGGCGGTGCGGTGCTCGGCGTCTGGGCCCTGCCCGACGCCCTGGAGCCCTTCGAGGCCGGGACCTCCATGGCGGCGGTGGTCGCCGTGCTGGTCGTCCTCATACCCGCCGCCATCGGGCACGCCCTGGCGGGCCGGCTCGCCTGGCGGCTGCGGCGCAGGATGACCTGGGCCCCGGTGCGGGGCATCGACGGCGTGGGCGGCGCGGCCGTCAACTCGCTGGCGGTGCTGCTCGTCGGCTGGGTGGCCGCGAGCGTGCTCGTATCGGCGAACTCTCCGCTGCTCACCCGGCAGATCAAGGACTCGGCGCTGCTGAACGCGGTGCAGAAGTCGATGCCCGAGCAGGCGCCCACCTGGTTCAGCCGGACGACGGACGCGCTGACGGGCGCGGGCTTCCCGCAGGTGTTCAACCCCTTCGAGAACGAGCCCGCCACCAGCGTCCCGCGCCCCTCCGGCGACGCGGTCACCGGCGCCGCGACGGCCGCGGCCCGCAGGAGCGTCGTCAAGGTCGAGGGCGTCGCGGACGTGGGCGGCGGGCGGCGCGGGCAGGAGGGCAGCGGCTTCGTCTACGCCCACGAGCACGTGATGACCAACGCCCATGTGGTGGCGGGGGTCGACGACCCCACCGTGCGCGTCGGCGGCGTGGGCCGCTCGTACCGGGCGAAGGTCGTGCTCTTCGACCCGAAGTCCGACGTGGCCGTCCTCGACGTGCCCGGCATGGACGCGCCCGTCCTGCCCTTCGACAAGACCGCGAAGCGCGGGGACGCGGCGGTCGTCGCGGGCTTCCCGGAGAACGGCGGGCTCGACCTGCGCGCCGCCGTCGTCGCCAACGAGGTCCGGGCCAAGGGCCAGGACATCTACGGCGACGGCGTCACGACGCGCGAGGTCTACTCGGTCCGCTCCACGGTCCGCCCGGGCAACTCCGGCGGCCCGCTGCTGACTCCTTCCGGGAAGGTGTACGGCGTGGTCTTCGCACGCTCCACGGCCGATGCGGAGACCGGCTACGCGCTGACGGCCGACCAGGTCGCCCGGGCCGCGGAGCGCGCGGCACACGCGACCACACCGGTGAGCACGGGGAGCCGGGCGGCGCTCTGAGCGCTGCTCCTCAAGGCGGTGAGCCCGTTCTCCGCCCGATTCACAGCCGCCCCCGCCGCAGCGCCCCCCGCAGCCCCACATTGGCGATCAGGATTCCGCCGTCCACCGGCAGCGTGACGCCCGTGATCCAGGCCGCGTCCTGCGAGGCCAGGAACGCCACCGCCGCCGCCACGTCCTCCGGGCGGCCCACGCGGCCCAGTGGGTAGTGCGCGGCCGCCCGTTCCAACGACGCCTCCCAGCCGTCCCAGTTGGGCGTGCGCACCGTGCCCGGTGCGATCAGGTTGACCCGTACGCCCCGTGGTGCGCACTGGCCGGCCAGGGTGCGGGTCAGGCTCGCCAGGCCCGCCTTCGCCGCGCTGTAGGCGTGGTTGCCGAAGTCCTGCTCGCCGTTGACCGAGCCGATGTTCACCACCGCGCCCCTCCCGCCCGCGGCCGCCAGGTGCGGCATCGCGGCGCGTACGCAGCGGAAGGCGCCGGTCAGGGTGACGTCCAGGTCGTGGGCCCACGCCACGTCCTCGTGGTCCTCCACCAGCGCAGGGTCCGGGTGGCAGGAATGCGCGTTGTTGACCAGCACGTCCAGTCGGCCGAAGCGCTCGGCCGCGAAGGCCACCGCGGCCTCGACCGCCGCCCGGTCGCCGACGTCGCACGGCACGGACTCGGCGGCGAGGCCCTCCGTGCGCAGGGCCGCCGCGGTCTTTGCCGCGCGCTCCCCCTCCAGGTCGGTGACGAGCACCTGTGCGCCCTCCGACGCCAGACGGCGCGCCGTGGCCGCGCCGATGCCGCGCCCGGCGCCCGTGATCAGCGCCGCGTATCCCTCGAAGCGTGCCGCTGCCATGCGGCCAGCCCTACCCCGCCAGGGACTTCGCAACCGCCCGGACGAGCGCCTGGGCACGCGGATCGGCCGTCACGTTCTTCTGCAGGCCGTTGGTGACGTAGCCGAAGGAGATCCCCGACTCGGGGTCGGCAAAGGCCAGCGAGCCGCCGCGGCCGGGGTGGCCGAACGAGCCGGGGGCCAGCAGCGGGGAGGCCGGGCCGTGGAGCATGTAGCCCAGGCCGAAGCGGGTGTTGACGACCAGGACGCGGTCGGGGCCCGCCGACTCCTCCGTGCGGGCCAGGGTCAGGGTCGCGGGGGCGAAGAGGCGGCGGCCGCCGTCCACGACGCCGATGAGGGAGGCGTAGAAGCGGGCCAGCGCGTCGGCGGTGGCGATGCCCGCCGAGGCGGGCAGCTGGGCGGCCCGGTAGGCGGGGGCGTTCTCGTCGGGGGCGGGGTCGATCGCGGCGAAGGCGCGGCGGGTCAGCGACTCGGGGTCGCGGTAGGCGTCGGCGACCGACGCCTTGGGGCGCACCCGCAGCCCGCCCGAGGCCGGGGCGGCCGGCGGCGCGACCTCGGCCACCCGGCCCACCCGGCCCTGCTCTGCCTCCGGCAGGCCTATCCACAGGTCCAGGCCGAGCGGCCCGGATATCTCCTCGGCCACCCAGGTGCCCAGGGACCGCCCGGTGACGCGCCCGACCAGCTCGCCGAGCAGCCAGCTGTAGGTCTGGGCGTGGTAGCCGTGGTCCGTGCCCGGCTCCCACGCGGGCGCCTGCGCGGCCATGGCCCGCGGGCCGCTCACGCCGTCGATCGCCTGCTCCGGGGTGAGCGGGGTGTCCAGCGCGGGCAGCCCGGCGCGGTGCGCCAGCAGGTGCCGGACGAGCACCCGTTCCTTGCCGTTCGCCTTGAACTCGGGCCAGTACGTGCCCACCGGCGCGTCCAGGTCCACCTGCCCGCGCTGGTGCAGCAGCAGCGGCACCGCGGCGGCCACGCCCTTGGTGGCCGAGCGGACGATCTGTGCGGTGCCGCGCTGCCAGGGCTCCGCACCGCCGTCGCCGTCCCGGGAGCCGCCCCACAGGTCGACGACCTTGCGCCCGTCCCGGTAGACGGCCACGGCCGCGCCGCGCTCGCCGCGCCGTGCGAAGTTGTCCGCGAAGGCGTTCCGGACCGGTTCGAAACCGTCCGCCACCGCGCCCTGGACGTCCACCACTGCTGACCGCTCCCACCGTGCCGAGCACCTACAAATCCATCCACCATGGTGCAACGTGCCCGTGGGTGCTCCTGACCAGGGGGGTCATCCCCGCGCGGCCACCGACCGGGGGTCGAAGCCGAACGGCAGCTCCAGGCGGTGGGCCCGCATCAGGGCGTCGTCGCAGAGCAGCTCCCGGGTGGGGCCGTCGGCCGCGATGACGCCGTCGCTGAGCACCACGGACCGCTCGCACAGCTCCAGCGCGTACGGCAGGTCGTGCGTGACCATCAGCACGGTCACGTCCAGGGAGCGCAGGATGTCGGCCAGCTCGCGGCGGGAGGCGGGGTCGAGGTTGGAGGAGGGCTCGTCGAGGACGAGGATCTCGGGCTCCATGGCCAGCACGGTGGCCACCGCCACCCGCCGCCGCTGTCCGAAGGAGAGGTGGTGCGGGGGACGGTCCGCGAAGCCGGACATGCCGACGCGCTCCAGGGCCCGGTCCACGCACGCCGCGAGCTCCGCGCCGCGCAGCCCGGCCGTCGCGGGGCCGAAGGCGACGTCCTCCCGGACCGTGGGCATGAACAGCTGGTCGTCCGGGTCCTGGAAGACGATCCCGACCCGGCGCCGGACCTCGGCGAGGTTCCGCTTCTCCACGGGCAGCCCGGCGACCCGCACCGAGCCCGCGCCGCCGCCGAGGATCCCGTTGAGGTGGAGGACGAGCGTGGTCTTCCCGGCGCCGTTGGGGCCGAGCAGGGCGACGCGCTCCCCGCGCCCCACGGTCAGGTCCACGCCGAAGAGGGCCTGGTGGCCGTCGGGGTAGGCGAAGGCCAGCCCGGAGACGTCCAGGGAGGGCGGGGGCATCGTCATGTCGGCGTCCATCGGGGCGGGGGCCATCGGGCCGGGGGCCATGGGGTCGCGGTCCATCCGGTCGGCGTCCATCAGGTCAGGGTCCATCCGGTCAGGCAGACCGCGAGTGCGGCCAGCGGCAGCGCGGCCGCGTACGCCCACTGCGCACGCGTCGCCGTCACCTCGTCGATCACGGGCATCGTCCCCGCGTAGCCCCGGCTGACCATCGCCAGGTGGACGCGCTCCCCGCGCTCGTACGAGCGGATGAACAGCGCCCCTGCGGATGTGGCCAGCACCCCCCAGTGCCGTACGCCGCGCGCCGTGAAGCCGCGTGACTCGCGGGCGATGCGCATGCGCCGCATCTCGTCCGTGATCACGTCCCCGTAGCGGATCATGAAGGACGCGATCTGGACCAGCAGCGGGGGCATCCGCAGCCGCTGGAGCCCGAGCAGCAGCGCGCGCAGCTCGGTCGTCGAGGCCAGCAGCACCGAGGCGGCGACGCCCAGCGTGCCCTTGGCCAGGATGTTCCAGGCCCCCCACAGGCCGGACTCGCTGAGCGACAGGCCCAGGACGTGCACCCGCTCGCCCTGCGCCACGAACGGCATCAGCAGCGCGAAGGCCACGAACGGCACCTCGATCAGCAGCCGCCGCAGCAGGAAGGCGGCCGGCACCCGGGCCGCGCCCGCGACCGCCGCCAGCAGCAGCGCGTACAGCCCGAAGGCCCAGACCGCCTCGCGCGGCGTGGAGACCACGGCCAGCACGAAGCAGAAGACGGCCGCGATCTTGCAGTGCGGGGGGAGGGCATGGACGGGCGAGTGCCCGTGCCGGTAGAGCCGGTGTGCGTGTCCTGCACCCATGTCAGACGGCCGCCTCGGCGTCGGCCTGGGCGCGGGTGCGTCGGCGGCGCACGGCCACGAAGACGCCCGTCCCCACGGCCAGCGTCGCGCCCACGCCGATCACCCCGGCCAGGCCGCCCGAGAGGCGGGCGTCCGAGACGTCCTCGACCTGGTAGTCCGCGAGCGGGGAGTCCTTGGCGGCGTGCTCCTTGGTCTTGCGGTCGATGCCCTTGTCGTGGGCGACCTTCTCCAGGCCGTCGGGGCTGGTGGAGGCGTAGAAGCTGACGAAGCCGGCGAGGACGACGGCGGCGGCCAGGCCGACGGCGCCGATGCGCCGGGTCGAGCGCGGGGCGGCCGGCGCGGCCCCCGGCACCGTCTCCGGCGCGATCACCGTGCCGTCCGGCCGCCGCAGCTCCAGCGGCTTCGCCAGGCCCCGGGCGCCGTGCACCAGGTCGGGCCGTACGGCGATCACGGCGCCCACCGTCAGGGCGGTGATCACCGCCTCGCCGATGCCGATGAGGACGTGCACGCCGACCATCGCCGTGAAGACCTTGCCGATCGGCACGTCGGTCGTGCCGCCCAGCGCGTAGATCAGCGTGAACGCGCAGGCCGCCGCCGGTACGGACAGCAGCGCGGCGACGAAGGCGGCGGCGGTCACGGAGGAGCGGCGGCGGGGCAGCACCTTCACCAGCAGCCGGAAGAGGGCGTAGGCGACGACCGTCGTGGTCACCGCCATGTCGCTGATGTTCACGCCGAGCGCGGTGAGCCCGCCGTCCGCGAACAGCACGCCCTGCATCAGCAGCACCACGGAGATGCAGAGGACCCCGGTGCAGGGGCCCACGAGTATCGCCGCGAGCGCCCCGCCCAGCAGATGGCCGCTCGTCCCGGCCGCGACGGGGAAGTTCAGCATCTGCACGGCGAAGATGAAGGCCGCCACCAGCCCGGCGAGCGGCGCGGTCTTCTCGTCCAGTTCCCGCCGCGCCCCGCGCAGGCCGACGGCGACGGCGGCCGCGGCGACGGCCCCCGTGGCCAGGGACACCGGGGCGTTGACGAACCCGTCGGGCACATGCATGACGGGACTCCCTCCGAATCGCGCGGCTGAATTCGTTCGTTCGATCGTGAACCGCTCGATGATAGGGCGGCGCTGCGAAAAGCTCGCAAGAGCGTGCGGAATGCGACTGCGCGCCCCTTGCTCGGGGTCTCCGCCCCCTTGCGGCCAAGCGGGCTAATTCATATCAAGAGCCGCATACAGTCCATTTTTCGGTCAACTCTGCAGGGCGGCCATGCCATGTCGGCGGAGCCACCGAAGGAGGTCCCATGCGTTCGCAGGACATACCCGTGCGCCGGTGCCGGCGGCCGATCCTCGTGTCCGTCCTCACTGCCGCCGGACTGCTGGCGACGGCCCCCGGCAGCGTCGCCCAGCCCCAGTCCCCGCCCGGAACGGACCACGTCCGGCACCGGTCCGGCGCCCACCGGCCGGCGGACTACGAGGAGACCGACTGCGAGGGCCCGACGGAGGAGGAGGGGGACGTGTACTCGACGGCTCCCAAGACCACGCCTCCCCAGAACACCCCCGCCAGGGACCCGAAGACTCCGCAGGATGCAAAGAAAGACCCGAAGAAGGATCCGAGGAAGGACCCGGAGAAGGACACGGAGGACAAGGCCCGCAGGGCGCACAAGGCCCGCAAGGCCCGCAGGGCCCACGGGACCCACAAGGCCCAGGCCGCCACGACGGCGAGCATCGGCAGCCTCGGTCACGGCCTCCCGACGAGGTGGCCGCGGAACCTCCCCGACCGCGACGACGCCGTGCGCATGCTGGACGACCTGAGGGTCGAGTCCTTCAACGACAAGGGCTACGAGCGCAAGCAGTTCGGCGGCGCGGCCTGCTGGGCCAGGCACGGCGTCGACAGGTGCACCACCCGTGAGATCGCCCTCAAGTTCCAGTCCGATGTTCCGGCCACGCTCGACGGCAAGTGCCGGGTCACCGGCGGCCAGTGGCACAGCGAGTACGACAACAGGACGATGGCCGACCCGCTGCACGTCGACATCGACCACATCGTCCCGCTGCGCAACGCATGGGGCTCCGGGGCGCGCGACTGGTCGCCCCGCAAGCGCCTGGAGTTCGCCAACGACCTGACCGCCTCGCCGCAGTTGATCGCGGTGTCCACCTGGAGCAATCGCCGCAAGGGCGACAAGGGCCCGGACAAGTGGCTGCCGAAGGACAAGACCGCCCAGTGCTTCTACAGCCAGGCATGGGTCGCAGTGAAGGACTACTACGGGCTCAGCGTCACCCGGGCGGAGAAGGAGAAGCTGGAGGACGTGCTGGACGGGTGCGAGCCCGGGAAGCCGGAGGCGAACGGGCCCGGAAGGCCGGACAGGTACGGGCCCGGGAAACCGGACGGGAACGGGCACGGGAACGGCGGCCAGTGACACTCCCCGGCCGCAGCGCCGCGCGGCCCCGTGCGGCGCCCCCGGGACTCTCACAGGCTCGTTCCCTACGATGGCGCGGTGAGCAGTGACACCGCGACGCAAGCCCGGCCGGGCCCGACGACAGCCGAGCAGCCGCCCCTCTGGCAGCGCAGACTGCGCCGGTTCGGCTTCGCCGGGCGGGTGGCGCAGGAGGACGTGCGCGAGCGGCTCGTGCCGCCGTATCCGGAGCCGGGTACCCGGCTCTGGGCGGCCATGGGGGCCCGGCCCGCCGTGGCGCAGGCGCTCGCGCGGTCCACCGGGTGGGCCGGGCCGCTCGTGGTGGCGCTGTTCGCGGGGCTGATCCGGTTCTGGAATCTCGGCAGCCCCAAGGCCGTCATATTCGACGAGACGTACTACGCCAAGGACGCCTGGGCCCTGTGGAAGTACGGCTACGAGGTCAACTGGCCCAAGGAGGCCAACGACCAGATCGTCGCCGGGCACAGCGAGGTCGCCGACACGGCCGCGTACGTCGTCCACCCGCCCGTCGGCAAGTGGGTCATCGGCATCGGCGAGTGGCTGCACGGGCTGACGCCCTACGGCTGGCGCTTCATGGTGGCGCTGCTCGGCACGCTGTCGGTGCTGATGCTGTGCCGCATCGGGCGGCGGCTGTTCCGGTCCACGTTCCTGGGGTGCGTCGCGGGGCTGCTCCTCGCCGTGGACGGGCTGCACTACGTCATGAGCCGGACGTCACTGCTCGACACGGTGCTGATGTTCTTCGTGCTGGCCGCCTTCGGCTGTCTGCTCGTCGACCGCGACAAGGTGCGGGCGCGGCTCGCCGCCGGGCTGCCGGAGCGGGAGGACGGCACCGCCCTGCCCGACCCCGCGGCGGGGGACGGGACGCGGCTGGGCCTGCGGCCCTGGCGGCTGGCCGCCGGGGTGCTGCTGGGGCTCGCGGTCGCCACGAAGTGGAACGGTGCCGTCTTCCTCGCCGCGTTCGGGCTGATGACCGTCCTGTGGGACATCGGCTCGCGGCGCCTGGCCGGCGCCCGGCGGGCGTGGCTCTCGACGCTGCGGCGCGACGTGCCCTGGGCGTTCCTGTCCACCGTGCCCGTGGCGCTGGGCGTGTACCTCGCCTCCTGGACCGGCTGGTTCGTCAACAGCGGCACGTACGACAAGACGACGGGCTGGCAGCACAGCGGCTACTTCCGGCACTGGGCGGAGACCGAGGGCGGCTACAGCGCGGACGGCTTCCTCGCCGGGATCCTCAACCCGCTGCGCAGCCTGTGGCACTACGAGCAGCAGGTGTGGGAGTTCAACACCAACCTCACCTCGCCGCACACCTATCAGTCCAACCCCTGGAGCTGGCTGGTCCAGTCGCGCCCGGTCTCGTACTTCTACGAGTCCCCGCAGCCCGGCCAGGACGGCTGCCCGGCGGACGCGGCGGGCAAGTGCGCCCGCGAGGTGCTCGCGCTGGGCACTCCGCTGCTGTGGTGGGCGGCCTGCTTCGCGGTGCTGTACCTGCTCTACCGGTGGGCGTTCCGGCGCGACTGGCGGGCGGGCGCGGTGCTGTGCGGGGTCGCGGCGGGCTACCTGCCGTGGTTCCTGTACCAGGAGCGGACGATTTTCGTCTTCTACGCGGTCGTCTTCGTGCCCTTCCTGTGCCTGGCCGTGGCCATGCTGATCGGGGCGGTCCTCGGGCCCCGGGGGTCCTCGGAGCGGCGCCGGGTCGTGGGCGCGGTCGGCGCGGGCACCCTCGTCCTGCTCATCGTCTGGAACTTCATCTACTTCTTCCCGATCTACACCGGGCAGGCGATCCCCATGGACGCCTGGCGGAACCGGATGTGGTTCGACACCTGGATCTGATGCTTATTCAGGTCGGCCGACGGAACGAAAGGTTCAGGTTCAGGCCAACTTTCTGCATGTGTCACTCCTGTCCCGTAGAGTGCCATCCGTGGTTTTAATCAGGTGATTAAAACCGGGGAGGGGGACAGGGGAACATGCGCACTGGTGTGAAGATCGCGACCGGGACCGTCGCCGCTGCGCTGGCAGGAGCCGCCGGGCTCGGGCTCTACAACCTGGTGGACGCCGTCGCGGGCGACAGCGGCTCGGGCACGCACAGCCAGGCCGCGGCCGTGCCGACCGGGCCGCCGACCGCGGACGAGACCGAGCGGACCGCCCGCGACTTCCTCGCCGCGTGGGCGGCGGGTGACACCGAGAAGGCCGCGGGCCTCACCGACAACGCCACCGCCGCCACCGCCGCGCTCACCGGTTACCGGGAACGGGCGCACGTCGAGAAGGTGGCCTTCAAGCAGGGCCCCGCCACGGGCGCCAGGGTGCCGTTCTCCGTCACCGCCGAGGTCGTCCTCGGCAAGCAGCGCTCCACCTGGACGTACGACTCCTCGCTCGCCGTCGTGCGCGGCCGGACCAACGGCCACCCGCTCGTCGACTGGCAGCCCTCCGTCGTCCACCCGGACCTCGCCCAGGGCCAGTCCCTGCACACCGGCGTCACCAAGACGCCCGAGATCACCGCCGTCGACCGCGACGGCAACGAGCTGACCGACCGGGACCACCCCTCGCTCGCGGCCGTCCTGCCGGAGCTGCGCAAGCGGTTCGGCGAGAAGGCGGGCGGCGAGCCCGGCGTGGAGGTGACCGCCCAGGGCGCCGACGGCACCGCCGCGAAGACCCTGTACGTGGTCTCCAAGGGCACCCCCGGCAAGCTCCGGACCACCATCGACGCCGCCGTCCAGCGCGCCGCCGAGGCCGCCGTGGCCCGGCACGCCGACGCCTCCGTGGTGGCCGTGAAGCCCAGCACCGGCGAGATCCTCGCCATCGCCAACGCCAAGAAGACCGAGTTCAACCCGGCGGTCTCCGGGCAGACCGCCCCGGGCTCCACGATGAAGATCGTCACGTCGGCCCTGCTCCTGGAGCAGGGCAAGGCCACCCCGGGCAAGCCGCTGCCCTGCCCCAAGACCGCCACGTACGGCATGACCTTCCACAACGTGGAGCACAGCGAGAACCCCGGCGCGACCTTCGCCCAGGACTTCGCGGCCTCCTGCAACACTGCGTTCGTCTCCCTCGCCGGCCAGCTCCCCGACGGCGCGCTCGCCGCCGAGGCGCAGGACGTCTTCGGCCTCGGCCTGGACTGGAAGACCGGCATTGCGACCTTCGACGGCCGGGTGCCCGCGGACGGCGGGGCGGGCAAGGCCGCCGCGATGATCGGGCAGGGCAGGGTGCAGATGAGCCCGCTCAACATGGCCTCGGTCGCCGCGACCGTGCGCACGGGGTCGTTCCGCCAGCCGTACCTCGTCGACCCGTCCGTCGACGGGCGGCAGCTGGCGAAGGCCGCCCGGCCGCTGCCGGCGGGCGTCGCCCAGGACCTGCGGTCGATGATGCGGCTCACGGCCGTCTCCGGCACCGGGGCCAAGGCGATGTCCGGGCTCGGCGGGGACATCGGCGCCAAGACCGGCTCGGCCGAGATGGACGGCCAGACCTCGCCCAACGGCTGGTTCACCGCCTACCGGGACGACATCGCGGCCGCCGCGGTCGTCCCCCAGGGCGGGCACGGCGGCGACTCGGCCGGGCCGATCGTGGCGGCGGTGCTGCGGGCGCGGTGACCGCCGGGGCGGCATCACCCCGGGTTCCCCGGGGTGACGGATCCGACATCGCGTTGCCCCTGCAACCGGCGCTAGCGTCGCGGGACATGAGCCTCCTCGTCCTCGCGTCCATATCCACGGGCACCACGGGCCGCGCCGCGCGCGGGTGCCCCGCATGACCCCGCTGGTCGCCGCCGCGGTCCTCATCGCCGCCGTCACCCACGCCAGTTGGAACGCCATCGCCCACGGCATCAAGGACCAGCTCCTGGCCTTCACCCTGGTGGGCGGCGGCGGTGCCGCCTGCGGGCTGGTGCTGCTGCCCTTCGCCCCGGCCCCCGCCGCCGGGGCGTGGCCGTACCTGCTCGCCTCCGTGCTGCTGCACATCGCCTACCAGGCCCTGCTCATGCGGTCGTTCGCGCTCGGCGACTTCGGGCAGATGTACCCGATCGCCCGGGGCACGGCGCCGCTCGTCGTCACCGTCCTCGCGGCGGTCTTCGCCGGGGAGCTGCCCGGCGGCGGGCAGCTGGCGGGCGTCGCGGTCGCCTCGGCCGGCCTGGTCGGCCTCGCCGTGTGGGGCATCCGGGGCTCGGGCCGGCGTCCCGACTGGGCCGCGATCGGCGCGGCGGGGGCCACCGGGCTGTCCATCGCCTCGTACACGGTCGTCGACGGCCTGGGCGTACGGGCGGCCGGCTCCTCGCTCGGCTACATCGGCTGGCTGATGGTCCTGGAGGGGCTGGCGATCCCGGCCTGGGCGATCGCGTCCCGGCGCGGCGACTTCCTCGCGCAGATCCGCCCGTTCGCGGTGCGCGGGCTGCTCGGGGGGCTGCTGTCCGCCTTCGCCTACGGGCTGGTGCTGTGGGCCCAGACGAAGGCCGAGCTGGCCCCCGTCGCGGCGCTGCGCGAGTCCTCCATCATCGTGGGCGCCGCGATCGGGGCGGTCTTCATGAAGGAGCGCTTCGGGGCGCCGCGGATCGCGGCGGCGGGGCTGATGGTGCTGGGGATCGGGCTGATGCTGCACGCGGGGTGACGGCGCGGCGGCCGCGCGGGCGCGTCCCCTGACGCGCGGCCGGGATTCCGGTATCCGTTGCGAATGCGCATTCGTCATGCCCTTGATGCCCTCGGCGCCGCCGCCGGGACCGTCGTGCTGACCGCGGCCCCGACCGCGCCCGCAACCGCCGCCGGCCCCGGTCCCGCCCCGGCCCCGCCGGCCAACAAGCTGGCCATCGACCGCACCGGCTTTCTCGCCCCGGACGGCACCGTCACGCTGACCGGCACCTATCGCTGCACCCTCGACAGGCCGGACGGAGTCGTCTTCGTCGGCAGCAATGTCCGGCAGGGAGTCCGCACCGAAGGCGTCGGCGGTTCCACGGCCACCTGCGACGGCGCGGAACACCGCTGGCGGAATTCGGGACGGCTGTATCGGAGCGGAATCCGAACGGGCGCCGCGCGGGCGGACGGGACACTGATGCAGTTCCGGAAGGACAAGAGCGGGATTCCGATTCCGCGTTTTCTGGCGGTCGCGGACTGGACGGAAATCACGCTCGTGGCAGGCCCGTAGTCCCGGACGGGGGACGGGCCGGGGACGGCCGGGAATCCGCCTCCCGCCCCGCCCTGCGAGGATGGAAGCGTGACTGGAACGCTCGTACTCGCAGGAACCCCCATCGGTGACGTCGCCGACGCACCCCCGCGGCTCGCCGCCGAGCTGGCCGCCGCCGAGGTGATCGCGGCCGAGGACACCCGCCGGCTGCGCCGGCTGACCCAGGCCCTGGGGGTGCACACCACCGGGCGGGTGGTCTCGTACTTCGAGGCCAACGAGTCGGCCCGGACGCCCGAGCTGGTCGAGGCCCTGGTCGGCGGGGCACGGGTGCTGCTGGTGACGGACGCCGGCATGCCGTCCGTGTCCGACCCCGGGTACCGGCTGGTGGCCGCCGCCGTCGAGCGCGGGGTCAGGGTCACGGCCGTGCCGGGCCCCTCGGCGGTGCTCACCGCGCTGGCCGTGTCGGGGCTGCCGGTCGACCGGTTCTGCTTCGAGGGCTTCCTGCCGCGCAAGGCGGGCGAGCGCCTCGGCCGGCTCCGCGAAGTGGCCGAAGAACGACGCACCCTGGTCTACTTCGAGGCCCCGCACCGCCTTGACGACACGCTCGCGGCCATGGCCGAGGTGTTCGGCGCCGACCGCCGCGCCGCGGTCTGCCGGGAGCTGACCAAGACGTACGAGGAGGTCCGGCGCGGCCCCCTGAAGGAGCTGGCCGCCTGGGCCGCCGAGGGGGTGCGCGGCGAGATCACGATCGTCGTCGAGGGCGCTCCCGAGCGCGGCCCGGAGGAGCTGGACGCCGCCGAGCTGGTCCGCCGCGTCAAGATCAGGGAGGACACGGGGGAGCGGCGCAAGGAAGCCATTGCAGCCGTGGCGGCCGAAACAGGCCTACCCAAGCGCGACGTGTTCGATGCGGTCGTAGCGGCAAAAAATGCCGCACAGCAGGTCTCACCATAAGGTAAAGGGCTAACCTGAAAAGCAAAGCTTGGGCCTGGCAGCCGGTGCCTTCGGGCATGAAGCCGCCAAGTTTGTCCCAATTAGCGGGTCAGGCTGCTGCGCCATCGCCGAGATGGGCGTTCCCTGGTTGTGGGACGTCCGGTCCCGGAGACACTTGTCCAACGGGCAAGAGGAGCTGCCATGAGCGAGACCGCGGGAACCACGAGCGGTGTCCAGCCCGAAAGGCTGACGCGTACTGTCACCGAACAGAACGCGGCGGCCTTCGAAACGGCCCACGAGTCCTACTCCTTCGCATGCATGCGGTGCGGGCACGGCTGGGAGCAGTCGTACGAAATACGGCACCATGTGGACGCGAAGGGTCAGCCCTTCGTGACCTACTACACGGACGGCGAGCGCGTGCCGTCCCCACTGACGCGCCCGACCTGCTCGAACTGCGGTGAGCACGTGGTGCGCATCATGCGCTCGGGCCAGGTGTCCGTGATCGCGGACGCCCTGCACCTGCACGGGAACTCGATCGTGCCCCAGGCCACGGCGGGACCCCTGCAGAACGGCGGCCCGCACGAGGAGCACGAGGCCCGGCACCACCACTGGCACCTCGCGGACCTGCTCAGGCCCTTCCACCGGAAGTGAGCCCCGCGGCACGCGATCTCTAGAATCGCGCCCATGGCGGCAACAGCATCGAACAGCGGCCCGGCCGGCGGCGGGCGGAAGAAGGACGACCACAAGGACGCCCCTCCGCCGCTCCCGGCCCCGCTGGCAGTGCCCGTGGCCGATTCCCACACCCATCTGGACATGCAGTCCGGTCCAGTGGAGGACATCCTGGCCAAGGCGGCGTCCGTGGGCGTCACGACCGTCGTCCAGGTGGGCTGCGACCTGGCCGGGTCCCGCTGGGCGGCGGAGACCGCGGCAGCGCACGAGGCCGTCTGGGCCACCGTGGCCCTGCACCCGAACGAGGCCCCCCGCATCGTCTTCGGCGACCCCGACGGCTGGTCCCGGCAAGGCGTCCGCGAGCCGGGCGGCGACGCCGCCCTCGACGCCGCCCTCGACGAGATCGACCGGCTCGCGGGCCTGCCGCAGGTCCGCGGCGTCGGCGAGACCGGCCTGGACTTCTTCCGCACCGGCCCCGAGGGCACGGCCGCCCAGGAGCGGTCCTTCCGGCGTCACATCGACATCGCCAAGCGGCACGGCAAGGCGCTGGTCATCCACGACCGCGACGCCCACGACGACGTGCTGCGGGTGCTGGCCGAGGAGGGCGCGCCCGAGACGGTCGTCTTCCACTGCTACTCCGGCGACGCCGACATGGCCAAGGTCTGCGCCGACGCGGGCTACTACATGTCGTTCGCCGGAAACGTCACCTTCAAGAACGCCCAGCACCTGCGCGACGCCCTCGCCGTCGCCCCCCTCGACCGGATCCTCGTCGAGACCGACGCGCCCTTCCTGACGCCCGCCCCGTATCGCGGACGGCCCAACGCGCCCTACCTCATTCCGGTCACTTTGCGGGCGATGGCCGGAGTGCGCGGCATCGACGAGGACGCTCTGGCCACGGCGGTAGCCGCGAATACCGCACGCGCCTTCGGGTACTGACGCCCGGATAACGCGACACCGTGTGACGATCCGACTTTGGAGGGTGACCGCCGCTCCGCTACAGTCCCGCACCTAGCCGGACCAGTGGAGTGTCGTGAGTCATGCACCGGGCAGCCAGCACGCTGCACCCCGCGCCGCGACGGGAGCACCGTCGTACGACCCGTACGCGCCCCGCGATCCGTACGGGTCGCCCGAGTCGTACGCGCTCCACGAGCCGTACGAGACCTATGAGTCCTACGAGCCGTCTGCGCCCCACCAGCCCCACCAGCACCCCTCGGCCGATCCCGGCGCCCCGCACGCCCTGTACGAGGCGTACGAGTCCTACGAGCCCTTCGGGCAGCCCCAGCTGCCCCGGCAGGCGTCGGGTCCCGGCAGCCACGGGCTGCCGACCGTGACCGGCCCCGGCGCCGAGGCGCCGGAGGCGGCCGGTGCGGGTGCGTCCACGGACGACGGGCCCGCGGACGCCCCCGCGACCGGCGGCCGCGCCGCCACCCGCCGGGCGGCGGCCGCCGCGAGCGGCCGCAAGCGCTCCACCGTCCGCCCGGCCGCCCGGGGCGCCCGCCCCGCCCCCCGGGAGCGGGCCGAGTCGCTGCGCCGCCTGCTGCCGCAGGCCCTCGTCGTGGCCTTCCTCGCGGGCGGCACCTCCGCCTTCCTCGCCGGCGACAAGTCCGTGCAGCTCAGCGTGGACGGCAAGCCCCGCACCCTGCACACCTTCGCCGACGACGTGCGGGAGCTGCTGGAGGAGGAGGGCATGGCCGTGGGCGAGCACGACATCGTGGCCCCCGGCCCCCGGCACGACCTGGCCTCCGGCGACCGGGTGATCGTCCGCTACGGGCGCCCCGTCACCCTCACCCTCGACGGGGAGCGCCGCCAGGTGTGGACGACGGCCCGCACCGTCGACGGTGCCCTGCGCCAGCTCGGCGTGCGCGCCGAGGGCGCCTACCTCTCCGCCTCCCGCTCCGAGTCCATCGGCCGCAGGGGCCTCGACCTGGACGTGCGCACCGAGCGCAGCATCACCTTCATGGCCGACGGGCGCGAGCGCACCATCCGCACCAACGCCGCCACCGTCCGCGAGGCCCTCGACCAGGCCGGCATCAGCCTGCGCGGCCAGGACACCACCTCGGTCGACCCCGACAGCTTCCCCCGCGAGGGCCAGACGATCTCCATCATGCGGATCACCGCCGACGAGGAGGTCCGGGAGGAGCCCATCGACTACGCCACCGAGCGGCACGACGACCCCACCCTCTACAAGGGCACCGAGGTCGTCGCCCAGCGCGGTGAGAAGGGCGTCCAGCGGGTCACCTACGCGCTGCGGACCGTCAACGGCGTCAAGCAGAAGCCCCGGAAGATCTCCTCAGAGGTCGTCAAGCAGCCCCGCACCGAGATCATCAGGGTGGGCACCAAGCCCCGCCCCACCACCGTGCAGGGCGCCGAGGGCCTCAACTGGGAGAGCCTCGCCCAGTGCGAGGCGGGCGGGCGGCCCGACGCCGTCGACCCCTCCGGCACCTACGGCGGGCTGTACCAGTTCGACACCCGCACCTGGCACTCCCTGGGCGGTGGCGGCCGCCCCCAGGACGCCTCGTCCGCCGAGCAGACCTTCCGGGCCAAGAAGCTGTACATCAGCCGGGGGGCGAGCCCGTGGCCCGTGTGCGGCCGTAAACTTCACGGGTGAGCTCCAGCCCCAGCACAGACGAGTCCGGCGCCCTGCTCGGCCCGGCCGACATCCGCGAACTGGCCGCCGCCCTCGGGGTCCGCCCCACCAAGCAGCGCGGCCAGAACTTCGTGATCGACGCCAACACGGTCCGGCGCATCGTGCGGACCGCCGAGGTGCGGCCCGACGACGTGGTCGTCGAGGTCGGACCAGGGCTGGGGTCGCTGACCCTCGCCCTGCTGGAGGCGGCCGACCGGGTCACCGCCGTCGAGATCGACGACGTCCTGGCCGCCGCCCTGCCCTCGACCATCGCCAAGCGGCTGCCCGGCCGCGCCGACCGCTTCGCGCTGGTGCACAGCGACGCCATGCACGTGCAGGAGCTGCCCGGCCCGGCGCCCACCGCGCTGGTCGCGAACCTGCCCTACAACGTCGCCGTGCCCGTGCTGCTGCACATGCTGGACCGCTTCCCCAGCATCGAGCGCACCCTGGTCATGGTCCAGGCCGAGGTCGCCGACCGGCTCGCCGCGCAGCCCGGCAACAAGGTCTACGGCGTGCCCTCGGTCAAGGCCAACTGGTACGCCGAGGTCAAGCGGGCCGGGGCCATCGGCCGCAACGTCTTCTGGCCCGCGCCCAACGTCGACTCGGGCCTGGTCTCCCTGGTCCGGCGGACGGAGCCGATCGAGACGACGGCCACCAAGGCCGAGGTCTTCGCCGTCGTCGACGCCGCCTTCGCCCAGCGCCGCAAGACGCTGCGCGCCGCGCTCGCCGGCTGGGCGGGGTCCGCGGCGGCGGCCGAGGCCGCCCTGGTCGCGGCGGGCATCTCCCCGCAGGCCCGCGGCGAGTCGCTGACCGTGCACGAGTTCGCCGCGATCGCCGAGCAGAAGGGCGCCGCCCAGTGACCGGTTCCGTCACCGTCCGCGTCCCCGCGAAGGTCAACGTCCAGCTGGCCGTAGGTGGATTGCGGCCCGACGGCTTCCACGACCTGGCCAACGTCTTCCTCGCGGTCGGCCTGTACGACGAGGTCACGGTCCGCCCCGCGGACGGGCTGACCGTCACCTGCTCCGGGCCGGACGCCGCCCAGGTGCCCCTGGACCGCAGCAACCTCGCGGCCCGCGCCGCGCTCGCCCTCGCGGCGCGGTACGGGCGGGACGCGAACGTCCACATCCACATCGACAAGGACATCCCCGTCGCCGGCGGCATGGCGGGCGGCAGCGCCGACGGGGCCGGCGCCCTGCTCGCCTGCGACGCCCTCTGGGGCACGGGCGCCCCGCGTGAGGAACTGCTGGAGATCTGCGCCGAGCTGGGCAGCGATGTGCCGTTCAGCCTGGTCGGCGGGGCCGCGCTGGGGCGGGGCCGTGGCGAGCTGCTGACCCCGCTCGAGGTCGGGGGCACCTTCCACTGGGTGTTCGCCGTCGCCGACGGCGGGCTGTCCACGCCCGCCGTGTACGCGGAGTGCGACCGCCTGCGGGTCGTGTCCGGTACGGGGGCGGGGGCGGCGGACGTCCCCTCGCCGGAGGCCTCGGCGGCCCTGCTGGACGCGCTGCGCACGGGCGACGCGGCGGCCCTGGCCGCGGCCGTCTCCAACGACCTCCAGGCCGCGGCCGTCTCCCTGCGGCCGTCGCTGGCCGCGACGCTGGCGGCGGGGACGGAGGCCGGGGCACTGGCCGCGATGGTCTCGGGGTCCGGGCCGACGACGGCGTTCCTGGTCGCGGGCCCGGCGGAAGCCGAGAAGACGGCCGACGCGCTGGCGGCTTCCGGCACGTGCCGGGTGGTGCGGGTGGCGTCGGGGCCGGTGCCGGGGGCGACGGTGCTCTGAGGGGGGTGCCTCCGGCGGTTCTTTCCCCACCCCGCCCCTTCCCGAACTGGGGCTGCGCCCCAGACCCCGGGACCGCGCTTCGCGCGCCACGCGGCGGAGCCGCAAATAGAGCGCAGCCTCAAACGCCGGACGGGCTGAATTTCAGCCCGTCTGGGGGCACCTCCTGGGGGCACCCCCAGCGGTAGCTGGGGGAGGTAGCTGGGGGAGTTTGAGGACCGGGGGTCCGGGGGCGGAGCCCCCGCCCTGCGGCGGAGCCGCATATCGGATACAGCGGGAAGGGGCGGGATTGGGGAAAGAAACCCTCCCCGCCCCGCCTCCCACCGGCGTGGGATCCTGGAGAGGACCCCACCGAGCAAGGAGCGGAATGGCAGCCAACCTGGTCAACCTGGAAGCCGTCGACAAGGTGTACGGCACCCGTACCCTCCTCGACGGCATCTCCCTCGGCGTCAACGAGGGCGACCGGATCGGCGTCGTCGGCCGCAACGGCGACGGCAAGACCACCCTCATCCGCATCCTCGCCAAGCTGGAGGAGGCCGACAAGGGCCGCGTGACCCACGCCGGTCACCTGCGCCTCGGCGTGCTCACCCAGCACGACTCCCTGGACCCGGCCGCGACCGTGCGGCACGAGGTCCTCGGCGACATGGCCGACCACGAGTGGGCGGGCAACGCCAAGATCCGCGACGTGCTGACCGGGCTGTTCGGCGGGCTCGACCTGCCGGCCTTCCCGCAGGGCCTGGACACCGTGATCGGCCCGCTCTCGGGTGGCGAGCGCCGCCGGATCGCCCTCGCCAAGCTGCTGATCGCCGAGCAGGACCTCGTCGTCCTCGACGAGCCCACCAACCACCTCGACGTCGAGGGCATCTCCTGGCTGGCCGGCCACCTGCGGGCCCGCCGCTCGGCGCTGGTGTGCGTCACGCACGACCGGTGGTTCCTGGACCAGGTCTGCACCCGCATGTGGGACGTGCAGCGCGGCGCGGTCCACGAGTACGAGGGCGGCTACAGCGACTACGTCTTCGCACGCGCCGAGCGCGAGCGCATCGCCGCCTCCGAGGAGGCCAAGCGGCAGAACCTGGTCCGCAAGGAGCTGGCCTGGCTGCGCCGCGGCGCCCCCGCCCGCACCAGTAAGCCGCGGTTCCGTATCGAGGCCGCCAACGAGCTGATCGCCGACGTGCCGCCGCCGCGCGACAGCGCCGAGCTGATGAAGTTCGCCGGCTCCCGGCTCGGCAAGACCGTCTTCGACCTGGAGAACGTCACCGTCCAGGCCGGTCCCAAGACCCTGATCGAGCACCTGACCTGGCAGTTGGGCCCGGGCGACCGGATCGGCCTCGTCGGCGTCAACGGCGCGGGCAAGACCTCGCTGCTGCGCACGCTCGCCGAGGCGGCCCGCTCGCAGGGCGACAAGCAGCCCGCGGCGGGCAAGGTCGTGGTCGGCAAGACCGTCAAGCTGGCCTACCTCTCGCAGGAGGTCGCCGAACTCGACCCCGCCAAGCGGGTCCTGGAGGCCGTGCAGCAGGTGCGCGACCGGGTGGACCTGGGCAAGGGCCGGGAGATGACGGCGGGGCAGCTGTGCGAGAAGTTCGGCTTCACCAAGGAGAAGCAGTGGACGCCCGTCGGCGACCTCTCCGGCGGTGAGCGGCGCCGGCTCCAGCTCCTGCGGCTGCTGATGGACGAGCCCAACGTCCTCTTCCTGGACGAGCCGACGAACGACCTCGACATCGAGACGCTCACTCAGCTGGAGGACCTGCTCGACGGCTGGCCCGGCTCGATGGTCGTCATCAGCCACGACCGGTACTTCGTCGAGCGCACCACGGACCGGGTGTTCGCGCTGCTCGGCGACCGCTTCCTGCGGATGCTGCCGCGCGGCCTGGACGAGTACCTGGAGCGCCGCCAGAAGGTGATCGAGGCCGCCGCGCCCGTCGCCGCCGCCCCCGCCCCGGCCGCCGTGAAGGCCAAGCCGGCCGCGGACGCCCGCGCGGCGAAGAAGGAACTCCAGAAGATCGAGCGCCGCCTGGACCGCATCAGCGAGCAGGAGGCCAAGCTCCACGAGCGGATCGCCGGGCAGGCCACGGACTTCGAGGCCGTCGCCAAGCTCGACGCCGAGCTGCGGGAACTGGCGGGCGAGCGCGACGAGCTGGAGATGCGCTGGCTCGAACTGGCCGAGGACGCCTGACCGTACGGACCCCCTGGGGGCGTAATGCGGCGCAACAGTCTCGTCACGGGCCGGTCTCAGGTGGTGGATACGTCCTGAGATCGGCCCGTGGGCCGTCGGAACCGGGTGGTAGAAAGAACACTCGCTCGCCTGCCGCACAATGGCGGGATTCATGCGACTGCAAGCCCTGGTCCGCGCGTAAAGAGGAAAGCTGATGTCACAGCCGCCCCAGCCACCCCAGCCACCGCAGGGCCCGCCGGTCCCGCCGGTTCCGCCGGGCGGAGGCTTCGGCGCGCCACAGGACCCTCCGCCCGGCTTCGGCACCCCGCCGCCCGCCCAGCCCCCGCAGCCCCAGGGCACGCCGGGCTTCGGCGCACCGCAGAACCCGACCCCGACGGCCGTGGTGCCGCAGATGCCGCCCCCGCCGGGGGGCGCCCCCGCCACTCCGCCGCCCCCGCCGGGCGCCCCGGCGACCCCGCCGCCCCCCGCGGGCGGTTACGGCTACCCGGCGCAGCCGCCCGCGGCCGACATGCCCACCCAGGCCTTCGGCGCGGCCACCCCGCCGCCCGGCGCCCCCGTCACCCCGCCGCCCCCGCCGGGTGGTTACGGCTACCCGGCGCAGCCCCAGTACCCCGGCGCCCCGGCCCCGGGCGGCTACGGCGCGCCTTCCGCGGGCGCGGGCTTCGGCGGTCAGCCCGGACAGGGCGGTCCGGCCAAGAAGCGCACGGCCGTCGTCATCAGCGCCGCCGTGGCGCTCGTGCTCGCCGTCGGCGGCGGCGTCTGGTTCGCCACCAAGGGCGGCGACGGCAAGAAGGACGAGGCGAAGAACAGCTCCGGCAAGGACGGCAAGGACACCGGCACGCAGGGCGGCGGTGGCGGCGGCAAGGCGCCGAAGACCATCGACGGCAAGATGCTGTTCGGCGTCGAGCAGCCCAAGGTCGACGACCTCGTCTCGGTCAAGGGCATGTGGGCCACCGACAAGGTCTTCGCCAAGGTCGACGTCTACAAGATCGTCGGCTACGGCCTGTCCGGCGGCCAGAAGTGGGAGATCCCGCTCGACGGCGAGATCTGCTGGGCGTCCAAGCAGGTCACGGACGACGGCAGGACTGCCGTGCTGTTCAAGGACGCGAAGCCCGACGCCGACCACAAGTTCGGCGGCAGCTGCACCCAGGTCGCGGTGCTCGACCTGAACAACGGCAAGAAGCTCTGGCAGAAGACCGCCAAGGCCGGTGACTCGGACGTCCGCTTCGACGAGGTCACCGTCGGCGGCGGCACCGTGGCGGCGGGCGGCACCAGCGGCGGCGCCGCATGGTCCCTGGCCGACGGCAAGGAGCTGTGGAAGCCCAAGCCCGGCGACGACTGCCGTGACGACGGCTACGGCGGCGGCTCCAAGCTCGTCGCCGTGCGCCGCTGCGGCGACTACTCGCGCCCCCAGATGCAGGTGCAGACCCTCAACCCGGAGACGGGCGCGGTCAAGTCCGTCTTCAAGGTGCCGCCGGGCCTGAACTACGTCCACATCGCGTCCACCGACCCGCTGGTCATCGCGGTCGACGCGGGTGACTCCAGCGGCAGCGCGGCCTCCGACTTCATGGTGCTGGACGACAGCGCCAAGGAGGGCAAGCTGCGCAGCAAGGTCTCCACGGAGAACGGCAAGTTCACGCCGAAGTGCCCCGCGACCGACGTCGAGGGCTGCATGAAGCTGGCCGTCACCAAGGACACGCTCTACCTGCCCAACGAGGAGCACCAGAGCGGCAACGCCCAGGAGGTCGGCCGGGTCAACGAGATCGTCGCCTTCGACCTGGCCAGCGGCCAGACCAAGGGCAAGACCGACGGCGTCCCCGGCTCCACGCTGGTGCCGCTGGGCACGGACAAGGACGGCTACGCGATCGGCTACCAGGAGCCCACCTACAAGTCGGGCGGCCAGGTGATCCGGATCGATCCGAAGACGTACAAGTCCGATGTGCTGCTGAAGAATCCGGCCGAGACGTCCGAGGCCGAGCGGGCCCTCTCGCCCGAGATCCAGGGCGGTCTGTGGGCGCAGAACCGGCTCTTCCTGGGCGGCAGTTTCGCGAACAAGCCCAGTTCGTTCTCCATGGGCAAGCAGTATCTGGCGCTGATCTTCGGAGGCAGCTGATAATGATCGTTTGAGGTGCGCTCGGCGCCTCATCCCTGCCGTATCCCTGTCCGTCGCGCGTACATGCCTGAACGATCCGTTTCAGTCTCGAAGTACACGTGATTGGCAGGGATTTCGGCATTCCGGGGGACTTCTCACCGGTAAGGGGCGCGGAACGTCGAACAAGCGTGTAGCTTCCCGAGCAAGAGGGTGCCGGGGAGACGTGCGCGGGCGACACCGGGCGGCAGCGGGGCGACAGGGGGGAAGCGCATGGGCGTACGGCTCATGGTGGTCGACGACCATCGTCTGCTGGCCGAGGCGCTCGCCTCGGCGTTGAAGTTGCGGGGCCACCGCGTGCTGGCCGCGGCGGCGCCCAGCGCCGGGGCGGCGGAGCTGGTGATCAGCCGCGCGCCGGAGGTGTGCCTGCTGGGCACGGCCACCCCGGCCGAGCCGGGGGCCTTCGACCCGGTCGTCCGGATCAAGCGGGAGCGCCCGCAGGTCGCCGTCGTGGTGCTGGGCCCGGTGCCCAGCCCGCTGGGCATCGCGGCCGCCTTCGCCGCGGGCGCCTCCGGCTACGTACGGCACAACGAGCGCATCGAGGGCGTCGAGCGCGCCATGATGAAGGCCCGGGCGGGCGAGGCCGCGGTGGACCCGCAGCTGCTCCAGGGCTCCTTCGCCGAGCTGCTCAACCCCGCCGCCCAGCCGGACGACGAGGGCGCCCGGCTGCTCCAGCTGCTGACCCCCCGCGAGGTGGAGGTGCTGGTCCGGGTGGCCGAGGGCGAGGACACCCGGCTGATCGCAGCGGGCATGGGGATAGCGCCCAGCACGGCCCGCACCCACGTCCAGCGCGTCCTGATGAAGCTCGGCGTGGGCTCGCGGCTGGAGGCGGCGGCCCTGGCCGCCCGCACCGGGCTGCTGGAGCGGGCCGCGGGCGCTAGCGTTCCCCGGCAGGCGGCGGGTCCGCAGGCGGGCGGGCCGGGGCGGCCGGGCGCAGGGTGAGCCAGAGGAGGAAGAAGCCGCCGAGGGCGAGCATGCCCAGCCCGGTCCACAGGTTGATGTTGATGCCCTCGGCCTTCCTCAGGTCCTCGTCGTCCGCCGTCAGGCCCGCCACGGTCACGATGACGCCGTAGACGGTGAACAGGCCGCCGATGACCCGGCGTACGTCGAACAGCCGGGCGGCGGTGGCCGGTCGCGGTTCCCCGCCCCCGCCCCCGTCCCCGGACGGGCCGGGCTCGTGCTGGTGCCGGTCGTTCATGAAGGGCTCCTCGAAAGAACGGTCGTCGAAAGCGCAGGTCGCCGACAGAACGGGTCAGAGGGAGAAGGGCACGTAGCAGGCGGCGGCGAGGACCAGCGCGCCCCAGCCCAGCAGCGCCGGCCTGCGGTACCAGGCGTCCTCGCCCTCGTCCGGGGCAGCCCCGGGGGCGGGCAGGGTGCCGTGGACCAGGCCCCGCAGCTCCTCGGCGGGCCTGGGCCGGGTCAGGGGCGTCACCGCGGCCATCACCAGCGCCGAGACGCCGAACGCCACGATCGAGGAGACGAAGTTGGCGCCCTGGTCCGAGGGGATGCCGATGACGTGCTGCTTGTACAGCCAGAAGTAGTTCGCCATCGCCGCGACCGTTCCCGACAGCAGCCCCCAGAAGCCCGCGGCGGGTGTGGTGCGCCGCCAGAACATCCCGATGAGGAAGACGGCGAAGAGCGGCACGTTGAAGAACGAGAACAGCGTCTGGAGGTAGTTCATGATGTTGCCGAAGGACGAGGCGATGAAGGCCGTGCCCATCCCCGCCAGCACCCCGAGCACGGTCACCACCCGCCCGGTGGCCACGGAGGCCGCGCCCTCGTCGCCGCGGCGGGCGTAGCGGGCCCAGATGTCCCAGCTGACCACGGTGTTGAAGGACGAGACGTTGGCAGCCATGCCCGCCATGAAGGCGGCCAGCAGGCCGGTGACGGCGAGGCCCAGCACCCCGTTGGGCAGCAGGTCGCGCATCAGCACCGGGATCGCGTCGTTGTAGCTCAGCCCGCTGCCCGCCTTGCCCAGGGCCGGTTCCATGGCAGCGGCCAGCAGGCCGGGCAGCACCACGACGAGGGGGATGAGGAGCTTGGGGAAGGCCGCGATGAGCGGGGTCCGCCGCGCGGCGCCCAGGCTCCTGGCGGACAGGGCGCGCTGCACCTCCGCGAAGTTGGTGGTCCAGTAGCCGAAGCTCATCACGAAGCCGAGGCCCAGCACGATGGTCAGCCAGTTGGCGCCCAGCGGGTTGGCGTGGCCGATGCCCGTGCCGCCCCAGGCGCTGAGGAAGTCGTCGCCGTGGGCGGCGGTGAGCGAGTCCGACAGGCCGCGCCGGCCGCCGACGTGCTTCAGGCCGACGACCGTCAGCGGGATCAGCGCGGCCAGGATCACGAAGAACTGGAGCACCTCGTTGAAGATCGCCGACGAGAGGCCGCCGAGCGTGATGTAGGCCAGCACGAAGAAGCCCGCGACGACGATCGCCACCCACTGCGGCCAGCCCAGCAGCGCCTGGAGCACGAGCGCCATGGCGTAGAGGTTGACGCCCGCGATCAGCACGGACGACACGGCGAAGATGACCGAGGAGAGCAGGTGCGAGGCCGGTCCGAAGCGGTGCAGCAGGAACTCGGGGACGGACCTGACCTTCGACGAGTAGTAGAAGGGCATCATCACCAGGCCCAGGAAGACCATGGCCGGTATCGCGCCGATCCAGTACCAGTGCACGGTGTACGCGCCGTACTGTGCGCCGTTGGCGGCCATGCCCAGGATCTCGGTGGCGCCCAGGTTCGCGGCGACGAAGGCGAGACCGGTGACCCAGGCGGGCAGGGACCGCCCGGAGAGGAAGAAGTCCAGACCGGTGCGGACGGACCGGCGGGCCGCGAGGCCGATGCCCAGGACCACCGCGAAGTAGATCGCCAGGATCGTGTAGTCGAGTGCGTTGACGGGGAGCCGGAGTCCCTCGGCCAGACAGCGCATGGGTCACCTCATTCCTTGGTCGGAACTGCAGGCAACGTACGCGTTGTTGATTGGAATCTGAACGCTTTTGTTGAAGCTCTTTGTTCGAGTGCGGTGTTGGCGGGTATGAGTGCCCGTGATGCGTTGTGTTCGGTTGTGTGTGACGGTGTGCGAGGAGGGCCAAGTGAAGAAGACGGCCACCCGGCTCGCGGACGGCCGTGAGCTGCTCTACTACGACACGCGCGACGACGCCGTGCGCGACACCGCCGACCGGCGGCCGCTGCCCCCGCGCGGCAGCGTGAGCGAGATCCGCCGCGATCCCCTCCTCGGCGACAGCGTCGCCGTCGCCTCCCACCGCCAGTCCCGCATCCACCACCCGCCCCCCGACGAGTGCCCCCTGTGCCCCTCCCGCGACGGCCGGCTCACCGAAATCCCCGCCGCCGACTACGAAGTGGCCGTCTTCGAGAACCGCTTCCCCGCCCTCGCCGACGACACCGGCCGCTGCGAGGTCGTCTGCTTCACCGCCGACCACCACGCCTCCTTCGCCGACCTCGACGACGAGCGCGCCGCACTCGTCCTCGCCGCCTGGACCGACCGCACCGCCGAGCTGGCCGCGCTGCCCGCCGTCGAGCAGGTCTTCTGCTTCGAGAACCGCGGCCACGAGATCGGCGTCACCCTCGGCCACCCCCACGGCCAGATCTACGCCTACCCCTTCGTCACCCCGCGCACCGGGCGGATGCTCGACTCGGCCGCCGCCCACCAGCGGCGGACCGGCGGCCGCAACCTCTTCGACGACACCGTGGCCGCCGAGCGCACCGACGGCCGCCGCATCGTCCTCGAGGGCGAGCACTGGCTCGCCTTCGTGCCCTACGCCGCGCACTGGCCGTACGAGGTCCACCTCTACCCGCGCCGCCGGGTGCCCGACCTGCTCGCGCTCGACGACCCGGCACGCACAGAGTTCCCACAGGTCTACCTGGAACTCTTGCGTCGCTTCGATCGGATCTTCGGCCCCGGCATGCCCCCGACCCCCTACGTCTCCGCCTGGCACCAGGCGCCCTTCCGCCACCCCCACAGGAGTGAATTCGCCCTCCACCTCGAGCTCTTCACCATCCGCCGTACTCCCGGCAAGCTGAAGTTCCTCGCGGGTTCGGAGTCCGGCATGAACGTGTTCATCAACGATGTGCCGCCCGAGGCGGCGGCCGAGCGACTGCGAGAGGCAGCGAGCACATGAACGGCAAGAACTGCCTGGTCACGGGCGGTGCGGGATACGTCGGCAGCGTCGTCGCGGCCCACCTGCTGGCCGCCGGGCACACGGTGACCGTCCTTGACGACCTCTCCACCGGCCACCGCGACGGCGTGCCCGAGGGCGCCCGCTTCATCGAGGGGCGCGTCCAGGACGCCGCCCGGTGGCTCGACGGCTCGTACGACGCCGTCCTCCACTTCGCCGCCTTCTCACAGGTCGGGCAGTCGGTCGCCGACCCCGAGGCGTACTGGCGGAACAACGTCGGCGGCACGCTCGAGCTGCTCGCCGCCATGCGCGGCGCGGGCGTCCGCACGCTCGTCTTCTCCTCCACCGCCGCCACCTACGGCGAGCCCGCCACCGTCCCCGTCACCGAGGACGCCCCCACCGAGCCCACCAACCCCTACGGCGCCACCAAGCTCGCCGTCGACCACATGATCGCCGGTGAGTGCGCGGCCCACGGCCTGGCCGCCGTCTCCCTGCGCTACTTCAACGTCGCGGGCGCGTACGGGCGTTACGGCGAGCGGCACGCCCCCGAGTCGCACCTCATCCCGCTCGTGCTCCAGGTCGCCCTCGGCGAGCGCGAGGCGATCTCCGTGTACGGCGAGGACTACCCGACCCCGGACGGCACCTGCGTCCGCGACTACATCCACGTCGCCGACCTCGCCGAGGCCCATCTGCTGGCCCTCGGCGCCGCGCGGCCCGGCGAGCACCTGATCTGCAACCTCGGCAACGGCAACGGCTTCTCCGTCCGGGAGGTCGTCGAGACCGTCCGCAAGGTGACCGGCCACTCCGTTCCGGAGGCCGCCGCCCCGCGCCGGGCCGGCGACCCGGCCGTGCTGGTCGCCTCCGCCGAGCGGGCGAGGAAGCTGCTCGGCTGGCAGCCGCGCCGTCCCGACCTGGCCGGAATCGTCGAGGACGCCTGGGAGTTCGCCCGCCGGGGCGAGGCCCGTCGTTGAGCGCCGAGCGGGCCGCCGCGGCGTTCCGGGCCGTCTACGGCCTTGACTGCGAGGGGGTCTGGGCGGCGCCCGGCCGGGTCAATCTGATCGGCGAGTACACCGACTTCAACGACGGCCTCGTGATGCCGCTCGCGCTGCCCCGCCTGACCTGGGTGGCGGCCCGGGCCCGCTCCGACGGGCGGCTGCGCCTGCACTCGGCGGCGGAGCCGGGCGGCGTCGTCGAGCCGGCCCCGGCGGGCGGTGCGGTGCGCGGTTGGGCGGCCTATCCGGCGGGTGTGCACCGGGCGCTGCGCGAGGCGGGGCATGCGGTGGCCGGGGCGGACGTGCACGTGGAGAGCGAGGTGCCGGTGGGGGCGGGGCTCTCGTCCTCCGCCGCGCTGGAGGTCGCCACCGCCCTCGCCCTGGACGGGCTGTACGGGCTCGGGCTCGACCGGCCGGAGCTGGCCCGGCTGGCGCAGCGCGCCGAGAACGCGTTCGTCGGCGTGCCGTGCGGGATCATGGACCAGACCGCGGCCGCGTGCTGTGTGGCGGGGCACGCGCTGTATCTGGACACGCGCGATCTCACCCGGCGGCAGATCCCCTTCGACCCGGCGGCGTCGGGCCTTCGGCTGTTGGTCGTCGACACGCGGGTCAAACATGCGCTGGGGGAAGGCGAGTATGCGCGGCGGCGCGCGGGCTGCGAGGCGGCGGCGCGGGCGCTGGGGGTGCGCGCCCTGCGGGATGTGGAGGCGGGGCAACTGGACGCTGCGCTGGCCGACTTGAGGGGTGCTGCGGAGCCCCTGCGTCCGCTGGTGCGGCATGTGGTCACCGAGAACCGTCGGGTGGTGCGGGTGGCGGAGCTGCTGCTGGTGGGTGAGGTGCGGGCCGTGGGGCCGCTGCTTACCGTGGGGCACGTGTCGCTGCGGGACGACTTCGGCGTCTCCTGCCCGGAGCTGGACCTGGTGGTCGAGTCGGCGCTGGGGGCGGGGGCGCTGGGTGCGCGGATGACGGGGGGTGGCTTCGGGGGGTCGGCGGTGGTGCTGGTGGAGGAGGGGCACGCGGCCGGGGTGGGGGATGCGGTGACGGGGGCGTTCGCGGCTGCGGGGTACCGGGTGCCGGGGGTGTTCGAGGCGGTGGCGGCTGCGGGTGGTGGGCGGGTGGACTTTTCCCCGATCCCGGTCGTTCACCGCCTCAATACTGAACAGAAAGCTCACCATAAACACCCGGGTCAGGCAGTTTTGCCATTCGCCCTCCGGCGCCGGACCCCGCCCGTACTCTGATGCACAGCGCCGGTGGGGGCCGACGCTGATCAGGGGGCGAGACAGGCAGGTACGACGCCCGGGGTGGGGTGGTTGTCAGGGCACGGCGGCGGCCGTGCGCGTGTGGCGGCCCCAGGTCCGGGCGCCGTACCCGCACTGACCTCGCCTGCCGGGAACATGGGGGTGGTTGTGGCACGTATTCGGGTATTGGTGGTCGACGACCACCGCATCTTCGCCGAGTCGCTCGCCGCCGCCCTCGCGGCCGAGCAGGACGTGGACGTCTCGGCAGCCGGCAGCGGGCCGGCGGCGCTGCGCGCGCTGGAGCGCGCGGCGGGGGAGGGGCGGCGCTTCGACGTCCTGCTGATCGACGCCGACCTCGGCGCCGCGGCCGGGGCCGGCGGGGCGGACGGACAGCTGCCGGGGCAGCTCAGGGGGCCGGGCCAGGACGGCCCGGGCCCGGGCGAGGGCACGGTGGACGGCATCTCGCTGGTCTCCCGGGTCCGCGCGGGCCACCCCGGCGTGCGGACGGTGGTGCTGGCCGAGCGCGACGAGCCGCGGCGGGCCGCGGCCGCGCTCCAGGCGGGCGCGGGCGGCTGGGTCGCCAAGGACTGTTCGCTCTCCCGCCTGCTGGCGGTGATACGCGGCGTGCTGCGGGACGAGACCCACCTGCCGCCCGCCCTGCTGACGGGCGTTCTGCGGGAGCTGACGGCCGCGCGCAAGCACCGCACCGAGAGCGAGCGGCTGGTGGAGTCGCTGACTCCGCGCGAGCGCGAGGTGCTGCGCTGCATGGTGGCCGGGCTGGGCCGCAAGGCCGTCGCCGAGCGGCTCTACCTCTCCCCGCACACGGTCCGCACGCACATGCAGAACGTGCTGGGCAAGCTGGGCGTGCACTCCACGCTGGCCGCCGTGGCGCTGGCCCGGCGGGCCGGGGTGGGGCCGGTGGACCTAACCGGGGACGTTGTCGAACGGGGCGGTCAACTGGCGTAGCAGCCGGGCCAGTTCGGCCCGCTGGGCCGGGGAGAGCTCGGCGAGGATCGCGCGCTCCTGCGCGAGCAGCCCGGCGAGTGCCTGGTCGGCCCGGTCCCGGCCCTCGGCCGTGAGGCGGACGAGCACGCCGCGCCGGTCGTTGGGGTCGGGCTCGCGCTCGACCAGGTCCTTCTTGGCGAGCCGGTCGATGCGGTTGGTCATGGTGCCCGAGGTGACCAGGGTCTGGGTGAGCAGCTGCCCGGGGGAGAGCTGGTAGGGGGCCCCGGCGCGGCGCAGCGCGGTGAGGACGTCGAACTCCCAGGGCTCCAGCCCGTGCTCGGCGAAGGCGATCCGCCGGGCCCGGTCCAGGTGGCGGGCGAGCCTGGAGACGCGACTGAGCACTTCGAGTGGTTCCACGTCGAGGTCGGGGCGCTCTCGGCGCCACGCCGCGACCAGCCGATCGACCTCGTCCTCCATGGGATCAGTGTAGTTGGTCTGTCGACATGAAGTCTCTTGACGTCAAGATACTTCGGCGGGGATGCTGGAGGTGCGCCCCGACGCAGGGAGACACCGCCATGCAGCACGCACCCGACTGGGACCCCCAGCAGTACCTCCGTCACTCCGGCCACCGGACCCGCCCCTTCGAGGACCTGCTCGCCCGCATTCCCCGGCTGCCGGGCCGGGGCCGCCGCCCCGCCCGCATCGCCGACCTCGGCTGCGGCGCGGGCAATGTCACCGCCCTGCTCGCCGAGCGCTGGCGGGACGCCCGCATCACCGGCTACGACAACTCCGCCCCGATGCTCGCCGAGGCCGACGCCTACGCCGGGCGGACCCTCGGCGGCGGGCGCATCGACTTCGCCCGCGCCGACCTGACGGACTGGGCCCCGGACCCCGCCGAGCCCTTCGACCTGATCGTCTCCAACGCCGCCCTCCAGTGGGTGCCGGGCCACGCCGAGGCCTTCCCGGCCTGGCTGGCCGGCCTGGCCGCCGGAGGCACGTTTGCCTTCCAGGTTCCGGGGAACGGCGACGCCCCCAGCCATGCGCTGCTGCGGGAGCTGTGCGCGTCGGCGCGCTGGCGCGACCGCCTCGGCGAGGCGGGGCGGCGCCGCGTCGAGATCCTCGAACCCGCGGAGTACCTGGCGCGGCTCACGGCGCTCGGGTGCGAGGTCGACGCGTGGGAGACGACCTACGCCCATCTGCTGCCCGGCGAGGACCCCGTCCTCGACTGGGTCAAGGGCACGGGCCTGCGGTCGGCGCTGACCGGCCTCGCGGGCGATGCGGCGGCCACGGAGGCGTTCCTCGCCGAGTACGGGGCGCTGCTGCGCGAGGCGTATCCGGCGGGGCCGGACGGCACGGTCTTTCCGTTCCGGCGGGTCTTCGTGGTGGCCCGCAAGCGGGGGTGACGGCCGGTTCGGCACCGCCGGGCCGGGCGGTGGGGGTTGCGCGCCGTCGCGGCGGGTTTTCCTTCCCCAGTCCCGCCCCTTCCCGAAACCGGGGCTCTGCCCCGGACCTCGGGGGGGCTGGGGGCTTCGCCCCCAGTTTCGGGAAGGGGCGGGACTGGGGAACAACTTCCGCCGCAACGGCGATCAGCCACGATGGTGGCATTCGGCGGTGCCGGACCGGCGGTCACCCCCGAACGGCCTGCACCCCCGCGCCCTCAGGAGCGCCGGTGGCCCACCAGGCGGGGCTTGGGCTCCAGGCCGTCCAGCCCGTGCCAGGCCAGGTTCACCAGGTGCGCCGCCACCTCCGCCTTCTTCGGCTTGCGGACGTCCAGCCACCACTGGCCGGTCAGGGCGACCATTCCGACGAGGGCCTGGGCGTAGAGCGGGGCGAGCTTCGGGTCGAAGCCGCGGGCCTTGAACTCCAGGCCCAGGATGTCCTCGACCTGGGTCGCGATGTCGCTGATCAGCGAGGCGAAGGTACCCGTCGACTGGGCGACGGGCGAGTCGCGGACGAGGATGCGGAAGCCGTCCGTATACGTCTCGATGTAGTCGAGGAGTGCGAACGCCGCCTGTTCGAGGAGTTCGCGCGGATGGCCCGCGGTGAGGGCGCCGGTCACCATGTTCAGCAGCTGCCGCATCTCGCGGTCCACGACCACCGCGTACAGCCCCTCCTTGCCGCCGAAGTGCTCGTACACCACCGGCTTGGAGACCCCGGCCTTGGCCGCGATCTCCTCCACCGACGTGCCCTCGAACCCCCGCTCGGCGAAGAGTGTGCGACCGATGTCCAGCAGCTGCTCACGGCGCTCCGCGCCGGTCATCCTTACCCGGCGCGGCCGGGAGCGCCGGGCCCCGGAGGGCCCGGGCAGGTCTTTCTTGCCAGGGGTATTGCTGTCGATCGCCACGCCCTCAATCATGCCGCCTGCGCGGCACCCTCCTCGTCCCGGGACTTCCCGGCGGGCTTCCGCCGGGACTCGATACGGCTCTCGTTCGGCCAGCGCACGTCGTACGCCCAGCCCGCCTTCTCGAACCAGCGGATGAGGCGGGCGCTGGAGTCCAGCTGGCCCTTCAGCACGCCGTGCCGCGCCGACGTCGGGTCGGCGTGGTGCAGGTTGTGCCAGGACTCGCCGCACGACAGTACGGCCAGCCACCACACGTTGCCCGAGCGGTCCCGCGACTTGAACGGGCGCTTGCCCACGGCGTGGCAGATCGAGTTGATCGACCACGTCACATGGTGCAGCAGCGCCACCCGGACCAGGGAACCCCAGAAGAACGCCGACAGCGCGCCCTGCCACGACCACGTCACCAGGCCGCCGACGAACGGGGGGATCAGCAGCGAGACCGTCGTCCACAGCACGAACTGCCGGGAGACCGCGCGAATGGCCGGGTCCTTGATCAGGTCCGGGGCGTACTTCTCCTGAGGTGTCTGCTCCTCGTCGAACATCCAGCCGATGTGGGCCCACCACAGCCCCTTCATCAGCGCCGGCACGGTCTCGCCGTACCGCCAGGGGGAGTGCGGGTCGCCCTCGGCGTCCGAGAACTTGTGGTGCTTGCGGTGGTCCGCCACCCAGCGCACCACCGGCCCCTCCACCGCCAGCGAACCCATGACCGCCAGCACGATCCGCAGCGGCCGCTTGGCCTTGAACGAGCCGTGCGTGAAGTAGCGGTGGAAGCCGATCGTGATGCCGTGGCAGCCGATGTAGTACATCGCCACCATCAGCCCCAGATCCAGCCAGCTCACCCCCCAGCCCCAGGCCAGCGGGACGGCGGCGAGCAGCGCGACGAACGGGACGACGATGAACAGCATCAGGGTGATCTGCTCGACCGACCTGCGCTGCTCACCGCCCAGCGTGGCGGAGGGGAGTGGGGTCTCCTGGGCCTTCGGCGCATCTTCGAGCACGTCGGGGCTTGCAGTCATGGGTTCCCTCATGGGGTTCGGAGCATGGTCACGGTTCCTACGGTTCCGTAACCTACGGCCTCGTAAGTATGGCAGGGCCCGAGCAGTGGGCAAGAGGGCTGCGGACGGCCGCGCGTCGGGCGGACACCTATGCTGGGGGCGTCGGACAGCGCGGTCCGCCCCCCTCCAGACGTGCTCGGAAACTCTGCAAGGAGCTGCACCTGTGAGCAGTGCCGACAAGACCAACGCCGCCCTGCGCGCCGACATCCGCCGCCTCGGTGACCTCCTGGGCGAAACCCTGGTCCGCCAGGAGGGTGACGAGCTCCTCGACCTCGTCGAGCGCGTGCGGGCCCTGACCCGCACCGACGGCGACGCCGCCGCCGAGCTGCTGAGTGCCACCGACCCGGAGACCGCGGCCAAGCTCGTCCGGGCCTTCTCCACCTACTTCCACCTGGCCAACGTCACCGAGCAGGTGCACCGCGGCCGGGAGCTGCGCGCCAAGCGCGACGCCGAGGGCTCGATCCTCGCCCGCACCGCCGACCAGCTGAAGGACGCCGACCCCGAGCACCTGCGGCAGACCGTCGAGAACCTCGGGGTGCGCCCCGTCTTCACGGCCCACCCGACCGAGGCCGCCCGGCGCAGCGTCCTCAACAAGCTCCGCCGCGTCGCCGAACTCCTCGACGCACCGGACACCGGCAGCGGCGACAAGCGCCGCACCGACCTGCGCCTCGCCGAGAACATCGACCTGCTCTGGCAGACCGACGAGCTGCGCGTCGCCCGCCCCGAGCCCACCGACGAGGCCCGCAACGCCATCTACTACCTCGACGAGCTGCACGTCGGCGCCGTCGGCGACGTCCTGGAGGACCTGGCCGCGGAGCTGGACCGCGTCGGCGTCGAGCTGCCCGCGGCCACCCGCCCGCTGACCTTCGGCACCTGGATCGGCGGCGACCGCGACGGCAACCCCAACGTCACCCCGCAGGTCACCTGGGACGTGCTGATACTGCAGCACGAGCACGGCATCACCGACGCCCTCGAACTCGTCGACGAGCTGCGCGGCGCCCTCTCCAACTCCATCCGCAACAGCGGCGCCACCGAGGAGCTGCTCACCTCCCTCCAGCGCGACCTCGAACTGCTGCCCGAGATCAGCCCGCGCTACAAGCGGCTCAACGCCGAGGAGCCCTACCGGCTCAAGGCCACCTGCATCCGCCAGAAGCTCGTCAACACCCGCGAGCGGCTCGCCCGCGACACCCCCCACCAGGAGGGCCGCGACTACCTGGGCACCGGCGAACTCCTCGCCGACCTCCAGCTCATCCAGGACTCGCTGCGCGCCCACCGCGGCCGGCTCATCGCCGACGGCCGCCTGGAGCGCGCCCTGCGCACCCTCGCCGCCTTCGGCCTCCACCTCGCCACCATGGACGTCCGCGAGCACGCCGACGCCCACCACCACGCCCTCGGCCAGCTCTTCGACCGGCTGGGCGAGGAGTCCTGGCGCTACGCCGACATGCCCCGCGACTACCGCCGCCGGCTGCTCGCCAAGGAACTGCGCTCCCGCCGTCCCCTGGCCCCCAGCCCGGCGCCCCTGGACGCGGCCGGCGCCAAGACCCTCGGCGTCTTCCACACCGTCCGCGAGGCCCTGGAGAAGTTCGGGCCCGAGGTCGTCGAGTCCTACATCATCTCCATGTGCCAGGGCGCCGACGACGTCCTCGCCGCCGCCGTGCTCGCTCGCGAGGCCGGCCTCGTCGACCTCCACGCCGGCTGGGCCAGGATCGGCATCGTGCCGCTGCTGGAGACCACAGACGAGCTGAAGGAGGCCGACCGCCTCCTCGACGAGATGCTCGCCGACCCCTCCTACCGGCGCCTCGTCGCCCTCCGCGGCGACGTCCAGGAGGTCATGCTCGGCTACTCCGACTCGTCCAAGTTCGGCGGCATCACCACCTCCCAGTGGGAGATCCACCGCGCCCAGCGGCGCCTGCGCGACGTCGCCCACCGCTACGGCGTGCGGCTGCGGCTCTTCCACGGCCGCGGCGGCACCGTCGGCCGCGGCGGCGGCCCCACCCACGACGCGATCCTCGCCCAGCCCTGGGGCACCCTGGAGGGCGAGATCAAGGTCACCGAGCAGGGCGAGGTCATCTCCGACAAGTACCTCATCCCGGCCCTCGCCCGGGAGAACCTCGAACTGACCGTCGCCGCCACCCTCCAGGCGTCCGCCCTGCACACGGCGCCCCGCCAGTCCGACGAGGCCCTCGCCCGCTGGGACGCCGCCATGGACACCGTCTCGGACGCCGCGCACGGCGCCTACCGCAGGCTGGTGGAGGACCCGGACCTCCCGGCGTACTTCTTCGCCTCCACCCCCGTCGACCAGCTCGCCGAACTCCACCTCGGCTCGCGCCCCTCGCGCCGCCCCGACTCCGGTGCCGGGCTCGACGGACTGCGCGCCATCCCCTGGGTGTTCGGCTGGACCCAGTCCCGGCAGATCGTGCCCGGCTGGTTCGGCGTCGGCTCCGGCCTCAAGGCCGCGCGCGAGGCCGGGCTCGACACCGTCCTGGACGAGATGCACGAGCACTGGCACTTCTTCCAGAACTTCCTCTCCAACGTCGAGATGACGCTGGCCAAGACCGATCTGCGCATCGCCGCGCACTATGTGGACACGCTCGTGCCGGATGAGCTGAAGCACGTCTTCGACGTCATCCGGGAGGAGCACGCGCTGACCGTGCGGGAGGTGCTGCGGATCACGGGGGAGGACGAGCTGCTGGCGGCGAGCCCGGTGCTGCAGCAGACGTTCCGCGTGCGGGACGCGTATCTGGACCCGATCTCGTATCTGCAGGTGACGCTGCTGGACCGGCAGCGGCGCGCGGCGGAGCGGGGCGAGGCCCCGGACCCGTTGCTGGGGCGGGCGCTGCTGCTGACGGTCAACGGCGTTGCCGCGGGGCTGCGCAACACGGGCTGAGGCGGTGAGTTTCTTTCCCCCACCCCGCCCCTTCCCGAAACTGGGGGGCTTCGCCCCCCAGACCCCCGGTTCGGGGTACGAATCCAGCCCCTCTGGGGGCACCTCCCAGCGGTAGCTGGGGGAGTTTGAGGAGCGGGGGTCCGGGGGCGGAGCCCCCGGTTACGGGAAGGGGCGGGGTGGGGAAAGGAACCCCCTACGAGTTGTACGTGCTCTGCGCCCGCTCCAGGCCGTCCACGATCAGCGATTCCACCGCATCCGCCGCCCGGTCCACCTGGTAGTCCAGATCCTTGCGCTCGGCCGACGAGAAGTCCTTGAGGACGAAGTCCGCAACCTGCATCCGGCCGGGCGGCCGGCCGATCCCGAAGCGGACGCGGCAGTAGTCCGGCCCCAGCGACTTCGTGATCGACTTCAGGCCGTTGTGGCCGTTGTCGCCGCCGCCCAGCTTCAGCCGCAGCGTCCCGTAGTCGATGTCCAGCTCGTCGTGGACCACGACGATCCGCTCCGTCGGCACCTTGTAGAAGTCGCGCAGCGCGGTCGTCGGGCCGCCCGACACGTTCATGAACGACATCGGCTTCGCCACCACCACCCGGCGGCTGGAGAGGCCGGGCGCGCCCAGCCGTCCCTCGACCACCTGGGCCCGCGACTTGTGCGCCTTGAACTTGCCGCCCATCCGCTCCGCGAGCAGGTCCGCGACCATGAAGCCCACGTTGTGGCGGTTGCCCGCGTACTCGCCGCCCGGGTTGCCCAGGCCCACGATCAGCCAGGGGCTGGAGTCGTCCGTCATCCGCATATCTCCTTCATACGCCGACCGCCGCCCCGCTCCAGTGGAGCAGGGCGGCGGTCGGAATGAAAATCGAGAAGCCCTGGGAGGCCGAGGCTCAGGCCTCGGTGCCCTCGGCCGGGGCGGCCTCGGCCTGGCCCGCGACGACGTGCAGGACGACGGCGTCGGCGTCGACGGCCAGCGCGACACCGGCCGGCAGGGCGATGTCCTTGGCCAGGACGGAGGCACCGGCCTCCAGGCCCGCGATGGAGACGGTGATGCTCTCCGGGATGTGGGTGGCCTCGGCCTCGACCGGCAGCGCGGTCAGGGTGTGCTCGAGCAGGTTGCCGCCCGGGGCCAGCTCGCCCTCGGTGTGGACCGGGACCTCGACGGTGACCTTCTCGCCGCGCTTGACGACCAGCAGGTCGACGTGCTCGAGGAAGCCCTTGAGCGCGTCACGCTGGACCTGCTTGGGGATGACCAGCTCGTTGCGGCCCTCGATGTCCAGGGAGAGCAGGACGTTCGGGGTCTTCAGCGCCATCATCAGGTCGTGGCCCGGCAGGGACACGTGGACCGGCTCGGAGCCGTGGCCGTAGACGACACCCGGAACCTGGTGGGCGCGACGGATGCGGCGGGCGGCGCCCTTGCCGAAGTCGGTGCGGACGGCAGCGGCGAGCGTGATCTCGGCCATGGTGCACTCCTCGTGAACAGTTGTGGTGGACGGTTACCCGGCCCACGACAGGCCTGCTACGAAGAGCGCGTCGATAACGGACCGCCGCACCGAACAGTGCGGCCTCCCTCGCCGAGCAACTCGAGGAGTCTACCCGGCGGGGAGGCCGCCCAGAAATCGATCAGTGCGAGCGCCGCAGCTGCATGATCGTTACAGCAGTGGCGCGGTCACACCGGAGCCGGCTAGCCCAGCTCGTCGAAGAGGCTCGTCACCGAACCGTCCTCGAACACCTCGCGCACCGCGCGGGCGATCGTCGGCGCGATCGACAGCACCGTGATCTTGTCCAGCTCCAGCTCGTTCGGCGTCGGCAGCGTGTTCGTGAACACGAACTCGCTCACCTTCGAGTTCTTCAGGCGGTCCGCCGCCGGGCCCGACAGCACACCGTGCGTGGCGGTCACGATGACGTCCTCGGCGCCGTGCGCGAACAGCGCGTCGGCCGCCGCGCAGATCGTGCCACCGGTGTCGATCATGTCGTCGACCAGGACGCAGACGCGGCCCTTCACGTCACCCACGACCTCGTGGACGGTGACCTGGTTCGCCACATCCTTGTCGCGGCGCTTGTGCACGATCGCCAGCGGGGCGCCGAGGCGGTCGCACCAGCGGTCGGCAACGCGCACGCGGCCGGCGTCCGGGGAGACGACCGTGAGCTTGTCGCGGTCGACCTTCGCGCCCACGTAGTCGGCCAGGATCGGCAGCGCGAACAGGTGGTCCACCGGGCCGTCGAAGAAGCCCTGGATCTGGTCCGTGTGCAGGTCCACCGTCAGGAGGCGGTCCGCGCCGGCCGTCTTCATCAGGTCCGCGATCAGGCGGGCCGAGATCGGCTCACGGCCGCGGTGCTTCTTGTCCTGACGGGCGTAGCCGTAGAACGGCAGGATCACGGTGATGCTCCGGGCGGAGGCCCGCTTCAGAGCATCGATCATGATCAGCTGCTCCATCACCCACTTGTTGATGGGAGCCGTGTGGCTCTGCATCAGGAAGCAGTCGGCGCCACGCGCCGACTCCTGGAAGCGGACGTAGATCTCGCCGTTGGCGAAGTCGAAGGCCTTGGTCGGGACCAGGCCGACGCCCAGCTGGTGCGCGACCTCCTCGGCAAGCTCGGGGTGGGCGCGGCCGGAGAAGAGCATGAGCTTCTTCTCGCCGGTCGTCTTGATCCCGGTCACAGCACAGTCTCCTTGGATGTCGCTTTGTGTGCGCTTATCACGGTACGCCCCGCACGGCGTGCCGGTGTCACGGTCACTGCTCGCCGTCGGTGTCCCGACGAGCAGCGGAAGCGGCCTGAGCGGCCGCACTGCCCGGGCGCTTGCGCGCCACCCAGCCCTCGATATTCCGCTGCTGACCACGAGCGACAGCCAGCGAACCCGGGGGCACATCCTTGGTGATGACCGAGCCGGCGGCGGTGTACGCGCCGTCCCCGATCGTGACCGGAGCCACAAACATGTTGTCCGATCCGGTCCGGCAGTGCGAGCCGATCGTCGTGTGGTGCTTGCTCACGCCGTCGTAGTTCACAAAGACGCTCGCCGCGCCGATGTTGGTGTACTCGCCGATGGTCGCGTCGCCCACGTACGACAGATGCGGCACCTTGGTGCCCTCGCCGATCTCGGCGTTCTTCATCTCGACGTAGGCGCCCGCCTTGGACTTCGGGCCGAGCTTGGTGCCCGGCCGCAGGTAGGCGAACGGGCCCACGACGGCGCCCGCCCCGATCAGGGCCGAGTCGGCGACGGTGTTGTCGACCCGGGCGCCCGCGCCCACGGAGGTGTCCTTGAGGCGGGTGTTGGGGCCCACCTCGGAGCCCGTGGCCAGGTGCGTCGCGCCCAGCAGCTGGGTGCCCGGGTGCACGAGCGCGTCCGGCTCGAAGGTGACCGTCACGTCCACCCACGTGGTGGCCGGGTCCACGACCGTCACGCCGCTCATCATCGCGGTGTGCAGCAGCCGCTCGTTCAGCAGCTTGCGGGCCTCGGCCAGCTGGACGCGGTTGTTGATGCCCAGGATCTCCCGGTGGTCGCCCGCCACGGCGGCGCCCACCCGGTGCCCCGCCTCGCGCAGGATGCCGAGGACGTCCGTCAGGTACTCCTCGCCCTGGCTGTTGTCCGTGCGCACCTTGCCCAGCGCGTCCGTGAGCAGCTGGGCGTCGAAGGCGAACACCCCGGAGTTGATCTCGCGGATGGCGCGCTGCTCGTCCGTGGCGTCCTTGTGCTCCACGATCGCGGTCACGGCGCCCGTCGCGGCGTCGCGCACGATGCGGCCGTAGCCGGTGGAGTCGGGCACCTCGGCGGTGAGCACCGTCACGGCGTTGCCGTCGGCGGCGTGGGTGCCGGAGAGGCGCTTGAGGGTCTCGCCGGTGAGCAGCGGGGTGTCGCCGCAGACGACCACGACGGTGCCGTCGAGGACGATGCCGCTGTCGGACAGCTCCTCCAGGCCCATGCGGACCGCGTGCCCGGTGCCGTTCTGCTCGTGCTGCACGGCGGTGCGGACGCCCGGGTCGATCTCGGCGAGGTGGGCGGAGACCTGCTCACGGGCGTGCCCGACGATGACGACGAGGTGCTCCGGGGCCAGCTCGCGGGCGGCGGCGACGACGTGCCCGACGAGGGAGCGGCCGGAGATCGCGTGCAGGACCTTGGGGGTGGCCGACTTCATGCGGGTGCCCTCACCCGCTGCGAGGACGACGACGGCTGCCGGGCGGTTGGCGCTCACGGGTGTGCCCTTCGGCTTCGAGGGGGTGGACACCCGCAGGATACCGGGGCGTAAGGGGGGTGAAACGCGGAAGGGTCCTGACCTGGGAGGTCAGAACCCTTGCCCATGGGCCCGGACGGCCATGGGAGTGCCCTCCGGCAGCGGCTCCCGGGGAAGGAATCGAACCCTCATTCAATGAACCAAAATCATTTGTCCTGCCATTAGACGACCCGGGATGGATCGTGCGTTATGTCCGATTTACTTGATCGGTCATGCACGCAGGGAACACTATGCCGTAACACCGGCCTTCGATGCGACGGTACGAGTCCGCGCACTTGAGGACTTGGATCACACGGAGGTTGCGCAAGGCCAGGGGCTTCGCTCCCCGTCGAAACCTCGGTGTGCCGCCGTCCGCACCGGAAATCCGATGGCGCCCGCCCGTAGTCTGGGTGGTATGACCACAACGGGGGCAATCGCGGACGTGGGCGCGCGGGGCGCGCCCACGGGGCCGTGGTGGTGGGTGCGGCGGCGGAGCATGGTGCTGGACGTGGTGCTGGCGCTCGTGTCCGCCCTGGAGTGCGTGCCGGAGGGGATGTCCTTCGCACGCGAGGCGGGGCTGCCGGAGGCGCTGGGCGGCCTGCTCGGGGTACCGGTCGGGGCGTCGCTGGTGCTGCGGCGGCGGTGGCCGGTCGCGGTGGTGCTGGTGTCGATCGCGGTCACCCCCGCGGAGATGGGCTTCCTACTGGGCGTCGTGGCGCTGTACACGCTGGCGGCCTCCGAGGTGCCGCGGCGGCTGATCGCGGTGCTCGCGGGGGCGTCGCTGATGGCGACGCTGATAGTGACGGTCGTGCGCTTCCAGAAGGACATGGCGCAGGACGGCTATCACCCCGGGCCGTGGGTGATGACGGCCTTCTCCGTGGTGATGGCGCTGGGGCTGACCGCACCGCCGGTGCTCATGGGGCTGTACGTCGGCGCGAGACGGCGGCTGGTCGAGAGCCTGCGGGAGCGGGCCGACGGGCTGGAGCGGGAGCTGTCGCTGCTGGCGGACCGGGCCGAGGAGCGGGCCGAGTGGGCCCGCAACGAGGAGCGCACGCGCATCGCGCGGGAGATGCACGACGTGGTGGCGCACCGGGTGTCGCTGATGGTGGTGCACGCGGCGGCGCTCCAGGCGGTGGCGTCGAAGGACCCGGAGAAGGCGGCGAAGAACGCGGCCCTGGTGGGCGACATGGGCCGGCAGGCGCTGACGGAGCTGCGCGAGATGCTCGGCGTGCTGCGCACGACTCCCGAGGATGCGGGGCGGCCGGTGGCCGGGGTGGGGTCGGCGGTGGATTCGGAGCGGCTCGCGGCGGTGGCGGTGGCCGCCTCGGCGCGGGTGTCGGACCGGGCCGCGGCCGCGGAGCCGGTGGGTTCCGGCGGTGCCGGGGAGGGCCCGAGCCTGAGCGGCCTGGAGGACCTGGTCGGGCAGTCGCGGCAGGCGGGCATGGTCGTGGAGCTGTCGGTGCAGGGCGAGGAGCGCTCCTATGCGCCGCCGGTGGAGAGCACGGCCTACCGCGTGGTGCAGGAGGCGCTCACCAATGTGCACAAGCACGCGCCGGGCGCGAAGGCGGTGGTGCGCCTGGCGCACCGTGCGGGGGAGGTGGCGCTCCAGGTGGAGAACGGCCCGTCGGACGGCGGCGTGGACACGGGCCTGCCGAGCGGCGGGAACGGACTGGTCGGCATGCGGGAGCGGGTGGCCGCGCTGGGCGGGGTGTTTGTGTCGGGGCCGACGGATGCGGGCGGTTTCCGTGTGTCGGCGGTGATTCCGGACGCGCGGGCCGCGTAGGGCGGCTTCGCCGCCCGGGACCACGGGCCTTGTGCCGCCGCCCCACGGGACCACGCGCGCTGCGGGGCGCGGGCGCGTACGTACCGGGCCTGTGAGCCGGGGCCCGTGGCCCCGAGGTCAGCGGGCCGTGGCCGCGCCCGCGGAGAGGCGGGAGGGGCGGGTGCCGGTGACCAGGGCGCCGATCGCGTGATCGATGTCGGAACCGAGGTACCAGTCCCCGGTGTGGTCGAGGCTGTAGACCCGGCCGTGGGTGTCGATGGCGAGGAGGGCCTGGCCGTCCAGCTCCTGGCCGAGGGGGCAGACGTCCGCGCCGAGCGCCCGGCCGAGGTCGGCGACGGTGCGGGCGAGGTGCAGGCCGTGCAGGGGGTCGATGTGGAACGGCGTGGGCGCGATGTGTCGGCCGGGGCCGGGCGGGGTGATGGCGAGCCCGCCGAACTCGGCCCAGGCCTCGACGGCGGCGGGGAAGACGGTGTGCCGGTGCCCCGCGGGGGAGACATGGGCGCGGAGGGCGTCGGCCCAGTTCTCGGCGGCCTTGATGTCCCAGCGGCCGGGCTGCCAGCCCGCTTCGCGCAGGGCGGCGTCGACGGCGACGGGGAAACGGGTGGCGGCGGTGCGGTCGAATGCGCGCATGGGTGGTGGTCAGTTCCTGCCGTTGGTCGGGGCGGCGGGGTCGACGGTGCGGACGCCGAAGTGGGCGAGGAGAGCGGTGCAGGAGCGGCACGGCGGGGCGTAGCCGCCGTGCCGGGGGTCGCCCTCCTCACGGATGTGACGGGCGGTGAGCTTGGCCTGCTTGAGGGCGCGGCGGGCCTCGCCGTGGGTGAGGGGTTTGCGGGAGGCGCGTTTGCTGCGGCCGGCCTCGTGGGCCGTGAGGTAGCGGGTGAGGAGGACGGCCTCGGGACACCGGCCGGTGAAGCGCTCGCGGCGGTCGCTGGTGAGGGTGTCCAGGAAGTCCTGGACCAGCGGGTGGAGTCTGGGGGGCTGGTCGGACTTGCCGGCGGTGCAGGTGAGGGTCTCGCCGCGGACGGAGAGGGCGGCGGCGACGGCGGGCAGGATGCCGTCGCGGCGGTGCAGCAGCGCAGGCGGGCGCTCGGCGTCCTCGGTGGAACTCCAGGTGAGCCGGGGGTCGCCGGATGCGGTCCCGTCGGCGTGCCGTTCCTGAGTCGTGTGCATGGCGGTGTCTTCCCTCCCGTGCAATCCCCCTGTTGCGGGGATCAGCCTGCCAAATGGGGTGGCGGGTGTGAAAGGCAGGTCGGCGTTGCGTGTGGCTGGTGTGTCGGTTGGTTGCTTCGGTGTCGCGAGTGGAGTGCGGGTGGGCGCTCCGGAGTCGAGAGAACTGCGGGGTGCCGCGGTCGATCTTGGATGATCTTGGAGCCGTACGCATCTGCAAGCGTTCGCGCGGTACGGTCGGGGCCCCGTCTTGCGGCACCGCATAGGCTGTGGCCCACGCACAGGACACAGTCAGCAGTCAGCAGGGGGCTTCCGCCATGACGACAGGTCGGCTCGGGCTGGGCGCGCCTCCCGGCCCCCAGGCCGGAGAACAGGCCGCGCCGCCGAACGCCGCCTACGCCGGGCAGGTCGTGCACTTCCCGGACCCGGTCCGGCGCGGTCGCCATCCCAAGGGCGTGCGCGTCGACGACGAGGGCCGTCCGGACTTCTCGCCCTACGCTCGGGCGGCGGCGGAGATCGCCGAGCCGCCGGAGGGGTTCGGCGTGGACGAGCTGCGGCTGACCGACTACGTGTCGGCCAACGCCGCGCAGCACGCCGCCGGGCACGAGCTGTGGGCGAGCCTGCCGCCGGTCGCGACGCCGCACGGCTGGACCTGGCACCACGTGGCCGGCACACGCCGGCTGGAGCTGATCCCGGCCGAGGTCAAGGCACTGCTGCGGCACCACGGCGGACTGGCCACGGCCGCCGTGGACCAGGAGAAGCGGGGCACGCGCCCGCTCCAGGAGACCCGCCCGGTCCACTTCGCGCTGCCGCAGCGGGACCTGGCGGTGACGGAGGAACAGGTCCAGGGCGTCGAGGAGGACCTCGGCTACCGGCTGCCCGGCGCGTACCGGGCGTTCCTGAAGGCGGCGGGCGGCTGTGCGCCCGTGGGCGCCGCGCTCGACGCGGAGCTGGGGCTCCTGCTCGACCAGCCCTTCTTCACGGTGCGGGACGAGGCGGCGGTCAACGACCTCGTCTACGTCAACAAGTGCCTGCGCGACCACTTCACCAAGGACTACCTGGGCGTCGGCTTCGTGCAGGGCGGTGTGCTGGCGGTCAAGGTCAAGGGCGAGGCGATCGGTTCGGTCTGGTTCTGCCCGTACGACGACGCCCGTGACCGCGACGGCTGGACGGTGCAGGAGAGGGTGGAGCGGCTGCTGCTGCCCTGTGGTGAGGACTTCGACGCGTTCCTGTCGCGCCTGGCGGGCGGTCCGCCGGAGCTGGAAACGGTGGCGAACCTGATGGTGGACGGCGGTTTCGCGTACGCCGTCCCGGTGGAGGGGTGAGCACGCGATGGTGACGTTCGCGCAGGCGCAGGAGCGCGCGGAGCGCTGGGTCAACGGCGATGTGCCGGCGTACCTCCAACGCGAGGTGCGGGTGCGGGAGTTCGACCTGGGCTTCGTCTGCTGGGCGGAGGACCGGGAGGACGGTCCCTCGGGCGACGGCTCCCGGCTGCGGCTGGTGGTCGCCCGGGACAGCGGTGAGACGACGCTGTGGCCGGGGCTGCCGGTGGGCGAGGTGATCCGGCGGTACGAGGAGGAGTACGGGTCCGTGGAGGAACCGGAACCGGAGGCGAAGGCGACGCCGCCGCGGCGCGTGGACCTGGAGGCGACGTCGTTCCTGCTGAGTCCGCCGCAGTGGCTGCAGGACGCGGCGGACGCGATGGGCATCCCCGACCGCAGGTCCGGTTCCGCTGCCGAGCCCTCGGCCGGCGGCGGGAAGGCTGCCGAGGAGGCCGGTGCCGCGGCTGCGGCTGCGGGCGCGACTTCCGGCGACGGTGCTGCGGCCGGTGCTGCCCCTGCGGAAGCACCTTCGGCTCCTGCACCTGCACCTGCACCTGCCCCGGCTCCCGTTCCGGCCCCGGTCCTCGCCCCGGCCCCCGCCCCGGCTCCTGCTCCTTCGCCTGAGCCCGCGGCCGCGGCTTCGCCCGTGCCTTCGCCCAGTGCGTTCCCCGAGGCTCCGGCGGACGGGCCCGCCGCCGCCGAACCGTGGGCGGGTGCCGATGTGGTGGCGGACGACGACGACCGTTCCGTCGGCCTGCCCGCCACGGTGCTGGCACCGGCCCTGTCCGGCTCGGACCTGGACGACGCCCCGCCGCCGGCCGGCCGCTCGGAGGCCAGGACCGAACTGATGCCGAAGGGCAGCGCCCTGCCCCGCACGACGGTCGCCCCGGCGCTCGCCGCCCCCGGCGCCCCGGCGGACGGCCCCGCCGCCCCGCCGACCGCCCCGCCGACCGCTCCTCAGGGCGCCCCGCAGGGCGGGTACGTGCGCACGCAGCTGGTCTCCCAGCTGGACGAGGCCAGCCTCGGCGCGGGCCTCCCCCCGGGCCTCGCGGCACCGGGCACGCCGGGTGCACCGGGTGCCCCTGCCGCACCCGCCGTCCCCGGCGCCCCGCAGGTTCCGCCTGCCCCGCCCGTCCCGGGTGCCCCCGGCATGCCTCCGGCCCCCGGCGCCCAGGCCGCGCCCGGTGCCCCCGGTCAGCCGCCCGTCCCCGGTGCTCCGGGTGCGCCCGGAGCCGCCCCCGCACCCGGGGTTCCTGCTGCTCCCGGTCAGCCGCCCGTCCCCGGCGCCGCCCAGGCGGGCGCGCCGGGCATGCCGCACGCTCCCGGTGCCCCCGGCGTCCCGGGTCAGCCGCCGCAGGCGCCTGCCGCCCCCGGCGGGGCGCACGCCGCCGCCACCATGCTCGCGGGCCCCGCAGGCCCCGGTACCCCTCCGCCGCCGCAGGCCCCCGGCCTGCCCGGTGCCCCGCAGGCACCTGCCCAGCCGCAGGCGCCCGGCACCCCCGGTGGCGGGGTGCACGCGGCGGCCACCATGCTCGCCGGGCCCGCAGGCCCCGGCGCGCCCCCGCCGCCGCAGGCGCCGGCCGCCCCCCAGGGCTACGGCTACCCCCCGACCGGGCTGCCCACCGTCGGGCCGGGCTACATGGCCGTACTCCGGTACCGCGCCCAGGACGGGTCCGAGCAGCAGATCATCCGGCGCAGCGCGCCGGGCACCCCGCACCCCGAGTGGCAGATCCTGCACGAGCTGCGCGCCATGAACGTGCCGCCGCAGCAAGTGCTGGAGCTGCACACCGAGTTGGAGTCCTGCGACCTGCCGGGCGGCTACTGCGCGCGCATGATCCGGGAGACCTGGCCGCAGGTGCGGATCAGCCACACCGCCGGGTACGGGCGGGACCACGCCACCCGGCAGCAGGGCGTGCGCCACCTCGTGGAGCACCAGGGCGAGCTGCACCAGGTCGCGGACGGGCCCGCGCGCCCGGCGCCGAACCGGGTGCCGCTGCCGCACCCGGGCCAGCTGCACCCGGCGCCGCCGGTCGGCCCGGACGTGATCGGGCGGGAGCTGACCGAGGCGTTCGGTCCGCAGGGCGTCTTCCGGTTCGACCAGCGCGCGGTGTCGCGGCAGGGCGTGCCGGAGGTGGTCGCGCAGACGCTCGTGTGGGCGGGGCTGCCGGCGGACTTCGGTCCGTTCTTCTGGGCACAGGCTCAGCCGGGCCGTCCGGTGCCGACGCTGGCGGAGCTGGCCGCGGAGCGGCGCGTGCAGCCGGCGTCGGACGCGGGTTCGTACCTCGTGATGGGCAGCGACTACGGCCGTCAGCTGTGCGTGCAGTACGGCACCGCGCACATCGTGGCCGTGCCCGCCGAGGCCGGGCCGGGCGGGCAGCCCGTGCCGCCGCAGTTCGTCAACACGAGCCTTCCCCAGTTCGTACGCTCTTTGGCGCTGCTCGGCAAGATGTGGCGGTGGCGCTACGGGCTCACGCCCGAGCAGGCAGGGCGCTGGACCGTGGACTTTCAGGAGCAGCTGGCCTCGCTGGACCCGGCGGCGCTGGCGTCGCCGGAGAACTGGTGGGCGGTGCTGCTGGAGCAGATGTGGGACGGTCTCTTCTAGCGGCCGGTCGGCGGAGACGTGCACGCGCGGACGGCGCCGGGCGCCCGGCGCCGCGGAGTGTCGCGTCGAGGGCGCTCCGCCCGTCCGGGAATGATGGATGCCGGGCCGCGTCGCGCACCGGATTTCCGGATATGAGGGGCTACAAGGATGAGTTCATCGGTGTCTCCTGACGGTTTCGCTGTGGTACGGGGCCGGGGGTACCGGCCCGAGCAGGTGGACCGCGCGCTGGCGGAGTTCGCCCGTCAGCGGGATACCGCCTGGGAGCGGGCGGCGCGGCTCACGGTCCTCGCGCGCGAGATGGAGGACGAGGTACGGCGCCTCGGCCAGGTCGTCGCGAAGCTTCCCCCGCAGACGTACGAGACCCTCGGGCCGCGGGCCCAGGGGCTGGTGACGACGGCCGAGCTGGAGGCGGCAGGGCTGCGCGAGCGCACGGAGGCCGAGGCGGCGGAGCTTCAGGAGTCCGTCGGGGCGTACACGCGCGGGCTGCGGGACGCGGCGCACGAGTACTCGGTGGCGGTGCGGGCCGAGGCGGAGGAGTGGGCGCGGCAGGCGCGGCTGGCCGCGCAGACCGTGGCCGACGACCTGCGGGCGACGGCGCGGCAGGAGTCGGTGGAGCGGCGCGAGGACTCGCTGGCGGCGCTGAAGGAGATGCGCCAGCGCACCGCCATGACCCTGGCCGAGCAGGAGAAGGAGCACGCGGAGCGCTGGGACGCGGCGGGCCGGGAGATCGCGGAGCGCGAGGCGGCGATGGACGCGCGCGTGGCGGCGCTGGAGGAGTACGCCCGTACGGCGCTGGGCGAGGCGCGGCGGCACTACGCGGACACCGAGGAGGCCGCGCGGCACGGGCAGGAGGACGCCGAGGCGCAGGCGGCGGCGGTCATCGCGCAGGCCCGGGTGCGGGAGGAGCGGATCGCCCGGGACACCGAGCGGGTGCTGCGGGAGCACGAGGAGCGGCGCGAGGAGCTGCGGTCCCACATGGCACATGTGCGGCACAGCCTGGCGGCCCTGACGGGCAAGCCGGTGGCGGAGGACGCGGACACGCCCTGAGGGGTGTCCGGCGGGTGACCGGGCGCCCGTCCCGCCCGGTCCCGGTGGGGAACGGGCAGGACGGGCGCTGCGGTTACTTGACGGCGGGCTTCGCCGGGGTGGCGGGAGCGGTCGGCGTGGCCGGGGCGGTCGGGGTGCCCGGGGTAGCCGGGGCCGCCTCGACGGTGAGCGCCAGCATGAGCGTCACGCCGTCGTCCGTGGTGAGCCGGAGGACGTACGTGCCGGGCTGGTCGTCGGTGAACAGCTCCGGCAGCGTGACCAGTCCGTCCTTGTCGGCCTTGGCGAGGGCGAGCGTGCGCACCGGCTTGCCGTCGGCGTCCTTGAAGTAGGGACCGGCCTTGGCGGGGTCCTTGCCCTCCGTGGTGAGCACGGTGGCCGTGATCGCGGTGCCCGCGACGGGCTTGTCCTTGCCGAGCGCCCTGACCCGGATCTTCTCGGCGAAGGCGCCGTTCGCCCTGGCCTTCAGCGGGGTGCTGCCCACGCGGGCGATGGTGTCCGCGTGCGGGGCGGGCTTGACGGCGGCGGCGAAGTCGACGGGGGCGATCTTCGCGCCGTCCTTGCCCTCGACCGTGGCGCGCACGGTGAACGTGCCCGCCTTGTCGCCTGCGTGCAGCTCCGGCGCGGTGGCCGTGCCGTCCCCGGCGGTCTGCACGGTGACGGTGCGGGTGTCGCCGTCGAAGCGGGCTGCGGTCTCCAGGCCGATGACCTCGAAGCGGACGCGGGTGCCGGCCGGGGCGGGCTTGCCGTCGCGGTCCAGGGCCCGTACGCGCAGCCGGCCGTCGAAGGACTCGCCCGCCGTGGCCTCCAGCTGCTGGCCGCCGACGCGGTCGAGACGGGTGACGGGGGCGGGCGGGTTGGGCTTGGTGTCGCCGCCGTTGTCGCCACCGCCGGGCTTGCCGGGGTTGTCCGGCTTGCTGGGGTCGGTGGGGCGGCTGGGCTTGCCTGAATTGCCGGAATCACCCGGCTTGTTGGGCTCCGAGGGCTTGGTGTTGCCCGGGTGGCCGGTCGAACCGGAGTTGCCGGATCCGCCGGAGTTGCCCGTGCCGCTGCCGCTGCCGCTGCCGCTGCCGCTGCCGCTGCCGCTGCCGCTGCCGCGACCGCTCGGTGCGGACGGGGTCGGGGACGACGGCGGCGTGGGCAGCGGGGTCGTGCCCGACGGGCGCGGAATGGCCGGGACCTCGGGCAACTGGCTGGCGTCGATGCCCTGGTACTTGCGCATCCAGGCGAGCACGGCGTTGACGTACTCGCGCGACTGGTTGTAGCTGAGGACGGCCTTGTCGAGGTCGCCGGGGTTGTTCAGGTCCTTGCCGCCCGCGCACAGGTAGCGGGCGGTGCCGGCCGCGGCGTCGAAGATGTTGTTGGGGTCGCTGACGCCGTCGCCGTTGCCGTCGGCGCCGTAGCTCTCCCACGTGGAGGGGATGAACTGGGTGGGGCCGACGGCCCGGTCGTACTCCTTGTCGCCGTCCCAGCGGCCGCCGTCGGTGTCCGGGACGGTGGCGAACTGGCCGCCCGTCAGCCGGGGTCCGAGGATCGGTCTCAGCGTCCGGCCGTCCGGCTGGAGCCCGTAGGACACGGCGTGCTCGGACTCGACCTTGCCGATGCCCGCGATGAGCTGCCACGGGATGTGGCAGGCGGGGTAGCGCTCCTTGGCGAGCTTCTCGGCGTTCCGGTAGGCGGCCAGGGCGGTGGCCGGGATGCCCAGGACCTCGCCGTCGCGGGTGTCGCCGGGCGTCGCGCCGGGCGCCGGGGTGGTGCCCGGGCGCGGAACGAGGTCGGGGAGGGTCAGGTTGGGGACGCCGTGCGGTCGGCTCTGCGGGTTGTCGGGGCCGGGGGAGGGGTCGTCACCGGCGGAGTTCCGCGGCGGGCTGGCGCCCACGGCGGCCGTGGTCAGGCTTGCGACGAGCAGAGCAGCACACAGTCCCTGGCGGGAGACGCTGGCAGCGCGAGTTCGAAGTATCTTCACGAAGGCTGCTTCCTTGGGAGACCGGCGGCCGTACGAAGGGGGTCGCACGCACAGCCCCCCTCAGCCTGTTAGACCCGAACACTAATTCCCTCTGGCCCCAATTGTCTTGCCCGAGGACGGGCTTCACCGATTCTTCGCGGGCCGTTACCCCTCAAGAGTCGTTTTGTCCGTCGATGTGCGTACGGCGTGCGTAGCCGACCCCGAGGCCCGGTGGGTCCGCGGCGGGGGATCCCCTAGGGGTTCCTCCGTACCTTCTCCTACTCGCGGTTCGTACCGCAGCAGGAGGAACGACCCTCACGCGGTGCATACATTCTTGAGGGCGGCCGGGGGGTCGGAGGTGGGGGCAGCCCCACCCCGAAGACACGGACGGGCACCATCGCCGTCACCGCCGCACTCCAGCAGGCTTGAATGCGCCGCACAACAAGCGGGCAGAGCAGGCAAAGCGCAAGAAAGAGGAGCAATAACCGTGGCTACGGCTGTATCGATTCCCGTGACCGGGGGCAGCGGAGGTCATGCGGCCGTCGCCGCGAGGGCGCGGCAAGTCGTCAAGGCGTACGGGTCCGGGGAGACCCGCGTCGTCGCGCTCGACCACGTCGACGTGGACATCGCCCGCGGGCAGTTCACGGCCATCATGGGTCCGTCCGGCTCCGGCAAGTCGACGCTGATGCACTGCCTGGCGGGGCTCGACACCGTCACCTCGGGGCAGATATTCATCGACGAGACCGAGATCACCGGCCTCAAGGACAAGAAGCTCACGCAGCTGCGCCGGGACCGGATCGGCTTCATCTTCCAGGCGTTCAACCTGCTGCCGACGCTCAACGCCATCGAGAACATCACGCTCCCGATGGACATCGCCGGCCGCAAGCCCGACCAGGGGTGGCTGGACCGCGTCGTGGAGACCGTCGGTCTCTCCGGGCGCCTCAAGCACCGCCCCAACCAGCTCTCCGGCGGCCAGCAGCAGCGCGTGGCCGTGGCCCGCGCCCTCGCCGCCCGGCCCGAGATCATCTTCGGTGACGAGCCGACCGGAAACCTCGACTCGCGCGCGGGCGCCGAGGTGCTGGGCTTCCTCCGGCGCTCGGTGGACGAACTGGGGCAGACCATCGTCATGGTGACGCACGACGCCGTCGCCGCCTCCTACGCCGACCGCGTCCTCTACCTCGCGGACGGCCGGATCGTGGACGAGATGTACGAGCCGACCGCCGAGGCCGTCTTCGAGCGCATGAAGAACTTCGACGCCCGGGGCCGGGTGTCGTGACCGTCCTCAAGACCTCCCTGCGCAACTTCCTCGCGCACAAGGGCCGCATGGCCCTCTCCGCGGTGGCGGTGTTCCTGTCGGTGGCCTTCGTGTGCGGCACGCTGGTGTTCACCGACACGATGACCGCGACCTTCGACAAGCTCTTCGCGTCCACCGCCTCCGACGTCAGCGTCGCCCCCGTGAAGAACGACGACGCCCAGGAGACCGGCAGGCCGCAGACCCTCCCGGCGTCCCTCCAGGACCGGCTCGCCAAGGTGACGGGCGTCGCCAAGGTCGAGCCGCACGCCAACAGCCAGCAGATCACCGCCGCCAAGGCGGGGAACAAGAGCATCAGCCCCACGTCCGGCGCCCCCACCGTGGGCGTCAACTGGGGCGAGAGCGCCAAGAAGTCCGTCGAGATCACCAGCGGCCACGAGCCGCACGGTGCGTCCGAGGTCGTCCTGGACGCCGACACCGCCCGCAAGCACGACCTGAAGACGGGCGACAAGCTCCGCGTCATGGCGGCCCCGGGCGACTTCTCCGTGACGATCGTCGGCCTCGCCACGTACAAGACCACCAACCCCGGTGCGGCGGTCCTCTACTTCGACACCCCGACCGCGCAGACCAGGCTGCTCGGCACCGACAGCGGGTTCAGCAACTTCGGCCTGACCGCCGCCTCGGGCGTCAGCAACGAGCAGCTGAAGAAGAACGTCACCGCGGCCATCGGCACGGACTACACCGTGCACACCGCCGCCGAGACCAAGGCCGAGAACAAGAAGACCATCGGCTCCTTCCTGGACGTCATGAAGTACGCGCTGCTCGGCTTCGCCGGCATCGCCCTGCTCGTCGGCATCTTCCTGATCGTCAACACCTTCTCCATGCTGGTCGCCCAGCGCACCCGGGAGATCGGCCTGATGCGGGCCATCGGCGCCAGCCGCAGCCAGGTCAACCGGTCGGTGCGGGTGGAGGCCCTGCTGCTCGGCGTCGTCGGCTCCGTCCTGGGCATCGGCGGCGGCATCGCGCTGGCCGTCGGCCTGATGAAGCTCATGGGCTCCATGGGCATGAACCTCGACACCTCCGAGCTGACCATCAAGGCCACCACGCCCCTGGTCGGCCTGCTGATCGGCGTCCTGGTCACGCTGCTGGCCGCCTACCTGCCCGCCCGCCGGGCCGGGAAGATCTCCCCGATGTCGGCGCTGCGCGAGGCGGGCAACCCCGCTGACGGCAAGGCCGGCAAGGTGCGGACCGCCATCGGTCTGGTGCTCTCCGTCGCCGGTGCGGGCGCGCTGCTGGCCGCCGCGAACGCGGACGACGCCAAGGCGGGCTCGGGGATGCTGGGCCTGGGCGTGCTGCTGAGCCTGATCGGCTTCGTGGTCGTCGGCCCGCTGCTCGCAGGCTTCATGGTCCGCGGGATCAGCGTGATCGTGCTGCGGCTCTTCGGCCCGGTCGGCCGGCTCGCCGAGCGCAACGCCCTGCGCAACCCGCGCCGTACGGGCGCCACGGCCTCGGCCCTGATGATCGGCCTCGCGCTGGTCGCCGCCCTGTCGGTGGTGGGCTCGTCCATGGTCGCCTCGGCCACGGACCAGCTCGACAAGTCGGTGGGCGCGGACTTCATCATCCAGAACGAGAACGGGCAGCCGCTCAGCGCCGCGCAGAGCAAGGCCGTCCGGTCGGCGGGCGACGTCGCGCACTTCACCCCGATCACGACCGTCAACGCCAAGCTCACCCTCCCCGACGGCAAGACCGTCAAGGAAGGCCTCAACGCCTCCGAGGCCACCTACGGCGAGGACCTGATCACGGAGACGGTGCAGGGCAAGTTCGCGGACGTCTGGGGCAAGGACGCCATGTCCGTGCCGGAGGGCTTCGCCAAGGACCACGGCATCAAGCTCGGGGACAAGCTCACCGTCGCGATGTTCGACGGCCGCACGGCCGGACTCCGGGTGAAGGCCATCACCTCGGACGACACCAGCATCAACAAGGGCGGGATGTTCCTCGCCCTGGACACCGCCCGGCAGTACCTGCCGGCCGACAAGATGCCGCTGGACATGCTGGTGCTGGTCAAGGCCGCCGACGGCAAGGCGAAGGAGGCCGCCGCCTCCCTCAAGGCCGCGGTCGCCGACTACCCGCAGCTCAAGGTCCGGGACCAGGCCGACTACAAGGAGCTGATCAAGGACCAGGTCGGCCAGCTGCTCAACATGATCTACGGCCTGCTGGCCCTGGCGATCATCGTGGCGGTCCTGGGCGTCGTGAACACCCTCGCCCTGTCGGTCGTCGAGCGGACCCGCGAGATCGGCCTGCTGCGCGCCATCGGCCTCTCGCGCCGCCAGCTGCGCCGCATGATCCGCATGGAGTCGGTGGTCATCGCCCTCTTCGGCGCCCTGCTGGGCCTCGGCCTGGGCATGGCGTGGGGCACGGCCGCGCAGAAGCTGCTGGCCACGCAGGGGCTGGGCGTGCTGGACATCCCGTGGCCGACGATCGGCTCGGTCTTCGTCGGGGCGGCGGTGGTGGGACTGCTCGCCGCGCTGGTCCCGGCGTTCCGGGCGGGACGGATGAACGTCCTGAACGCGATCGCGACGGACTGACGTCCACGGGGCCGACCCGGCCCGGGCCCGCCACGGGGGTGCGGGCCCGGGCCGGGTCGCGTCACTGGGGTCCGGGGGCAGAGCCCCCGGTTTCGGGAAGGGGCGGGTACGGGGAACAAACTCCCGCCGCAACGGCGAGCAGCCCCCACCGGGGAATCCGGCGGTGCCGAACCCACCCCGCCCCCTGGCGGCGGCCCCCGCCCCCCTGGCGGCGGCCCCCGCCCCCCTGGCGGCGGCCCCCGGCCGCCCACGCAGTGGACCGGCGGGTGTCGGCCCGCCGTCGTAGTCTGGAGGCCCCCGGCCCGTACGCACCACACGCGCCGGGCGATCTTCGTTGTCCACTGTCCGGGACGGGATGCCCTTCATGAGCCTGCACGGTCTGCTCGACGCCGTCGTCAACGATCCGGCGCTCGCCGAAGCGGTGAAGGCCGCGGGTGACGGCAACCGGCCGCACGTCGACCTGGTCGGGCCGCCGGCCGCCCGCCCGTTCGCCATCGCCGCCCTCGCCCGCGACGCGGGCCGCCCCGTGCTGGCCGTCACGGCCACCGGCCGGGAGGCCGAGGACCTGGCGGCGGCGCTGCGCTCACTGATGCCCGCAGGCCTCGAGAACGCAGTGGTCGACTACCCGGCCTGGGAGACGCTGCCCCACGAGCGGCTCTCCCCGCGCTCGGACACCGTCGGCCGCCGGCTCGCCGTGCTGCGCCGGCTCGCGCACCCCAGCAAGGACGACCCGGCCGCCGGTCCCGTCAGCGTCGTCGTGGCCCCCGTGCGGTCCGTGCTCCAGCCGCAGGTGAAGGGGCTGGGCGACCTGGAGCCGGTCAGCCTGCGGGCCGGGCGGAGCGCCGACCTCGAAGAGATCGTGGACGCCCTGGCCGCCGCCGCGTACGCGCGCGTCGAACTGGTCGAGAAGCGCGGCGAGTTCGCGGTGCGCGGCGGCATCCTCGATGTGTTCCCCCCGACCGAGGAGCACCCGCTGCGCATCGAGTTCTGGGGCGACGACGTCGAGGAGATCCGCTACTTCAAGGTCGCCGACCAGCGCTCGCTCGAGGTCGCCGAGCACGGCCTGTGGGCCCCGCCCTGCCGCGAGCTGCTGCTCACGGAGAGCGTGCGGGAGCGGGCCGCGGCGCTCGCCGAGGACCACCCCGAGCTGGGCGAGCTGCTCGGCAAGATCGCCGAGGGCATCGCGGTCGAGGGCATGGAGTCCCTCGCCCCCGTGCTGGTGGACGACATGGAGCTGCTGCTCGACGTGCTGCCGGCCGGCAGCATGGCGGTCGTCTGCGACCCGGAGCGGGTGCGGACGCGGGCCGCGGACCTCGTCGCCACGAGCCAGGAGTTCCTCCAGGCGTCCTGGGCGGCCACGGCCGGCGGCGGCGAGGCGCCCATCGACGTGGACGCCGCCTCCCTGTGGGGCATCGCCGACGTCCGCGACCGGGCCCGCGAGCTGGGCATGATGTGGTGGTCCGTCAGCCCCTTCGCCGCGGGCGAGGAAGACCTCGACGGCGACACCCTCAAGCTCGGCATGCACGCGCCCGAGACCTACCGCGGCGACACCGCCCGCGCCCTGGCCGACACCAAGGGCTGGATCGCCGACGGCTGGCGGACGGTGTTCGTCACCGAGGGCCACGGCCCCGCGGCCCGCACGGCCGAGGTGCTCGGCGGCGAGGGCATCCCGGCCCGCCTGGACGCGGACCCGGCCGAGCTGTCCCCGTCGGTCGTGCACGTCTGCTGTGCCTCCCTCGACAGCGGCTTCGTCGACCCCGGCCTGAAGGTCGCCGTGCTGACCGAGGCCGATCTGACCGGCCAGAAGTCCGCCAGCAAGGACCTGGGCCGGATGCCGGTCCGCCGCCGCAAGACCATCGACCCGCTGACCCTGCAGGCCGGCGACTACATCGTCCACGAGCAGCACGGCGTCGGCCGCTACCTGGAGATGGTCCAGCGCACCGTCCAGGGCGCCACCCGCGAGTACCTGCTGGTGGAGTACGCGCCCGCCAAGCGCGGCCAGCCCGGCGACCGCCTCTACATCCCCACCGACCAGCTGGAGCAGGTCACCAAGTACGTCGGCGGCGAGGCGCCCACCCTGCACCGGCTCGGCGGCGCGGACTGGACGAAGACCAAGGCGCGCGCCAAGAAGGCCGTCAAGGAGATCGCCGCCGACCTGATCAAGCTGTACTCCGCCCGGATGGCCGCCCCCGGCCACTCCTTCGGCCCGGACACCCCCTGGCAGCGGGAGCTGGAGGACGCCTTCCCCTACGCGGAGACGCCCGACCAGCTCACCACCATCGCCGAGGTCAAGGAGGACATGGAGAAGTCCGTCCCCATGGACCGCCTGGTCTGCGGCGACGTCGGCTACGGCAAGACGGAGATCGCGGTCCGCGCGGCCTTCAAGGCGGTGCAGGACGGCAAGCAGGTGGCGGTGCTCGTGCCCACCACCCTCCTCGTCCAGCAGCACTTCGGCACGTTCTCCGAGCGGTACTCGCAGTTCCCCGTCGTGGTGAAGGCGCTGTCCCGGTTCCAGACGGACGCCGAGGCCAAGGCCGTGCTGGAGGGGCTGCGCGAGGGCTCCGTCGACATCGTCATCGGCACCCACCGGCTCTTCTCGTCCGAGACGAAGTTCAAGGACCTGGGCCTGGTCATCGTCGACGAGGAGCAGCGCTTCGGCGTCGAGCACAAGGAGCAGCTGAAGAAGCTGCGCGCCAACGTCGACGTGCTGACGATGTCCGCGACGCCCATCCCGCGCACCCTGGAGATGGCGGTGACCGGCATCCGCGAGATGTCGACGATCACCACGCCGCCGGAGGAGCGGCACCCGGTGCTGACCTTCGTCGGCCCGTACGACCAGAAGCAGATCGGCGCCGCGATCCGCCGCGAGCTGCTGCGCGAGGGCCAGGTCTTCTACATCCACAACCGTGTGGAGTCCATCGACCGGGCGGCTGCGCGGCTGCGTGAGTTCGTGCCCGAGGCGCGGATCGCGACGGCGCACGGACAGATGTCGGAGTCGGCGCTGGAGCAGGTCGTGGTCGACTTCTGGGAGAAGAAGTTCGACGTGCTGGTCTCGACGACGATCGTCGAGTCGGGCATCGACATCTCCAACGCCAACACCCTCATCGTCGAGCGGGGCGACAACTTCGGCCTGTCGCAGCTCCACCAGCTGCGCGGCCGGGTGGGCCGCAGCCGCGAGCGCGGCTACGCCTACTTCCTCTACCCGCCGGAGAAGCCGCTCACCGAGACCGCGCACGAGCGGCTGGCCACCATCGCCCAGCACACGGAGATGGGCGCGGGCATGTACGTGGCGATGAAGGACCTGGAGATCCGCGGCGCGGGCAACCTCCTCGGCGGCGAGCAGTCCGGACACATCGCGGGCGTCGGCTTCGACCTCTACATCCGCATGGTGGGCGAGGCGGTGGCCGACTACCGGGCCTCGGTCGAGGGCGGGGAATCGCCAGGAGAGGGGGCGCCGGAGGCGCCGCTCGAGGTGAAGATCGAGCTGCCCGTCGACGCGCACGTCCCGCACGACTACGCGCCGGGCGAGCGGCTGCGCCTCCAGGCCTACCGGGCCATCGCCTCGGCCAACTCCGAGGAGGACGTCAAGGCCGTCCGCGAGGAGCTGACCGACCGCTACGGCAAGCTGCCGGAGCCGGTGGAGAACCTGCTGCTGGTGGCCGGGCTGCGCATGCTCGCCCGGGCGTGCGGCGTCTCGGACATCACCCTCCAGGGCACCAATGTGCGCTTCGGCCCGGTGGAGCTGCGGGAGTCGCAGGAGCTGCGCCTCAAGCGGCTGTACCCGCGCACGGTCATGAAGCCCGCCACCCAGCAGATCCTGGTGCCGCGCCCGGCGACCCGCCCGATCGGCGGCAAGCCGCTGGTCGGCCGGGAACTGCTGGCGTGGACGGGGGAGTTCCTCACCACGATCCTGGGCTGATCGCCCTCAGGGGGTGTCCGGCCCGCCCGGGCACCCCCTGAGCCGCGGTCACTGCACGCGCTGGAGCACGGTGTACCCGCCTCCGGAGCCGAGGAAGGCGTACCGGGCCTCGGGGTGCATCCGGTGCGCCTCGGCGATCAGGTCGGCGGTGCTCTTGCCGGGGTCCGTGTGCTGGGCGATGTAGTCCGGGTCGATGCCGCGCGTGTCGCCTGTCCAGAAGACGCGGCAGCGGTTGACGAGCCTGCTTATCGGGCCGACGTCCGCCTCGACGGTGGAGTGGTCGGGGATGCGGTCGAGGAGCCGCTCGGCGGCCCGGACGCCCTGGGGTATCCGGTAGGTCTCGGGCAGAGTGAGGCTGTAGACGGGCAGGGAGGCGCTGAGCGCGAGGGCCGCTGCGACGACGGCCGTGGGCAGTCCCCGGGCATACGTCCTCAGCCAGGGGCGGCTGCTGTGCCCGGCGCCGGAGAGGGCGTCGGTCAGGGCGATGAAGACGATGGGCATGAGCACGGCGTTGTAGTGCCAGTCGGTGCCCCAGTAGTGGTCGTCGTGGGAGGCGAACCGCCAGCCCAGGGTGGGCAGCGCCGCGATCAGCACGGGTGAGCGCAGGGCGAGCAGGCCGGTGGTGGGCAGCAGGATCCACAGCAGGGTGCGCAGCGCGGTGTCGAGGGGGATGACCGGGGCGGGGCCCTGGCCGCCGTCGATCTTGTTCCAGTAGTCGTAGGAGCCGCCGTTGTTGAAGCCCGGGATGATGACGCCGAGGGCCAGGGCGGTGGCGGCGAGCCCGAAGGCCACCAGCCCGGCGGCCAGTACGGCGGCCCGCGGCTGCCGCCCGGCTCCGCGCAGACGGACCAGTATCAGCACGCCGATGGCGGCGGCCGTGACCCCCAGGTCCTCCTTGACCAGGACGAGCGGTGCCGCCCAGCACACCGCCGCCCGCCAGCGCCGGGCCACCACCGCCTCCAGGGAGAAGGCGAGCAGCGGCATCGCGAAGGCGATCTCGTGGAAGTCGAAGTCGACGGCCCGCTGCACTCCCCACGACAGGCCGTAGGCGGCTCCGACGGCGAGGCCCCGCCCTCGCCCGAGCAGCCGGGCGGCGAGCCGGGTGACGGGCACGGCCGAGAGGGCGAACAGCGCAGCCTGCACGACGAGCAGGGTCAGGGGGCCGGGGAAGACCCGGTATACGGGGGCGATCAGTGCGGTGACGGGGCTGAAGTGATCCCCGAGGATGTTGGTGCCGGGCCCCTTGAGGTCCGCTATGGGCGCCCGGAGCCGTGCGTATCCCTGTATGGCCTGTTCGAAGATGCCCAGGTCCCAGGACATGGTCAGCATCCGTCGGTGCCGGCAGACCGACAGTGCCGTGTAGAGCAGGAAGAGGACGCCGCTCAGCCAGTACGGGTCCAGCCGCGGTGCGCGCAGCCGTGCTGCCCAGGTGTGCTTCTCGAGCGGGGCCGCGGTCGCGCTCCGGCCCGATGCCGAAACGTCGGCTGTGGCCGAGTCCATGGGTGGTCCTCTCCTCCTGTGGGGCCAGGGGCCCGCTGCGGCGGCTCCCGCACCGCTGCGGGGGGCCTGCCGGACGTCCGGCTTCCCGACCTGGAGACGAGTGCCCGCGTCATCCGGTTCAGCCGGTTTTCTTCCAATCGGTGCATCCGCTGGTCTTGAAGTATCCGTCCTGGGCGCTGATGGTCACGACTCCGTTGCCCGTGCCGACCCGCGGCCCCCGGCGCCCCCGCCCGCTGCCCGGGACTTCGAAAGCCTCCCGGACGATCCCGGCACACCCTGCAGTGGCTGGGCCAGGTGATGGCCTGAACCGTCCGGACGGGGGAGTTCCGGATCGCCGTACACATCGCAACACCCCAGGAATCGTTGGGCGAATCAGTGGCCTCGGCCATCGGGACTCCCTACCATCGATCACCGCAGGTCGATGACACGATCTTCGCCGGGAGGCTTCATGTTCCGCCGCAGGACAGCGCTCTCCGTCTCCAGCTCCGCCGCACTGCTCGCCGCGGTGCCCCTGCTCACCGGGTGCGGATCCACCCCGCATCCGGGGGCCGCCGCCGTCGTGGGCAAGGACCGGATCACCGTCTCCGAGCTGCAGAGCCAGGTGAAGGACGTGCGGGAGGCGCAGCGCTCGTCCCCGCAGGCGCAGCAACTGCTGGCCAACAGCGCCCGGCTGGGCCAGGACACCCTCATCCGGCTCATCCAGGACCGCATCGTGGAGAAGGCGGGCCGGGACCACGGCGTGACCGTCACCCGCCGCGAGACGCAGGAGCAGCGCGCCCAGGTGGAGCAGGCCAACGGCGGTCCGGAGGCCACGGAGGCGAGGTTCCTCGCACTCGGCATCGCCCCCGACCAGATCGACCGGGCCCTGACCATGGACCTCGTCCACACCAAGCTCAACAGCAAGCTGGGCACCGCCCGCGCCAACGAGGTCCTGAAGCAGACCTCCGAGGCCCTGCACGTCGACGTCAACCCGCGCTACGGCACCTGGGACGCCACCCGCGGCACGGCCCGCACCCTGACGGAGCCCTGGCTGCGGCCCGACGCCCCGCCCGTCCCCGGTCAGCCGGCCTGAGCCGGGCCGCACGCGGTCGCCTAGGCTCGACCACGTGAACGACTCCGCCACCGACTCCACAACCGGCCACGGCTCCGGCACCGACTCCCGGGGCCGCATCGTCCTCCTCACCACCAGCCACCGGGTCGCCCCGGGCCTGCTGTCCTGGCCCGCCTGGCAGACCCTGCGCGGCGCCGACCGGGTGGTGTGCGCCGACGCCGGCCACCCGCAGCTGCCGTATCTGCGGGAGGCCGGCGTCGTGGTCGAGCATGCGGCGCCCACCGCCCGCGAGCTGGTCGACTACTGCGCCGCGGAGCAGCGCACCGCCGTGGTGCTCACCTCCGCCGAGGGCGAGTCGGCCCTCACCGACGGCCTCGCCCGGCTGGCCGGCTCGGGCCGCGAGTCGATGCCGGCGCTGGAGCTGCTCCCCGGCTCGTACGACCTGCCCGGCGCCCGCCTGCTGGACCTGGTGCAGGTCATGGACCGGATCCGGGCCGACTGCCCGTGGAGCGGCATCCGCACCCACGAGGACCTGGCCAAGTACGGGCTGGAGGAGACGTACGAGCTGCTGGAGGCGATCGAGACCGGCGACCGGGAGGCCCTGCGGGAGGAGCTGGGCGACGTCCTGCTCCAGGTCGTCTTCCACGCCCGCATCGCCCAGGACGACCCGGACGAGCCGTTCTCCGTCGACGACGTCGCGGGCACCATCGTCGACAAGCTCATCCACCGCCACCCGCACGTCTTCGGCGAGGAGACCGCCGAGACGCCCGAGGACGTCAAGGAGCACTGGCTGCGGAAGAAGGCGGCCGAGAAGCGGCGCGCCTCGGTGACCGAGGGCGTCCCCCTCGGCCAGCCCGCCCTGGCCCTCGCGGCCAAGCTCGCCTCCCGGGTCCGCACCGAGGGCCTGGACGTCGCCCTTCCGGCCGGGGACGGCGTGGGCTACGAGCTGCTCGCCCTGGCCGTACGGGCGGAGGCGGCCGGCGTCGAGCCGGAGACGGCCCTGCGTGCCGCCGCCCGCACCTACCGCGATGCGATCCGGGCCGCGGAAGCGGAGCGCAACGCGTAGGACCGCGCAGGACGTGGGAGACGCGGGAGGGGAAAGGAAGCGGAACGGGGGCGGGACGGGGACGGAGCGCCCTCACCCGTTCGGCCCAGCGGCGGTCTTGACAGGGCGGCCGACGGGTACCCGAGATCCATGCGCATTCAGCACCTGGGTCTCGCCCTCCCCGCCTACCTCGGCGGCATCGCACCCTTCATCGTCGGCCTCTTCGTGGTCGCCATCCTGATCGCCGCCGTGGTCTTCGGACGCAGGTGGCGGGACGACGAGCCGCCCCCGCCCAGCCAGCCGCAGCGGCGCTCGGGCGCGTGGGAGACGCCGGTGGAACACCGGACCGGGCCCGAGACGCCCGACCACGGTCCGGGCCACGCCCACGACGAGGAGTCGGTCGGCTACGTCACCCAGCACCACGAGTCGGACGAGATGGAGACGGAGGCCAACGGGGAGCGCCGCCTTCCGCACGAGATGCGGAACCCGGGCGCCCACCCCGAGGAGCTGACCGACGAGCAGAAGAAGTGGAGCCCCGGGGGCAGCGGCTCCTTCGGCAGCGGGGGCAGCGGGCGCCACTGAGCGCTCCGTGGGAAGCGGAGTGCGTCGTCTGCAGGCCGGTGGTGGCTGGTCGCGCAGTTCCCCGCGCCCCTTCGGGGCGCTCCCCGCCCCACTCGGTAGCGTCGGGGCGTGCACGAGAACCACACGCCCCCCGCCCCACCCCTCTTCACCTGGGAATTCGCCGCCGACCCCTACCCCGCGTACGCCTGGCTGCGCGAGCACGCCCCCGTGCACCGCACCGCGCTGCCCAGCGGTGTCGAGGCCTGGCTCGTCACCCGCTACGCCGACGCCCGGCAGGCGCTCGCCGACCAGCGGCTGTCGAAGAACCCCGTGCACCACGCCGAGAGCGCCCACGGCAAGGGCAAGGTCGGCATCCCCGGGGAGCGCAGCGCGAACCTGATGACGCACCTGCTCAACATCGACCCCCCGGACCACACCCGGCTGCGCCGCCTGGTCTCCAAGGCGTTCACCCCGCGCCGGGTGGCGGAGTTCGCGCCCCGGGTGCAGGAGCTGACCGACCAGCTCATCGGCACGATTTTGAATAAGCAGGGCGCCGAGAAGGGGGAGGCGGACCTCATCCACGAGTTCGCCTTTCCCCTCCCCATCTACGCCATCTGCGACATGCTCGGCGTCCCGGCCGAGGACCAGGACGACTTCCGCGACTGGGCGGGGATGATGATCCGCCACGGCGGCGGGCCGCGCGGTGGAGTGGCCCGCTCCGTCAAGAAGATGCGGACGTACCTCGCGGAACTGATCAACCGAAAGCGGGAGGATCCCGGGGAAGACCTCATTTCCGGACTGATCAGGGCGAGCGACCACGGCGAGCACCTCACCGAGAACGAGGCCGCGGCCATGGCCTTCATCCTCTTGTTCGCCGGTTTTGAAACAACTGTGAACCTGATCGGTAACGGAACCTATGCGCTCCTGCGCCATCCGGAGCAGCGCGAGCGCCTCCAGCGGGCGCTCGCGGAGGGCGACGAGAGCCTGCTGGCGACCGGTGTGGAGGAACTCCTGCGCTACGACGGGCCGGTGGAGCTGGCCACGTGGCGGTTCGCGACCCAGGACCTCACCCTGGGCGGGCAGCGCATCGCCGAGGGCGACCCCGTGCTCGTCGTCCTCGCCGCCGCCGACCGCGACCCGGCGCGCTTCGCCGACCCCGACACCCTCGACCTGGCCAGGCGCGACAACCAGCACCTCGGCTACGGGCACGGCATCCACTACTGTCTGGGCGCACCACTGGCGCGCCTGGAAGGGCAGACGGCGCTCGCGACGCTGCTGCGCCGGCTGCCCGATCTGCGGCTCGCGGCCGACCCCGACGACCTGCGCTGGCGCGGCGGACTCATCATGCGCGGACTGCGCACGCTGCCGGTCGCGTTCACGCCCGAGCGCCCCGGATCCACTATCAGATGACCTCGCGCCGGCCTATGTGATCTCCGCGTGACCTCCGCTACACCGGCTTGTGACCCTCGGGGGTCGTCGCTATGTTCGACGACCACATCAGCCGCCACACGAGAGGCCCTCACATGCGCTCCGGCTCCGGTAGACATCGCCGCCCCCGCCAGGTACCCGCCATCGTGCTCGCAGCGGGGGTGACGGGCGCGAGCATCGCCATGCCGCTGCTCGCGGCCACCGGCGCCAGCGCCGCGGACACGGGGACCTGGGACCACGTCGCCCAGTGCGAGACCGGGGGCATGTGGAGCGCCAACTCGGGCAACGGCTCCTACGGCGGGCTCCAGCTCACCCAGGACGTGTGGGAGCAGAACGGCGGCCTGGCCTACGCGCCGCGCCCGGACCTGGCCAGCCGCGCCCAGCAGATCGCCGTCGCGGAGCGGGTGCTTCAGGGGCAGGGCCCGGAGGCCTGGCAGGGCTGCGCGTCCGGTGCGGGGCTGACCAAGGATCAGCCGGTGGCCGAGGTGAACCCGGGCGGCGGCGAGTCGACCGTGCCGGACGGGCCCTCGAAGCCCGTGTCCGAGCGGCCGACGTCGGTCACGCCGGAGCACGGGACCTCCACGCCGACCTCCCCGGCGCACAAGGGAGGCAAGGGCGGCAACGGCACCCCGTCGGGTGCGCCGTCCGGGACCTCCACGCCGTCGCCCTCCACGTCGCAGACGCCCGGCGCATCCACTTCGCCGTCCTCGTCGCCCTCCTCGTCCTCGTCCTCGTCCCCGTCCGCCTCGCCGTCCTCGCCCGGTTCTTCCGCGAGCCCCTCCACGAGCCCCTCCACGAGCCCCTCCTCGTCCGCCCCGGCGACAGGCTCTCCGGACGCGCCGGACGGGAAGCACCGCAAGGACCCCTCCGGCGACCCCTCGGGCACCCCCGTGGACCCGGCGTCCGCCACCCCGCAGTCGCCTGACGGAGCGTCCACCGAGCCCGGCACCGGCAGGCACCGCGCCGAGCCCTCGCGCTCCGGCGACGCGCAGCACGCCTCGCGCGGCGGCGAGGACGCCCGTACGGACCTGTCGGCCGGTGCGGGCGACTACACGGTGCGCCCCGGTGACAACCTGTCAGTCATAGCGGAGGAGCACTCCGTTGCCGGTGGCTGGCAGACGCTCTATCAGAAGAACAACAAAACTGTCGGAAGCGATCCGGACCTCATCAAGCCTGGTCAGCGGCTCGATGTCCGTAAGTAGCAGGGAGGTTCGGGGCGAATGTCCGTTCCAGTCGAAAGTGAGACATGGGTCTCGTTCGGTTGGGGCTGGAGTGAGTTCGTCCGTTCGCTTCAAACCCCGCCTCACCTGCGGAAATGATCGGTTCCCACGAGTAACTTCCGGCAACCGTGGCCGAAAAGTGGGGTTTGAACACGCCGCCTGACTGTGTTTAACGTCGTCACCGCTCGCCACCGCGAGCACCACGGCCGCACGCCGAATCCTGCCGGCGGCCGGGGGAGTCGTCGCGCAAGCGCCGTAGGCAGGAGCGGGGGAACCAAGGTAGGGCGCCGGATCCGGTCCCACGGCCAGTGGCCTGGGGAGCGGGACGGCTTGGGGTGAAGCCCGGTGCACAACACCGGGCCGGGCAGACTCACGGTCCGAACCCGACAGCTCACCTCGTAGGCGTCGGTGAGGAAAACGACTCATGTCCAAGGGCAAGCACCGTCGTCCGTCCAAGGCCGTCCGCATCGTCGCGCTCGCCGGCGTCACCGGCGCAGCGGTCGCAGCCCCTCTGATGGTCGCGACCTCCGCCCACGCCGCCTCCGTCGACCAGTGGGACAAGGTCGCCCAGTGCGAGTCCACTGGCAACTGGCACATCAACACCGGCAACGGCTACTACGGCGGCCTGCAGTTCGCGCAGGACTCCTGGGTCGCCGCGGGCGGTACCCAGTACGCCCCGCGCGCCGACCTGGCCACCAAGGCCCAGCAGATCGCCACCGCCGAGCGCCTGCTCGCCATGCAGGGCCCGGGCGCCTGGGGCTGCGCCGGCGCGGGCAGCCTGAGCAAGGGCGGCGCGAAGGCCGACGTGGACACCTCGGGCTCCGGCTCCGTGTCGAAGAAGTCCTCGAAGTCCTCCTCGCACGGCAGCTCCACCACGAGCCACGCCGACCGCAGCCAGCGCTCCACCGCGCCGAAGCACGCCAAGCCGGCCCAGGAGGCGGACGAGCAGGCCGACGAGACCCCGGCGCCGAAGCAGCGCGCGCCGAAGCACGCCGCCCCGCAGACCGTGCAGAAGGGCGACGGCAACTACGAGGTCAAGGAAGGCGACACCCTCTCCAAGATCGCTGAGACCCAGCAGATCAAGGGCGGCTGGGAGAAGCTGTACGACCTCAACAAGAACATCGTCGCCAACGCGGACACCATCTACCCGGGTCAGATGCTGCACACCAGCTGATCGCGTCCGGTCCTCGCCCTCCGCCCCGAGCACGGGCGAGGACCGGTGCACGACCGACGGGTGAGCGGCCTCCGCCGCGACGCCGCTCATGCGCGGGACCGCCCCGCTCCGATGCGCCTTCCCCCCGAGCCGCATCGGAGCGGGGCTCCGTCGTTCCCGGGCGGTTTTTCCGTTGAGCGAACAGACGGGCTGTTCATCCCGCGATCTCGGCGTTTGTGCTGTTTTTTCAGATTTTCCGGCCCGGTTGCGCGGTCCGCGGGCGGGGGCAGCCTCCCGGGCCCGTTAGGCTCGTGCTGCAGAACTCCAGACACACACGAAGGAGACCCTCGTGCCGTCCATCGACGTCGTCGTAGCTCGCGAGATCCTCGACTCGCGAGGCAACCCCACGGTCGAGGTCGAGGTCGGCCTCGACGACGGCTCCACGGGCCGTGCCGCCGTGCCGTCCGGCGCCTCCACCGGTGCCTTCGAGGCCATCGAGCTGCGTGACGGCGACCCGGAGCGCTACCTCGGCAAGGGCGTCGAGAAGGCCGTCCTCGCCGTCATCGAGCAGATCGGCCCGGAGCTGGTCGGCTACGACGCCACCGAGCAGCGCCTGATCGACCAGGCCATGTTCGACCTGGACGCCACCGACAACAAGGGCTCGCTGGGCGCCAACGCCATCCTGGGCGTCTCCCTCGCCGTCGCGCACGCCGCCTCCGAGGCGTCCGACCTGCCGCTCTTCCGCTACCTCGGCGGCCCGAACGCGCACCTGCTGCCCGTTCCGATGATGAACATCCTGAACGGCGGCTCGCACGCCGACTCCAACGTGGACATCCAGGAGTTCATGATCGCCCCGATCGGCGCGGAGTCCTTCTCCGAGGCCCTGCGCTGGGGCACCGAGGTCTACCACACCCTCAAGAAGGTGCTGAAGGGCCGCGGCCTGTCCACCGGCCTCGGCGACGAGGGCGGCTTCGCCCCGAACCTGGGCTCCAACCGCGAGGCCCTCGACCTCATCCTCGAGGCCATCAAGGAGGCCGGCTACACCCCCGGCCAGGACATCGCGCTGGCGCTGGACGTCGCCGCCTCCGAGTTCTACAAGGACGGCGTCTACACGTTCGAGGGCCAGGACCGCACCGCCGCCCAGATGACCGAGTACTACGCCGAGCTGGTCGAGGCGTACCCGCTGGTCTCCATCGAGGACCCGCTGTTCGAGGACGACTGGGCCGGCTGGAAGACCATCACCGACAAGCTCGGCGACAAGGTCCAGCTCGTCGGCGACGACCTGTTCGTCACCAACCCCGAGCGCCTCGCCAAGGGCATCGAGGAGGGCACCGCCAACGCCCTGCTGGTCAAGGTCAACCAGATCGGCTCGCTGACCGAGACCCTCGACGCCGTCGAGATGGCCCAGCGCAGCGGCTTCAAGTGCATGATGTCCCACCGCTCCGGCGAGACCGAGGACGTCACCATCGCCGACCTGGCCGTCGCCACCAACTGCGGCCAGATCAAGACCGGCGCCCCGGCCCGCTCCGAGCGCGTCGCCAAGTACAACCAGCTGCTGCGCATCGAGGAGATCCTCGACGACGCCGCGGTGTACGCCGGCCGCAGCGCCTTCCCGCGGTTTCGCTCTGCGAACCAGTAAGTACTGCAAGGGCTGACGTCGTCAAGGGCCGACTCCCCAGGGGCTGACCTCCCTTAGGGTCTGACCCCCGCCAGTCGCCGTACGTCCCCGGCCGCGGTCCCGTACCGTGTCCGGGGACGTACGTTCGTAAGGACCGAAGGGGAGGCGACGTGGGCGCGGACCGGTTCTCCACCGCGACCAGGCTCAAGGCGCTGGGCACGGCGCTGGTGCACGGGTCCGGCGCCGCCCGGGTCTACCGCGCCCGGCCGCCGCGCCGCAGCCGGCTCACGGGCCGCGCGGCGCTCCTCGCCCTGGTCGTCTGCTCGCTCGTGGTGGCCCTCGCCTACCCGATGCGGCAGTGGGTCACCCAGCGCTCGGACATCGCCGACCAGCGGCGCCAGACCGAGCACGCCCGCGAGCAGGTGAAGCGGCTGCGCGACGAGAAGGCCCGCCTTGAGGACCCGGCGTACGTGGAGCAGCAGGCGCGCGAGCACCTGCACTACGTGCGCCCCGGCGAGACGGGCTACAGCGTGGTGGACGGCAGCGGGGACGCCAAGCGGCCCAAGGACCAGGGAGCCGGCGACCGCCCCTGGTACAGCAACCTCTGGGACGGCGTGGACACTTCCGACGGCCACGGCTGATCGGCTGATCCGGTCCGTACATCTTTCGACAAGACCTTCCGACGAGCACGAGCGAGCACATGGACACCCCTCCCCCGAAGACCGAGCCCACCGCGCCGACCGAGGCGGACATCGCCGCGTTCAAGGAGCAGCTGGGCCGCCCGCCGCGCGGACTGCGGGCCATCGCCCACCGCTGCCCCTGCGGCAACCCGGACGTCGTCGAGACCGCGCCGCGGCTGGAGGACGGCACGCCCTTCCCGACGCTGTACTACCTGACGTGCCCGCGGGCCGCCTCCGCGATCGGGACGCTCGAGGCGGAGGGGGTCATGAAGGAGATGACCGCCCGTCTGGAGTCGGACCCGGAGCTGGCCGCGGCGTACCGGGCGGCGCACGAGGACTACATCCGGCGGCGGGACGCCATCGAGGTGCTGGAGGGGTTCCCCAGCGCGGGCGGCATGCCGGACCGGGTGAAGTGCCTGCACGTGCTCGTCGGGCACTCGCTGGCCGCGGGCCCGGGCGTCAACCCGCTGGGGGACGAGGCGATCGCGATGCTGCCGGAGTGGTGGCGCAAGGGGCCGTGCGTGACGCCGTGCGCAACGGAGACGGAGACGGAGGCAGAGACCTCATGACCCGCGTCGCCGCGATCGACTGCGGTACCAATTCCATCCGTCTGCTCGTCGCCGACGCCGACCCGGACACCGGTGAGCTGGTCGAGCTGGACCGGCGGATGACGATCGTGCGGCTCGGCCAGGGGGTGGACCGCACCGGGCGGCTGGCTCCCGAGGCGCTGGAGCGCACCTTCGCCGCGTGCCGGGAGTTCGCGGAGGTCATCCGCGAACTCAAGGCCGAGCGCACCCGGTTCGTCGCCACCTCCGCCTCGCGCGACGCGAAGAACCGCGAGGACTTCGTGCGCGGCGTGGTGGAGATCCTGGGCGTGGAGCCCGAGGTCATCACCGGCGACCAGGAGGCGGAGTTCTCCTTCACCGGGGCCACCCGGGAGCTGACCGGGCGGGACGACCTGGCGAAGCCGTTCCTGGTCGTGGACATCGGCGGCGGCTCGACGGAGTTCGTGCTCGGCGAGGAGCACGTGCGGGCCGCGCGCAGCGTGGACGTCGGCTGCGTGCGGATGACGGAGCGTCATCTCGTGGTGGACGGCGAGGTCACCGACCCTCCGGCGGCGGAGCAGATCGCGGCGATACGGGCCGACGTCGAGGCCGCGCTGGACCTCGCCGAGCAGACCGTTCCGCTCACCGAGGCCCGCACGCTCGTGGGGCTGGCCGGCTCGGTCACCACGGTCGCGGCGATCGCCCTGGGGCTGGAGGAGTACGACTGGTCGGTCATCCACCACTCGCGGATCTCCCTCGACACGGTCCGCGAGATCACCGGCAGGCTGCTGTCGTCCACGCACGAGCAGCGCGCGGCGATTCCCGTGATGCACCCCGGGCGGGTCGATGTGATTGCCGCCGGGGCGCTCGTCCTGCAGTGCGTGATGGAGCGGACGGGGGCCCGGGAGGTCGTCGTGAGCGAGCACGACATCCTGGACGGCATTGCCTGGAGCATCGCCTGAGGGGGTCCGAAAGGCCCTTGTGAAGGGCCGATCGGGGCCCTGTCGAAGAAAGTTCGTGAAATCCTTCACATGAAAAACCGGGCCCGGGATCGCGGAATGTGTGCTTCAGGGCCCCATCCGGGGGTCCCGGGGGCCCGGTAGCCGGAAACCGTCCGCTTTCGTGCGTCTTAAAGAAACGCTTATGCGCGGGGTCGACCCCGGGTGGTCCAGTCGTCGCACTCGACACAAGGCCAGTTCAGCGGGGGTGGTGAACGCCTGCCGGGTGGATCTGGTTCCCTTCCGGGGGTATGGCGTCGATCACGGGGCGGCGGAGTGTAGCAGACAGGTCCCGGTCTCTTGTGAAGGGGCTCACGAGCACCCCGTGGGGGAGTGCTGGATACTCGAAACATGAGCACCACGGAGCGTCCACGGATCCTCGTAGTAGGCGGTGGGTACGTCGGCCTGTACGCGGCACAGCGCATCCTCAAGAAGATGCGCTACGGCGAGGCGACCGTCACGGTCGTCGACCCGCGCTCGTACATGACGTACCAGCCCTTCCTTCCCGAAGCTGCCGCCGGCAGCATCTCCCCTCGCCACGTCGTGGTGCCCCTGCGACGCGTGCTCCCCAAGGCGGAGGTCCTCACCGGCCGCGTCACCGGCATCGACCAGGACCGCAAGGTCGCCACGGTCGCGCCGATCGTCGGCGAGTCCTACGAGCTGCCCTTCGACTACCTGGTCATCGCGCTCGGCGCGGTCTCCCGCACCTTCCCGATCCCCGGCCTCGCCGAGAACGGCATCGGCATGAAGGGCATCGAGGAGGCCATCGGCCTGCGCAACCACGTTCTCGAGCAGCTCGACAAGGCTGCCTCGACCAAGGACGAGGAGATCCGCCGCAAGGCGCTCACCTTCGTCTTCATCGGCGGTGGCTTCGCGGGTGCGGAGACCATCGGCGAGGTCGAGGACATGGCCCGCGACGCCGCCAAGTACTACCCCAATGTGAAGCGCGAGGACATGCGCTTCATCCTCGTCGACGCGGCGGACAAGATCCTCCCCGAGGTCGGTCCGAAGCTCGGCGAGTACGGCAAGCAGCACCTGGAGAGCCGGGGCGTCGAGATCTACCTCTCGACCTCCATGGACTCCTGCGTCGACGGCCACGTCGTGCTGAAGAACGGCCTCGAGGTCGACTCCAACACGATCGTGTGGACCGCGGGCGTCAAGCCCAACCCGGTGCTGTCCCGTTACGGGCTGCCGCTGGGCCCGCGCGGTCACGTCGACACCTCCGAGACCCTCCAGGTCCAGGGCACCGACTACATCTGGGCCGCGGGCGACAACGCCCAGGTCCCGGACGTCGTCGGCCGCAAGGCGGGCAACGAGAACGCCTGGTGCCCGCCGAACGCCCAGCACGCGCTGCGCCAGGCCAAGGTCCTCGCCGACAACGTCCTCTCCGGGATGCGCGGCTTCCCGCAGAAGACCTACTCGCACGCCAACAAGGGTGCGGTGGCGGGCCTCGGCCTCCACAAGGGCGTGGCGATGATCGTCATGGGCAAGATGAAGATCAAGCTCAAGGGCCGTCTCGCCTGGTACATGCACCGTGGCTACCACGGCATGGCCATGCCGACCTGGAACCGGAAGATCCGTGTCTTTGCGGACTGGACCCTGGGTCTGTTCCTCAAGCGCGAGCTGGTCTCCCTGCGCGCCATGGAGAACCCGCGCGAGGAGTTCTACGAGGCCGCCAAGCCGGCCCCGGTCGCGACGGACAAGGCCGAGAAGGCCAAGGCCTCCTGACCTCCGGTCACAGCAGTTCCGTCCGAAGGGCGTCCACCAATCCGTGGGGTGGGCGCCCTTCGGCGTGCTCTGCGCCGGGTGGAGCGCCCCGCTCCGGCGGGGGCGGAGCGGTTTTTGCGGGAAGGACTACTGCACGACCCGTTGGTGTTCAGATGTCAGGTACAGCTACTTCCTGACACATCATCATGGAGGTGTGCCGACATGGCCGATGCCGCCCGACGGCTCAGCACGCTGGCGGAACGGGCGCTGGGCGCCCCGCTGCCCGTCCGGATCCGCGCCTGGGACCGCAGCGAGGCCGGCCCCCCGGGCGCCCCCGTCCTGATCGTCAGGCGCCGCCGGGCGCTGCGCAGGCTGCTGTGGAAGCCGGGCGAGCTGGGCCTGGCCCGGGCCTGGGTGGCCGGGGACGTCGACGTCGAGGGCGACCTCTACCGGGCCCTCGACCTGCTCGCCGGCAGCCTCTGGGGGCGCGGTGAGGGGCAGGGCCGCCGCTCGGGTCCGGCCGTCCTCCTGGCCGTGCTCCGCGACCCCGGGCTGCGGGCCGCGGGCCGCGAGCTGCTCCGGCTCGCCGCTCCCTGGGTGCCGCCCGTGCCGCCCCGCGAGGAGGCCCGCGCCGCCGGCGCCGGCCCGCTGCACACGCTGCGCCGCGACAAGCAGGCCATCAGCCACCACTACGACGTCGGAAACGCCTTCTACCAGCGCGTCCTGGGCCCGTCGATGGTCTACTCCTGCGCCTACTGGGCCGGTCCCGGCGCAACGCTCGAGGAGGCCCAGCGGGACAAGCTCGATCTCGTCTGCCGGAAGCTGGCCCTCGGGCCCGGACAGCGGCTGCTGGACGTCGGCTGCGGCTGGGGCTCCATGGTGCTGCACGCCGCCCGCGAGTACGGGGTGAGCGCGGTCGGCGTCACTCTCTCCGAGGAGCAGGCCGCGTACGCCCGCAAGCGCATCGCGGAGGCCGGGCTGGCGGACCGCATCGAGGTGCGGGTGCAGGACTACCGCGAGATCGCGGACGGGCCGTTCGACGCCATCGCCTCCCTCGGCATGGCCGAGCACGTGGGCTCCGAGCGCTACGCCGAGTACGCCGCCGGCCTGTACGGGCTGCTGGTGCCCGGCGGGCGGCTGCTGAACCACCAGATCGCGCGCCGCCCGATGCGGGACGAGGAGGCCTACCGGGTCGACGAGTTCATCGACCGCTACGTCTTCCCCGACGGTGAGCTGGCGCCCGTCGGACGGACCGTCGGGCAGCTGGAGGAGGCCGGGTTCGAGGTCCGGGACGTCGAGGCGCTGCGCGAGCACTACGCGCTGACGCTGCGCTCCTGGGTGGCCAACCTGGAGGCGCACTGGGACGAGGCCGTGCGGCTCACCTCCCCGGGCCGGGCCCGGGTGTGGCGGCTCTACATGGCCGCCTCCGCGCTGTCCTTCGAGCGCAACCGCATCGGCGTCAACCAGGTGCTGGCGGTCCGCACGGCGGAGTCCGGCGAGTCGGCGCTGCCGCTGCGCACCCGCGACTGGCGCTCGGACGGCTGAGAAGACGGCTGGGAAAAGGGCCGGGCCCCACGGCTGTTGCCGCGGGGCCCGGCCCCTTCCGTGTTCCGGCGAAGCTACTCGGCCTTGATGGCCGACAGCATGTTGAGCTTGGCCGCCCGCCGGGCCGGCCACAGCGCGGCCAGCATGCCGACCACGGCGGCGAGCAGCAGGAAGATGCCCATCCGGCCCCAGGGGAGCACCAGCTCGTAGGTGCTGAGGCTCTTCTTGATGAGGTCGCCCGCGGCCCAGCCGAAGAACACGCCCAGGCCCACGCCCAGCACGCCGCCGAAGAGCGAGATCACCAGCGACTCCAGGCGCACCATCCGCTTGATGCCCTTGCGGTCCAGGCCGATGGCACGCAGCATGCCGATCTCCTGCTGCCGCTCGAAGACGGACATCGCCAGGGTGTTGATGACGCCGAGGACGGCGACGATCACGGCCATGGCCAGCAGGCCGTAGAGCATGTTCAGCAGCAGGTTGATGAGCTTGGCGATGCCGTCGGAGACGTCCTGCTTGTCCTCGACCTGGATGGCGGGGTTGTCGCCGAGGGCCTTGCGGAGCTTGTCCTTGGTGGCGTCGCTCGCACCGCTCTTGGTCTTGACCATCACCTGGGCGTCGGCGATCTCGCTCTGGTGCGGGGCGAGGCCCGCGGCGTCGACCATGATGCCGCGCGTCAGGGCGTTGCCCTTGAAGATGCCGGAGACCGTGAGGGTGCCCTGCTTGCCGTCCTCGTAGGTGACGGTGAAGGACGAGCCGAGCTTCCAGTGGTGGCTCTCGGCGGTCTTGTCGTCGACGACGGCCTTGCCGGCGGAGAGCCCGGCGAACGAGCCGGCCGTGAACCCGGGCTTGGACAGCTGCCCGATGGTCTTGCCGTTGACGCCCGAGAGGATCTCGTGGTCGCCGTCGATGCGGGCGGGGGAGGTGCGCACCGGGCTGGTGGCGGTGACGTCCGGCTGCTCGGCGAGCTTCTTCTCCACGTCCGGGGACAGCGGGGTGAGGCTGGCCATGGAGACGATGTAGTCGGCCTTGAGGGAGTCCGTGGCCATCTTGTCGACGGCCTTGGAGACGCTGCCCGCGATCACGGTCAGGCCGGTGATCAGGGTGAGGCCGATCATCAGCGCGGAGGCGGTCGCGGCGGTGCGGCGCGGGTTGCGGACCGCGTTCTGCCGGGCGAGCTTGCCGGGCATGCCGAACCCGCGCAGGAGCGGCGCCGCGGCGGCGATCACCGGGCGGGACAGCAGCGGGGTCAGCACGAAGACGCCGACGAGGACCAGCGCGGCACCGGCGCCCATCGTGCTGGAGCCGGACGCGGTCAGGGTGAGGGCGGCACCGATGGCGGCGATGGCGCCGCCGATGGAGTTGCGGACGACCAGCGACTTGGTGGTGGCGACGGCGTGCACGCTGTTCATCGCGGCGACCGGCGGGATCTTCGCGGCGCGGCGGCCGGGCAGCCAGGCGGCGAGCATGGTGATGACGATGCCGACGGCCAGCGAGGTGATGATCGTGTCCGGCGAGACCACCAGCGGGCCGTCGGGGACGGCGGAGCCGGTGCTGTTGATCAGGCTCCGCAGCCCGGCGCCGATGCCGATGCCCGAGGCCAGGCCGACGACGCCGGCGACGGAGCCCACGACGAACGCCTCGATGAGCACCGAGCGGGTGACCTGGCGGCGGCTGGCGCCGACGGCGCGCAGCAGGGCCAGTTCCTTGGTGCGCTGGGCGACCAGCATGGTGAAGGTGTTGGCGATGATGAAGATGCCGACGAAGAGCGAGATACCGGCGAAGGCCAGCATGACGGTGCGCATGCCGTCCGTGCCCCGGGCTATGGCGTCGGCCTGGTCGTCGGCGAGCTGCTGACCGGTGGTGGCCTCGGTGTCCTTGGGCAGGATCTTCTCGAGTGAGGCCTTCAGGGCGGCCTGGGAGGTGCCGGGCGCGGCCTTCACGTCGATCTCGCCGAACTCGCCGGGCTTGCCGTAGAGCTTCTGCGCGGTGGGGGTGTCGAAGAGCGCGAGGCTGCCGCCCGCCGAGACGTTGCCGTCGTCGGTGGTGAAGATGCCGGTGACCTTCTGCTCCAGCACCGGGCCGTCGACGGATATCCGGACGGTGTCGCCCACCTTGTAGCCCGCGCGGTCGGCGGTCTTGGCGTCCAGGGCGATCTCGCCCGTGGCCTTGGGCGCGCGGCCGTTCTTCATCGGGTAGCGGGGGTCCTTGCCGTCCGCGCCCGGGTAGTAGTTGGCGCCGGAGGACGAGAAGCCGTCGCCCACGAGCTTGCCGTGCTTGTCGGCGATGGCGGCGAAGCCGCTGACCGAGCCGGTGGCGGAGGCGGCGCCGGGCACCTTGGCGGCCTGGTCGAGCAGCTGCTGGGACAGCCGGGGGACCGCGCCCGGGTTGCCCTTGTCGCGGTCCTCCTTGTGGGGCTGGACGGCGACGTCGACGCCGGTGAAGCCCTTGGCGGAGCTCTTCTTGTAGGCGTCGGAGACGGTCGAGGTGAAGACGAGGGTGCCGGAGACGAAGGCCACGCCGAGCATCACGGCGAGCACGGTCATCAGCAGCCTGGCCTTGTGCGCGAGCACATTGCGCAGTGCGGTACGGAGCATCGGTGTCAGTCCTGGGACGAGTGGCTGGCGAGGGGGCGGCTGCCGGTCAGCTGACGCGGCCCTTGGCGTCGAAGCGCTTCATCCGGTCGAGGACGGCGTCGGCGGTGGGCTCGTACATCTCGTCGACGATGCGGCCGTCGGCGAGGAAGACGACGCGGTCGGCGTAGGAGGCCGCGACCGGGTCGTGGGTGACCATGACGACGGTCTGGCCCAGCTCGCGCACCGAGTTGCGCAGGAAGCCCAGGACCTCGGCGCCGGAGCGGGAGTCCAGGTTTCCGGTCGGCTCGTCGGCGAACATGATCTCGGGGCGGCCGGCCAGGGCGCGGGCGACGGCCACGCGCTGCTGCTGGCCGCCGGAGAGCTGGTTGGGGCGGTGCTTGAGGCGCCCGGACAGGCCGACGGTGTCCACGACCGTGTCCAGCCACTGCTTGTCGGGCTTGCGGCCGGCGATGTCCATCGGGAGCGTGATGTTCTCGATGGCGTTGAGCGTCGGCAGCAGGTTGAACGCCTGGAAGATGAAGCCGATCTTGTCGCGGCGCAGCTGGGTGAGCTTCTTGTCGTTGAGCGCGGTCAGCTCGGTGTCGCCGATGCGGGCCGAGCCGCCGGAGACGGTGTCGAGGCCGGCCATGCAGTGCATCAGCGTCGACTTGCCGGAGCCGGAGGGGCCCATGATCGCGGTGAACTCCGCCTGGCGGAAGTCCACGGACACCGCGTCCAGGGCGACCACCTGGGTCTCGCCCTGTCCGTAGACCTTGGTGAGATCCGTGGCGCGGGCTGCCACCGCGGTGGCGCGGGCGGCGGTCTGGGCGCCGAAGGGGGTGGTGGTCACGGTGGAGCACTCCTGTCGGGGCGGTAGCAGGGGACGTACTCCATGGTGCTTCGGGCGATCGGGCCCGGGATCAGCCCCAGCTCCGGTTCCCGGGACAGTCTCCGGAGGTATGCGGCAGGGGGGTGGTCATCCCTGGGTAGGAGACCGCCCCTTACCGAGAGCGATGAGATTGCGACAAATCCGTTCCGGCCCGGGCCGGGCCGACGGGCGGGGGACAGCGGGGGAGATCGGCCCCTGGCATGTGCCAGTGGTGTCATCCATGCGCTGATGACTGCTCAGTTGCCAATAAAATAAGACAACCTCGGGTCACCGTTCCGCTGTTTGGGGGGCGCTCCCCGGCTAGGCTCGTCCTGCTCTCCGAGGGGGAGGCCAGTCCGCCTCTTGCTGTGCTGCCCGAGAGCCCCCGCCCGGATGGTGGAATGCAGACACGGCGAGCTTAAACCTCGCTGGCCCTTGGGGCCGTGCCGGTTCAAGTCCGGCTCCGGGCACGTCGTGCGTCTCAGTGTTCTCCCGCGGGCGGCTGACGGTCCCCGGGCACAGGTACGGGGCCGTCCCCGGCCCCCGTCCGCAGCCGCTGCGGGGCCGTTCCGCCCGCGAGGTCGAACAGCTGCTTGAGGGCGGAGAACGCCTCCGCCCGGTCCACCAGGCCGTCAAGGCTGTGCAGGGTGTTCACGCCGACGCCGCTGCCGAAGACGAGCGCCGCCAGGCTCTTCGCGTCCGGCAGTCCCGGGGCGCGCTCCGTGAGCCGCTCCAGATAGCCGACCCACACCCGGCGCGTGCGCTCGTACCCCCGCACATAGGCGTCCCGCAGGGCTCCCGGTGCGCCCGTGACCTCCGGCAGGACCGTGGCGAACACGCGTCCGCACGGGGCGTCGACCACGCTGAGGTGCGCGTCCACGAGGGCGTCGAAGGAGAGCGGGCCGGACTCCGGCAGCAGCCGGCGGTACTCCTCCTCGGCTGCGCGGAAGGCGCCCTCGATCACCTCGACGATCAGGCCCTCCTTGGAGCCGAAGTGCCAGGCGACCGAGCCGCGGCTGATGCCCGCGCGCTCCGCGACGGCCTGCACGGACGCGGCCCGCGGTCCCGCCTCGGCCACCAGCTCCGTCGCCGCCTCGAGCAGTCTGCGGCGGCTCTCCCGTGCGGATTCCTCGCGACGACCGGCCATGCGGGCGATTGTCCCACGGAGTGTCCCACGGGGCACAGGGTCACCGGAGCGACCGCGTCCCCCGGGACGTGCCGGAAAGCCCGCGATACCGATCACGACCGAAGCCTTGACGGCCTGTGTCGGCCGTTCAACGATTGGACCACCGTCCAGTCAATCGCGGGTGAGCCGGGCCCGGAGCCTTGGATGCCCTGGCGCCTTGACCCGTGCACCGCAGAAGTGGCGGTACCGGTTCCGCCGCGAGTCCGTTCCTCCCACTCCTCGCTACAACCGCTCGACCTCTCCTGCATCACATATCCAGCGCTTCTGTCCCGAGCCGCCCACTCCACGAGGGGAGACGCCATGCGCCTGGTCACGTTCGAGAGGAAGAACCAACCGGACCGGCCCCGTGCCGGAGTGCTCCTGGACGAGGACGCGACCGTCCTCGACCTCGCCGCCGCCGCTCCCGGCGACGCGGCCTTCACCTCCCTCCAGGCCCTGATCGAAGCCGGCGAGGGCGCCCTCGACCGGGCGCGCGGGCTGTGCGACCGGCGCCCCGGCGGCGCCCTGCTCGACCGGGACGGCGTCCGGCTGCTGGCACCCCTGCCCCGACCGGCCCGGCTGCGCGACTGCGGGCTGTTCATCGCCCACCTCGAGTCGGGACTGCGGGAGCTGGCCCGGCGCCAGGCCGCCGCGGCCGCGGACCCCGCCGCCGAGTTCGACCGGCTGATGGCCGGCGGGCGCTTCGACCTCAGCCCGCTGTTCCGCGAGCGCGTCATGTACTACGTGGCCGACCACCTGGCCGTCAGCGGGCCCGAGGACGAGATCAGCGCGCCCTCGGGCTCGACGGAGCTGGACTTCGAGCTGGAATTCGCCGCCGTGGTGGGGCGCACGGGCCGGGACGTGAAGCCCGCCGAGGCCCACGAGTACGTCTTCGGCTACACGGTCTTCAACGACTGGAGCGCCCGGGACCTCCAGGCCGTGCTGATGCGGGCGGGCGTGGGCCCCTGCGAGGGCAAAGACTTCGCGGGCTCGAACACGCTCGGGCCGTGCATCGTCACCCGGGACGAGCTGACCGACCCGTACCACCTCACCATGACGGCCCGCGTCAACGGCGAGGAGTGGTCGCGCGGTGGCACGGACGGCATGGAGCACAGCTTCGAGGACGCCGTGGTGCACCTCAGCCGGGAGCAGGCGGTGCACCCCGGCGACGTCATCGGCTCCGGCACCGTGCCCTCCGGAACCGGCTTCGACCTGGGTCGGCACCTGCAGGACGGGGACGTGGTCGAGCTGGAGGTCGAGGGGATCGGGATCCTGCGGAACACCGTCCGCGTGCCCTCGGCCGCCGCGGACGCGGGCCGGTCATGAGCGACGTGTACGTGCTCGGCGTGGGCCGCACCGCCTACGGCAGGTTCCCGGACCTCTCCGTCGGCACGCTCGCGGGCGAGGCCCTCGCGCTGTGCCTCGCGGACGCCGGGGCCGGGCCGGCGGACGTCGGCGCGGTGTTCTTCGCCAACGCCACCCAGGGCGTCCTGGAGGGCCAGCACCTGATCCGCGGCCAGGTGGCGCTGCGCGCCGCGGGAATCGAGGGGATCCCCGTCCACAACGTGGAGAACGCCTGCGCGAGCGGCGCCACCGCGCTCCACCTGGCGGCCACCGCCGTCCGGGCGGGGGAGACGGACGTGGCCCTCGCCCTCGGCGCCGAGAAGATGTACGGCGCCGACGAGCACCGCATGGGCGAGGCGTTCCGGGGCGGCCTGGACGCGGCCCGCTGGGAGGCGGAGCTGAAGGCCCTGCGGGAGGCCGCCGGGGCCGCGGCGCCCCCGGGCGGCCGGCGCTCGGTGTTCATGGACGTCTACGCCGCCCTCGCCGCCCACTACCGGCGCCGCCACCCCTCCTGCACCCCGCGCGCCCTGGCCGCGGTCACCGCCAAGAACCGCCGGCACGGCTCCCTCAACCCCAGGGCGGCGCGCCGGGATCCGCTCACCGCCGACGAGGTGCTGGCCGCGCGCGAGATCGTGGCACCGCTGACGCTCCCCATGTGCGCGCCCATCGGCGACGGCGCCGCTGCGGCCCTCGTCTGCTCCCCGGCGGCGGCCCGCCGGCTGGGCGCCCGGCGGGCCGTGCGGATCCGGGCGAGCGTGGTCGCCTCGGGCACGGGCCGGTCCCTCGACGACGAGGCGCGGCAGATCACCCGCCGCGCCTCGGCCACCGCCTACGAGCGTGCGGGGCTCGGGCCCGCCGACGTCTCGCTCGCCGAGGTCCACGACGCGACGGCGGTCGGCGAGGTCCTCCAGCTGGAGGCCCTGGGGCTGGTGCCGCCCGGCGACGGCGCGCACGCCGCCGAGCGGGGCGACACGGCGCTCGGCGGCCGCCTCCCGGTGAACACCTCGGGCGGCCTGGAGTGCAACGGCCATCCGATCGGGGCCACCGGCATCGGGCAGGTGCACGAGCTGGTCACCCAGCTGCGGGGCGAGGCCGGGGACCGGCAGGCGCCCGGCGTGCGCATCGGGCTGGCCGAGAACGGCGGGGGCTTCCTGGGCTTCGAGGAGGCGGCCGCGGCCGTCGTCGTCCTGGAGGCGCCCGCGGCGGGGAGGGCCGGATGAACATCGCGGCCCTGCTGCACCGGGCCGCCGCCCGGACCCCGGACGCCCCCGCGGTGTGCGAGGGGAGCACCGTCCTGCGCGACTACCGCGAACTGGCCGGCCGGGCACGGGCCGTGGGCGCCGCGCTGCTCGGCGAGTACGGCCTGCGCCCCGGCGACCGGGTCGCGCTGGCCATGCGCAACACGCCGTACTACCCGGAGATCCTTTTCGGCGTGTGGTGGGCCGGGCTGGTGGCGACTCCGGTGAACGCCCGCCTCCACCCGAAGGAGTTCGCCCAGCAGACCGAGGACTGCACGGCGGCGCTGTGCGTGGCCACGGACGAACTCGTGGGCCCGTTACGGGAACAGGGCCTGGGCGCGACCGCGCTCGTGGCGGCGGCGGAGCTGACGGAGGCGGCGGAACGGGCGGCGCCGGGCCCCGGCGGGCCCCCGGCCGCGGCGGGCCCCGGCGACCCGGCGTGGCTGTTCTACACGAGCGGCACCACCGGCCATCCCAAGGGGGCGACGCTCACCCACGGCAATCTGGCCGCGGCCACGGACAGTGCACTCACCGACCTCGGCACGGGCGTCGACGCGTCGCTGCTGCACATCGCGCCCCTGTCGCACGCGGGCGGGCTGTTCGGGCTGGCCTACACCGCCCGGTCCCGGGCCCAGCTGTTCCCCCGGGGCGGCGTGGTGGACGCGGACACCCTGGGCGAAGTGCTGCGGGCCTTCGGCCCGGTGGCGTTCTTCGCGGTGCCGACCATCCTGCGCCGGCTGCTCGACCCGGGGCTGCTCCCCGACGACCTGGTCCCGGGCGTGCACCGCATCCTCTACGGCGGGGCGCCGATGTACCGCGAGGACCTGGAGAAGGTCATCGCGCGCTTCGGCGCCGGGCGGCTGTGGCAGGGGTACGGGCAGGGCGAGACGCCGGGCACGATCTCGCACCTGCGGCCGGAGGACCACCGGGGTGGCGCCCCCGGGGCCCTGGGCCGGCGACTGGAGAGCGTCGGCCGGGCACGTACCGGTGTCGAGCTGCGCGTCGTGGGGCCGGACGGCTCCGACGTGCCGCCCGGGACCACCGGCGAGGTGATCGTCAGGGGTGCCACCGTGATGGCGGGCTACTGGAACAACCCCGAGGCCACCGCGCACACGCTGCGCGGCGGCTGGCTGCACACCGGCGACCTGGGGCGCCTCGACGCGGACGGCTTCCTCACCCTGGTCGACCGGGCCAAGGACCTGATCATCGCCGGTGGGTCCAACATCTACCCGCGCGAGGTGGAGGAGGTGCTGCTGCGCCACCCCTCGGTCGCGGAGTCCGCCGTCGTCGGCGCCGCCGACCCCGAGTGGGGGGAGCTGCCCGTCGCCTTCGTGGTCCCGGCGGAGGGGAGCGGGGAGCACCCCGACCTGGCCGCCGAGCTGGAGCGCCACTGCCTTGCGCACCTGGCGCGCTTCAAGCGGCCGCGCCGCTTCGCGTTCGTGGCCGCGCTGCCCAGGAACTCCAACGGGAAGGTCCTCAAGACCGAACTGCGGGGACTGATCGGCCGGTCCCCGGACGCCACATCCTGACTGAGCGTCAGCTGAACTCGGAGAGAAGCTGAGACGAGATGAGCCGCATCGTCGACCTCACATCCCCCATCGACCCCCGTGACCTCGAACTCATCCCCAAGGACATGCCAGACCTCGCCCTGGTGGTGGCCCCCGAGGTCGACTACCAGACGCACGACGGGTGGGGCCTGGACTTCATGGTCGCCTCCTTCGGGTGCGACCCCGGCGACCTCCCCGGACGGGAGGGCCCGGCCGGAGAGGTGATGCGCGAGATCAGCACCCACTGCGGGACCCATGTGGACGCCCCGCTGCACAGCGGCCGGATGTGCGAGGGCCGTCCGGCGCGCAGCATCAGCGACATCGCGCTGGAGGAGCTGTTCCGGCCCGGCATGGTGCTGGACGTCCGCCCCTGGGTGAAACCGGCGGAGGCCATTCCGGTCGAGGCGCTCAAGCAGGCGATCGCGGCCGTGGGCCGGGACGTCGAGGAGGGGGACGCCGTCCTCATCCGCACCGGCCAGGAGCGCTACTCCCTGGGCGAGCCGGGCTACTTCGCCTACCCCGGCATGTCCGGCGAGGGCACCCGCTACCTCACCGGCCTGGGGGCCACGGTCCTGGGCACGGACGCCATCGGCTGGGACCGCCCGATCCCCGCGATGCGCAAGGCGTTCCAGGAGACCGGCGACCCCCGGCACATCTGGGACGGGCACTACGCGATCCAGGACAAGGAGGCGCTGATCGTCCAGCAGCTGGTGAACCTGGGCGCGCTGCCCCCGACCGGGTTCACGGTCGGCTTCTTCCCGCTGAAGCTCACCGGGACGAGCGCGGCGCCCGCCCGGGTGGTCGCCTTCGTCGACGACGGCTCCTGAGCGGGAACGCCGTGCGGGGCCGGGCGCACCCGGCCCCGCACGGGCGGATCACGACGCGAGGGTGGCCTGCGGCTCCTTGCCGGGGGCCGGGGCGCCGGCTGCGGCGGCGGCCGCCTTGGCCTGCTCGCGGCGGCTGCCGATCACGAACATCGCGAGTCCGGCGACCAGCCAGCAGGACAGCACGATCAGGGCGTGCGAGCTGCCGGAGCCGTCGAAGAAGGCGACCGAGCGCAGCAGGGTGCCGCCCGCGCCCGGCGGAAGGTACTGGCCGAAGGCGCCCCAGGGGGCGGGCAGCCACTCCGGGCCGCCGGTCAGCCCGGACAGCGGGTTGCCCAGGAGGATCATCATGGCCGCGCCCAGGCCGATGCCGGGCCCGCCCAGCACGGCCCGCAGGCCCATGATGGTCACGCAGGTGGCGGCCGTGCTGAAGGCGACGGTCAGGGAGATCATCGCGTAGCTGCCGTCGGTGATGCCGAAGCCGTACTTCAGCAGGGCGCTGAGCGCGAAGCCGGCGAGGACCGAGAAGCCGAGCGCGGTGGCGCCCTGCTGGGCCGGGACGCGCAGCAGGGTCAGGATCAGCAGCGCGGCGAGGTAGCCGCCGAGCACCAGCGGCAGCGCGCCGGACGCGAGGCCCACGCCGTTGGGGTCGTCCTCCGTGGGCGGGTAGAGGTCCTTGACCTGCACGGGGGAGTTGGCGGTGGCCGGGTCGAGGGAACGGGCCAGGTTGCGCAGCGCCACGGCGACCGTCGGGCTGGCCTTGGTGGCGATCAGGACCTCGGGCTTGGCCCCCGGCGTGCTGCCGAGGACCACCGCGCCGTAGACCTTGCGGTCGTCGATCCGCTCGCGGGCGGTGTCGGCGTCGGCGACCTTCTTGACGCTGAAGGCGCCGGGCTTGGCCTCCTCCAGCTGCGCGGCGACCTTGTCGGCGGCGGCCTCGGGGCCCGCGACGGCGATCGGCACCTTGTGCGGGCCGGAGTTGACGGCCGGTAACGCGAAGGCGGTGAGCATGGCCGCGAGCAGGGCGGTGAGGGCGACGATCAGGACCGGGACCTTGCGCCAGCCCGCCGCCGCAGCGGCGGCGGGATCGGTACTGGCAGGCGTACGGGACATGGCGGTGACTCTCTCTGTGTGCGTAGGGGCTCTCTGTGCGTACGTCAGAGGTCGACGCGGACGCTCTGCATCGCCTGCTGCACGACCTCCCGGACGGGGGTGCCGGAGCCGCTGGTCACCCAGTGCTCGAAGCTGAGCCGGGTCGTGGTGATGGCGAGCGTGGCCGCCAGCCGTGGGTAGAGGTCCCGCTCGGGGTCGGTGCCGGTGCGCCGGGCGATCTCGGCGGCCAGGGTGGCGGCCATCGACGCCTCGAACCGGAGCTGTTCGGCGGCCAGCTGGGAATGGGCGATCGCCAGCCGGGCGCGCAGCAGGACGGACGGCTCGAAGTCGGGCTCGGCCTGCAGGGTTTCGACGAGCGCGTGGGTCAGGGCCTCCCACAGCGGCTCCTCGGCCGGCCGGGCGCGCAGCGCCTCCCGGGCGCGCTCGGCCCGTTCGGTGCCGGTGGCCATGACGGCCTCCTCCTTGCTGGAGAAGTAGTTGTTGAAGGTGCGGGCCGAGACCCCGGCCGCGGCCGCGATGTCCTCCACGCGCACGGCCTCCCAGCCGCGCTCCGCGGCCAGTCGCAGTGCCGCCAGGCCCAGTGCCGTCCGGGTGGACTGCTTCTTGCGCTCCCGGAGTCCGGGGCCGGAGGCGCCCTTCTGTGCTGTGCCCATGGCGGTCACAGTACAGAAAGTGCGTGCCGCGCAGAATTGCGCACCGCGCAAAAATAGCCAGGCCCCCGCGGTGGCGAGGTACCGTGCCCCGGCGGGGAATCGGCGGACGGGAGGGGCGGCGTAGCTGATCAGGGGGCCGGAAGGGCGCCGGACAGGGATGTGCCGCGGGGTGGTTCACCGGCCATTTGGCCGAATATCAACTGCCCGGAAACAGTTGTTCATTGACGGAGTTACGCTACGGTCTGTAGCGTAACTCCTGGCGGTCCGTGAATGCGGGGGAGGCGCGAGTTGTAGGGAGGCAAGGGTTTTCGGCCGTCTCTGCGCATCCTTTCCCGGTTTCTTGCCAACCCCTTGAGATTGCGTGCGCAGCTCGCCGTTCTTGGACGGGATTCAGCGAACTCACTGGGGCGTGCATGCGTATTCCCAATTCTCTCTACGTGGTCCCCGACGTATCCGACCGGGGCATTCCCACGGAACCGCCGGACGGTTCCGGCGCGGTGGACGGCGAAATCGACCAGGTGCTGTCGCAGATGCGATCTCTGATCGAATCCGTCGTGAACAACAGTCAAATTCGCACGCTGGAGGACTCGACCCTCGCGGACATCGACGACAGGTCCGTGGCCGCCGGTGCGCTCAACCGCATCGTGGCCCAGGCCAAGTCCTCGGTGAACATCCACATACCCAACACCCGCGATGCGCTCCTGATGGTGGGCTCGGCGCTGAGCGCCCTCGCCGCCCGCCGGACGGAGGGCACCCGGGTCCAGATCCTCGCGCCGCCCGAGTCGGCCGCCGACCAGCGCCTGGCCGAACTCGCCGGCCTCGTCGACGAGGTGGAGATCCGGCTCGCCCCCGGGGTGCACTACGCCACCGTCGTCGTCGACCAGCGCGTCGCCCTCGTCCGGTCCGGCGAGCCCGGCAGGGACACCGAGGCGTCGGTGGTCCGCGCCCCGGGGGTGGTGGGGGCGCTGCACGACATCATGCTGACGGCATGGCACCGCGCCGCCCCGCTGACGCGATATCAGCAGTTGCACGAGTGCCTCCGCCAGGACTCCGGGGTGCGCATCCTGCGCATGCTCGGCGAGGGCTACACCGACGACGTGGCCGCCCGCGAACTCGAGATCTCCGTACGCACCTACCGCAGGCGGGTCGCCGACATCATGCGCCTGCTGGGCGCGCGCTCCCGCTTCCAGGCAGGGGTCTACGCCGCCGGCATCGGGCTGTTACGGACGTGAGTCCCGACCGTGTCGGCCGCGTCACACCGAGTCAGGAACCTGTCAGCGGCGCCCTCGCTTTTCAGCCGCTCCGGGGGCGCCGCGGCAATTACCGGACGGCCTCTTGAACATCCCTTGCGCGTATTCCAGAGTCGGAGACCGACCCCGCGCAGGCCCACTGCCGCGCGATTTCCCCTCCGATGCAAGGAAGTCACGTACATCATGGGCGAATACGACCCCGTGCGGCCTGCACCGATCGCGATCGTGGGAATCGGATGCCGGGTGCCCGGCGCCGACGGACCCGAGGCCTTCTGGAAACTCCTGATGGACGAGGCCTGTTCGGTCGAGGACGTGCCGCCGACCCGATTCGGCCGGCCGTACCAGATTCCCGGGGCACGCGTGCGCTCCGGACTGCTCGACGACGTGGACCTGTTCGACGCCGAATACTTCGGGATTTCCCCGAGGGAGGCGGCGGGCATGGACCCCCAGCAGCGGCTCTTCATGGAGACCGTCTGGGAGGCCCTGGAGGACGCCGGCCAGGACACCGCCAAGCTGGCCGGGACCCGCACCGGGGTCTACGTCGGCACCACCGCCGTGCACTACTGGGAGCTGCAGCAGTCCGTCGGGGCGCCCGACATCCACGCCTCGCTCGGCGCCGGCTCCCGCTCCACCACCACCGGCCGGGTCTCCTTCGCCCTGGACGTGACCGGCCCGGGCATCTCCGTCGACACCGCCTGCTCCTCCTCCCTGACCGCCATCGCGCTCGCCTGCCAGAGCCTGGAGTCCGGCGAGTCCACCCTGGCCATCGCGGGCGGCTCCCAGCTGCTGCTGACCAGCACCGAGAACCACGGCTTCGTCGACGCCAACGTCTTCGCGGACAACTGCCGGTTCGGCGACGCCTCCGCCTCGGGCTTCGTCTTCAGCGAGGGCGTCGGGGCGGTCCTCCTCAAGCCGCTGGACCGCGCCCTCGCGGACGGCGACCCCATCCGCGCGGTCATCCGCGGCTGGGGCATGAACAACGACGGTGCCGGCAGCGACACCATGATCAACCCCGCGCTCAGCGGCCAGCAGCAGATGCTGCAGCTGGCCTACGACCACGCCGGGATCCCGGTGGCCGAGGTGGACTACATCGAGTGCCACGGCACCGGCACCCGCGCCGGAGACCCCGTCGAACTCGGCGCGATCACCTCCGTCATGGCAGCCGAGCGCCCCGCGGGGCAGCCGCTGTACGTCGGCTCGGTCAAGAGCAACATCGGGCACACCGGCTCCGCCGCCGGCGTCCTCGGGCTGATCAAGACCGTGATGGCCCTCCAGCACCGCACGATCCCCCGCAGCCTGCACGTCACCGAGCGCACCTCGTCGGTCGACTGGGACGGCGCGCATGTCGACATCCCGCACGCCGGTGCCGTGCCGCTGACGGACCGCCGGCGGACGCTGACCGCCGGAGTGAGCGGCTTCGGCGTCTCCGGCACCAACGTGCACCTGGTGCTCACCGAGGCCGGGCCCGCCGGGAGCGCCGAGGAGCCCGCCGCGGGCCCGGAGAGCGGCGCCGAGCACCTGCTGACGCTCTCCGCCGCCTCCCCCGAGGCCCTGCGGCAGCGGGCCCGGGATCTCGCCGGCCACCTCGGCCCCGACGGCGCCGGCCGCTCCGCGGACCTCGCCGACCTCTGCCACACCGCCGCCACCCGCCGCGTCCACAACGACTGCAGGCTCTCCGTCGTCGGCGACAGCCACGACGCCCTGGCCGCCCGGCTGCGCGAGGCCCTGGACGAGGACGGCGAGACGGGCTACGCGGGCAGCCCCCGGGTCGCCTTCGTCTTCTCCGGCCACGGCTCGCAGTGGATCGGCATGGCCCGCGAACTCATGGACGCCTCCCCGGCGTTCAGCGCCGCGCTCATCCGCTGCGACGAGGCCGTCCGTGCCGAGACCGGCTGGTCCGTCATCGACCGCCTCACCGACGGCACCGACCTGCGCTCCGAGACCGTCGCCGTCGTCCACCCCGTGCTCTGGGCCGTCCAGGTCTCCCTCGCCGAGACCTGGCGGGCCTGGGGAGTCGAGCCGGACGTGGTCATCGGGCACAGCATGGGCGAGTCCGCGGCCGCCTGCGTGGCGGGCGCCCTCGACCTGGCCGACGCCGCGGCCGTGGTCTGCCGCCGCGCCCGGCTGATCCGCGACCGCGTGGCCGGCCAGGGCACCATGTCGGTGGCCGCCCTGACCGCCGCCGACGCCGAGCGGCTCATCGCCGACCTCGCCGTCGACGTCTCCGTCGCGGCCAGCAACGGCCCGCGCACCACCGTCCTGGCCGGCGAGGTCGAGGGCATCGAGAAGATCAAGGCCGAGCTGGACGCCCGCGACGTCTTCTGCCGCATCATGAAGGCCGAGGCCGCCTCGCACTGCGCCAAGATGGAACCGCTGCTCGGCGAACTCGCCGAGGAACTGCGGGACATCGAGCCGCACGCCGGCCGGGTGCCGCTGCGCTCCACGGTCACCGGCGAGCTGGTGGACGGAGCCGGGCTCGACGCCTCGTACTGGGTCCGCAACATCCGCGGCCGCGTCCACTTCCACGAGGCTGTGCTCACCACCGCCGCCGAGGCCGAGACCGTCTTCATCGAGATCAGCCCGCACCCCGTGCTGTCCGGCGCGGTCAAGGACACCCTGGAGGACGCCGGCCTGCCCGGCGCCGCCATCGGCTCGCTCCTGCGCGAGGAGCCCGAGCGCGAGACCCTGCTGACCCACCTGGGCAAGGCGTACGAGGCCGGGGTCGCCGTCGACTGGAACAAGCTTCACGGCAGCGGCCGCTGCGTGCCCCTGCCCGCCTACCCCTGGCAGCGCGAGAGCTACTGGGTGGAGGACCTCGACGCGCTGCCGCAGACCCACGAGTTCCGGCTGGACGAGCCCGGCTCGCCGTTCGTCACCGCGGACCCGGCCGGCGGACCGGCCGTGGTGCACGGGCCCGAGTTCACGGAGGCGGTCCGGGCCGCGGCCGCCCGCACCGCGGGCACCGAGGCGGTGCGGCTGACCGGCGCCGACATCGGGGAGCCGCTGCTGGTGCACCCCGGGGAGCAGCCCGTGCTGCGGGTCGTCCTGACCCCCGAGGCCGAGGACCGGACCTGGCGGTTCGAACTCACCAGCCGGCCCGCACCGGGCCAGGGCGAGTGGACCGGGCGCGCCTCTGGCACCGTCACCGCCCTGCCCGGCGCCGACGCCGCGCCCGCGCCGCTCGAGGACGTCCTGGGCCGGTGCACCGAGCGCCTGGACGCCGCGGAGTTCTACCGCCGCACCGACCCGGGCGGCATGCTCCCGCGCCTCCTGGAGGAGGTCCGGATCGGGCAGGGCGAGGCCGTCGCCCGGCTGCGCCGCCCCGCGGGGCTGGAGCCGCGCCCCGGCCACCCGGTGCACCCCCGGCTGGTGGGGGCGGCCTACCAGCCCGGCCTGGCGCTGGTGGCCGACCCGTCGCTGCTGGAGCCGCGCATCACCGGGTTCCTGGTGTCCGGCCCGGCGACGGAGGAGCTGTGGACCACGTGCCGGATCACGCAGGACGCGGCGGGCGGGCTCGCCCTGGACGTCGCCCTCTTCGACGCGGACCGGCAGGTCGTCGCCGAGGCCAAGGGCATGCCGATACGTCGCCGGACCGGCGAGAAGACCGAGGAAGACAAGGTGAACGCGACCATGGCGGCTGAGCACACGAGAGCGGCGGAGCCGGAGGAGCGCCGGGACCGCGCCACGACCGCCCCCGCGGACCAGGGCGTCGAGCTGACCGGCGAGCTGCGGCTGACCGACCCGGCCAGCGGCTTCGTGATCGAGCTGCGGGGCAGCCTGCGCATCGCCACGGGCGGACTCGGACAGGCGGCGGCCGCCCCGGCCCCCGCCGCCCCGGCCCGGGAGACGGCCCCCGCGCCGCTCGCGGCACCCGCCGCGGCCCCGGTGGCCCCCGTCCCCGCCCCGGCCGCCGCGCAGCCCGCCGCCGCTCCCGTCGCGGCCGCCCCCGAGGCGCCCGCCGCCGACGACGACCGGCCGCTCGCCGACCGCGTGGCGCAGCACGTCGCCGAGGTGCTCGGGATGCGCGTCACCCGGCTCGACGTCAACAAGCCCTTCAGCCGGCTCGGCATGGACTCGCTGATGGCCACCGAGCTGCGCAAGCGCCTGGAGCGGGAGCTGGGCGTCCCGGTTCCCGTCGCCCGTCTGGCCCGCGGCACCAGCACCGCGTCCCTGGCCCGGGAACTCGCGACCGCGACCGCCGCCTGACGCAACACGCACGGCCGCGCGGCGCACCGCAGCACCGCGCGGCACCCGACCACTGCCGCAGAACGACGGGGGTCACATCATGTGGAGGAAGAGTTGACCAAGGACCTGTACGACATCGGCCAGATGCCGCCCCTGGGCGAGGTGCCCGCGCGCATGCACGCGTCGGTCATCCGCCCGGAGCGGTACGGCCCGCCGGAGCAGGGCTTCGCCATGGAGGTCGTGGACGTGCCGAAGGTCGGCCGCGGCCAGGTGCTCGTCTACGTCATGGCCGCGGGGATCAACTACAACAACGTCTGGGCCTCCCTCGGCTACCCCTACGACGTCGTCGCCGCCCGCCGCAAGAAGGGCGAGCCCGAGAACTTCCACATCGGCGGGTCCGAGGGATCGGGCATCGTCTGGGCCGTGGGCGAGGGCGTCACGTCCGTGTCCGTCGGCGACGAGGTGATGCTCTCGGGCTGCACCTGGGACGAGACCGCCCAGGACATCCGGCTCGGCGCCGACCCCATGACCTCGGCCACCCAGACCGCCTGGGGGTACGAGACCAACTTCGGCACCTTCGCGCAGTACGCCCTGGTGTCCGACTACCAGTGCCACCCCAAGCCCGCCAACCTGTCCTGGGAGGAGGCGGCCTGCTTCCTGCTGACGGGAGCCACCGCCTACCGGCAGCTGTGCGGCTGGGCCCCGCACACCGTGGAGCCCGGCGACCCGGTGCTGATCTGGGGCGGCGCGGGCGGCCTCGGCTCGATGGCGATCCAGATCACCCGCATCCGCGGCGGCATCCCCGTCGCCGTGGTCTCCGACGACGAGCGCGGCAAGTTCTGCCTGGAGCTCGGCGCGGAGGGCTACATCAACCGCAACGACTTCGACCACTGGGGCCGGCTCCCCGACACCACGGACGGCGCGGCCATGGCGAAGTGGATGAAGGGCGCCCGCGCCTTCGGCAACAGGTTCTGGGAGATCATCGGTGAGCGCCGGTCGCCGAGGATCGTGCTCGAGCACAGCGGCCAGAACACCATCCCCACCTCGATGTACCTGTGCGACACCGCGGGCATGGTGGTCATCTGCGGCGGCACGACCGGCTACAACGCCGACGTGGACCTGCGCTTCCTGTGGATGCGGCAGAAGCGCCTCCAGGGCTCCCACTTCGCCAACCTCAAGCAGTGCCGCCAGGTGATCGAGCTGGCCGCGAGCAAGAAGCTCGACCCCTGCCTCTCCTGGGTCGGCGACTTCGAGGAGACCGGCCGGGCGCACCAGCTCATGCACGAGAACAAGCACCCCTCGGGCAACATGGCCGTGCGCGTGAACGCCCTCAAGGGCTGACCTCGGCCGACGGCGGTCAGGGCCGGACGGCGGCGTCCCCGGGGCGCCGCCATCCGGCCCGCAGTCGTTTGCAGGGCGGAACCGACCACCTCAGGATTGCGTTGTCAGGTAGGGGATGCACGGGCAAAAAGATCGTCCCGAAGCAGGAGAGCCATTCTTTTGCCTACCTATTACCCTTAGCGGCAAGGCCGCGCAGGGTGGCCATGGAGGAGTGAGATGAGGAGCAGCAACCCGGTCTTCTCGCGACGGGGGTTCAGCCGCGACAACGGCTACGCGGGCTTCGGCGCGGGGCCGCAGGCCGGGGCCGCCAACCCTTACGCGACGAACCCGTACGCCGACAACCCGTACGCCCAGCCCACGAACCCGTACGCGGGGAACCCGTACGCGCAGGACGCGCAGGGCGCGCCGTACGTCCAGCAGCGCTACCCGCAGGCGCCCGCCCAGGCGGGCCGCATGACGATGGACGACGTCGTCGCGCGCAGCGCCATCACGCTGGGCGCCGTGATCGTCGCCGCGGGCCTCGCCTGGGCGCTGGACCTGCCCGTGGCCCTCGGCTTCGGCGCGGGCCTCGTGGCGATGGTGCTCGGCCTCGTCCAGTCGTTCAAGGCCAAGCCGGCCCCGGCCCTGATCCTGGCGTACGCGGTCTTCGAGGGTCTCTTCCTCGGCGTCCTCAGCCAGGCGTACAACGACATCGCGCGCGGCGCCCCGATGCAGGCCGTGCTGGGCACGATGGCCGTCTTCGCGGGTGTGCTCATCGCCTACCGCACCCGGATCATCCGGGTCGACCAGCGGTTCACGCGCTTCGTGGTCGGCGCCGCGATCGGCTTCATCCTGCTGATGGCCGCGAACGCCCTGTTCGCCGTCTTCGGCGGCGGTGACGGCCTCGGCTTCCGCAGCGGCGGCCTGGGCATCGCCGTGGGCGTCGTGGGCGTGCTGCTGGGTGCGGCCTTCCTGGCGCTGGACTTCAAGCAGATCGAGGACGGCGTGCGGTACGGCGCCCCCCGTGAGGAGTCCTGGCTGGCCGCCTTCGGTCTGACGCTGTCGCTGGTGTGGATCTACACGGAGATCCTCCGGATCATCGCGATCCTCAACCAGGACTGACGTCCGCGAGCACCACAGGGCCCGGGAAGGCACCGCCTTCCCGGGCCCTGTGCCGTTCTGCCGGACCGCCGTCCGGGCGGGGCCTCACCCCAGCTTGCGCGCGGCCCGTCGGAGGTCGTATTCGTGGACGATCGCCTTGGCGTGGCCGTACGCGAGGTCGTGCGCTCCGCGCAGCCAGCTGACCTTCTCCTCGAAGCGGACGAGGGAGGGGCCTTCGTCGACCGTGCGCAGCCATTCGGAGACTTCACGGCCGGTGCATTGGGGGATCCGGGAGAGCAGGTTCCGGTGGGTCTCGTCGGAGAAGACGTGGGACATCGGCGCCTCCGGACGCGTCGAATGATGGTCCTTCATGTCACCGTGCCCGAGTGTTCAGCCATTGGCAACAGTCGGTCGGCGGCGCATAGGCTCGTGGCGTGGATGATGTGACGCCTCTGCTGGATGCCGTGGACAGCTTCGCCGACCGACTGCGGGCCCTGCCCCAGTCCCGACTGAGCCGGGGTGCGGCCGCGGAAGCGCTGGCCCTGGCCAGAGAGTTGTCCGGGTGGACGCAGCGGATCGAGGAGCCGGGACGCGCGGAGCCCCGGGAGATGCCCGACGCGGGCATGTTCGCGGTGGCCGACCAAGTGGCGGTGGCCGGCCATGATTTGGCCGAAGCCCTGGCCTCCGGGGAGCCGGTTCCGGCCGGATTCGGCACGCCGGAAGCGGTGGCCCTGGTGGAGGAGGCGGCGCGCCGCGCGGGCCTGTAAGCCCTACAGCGAGGCGATCACCCGGTCGGCCAGCACGTACAGGGAGCCGGAAGCGCAGCGGAACGTCAGCGCGTACGCCCCGGCGACCCCGGAACCGCCCAGCAGCACGGGCGCGTCCCCGCCCCGCAGCGCCTCCGCGAGCCGCTCCGAGGTCTCCCGGTGGCCGGGCGTCATACAGACGGTCGTGCCGTCGGCGAAGACGTACACATCGAGCGTCCCCAGCGGCCCGGGCCGCACGTCCGCCAGCGGAATCTCCGCATCCGCCAGCTCCGCGAGCCGCTCCACGGTGCGCTCGTGGTCGTCGGCGACGGACGCCGGGGTGAAGTCGGGGTGCGAGGGGTGGCGCCGCCGCGCGGCGGCCAGCTCGGGGGAGTCCGCGGCCTCCGACTCGAGGTCGGCCGCGGCTTCCGCGGCGGCGATCGGGTCGAAACCGGCGAAGTCGGCCTGGCGGGGCAGGAAGAGACCGCCGTACGGGCCCTCGACGAGCGACTCGTCGCCCAGCCCGGGCAGCCCGCCCAGCACGGACGGCGCATCGGCGGCACCGGCCAGGTCCCGGGCCTCCTGGGCGGCCCAGAACGCACGGGCCTCGGCCAGCTCCCGCTCGCGCTCCTCGGCGAGCGCGTCGGCGACGGCGGCGCGTATCTCGGACAGCTCCGCGACGGGGGCGGAACGGGCAGGGGGCACCGCGGCACGGTGCTCCTCGCGGGCCTCGGTGGCCGCCGCGAGGTCGGCACGCAGGGCGGTGATCTGCCGGCGCAGACCGCGAGTGCTGTACAGGGCGGCGGCGCCCGCGGCCGTGGCGGCACCCGCGGCCAGCAGCAGGGCAAGGGACATGGCGCTCACTGACGTACTCCCGGTTGCTATGGATCCCCCGAATTCCTACCTCAGCTTCGCGCACGTCTCCGGCGGCCCCCAGTGCAAAACGTCGTGAACCGGACGGGACTTAGGGCCCGGACGTTGTACCTTCAACCACTCTGACCTGGGGAAACGAATCTCCCCCGGGATGTTGGTCACATCCTGGGGGAGATTGGGTCACGTTTCGGCAAGGTGGCCGGATGATGCTGCGGGCAGATGCCACCCGACCACTAAAAGCGGGATTTGCTCAGCTCAGCCGCTCAGCTCAGCCGCTCGTGCTTGTGGTCGCGCTGAGCTTCGCCTCCGCTGCGGGCAGGTGCCGCCTTCGTGCCTCAGGCGACCCCTACCCTCCGCTGCGGCTCAGCTCATCCGCTCGATGACCATGGCCATGCCCTGCCCACCGCCGACGCACATGGTCTCCAGCCCGAACTGCTTGTCGTGGAACTGGAGAGAGTTGATCAGCGTGCCGGTGATCCGTGCGCCCGTCATGCCGAAGGGGTGGCCCACCGCGATCGCGCCGCCGTTGACGTTGAGCTTGTCGATGTCGATGCCCAGGTCCCGGTAGGAGGGGATGACCTGGGCCGCGAAGGCCTCGTTGATCTCGACCAGGTCGATGTCGCCGATGGTCAGCCCGGCCCGCCGCAGCGCCTGCTTGCTGGCCTCCACGGGCCCGAGGCCCATGATCTCGGGGGAGAGCGCCGAGACGCCCGTCGAGACGATCCGGGCCAGCGGGGTCAGGCCCAGCTCCCGCGCCTTGGTGTCGGACATGATCACCACGGCGGCGGCGCCGTCGTTGAGCGGGCAGCAGTTGGCCGCTGTGATCAGGCCGTCCGGACGGAAGGCGGGCTTGAGGCCCTGGACGCCTTCCAGGGTCACGCCCGCGCGCGGGCCGTCGTCCTTGGCGACGACCGTGCCGTCGGGCAGCGTCACCGGGGTGATCTCGCGCTCCCAGAAGCCCTTCTCGATGGCCTCCTCGGCGAGGTTCTGCGACCGCACGCCGAACTCGTCCATGTCCTGGCGGGTGACGCCCTTGAGGCGGGCCAGATTCTCGGCGGTCTGGCCCATCGCGATGTACGCGTCCGGGATCAGGCCGTCCTCGCGCGGGTCGTGCCAGCCCTCGCCGCCCTGCTCGGCGCGGGCGGCCGTGCGGGCCTCGGCGTCGGCGAAGAGGGGGTTGTGGGTGCCGGGGATCCCGTCCGAGGAGCCGTTGACCGAGCGGGAGACCATCTCCACGCCCGCCGAGATGAAGACGTCGCCCTCGCCCGCCTTGATCGCGTGCAGTGCCATCCGCGAGGTCTGCAGCGAGGAGGCGCAGTAGCGGGTGATCGTGGTGGCGGGCAGGTGGTCCATGCCCATCTGCACGGCCACGATGCGGGCGAGGTTGTGGCCCTGCTCGCCGCCGGGCATGCCGCAGCCGAGCATCAGGTCGTCGATCTCGCGCGGGTCCAGCGCCGGGATCCTGGCGAGCGCGGCCTGGATGATCGTGGCGGTGAGGTCGTCGGGCCGCAGCTCCTTGAGGGAGCCCTTGAAGGCGCGGCCGATGGGGGAGCGGGCGGTCGAGACGATGACGGCTTCGGGCATCACGGCTCCAGGGGCACGAGTTGGCTGGACTCTCCGGGAAGTTACCCGCAAGTACGCTCGTGGTCACGGGCTCGTGGCTGTGACGAGGGACTCTTTCCCACGGTACGGCCCTGGCTGGGGCCTGTGCGGTGACTTGGTGCCCGGTACCGGGGTTGCCGGGGTGGGTGCAGGCCGTCGTTCCGGTTGTGCCCACCCTCCCCCATTGCCTGAACGGCATGGGAGGTACCCCCATCGCCTGGGGGCACCTCCCAGCGGTAGCTGGGGGAGGAACGATTGCCCACAACCTGACTGCGGCGCGATTGCCCACCGGCGGGAGGGGCCCGTCCCACCCCGGCCCCGCACGGAACCACGGACCCGCACCACAGGACCCGCGCCACAGACAGTCACGCCCCCGCGGCGTCAGCCCGCTCCGCGCCGGAGGACGGAGGCTCCGCCTCCGAGCCCGCCGCAGCAGACGGTGGCAGGCGGCGGCGCTTGCGGTGCTTGAGGAGGGCCCAGCGGCCGCGTGCCGCCGTGACCTCCGTGCCGCCTTCCGCCGCGGCCGCCGCGGCCGCGCGGGCGACCGGCAGTATGCCCTCGCGCCGAGCCGCGTCCGGGCGTTCCTCTTCCTCCGGCCACAGGCCCAGCACCGCGCACAGCGTGGGCAGCACGGCCATGGCCGCGGTGGCGTATCCCTCCGCCGACGGGTGGTAGTTGTCGGGCCCGAACAGCTCCCGCGGGTTCGCCGCGAACTCGGGCCCCAGCAGATCGCCCAGCGAGACCGTGCGCCCGCCCGCCGCAAGTACGCCGATGGTCTGGGCGGCCGCCAGCTGACGGCTCAGCCGCCGCGCCAGCCACCGCAGCGGCTGGTAGACGGGCTCGATCGTGCCGAGGTCGGGGCAGGTGCCCACGACGACCTCGCAGCCGGCGTCCCGCAGTCTGCTCACCGCCTCGGACAGCAGCCGCACGGAGCGGGCGAAGGGCACCCGGTGGGTGACGTCGTTGGCGCCGATCATGATCACGCAGACGTCGGGGGCCCGCTCGGGATCCGAGAGGATCTGGGTGACCTGCCGCTCCAGGTCGTACGACTGCGCGCCGGAGAGCGCGACGTTGTGCAGGACGACGGGCCGCTCGGCGACGGCGGCGAGGCCGGTCGCCAGCAGGGCGCCGGGGGTCTGCCGCGGCCGGTGCACGCCCTGCCCGGCGGCCGTGGAGTCGCCGAGGACGCCCAGCACCAGCGGTTCGCGGCCCGGGCGGTGCACGAAGGCCGAGCCGTAGCGGCCGTCGGCGTGCGGCGGGGTGCCGCCGGCCCCGCCGACCACCCGCCTGGCCAGCGCGACCTCGGTGAGCAGCACCCCGAGCGCCGCCCCGCCCAGCAGGCCGACCCCGCCGCCTCCGTACGCCGCCGCGGCCGCGATCCGCCGCGCGGCCCTCGCCCTCGACATGGACATCGACCGGCCTCCTCCGCGCCACGAAAGCGCCACGAAACCCGCTGCAATCCGTTTTACAAACGCTTCATAAAAGCTTCACGAACCTCGCGCTCCCTTGCCACTGCGCGCTATCAGCAGGTTGCCCCGGCGGCAGGGGTGTGCAACGCGCCATTGGTGCGGTCGGATGCGCTCTAGGCTGGCCGTATGGGTACGCGACGACGCTAGTACCCCCGACCGCGGAGATCACCGTGCAGTATCACGATTCGATGATTGAGCTCGTTGGCAACACCCCGCTCGTGAAGCTCAACAGTGTGACCGAAGGAATTCAGGCCACCGTGCTCGCGAAGGTCGAGTACTTCAACCCCGGCGGTTCCGTGAAGGACCGCATCGCCGTGCGGATGATCGAGGCGGCCGAGAAGTCGGGCGAGCTGAAGCCCGGTGGCACGATCGTGGAGCCGACGTCCGGCAACACGGGCGTGGGTCTGGCGATCGTGGCCCAGCAGAAGGGCTACAAGTGCATCTTCGTGTGCCCGGACAAGGTCTCCCAGGACAAGATCAACGTGCTGCGGGCGTACGGGGCAGAGGTCGTCGTCTGCCCGACCGCGGTCGCCCCGGAGCACCCGGACTCCTACTACAACGTGTCCGACCGGCTGGTCCGCGAGACCCCCAACGCCTGGAAGCCGGACCAGTACAGCAACCCCAACAACCCCCTCTCGCACTACTACTCCACCGGCCCCGAGCTCTGGGAGCAGACGGAGGGGAAGATCACCCACTTCGTCGCGGGCGTGGGCACCGGCGGCACGATCAGCGGCACCGGCCGTTACCTCAAGGAGGTCAGTGACGGCCGGGTGCAGGTCATCGGCTCCGACCCCGAGGGCTCGGTCTACAGCGGCGGTTCCGGCCGGCCGTACCTGATCGAGGGCGTGGGCGAGGACTTCTGGCCCAGCTGCTACGACGGCACGGTGACCGACGAGATCATCGCGGTCTCCGACAAGGACGCCTTCCAGATGACCCGCCGCCTGGCCAGGGAGGAGGGCCTGCTGGTCGGCGGCTCCTGCGGCATGGCCGTGGTGAGCGCGCTGGAGGTCGCCAAGCGGCTCGGCCCGGAGGACGTGGTGGTCGTGCTGCTGCCGGACAGCGGCCGCGGCTACCTGAGCAAGATCTTCAACGACGAGTGGATGGCCGACTACGGCTTCCTGGAGGAGGCCGGCGACTCCGCGCGCGTCGGCGACGTGCTGCACCGCAAGGACGGCGACCTGCCCTCGCTGGTGCACATGCACCCGGAGGAGACGGTGGGTCAGGCCATCGAGGTGCTCCGCGAGTACGGCGTCTCGCAGATGCCCATCGTCAAGCCGGGCGCGGGGCACCCCGACGTGATGGCCGCCGAGGTCGTCGGCTCGGTCGTCGAACGCGACCTGCTGGACGCGCTCTTCGCGCAGCGCGCCTCGCTCCACGACCCGCTGGAGAAGCACATGAGCCTGCCGCTGCCGCAGGTCGGCTCCGGCGAGCCGGTCGCGGACCTGATGGCCGTGCTGGGCGACGCCGATGCGGCGATCGTGCTCGTCGAGGGCAAGCCGAAGGGCGTGGTGAGCCGTCAGGACCTGCTGGCGTTCCTGGCGGAGGAGAACGGCGGCAAGTAAGCCGCAAGCAGGCAGCAAGCAGGCGGCACGGGGGCGGCAAGCGACGGGCGCCGCCCGCCCGTTCCGCCACCGCACGGCCAACTGCCCGCCTATAAAAGGTACGTATGTGTCACGTGCGCGCAGCACGGACTTAACACGGGCTCGGCATAGTGAGGGGTGCCGGTGAGGGGGGTTCCCTCCCGGACCGGCATCCCAGCGCGGCGGCAGGACCTCCGGAGCGGCTCCCGGACCCCGGCCGTCCGGATGTGGCCCGGCACCCGGGCCGCATCCTCCGTGGGGGCCGTCGTCGTCCCGACCGCGGCTCCGGCCGAGGTGCGGCGGCCCCCGCGAAGCGCTTTCTCAGTCGTCGTAACGGCCGTCCTGCTTGCGGCGCTGCCACGGCGCGCCGCCCGCCGCATGGGCGACGTTGACCCCGACGATCCCGGCCCAGGCCACCAGCAGGCCCGGCAGGTGCGCGTTGACCGCGCCGATCGCCGAGAGCGGGATGGCCAGCACCATGGAGACCGCGGCGAAGCCGAAGCGCTCGCCGAAGGTGCCCGGGCCCGGCTCGCCGGGGCGGCGCGGCAGGGCGCCCCGGGCGGCGCTCATCTGCCGCTCGGCGAGGTGCCGGCGGACCTGCCGCTCGGCGGTGGCGGCCACCTTCTCGTCCATGCGGTGCTCGACCTTCTCCAGGAACGAGTCGATCAACTCCGCCTCGTACTCGGCACCCAGCTCCTTGCGGGTCTGCAGGGTGGCGTCGAGGTCCTTCTTCAGCTCGGGGTCGCGGGCCGTCATGCGGGCAACGGTACGGTCAAGGGGGCCCGTTGTCGCTGGGGCCAGCACCCGTATCCGCAGAGGGGGTGCCCCCCGATGCCGGTGGGCGCCCGTGGAAGGAGCAGTTCCGTGCCCGAACCCCTGCTGTCGTCTCTTGCCGCGCCCGACGCCCGTGACCGCCCGGACGCGCTGACCGTCGCCGGGCGGTCCTGCTCCCGGGAGGAACTGCTGGGCGCCGCGGGCGCGGTGGCGTCCCGGATCGCCGGGGCGGCCTCGGTGGCGGTGCGCGCCGAGGCGACGCCCGAGACGGTCGCCGCCGTGGTCGGCGGGTTGCTCGCGGGCGTCCCGGTGGTGCCGCTGCCGCCGGACGCCGGCCCCGCCGAGCGCGAGCACATCCTGCGCGACTCCGGCGCCGAGCTGGTGCTGGGCGAGGACGTGCCGGTGGACCTGGGGGAGAAGGGCGAGTGGTCCGGGCCCGAGGCCGGCCCCGGGGCGACCGCGTTCGTGCTCTACACCTCCGGCACGACCGGGGCCCCCAAGGGCGCGCTCATCCCCCGCGGCGCGGTCGCCGCGGGCCTGGACGGGGTCGCCGATGCCTGGCGGTGGACGGCCGAGGACACCCTCGTGCACGGGCTGCCGCTCTTCCATGTGCACGGCCTGGTGCTGGGGGTGCTGGGCGCGCTGCGCACCGGCTGCCGCCTGGTGCACACGGGCCGCCCGACCCCGGAGGCGTACGCGGCCGCGGGCGGCAGCCTGTACTTCGGGGTGCCGACCGTGTGGTCCCGCGTGGTGCGCGACCACTCCGCGGCGCGGGCGCTCGCCGGGGCCCGGCTGCTGGTGTCGGGCAGTGCGGCGCTGCCTGCGCCCGTCTTCCGGGACCTGGAGGCGCTCACGGGACAGCGGCCCGTGGAGCGGTACGGCATGACCGAAACCCTGATCACCGTCTCCACCCGGGCCGACGGCGAGCGCCGCCAGGGCTCGGTGGGGCTGCCGCTGCCGGGGGTGCGGACCCGGGTGGTGGAGACCGGCGAGGAGGGCGGCATCGGCGAGCTGGAGGTGTCCGGGCCGACGCTGTTCGCCGGTTACCTGGGCCGCCCGGAGGCGACGGCGGCCGCGTACACGGCCGACGGCTGGTTCCGCACGGGCGACATCGCGGCGATCGAGGAGGACGGCACCCACCGCATCGTGGGCCGCGCCTCGACCGACCTGATCAAGTCCGGGGGCTACCGCATCGGCGCGGGCGAGGTCGAGAACGCGCTGCTGGACCACCCGGCGGTGAGCGAGGCGGCGGTCGTCGGGCTGCCGCACGAGGACCTGGGGCAGGAGATCGTCGCCTATGTGGTGGCCGACGGGGTGAGCGAGCAGGCCCTGATCGACTTCGTGGCCGGTCACCTGTCCGTGCACAAGCGGCCGCGCCGCATCCGCTTCATGGAGGCGCTGCCGCGCAACGCGATGGGCAAGCCGCAGAAGAAGCTCCTGCCGCCGCTGTAGACGTCTCTCCGTCCCGTACCCTGCATAATTTCATGCAGGGTACGGGTGGAATGAATGGTCGGGGACGAATGACCGAGGAGGGCCGATGAGCGGGACCGGCAGCGAACCGGAAGCCACCGCGCGGCTTCAGAAGCTCTTCGAGGGGCACCGGCTGACGCCCACCCAGCGCCGCATCGCCCACTGCATGGTGCGGCGCGCGGCGGACGCGCCGTTCCTGTCGAGCGTGGAGCTGGCCGAGCTGGCCGGGGTCAGCCAGCCGTCCGTGACCCGCTTCGCGGTGGCCCTCGGCTTCGACGGCTACCCGGCGCTGCGCAGGCACCTGCGCGAGGTCGCCCCCGCCGCGGAGAAGCCCGGCGAGGGCTCGTACAACGAGTACCAGCAGGCCGTCCAGGCCGAGATCGACAACCTCCGCCACCTCGCCTCGCTGCTCGCCGACCCGGCCCCCGTGGCCCGCGCCGGCCGACTGCTGGCCGCCTCCCGCCCGCTGCCCGTCCTCGGCCTGCGGGCCGCGGCCGCCCAGGCCGCGGGCTTCGGCTACTTCGCCCGCAAGGTCCACCCCGACGTGCGGCTGCTCGTCGAGGGCGGCACGCTGCTCGCCGACCGCATCGACGGGGCCGTACGGGCCGGGGCGAGCGCGCTGCTGTGCTTCGCGCTGCCGCGGCATCCGCGCGAGGTGGTCGAGGCGCTGGAGTACGCGCAGGGCGCGGGACTGACGGTGGTCACCGTCGCCGACTCCACGTTCGCGCCGGTCGCCCGGCACAGTGATCTGCTGCTGCCGGCCGCGGTGGGCACGGGTCTGGCCTTCGACACGGCGTGTGCGCCGATGCTGCTGGGGCGGGTGCTGCTGGAGGCGATGTGCGATGCATTGCCGGATGCGCAGGCGCGGTTGGAGGAGTTCGACGCCAAGGCGGCGGTGCGGGGCCTGTTCGCGGAGTGAGGCGGAGCGAGGCGGAGTGAGGTCCTCCGGTCCCGCCGCGCCCAGTGGGTATGACTGGGTATGACTCCTGAGAGCAGGGGTCTCCGGAGCCCCTGGCCGTTCTCAGCTCGCACTCAGAATCGTCGGCTACGGTGCCGCGTGCGAGTCCAGGAACGAGGAGGTCTGACGTGGGGCGCGGGGCTTATGCGCTGGCGCGGGTGGCCGTGATCGTCCGTGCGCCCGCCCGGTGGCTGTGGTGGCTCGGCGTGCTGGCCGCGGGCATCGGGTTGCCGGTGCCGGGGCTCACGGGGCGCAGGATCGGACTGGCGGCGGGCGCGGTGCTGTTCGTCGCCGCGGCGGCCGTGGCCTTCGTGGCGCGGCGCAGACGCTATGCGGAGCTGGCGCGGGGAGCGTCGCGGGCCGGCCGGTCCGTCTTCCTCCAGGACCGCGCCGTGACCATACGGAACTGGCGCCGGTCCCGTCGCTGGTGGCTCCTCGTCGCTTTCCTCGCCGCGGTGGGCTCCTCCTTCGCGGTGCCCGCCGCGGCCGGCCTGGCCATGGCCGGTCCGGCCGTCGGCCTCTGGGCGAAGGCCCTGTGGCTGGGCAGGCTGGAGAGCCGGGAGGGGGCCCTGCTGTGGGTCCGTCCCGAGTGGGTGAAGGGCAGCCCGGCGGGTGCGTCCGTACGCGGCTATCTGACGACCGGTCCCGGCGCGGGCGACGCCCTGCCCGGCGGCGCCAGGCGCAGGGGCGCCTGAGCGCTCCGCTGGAAGTGCCGTGCCGGGTCGTCGATCGACCGCGGCGCCGTCGTGGCCGGTCGCGCAGTTCCCCGCGCCCCTTCGGGGCGCTGCCGAACCGCAGTGGACTTCGCCCGACCTGCTCAGGCGTGTCCGGCGCGGCAGCGGTCAGCGGAGCGCGCTGAGCCCGCCCGCGTGTGCGGCGCCGCTCTCGGCGACCAGCTCGGCGAGGGCCTGCGGGGGCCGCACGGTGGCGAAGCGGACGCCGTTGTCCTCGTCGTCCTCTCCTTCGCTCTGTTGGCCGCAGGCGTAGCCGTAAACCCCCGGCCGGGGGAGCGTGTTGTACGCGAAGTGGTTCGAGAAGTAGTACGCGCCCGTGTCGAGCAGGGCGACGTGGTCCCCGGCGTCGATGCGGGGCAGCGGCCGGTTCACCGCGACGAGGTCGCCCGCGAAGCAGCACGGGCCCGCGACGTCCTGCGGCACCGACCCGGCCTCCTTGGGCAGCCCCCGGGCGTCGTACACCGCCACCCGCAGCGGCCAGGACGCGGGAGCGAACACGGTCCGCACCGCCACCTGGGCGCCCGCGTGCGTCACCGCGATCCGGCGGCCCCCGGACGTCTTGGTGTACTCCACCCGGGCCAGGATCATCCCGCTCTTGGCGAGCAGCGAGCGCCCGAACTCCGTCACCAGGCCGTAGCGCCCGTCGAACAGACCCGGTACGGCCGCCGCGAGCAGCTGCGCGTACTCGCGGTGCGTGGGGGTCGCCTTGTCGGAGGCGAAGTTGACGGGCAGTCCGCCGCCGATGTCGACGGTGCGGATCTGCTGCCGTCCGACGGTCCGGTTGACCTCCTCCGCCAGTTCGTACGCGTCGCGGACGCCTTCGGCCAGCAGCTCCAGGGGGCAGCCCTGCGAGCCCACGTGGGCGTGGATCCCGGTCAGCCACGGCCGCTCGGCGTAGGCGCGCACGAGCCAATCGCGCGCCCCCTCGTCGCGCAGGGGCACGCCGAACTTGGACGTGCCGGTGGCGGTGCTGAGCGCGCCGATGCTGCCGCAGCCGACCTGGGGGTTGACGCGCAGCCCGAGGCGCGAGGCGGTGGGGGCGCTGCCGGCGCTGCCGACCAGGGCGTCCAGCCGGGCCAGCTCCTCCCTGCTGTCGGCGTTGACCGCGAGGCCCAGCGCGAGGGCCGTGCGCAGCTCGCCGGGGGTCTTGGCGGGCGAGTCCAGCACGATGCGCTCCGGCGGCACGCCGGCGGCGCGGGCCAGGGCCAGCTCTCCGGGGCTCGCCACCTCGCAGCCGAACCCTTCGTCGGCGAGCAGCCGCAGCACGGGCACGAGGGGCGCGGCCTTCACGGCGAAGGCGTGGTCGACGGTGCGGGCGCCGGTGTCCGCGAACGCGGTGCGCAGGGCGGTGGCGGCGGTGCGGATGCCCGGCACGTCGAGGAGGCCTGCCACGGGGTGGTCCGGCGTCACGATGCCCTGCTGCACGGCGGCGCGCGCGGCGCGGTCGCGCCGGTGGCGCGGGCTTGCGGGCTGCTCTTCGAGGGCCATGTGCCTACTCCACCACTGCGGGGTGGGGTGTGCCACGGGGAGGGCGGGGGTGGGATTCCCTGATCCCGCCCCTTCCCGCTGTATCCGATTTGCGGCTCCGCCGCAGGGCGGGGCTCCGCCCCGGACCCCGGGGTCTGGGGGCTTGCCCCCAGTTTCGGGAAGGGGCGGGTACGGGGAACAAACTCCCGCCGCAACGGCGATCAGCCACCGGCTGCGTACCCGGCGGTGCCGAACCCACCTCCGCCCCGCCCTGTTGACCCGCCCACCACGCGGCGGCTAGCTTCGCGGCCGTCTCTGGGGAACGGCGGTGCGACGCATGCGCGTTCTACGGGAAGGCGTCGACGTCGTGGTCGTCGGCGGCGGAATCATCGGCGCAGCCTGCGCGGAGGCACTGGCACGGCGCGGGGTCCGGCTGCTCGTCCTCGACCGCGGCCCGACCACCGGCGGGGCCACCGCCTGCGGCGAGGGCCGCCTGCTGGTCTCCGACCGGCCCCCCGGCCCCGGCCTCGCCCTCGCCCGGGCCTCCCTGCGCCGCTGGCCCGTCCTGCTCGCCGCCCTGCGCGAGGAACTCGGCCCCCGCGCCGCCTGCGAGTACGAGCCGCGGGGCGGCCTGGCCGTCGCCACCGGCGAGGACGAGGCCGCGGCCCTGCGGGAGTTCGCGGCCGCCCAGCGCGCGGCGGGCGTCGACGCCAGGGAACTCCCGCCCGGCGCGGCGGCCGCGTACGAGCCCTGCCTCACGCCCGGGGTCCGGGCCGTCGTGCACTACCCGGAGGACGCCCGGGTCCAGCCCGTGCTCGCGGCGACCGCCCTGCTCGCGGCCGTGCGGGCGCGCGGCGGGGAGGTCCGCACCGGGGTGGAGGTGCTCGGCGTGGAGACCGGCGCGGACGGCTGGGTCGTGGGCGTGCGCACCGACCGGGGCCAAGTGCCCTGCGGGGCGGTCGTCAACGCGTGCGGCCCGTGGGCCGAGGCCTTCGCCGCGCTGGCCCGCGCACCCCTGCCGGTGCCGCGTCGGCACGGCACGGTGCTGGTCACCGCGCCCCTGCCGGCGGGCACGGTCAGGCACACCGTGTACGGCAGGGCGTACGGCGCCGGCGGCGCGAAGGCCGGACTCCGCACGGTGATCACGGTCGGGGCGACCCCGGCCGGCACGCTGCTGATCGGGCCGGGCCGGCCGCGGGCCGGGCCCTCCGGGGCGCTGCACGGCGAGGCGCTGCGGGGGCTCGCGCGCGGGGCCGTGGCGCTGCTGCCGGTGCTGGCGGACGTCCCGGTCGTGCGCGCGTACGGCGGCTTCCTCCCGTGCACCCCCGACGGCCTTCCCGTGATCGGCGAGGATCCGCGCCGCCCCGGCCTGTGGCACGCGGCCGGCCACGCGGGCGCGGGCGCCGGCCTCGCCGCCGCGACCGGCGAACTCCTCGCGCAGCTGTTCACGGGGGAGCCGCCGCTGCTGGACCCGGCGCCCTACCGGGTCGACCGCCCGGGGCTAGGGGGTGCCTGATGGGCCAGCACAGGCACCCCCTAGCCCTCGGAGAGGAGAACGCATGCCCCTGACCGTGCACGTCGACGGCGTGCCGCACCTGGCCCGGCCGGGCCAGACGGTGGCGGCGCTGCTGCTGGCCGCCGGCCGCCCGTCCTGGCGCACCACGCGTGACGGCGGCCGCCCGCGCGGCGTCTTCTGCGGCATCGGGGTCTGTCACGACTGCCTGGTCGTGGTCAACGGCCTGCCCGACGTCCGCGCCTGCCTGCGCGAGCTGTCCGACGGCGACCGCATCGAGACCCAGCACGGCCCGCGCCTGCCCGCTCCGGGACCGGAACGGCAGCCGGAGCCGGAATCCGAGCCGGAGCCCGAACCGGGCCCGCCCGGCCCCCGGGGCCGCCCGTGAGCGCGCCTCCGCGCGTCGTCGTGATCGGCGCCGGCCCCGCCGGGGTGGCGGCCGCCCTCGCCGCGGCGCGCGCCGGGGTGCGCGTGGTGCTCGTCGACGGCGCGCCCCGCGTGGGCGGCCCGTACCGGCAGCAGCCGCACACCGGACCGCACTCCTCCCGCGCGCACCCGCTGGAGCGCGCGGTCACCGCGCAACCGCGCATCGAGCACCTGGCGTGCGCCACCGTCTGGGCCCTGGAGCCGGGACCCCGGCCCGGCAGCCACCTCGTGCGCTTCCAGCAGGGCCCCGCCGACGCCGCCGGGCGCGGCGTCCGCACGCTCCGCGCCGATGCGCTGGTCCTGTGCCCGGGCGCGTACGACCGGGTGCTGCCGTTCCCCGGCTGGGACCTGCCGGGGGTCGTCACGGCGGGCGCCGCGCTGGCGCTGGCGAAGGGCCAGCGCACGGCGGTCGGACGGCAGGTCGTGGTGTCGGGCACGGGCCCGTTCCTGCTGCCGGTGGCCTCCGCCCTGCTGGGCGCGGGGGCGCGGGTGGCGGGGGTGTACGAGGCCGGGAATCCGTCCCGCAGGCTGCGCACCTCCGTGGCGGCGCTGCGCGACGGCGGCCCCGGCAGGCTCGCCGAACTCGGCTCGTACACCGCCGAACTGGCCCGGCACGGCGTGCCCCACCGCTTCCGCCGGGCGGTGGTCGCCGCGCACGGCGACGACCGGCTGGAGGCCGTCACCGTCGCCCGGCTCGACGCGCGGTGGCGGATCGTCGACGGCACCGAGCGGGTGATCGGACCGGTGGACGCCCTCTGCGTCGGCCACGGCCGCACCCCCCGGCTCGAACTGCCCCTCGCCGCAGGCTGCCTGGTCCGCGGCGGCCGCGTCGTGACCGGCCCCCGCCTGGCCACCTCCGTGCCCGGGGTGTACGCGGCCGGTGACGTCACCGGCGCCGCGGAGGCGGCGGCCGCCGCGGCGGAGGGCGAACTGGCGGGGCTGGCGGCGGCCGCCGGACTGACTGGTACGCCCCCCGACCCGGCGCGCACGGCGGCCGCCGAGGCGCGCGTCCGGTCCGGGCGCCGTCTGTCGGCCGCGCTCGCGGCGGCCTACCCGCCGGGGGACGGCTGGCACACCTGGCTCCGTGAGGACACGCTCGTCTGCCGGTGCGAGGAGGTGACGTACGGGCAGCTGCGCGAGGCCGTCCTGGGGCGCGGGGCCGACGGCGTCCGCTCCCTGAGGCTCACCTGCCGGGTGGGGCTCGGCCCCTGCCAGGGGCGGATCTGCGGGCGCAATGCGGCCGACCTCGCCGCGGGCCTGCTCGGCGCCCCGCTCGCCGACCCGGAGGCGTTCGACCGCCGCCCGCTCGCCCATCCGGTCCGGCTGGCGGACCTGGCCGCTGCCGAAGACCGGGCGGAGGACGGCGCCACGCCACCTGTTGACTAGCACTATTCACGCCCCCCAGACTGTGCAGTGTTCTATTCAAGCTGTGTTCTTCAGGCAAGAACGTGGGAGAACGAGCCAGGGAGGCAGGGCCCATGTCAGGACCGCGACCCGTGCGAGCGCCGCGAGGCACCGAGCTGAGCGCCCGGGGATGGCAGCAGGAAGCCGCGCTGCGGATGCTCCAGAACAACCTGGACCCGGAGGTCGCCGAGCACCCCGACAAGCTCGTCGTCTACGGCGGCACGGGCAAGGCCGCCCGCGACTGGAACTCCTTCGACGCCATGGTCCGCACCCTGCGCACGCTCAAGCAGGACGAGACCATGCTGGTGCAGTCCGGCCGCCCGGTGGGCGTGATGCAGACGCACGAGTGGGCGCCGCGCGTCCTCATCGCCAACTCCAACCTGGTCGGCGACTGGGCCAACTGGGAGGAGTTCCGGCGGCTGGAGGCCCTCGGCCTCACCATGTACGGGCAGATGACCGCCGGCTCGTGGATCTACATCGGCACCCAGGGCATCCTCCAGGGCACGTACGAGACCTTCGCGGCCGTCGCGGCGAAGAAGTTCGGCGGGACGCTGGCCGGGACGATCACCCTGACCGCCGGCCTCGGCGGCATGGGCGGCGCCCAGCCGCTCGCCGTCACCATGAACGACGGCGTCGCGATCTGCATCGACTGCGACCCGCGCGCCATCGAGCGCCGCATCGAGCACCGCTACCTGGACGTCAAGGCCGGCTCGCTCGACCACGCGCTCCAGCTCGCCGTCGAGGCGCGGGACGCCCGGCGCCCGCTGTCCATCGGCGTCCTCGGCAACGCCGCCGAGCTGGTGCCGCAGCTGCTCGCCATGAACGCCCCCATCGACATCGTGACGGACCAGACCTCCGCCCACGACCCCCTCGCGTACCTCCCGCTCGGCGTCGCCTTCGAGGACATGGCCTCCTACGCCGCCGAGAAGCCGGCCGACTTCACGCTCCGGGCGCGCGAGTCGATGGCGCGTCACGTGGAGGCCATGGTCGGCTTCCAGGACGCGGGCGCCGAGGTCTTCGACTACGGCAACTCCATCCGGGGCGAGGCCCAGCTCGCGGGCTACACCCGCGCCTTCGACTTCCCCGGCTTCGTACCGGCCTACATCCGCCCCCTCTTCTGCGAGGGCAAGGGCCCCTTCCGCTGGGCGGCCCTGTCCGGCGACCCGAAGGACATCGCGGCCACCGACCGCGCCATCCTCGACCTCTTCCCCGAGAACGAGTCCCTCGCGCGCTGGATCAAGATGGCCGGCGAGCGCGTGCACTTCCAGGGCCTCCCGGCCCGTATCTGCTGGCTCGGCTACGGCGAGCGCGACCGTGCGGGCGAGCGCTTCAACGACATGGTCGCGAGCGGCGAGCTGTCCGCCCCGATCGTCATCGGCCGCGACCACCTCGACTGCGGCTCCGTCGCCTCGCCCTACCGCGAGACGGAGGCGATGCTGGACGGCTCCGACGCGATCGCGGACTGGCCGCTGCTCAACGCGATGGTGAACGTCGCCTCGGGCGCCTCCTGGGTCTCCCTGCACCATGGCGGCGGCGTGGGCATGGGCCGCTCCATCCACGCGGGTCAGGTGACGGTGGCCGACGGCACGGCGCTGGCGGGCGAGAAGATCCGCCGCGTCCTGACGAACGACCCGGGCATGGGCGTCATCCGGCATGTCGACGCCGGGTACGACATCGCGGAGTCGGTCGCCGGCGAGCGCGGGGTACGCATCCCGATGCGGGAGGGTGACGGCGCGTGAGCGGCGCTGTCCCCGTTCCGGGGAAGAATCAGCCCGTCCGGCGTTTGAGGACCGGGGGTCCGGGGGCGGAGCCCCCAGTTTCGGGAAGGGGCGGGGCGGGGGAAAATCCCGCCTCCTTCCACGAGATGTGGCGCGACCTCCTGCCCATCGGGCGGAACCCCGAAAGCGCCGGATACCGCCGCTTCGCCTGGACCGGCGCCGACGCCGACTGCCGGTCCTGGTTCCGCGCCCAGGCCGAGTCCCGCGGCCTGGCCTACGAGACCGACCGCAACGGCAACCAGTGGGCCTGGCTCGGCGACCCCACCGCCGGCGACGCCGTCGTGACGGGCTCCCACCTGGACTCCGTCCCCGACGGCGGCGCCTTCGACGGCCCCCTCGGCGTCGTCTCCTCCTTCGCCGCCCTCGACGAACTCCGGGCCCGCGGCGCCCGGCCGACCCGCCCCCTCGCCGTCGTCAACTTCGGCGACGAGGAGGGCGCCCGCTTCGGCCTGGCCTGCGTCGGCTCGCGCCTGACCGCCGGACAGCTCACCCGCGACAAGGCCCACGCCCTCCTGGACGCCGAGGGGATCTCCCTCGCCCGGGCCATGGAGCGCGCCGGGTACGACCCGGAGGCCATCGGCCCCGACCCCGAACGCCTCGCCCGCATCGGCGCGTTCGTCGAGCTGCACGTGGAGCAGGGCCGCGCCCTCGCGGACACCGAGCACCCCGTGGGCGTCGCCTCCGCCATCTGGCCGCACGGCCGCTGGCGGTTCGACTTCCACGGCGAGGCCAACCACGCCGGCACCACCCGCATCGAGGACCGTCGCGATCCGATGCTGACCTACGCCAACACCGTGCTGGCCGCCCGCAAGAAGGCCCACCTCGCCGGCGCCCTGGCCACCTTCGGGAAGGTCGGCGTCGAGCCGAACGGCGTCAATGCCATCGCCTCCCTCGTGCGCGGCTGGCTGGACTCCCGCGCGGCCGACGAGGAGACCCTGGCGGCCGTCGTCGCCGAGATCGAGCGGGCGGCCGTCGAGCGCGGCAGCCGCGACGGAGTGGAGGTCCGGGTCACCCGCGAGTCCTTCACCCCCGTCGTGGAGTTCGCCCACGGCCTCCGCGACGAGCTGGCCGAACTCCTGGGCGGCGCCCCCGTGCTGCCCACGGGCGCCGGACACGACGCCGGGATCCTGTCCGGGGTGATCCCCACTGCCATGCTGTTCGTACGGAACCCCACCGGCGTCTCCCACTCGCCCGCCGAGACGGCGGCCGAGGACGACTGCCTGGCCGGGGTGACCGCACTCGCCGACGTACTGGAGGGCCTCGCGTGCAGGTGACCTACTGGGCCGAGCACGCGTGGCTCGGCACCCGCGTCGAGCCGGGCGTGGCCGTCGACGTCGCGGACGGCGTGATCACGGCCGTCCGCACGGGCGTCGCCACGCCCCCGCCCGGCGCGGAGACCCTGCGGGGGCTGACCCTGCCGGGGCTCGCGAACGCCCATTCCCATTGCTTCCACCGAGCCCTGCGCGGTGTCGTGCAGGCGGCACCCGGCTCAGCCCTTCCAGGGCTGGCAAACGCCCACAGCCACGCTGGATCACCCCCGCCCGCGCGGGGAACGAGCCAGGTGCCGGATTCATTCTGGACCTGGCGGGAGGTCATGTACGGCGTAGCCGACACGCTCACCCCCGAGAGTTACTTCGCCCTGGCCCGCGCCGCCTACGCCGAGATGGCCCTCACCGGCATCACCTGCGTGGGCGAGTTCCACTACCTCCACCACGCCCCCGGCGGCACCCCCTACGCCGACCCCAACGCCATGGGCGAGGCCCTCATGGCGGCCGCCGCCGAAGCCGGCATCCGCATCACCCTCCTCGACACCGCCTACTTCTCCGCGGGCTTCGGGGAGCCCCCCAACCACCACCAGCTCCGCTTCTCCGACGGCACGGCCGACGCCTGGGCCGAGCGCGCCGAGGCGCTCAAGCCCGCGGACCACGCCCGCATCGGCGCGGCCGTGCACTCCGTGCGCGCCGTGCCCGCGGACCAGCTGGCCACCGTCGCCGACTGGGCGCGGGACCGCGAGGCCCCCCTCCACGTCCACCTGTCCGAGCAGACCGCCGAGAACGACGCCTGCCTCGCGGCGCACGGCTGCACCCCCACCCGGCTGCTGGCCGACCACGGCGTGCTCGGCCCGCGCACCTCCGCGGTGCACGCCACGCACCTCACCGACGAGGACATCGCCCTCCTCGGCGGCGCGGCCTCGACCATCTGCATGTGCCCGACCACCGAGCGGGACCTCGCCGACGGCATCGGCCCCGCGGTCCGGCTCCAGCAGGCGGGCAGCCCGCTCTCCCTGGGCAGCGACAGCCACGCCGTCATCGACCTGTTCGAAGAGGCCCGGGCCATGGAGCTGGACGAGCGGCTGCGCACCCGCACCCGCGGCCACTGGACGGCGGCCGCCCTGCTGCGCGCCGCCACCGCCGACGGTCACGCCTCCCTCGGCTGGTCCGACGCGGGCCGCATCGAGCCGGGCGCGCTCGCCGACTTCACGACCGTCGCACTGGACTCCGTGCGTACCGCGGGCCCGCCGCCGCGACTGGGCGCCGAGACGGCCGTATTCGCCGCGACGGGCGCGGACGTCCGCCACACCGTGGTCGGCGGCCGGCAGGTCGTACGGGACGGGGTGCACCAGCTCGTAGCGGACGTGCCCCGGGCCCTGGCCGACTCCATCGCCGCCCTGCGCGGCTGACGCCGAGGACCGGAGTAAGCATGAGCACGGCAATCATCAACATCAGCAGTCTCGTCACCAACGACCCCTCCCTCGGCGAAGGCCCCCTCGGCCTGATCCAGGACGCGGCGGTCGTCATCGACGGCGACCGCATCGCCTGGATCGGTGAGTCCAGCAAAGCACCCGCCACTGACAACGCCGTCGACGCGGCGGGCCGGGCAGCCCTCCCCGGCTTCGTTGACTCCCACTCCCACCTGGTCTTCGCGGGCGACCGCACCGCCGAGTTCAACGCCCGGATGTCCGGCCGCAGCTACAGCGCGGGCGGCATCCGCACCACGGTGGCCGCGACCCGCGCCGCGACGGACGAGGAGCTGGAGGCCAACCTCCTGCGCTACCTCCGCGAGGCCCTCCGCCAGGGCACCACCACCCTGGAGACCAAGTCCGGCTACGGACTGACCACCCACGACGAGGCCCGCGCCCTGCGCATCGCCGCCGCGCACACGGACGAGGTCACCTACCTCGGCGCGCACATCGTGGCCCCGGAGTTCGCCAACGACCCCGCGGCCTATGTCGCCCTCGTCACCGGCGAGATGCTCGACGCCTGCGCCCCGCACGCCCGCTGGGTCGACGTCTTCTGCGAGAAGGGCGCCTTCGACGGCGACCAGGCCCGCGCGGTCCTCGAGGCGGGCGCGCGGCGCGGCCTGGTTCCCCGCGTCCACGCCAACCAGCTGGGGCACGGGCCGGGCGTCCAGCTCGCGGTGGAGACCGGCGCGGCCTCCGCCGACCACTGCACCCACCTCACCGACGCCGACGTGGACGCGCTCGCCAGCGGCTCGACCGTGGCCACGCTCCTGCCCGGCGCCGAGTTCTCCACCCGCGCCCAGTGGCCGGACGCCCGCCGCCTCCTGGACGCGGGCGTCACAGTCGCCCTCTCCACGGACTGCAATCCGGGCTCGTCCTTCACCAGTTCCATGCCCTTCTGCATTGCGCTGGCCGTACGGGACATGGGCATGACCCCCGACGAGGCCGTCTGGTCCGCCACCGCGGGCGGTGCCGCGGCGCTTCGCCGCACCGACATCGGCCGCCTCGCCCCGGGCACCCGCGCCGACCTCGCCCTCCTGGACGCGCCCAGCCACGTCCACCTCGCCTACCGGCCGGGCGTGCCGCTCGTCTCGGCGGTCTGGCAGCGGGGCGCCCGCGCGCTCTGACCCCCTCGAACACACTGCGCCGCACGGGAGAAGTCCCGTGCGGCACACAGTGTGGTGATCCCTGATCCCGGCGGCTTCCGCAGCGGCCGGCTACTCCTCGCTCAGCAGCCCTCGCCGCAACCGCACCAGGGTGCGCGACAGCAGCCGTGAGACGTGCATCTGCGATATGCCCAGCTCTTCGCCGATCTCCGACTGCGTCATGTTCGCCACGAAGCGGAGGGAGAGGATTCGGCGGTCGCGCTGGGGGAGTTCGGCGATCAGCGGCTTGAGGGACTCCACGTACTCGATGCCTTCGAGGCTGTGGTCCTCGTAGCCGATGCGGTCCGAGAGCGCGCCCTCGGTGTCGTCCTCGTCGGCCTGGGCGTCCAGCGAGCTGGCGGTGTACGCGTTGCTCGCGGTCATGCCCTCGAGCACCTCGTCCTCGGGGATGCCCAGGCGCTCGGCGAGTTCGGCGACGGTGGGCGAGCGGTCGAGCCGCTGGGCCAGCTCGTCGCCCGCCCTGGCCAGGTCGAGGCGGAGTTCCTGCAGGCGGCGCGGCACGCGCACCGACCAACTGGTGTCGCGGAAGAAGCGCTTGATCTCACCGATGATCGTCGGCAGCGCGAAGGTGGGGAACTCGACGCCGCGAGTCAGCTCGAAGCGGTCGATGGCCTTGATGAGGCCGATGGTGCCCACCTGGATGATGTCCTCCATCGGCTCGCTGCGGGAGCGGAACCGGGTGGCCGCGAACTTCACCAGCGCGAGGTTGAGTTCGACCAGGGTGTTGCGGACGTACGCGTATTCGTGCGTGCCCTCCTCGAGCGAGCCGAGGCGGGCGAAGAGTGTCTTGGACAGCGCACGCGCGTCGACGGGTCCCACTTCGTCGAACGGGGGGATCTCCGGGAGCCCGGCGAGGCCGGGGGCGCTGTGCGGAGTGCTGTCGGGGGTGAACTGGTGCGGGATCGCCGACGAAGCGGCCTCGCCGGGCTCCGGGGCGTCCGGAACGGCTGCGAAGTGCTGTTCGTCGAGCCGGGGTGACATGGTCTCCTCCATCATTCTCGGCATATGGCTGCCGATGCCGTGACCCTTTTGCTGCGGTTTGCGGCGCCTCCGAAGCCGTCGTGGTGGATGTGTCCCTTCTAGCCCTACCGGTCTTTGCCGTCCCGTGGCAAGTGATGTATGTCCCAGTCTGTCCGTATATGACGGAACTTCGGCTTCCACAGGGGCGTAAGGGAGGCGTAGGGTTTTCCTGCGCCACGCGGGCACATCACAAAGGCACGAAGGGAAGCGCATGGATCGCGGGATGGTCGGCAACGCGAGCCGGGGCCGGCTCCATGTGGGCGTCCGGCGCCATGGTGCGAGTTCGGTCGTGTCGCCGGAGGGTGAGCTGGATCACCACACGGCGGAGCTGCTGCGCGAACCGCTCGAGGGCTGTGTCCGCGAGGGCGACGCGCGCGTGGTCGTCGACTGCTCGAAGCTGGAGTTCTGCGACTCCACCGGGCTGAACGTGCTGCTGGGCGCCCGGCTGAAGGCCGAGGCCGCGGGTGGCGCGATTCACCTCGCCGCGATGACGCCCGTCGTCGCCCGGGTCTTCGAGATCACGGGCGCGGGAGCCGTCTTCACCGTGCACGACACGCTCGACTCGGCGCTCGCCGACTGAGCCGGTCGAAGAGCCGCCGAAGAATCGAAGAATCTCCGTTGCCTGTGTCACAGGCCCCGCGCCGGATCCGTGGGTGTTCTCACGTATTCGCCGGGCAGGAGACCCGCTGAATCCGTTGCATGTGTCCGTGTTCCAACCGGTGAATCGGTGAGGTGAAGCGCTGATGAGCACCACCCGGGCGTGCCCCCCGCCGGACGACCCCGGTCCGGAGTCGGGGGGCGGTGCCTCGGCCGGCTCTCCACAGACCGGCGGGCAGGCCCGCCGGCTGCGCCTGGTCGGGGTCGGCGGCGCCGTTCCGCTCGCCCGCGACTTCACCCGGCAGGCGCTCCACGACTGGGGCTGGCTGCCCGCCCTGACGGCCGACCACCGGGCGGCCGCGGAGGACGTGCTGCTGGTCGTGTCCGAACTGGTCACCAATGCGTGCCTGCACGCCGACGGCCCCGAGGAGCTGAGGGTCAGTCGCACCGGCAAGGTGCTGCGGCTCGAGGTGTCCGACCTCGGCGCCGGCACGCCCGCCCCGCGCACCCCGCACCGGGCCGGGCGGCCCGGCGGGCACGGCATGTTCATCGTGCAGCGGCTCTGCCTCGACTGGGGGGTCGTCCGGCACGAGGGCGTGGCCGGCAAGACGGTCTGGGCGGAGCTGGCCGGTCCGTCGTAGCGGACCGGCGGCCGGAATCAGCGCGGCGCGTTCTCGGCCTTCCCTCTCCACGGTCCCGGGCGTACCTTCGGCGTCCGATCTGATGTGTCGTCAGTAACTTTCGGCTGCGGCACCGGACGAGAGGGGAACCCCAGGTGTCCCGCACTCCACGCCATCCCGTGCGCCGCCGCGGCGCGCTCGCGGTCTCGGCGGCTCTGGCCGGGGGCACGATTCTGCTGGCCGCCCCGGCCGCGCACGCCGACACCGTCGACGTCAACTACCACTGCAAGACCCCCATCGGGGACAAGAGCGCCGTCTCGCCCATCGACATCAAGGCCGCACAGAGCGGTGACGCGTACAAGCTCACGATGTCCTTCCAGAAGGGCGTCTCCTCCAGCCCCGTCGAACTCGGCAAGGGCGCAATGAAGCCGAGTGCCGTGATCAAGCTCGGCGGCGCCGACTCCGGTACGGTCGCGGTCTCCGGACCCGCCAACGACGAGCCGATACCCGCCAACACCCCCATCAAGATCAACGACTTGTCGGGCACGTACACGCCCAAGAAGAGCGGTCAGGTCACCTTCACCGCCTCCACCCTCACGATCCTCGCCCTGGGCACCACGACCACCTGCGAGCCCACCAACAACCCCAAGCCCTCCCTCACCCTCGACGTCAAGGGCCCGGGCGGCTCGACGGGCGGCGGCTCCACCGGTGGCTCGACCGGTGGTTCGACCGGCGGCGACACCGCGGGCTCGACGGGCGGCTCGACCGGCGGTTCCACTGGCGGTTCGACGGGCGGCTCGACCGGCGGTTCGACGGGCGGCTCCACCGCGGGCTCGACAGGCGGCTCGTCCTCCACCGGCGGTTCGTCCACCGGCGGCTCGTCCTCCACCGGCGGCGGCCAGCTGCCGCAGACCGGGCCCTCGGACTCCGCCGTCGCCCTCGGCACCCTCGGCGGCACCGTGCTCCTCACGGGCATCGCAGGCACCCTCTGGCTCACCCGGAGGCGCCGCACCACCGGCTGACCCCGTGTACGCCCACCCCCCCAGGGAGCCGCCGATGACGCCTCGCCCGTCGCGTACGCCACGGCCGCCCGCGCTCGCCGCGGCGGCGCTGGCCGCCTCCGCCGTCCTGCCGCCCGCCGTGCCCGCGGCCGCCGCCGAGGCCCCGCCCTGGACCGCAGGGCCCGCGGGCGGCCGGACCGGGCAGGGACCGGCGGCGGGGGACCGGGCCGCCTTCTACCTGGAAGGCGTGCCCGGCACGGTGTTCCGGGACAAGCTCTCGGTCGTCAACCCCGGCGGGCGCCCGCAGACCGTCGAGCTGCACGGCACCGGCCCCTGGATCTCCCTCGCCGCGCGGCGCGTGGACGTGCCGCCCCGCACCCGCGCCGACGTCCCCCTGACCGTGACCGTCCCGGCGGGGGCGGCGCCGGGCGACCACTCCGCGGCGGTCGAGGCGACGGGGGCCGGACGGCTGGTGCGGGTGCCCATGGCCGTACGGGTCGGCGGGCCGAGGCTCTCGGCGCTCTCGGTGGAGCAGGTGCGGGTGACGGGCTCGGGCGGCGGCACGGTGATCCACTACGCACTGGTCAACCGGGGCAACACCGCCCTGGCCCCGCGGCTGACGATCCGCGCCGAGGGGCTCTTCGGCGAGGTCCTGCGGCCCACCCCGGCCGCCGCGCCCGCCGAGCTGCCGCCGGGCCGGACCGTGCGGCTCAGCCGGCGGTGGCCGGGCGCCCCGCGGCTGGACCGGGTCAGGGTCAGCGTCAGCGCCACGGCGCAGGACGGCACCCGTGCCGCCGCGTCCGGCTCCTACGCGCCGCTGCCCTGGCTCCTGCCCGCCCTGGGCGGGGCGGCCGCTCTGGCCGCGGCAGGCACGGCGGCGCGGCTGGTGCGCCGCCGGAGGGCGCGCCCGTGAGGGCCGGGGCACCGGCCCGGGTGTGGCCCGCCGTCCTGGCGGCCCTGCTCGTCCTGCTGCCGACGGCTTCCCCCGCGGCGGCCGCAGGGAAGGCCGCGGACGTCCCCACCGCCGCCGTCGACCGCCCCGACGCCCCCAAGGGCGGCAGCGTCACCGTGACCGGCCGCGGCTGGCGGCCCCGCACCCTGCTCACCCTGCTCGTCTGCGGCCAGAACATGACCGGCGGCACCAACGACTGCGCCAACGCCGACGGCCGGACCGTCACCACGGCCGCCGACGGCACCTTCCGCAGCGGCATCCCGGTCGCCGAGCCCCCCAAGCCGTGCCCCTGCGTCGTCCACGTGGCGACCGTCACGGGCGACCCGGCGGCCGCCGACGCCCCGCTCGTCATCACGGGCCATCCGTCCGCCCCGCTGCCGCAGCAGACCGGCGGCGAGCGGCTCAGCGTGCTCGACGCCCGGCTGGAGGGCTCAAGCGGGCTGCTGACGTGGTTCGGCGCACCTCCCGGCCGCCGGCTCGTGGTGACGGTCGCCAACCTGGGGACGGGCCCGGCGAAGGACCCGGTCTTCCGGCTGGGCGTCGCGCACGGCGTGCTCGCCCCGTCCTGGGAGGACCGCCCCTGGCGCGGCACGGTGGCCGCCGGGCACAAGGAGCGGGTCTCGCTGGACGTGGAGCTGGCGGCAGGCGCGTACGGCGACTACCTGGTGTCGCTGAAGTACGGCGACAAGGTGCTCGTCGAGCAGCCGTGGGACGTGAGCAGGCCCTGGGGGGTGACGCTGTTCTGGATCCTGCTGGCCACGGTCGTACCGCTGGCGGTCTTCCGCGCCGGGATGGCAGTCGTCGACCGCCTGTGGCCGCGGCGCCCGGCCGCGCCCGCGGCACGGGCCCCCGGGGCGGAGGGGCCGCCGGTGCTGCCCTGGTTCGTCCCGGGGGACGGTCCCGGATCCGCGCCGCCCCCGTGACCGCCCGCCCGGCACGGCCGGGAACGCGCGAAGGCCCCCGGCGCGCCATGCGCCGGGGGCCTTCGTACGTGAGGCGAGGGGAACGTCAGTGGACGTCGCCCATCAGGCCCTCGATCTTCTTGCGGGACATCCACACCGCGACGCCCGCGAGGGTCGCGGCCGCGGCCTGTCCGATGATCACGCCGGTGCCGTCCAGGTCCACCTTGGCGGTGGCCAGCAGGGTCATGATGCAGTCACCGGCGGTGACGGCGAGGAACCACACGCCCAGCATCTGGCTGGCGTACTTCTGCGGCGCCATCTTCGTGGTGAGCGACAGGCCCACCGGGGACAGGCACAGCTCGCCCATCGTCTGGATCATGTAGATGGCCAGCAGCCACGCGGGGCTGACCGTCTTGCCGCCCTCGGCCATGCCCATCGGGACGGCGAAGACGAAGAACGAGGCACCGATGAGGACCATCGCCATGGCGAACTTCACCGTGGTGCTGGGCTCGCGGTTGCGCCTGGCCAGCGACACCCACATGAAGGCGAAGACCGGGGCCAGCGCCATGACCCAGAGCGGGTTGACCGACTGGAACCAGGTGGACGGGAAGTGGATGCCGAAGACGTTGTCGGCGGTCTTCGTCTCGGCGAAGGTCGACATCGTCGAGCCGGCCTGGTCGAAGATCATCCAGAAGACGGCGGCGGCGACGAAGAACCAGATGTAGCCGCTGACCTTGGTCTGCTCGACCGGGGTGAGGTCCTTGTCGCGCTTGATGCGCGCCAGGACCGTGATCGGGACGATCAGACCCACCAGGGCGATCGGGACCAGCGCCCAGTTGATGGTGAAGTGACCGGTGCCACCGACGACGCCGTAGAAGACGGCCGCGACGCCGAGCCACAGCAGGGCCTTCATGAGGGTCGCCTTGCGCTCCTCGGCCGTCAGCGGCTTGGGGACGACGCTGCTCTTCGGGTCGAGGTGGCGGGTGCCCCACAGGAAGAACAGCAGACCCAGCGCCATACCGGCGGCGGCGATGCCGAAGCCCAGGTGCCAGTTGACCTCCTGGCCGACGGTACCGATGACCAGCGGGGCGGCGAAGGCACCGATGTTGATGCCGATGTAGAAGACCGTGAAGCCACCGTCGCGGCGCGGGTCCGTCGGGCCGTCGTAGAGGTGGCCGACCATCGTGGAGATGTTGGACTTCAGCAGACCCGAGCCGATCGCCACCAGCGCCAGGCCGGCGAAGAAGGTCGGCTTGCCGGGGATGGCCAGGGCCAGGTGACCGGCCATGATCGTGCTGGCCGCGATGGTGACCGTCTTGCGCGGTCCCCAGACGCGGTCGCCGAACCAGCCGCCGGGCATGGCGAGCAGGTACACCATGGCGACGTAGACGGAGTAGATGGCCACCGAGTCGGCCTTGAGCATCTCCAGGCCGCCGCCCTGGCTCCCCGGCTTGGCATCGGGGCCGCCGGAGATCAGGTAGACGACGAGCAGAGCCCGCATGCCGTAGTAGGAGAAGCGCTCCCACATCTCGGTCATGAAGAGCGGGGCCAGGCCGAAGGGGTGGCCGAAGAAGGTCCTGCCGCCGCGCTCCGGAGAGGTCTTCTCCTGAGCGGCCGCGTCCTTCGTCAGGCTGGACGCCATGGTCATTCCTAGGGGTTCTCGGGACGCGCGGTGGAGCAAGGGAGCGCCCGGGTGGGGGTTGGCCGGCACCGGGTACCGCACCGCCCGCCCCCATGCCCGAGGGGTTCGGTCCCTCGGACGAGGGGCCGGCAGGACGGCCGTACACCGGGATCCACGCCCCCGCGCACCTTCGCGCGGCGGACCCGGCCGACAGGTCATTCACTCTGTATCAGGTCCGGGGTGTCCGGCCCTGCGCACAAAAGAAACCTCCGGCGCGTCGGAGATGCCGAAGGTCCCTCGGTAGTGCTACAGACGTCCGGTCACCATACGGCACACCCTGGCCGGATAAGGAGGGTGTTGAGACATGGATCACAGGTGACCCTGGAACCGATCACACATATTCGAAGGTGATAGCACTTTCGGTGAAGTGTTGCCGCAGGTAGCCCCGAGGACACCTCTGACGTGCGCCCGAGCGGACTACCATCACTCCATGACCCGAGTACTGCTCGCCGAGGATGACGCTTCCATCTCGGAGCCGCTCGCACGCGCTCTGCGCCGCGAAGGGTACGAGGTGGAGGTACGCGAAGACGGTCCGACGGCGCTGGACGCCGGCCTCCAGGGAGGTGTGGACCTGCTCGTCCTCGACCTCGGGCTGCCCGGCATGGACGGACTGGAGGTCTGCCGCCGGCTGCGCACCGAGGGCCACGGTTTCCCCGTGCTGGTGCTGACCGCCCGCGCGGACGAGGTGGACACCGTCGTCGGTCTGGACGCCGGCGCCGACGACTACGTCACCAAGCCCTTCCGGCTGGCCGAGCTGCTCGCCCGGGTACGGGCCCTGCTGCGGCGCGGCACCGTCGAGTCCCACCAGCAGCCTCCGGCCACCCATGGCGTCCGCATCGACGTCGAGTCGCACCGCGCCTGGATGGGCGACGAGGAACTCCAGCTCACCGCGAAGGAATTCGACCTCCTCCGGGTGCTGGTGCGCGACGCGGGCCGGGTCGTCACCCGCGACCAGCTGATGCGCGAGGTGTGGGACACCACCTGGTGGTCCTCCACCAAGACCCTCGACATGCACATCTCGTGGCTGCGGAAGAAGCTCGGCGACGACGCCGCGAACCCGCGTTACATCGCCACCGTCCGTGGCGTGGGCTTCCGCTTCGAGAAGAGCTGACCCTCCGGCCCCGGGGCAGGTCCCGGCCTGCCGGGCCCGCCGGGCCGCCCACGTACCACCCCGCCCGGAGGACACCGTGCGCCGCCGACTCATCAACTCCACGCTTGCCGTCGTGCTCGTCGTGATCGCCGTCTTCGGCATCTCGCTCGTCATCGTCGAGACCCGCACCATCGAGAGCAGCGCCCAGGAGAGCGTGCAGTCCGAGGCCGTCCGCCTGGTCAGCATCGTCGACAGCCGGCTGGTCGGCGGCGAGCGGGTGGAGTCGGGGGTGCTGCAGGAGCAGATCACCCCCGAGCGGTACGCCCGCATCGACATCCCCGGCCGGGCCGCCATCGAGATCGGCACCCGGCCCGAGGGCGGCGTCATCACGGCGACCCAGAAGGGCGAGCAGGGCGAGACCGTGCACGTGGAGGAGTCCCGCTCCACGGTCAGCCGCGAGGTAGGCCGCACCCTGCTGGTGATCCTCACCGTGGCCCTGCTGGCCGTCGTCGCGGCCGTGTTCCTGGCCGTCCGTCAGGCCAACCGGCTCACCGCGCCCCTCACCGACCTCGCCGAGACCGCCGAGAAGCTGGGCTCCGGCGACCCCCGGCCCCGCCACCGCCGCTACGGCGTCCCCGAGCTGGACCGGGTCGCGGACGTGCTGGACTCGAGCGCCGAGCGCATCGCCCGGATGCTGACGGCCGAGCGGCGGCTGGCCGCCGACGCCTCGCACCAGCTGCGGACGCCGCTGACCGCACTGTCCATGCGGCTGGAGGAGATCACGCTCACCGACGACCCGGAGACGGTCAAGGAGGAGGCGACGATCGCCCTCACCCAGGTGGAGCGGCTCACCGACGTCGTCCAGCGGCTGCTGACGAACTCCCGCGACCCGCAGACCGGTTCCGCGGTCACCTTCGACCTCGACGAGGTCATCAAGCAGCAGATCGAGGAGTGGCGGCCCGCCGCCCGGGCCGTGGGCCGGGCCCTGGTGACCTCCGGCAAGCCGGGTCTGCGGGCCGTGGGCACCCCCGGCGCGGTCTCCCAGGTGCTGGCCACGCTGATCGAGAACTCGCTGATGCACGGGGACGGGACGGTCGCGTTGCGCACCCGCGTCACCGGCAACCAGGCCGTCGTGGAGGTCTCCGACGAGGGGCCCGGTGTGCCGGTGGACCTGGGCTCACGGGTCTTCGAGCGCACGGTCAGCGGGCGCAACTCCACGGGGCTGGGGCTGGCGGTCGCCCGCGACCTGGCCGAGGCGGACGGGGGACGGCTGGAGCTGCTGCAGCAGCACCCGCCGGTGTTCGCCCTGTTCCTCAGCCGGGGAGCGGACCTCTCGGACGGCTGAGGCCGGAGGGGCTCGGAGGACGGAGCGGACGCCCGGGTCACTTGCGCGCGTGCACGCGCCCGTCGGCTCCGGCCGCGGCATCCGCCTCGGCCAGGAACGATTCGGCGGTCTCGACGGCCGCGCGGGCCGGAAGCGCACGGAACACCCACGTTCTGTAGGACCAGAAGCGGAAGACCGTGCCGAGGCCGAGCCCGATGACGTTCTTGGCGATGTTGTTCGCGAGCGGGGACGTGAAGCCGAGGCCGTAGTACGAGATCGCCAGGATCCCGTTCTCGATGACCATGCCGACTCCGCTGAACAGCAGGAACAGGGTCAGTTCGCGGCTGCGCCGGTTCTTGTCGGTGTCACGGTAGGTCCAGTAGCGGTTGCCGATGTAGTTGGTGGCGATCGCGACGGCGGTCGCGATGACACCGGAGCGGACGACGGCCAGGTGGAACTCGTGCCGGCAGAGGTTGAAGACGATGAAGTTGACCACGAATCCGATGGCGCCCACGGCGCCGAACTTCGCGATTTCGCGGGCCAGCCGCTCCAGCCGGGAACGCACTGTGCGCCGTTGAGTCATGCCGTTCATGCTAACCAGCGGGCCGCGCCCGCAACCTGGAGAGTCGGTTAACGGTCGGCCAACGCACGCTTTTCGGTCCTTATCGGCCAGACGTCCACGGCCTTTCGGACAGAAGATCCGCTTCTCCTTGCTTGGAGGATCGTCCAGTGACGGACGGAGTGGTTCGTGCGTACGGATACTCTGGGGGCGTGACGTTCCCGGTAGTCGGCATGGTCGGCGGCGGCCAGCTCGCCCGTATGACCCACGAGGCGGGCATCCCCCTCGGCATCAGGTTCAAGCTGCTCAGCGATACTCCGCAGGACTCGGCGGCCCAGGTGGTGAGCGAGGTCGTCATCGGCGACCACCGCGACCTGGACACCCTTCGTGCCTTCGCACAAGGCTGCGACGTGATCACCTTCGATCACGAGCATGTGCCCACCGAGCACCTGCGGGCCCTGGAGGCGGACGGAATTCCCGTCCGCCCGGGGCCCGACGCCTTGGTGCACGCCCAGGACAAGGGCGTGATGCGGGCGAAGCTCGACGAGATCGGGGTGCCCTGCCCACGGCACCGCATCGTCGAGGATCCCGCGGACGTCGAGCGCTTCGCGGCGGAGACCGACGGCTTCCCCGTCGTCCTGAAGACGGTGCGCGGCGGCTACGACGGCAAGGGCGTCTGGGTCGTGCGCGACGCGAAGGAGGCCGCCGAGCCGTTCCGCGCGGGCGTGCCCGTACTCGCCGAGGAGAAGGTCGACTTCGTCCGCGAGCTGGCGGCCAACGTCGTCCGCTCCCCGCACGGCCAGGCCGTCTCCTACCCCGTCGTGGAGTCGGTCCAGGTGGACGGCATCTGCGACACCGTCATCGCCCCCGCGCCCGAGCTGTCCGGGGAACTCTCCGCACACGCCCAGCAGCTGGCGCTGAAGATCGCCAAGGAGCTGGGCGTGGTGGGCCACCTCGCCGTGGAGCTGTTCGAGACGCGCGACGGGCGGGTGCTCGTCAACGAGCTGGCCATGCGGCCCCACAACTCCGGCCACTGGACCCAGGACGGCGCGATCACCTCGCAGTTCGCCAACCACGTCCGCGCCGTGCTCGACCTGCCGCTCGGCGACCCGCGCCCGCGCGCCAAGTGGACCGTCATGGCCAATGTGCTCGGCGGCGACTACCCCGACATGTACTCCGCGTACCTTCATTGCATGGCCCGCGACCCTGGCCTGAAGATCCATATGTACGGCAAGGACGTCAAGCCCGGCCGCAAGGTCGGACACGTCAACACCTACGGCGACGACCTGGAGGACGTGCTGGAGCGCGCCCGCCACGCCGCCGGATACCTGCGAGGAACGATCACCGAATGACCAGCTCTCCCCTGGTGGGCATCGTCATGGGCTCCGACTCCGACTGGCCCGTGATGGAAGCCGCGGCCAAGGCCCTGGACGAGTTCGAGATCCCCTACGAGGCCGACGTCGTCTCCGCGCACCGGATGCCGCGCGAAATGGTCGCGTACGGGGAGGAGGCGGCCGGCCGCGGGCTCAAGGCGATCATCGCGGGCGCGGGCGGCGCCGCCCACCTGCCCGGGATGCTGGCCTCGGTCACCCCGCTGCCGGTGATCGGGGTGCCGGTGCCGCTGAAGTACCTGGACGGCATGGACTCCCTGCTGTCCATCGTGCAGATGCCCGCCGGGGTGCCGGTCGCCACGGTGTCCGTCGCGGGCGCCCGCAACGCCGGCCTGCTGGCCGTGCGGATGCTCGCCGCGCACGACGCCGGACTGATGGAGCGGATGCGCAAGTTCCAGGACGAGCTGAACGAGCAGGCCACCGAGAAGGGCAGGCGGCTGCGCGCCAGGACCGAGGGCGCCACGGGCTTCGGATTCGGGAAGTGAGCGGAGTGAGCGGAGCGAACGACGTGACCCCCGACCACCTGTCCCGCGCCCGCGAACTCCTCACCGCGCACCCGGTCGTGGACGGTCACAACGACCTCCCCTGGGCGCTGCGCGAGCAGGTCCGCTACGACCTCGACCGGCGCGACATCGCCACCGACCAGAGCGCCGACCTCCACACCGACCTGCCGCGGCTGCGCGCGGGCGGGGTGGGGGCCCAGTTCTGGTCCGTGTACGTCCGTACGGACATGTCCGGGGACGAGGCCGTCAGCGCGACCCTCGAGCAGATCGACATCGTGCGGCAGCTCGTCGACCGCTACCCGGCCGACCTGCGGCTCGCCCTCACCGCCGACGACATGGAGACGGCGCGCACCGAGGGCCGCATCGCCTCGCTCATGGGTGCCGAGGGCGGCCACAGCATCAACTGCTCGCTGGCCACGCTGCGCGCCCTGCACCGGCTGGGCGTCCGCTATATGACGCTCACCCACAACGACAACATCCCGTGGGCCGACTCGGCGACCGACGAGCCCGCGGCGGGCGGACTGACGCGCTTCGGCGAGGAGGTCGTCCGCGAGATGAACCGCATCGGCATGCTCGTCGACCTCTCCCACGTCTCGGCCGGCACCATGCGGGACGCGCTGCGGGTCACCGAGGCGCCGGTGATCTTCTCGCACTCCTCCGCGCGTGCGGTCTGCGACCATCCGCGCAACGTGCCCGACGACGTGCTGGGCGCGCTCGCCGCGAACGGGGGCGTGGCCATGGCCACGTTCGTACCGAAGTTCATCCTGCCCGAGGCGATCGCGTGGACGCGGGCCGCGGACGCGAACATGCGGGCCAACGGCCTGCACCCGCTGGACACCACGGCCGTGGGCATGGCCGTGCACCGCACCTTCGAGGCCGCGAACCCGCGGCCGCGGGCCACGGTCGCGACGGTCGCGGACCACCTCGACCACATGCGCGAGGCCGCCGGCATCGACCACATCGGCATCGGCGGCGACTACGACGGCACGGCCTTCACCCCCGAGGGCCTGTCCGACGTGGCCGGCTACCCCAACCTCGTCGCCGAACTGCTGCGGCGGGGCTGGTCGGAGGACGACCTGGCGAAGCTGACGTGGCGGAATGCGGTGCGGGTGCTGCGCGATGCGGAAGGGGTGGCGCGGGAGCTGTCCGCGACGCGCGGCCCGTCGATCGCCACGATCGGTCAGCTGGACGGCTGAGGCCCCCTGGTCCTCAAACGCCGGACGGGCTGAAATTCAGCCCGTCCGGCGTTTGAGGACTTTCGGGAAGGGGCGGGGTGGGGAAAAACTACGCCCGCGGACGCCCCAGCGCCCGGAACGTCCAGCCCGCCTCCCGCCACGCCGCCGCGTCCAGCGCATTGCGCCCGTCCAGCACATGCCGCTCCGCCACGGCCTCCCCCAGCACCGCCGGGTCCAGCTCACGGAACTCCGCCCACTCCGTCAGGTGCAGCACCACATGCGCCCCCCGGCACGCCTCCACCGCGCTTTCCGCATAGGCCAGCGTCGGGAAGACCCGGCGCGCGTTGTCCATGCCCTTGGGGTCGTAGACGGTCACCTGGCCGCCCTGGAGGTGGATCTGCCCGGCGACGTTCAGCGCGGGCGAATCCCGCACGTCGTCCGAGTCCGGCTTGAACGTCGCGCCCAGCACCGCCACCCGCCGGCCGAGGAAGCCGCCGCCCACGGCCTCCCGGGCCAGCTCGACCATGTGCGCGCGGCGGCGCATGTTGATGGAGTCGACCTCGCGGAGGAAGGTCAGCGCCTGGTCGGCGCCCAGCTCCCCGGCGCGGGCCATGAAGGCGCGGATGTCCTTCGGCAGGCAGCCGCCGCCGAAGCCGATGCCGGCCCGCAGGAACTTCTTGCCGATGCGCTCGTCGTGGCCGATGGCCTCCGCCAGCTTCACCACATCGCCGTCGGCGGCCTCGCAGACCTCGGCCATGGCGTTGATGAAGGAGATCTTCGTGGCGAGGAAGGAGTTGGCGGCGGTCTTGACCAGCTCCGCGGTCGGGTAGTCGGCGACCACGAACGGCGAGCCCTCCGCGATCGGCGTCGCGTACACCTCGCGCAGCAGCTTCTCGCCGCGCTCGCCGCCGACGCCCACCACGATGCGGTCGGGGTGCAGGGTGTCCTGCACGGCGAAGCCCTCGCGCAGGAACTCCGGGTTCCAGGCCAGCTCCACGTCCGCGCCCGCCGGGGCCAGCCCGGCGAGGAGCCCGGCGAGCCGGGCCGCGCTGCCGACCGGCACGGTCGACTTGCCGACGACCAGCGCGGGGCGGCGCAGCTGCGGGGCCAGCGAGGTGAAGGCGCTCTCGACGTAGGACATGTCGCAGGCGTACTCGCCGTGCTTCTGCGGGGTGTTCACACAGACGAAGTGGACGTCGCCGAACTCGCCGACCTCCTCCCAGGAGGTCGTGAAGCGCAGCCGCCCGGTGGAGCCCTCGATCCCGGCGACGTGCTTGCGCAGCAGCTCCTCGAGCCCCGGCTCGTACATCGGGACCTCGCCGCGCGAGAGGGTCTCGATCTTCTCGGGCACCACGTCCAGGCCCAGCACCTCGAAGCCCAGCTCCGCCATGGCCGCGGCGTGGGTGGCACCGAGGTATCCGGTGCCGATCACGGTGATCTTGAGGGCCATGCGGTGCTCCAGGTGCTGACGGGCCGGATTGCGTTGCCCGAGCATAGTCGGGGCCCGGCCGGGAAAGGATTCCGGAAGATCGCCGGTCCGGGGGGACCCGGCGGAGACGCGGGGGAGAGCTGGGGAGAAAAGGGGAGAAGGGGAGGGACCGGCGGCGGGCCGCTGTCGGCTAACTCACGTATCCCCGCGCGGAGCACGCCCCTAGAATCGTGGTTACTAAACGGTAGTTAACTCTCTGGGAGTACGCCTTGGCGGGAAACAAGGACTTCGACCTGTACCGGCCGTCCGAGGAGCACGACGAGCTCCGCAAGGTCGTGCGCTCGCTCGCCGAGGCGAAGATCGCGCCGTTCGCCGCCGAGGTGGACGAGGAGGGCCGCTTCCCGCAGGAGGCCCTCGACGCGCTCGTCGCGGCCGACCTGCACGCCGTGCACGTCCCCGAGCAGTTCGGCGGCGCCGGTGCCGACGCGCTCGCCACGGTGATCGTCATCGAGGAGGTGGCCCGCGTCTGCGCCTCCTCCTCCCTGATCCCCGCCGTCAACAAGCTCGGCTCGCTGCCGGTCGTCCTCTCCGGCTCCGAGGAGCTGAAGAAGCGGTACCTGGGCCCGCTCGCCAAGGGCGACGCGATGTTCTCGTACTGCCTCAGCGAGCCCGACGCGGGCTCCGACGCCGCAGGCATGAAGACCAAGGCCGTGCGCGACGGCGACCACTACGTCCTCAACGGCGTCAAGCGCTGGATCACCAACGCGGGCGTCAGCGAGTACTACACGGTCATGGCCGTCACCGACCCGGAGAAGCGCTCCAAGGGCATCTCCGCCTTCGTCGTGGAGAAGTCCGACGAGGGCGTCTCCTTCGGCGCTCCGGAGAAGAAGCTCGGCATCAAGGGCTCCCCGACCCGCGAGGTCTACCTCGACAACGTCCGCATCCCCGCCGACCGCATGATCGGCGAGGAGGGCACCGGCTTCGCCACCGCGATGAAGACCCTGGACCACACCCGCATCACCATCGCGGCCCAGGCCCTCGGCATCGCCCAGGGCGCCCTGGACTACGCCAAGGGCTACGTCCAGGAGCGCAAGCAGTTCGGCAAGCCGATCGCCGACTTCCAGGGCATCCAGTTCATGCTGGCCGACATGGCCATGAAGCTGGAGGCCGCCCGCCAGCTCACGTACGCGGCCGCTGCGAAGTCCGAGCGTGTCGACGGCGACCTCACCTTCTTCGGCGCCGCCGCCAAGTGCTACGCCTCCGACGCCGCCATGGAGATCACCACGGACGCCGTCCAGCTCCTGGGCGGTTACGGCTACACCCGCGACTACCCGGTCGAGCGCATGATGCGCGACGCGAAGATCACGCAGATCTACGAGGGCACCAACCAGGTCCAGCGGATCGTCATGGCCCGCAACCTCCCGTAGGGCGCACCCCGTGACCACGGCCCCCCGGCGGCGTCCGGCCGGGGGGCCGTTCGCGTTTCCCGGTGGCGGGCCGCGGCCCGGCGGGTGAAGGTGGTCGGGGGATTCCTAACCGCCAGGGAGGCTCGCGTCATGCCCGAGGTGACCAAACCGTACGTGCCCGGCACGCCGTGCTGGGTGGACCTCGTGGTCCCGGACCAGCGGGAGGCCCTGGACTTCTACCGGGACCTGTTCGGCTGGCAGGGCGAGCCCGGCCCCCCGGAGACCGGGGGCTACGCGGTGTGCAGCCTGAACGGGAAGGCCGTGGCGGGGATCATGACCTCGATGGCCCAGGAGGGCGGCTCCAAGCCGCCGCCCGCGTGGACCACCTACCTGGCCGTCGCCGCCGCGGACGACACCGTACGGGCCATCGAGCAGCACGGCGGCACGGTGCTGTTCGAGCCGACGGACGTGCTGAACATCGGCCGCATGGCCATCGTGGCCGACTCGACGGGCGCGGTGTTCGGGCTGTGGCAGGCCAAGGATTTCTTCGGCGCGCAGGTCGTCAACGAGCCGGGCTCGGTGGTGTGGAACGAGCTGAACACCGGCGACACCAAGACCGCCGGCACCTTCTACGAGGCCGCCCTCGGCATCACCAGCAGCCCCATGGAGGAAATGCCGGACTACCTCGCCCTGAAGGTGGCGGACCGGGTGGTGGGCGGCATGCAGGGCCTGGAGAAGTCCCCGCCCGGATCGCCCGCCCACTGGTTGACGTACTTCTCCGTCGACGACACCGACAGCACCGTGGACGCGCTGATCCGGGCCAACGGCTCGGTGATCAAGCCGCCGTCCGACATGGCGGCCGGGCGGACGGCCGTGGTCCAGGACCCGCAGGGTGCCGTCTTCGCGCTCATCGACGCGACCGGACCGGAGCCCGCGCAGCAGGCCGCCTGAGCCGGGCGGCCCCGGCGGCCCCGGCGGTCCGCCCGCGTCACTGCTCGGCGCTGATCTTCTCGTCCTTCTTCAGCTGCTCGAAGAGCTGCTTCGACTTGGCCGGGTCCCACTTCACCGCCACGCCGTCGCTGCGCGTCGGCAGGTTCGGGTTGGAGATCGGCACGGTCAGCTGCCGGCCGTCGCCGCCCGTGACGCCCTTCATGGCCCAGAACATCGAGGCCAGGTCCCACAGCTCCATGTCCTTGTCGACGATGAGCGTGTCGAGGCCCGAGCCGATGACGGGGTAGAGCCGGAAGGGGTTGAGGACCGTCGAGGGCGAGGCGGCCTGCTTGGCGAGCGTGTTCAGGAACTTCTGCTGGTTGCGCATCCGGCCCAGGTCCTGGTCGGCCTCCTGGTGGCGCTGGCGCACGAAGGCCAGCGACTGGACGCCGTTCAGGGTCTGGCAGCCGGCCTTGAAGTCCGCGCCCGAGTCCCGGTCCTTGACGGGCTTGTCCAGGCACATCTCCACGCCGCCCAGCGAGTCGACCAGATTGCGGAAGCCGCCGAAGCCGATCTCCGCGTAGTGGTCGATGTGCAGGCCGGTGTTGTACTCGACGGTGCGCACCAGCAGCTCGGCGCCGCCGTCCGAGTACGCCTGGTTGAGCTTGTGGGTGGAGGCCGGGAACTGCTTGCCGGACTTCTGGCCGGTGAACGCGGGGATGGTGACGTACGAGTCCCGGGGCAGGCTGAGCATCGTGGTGCCGTTGTCGCCGGTGTGCAGGATCATCATCGAGTCGGTGCGCTTGCCGTCCGCCGACCCGGTGTGCATCTCCTGCTTGTCCTGGTCCGAGAGGCCCTCGCGGCTGTCCGAGCCGACGATCAGGTAATTGGTGCCGCTGCCGGCCGGGGGCCGGTCCTGGACCTTGCCGAGGTCCACCTCGCGGCGCAGCTTGCCGTCGGCCCAGAAGTAGGTGCTGACGGACACCACCAGCAGCACGGCGACGAAGGCGATCAGCCCGATCTTGATCCGCTTGCCCCAGTTGGGCGCGGAGGCGCGCGGGGCGCGGACGCCGCCGCGCGGGCCGCCGGGGCCGCCGGGACCACCCGGTCCGCCGGGCCCCGCGGGGGTGCCGCCGGGGCCGTAGACCCGGCCCGTGTTGTAACCGTCGTCGTAGCCGCTGTCGGGACGGCCGTCGTGGTGCTCCGGGGCGTCGTAGCCCTGGGACGGCTGGTACTGCTGGGGCGGCCGGTACTGCTGGGGCGGGGCGGGCCGCCGCACATGCGGCATGGCGCGCGCGCCCTCCGGCTCGGCGCCGGTGCTGCCGCGCCCGTACCGCTCGCGACGGTCTTCGGTCCGCCCCTGGGGCCACTCGTTCATGGCATCGAGTGTGCCTGCCGTCGCCCGGAGACCCGAAGGGGCGGGGAGTGCTGTTGCAGAGCTGATGCAAATCCTCCCCCGGGGCCGGCCGCGCATACAGTGGTGGACATGACCACTCAGGACCGGAGCCCGGAGGCCGGGATACCCGGCAAGCCCACGTCGGCTTCCCGCACGACGCTCTCCCACATCATGACCGGCAGCGACACCAATCTGCTGGGCACCGTGCACGGCGGTGTGATCATGAAACTCGTGGACGACGTCGCGGGCGCCGTGGCCGGCCGGCACTCCGGCGGCCCCGCGGTCACCGCCTCGATGGACGAGATGGCCTTTCTGGAGCCCGTCCGGGTGGGCGATCTCGTTCATGTGAAGGCCCAGGTGAACTGGACCGGGCGGTCCTCCATGGAGGTCGGCGTGCGGGTGCTCGCCGAGCGGTGGAACGAGTCGACGCCCGCCGTCCAGGTCGGCAGCGCCTATCTCGTCTTCGCCGCCGTCGACGAGAACGGCAAGCCCCGGCAGGTGCCCCCGGTGCTCCCGGAGACCGAGAAGGACCGGCGGCGCTACCAGGAGGCCCAGATCCGGCGCACGCACCGGCTGGCCCGGCGCCGCGCGATCACGGAGCTGCGGAAGAACCGCGCCGCCGAGGGCATCGAGGACTGACCGCCACCGGCGGTGCGCCCCAGGGGGTGCGGTCAGGCCCGCTCCGGGCAGATCGCCTGGTCACCCGTGGTGACCGGGATGTTCCCGTGCCGCGGCGAGGCATCCTTGGCCTGCACCGGGTGGACCTTGGCGAGGTCCGTGCCCACGATCACCTTCATCAGCGGCCCCTGCCCCGGCACCGGCCGCAGCTCGGCGTCCGGCAGCGCGGCGGCCAGTGAGCGGACGGAGCGGTCCCAGCGGGGGTCGTAGCTGATCACGGTGCGCGGGGCCACGGGCGCCGGGGCGTCGGCGGGGGTGCCGGTGGTCGCGAAGCCGGTGGCGCGCAGCGCGTCGTCGGTCGCGCGGGCGAGGCCGTCGTGCCCGGTGCCGTTGAGGACCTGGACCCGGACCTGCTGGGGCGCCACGTCGACGGTCGTGGGCGGCTGCTCGTGGGGCTTGGCGTCCTGCGCCGCGCCCGGGGCCTCCTCGGCCGGCGGCTCCTCGTTGACGGGGTGGTCCTCGCGCAGGGCCCGGAAGAGCTTGCCGGCCGCGGCCTCGTCCCACTTCACGGTCGAGCCGACGTGCGGTACGGGGAAGTCGGTGACGGCGATCGGCACGGAGGCGAACTCCGCCGAGGCGGGGGTGAGCTTCCGCATCGCATTGCCCAGCTCCACCAGCTGGTCGGTGCCGAAGCCCCGGTCGGCGCGGACCGAGTCGAGCACGGCCGAGGCGACCCTGCGGAACGTCACCGGGTTCAGCAGCACCTTGCCGTCGGCCGCCTTGTGCATGAGCGAGGCGAGGAACCGCTGCTGCCGCTGCATCCGGCCCAGGTCGGCGGCGCCGTCGAGGTGGCGGGAGCGTACGTACTGCAGCGCCCGGCCCCCGTCGAGGGTGGTGGTGCCCGCGGGCAGGTCGAGTCCGGAGTAGGCGTCCTTGAGCGGGCGCACGGTGCACACCGGCACCCCGCCCACGGCGTCGACCGTCTTCATGAAGCTGGTGAAGTCGACCTCCAGATAGTGGTCGACGTGCACCCCCGTGAGCTGCTCGACGGCCCGTACGGTCAGGGCGGGGCCGCCCTCGGCGTAGGCGGCGTTGAGCTTCTGGGGGTGGGCCGGGCGGATCCGGCCGGTCTCGTCCGGGTGCTCGGGGATCTCGGTGTAGGTGTCGCGGGGGAGGCTGACCACGGTGGCCCGGCGGCGGTCGGCGGAGAGGTGGGCCAGCATCACCGTGTCGGTGCAGTGACAGGGCGTGCCGCCCAGGTGGTAGTGCCTGCGCTCGTACTCGGTGATCTTGTCGCGCCCGTCGGTGCCCACGAGCAGGACGTTCATGCCCTTGCCGCCGCCGGGCCGGTTCGACAGGCCGCCGAAGGGGTCGACCCGGCCGATGCCGCCCTCGATGCCGTAGACGACCGCGTGCCCGATCCCGCCGGTGCCCAGCACGACCACCGCGGCGCCCGTGGCCAGCCGCATTCCCCAGCGCGGGCGGCGCGGGTGGCGGTGACGGCTCCGGATCGGGCGGGGGGAGCGGGCCGGTGCGGTCACTTCGAGACCTCCGCGACGATGTTCCCGGGCAAAGCGGTGGGCGAGGCGGCATCACGGTAGGCCCATACGATGAACTGTCCGCGGCCCCACGCCGTCCGGCGGGGCCCCGCCACCCGGCCGGGGCGGAACCGTGTCCCCCATTGGCGGTAACGTGACCGGGGGGATCGGCCGGGCAGCCGAAGCTGCCCGAGCAGCCGAACCCGCCGAACCCGCCGAACAAGCCGAGTCAGCCGTCCGCCGGAGGGGGCTCCCGGCCCCCGTACCACCGAGGAACCATGCCCGATCAGCAGCCGCCAGCCGTTTCCGTGATCATGCCGGTGCTCAATGAAGAGCGGCATCTGCGCACCTCCGTGCGGCACATCCTGGAGCAGGAGTATGCCGGTGAGCTGGAGGTGGTCATTGCACTCGGCCCCTCCACCGACCGCACCGACGAGATCGCCGCGGAGCTGGTCCGGGAGGACTCCCGGGTGCATACCGTGCCGAATCCGACCGGTCGCACCCCTGCCGCACTGAACGCGGCGATCAAGGCATCACGTCACCCGATCGTGGTACGCGTCGACGGCCACGGCATGCTCTCCCCTAATTACATCGCGACCGCCGTGCGGCTCCTCGACGAGACGGGCGCGCAGAACGTGGGCGGCATCATGCACGCCGAGGGCGAGAACGACTGGGAGAAGGCCGTCGCCGCCGCCATGACCTCGAAGATCGGGGTGGGCAACGCGGCCTTCCACACGGGCGGCGCGGCCGCCCCGGCGGACACCGTGTACCTGGGCGTCTTCCGCCGTGAGGCCCTGGAGCAGCAGGGCGGGTACAACGAGGAGTTCATCCGCGCCCAGGACTGGGAGCTGAACTTCCGCATCCGCGAGGCCGGCGGGCTGATCTGGTTCTCGCCGGAGCTGAGGGTCTCGTACCGGCCGCGGCCGAACATCAAGGCCCTGGCCAAGCAGTACAAGGACTACGGGCGCTGGCGCCACGTCGTCGCCCGCTACCACCAGGGCTCGATCAACCTGCGCTACCTTGCCCCGCCGACCGCCGTGGTCGCCATCGCGGCGGGCGTGGCCGTCGGTGCCGCGGTCACGCCGTGGGGCTTGGTGATCCCGGCGGGTTATCTGGCGGCCATCGCGGCGGGCTCGGTGCCGGCGGGGAAGGGGCTGCCGGTGGGGGCGCGGCTGCGGATTCCTGTGGCGCTGGCGACGATGCACATGTCGTGGGGGTTCGGCTTCCTGACGAGCCCGCGGGCGCTGGCGAAGAAGGTCATCGCGAGCCGGCGGCCGGCGGTGACGCGGTAGGGGGGCGGGGTGGGGCGGCCTGCGGCGCCTTTCCCCACCCCGCCCCTTCCCGTAACCGGGGGCTCCGCCCCCGGACCCCCGCTCCTCAAACGCCGGAGGGGCTGAGTTTGCCCCCGGCAGCTAGAACCGGTTCAGCGGGTTCACCTTCATGCACGCCGACTGGTCGTCGCCGTTGAGCGGATCCGCGCTCTCCGGTGCCTTGTTGTCGTCGGCCTTCGGCTTGCCGGACGGCTCCGGCTTCGCCGAAGCGTCCGGCTTCGCGGACGCGTCCGGCGCCGGGGAAGCCCCCTCGGCGTCCTCCGCCTTCGGGTACGTCGTCCCCTTCCGCCAGTCCCCGCCCACGACCAGCGTGATCTGCTGCACCTCCGGGGAGTGCCGCACCGCGCTCTCCGGCAGGCCGAGGGCCTGGGCCACCGCCATCGCGTCGGCCCGCTGCGCGGCCCGCGGGTAGGTGATCGTGGTGTCCGCCTGCGCCCGCGGCGTGGAGTCCGCGGTGGCCTTGGCGAAGCCCTGCTTGACCAGGAACGCGGCGATGTCGGCACCCCGGCCGGTGACCGGCGGCGCCACCACCGTGCCGGTGCCGTTGTAGACCGTGACCGCGATGTTCTGCTTGGGCGCGGCGGGCGCCGTCGGCGCCTGGGCCTTGTCGTCCTTCTTCTTGTCCTTGCCGTCCAGCGCGATGTCGTTGCGGACGAGCGAGAAGAGCTTGTCGGCGTCGCCGGGCTTGGGGATCACATGGGCGTCCGGGTCCTGCGGGTCGGTGGCCCACGGCATGGTCGTCATGGTGATCCGGCCCGACGGCACCCGCTTGATGTCGTTGGCCAGGTCGTACAGCTTCTTGACCGAGCCGAGGTCCTTGTCGACGGTGAGGGCCTTGGTGGCCGCCTCGGCGAGGCCGGTGAGCTGGGCCGGGTCGGAGAGCTTGGTGCCGCCCTTCAGCTGACGGGCCATCGCGTTCATGTAGAGGTGCTGGGCGTGGGTGCGGCCGATGTCGCTGCCGTCCTCGAAGCCGTGCCGGGTGCGCAGCCACTGGAGGGCCTGTTCGCCCTTGACCGTGTGGGTGCCCTTGGGCAGCCGCAGGCCCGACTTGCTGTCGTAGACGTTGGCGTCGACGCAGACCGGGACGCCGCCGACCGCATCGGCCATGCTCACCACGCCGGAGAAGTCGATCATCATGAAGTGGTCGATGGGGATGCCGGTCAGCTCTTCCCAGGTGGCCACGGTGCAGCCGGGACCGCCGTTGGCCAGGCTGGTGTTGATGATCTGACGGTTGGTCTCCTTGTAGACCTTCCCGCCGTCGGGGTCGGTGCACTTGGGGATCGTCACCCGGGTGTCGCGGGGCACGCTGACGACCGACATGTTGGAGCGGTCGGCCGAGACGTGCACCAGCATCTGGACGTCGGCGAGCGCCGGGCGGTCGGCGTCGTCGCGGGCGCCGCCCAGATCCTGGTTCTCCTTGCTGGCCCGGCTGTCGGAGCCCAGCAGCAGGATGTTCAGCGGCCGCTGGCCGTCGGCGTTGGCGGCGCTGCGGTCGAGTTGCTTGTCGCCGAGGTTGAGCTTGTTCTTCTTGATGTTGTCGTTGAGGTGCTGGTAGTAGAACCAGCCCACGCCCGCGACCCCGAGCACGAGGATCGCGAGCCCGAGCGCGGTCCAGCGGACTATTCGCAGGATCCGGCGGCGGCGCGGTCTGCTGCCGCTGCCGCCGGATATGGATGCGGAGCCGGTGCGGGGGGCGGGGACGGAGCCAGATCCCGATCCCGATTCGGATCCCGATCCGGATTCGGCTCCGGACTCGGATCCCTCGGGCTCCTCGGAGCCCTTGGCTTGTCCGGAGTCCTTCTCGTCCTCCGCCGGCTTGCCGGGCTTGCCGGCCCGTTCTCCCCGCACGCCGCTGCTGTGCCGCATCGGGCCTCCCCCTGAAATGAGTGCGCGTCCGGCCCGATGGGCAGGCGTGTCGTCCTTGAATGAGTGCTACTGCGTAATGAGATGCGAAAGCCCGTGCTCAGGGTTCACTTGGCGCAGATGTTCTCGTCGTCCGCTTCGACCTTCTGAATGCCTTCCGGGGCCTTCTGCGGTGCGTTGACCGGAGTTCCGGCGGCCTTGAAGTCCGCGCCGAGCGTCAGCGTCATCTCCGCCGTGGGCGCCGCGGGCGTCGTGGACTGCTTGAGGGCGTCGGCGTCGAGCCCCATCTCGTCCGCGAGGCGGCGCGCCTGGTCGGCCTGGTTGGGGGCGAACTCCAGGACCGTCTTGTCCACCTTCTTGCCCCCGGGGGCGTTGCCGCCGTTGCTGGAGCGGGCCATGCCCTTGGAGTTCTGCATCCAGGCGACGGTCTCCTGCGCGGCGCCCATCCGGCCGCTGCCGTTGAGCACCTTGACCCGCACGGTCGCGGGCTCGGCCCGCGGGCCCTGGAGCAGCGCCGCCTGCTTGGCGTCCGCCTCCTCCTGGGCCTTCTTCTCCTTCGCCTTCACCTCGGTGAGGGACACGTCCTGACGGACCATGGCGAACAGCGGCTCGGCCTTGGGCTTGTCCAGGATGACCGTCTTGTGCACCTTGCCGTCGGCGGGGTTGTCAAGGACCGGGACGGTGGCGAAGGTGATGTTCTTCAGGTTCACCTTGCTCATTTCCTTGGCCAGGCTGGTCAGCTTGGACACGGATCCTATGCCGGTGTCGACGGTGAGCGAGTTGGTCGCGGCGTCACCGAGGTCGTAGAGCTTCTTGGGGTTGGAGAGGGTGTCGCCGGACTTCATCTTCCGGATCATCGAGCTGAGGAACTGCTGCTGGAGCTTGATGCGGTCCAGGTCGCTCTCGAAGCCGACGCTGTGCCGGGTGCGGACGAACGCCAGCGCGTCCTCGCCCTGGATCTCGTGCCGGCCCTTGCTCAGCTTGAGGTGCGACTTGGGGTCGTTGATGTCCTTGCCCAGGCACACCTCGACGCCGCCGACCGCCGTGGACAGCTTCTTGACGGCGTTGAAGTCGGCCATCATGAAGTGGGTGACCTTCAGGCCGGTCAGCTGCTCGACGGTGCGCCAGGTGCAGCCGGGGTCGCGGTCCTCCTGGCCCAGGCTCTCGTTGAAGCGGACGCCCTTGGAGCCGCGGATGGTTTTGGTCTTGCCGTCCGTCTTGGTGGGGCAGTCCGGGATGTCCGTGATCATGTCGCGCGGGATGGACAGCGCGGTGGCGTTCGACCGGTCCTCGGAGACGTGGAACAGCAGCGTGGTGTCGGCGTGGCCGACGCTGCCGTCGTCGCCGTAGCCGGTGTTGCCCTCGCCGGAGCGCTTGTCGGTGCCGATGACGAGGATGTTCACCGGGCCCTTGACGACGGCGTCGTTGTTGATGCCGACGTCGACCTTGTCGATGTTGTTGTTGAAGTGCTGGTAGAGCAGGTACGCGCCGACCGAGCCGCCGACGAGCACGAAGGCCAGCGTGCCGCCTGTCCAGAGCAGCACCTTCTTCTTCGTGGACTTCTTCGGTTTCGGCTTGCGGCGCCCCGCGGCGGCCGCCTTGGTCCCGCCGGGCCGGCGCCCGCCCGCACCGGGGCGCTGTCCGGGCACGGGACGGCCGTCACCGGAGCGGGGCCTGGGCCGGGGCGTGCTGCCCTGCTTGCCCACGGAGGCCTCGCCGGCTGCGCGCGAAGTCGCGGCGGAAGGGCGGCCGGGAGCCGCCGGGGACGGGGCCCCCTGTTCCAGGCGCAGCTCGTAGCTGCCGGTTTCGGGGTCGAAAACCCACTGGTCGGCGGGGTCGATGCCACCCGCCCGCCCACGGCCTTGCGCGTCCACGGTCGCTTGAATCCTCCGTCGGTGCCACGCGGCGCCTGCCCCCAGAGGCGCTCGATCACGTCGTCTGTGCGCGCGGTCAACCCGGCCGTGCGCACCGGATCGCTCACACTATCCGCCCAGTTCAGCGCCACGCGACGCCGGTGACAAATTGCACTCCCCTACAACTGGGCAATCTGCCCAATCCCTTCGCGGAGAAGAATGCCGTGCCGGGCCGAGTCGGCCACCGGGGCAGGAAGGTGATCGTACCTTTTGGTGACTTGGCGGCTATGTTGCCGTTTCAATCACAGACACCGCGGGCCGCCGTCGTGCCCTGGTAGGTCGGCGGCGTGGTGGGCAGTGCGGAGGGCGAGGGCGCGGCCGACGGGGGCGTCCAGGAAGGCGCGGCGGGGGACGCCCAGGGCGACGCCGTGGGGGGAGCCCGGAAGGATGCCGCGGGGGACGCCACGGATTCCGGTACGACAGGATCGGCCGGAGCCTCCGGGGTCGCCTCGCCGTCCGCCTCCGGATCCCGGCCCCGCGGTTTGCCGTCTGCGGGCCGGACGTTCGCGCTCACTGTCACCGGCCGGTCCATGCGCAGCTGCTGGAAGAGCTGGTCCGCGTCCGGCTGCACCAGTTCGTCGCGATTGGCGTTGTACGCGTACGGCTTGCGTGGCACCGTCAGGAACTGCACGTGTTCGGTGGGGATGTTCCGCACGGTGCGCACCAGGTCGTACATCTTCCTGAGCGAGTCCAGCCCGGCGTCCGTGGTGAGCGACTTGGTGGCCGCATCGAGCACGGGGTAGAGCCGTGCGGGGTTGAGCAGCACTCCGTCGCTGTGCATCTCCCGGAAGAGCGCGGCCAGGAACGCCTGCTGTCGCCCCATCCGCTCGGTGTCGCTGCCGCCGCCGATGCTGTAGCGGGCGCGTACGTACCCCAGGGCCTGTTCTCCGTGCAGCACCTGACGGCCCGCAGGCAGGTGCAGGCGCGCCTCGCGGTCGTCGATCGGCTTCTTCAGGCACAGCTCGACGCCGTCCACCGCGTCCACGAGCCGCTTGAACCCCATGAAGTCCAGGACGATGTGATGGTCGATGCGGATGTTGGTGATGCCCTCGACGGTGCGGATCGTGCAGGCGGTGCCCGCCAGCTCGTAGGCCCAGTTGAACTGGGCGAAGCGCTCGTTGGTGTAGGTGCCGTCGGGCTTGCGGCAGCTGGGGATCTTCGCCATCAGGTCGCGGGGGAGGCTCACCGCGGTCGCGCTGTTCCGGTTGGCGGCCACGTGCAGCAGGATCGTGGTGTCCGAGCGCTGGCTGCCGCTGTCCTCGCCGTACTGGCCGTTGCCGGAGCCGCTGCGGGTGTCGGAGCCGATGATGAGGATGTTCTGGGCGCCGGCCACCAGTGCGCTGGGGCGCTGCTTCTCCCAGCGGGCCAGTTCCTCGGCGGTCTCCGTGTCGGTGGTGATGTTGCTGTTCAGCTGCTCGTAGAGGAACCAGCCGACCCCGGCGACCAGGAGCAGCAGCAGCGCGAAGCCCAGGGCCAGGGCGCGCAGCCAGCGGCTGCGGCGGCTGCGCCGCCGCCGGGGCGTGCCGGCCCTGCCGCCCGGCCTCTTGCCGAAGAGGCCGGGCCGCCGGTCGGGCGTGCCCGGGCGGTCGTTCACGGCTGCGCTGCGTCCCTCCTCCGCGGAGTCGGCTTCGTACGCACGTACTGCCGATCATCGCGCGGATCCCGGCGGACGGCAGCGTCAGAGGGCCGTCACGGTGACGCGCTCGCTCTCCCGGCGCTTGTCGAGGCCGTCTTCGGGGAGCCGGTCGAGGTGGCGGCAGAGCACCACGGACGCGCCGCCCGCGAGCGGGGCGAAGAGCCCGGCGGAGAGCCCTTCCCAGCTGTCGTAGGGCAGGCCGGACAGCATGCGTGAGCCGTCGGCCAGCCCGTACCGGGCGGCGTCGGCGCGCGCCCGCTCGACCACCTGCGCGCCCGTCAGCTCCAGGCCGTCCACGACGAGCGCGGGGGCGTCCGGGTCCACCGGGGCGTACGGGGCGAACCGGTCGCCCTGGCTCGGCACCTCGACGGCGTAGTCGGCGAACCCGGCCGGGGGCTGCGGGAAGCGGCCGCCCAGGGGGCGCAGGGCCAGCGCGATGCGCTCGCCCGGGCAGGCGCGCGCCTGCTCCAGCCCGTCCGGCCCGCTGACCACCAGGTCGGCGGCGGCCGGGTCGCCGCCGATCTCGGCCGTGACCCCGGTGGAGGAACAGGCGAGCAACCAGACGGCGGTCTGCCAGTGGGCCGGGAGGAGCAGCGCGAGGCGGTCCCCGGGCTCGGCGGCGAGGTCGCCCTGCAGCAGATTGGCGGTCTTCGCCACCCAATTGGCGAAGGTGGCCACGGACAGTTCCACGCGTTCGCCGGTGGCGTCGTCGTAGAAGGTCACGAGCGGGCGGGCCGGGTCCGCGGCGAGCGCGGAACGCAGCAGGTCGGCAGGGGTGCGATCGGTGGCGTTCATCGGCGTCAGACTACGCCGGGGCGGTGCTGACGGTCAGTCGGAAAGGGGCTCCGCAGGGGCCCGTGGGGCCGACTCGCCGTCAGGTCATCAATGGACAGATATGTAATGATATGACCAGTATTTCTGGCATGCGTGGAAACTTTGTCTTCCCGGCCGCCGTCACCGCCTGTGCCGCCGCACTGACCCTGCCCTTCCTCGCCACCCCGTCCGGAGCCATCGCCTCGGCGCCCCCCTCCGCGGCCCCCTCGGCACCCCCCTCCGTCTCCGCGCCCGCCCAGAGCGCCCCGTCCCGCACCGTGCCCGGCACGACGCACTCCCTGCCGCTCGGCGTGGTCGGCCACCGTCTCGACCCGAGCGGCGAGGACGGTGCCGAACGGGGCCTGCCCGCACAGGAGGTCGAGCCGTTCTCGCTGGTCGGCATCGTCTGGGACGACGCCGGCGCGGAGCTGCGGGGCCGCGCCCAGGTCCGCACCCGGGCGACCGGCACCGGCACCTGGTCGGACTGGCGGGACCTCCAGACGCACGACGACGACCGCCCCGACGAGGACTCGCCCGAGGCCCTCGACGGCAGCCTGCGCGGCTCCACCGCGCCCCTGTGGGTCGGCGCCTCGGACGCCGTGCAGGTCCGGGTCAGGCCGGAGCAGGAGACCACCGCGGGCGAGAACCCGGGCGAGAAGCCGAACGAGAAGCCGAACGAGAAGCCGAGCGGGAACCGCAGCGCCGCCCTGCCGTCCGGCCTGCGCGTGGAACTCGTCGACCCGGGCACCGGCCCGGCACCGGCAACGGCAGCGGCACCGGCCCGGAAACGGGCGGGCACGCCCGTACCCACGCCGTCCCCGCTGCCCGTGCCCGTATCCCTGCCCGTCGACGAGGAGACGGCCGCCTCGGCCGCCAACGCCCCGCTGGCCCCGCTGGGCGCGACGGAGATCCCCGCCCTGGCCAGGCCGGACTCCGCACGGGACGTGGCGGCCACCCGCATCGACGAGCTGGCCGAAGCCGACGACCACCTCCCGGCGGACGACCGGGAGCGCCCCGGCGACCCCGAGGTCCACGACCCGGACGGCGACGGCACCACCGAAGCCGACGACGACACCGTGGACGTCCTGGAGCCCGGGCGCTACGTCGGCCCGCGGCCCCGCATCGTCACCCGGGCCGGCTGGGGCGCCGACGAATCGCTGCGCGAGCGCGGCTTCGTGTACACCGGCGCCGTACGGGCGGCGTTCGTCCACCACACCGCCTCGGGCAACGACTACAGCTGCTCGCAGGCCGCCTCCGTCGTCCGCGGTATCTACCGCTATCACGTGGTGAGCAGCGGCTGGCGGGACATCGGGTACAACTTCCTCGTCGACAAGTGCGGCACCGTCTACGAGGGCCGGGCAGGCGGTGTGGCGAAACCCGTGAAGGGCGCCCATACTCTCGGTTTCAACACCAACAGCATGGGGATCGCTGTGCTCGGGTCCTTCGGGAAGTCCAACCCGTCCTACGCCGCGGTGGACGCCGTGGCCACCCTCACCTCGTGGAAGCTCGGTCTCTACGACGTCAACCCGCTCGGCACCGCGTCCCTGGTCTCCGGCGGCGGCAACCTCTACAAGAAGGGCACCAGGGTCAGGCTCAAGGCCATCTCGGGACACCGCGACGGCTACGCCACCGAATGCCCGGGCGACAGGCTCTACAACCGGCTCGGCACCGCCCGCTCCACGGCCGCCCGGCTCCAGGGCCGCTGACCTGGGGCGGGGCGCCGCGCACGTTCTGCATACACTAGGCCGCCGATCACGGCCCGGCCCCAGCAGGAAGCAGAGACGACAGGTGACAGAAGCGATCCTCCTGGTCGGGGGCAAGGGAACCAGGCTGCGCCCGCTCACGGTGCACACGCCCAAGCCGATGGTCCCGGCGGCCGGCGTCCCCTTCCTCACCCACCAGCTCGCGCGCGCCCGCGCCGCCGGGGTCGAGCACATCGTGCTCGCCACCTCCTACCTCGCCGAGGTCTTCGAGCCGTACTTCGGCGACGGCTCCGCCCTCGGCCTCCACCTGGAGTACGTCACCGAGGTGGAGCCCCTGGGCACGGGCGGGGCCATCCGGAACGTGGCCTCCCGGCTCCACTCGGGCCCGGACGAGCCGGTCCTGATCTTCAACGGGGACATCCTGACGGGCCTGGACATCGAGGCCCTGGTGGAGACCCACCGCTCGACGAGCGCGGACGTCTCCCTCCACCTCACCCGCGTCGAGGACCCGAGGGCCTTCGGCCTCGTGCCCACCGACCCCACCGGCCGCGTCACGGCGTTCCTGGAGAAGCCCCAGACGCCCGAGGAGATCGTCACCGACCAGATCAACGCGGGCGCGTACGTCTTCAACCGCTCGGTGATCGACACGATCCCGGCCGGCCGCCCCGTCTCCGTGGAGCGCGAGACCTTCCCCGGCCTGCTGGCCGCGGGCGCCCATCTCCAGGGCATGGTCGACTCCACGTACTGGCTGGACCTGGGCACCCCGCAGGCATTCGTGCGCGGCTCCGCCGACCTGGTCCTGGGCCGCGCCCCGTCCCCGGCGGTCCCCGGCCGCTGCGGCGACCGGCTCGTCCTCGACGGCGCCGACGTGGCCCCGGACGCCAAGCTCATGGGCGGCACGGTGGTGGGCGCGGGCGCCCGCATCGAGCCGGGCGCCCGGGTGGACGGCAGCACCGTCCTCGACGGCGCGGTGATCGAGGCGGGCGCCCGCGTCCGCGACTCCCTCGTCGGGGCCGGGGCCCGCATCGGCGCCCGCACGGTCCTGGACGGGGCGGTCATCGGCGACCGCGCACGGGTCGGCAGCGACAACGAACTCCGCTCGGGCGTCCGCATCTGGTGCGACGCGCACATCCCGGACGGGGCGGTCCGTTTCTCGTCGGACCAGTAAGGGCGCTTACCCTGGCCGGATGGCCATCCGAACGTGGGCCCCGCCGGGCCCGTACGACCTGGGGCGCACGCTGGGCGTCCTGGCGCGCGGCCCCGGCGACCCCGCGTACCGGGTGGATGCGGACGGCTCGGTCTGGCGCGCCAGCCGCACCCCGGAGGGGCCCGGCACGCTCCACCTGACCGCCCGCGCGGGCGGGGTCGAGGCCGAGGCGTGGGGCCCCGGGGCGGACTGGCTCCTGGACCGGCTCCCCGCGCTCCTCGGCGCGGACGACGACCCCGGCGCGTTCACCCCCCGGCACCGCCTCGTGCAGGAGGCCCACCGCCGCAACCCCGGCCTCCGGCTGGCCCGCACCGGGCTGGTCCTGGAGTCGCTGATCCCCTCGATCCTCGAGCAGAAGGTCACCAGCGACGAGGCGTACCGGGCCTGGCGCCTGCTCCTGACGCGCCACGGCGAGCCCGCGCCGGGCCCGGCGCCCCGCATGCGGGTCATGCCGGACCCCCGCGGCTGGGCCCTCATCCCCTCCTGGGAATGGCACAAGGCGGGCGTGGACGCCAAGCGCTCGGCGACGATCCTGCGGGTGGTGCGCGTTGCTGCCCGCCTGGAGGAGGCGGCGGCGATGGACGACGCGCGGGCGTCGGCGCGCCTGCAGGCGGTGGCGGGCATCGGGCCGTGGACGGCGGCGGAGACGCTGCAGCGGAGCAACGGTTCTGCGGATGCGGTGACCGTGGGGGATCTGCACCTGCCGCGCATTGTCGGCTATGCGCTGACGGGCGTGCGGGACACGGACGACGAGGGCATGCTCGGCCTGTTGGCCCCCTACGCGGGCCAACGCCACCGGGCGTGCCGCCTCATCCTGCTGAGCGGGGTTGTCCCGCCCCGACGGGCGCCGCGCTTCGCGGTGCGGGACTTCACGCGGATGTAGGGGCCCTGCGGGGCTTTCCCCTACCCGCCCCTTCCCGAACTGGGGCTTTGCCCCAGACCCCGGGACCGCGCTTCGCGCGGCCGCGCGGCGGAGCCGCACATCCGGCGTTTGAGGACCGGGGGTCCGGGGGCGGAGCCCCCGGTTTCGGGAAGGGGCGGGGTGGGGAAAGGCGCCGCAGGCCCCCTACCGCACCACCACGAACTGCTCCGCATCACGCGCCGCCCGCGTCGGCGCGGGCGCCGCCGCCCGCCCCACCGCAACCGCCCCCATCGGGTCCCACCCCTCCGGCAGCCCCAGCACATCCCGCACCACATCACGGCAGAACATCGTCGAGGACACCCACGCCGACCCCAGCCGCTCGCTCGCCAGCGTGACCAGGAAGTTCTGCACGGCCGCCCCCGCCGCCACCACGAACATCTCCCGCTCCGCGGCCGACCGCCGCGCGTCCGGATACGTGTGGGAGCCGTCCATCACCAGGCACGGCACCACCAGGTACGGCGCCTTCCGCAGGACGTCGCCCCGGCGCACCCGGCGCGCGATGCTCTCCTCCGAGCGCCCGTCCGCCCGCAGGTCCGCGACCCAGGCGTCCCGCATGGCGTCGAGCAGCCGGGTGCGCGACTCGGCCGACTCCAGCAGGACGAAGCGCCAGGGCGTCGTGTGGTGCGGCGCAGGCGCGGTGACGGCCGCCGCGACGGCCCGCCGCACGGCGCCCGGGTCCACCGGGTCGTCGGTGAACTCCCGCACGGTCCGCCGCAGGGTCACCGCTTCCCGCACCGCCTCCGAGGTCCCCAGCCGGAACATGTCGTCCGCGGCGGACCGCACCAGCTCGCGCGCACCCCGGTCGTCCGCATCCGCGCGCACCACGTGCGACAGGCCCCGCACCACGGCCACCGGCAGCCCGCCGGACTTGCCCTTCGCGAGGTCCCCGGCGGCGGCCAGCTCGTCGGCGGTGGCGACGACGGTGGCGACGAGCGGGTTGCCGTACGCGTCCACGCCGCCGCGCAGGTCGTCCGCGACCCGCACCCCCGCCGCACCGATGGCGAAGTCCGTGACCCCGCTGCGCCACGGGCGCCCGGCGGTGTCGGTGACGACGATGCCGACGTCCACGCCCAGCGCGTCCCGCAGGCCCTCCCGGAGCCGCCGGGCGGAGGCATCCGGGTCCTCGGGCAGCAGCAGTACCGTCCCGGCCTCGGTGTTGGACGCGTCGACCCCGGCCGCGGCCATGACCAGCCCCAGCCGGTTCTCCACGATGCGCAGCGTGCCGCGGCGCGCGACGACCCGTACGGTCTCGGCGTCGATCGCGGCCTCGCGGTCGTCCGCCCGCAGAATCCTTCCCTCGGCCTTGCTGACGATCTTCGAGGTGACGAGGAGGACATCGCCGTCGGCCAGGCCCTGCGCCCCCTCGGCCGTGACCGCGGCGACGACGAGCTTCACCAGGTCGTCCCCGGGCCGCACCTCGGGGATGCCGGGCAGAGCCCAGACCCGGTACCCCGGCGCCGCGCTCACGCCCGTACCTCCTCGGCCAGGGCCAGCGCCTCGCGGGCCATCGCCGCGGTCGCCTCCGCGTCGGTCATCATCAGCGGCACCGCACGGCAGTGGATCCCCGCCGCCTCGACCTCGCCGACGGCCGCCGCGTCCACGGAGTCGACGAGCCATCCGTCCAGCAGCCCGGACCCGTAGTGGCGGGCGACGGCGGCGGCCGTCGACTCGACGCCGACGGCGGCGAGGACCTTGTCGGCCATGCCGCGCACGGGCGAGCCGCCGACGATGGGGGAGAGCCCGACCACCGGCGCCGCGCCGTCGGTCACGGCCTCCCGGATCCCGGGCACCGCGAGGATCGTGCCGACGCTGACCACGGGGTTGGACGGCGGGAAGAGCACGACGTCCGCGTTCGCGAGGGCCTCCAGCACCCCGGGCGCGGGCTTCGCCTGCTCGGCCCCCACCGGGATGATCGCGTGGGCGGGCACGGAGGCCCGCAGCCGCACCCAGTACTCCTGGAAGTGCACGGCCCGGCGCGCGCCGTCCCCGCCGTCCGGGTCGTCGATCAGCACGTGCGTCTCGATCCGGTCGTCGCTCATCGGCAGCAGCCGGACGCCCGGCTGCCACCGCGCGCACAGCGCCTCCGTGACGGCGCTGAGCGGGTAGCCGGCGCCGAGCATCTGCGTGCGGACGATGTGGGTGGCGAAGTCGCGGTCGCCGAGCCCGAACCACTCGGGCCCGACCCCGTAGGCCGCCAGCTCCTCCTTCACGGCGAAGGTCTCCCCGGCCCGGCCCCAGCCCTGCTCCTCGTGGATGCCGCCGCCGAGGGTGTACATCACGGTGTCGAGGTCGGGACAGACCTTGAGGCCGAACAGATGGATGTCGTCACCGGTGTTGCCGATGACGGTGATCTCCGCGTCGGGAGCTGCTGCCTTGAGCCCGCGGAGGAAGCGGGCGCCGCCGATACCGCCGGCCAGAACCACAATGCGCTGCATGGCTGCAGTCTGTCAGCCGCCGGCTACGGGGCTGAAGAGCGGTCCTGCTCCTGCGCTGCCTATTGCGTCGCCTACTGCGCCGCCGTGGGAACGGAGGCCCGGACCGCGCAGCCGCTCGGCTTGTGCATCGGCATCTCGGTCAGCCCGGGGAAGTAGACGTGCAGGCTGACGGCGGGCTCCAGCGAGTCGTTGACGACCTCGTGGGCGTAGCCGGGCGCGAAGACGCGCTGGGCGCCGGCCCCCAGCGTGCGCCGCCCGCCCTGCGCCGGGCGCTCCGACAGCTCGCCCCGCAGCACGGTCAGCACGCCGGAGGAGCGGCCGTGGTCGTGCAGCCCGCTGCCCTGGCCGGGCACCCAGCTGAGCAGCCACACCTCGTAGCCGGGGCCGGTGTGCAGCCGGTGGTACCAGCGGCTGAGGGCGTCGTAGCGGACGAGCGGGGCCCAGGCGTCGGTGTCGGCGGCGACGGCACGGGCCAGGCCGGCGAATTCGGCGACGGTGGTGGGGTGGGCGGGGGGCGGCGGCATCAGGTGCGGGATGGCGAGCGGGTCGCCGGCGATCTGGACGTCGCTGTTCATGGGCGGGGTTCCTCGGCGGAAGGTACGCGGAAGGTACGCGGAGGCACCAAGCTCCGGCGAAGCGGCCGGTGCCGGGCGCAAAAAGGGCGTGGTGCGGAGTGGTGCGGAGAAGTCAGCTGGAGCGGAGCGGTCGTCGACGCATCAACAGCTGGAACAGCGACAGCGAGCCTGAACAGCACAGCGGGACCCGAAAGCACGGGTCAGGCTGAGGCTTCCCATGGCGACGGCCAGGGGCAGGGAGGTCGCGGACATGCGCACAAGGAGACCGGCTGGACGCCGCCCGTGTCAACTGGATGTCTGTTTTGGTGGCAATATCTCACTCTTCCGGTTACAGAGTGCTGTGGAACGTTTGCGCACCGGGGTGTGCGGACATCCGCGCAGCGATCGGCCCCGTAAACATGGGGTCGCGAGTGGGTCCCGTGTGTGCGAATGCGGCGCAGGCGTGACGTGCGTGCAGGTATCGCGCAGATGTGCGTGCAGACGTGCGTGGCAGGCATGCCTGCAGGCGTGCGTGCAACGGAATCGCCGCGCGTGACGTCACTCCCTGGAGAAGGGGGAGACGGGGCGCTTGTGGCGAGTGGGGGATGTGTCCACTCTTGTGGTGGTTTGGCAACTTTACGCTCGCCCTTGGTTCCGCAGAGTGAATAAGGGGCCCAATAGCAGATCCCGGCTTGACTGCCCCGGATCGGCACACTTGTAATTTCACTCGTGTCGTTCTGCCGCACCTGACAGCGGCAGCACACGGGGACGCAATGACAGACGAGGGGCGCACATGACCGAGCTGTTCCAGCAACTGCTGGTCGAGGAGGCGGACGAGGAGCTCGGCTGGCAGGAGCGCGCGTTGTGCGCTCAGACCGACCCCGAGTCCTTCTTCCCCGAAAAGGGCGGATCCACACGTGAGGCGAAGAAAGTCTGCCTTGCCTGTGAAGTCCGTTCCGAGTGCCTTGAATACGCCCTCGCAAACGACGAACGCTTCGGTATCTGGGGCGGTCTGTCCGAGCGCGAGCGCCGCCGCCTCAAGAAGGCCGCGGTCTGAGACCGGCGTCACGATCTGACGAGATGTCTTGTCCAGGGCCACTCAAGGGGACTGAGGGACTGTCCGCTCCACCCACCCCCACAGCGCGATTCATACCGCACGGTCCGCCTCTCGCGCCCCGCAAGCGAGAGGCGGACCGCTGTGTTCACAGCCACTAGGGTGGGGGCCCGTCCGGGACGTACCGACGCCCTCCCGGCGCGCTGCGCCCCTCAAGGGGTCCCGCGCCCTCCGGAGCGGCGCTCACACGTCCACTGCAGTCTCCACTGAACCGGGGCCCGCACCTGCCATGTTCGACCCCACCACCCCCGCGCTGCCCGCGTTCCCCCGCCACGTCGTCACCGCCGTGCTCGTCGCCCACGACGGCGCCCGCTGGCTGCCCGACGCCCTCTCCGGCCTGCTGGGCCAGGAACGGCCCGTGCAGTACGCCGTCGCCGCCGACACCGGCAGCGCCGACGACTCCCGCCGGCTGCTCGCCGAGGCCCTCGGCGCCGAGCGCGTCCTGCACCTCGCCCGCCGGGCCGGCTTCGGCACGGCCGTGGACGAGGCCGTCCGCAGCGCACCGGTGCAGACCGCCGACGACCTGCCCTACCTCAGGCGCTCCAGCGGCTGGGACCCCGTCGGCCGCACCTGGGCCGAGGAACCCGACGGCCAGGGCCGCGCCGACCTGGAGCCCGTCCAGTGGCTGTGGCTGCTGCACGACGACTGCGCCCCGGAGCCCGGCGCCCTGCACGAGTTGCTGCGCGTCGCCGACGCCGAGCCGGATGCCGCCGTCGTCGGGCCCAAGCTCCGCAGCTGGTACGACCGCAGGCAGCTGCTGGAGGTGGGCGTCTCCATCGCCCGCAGCGGCCGCCGCTGGACCGGCCTCGAGCGGCGCGAGCAGGACCAGGGCCAGCACGACCAGGTGCGGTCCGTGCTGTCCGTCTCCACCGCCGGCATGCTCGTCCGCCGCGACGTGTGGGAGCAGCTCGGCGGCTTCGACGCCCGGCTGCCGCTGATGCGCGACGACGTCGACCTGTGCTGGCGCGCCCAGGCCGCCGGGTACCGGGTGCTCGTTGCCCCCGACGCGGTCCTGCGGCACGCCGAGGCCGCCTCCCGCGAGCGCCGCCCCGTCGACTGCGCCGGCCGCAGGCCCACCGACCCGCACCGCGTCGACAAGGCCGGCGCCGTCTACACCCTGCTGGCCAACACCCGCCGCGGGCTCCTGCCGTACGTCATGCTCCGGCTCGTCCTCGGCACCCTGTTGCGCACCCTCGGCTACCTCGTCGGCAAGGCCCCCGGACAGGCGCTCGACGAATTCACCGGCTTCGTCGGCGTCCTCCTGCGCCCCGGCCGCATCCGCGCGGCGCGCAAGAGAAGGGCCGCGCCGTCCGTCCCCACGAGCGACCTGCGCCCCCTCTTCCCGCCGCCCGGCGCAACCGTGCGCGCCACCCTCGAACAGCTCGCGGGCCACTTCGGCGGCCGGGCGGACGACGGGCTCTCCTCCGCCGGTCGCCACGGAGCCGTCGAGTCCGGGCCGGGCGGGGACGACGCCGATTACCTGGACGTCGAGCAGTTCGCCCGGCTCAAGCGCATCGCCCGCAAGCCCGCCCCGGTCCTCTTCGCGCTCCTCCTGCTCGTCTCGGCCGTCGCCTGCCGCGGCCTGTTCGGCGGCGGCGCGCTCTCCGGCGGCGCCCTGCTGCCCGTGCCCGACCACGTCTCCGCCCTGTGGGCCGCCTACACCGGCGGCTGGCACCCGGTGGGGGTCGGCACCACCGAGGGCGCGCCGCCGTACGTGGCGGTGCTCGCGGCGCTGGCCACGCTCCTCCTCGGCTCGACCGGCCTCACGCTCACGCTGCTGCTGGTCTGCTCGGTGCCGCTGGCCGGGCTCGCCGCCTACTTCGCCTCGCGCCCGCTGGTGTCCTCCCGGGTGCTGCGCGCCTGGGCGAGCGTCGCCTACGCCTTCCTGCCCGCCGTCACCGGCGCGCTGGCCACCGGCCGGCTGGGCACGGCGGTGCTGGCCGTCCTGCTGCCGCTCATGGCGCGCGCCGCCGTCGCGGCCGGTGGCCTGCGCGCCCCCGACGCGCGCCCCTCCTGGCGGGCCTGCTGGGCGTACGCGCTGCTGCTGACCGTGGCGACCGCCTTCACCCCGGTGGTGTGGCCGCTCGCCGCGGTGCTGGGCGCCGGCGTGCTGGTGCTGCGCTGTGTGCAGGGCGGCGCCGGGCGGCTCGCCGTGCACGGGCCGCGGCTGCTCGCCGTGACGAGCACCCCGCTGCTCGTCCTGGCCCCCTGGTCGCTCGGGCTGTTCACCGACCCCCGCCGCTTCCTCGCCGAGGCCGGGCTGGACCGCGGGCACGGTTCCGCCTCCGCGCTCCAGCTGCTGACGGGCGACCCGGGCGGCCCCAAGACCTTCGGCATGCTGCTGCTGACCGGCGTGGTGCTGGCCGCGCTGGCCGCCCTGCTGCGCGAGGACCGGCAGCTCGCGGTGCGCGCCGCATGGGCGGTGGCCCTCGCCGGGCTGCTCTGCGCCGTGCTCGCCAACGGCCGGTCCTGGGCCGGGCCCGCCACCCTCGTCTACGGCCTGGCCCTGATCGCGGCCGCCGCCGTGGGCGCCGAGGGCGCCCGGGAGCGGGTCGCGGCCCGCAGCTTCGGCTGGCGGCAGCCCGTCGCCGGCCTGATCGCCGTCGCCGCCGGGGCGGCCCCGCTGGTCGCGGCCGTCACCTGGACGGTCTCCGGCGCGCGCGGCCCGCTGGAGCGGCGCGACGCGGCGCAGGTCCCGGCGTTCGTCGCCGAGGAGGCCGGCACCCGCGACCAGGCCCGGACCCTGGTCCTGGGCGGGGACTCCGGGCGCGTTGGCTATGTGCTGGTCAGGGGCTCGGGCGCGCGGTTGGGCGATGCCGAGACCACGGCCGCGGCGGGGCGGGACAAGCGGCTCGACGCCGTGGTCGCCAACCTCGTCGCGGGCTCCGGCGCCGACCAGGCGGGCCGGCTGGGCGACTACGCCGTCGGCTACGTCCTCGTGCGCGACAGCGCCCCCCGCCAGATGTCCCGGACCCTGGACGCCACCCCCGGCCTCACCCGGCTCAGCCAGGAGGACCGCAGCTCGCTGTGGCGGGTCGACCGGCAGGTCGCCCGGGTGACGATCGTCAGCGGAACGTCCCGGAAGGACGGGGCGGACGGCGGGAGCGCCGTGCCGGTGCCCGTCGCCGCCGGTCCGGTCACGGCGCACACGAAGATCCCGGGCGGACCGGCCGGACGGGTGCTGCGGCTCGCCGACAAGGCCGCGCCCGGCTGGCGGGCCACGCTCGACGGCAAGGCGCTCAAGGCCGTCACCGTCGACGGCTGGGCGCAGGGCTTCGAGCTGCCCGCCGCGGGCGGGAAGCTGGCGCTGACGTACGAGACGCCGGTGGGCCGCACGGTGTGGCTGTGGGCCCAGGGGCTGCTGGCGCTGGTCCTGGTGGTGCTTGCGCTGCCCGGCCGCCGCCGCGAGGTCGACGACGACCTCCCGGAGGCCGCCGCGCCCGCCGCGGGCCCGCAGCCCGCCGCGCCGGAAGCGCCGGGGGAGGGCCGCCGGGCCCGCAGACTGCGGGCGGCCGCCGGGGCCGAGGCCGGGGCCAAGGTGCCGGAGCAGGCCGCTCCGCCCGCGCCCCCGGCCGATCCGTACGAGGCGGCCCCGTACGGCGCGCCCTACGAGGAGCCCACCGCACCCGACGCCGATCCCTACGCGGCCGTACCGCACCAGCAGCAGTACGGCCAGTGGGAACAGGGGGACACGGGAGGGTACGGAAGCCACCCGGGGTACGACGCCTACGCGGCGCAGCAGCCGTACCAGGAGGCCGGCCACGACGCCGCCTCCGGCTACGACGGCTCGTACGAGCAGCACCAGCAGCAGGGCCAGTACCCCGGCGCGTACGGTCACGACGGCACCGGCCACGACGGCGGGTACCCGGCCGACCCCTACCCCGGCGGCGCGTACGACCCGTACGGCTACGGCCCGCAGCAGCACTACGACAACCAGCCCCACCGTGACGGGAGCCAGCAGCAGTGAAGCGCACCACCCTGTCCCTGTTCGCCGCCACGGCCGCACTCGCCGTCGTCACGGGCGTGGCCGCGCTCAACCCGCCCTCGGGAGGCGGCTCGGGCACGGGCGCGCGGACGGCGGCGCGGCAGCCGGTGCAGCGGTCCACGCTGGTGTGCCCGGTGCCGACGACCTCGGACGTGGCCGACACGGCCTACACGGCGTTCACGCCGCCCTCGAAGGGCGGCGCCGCGAAGGCCGCCGCGGCGGATCTGATGCCCGCGGGCGGCTCGGTGAAGGCCGACCCCAAGAAGGACGCCAAGGACGGCAAGGACGGCAAGAAGGGTCCGGAGAAGAAGAGCGAGGCCCCGGACCCCGGCAAGCCCGTCCTCTCCCTCAAGGATCCCGGCAAGCCCGTCACCGCCACCACGGACCGCTCCGACGCCCCCGCCCTCATCGGCACCGCGGACGGCCCCCTCGCCCCCGGCTGGTCCGTGCAGCAGACCACGACCGTGAGCGCGGGCAGCGGCCGCGGGCTGCACGGCACCGGCTGCGCGGCGCCCGACACCTCCTTCTGGTTCCCGGGCGCGAGCACCGCCAAGGGCCGCCAGGACTACGTCCACCTGACCAATCCGGACAACGCCGCGGCCGTCGTCGACCTGGAGCTGTACGGCCCGAGCGGCCGGATCAAGTCGGCCACGGGAGAGGGCGTCGGCGTGCCGGCCCGCTCCACGGTTGCGGTGCTGCTGTCGACCCTGACGGACACCCCGGCCGACGACCTCACCGTGCACGTGGCGGCGCGCTCCGGCCGGGTCGGGGCGGCCGTGCAGGCCTCCGACGAGAAGCTCGGCGGCGACTGGCTGCCGCCCTCCGCCGAGACGGGATCCGAGCTGGTGCTGCCGGGCATCCCCGCGGACGCCACCTCCGTACGCCTCGTCGCCTTCGCGACGGGGACGGACGACGCCGACGTCAAGCTGCGGTTCGCCGGGGCGAACAGCGCGATCACCCCGGCGGGGCACGAGTCCCTGCACATCAAGAGCGGCATGACGGCCGCCGTGGACCTTGGCGACGTCGCCAAGGGGGAGGCGGGCTCCCTGCTCTTGACCGCCGGGCGCGGCAGCGCCCCGGTCGTCGCCGCGGTGCGCGTCACCCGGGGCAAGGACGACAAGCAGGAGACGGCGTTCATCGCCGCCACGCCCGCGATCGAGGGGCGGGGCACGGTCGCCGACAACCGCGACAAGGGCAGCACGCTGTCCCTGGTGGCCCCGGGCAAGGACGCCCAGGTGCGGGTCACGGCGTCGGCGGGCAGCGAGGGCGGCAGCCCGGTCACCAAGACCTATACCGTCAAGGGCGGCACCACGCTGGCCGTGGAGCCGCCACAGCCGGACGGCGGCAAGGGCGCCTACGCGCTGACGGTGGAGAAGGTCTCCGGCGGCCCGGTGCACGCCTCCCGGATGCTCGCGCTGCCGAAGGACGGCGTCCCGATGTTCACGATCCAGCCGCTTCCGGACGACCGGTCGACGGTGGCCGTGCCGGAGGCGGATCAGGACCTGTCCCTGCTGAACGACTGAGCCGGGCACCCCCCGGCCGGTCCCGCGGTCAGTCCTGCCCGTACCGCGGATCCACCGATTCGGGTGCAAGACCGAGGAGTTCGGCGACCTGCTCGACCACCACTTCGTGGACGAGCAGAGCACGCTCGTCACGCGTCTTGGCGCGGATTTCCACCGGACGGCGGTAGACGACGATCCGGTCGGGCTCCTCGCCGTGCGCGGCGACGTAGCGGCCGAGGGGCACCGTCTCGCCGTCGAAGAGGGCCTCCAGAGTGTCCCGGGCGCCGCCGCCCGCGTCGGCCGGCTCCGGCACGTCGCGGACGACGAAATCCACCGCCGCCAGCTGCGGCCAGCGCCTTTCGAGCCGTTCCGCGGAGTCCTGCACGAGGTCGACGAACGCCTCGGCCCGGCTGGCGGACAGGGGCACCTGCGGGGGAGCGACGGGTCCGCGCATGCCGCGTCCGTGGCGGTCGCGGTGACGCGGTCGCGGTCCGGTCGGGCCGGGGGCGCCCCCGGGGCCGGCTGGGGGAGGTACGGGGCTGTCCATCACTGCCGAGGGTATCCGCCGTCCGGCCCTGTGCACGCGGTAGTGGGGCATCTCCCGGCATGTCGCTCGTTGAACGTTCCGGTCATCTATGCGATCAATTACAGCCACCTGCCGGACCGGCCCTCGCATCCCGAATGACACTATGTGTACCTGGTGATGACAGATTTCTTCGTTGCCGAGCGTGCCGCACCCCGGGTCCACACAGGGCCACCAGGCCGTTCGGGAACGGCGTCCACCGGACGAACCGGGACGACACGGAGGAGTGAGCCGGGGGTGAGTCGTCGCGGCCCGCTCAAGAGTGCGGTACCGTCCAACCTCGTGAGCCCTGTACGTCGCTGTTCGCGCACCGCGTGCGGCCGCCCGGCCGTCGCGACGCTGACGTACGTCTACGCCGATTCGACCGCCGTCCTCGGCCCGCTCGCCACCTACGCCGAACCCCACTGCTACGACCTCTGCGCCGAGCACTCCGAGCGGCTGACCGCCCCGCGCGGCTGGGAGGTCGTCCGCCTCGCCGTGGCGGACGGCCCGGCCCGCCCCAGCGGCGACGACCTCGAGGCGCTCGCCAACGCCGTGCGCGAGGCCGCCCGCCCGCAGGAGCGCCCCGCCGCACCCGGCGCGGTCACGCCGAACGCCCGCGGGGCCGACCCGATGGAGGTCGCCCGCCGAGGCCACCTCAGGGTGCTGCGCTCGCCGGACTCCTGACGGCCCGTCCTCGGCGGTGGCCGGAGGGCCGGTGGGCGGCAGGTAGGTTTGTTGTCCCGTACCGGACTCCAGGAGGGGTTGGCTGTGGCTGATCTGTCGCAGATCGTGAAGGCGTACGACGTGCGCGGCGTGGTGCCCGACCAGTGGGACGAGTCACTGGCCGAGCTGTTCGGTGCTGCCTTCGCCCAGGTGACCGCCGCCGGTGCGATCGTGGTCGGCCATGACATGCGCCCCTCCTCGCCCGGCCTGTCCCGCGCCTTCGCGCGCGGCGCGGCGGCCCGCGGCGTGGACGTCACCGAGATCGGGCTCTGCTCGACCGACCAGCTCTACTTCGCCAGCGGCCAACTGGGCCTGCCCGGCGCGATGTTCACCGCCAGCCACAACCCCGCGCAGTACAACGGCATCAAGATGTGCCGCGCGGGCGCGGCCCCCGTCGGCCAGGACACCGGACTCGCCGAGATCCGCGCCCTCGTGGAGGAGTGGTCCGGGAGCGGTGCGCCCGCCCCGGCCGAGGTGCCCGGGACCGTCACGCAGCAGGACGTCCTCGCGGACTACGCCGCCCACCTGCGCTCCCTGGTGGACCTGGAGCGGATCCGCCCGCTGAAGGTCGTCGTGGACGCGGGCAACGGCATGGGCGGCCACACCGTCCCCACCGTCTTCGACGGGCTGCCCATCGACCTCGTCCCCATGTACTTCGAGCTGGACGGCACGTTCCCCAATCACGAGGCCAACCCGCTCGACTCGAAGAACATCGTCGACCTCCAGGACAAGGTCCGCGAAACGGGCGCGGACCTCGGCCTCGCCTTCGACGGCGACGCGGACCGCTGCTTCGTCGTCGACGAGCGCGGCGAGCCCGTGTCCCCCTCCGCGATCACCGCACTGGTGGCCGCCCGGGAGCTGGCCAAGCACCCCGGCGGGACGATCATCCACAACCTGATCACCTCCTGGTCGGTGCCGGAGGTCGTCGCGGAGCACGGCGGCAAGGCCGAGCGCACGCGCGTGGGGCACTCCTTCATCAAGCAGGAGATGGCCCGCACCGGCGCGATCTTCGGCGGCGAGCACTCCGCGCACTACTACTTCCGCGATTTCTGGAACGCCGACACCGGCATGCTGGCCGCCCTGCACGTGCTGGCGGCCCTCGGCGGTCAGGCGGGCACGCTGTCCGACCTCGTCCGGGAGTACGACCGCTACGCCGCCTCCGGCGAGATCAACAGCACCGTGGCCGACCAGGCGGACCGCATGGCGGCCGTCAGGGCCGCGTACGAGGGCCTGGAGAACGCCCGGCTGGACGAGCTGGACGGCCTGACGGTCACCACCCCCGACTGGTGGTTCAACCTCCGCGCGTCGAACACGGAGCCTCTGCTGCGCCTGAACGTGGAAGCACGCGACGAGGCGACGGTGACAAGGCTCCGCGACGAGGTCCTGGCGATCGTACGGGCGTGATCTTCGGCCTGTCCGGGCGCCGATTCAGCCCGTCCGGCGTTTGAGGACCGGGGGTCTGGGGGCAGAGCCCCCCACGCGGCGGAGCCGCAAATCGGTACAGCCGGGAAGGGGCGGGATCGGGGAAAGGAACCCCCGCCCACGCCCAAGCAGCGGCACACCGCCCCCACCCGCCCCCGCAAAAGGCTTACGCTGACCCCGAAGACCCGCACACCCCGAAGGGAAACCCCATGCCGCTCGAAGCCGGCCTCCTGGAGATCCTCGCCTGCCCGGCGTGCCACGCCCCCCTCCGCGACGAGACCGCCTCCGAGGACACCCCCGAGCTGGTGTGCGAGGGCCAGAGCTGCGGCCTGGCCTACCCGGTCCGCGACGGCATCCCCGTCCTCCTCGTCGACGAGGCCCGCCGCCCCGCCTGAGCCGGAAGCCCCGGAATGCCGCCAGGCAACCCGTACGTCCCGCCGATCGGAGGCTGAACAACGGTGTTCGACGAGTCGCTCCTCGATGACCCCGACGGCCTCTCCCGCGCCGACCTCCACGGCCTGCTCCGCGGCGCCGCCGAATCCGGCGCCCGGGTCCGCACGGCAGTCCGCAATGCCGGCGAGGCGGGGGTCGGGGCCCTCAAGCCGGACGGCCGCCCGCGCGCCGTCCTCGTCGCGGGCCCCGGACCGGCGGGCGGCTCCACCGCCGGCCTGCTCGTCGCCCTCGCGGGGGAGACCTGCCCCGTCACCCTGATCCGCCCGTCGGGCGTGGCCCCCGCCCCGGGGGCCCTGCGCTGGACGCTCCCGGGCTGGACGGGCCCGCTCGACCTGCTGCTCGTCGCCAGCCCGGACGGCACGGAACCGGGCCTCGCCCTCCTCCTCGAACAGGCGTACAGGCGCGGCTGCTCCGTGGTCACCGTCACCCCGGCCGGCTCCCCGCTCGCCGACGCCACCGCCCAGGTCCGCGGCCTGGCGATCCCGCTGACCACTACTCCGTACGAGACCGCCATGGCGAGCGACGAGCCGGCGAACGGCGAGTCCGCGGCCGTCCTGCCCTCCGGCCCCGGCACGCTCTGGTCGCTGCTCACCCCGCTGCTCGTGCTCGCCGACCGCATCGGCCTGACCGAGGCCCCGCCCGCCGCCCTGCAGGCGCTGGCCGACCGGCTCGACCGGATCGCCGAGCGCTGCGGCCCCGCGATCGCCACCTACAGCAACCCGGCCAAGACACTCGCCGCCGAGCTGGCGGACACCCTCCCGCTCATCTGGACCGAGGGCGAGCTCGCGGCCGCGGCGGGCCGCCGCTTCGCCACCGTCCTCGCCGCGCTCGCCGGCCGCCCCGCGCTGGCCGCCGAGCTGCCCGAGGCGCTCACCGCGCACAGCGCCCTGCTGGCCGGGGACTTCGCGGCCGGGGCCGACCCCGAGGACTTCTTCCGGGACCGGGTCGAGGCACCGGAGGCGTTGCAGCTGCACGCCCGCGTCGTCCTGCTCCGCGAGCGCGAACCGGACGTCACCTCGCCCGCGTCCGCCGCCCGGGAACTCGCCCTCCACCGCGAGACCCCCGTCAGCGAGCTGGAGGCGACCGAGGGCTGCAGCCCCCTGGAAACCGCCGCCGAACTGCTGGCCATCACGGATTTCGCCGCCGTATACCTGGCGCTCGCCTCCAGCCCGTAACCAGCCCGTAAGCCGGGCAGGGCCGATCGCCGCCGTGCCCCGGGCCCCACCCCGCCGGCGCCGGGTCTTCGCTCCGACAGTCAGGAACCGCCCCCCATGGACCGCCTCGTCAACACCGTGCGCCCCTACGCCTGGGGCTCCACCACCGCGATCCCCGAGCTGCTCGGCACCCCGCCCACGGGCGAGCCCCAGGCGGAGCTGTGGATGGGCGCCCACCCCGGGGCGCCCTCCCGGATCGACCGCGGCGGCGGCCCGGTCCCGCTCGGCGAGGCGATCGCCGCCGACCCGGAGGGCGAGCTGGGCGCGGAGACGGTGCGCCGCTTCGGCCCCCGGCTGCCGTTCCTGTTCAAGGTGCTGGCCGCCGCCGACCCGCTGTCCCTCCAGGTCCACCCCGACCGGGACCAGGCCGCGGAGGGCTACGCGCGCGAGGAGGCGAGCGGCGTCCCCGCCGGCGCCCCGCACCGCAACTACAAGGACGCCGGCCACAAGCCCGAGCTGATCTGCGCGCTGACGCCGTTCGAGGGCCTGTGCGGCTTCCGCGCCCCCGACGCCACCGCCGACCTGCTGGCCGCCCTCGACGTCGACGCCCTCAAGCCCTACGTGGACCTCCTGCACGCCCACCCCGAGGACGCCGCCCTGCGCGAGGTCCTCACCGCCGTCCTCACCGCCGACCGCACCGCCATGGCGGAGACGGTGACGGCCACGGCGGCCGCCGCCGAGCGGCTCGCCGGGGGCACCGGCCCGCACCGGGCCGCGTACGCCGCCTGCGCCTCCCTCGCCCGGCACTACCCCGGCGACCCCGGCGTCATCGCCGCCATGCTCCTCAACCACGTGCGCCTCCAGCCGGGCGAGGCCCTCTACCTGGGCGCCGGGGTGCCGCACGCCTACCTCGAGGGCCTCGGCGTCGAGATCATGGCCAACTCCGACAACGTGCTGCGCTGCGGCCTGACCCCCAAGCACGTGGACGTCCCCGAACTGCTCCGGGTCGTCCGCTTCGAGGCCACGCCCCCCGGCGTGCTGCGCCCCGAGGCCGACGTCGACGGGGCGGAGGTGTACGAGACCCCGGCCCCGGAGTTCCGGCTCTCCCGGCACGTCCTCGCCGCGGGCGCCGCCCCCCGCCCGCTGACCGCCGAGGGCCCGCAGATCCTGCTGTGCGTCGCGGGCACGGTCGTGCTGCGGGGCGAGGACGGCGCCGAACTCCCCCTCGCACGCGGCGAGTCCGCCTTCGCCCGGGCGGGCGAGCGCATCACGCTCGGCGGCGCGGGCACGGTCTTCCGCGCGACGGTGGGCGACAATGACGGACCGTGACCCGAGGGAGCCGCGCGGAAGGGACACCCCGCACCCATGAGTGCAGCAGGCGGAACCAAGGCCATCGTCGCGGCGCTGGGCGCCAACCTGGCCATCGCCGCGGCGAAGTTCGCCGCGTTCGCGTTCAGCGGCTCGTCGTCGATGCTCGCCGAGGGCGTGCACTCGGTCGCCGACTCCGGCAACCAGGCGCTCCTGCTGCTCGGCGGCAGGAAGGCCCGGCGCAAGGCGAGCGAGGAGCACCCCTTCGGCTACGGCCGCGAGCGCTACATCTACGGCTTCCTCGTCTCCATCGTGCTCTTCACGGTCGGCGGCGTTTTCGCGCTCTACGAGGGCTACGAGAAGATCAGGGAACCGCACGAGCTGGAGCACTGGTACTGGCCGGTCGGCGTGCTCGTCTTCGCGGTCGTCGCCGAGGGCGTCTCCTTCCGCACGGCCGTCAAGGAGTCGAACGAGCTGCGGGGCACACAGTCCTGGGGCTCCTTCATCCGCACCGCCAAGGCCCCCGAGCTGCCGGTGGTCCTGCTCGAGGACTTCGGAGCACTGGTCGGCCTCGTCCTCGCCCTCGGCGGCGTCGGCCTGACGCTCGCCACGGGCGACGCGGTCTGGGACGGCATCGGCACCATGTGCATCGGCGCGCTGCTGGTGCTGATCGCGCTGGTGCTGGCCGCCGAGACCAAGTCCCTCCTGCTGGGCGAGGCCGCCGGACCGGAGCAGGTCGCGAGGATCCGCGAGGCGGCGGTGGACGGCAAGTCGGTCACCGCCGTTATCCACATGCGCACGCTCCACCTGGGCCCGGAGGAACTCCTGGTCGCCGCGAAGATCGCGGTCCCCGCAGGCGACACGGCGGCCCAGGTGGCCCGCGCGATCGACGAGGCGGAGGCCCGCATCCGCGAGGCAGTCCCGATCGCCAGGGTGATCTACCTGGAACCGGACATCTACAGCGAGGAAGCAGCAGCGGCAGGCGAAGACCCGGCAGCAACACCGGGCGGCAATTTCAGCCCGTCCGGCGTTTGAGGACCGGGGGTCCGGGGGCGGAGCCCCCCCCCCACACGGCGGAGCCGCAAATCGATACAGCCGGGAAGGGGCGGGACAGGGGAAAGAACCCCCCACCCACCTACCCGACCTCCCCCAACACCCGCATCACCGCCCCCACATCCCCCGCCCCCAGCAACCGCTCCCGGAACCCCGAGTCGAGCAACTTCCGCGCCAGCAGCGCAAGAAGCCGCAGATGCTCGTCCGCCGCCCCGGCCTCCGGCACCGCGATCATGAAGACGAGCCGGGCCCGCGTGCCGTCCAGGGAGCCCCACTCGACCCCCTCGGCGGACCGGGCGAACCCGACGACCGGTGCCGAGACCGCCGCCGTCTTCGCATGCGGGATCGCGATCCCGTCACCGAGCCCCGTTGTGCCCAGCTCCTCCCGCGTGAGCACGGCCGCGACGAGCGCGTCCACATCCGTCACCCTTCCGGTGCGGGCCAGCACCTCGGCCAGCTCCCGGATGGCCTGCTCCTTGTGCCTTGCGGCAAGCTCCGACTCAACGGTCCGCTCGGTCAGATACCCGGACAGCACCTCGGGCTCCGGGGCGGGCCCCGGCGCGGGCCCGGCCGGTACGGGCACCGGGGCGGCCACCCGGGCCGGAGCCCCCGCCCCCACGGCCATCAGCGTCACCGTGGCGACCCCCGTGACAACCGCCCCGATGGCGATCGCGACGAAGAACATCGGCACCCCGGCCACCGCCCCCAGCACCGCAACGACCGGCCCGCCATGCGGCACACGGTCCCCGACCGCCGCGAGCCCCGCCACCGCCCCCGCGACCGCTCCGCCCAGCATGTTCGCGGGAATCACCCTCGCCGGCCGCGCCGCAGCGAACGGGATCGCCCCCTCGGTGATGCCGAAGAAGCCCATGAACAGCGCCGCGAGCCCCGTCTCCCGCTCCTGCTCGGTGAACAGGCCGCGCCGCAGCAGCGTGGCCAGCCCCTGCCCGAGCGGCGGCACCGGAATGGCCGCCGCGCACATGCCCATGACCGCCGGATTCCCGGCGACCAGCCCCGCCCCGAAGAGGAAGGCCGTCTTATTGACCGGACCACCCATGTCGAAGGCGATCATCAGCCCGAGAAGCGCACCCAGCAGCGCGGCACTGGCACCCGTCAGCCCGCCCAGCCACGAGGTGAGGTGCTCGAAGACCCACGAGATCGGCCTGCCGATCACATAGATGAAGAACAGGCCGAGCGAGGTCGTGGCCACGACGGGGATCACGATGATCGGCATGACGGGCCGTACGAACCGGGGCACCCGGACCTTCTTGATCCACAGCACCAGGTAGCCCGCGAGGAAGCCGGTCACGATCGCCCCGATGAAGCCCGCACCCGCCTTGCTGCCGTAGAGCTCACCGGTGTTGGCGATCCACCCGCCGACGACCCCCGGCGCCAGCGCCGGCCGGTCGCCGATGGCGTAGGCGATATAGCCGGACAGGATCGGGATCATCAGCTTGAAGCCGATGGAGCCGATGTCGTTGACGGACCGCCAGAAGGAGTTGTCGATGACGATCCCGTCGGGGGTGGTGTGACCCCCCAGCGCCAGGGACACCGCGATCAGCAGGCCGCCGACGACGACGAACGGGATCATGTACGAGACGCCGTTCATGAGCGCCTTGTAGACGACGCTCCGCCCCCCGCCGCCACGACGGCCGCCACCGCCGCCCGGGCCCACGGCCGCGACCCCTCCGCCGGGCCCCTCGTACACCGGCGCGCTCTGCACCCGTGCGATCAACTGCTCGGGATGGTGAATGCCCTCGGCGACTCCGACGACCAGCACCCGCTTGCCGGCGAAGCGGCTGCGGTCGACGTCCTTGTCGGCGGCGATGATGATGCCGTCGGCCTCCCTGACATCGTTGTCGGACAGGACGTTCTCCGCCCCGATCGACCCCTGCGTCTCCACCTTGATCTCGTGCCCGAGCGCCTCGGCGGCCTGCACCAGCTTCTCGGCCGCCATATAAGTGTGCGCGATGCCGGTCGGACAGGCGGTCACGGCAAGCAATCTGAGCCGGTGTCCGCCCGCTCCCGGGCTCGAGGGGGCACCGGGCCCGGCCGAACGCGTCACGTGATCTCTCCTCACAGCTCGTCGCGGCCCGCAGCGCACGGACGCCGCCACCGCGCCCGCGCCTTCGCGCCTCTCCGCATCCTGCAGCACCGATGCCCACTCGGACAGGTGGGACGGGACGGGCGCGTCCGGAATCTGTCGGTCCGCCAACGCGGCGGTCCGCCCACCGGCCGCCGGGGCAGCAATGCCTGCAACTGGGGCTGGGGTTCGGCCGGGGGCCCGGTGTAGATTCGGCACCAGAGCCAGACGTCGCTGCTGATGGCGGTCGGGCGGCCCGCACTGACGGACCGGCCGAGGGAGAGAGGGCCTCCGACGGACTGCGCTGCGGCCAGGGGACCAGTGTGCGACCGACCGTGTCCACGCTGACCGACCGCGTGCACAGCCGTACGTATCACTCCCGCTCGCCCCCCAGGAGGAGCAGCCGTATGACTACCACCACCGGCCAGGACTTCAAGGTCGCCGACCTCTCGCTGGCGGCCTTCGGCCGCAAGGAGATCACCCTCGCCGAGCACGAGATGCCTGGCCTGATGGCGATCCGCAAGGAGTACGCGGAGGCGCAGCCGCTGGCGGGCGCCCGCATCACCGGCTCCCTGCACATGACCGTGCAGACGGCCGTCCTCATCGAGACCCTGGTCGCGCTGGGCGCCAAGGTGCGCTGGGCGTCCTGCAACATCTTCTCCACCCAGGACCACGCGGCCGCCGCCATCGCGGTGGGCCCCGAGGGCACCCCCGAGAACCCGCAGGGCATCCCCGTCTTCGCCTGGAAGGGCGAGACGCTGGAGGAGTACTGGTGGTGCACGGAGCAGGCGCTGACCTGGCCCGGCTCGCCCACCGGCGGCCCGAACATGATCCTGGACGACGGCGGTGACGCCACGCTCCTGGTGCACAAGGGCGTGGAGTTCGAGAAGGCCGGCGCGGCCCCGGACCCGGCCACGGCCGACAGCGAGGAGTACGCCCAGATCCTCACCCTCCTCAACCGCACGCTCGCCGAGAACCCGCAGAAGTGGACCCAGCTGGCGTCCGAGATCCGCGGCGTCACCGAGGAGACCACCACGGGCGTGCACCGCCTGTACGAGATGCAGCAGGCCGGCACGCTGCTCTTCCCCGCGATCAACGTGAACGACGCGGTGACCAAGTCGAAGTTCGACAACAAGTACGGCTGCCGCCACTCCCTCGTCGACGGCATCAACCGCGCCACCGACGTCCTCATCGGCGGCAAGGTCGCGGTCGTCTGCGGCTACGGCGACGTGGGCAAGGGCTGCGCCGAGTCGCTGCGCGGCCAGGGCGCCCGGGTGATCGTCACCGAGATCGATCCGATCTGCGCGCTCCAGGCGGCGATGGACGGCTTCCAGGTCACCACGCTCGACGAGGTCGTCGAGACGGCCGACATCTTCATCACCACGACGGGCAACCGGGACATCATCATGGCCCCGGACATGGCCAAGATGAAGCACCAGGCCATCGTCGGCAACATCGGCCACTTCGACAACGAGATCGACATGGCCGGCCTCGCCAAGATCCCCGGCATCGTGAAGGACGAGGTCAAGCCGCAGGTCCACACCTGGACCTTCCCCGACGGCAAGGTCCTCATCGTCCTGTCCGAGGGCCGTCTGCTGAACCTGGGCAACGCCACCGGCCACCCGTCCTTCGTGATGTCCAACTCCTTCGCGGACCAGACCCTGGCCCAGATCGAGCTGTTCACGAAGCCCGAGTCCTACCCGACCGACGTCTACGTCCTGCCCAAGCACCTGGACGAGAAGGTCGCCCGGCTCCACCTCGACGCCCTCGGCGTCAAGCTCACCACGCTCCGCCCCGAGCAGGCGGCGTACATCGGCGTGCAGGTCGACGGCCCGTACAAGCCGGACCACTACCGCTACTGACACCGCCACCGCTGCCGTCACTGCCCACGCCACCCGCCACTGCAGCCGGCAGAAGCACGACAGCTGGTAGAAGTAGGACAGGCCCCCGCCCCCACGGCGGGGGCCTGTCCCATTCCCGTCAAGGACGCCACCACCATGCCCCGCGGCCGCTACTCGCTCCACGACCCCCACGATCACTCCCCCCTCGGCGACGAGACCTTCCATTGCGCCACCGGCCCCTCCGGCTGGCGCTACGTCTCGCAGCTCACCTCCCCGGCCGGCACCCCCGCCGGCTCGGTCGACCTCGCCATCGACGACCTCGGCCGCCCCATCCGCCTCCAGCTCCGCAGCGCCGACTGGCAGGTACGGGGCGCCGCCCTCGAAGGCGTCACCTGGGTCCGCACCGACCCCACCGGCGAGCACGCCACGGAAGGTAACGTCCGCGCCCACACCTTCACGGGCGCCTCCCCCGCCTTCTACGTGGCCACGGCCCGCCTGCTCCGCCTCACCCCCGGCGGCCCGGCCGCCCGGCTGCGCCTCGTCTCCTTCACCGCACCCGTCCTCGCCCCCCTCACCGTCGACCAGTCCTGGGCACTGGTCGACAGGACAGCGCACACCACTGACAACGGGGTGCTGGACGTGGACGAGTACCAGGTCAGCGCCCTGGACACGGGGGAGCGGCACACGGTCCACATCGCCGGGGACGTGGTGCTGTCGGCCCCCGGCATCGAGCTGGAGGACCTCGACACCCCGCCGTCGTCCTTCGGATGAGCGTTTGGGGAGGTCAGGCGGTGGTGGCGCGTGCGCACAGCCCCGCCGGACCTGGTACTGTTCTCTTCACCCCACAAAGACCGTTGACACGGGATGAGTGGGGAGGTAGATTCGAACGGTTGCGACGGAGGGGCTACCCCCTCGGCAACTGGTAGTATCTGACCAGCTTCGGCCAGTGAATAGAATTCATAGAGCGAAGCGCTTCGACTCCTTTCAGGAACGGAAAGCCGATGTAAGTCGGCCGGAAAGATTCTGATAGAGTCGGAACTCCCGCCAACGGGGTCCGGAAACGGAATTCGAACCGGCAGCTTCTTTTAGAAGCGAAGGAACGGAAAACGGATCTGGTAAGGTTGGAAACACCGAAGGGAAGCGCCCGGAGGAAAGCCCCAGTGAATGTCACTGCGGGTGAGTACAAAGGAAGCGTCCGTTCCTTGAGAACTCAACAGCGTGCCAAAAGTCAACGCCAGATATGTTGACACCCCGTCCATCTCGATGGATGAGGTTCCTTTAAAAGTCCTGCCGGGTCCGTATCGGATCGGGTAGGCGATTACACAGCGAGGACGCTGTGAACGGCCGGGCTTATTCCGCCTGGCTGTTCCGCTCAACGCGAGTGTGACCGGCAGTTTTTAATTAAACGCAGCCCGGTAAACATTCACGGAGAGTTTGATCCTGGCTCAGGACGAACGCTGGCGGCGTGCTTAACACATGCAAGTCGAACGATGAAGCCCTTCGGGGTGGATTAGTGGCGAACGGGTGAGTAACACGTGGGCAATCTGCCCTGCACTCTGGGACAAGCCCTGGAAACGGGGTCTAATACCGGATATGACCTTCGGAGGCATCTCTGAAGGTGGAAAGCTCCGGCGGTGCAGGATGAGCCCGCGGCCTATCAGCTTGTTGGTGGGGTGATGGCCTACCAAGGCGACGACGGGTAGC
>NZ_JBXOWD010000001.1:0-2672500 GCF_056930295.1 Streptomyces sp. 17_S59 | reverse complement strand
GCGATGGGCCCTACCGGGTTACTGACCTTAGCCAAACTCCGAATGCCGGTAAGTGAGAGCGCGGCAGTGAGACTGTGGGGGATAAGCTCCATGGTCGAGAGGGAAACAGCCCAGAGCATCGACTAAGGCCCCTAAGCGTACGCTAAGTGGGAAAGGATGTGGAGTCGCAGAGACAACCAGGAGGTTGGCTTAGAAGCAGCCACCCTTGAAAGAGTGCGTAATAGCTCACTGGTCAAGTGATTCCGCGCCGACAATGTAGCGGGGCTCAAGCGTACCGCCGAAGTCGTGTCATTCACACAACAGCCTCAACGGGTGTGTGGATGGGTAGGGGAGCGTCGTGTGCCGGGTGAAGCAGCCGTGGAAACGAGTTGTGGACGGTTCACGAGTGAGAATGCAGGCATGAGTAGCGATACACACGTGGGAAACGTGTGCGCCGATTGACTAAGGGTTCCTGGGTCAAGCTGATCTGCCCAGGGTAAGTCGGGACCTAAGGCGAGGCCGACAGGCGTAGTCGATGGACAACCGGTTGATATTCCGGTACCCGCTTTGAAACGCCCAATATCGAATCAGGCGATGCTAAGTCCGTGAAGCCGCCCTGGATCCTTCGGGTGAAGGGGAGTGGTGGAGCCGACGGACCAGACTTGTAGTAGGTAAGCGATGGGGTGACGCAGGAAGGTAGTCCAGCCCGGGCGGTGGTTGTCCCGGGGTAAGGGTGTAGGGCGTTGTGTAGGCAAATCCGCACAACATGCAGCCTGAGACCTGATGCCGAGCCGATTGTGGTGAAGTGGATGATCCTATGCTGTCGAGAAAAGCCTCTAGCGAGTTTCATGGCGGCCCGTACCCTAAACCGACTCAGGTGGTCAGGTAGAGAATACCGAGGCGTTCGGGTGAACTATGGTTAAGGAACTCGGCAAAATGCCCCCGTAACTTCGGGAGAAGGGGGGCCATTCCTGGTGATAGCACTTGCTGCTTGAGCTGGGGGTGGCCGCAGAGACCAGCGAGAAGCGACTGTTTACTAAAAACACAGGTCCGTGCGAAGCCGTAAGGCGATGTATACGGACTGACGCCTGCCCGGTGCTGGAACGTTAAGGGGACCGGTTAGCTCTGTTTCGACGGGGCGAAGCTGAGAACTTAAGCGCCAGTAAACGGCGGTGGTAACTATAACCATCCTAAGGTAGCGAAATTCCTTGTCGGGTAAGTTCCGACCTGCACGAATGGCGTAACGACTTCTCGACTGTCTCAACCATAGGCCCGGTGAAATTGCACTACGAGTAAAGATGCTCGTTTCGCGCAGCAGGACGGAAAGACCCCGGGACCTTTACTACAGCTTGATATTGGTGTTCGGTTCGGCTTGTGTAGGATAGGTGGGAGACTGTGAAGCATGCACGCCAGTGTGTGTGGAGTCGTCGTTGAAATACCACTCTGGTCGTGCTGGATGTCTAACCTGGGTCCGTGATCCGGATCAGGGACAGTGTCTGGTGGGTAGTTTAACTGGGGCGGTTGCCTCCTAAAGGGTAACGGAGGCGCCCAAAGGTTCCCTCAGCCTGGTTGGCAATCAGGTGTTGAGTGTAAGTGCACAAGGGAGCTTGACTGTGAGACCGACGGGTCGAGCAGGGACGAAAGTCGGGACTAGTGATCCGGCGGTGGCTTGTGGAAGCGCCGTCGCTCAACGGATAAAAGGTACCCCGGGGATAACAGGCTGATCTTCCCCAAGAGTCCATATCGACGGGATGGTTTGGCACCTCGATGTCGGCTCGTCGCATCCTGGGGCTGGAGTCGGTCCCAAGGGTTGGGCTGTTCGCCCATTAAAGCGGTACGCGAGCTGGGTTTAGAACGTCGTGAGACAGTTCGGTCCCTATCCGCTGTGCGCGTAGGAGTCTTGAGAAGGGCTGTCCCTAGTACGAGAGGACCGGGACGGACGAACCTCTGGTGTGCCAGTTGTCCTGCCAAGGGCATGGCTGGTTGGCTACGTTCGGGAGGGATAACCGCTGAAAGCATCTAAGCGGGAAGCCTGCTTCGAGATGAGGACTCCCACCCACTTGATGGGGTAAGGCTCCCAGTAGACGACTGGGTTGATAGGCCAGGTGTGGAAGACCGGTAACGGTTGGAGCTGACTGGTACTAATAGGCCGAGGGCTTGTCCTCAGTTGCTCGCGTCCACTGTGTAGGTTCTGAAGTAACGACCGTTGAGTCATGCTCCGGTTGGTTAACTTCATAGTGTTTCGGTGGTCATAGCGTTAGGGAAACGCCCGGTTACATTCCGAACCCGGAAGCTAAGCCTTTCAGCGCCGATGGTACTGCAGGGGGGACCCTGTGGGAGAGTAGGACGCCGCCGAACAAATTGTGAGAGAAAGCCCTGGCAGGGATTACCTGCCGGGGCTTTCTTGCGTTATGGGTGGGTTATGGCCCCCCGTCCCCGCCTCTGCCCCGCGGGCCCCGTCCGCCCGCGCCTTCACAAGCACATGAGGGAAGGCGGGCGAACAGGGCCGCAGCAACTCGGCACCGCGAAGAACGCTTACTCGTTGCCCGCCGCGGCGCGGGCAAGATCAATGTCGAGGGATTCGCGACGGATTCGCTGATCCATATACAGCAGCGCCGTAACCCCTGCCGTGAACGGCAGCATGATCGTCGAGCTGATGGTCGCGGTGATGCCGGTGATGATCGAATCCGTCCAGCCCGTGGAACTGGCGGCCGGGTGGCCCGTGATGATCAATTCGATGATTCCCATGGGCACGGAAACAACTGCGGTGACCACGAAAACCAGCAGCGCGGTCAGAATCTGTATTCCGAAGATCCGGCCCCACGCGCCCTTTACCAGCTTTTCGCTCCGCCGCATGGCGGCGATCACGCCCTGCCTTTCCAGCATGAGTGCGGGTGCCGCAAGGCTGTAGCGAATCCAGAGCCATACCGCGGCCGCCAGTCCCGCCAGCCCGCCGACCACCGCGAGCGAGAGGCCGGCCTGTTCGGCCCCCACCGCCGTGAGCAGCAGTCCGGGTGCCGTTCCTGCGGCGAGGGCACCCACGATGAGCAGCGGAATCAGGCAGAACAGGCCCGCCATGGCCGGCAGCCGGGGGCGGGTGTCGGCCCATGCCTCCCGGGTGGTGACCGGGCGGCCCAGCACCGCGCGGCTGACCACGATGGTCAGCATGGCGGTGGCGAGGATCGAGCCCACAAGGCTGATCAGGGAGCCGATGCCCAGCTCGGCCAGGCTGTCACCCAGGGCGCGCAGCACTTCGTGAGGGGTCGCGTCCGCGAGTTCCTCGGGGGTCGTCAGGGGCTTGGCCGTGCCGGGCCACAGGCCCTCGACCACCGTTCCCACCGTCTGGGTGCAGACTGCCACGGCCAGGGACACGCCCAGGGCCGTGCGCCAGTGCTTGCGCACCGTGCCGAGCGAGCCCGCGAGGATCTCGCCGACCGCCAGCGGCCGGAGCGGGATCACACCCGGTTGCGGTGCCGGTGGCGGGGTGGGGTGCCAGTGGCCGCCACCGCCCCAGCCGCTGCCCTGGCCGCCTCGTCCGCCGCCCTGTCCACCCCAGCCACTGCCCTGGCCTCCGCCGCTGTTGGCGCGAGCCCGTCCCCCGCCGGAAGGGGTCCGGTCCGGAGAGTCGTTCATCTGTCTCTAGCTCCTTCTGCTGCCCGTGCCAGCGCCCATGCGAGGGCGAGCGGGTTACCGCCAGCCATCGTGTCACGCACCGTCGACGGCGCCCGGGGCTCATACGGGGTCGCACCCCGGCTCGTACCCGGGCGCGTACCCGGGCTCGTAAGGGGGAGGCGCCCAGGTGAGCCCTTCAATACTTGGTGTGCGCGGGGCAGACTGGACTAATGGCTGATCACCAAGAGGCACCGGCATCCGTGACCACACCCGCGAGCGCTTCCGAAACCGCCCCCGGGCCACGTACGGGGGAGGGAGTCCCCCTCGTACCGGCCCTGCGCTGGGAGGACCTTCCCGAAGGGCCCGTGATCGTCCTGCTGGACCAGCGGAAGCTGCCCGCGGCCGAGGTGGAGCTGGTGTGCACGGACGTGCCCGCGCTGGTCGAGGCGATACATACGCTCGCGGTCCGCGGCGCGCCGCTGCTCGGGGTCGCGGGGGCGTACGGGCTGGCGCTCGCGGCCGTCCGGGGCTTCGATGTGGACGAGGCCGCCGACATGCTCGCCCACGCCCGTCCCACGGCGGTGAACCTGGCCTACGGCGTGCGCCTGGCCCAGGACGCCCACCATGCGGCCCTGAAGGGCGGGGCGGCCCCCGAGGAGGCCGCGGCCGCCGCGCTCCGCGCAGCGCGCGAGCTGCACCGTGCGGACGCCGAGGCCAGTGAGCGCATGGCCGGGCACGGTCTGTCGCTGCTGCAGGAGCTGGTGCCGGGCGGTGGTTTCCGGGTGCTGACGCACTGCAACACGGGTGCGCTGGTCTCCGGTGGCGAGGGCACTGCGCTGGCCGTGGCGGGGGCGGCGCACCGGGCCGGGGAGCTGCGGCGGCTGTGGGTGGACGAGACGCGTCCGCTGCTTCAGGGGGCGCGGCTGACGGCGTACGAGGCGGCGCGGGCCGGAATGCCGTACACGCTGCTCACGGACAATGCCGCGGGCTCGCTGTTCTCGGCGGGCGAGGTGGATGCGGTGCTGATCGGTGCGGACCGGATCACCGCGGACGGCTCGGTGGCGAACAAGGTGGGCAGTTATCCGCTGGCCGTGCTGGCCCGCTATCACCATGTGCCGTTCGTCGTGGTGGCCCCGACCACGACGGTGGATCTCGGTACTGCCGACGGAGCGGCCATCGAGGTGGAGCAGCGGTCGGGTCTGGAGGTGACGGAGTTCCCGGGATCTGCCGTTTCGACCCCTCTCGCGCCGCTCGGAACACAGGCGTACAACCCTGCGTTCGATGTCACACCGCCGGAGTTGGTGACGGCTATTGTCACGGAAAACGGGGTTGTTTCGCCCGTGACGGGGGAGGGTCTGGCAGAGCTGTGTGCCAGGTCACGATCGGGTAATGGGATGATGTCGATATGAAGGGACGCGTCCTCGTCGTCGACGACGACACTGCACTGGCCGAGATGCTCGGAATTGTGCTTCGTGGTGAGGGTTTCGAGCCGTCGTTTGTTTCGGACGGCGACAAAGCACTTGCTGCTTTCCGGGAGGCCAAACCGGATCTTGTTTTGCTGGATCTGATGCTGCCGGGCCGTGACGGCATTGAGGTGTGCAGGCTGATCCGGGCCGAGTCCGGAGTGCCGATCGTGATGTTGACCGCGAAGAGCGACACGGTCGATGTGGTGGTCGGGCTGGAGTCCGGCGCGGACGACTACATCATCAAGCCGTTCAAGCCGAAGGAGCTGGTGGCCCGGATCCGGGCGCGGCTGCGGAGGTCCGAGGAGCCCGCGCCGGAGCAGCTGACCATCGGCGACCTGGTCATCGACGTCGCCGGGCACTCGGTGAAGCGCGACGGGCAGTCGATCGCGCTCACGCCGCTGGAGTTCGACCTCCTGGTGGCGCTGGCGCGCAAGCCGTGGCAGGTGTTCACCCGTGAGGTGCTCCTGGAGCAGGTGTGGGGCTACCGCCACGCCGCGGACACGCGGCTGGTGAACGTGCACGTGCAGCGGCTGCGGTCGAAGGTCGAGAAGGACCCCGAGCGGCCGGAGATCGTGGTGACGGTCCGCGGCGTCGGCTACAAGGCCGGGCCGAACTGACGTGACGGGGAGCGGGACCGCCCCGGAGCGGGGTGCGGGGCGGCCCGCCGACACGGCGGGCGGCATATCTCTTCTGCGGCGGCTGTGGCGCGCCGGCAGGCTGCTGCCCGACGGTGCCGCCACGGCGCCGGTCCACCCCCTGCTGCGGCTCTACGTGCGCTGGGTGCGGCGGCCGCTGCTGCCCGCCATGCGGCTGTGGCGGCGGAACATCCAGCTGCGGGTGGTCGCGACCACCCTGCTGATGTCGCTCGGTGTGGTGCTGCTGCTCGGCGTGGTGGTCATCGGGCAGGTGCGCAACGGCCTGCTGGAGGCCAAGCAGCACGCCGCGCAGAGCCAGGCCGAGGGTGGTTTCAAGGCGGCCCGGGCGGCCGCCGACCCGGGCGCGGACGGCCGCGGCCAGGACGGTGCCCAGTCCGGCGGCCGCGGGAACCCGGATCCGGGGGCCTGGCTGACGGCTCTGGTGCAGCAGCTCGCCAGCGGCGGCCAGGGCGTCTACCACGTGGTGGCCCTCAGCGCGGGCGACAGCGGCGACACCTCGTACGTCGGCGGGGGCACGCGCGGTCCGCGCGCCTCGGGCGACATCGATCCCGAGCTGAGCGTGCCCGCCGATCTGCGCAGGCAGCTGGACAGCCGGACGGGGACGTTCCAGAAGCCCGGGACGATCAAGCGCAGCGCCTCGGACGAGGGCGAGCCGGCGCTGATCGTCGGCAAGCGGATGTACGACGTCAACGGCAAGCCGTACCAGCTCTACTACCTTTTCCCCTTCACCCAGGAGGAGAAGTCGCTGAGCCTGGTCAAGGGCACGCTGGCCACGGCCGGGGTGTTCGTGGTGGTGCTGCTGGGGGCCATCGCGTGGCTGGTGGTGCGGCAGATCGTCACGCCCGTGCGGATGGCGGCGAGCATTTCCGAGCGGCTCGCGGCGGGTGTCCTCCAGGAACGGATGAAGGTCACCGGCGAGGACGACATCGCACGTCTGGGTGAGGCCTTCAACAAGATGGCGCAGACCCTCCAGGTGAAGATCCAGCAGCTGGAGGAGCTGTCGCGGATGCAGCGACGGTTCGTCTCCGACGTCTCGCACGAGCTGCGGACGCCGCTGACGACCGTGCGGATGGCGGCGGAGGTCATCCACGAGGCCCGGGACACCTTCGATCCGGTGACCGCGCGCTCGGCCGAGCTGCTGTTCGGGCAGCTGGACCGGTTCGAGTCGCTGCTGGCCGACCTGCTGGAGATCAGCCGGTTCGACGCGGGCGCGGCGGCGCTGGAGGCCGAGCCGATCGACCTGCGGGACGTGGTGAACCGGGTCGTCGACGCCGCGCTGCCGCTGGCGGACCGCAAGGGCAGCAGGCTGCTGGTGCGGGGCAACGAGCAGCCGGTGATCGCCGAGGCGGATGCCCGGCGGGTGGAGCGCGTGCTGCGGAACCTGGTGGTCAACGCCGTGGAGCACGGCGAGGGCCGCGATGTCGTGGTGCGGCTGGCGGTGGCGGGCGGTGCGGTCGCGGTGGCCGTGCGCGACTACGGCGTGGGCCTCAAGCCGGGCGAGGCGACGCGGGTGTTCAACCGCTTCTGGCGGGCCGATCCGGCGCGGGCCCGCACGACCGGCGGTACGGGCCTGGGCCTGTCGATCGCGGTGGAGGACGCGCGGCTGCACGGCGGCTGGCTCCAGGCGTGGGGCGAGCCGGGCGGCGGCTCCCAGTTCCGGCTGACGCTGCCGCGCACGGCGGGCGACACGCTGCGGGGCTCGCCGATCCCGCTGGAGCCGGAGGACTCACGGCGCAACCGCGGCGTGAACGAGGCCGGGGTGCCGCTGGCGCTGCCGGGGCGGACCGCGCCCGTACCGCCGCAGCCGGCCCCGCCGGGTGTGCCCGTGCCGCCGCAGGTGCGGAACGTGCGGCCCACGGCGGATCCGACGGCGCTGCCCGGCAGCGGTGCGCGCGTGGTGACGCGGTCCGCCGGGGCGAAGGGTGACGGGGCCGCCGGCGGCGGACGCGGGACGACGACCGGAGGCGACCGTGACGGGCAGGCGTAGGGGAATCGCCGGCGGGCGCCTGGCCGGGCTGGTGGCCGCCGGTGCGCTGCTGGCCGGCTGCGCGTCGATGCCGGGCAGCGGCGAGGTGGACTCGGTGGACTCCTCGCAGCGCGCCGACGCGGATGCGCAGGTGCGTGTGTACGGGGTGCCGCCGCGCAAGGCGGAGCAGCCGCAGGAGCTGGTGATGGGCTTCCTGGAGGCGACGACGAGCGACGATCCGGACTACGAGACGGCCCGGATGTACCTGGCCAAGTCCGTGAAGCGGCAGTGGGATCCGTCGGCGTCGACGACGGTGCTGGCCGCGACCCCGCAGCCGCAGGTGCAGGTGACGCCCGTGGGCGGCGACCGGGAGCCCGCCTTCACGGTGACGCTGACCGGGCGGCAGATCGCGACGGTGGACGCCAAGCACGCGTACAAGCCCGACGAGCGGGACTTCAAGACGCAGCTGCACATGGCGCGGGAGGACGGCGAGTGGCGCATCGACGCGCTCGACGCCGGTCTGGTGCTCGGCGTCTCGGACTTCCAGCGCATCTACCGGCCGGTCAATAAGTACTACTTTGCCGAGTCGGGGAGCGGTGACGGCAGCGGCGGTGCGGAGAAGGCGCGGCTGGTGGCGGATCCGGTCTATCTGCGCAAGCGGATAGACACCGTGACCTCGACGGTGCGGGCGCTGCTGGACGGTCCGACGAACTGGCTCGACCCGGTCGTGGGTACGGCCTTCCCGACCGGTACGCGCCTGGAGGACCAGCGGCTCTCGCTGGACGACTCCAATGCGCTGAAGGTCCGGCTGAGCGACCAGGCGTCGGCGGCCGACCAGGAGCAGTGCCTGCGCATGGCCGCGCAGCTGCTCTACACGGTCCAGGAGTCGGCCAAGGTCACCGATGTGACGCTGCAGCGCAAGGACGGCTCGCGGCTGTGCGTGCTCGGCAAGGAGCAGGCCAAGTGGTACGCGCCGGACCAGACGGCCGGGCGGCCGGACCGGCAGTACTTCATCGACGCGCAGCACCGGATGGTGAGCCTGGCCGACTCCGACGAGGAGCCGCGCCGGGTGGCGGGGCCGCTCGGCGGCGACGCCGGCGTGCCGCTGCGGTCGGTGGCGGTGGACCGGAGCGAGCGGCGGGCGGCGGGCGTGTCCGCGAACGGCCAGTCGCTGTACGTGGCCGCCATGCAGGCGGGCGCGCCGCTCGGCGAGGCCCGGTTGAACGTTCACGGAGGCAGCACCCCGAAGTCCGGTCTGACGGCGCCGAGCTGGGACGGGCTGGGCGATCTGTGGGTCGCCGACCAGGATCCGGAGCGGCCGCGGCTGCTGCGGCTGCCCGGCGGCACGGGGGCGCCGGATGAGGTCCGGGTGCCCGGGCTCGACGGCGGGCGGATCACGGGGCTGCGGGTGGCCGCGGACGGGGTCCGGGTCGCGCTGCTGGTGACGAAGGGGGACCATACGGTCCTCAAGCTCGGCCGGGTCGAGCGGCGGGACAGCGGGGGCAAGGCGAGCCTGTCGGTGCAGGAGCTGCGCTCCGTGGCGCCCAGGCTGGAGGACGTCAGCGCGGTCTCCTGGGCCGGCGCGAGCCGGCTGCTGGTGGCCGGGAGCGAGCAGGGCGGCCTCCAGCAGCTGCAGTACGTGGAGACCGACGGATCGCAGGCCAACGGCTCGGGACTGCCCGGCATCACGCAGGTGCGGGGCGTGGCCGCCTCGGAGACCCCGGGCAAGTCCCAGGCGCTGGTCGCCGAGGGCGAGGGCGGGGTGGTCCGGTTGCTGCCGGACACGAACTGGAAGCTGGTCGGCAAGGAGGGCTCGGCTCCGGTCTATCCGGGATAGCGGTGCCCGGGACAGCGGTGGACGGTGGTCCGGGGTGCCACTCGGGGCGTCTTCCGGCAGCCCGGCATCAGTGCTGGTCAAGGACGCTGCCCGGGAGTTTTCCACAGGGGTGGCGAGGTCCCGCCGGGGGCGGGACAGTGGATCCATGCGCGGGTTGTGGCGGGAGCTGGCCGGTCTGGTGCTGCCGGTGGAGTGTGCGGGGTGCGGTCTGCCGCGGTCCGTGCTGTGTGCGCGGTGCCGTGCGCAGCTGTGCGGGCGGGCGGCCCGGCGGGTGCGGCCGGATCCGGAGCCGCCGGGGCTGCCGCCCGTGCATGCCGCCGCGCAGTATGCCGAAGGGGTGCGTGCCGTGCTGCTCGCGCACAAGGAGCGGGGTGCGCTCGGGCTGGCGGAGCCGCTGGGTGCCGCGCTGGCGGGCGCGGTGCGGGAGGTCGGGTGCACTGGTGCCGGGCGGGGCGAGAGGGGCTGGAGCGGGCCGTTGCTGCTCGTCCCGGTGCCTTCCTCGCGGCGCGCGGTGGCGGGGCGGGGGCAGGATGCGGGGCGGCGGATCGCGCTGGCGGCGGCGCGGGCCCTGCGGGGTGCGGGGCGGCCGGCCCGGGTGGCGGCGGTGCTGCGGCTGCTGCGGCCGGTGGCGGACCAGTCGGAGCTGGACGCCCGGCAGCGCCGGGCGAACGTCTCGGGGGCCATGGGGGTGGCCCGGAGGGCGGACGGGCTGTGGCGGGAAGGGCGGCCGGTGGTGCTCGTCGACGACCTCATGACGACCGGGGCCTCGCTGGCGGAGGCGGCCCGTGCGGTGCGGAGCACGGGCGGGCGGATCGTGGGTGCCGCAGTGGTCGCCGCGCCTTCGAGAACCTTCGAAAGCAACCGGAACTGACGGGAAACGTACTGCGTTCCTGATGGAAACGGCCGGGAAACACCTGAATGGAGGTACGTTGCAACAGGGGGTACCGACAGGCTCCCGAGCGAGATATGTTCGGTTGTGAGGAATGGCAGGAGCTATGCCTCATATCTCCGATTGGCGCGCTTCGTATGCCTTCGCTGAAGCTGGGAAGAAGCCCGAAGAGCCTTGAAGCCGGTGGGGTGTAGATCTTGTCGACGGGGGAGGAGGAGGTGAAAACCGCCTAGTCGGTGGCCCCGGGGATCCCCGGGGTCTGATGCAAGAGGGATGCGCTCCGCAACCTTCGGCGGAGCGATCCGGGAACGGAGTTCTGCGTGGACATCGTCGTCAAGGGCCGCAAGACAGAGGTGCCCGAGCGGTTTCGCAAGCACGTGGCCGAGAAGCTGAAGCTGGACAAGGTCCAGAAGCTCGACGGCAAGGTGATCAGCCTCGACGTGGAGGTGTCCAAGGAGCCCAACCCCAGGCAGTCCGACCGCTCCGACCGAGTGGAGATCACCGTGCGTTCGCGAGGACCGGTGATCCGGGCGGAGGCGGCGGCGACGGATCCCTATGCCGCGCTCGACCTGGCTGCGGCCAAGCTCGAGGCGCGCATGCGCAAGCAGCACGACAAGCGCCACGACCGCCGGGGCAACGGGCGCATTCCGGCGAGCGACGTCGGGGCGAGGGTCGGTGCCGCGGCGCTCAACGACAGCGGCGAACTGGCCGCGACGGAAGCAGCCGAAGGGGTGCCCGTCACCCACATCGGACCTCTGGAGATCCGGGGCGAAGGCCCCCTGGTGGTCCGCGAGAAGACCCACGCCGCCGCACCGATGACGCTCGGTCAGGCGCTCTACGAAATGGAGTTGGTGGGTCACGACTTCTATCTCTTCGTCGACACCGACACCAAGATGCCCAGTGTCGTGTACCGGCGCCACGCGTACGACTATGGCGTCATCCACCTCAACGCCGACCCGCTCTTCGAAGGGGAGCCGGGTGGTGCGGGCGGGGAGCTCGGCGGCTGACCCCGCGGCCGCGGCCGGCAGCGAGCCGCCGTGGTCCGGATGAGCCGCAGACCGTGCAGGTGCCCCAGGAGCGCCCCCGGCGCTCCCGGGGCATCACCATGCCGCCGGGAAAGCGGGGTCCGGCGGCCCCGGCATGAAATCATGGCCGGGCGGCCAACCGCCGGTCCGCCGGAACGGATTGGCGCGGCACAGCACTGAGCAACCGCGAGGGGCCATGGCCTTCAGGGGGAGGAACAATGGCGAACAGGTTCGGGCCGGTACTCGTGCCCGGCGATGACGACGACGAAGGCGCACCCGCGGAGCGCGGCGGCGGGGGCGGCAGGCGCGAGGAGCCGATCCGGGTCCTGGTCGTGGACGACCACGCGCTCTTCCGCAGGGGACTGGAGATCGTCCTGGCCCAGGAGGAGGACATCCTGGTCGTCGGGGAGGCCGGGGACGGCGCGGAGGCGGTGGACAAGGCGGCCGACCTGCTGCCCGACATCGTGCTGATGGACGTCCGGATGCCCAGGCGCGGCGGCATCGAGGCCTGCACCTCCATCAAGGAGGTGGCCCCCAGCGCGAAAATCATCATGCTGACGATCAGCGACGAGGAAGCCGACCTCTACGACGCCATCAAGGCCGGGGCCACCGGATACCTCCTCAAGGAGATCTCCACCGACGAGGTGGCGACCGCCATCCGTGCCGTGGCGGACGGCCAGTCGCAGATCAGCCCGTCGATGGCGTCGAAGCTGCTCACCGAGTTCAAGTCGATGATCCAGCGGACCGACGAGCGCCGCCTGGTGCCGGCGCCCCGGCTCACCGACCGCGAGCTGGAGGTCCTCAAGCTGGTGGCCACCGGCATGAACAACCGTGACATCGCCAGGGAGTTGTTCATCAGCGAGAACACCGTGAAGAACCATGTGCGCAACATCCTGGAGAAGCTCCAGCTGCACTCCCGGATGGAGGCCGTGGTCTACGCGATGAGGGAGAAGATCTTGGAGATCCGCTGAGGCGGGTCCCTCCTGGGCCGGGGCTCCCGGCCGTGCGGCTCAGGCGACCGCCGCCCGCAGCGCCCCGGCCAGCGCAGCGTCGTCGCAGCGCTCGATGCGCACGGCGTCGCAGCCCACCCACTCCGCCGCCTCCCGCAGCGCCCGCGCCATCGGTTCCACGGCCTTCGGGCCCGCCAGGGACACCTGCCGGGCCACCAGCGTCCGGCCGTCGCGCGCCGGATCCACCCGGCCCGCCAGCCGCCCGCCGGTCAGCAGCGGCATGGCGAAGTAGCCGTGCACCCGCTTCTCCTTGGGCACATACGCCTCCAGCCGGTGGGTGAACCCGAACATCCGCTCCGTGCGCGGCCGGTCCCAGATCAGCGAGTCGAACGGCGAGAGCAGGGTCGTGCGGTGCCGCCCCCGGGCCTCCGCGGCCAGCGCGGCCGGGTCCGCCCAGGCCGGCCGGTCCCAGCCGGCCACCTCGACCGGCACCAGGCCCGTGCCCTCGATCACCGCGTCCACCTGCTCGCCCTTGAGCCGGTGGTAGTCCGCGAGGTCCGCCCGGGTCGCCACCCCCATCGCCGCGCCCGCCTGCGCGACCAGGCGCCGGGTGCACTCGGCGTCGTCCAGGCCGTCGTGGAAGAGGTGCTCCGGCACCGCGCGCTCGGCCAGGTCGTACACCCGCTTCCAGCCGCGGCGCCGGGTGCAGACGACCTCGCCGGTGTCCAGCAGCCACTCCACCGCGATCTTCGTCTCGGACCAGTCGTACCACTCGCCGCCGTTCTTGGCGCCGCCCAATTCCGTTGCCGTCAGGGGGCCCTCGGCCGCGAGGCGGTCGCGCACGGCGGCACACGAGCGCTCGGCGTCCGCCATGACGTGCCAGCGGTAGCCGCGCGCCCGCAGGGCCCGCCGCCGGAAGGCGAAGAGCGGCCACTCCTCGACGGGCAGCAGGCACGCCGCGTGCGACCAGTACTCGAAGGCGTGGTCGCCCGACCAGTACGCCGCCTCGACCGCGTCCCGCCCGAGGGCGCCCAGCCGTGCGTACGGCACCAGTTCGTGCGAGCGGGCCAGCACCGAGATCGTGTCCAGCTGGACCGCGCCCAGCCGGCGCAGTATCCCGCGGACCCCGGCCCGCCGGTCGGGCGCGCCCAGCAGGCCCTGGGCGTGCAGCGCCATCCGGCGCGCCTCGTCGGCGGAGAGCTGCGCTTCGGCCCGGTGGTCCCGGTCCGTGCGGGCGCGGGAGCCGGCCCTGCGGCCCTTGGTCGTGGCGGCAGTTGTCATGACGGGCACCCTAGGCCCGGCCACTGACAACGCCCCTTGAGGTCAGCCGCGCTCCGGGTGGGGCAGGTAGGCGGTCGCGGTCGGCAGCCCCAGGTCGGAGGGGAGCAGCGAGCCGATCCAGGCGTCGCGGCGGGTGCCGGAGTGGAGGATCTTGGAGCGCATGGTGCCCTCCATCCGGAAGCCCGTCTTCAGGGCGACGGCGCGCGAGCCCTCGTTGCCGGCCTCCGCGTACCACTCCATCCGCTCGACGCCCAGGTCCTCGAACGCCCAGCGGACGACCCGGCGGGCCGCCTCCGTGGTGAAGCCGCGGCCGCGCTGCTCCTTCGCCGTCCAGTAGCCCAGCTCGGCCTGGCGCTCGGGAGTGCGGAGCTGTTCCAGGCGGACCAGGCACATGGCGCCCACCAGCCGCCCGTCCTCCTGCGCGAAGATGCCGAAGGTGTACAGGGAGTCGTCGAGCCAGCCCTTGGGGCACGTCTCCTCGACGTAGAGGCGGGCGTCGTCCGGGGTGTAGGGGGACGGGACGCTCGTATAGCGCGGAATGTCCGGTTCCTGGCAGGCTGCGTGCACCGCGGGCGCGTCGGCGGCCGAGAACGGGCGCAGCAGGAGGCGCTCGGTGGTCAGGCGTATGGGCTCCATGGACGGAGTTTAGGGAGCAGGACCGGACAATGGTGTCCGAATATTGACGCCCGGCACCTTCGGGGACCGCCGTTCGTTCTCACTGCGGGTGACACCCGGCCTCGGAACCGACGGACCTCCCGGTGCGGCGGGGTCCTCGCTTACGATGGCCGTTGCGGCGGGGACTGTCCCGTCGTGCCCGCGCACCCCACCGTGCCCAGGCCCGACCGGCAAGGAGCCAGCCTACGTGTCCGTCTTCGGCAAGATCATGCGTGCAGGAGAAGGCAAGATCCTGCGCAAGCTGCACCGCATCGCGGACCAGGTCAATTCCATCGAAGAGGACTTCGTCAACCTCTCCGACGCCGAGCTGCGTGCCCTGACCGAGGAGTACAAGCAGCGGTACGCCGACGGCGAGAGCCTGGACGACCTGCTGCCCGAGGCCTTCGCGACCGTCCGCGAGGCCGCCAAGCGCGTCCTCGGCCAGCGCCACTACGACGTGCAGCTCATGGGCGGCGCCGCCCTGCACCTGGGTTATGTCGCGGAGATGAAGACCGGTGAGGGCAAGACCCTCGTGGGCACCCTCCCCGCGTACCTGAACGCGCTGTCCGGCGACGGCGTGCACCTGATCACCGTCAACGACTACCTGGCGGAGCGCGACTCCGAGTTGATGGGCCGGGTGCACCGCTTCCTCGGCCTCTCGGTCGGCTGCATCCTCGCCAACATGACCCCGGCGCAGCGCCGCGAGCAGTACAGCTGCGACATCACGTACGGCACGAACAACGAGTTCGGCTTCGACTACCTCCGCGACAACATGGCGTGGTCGCAGGACGAGCTGGTGCAGCGCGGCCACAACTTCGCCGTGGTCGACGAGGTCGACTCCATCCTGGTCGACGAGGCCCGTACGCCGCTGATCATCTCCGGCCCGGCCGACCAGGCCACCAAGTGGTACGGCGACTTCGCCAAGCTGGTCACCCGCCTCAGCAAGGGCGAGCCCGCGAACCCGCAGAAGGGCGTCGAGGAGACCGGCGACTACGACGTCGACGAGAAGAAGCGCACCGTCGCCATCCACGAGGCCGGTGTGGCCAAGGTCGAGGACTGGCTGGGCATCGACAACCTCTACGAGTCGGTCAACACCCCGCTCGTCGGCTACCTCAACAACGCCATCAAGGCGAAGGAACTGTTCAAGAAGGACAAGGACTACGTCGTCATGGACGGCGAAGTCATGATCGTCGACGAGCACACCGGCCGCATCCTGGCCGGCCGCCGCTACAACGAGGGCATGCACCAGGCGATCGAGGCGAAGGAAGGGGTGGACATCAAGGACGAGAACCAGACCCTCGCCACGATCACCCTGCAGAACTTCTTCCGCCTCTACAACAAGCTCTCCGGCATGACCGGTACGGCCATGACCGAGGCCGCCGAGTTCCACCAGATCTACAAGCTCGGCGTGGTGCCGATCCCGACGAACAAGCCGATGATCCGCAAGGACCAGTCGGACCTCATCTACCGCACCGAGGTCGCCAAGTTCGAGGCCGTCGTCGAGGACATCGCGGAGAAGCACGAGAAGGGCCAGCCGATCCTCGTCGGCACCACCTCGGTCGAGAAGTCCGAGTACCTCTCGCAGCAGCTGTCCAAGCGCGGCATCCAGCACGAGGTGCTCAACGCCAAGCACCACGAGCGCGAGGCGACGATCGTCGCCCAGGCCGGCCGCCGCGGCGCCGTCACGGTCGCCACCAACATGGCCGGCCGCGGTACGGACATCAAGCTCGGCGGCAACCCCGAGGACCTCGCCGACGCGGAGCTGCGCCAGCGCGGCCTCGACCCCGAGGAGCACATCGAGGAGTGGGCCGCGGCCCTGCCCGCCGCCCTGGAGAAGGCCGAGCAGGCCGTCAAGGCGGAGAACGAAGAGGTCAAGGACCTGGGCGGGCTCTACGTCCTGGGCACCGAGCGGCACGAGTCGCGCCGCATCGACAACCAGCTGCGCGGCCGCTCCGGCCGTCAGGGCGACCCGGGCGAGTCCCGCTTCTACCTGTCGCTGGGCGACGACCTGATGCGCCTGTTCAAGGCCCAGATGGTCGAGCGCGTGATGGCCATGGCCAACGTGCCCGACGACGTGCCGATCGAGAACAAGATGGTCACCCGCGCCATCGCCTCCGCCCAGTCGCAGGTCGAGCAGCAGAACTTCGAGACCCGCAAGAACGTCCTGAAGTACGACGAGGTCCTCAACCGCCAGCGCGAGGTCATCTACGGCGAGCGCCGCCGCGTCCTGGAGGGCGAGGACCTCCAGGAGCAGGTCAAGCACTTCATGGACGACACCATCGACGCCTACATCCAGGCCGAGACCGTCGAGGGCTTCGCCGAGGAGTGGGACCTGGAGCGGCTGTGGGGCGCCTTCAAGCAGCTCTACCCGGTGCGGGTCACCATCGAGGAGCTGGAGGAGGCCGCCGGCGACCGCGCGGGCATCACGGCCGAGTTCATCGGCGAGTCCGTCAAGGACGACATCCACGAGCAGTACGACGCCCGCGAGGAGCAGCTCGGCTCCGACATCATGCGCGAGCTGGAGCGCCGCGTCGTGCTGTCCGTCCTGGACCGCAAGTGGCGCGAGCACCTCTACGAGATGGACTACCTCCAGGAGGGCATCGGCCTGCGCGCCATGGCCCAGAAGGACCCGCTGGTCGAGTACCAGCGCGAGGGCTTCGACATGTTCACCGCCATGATGGAGGGCATCAAGGAGGAGTCGGTCGGCTACCTGTTCAACCTGGAGGTCCAGGTCGACCAGCAGCTCGAGGAGGTGCCGGTCGAGGAGGCCGCGGAGCGCCCCGCCGAGAAGGTCCAGGACACCGTGCCCGCCGCCCGGCCGGAGATCCGCGCCAAGGGCCTCACGGCCCCGCAGCGCCCGGACCGGCTGCACTTCTCCGCCCCCAAGGTGGACGGCGAGGGCAGCGTCGTCGAGGGCGACTTCGTCAGCGACGACACCGGTGAGTTCCGCTCCGAGGCGGACGGGCTGACCCGGGCCGAGCGCCGCAAGGCGCAGAAGAGCACGGGCGGCCGCCGCCGCCGGAAGTAACCGCAGCACGGCCCGGAGGGGCGGGACACGCTCGACGTGTCCCGCCCCTCCGCCGTTCCCCAGGCCTAGGCCCCGCCCAGCTCGACGGCGGAGCAGCGCCAGCGCCGGTCCGGGCACTGCTCCAGGCGGAAGGCCAGGGCCCGCAGCCGGTCGCCGGAGGCGATCCGCGCGAACGCCTCGATCACCCCGGGCCGGGGCCGGAACTCGTCGCACCTGCGGAGGACGGGCGCGGTCCGGCCCGGTGGCGCGGGGCGCAGGGGCAGCCGCGGCGCCAGCTCGGCCAGCTGGTCGTAGGCGGGCGAGAGGGTGTGGCCGAGCATCCAGTGCACCGGGCGCTGCCCGCTGAGGGTGAGCAGCAGCCGCTCGGCGAACCAGTAGTGCGGGCGGCGGTGCTCGCGGTGGTGGGCCGCCGTGCGCCGGAGGTCCGTGCGCCGGGGCGGCGCGCTCGCCTCGCCCCTCGCCCGGGACACATGGTCCGACGCACGTCCGGGCAGCCGCCCGGAGGAGTGGGTGGACGGCTGACTGACGTGCTGCTGGCCCTGGTGCATGCGATCGCCCCCGTGATGCCGGCCCGGCCCTCGGTACCAGGCGGTAGCTTCGGTCGGTGATCTTCTACCGGCGGCTTTCCGGCAGCGGCAAGGACGCCGCCGGCGGGCCCGGCAGGCCGCGGGCCTTCACCTATCAGGGGGACCAGCGGCCCGAAGGCCCTCACCGGCGGCCGGGGCCGGGCTCCGGCCGGGCGGCCGTGTGCGGCACACCGGCACTTCGAAGGGGGACCCGCGCCCGTATGCTGGCAGCACTATCCGTAAGTCCTCAGGAATCAGGAAAGCGGCGGTCATGCGCGTCTACGTCCCCCTGACCCTCCCCGGCCTCGCCGAGGCGCACAAGGCGGGCCAGCTGGGCCCGGCCCCGCTGGACGCCTACGCCGTCACTCCCGCGCTGCGCGAGTGGTACCTCTCGGACGACATCGAGGAGCTGGAGTACGCGGCGCTCAGCCGCGCCGCCCAGGCGTCCCTGCGCATGCTGGCCGGTGAGCCCGGCGCGGCGCGCCGCCGGGTGGTCGTCGCGGTGGACGTGCCCGACCGCCTGGTCTCCAGCGACCCGGACCGGTCCCTGGACCAGTCGGCGCTGGGCGAGGTGCGGCTGGCGGAGCCGGTGCCGCTGAAGAAGGCGGCCTCGGTGCACGTCGACGCCGAGGAGGCCGAGGAGGACGTGGCGGCCGCCGCGGCCGCCCTGGGCGCGGCGGACCAGGGCGACGACGACGCCCGGTTCACGGTGGACGGCGCCGAGGACCACGAGCTGATGTGGTTCGGTGTCCAGGAGATTCCCAACCTGGTCTGAGGGCAGTCCGGGGGCCCGCTCCCAGGGGCGTTGTCACACCGGGCCGGTACCGTCTCTGTATGGGGATGAACAGCATGGGCAAGCGGGCGGCGCACATCGTGTGGGACTGGAACGGCACGCTGTTCCACGACGTCGACGCGGTCATGTCGGCGACGAACGCCGCCTTCGCGGAGATCGGCCTGGAGCCCATCACCCTCGCCCGGTACCGGGAGCTGTACTGCGTGCCCATCCCGCGCTTCTACGAGCGCTTGATGGGCCGCCTGCCCACCCAGGCCGAGTGGGTCCACATGGACGAGGTCTTCCACCGGTACTACCGGGACCACCACATACGCTGCGGCCTGGCCGAGGGCGCGGAGTCGCTGCTGGCGCGCTGGCAGGACACGGGCGGCACCCAGTCGATCATGTCGATGTACGGGCACGAGCACCTGCTGCCGCTGGTGCGGGGCTTCGGCATCGAGCGGAGATTCGTCCGGGTGGACGGGCGCACGGGGCCTTCGGGCGGCAGCAAGGCGGAGCACATGGTCCGCCACATCGCCGGTCTGGAGGGCGTGGCCGTCGACCGCACGGTCGTCATCGGGGACGCGCTGGACGACGCCGTGGCGGCCGCCCATGTGGGTGCGCACGCCGTGCTGTACACCGGCGGTTCGCACAGCCGGGCCAGTCTGGCGGGGGCGGGAGTCCCCGTGGTCGACTCCCTGGAGGAGGCGGTCGCGGAGGCCGGGCGTCTCGCAGGCTGACGCCCGCCGGGCCGAGTACGCTGAGGCGGTGGTATCCGGTCCGTACCCGGTCTGTCCAGAGCGGCCAAGTTCCGGCCCCGGTTTTGTACACAATCGGCCGGTGCGTTTTCCCCGGGGAAGAGCGATAGCCTTACCAGGTGATCAGCGCGATATCCGGCGGGGGCGACGACGCCTCCGTTCTGCTCCCGGGCCGTCACCGGCCCCGGGTCGCCGCTGCTTCCCGGAATCGGGCGCTCTGTGCGGTGTTCACCGAGAACGGCCCGGTCACCCCTCATCCCGGCATGGCGTCGAGGACGACCGGAGACCCCGCGTCGCGGCGTGATGCCACCACCATCTATGTCACGCAACGGCGCGCGACAGGAGCCAGAGGACATGCAGACCAAGCTGGACGAAGCCAAGGCCGAGCTGCTCGAGCGGGCGGCCCGCGTCGCCGATAACGTCCCGGCCGGGGGTCAACAGCCGGCCGGCCGGAAGGGCGAGGGCGGGTTCGACCAGGAGACCCTCACCGCCTACCTCCAGCGTTACTACCTGCACACCGCCCCCGAGGACCTCACCGGCCGCGACCCGGTCGACGTCTACGGCGCGGCCATCTCCCACTACCGGCTTGCCGAGATGCGGCCGCAGGGCACCGCGAACGTCCGGGTGCACACCCCGACCGTCGAGGAGAACGGCTGGACGTCCAGCCACTCCGTCGTCGAGGTCGTCACCGACGACATGCCCTTCCTGGTCGACTCGGTCACCAACGAGCTGACCCGCCAGAACCGCGGCATCCACGTCGTCATCCACCCGCAGGTGATCGTCCGCCGCGACGTCACCGGCCGGCTGCTCGAGGTCCTCGGCTCCGCCTGCACCACCCACGGCAACGGCAAGGACGCCACGCTGCCGCACGACGCGCTCGTCGAGTCCTGGATCCACGTCGAGACCGACCGCGAGACCGACCGCGACGACCTCAAGCAGATCTCCGCCGACCTGCTGCGCGTCCTCTCCGACGTCCGCGAGACCGTCGAGGACTGGGGCAAGATGCGCGACTCCGCGCTGCGCATCGCCGACGGCCTGGCCGAGGAGCCCACCGACGGCATCCCCGGGACCGAGCTGGACGAGGCCCGCGAGCTGCTGCGCTGGCTGGCCGCCGACCACTTCACCTTCCTCGGCTACCGCGAGTACGACCTGACGACGGTCTCCGCCGACGGCGGCGAGGAGGACGTGCTCAGCGCCGTCCCCGGCACCGGCCTGGGCATCCTGCGCTCCGACCCCACGCACACCCCCGACGGGCACCACGAGGGCCACCACGCCCCGCTCACCCGCCCCTCGTCGCCGTCCTTCAGCCGGCTCCCGGCGGACGCCCGCGCCAAGGCCCGCGAGCACAAGCTGCTCGTCCTCACCAAGGCCAACAGCCGCGCCACCGTGCACCGCCCCTCCTACCTCGACTACATCGGGGTGAAGAAGTTCGACGCCGCCGGCAACGTGATCGGTGAGCGCCGCTTCCTGGGCCTGTTCTCCTCGGCCGCCTACACCGAGTCCGTGCGCAGGGTGCCCGTCATCCGCCGCAAGGTGGCCCAGGTCCTGGACGACGCCGGCTTCAGCCCCGACAGCCACGACGGCCGCGACCTGCTCCAGATCCTGGAGACCTACCCGCGCGACGAGCTGTTCCAGACCGACACCGACCAGCTGCGGGCCATCGCCACCAGCGTGCTCTACCTCCAGGAGCGCCGCCGGCTGCGGCTGTACCTGCGCCGTGACGAGTACGGGCGCTACTACTCCGCCCTGATCTACCTGCCGCGCGACCGCTACACCACCGGCGTCCGGCTGCGGCTGATCGACATCCTCAAGGAGGAGCTGGGCGGCACCAGCGTCGACTTCACCGCCTGGAACACCGAGTCGGTGCTCTCCCGGCTGCACTTCGTCGTCCGCGTCGAGCCCGGCGCCACCCTGCCGGACCTCACCGACGCCGACGAGGAGCGCATCGAGGTCCGCCTGGCGGAGGCCGCCCGCTCCTGGGCCGACGGCTTCGCCGAGACGCTGACCGCCGAGGTCGGCGAGGAGCGCGCCGCCGAGCTGCTGCGCCGCTACGCCCACGCCTTCCCCGAGGGCTACAAGGCCGACCACAACCCGCGCAGCGCCGTCGCCGACCTCGCCCACCTGGAGAAGCTGACCGTGGCGGGCGGCGGCCAGGACTTCGAGCTGAGCCTGTACGAGCCGGTCGGCGCGGCCCCCGGCGAGCGCCGCTTCAAGATCTACCGCACGGGCGAGCCGGTCTCCCTGTCCGCCGTGCTGCCGGTGCTCCAGCGGCTCGGCGTCGAGGTCGTCGACGAGCGCCCGTACGAGCTGCGCTGCGCGGACGGGACGACCGCCTGGATCTACGACTTCGGGCTGCGGATGCCCGAGAGGGTCGAGGGCGACGACGCACGCACCCGCTTCCAGGAGGCCTTCGCGGCCGTCTGGACCGGGGCCGCGGAGAACGACAACTTCAACAACCTCGTGCTGCGGGCCGGTCTCGACTGGCGGCAGGCGATGGTGCTGCGGGCGTACGCCAAGTACCTCCGCCAGGCCGGCTCCACGTTCAGCCAGGCCTACATGGAGGACACCCTCAGCAGCAACGTCCACCTCACCCGGCTGCTGGTGAACCTCTTCGAGGCCCGGATGTCCCCGGCGCTCCAGCGCGCGGGCACGGAGCTGACCGACGGGCTGCTGGAGGAGCTGGACGGCGCCCTGGACCAGGTGGCGAGCCTGGACGAGGACCGCATCCTGCGCGCGTTCCTGACCGTCATCAAGGCCACGCTGCGCACCAACCACTTCCAGCGCGTCAGCGCGGGAAGCGAAGGCGGGGGGCAGCGCGCCGAGACCGGTGCCCCGCATCCCTACCTGTCGCTGAAGCTGGACCCGCAGGCCATTCCGGACCTGCCGGCCCCGCGCCCGGCGTTCGAGATCTGGGTGTACTCCCCGCGTGTCGAGGGCGTGCACCTGCGCTTCGGCAAGGTCGCCCGCGGCGGTCTGCGCTGGTCCGACCGGCGCGAGGACTTCCGCACCGAGATCCTGGGCCTGGTCAAGGCGCAGATGGTGAAGAACACCGTCATCGTGCCGGTGGGCGCCAAGGGCGGCTTCGTCGGCAAGCGGCTGCCGGACCCGGCCGTCGACCGCGACGCGTGGCTGGCCGAGGGCATCGCCTCGTACAAGACCTTCATCTCCGGTCTGCTCGACATCACCGACAACATGGTCGGCGGCGAGGTCGTGCCGCCCAAGAACGTCGTGCGCCACGACGGCGACGACACCTACCTCGTCGTCGCCGCCGACAAGGGCACCGCGACCTTCTCCGACATCGCCAACGAGGTCGCGGAGTCCTACGGCTTCTGGCTGGGCGACGCGTTCGCCTCCGGCGGCTCGGCGGGCTACGACCACAAGGGCATGGGCATCACCGCCCGCGGCGCCTGGGAGTCCGTCAAGCGCCACTTCCGGGAGCTGGGCCACAACACCCAGACCCAGGACTTCACGGTCGTCGGCGTCGGCGACATGTCGGGCGACGTGTTCGGCAACGGCATGCTGCTCTCCGAGCACATCCGCCTGGTGGCCGCCTTCGACCACCGGCACATCTTCCTCGACCCGACGCCGGACTCGGCCGTCTCCTACGCCGAGCGCCGCCGCCTGTTCGAGCTGCCCCGCTCCTCCTGGGCGGACTACAACACCGACCTGCTCTCCGCGGGCGGCGGCATCCACCCCCGCACGGCCAAGTCGATCCCGGTCAACGCCCATGTGCGCGAGGCCCTCGGCATCGAGCCCGGCGTCACCAAGCTGACCCCGGCCGAGCTGATGAAGGCCATCCTCAGCGCGCCGGTGGACCTGCTGTGGAACGGCGGCATCGGCACGTACGTCAAGGCGTCCACCGAGTCCCACGCGGACGTGGGCGACAAGGCGAACGACGCGATCCGGGTGGACGGCGGGGACCTGCGGGTCAAGGTCGTCGGCGAGGGCGGCAACCTGGGCCTGACCCAGCTGGGCCGCATCGAGTTCGCCCTGTCGGGCGGGCCGGAGTCCACCGGCGGCCGGGTGAACACCGACGCCATCGACAACAGCGCCGGCGTGGACACCTCCGACCACGAGGTGAACATCAAGATCCTGCTGAACGGGCTCGTCACCGAGGGCGATATGACCGTCAAGCAGCGCAACAAGCTGCTCGCCGAGATGACCGACGAGGTCGGCGAGCTGGTGCTGCGCAACAACTACGCGCAGAACGTGGCGCTGGCCAACGGCGTGTCCCAGGCCCCCAGCCTGCTCCACGCCCACCAGCGGATCATGCGCCGGCTGGTGCGCGACGGCCACCTGGACCGCGCCCTGGAGTTCCTGCCCACCGACCGGCAGATCCGGGAGCGGCTGTCCGCCGGGCGCGGCCTGACCCAGCCCGAGCTGGCCGTCCTGCTCGCCTACATCAAGATCACCACGGCGGAGGAGCTGCTCACCACCGAGCTGCCCGACGACCCGTACCTCCAGCGGCTGCTGTACGCCTACTTCCCGCAGGCGCTGCGCCAGTCGTTCGGCGAGCAGATCGACACCCACGCGCTGCGCCGCGAGATCGTGACGACCGTCCTGGTCAACGACACGGTCAACTCCGGTGGTTCGACCTTCCTGCACCGGCTGCGGGAGGAGACCGGGGCCTCGCTGGAGGAGATCGTCCGGGCGCAGACCGCGGCCCGCGAGATCTTCTGCCTGAACGAGGTGTGGGACGCCGTCGAGGCGCTCGACAACGTGGTGGCGGCGGACGTGCAGACCCGCATCCGGCTGCACGCGCGGCGGCTGGTCGAGCGCGGCACCCGCTGGCTGCTCAACAACCGCCCGCAGCCGCTCCAGCTGGCCGAGACGATCGGCTTCTTCAGGGACGGCGTGGAGACGGTCTGGGCCGACCTGCCCAAGCTGCTGCGCGGCGCGGACATCGAGTGGTGGCAGTCGATCCACGACGAGCTGGTCGACGCCGGGGTGCCCGACGAGCTGGCGGTGAAGGTGGCGGGCTTCTCGTCCGTCTTCCCGGCGCTGGACATCGTCGCCACCGCGGACCGTACCGGCAAGAACCCGCTGGACGTCGCCGAGGTCTACTACGACCTCGCCGACCGGCTGCACATCAGCCAGCTGATGGACCGGATCATCGAGCTGCCGCGGGCCGACCGCTGGCAGTCCATGGCCCGCGCCTCCATCCGTGAGGACCTGTACGCGGCCCACGCGGCGCTGACGGCCGAGGTGCTGTCGGTCGGCAACGGCGGCTCGACGCCGGAGGAGCGCTTCCGGGCCTGGGAGGAGCGGAACGCCGCGATCCTCAGCCGGGCGCGCACCACGCTGGACGAGATCCGGGGTTCGGACTCGTTCGACCTCGCCAACCTGTCGGTGGCGATGCGGACGATGCGCACTCTGCTCCGCTCGCACGGCTGACGCACGACTGAAGGGGGCGGCCCCGGGGAAAACTCCCGGGGCCGCCCCCTTTTCGCGTGCTGAGCGTGCTGAGAGAGACGAATGAGAGTCGTTTCACGGCTGGTGGCCACCCCGGCGCGCCGGGAGGGGGCCCTTGCGGTGGCCCTCCACCTCGGCCTGGCCGCCATCGGCTTCGCCGTCCTGCTGCTGATCGTCCATCGCCTGGGCCACGGCGTGCAGTGGCTGCTGCACCGCTGGGACAGCGGCCACTACCTGCGCGTGGCCGAGCGTGGCTATCCGAGCGCCATCCACTACCGCGACGACGGGACGCCCGCCTACAACCGGCTCGCCTTCTTCCCGCTGGTGCCCGCCCTGATCCGGGGCATACACCTGCTGACCGGGCTGGGCTACGCGTACGCCGGGGTGCTGGTCTCCTGGTGCGCGGCGGCGGTGGCCGCGGCGGGGATCCCCGCGCTCGTGCGGCAGGCCGGGGGCGGGCCCGCCGCCGGGTACGCGTGCGTGGCGCTGTGGTCCTGCTCCCCGTACGCCTTCGCGCTGTGGGTGCCGTACTCGGAGGCCGTGTTCAGCGCGGTGCTGCTGTGGGCGCTGGTGGCCGTGCTGGCGGGCCGCTGGCTGGCAGCCGGGGCGCTGAGCGTGCTGGCGGGCACGGTGCGGCCGACGGCCACGGTGCTCATTGCGACGGTGATGCTCGCGGCGGGGTGGGCGGTGGTGCGCCGACGGGGCGGCCGGCGGGCGTGGGCGGCGCTGTTCCTGGCGCCGCTGGGGCTGCTGGGGAGCTGGCTGTACCTGGGCAGCCGGGTGGGGCGCTGGGACGGCTGGTTCGAGGCGGAACGGGCCTGGGGGCAGTCCTTCGACTTCGGCAGCGGTACGGTGCGCTTCCTGCGGCACGTGCTGCTCTACCGGGACGGGGACGTCGCGGACGTCCGGCACATGGCCGTGGTCGCGCTGGTGCTGCTGACGCTGGTCGGGACGCTGGCGCTGGCGCTGGACCGGGGCGTGCCGTGGCCGCTGGTCGCGGTGGTAGCGGGGGCCTGGGTGCTGATGATGTGCACACCCGGTTCACAGTTCTCCAAGCCACGTTTCATGCTGCCGTTCCTGCCGGTTCTGCTGCTGTTGGCGGCCCGGCCGCTCGCGCGTGCTCCGCTTGGGGTGCGGATCTGTCTCTACGGTGGAGGTGCGGTGGTCTCGGGTTGGTACGCGGCCGGGTTGCTCGTGCTGTTCGACGGCTCGCCGTGACGCGAGACGCGGAGCGCGCCGTGCCCGGGAAGCGCCCTGAAGACCCAGGCCCGGTAGGACCAGAAGCGGAACAGGGTGGCCGTGCCGATGCCCAGGAACTTGAAGAGGTTGCTGAGGAACGGGCTGGCCAGGCCGAAGCCGTAGGTGGCGACGTAGAGCACGCCGTTCTCGATCACCAGGCCCACGACGCTGAAGACGGCGAAGAGCAGGACCTCCCGGCTGCGGTGGTCCTTGTCGCGGTCCCGGTAGGTGAAGTAGCGCAGCCCCAGGTAGTTGAAGGCGATCGCGACGACGGTCGCGATCACGCTGCACCGCACCACGGGCAGCCCCGTCGCCCCGCGGCAGATGTTGAAGACGCCCAGGTTGACGAAGATCCCCAGCCCGCCCACCGCGCCGAACTTCGCGAACTCCCGTCCGAGCGCCAGCAGCCTGGCCGGTCCGGGCATGGGCATCCCCCTCGGTTGCGTCGGTCGCAAGGGCATCTCCAGATACGGTCGCCACGCGTAGCGGACATTTCACGTAGACAGTCGATTGTAGTGTAAATTGCCGCAAAAACTGACGCAGTGCGACGATGTGATCACAGTGGGCGAGGAGCTGGCATGACAGAGGCGGTACTGCTCGTCGGCGGCAAGGGGACCCGGCTCCAGCCGCTCACCATCAACACCCCGAAGCCGATGGTCCCGGCCGCGGGCGTGCCCTTCCTCGCCCACCAGCTGGCCCGCGCCGGAGCCGCCGGGGTCCGCCATGTGGTCCTGGCCACCTCCTACCTCGCCGAGGTCTTCGAGCCCTACTTCGGCGACGGCTCCGCGCACGGCGTGCGCCTCACCTACGTCCATGAGGAGGAACCCCTGGGCACGGGCGGGGCCATCCGGCACGCCGCCCCGGCGCTCTCCGCCCGGCCCGGCGAGCCCGTACTGGTGTTCAACGGCGACATCCTCACCGGCCTCGACATCCGGGACCTGCTGCTCCGCCACGAGCGGGCCCGGGCGGACGTCACCCTCCACCTGACCCGGGTCGCCGACCCGCGCGCCTTCGGCCTGGTGCCCACCGACGGGGACGGCCGGGTCCTCGCCTTCACCGAGAAGCCGCGGCGCCCGGAGGAGATCGTCACCGACCAGATCAACGCGGGCTGCTACGTCTTCCGCCGCGAGGTGATCGACGCCATCCCGGCCGGGCGGCCGGTCTCCGTCGAGCGGGAGACCTTCCCCGGGCTGCTGGCCGCGGGCGCGCTGCTGCACGGCGTCGTCGACGCCTCGTACTGGCTGGACCTGGGCCGCCCGGCCTCCTTCGTGCAGGCCTCCGCCGACCTCGTGCGCGGCATCGTGCGCTCCCCGGCCGTACCCGGCGACCCCGGCGAGTACCTCGTACTGCCCGGCGCCCACGTCGAGGGCGGGGCCAGGCTCGGCGGCGGCACGGTCGTCGGCGCCGGGGCCAGGGTCGCCGCGGGCGCGGACGTCGAGGGGTCCGTGGTGCTCGACGGCGCCCTCGTAGAGGCCGGCGCGCGGGTGCGGGCGTCCATGGTCGGCACCGGCGCCCGGGTGGGCCCCCGGACCGTGCTGGACGGCGCCGTGATCGGCGACCACGCCGACATCGGCGCGGACAACGAACTGCGCGAAGGGGCCCGCATCTGGTGCGGCACGGCCATCCCCGATGCCGCGATCCGCTTCTCCGCCGTCTGACCCCGTCGCCCAGACTGTCTCCCCGGAAACGTCTTTCCCACTGGCCGCACCGACAAGGACCTGCCCATGAGCGCTCCGTGCACCCCCGCCGCCGCGACACCGCTCCCCGCCGAGTGGGGCCGCACCCCGCTGACGGTCGTGATGCCCACGTACAACGAGGCGGACAACCTGCCCACCATGGCCGAGACCCTGATGGCCCTGCCCCTCGAAGGGCTGCGGCTGCTGGTCGTCGACGACAACAGCCCGGACGGCACCGGCACCGTCGCCGAACAGCTGGCCGACAAGTACAACGAGCCCGGCGGCCCGGACGGCCCCGCCCGCACCCGCATGGGCGTCCTCCACCGCACCGCCAAGGCCGGCCTCGGCCGCGCCTACGCGGCCGGCATGGAACGGGCCGTCGAGGAGGGCGCCGCCTACGTCCTCCAGATGGACGCCGACGGCAGCCACCCCGCCGACAAGATCGCCGAAATGCTCGGCGTCGCCCTCGCCACCGGCGCGGACGTCGTCGTCGGCAGCCGCTACGTGCCCGGCGGCACCCTCTCCGATGCCTGGAAGGCCCACCGCAAGCTGCTCTCCCGCTGGGCCAACGCCTACGCCAGCGGCATCCTCGGCACCCGCGTCCGCGACATCACGGGCGGCTTCAACCTCTGGAGCGCGGACGCCCTGCGCGCCCTCGACCTCTCCACCGTCGACAGCGCCGGCTACAGCTTCCAGGTCGAGACCAAGTACCGCGCGCTGCGCTCCGGCTTCACCGTCGTGGAGGTGCCCATCCACTTCGAGGACCGCACGGCCGGGGAGTCGAAGATGGACCTCGCGGTGCAGCTCGAATCCGTGGCCATGCCCTGGCGGCTGCGGTCGAAGGCGCTCCGCACGGCCCACAAGCACCGCCGCTGACCCCGCCGTGACCGCGCCCATGGCCTTCGGGGCGAGGCTCCCGCACCGGACGGCCGTCGCCGCCGTCCTGCTGCTGGGCGTCCTGCTGCTGCTCATGGTGGTGCGGCTGCCCTGGTCCGGCGACCTGGGCATGCACGGCGCGGTGCTGGAACGGCTGCGCGCGGACCTGCTCCACCCCGGCAATCCGCTGGTCGACGAGGACACCCCCAGCCCGTACTACTCGCCCTGGACGGTCCTGCTGGCGCTGGTGGCGACGGGGGCCGGCTGGGGCACGTTCGGGGTGCTGCGGCTGGCGGCGCTCGCCGGGCTCGCCCTGCTGGCCACCGGGATCGCCGCCTTCGTCCGCACATTCACGGCGCGGCGGACCGCGGTGCCGCTGGCGCTGCTGTGCGTGCTGCTGCTGTACGGGGTGCGGCTGTTCGCCTGGAGCGGGGTGCCCGGGCTCACCTCGCTCTGCCTGACCCTCGCCTACCCGAGCACCTTCGCCCTGGGGCTCGGCTTCCACCTGTGGGCGCTGCTGCGCAAGGCGCTGGCGCGGGGCTGGGGGACGGCGGGGTTCCTGTGGCTGGGGGTGCTGCTGGCCGGGGTGCTGCTGTGCCATCAGTTCACCGGTGCGGTCGTGGTGCTGGGCGTGACGGCCGTGCTGGCGGGGGCCCGTCCCCGGCCCGGCCGCGAGGTGTGGCTCCGGGTGGCCGCGGGTGGCTGCCTCGCGCTGGCGCTGCCGCTGTGCTGGCCGTACTACTCCTTCCCGGGGCTGCTGGGCGGCGGGCTGGACGCCATCCACCGGCCGCTCTACGGCCATCTCGCGGCGCGTTTCTGCCTGGTGGCGCTGGGGGGCGCCGCCCTGGCCGTGCGCTGGCGCCGCGACCGCCGCGATCCGCTGGTGCTCTTCTGCGGGCTGGGGGCGGTGGTCTTCGCCGCCGGCTGGCCGAGCGGGCACTACGCGTGGGGGCGCGCGCTGCCCGCCGTGCTCCTGCCCGCGCAACTCGCGCTCGCCATCGAGACGGCCGAGGCCCTGCACGCCCCCGGCGGCAGGCTGCGCCGGGCGCTCCCGGCGGCGACGGCCGCTGCCCTGCTCACCGGGGCCTGGGCGCAGGCCGGGGTGCTGTCGTACGTGCTGCGCCAGGACGCCATCCCGCCCGTCCTGCGCGAGGCGCGGGCCATCGCCCTCTGGCCGCGGTTCGGCTGGGCGGCCCGGCAGGTGCCCAAGGGGGCGACGGTGCTCACCGACGACTACTACGCCCTGCGGACGCTGCCCGCCTACGGCCCGTACACCGTCGCCCCGGCCTACCCCGATCTCTTCCTCCCCGACGAGGAGCGGCGCCGGGACGCGACCCGGCGCTACTTCGCCCCGGCCACCTCCCGGGCCGAACGGCTCGGCATCCTCAAGGAGTACGGCGTGCGATGGGTGCTGCAGAAGAACGGCGGGCCGGGCCTGCCGCCGGACGACCCCGCGCTGGGGCGGGAGGTGCGGGGCCCGGGCGGCCTCGCGCTGCGGGAGGTCCTCGGCCGGTGACAGCGACCCCCGCCCCCGGCGACGCGACGGCCCGCTGGCTGTACGGCCGCGCGCCGCGGCCCGCGCTGTGCGCGGCCCTGCTGCTGTACGCGCTCGGCTCGGTGCGGTCCTACGAGAAGGTGCGCACGGGCATCGACAACGAGGTCGTGGTGCGCGCGGCCCGGACGCTGCTGGAGGGCGGCTCCCCGTACGCGGACAAGCGGTTCCTCTACCTGCCCGGGGCGGCCTTCGCGGCCCTGCCGCAGACGCTCCTCTCCGAGCGGGTGCTGTTCTACGCCGTGCCCGCGGCGACCGGGGTGCTGGTGGCGGTGGGCGCGCTGCTGGCGCTGCGGATCTTCGGCGCCCGGGCGGACAGCCGGCTGGCGGCGGCCATGGCGGCCGGGCTGGCGCTGTTCCTGCCCTTCGTCAGCCTGACGTACCTGGGCAACTGGACGGCCGCCTCGGTGATCGCCTTTCCGGGCACGCTACTGGCGGCGCGGCGCGGGCGGTGGGATGCGGCGGGGGCGGTCATCGGCGGGGCGATCGCGCTCAAGCCGATGCTGGTGCCGGTGCTGCTGCTGTTCGTCCTCGCGCGGAGGTGGCGGGCGCTGGCGTGGGCGGTGGTCATCCCGGTGGCGGTGTCGCTGGTCGCGGCGGCGGCGATGCCCCGGCCGGGGCTGTTCTTCACCCGGACGCTGCCCTTCCTGCTGCACGGCCAGGACTCCTACGCCCGTCCGTACGACTCCTCGTGGCCGACGGTGCTGCCGAGGCTGGGCGTGCCGCACGCGCCGGCCTTCGCCCTCGGGGTGCTCGCGGCGGGTGCGGTGCTGTACTTCGCCCGGCTGCGCTGGCGCTGCGGGGGCGACGAGGGCGTACGGCTGGTGGAGTGCGCCTCGCTGCTGATGCTGGCGGCGTTCGTGGTCTCGCGCCCGTCGTTCATGAACTACGCGCTGGTGGTGGTGCCTTCGCTGGCCGCGTCGTACGTGGCGCGGAGCGCGGCCTCGCGGTCCGTGTGGTTCTGGATGCCGCTGGTGCCGCAGTGGGGCGGGGTGCCGTGGCCGGGGGTGGAGTCGGCGCAGCAGCACGCGTTCAAGGACATCGTGATGTTCGGCGGCATGGCAACGGTGCTGGCGTTCACGGCGTGGCGGGAGAGGGAGCAGGGGCGGGACCGGGTGGGGGGCCGGGGGAGGGCCGCCACCCTGCCTATTGTCACTGTCAGTGATGATGATTACTCTCTGTGTAGTGAGGTCGAGGTCCGGCCCGATCCCGAAGCGAGGTGACCCATGCCCACCGCCGACGTCAGCGTGGTCGTGATCGTCTACAACGACGCGGCCCGGCTGCCCCGCGCCGTACGGTCCGTCCTCGGCCAGTCCCTGCGCAGCCTCGAAGTGATCGTCGTCGACGACTGCTCCACGGACGGCACCCCGGCCGTCGCCCGCGAACTGGCCCGGTCCGACCCCCGGGTGCGCACCCTGAGGCTGCCCGCCAACAGCGGCGGCTGCGGGGCGCCGCGCAACGCCGGCATCGAGGCCGCCCGCGCGCCCCATGTGATGTTCCTCGACAGCGACGACGAACTCCCGTACCACGCCTGCAAGTCGCTGCTGCTGGCCGCCGAGGGGACGGGCGCCGACTTCGTCACCGGCGAGGTCACCCGGCTCTTCGAGGAGACCGGCGCCACCGGCCTGTGGTACCCCGAACTCTTCGCGGACGTACGGCTCGTCGACGGCATCCGCGCCGCCCCCGAGTACTTCCTCGACAACCTCTCCACCAACAAGCTCTACCGCGCGGACTTCCTCGCCCGGCACGGCCTGCGCTTCCCCGAGGACCTCCACTACGAGGACCACCTCTTCACCGCCCGGGCCTTCACCCTGGCCCGCTCCTTCGCCGTCGTCCCCTGGCCCGTCTACACCTGGCGGCTGGCCGGGGACCCCGCGGCCGGGCCGTCCATCTCCTCCGGCCGGCACCGGATCCAGAACGTCCGCGACCGCATCGCCGTGGCCCGGCTCGTCGACGACTTCCTGGAACGGACGGGCAACGCCGACCTGAGACCGGCCAAGGACGCGAAGTTCCTCCGCCACGACGTCCGCCTCCTCCTCGGCGACCTCCCCTTCCGGGACCGCCGGTGGGCCGCGGAACTCGCCGCCGCGCTCGCCCCCTGCCTGGACGGCATCCCCGCCGGGACCCTCGCGGCCGTCCCGCGCGAGCAGCGCGTGTGCCAGTACCTGTTGCGCACCGGCCGGTTCGAGGAGGCCGCCGAGTGCGCCCGCACCCTGGACCGGCCCGGCCTCGCCCCGCGCCACGTCGTCCGGGACGGCGCCGGGCGCACCTACTGGGGGAGCACCCTGCCCCCGGACGGGCCCGCCGCGGAGGCTCTGGACATCACCGAGTGGCGGCCGGACGAGCAGTCCTTCGCCGGCGGCCCGCTGCGGCACGAGGCCGTGCGGCTCGAACCGGCGGGCGCGCGCCTGCGCGTCTCCCTGCGCACCTACGACCCGTTCCGGCTGCTCCCGGCCGCCGGGCCGGTGACGGCCGAGCTGAGGGTGGCCACGGCGGCGGGGCCGTACGCCGTGCCGTTCCGGTACGAGCCCGCCGGGGAGGACGCCGGGGAGGGTGCGGCGGTCCGGCGGGCCGAGATCGTGGTCGACCTGGGCCGGGTCCCGCTCGGGATCAAGGGCTTCCGGGGCCGCCGTCACCCCGTCGTCGCCCTCACCCGGCTGGGGCTGACCCGCACCGATCCCGTGCTGGCCCCCGCCGGGCTGCCCTCGCTGCGCACCTGGACCGGCGGGCACCGGGTGCGGGCCGGCTGCGAGGGGCGCGGGGCGGGGAGGCTCGAGTTCTCCTGGGAGCGCGTGGGGGCCCTCCGGCACGCCGAGGCCGCGGCGCCCGCCCTGGCGCCGCTGCGGCGGCTCGCCCGGCGCGCCACCGGGCCCCGGGCCAAGGCCCTCGTCTGCCACGAGCTGCAGAAGCTGCCCGTCGACGAGCACCTGGTGGTCTTCGAGGCCCTGGAGGGCCGCGGCTACGCCGACAGCCCCCGCTATATCCACGAGGAGCTGCTGCGGCGCGGTCTCCCGCTGCGCGCCGTGTGGTCCTGGACCGGCAGCCGCTCCTCCTACCCGGAGGGTGTCGAGCTGGTCCGGCGCGGCAGCTGGGAGTACGTCCGCGCGGTGGCCCGGGCGCGCTACTGGGTGGACTCGCACGGCTTCCCGGCCCACTTCGCCAAGCGCCCCGGCACCCGCTACCTCCAGACCTGGCACGGCCAGGCCCTCAAGCACATGGGCTTCGACTCCCCCGAGCTGCGGCTGGCGAGCGCGGAGCGGCAGCGGCGGCACCGCGCGGCGGTGGCCCGCTGGGACGCGCTGATCTCCCCCAGCGAGGAGTTCGAGCGGACCTTCGTACGGGCCAACGGATACACCGGTGAGCTGCTGCGCACCGGGCTGCCCCGCAACGACGTCCTCGTCCGCTGGAACGACCCCGAGCAGCGTGACCGCGCCGCCGCCACCCGCGAGCGCCTGCAGATCCCCGAGGGGCGCAAGGTGCTGCTCTACGCACCGACGTTCCGCGACGGGGCGCGCGGCAGCGGCGAGTCGATCCGGGCGGACCTGCCGGAGCTGGTGCGCGCGGTGGGCGAGGAGTGGACGGTGGTGGTGCGCCCGCACTACTACGAGCGGTTCACGGTGCCGCGCGAGCTGGGCCACGCGGTGCGCGAGGGGCGGGAGTTCACCGACCTCAACGACCTGCTGCTCGCCTCGGACGCCCTGCTCACCGACTACTCGTCGGTGATGTTCGACTACGCCAACCTGGGCCGGCCCATCCTCCTCTACGCCGACGACTACGCGGAGTACCGCTCACTGGCCCGCGGCACCTACTACGACCTGCCCGGCATCGCCCCCGGCCCGATGCTGGCCACGACGGGGCAACTGGTCGACACCCTGCGGAATCTGGCGGAAGTGCAGGAGGAGTGGGCGGAGGCGTACGCCCGGTTCCAGGCGCGGTTCAACTCCCATGAGACCGGGTGGGCGAGCAAGGCCGTGGTCGACCTGTTCTTCGAGGGGGTTGCGCGGTGAAGCGGCGGCAGCTGTTCCTGGTGGGCATCGACGTCGACTCGATGGGCGGCTCGCAGCGGGTGCTGCACACCCTCGCCCAGGGCTTCGCCGGGCGGGGTCACGACGTCGAGCTGATCGGCATCCGGCCCAGCCCCGAGCCCCACGAGTACACCGCGGATCCCGGCTACCGGCGCACCACCCTCCACCGCTCGCCCGCCGCCCCCTCCCGGGAGGCCGCCTCGCTCGCCGAGCGGCTGAGCCCGGTGCGGCTGCGCGCGGCCCGTGCCGAGCGGCTGGAGCGGGCGCGGGCGCGCGAGCTGCTGGCCCGGAGGCTCGCGGCGGTGCCGGAGGGGCGCGGGGGATATGTGATCGCGGGCTCGCCCTGGGCGGTGGACTGGCTGGCCGGGGCCGGCCGGCCGCCGGGGCTGCGGGTCGTCGGGCAGTACCACGAGTCGTTCCTCCAGGCCCGCGGCTCGGCGAACCTCCAGTTGATCCTGCGTCACTATCCGGCGCTGGAGAAGGCGGTGTTCCTGAGCGAGGCGGACGCCGCCGAGTTCCGCCGCAGGCGGCTGCCGAACGCCGCCGCGATGCCCAACCCGCTGCCCTTCGAGCCCCTCGCGCCTGCCCCCCTGGACACCCGGCGCATCGGCGCCGTGGGGCGGCTGGACGCGGTGAAGCGGCTCGACCGCCTGCTCGACGCCTTCGCCTCGGCCGCCCCGGCCGGTGCCGGGCAGCCCGGCTGGGAGCTGCACTTCTTCGGCGAGGGCCCGCTGGAGCCGGAGCTGCGGGCGCGGGCGGAGCGCCTGGGCGTCGCCGAGCGGGTCCGCTTCCGGGGCGCCGTGCAGGACATGGCCGCCGCCTACCGCGAGCTGTCGCTGGTGGCGCTCACCAGCGAGCGCGAGGGGCGCCCCATGGCCCTCGCCGAGGCATCCGCCGCCGGGGTGCCGTGCGTCGGTTTCGACCTGTCGGGCGGGGTGCGCGAGCTGGTGGACCACGGCCGTACGGGCACGCTCGTGCCGCCCGGCGACACGGCGGCGTTCGCGGCGGCGCTGGCGGAGCTGATGGGGGACGGGGCGCTGCGCGAGCGCTACGGGCGGGCGGCGCGGGCCCATGTGGCGCCGCTGGCGCTGCCGGCGGTGCTGGACCGCTGGGAAGCGCTGTTCGAAGAGATCGACCGGTAGGGGGGCGGGAGTGAACCACGCAGCAGTGCGAGGCCCTGAGTGGGCGTCAAGAGGGGGTGCCGGGCCGGGCCCGGCGCGGGCGGCGCAGCCTGTGCACGGCGATGCCGAGGGCGCCGCGGAGGCCGGGCGCGAGCCGCAGGGCGAGCGAGGCGGTCGCGGTGGCATGGGGCTGCGCCAGCAGGATGCCGTAGCGCAGGCTCGGCAGGGCGTACCGCCCCAGCGCCTCGCCGTCGGCCCGTACGGCCGTGTGCAGGATGCCGCCGTGCGCACAGCGGATCCGTACCCGGACGTCCCACGTCTGGGGCGCGCGCACGGCGGCGGTGCGGGGCCGTTCCGGGCCCGGGGCGTCCCGGCGCGCCGCGGCCCGGGCGTCCCGGCGGCCCTGGACCGCGAGCGCATTGAGGTTGACGGCGAGCCGTGCGGTCCAGGAGCCGTCGCCCTCGGTCAGGGCGACGGCGTACTCCAGGGCCGTGCCGCCGCTCCGCGGCCGGAACTCCACGTCCACGGTGTGCGGGCGGGCCATGGCCAGGCGGTCGTACAGGTCGTGGACGAGCAGCCGGAGCTCGACGCGGGGCCCGGACTGCGGGCGGAGGCTCGCGTCGACCGTGACCGGGAGGCGGCGGGCCGGCTTGGCATCGGGGCCGACCAGGCCGTCGAGCGGCACCCGGGCCAGGTCCGCCGACCACACGGGCCGGCCCGCCACGGCGGCGTAGGGCGGCAGCAGCCGGGCGGGACGGGCGGCCAGCTGGGCCAGCCGCTCCAGGTCCCGCGGCGCCTCGGCGGCCAGCACCACCCGGGCGATCCAGCGGGCGGGGGCCCGGGCGGCGCGCAGGTCGGCCTCGTCGAAGGAGGCCAGGCAGGCGCGGGTCACCCGCCACCAGGCGCGCCGGTAGCCGTTGCCACGGCGGGGCAGCTCCCGGACGTACATGCGCAGGTCGTGGTCGAGGAACTTCACGCGCGCCGCGTGGGCGAGCGGCTTGCTGCCGGCGTCGAGGAAGACCGCCACGCCCTGCTGGTGGGCGCGGACGCGGGCCTGCCAGTTGGCGACGGAGGCGCGGTCGAGCGAGAGCGAGGGCCGGGCGGCGTCCCGCCGCACGTGCCAGACGTAGACGGGGTCGGGGACGGTCGCGATGCGCGGGGCCGCGGCGAGGACTCGGGCGCCGAAGACGAAGTCCTCGTACCGGAAGTCCCCTTCGGGGAAGGCGATGCCGCGCCCGGTGAGGAAGGACCGCTCGTAGAGCTTGTTCACGCACAGGGTGTCGTGCAGGAGCGCGGGGTGCGCCGCGGGGGAGTCGTGGACGGCGGCCGACCGGTAGAGGGCGGGCTGCCAGGGCGTGTCCCGGCCGCCGGGGAGTTCGCGGCGCACGCACAGGCCCGCGGTGACCGGGGTGCCGTGCCGGAGCGCGGCGCGCAGCAGCGAGGTCACCGCGCCGTGGGGGAGCACGTCGTCGCTGTCGAGGAACATCACATAGGGGGCGGTGGCGGCCCGGACGCCTTCGTTGCGAGGGGTGCCGCAGCCGCCGCTGTTGACGGTGCGGCGGACGATCCGGAGCCGTGGTTCGGCGGTGGCCAGCCGGTCGAGGACGGTGCCGGTGCGGTCCGTGGAGGCGTCGTCGACGACGACGACCTCGGCGACGGCCGGGCCCTGGGCGAGGGCGGAGTGCACGGCGTGGCCGATGAGCGCGGCGTCGTTGTAGCCGATGACGATCACGCTGACCTGGGCGGTGGGGATTCCCATCCCACTCACTGTCACACTCGCTGTCACAAAAGACATTTTTATCTAATAAGTATGGCTAATCGGGGCATTGTGTCCCCGCGTGTGGCCGGGCGCCCCGCGTCCGGCGGCCCGGGCCGGGGGAGGACGGACATGGTGGTGACGCAGACATGGCGGTGACGGAGCCGATCACCGGGGCCGGGGTGCGTGCCGCGCCGCGGGGGAGGCGGAGCCGGCTGCCCCCGCCGGGGCGGGCCGCTGCCGTCCTCGTGCCCGCGGCCGTCATGCTGGCCCTCGGCCTGTGGGGGCTGGACCGCGGCACCGTGTGGCGGGACGAGGGGGCGACCCTCCAGGTGGCCCGCCGCTCCCTGCCCGAGATCTGGCACATGCTCGGCAACGTCGACGCCGTGCACGGCCTGTACTACCTGCTGATGCACCCTCTGCTCGCCCTGCGCGCCGACGAGACCGCCCTGCGCCTGCCCTCCGTCGCCGCGGCCGCGGCCACCGCCGGGCTCGTCGGCGCCATCGGCGCCCGGCTGGCCCGGCCGAGGGTGGGCCTGTGGGCCGGGCTGCTCTACGCGGCCACCCCGTTCGTCAGCCACTACGCGCAGGAGGGCCGCTCGTACGCGCTGGTCGCGGCGGGCGCGGCGCTGGCGACCTGGCTGCTGCTGCGCGCCGTCGAGCAGCGCTCGTACCGCTGGTGGGCCGGCTACGGTGCGGCAGTGGCGGTCACGGCGCTGCTGCACGAGTTCGCGATCCTGCTGCTCGCCGCCCACGGCGCGACCCTGCTCGCCTCCCGGGCGCCCCGGACCGTCCGGCGGGGCTGGGCCTGCGCGGCCGCGGCGGCCTGCGCGGCGCTTGCCCCGCTGGCCGTCGTCTCGCGGGGCCAGAGCGAACAGGTCTCCTGGCTCCGCACCCCCGGGTACGAGCAGGCCAGGGCCCTCCTCTACGCCTTCGCCGGCCCCCGCGAGGCCGTCCTCGCGGGCACCCTGCTGCTCGTCGCGGTCGCGCTGCTCGCCCCCCTGCCCCGCACCGGGCCCCTCCAGCTGAACGCGGTCGCCCTGCCGCTGGCCCTGGTCCCGCCCGTCCTGCTCTACCTCGCCGCGCAGCGGCAGCCGCTCTTCCTCGACCGGTACCTGCTCTTCTGCCTCGCGGGCGTGCCGCTGCTCGCCGCCGCCGGGGCCGAGCGGCTCCTCGGGCTCCTGCCGTGGCGCCGGACCGTGGCGGCGGCCGGGGCCGCGGCGGTCGCCGCGGCCTTCCTGTGGCAGCTGCCCGCCCAGGAGCGCGAGCGGCTGCCCACCAGCCGGGGCGACCAGCCCGCCCTCGTCGCCAGGGCGGCCGGCAGGGTGGTGCGGCCCGGCGACGCCGTGCTGTACCTGCCGCACTACGAGCGCCGGATATCCCTCTTCTACCCGCGCGACTTCACCGGGCTGGACGACCTCACCCTCAAGCGCACGGCCGCCGCCTCCGGCACCCTCTACGGCGAGGACGTCACCGCGGAGGAGCTGCGCGCCCGGCTGGAGCGGCTACCCCCGCAGCGGCGGGTGTGGGTGGTGTGGGACACCGGCACCGTCGGTACCCGCTGGTTCCGGGGCCAGCGCGCCGAGTTCGCCAAGACCAGGGTGCTCGGCGCGCTGTACCGCGAGGAGTCCACGGTGTACGTGCACGGCGGCGCGGTGTCGCTGTACGCACGCCGCTGACCCACCGGACACACCCTGGGCCCGGCGCTCACTTCACCGCGCCCGCCATCACCCCGCTCACGAACTGCCGCTGGAAGGCGAAGAAGACGGCGAGCGGCACGACCATCGACAGGAAGGCACCCGACGCGAGGACGTCCACGTTGTCGCCGAACTGGCGCACCTGCTGCTGAAGGGCCACCGTGATCGGCGGATTGCCGCTGTCCGCGAAGATCAGCGCCACCAGCATGTCGTTCCACACCCACAGGAACTGGAAGATGCCCAGCGAGGCGATCGCCGGCCCACCCAGCGGCAGCACGACCCGGGTGAACAGCCGCAGCTCGCCCGCCCCGTCCAGCCGTGCCGCCTCCAGCAGCTCGCGGGGGATCTCGGCGAAGAAGTTCCGCAGCAGGAACACCGCGAAGGGCAGCCCGAAGGCGGTGTGGAAGAGCACCACGCCCACGGTGGACTCGAAGATGCCCAGCGCGTTGAAGAGCTTCGCCACCGGGATCAGCGCCACCTGCACCGGCACCACCAGCAGCGCCACGACCGCCATGAACCACCAGTCCCGCCCGGGGAACTCCAGCCAGGCGAAGGCGTACCCGGCCAGCGCCCCGATGAGGATCACCAGCACCGTCGCGGGCACGGTGATCAGGGCGGTGGTCAGCAGGGAGTGCATCACCTCGTCGTTGGCGAACAGATGACGGTAGCTCTCCGTCGTCAGCTGCGCCGGGTGGGCGAAGACCCGCCACCAGCCCGAGGCCGCGATGTCGGACTTGTCGCGCAGCGACGACAGCAGCAGCCCGACGGTCGGCGTCAGCCAGAGCAGGCCCACGACGACGAGGAACAGCCGCGTCAGCCCCCCGCCGAGGTGGGCGGCCACCCGCGCGGGCAGCGACTGCCGGGCCCGTACGACCGTGTTCGCGGCGCTCATCGCCCTCGCTCCTTCCGCATCCGCCGTATGTTCACGACCACCACCGGTGCCACGAGCACCAGCAGGAAGACCGCGATGGCGCTGCCCACACCCTGGTTGACGTCCGTGCCGAAGGACGACTGGTAGAGCTGGAGGGCCAGGACGTTGGCGTCGTGGAGGCTGGAGCCGGGGGCGATGATGTAGACGAGGTCGAAGATCTTCAGCACGTTGATCATCAGCGTCACGACGACGACCGCGAGCACCGGCGCCAGCAGCGGCACCGTCACCCGGCGGAACACCTGCCACTCGCCGGCCCCGTCCACCCGCGCCGCCTCCAGCAGCTCGCGCGGCACGCTCGCCAGGCCCGCGGCGATGAGCACCATTGCGAAGCCCGCCCACATCCAGATGTACGCGCCGATGATCGACGGCGTCACCAGCGTGGGGCCCAGCCAGTCGATGCCGTTGTAGGCCGAGGCGAAGTTGGCGCCGGGCAGCCGGAGCCGGGCCCCGTCCGCCGCGCCCGGCAGCGTGAACGTCCCGTCGGCCGCCGTGGTCGCCGAGGCGACGGTCCGCCCGTCCTTCACCGCCTCGACCTTCACACCCGCCAGGGCCTTCTCCCCCGCGTCGATCATGCCCGCGGTACCGCCGCCGCCCCGGGTGAAGTCCATCCACACCGTGCCGGTGACCTTCCCGGCCACGTCCCGCGCCGGTATCGCGTCCCTCGCGCCCCTGGCGTCCTCCGGCTTCACGGCCACCAGCGGCAGTGCCACCGCCGTCCCCGCCCGCACCGCGGACTTCGTCGTGAACCCACCTCCCCCGCTCGCGGCCAGCTCGCCGGCCGGCCGCGGATGCGCCCCGGGGAAGGGCGCGGGCTCGGCGAAGGTGTCGTGGATGCCCACCCACACGGCGTTGGCGACCCCGCGGTCCGGGTTCTGCTCGTACACCAGCCGGAAGATGATGCCCGCGGCGAGCATGGAGATCGCCATCGGCATGAAGACGACGAGCTTGAACGCCGTTCCCCAGCGCACCCGTTCGGTCAGGACGGCGAAGATCAGCCCCAGCGCCGTGGCGACCGTCGGGGCCACGACCACCCAGATGACGTTGTTCTTCAGCGCCGTGCGGATCCGGTCGTCGGTGAAGACCTCGTGGTAGTTGTCGACGCCCACGAAGCCGTTGCCGGAGGCGTCGAAGAGGCTGCGGTAGACGGAGTAGCCGATGGGGTAGACGACGAGCGCGCCCAGCAGGGCCAGCGCGGGCAGCAGGAAGCAGGCGGCCGCCCACGGCCGGGGGCCGAGCATGCTCCGCCGCCTGCCCGGCTTCGGTACGGGACCTGGGGGCGCGGCGGCGCCCGGAGTCGCGGTGGTCACGGCCGGCCCGTCAGTTCTTGAACGCCTGGGCCGCGTCGGACTCCAGCCGCTCCTGGGTGCCCGCCACGTCCGAGGGGTTCCGCAGGAAGTCCTGGAGGTCCTTCCACTCGCCCTGGCCGGGCTTGGCACCGAACGCGGCGGGCGCCTGGTCCGACATGTCGAAGCGGAAGGCGTCGCCCGCCGCGACCACGGCCTTGGCTATGCCGCGCTGGACGTCGTCCGGGTAGGCGGCGAGGTCGAGGTTCTTGTTGGGCGACACGAACCCGCCCTGCCGGGCCCAGACCTGCGCGGCGTCGGAGGAGGCCAGGAAGGTCAGCAGGGCCTGCGCCGCCTGCCCGTCCTTGAGCGCCACCCCCACGTCGCCGCCCGTCACCACGGGGGAGCTGCCGCCCACCGCGGGGAAGGGGAACACCTTGGCGTCCGTGCCGATCTTCGCCTTGGTGGCGGTGATGTTGGCCGCCGCGAAGTCGCCCTCGAAGACCATCGCGGCCTTCGCCTTCTCGCCCTGGGTGAAGGTCTGGGTGACGGACGTGGGGAACTGGGTGCCCAGCGCGCCGTCGTTGCCGCCCGCCAGCAGCTCCTTCTTCCCGAAGAGCCGGCCCAGCGTGGTCAGCGCGTCCTTGACGGAGGAGTCGGTCCACTTGATCTTGTGCTGGGTCAGCTGGTCGTACTTCTCGGGGCCGGCCTGGGAGAGGTAGACGTTCTCGAACCAGTCGGTGAGGGTCCAGCCGTCCGCGCCGCCGACCGAGACCGGGGAGACGCCGTAGTCGGCGACCGCCTGCGCGGCCTGGAGGAACTCCGGCCAGGACGCGGGCACCTTGGCGCCCGCCGCGTCGAAAATCTTGGTGTTGTACCAGACGAGGGACTTGTTCGTGGCCTTGAAGTACACGCCGTACTGCTTGCCCTGATAGGAGCCCAGTTCCTGCCAGCCCTTGGCAAAGTTCTTGCCCAGCTGGTCCGTTGCCTCCGCACCGAGTGGTTTGAGCCAGCCCTTGGCCGCGAACTCGCGCAGCACGCCCGGCTGTCCGAGCAGGGCGACGTCCGGCGGGTCTCCGCCGGCGACCTTCGAGCCGATGAACGACGCCGTGTCGTCGCCGCTGGGCACGTACGAGACCTCGGCGCCCGTGCGCTTGGCGAACTCGTCGAGGACCTTGGTGAAGTGCTTCTGCTCGGTTCCCGTCCAGACGGCGGTCACCTTGAGCTTCTGGCCGTCGAGCTTGGGCAGCCGGACCGTCTGGGAGATGGCGTCGGACTTCCCCGGGGCGGGCTTGGAACTCTTCTCGCTGCCGCTCTTGTCGCCTCCGCCGTCGCCGCTGTCCCCGCAGCCGGCGGCCGTGAGGGCCAGGGCGCCCGCGGCGGCCAGGGCGAGCGCGGTGCGGGCCGCGCGCCCCGTGCGGATCGGTGTGTGCGGTTCAGGGGATGTCCCAGGGGGTGTCCTGGGAGATGGATGCGGCGTAGGTGTCGTGCGGGTTGGCTTGCGCATGGCCGTACCTCCCGTGCCCGGTCCCCGTCGGCGGCCGCCCGCACCGCACGTGCCCCGGCGCGTGGCCGCACTCCCGTGCGACAGTCCTACGCCCGGCGGCGGGCCGCCGCAATACCGTCTCCGTTGTCAACTCGCCCATCGTGACCGGGCTGTGACGCGGAGAAGGCAGCGGCGTCCCGCCGGTTGCCTCCTGCTACAGCAGCGGCGGCGCGGCCTGCGCGCCCGCGGACTGGGCGGCCCGCTGGAGGGCGCTCGCCAGCAGGGCCAGGTCCGTCGGCCCGTTGCCCAGCTCGCGCACGGGTCGGCGGGTCGGCGGATCGCCCATGCGCTGCCAGTCCAGGGGGACGACGGTCGGCCGCAGCGTCGCCGTGCGCGGGATGCGGCCGGTGACGCGGCCGGCCTGGAAGGGGGTCACCGCGCCGTCGTCGGGGCGCTGCAACCGGCCCCGGCCCGGGGCGGGTTCGCCCGCGCCGCCGCTCCCGTCCCCGCCGGAGGGCGGGCCCTCTGCCGAGGGGGGCGCGATCTCCAGCGTCGCGCGCAGCCCCGCGCGCTCGACCGCCGCCGTGTCCGCCGTGCGCTCCGGGCGCCCGGACGCGGCGATCAGGTGCACGCCCAGCCGCTCGCCGTCCCGGGCCACCGCCTCCAGCGCCCGGACGACCGAACCGGCCGCCGGGCGGCCCGTGCTGCCCAGCGCGGGCGCGACGAGCGCGTCGAAGTCGTCGACGAGCACGACGAGCCGGGGCAGCGCCGTCTCGGCCGTGCGCGTCGGACCGCCGCGCTGCGTACGCAGCTTGAGCGTGCCGCTCGACACCGGCTCCAGGTCCCCGGAGGACGGCTCGGCCGGACGCCGGGGGCCCACCACGCCCGCCGCGGCCGCGGTGTGCCGGTCGTGCCAGGCGACGAAGTCGAGAGTGCCCAGCAGCTCGGCGCGGCGCTTCAGCTCCGAGCCGAGGGCCTGCGCGAACTCCCGCATCCGCACCGGGTCCGCGGCGGCCAGATAGGTCGACACGTGCGGCAGGTCGGTGCACACGCGCAGCCCCTCGCCGCGCTCGGCGGCCGCGCCGTCGACCAGGACGAGGGAGAGCCGGTCGGGCCGGTCGGCCGCCGCCAGCGACGCGGCGAGCGAGCGCAGCAGCTCGGTCTTGCCGGTGCCCGGGCCGCCCTCCACCAGCAGGTGCGGCCCGTCCGCCGCCAGGTCCACCGAGAGCGGTCCGTGCGGCCCGGCGCCCAGCACCGCGACGGCCTGCCCGCCGGACCGGGCGCCCCGGTCGGTGGCGGCCGCCCAGCGGGCCGTCAGGGACGCGGGCGTGGCCCGGGCCAGGCCCAGCTCGTCCAGCAGCCGGGCCGTACGGGGCAGCGCCGCCGCGATCCGCGAGCCGTGCGCCTCGCCGCCCGCCGCGTCCGCCGCCCGCAGCGGGGCCAGCGCGCGGGCGAACCGCTCCGCCCAGGCACCGGACACGGCGTCGAGGGCGGCGATGACGGTCTCCCCGGCCGCGGGCGCACCCGCCGACGCCGGGGCCTGCGCGCGGTGGATCACCTGGACGACCGTGGCCACGTCACCGCTCAGCAGGGCCACCGTGCCGCAGTGGGCGAAGGCGGGGGAGACGGCCTCGGCCGCCGCCAGCGTGGCCGACACCGGGGAGGAGGCCGTGGTGGCCGGCGTCTCCGCGAGACAGAGGACGTGGACGCCCGCCGCGGGCCCGCCCGCCGCCAGCCGCGCGACCGTCTCGCGCAGCGCCGACGAGCCGGGGTCGCCGTCCACGACGAGGACGGTGTACGGGCCGCAGTGGCGCCCGGCGGCCGCGGCGACCGCCTCGGGGGAGGCCGTCGCCCAGCCGGGGCCCAGCGGGCTGTCGTCCAGCCGGCGCACCAGCTCGGCGGTGCGGGCCTCGGCCTGCTCGCGGTCATAGGCGAGCAGCAGCCGGCAGTCCTGCCCGTGCGCGGGGCGCAGCTGCGGCAACCAGCCCAGCCAGGACCACTCCGCCAGCCGCTCCTCCACGGCCCGCGAGCGGTCCGCGCTGATCAGCACGTACTCCAGGGTGGCGGGCGGGTGCAGGGCGGCGAGCTGGGCGAGCACGGAGCGGGCGAGCCCGGACAGCCGGGCCCGGGGCCCGGCCAGCCCCAGGGCCCCGGCCCGGCGCAGCCCGACCGTCACGGGCACGGTGGACAGCTGCCCGCGGTCCGCGGACCCCAGCCGCACCGTCAGCAGGTCCGGGTGGTCCGGCCCGCGCTCCCACAGGCGCGGGCCCGGCCCGAGCACGGTCAGCAGGACGGCCGCCGGGTCGGGCCACCGCTCCTGCAGCGCGGCGGCGGTGCCGCCGGGGTGCGCGGCGCCGGGGACGCCTGCCGTGCCGGGGACGGGGGCGCCGTCCCCGTCCCGCGGCTCCGCGGCCGGCCGCCGGTCGCCGCCGCGTCCCCCGGCGAGCCGCCGGGCCCAGGCGCCTATGCCGCGGGGGCGGCGCCTGCCCTCGTCGGAGGCGCCGGCGCCGTCGTCCGGGGCCGCGGCCGCGTCGTATCCGTCGTGCGCGTCGTATTCGTCGCTGCTCCGGGCGCCCGGCACGCGGGCTCCGGGGGGTGCGCAGGCGTCCGTGCCCGGTCCGTCCGCGGCCCGGCCCCCGTCCGCCGGTTGCCCGAACACCGCCGAGCCCGTGCCGTGGCCGGTCGCCCCGGCGCCGCCCTCCGCCCAGGAGGGGCGCCGCGGCCCGGCGAACCCCGGATGCGTGCTCGTGGGCCCGGAGGGCGCCGCCGGCGGCGCCGCCACGCGCAGGTGCCCCTCCCCGTCCGGCGCCGCCGGAAGGGCGGCCGGGGACGGGGCGTCCGCGCCGTACAGGCCGAGGGTCGACTCGCCGACCTTCAGCAGGGCGCCGGAGGCCAGGGGCACCGGGGTGCCGTCGACGGGCTCGCCGTCCAGGAGGGTGCCGTTCGTGGAGCCGAGGTCGTGGAGGGTGACGCGGCCGTCGTCGGTCAGCGTGACCGCGCAGTGCAGGCGGGAGACGTCGGGGTCGTCGAGCGGGACGTCCGCCGAGCTGGAGCGGCCGACCCGGACCTCGCCGCCGTGCAGCAGGTGCACCCCGCCCGCGTCCGGCCCGGAGACGACGTGCAGCCGGGCGGCGGCCTCCGGCACGCCCGAGGGGAGCACGCCCGGGTGCCGCTCGGGATCGGCCGGGGCGCCCAGCGACAGCACCGCACCGTCGATCAGGGGCGGCTCGCCCAGCGCGCAGCGCTGCGGGTCGAGCCGCTCGGTGCCCGCGTGGACGACGACGGCGCCGCTGCCGAGGTCGGAGCCGGCGGCCGCGACGGCCGCGGCGAGCCCGCTCGCGACGGCCGCGAGCGGGGTCCCCGCGGGGGCGGTCACGAGCACGTCGCAGGCGGTGGTGGTGTGGCCGCTGAGCGGCCCGAGGACGGTCAGCCGGATCTGCATCGCGTCAACGGTCCCTTTCCTGCCCCCGGTGCGTGACAGGGGCAGGCGGCCTTCCCCCACCTCGCACGGGCGCGTCGGCACGTACAGGTCACCACGTCGCGCGGGGGCTCGCCGCTCCGCCCCGCCGCATCCGTGCTGCGAGCATCCTTGCACCTGGCACCGGCAACCCGCCCGGCGAGAGTCGATTCGTGATCTTGGACGACCATCCGAGTATGCGGAACCTCCGGCTCAGAGTCGGGCCGGTGGCTGATTTCTTTTGCCGGTTGTCCGTTCTCGACCTTTTTCTTGCCGTTTTTTATAACTCCTTCCGGCGCACCGGCAACCATCCGTCCACGGCCCGCGTCTTCCCCTGGAGCCCCACCGGTCCGGTCGGCGTTCGCCCGGCCCCGGCCCCCGCGGCGGCACTACAGTGGGGCGGAAGACGGGGGTGGAAGACGGGGCGGAGGGCAAGGGCAGGGCCGAGGGGCCGGGCCATTGGCCGAACCGGAGTTCCGGATCACGACCGGGATCACGACCACAGCATCACGACCAGGGAGCGCATGACGTGCGGCCGGTAGGCAGCAAGTACCTGCTCGAGGAGCCGCTCGGACGCGGCGCCACGGGCACCGTCTGGCGTGCGCGCCAGAGGGAGGCGGCGGGCGCCGAGGCGGCCGTGGCCGGACAGCCCGGCGAGACCGTCGCGATCAAGGTCCTCAAGGAGGAGCTGGCCAACGACGCGGACGTCGTGATGCGCTTCCTCCGCGAGCGCTCGGTCCTCCTGCGCCTCACCCACCCCAATATCGTCCGCACCCGCGACCTCGTCGTCGAGGGCGACCTGCTCGCGCTGGTGATGGACCTGGTCGACGGCCCGGACCTGCACCGCTACCTGCGCGAGAACGGCCCCTTCACCCCGGTGGCCGCCGCGCTGCTCACCGCGCAGATCGCCGACGCCCTCGCCGCCAGCCACGCCGACGGCATCGTCCACCGCGACCTCAAGCCCGCCAACGTCCTGCTCCGGCACGACGGCGAGCGGATGCACCCGATGCTGACCGACTTCGGCATCGCCCGCCTCGCGGACTCGCCCGGCCTCACCCGCACCCACGAGTTCGTCGGCACCCCCGCCTACGTCGCGCCCGAGTCCGCCGAGGGCCGTCCGCAGACCTCCGCCGTCGACATCTACGGCGCGGGCATCCTGCTGTACGAGCTGGTCACCGGCCGTCCGCCGTTCGCGGGCGCCACCGCGCTGGAGGTCCTCCACCAGCACCTCAGCGCCGAGCCGCGCCGCCCCTCGACCGTTCCGGAACCGCTCTGGACGGTCATAGAGCGCTGCCTGCGCAAGCGGCCCGAGGAGCGCCCGAGCGCCGAGAACCTCGCCCGCGCCCTGCGCGTCGTCGCCGCGGGCGTCGGCGTGCACGCCTCCCCGGCCCAGGCCGAGGCGGCGCTGGGCGTCGGTGCGCTGCTCGCGCCCGACCCGGAGCCCACGCAGGTGCCCGGCACGGGCCTGCACACCGCCCCCGGCACGGGCGACGCCGAGCCCACCCAGGTGCTCTCGGCGAACGCGGGCGCCCCCGGCCCGTACGACCCCTACGACCCCAATGCCGCGACCAGCGTCCTGCCCAGCACCGGGCCCGGGGGCCACGCGGACCCCACCCAGGTGCTGCCCGCGGGCCCGGGCCCGTACGGCGGCGACCCCACGCGCGCCATGCCGCCGGTGCCGCCCGGGCAGCAGCCGCAGGACCGGCAGGCCCAGCAGGCCGACAGCCCGCACCCCTGGCAGACCCAGATGCGCGCGGCCCGCGACCGCAACGAGCAGACCCAGTACCTCGACCCGGGCGAGGACCCGCTGCGCCGCCGCCCCACGCGCCGCCCGGCGCCCCAGCCGCCGCAGGCCCCCCAGGCATACGGCCAGCAGCCCCCGCCGTACGGGCAGCAGGGCTACGGGCAGCAGCAGTACGCGCCTCAGCCGCCCCAGCCGCCTCAGCCGCAGTATTCGGCCCCGCGGCCCCCGCAGCGGCAGCAGCCTCAGCGGGCGCCGCGCTACCAGACGCCCCAGCCGCCGCAGCCTCAGCCCCAGTACGCCCCGCCGCCCGCGCCTGCGCCCGAGCCCCCGGCCCCGCGCCGGGAGCCGCGCCCGGCGCGGCAGCGCAGCGCCAACCCCATGCACATCCCCGGGCTGGGCTGCCTCAAGGGCTGCCTGTTCCTGATCGTGCTGCTGGTGCTCGGGTCCTGGGCGGTGTGGGAGTTCACGCCGCTCAAGGACTGGGTCGCCGACGGCAAGAACTTCTGGGACACCGTGGTGGACTGGTTCAACACCGCCAAGGACTGGGTGTCGGGCCTCGGCTCCAGCCAGTAGGCCCGGTGGGCCCGGTGGGCAGGGCTGTCGATATATCGACACCCGACGGGTGTTTTCTGCCTCAGAAGTAACGATTGGCACCGGATCGGTGTCCCCAACTCCTCCGCAGCCGCGTAGCTTGGTCGCCAGCGAGCCTGTCGGATGACGGAGGAGTCGGGGAACAGTCTTGGCACGGAAGATCGGCAGCCGGTACACCGCCCACCAGGTCCTGGGACGCGGCAGTGCCGGGACGGTGTGGCTCGGCGACGGACCCGAGGGCCCGGTCGCCATCAAGCTCCTGCGGGAGGACCTCGCTTCCGACCAGGAGCTGGTCGGCCGGTTCGTGCAGGAGCGCGCGGCCCTTCTCGGCCTCGACCACCCCCATGTGGTCGGCGTGCGCGACCTGGTCGTCGACGGCGCCGACCTGGCGCTGGTCATGGATCTCATCCGGGGCACGGACCTGCGCACGCGGCTCGACCGCGAGCGGCGGCTGGCGCCCGAGGCCGCGGTGGCGATCGTCGCCGACGTCGCGGACGGCCTCGCGGCCGCGCACGCGGCCGGGATCGTCCACCGCGACGTCAAGCCGGAGAACGTCCTGCTCGACATGCAGGGCCCGCTCGGCCCCGGCGGTGCGCACCCCGCGCTGCTGACCGACTTCGGGATCGCCCGGCTCGTCGACTCCCCGCGCCCGGCCTCCGCGCGCGACCGGGACCGCCCGGCGGGCCAGCGCAGCGTCATCGGCACCCCCGACTACCTGGCCCCCGAGATCATCGAGGGCCTTCCGCCGCGCGCCTCGGTCGACGTCTACGCCCTGGCGACCGTCCTGTACGAGCTGCTGGCGGGCTTCACCCCGTTCGGCGGCGGCCACCCGGGCGCGGTGCTGCGGCGCCACGTCACGGAGACCGTGGCGCCGCTGCCGGGCATCCCCGACGAGCTGTGGCAGCTCGTCCTGCAGTGCCTGGCCAAGGCGCCCGCCTCCCGGCTGCGTGCCTCGGAGCTGGCGGCCCGGCTGCGGGAGCTGCTGCCGGGCCTCGCCGGGATCCCGCCGCTCGACATCGACGAGCCGGAGGAGGAGACGGGGCCCGACCCGGCGGCCCCCGTGGCCCCCGCGGCCGCGGAGGCGGCGCCGGAGCCGCGGCGCCGGGGCGCCGTGCCGCTCGTGCCCGGCGGGGTCTCCGACTCCACCCGTGACACCCACACCAGCATGCGCGTGCCGGGCCCGGAGGAACTGGCGGGCGGCGCCCACGGCACGGCCCGCGCCCCGCGTGCCCCGGGGCAGCGGCGTGCGGGCTCGGCCCGCTACCGCTCGCCCGCGGAGGCGGTGCGGAGGCGGCGCGTGAAGATCGGGACGGGGGTGGCGGTGGTGCTGGTCGCGGCGGCGGGGGCGGTGGGCTGGTACACGACCTCGGACCGCCCGGACCCGGGAGACGCCAAGCCGGGCGTCCACCACCCGGGCCCGACGCGGGGGACGGACCCGTCGGTGGCGCCGCTGCCGTAGGGGGTGGGGAAAGAAACCCCGCCCGGCACCGCGATCGCACCGCCCCCGCACCGTGATAGCCCTCACCACGGACCGCACAGCCCTCGCCAGCCGTTAGGCTGGTTGCGTGGCAGTCGTTGATGTATCCGAAGAGCTGAAGTCCCTCTCCTCGACCATGGCGTCGATCGAGGCCGTCCTGGACCTCGACAGGATGAGGGCCGACGTCGCCGTGCTCGAGGAGCAGGCGGCCGCCCCGTCCCTGTGGGACGACCCCGACGCGGCGCAGAAGATCACCAGCAAGCTGTCGCACCTCCAGGCGGAGCTGCGCAAGACCGAGACGCTGCGCGGCCGCATCGACGACCTCGGGGTGCTCTTCGAGCTCGCCGAGGCCGAGGGCGACGCCGACGCGCTCGCCGAGGCCGAGGCCGAGCTGGTCTCCGTCCGCAAGGCGCTGGACGAGATGGAGGTCCGCACCCTCCTCTCCGGCGAGTACGACTCCCGCGAGGCGCTGGTCAACATCCGCGCCGAGGCCGGAGGCGTCGACGCCTCCGACTTCGCCGAGCGCCTCCAGCGCATGTACCTCCGCTGGGCCGAGCGCCACGGCTACAAGACCGAGGTCTACGAGACCTCGTACGCCGAAGAGGCCGGCATCAAGTCGACCACCTTCGCCGTCCAGGTCCCGTACGCCTACGGCACCCTCTCCGTCGAGCAGGGCACCCACCGCCTGGTGCGCATCTCGCCCTTCGACAACCAGGGCCGCCGCCAGACGTCCTTCGCCGGCGTCGAGGTCCTCCCGGTCGTCGAGCAGACCGACCACGTCGAGATCGACGAGTCCGAGCTGCGCGTCGACGTCTACCGTTCCTCCGGCCCCGGCGGCCAGGGCGTCAACACCACCGACTCCGCGGTGCGCCTGACGCACATCCCGACCGGCATCGTCGTCTCCTGCCAGAACGAGCGCTCGCAGATCCAGAACAAGGCGACCGCCATGAACGTCCTCCAGGCCAAGCTCCTCGAGCGCCGCCGCCAGGAGGAGCAGGCGAAGATGGACGCGCTCAAGGGCGACGGCGGCAACTCCTGGGGCAATCAGATGCGTTCGTACGTCCTGCACCCCTACCAGATGGTCAAGGACCTCCGCACGGAGCACGAGGTCGGCAACCCCACCTCCGTCCTCGACGGCGACATCGACGGCTTCCTCGAGGCCGGCATCCGCTGGCGCAAGCAGCAGGAGCAGCAGGACAAGTAACGCCAACCCCCCCTCTAGCCGGACATCACGCCCGTAACTCCCTTGACGCTGCCCGGAAAACTGGGAAGGCTGGCGTGCGGCATGCGTATCACTGGGGTGCGTGTGGCGGGGGGCGAGCGTCCCGGCCTGTACGAGGTGTACGGCCGGTTCGGTCACGCCGTCCCCAGAGCGCCACACCCCCGTGCATAGCTGCTCCATGACGAGATCGGCTACTGGGGGTAGCAGGCAGATGACGAACAAGACGCGACTGCGTGTCGCGCGCATAGCCGCGGGCGCGATGATCGCCGCGGGTGCCTCGCTGACGGCCGCGGGCGCGGCCTCGGCCGCCGGCGTGGACGTCGACGTGCCGGGCATCGGCAAGGCGGACGTGGACGTCCCCACCGGCCCGACCGGCGGTCCGACCACGGGCCCCACCACCATCCCGCAGCCCACCACGGGCACCACCACGGGCGGCTCCGGCACGACCGGCGGCTCGACCACCACGGGTGGCTCGACGACGGGTGGCTCGACCACGACCGGTGGTTCCACGACGGGCGGCGAGACGACGACCGGCGGCACCACGACCGGCGGCAGCACCACCACGGGCGGTACGACCACGGGTGGCAGCACTACCACGGGCGGCACCACGACCGGTGGTGAGACGACGACCGGCGGTGGCACGACCACGGGCGGCTCCGGCACGACCGGCGGCGGCACGACGACCGGTGGCGGCACCACCACGGGCGGCTCCGGCACCACGGGTGGCGGCAGCACGACCGGCGGCGACCACGGCACCACGGGCGGCTCCGGCACCACCGGTGGCGGCAGCACGACCGGCGGCGACCACGGCTCCACCGGCGGCTCCGGTTCCACGGGCGGCTCGGGCTCGACCGGCGGCTCGGGCACCACGGGCGGCTCCGGCTCCACGGGCGGCGGCGGCGACCACAGCGGCTCCACCGCCACCGGCGGCACCGGCGGCACCGGCAGCACGGGTGACGGCGACGACTCCCGCACCTGCCCCGTGGACACGGACGGCAACTGCAACACCGGCACCGACAACGCCGGCGCCCTGCCCGTCCAGCAGAGCAAGCCCAAGGAGGAGCTGGCCCAGGCCGGCACCGCCCCGGCCGAGCAGGCCCAGGCCTCCGGCCAGCTGGCCGAGACCGGTGCCGGTCAGACCACCTTCCTGGTGGCCGGCGCCGCGACGATGATCGCGGGTGGCATCGGCTTCCGCATGCTGCCGCGCCTGATCAACCGCAACACGGTGGCCTGACGCACACGGCCCCGCGCGCGTAACGCGGAGGCCCGGGACGCCGTCACCGGCTCCCGGGCCTCCGCCCGTATGTCGGGTGCCGCTAGCCCGCGAAGCCCCGGGCCAGCATCGCCACCGCGAAGAGCGCCGCCAGCAGCACTATGAGCGCCGCCGGGGTGAGCGCGCTGCCGAAGCCTTCCTGGTGCAGCCGCTCGCGGCTCGCCCGGCACACCGGGCACCGGCCCTCGCTGACGGGGGCCGCGCAGTTGGCGCACACCAGTCGGTCGCATGTCATGCGATTTCCTCCTCCGGTACGTCCAACGCGCGAGAGAGCCGAGCGGTTCCCCTTACCACTGTGCCAGCTTTCCCGCCGTTCGGCGCGGGCGGCCCCCCGCTGCCCCGGCGGCAGCGCGGCAGAGGCCCAATTGTCAAGGGTTTGTCCCCGGCGGCGGTGCCCGTAAACGCGTCAACCCCCGCGGCCCGCTGCAGCGGGGACGGCCGGTTCGGTAGGGTCACGCACACCGACGGGAGCCGTGAACGCGGCATTCCGTGCCGCTACCCAGGCCGACACGTGGTGCACTCGTGATCCGATTCGACAACGTCTCCAAGTCCTACCCCAAGCAGAACCGTCCGGCCCTCCGGGACGTCTCGCTCGAGATCGAGAAAGGCGAGTTCGTCTTCCTGGTCGGTTCCTCGGGTTCCGGAAAGTCCACTTTCCTGCGGCTCCTGCTGCGCGAGGAGCGGGCGTCCCACGGTCAGGTCCATGTGCTCGGCAAGGACCTGGCCCGGCTCTCCAACTGGAAAGTGCCCCAGATGCGCCGCCAGTTGGGCACGGTCTTCCAGGACTTCCGGCTGCTCCCCAACAAGACCGTCGGCCAGAACGTCGCCTTCGCCCTGGAGGTGATCGGCAAGCCCCGTGGCGAGATCCGCAAGGCCGTCCCGCAGGTCCTGGAGCTGGTCGGGCTCGGCGGCAAGGAGGAGCGGATGCCCGGCGAGCTGTCCGGCGGTGAGCAGCAGCGCGTCGCGATCGCCCGTGCGTTCGTCAACCGCCCGCTGCTGCTGATCGCCGACGAGCCGACCGGAAACCTGGACCCGCAGACCTCCGTCGGCATCATGAAGCTGCTGGACCGGATCAACCGGACGGGCACCACGGTCATCATGGCCACCCACGACCAGCAGATCGTCGACCAGATGCGCAAGCGCGTCATCGAACTCGAACAGGGCCGTCTCGTCCGCGACCAGTCGCGCGGCGTCTACGGCTACCAGCACTAGAAGAGCAACGCAAGAGCACTGAAAGGACGCCATGCGCGCCCAGTTCGTCCTGTCGGAGATCGGCGTCGGTCTCCGCCGCAACCTCACGATGACCTTTGCGGTCATCGTCTCCGTCGCTCTGTCGCTCGCCCTGTTCGGCGGTTCCCTGCTCATGCGCGAGCAGGTCAGCACGATGAAGGGCTACTGGTACGACAAGGTCAACGTCTCGATCTACCTCTGCAACAAGAACGACGCCGAGACCCAGGGAGTCTGCGCCAGGGGCGCGGTCACCGAGGACCAGAAGAAGCAGATCAGGGCCGACCTGGAGAAGATGCCCCTCGTCCAGAAAGTCCAGTTCGAGACGGCCGACGAGGCGTACAAGCACTACAAGGAGCAGTTCGGGAAGTCCTCCCCGATCGCCGCCTCCCTCACGCCCGACCAGATGCAGGAGTCCTTCCGGGTCAAGCTCAAGGACCCCAGCAAGTACGAGGTCATCTCCAGCGCCTTCTCCCAGCGGGCCGGCGTGCAGCAGGTGGAGGACCAGCGCAAGACCCTGGAGCCGCTGTTCAACCTGCTCAACGGCATGAACATCGCGGCGCTCGGCGTGATGGCGCTGATGCTCGTCGTCGCCCTGCTGCTGATCGTCAACACCGTGCGCGTCTCGGCCTTCAGCCGCCGCCGGGAGACCGGGATCATGCGGCTGGTCGGCGCGTCCAGCTTCTACATCCAGATCCCGTTCATCATGGAGGCCGCCTTCGCCGGCCTGCTCGGCGCCGGCTTCGCGTGCGTGCTGCTCGTCGGCGGCCAGTACTTCCTGGTGAACAACTGGCTGGTCCACCACATCGACGTCATCCAGTTCATCGGCTGGGACGCGGTGCTCGCCAAGATGCCGCTGGTGATCGCCATCGGCCTGCTGATGCCCGCGCTGGCGGCGTTCGTCGCGCTGCGCAAGTACCTCAAGGTGTGAGCCGGGGCAGGCGGATCGTGCCGAGGGCGCCGTGCGGTCAACTCCCCGTGCGGCGCCCTTCGGTGTCCTAGACTCACGCGCATGCCCGGCCCGACGTTGCCCGTTCAACCGCGCCGCGCCCGTCGAGGGGCGGCCCTGACGCTGGTCTTCGCGGGCGTGCTGGCGACCGGGGCCGTCACCGGCTCCTGGGAGGCCGACGTGGACGGGCGGTACGGCGCCGGGCCGGCCGCGGGGGAGCGCAGACCGCCGCCGGCCCGCACCGTGGCCCGGGCCGTGGACCGCGGAGCCGTCGAGGCCGCCGCCCGGGCGGCCGCGCAGGACGGCAAGTCCGGCTCCGAGGCCGCCGCGGACGTACTCAGCCGCAGCGGCGACGCCTGGGGCGCGGTCTACAGCGCCCGGGAGTACGAGGGCTTCTCGCTCGCCCTGGAGGGCGCGTACGTGGGCGTCGGCCTCACCGCGCGCCGGGCGGGCGACGGCGGGATGGTCGTCGACGGCGTCCGGTCCGGCGGGCCCGCCGAGCGCGCCGGGATCGAGCCCGGGGACCGCATCCTCACCGTCGACGACGTGGACGTCACCGGCCGGCCCGTCACCGAGGTCGTCTCCCGGCTGCGCGGCGAGGGCCGCGCGTACGCCGCCCGGGGCGCCGCCGGTCCCGGCACCCCGGTGCGCCTGGGGCTGGCCCGCGGCCCGCTGCGGTGGGAGCGGACGCTGCGCCGGGCCCGGGTGGTCACGGAGAGCGTGGCCGTCGACCGGCTGCGCGGCGACGGATGGCCGCCGGTCACCCGGATCAGGGTCGAGTCCTTCACCAAGGGCACCGGCGAGCGGATCCGCGAGGCGGTGCGCGCCGCCGAGCCCGGCGAGGGGGTGATGCTGGACCTCCGCGGTAATCCGGGCGGCCTGCTCGGCGAGGCCGTCACCGCCGCCTCGGCCTTCCTCGACGGGGGCCCCGTCGCCACCTACGACGTGGACGGCCGGCAGCAGGCCCTGCACGCCGAGCCCGGCGGGGACGGCCGCCGCCCCCTCGTGGTGCTCGTCGACGGGGGCACCATGAGCGCCGCCGAGCTGCTGGCCGGGGCGCTCCAGGACCGCGGCCGCGCGGTCGTCGTCGGTTCCCGGACCTTCGGCAAGGGCTCCGTGCAGATGCCCAGCCGGCTGCCGGACGGCTCGGTCGCGGAGCTGACCGTGGGGCACTACCGCACGCCCGCCGGCCGCACGGTCGAGGGCTCGGGCATCGCCCCCGACCTGGTCGTGCGGGGCGACGCCGAGCAGCGGGCCCGCACGGTATTGGGTGGCCTCGGGGGTGGGTAGTGGTGCGAGAATGGCCACGCTATGGCTAAAGAGACGGGTCGCAAGCTCATCGCGCAGAACAAGAAGGCGCGACACGATTACCACCTCCTGACCACGTACGAGTGCGGCCTGGTGCTCACGGGCACCGAGGTCAAGTCGCTGCGGCAGGGTCGGGCGTCGCTGGTGGACGGCTTCGTCCACATCGACGGCGGCGAGGCGTGGCTGCACAACGTCCACGTTCCCGAGTACAGCCAGGGGACCTGGACCAATCACAGCGCGCGGCGGAAGCGGAAGCTGCTGCTGCACCGCGCGGAGATCGACAAGCTGGCCTCCAAGGCGGACGAGTCGGGGCACACGATCGTGCCGCTCGCCCTGTACTTCAAGGACGGCCGGGCCAAGGTCGAGATCGCCCTGGCGAGGGGCAAGAAGGAGTACGACAAGCGGCAGACCCTCCGCGAGAAGCAGGACCGGCGCGAGGCGGACCGTGCGATCTCGGCGGCGAAGCGGCGTCAGCGGGGCAAGTAGGCAGGTCACCCCGGCGGGGGCCGCCGGGAATATGCTGGCCCCGTCGCGCGTCGTTCAAGTACGATGGGCAACGCAGCACACCGGGCGTTACCGTGTGTGCGCTCTTTGAAAAAACAACATGGGGATGATCGGTTTCGACAGCGGATGTCGAAGCAGGGGAAGCGAGCCGAGGAAGCGGCAATGATCTCGTAAACCATATGTCGCAACCAATAATCGCCAACACCAAGCGCGATTCCTTCGCCCTCGCTGCCTAAGTAGCGACCTGCGAAGTGTCAGCCCGGGACTGTTCCCGACCCGGATCCTGGCATCATTGAGGGAACTAAACCACTAGGCCCGGCCACGGGGCCTGGTGGGAAACCAAACAGTGGCTGAGCCCGTCGGAGACTTGTTCGCGTGATCTCCGGGGCTGAGAAAATCGCAGCGAACTGCGCTCGGAGAAGCCCTGGTTCCGCACCGTTGGACGCGGGTTCGATTCCCGCCATCTCCACTCATCCCATGTGAGGCCTCCGGCCCGCGAGCCTGCTCGCGGGCCGGAGGCTTTTTCGCGCCCGGAACGGGCACGAGATACCCACCCGCACCCCGCCGTCCCGGCACGGGGCGCAACCACGGGGCCGGGAAGGCCCTCTTCCATGGCGACAAGGGGGTGGCCCGGTGAACGTGAACTGGACACGCACGGCACTCGCGGTGGTGGCGACGGGCACGCTGTGGCTCGGCGGCGGCGGCGCCGTCGCGGCGGCCGACGACGGCCCGGACGGGGTGCACCTGCTGCTCAACAGCGCCTTCGACAACCGGCCGGGCGAGCTGATCGACATAGACGTCCAGGGCGTGCGGTCCTCCGGCGACGTCACCGTCACCTCACCCGTCTTCGCCCACCGCGTGCGGCTCACCCGCTACGACCACGACGGCCGCGGCCACCATGCGCGCCCGGCCGTCTCCATGGCCGTCAAGCCCGGCACGTACCCGCTCACCGTGCATGCCGGGGGCCGGGTCGTCGCCCGGGAGTACGTCGAGGTCAAGCCGGCCCGGCGGCCGGAGTTCCAGGTGAACACGCCCGGCGACGTGCTGCGGCCCGGCGAGCGGCTGGGCCTGTGGTTCGACGACCTCTACCCCGGGGAGCACGGCGACTCCTTCACCGCGACCTCGCCCGCCTTCCGCGCCCCGGTGCGGCTGACCCACGACCCCAAGGGCGGGCACTGGAACAACCCCCGGATGTTCTCGGCGCTGGTGGCCCTGCCGCCGGACGTGAAGGACGGCACGTACAAGGTCACGCTCTCGGCGGCGGACGGCGGGACCGTCCAGGAGAAGCCCCTGGAGGTCCGCGCGGCCCGCCCCGGCGACAGCGACTACGTGGGCCGGGCCCGCGGCCCCGCCTTCTTCGGCGCCGGCGGCCGCCCCGAGACGGCCCGCGCCAACGGCCACAAGGTCGAGGCCGGCAGCACGGTCAATGTGCTGTGGCGGGACGCCTCGCCCGATCCGGGCGAGGAGGAGAAGCTGACCGCCACTTCCCCCGCCTTCGAGCACCCCGTCCCGCTCAAGCGCGACGACAGCAAGGCCGGCGACGGCGACGACCCGCGCTACTACGGCCCCGCACGGGTCCGCCCCGGCCTGGAGGCCGGGCGTTACCCGGTCACGGTGATCAGCCACCACGGCCGGGTGAAGCGCACCGGCCACCTGGTCGTCGCGGGCACCGAAGCGTCCGCGCCCGCGTCCGCCGAGGACGACGACCCGGACCGCACGCTGCTGATCGCGGGCGCGGGCACGGGCGCGGCCCTGGGAGTCGCGGGCGGCGTGCTGCTGCTGAGGTGGCGCGGCCGGGTGCACCGCGCCGGCGTCTAGGGGTGTCCCTGGCCGGCCGGTCTCAGGCGCCCCGCCCCCGCCACGCCCGGCGGAGGCGGGTGCGGAGGCCGGGGCGCGGGGTGGGGGTGTAGCGCGGGGGTGCGGCGAGGAAGAGGATCATGCGTCTACCGTCGCGGACGGGGCCGGGCGCGGTCCAACACCTGATCAGTGGCCATTCACGCGCCTGTGTTGTTAACTGCCTTGTATGACGGGGGACATGGAACCGCGCCTCCTGCGCGCGTTCGTCGCGGTGGCCGAGGAACTGCACTTCACCCGCGCCGCGGCGCGGCTGTACGTGGCACAGCAGGCCCTCAGCCGCGACATCCGGCGGCTGGAACGGGAGTCGGGGGCGCAGCTGTTCGTCCGTACGACGCGCAGCGTCGCCCTCACCGCGGAGGGCGAGCGGCTGCTGCCGTACGTGCGGCGGGTGCTCGCGGCGCACGACGAGCTGGCGGCCGCGTGCACCGGGAACGGCGCGGACCGGCCGCTGCTGGTGGCGGTCGGCTCCCGGTCCGGCACGGCCCACCTCGTGGTCGAGGCCGCCCGACGGGCCGTGCCCGAGCCGGAGTTGGTCTGCCGCTACCGCAGCGGGCTCACCGGGGCGGTCGGCGACCTGCTGAGCGGGCGCCTCGACGTCGCCTTCGGCCGGGTGGCCGGGCTCGCGCCGGAGATGCGGGAGGGGCTGGAGCACCTGCCGGTGCGGCTGGAGCGCATGGCGGTGCTGCTGCCCGGGGAACACCCGCTGGCGGAACGGGAGCGGGTGCCGCTGGCCGCGCTGCGCGGCGAGACCCTCTACACGGCCGCCGGGAACGCCGCCACGGCCGAATGGACGGAGCTGGCCGGGCTGCTCTTCGCGGGGCGCGGGATCGCCGCCGCCGAGCCGTTCCCGGAGATCGAGGGCGCCGAGGAGTTCGTGCGCGTCGTCCGCAAGCGGGGCTGGTCCGTGCTGGCCAGCGTCGAGTTCGTCGACGTGCCGGGGATGGTGCTCAGGCCGCTGGACGGCCCGGTGCCGCTGTCGCCCGTGTCGATGGTGTGGCGGCGGGGACTGCGGCACCCGGGGCTGGACGCGCTGCGCTCCGCCGCGAGCGGGCTCGCGGCGGAGCACGGCTGGCTGGTGCGGCCGGCCGGGGCCTGGCTGCCGCCGGGCGACGCGGCGGTGATGGGCGTCCCGGCCGACATGCCCGCCGACATGCCCGTCTGAGTCTGGCGCCGCGTCACCCGGGAGCGCACCCTGGGACGGCGGGGGAACCTCCCGGAGACACCTCCCAGAGAAGAAGGGGTGACACGCATGGCGGCGGCAGCGGCCTCCTACGACCTGCGGTTCGACTCAGGGCGGCTCTGCCTCGACCTGGTGGCCACGGTCGGCCGGCGGTTCAGCGAGGAACCGGTCGAGCGGCTCGACACCCCCGAACGGCTCTGCGCCTGGCTGCTCGGCGCCGGGGTCGTGCCGCCGGGCACCCCCCTCGACGCCGTGGACGCGGCCTGGCTCGCCCGCTTCCACGCGGTCCGCGACCTGCTGCACCGCGTCGTGCACGCCGAGGTCGACGGGCGCGCCGCCGAGTCCGACCTGGAGCGGGTCAACGCCCTCGCCGTCGCCGCGCCGCCCGCGCTCCGGGCGGTCCGGGCCGCCGACGGCAGCCTCGTACGGACCGTCGGCGGCACCCTCGACTGCGGCTCCCTGGTCGGCCGGATCGCCCGGGACGCCGTCGAGCTGCTCACGGACCCGGCGGCCCGGGAGCAGCTCCGGCGGTGCGAGGGCGAGGCCTGCTCGCTGCTCTACCTGGACACCTCGCGGGGCCGCCGCAGGCGCTGGTGCTCCAGCGAAGTCTGCGGCAACCGCGAGCGCGTGGCCCGCCACCGGCGGCGCGTCTCCGCCGCCTCCGCCAACGGCTCGCCGTGAACCGGAACCGGCCCGCTCCGGAGGATCTTCCGCTCGCCTGAGCGAAAGCCGGCCGCCGCCCGTACTTCCGTACGAAGGGGTCTTCTTGCACCGGCGGCACCGGAGGGAGCGGCCACTGACCACTCACCACAAGTCCCGGGACTCACCGCACCGCGCTCTCGACCCAGGGGGAAGGCTTGCGCAAGGATGCCGTCGTGGCTGACAGGACGACTCCCGACGAGGAGCTGATGCGGGCGCTCTACGCGGAGCACGCGGGCCCGCTCCTCTCCTTCGTCCTGCGCCTCGTGGCGGGCGACCGGCAGCGCGCGGAGGACGTCGTCCAGGAGACGCTGCTGCGCGCCTGGCGCAACGCCGACCGGCTGCGCGTCGCCCCCGGCTCCGTACGGCCCTGGCTGGTGACCGTCGCCCGGCGCATCGTCATCGACAACCACCGCAGCAGGCAGGCCCGCCCCCCGGAGGTCGACCCCGGGCCGCTGGAGCAGATGCCTGCGGTCGACGAGATCGACCGGGCGCTGCGCCTGATGACGATCTCCGACGCGCTGGGCGACCTTTCCCGGGCCCACCGAGAGGCCCTGATCGAGACCTACTTCAAAGGACGTACCGTGAGCGAGGCGGCGGAAGAGCTGGGCGTGCCGCCCGGGACCGTCCGATCCCGGGTCTTCTACGCACTGCGCTCCCTGAAGCTCTCGCTCGAGGAACGAGGAGTGACGGCATGAACCGGCAGCCGGCACCGGGCCACGAGCACGCGGCGGACGACGGCCACGCCGCCGTGGGCGCCTATGCGCTCGGCGTCCTGGGCGGGGCCGAGGCCGCGCGCTTCGAGGAGCACCTCGCCGACTGCCCCCGCTGCGCCGCCGAGCTGGACGGGCTGATGGGCCTCGCCCCGCTCCTCGCCGACGTCCGGGAGCACACCCCCGACCCCGGCGCCCTGGCCGCCCCGCCCCGCGCCGAGCTGCTGGACGGGCTGCTCGGCAAGGTCACCGCCGTCCGCCGGGCCCAGCGGACCCGCAGGATCTGCCTGGCCGCCGCGGCCGTCGCGCTGATCGTCGCCGGGCCGCTCGCCGTCGCCGCCGTCACCCAGGACTCGGGCGGGGGCCACTACGGCACGAGCGCGGCCAAGCAGATGTACGACGAGGGCGAGAAGTACAACGGCGGCACCGACCCGGTCACCCACGTCAACGCCACCGTGTCGCTGGAGGACAAGCCCTGGGGCACCCACGTCGCCCTCCGGCTCGGCAACGTCAAGGGGCCTCTGACCTGCACTCTCGTCGCCGTCGGCAAGAACGGCCAGGAGCAGGTCGTGACCACCTGGGCGGTACCCGCCTCCGGCTACGGGCTCGAGAAGGGCACGGGCGACAAGTGGAGCCAGGAGCCGCTCTACACCCACGGCGGCACCGCCTTCAACGAGAAGGACATCGCACGCTTCGAGGTCCGCACGCTCGACGGGCAGCACCTGGCGACCGTGAACGTGTGAGCCGGCGCGCCGGGCACCGAGGGGCCGATCGGTTCATCCGTCAACAGGTGGAACTCGTGGCATACCCCTCATGTCCTGACAGGTGCGCTCAGCACCCCTGTTCGCGTACGGTTGACGGCTGCCCTACGCAAAGAAGAAGGGGGCCTGGGTGGCCGCGCAGAACGCCACACACGCGCAGGTGGCGACGGAACCGGCGGCGGAGGCGGACGGGGTCCGCAACCGCGAGATCGGTGCCGAGCAGCATCATCTGGACCGGGTGTACCGGCGCCTCGAGGAGAAGATCCACGAGGCGGAGTTCCTCATGGACGACGCCGCCAAGCGCGGCCAGGTCGGGACCCCCGGCGCGCTCGCCGAGCGGGACGCCCAGGTGTTCCGCGCCGGGGTCCACCTCAACCGGCTGAACAGCGAGTTCGAGGACTTCCTGTTCGGCCGCATCGACCTGCTGCTCGGCAAGGACGGCAAGAAGGGCCCGGACGGGGCGTACACCTCCGTCGAGCCCGCGGACGACGCCGTGCAGGGCGACCGGGCCGAGATCGCCGAGACGCTGCACATCGGCCGCATCGGCGTGCTGGACGCCGACTACTCGCCGCTGGTCATCGACTGGCGGGCGCCCGCGGCCGCACCCTTCTACCGCGCCACCCCGGTCGCGCCCGGCCGCGTCGTGCGCCGCCGCGTCATCCGCTCCAAGGGCCGCCGGGTCCTCGGCGTCGAGGACGACCTGCTGCGCCCGGAGCTGAGCACGACCCTGGACGGGGACGCGCTGCCCGTGGTCGGCGACGGCGCGCTGATGGCCGCGCTCGGCCAGGCCCGCAGCCACACCATGCGGGACATCGTCTCCTCCATCCAGGCCGAGCAGGACCTGGTCATCCGGGCCCCCGCCGCCTCCGTGACCGAGGTCGAGGGCGGCCCGGGCACCGGCAAGACCGCCGTGGCCCTGCACCGCGCCGCCTACCTCCTCTACCAGGACCGCCGGCGCTACGCGGGCGGCATCCTCGTCGTCTCCCCGACGCCGCTGCTGGTCGCCTACACCGAGGGCGTGCTGCCCTCGCTCGGCGAGGAGGGCCAGGTCGCCATCCGGGCGGTGGGCTCCCTGGTGGACGGCGCCGAGGCGGACACCTACGACGAGCCCGCCGTCGCCCGCGTCAAGGGCTCCTCCCGCATGCTGAAGGTGCTGCGCAAGGCGGTGCGCGGCGCCCTGGAGGTACCGGCCGGACCCGGCGCGGCCACCGGGCGCGACGGGCAGCTGCCCTTCGACGACGGCTTCTCCGGCCCGCCCGAGCGGCTGCGGGTCGTCGCCTTCGGCGCCCGCCTGGAGCTGGACGCCGACGAGCTGCGCCGCATCCGGCAGACCGCCCTCGGCGGCACCGCCCCGGTCAACCTGCTGCGCCCCCGCGCCCGCCGGCTGATCCTGGACGCCCTCTGGTCCAAGGCCGGCGGCCCCAAGCGCTACACCGACCCCGAGCTGGCCGCGGAGGCACGTTCCGCCTTCGACGAGGACATCACCACCGAGGACTCCTTCACCGGCTTCCTCGACGCCTGGTGGCCGGAGCTGACGCCCCGTCGGGTGCTGGCCTGCCTGGCCGACGAGAAGCGGCTGTCCCGCTGGTCGCGCCGGGAACTCAACCCGCGCGAGGTGCGCCGGCTCGCCCGCTCGCTGCGCCGCCTGGACGCCCGGGGCCACGGCCCGCTGTCCGTGCACGACGTGGCGCTGCTGGACGAGCTGGAGACGCTGCTCGGCGTCCCGCACCGGCCGAAGCAGCCCCGCGAGGTCGACCCGCTCGACCAGCTCACCGGGCTGGAGGAGCTGATGCCGAACCGCGGCGAGTCGCGCCGCGAGCGCGCCGAGCGGCTGGCGCAGGAGCGCCGCGACTACGCGCACGTCATCGTCGACGAGGCACAGGACCTGACGCCCATGCAGTGGCGCATGGTCGGCCGCCGCGGCCGCCACGCCACCTGGACGATCGTCGGCGACCCGGCCCAGTCCTCCTGGTCCGACCCGGACGAGGCCGCCGCCGCCCGCGACGAGGCGCTCGGCACCCGCCCCCGCCGCCGCTTCCGGCTCACCGTGAACTACCGCAACCCCGCGGAGATCGCGGAGCTGGCCGCGAAGGTGCTGGCCCTGGCCATGCCCGGGATGGAGTCCCCGGCGGCGGTCCGCTCCACGGGCATCGAGCCCCGGTTCACCGTCGCCGGCGACGGCCTGGGCGCGGCCGCCCGCCGGGAGGCGGAGCACCTGCTGGCCGACGTGGAGGGCACGATCGGCGTGGTCGTGCCGATGGGCCGGCGTGCCGAGGCGCGGCAGTGGCTGGCCGGGCTGGGCGACCGGGTGGTGGTGCTGGGCAGCCTGGAGGCCAAGGGCCTGGAGTACGACGCCACGGTCGTGGTCTCGCCCGCCGAGATCGCCGACGAGTCCCCGGCCGGGCTGCGCGTGCTGTACGTGGCGCTGACCCGGGCCACCCAGCGGCTGACGGTGCTGTCGGGGGAGCGGGACGACCCCGACGAGCTGGGGGTGCCGGACCTGCTGCGGGACTGACCGGCCGGGTCGGGTGCGCCCGTTCAGAGGTTCTCCGGACGCTCTCCGGATGCTCTCGGGTCGATCTCGGGTCGATCTCGGGACGTTCTTCAAAAGGAACGCGCCCTACCGGAATGACTTCCGGGACCGGTTTGTTAGCCTGGGTACGGCACCGGCTCGATCCAAGCCCCCGGGCCCAACCTTCGTCGCTTCGAGCGACCACTTGCCGCGAGGCGAGCATGGCGGGTCGGTGCCGCTCGACGTGTCCTACGGGCGCTCTTCCCCGGATTCTCTTCCGGGGAAGAGCGCCCGTAGGCGTTTCCGGCCCGGGGCTCCCGTATGTTGGAAGGCTCCTTCCGGGATGCGGCGCTGGTTACCGCGTACTCACCGGTAGGTGGGACGATCGGGATCGCGCACCGGTGAACTGCGTCGGCATAACGAACGCAACACCAGAGCGGCATCACAAACGAAACAGTGAAAGCAGAGGAAAGCGGCCATGGCAACGGCGCCTAGCGTCTCGTACTCGATGACGGTCCGGCTTGAGGTCCCCGCGGGCGGGACCGCGGTCAGCCAGCTCACGACGGCCGTGGAGTCCTCCGGCGGTTCGGTGACCGGCCTGGACGTGACCGCCTCCGGCCACGAGAAGCTGCGCATCGACGTCACCATGGCGACGACCTCGACCGAGCACGCGGACGAGATCGTCGAGAAGCTCCGCAGCATCGAGGGCGTGGTGCTGGGGAAGGTCTCGGACCGTACGTTCCTGATGCATCTGGGCGGCAAGATCGAGATGGCGTCCAAGCACCCCATCCGCAACCGTGACGACCTGTCCATGGTCTACACCCCCGGTGTGGCCCGGGTGTGCATGGCGATCGCGGAGAACCCCGAGGACGCGCGCCGTCTGACCATCAAGCGCAACTCCGTCGCGGTGGTCACGGACGGCTCGGCGGTGCTGGGCCTGGGCAACATCGGCCCGAAGGCCGCGCTGCCGGTCATGGAGGGCAAGGCCGCGCTCTTCAAGCGCTTCGCGGGCATCGACGCCTGGCCGATCTGCCTGGACACCCAGGACTCCGACGCCATCGTGGAGATCGTCAAGGCCATCGCCCCGGGCTTTGCGGGCATCAACCTCGAGGACATCTCCGCCCCCCGCTGCTTCGAGATCGAGGCCCGCCTGCGCGAGGCCCTGGACATCCCCGTCTTCCACGACGACCAGCACGGCACCGCCATCGTCGTCCTGGCCGCCCTCACCAACGCCCTGCGCGTGGTGAACAAGAACATCGGCGACGTACGGGTCGTCATGTCCGGCGCGGGCGCCGCCGGTACGGCCATCCTCAAGCTGCTGATGGCCGCGGGTGTCGGGCACGCGGTCGTCGCCGACATCCACGGCGTTGTCCACGCCGGCCGCAAGGACCTGGTGGACGCGGGCCCGGAGTCGGCGCTGCGGTGGATCGCGGACAACACCAACCCCGAGGGCATCACCGGCACGCTCAAGGAGGCCGTGCGCGGGGCGGACGTCTTCATCGGCGTCTCGGCCCCCAACGTCCTCGACGGCGACGACGTGGCCGCCATGGCGGGGGACGCGATCGTCTTCGCGCTGGCCAACCCCGACCCCGAGGTCGACCCGGCCATCGCCCGCCAGACCGCCGCGGTGGTGGCCACCGGCCGCTCGGACTTCCCGAACCAGATCAACAACGTGCTGGTCTTCCCCGGCGTCTTCCGCGGCCTGCTCGACGCCCAGTCCCGCACCGTGAACACCGACATGATGCTCGCCGCCGCCCGCGCCCTCGCCGACGTCGTCGCCGAGGACGAGCTCAACGCGAACTACATCATCCCCAGCGTTTTCAACGACAAGGTGGCCGGTGCGGTCGCCGGAGCCGTCCGCGAGGCCGCCAAGGCCGCCGGAGCGGCTGTGACGGCCACCACGACGGTCTGACCACGGCGCGTCGAGTGGCGCGACGCCGCCGGGCCCCCCATAAGGTGTCGGGCAGACATCCGGGCCCGCAGAAATGCGGCCGCATCCGAGGCTGTGGCGCTGGAAGTGGCGCTTTCCGTGTGACTCTCCAGGGTGCCGGATTGGCTTTCCCGCCACTGGTGGGGGCAGGATGCGTAACCGGGCGCGAGGGTCTGGCAAACGGACCCGGGTCCGGGGACTGTCCGAGGGCCCTGGCAGCATCGGCTTCGATCTCACGCCTCATTGGCAAGAAGAACACGGGAGTACAACATGAACCGCAGTGAGCTGGTGGCCGCTCTGGCCGACCGCGCCGAGGTGACCCGCAAGGACGCCGACGCCGTTCTGGCCGCGCTCGCCGAGACCGTCGGCGAGGTCGTCGCGAAGGGCGACGAGAAGGTCACCATCCCCGGCTTCCTGACCTTCGAGCGCACCCACCGTGCCGCTCGGACCGCGCGCAACCCGCAGACGGGCGAGCCGATCCAGATCGCTGCCGGTTACAGCGTGAAGGTCTCCGCGGGCTCCAAGCTGAAGGAAGCCGCGAAGGGCAAGTAAGCCCCCAACGCGAAAGGGCGGCCACCCCCGCACGGGGGTGGCCGCCCTTTTGACGTCTGCGGACCTTTCCGGGAACCGGTGGCCCCGGGGGACGGTAACGGCCCGTCAGGCCCTGTGGGGGCCTGTACGGGCCGTCAGAAGCCCACGTCGGGCCGGACCTGCGGGTCGGTGCCCCGCGTTACGCCGCGGAACCCGGCAGCTCCACGTGCGCCCCGAGCTCCTTCAGCTTCTGCATGAAGTTCTCGTAGCCGCGGTTGATGAGGTCGATGCCGTGGACGCGGGACGTGCCCTCCGCGGCCAGCGCCGCGATCAGGTACGAGAAGCCGCCGCGCAGGTCGGGCACGACCATGTCGGCGCCCTGCAGCTTCGTCGGGCCGGAGACGACCGCCGAGTGCAGGAAGTTGCGCTGGCCGAAGCGGCAGGCGGAGCCGCCCAGGCACTCGCGGTACAGCTGGATGTGGGCGCCCATCTGGTTCAGCGCGGACGTGAAGCCCAGCCGGGACTCGTACACCGTCTCGTGGACGATGGACAGGCCCGAGGCCTGGGTCAGGGCCACGACCAGCGGCTGCTGCCAGTCGGTCTGGAAGCCGGGGTGGACGTCCGTCTCCAGCGCTATGGCGTTGAGCGGGCCGCCCGGGTGCCAGAAGCGGATGCCCTCGTCGTCGATCTCGAAGGCGCCGCCGACCTTGCGGTAGGTGTTGAGGAAGGTCATCATCGAGCGCTGCTGGGCGCCGCGCACGTAGATGTTGCCCTTGGTGGCCAGCGCCGCCGACGCCCAGGAGGCCGCCTCGAGGCGGTCCGAGAGGGCGCGGTGGTTGTAGCCGCCGAGCGTGTCGACACCGGTGATCCGGATGGTCCGGTCGGTGTCCATGGCGATGATCGCGCCCATCTTCTGCAGCACGCAGATGAGGTCCTCGATCTCCGGCTCCACGGCCGCGTTGGACAGCTCGGTGACGCCCTCCGCCAGGACGGCGGTCAGCAGCACCTGCTCCGTGGCGCCGACCGACGGGTAGGGCAGGCGGATCTTGCAGCCGCGCAGCCGCTGCGGGGCCTCCAGGTACTGGCCGCCCTCGCGCTTCTCGATCGTCGCGCCGAACTGGCGCAGCACCTCGAAGTGGAAGTCGATCGGCCGGCCGCCGATGTCGCAGCCGCCCAGGCCGGGGATGAAGGCGTGGCCGAGCCGGTGCAGCAGCGGGCCGCACAGCAGGATCGGGATGCGCGAGGAGCCGGCGTGGGCGTCGATGTCGGCGACGTTGGCGCTCTCCACGCGGGAGGGGTCCATCACCAGCTCGCCGGGCTCGTCCCCGGGACGCACCGTGACGCCGTGCAGCTGGAGCAGCCCGCGCACCACGCGGACGTCCCGGATGTCGGGGACGTTGCGCAGCCGGCTGGGGCCGCTGCCGAGCAGGGCGGCGACCATGGCCTTCGGCACGAGATTCTTCGCGCCGCGGACGCGGATCTCTCCCTCGAGCGGGGTGCCGCCGTGGACAAGCAGGACATCGTCAGGGCCGGGCATTGGTCTCGCGTTCCTGGAGTTGGGCAAGGGGCAAGAAGAAAGGGTAATGCGACCGGAGGGCCGTCCCAACGCCCTGAGGGGGATCGGGGCACGTCATGGGTTTGTCACAACACTCTGTGTTTACGGAATGGTCGCTACCGGTTATCACGAGGGCCGTTTCGACCATGATCACCGGACTTTTTCCGGTCACGGCGGCCGGAAAGTCCCGTCGGGACGGCCGGGAACCGCCGGGGCCCGGTGCGCGTGCGCGTCCGTTGCTCTCGTGCGCCCCCGCGTCGCCCTGTCCGGTCGTCGCCGTCCACTCCCCGTACCGGCGGGAAATGCGGGATCATGTGGCCATGACCGAGGTGTCCTCCCTCACAGGACGGCTGCTCGTGGCGACGCCGGCGCTGGCCGACCCGAATTTCGACCGCGCGGTGGTGCTGCTGCTCGACCACGACGAGGAGGGCTCCCTCGGCGTGGTCCTCAACCGGCCGACCCCGGTCGGCGTCGGCGACATCCTGGAGTCGTGGGCCGCGCTCGCGGGGGAGCCCGGGGTGGTCTTCCAGGGCGGCCCGGTCTCGCTGGACTCGGCCCTGGGCGTGGCCGTGGTGCCCGGAGAGCCCCACGACGCGGCAGCCGGGGTCCTGGCGGGCGAGCGCCCCGGCCGGAGCGACCCCATCGGCTGGCGCCGGGTGCACGGGGCGATCGGGCTGGTCGACCTGGAGGCCCCGCCGGAGCTGCTGGCCGCGGAGCTGGGCTCGCTGCGGATCTTCGCGGGCTACTCCGGGTGGGGGCCCGGCCAGCTGGAGGACGAGCTGGTCGAGGGCGCCTGGTACGTGGTCGAGTCCGAGCCCGGCGACGTGTCGTCGCCCGTCCCCCAGCAGCTGTGGCGCGCGGTGCTGCGCCGCCAGCGGAACGAACTGGCGATGGTCGCCACCTATCCGGACGACCCGAGCCTCAACTGACCGGGCCCGGCCCCAGTACCCTTGGGGACCATGAGCACTCTCGAGCCCGAGCGCGGGGCAGGTACCGGCACCCTCGTAGAGCCGACGCCGCAGGTGTCGCACGGCGACGGCGACCACGAGCGCTTCGCCCATTACGTCCAGAAGGACAAGATCATGGAGAGCGCGCTCTCCGGTTCCCCGGTCGTGGCCCTCTGCGGCAAGGTCTGGGTCCCCGGGCGCGACCCCAAGAAGTACCCGGTCTGTCCGATGTGCAAGGAGATCTTCGACGGCATGGGTGCCGGCGGGGACGACAAGGGCGGCGACAAGAACAAGAAGTAGCCGCGCCGGCAGGCTCATATCCGACCCACGGCTCCCGGGGCGCGCGACGGCGCGTTCCGGGAGCCGTTGTGTATGCGGTGCGGGGGCAAATCCAGCCCGTCCGGCGTTTGAGGACCGGGGGTCCGGGGCGGAGCCCCGGTTACGGGAAGGGGCGGGGTGGGGGAAGAAAAACCCATGCCCGACCTCATACCGGCCCCCCTCCGCCTCCACACCCACGCCACCCCCACCCTCACCCTCGACGAAAACACCCGCATCCAGGCCCACCCCGGCACCGAACCCACCGCCCACTGGCTCCGCACCACCGTCGGCGCCGCGACAGGGCTCCCCCTGCACCCGGGAGCCACAGGCGACAACCGCATCGTCCTGGCCCTCGACCCCGCCCTCGGGCACACCCTCGGCCCCGAGGCCCACCGCATCACCCCCACCGCCACCGGAACCCTCCACCTCACCGGCGGCAGCCCCGCCGGCGTCTTCTGGGCCGCCCAGACCCTCCGCCAGCTGCTCGGCCCGGATGCCTTCCGGCGGGCGCCGGTCACGTCGAAGCGGGAGTGGGCGCTGCCCGCCGTCGCCGTCGAGGACGCACCCCGGTTCGCCTGGCGCGGCGTCCTCCTCGACGTCGCCCGGCACTTCACGCCCAAGGACGGCGTGCTGCGCTACATCGACCTGCTCGCCGCCCACAAGCTCAACGTCCTCCACCTCCACCTCACCGACGACCAGGGCTGGCGCCTGGAGATCGAGCGCTGTCCGAAGCTGACCGAGGTGGGCGCCTGGCGCGCCCGCAGCAAGTACGGGCACCGGGCCTCGCCCCTGTGGGACGAGCGGCCGCACGGCGGCTACTACACGCGCACGGACATCCGCGAGATCGTCGCGTACGCCGCGGCCCGGCACGTCACCGTCGTGCCCGAGATCGACCTGCCCGGCCACGCGCAGGCCGCCATCGCCGCGTACCCCGAGCTGGGCAACACCGACGTCGTCGACACCGCCGCCCTCGCCGTCTGGGACACCTGGGGCGTCAGCCCCAACGTGCTCGCCCCCACCGACACCACCCTCGCCTTCTGCGAGAACGTCCTGACCGAGGTCCTCGAACTCTTCCCCTCGCCCTTCGTCCACATCGGCGGCGACGAGTGCCCCAAGGACCAGTGGCGGGCCTCGCCCACCGCCCGGGCCCGCATGGCGGCGGAGGGGCTGGCGGACGAGGACGAGCTGCAGAGCTGGTTCATCCGCCACTTCGACCAGTGGCTCGCCGCGCGCGGCCGGCGGCTCGTCGGCTGGGACGAGATCCTGGAAGGCGGCCTCGCACCCGGCGCGACCGTCTCCTCCTGGCGCGGCTACGCGGGCGGCATCGCCGCGGCCCGCGCCGGCCACGACGTCGTCATGTGCCCCCAGCAGCAGGTGTACCTGGACCACCGTCAGGACGCGGGCCCCGACGAGCCCGTACCCATCGGCTACGTCCGCACCCTGGAGGACGTCTACCGCTTCGAGCCGGTGCCGCCGGAGCTGACGGCCGAGGAGGCGGCCCGCGTCCTGGGGGCGCAGGCCAACATCTGGACCGAGGTGACGGAGAACCAGCAGCGGGTGGACTACCAGGCGTTCCCCCGGCTCGCCGCCTTCGCCGAGACGGTGTGGTCGGCCCTGCCCCCGCCCGCCGAGCGCGACTACGCCGCCTTCGCGCGCCGCATGACCACCCATTACGCCCGGCTCGACGCCCTCGGCGTCGACTACCGCCCGCCCTCCGGCCCCCGGCCCTGGCAGCGCCGGCCCGGCGTGCTCGGACGCCCGATCGAGGGCCCGCCCCCGATCGTGTGAGCCGCGCCGGAAGGTGACGAACCGTGGGGCGCGCCCTGGCACGGTGGTCCTTCACACACTGCCGTAAGTCGCACAAGGGGCGGCGAAGCGTGGCAATACGCCCACAGTGCTCAGAGTGCTCAGAGTTGTCCAGATCACTCACACTGCGCAGAGCGGAGAGACCGCTGGAAAACGGACCTTCCTTGCGGCGAGGGCCGGTCCCGCGTTCCACGGACCCGTTCCCGGACCCTCGCGACGACCGACCCGGAAGATGTGCCAGAGTTGCCAAGTCCGGGCCGACAGCACGTACCGTACGGCGAGATCAGGCAGATCAGCCGGATCGGGCGGATCGAGCGGAACAGCCGGAACCACCGGGGAAGGGGCAGCTGGGTTGACCACGCACGCACCGCAGGCGGCGCACACGGTGACGCTGCCGGGCTCGCTCGACGAGGCCGTGGCGGCGCTCACCGCCATGCCCACGGCCGTGCCCGTGGCGGGCGGCACCGACCTGATGGCCGCCGTCAACCGCGGCCGGCTGCGCCCCGCCGCCCTCGTCGGCCTCGGCCGCATCAGCGAGATCCGCGGCTGGCAGTACCAGGACGGCGCCGCGCTGCTCGGCGCGGGCCTCACCCACGCCCGCATGGGCCGCCCCGACTTCGCCGCCCTCATCCCGGCGCTGGCCGCCGCCGCCCGCGCCGCGGGACCGCCCCAGATCCGCAACGCCGGCACGCTGGGCGGCAACATCGCCTCCGCCCAGCCCACCGGCGACGCGCTGCCCGTGCTCGCCGCGCTCGAGGCCTCGCTGGTCATCGCGGGCCCCGGCGGCACACGCCGCGAGGTCCCGGTCGGCCAGCTGCTCGCCGGGCTCGACATGCTGCGGCCGGGCGAGCTGATCGGTTACGTGCGCGTCCCGCTGCTGCACGCCCCGCAGACCTTCCTCAAGGCCACCGCCCGCACCGGGCCGAGCCGCGCCGTCGCGTCCGTGGCCGTCGTCCTGGACCCGGCGCGGCGCAGCGTGCGGTGTGCGGTGGGCGCGGTGGCGCCGATGCCGCTGCGGCCGTTCGACGCCGAGCGCTGGGTCTCCTCGATCATCGACTGGGACGGCGAGCGCACGCTGGCGCCCGACGCCTGCACGGCCTTCGGCGAGTACGTCGGGGCCGCCTGCATCCCCGACCCCGCGCCGGCCGGAGGCGAGGGCGGCGAGCCGGGTACCCTGCCGCCGGCCGTTCTGCATCTCCGTCGTACGGTGGCGACCCTGGCCCGCCGAGCACTGGGGAGGGCACTCGCGTGAGTGACGAACAGCAACAACACACCCATGTGCCCGGCGAGGGCAGCTGGCAGCCCATCCCGCGGGGCGGCGAGCTGGACGCGGACGGCACCACCTTCGTGCAGCTCCCGCCCGAGCTGCTGGCCCACCCCGGCCCGACGGCCACGAGTTCGTGGGGCCCGCTGGCGGCTCCCGGCACGGGCGCCGGGTACGCGCCCGCGGAGGACTCCTGGCAGCAGCGGCCCGTTCCCGAGCCGGTCCCGGTCGCCCAGGGCCAGGGCTCCTGGAACGCGGTGCCGCAGGCGGCCCCGTACGGGCACGCGCCCGCCGACCCGCACGGCGTGCACGACCCGCATTCTTACGACCCGCATCCGCACGACCCGCATCCGCACGACCCGCATGCGCATGACCCTCAGGCCACGGCGGAGTGGGCGATGCCGTTCGCGTCCGCCGAGGGTGCGGGCGCCGTGGGCCCGGGGGACCTGCCGGTTCCGGCGGATCCGACGGGTCCGGACGGATCGACGGGTCAGTGGTCCGTGCCGGCCGCCGGGGACGACTCGGTGGAGGAGTCGGGCGAGTACGCGCTGCGCGGCACCCGTGCGGGCAGCACGGGGGTAACCGGTGCGGGCGATAATCCGATCGGCGAGTGGACGGCCGGGGCGCAGGCCCCGGAGCCGGTCGCGGCCGCGACCGAGGCTCCCGCGGAGCCCGAACAGGACAACCCGGCGGCCGAACCGGAGGCGGAGCCCGCCACCGGGCACGTCACTGCTCCCGCTCCCGAGCCCGTCGCCGTACCCGGCCCCCGCTCGGAAACCACGCTGGAACTCAAGCTCGACTCCCTGCCGAAGCCGGACCCCGAACCGGAACCGGAACCGGCGCCGGAGCCGCACTCCGAGCCCGAGCCCGGGCATGAGCTGCACACAGAGCACGCTCCCGCCCCCGAAGCGGAGCTTCCCCCCGCCCACCCGCACAACGAACACCCCTGCGCCTCGTACGTCCTGCGCGTCAACGGCACCGACCGTCCCGTCACCGACGCCTGGATCGGCGAGTCCCTGCTGTACGTGCTGCGCGAGCGCCTCGGCCTCGCGGGCGCCAAGGACGGCTGCTCGCAGGGCGAGTGCGGGGCCTGCTCGGTGCAGGTGGACGGCCGGCTCGTCGCCTCCTGCCTGGTGCCGGCCGCGACCTCGGCGGGCGCCGAGATCCGCACGGTCGAGGGCCTGGCCGCCGGCGGGCAGCCCTCCGACGTGCAGCGGGCGCTCGCCGAGTGCGGCGCCGTGCAGTGCGGCTTCTGCGTGCCCGGCATGGCGATGACGGTGCACGACCTGCTGGAGGGCAACCACGCCCCGACCGAGCTGGAGACCCGGCAGGCGCTGTGCGGCAACCTCTGCCGCTGCTCCGGCTACCGGGGCGTGCTCGGGGCGGTGCGGCAGGTCGTCGACGAGCGCGCCGCGACGGCCGCGGCCCAGGAGGAGGCCGAGCAGGCGGCCCAGGCCGCGCAGGCGGACCACGACGGCCACGCCGACCACGCCGCCGGTCCGGAGACACCGGGCATCCCGCACCAGACGGGCCCGCACGACACCCTGCACGGCTACGTCGACGGTTATGGCGACGGCTATGCCGACACCACCTACGGCGGCGGCCCCGTCGGCTACGGCAACGGCTTCGGCGGTGACTTCGGCGGCGACCTCGGTGGCGGCTTCGGCGACGGCTACGCCGACGGTGACGGCAGCGGAAAGGCAACGGCATGACGGGAATGGGCGGGACGGCCGGAACGGGCGCGGCCGAGGGGATGGCGGGAGCGGGCACCGATCCCGGCTCCGTCGCCGCCGCCCTCGCCTCCGTGACGGCGGCCGCCGCGCCGCCGCCCGTCCCCGTGCCCCCGCCGCACGGCATCGGCGCCTCCCTCCCGGCCACCGACGCGGACGCCAAGACCCAGGGCACCTTCCCGTACGCGGCCGACCTGTGGGCGGAGGGGCTGCTGTGGGCGTCGGTGCTGCGCTCCCCGCACCCCCACGCCCGTATCGTCTCGATCGACACCACCGCCGCGGCCACGATGCCGGGCGTGCGCGCGGTCGTCACGCACAAGGACGTACCGGGCGACGCGGCCCACGGCCGCGGCGTCGCCGACCGCCCCGTCTTCGCCTCGGAACTCGTCCGTTACCACGGCGAGCCGATCGCCGCCGTCGCCGCGGACCACCCCGACACCGCCCGGCTCGCCGCCGCGGCGATCGCCGTCGAGTACGAGCCGCTGGAGCCGGTCACCGACCCGGAGACGGCGTTCGGGGCCGGACCGCTGCACCCCGACGGCAATCTGATCCGCCACATCCCGCTGCGCTTCGGCGACCCCGAGGTGCAGGGCGAGGTGGTGGTCGAGGGCCTGTACCGCATCGGCCGCCAGGACCCGGCCCCCATCGGCGCCGAGGCCGGGCTCGCCGTGCCCTGCCCGGACGGCGGCGTGGAGATCTACACCGCCTCCACCGACCCGCACGCCGACCGCGACCTGGCCGCCGCCTGCCTGGCGCTGGCGCCGGACCGGGTGAAGGTCGTGGTCACGGGCGTGCCGGGCGCGATGGGCGACCGCGAGGACATCGGCAGCCAGCTCGCCCTGAGCCTGCTGGCGCTGCGCACGGGCCACCCGGTCAAGCTCGCGGCGACCCGCGAGGAGTCCTTCCTCAGCCACGCCCACCGCCACCCGACGCTGCTGCGCTACCGCCACCACGCGGACGCGGAGGGCAGGCTGGTGAAGGTCGAGGCCCAGGTCCTGATGGACGCGGGCGCCTACGCCGACTCGTCCTCCGAGGCGCTGGCGGCGGCGGTGGCCTTCGCCTGCGGCCCGTACGTCGTCCCGCACGCCTTCGTCGAGGGCTGGGTGGTGCGCACCAACAACCCGCCCTCCGGTCATGTGCGCGGCGAGGGCGCGATGCAGGTGTGCGCCGCGTACGAGGGCCAGATGGACAAGCTGGCGGCGAAGCTGGGCCTGGACCCGGCCGAGATCCGCATGCGCAACGTCATGGCGACCGGCGACCTGCTCCCCACGGGCCAGACGGTCACCTGCCCGGCCCCGGTGGCGGAACTCCTGCGCGCCGTCCGTGATTTCCCGCTCCCGGACCTCCCGGCGGACGACCCCGAGGAGGACTGGCTGCTGCCCGGCGGCCCCGACGGCGCGGGCGAACCGGGCGCGGTCCGGCGCGGCGTCGGCTACGGCGTGGGCATGGTCCACATGCTGGGCGCGGAGGGCGCGGACGAGGTCTCGACGGCCACGGTGAAGGTCAGCGGCTCGGTGGCCACGGTCATCTGCGCGGCGGTCGAGACGGGCCAGGGCTTCTCGACCCTCGCCCGCCAGATCGTCCAGGAGATCCTGGGCATCGACGAGGTCCACGTGGCCCCGGTCGACACCGACCAGCCCCCCGCCGGCCCGGCGGCCCACGGCCGCCACACCTGGGTGTCGGGAGGCGCGGTGGAGCGCGCAGCCCGCATGGTCCGCACGCAACTCCTGCAACCCCTGGCTCACCAGTTCGGCATGTCCACAGAACTGCTGTCGATCGCCGACGGCAAGATCACCTCGTACGACGGCGTGCTGAGCACGACGGTGGCCGAGGCCCTGGCCGGCAAGGAACTCTGGGCCACGGCCCAGTGCCGCCCCCACCCGACGGAACCGCTCGACGAGACGGGCCAGGGCGACGCCTTCGTGGGCATCGCCTTCTGCGCGGTACGGGCGGTGGTCGACGTCGACATCGAGCTGGGCGCGGTGCGGGTGGTGGAGATGGCGGTGGCCCAGGACGTGGGCCGCGTCCTCAACCCCCGCCAGGCGCACGCGCGGATCGAGGCGGGCGTGACCCAGGGCATCGGCGCGGCCCTGACGGAAAACCTCCGCACCAACGGCGGCCTGGTCCGCCACCCGGACCTGACGGGCTATGCGCTGCCGACGGCTCTGGACGCCCCGGACATCCACATCGTGAAGCTGGTGGAGGAACGGGACGTGGTGGCCCCCTTCGGCGCGAAGGCCATCAGCGCGGTCCCGGTGGTGACGTCCCCGGCGGCGGTGGCCTCGGCGGTACGGGCGGCGACGGGCCGCCCGGTGAACCGGCTGCCGATCCGGCCGCAGACGGCGGCGGGGGTGCGGTAGCAGGGGCTCTTTGGGTTCAGCCCGTGGGGGCTGGGCCCCGGGCCCGCCCCCGGTAAGTATCCGTACGCCTCAGGATGAGTACGACAGCCCAAGCGGAGGCTCACCGGCCATTGGTTGGCTGATGGCCATGAAGAAGCCCGCGATCAACGAATGGCTGCCCGGCGCTCTCCCGCTGCCCCGCGACCCGCGCACGCACGACTCGAAGGCATGGCTCGTGCGCGCGGCAGCGGCGCTGGTCATGCTGCCGCTGCTGGGGCTGGACCTGATGTTCATCGGGCTGTCTCCCATGGCGACCGACAGCTGCGGGCCGGACCACTGCCCGGACGCCCTCAACCAGCGGCTGGTAGCTGCGCCCATCGTCTGGGTCGTCGCCGTCGCGCTGCTTGTCGCGACGTGGGCTCTGCCATCTCATCCCCGCTTCCGCGAGGCGCGGGTTCTGGTGGCGGTGGCTTGCTTCACGGCCGGGGCCATGGTCGTGGGCATACTCTCCGATCTCCCTACGAGTTGACGGTTGCGTGCTCGGGCGGCGACGGCGCTGAGGCTCTGAGTACGTTGCCGAAAGTGGTGTCGAGCTGAGTACGCGTACTCAGGCGAGCGTCAGTGCTAGTCAGTAGCCTTCCGTGAAGACGGGGGTACGGACTGACAAGAGAGGCGGGGACGGGCGTGGGCACGGGTGCGGCCGGAAGACTGCATGCGGAGCTGGAGTCGCTCAAGGGCTTCAAGGGACGGGTCGACGAGATCCTGACGACACTGGGGGAGTCGGAGGCGGCGCCGTCGCGCATAGGAGCGGACCGGCTAGCTGCTGGGCACCTGGGCAAGAACTTCACTGCGGCGATGTCCCTCTACAACGCGTACCACGACGTCCGCAGCGACCTGGAGGCCCTTTCCCGTCTGCTGTCGGACGAGATCGACGCCCTGAGCATCGCGATGCAAGGCGCCCACAACGGCTACGTCGAAACGGACTTGGCGCAGCGCGACCGCATGTGGGCGGTGCAGCGCCGTCTCACGCAGCAGTACGACGCGGGTCAGGACCCGCACGCACAGCACAACCCGAGTGCCGACACCGGCACCAACACGAAGCCAGGCGACAACGAGGTGACGTTGTGACGACCACACACAGGGCCAACGACCCTCGCCGCCCCTTCCCCTTCGCGTTCATCGCGCAAGACTTTGCGGCAATTCCGCACGAGCAGTTACAGGCGATGATCGAGGAAGCGGACGCGGGCAGAGTCACGACGGTGGCCGACAAACTGAAGGCTGCGGCTATTGCGATCAAGAAGGTCGGCGATGACCTGAAGCAGCACATGGAGCACGTCGAATGGGAGGGCGAGGGCGGAGACGCATTCCGCAACTGGGGCGCGGACATGTCCAACGCAACGCTGCGTCTGGGCAATTACAGCGAGGACGCCGGCAAGTGGATGCAGCACGCTGCTGTCACGCTCACCGAGGTCAAGCAGGCCATGCCGCGCTACTCGCCCGACACGAAGGCGACGGTCGACGCCTATCTGAACAACCATCCGCAGCAGCTTAGCTCTGTGCCGAACCCGTTGACAGCGGACGTCGACAAGGGCCTGAAGACGGGCGGTCCGAGCCAGGCCGAGGCGTTCGCGGCGCAGAAGCGGCTGCATGACGAGCACATGGCTGCGGCGCAGCAGATGAAGAAGCTGGCGGAGTCCTACAACGACTCGGGGCTGAGGATTTCTACGGTGGAGCGGCCGAGTTTTCCGCCTTTGCCGGGTCAGATCATGCCCGCAGAGTCGAAGCACGACGAGATGCAGTACATCGCTCTTCCCGGGACGGTAGCTCCTCAGACGGGCAGCGGTGCCCATGGTGCCTCCGGATTGGGACCCGCGACCTACTCGATCAGAACCGGGGCTGCTGCTCAGCAAGGCGATGAGCACATCGCAAGCCACGGTGTGCCCCACGCCATGGGTCTTGACAGTGGGCCAGCTGTGTCGAAGGCGCCGTATGCGTCACCGGCCGACGTGGTGTCACTGTCGCACACGAACGTGCCTCCGTTGCCTGTGCCGCATTTTCCTGGATTGACCACGCAATCCAACTACCCGAATATTCCCGGTATTTTCGCCTCAGCTAGGGGAAGCGAACGCAAACCTCCCGGTGGCCGACTTCCGATGTCCGCTGGTAAGGAGGGTGCCCCGGGCAGGGGTGAGATGCATGCCCCGAGTACGCACGAAGGCACTTTTGATCACCGTCCGACTCCTCCAAAGGAGGCTCTACCCCCGGCGGGGATCCCTCGCGGAGTAGTTGTCGGCATGGAGCCCGGACAAGGTCAAACCCTGGGGCGAGTGCCTTTGGGGCGCGGAGGCGTCTTCGGAGGTACGGCCGTGCCAGTGCAGGGTGGGACAGGCGCTGTCGGCGGACGCCCTACGGTGACCGAACCAGGCGGGGTCGTTGGTGGCCGGCCTGTGCCGCGACACGAGGTATTTGCTGATAAACCCTTCACGCCTGGAGGGTCGGGGCTGGTGCGGAGACAGTCGGTTGGAGAGAACGGTGCCTCGGCTATGACCGGACGTGTCCACAGCGGCATGCTGCCAACTTCTGGTGTGAACGCCACTCAACCCAGGCAAAGCCAAGGACGGCGGCCCGACTATCTGGTTGAGGACGAAGAGACCTGGACACGGGGCAGTCGACGTATCACGCCCCCTGTTATCGACTGACACGAGTGCATGTCACAGAGGGATTCAACGATGCATAGCACTGCCCGCATGCCTGGGCAATGGGTGGGTTCGGTTGCCACGATCCTCACTCTGACGATGGCTGGTGTATCGGCTGTACCTGCATACGCGGACACAGTCCGCTCCCGCCAGTGGCACCTGGACGCGATGCATGCGGAAGAGGTGTGGAAGAAGAGCACGGGCACTGGCGTCTCAGTGGCGGTTCTCGATACCGGCGTGGATGCGGAGCTTCCTGACTTGCAGGGCCAGGTGCTGGAAGGAAGGAACTTCACCAGCAAACCTGGCGATGCCCATACGGATCCCGACGGACACGGTACGCACATGGCTGCGCTAATCGCCGGAACGGGGAATAGAGGCAACGAAGCCGGATCCTATGGACTTGCTCCGGGGGTCAAGATCCTCCCGCTCCGAGTGGGCGGGAGCAACTTCCATGAAGACTCGATCGCCATGGGGAAAGCCCTCCGCTATGCGGCGGATTCAGACGCGAAGATCATCAACATCTCGCGTGGTAGCCCAGGACGGAGTGCCGAGGAAGAAAATGGCATCGACTACGCTTTGTCCAAAGGGAAGATGATTTTCGCAGCAGTCGGAAACTCCGGAGACAAGAGTAATTCTGTCGAATACCCGGCAGCCTACCCCGGGGTCATCGGTGTAGCCGCGATCAATCAAGGGGGTGAAGCCGCGGCCTTTTCTCAGCGGGGTGCCCAAGTCGATCTAGCGGCACCGGGAGTGGGCGTGGTGGGGGCTTGCCTGGGTGGCAGTGGCGTTTGCAGTGCTGACGGCACCAGCGACGCGACCGCTCTTGCCTCGGCCTCCGCCGCCCTTGTCTGGTCCGCCCACCCCGACTGGACGGCAAACCAGGTACTTCGGGTCCTCATCAACACGGCAGGCGGCCCCCACAGCGGGGCCAAGCGCAGCGACACAGTCGGCTATGGCGCTGTTCGTCCCCGCATTGCCCTCCAGGATCCTGGCGATCCGGGTCCGCCGGCTGTCAGCCCGATCCCGGAATTGGGGGCCTCTTCGGCCTCTAAGGCTCCTGTGCCCCGTGCGTATGAGCCGCAGGGACGAGCGGCCGCGAAGGAAGACAGCCTCCTGTCCGGCCGCCACGTACTCATGGTCGGCGTCGCCGTCGTGGTGGCCCTTGCCGCCGTCGTGCCGGTATTCATCATCCGCCGTCGCGCTCGTTCTCATACATGAGAGGCAAAAAACTTCTATGGGCGACAAGCTGAAGATCCCTCTCAGCGAGCTACGGGCAAGTGGCGCAGCTGCCGGGTGGATAGGCCGGGATCTGGAACCCCATGTGAGCAAGGCTGTCAACCAGACCAAGGATGCGGCGAGTTCTTTACGCGACTGGGCCTTCGGGGCGGCCCTGGAAGAGTGCGCAACGGATTGGAACGCGGCGCTGACCGCCATGCGCACTCGCCTGACCAAGAGCGGAAGTCTCCTCTCGGATACCGCTGACGGTCACGAGTGGAACGAATTTGAGATATATAAGTCCTTCCATGGAGACTTGCGGAGATGACATCTGCCTATCAAAGGCTGTTCAAGTTGGACGTCGCAGATCTGGAGGCGGCAGTTTCAGCCTGGCGCAGCCTCGCTCGGGGGCTTGAGACTGCCCATACAGATCACCGTAAACAGGTGACTGGCCCGCTTGAGGGGAGGTGGGAGGGCGACAGTGCCAAAGCGGGAATTCCTGTGCTGGAAAGCGTGCAGGGCCAGTTGGAAGCGGCACGGGTCGACGCGCTGTTGATTGCCAAAGTGCTCGACACGACACGATTTCGGTTGGAGCAGGCGCAGACTGACCTGAGGAACGCGGTGCGCAGCGCTGAGCTGGAGCACTACGAAGTGAACGACGCGACAGGCCAACTCTCCTTACCGAAATGGCTGACTAGCACGAATCACGACCCTGATCAGCCGGCGATCGTTGCTGGGTATTTGAACGCGATGTCCAAGTATCAGAAGGCCATCGACGATGCGCTGAGCGACGGGGAGAAGGCGAGCGAGGAGGGCCGCAAGGCCCTTGGGTCGGTACGGGCGCAGCTGCTCGACGAAGAAGATGCTCTCGGGCAAACGGCTGTGGAGGCGCGCGAGGTCGGCAAGTTGCTGGGGATTGGGCCGTATGGGATCCCCGATGGGCATGATACGAAGCAAAATGCCGATTGGTGGAAGGGCTTGAGTAGCGACCAGCAGCAGACCTATATAGCGATGTACCCGGACAAGATTGGCGTGCTGAACGGATTGCCAACTGTGGCTCGTGACGACGCGAACAGGCTGCTGCTGGATCAGATGCTCAATCCAGCACCTCCGGAGCACGGCATCAATGTGAATGAGTTCAACAAGCAGCAGGAGGGTCTTCGCGGGATTAAACAGCGCCTCGATTCCGCTGACAGCAACCCGCAGAAGAACCTCTATCTGCTCAAGATAGATCCCAAGGGGGATGGCCGGGCGATCGTTGCGATGGGGAATCCGGATACTGCCGACAATACCGCTGTGCTAGTCCCTGGGACCAATACAGACCTCAAATCGATGTCAGGTCAGATTAATCGCATCGATGCCCTGTACAACGCTGCCAAGGGGCGCGCACCGGAGAAGAGTACGGCAGTCATCTCATGGCTGGACTATGACCCGCCGAATGAGAATATTGCTGATTCTCGGTTCGAGGGTGGAGTGGCCTTGAGAGGCCGCGCCAAGGAGGGAGGGGAGGCGCTTCGTGAATTCACTGCCGGCACAAGGACAGCGCAAGGAGACCATCGCAGCAATCTCACTGTGATTGGGCATAGCTATGGCTCGACAACGGTCGGCGCAGGAGCTGCTGGAGGGCATGGCCTGGGTGCTGACAACATAATTGCTGTTGGAAGTCCTGGAATGACCGTCGAGGAAGCCCAAGAGCTTCATATAAACCCCAAGAACGTGTATATTGGTGCGGCGGAGGACGATCCGATCATTAATTATTTCTCCGATAAGACGCTGGGTGTCGACCCGGCGACGAAGAATTTCGGGGCTCAGAGATTTGTCGTTGATACGAGCGGCCACAGTGGGTACTGGGATACCCGCGGCGGGATCCCTAGCGAGAGTCTGAGAAATCAGGGCCGGATCATTGTGGGTGAGTCGCCCACGATGGAGGCCCCCAAGCCGTCATCCTTCGGACGTCCGGGATACAAGGAGCCTTTCCCTGGCGTGCCACAAGGAGTGAAATGATCCCTCATGCATTCCCAGTCGTCAGTCGACGCAACTTGCGGTCGGCTTGCACAGCTCTAATGGCGGCTTTTACTCTTTCAACCCTTGGAGGGTGCGTGTCCGACGGTGACGGGAAGAATGATCCGCTACCGAGAATGGATAAGGTAGAGGCCGAAGAATGGGCGCGTAGATTTACTGAGCACCTGGCAGGTGCTGCGGGTGTCCAGGTCGGCCCTCGCCGGCCGGACAGCAGTTTCCTGGGGTGTGAGGGAAAGAAGGGTGAAATTCCCGGCGACGCAAGGTATCAGCTTATGTATAGCGCTTGGGCTGTTATGCCCGGCGAGAAACATAACGAGGCTGGCGTAAAGATCCGAAAAGCGCTGGAAGGCGACGGTTACGCAATCACGACCTATCGTGAGTATCGCCCCCCCCGTCAGAGCATGATTGTTGAGGCGCGCCCAGCGAAAGGGGGATTCTCTATTGGGGTGGAGTCTGCCAATTGGTCGAATGCTGGGTATTCCGAGATTCTTCTCTCGGTCCATTCTCCCTGCATGATCCCGAAGGGTGAAGAACAGAAGAAGCAATAGCCTTCCCTGCCGACTCCGGGTGAGGGTGCCCTCTTTGGGATATGACTCGATTACGTAGCCGCAGACTGCGGCCGTCGGCTCAGGGGGCTGGCGCGGAGCACTGCGCAGGCTCTGATCGGACTTCAGGATGCGAGCCTGGGTGGAAGCGCGCAGCACCCTGGGCAGGAAGCGGTCCTTCCTGCCAACCGGCGGGCAACGGACTGTGGTGCCCGGTCGTTCGTGACGCGACGCCTTCGTTGTGGATGAGTACATGCGCTGGCAAGACTGAGTAGCAGCGCCCATACGACCGATACTCCCAAGACGCTTTGATGTTGGCATGAGCTGGATTACGTTGATCACCACATCTGCTGACACACCCGCTGACAGGGTCCGCCGCCGATCCGCCCTTGCTGCTGTTGCATTTGTTCCCATCCTGTTCTTCGCCGGGGTTGTGACGTTGGCGTCAGGACGTGCATCGAGATGTGTGACATATGGAGAGGAATGCTCCACGTTGCCGGATGACGCGCTCTGGTTGACGCTCTGCGCCGTGTTGGCGACATGGTGAAGTCATGTCGAATAGCCGTTGCCATGCTTTCTGCTCTAATCGTTTCTACGGGATGTTCCTCTGCTGTGAATAATGGGCTTGACTACGAGCCGGAGAAGATTTCGGTCAATGAAGCCATGGATCTCGCGCGTCGTCAGTCCAGCGTGATCCTTGACGTCTCTGGATTGAAGTACGAAACGACCAATGGATCTCCTTTTGCGAGTGAATGCAAGGGTGTGAAGCACGGTTACCGCATCACTCATTCCTGGAAGGTTTTCGGGCCATCCCGAGAAGTTCCAACCCAAGCCCTTGAGCGCCTGCATGAGGAACTCCCCAAGCGTGGCTGGAAGGCGTACCGATTCGAGCACGCCAAATCAAAGGCGCGTCAGATGCAGCTCGACGTGGAGGATATGAAGCTCCATCACACAGTGACCATTGAAGAAGACTTCGTATCTCGTGACCCCGACGCAGGCAAGTGGGAGAAGAGTGGTCGCGACGGGTTGTACGTCTACCTGAACTCACCTTGCTATGTGGATGAGAACTACAAGGGAGACCTTTAGAACTCGTAACACGATCATGGTTGGTGCTTCTTCAGGCGTCTCCAGCAGATGAGGCTGCAGGCCAGGGAGGCGAGGGCGTCGTGCAGGTCGAGTCGCCGTTCCCAGCGGACGGCCAGGCGCTTGAAGTGGTGCAGCAGTGAGAAGGTCTGCTCGACGACATAGCGGAGCTTGCCCAGGCCCTCGATGTTCGGGGCGCCCTTGCGGGAGATGACCGGCAGGATGCGGCGCTTGCGCAGTTCCCGGCGGTTGGGGTTGCTGTCGTATCCCTTGTCGCCGAGCAGGGCGTCGGGCCGTCTGCGGGGGCGACCGGGTCTGCCTGCCACGGGCGGGACGGCATCGACGAGGGCCAGGGTCTGGGTGACGTCGTTGACGTTGGCTGCGGTGGTGATGACCTTGAACGGGGTGCCGTTGCCGTCGCAGATCAGGTGGTGCTTACTGCCCTTCTTCCTCCGGTCGACCGGCGACGGACCGGTGGCTTCGCCCCCTTTTTCGCGCGGATGTGGGAGGCGTCCACGCAGGCCCGTGACCAGTCGATCGCGTCTGCGGCGTTCAGTTTGGCGAGCAGGATGCGGTGGAGGCTGTCGAAGACGCCGGCCTCGTGCCACCGTCCCAGGCGTCGCCAGCAGGTCTGTCCCGAGCCGAACCCCAGCGCGGGCGGCAGGAGTTGCCAGCTGATGTCGTTGTAGAGCACGTAGAGGATGCCCTGCAGGCACAGCCGGTCGTCCACCGGCCGCGGCCCCGGTGCCCGTTCGGGCCAGGGCGGCAGCAACGGCTCCACCAGCTCCCACAGCCCGTCGTCCACGATCCACGGCCATCTGCTCACGTCTGACGAACAGCCGGAACACAGCCGAAGTCACGGCTGACCGGCCTTGCTCCACAAGATCGTGTTACGAGTTCTTAGCCTCATGTAATCGCCCTGTTGGACTCCCTGCTGGGCGGCAGAGCACATCGGCTGGGGTCCTCAGGGCAAAGCAAGGACATCAACGGGCAAGCGGGGGTGAGACGCTGACCGCTGCAGTGCCCATGACGTGAACTTCCGGGTCATACGAGATGGTCGAGTTCGCCCCGCTTCGCCGCTTCGACAAAGTTGCGCAGGCCCGCCTGCGTGGTGATGACCAGTTCGTCTGGGCGGGCGGTCTCGCGAAGTATGGGGGTGCCGTCTGTTCTGTGGCCGATCTGGAGGCAGGCGTTTCCACCTCCACCACAGAGTGGTTCCTGCCACTGGATCTCGGACATGACTGCTCCTCTCAGAGTTCTCGGGCGATTGTGTGGATGAACTTGCGGGACATGTCCTCGTCGAGGGCGCTGAGTTCCATCTTGTCGAGGAGGTGCCGGTAGTTGGCAAGCTGCATGTCGGAATCAATGAACACGGATCCGTACGAGGTGTCGAGCTGCACCGTGTCCAGTTGGGGCACAGGACCGCACGCGTACAGGACGGTCTGGCCGGCGCCGGGGAAGCCCCCAACCGTGAACGGGATGACCTTCAGAGTTACGTGATCGCGTTCGCTTGTGTCGAGCAGGTGCTTGAGCTGCGTACGCGCTGTGTCCCGGCCGCCGAACTGCATCCGTAGGGCGCTTTCGTGGACGATTGCTTCGTAGGTCGGTGGGGCTTCACGGTCCAGCACCCGACTGCGCTGAAGCCGTTGCGAGACTCGCAGGTCAACCTCTTCCGGTGGCAGCTCCGGAATGACCATCTCGAAGAGGGCGCGAGCGTGATCAGCCGTTTGCAGCATGCCGGGGATGTGTGACGTCAGGGCGTTGCGGAGACGTTCCGCATGCCACTCCAGCTCCGCGATGTCGAGGAAGAACGGCGGGAGCGCCCCTCTGTACTCCTCCCACCAGCCCTTGGTGTGGTCCTGGGCCATGTCCGCGAGGGCATCCACCAATTGGGCGTCCGGACAGCGGTAGTTGCAGGCAAGTGTGCGTACACGGGCCGGGCTGATGCCGAAGCGGCCGGCTTCCGTGTTGGAGATGCGCGTGCGGTCCACGCCGAGCAGGGCTGCGGCGTCAGAAGCTGACATTCCAGCCTGCTCTCGTAGCCGGCGCAGCGCGGCGCCCAGGCGCCGCTGGCGGATCGTCGGGTTGCTTCTCGGTGGCATGGGGCGCCCCTCTCTCGAACCGGCAACCAGTCTGCCCACAGGGTGCTATGAGATCCAGCGATGGACCGGTAGCTCAGGGATTCCGGCAAGCGAGTAGCACAGGGCTTCCGGAACGCGCTACCTTCGGTGTTGCTTGGCTCACACGCCGTGGCGCCGGAAGAGCACCGCGCGAGCATGCTCACTCTCCCTGGGGTGAGGTGTGCCCGCGCCCAGGGAGGCGAGCCACCGGTACCCCCTGCGCGTGCGAGAACTCCCCCACTCGTACATGTGCTTGGAGTCCGCATGAGCAACATGCCCTCGCCCTGCCCGCCCGAACCGATCCCCTTCACACCGGGTGGCCCGACCCCGGCCAACCTCAACTACTCCTTCGGGTTTCCGGGTGAGGCGTACTGCCTGCCCATGGCCCGGACCGCCGTACGTCGCCTGCTCTTCGACCATGGGCTCGCAGACCTCGCCGAACTCGGCACCCTCGCTGCATCCGAACTCATCACGAATGCATGTCAGTTCACTCCGGGGCGTGAAGTGAGTCTGTCCATGCGCTGGCGCTTCGGCGTGCTGCGGCTGACCGTCTTCGACGAGCACCCCGCCCACAGCCGGGGCGCCGGCAAGGCATGCCGCGAGCGGCGGCGTGCGGCGCTGGCCTCGCTGGATGCCGTCGTCGGTGCGTGCGGTGGGATTTGCGGGCTGGATGACGCGAGGGCGCCGCTCCGTGGGAGCAAGATGTGGGTCGTCTTCTCGCGGGAGGCGGCCAGAGAGTACGCCCGGCTTTGATGCCGGCGGTGCTCGGCGATGCCGTGCACTCAGGCGGCGTCACCCACACCTACTGCGGCGACGAGGGAACTGAGTACGGAACTGAGTACGAAAGCTCAGGGCGAAGCCCGGCTCGGCCGGGATGCTGAGGATCATGACAACGTCTCTCCTCCCCGGCCCGCCGCCGTACCCGCCGAGCCCTGGCTTTCCGGTTCCGCCCCCGCCTCCGGCCGGTCGGCCGCGCAACCGCCGGGCCGCCGTGGTCGGTGTCGTCGTGGCCCTGGTCGTCGCGCTGGCGGGCGGGGGCGTCGCCGCGTGGTGGTGGATGCGGGACGAAGACAATTCCCCGTTGGCCGGTCGGCCGCGCGTGACGGATGACGCCGCCGGACTCTCGTATGCGATACCGGAGAGATGGGAGAAGCCCCGGAAGCAGGGCGAGCTGATCGGCGCCTTCACCTCCGCGATCACGACGAAGCACAGCGACGGTGAGGGCGGCAGCGCCGTCTTTGCGGGCCGGGGTGGAGCCATGCCGCAGCACTCCCTGCAACGGCAGACGGAGCGAGCCGCACGGTCCAACGCGGAGTTCTTCTATCCGGACGGAAGCTCAACGCTTGAGGAATCCCGGGCAACGACGGTCAAAGGCCACCCCGCACACACGGTGGTGCTGAAGGTGAGCGAGCGCAAGGGCGGCAGCGCAGGCCGTCTGCGTCTGACCGTCATCGCCGTGAATGACAGTCGCAGTGCCTTCCTCCTCGGCATCAGTCAGCCGGCCGGGGAGTCCGGGCAGCGCGAAGTGGACCTGGTAGTGGAGAGTGCCTCCGTGACGTGAGCCCAGATCTCTGCCCGGCCGCCCGGCGACGTGTCCCATGCCGGGCGGTCACGCCCTGAATCGGATTGCGCCGGTTCCCCACCGACTGCTTTCGGGAGGCTCGCAGGCCGGTCACAGTTTGCCGAACACCACTCCGCGCCATGTCCATCCAGCCTCAAGGACCGTGTTCCGCAAGGGATTCTTCATCTCCCGCGAGTCGAAGCGGAACGTCTCGACCTTGTGCCGACGGCCGTCGGGCCCCCGCTCGTATGTCCACTCCCGGGAAACCGTGGTGATGTTTCCGCGGCCGTACGCACGCGACGTGGCCAGCCTGGGTGTGTCCCCGAGCCACGTCACCTCCCACTGCTCGTCGAGAGCCCGCACCTCACGGCTCTCCGGGACCAGGCGCATTCGGGTCTTGATGGTCCGGTCCAGGCGGGTATGGGAGAAGAGGGTGCGCACGGCGGGATCCGTGATCCGCCACTCCGCCACCAGGTCGGCCTTCTCCGAGGGGAGAGCGTTGCGCACGCGGTACGGCACATCCGGCCCGCTGAGCGCGAGCAGCGCAGCCCGGACCTCCATGGCGGGGCGCGGTGCGACGCCGCTGCCGGGGTACTTGGTGCCGGTCAGTTTGTCGAAGAGGCCCATCGGGCCAGCCTAAGGGCCCCCTGACACGATCTTGTGGGCGGGAGCCGAGGCGGGCGAGGAATCGTCATAGGGTGCGGTCATGTACGTCGTGGACTTCGTGGAGTTTCCCTCCAGCTCGACTGCGGCCTCGGGCCAGTTCTTTGAGAAGGCGTTCGGGTGGACGCCCATTGACTACGGCCCCATGTACACCGACGTCGGCGGTGCCGGTGTAGGGCTGGGGTTTCAAGCTGATCCGGAGGAGCGGCCCAGTGCGCCGCTGGTGGCCATCCGAACCGACAACCTGGAAGCGGCCCGGGCCGCTGTCGAGGCTGCTGGTGGAGTGATAACGGTTGAGGCCTTCGATTTCCCCGGAGGGCGGCGGTTTCACTTCCGTGAGCCGGGCGGCTGCGAGCTGGCCCTGTGGCAGCCCGTCGGCCAGTAGGCGCTGATACGCACGCAAAAGCGCAGCCCCGACCTTCGCCGTCAGGCCTGCGGCCATGACGTTTGTCATGCGGAGCCGATGCCTGTCGGCACTGACGGCACATCAGGCCATGGCCGTACCTTTGAGGACATGGAGATCACGAAGAACACCGCCGCCACCAGCATCCCCCGCACCCAGTGGAGCCTGTCGCTCCTCGGTGGCCTGAAGCGCCAGGGCTCTTTCACGGCCCGGGAGCGTACGGTGCACGTGGCCGCCGTGGGCGGGGCCAAGCTCGACCACACCGACGCCGAACTGCCTGCGGGTCCTACCCACCTGGTCAAGGCGTCCCTGGTCGGCGGCGCGGAGCTTGCCTACCCGGAGGGCGCGTCCGCCGAGGTCGATGCCTTCTCGCTGATCGGCGGCGTCGACCTGACGGTTCCGCCCGGCACGGCGGTCGAGGTCAGCGGCTTCTCCCTGATCGGCGGCCGTAGCGTGGACGTGGCGGGGGAGCCGGGCGGGGCGGTGGTCAAGGTCCGCTCGTACTCCCTGGTCGGCGGTGTCAAGGTGCGCCAGGGCCGGTAAAGCGGCGGCCAACCGGGCTGCCACTCAGGCACCATGTGCCACATGATCACTGTTCATCTGACGTATGAGATCGACCCCGACCGCATCGAGGACTTCGAGGAGTACGGCCGCCGCTGGGTCACCCTCGTCGATCGCTTCGGGGGCACGCACCACGGCTACTTCCTGCCCAGCGAGGGCGACAGCGACATCGCGTACGCGCTCTTCTCCTTCCCCAGCCTTGCCGCGTACGAGCAGTACCGCTTGGACAGCATGCGGGACCCCGAGTGCCAGGAGGCCTTCGAACTGGCCCGGCGGACCCGGTGCATCCGCCGGTACCAACGCCGCTTCCTGCGGCCGCTCGACCAGGTGTGACCGACGTGTCCCGTGAGTCGTGCCTGGGCAGTACTTGTTCATGGTTGCTTTACCGAACGACATACGCCTGAGAATCGAAGCACCACATATCTGGTACGTCGGAACGGTCAACCTGGACGGGTCGCCTCACGTGAGCCCCATGTGGGTTGGCCTCGACGGCGACCTGCTGCTGTTCAACACCGCTGTCGGCCGGGTCAAGGAGCGCAACCTGCGCCGTGATCCGCGTGTGTGCCTGTCCCACGCGGACCCGGACGACCCTTACGACCGGGTGCAGATCCGGGGCCGTGCCGTCCGGTTCGTGGAGGGCCAAGAGGCGGACCGGAACATGGACATGCTGGCAGGGGTCTATCTGGGCACCGAGCGGTTCGAGTGGCGCATCCCTGGTGAACAGCGGGTCATCGTGCTGATCGAGCCGTCGCGCGTACGTCGGGTGGTCGGCGCCGAGCCGTTTTCTTCGTCTCCATGAGGTGATCGCCCAGGCCGCTGCCGAAGCCGGCGGCCTGGGCGATCAATCGGCTGGGTTGCTGCCCCGGATCAGCTGCCAGCCGGAGCTGCGGCTGCCTGATTCGAGATGACGCGTGCCCGTGCCGCGGAGCGTGACCAGCGCCGTGAGGGCCGGGTCGAGTGCCTTGATCGGCTGCCCGTAGCAGAGAATCCGCGTCAACTCCAGGTCGATGGAGGCCGCAGTGCCGTGGACCTCGCGGAAGCGGGCGCCGAGACGGACGGGTCCACGCATGCAGCGGACTACGACAGTCGCCTCGGTTTCGTCGGCGGTCTCGACCCGATCGACGTGGAGTTCCGCATCGGTCACCAGATGGGCTGGTTCGAAGGCCGTCATCGCATCGCCTGCTCATGGCGCTCGACTACGAGCCCGCGTGTGAAGGGATCACGGCGGTCCGATCGGCCTGGTCGCAACCGGGTTCGGCAGGCGCCGTATTCGAGGAGGAACTGCAGGCAGCAGGAGGAGGAATTGGGCACACCGCACTCTCTCACAGCGTCTGATGACCCCGAGCCTGGTTTTCACCCGAGTGGACACGGTGAGCCCTGCGCCCGGCGCTCCCGGCATTCTGATGGAGAAAACCTGCAGGACACGCCGTGGCATCGGGCAGCCTGCGGCCGGTTTTCGCCATCACAATGCCTCATTCGTACGCGTTGGCCAGACCTGCCCAGAGCCAGACCAAGAACGCGATGGGGCCGATCGTCAATGCGGCGAGCAGTGCAAGAACGATCAGAGACGGGACATCCTGTGCCCCCTTCACACGCTGCGTAGCAGCGAGGGCGATCCAGGCGCAGAACACAGCGGCGATTCCCATCAGGAGTGCCAGCGGGACGCCCACGGCCGTGACCGTGGCCCAGGCGACGGCCGCCGTTGCGCAGCAGATCGTCCAGCGACGGATGATGACACGGCGGCACACCGTTGCGGCCGTATCGCCGGGTGTACGGGATGGTCTTGTGGTCATGAGTCGGCCCCTCTCAGTACCCGCTGCCATGCAATACCGGGGCGGGGCGACCTCCCGAAGCGCCCGAGCCGACCCCCTTCTGCAAGTTGCTCATGGCAGTGATGATGGAGGCGGTCACAGCCACCGATACGAGCGTGGTGATCACGCCCAGCAGGACTCCCGCGAGAGCCATGCCTCCTTCCGCCCTCGCCCGCCCGATCAGTCCATAGACCACGGCAGCCATGCCCAGGATGGGGGAGATCGGGGTGAACACCCCGCTGACAGCCGTCAGGGCTGCCAGGAGGCCCAGGGCCAGCGAGGTCCGGGCCGCATCGTTGCCGGGTGCCGGGCGCGTCTCGGGGCCTGATGCTCTTGTCGCCATAGGGCAATTGCACCGCTGGGGACGGCCGCTGAGACAGAGTCGTCGTACTCAGTCAGGGCTGAGTATCAATGCTGCTTCCGTGACGGAAAGTACGCCTACGGCCGCGGCATCCCTCGTCCGGCTCCGCACCCCCAGGCCGGTCACAGTTTGCCGAACACCACTCCACGCCACGTCCATCCCGCCTCAAGAACCGTATTCCGCAAGGGATTCTTCATCTCCCGCGAGTCGAAGCGGAACGTCTCGACCTTGTGCCGGCGGCCATCGGGCCCCCGCTCGTACGTCCATTCCCGGGAAACCGTGGTGATGTTCCCGCGGCCATACGCACGCGACGTGGCCAGCCTGGGCGTGTCCCCGAGCCAGGTCACCTCCCACTGCTCGTCGAGAGCCCGCACCTCGTGGTTCTGCGGGACCAGGCGCATCCGGGTCTTGATGGTCCGGTCCAGCCGGGTATGGGAGAAGAGGGTGCGCATGGCGGGATCCGTGATCCGCCACTCCGCCACCAGGTCGGCCTTCTCCGAGGGGAGAGCGGTGCGCACGCGGTACGGCACGTCCGGCCCGCTGAGCGCGAGCAGCGCTGCCCGGACCTCCATGGCGGGGCGCGGTGCGGCGCCGCTGCTGGGGTACTTGGTGCCGGTCAGTCTGTCGAGAAGGCCCATTGGAGCAGCCTACGCATGACCTTACGGTCCCGCCCGGCACGGCGGTCGAGGTCCGAGGCTTCTCCCTGATCGGCGACCGCAGCGTGGACGCGGCAGGGGAGCCGAGCGGGGCGGTCGTCAAGGTCCGCTCGTATTCCCTGGTCGGAGGCGTCAAGGTGCGCCAGAGCCAGTAGAGCGGCGGACGCCCCGGCCGCCACTCGGGCACCATGTGTCACATGATCACTGTTCATCTGACGTATGAGATCGACCCCGACCGTATCGAGGACTTCGAGGAGTACGGCCGCCGCTGGGTCGCCCTCGTCGATCGGTTCGGGGGCACGCACCACGGCTACTACCTGCCCAGCGAGGGCGACAGCGACATCGCGTACGCGCTCTTCTCGTTCCACAGCCTTGCCGCGTACGAGCAGTACCGTTTGGACAGCGCACAGGACCCCGAGTGCCAAGAGGCGTACGAACTGGCCCGGCGGACTCGGTGCATTCGGCGGTACGAACGCCGCTTCCTGCGACCGCTCGGTCAGGTGTGACGTTCGTCGGGGTGAGGCCCCTGCTTCGGCTCGGGCCGGACCTGCCGGCGGCGGCTGGAGCGGTGGCCGCCGCGGCCGTGTGAGCCGTCATCGGGGCCCCGGTCACGGAAACGCCGTGACCGGGGCCCCAGGATCAGTTACCGCGGAAGGTGCCGACCGCCGCTAGTTCCGGTACCGGAACACGATCCGGCCGCGCGTCAGGTCGTACGGCGGGAGCTCCACCAGCACCCGGTCTTCCAGCATGATCTTGATGTAGTTCTTGCGGATCTTCCCGCTGATGTGCGCGAGCACCTGGTGGCCGTTGCCGAGCTCCACGGTGAACATGGCGCTGCGCAGGCACTCGACGACCTTGCCCTCGGCTTCGATGACGTTCTTGTGCTTCGTCATCGCACCAGCTCCAGGTTGCTGCTCATCGGCCGGGCGCCGATGCCCTCGAACAGTGCCGAGGCTGCTTGGCTGGACTCTTGGACTTCGGTCCAGGCCGCGGTGAACCCGGAGCGGTGCAGCGTCCCCAGCGCGTGGGCCAGCAGTGCCCGCGCGATACCGCGGCGCTGCTCGCCGGCCCGGACCGCGACCAGCCCGATGCGCGGGCGGTTCACCGTCACCACCCGGATCAGACCCAGGTAGCGGTCCGGTGCCGCGGCCACGGCGTATTTCGTCGGGTCGGCGATGGTGTCGCCTTCGGGGAGGGCGATCACCTCCGCGGGCATCGACTGCCACCCGGCGGTCGCCCCGACTTGGTCACGGATCGCGCGGTCCACCGCCCGCAGCAGACTCTCGTCCGCCTGGCCGGCGGGCACGATCGTCACGCCCGCAGGCGGCAGGACTTCGTCGAGCCCTGTGACCCGCGGGTCGGTCGGCACGGCGTACTCCCACTCGCGGCGCCGGATCGTGAAACCGGCCCGCCGCCAGCCGGCCGTCAGCTCGACGTCGGCTTCGTCGACCACCGTGTACAGCGGCGCCGGCAGTTCCGCCAGCATCGCCTCGGCGAGCCGGTCGAAGACGGCGTCGTGCCAGGCGTCGATGCTGACGAACAAGCGTCCGTCGGGCCGCTGCTCCGCATGCCCGCGGCCGACCACCAGGTCGCCATCCAGTGCATGCCACTGCCTGTCCGCCACACGCGTGATCATCACCGCGTTCTCGCCCAGGCCGGATATGAAAGGCTTCGTGTTCATCGGAGTCTCCCTCCAGGAGTGCCTCGATCTCAGGCGCTCCCGGCGACACCGAACGTCAGCCGCCGGACCGTGACGGGTTGAGGGAGCACCCACGGGTAACTGTGTTCACGGGGCTCACCTCCATACGACGACTTCACGATCCACCACGACAGTAGCAACGGGCGCCGCCGCGCTCAAATTCTTTTCTGTAGAGGCGTACGGCTCCCGGGCCGCCCGTCGTCAGCTGTGCAAGCACACCTCAGCTCAAGCACGTTCGTGGCGTTCTTGGCTGTCGTTCGGGCCCGGGCCGGTCCGTGAGCGGAAAGTCCGACGGTACGTGTCCGGAGGCACGCCGACCGTGCGGTTGAAGTGGCGGCGCAGCGTCGTGGCGGTGCCCATGCCGGTGGCCGTCGCGATGGCCTCGACCGTGTCGTCGGTGGTCTCCAGCAACTCCTGGGCGTGGCGGATCCGCTGAGTCAGCAGCCATTGCAGCGGGGTCGTGCCGGTCACCGACCTGAAGTGGCGGCCCAGGTTCCGCGAACTCATCCGCGCCCGGCGGGCCAGGTCCTCCACGGTCAGCGGATGGTCCAGCCGTTCGATCACCCAGGGGAACAGCTCGGCGAGCGGGTGGTTGTCCGGGGCGGGCACCGGGGTGGTGACGAACTGGGCCTGACCGCCGTCCCGGTGCGGCGGCACGACCAGGCGGCGGGCGACCGCGTTGGCGATCGACGAGCCGCGGTCGAGGCGGACGACGTGCAGGCACAGGTCCATGGCGGCGGCTTTGCCGGCAGAGGTGAGCACGCTGCCGTTGTCCACGTAGAGGACGTCCGGGTCCACCTGCACTTCGGGGTAGCGGGCGGCCAGGGCTCGGGTGTGCGCCCAGTGCGTGGTCGCGCGCCGCCCGTCCAGCAGGCCGGCGGCGGCCAGCACGAACGCGCCCGTGCAGAGGGAGATCACACGTGCGCCCGCCTCGTGGGCCGCGCGCACCGCGTCGACCAGGTCGGCGGGCGGGGGCTCGTCGACGTCGGCCCAGCCCGGGACGATCACGGTGTCGGCGCGCGGGAGGTGGCCGAGGCCGTGGTCGGGCTCCAGCCGGAACCGGCCGGCCCGCACGGCGCCCGGACCGCAGACGACGACGCTGTACCAGGGGTCGGCCACGCCGACCGGGGCGGCGCCGAAGACCTCGTATGCCACGGACAGTTCGAAGTGCAGCATCCCGTCGGTGACGGCCAGCGCGACAGTGTCCACGTCCGGAATTGTACGGGTCATGGCGTTCCGGACACTCGTGTGGGACACCCGCCCTCGGCAGGATGTCCGTGGCAGGTCGCGACAGATCAATCGCAATGGATCGTTTCAGTACGGGGGAGAACTCATGGGATCGGGACTCACGGTGGCGGTGTTCGGCGCGTACGGGCACACCGGGCGCTTCGTGGTGGCACAGCTGCGGGAGCGCGGGTTCGTCCCGGTTCTCTCCGGGCGCGACGCCGGCAAGCTGAAGGCGCTGGCGGAGTCAGGATCCGGACTGGACGTCCGCCCGGCGTCGGTCGATGATCCCGCCTCGCTCGACCGCGCATTGGCCGGTACGGCGGCCGTGATCAACTGCGCCGGGCCCTTCGCCACGACGGCCGCTCCCCTGATCGAGGCGGCACTGCGCGCCGGGATCCCGTATGTGGACGTGGCGGCCGAGATCGAGGCCAACGCCGATACGTTCGCGCACTTCGCGGACCGCGCCCGCGCCGCAGGAGTGGCGATCGTCCCCGCGATGGCCTTCTACGGCGGCCTCGGCGACCTGCTGACCACCGCCGCAATGGGCGACTGGACGGCCGCCGACGAGGCACACATCGCGTACGGGCTGAACAGTTGGCACCCCACCGCCGGGACGCGTACCGCTGGCGCGGTCTCCCGGCAGCAGCGGGGCGGACGGCGCCTCGTGTACACGAACGGGCGGCTGGAGCACCGCCAGGACAACCCGCCGACCCTGGAGTGGACCTTCCCCGAGCCGATGGGCCCCCGGGCCGTCATCGGGGAGTTCACGATGGCCGACGTCGTCACCGTTCCCAGCCACCTGTCCATCCCCGAAGTGCGCACCTATATGACGGTCGAGGCGGCCAGGGACGTGTCGGCGCCGGACACGCCGACGCCGGTCGCGGTCGACGAGAGCGGGCGGTCCGCGCAGACCTTCCTCGTCGATGTCGTCGTCCGCTCCGGCGGCAGCGAACGGCGCGCTGTGGCGAAGGGCCAGGACATCTACGCCGTCACCGCACCGCTCGCGGTGGAGGCGGTCGACCGCATCCTCACCGGACGGACCAGGACGGCCGGTGTGGCCTCGGCCGGCGAGATTTTCGACGCGCCCGACTTCCTCCGCGCGCTGTCGCCGCACGTCTCCTTTGTGCTGGGGCAGTAGCAGGCCGGGTTCATGCAGCCGGGTTGCTGCCCTGGATCGTCTGCCAGCCGGAGCTGCGGCTGCCCGGTCTGAGGTGGCTGATGCCCGTGCCGCGGAGCGTGACCAGCGCCGAGACGACCGGGTCGAGTGCCTTGATCGGCGTCCCGTAGCAGAGGATCCGTGTCAGTTCCAGGTCGATGGATGCTGCGGTGTCATGGACCCTGTGGAAGCGGGCGCCGAGGCGGACCGGTCCGCGGATGCAGCGGACTACGACGGTTGCCTCGGTTTCGGTGACGGTCCTGATGTGATCCACCTGGAGTTCAGCGTCGATCAACGGACGGGTCGGTTCGAGGGCGGCGGTCATCAGGCCGTCCGCTCATGACGCTCGTTCAGGGAGGTGTCCGGCTTGCGTGCCAGCAAGTAGGCCTGCGGCACCGCCGTCTTTCCCTCTTCGGGCTCGCACACGAGGCGGGAGTGCAAGGCCAGCCCCGACTCCTCCAGCAGCCGCACGATCCGGTCCGGCTGCCGGCGGCGGAAGTCGAGCGTGACCTCGTAGCCGAACGGCTGGGACACGCGCAGCGGCTCGTCGCCGACCTGGAAGGCGAGCAGTGCGTGGCCGCCCGGCGCCAGAACCCGGTGGAACTCCGCGAAGATCTCCGACAGCCGGGCCTCCGGTGTATGGATGATCGAGTACCAGGCCACGATGCCCGCGAGGGCGCCGTCCGGCAGGTCCAGGGCCAGCATCGAGCCCTCTTCGAAGCGCAGGTCCGGGTGCTCCTGCCGGGCCAGGGCCACCATCCGCGGTGAGAGGTCGACACCGAACACGGACAGCCCCAGGCCGTGCAGGTGCCCCGTCAAGCGGCCCGGGCCGCAGCCCAGGTCGGCCACCTGGGCGTTGCCGTCGCCAGCCCGTACGAGTTCCGCGAAGGCGGCGAGCATCGCCCGGGCCAGCGGATTCGCCGCCAGCTCGTCGCGGTAGCGGTCGGTGTATTCGGTGGCGATGGCGTCGTAGAACGTTCGGGCGGTGCTGAGGAAATCCGGTTCGGTCACGGTCGGGCACCCTACTGCCCGGCTACGGCACGGCCAGCCGCCAGGTGTACGGGGCGTGGAAGCCGCCGGGGGCGAACTGGAAGTCCAGGTGCGGGGGTTCGTCCCCCTCGGTCGTGTACGTGAACTCCAGGTGTTCCGTGCCGCCTTCCCCGATTCTGACGGGCGTGCTCGAGTCCAGCCCGCTCACCTCCTTGACGCCCTGCTGCGCCAACGCGCGGCCGCCGATCTCGTAGCTCGTCAGCTCCACGGGGGCGCCGCTCCCGTTCGTCACCGTCACGGGGATCAGATAGGCCTTGTCATCTGTCTTCCGAACGGGGCCTATTGCCACCCGGACTCCATCCGCGTAGGTGATCGTCCCCTCGCGTGCCGGGCGCCCCCTCCCGTCGGCCGCGCCCGTCCGCTTGCGGGCCGTGACCGTGTCGTTCTTGTCGTAGCGGATGCAACCGCCGTCCGTCCTGATCTCCGGCTCGCCGCTGAGCCAGGCGCCGCGGAGCATGATGGTGACGCCGTGGTTGTCCTTCGTCGTGATGCCGGGCAGGTGTGGGTCAGGCTTGCCCTCCGCGATCTCCGGGGGCGGTATGTCGTGCACTTTCCAGCCCCGGTTCTTCCAGAGCGCCCGCAGTTTTTCGAGATCCGCCAGGTAGTCGTCCCTGCTGGGGTAGGAGAGTTCCCACGTATAAGTGGGCTGCCCTCTGCGCACGCCGTTCCCGTCCAAGCCGAGGTCGTCCACGCACGAGGCGCTGCCCTCCTCGTACACCAAGTCGGTCCTGCCAGCCCCCGGTCGCAGATCCTTCAGGGCTCGTCTGCCCGCCTCCCGCGTGTCGATGTCACGCTTGCGATAGTCGGCCGCCGACCGTACCTCGAAACAGCTGTAAACGATGGAGCATGCCCACCCGATCGCTCCGAGGACAGCCAGACATACGGCCCAGCGCCACACGATTCCTCGGCGGCTCACAGAGGTGGTGGTGGATTCGGCGGGCCCGTTCGTTTCCATGAGGTGATCCCACCTCGTGCGCCCGGTCCCCCGGCAGCGCTCGCGTGCTCAAACCCGGCTGAGTACCCATACCCAGTCAGCCGCCGCGCCCCCGCGCGCTCCCGCAACACCGGGTGCCCGCTCACTACGTAGGGTAGGCCCGCAATGGGGAAGCCCCGGACAATGGGCAGAAATGGGATGAGTGGATTGAGCAGGAAGCCGACCGGCGCGGCCGGCGCGGAAGAGATGATCGCCGAGGCGCGCGACGCGTTCTTCGTGATGTTCGGGTTCCTGGCCGTCGTATGGGTGGTGCAGCTCGTCAACTGGGGTTACGACTACTCCCTCTCCCGCCAGTACGCGCTGATGTCCGGCGACGTCGGCACGCTCCCCGACATCTTCGCCTCGCCCCTTCTCCACTGGAGCTGGCAGCACATCGAGGCCAATTCGGGGCCGCTCTTCGTCTTCGGATTCCTCGCCGCGTACCGCGGAGTGGCCCGGTTCCTCGGGCTGACGCTGCTGGTCGCCGTGGTCAGCGGGCTCACGATCTGGCTCTTCGAGCGCGGGAACGTGGGGACGGTCGGGGCCAGCGGTCTCGTCTTCGGGTATTTCGGGTACGTGGTCGTCCGCGGATTCTTCGACCGGCATCTGATCGACAGCCTGGTCGGTGTCGTCATGGCGGCGTCCTTCGCCTACACCTTCGCCGGGGTCGTGCCCGGCACGCCCGGGATCAGCTGGCTGGGGCACCTCGGCGGTCTGATCGGCGGCGTGGTCGGGGCCTGGGTCTTCCGCGACCGGCGGGGCGGCACGACCAAGGGGACGAGGAAGGAAGTGGACCGGGCCGGCGCCGGCCATCCGCGCGCCGACCTGTACAAGGAGCTGGGCGACCTCGGCGTGCTGTAGGGAGACCGGCAATGGAGGCCGTGGCGGGAATCGAACCCACGTAACTCGCTTTGCAGGTTTGTCCGCACGGGTCAGACCCTGATCCGTGTCCGTTCGCCAATGTTCATCCCCGTACGGCGGCTGTGCCCATTGGGCCCGGGTGAACGGCGCCGGACGGCCGCGTACGGGGATGAACGAGACGGAAACTGAGACGGAGGCCATCTGGGGTGACCCTGGCCACTGCCTTCATCGGTTGGCGGAGGTCAGCCAGCTCACCAGTTCCCGCACCGTGTCCTCGTCTGCCGCTTCCACTAGGCGTTCCAGGGCCGACGAGTCGACCTTGTACAGCGCGATTCCCGCTGCGGCAAGGGCAGACGTCAGAAGGTCGCGCTTTCGTCCCCTCAGTCGCTCTTCACGAGCGCTGAGAGAAGGCCCTACCGGCTCTGCCGACTCGCCACCCTTCCAGTCGGGCGGCCATGGCGGGGCATCGATGGCTTCGAGGCGCTGCCAGTCGTGGCCGTCCTCGGTCGGACCCCACAGCTGGGCGATTGCCCTTTCGCCGCGGGCCTGCAAGGTCTGCACCATTTCGGCGACAACCGTGTCCGCGGCACGATGCCTCGTTGGCGATTCCAGGGCTACCTTCCACCCGACTTTGGGCCGGTAGAAGGCAGCCACGAACCTCGGCGTCCCTGAGGGCGATGACGGCATGTACTCACTCGCCATGGCGGTGCCTCCCAACTGCGGGGATGGGAGGTGAGAGTACCGCGAACCTGGCGCAGCGTCAGCTAGCTGTGGCCGCCGTCGGCCAGCTCCAGCCGAGCTGGGTCAACGCCCGCGCCCTGGCCTCCACCACAGCCATGCGGGCAGTTCGCTCATCCTCGTTGACATGCGCCGCCTGACCTGTGACCTGGCCCGGCCACTTGCGGTAGAGCAGGCCGGTCTCGGCAGAGAACCACCCCTTCGCCACAGCGTTGAGTGCCAGGAGTAGCCCAGTGTCCTCCGAGGCAGGCAGGGCCATCCAGCCGCCGAGCGCCGTGAGCAAGTCGCGCCGGACGAACAGCGTCGCGGGGTGGACCTGGGCGCGGTAGTCGTGGGACTTCCAGTGGGCCAGGACGGCACCGCGCTCAATGGCCCCGGCCGGCGGATCCTGATCGAAACCGACCGTGGAGCCGTCGGGGAGTAGGTCAAGAACCCTCGACGTGGCCCAGCCGATATCAGCGTGCTCAGTCAGCACCTTGAGATCGCGGAGCAGGGCTCCGGGGGTCAGCTGGTCGTCCGCGTCCAGAACTCGGATGAAGTTGCCGCGGGCGCGAGCCAGTGCCATGGTGCGAGCGACCCCCGCCCGTCCGGGGCGCCCCTGGCCGAAGCTGATGCGCGAGTCATCAGGCAGGTAGGGCATGACGTCGTCCGTCTCACCGTCCTCCTGGATGACCCACTCCCATTCCCACCCGTCCGGCAGCTCCTGCTCCACGAGCGACTTGTACGCCTCGGGGAGGTGGTGCGCGGCAGGAGCGTGGACCGCGGTGATGACAGTGATGAGGCCCATGTTCACCACCGAGCCAGGGGGGTCGTGAAGACCATCTCGGTCCTATCGCCAGGCAGTACCACGTCGGAGACCTCCACTACTCGCCCGTTGGTGTCGATCGACACCTTACGAAGAACCATGACCGCTACGCCCGCCGTGAGCCCCAGCGCTTCCGCCTCCTCGGCGGTCGGCGGACGAGCTGTGACGTGCTCAACGATGCGGTCCAGCTCAATGCCGATGGTGTAGAGCTGCGACTGGGTCCCACCCGGCCACGGCTCTTCGGACGCGTCGAGGAGTTTCGGATTCTTCGCCACGACGTCCCACACCAAGAACGAGTGCGCCAGGTTGAACGGGTAGTCCTCCTGCTGGTAACGCGTCCGGAAGATGCGCTCCAGCAGACGCGTCCCGACCGGCACGCCGAATACAGCCGCCATGCCTTCGTCGGCGTCGATCCCTCGGTACTCCGCCGAGAACGCCAGATCCCCGACGGAAAGGCCTGTGTCGTGCTCCGTGGCACCAGTCGTCCGGCGCTCGCCTTCGGGGGCTCGTGCGCGGTCTTTCTCCCATTGGTGCCGTTCATTGGTGCGCTGCACGAGTTTGCGGGGCTTGCGGACGAAGTTCCCGCGTCCGTGATGCTTCTCGACAAGGCCCTCCGCCTGCAAGGCGCCGAGCGCCTGTCTCACCGTCGGCAGGCTGTACTTGTACTGATCGGCGAGCGCCGTCTCAGCGGGAAGCCGCTCCCCGGGCTGTAGCTCACCTGCGGTGATTCGTCGACGAAGGTCGTCGGCGATCTTCTCGTACGCCTTGGGCATGCGGAACTCCATCCCTGATCGACAGGCAGTCACAGCATAAGAGTCCTCAAGAGGTGTTGACGACTCCTCGCCATGCATGCCATGGTCTCCTCAACTCCTAATGAGGAGTTGAGGACAGGACCTCTGTAAGACCTCCTATGTCCTCACTCTGCACGGCGCACGGGGCCCGCGGTAGGGCCCAAGGGGCCCCTCGGGAGCTGGGGCCATGGGTACCGGCAACCCTTTGCAACCGGATGGCTTTAGACCGAAAGGTCACGTCTCCATACGCCTGGAACCGGAAGCTCGCTTCCGGAAGGAGACACACAGCACGCGTTCGACCCTCCGCAGCACTTCGCTACTGCGGCCGGTTGCCTCCTCCGTCCGTCTCGTACGGGCGGGGTCGAGGGGAGCCAGGGCCGATACGGCCGACTGGTTCGCACTCCTCGGTACACGGCACTCCCGGACAAGGACAGCCGCCGTGTCCGGCCTCTCTATCCCGACGCAGTCAAGGAGTTCTTCCATGACCGAGCGCACGATTCCCGTGGACACCTTCGGCCCGATCGCCCTCGACCTGGCGATGAACGCCGGCAGCATCCGCATCGTCGTCGACCCGTCGCTGAAGCAAGCGCATGTGGTGCTGAAGACGGAAGCCACCTCCGGCCCGTCCGTCGACACGATCCGCGACGCCGCTGTCAGTCTCCAGGGGCAGAACCTCAAGGTCCGTGTCCCGGACGTGGCCGGCGGCATGGGCGGCAGCACCACCATCCGTGTCGGCGGCAACGTCATGACGTTCTCCGGCGGCAGCGGCGTGCAGATCGTGGGCGGCAACGTCCACATCAACGGCCACGGCGGCGGCAAGGTCTTCATCAACGGCCGCGAGGTCACCACGGGTGGCACGAGCGGGGACACGGTGACGCCGATCAGTGCCGTCGTTCACCTGCCCGCCGGGTCCATGGCGCTGATCAGCACGCACACCGCCGACACGGTCGTCACGGGTGAGCTGGCACGGCTGGAGTACGACGGTACGTCTGGCTCTCTGACCGCCGAACGCGTCGTTGAGCTGGACGCCACGATCACCAGTGGCAGCGTCATCGTCGGCGACGTGACCGGTTCGCTGGACGTCGATCTCACCTCGGGCAACTTCGGCGTCGGCGCGTACAGCGGCCACGACGCTCGGCTGAACCTCACCTCGGGCAACGTCCGGATGGCCGCGACCTCGCGGGCCACCGGCCGCCTCGCGGTGAGCGCTACCTCCGGCTGCGCGCGCATCACGGGCGCGGCGCACTTGAACGTCCGCCGCCGGGTGACCAGCGGCTACGTCCAGATCGCGTAGCGCCGCCCCCCGCTCGTCATCACCACCGCCTGATCCCCCTCGCGGGGCGGTCGCACTCCCCGGACAAGGACAGCCGACCGCCCCGCGCCTTCCCGACGCTTGCAGAAGAGGAGAGATCAACCATGCCCATGCGCACTTTCGTCGCCGACCAGGAGGCGTACGGCGACCAGGAGTTCGCGGAACTGGCGCTCGGCATCGACATCGACCTGTTCCGCGGCCCGCTGCAGCCGGAGACCCGCGAGGAGCGGCGCGCTCGGCAGGACGCGGCCCGCGACATCCTCGCCGACCTGCGCGAGCAGGCCGAGGACGGCGACGAGATCGCCGGTTGGGACGCCTTGTACGCCGACGCGCTCACGCGGACCGTGCCGTTCCTTCGCGCCGTCCGCGGCCACCGGTCCGGAACGGGGGAAGCGGCATGAGCGAGCTGTTGTTCGCTGCCGCTGCTGGGCTTCCGTTAGCGGCCGGCTGGTCGGTGCACGCCCTTCAGCTGACGCGCCGGATCACGGCCGTACGCCACGACCCGCTGACCGGCCTGTGGGCACGGGATGCGTTCGAGGAGCGCGCCCGCAAGAGCCTGTCTCAGGGCCAGCAGCGCGCCGTGCTGGTGCTGGACCTGAACTGGTTCAAGCAGATCAACGACACCTATGGGCACGCGGCGGGGGACGCCGTGATCCGCGAGACCGGCCTCCGCCTCGCCGCCTGGGTTGACGAGCATCACGGGGTGGCCGGTCGGCTGGGCGGGGACGAGTTCGCCGCCGTCACCGACGTGTGCGGCACCGCCTCCACGGTCATCGAGAACCTGTCCGTGAGCGTGCTGGACCTGGTCAGCCGCCTTGAGCAGCCCGTGGCGTTCGGTCGGCACCACATCGATGTGCATGTGTCGGTCGGGGTGGCTCGCTACTGGCGGCAGGGTGTTGGCCTGTCTGCTCTGCTGCGGCTGGCCGATGAGCACATGTACCGCATCAAACGGGAGGGCGGGGGTGTCAGCATCGCCGCGATGCACGAGCGCGGCCCCGCGCTGCCCACTGTCCGTGGCCGCCGCTTCGGCCGGCCGGGCGCCACCATCAGGGAGGTGGCGTGATGGCTGAGCGCACGTCGCTGACGAAAGCGCAGATCACGGTTCTCGCCGCCGCGTTCGTGCCGATGCTGGCTACCGGCGTGGCCGGGGGTATCGGGACGTTCAGCAACATCAGCCGCGCCTACGGCCAGGGAACTGCGCTGGGTGCGGTCGCCGCGGGCGAGGGCGCGACCGCCGTTCTGGCGCTCGTGCTACTGGGGCTGACCATGCTGGGCCAGTCCTCGCCCCGGGTCGTCCGCATCGGGCTGTGGGCCCTGCCCGCTGCCGCATCCGCCATGGCTGCCATGGCGGCGAGCGACCCCGGCCGGACGGTCATCTACGCAGTGACTCCCATGGGCATGTGCGTGTCTGCCGAGGGCATGGCGTTCCTGGCTCGACGCATCGTCGTCCACACCGACGGCCGCGATGCGGAAGCCGAAGCCCGTGCCGCCGCTGTGGTCCGCTCGCTGGCCTACCACCGAGCCGTCGCAGCCAACCACCCCGACCAGGAGGCGCGGGGGAAGTCGGAGCGCAAGTCATGGAAGCTGGCTCGCAAGGTCGGTATGGGCGACCACTCGCTTGGGGAACGGCTGCTGGACGTCCAGCGTGAGCGGGTCACTACGGGCGCGGACGCAGCGCTGGCAGCCATGTTCGCCGCCGCCCCAACCGCTCGCGAGATAGCACCAGTCGACCCGACTGAGACAGCGATCCCGGAGGCTCCTGCCCCGATCGCAAACCAGGATCAACCGCAGCAGGACATAGCAAATCAGTCGCCCTCTGAGCTGCAGGAATCGACCTCCGTCGACCCGTCGCCGGTCGACGCCGAGTCGGCCGATCCGGAAGCGTCCGCCCGTGAGCGGGTGCTCTCGGCTCTTGCGCTGCCGATCGATCCGCCTGCCCCCGTCGGACAGCGGCGCCGTCGGCCGACCGGTCGGGTACCGGCAGCGGCCCGATCGCCCCGACCGAACCGCACGGCGCAAGACCTCCTCGCCGAGGCCCGCGCGGCCACGGCCGACTGGCCGGACGAGGAACTGACCGCCGAACGGATCCGCAAGACAGTCCGTACCGCTCCGCCCAAGGCCCGCGCGTTGCGCGATGCGCTCAAGGCCGAGCGCGCCAAGCGCACCACTACCCATGGGCCCGAAGAGGTGGCCGCCTGATGTCCGGGCCGCTCGGCGATTGCTACGACCCGGCCGGCACGCGCTACGGCGTCCCCGTCTCGCTCGGGGCGTGCGTGACCGGCACCTATCCCGAAGAACAGCGCGCTGCCTGAACCACCAGGACCCAAGGTCCGGCCACCCACCTTCCACAGCATGCGGCTGGACCCTTCGACTCCCGCGAAGGAGCGGATACATCGTGACGGAAACCACCGTGCTCCCGCCCCCGGAAGAGCCGGAGGGTGACGACGAGCGGACGGCCGAGGTCCTGCCGTTCCCGCTGAAGAAGGCCGCCGATCCCGCCGCGCCCGGCGAGGACGAGGTCAAGCCGGGCGAGTGGCAGGCCGAACTCCCCGACACCGACGACCCTGAGGGCGACGGCCTGACCGAGGGCGCGCCGGTCGACCCGCCGCGCGAGGTCTACCCGCCCTCGGTGGCGGAATGGATCGAGGCCAAGGACAAGGCTCGCCTGCCCGTGCTGCCGGACTGGGTGAAGCTCCCGGACCAGCGCAAGGCCGTGCGCAAGTGGGCCGTCCGCCACTACTCCACGGTCATCGGGTACCACGCCGTTCGCCTGCCGTGCGTCTACACCCCGAAGATCCTTGTGTACTCGCCGCGCGGTGCGTGGCGCTGGTCGGCCGCGATCGGCCGGTGGGTGTTCGACGCGGAGGGCAAGTCCCTGCGCCTGGCGGCCGTGGCGGCCGAGGACGCGGCCGAGTACCTGAGGCTGTCCCGGCAGCGCAACGACCGCGTCCGGCTGCGGGGCATCGTCACCGCGCTCGCCGGATTCATCGGCCTCGCCGCCGCCCTCACCCTGTACGTCATGGCCCCGTCGTGGCTGCTGTTGCTGTGCATCGCCGCCCTCACGACGACGCTCGGGACGGCCGGGGCGCCGGCAGACCGCCCGCTGATCGACAAGGTCAAGGTGACCTTCCGCAAGCGACGGCTGTCCTCCGACATCATCACCCGCGCCTTCGAGGCGGCGAATCTGACCGTGAAAGACCAGGGCATTGCCTTCCCGAGGCCGATCGGCCGGGACGGCGACGGCTGGCGCGTCGTCGTCGACCTGCCGTACGGCAAGACGTTCGCCGACGCGGTCAAAGCGCACGAACGCCTCGCGTCCGGCATCGACATCGCCCCGACCCAGCTGTTCCTGGACAAGGACGAGACCAGCGCGCGGCGGGTGTCGATGTGGATCGCCGACCGTGACCCGCTCGCCGTCCCCTCCGGCAAGACGCCGCTGCTGGGGGCGACGCGGGTGGACTTCTGGAAGCCGTTCCCGTGGGGTGTGGACGAGCGCGGCAACCCGGTCATGGCCACCATGCTGTGGCTGTCCCTGCTGGTCGGTGCCGTCCCCCGGCAGGGCAAGACGTTCTCCGCACGCACCATCGCACTTGCCGCCGCGCTGGACCCGTACGTCAGGCTGTTCATCTTCGACGGCAAGGCATCTCCGGACTGGCGAGCGTTCACCAAAGTCGCCCACCGCATCGCGTTCGGCATCGTCCCGAAGAACGGGTTCGACCCGGTCCTTCACCTGCTGACCGCTCTGCGGGAGCTGAAGGCGGACGTCGAAGACCGGTACCACCGGCTTTCGGAACTGCCGCTGCACGTCTGCCCGGAGGGCAAGCTCACCCCGGAGATCAGCTGGGACAAGAAGCTGAACATGCCCCTGACCTTGTTCGTCGTGGATGAGGTGCAGGAGTACTTGCAGCACCCCGAGCACGGCAAGGAAATCCTGTCCCTGCTGGTCTACCTCGCCCGGGTTGCCCCGGCTGTTGGCGTCAGCGTCTTGACGGCGACGCAGAAGCCGGACGACAAGGCGTGCCCGTCGGAGCTGCGTGACCAGCACCAGTCCCGGTTCGCCCTGCGGGTCGGGTCACTGCACGTCTCCGATGTCATCCTCGGTGCCGGGTCCTACAGCGAGGGGCTGGACGCGTCCAAGCTGCTGAAGTCGCACAAGGGCGTGGGCATCCTCAAGGGCATGTCGGACGACGCCGGCATCGTCCGCACCTACCTCGCCGACGGCCGCGACGCCGAACGCATCCTCACCCGCGCCGCCGCACTGCGTGAGGCCGAAGGCACCTTGTCCGGCGACGCGGCCGGTGAGGCACCCGCGCCGGAGACGTCCGCGACGATCCTGGACGACGTCGCGGCCGTGCTCGGCAAGGGCGAGGCCAAGGTGTGGTCCGAAACCATCGTCGACCGCCTCGCCGACCTGCGCCCCGAGGTCTATGGACCGTGGGCGGAGCTGGAGCCCAAGCCCAAGGCCGAAGCGCTCTCCAACGCGCTCAAGCCGTTTGGCATCAGCACGGGGCAGATCAGCCGCCGGATCGACGGCGGGCAGGTCAACAAGCGCGGCATCAAGCGTGACGACATCGCCGCTGCGATTACGGAGCGCAACAAGAAGAGGGACGCGGGATAGGTCTCACAGCTTGCTACCGGTAGCGCCCGCCGCCGCTACCGGTAGCAACCCCGCTAGCGACCCAAACGGCCCCTGATCAGGCAGCTAGCACCTAGCGGCCCACCTGCGGAAACCCTCCAAATCCCGTCCGAGAGGCCCTGATGAGCCTTCCCGCCCTCGCTGCCGCCTTCCTTCTGCTGATCACGCTCGGTTACATCATCGTGTGCCGGGTGAGCCCGTTCGGCGACTGCCGCAAGTGCGGCGGCCTCGGCTTCCAGCTCAACACCAACCGCAAGGGCAAGCCCAAGCGCGGCAAGGACTGCCGCCGCTGCCACGCCACCGGCAAACGCATACGCGTCGGCCGCCGGATCTCCAACCGTGCCGCTCGCACCTACCGCGACGGCACCCGCTGATCCCCTCGGGAGGCTCCATGGTCATCACCATCCCGCTCGTGCTGCTGCTCGCCGTCGTGCTCGTGCTGCTGCTGCGCTTCCGGGCGCTCGGTGCCGGCGCGGCCGTCGCCGCCGCGCTCTTCGGCTTCTACCTCGCCGGTACCGGCGTCAGCAGCACCGTCAACCAGCTCGTCACCGCCATATCCGGCGCTCTCGCCGGAATCGGCCACTAGAGGGAGACCAGGACGTGAACGAACCCACCGCCTACCGCCGCCCGGTCGGCCACGACACGGCGCCTGTGGCAGTCCACCACTCCACCCCGCTCACGCCCATGCACACCGCGCCGCTTGTGCCCGTTCAGCTGGGCGACGTCCCGGCCGTGACGAGCATCGTCCTGCCTGACGGCCGCATCGTCACCGGCTACGCCATCGAGCCCGCCAAGCCCGACCCCGTCGCCGCCAAGCCGGCGGTCTCCCGCACGGCGGTGAACATCGCCCTCGGAGGCATCGGATTCAGCGCCGTCTGTGGCGGCCTCGTGCTGCTGGCCGCGTTCATCGCCGCTCTTGCCGCGCTCATCCACCAGCTCGTCATCCTCGCCGCCGTCATCTTCGGCGGCTGGGTCGCCGTCCAGCTCTTCGGCCACAGCTCCAGCGGCGGCGGGGCCACGGTCAACATCCGCAAGGCCATCTTCAAGCGCAACCACTTCCACGGCTGACAGGAGATCGTCCCACGTGTTCCGACTGCGTATCGAGCGCGCCGAACTGCCCCGCCGCGCGCTGGTCCTGACCGACACGCCCCGCCCCGACTGCCGTAACTGCGACGGCATGGGCGGCACCTCCCACGACTACGGCCACCCCGAGACCGGCGAATACGACGGGACCGAGTGGGAGCCGTGCCCCTGCTGGACGCCGTGGCGCATGGTCCTGCTGCCCCTCCCGCGCCTGCCCCGGTGGCTGCGCCGACGCGGCATTGAGCGCGCCCCCAAGGCCACCAGTGGCTACAGCGACGAGCCCCCTTTCTGACCCGAGAGGAAAACCCGTGTTCGAGATCCGCATCATCTGCGACCCGGCCGACACCGACCGCGTCATCGCCACGCTCAGCACCGCATTCACCACCGGCACCGTGCGCCAGTACCCGACCCGCGACGGCGAGCGCACCCGTCTGTACGTCACCGCCGACCACCGCCCCGCCCCGGAACCCTGGCCCACCCCGGAAACGGCGTACGCGCTCGCCCCGAGCACCATCAGCGAGATCGGCTGGACGGCGCGCACCGCGGCCACCGCCGAGCGCTTCACCGAACTGGAGCGGGACTACTACCTGCGCAAAGCCGCCCTGCTGGACCGCATCGCGCTGATACAGGAACCCACCCCGCCCTTCGGCGACGTCACCGAGGTCGCACACGCTGCGGCTCTGTTCCTGCTCGACACCGACCGCCACCACATCGACCAGCACCTCGCGGACAGGGCTGAGAAGGACCCGCGCGGCTACGTCCGCCAGGAATACGCCCGCTGGGCCGAGCAGCAGTAGATGCGCCCGGGGGCGGCGGCACTCCCGGACAAGGACAGCCCGCCGCCCCCGGTCTCCCAATCCCGACGAAGCAGAACAGGAGACCTACAGGATGACACCTGACTGCAAGGCCCGGTGCCCCGTCGACGGGAATCACCCCGACGGGAACCTCCTGCGCACCGCGTTGGACCTCGCGGCGGCCGGCGTGCCCGTGCTACCCCTGCGCGAGGGCAAGGTGCCGTTCGGCAACTGCCGCGCATGCGCCAAGAACGTCTGTGGCGGACGGCCGAACATGAAGAGTGCCGGTCCCTGCCAGTGCGCCAGCGTCTGCCACGCCTGGGCCGCAGCCACCACCGACCCTCGCGTCCTCACCTTGCCGGCATGGGCGTCCGCGTGGCGTGCGGCGGCGGCCGTCGCTTACCACCCTGGTGGGGCGGGGCTGACGGTGGTCGACCTAGACGACGCAGCAGCCGTGGCATGGGCCTGTGAGGCCCTGCCCGCCACCCGCACGGTACTGACCACGCGGGGCGAGCACTGGATCTACCGGGGTGCGATGCAGTCCGCGAACGCTGTGCGGTCCGGCGTCGACATCAAGTCGCTCATGTCCTACGCCCGGTGGCTAGGTCCCGGAACCGGCACTATGGCCGATCTGCCCGGCTCCGTGCGCGCGCTGGCCGTGAAGAAGCCCTCCACGGTCCGGCCTGCACGGCCTGTCGTCACCGTGCCCGCGCTCGCCGGGGGCGGGGACTGCCGCCATCGCACGCCCGTCTATCTGGACCGTGGCATCGCCATGGCCGAGCAGCGCATCACCGAGGCCCGTAGCGCGGTTCACGCGACCGTCTACCGGACTTTCCTCGCCGTGCTGGCCGCCCATGGCCGGTGCGGCTGCCTGACCGACACCCACGTCGCGCGGCTGTTTGCCGCCGCGCAGGCCAAGGGGGAATCCTTCCGGCACTGCACCGAAGCGTGGGCCAACGCCCTTACCAGGTTGGGTCTTAGCGATGTCTGACGACGAGAAGACTCCGGCCCGCGAGGTCATCGTCGATTACGCGCAGCAGCATTTTCGGTACTTTCGCACTGCCGACGGGACCGTGTTCGCGCAGAAGAACGGCCACCCCGTGGCGCGTCCGATCCGCTCGCAGGGCACCTCGGGGAGCCACCGGCAGGAACTCATGGTCGGCCTCTTCAACGACGAACACGGCGTGTTCAACGGAACCGCTCTCAAGGAGGCGCTGGACTTGATCGAAGCACTGGCGATGAGCCAGGAGGTACAGCCCGTTCACCTCCGCGTCGCACCCGGATTCGACGGTGCGACGTGGCTCGACCTGGGGCGCAGCGACGGGCAGTCCGTCCGTATCCACCCCACCGGCTGGGACGTCCTCACCCCCGACCCGCAGGAGGTGTGCTGGCGGCGCACCCAGCTCACCGGGGAACTTCCCCTGCCTGCCAAGGACACCGACGGCAAAGGCATCGACCTGCTGCTGAGGCTGTGCAACTTCGCCACCGCGGAGACCGAGTGCCTGGCCATCGCCTGGCTCATCGGCTGCCTCGGGCCGTCCGTGCCTGTCCCCGCTCCGTTCCTCACCGGCCCTCAGGGCGCGGGCAAGTCCACCGGGGGCCGGATGCTCGTGCGGATCATCGAGGGCATGAGCGGCGACCTGCGTCGCGCCCCGAAGGACGAGGAGAACCTGATCGCGGCCGTGGCCGCCGGTTGGGTCACCGCGCTGGACAACCTGTCCCACCTGGCTCCGGACCTGTCCGACCTCATGTGCTGCATCGTCACCGGGGCCGAGACCATCAAACGCGCCCTCTACACCGACGGCGACGTGGTCCGCGCCCGCTACCGCCGTCCCCTGCTGTTGACCGGCATCGACGTGGGCGTCATTCGCCCCGACCTCGCCGAACGCCTCCTCCCGCTCCGTCTGGAGCGCCCCGGTGTCCGGCGGACCGAGGCCGAGCTGTGGGCGGAGTTCGAAGAGGCGCTGCCAGTCGTCCTCGGCTCTCTCCTCGACCTCACCGTCAAGGTCCGGGCCGCCGAGGCCGACATCCCCACCGATCTGCGCATGGCCGACTTCGCCCACCTGTGCGCGCAGCTCGACGCGGCGGCTGGCCTCGGAGCGCTCAACGCCTACCGGGCCAGCCTGGACGACCTCAACGACGACGTCATCGAGGGCGACCTCCTCGCGCAGACCGTGCTCAAACACGCCGCCGACCTAACGGCGGGCGTAGAGACGCGGATGACTTCCTCCGAGTGGCTGCACTGCCTCACCGGCCTGTACACAGGGGACGACTGCCGTCCCCTGCCCAAGGGCTGGCCCACCACGGGCAAAGTCCTCTCCGACCGCCTCAAGCGCCTTCAGCCGACCCTCGCCGCCCGGGGCGTCCTGATCGACTGGGGCCGCACCAAAGAAGGCCGCTACATCGAGATGACCCGACGCCCGACCCCGCCGCCACATCAGCAAGAGCCGATGCTCTGACCGGCGACCCACACCCCGCCAGGACAAGCAAGAAGAGCACCACCTCGCACCGCGCGGGGTGCTCTTCTTGTTGTTCGGCGGCACGCCGCCGCCCGATGGTCGCGCCGCGAAGCGGCTCCTTCTTCACGCCCTTGAGACACAGCAACAGACACCCACCTTCTCTTTTCCTAAGAGAAGAGACGCTGCGTCACCCGCGTCACCCAAGGGTAGAAACCGGCCCCTGACCTGCCGCTACAGCGGTGACGCAGGACGGCCGCGGCTGCGTCACCCCACGTCATCCGCGTCACCCGGTGACGAAAGCCAGCGTCACCAGGTGACGCACCCCAAAACCTCTGCGTCACTCAAAACCGCAGGTCAGGGAACACGAATGACGCAGATGACGCGGTGACGCAGAATCCCGCACCTCGGACAGCTCGCCCTGATCGAAGGGGATCTCTACATGGACACGGCCGACATCGCCGCTGTTGATTCCACCCTCGTCCTACTCACCGTCGAAGAGGCCGCCCGCCGGCTCCGCATCGGCCGGACCACGTGTTACGGGCTCATCCGCTCCGGAGAGCTGGAGTCCATCGACATCGGCAGTCTCCGCCGTGTCCCTGCCGACGCGCCGGCCGCGTACCTTGCCCGCCGCCGCGCGGCCAAACGAGCCGCTTGACGATGCCCGGGGCGGCGGCACTCCCGGACAGGACAGCCCGCCGCCCCGGTCTCCATCCCGACACACAAGAAACATGGAGTCTGCCTGTGGCAGAGGAAAAGAAGAAGCGCACCCGACAGCCCAACGGCCGAAGCTCCATCTACTTCGGCAAGGACGGCAAGTGGCACGGCCGCGTCACCGTCGGCATCCGTGACGACGGCTCGCCCGACCGCCGCCACGTGGAACGCAAGACTCGAGCGGAAGTCACTGCCGCCGTAAGGGAGCTGGAGCGGCAGCGAGACGCCAAGACCGTGCGCAAGCCGGGCAAGCCGTGGACGGTAAAGGCGTGGCTGACGCACTGGGTCGAGAACGTCGCTCCCCTTGCCGTCAACGACAACACGATGGTCGGGTACGGCGTCGCCGTGCGGAAGCACCTCATCCCCGGCTTGGGCGCTCACCGTCTCGACAAGCTCAAGCCTGAGCATATCGAGGCTTTCTACGCGAAGATGCAGGCCAACGGCAGCAAGCCCGCGACCGCCCACCAGGTGCACCGCACCTTCCGCACCGCCCTCAACGAGGCCGTACGGCGCGGCCATCTCGGCAAGAACCCCGTCCAGTTGGCCAAGGCTCCGAAGACGGGGGAGTACGAGGTGGAGCCCTTCAGCGTCCAAGAGGTGCAGCGGTTGTTGAAGGCTGCTGACCAGCATCGCAACTCGGCGCGCTGGGCCGTTGCCCTGGCCCTGGGACTGCGCCAAGGGGAAGTGCTGGCCCTGAAGTGGGAAGACGTGGACCTCGACGGTGGCTTCCTCGTAGTCCGCCGCAGTCGCCACCGTCCGCAGTACGCCCACGGGTGCGCGGAGCCCTGCGGACACAAGGCCGCCGGGTACTGCCCGCAGAGGCGACGTACCAACCCGGAGATCTCCACCACCAAGTCGCGTGCCGGCCGCCGAGCGGTCGGTCTCCCGGAACAGCTCGTTGACCTACTACGGGCCCACCTCAAGGCTCAGGTAGCCGAGCGGGAGGCGGCCGGGAAGCACTGGGTGGAAAACGGCCTGGTGTTCCCGGACGAGCACGGCCGTAGCCCCTCCCACCGCCGGGACTGGACTGAGTGGAAGGCTCTTCTGACAGAGGCGAAGGTCCGGGACGCGCGTCTGCACGACGCGCGTCATACTGCCGCTACGGTGCTGCTCATCCTCGGTGTCCCCGAGCGGGCCGTCATGGGCCTCATGGGATGGTCAACCACCGCCATGGCGGCTCGGTATCAGCACATGGTGGATGCCGTGCGGGCCGACGTCGCGAGGCAGGTCGACGGTCTGATCTGGAAGACCGAGACGGACCGGCCGGACGATGACGACGGTGCGGCTGGCGCCCTCGTACCTGCCAACTGAGACGGGCACTGAGACGGACGATCGAAAGGGCGGCACCCCCGACGGGGCGCCGCCCTTTCGTTTTGCCTGGTCAAGGCAGTAGAGGCCGTGGCGGGAATCGAACCCACGTAACTCGCTTTGCAGGCGAGCCCCTCAACCACTCGGGCACACGGCCGTGTCGCTCGTCTCGTCTCTCCGCGCGACTCGTACGGACGACCATACGGGCCCCTCGCCGCGCCCTCAATGGGGACTCCGCCCCTGTCACAGAGCCGACATATCCGGTTCATGCTCGGCGAGTCGGCCGTGCCGTATGGGGCGTATTGCTACGCAAAGCGGAGATCCATCCCCTTCGCCCCTTGATCCAGAAGCAAGCCGTACGCGATCGCCCCCCAATCCCAAATTCCGCTTATGATTCCCGGGTGTTCGACTCCCGGCACATCAAGACCTTCCACGCGGTCGTCACCGCGGGGTCGTACTCGGCTGCCGCCCGTGCCCTCGGCTACACGCAGCCCGCGATCACCCAGCAGATGAAGGCCCTCGAACGCGCCGTGGGGTCCCCGCTCTTCACCCGCGTCGGGCGGCGCATGCGGCTGACCGAGGCCGGGGAAGCGCTCGCCCGGCACGCGGAGATCATTCTCGACAGCCTCACCGCTGCGCAGCAGCAAATGAGTTCGCTGACCCGGCTGCGCGCCGGGCGGGTGCGGGTGTGTGCGTTCCCCAGTGCCGGGGCCACCCTCATACCCGAGGCGCTCGCCCGGCTCGCCGCCGACCACCCCGGGGTGCGGGTCGAGCTGCTGGAGGGCGAGCCGCCGGACTCGCTCAGCCGGCTCGTGCGCGGCGAGTGCGACATCACCCTCGCCTTCACCTATCCCGGCCTGCGCGAACAGGTTCCCGAGGAGCTGGTGGAGATCCGGCTGCTGGAAGACCAGATGACCGTGCTGCTGCCCGTGGGGCACCCGCTCGCCCGCCGCCGGGCCGTCAAGCTCGCCGACCTCGCCGAGGAGCGGTGGATCGCCGGCTGTCTGCGCTGCCGCGCCAACTTCCTGCACGAGTGCGCCGAGCAGGGCTTCGCACCCGACATCGCGTTCACAACGGACGACATCCTCGTCGTGCAGTCGCTGGTCGCCGAGGGGCTCGGCGTGGCGATGATGCCGGGGCTGGTGTTGTCCTTCCTGCGGCACGACAAGATCACGGGGCGCGCGCTGGACCCCGCCGCGCGGCGTCAGGTCTCCGCCTACGTTCTCCGCGAGCACCTCCGGATTCCCGCCACCGCGCTCGTCCTCGACGAGTTGAAGGCGGCTGCCGCGCGGCGCGTCGGATGCTGACGAGCTGCTGATCACCGGACGACCGGCCGTTCATCCATAAGCCCGGGTTTGCATCCCGGCAAAGAACTGTCGTTGGACGTGATGGATCCGCCGCATCGAACCTGCACGTATGACCACACCCACCGCACCCCCGACGACCGCGACCACGACCGCGCGCATCGACCGACTCGTCGCCGATGTCCGGGAGGCCGTAGGCCGCGGCCTGCCGCCCGACACGACGGCGTACCTGGTGGGCGAGCGGCTCGCGGACCATCTCGGTGCCCCCGACCTGCTCACCGCGGAACAGTGCGAGGGCGACCCCGACCGCTACCGCCAGCACATCCTGCACGCCGAGCAGGACGGCAGCTTCTCGATCGTCGCGCTCGTGTGGATGCCCGGACAGGAGACCTGCATCCACGACCACGTCTCCTGGTGCGTCACCGGCGTCCACCAGGGCACCGAGAGCGAGCGCCGCTACCGCCTCGTCCCCGAGGGCATGACCGCGCGCCTGGTCGCCACCGAGGACGTGGTCAACCACGAGGGTGACGTCTGCGGCTTCGCCCCGCCCGGGGACATCCACCGGGTGCGCAATGCGTGTTCGTCCATCGCCATCTCCCTGCACATCTACGGCGCCGACGTCTCGCGACTGGGCTCCAGCGTCCGGCGCGTCTACGACCTGCCGACCGAAGAGCTCTGATGTCACTCACCAATGCACGGCGGGTCACGAGCAGCCCGGCGCAGGGTGCGGCCCCCGCGGCCAAGTCCCGCAAGCTTCCCGGGCTGGCCATGGCCGCCTGCGGGGTCGCCCTGGCCTGGGGCACGCACCGGCTCGTACCCGCCGTCCCCATGCTCACCGCCGCCGTCGTCCTCGGCATCGCCGCCGCGCACTTGCCCGGGCTGCGGGCGCGGGTGCGCGGGGTCGGCAAGCCGGGCCTCACGCTGGCGGGCAAGCGGCTCATGCGGATCGGCATCGTCCTGCTGGGGCTCAAGCTGAGCCTCGACGACGTGCTCGGGCTCGGCTGGGCCACCGTGGGCATGGTCGTCGCGGTGGTCCTGGCCACCTTCTTCGGCACGCTGTGGCTGGGCCGGCGGCTGGGGCTGAGGGGCGATCAGCCGCTGCTCATCGCCACCGGCTACTCGATCTGCGGTGCCTCCGCGATCGGCGCGGTCAGCGAGGTGTCGGGCAGCGACGAGGAGGACGTGGCGACGTCCGTCGCGCTGGTCACCCTGTGCGGCACGCTCGCCATCGCCGTGCTGCCGCTCCTGCACCACCCGCTCGGGCTGGACGACGCGCAGTTCGGCCGCTGGGTCGGGGCGGGCGTGCACGACGTGGGCCAGGTCGTGGCCACCGCGCAGACCGCCGGGCCCGAGGCGCTCGCCGACGCCGTCCTCGTCAAGCTGATGCGGGTGGCGCTGCTGGCGCCGCTCGTCGCGGCGGTGGCGGTGTCCGTGCGGCGTCGGCGTCAGGCCATCGGAGACGGGGCCGGGGAGGCGTCCGGCAAGCGGCCGCCGCTCGTACCGCTCTTCGTCGCCGGCTTCCTGGCCATGGTGGCCGTGCGGACGACCGGCTGGCTGCCCGGCAGCGCGCTCGATGCCGCACAGCACGCTCAGGAACTGCTGCTCGCCGCCGCGCTCTTCGGGCTCGGCAGCGCGGTGCACCTGCCCTCGCTCGTCCGGACGGGCGGGCGCGTGGCGGCCCTGGGGCTGTGCTCGTGGGTCGTCATCGCGGGGGCCTCGTACGGGGGCGTGCTGCTCACGACCTGAGGGCCTGACGGCCTGACGGGTCGGCGACCTGCTCCTTCGGGGGCGCCGAGGAGGGGACGGGGCCCGGCTGCGTGCCGGGCCCCGCGGCGTTCCCGGTTTCCGTGACGACGGGCGGTTGTTACGAGCCGTACATCTCGGTCATCTCGGTGATCGTGTCGCCGGGGCCCACGACCACGTCGTAGAAGTTCTGGCCGTAGCAGTACTCCGTGGTGTTCGGGGCGGTCGCCATGTTGGCTCCCTTGCGCTCCGGGTCAGCGCACAGCTTGACGTGGCCCATTCCGGACAGCTGGTCGCCGGCGGGCGGCTGCGTACGGTCCTCGGGACCGTTCTTGCCGATGACGGTGACCTTGGAGCCCTCCTTCCAGTGATAGGTCTTGTCGCTGCCCTCGGCGTGGAAGGCGGCTCCGTTGTTCAGCGTCTTGGAGCAGGACATCTTGGCGTCCTTGGCGGTGACGTTGTTTGCCGCGCCCGTGACGCCTTCGACCAAGATGTACTTGTGGCCCTTGGCCAGCGTCGGGCAGTCGCCCTTGCCGCCGCCCTTGCCCTGGTCCCCGCCGCTGCCCTTGTCACCCTTGTCACCCTTGTCCCCGCCGGTGTTCTGCGACGGGGCCGCGCTGGCCGAGCCCTTGCTGTCGTTCTTGCCGTCGCCGCCGCCGTCGTTGCAGGCGGTCAGCGTGAGCGCGCCGGAGACGACCAGCGCGGCGGCGATGACATGCCGAATGGAAATGACGTCCCCCATGGGTGCTGCCTGGCGCCGACCGCCAGGTGAAGTAGGTGAGTTGGTCCGCTCGGCACAGGTGCTGCGCGGCGTCGACCTCGGCCGAGAGTTTATAGGCATGGGCATGGCGGAAAATCGCCTGTGAGGCGACTGAACGACTGTTTGCGTGATCATGGTCGAATCGCGACCCAACCACGACGGAGCTGTGGCCGACCTGTGGCCGAGCGCCCCCCGGGGGGCGCCAGAGGACCGCAGGCCTAGTCGTTGCCCGACCTCGTGACTAGGCCTCATGGCCGAGAAGATCTACTCCCCGCGACAGGGGTCAACTGCGGGTTCGCCTCTTACTGTGAAGGCCATGACCGCCGCCGATTCCATATCCGCCGACCCTGCTGAGCCCGCCGATCCCGCCGACCCAGCGGACCTTGCCGATCCCACCGCAACGGACACAGCGGAGGACGGCGTCCTCGGGCGCCGTTACCGTGCCCTCACCCTCGGCATAGTCTCCGTCGTCTCCCTGATCGCCTTCGAGGCCAGCGCCGTCAACACGGCCATGCCCGTGGCGGCCCGCGCCCTCGACGGCATCGGGCTGTACGCCTTCGCCTTCTCCGCCTTCTTCACCGCGAGCCTCTTCGCGATGGCGCTGTCGGGGGAGTGGTGCGACCGCGCCGGGCCCCTCGTACCCCTCTTCACGGGCATCGCCGCCTTCGGTGCCGGGCTGGTGGGCGCGGGCTCGGCGCAGGAGATGTGGATGTTCGTCGCCGCGCGCGGCATGCAGGGCTTCGGCTCCGGGCTCGTGATCGTCGCGCTGTACGTGGTCGTGGGGCGGGCCTATCCGGAACGGCTGCGGCCCGCCGTGGTCGCCTCCTTCTCCGCCGCCTGGGTCGTCCCCGTGATCGTGGGGCCGCTGGTGGCCGGGACCGTGACCGAGCAGCTCGGCTGGCGCTGGGTGTTCCTGGCCATCCCGGTGCTCATCCTGCTGCCGCTCGCCGTGATGCTGCCCGCGCTGCGCAAGCTCCCGCCGGGGAAGAACTCGGACGCGATGGACCGGCGCCGGATCCTCCTCGCGCTCGGTGTCGCCGCCGGGGCCGGGCTGCTCCAGTACGCCGCGCAGGACCTGCGCCTGCTCTCCCTCCTCCCCGCGGCCGCCGGGCTCGCCCTCCTCGTGCCGTGCGTGCTGCGGCTGCTGCCCGCCCGTACGTTCCTGGCCGGGCGCGGGCTGCCGTCGGTCGTGCTGCTGCGCGGGCTCGCGCAGGGGTCCTTCCTGGCGGCCGAGAGCTTCGTGCCGCTGCTGCTGGTGACCGGGCGCGGGCTGTCGGCCACGCTCGCCGGGCTGTCGCTCGCGGGCGGCGGGCTGACCTGGACCCTCGGCTCGTACACCTTGAGCCGGCCCCGCATGGAGCACCGTCGCGAGCGGCTCGTGGTCCTGGGCATGGCGCTGCAGGCGGTCGCCGTGGCGGCGGTGCCGCTGGTGCTGATCGATGCGGTGCCGGTGTGGCTGGTGGCCGTCTGCTGGCTCCTGGTCGGGTACGGGATGGGGCTGACGATCTCCAGCGGGGCCGTGCTCACGCTGCGGTTGTCGCGGCCGGGGGAGGAAGGGACGAACACGGCTTCGCTCCAGGTGTCGGATGCGCTGGGGAGTGTGGTGCTGGTGGGGGTGGCGGGGGCGCTCTTCGTCTCCGCCGGGGGTGGGTCGGTGTCCCTGGGCGCGGACGGCGCGGCCGCGCCGTCCCGCGCCTTCGTCGTCGTCTTCGCGCTCGCGGCGGCCGGCGCGCTGGCCGGGGCGTGGGTGGCTACGCGGTTGCGGCCGCGGGGGTAGGCCCTGCGGGGCGTTTCCCCACCCCGCCCCTTCCCGTAACCGGGGGCAAGCCCCCGGACCCCGGGCGGGGTGGGGAATGGGGGCTCCGCCCCCTGCGCCCCCCGGACCCTCGCGCTGCGCGCGGGGCCGAAGCCCGGGGCTCCGCCCCGGACCCCGCTCCTCAAACGCCGGAGGGGCTGGATCGGGGACCATGTGACCTCGGTCCCACCCCCGGGCGGACCCGGCCCGTAGCACCCGGAAGCCGCCGCGGACGCGGGTAGGCTGACTCGGTTGCCGATCGCCGAGCCAGCCGACGGAGACCGTGACTACCACCACCGCCCATCACCATCTCTCGCCCGCCTTCCCCGGCCGGGCCCCCTGGGGTACCGCGAACAAGCTGCGTGCCTGGCAGCAGGGCGCCATGGAGAAGTACATCCAGACCCAGCCCCGCGACTTCCTCGCCGTCGCGACCCCGGGCGCCGGAAAGACCACCTTCGCGCTCACCCTCGCCTCGTGGCTGCTGCACCACCACGTCGTCCAGCAGGTGACCGTGGTCGCGCCCACCGAGCACCTGAAGAAGCAATGGGCCGAGGCCGCGGCCCGGGTCGGGATCAAGCTCGACCCGGAGTACAGCGCCGGGCCGCTGGGCCGCGAGTACCACGGCGTCGCCGTCACCTACGCGGGTGTCGGTGTCCGGCCGATGCTGCACCGCAACCGCTCCGAGCAGCGCAAGACGCTCGTCATCCTCGACGAGATCCACCACGCGGGCGACTCCCGCTCCTGGGGCGACGCCTGCCTGGAGGCATTCGAGCCGGCCACCCGTCGGCTCTGCCTGACCGGTACGCCCTTCCGCTCCGACACCAACCCCATCCCCTTCGTCACCTACGAAGAGGGCAACGACGGGATCCGGCGGTCCGCCGCCGACTACACCTACGGATACGGGAACGCCCTCGCCGACAACGTCGTCCGGCCGGTCATATTCCTCTCGTACAGCGGCAACATGCGCTGGCGCACCAAGGCGGGCGACGAGCTGGAGGCCCGGCTCGGCGAGCCGATGACCAAGGACGCGATCTCGCAGGCCTGGCGCACGGCCCTGGACCCGCGCGGCGACTGGATGCCCAATGTGCTGCGCGCGGCCGACCAGCGGCTGACCGAGGTCCGCAAGTCCATCCCGGACGCGGGCGCGCTCGTGATCGCCTCCGACCAGGACTCGGCGCGCGCCTACGCGAAGCTGATCCGGGAGATCACCGGCGAGGGCCCGACGGTCGTCCTGTCCGACGACTCCGGCGCCTCCCAGCGCATCGACGACTTCTCGGGCGGCGACTCGCGGTGGATGGTGGCCGTCCGCATGGTGTCCGAGGGCGTAGACGTGCCCCGGCTCGCCGTCGGCGTGTACGCCACGACGATCTCCACGCCGCTGTTCTTCGCCCAGGCCGTCGGCCGCTTCGTGCGCTCGCGGCGGCGCGGCGAGACCGCGTCCGTCTTCGTGCCGACCATCCCGACGCTGCTGACCTTCGCCAACGAAATGGAGGTCGAGCGGGACCACGTCCTCGACAAGCCCAAGAAGGAGGGCGAGGAGGAGGACCCGTACGCCGAGTCCGAGAAGGAGATGGACGAGGCGAACAAGCAGCAGGACGAGGACACGGGTGAGCAGGACATGCTGCCCTTCGAGGCGCTGCAGTCCGACGCGGTCTTCGACCGGGTCATGTACAACGGCGCCGAGTTCGGCATGCAGGCCCACCCCGGCAGCGAGGAGGAGCAGGACTACCTCGGCATCCCCGGGCTGCTGGAGCCCGAGCAGGTGCAGCTGCTGCTCCAGAAGCGGCAGGCGCGGCAGATCGCGCACAGCCGCAAGCGACCGGACGAGCAGGCGGACCTGCTCGAAATGCCCGCCGAGCGGCGGCCGGTGGTCACGCACAAGGAGCTGCTGGAGCTGCGCAAGCAACTCAACACGCTCGTGGGCGCGTACGTCCACCAGAGCGGCAAGCCGCACGGGGTCATCCACACCGAGCTGCGGCGGGTGTGCGGCGGTCCGCCGTCGGCGGAGGCCACGGCCGGGCAGCTGAACGAGCGCATCAAGAAGGTGCGCGAGTGGGCCACACGCATGAAGTGATGTGAGAGGGGACGGGGCCCGGACGTGGTGTGTCCGGGCCCCATTTCGTTTGCCTGTTTCTCTGTGGCTACGGCCTTACGGGCGTGGTCAGTTGCCCGCGCCCGAGCGGCGGCGGGCCGCCACCACGATGCCGCCGCCCGCGATCAGCGCCACGGCGCCGCCCGCGGCGATCCACGGGGTGGCCGGGTCGGCACCCGTGGAGGCCAGCTCGGTCGTGCCGCCCGCGGGCCTGGCGTCGGTGGTCACCGTGCCGACCGCCGCGGACTGCGAGGCGGACGCGCTCGGCTGCGCGGAGGGCGCGGCGGTGGCCTTGTCGTCGGCTGGCTTCTTGCTCGGCTGGGCGGTGGGCTTGCCCGTGCCCGTACCAGTGTCCGGCTTCTTGGTGGGCTCGGCGGTGGGCTGCTTGGTGTCGGCGGCCGTGACGGTGAGGTCGTAGGACTTCGGCTCGGGGTAGTACGACTTGTCGAGGGTGGCGATGCCGCCCACCTTGATGGTGCCCTTGCCCGCCGGGACGCCGGAGGCGAGGCGCAGACGGAAGGAGACGGACGCCGTGCCGCCCTTCTTGACCCCGGCGGGGGCGGTGATGGCCCGTGTGGTGTTGCCGGTGTAGCTGCTGAGGGACGAGCGCTCCCAGGCAGCCCTGTGGTTGTTGAAGAACTCGATCTCGGTGTTGCTGTCGTCGAGCTTGCTCGGGAAGGTGAGGTCGATCAGCGGCGAGACCGCGAGGTCCTCGCTCCCCTTGGTGTTGTCGATGACGACCTTGAGGGTGGTCCAGTCGGCACCCGCCTTGATGGTGGACGGCCAGCCGTCGAGCGTCACGACGGGCTGCTTCTGGTTCTGGTTCTGGTTCTGACCGGCGGTCTGCTCCGTCCCCTTGTCTCCCTGGGGCGTTCCGCCCTGGTCCTGCTGCGTGGCCGGCGCCTGCGGCTTGGAGTCGACGTCCGCGGCGGCGGCCGGGCCCGCGAGGAAGACGGCCGGCGCTATGGCGGTCGCGGCCGCGAGGGCGGCGATCCGGTGGAGCTTCATCAACAATCCCCCTGTTGAAGAGTCAAGCCAATGCCATTGATGCGGCACAAAGGGGCTCATCCTGCCCATTGGTCTTACGGGAACCCTACGGTCTGGATCACCGGCGCCGAGCGCCGGGGGCGCCCGCGGAGCCCGCGCGCCCCGGAGTCCCGGAATCCGCCAGCACGTTGACCGGATTGTGGGCAGACTCTTCCGATGACCGGACCGGCGGCGCTACGGTGCCGGTCACGCACACGCCCCGTGGCAGCGCCGCCGCGGAGCGCAGCCGGACCCTGCGTCAAACCACCGGCGGCCTCTCCTCGCGCGCTGCCGGACGGGACCGGCGGCGCACCCCACCCTGCGGAGGGCCGCCCTCATCGGAGGAGGGGCGTCGTGACCGCGGAGACTTCGCAGACGCTCGACAGGGGCCTACGGGTCCTCAAACTGCTCGCCGACACCGACCACGGTCTGACCGTCACCGAGCTGTCCACCAAGCTCGGCGTCAATCGCACGGTCGTCTACCGTCTGCTGGCCACCCTGGAGCAACACGCGCTCGTACGCCGGGACATCGGCGGCCGGGCCCGGGTCGGGCTCGGGGTGCTGAGGCTCGGGCGCCAGGTGCATCCGCTCGTGCGGGAGGCGGCCCTGCCCGCCCTGCGTTCGCTGGCCGAGGACATCGGGGCCACCGCCCATCTCACCCTCGTCGACGGCGCCGAGGCGCTGGCGGTCGCCGTCGTCGAGCCGACCTGGACCGACTACCACGTGGCCTACCGCACCGGGTTCCGACACCCCCTGGACCGAGGTGCGGCAGGACGGGCGATACTCGCGGCCCGCCGGGGCGAGGTCGACAACCCCGGCTACGCGCTCACCCACGGCGAACTGGAGGCCGGGGCGAGCGGGGCCGCGGCGCCGCTGCTCGGGGTGAGCGGGATCGAGGGGAGCGTGGGAGTGGTCATGCTCGCCGACTCGATACCCCAGCGGGTCGGTCCGCGGGTGATGGAGGCGGCGAAGGAGGTGGCCGACGCGCTGCGGTAGCGCGCCCTCGCGCGGGGCGGGTCCCGTTCGGTGGGCCCGCCCGGTCGTCCGGTGGGCCCGCCCGGTCGCGGCCCGTGCCGCGCCGGTCCCGCGCGTGAATTAGATTCGCAGCATGCCAGCTGCTCCCTCGTCGTCCGCGTCGCCGTCCGCGCCGAGCGCCCCTAAGGCGCCCTCCGCACGGACGAAGCGCCTGCGGACCCTCGCCGTCTGTGCCGCCCCCGTCGTCGCCCTGCTCGCGGTCGCCGCGCTCGTACCGCTGCCCTTCACCATCGCGCAGCCCGGCTCGACGGTGAACGTGCTCGGCACGGACAAGAACAAGCCGGTGATCAGCATCAGCGGTGCGCCGGTCCGCCCGACCAGCGGCCAGCTGCGGATGACCACCATCGTGGCCACCGGGCCGCGTGTGGACGTCACCCTGGGCGACGTCGTGGACAACTGGTTCCGCACCGACCGGGCCGTGATGCCGCACGACGCCGTCTACCCGGCCGGGCAGTCCGACACGGAGATCGAGAAGCACAACGTCGCCGAGATGAAGAAGTCGCAGGACTCGGCCGTGGAAGCCGCCCTGCGCTATCTGCACCGCTCGCCCAAGGACGTCAAGATCGACCTCAGCCTCGCCGACATCGGCGGCCCGAGCGCCGGCCTGCTCTTCACGCTCGGCATCGTCGACAAGCTCGACGGCGACGGGCGCGGGGGCGACCTCACCGGGGGCCGCACGATCGCGGGGACCGGGACGATCGAGCCGGACGGGACGGTCGGCGCGGTCGGCGGCGTGTCGCTGAAGACGCAGGCGGCGCGGCGGGACGGGGCCACGGTGTTCCTGGTGCCGAAGGCGGAGTGCTCGGACGCGGGCGCGGAGCTGCCGAAGGGTCTGCGGCTGGTGCCGGTCGGGGAGCTGAAGGACGCGGTGGAGGCCCTGCGGGCGCTTCGGACGGGGGGCGAGGTCCCGAGCTGCTGAGCGGGGGCTTTTTCTCCCCTGTCCCGCCCCTTCCCGAAACCGGGGCTCCGCCCCGGACCCCGGACCGCGCTTCGCGCGGTGTCCTCAAACGCCGGACGGGCTGAAATTCAGCCCCCCGACGCCTGCTTCACCAGGGGAATGATCCGCAGCGGCACCGGATTCTCCATCACGATCGCCGTCGACGCCCGCACGATCCCCTCGAAGCCCACCACCTTGTCGATCACCCGCTGAAGATCCGCGTTCGACCTCGCCACCAGCCGGCACAGCATGTCCCCGTGGCCCGTCGTCGTATGCAGCTCCAGGACCTCGGGGACCGTCGCCAGGTGCGTCCGCACATCCGCGCCCTGGCCCTGTTTGATCTCCAGCGTCGCGAAGGCGGTCACCGGGTAGCCCAGCGCCGCCGGGTCCACGTCGGGGCCGAAGCCGCGGATCACGCCCTGGGACTGCAGTCTGTCCAGCCGCGCCTGCACCGTGCCGCGGGCCACTCCGAGGCGCCGCGAGGCCTCCAGCACGCCTATGCGCGGCTCCTCCGCCAGCAGTTCGATCAGCCGTCCGTCCAAACGATCGATCACCGCGGTCCGCCTCTCGTGGTCATCCTGCACAGATCGCCCGGCTCATCCTCGACCCTGCTGTGCAGGATGCCCAGGGAAAACGCAAACTATTGCGCACCTTGCGGTTCGGAGAGACGCTGCGGCCATGACACAGACCACGGATCACACCCTTCACACCGCACGGCAGGCCGACCCCTTCCCGGTCAAGGGGATGGACGCGGTGGTCTTCGCCGTCGGCAACGCCAAGCAGGCCGCCCACTACTACTCCACCGCCTTCGGCATGAAGCGCGTCGCCTACTCCGGCCCGGAGAACGGCAGCCGCGAGACGGCCAGTTACGTCCTGGAGTCCGGCAGCGCCCGGTTCGTCTTCACCACCGTGATCAAGGCGGCCACCGAGCACGGCCGCTTCCTCGCCGAGCACGTCGCCGAGCACGGCGACGGCGTGGTGGACCTGGCCATCGAGGTGCCGGACGCCCGGGCCGCGTACGCCTACGCCCTGGAGCACGGTGCCACCGGCCTGCAGGAGCCGTACGAGCTGAAGGACGAGCACGGCACCGTCGTCCTCGCCTCCATCGCCACGTACGGCAAGACCCGCCACACCCTCGTCGACCGCTCCGCCTACACCGGTCCTTACCTGCCCGGCTACGTCGCCGCCGACCCCGTCGTCGAGCCCCCGGCCAAGCGCAACTTCCAGGCCATCGACCACTGCGTCGGCAACGTCGAGCTGGGCAAGATGGACGAGTGGGTCTCCTTCTACAACAAGGTCATGGGCTTCACCAACATGAAGGAGTTCGTGGGCGACGACATCGCCACCGAGTACTCCGCGCTCATGTCCAAGGTCGTCGCGGACGGCACCCGCAAGGTGAAGTTCCCGCTCAACGAGCCGGCCATCGCCAAGAAGAAGTCCCAGATCGACGAGTACCTGGAGTTCTACAACGGCCCCGGCGTGCAGCACATCGCGCTGGCCACGAACGACATCGTCGCGACGGTGCGGGCCATGCGGGCGGCGGGCGTCCAGTTCCTGGACACCCCGGACTCGTACTACGACACGCTCGGCGAGTGGGTGGGCGAGACCCGCGTGCCCGTCGAGACCCTGCGCGAGCTGAAGATCCTCGCCGACCGCGACGAGGACGGCTACCTGCTGCAGATCTTCACCAAGCCCGTCCAGGACCGCCCGACCGTCTTCTTCGAGATGATCGAGCGGCACGGCTCCATGGGCTTCGGCAAGGGCAACTTCAAGGCCCTCTTCGAGGCCATCGAGCGCGAGCAGGCCAAGCGCGGCAACCTCTGAGCCGCTGAGCCGCAGCCGCGGCGATCTTCCCCCTGCCACCGCGCGGTGGCAGGGTGGAGGCATGGGCGATCTGATCAAGCTCCTGCGCGCGGGACTCCCCGCCGAGGCCGTGCTCACCGACCCGGATGTCACCGGCTCGTACGCCGGTGACATGGCAGGCTTCTGCGAGGCCGGCGCCCCGGCGGCCGTCGTCCTGCCTCGCACCGTCGAGCAGGTCCGGCACGTCCTGCGCACGGCCACCGCCCTGCGCGTCCCCGTCGTCCCGCAGGGCGCCCGCACCGGGCTGTCGGGCGCGGCCAACGCCGTCGACGGCTGCATCGTGCTCTCGCTCGTCAAGATGGACCGGATCCTCGAGATCGACCCGGTGGACCGGATCGCGGTCGTCGAGCCGGGAGTCGTCAACGCCACCCTCTCCCGGGCCGTCGCCGAGCACGGCCTCTACTACCCGCCCGACCCGTCCAGTTGGGAACAGTGCACGATCGGCGGCAACATCGGCACCGCCTCCGGCGGGCTGTGCTGCGTCAAGTACGGCGTCACCGCCGAGTACGTCCTGGGCCTGGACGTCGTCCTCGCCGACGGCCGCCTGCTCACCACCGGCCGCCGCACCGCCAAGGGCGTCGCGGGCTACGACCTCACCCACCTCTTCGTCGGCTCCGAGGGCAGCCTGGGCGTGGTCGTCCGGGCCGTCCTGGCGCTCCGGCCCGCACCGCCGCAACAGCTGGCCCTGGCGGCCGAGTTCCCCTCCGTCGCGGCGGCGGGGGAGGCCGTCCGGCAGATCATGGCGCGCGGCCATGCGCCCTCCCTGCTGGAGCTGATGGACCGCACATGCGTCCAGGCGGTCAACGCCATGGCGCACATGGGCCTCCCCGAGACCACCGAGGCCCTCCTCCTGGCCGCCTTCGACACCCCCGACCCCGCCCTCGATCTGGCCGCCGTCGCCGAGCTGTGCACGGCGGCCGGGGCCACCGAGGTCGTACCGGCCGCCGACGCCGCCGAGTCCGAGCTGCTCCTCCAGGCCCGCCGGCTCGCCCTGCCCGCGCTGGAACGGCTCCGGCCCGCCACGATGATCGACGACGTGTGCGTGCCCCGCTCCCGGCTCGCGGCCATGCTCGACGGCACCGCCGCCATCGCCCGGAAGCACGACCTGACCATCGGCGTCTGCGCCCACGCCGGGGACGGCAACACCCACCCCGTGGTCTGCTTCGACCCCGCCGACCCGGACGAGTCCCGGCGGGCCCGGGACTCCTTCGAGGAGATCATGGCGCTGGGCCTGGAGCTGGGCGGCACCATCACCGGCGAGCACGGGGTGGGGCTGCTCAAGAAGGAGTGGCTGGCCCGGGAGGCCGGGCCGGTGGCCATGGAGCTGCAGCGCGGCATCAAGGCCGTCTTCGACCCGCTCGGGCTGCTCAACCCCGGCAAGGTCCTGGACGTTGCCGACGGTCACTCCATCGGGTTCCCCACCGGCACCTGACCCCACTCGAAGGTGCCCTTCCGCGGGATGCGGCGCCCGGGTCAGGCACCGGACGCCAGCAGCTCCCGCAGCCCCTCGTCGAGCCCCAGCCACCCGTGCTCCTCGCCCGCCGGGACGGCCCGCAGCGTCCGCTCCAGCCACGCCGACACCGGCGCCGCCGGGGCTCTGAGCAGGGCCTCCCCGTCCGGCGAGGACAGCGCCACACAGATCACCGCCCGCCCCTCCTCCATCCCCGGGAACACCAGCACGTCCCCCGCCCCGGTGGCCCGGTACAGCCCGACCGACACCAGCTCCCGGGCGAAGGTCCAGGTCACCGGGTGTTCCGAGGTGGCATGGAGGGTGAGGTGCACGGCGTACGGGTCCGCCGAGCGGTAGGCCAGCCGGGCCGGCACGGGGATGCTGCGCCCCGGCGCCGGCACCAGCTCGAAGTCCAGGCATCGTTCCACCACGGTGTGCATGAGTCGCGCCCTCTCTGCTCTGCTTCCTCGGCACCGGTAGAGAGGGCGCCGACCGTGCCGCATTACGCGACTCCGCGCCACCGGCCGGAAAATTTTCGGCCCTTCGGACCGATGGTTTGCCGACGACTGTCCGTGCCGCCTTTTCGAGCCGCCGTGCAGTCGCACGTGTGAGTGGTACGGGCCCGGGCAGGCCACGGAGAAGGGGGCCGTCTGGTAGACCTGTTGGCTACCCCAGTACGGCCGAGCAGATACGGGACACCGGAGACCATGAGCGCACCCACCTCGGGATCCGCCGACAGCAGCCCCGCAGCCGGCTACTACCCGGATCCGTCCATTCCCGGCTATATCCGCTTCTGGAGCGGTGCCGCCTGGGTGCCCGGCACCAGCCGGCCCGCGCCCGCCGAGGGGGAGCCCATGCCCGCGCCGCCCGCCTCGGTGGCGGCGGCGCTGCCCGCGCTCGCCGCGCCCGTGCCGCCGACTCCGCGGCCGGGGGCCGGGAGCGGGGGCGGCCGGCCGGCCGAGGAGACGGGGCCGGTGTTCCTGGACGAGGAGCCCGAGCCCGCCCGGGAGGGGAGCGGCGGGGCCTGGCAGGCCGACGCCGCGCGGCAGGACGGCTTCGGCGGCGAGCAGGACCGCCGGGTGTCCTGGGGCGGCAGCGGCGCCCCCGCCGCCATGACTCCCGCCACTCCGGCGGCTTCTGCCGCTTCCGCGGCCCCCGCCACTCCGGCGACCCCTGTCACTCCGGCGACCCCCGCCGCTTCCGCGGCACCCGTCACCCCCGCGCTGCCCAAGGCCCGTGATCCGCGGATCGCCGCGCTGCCCTCCCCGGAGCCGGCCGCGCGGCCCGCGGCGGACGCCGCGCCCGCCGTGCGCGGCCAGGGCACCCTCGACCTCCGTCCCAAGCCGCACGGCGCCGCCCCGGGCGGCGCGCCCGCGCCGCTTCCCCCCGGGGAGCAGCGGGTGGAGCAGGCCCCCGTCCCGGCCGTGGCCCCGCCCGCCCGGCAGCAGCAGCCGGCGCTGCCCGTACGGCGCGAGGAGAGCGCCCCCGTTCCCGCCGCCGAGCGGCCCGTGGGCTGGGCGCAGCAGGTGCACCAGCTCGCCCAGCAGCAGCCGCAGGCACAGCAGCCCGCCGGGGCGGAAGCGGCCATGCCGTGGAAGCCGCCCGTGGACGACCCCTTCCTGCGGGCCGCGCAGGCGCAGGGCCGCCCGGCCTCGCTCGGCCGCCGGCTCGGGGCGCGGCTGCTGGACACGGCGGTGCTCGGCGGTGCGGTGGCGGCCGTGGGCGTGCCGCTGTGGAGCAAGTCCGTCGAGCACATCGACGCCAAGGTGGAGCAGGCCCGGCAGACCGGGCAGACGGTCACGGTCTGGCTGATCGACGGCACGACGGGCCTCTATCTGGGCATCGTGCTGGCCGTCCTGCTCGTGGCCGGGGTGCTGTACGAGGCGCTGCCGACCGCCAAGTGGGGGCGCACGCTGGGCAAGAAGCTCTTCGGGGTGCGCGTGCTGGACATCGAGTCGCACGACACGGCGTCGTTCGGGTCGGCGCTGCGGCGCTGGCTGGTCTACGGCGGGCTGGGGGTGCTGGTGGTCGGGCTGGTCAATGTGGTGTGGTGCCTGTTCGACCGGCCGTGGCGGCAGTGCTGGCACGACAAGGCGGCGCGCACCTTCGTGGCTTCGGCGGACAGCTGAGGGGCCTGCCGGCCGAGTCCCGTCCACCGGACGGCACCTGACCGGATGCAGGAAGCGGAGGGCTGGGTTCTACTCGGGCCATGAGCACCGATCAGCCACCTCCGCCCCCGTCCTACCCCGGAGGTCCCGGCGGCGGTCCCCCTCCGGAAAGCGGCAGCCCCTTCGGCGGTGGCCCGTACGGGGGTGCACCGTACGGCGGCGCGCCCGATCCCCTCGCCGGCATGCCGCCCCTGGCGAACCGCGGCCGCCGGCTGATCGCGCGCATCATCGACGGCCTCATCGTGAGCATCCCGGTGAGTGCGGTCTTCTGGGCCGTCTACTGGAGTTACGACCCCTGGCACGACCGGACCAAGTCCACCGGCCTCGGCATCATCACCTCCGTCGTCTACTTCGTCTACGAGGGCCTGATGCTGACCACGCGCGGGCAGACGGTCGGCAAGATGGCGATGAAGATCCGCGTGGGCATGCTGAACAGCGGCGCGATCCCGGAGGGCACGCCGGGCTGGACGCGCGCGGCGGTCTACTCGCTGCCGCAGGTCGTGCCGTGCTGCGGCTTCGTCTTCTGGCTGGTCAATGTGCTGTGGTGCACCTGGGACGAGCCGTACCACCAGTGCGTCCACGACAAGGCGGCCAGGACCGTGGTGGTCTCAACCGCGTACTGACTGCCCTTCCACCGGCCGCCCGGCGTGCGCGGCGGGTGCACGCGCGGGCGTGTGCTGCCCGGGCGGACCGGCCGGGGCGTCCGCCTGCTTGCGGGCCGGCGGCACGGCGGCGGCGACGGCCAGCCCCAGCGCGAGCGCGGCCAGCGCGATGACGGCGATCCGGAGGCCGGACGCCGCGGGCATCAACAGGAGCAGGACGGCGGTCGAACAGACAACGGTGGCCGAACCGTAGGCGATCTGAGCAGGAGTCGGACGCGGCATGGCGGGACCGTCCTCAAGGCAGCGATATGGGTGCAGAGCCGGTTGGTACGTACCGCTATTCGACTCTACGGTGCTCCATGCCCGAGGGGAACTGGCAGTAAGCGTGACCTAACCCACGGTGCCGGGAGCGCGAGGGGCGCACTGGGTCATCCGGACCGTCAGGGGGTGAGACTGGCGCGCCCGTTGACGCCCGATATCCGCAAGTTAAAGATCGCATAACCTACTTGCTTGACCGGGCGCAGTCAAGACCTGTCTTTTCTTGATTAACTTAGGTCAAATACCTCCACAGTTCTTACTGGGGAGGACATTCACAAGTGAAGAGCAGCCAACGGAGGGTCGCCAGATCCGCCGCAGTGGCCGTCGCGGTCGCGGCCCTCGGCTCCGCGGCCCTGTCGGCAGGGGTCGCGCAGGCGGCGGGCACGACCGGCCCGCAGACCGCCGGCCAGGGGCCCGCGCAGGTCGAGCGCCATGACCCGGCGCAGATCGAGCGCGGGGTCGAGCACGACCTCAAGGGCCCGTTCAGCAAGAAGCAGGAGGACCGGCGCAAGGCGGCGCTGGAGCAGGTCATCGCCGGGGACGCCAAGGCGGAGCAGCGCGGCCCGTCGACGGTCGTCCAGCTCGGCCGGGGGAAGTACGCCGAGCTGGCCCGCCAGAAGACCGACAAGATCTTCACGATCCTGGTGGACTTCGGCGACCAGGTCGACGACACCACCATGTACGACCCGGACGGCCCCGACGGCCCGAAGCCGCCCGTGAAGAAGTACGGCGGCACCCCCGGCCCGGCGCACAACCGGATACCCAAGCCGGACCGTGCCAAGGACAACAGCACGGCCTGGCAGCAGGACTACAACCGCGAGCACTACCAGGACCTCTACTTCTCGCACGACAAGAACAAGGAGTCCCTGGCCAAGTACTACGAGAAGCAGTCCTCGGGCCGCTACTCGGTCGACGGCGTCGTCACCGACTGGGTCAGGGTCCCCTGGAACGAGGCCCGGTACGGCTCCAACTACTGCGGCTCCACCAACTGCCCCAGCGCCTGGGACCTGGTGCGCGACGCGGTCAACCAGTGGGTCAAGGACCAGAAGGCCGCCGGTCGCAGCGATGCCGACATCAAGGCGACGCTCGCCCAGTACGACCAGTGGGACCGCAACGACTACAACCACAACGGCAACTTCAACGAGCCCGACGGTTACATCGACCACTTCCAGATCGTGCACGCCGGCGAGGACGAGTCCGCGGGCGGCGGCGCCCAGGGCAAGGACGCCATCTGGGCCCACCGCTGGTACGCCTACGGCTCCGACGCCGGCAAGACCGGCCCCGCGTACAACAAGGCGGGCGGCACCGAGATCGGTGACACCGGCATCTGGGTCGGCGACTACACCATGCAGCCCGAGAACGGCGGCCTCGGCGTCTTCGCCCACGAGTACGGCCACGACCTGGGCCTGCCCGACGAGTACGACACCACCGGCACCGGCGAGTCCTCGGTCGCCTACTGGTCCCTGATGTCCTCCGGCTCCTGGCTCGGCACCGGCAAGGAAAGCATCGGCGACCTGCCCGGCGACATGAGCGCCTGGGACAAGCTCCAGCTCGGCTGGCTCAACTACGACAAGGCCAAGGCCGCGACGCGGTCCACCCACAAGCTGGGCGTCGCCGAGTACAACACCAAGGACAAGCAGGCGCTGGTCGTCGACCTGCCCGCCAAGAAGGTCACGACGGACGTCGTCAAGCCCGCCGAAGGCACCAAGCAGTGGTGGAGCGGCCAGGGCGACGACCTGAAGAACACCCTCTCCCGCTCCGTGGACCTCACCGGCAGGTCCAAGGCCTCCCTCGACCTGTCCGGCTGGTGGGACATCGAGGAGAACTACGACTACCTCTACACCGAGGTCTCCACGGACGGCGGCGCCAACTGGACCCCGGTCGACGGCACCGCCGACGGCAAGTCCATCACCCGCGACGGCGGCAACAAGCCCGCGCTGACGGGTACCTCGGGCGCGTACAAGAAGCTGTCCTTCCCGCTCGACGCCTACGCGGGCAAGAAGATCGACCTCCGCTTCCGCTACGCCACCGACGGCGGCACCTCCGGCAAGGGCTTCACCGCCGACGCCATCACGCTGACCGCCGACGGCACCACCGTCTTCGCGGACGGCGCCGAGGGCGACGACAACGGCTGGACGGCGAAGGGCTTCTCGCGCATCGGTGCCTCCTTCACCAAGGAGTACCCGCAGTACTACATCGCCGAGAACCGCCAGTACGTCTCGTACGACACGACCTTGAAGACCGGCCCGTACAACTTCGGCTGGAAGAGCACCAAGCCGGGCTGGGTCGAGCACTACCCGTACCAGAACGGCCTGCTGATCTGGCAGTGGGACACCTCGCAGGCGGACAACAACGTCGGCGTCCACCCGGGCTCCGGCCGCATCCTGCCGATCGACGCCCACCCCAAGGTGGAGAAGTGGGCGGACGGCTCGGTGATGCGCAACCGCTTCCAGGCCTACGACTCGCCCTTCAGCTGGTACCCGACCCAGGGCTACACCGTGCACTCCGACGGCGTCGCCGCCCGCGTCAAGGGCAAGCTGGGCACGCCGGTCTTCGACGACCACCGGAACACGTACTACGACGAGTCCAACCCCACCGGCGGTGTGAAGATCACTGACACCAACACCCGGATCCGGATCCTCACGGAGGCCCTCTCGGGCTCCACGATGACGGTCCAGGTGGGCCCGGCCGGCAAGTGACCGGCCCGGCCGAGCGGTGAACGGCGGCCGTCGCCCCCTGGCGGGCGGCGGCCGTTCGTGTTGAGAATGCCTCACATGATGGTCTTATCGACACCCTTTCCCGCAGGGGAGCAGTGAGGCGGATGGCAGGCGGTGGATACGCACGGCTCCCCGACGGCAGCGTGGTCGTCGCCCTGTCCCTGGCCGCCCCCACGGACGGCGGGGCCCCGCCCGGCTCATGGGTGCGCGTCCTGGTCCGCGCCGGGAACCGGCAGCGGGCGCTGACGCGCCTGCGGAACTACGGGCTGCGGGCGGTCTACCTGCGGGGCAACATGGAACCGCCGACGCCGGACGAGATCACGGCGGTGCTCCATCACCCGGACGGAGCCGTCTGGCGCTCGGAGCCGGACGACGAAACGGAATCCTGGCACCCGATCGCAAGCCTGCTGCGACGGAGGCCGGCGGGTGCGGCGTAGGGGGGCGGGGTGGGGAAAAGCTAACCGCCCTGCACCACCGGCTTGCCCGTCAGTTCCACGCCCGCATCCCGCAGCTCCTCCACCGTCCGGTCCGTCGTCTCCCGCGCCACCCCGGCCGTCAGATCGAGCAGCACCCGCGTCGCGAAACCCTCGCGCCGCGCGTCCAGGGCCGTCGCCCGGACGCAGTAGTCCGTCGCGATGCCCACCACGTCCACGTCCGACACGCCGCGCTCGCGCAGCCAGTCCGCCAGCTTGATGCCGTTCTCGTCGGAGCCCTGGAAGGCGCTGTAGCCGGCCTCGTAGGCGCCCTTGTCGAAGACGGCCTGCACGGCGCCGGAGGTGATCGCGGGGGTCAGGTTCGGGTGGAAGCCGCTGCCCTCCGTGCCGGCCACGCAGTGGCGCGGCCAGGAGCGCTCGTAGTCCGGGTGGTCGGAGAAGTGCTCGCCGGGGTCTATGTGCATGTCGCGCGAGGCCACGACGTGCGCGTATCCGGCGGGCGCCTCGGCGACCAGGTCGGTTATGGCCGCCGCCACGTCGGCGCCGCCGGCCACCGCGAGGCTGCCGCCCTCGCAGAAGTCGTTCTGCACGTCGACGATGATCAGTGCACGGTTCATGGTGCAGATCCTTTGTGAGGGGGCCTCGGCCGAGGTGCGGATCAACGGATCGACTGCAGATCGACTGCAGATCAGCGGATCAACTGCGGATCAGCCCTTATGTGACCGAGGGTAGTGACTGCGGGGTTGTCGCGGGAGTGTGCCCTCGGGCGAACCCGTCGGGCGAACCCCTCAGACGAACTCGGTGGGCAGCACGGGCTCCCCCCGCGAGAGCTGGGTCGCGGACATCGGCAGCGCCGCGCGCGCCGCCACGTGCCGGTCACGCGCCGCGTCCAGGGGCTCACGGGCGATCACCTCACCCGCCCGGACCAGCTCCACCAGCAGCTGCCGGCCGGCCAGCTCCGCCGGCACCTCGCCGGTGCCCACGACCTCGGCCTCGGCCACCCCGGCCGCGTCCGGGCGGCGCGCGGCCCACTTGCGGCCGCCGATGGACATCTTGCCGCCCATCGACTTCTTGGCCACCGCGCGCAGGGGCGCGTCCGGGCCGGGGCCGTCCGCGCGGGCCACCAGCTTGTAGACCATCGAGCAGGTCGGGTGCCCGCTGCCGGTGACCAGCTGGGTGCCCACGCCGTAGGCGTCCACGGGCGCGGCGGCCAGCGACGCGATGGCGTACTCGTCCAGGTCGCTGGTGACGACGATCCTGGTGTTGCGGGCGCCCAGGTCGTCGAGCTGCTGCCGCACCCGGTGGGCCAGCAGGAGCAGGTCGCCGGAGTCGATGCGTACCGCGCCCAGGCCGGGTCCGGCGACCTCGACGGCCAGCTTCACGGCCTCGTGCACGTCGTAGGTGTCGACGAGCAGCGTCGTGCCCTCGCCCAGCGAGTCCACCTGCGCCGTGAAGGCGTCGCGCTCGCTGTCGTGCAGAAGGGTGAAGGCATGCGCACTGGTGCCGACCGTCGGGATGTTGTAGCGGAACCCTGCGGCCAGGTCGGAGGTGGAGCTGAAGCCGCCCACGTAGGCGGCGCGGGCGGCGGCGACGGCGGACAGCTCGTGGGTGCGGCGGGCGCCCATCTCGATCAGCGGCCGCTCGCCCGCGGCGACCGCCATCCGGGAGGCCGCGGCCGCGACGGCCGAGTCGTGGTTGAGGATCGAGAGGATCACGGTCTCCAGCAGCACCGCCTCGGCGAAGGTGCCCTCGACCCGCATGATCGGCGAACCGGGGAAGTACACCTCGCCCTCGGGGTAGCCCCAGATGTCGCCGCGGAAGCGGTAGTCGGCCAGCCAGGCGAGCGTGGGCTCGTCCACGATCCGGCGGTCGGCGAGGAAGTCCAGCACGCCGCTGTCGAAGCGGAAGTTCTCCACGGCGTCCAGGACGCGGCCGGTGCCCCCCACGACGCCGTAGCGGCGGCCGTCGGGCAGCCGGCGGGTGAAGACCTCGAAGACCGAGCGGCGGTGTGCGGTGCCGGACCGCAGTGCACCCTGCAGCATCGTGAGTTCGTACCGGTCGGTGAAGAGGGCCGTCGACGGCACCGTCACCGGCAGCCCCAGGTCCGCAGTGTTCATGCTGGCGATGCTACCCCGATTACTCGTCAGAGTGACGATTTCTGTGGGTGGGCATCGCCCGTATGTGCGGGAATCCGTTTGTGCGGGACCCGTTTGTGCGTTGCGCACCTTCGAGTGGCAGCATGGGAACCGTGAGTGTTGCACCGGTCGAGATCGAACGGCCCGAAACGGGCGAGTCGCCCTTCGCAGTGGCCGAACCCGACGTGCCATGGGTGACCCTGGTCCACAACGACCCCGTCAACCTCATGAGTTATGTGACGTATGTGTTCCAGGCCTACTTCGGCTACCCCAAGGACAAGGCGCACCGGCTGATGCTCGACGTCCACAACAAGGGCCGCGCGGCGGTCTCCAGCGGCAGCCGCGAGGAGATGGAGCGCGACGTGCAGGCGATGCACGGGTACGGGCTCTGGGCGACCCTCTCGCAGGACCGTTGATGGCCGGGCACTTCGAGCCGCTGCCGGGCGGCGGGGCCGCCGTGGCCCTGGACGAGGTCGAGGTCTCCATCCTGCGCAGCCTGGCCGTCCAGCTGCTCGAGCTGATCGGGCCGGGGGAGACGGAGGGGCCGGAAGCCGCGGACCCGCTGGCCCGGCTGTTCGCCGACGGCCCCAGCGAGCCGCCCGCCGACCCGGCCCTGGCCCGGCTCTTCCCGGAGGCGTACGGCACCCCCGGCGCCGAGCAGGACTCCGAGGAGCGCGCCCACGCGGCCGAATTCCGCCGCTACACCGAGAACGACCTTCGCGAGCGCAAGCGCCAGGACGCCCTGGGTGTCGTCCGCTCGCTGGACTCGCTGACCGTGGCCGGGGACCGCGCCGCCGTGCTGCGGCTGTCGCCCGACGACTGCCGGCAGTGGCTGGGCGCCCTGAACGACCTCCGGCTGACCATCGGCACCCGGCTGGAGATCGCCGAGGACGACGACGGCGACGCCCTCTTCCGGCTGCCGGACGACGACCCGCGCAAGCCCATGGTGATGGCCTACCTCTGGCTGGGCGGGCTGCAGGAGACGCTGGTGGAGGCCCTGATGGCCGGATTCTGACCGTCGATGGCGGGCCATTCCTCCGCAATGCGGACGCCAGACGGGCGGTGTTCGCTCATCGAACGCTCAAATCCGGATAACGATCGAATCACTATAACGGCGGCTATTAGCCGCCGTTATTGCTTTTGTCCGTATTTATTTGTGGCGTGCGCCATAGTCGGCCAGATGATCTCCTTGTCACACGTGATAAATCTTGCCGACCTGCCTCCGTGACGCCACCCCTGTCACGGCGGGAGCGCTGAGCCGACCGACCGTCGGCACTTGCAGGACTCCATCCGGGGGGATCGGAACCCGATCCGGAGTAACCGGATCGGTATGGAGAAAGGCGCACCACCATGACCTCTGAGCAGGTCGCGGAACGCACCGCCGGCAAGGCCGAGGTGCGGGACGAAGCAGGAAGCGGCAAGGAAGCTTCCGAGGGTTACCAGCGGGGGCTGGGCAACCGGCAGATTCAGATGATCGCCATTGGTGGCGCCATCGGCACCGGTCTGTTTCTCGGCGCGGGCAAGGCCATTTCCAAGGCCGGCCCCAGCCTGATCCTGGGCTATGCAATCGCGGGCCTGGTCATCTTCTTCATCATGCGGGCGCTCGGCGAGCTGCTCATGTACCGGCCGGTGTCGGGCTCCTTCTCGGAGTACGCACGGGAATTCCTCGGTCCCTTCTGGGGCTATGTGACCGGATGGACGTACTGGCTCTTCTGGGTCGTCACCGGCATGACCGAGGTCACCGCCGCGGCCACCTATGTCCAGTACTGGGACAAGTCGATTCCCCAGTGGGTGTCGGCGCTCGGCTTCACCGTCGTCCTCTACTTCGCCAACCTGATCTCGGTGAAGCTCTTCGGTGAGCTGGAGTTCTGGTTCTCGATGGTCAAGGTCACGGCGATCATGGGCATGATCCTGATCGGCGTCGGCGTGATCACCTTCGGCTTCTCCAGCGCCGGTGACACCGCTTCCTTCAGCCTGCTCTGGTCGGACGGCGGCTTCTTCCCCAAGGGCATCGGCGGCACGCTGTCGACCCTGCACCTGGTGATGTTCGCCTTCATGGCCGTCGAGCTCGTCGGCGTCACCGCGGGCGAGGCCAAGGACCCGAAGAAGACCCTGCCCCAGGCCATCAACACCGTGCCGTGGCGGATCGCCCTCTTCTACCTCGGTGGACTCATCATCATCCTGTCCGTGGTCAGCTGGACCGCCTTCAAGCCGGGCGTCAGCCCGTTCGTCGAGGCATTCCAGAAGATCGGCCTCCCGGCGGGTGCCGGGATCGTCAACTTCGTGGTGCTCACCGCGGCGCTGTCGTCCTGCAACTCCGGCATGTACTCCACCGGCCGCATGCTGCGCGACCTCTCCCTCAACGGCCAGGGCCCGAAGTTCTTCGGCGTTCTGACCAAGAAGGGCCTGCCGCTGCGCGGCACCACCATCTCCGCCGCGCTGATGCTCGTCGGTGTGTGGATCAACTACCAGTGGCCGGGCGACGCGTTCAACTACGTCGTCTCCTTCGCCACCATCTCCGGTCTGTGGGCCTGGATCATGATCCTCGCGTCCCACCTCCGCTACCGGCGCCTGGCCGACCGCGGCGTGGTGCCGCAGTCGCCCTTCAAGGCCCCGGGCGCGCCCTGGACGAGCATCTTCTCCCTCGCCTTCATCGGCATGGTGATCGTGCTCATGGGCCTCGACAAGGACGCACGCATCTGCCTGTACTTCGCGCCCGGCTGGGCCGCGGTCATGGTGGTGTCCTACTTCGTGCTCAAGAAGCGCAACCCGCAGGCGTTCGCCCGCAAGGAGCACGCCGTGGCGGCCGCGGAGTAGAACCGCCGAGCAGAGCGGAGTAAATCTGCAACCGGTGTTGTGAACGGAGTTTCAACACTGCGTTTCGGCCAACGGGCCCGCACGTACCACCCTCGGTATGTGCGGGCCCGCTGCTTATGCTGAGGCGCATGCTGACCATCACACAGGCGCTGTACGACCGGATCGTCGAGCACGCCCGCGCCGACCACCCCGACGAGGCGTGCGGCGTCGTTGCGGGCCCGGCCGGCAGTGACCGCCCCGAGCGGTTCATCCCGATGCTCAACGCCGCCCGCTCGCCCACGTTCTACGAGTTCGACTCCACGGACCTGCTCAAGCTCTACCGCGAGATGGACGACCGCGACGAGGAGCCCGTGATCGTCTACCACTCGCACACCGCGACCGAGGCGTACCCGTCCCGCACGGACATCTCCTACGCCAACGAGCCGGCCGCCCACTACGTCCTGGTCTCCACCGCCGACACCGACGGCTCGGGCCCGTTCCAGTTCCGCTCGTTCCGCATCGCCGACGGCGAGGTGACCGAGGAAGAGGTCGCCGTGGTCGAGGCGTACGCGTCCTGAGATCCGTCCTGAGATCCGTCCGGGCAGCCGCCCGGGATCCGTCCTGAGATCGTTCCGTCCGCATACCGGGACGAACTTCCGAGGGCTGCACAGGGAATCGATACGATGCGCCCACGGTTGTCCCGCAGGAACCTCCCCGCACTCCGACTGGAGCCCATTCCATGGCCATCGAGGTCCGCATTCCGACCATCCTCCGCACCTACACCGACGGCGAGAAGGCCGTCGAGGGCAGCGGAGCCACGATCGACGAGCTGTTCAAGGACCTCGAGACCCGGCACGCGGGCATCCGTGAGCGCCTCGTCGACGAGTCCGGCGACCTGCGCCGCTTCGTCAACGTCTACCTCAACGACGAGGACGTCCGCTTCCTGAGCGGCATCGCCACCGAGCTGGCCGACGGCGACAGCGTGACCATCCTCCCGGCCGTCGCCGGCGGAATGATCTGATCGGGGCGCTCATGCGCTACGAGAGCCCCCTGGCCGCGGTGGGCAACACCCCGCTGGTGCGCCTGCCGCGTCTGTCCCCGTCCGAGTCCGTGCGGATCTGGGCCAAGCTGGAGGACCGCAACCCCACCGGCTCGGTCAAGGACCGTCCCGCCCTGCACATGATCGAGCAGGCGGAGAAGGCCGGGCGGCTGACGCCCGGTTGCACCATCCTCGAACCCACCTCCGGCAACACCGGTATCTCCCTCGCCATGGCCGCCCGGCTCAAGGGCTACCGCATGGTGTGCGTCATGCCGGAGAACACCAGCCGGGAGCGGCGCGAGCTGCTCGCCATGTGGGGCGCCGAGATCATCCCCTCACCGGCCGCGGGCGGTTCCAACACGGCCGTGCGGGTCGCCAAGGAGCTGGCGGAGCAGCACCCCGACTGGGTGATGCTCTATCAGTACGGCAACCCCGACAACGCCGGGGCGCACTACGCCACCACCGGCCCCGAGATCCTCGCGGACCTCCCGGAGATCACCCACTTCGTCGCGGGCCTCGGCACCACCGGCACCCTGATGGGCGTCGGCCGCTATCTGCGCGAGCACCGGCCCGGCGTCGAGATCGTCGCCGCCGAGCCCCGCTACGACGACGTCGTCTACGGCCTGCGCAACCTCGACGAGGGCTTCGTGCCCGAGCTGTACGACGCCTCGGTCCTCACCACCCGCTACTCCGTCGGCAGCGAGGACGCGGTCCGCCGCACCCGCGAACTCCTCGCCGAGGAGGGCATCTTCGCGGGCGTCTCCACGGGCGCCGTGCTGCACGCCGCACTCGGCGTCGCCCGCAAGGCCGTTCGGGCCGGGAAGAGCGCCGACATCGCCTTCATCGTCGCCGACGGCGGCTGGAAGTACCTCTCCACCGGCGTCTACACGGCCGCCACCACGGAAGAGGCGGTCGAGGCACTCCACGGGCAGCTCTGGGCCTAGGAGGTGTCCGAGGACACGACTGCGCGTCGGTCCGCGCCGGTCCGTAAAAAACAGAACTGTGCACGGGTGAACTGCTACTACCGATGTTGGCAGGCGGCTGACATCATCACGTAGGAGACGCACATGAACTGTCCCGCATGTGGATCTTCGGACATGAGGCAACTCAACAATGGAAACTGGCAGTGCGGAAACTGCGGCGCAGTCACGGCTGGACCGGGCAGCGTGGGATGCGCTCGCCCCTGAGACGCGTGAGCGGGCGGCGGCCTTCATGTCGCCGGAGATGTTCACGGTGACGGCAGGCAGCAAGGAGTCGGCCGAGCGCTTCCAGCGCTTCATGGAGACGCTGGACCGCGCCGAGCGGCACCGGCCGCTGTAGCGCGCGCCGCCCGCGCGGTGCGGTCCGGCCGGCCGCTCGCGCCCTGCCCGCGCCCCGTCCACTGCCTCGTCCGCCGGTCCCGACCGCGCTCCACCCCGGGCGCGGGCCGGGGCCTTTGTGCTTCCCGGCGCCGGCGGCGGGCCGCCCCCAGGTCCGTCCTGGTGATTCCGCCCACACGCCACCCTCCCGGAGGAGCCCGCGCCCGTTTCTCGTCTTACCCTCGACTGCACCGCATGGCCCCCCGTCACCGGCCCACGGAGGTTCAGGCCCGCATGAAGCTCACCGTCGTCGGATGCTCGGGTTCGTTCCCGTCCACGGAATCGGCCTGCTCGAGCTATCTGGTGGAGGCCGACGGCTTTCGGATCCTCCTCGACATGGGCAACGGCGCCCTCGGCGAGCTGCAGCGCCACACCGGTCTCTACGACCTCGACGCCGTGCTCCTGTCGCACCTGCATCCGGACCACTACATCGACATGTGCGGTTACTTCGTCGCCCGCTACTACCGTCACGACGGCGGCCGGGCCGGTGCGATCCCCGTCTACGGGCCGGAGGGCACCGAGCAGCGGCTGGTGACGGCGTACGGCGACGTGCCCGACGAGGCGTCCATGAGCGAGGTGTTCGACTTCCGGACGCTGACGCCGGGCGCCTTCACCCTGGGCCCCCTGACGATCCGTGCGGAGCGGGTGCGCCACCCCGTGGAGGCGTACGCCTTCCGTATCGAGCACGACGGCTCGTCACTGGTGTACTCGGGCGACACGGGCCCGTGCGAGGCGCTGCACAAGCTGGCGGAGGGAGCGGATCTGCTGCTGTGCGAGGCGTCCTTCACCTACGGCAAGGAGGACATCCCGGACCTGCACCTCAACGGCCTGGAGGCGGGCGAGGCGGCGGCCCGCGGGGGAGTGGGCCGGCTGGTGCTCACGCACATCCCGCCGTGGACGGACCCGCTCACCAATCTGCGGGACGCGCGCTCGGTGTACGACGGGCCGGCGGAACTGGCCCACGCGGGCGCGACGTACGAGGTGTGACACGTGGAAGCCCCCGGAACACCTGACGGTTCCGGGGGCTTCCACGTCGTTCACACGAGCGGCGTCACTTGCCGGTGTCCTGCAGCGCCTCCTCGGGCTCGCGGCCCGGGGTGGGGATGTTGAACTTCGTGATCGCGAAGCGGAAGACCACGTAGTACAGGGCGCCGAAGCACAGGCCCACCAGGGCCAGCAGCCAAGGCTTGGTGGCGATGCCCAGGTTGAGCACGAAGTCGATGGCGCCGGCGGAGAAGCCGAAGCCGTCCTTCATGCCGAGTGCCCAGGTCAGGGCCAACGAGACACCGGTGAGGACCGCGTGGATCGCGTACAGCACCGGGGCGACGAACATGAAGGTGAACTCGATCGGCTCGGTCACACCGGTGACGAACGCCGTGAGCGCGAGGGAGGCCATCATGCCCCCGACGACCTTGCGGTTCTCCGGACGGGCGCAGTGGACGATGGCCAGGCAGGCGGCGGGGAGCGCGAACATCATGATCGGGAAGAAGCCGGTCATGAACTGCCCGGCGTTGGGGTCGCCCGCGAGGAAGCGGGCGATGTCGCCGTGCTTGCCGTTGAAGTCGCCCGCCTGCAGCCACGGGAAGGAGTTGAGCAGGTGGTGCATGCCGACCGGGATCAGCGCGCGGTTGGCGACACCGAAGATGCCCGCGCCCACGGCGCCGGAGCCCACCAGCCACTCGCCGAAGTTGTGCAGACCCGCGCCGAGGACCGGCCAGATGAGGCCGAAGAGGATGCCGATGAGCAGACCCGCGAAGGCGGAGAGGATCGGGACGAGGCGGCGCCCGCCGAAGAAGCCCAGCCAGTCGGGGAGCTTCTTGCGGCTGTAGCGCTGGTAGAGCAGGGCCACGACCAGACCTATGACGACACCGCCGAGGACACCGGCGTTGACCGGAGCTTCCTTCATGACGATCTTGCCATCGACGACGGAGGCGACCTTCGGCAGGTTGCTGTCGGTGAAGGTGGCGAGCACCTCCTTGAACACCAGGTAGCCGGTGACGGCGGCCAGGGCGGTGGAGCCGTCCGACTTCTTGGCGAAGCCGATCGCCACACCAACGGCGAAGAGGAGGGCCATGTTGCCCAGCAGCGCGTTGCCGCCCGCTGCCATATAGCCGGCGATCTTGGTGATGAACTCGGGGAACGAGTCGCGGCCGAGCATGTCGTTGTTGCCCAGGCGCACCAGCAGCGCTGCGGCAGGCAGCACGGCCACCGGCAGCATCAGGCTGCGGCCGATACGCTGGGCGATCGCCATGGCACCGGAGCCGAACTTCTTCTTCTCCGGTGCCGCTTTGTCCGCCTTCTCGGCCTTTTGAGCCTTCGCAGGCTTCTCAGGCGCCGCCTTTGCCGCCTTTGCTGCCGTACTCATCGGATTCCTCCAGGTGAGGCGGGCGCTCGGGGGAAGGGGGACGGCCCGCATTATGGTCTACACCACTCAGTGGTTTAGACCTGTTGTAGCACGTGAGTCGGGCATAAAGGAATCCGCAGTTCCTGGTGGCCTGGGCCACATGCGTAAAGGCGGCGTGAGGTACCTGCACTGTGTCACGCCGCCCTCACGGGACGTTGGTCCGGCCCCCTGTTCCACCCCCGGTCCGGCCCCCGTTCCGCCCGTACCCGGGCCGGGCTACTTGATGTTCTCCTTCTCGATCTCCTCCGCCAGCTCCTCCGGTTCACGTCCGGGTGTCGGGAGATCGAACATGGTGATCGCCAGCCGGAAGACCACGTAATAGACGGCCGCGAAACACAGCCCGATGGGGATGATCAGCCACGGCTTCGTCGCCAGCCCCCAGTTGATGACGTAGTCGATCAGCCCCGCGGAGAAGCTGAAGCCGTCGTGCACCCCCAGCCCCCAGGTGATCGCCATCGAGACGCCCGTCAGCAGCGCGTGCACCGCGTACAGCAGCGGCGCGATGAAGAGGAACGAGTACTCGATCGGCTCGGTGATGCCCGTGACCAGCGAGGTCAGGCCCACCGACAGCATCATTCCGCCGACGACCTTGCGGCGGTGCGGCTTGGCGCAGTGCGCGATCGCCAGCGCGGCCGCCGGCAGCGCGAACATCATGATCGGGAAGAAGCCCGAGGTGAACTGCCCCGCCGTGGGGTCGCCCGCCAGGAAGCGGTTGATGTCGCCGTGCACCACCGTGCCGTCCGGCTTGGTGTACGCACCGAACTGGAACCAGACGAAGACGTTCAGGAACTGATGCAGGCCGATCACCAGCAGGGCGCGGTTGGCCACGCCGAAGACGCCCGCCCCGGCCGCGCTCAGATCCACCAGCAGCTTGCTGAAGCTCGTCAGCCCCCGGCCCACCGGCGGCCAGATCCACAGGCACAGCGCCGCGAAGACGATCGCCACGAACGCCATGATGATCGGCACCAGGCGGCGGCCGTTGAAGAAGCCCAGCCAGTCCACCAGCCGCACCCGGTGGAAACGCTGCCAGAACCAGGCCGCCAGCAGACCCATCACGATGCCGCCGAAGACGCCGGGGTTCTGGTACGCGGCCGCGGCCGGCGTCCCCGCCGCGGTGACGCAGACGCCGCTCAGCAGCCCCAGCGCCGTGTGCTTCGCGCCCACCGGGCAGGGCTCGGGGAACTGGTGCAGCACCGCGTAGTAGACGAGGAAGCCCGCCACCGCCGCGAGCGCCGTGGAGCCGTCCGACTTCTTCGCCATGCCGATCGCCACACCCACCGCGAACAGCAGCGGCAGCCCCAGCGAGGAGTCCAGCAGCGCCCCGCCCGCACCGGCCATCACCTTGGCCACGTCCGTCCAGCCCAGGCCGTCCTTGCCGAACACGTCCGGCTGCCCCAGCCGGTTGAGGATGCCCGCCGCCGGCAGCACCGCGATGGGCAGCTGGAGGCTGCGCCCCATCTTCTGGAGGCCCTGGAAGAGTCCCTGCAGCGGCTTCTTCTTCCGCGGGGCCGCCGCGGCGATCGAACTCATCGTGTCCTCCCGGCTGCTGGCATACTGGTGTAGACCATTTGCGGTACGGGTTCAGGCCCCCGGAGCGCGGTGTGCCGGGTGGTCGCCATCCTTCGTCAGGTGGCGGACAAAAGCCCGCATAGTTGGTCTGAACGTGGAATACCGTGTGAAAGCCGGTCGGCGACACCGCCGAAGGGCTGAGACAACCAGGAGTGCACATGGCCAGCAAGGCTGAGAAGATCGTCGCCGGCCTCGGCGGGATCGACAACATCGAGGAGATCGAGGGCTGCATCACCCGCCTCCGCACCGAGGTCGCCGACGCCTCGCTCGTCGACGAGGCCGCCCTGAAGGCCGCCGGCGCCCACGGCGTCGTGAAGATGGGCACCGCCATCCAGGTCGTCATCGGCACCGACGCGGACCCGATCGCCGCCGAGATCGAGGACATGCTGTGAGCTGAGCCACGGCTCCGCAGAACGGGCCCCGTACCGGTCGGCACCACAACCGGAACGGGGCCCTCTGTCATCCCTATAGGCTCATGGGCATGTCTCGCATCGACGGCCGCACCCCCGACCAGCTCCGACCCGTGACGATCCAGCGCGGCTGGAGCAAGCACGCCGAGGGCTCCGTACTCATCTCCTTCGGCGACACCAAGGTCTTCTGCACCGCCAGCGTCACCGAGGGCGTGCCCCGCTGGCGCAAGGGCACCGGCGAAGGCTGGGTCACCGCCGAGTACTCGATGCTGCCCCGCGCCACCAACACCCGCGGCGACCGCGAGTCCGTACGCGGCAAGATCGGCGGCCGCACCCACGAGATCTCCCGCCTCATCGGCCGCTCCCTGCGCGCCGTCATCGACTACAAGGCCCTCGGCGAGAACACCATCGTCCTCGACTGCGACGTCCTCCAGGCCGACGGCGGCACCCGCACCGCGGCCATCACCGGCGCCTACGTCGCCCTCGCCGACGCCATCACCTGGGCCCAGGGCAAGAAGCTCGTCAAGCACGGCCGCAAGCCCCTGACCGGCACCGTCAGCGCCGTCAGCGTCGGCATCGTCGACGGCGTCCCCCTCCTCGACCTCTGCTACGAGGAGGACGTCCGCGCCGAGACCGACATGAACGTCGTCTGCACCGGTGACGGCCGCTTCGTCGAGGTCCAGGGCACGGCCGAGGCCCAGCCCTTCGCCCGCACGGAACTCAACAGCCTGCTCGACCTCGCCGTCGCCGGCTGCGCCTCGCTGGACGCAGCGCAGCAAGAGGCCCTCGCCCGCACCCTCTGACGCGGGCCGCCCCGGGGGCCCACCGCGGCCCCCGGGATAATCGGGAAGCATGAAGCGCCTGATCCTCGCCACCCGCAACGCCAACAAGGTCACAGAGCTGCGCGCGATCCTCGCCGCGGCGGGCCTCGACGTCGAACTCGTCGGCGCCGACGCCTACCCCGAGATCCCGGACGTCAAGGAGACCGGCGTCACCTTCGCCGAGAACGCCCTCCTCAAGGCCCACGCCCTGGCGAAGGCCACCGGCCACCCGGCCGTCGCCGACGACTCCGGCCTCTGCGTCGACGTCCTCAACGGCGCCCCCGGCATCTTCTCCGCCCGCTGGGCGGGCAAGCACGGCGACGACAAGGCCAACCTGGAGCTGCTCCTGGCCCAGCTCTCCGACATCGCCGACGAGCACCGCGGCGCCCACTTCGCCTGCGCCGCCGCACTGGCCCTGCCGGACGGCACGGAGCGCGTGGTCGAGGGCCGGCTGAGGGGCACCCTGCGGCACGAGCCGACGGGCACCGGGGGCTTCGGCTACGACCCCATCCTCCAGCCGCTGGGCGAGACCCGGACCTGCGCCGAGCTGACGCCGGCGGAGAAGAACGCGATCAGCCACCGGGGGGAGGCGTTCCGGGCGCTGGTGCCGGTGGTGCGGGAGCTTTTGGGCTGACCGTAGGCCGAAGGGGCCGGTCCGTTGAGGAACGGACCGGCCCCTTCGATTCAAAAGTCGTGCGGCCGGTGGGACTCGAACCCACATGGGATTGCTCCCAAGGGCACCTAAAACCCTCGCTTATACCGATTCAGCAACGGCCGCATGCCGCCAGCTATCGTAGCGGGCTGGCGGCACATGCGGCACCAGGGTCAGTTGGTCCTGCGTGATTGTGCTCGGCGGCCACCGCCACGGCACCACGTGTCCGTGACGGCGTGGCAGTTGGGGCAGAGTAGGCGAAGGTTCTCCCGGCGGTCGTCGCTGTAGTCCCCGTTGATGTGGTCGACCTCCAGCGTCATGGGACGGCCATTCCATGACGGACCGGTTCCGCAACTGGCGCACCGTTCCGGCACGCCGGTCTCGTGAAGTGCACGGCGGAGCAAGTACGCCCCCGTGCGGCGCTTGCCGCTGTGCTTCACCAGAACCTCCTCAGGGGACTTCCTGCGGGTCGGCCCCGGCTTGCCCCGCTGGTGGGCTTGACCGAGAAAGTGAGTGGTGGTGAGACCGTCCTCAGCTGTCCAGCGTCGCAGCAGGGCCCTCTGGCAGCCGCTGTCCCGTTGACCGAGGCGGCGCAGCGTTTCGGCAATGGAGAAGGATTCTTCGACAGCCCTCCGCAGCACATCAGGCGAGGGCCGCGCTCCGTTCTTGCGGTAAGGACGGTGGGGCAAGTGCGAGACGTCGATCCCGAAGTGGGCGAAGCGCCGATACAGATATCGGGACAGGTTGTCGTAGGGCCGAGTCCCCAGGAAGGCGATGACCTCATCCATGGTGTTGCACTGCCGGGCCGCCGCGGCGAGCCTTTCCTTCGTGTACTGATTGCCTCGATTCATCGGTGGGCCTCGCCAGCGCCGGACTCCCGGCGAGCAGCGGCTCGCCGCGCCTTTCCGCGCCCCCGATATGTGTCTGTTGTCGAGTGACAGTTGGGGCACAGCAGCCGGAGGTTCTCGATCCGATTGTTTCGCCAGTCCCCGTCGATGTGGTCGACCTCGAGCGGCAACGCGTGGCCCTGCCACACGGCCTCGATGCCGCAGAGGGCGCAACGATCGGCGACGCCGAGAGCGAGCATGGCCGCCTTGAGTCGGCAGTTCTGCTCGCGTCGGGCCTTGGGCGAGGTCTGCAAGGCGAGCAGTTCCTCGGGCGGACGCTTGCGCAGCTTGCCGCTCGATGCCGGAGCTACGAAGTGCGACGTGTCGATGCCGAGTGCTCGAACGCGGCGACTGATGTGGGTGTGCTGACCGCCCACAACCTCGACCCCGAGGTGGCGCAGTACCTCGCACATGTTGGACGACGCCGCGACTGCGGCCTCCAGGATTTCCCTGGTCCAGCGCGCCCCCTCACGCTCGAAGTGAGACGTGTCGACGCCCAGCTTCTTCATCCGTTCATGGATGTAGCGCCGCGACGAACTCTTCGGGTCCACCCCGAGTTTGCTCAACGCCTCCGACAGCGTTCGTGACGATTCCGCCGCTGCGGCGAGCCGCTCCCGCGTATACGGACTGACCGGCATGATTCCCCTCCCACCCCACAAGGGCGCCAACGGGAGGAGGGCACGGCCAACGGCCGTACCCCGTTCCCGTCCTGTCCCCTCGGGATATGACCCGGACGGTTGCGAATGCTGGGTACGGCCACCAGTGGGCAGCCTCGTACAGAGAAACGACCGCACTCCCGATCGGTTACGCCATCCGGGTCAGGAGAACCGGACACCCCCGGGAGGGAACGTACGGGCCCATTTCTCCGTCACTCAGGGCGGGGGAGGGGACGTGCCCCGTGATCGAAGACCCGCCGGGAGCGAGGAAGAGAGCCCGATGACCGACCGCGTCGTGGCCCGGTGGGCCCGTGTGCGCACTGTTGTGGCGATCTTCGCGGGTGCGGGCGTGCTGGTGCTCGGCGGAATGTGCCTGGAGAAGGCCACCGACCGGGCGAGCGTCGTGGACAGGGCGCCGAAGACCGCGGCCGCTCAGAAGGCCGTGGCCGCCGGGCGCGACTCGCAGATGGAGGTCCAGGAGTCGGCCTCCGACGAGATGCCGGGCGTACGGGACTGCGGCATCGGCGAGCCGGAGCTGGAGCCCACGTTCATCACCCTCGACTGCGCGAACTCGGGCCGGGTGGCGAGCGGGATCCGCTGGGACGACTACACGCGGGACGGCGCCGCCGGCACCGGCGTGGTGCAGGTGTCCGGGGGCGGCGGGGCGTCGGGGAAGTCCTTCCCGGCGCGGCTGCGGCTGTTCCAGCCGAAGAACGTGGACGGGCAGATGGCGTTCACGGCCCTCGAGGTGACGTACACGGGTGCCACGCCGACCGGCAAGCCGACGGAAATGTTCTCGATCGCGTGATGGGTATGGGCATCAGGGGCCGGATCGCGCTCGCGATCTCCTTCGTCACCGCGCTGGCCGTGGTGGTGCTGGGGGTGGCGGTGCATCACATCTCCGGTCTGGAGCGGGACCGGCAGGCCATGGCCTACCAGGACGAGCTGCTGAGTTCGGCGCTCCAGGTGTACCAGCGCGACGGCTCGCTGGCGCTGGGCGCGCAGCTGGACGACGCCAGGTTGCCGTCGCCGCTGGCGCGGGCCGTGGCCAAGGGCGAGTCCGGCATGTACATCAGCTCCGGCGACGACCCCCGGGTGTGGGCGGCGACGCCGGTGGGCGATGACAAGGTGTTGTCGGTCTCGGCCTCGTACCCGGCCCGTGACCCGTTGCAGACGGCGCTGGACAAGGCGCTGGTGGCGGCGGGTGCGGCGACGGTGGCGCTGATGGCGGTGGTGGCCTGGTTCGTGGCGCAGAGTCTGTCGCGGCGGCTGCGGATGAGCGCGGCGGCCGCGCGGCGGATCGCGGCGGGCGAGACGCCGGACGCGGACGCGCTGCACGGCGACGGCAAGGACGAGGTGGCCGAGCTGGGCCGCTCGGTGCATGCCATGGCGACGTCGCTGGCGGCGCGGGTGTCGGCGGAGCGGCAGTTCACCGCGGACGTGGCGCACGAGCTGCGGACGCCGGTGGCCGGGCTGGTGGCGTCGGCGGAGCTGCTGCCGCACCCGCGTGCCGTGGAGATGGTGCGGGAGCGGGCGCAGACGATGCGGGTGCTGGTCGAGGACCTGCTGGAGGTCTCCCGGCTGGACGCGGGCGTGGAGAGCGCCCAGCTGGACGGCGTGGAGCTGCCGTCGCTGGTGCAGGGCATCGTGAAGCGGGCCCGGGGTCAGCGCGGCGTGGACGACGTGGCGGTCGCGGTGATCGGCGAGGGCCGGATCGTGGCGACGGATGCCCGCCGTGTGGAGCGGATCCTGGTGAACATCCTGGCCAATGCGGCGAAGCACGGGCGCCCGCCGATCGAGGTGACGGTCGAGGGCACGCGCATCGTGATCCGGGACCACGGCGACGGCTTCCCGCCCGGCCTGGTGGACCAGGGGCCGCGCCGGTTCCGCACGGCCGCGCCGGAGCGCGGTACGGGCCACGGCCTGGGCCTGACGATCGCGGTGGGTCAGGCGGCGGTGCTGGGGGCCCGGCTGGAGTTCGGCACGGCGGAGGGCGGCGGCGCCCGCGCGGTCCTGGAGCTGCCGGAGGCCGAGGAGGCGCCGGAGGAGGACCGGCCGGTGCTGCGCGGCGCCGGGGTGCCGAACGGCGGCTGAGCAGCTGAGGTGCCGAGCGGCTGAGGGGCGGGCCGGGACCCGCCCCTGTGCGCTGGGCGGTCCTACAGCCCCAGATCCTTGATGATCTTGGCCACGTGTCCGGTCGCCTTCACGTTGTACAGCGCGCGCTCGACCTTCCCGTCCTCGTCGACGATCACGGTGGAGCGGATCACGCCGGTCACGGTCTTGCCGTACAGCTTCTTCTCGCCGAAGGCGCCGTAGGCCTCGAGCACCTTCTTCTCGGGGTCGCCGACGAGCGTCACCTTCAGCTCCTCCTTCTCCCGGAACCTGGCGAGCTTCTCCGGCTTGTCGGGCGAGACGCCGATGACGTCGTAGCCGTGCCCGGCCAGGAAGTCGAGGTTGTCGGTGAAGTCGCACGCCTGCTTGGTGCAGCCGGGGGTGAGGGCGGCGGGGTAGAAGTAGACGATGACCTTGCGCCCCTTGCGGTCCGCGAGCGAGACCTGCTTGCCGTCCGCGTCGGGCAGGGTGAAGTCGGGGGCGGTGTCGCCGGGCTGCAGTCGCACGCTCATGGCTCTCCTCGGGATGTCCTGGGTTACCTTCCCGAGGTTAGCCAGGTCACGGATCGGGGGTGCCGCGGGGCGCCGGGCCGGGGCAGCTGACAGACTGTAGTCATCACTCTTCATCATTCTTATCGACATCGACGAGACGGAGGCAGCGCCGTGGCGGAAGCCAGGACCCCTGCGCAGATCGAGGCGGACATCGCTCGCCGGCGGCAGGAGCTTGCCGTGGTGCTCGACGAGATCGGCGTGCGGATGCACCCGGCGACGATCATCGGCGACGCCAAGGCGAAGGTCGCCTCGAAGGTGGACCACACGGCGGGCCGGGCCTGCGTCGTGGCCGGCCGGGTCGTCTCCGGGATCCGCTCGCGGTTCATGACCGAGGACGGGCAGCCGCGGCTGGAGCGGATCGTTCCGGCGGCGATGCTGGCGGTGGGCGTGATCGGCCTGCTGACCTCGTCGAAGTCCGCGAAGTCCGCGAAGTCCGGCACGTCCGCGCGCGGGCGCAAGGCGTAGCCCGTGGTGACCGGTTCGGGCCGGAAGGCGGCCCTCTGGACCCCGTCCCCTGTCCGGACAGGTACGGTCGTGGCGTGAGTACGCATACCACCCACGACAAGCTGCCCATCCGGATGCTCCACGACCGTGTGCTGGTCCGGACCGACATTCCCGAGGGCGAGCGCCGCTCCAGCGGCGGCATCGTCATTCCGGCGACGGCGGCGGTGGGCCGCCGGCTGGCCTGGGCCGAGGTCGTGGCGGTCGGGCAGAGCGTGCGCACGGTGGAGCCGGGCGACCGGGTGCTGTACGACCCGGAGGACCGCGCCGAGGTCGAGGTGCGGGGGGTCGCGTACGTGCTGATGCGCGAGCGCGACCTGCACGCGGTGGCGGCGGAGCGGCTGGAGGGGTCCGAGGACTCCACGGGCCTGTACCTCTGAGCCTCCGATCCCCTGACCTGCTGTTCTTCGTTCTGTCCTTCGTTCCCTCGGGCGCTTTGCTACGGTCGTAGGCACCCGACGAGACGCGCCGTACCGGGTCAGGACAAGACGACGCACCCCCTGGAAGTCCGTTTCCCCGGAGGTGCCGTCATGGCATGGATCCTGCTCGCTGTCGCCGGTCTGCTCGAGGTCGGCTGGTCGGTCGGCATGAAGTACACCGAAGGCTTCACCCGCCTGTGGCCCAGCGTGGGCACGGTCGTGGGCATCGTGGCCAGCATGCTGCTGCTGGCGCAGGCGGCCCGGACGCTGCCGATCGGTACGGCGTACGGGGTGTGGGTCGGGATCGGTGCGGCCGGGGCGGCGGTGCTCGGTATGACGCTGCTGGGCGAGCCGGCGACGGCCGCACGGATTTTCTTCATCGGGCTGTTGCTGGTGGCGGTGGTCGGTTTGAAGGCGACGTCGGGGCACTAGGAAATGCCGGCTGGGCCCCGTACGCCGGCCGTCAGAAGTCGTACCCCAGCAGATCCCTCTGGTGCTCCGCCGGGTGCCGTTCCTTGCCCTCGTTCGGGGGGAACGGCGGGCCGAAGGTCGGCGGGCCCGGGGTCGGGAAGCCCGGCGGTGTGATCGGCGGGGGCCCCGTGGGCGGCAGGGGCGGGCCCGAGGAGGCCGGGGGCGTGCGCGGCGGGGCCGACGCGGTCGGCGGTCCGGAGGGGGACGGCGGCGCCGACGGCGTGGCCGGTTCCAGCGTGGGCGTACCGGCGCCGGTCTCCAGCTGCAGGTCGAAGTCCTTGGGCTCGGTGCCGTCCAGCGCCGCCGCGGTGTACGCGGCCCAGATCTGCGCGGGGAAGCCGCCGCCGTTGATGCGGGCCCGTCCCGTCGCCCCGTACAGCGGCTTCTGGTCGCCCGTGTCGGAGTCCTGGCCCATGACGGCGACGACGGTCGCCAGGTCGGGGGTGTAGCCGGCGAACCAGGCGGCCTTGTCCTCCTCGGCCGTGCCCGTCTTGCCGGCCGCGGGGCGGCCCGCCGCCTGGGCGGCCCGGCCGGTGCCGCTCTCCACGACGCTCTGCAGGATCGAGGTCGTCGTGTCGGCGGCCTCGCGGGAGACGACCTGCTTGGTCTCCTCGCCGTCGGGCAGCGAGATGTCCTCGGCGCCCTTGGAGATCTTCTCGACCAGGGTGTACGGGCCGTGCCGGCCGTGGTTGGCGAGGGTGGCGTAGGCCTGGGCCATGTCGAGGACGCTGGCGGTGGCGACGCCGAGCGCGATGGAGGGGGTGGCGGTGAGGTCGGGGGTCCGGGCGGGCACGCCGAGGGCCACGGCCGTGTCCTTGACCTTCGACGGGCCGACGTCCTCGGCCATCTGTGCGTAGACCGCGTTGACGGAGAGGTCGGTGGCCTTGGTGACCGTGATGCGCGGGTACGAGACGTCGTCCTCGTTGGCGGGGGCGTAGCCGACGGGGCCGCCGGGGCCCTGCACCTGCCGCTTGTTGGTGCCGTCGTAGAGCGTGTTGGGGGTGATCGTGCGGCCGTCCTGCGTCGTCGCCTCGTTGTTTACGGCGGAGGTGAAGACGAACGGCTTGAAGGTGGAGCCGACTTGGTAGTCGCGGCGGGTGGCGTTGTTGACGTACTGCTTGGTGTAGTCGATGCCGCCGTAGAGGGCGACGACCTTGCCCGTCTTGGGGTCGACGGAGGCTCCGCCTGCGCGCACGTAGCGGTCGGCCTTGTTGTCCTCGCTCAGCTCGCTCATGAGCTGTTCGCTCACCGCGCTGACGAAGGCGTCCTGCTTCTTGCGGTCGATGGTGGTGGTGATCCGGTAGCCGCCGGTGGCCAGCGTCGTCTCGTCGACGATCTTGTTGCTGGTGAGGTAGTCCTTGACGGCCTCGACGAGGTAGCCGCGCTGTCCGCCCATGCCGAGCCGGGGCTTGGCCTTGCCGGGCGCGGGGAACTGGATGGCGGCCCGGTCGGCCCGGCTCAGCCACTTCTTCTTGACCATACCGTCGAGGACGTAGTTCCAGCGGGCCAGGGCGCGCGGCTTGTTCTCGGGGTGGGCGCCGACGTCGTACAGGCTGGGCGCGTTGAGGAGGGTGGCGAGGTAGGCGCCCTCGGCGGCGTCGAGCTTGTCGCAGTCCTTGTTGTAGTACGCCTGGGCGGCGGCCTGGATGCCGTAGGCGTTGCGGCCGAAGTAGCTGGTGTTGAGGTAGCCCTCGAGGATGTCGTCCTTGCTCGACTCGCGGTCGAGCTTGATCGCGATGAAGAATTCCTTCACCTTGCGGCTGATGGTCTGCTCCTGGCCCAGGTAGTAGTTCTTGACGTACTGCTGGGTGATGGTGGAGCCGGACTGCTTGCCCTTGCCGGTGGCGGTGTTCCAGGCGGCCCGGAGCATGGCCTCGGGGTTGACCGCGGACTCGGAGTAGAAGTCGCGGTCCTCGGCGGCGAGGACGGCGTGCTGGACGTCCTTGGGGATCTTGCTGAGCGGTACGCTCTCGCGGTTCACCTCGCCGTCCCGGGCGAGCTGGGAGCCGTCGGAGTAGAGGAAGACGTTGCTCTCGGCGACGGCCATCTTGTTGGCCGCGGGGATGTTGACCAGCATGTAGCCCGCGACCAGGCCGCCCACGACGAGGAGCACGATCAGCAGGAAGCCGCCGAGGACCATGCGCCAGGTGGGCAGCAGCCTGCGCCAGCCGGTCCGCCGGGGGCGGCGCGGTCCGCCGGGGCCGCCCGGTGCGGCGCCGGCGTCCGGGGCGGCGGGCCCGTCCCCGCCGCGGGGGACCCAGCCCGGCGGTCTGCGGCTGCCCGGCGGCGGTTGGCCGGCACCGGCGGTGCGGTGCTGTGACTGCTCGTCGCTCATGTCTCCAGGGACTCCTCGGCCGCCGCCGGGGTTGTACGGCCGCGGCGGTGCGGTGTCGTGTGGGGCGGTTCCGAACAGGGTCGTGAGCCCCGTAAGACACTGTCGCATCATGCGTTCCGGCTGAAGGGTGTAGCGCACCTTTGGACAGCGCCGTAAGGGCCGTTCGGGTCAGGCCGACCACACCTTGGGGTGAAAAACCCGTGGTTCGGGCCTGATGCGGACGGCTAGGCTCCTGCGCTTCGGGTGCGGGCGGTTACTGGCTGGCCGGCCTGCGGGCTGACCTGCGGGCTGGCTAAAGAAGTTCAACGACGAAGGGGGTCTGCGGGATGCGGCTGTACCTGGCCGTGGCCGTCGGCGGCTTCCGGCGGCATGCGACCTACCGGGTCGCCACGGCGGCGGGGGTCTTCACCAACACCGTCTTCGGCTTCATCGTCGCGTACACCTTCATCGCCCTGTGGGCCGAGCGCCCCCATCTCGGCGGCTACGACCGGGCGCAGGCGCTGACGTTCGTATGGGTGAGCCAGGCGCTGATGGCGGCCCTCTCGCTGCTGGGCGGGGGCTTCCAGGAGGAGCTTCAGGAGCGCATCCGGTCCGGGGACATCGCGGTGGACCTCTACCGCCCCGCCGACCTCCAGCTGTGGTGGCTCGCGAGCGACGTGGGGCGGGCCGCCTTCCAGCTGCTGGGCCGGGGCGTGGTGCCGCTGACGGTGGGCGCACTGACCTTCGAACTCGCGCTTCCGGCCGACCCCTTGACCTGGCTGGCGTTCCTCCTCTCGGTCCTCCTGGGCGTCGTGGCGGGCTTCGCGCTGCGCTATCTGCTGGCGCTGTGGTCCTTCTGGCTGCTCGACGGTGCCGGGGTCGATGTGATCAGCGCGGTGCTGTGCATCTTCTTCTCCGGGACGCTGCTGCCCCTGACCGTCTTCCCGGGAGCCTTCGGCGAGGTCGTGCGGATGCTGCCGTGGGCGGCGCTGCTCCAGGTCCCGGCGGACGTCCTCCTGGGGCGGCACCACGGGGCGGGCCTGGCGGGGGCGCTGGCGTTCCAGGCCGGGTGGGCGGCGGTGCTGCTCGCGGCTGGGCGGGTGCTCCAGGCGGTGGCCACCCGGAAGGTGGTGGTCCAAGGTGGCTGATTCCCGTGCCCTGCAGGGCGTCCGGGCCTACGGTCTGATCGTCGGGATGTGGGTGCGCTCGACGATGGCCTACCGCATGTCCTTCGTGATGACGGCGCTCGGCAACTTCGCCGTGACCGCACTGGACTTCGTCGCCATTCTGATCATGTTCTCGCACGTCGACGCGCTGGGCGGCTTCACCCTCTCCGAGGTCGCCTTCCTCTACGGCACCACGAGCACGTCCTTCGGTCTCGCCGATCTCGTCCTCGGCAACATGGACCGGGTCGGCCGACGGGTGCGCGACGGCACGATGGACACCCTGCTGGTGCGGCCCGCACCGATCCTGGCGCAGGTGGCCGCCGACCGCTTCGCGCTGCGCAGGCTGGGCCGGGTCGCCCAGGGCTCGCTGCTGCTGGCCTGGGCGCTGGCGCGGCTGGACGTCGAATGGACGCCGGTGCGGCTGCTGCTCGTCCCCGTGATGGTGGTCAGCGGCGCGGTGATCTTCGGGGCGGTGTTCGTGGCGGGCGCGGCCTTCCAGTTCTGGGCGAACGACGCCTCCGAGGTGCAGAACGCGTTCACGTACGGCGGGACGACGCTGCTGCAGTACCCGCCGACGGTCTTCGCCACGGACCTGGTGCGCGGCGTCACGTTCGTCATCCCGCTGGCCTTCGTCAACTGGCTGCCCGCGCTGCGGGTGCTGGGGCGGGACGATCCGCTGGGGCTGCCGGGGTGGGTGGACTTCGCGTCGCCGGCGGTGGCGCTGGTGTGCTGCGTGCTGGCGGGACTTGTGTGGCGGGTGGGGCTACGGAGCTATCGGAGTACGGGGAGTTGACGGACGTCATGGACAGCGCCGCTGCGGACGGCCTCGGGGGCGACGGCTCCGGGGGCGACGGCTTCATCGAACTCGACGGCGTGGAGAAGGTCTTCGACGTACGCCGCCGGGTCGGTCTGCTGCGCCGGGAACGGCGCGAGGTGCGGGCGGTGGACGGCATCAGCTTCCGCATCGGGCGCGGCGAGATGGTCGGCTACATCGGGCCCAACGGCGCCGGGAAGTCGACCACGATCAAGATGCTGACGGGCATCCTGGTGCCCAGCGGAGGCCGGCTGCGCGTGGCGGGCATCGACCCCTCCCGCGAGCGCACGAGGCTGGCGCGCCGCATCGGCGTGGTCTTCGGGCAGCGCACCACCCTCTGGTGGGACCTGCCCCTGCGCGACTCGTATGCGCTGGTGCGCCGCATGTACCGGGTGCCGGAGGCCCGCTACCGGGCCAATCTCGAGCGCTGTGTCGAACTGCTCGACCTGGGCGAGCTGCTGGAGGTGCCCGTGCGGCAGCTCTCGCTCGGGCAGCGGATGCGCGGGGACATCGCGGCGGCACTTCTCCACGATCCCGAGGTGCTGTACCTGGACGAGCCGACGATCGGCCTGGACGTGGTCAGCAAGGCCAGGGTGCGGGAGTTCCTGCGGGACGTGAACGCCGAGCAGGGGACGACGGTCCTGCTCACCACGCACGACCTGACCGACATCGAGCAGTTGTGCAAGCGGGTGATGGTCATCGACCACGGGCGGCTCGTCCACGACGGGGGACTGGACGGGCTGCACGCGGTGGGGGAGAGCGAACGGATGCTCGTGGTCGATCTGGAACGCGAACTTCCGCCCATTGCCGGGGTGCCCGGCGCCCGCACGGTGAAGGTCGAGGGGCCCCGCCAGTGGCTGGCCTTCCCCGCCACGCAGAGCGCGGCACCGATCGTGGCGGCCGTGGCCGAGCGCTACCCGCTGGTCGACCTCTCGGTGCGGGAGCCGGACATCGAGGAGGTCATCGCCAGGATGTACGCAGGCGGAACGGCGGGCTGAACGGGGCCCGCGGGGCCTGTGCCGACCCACCGGACACCCCCTGGGGGGAGGCCCATGGGGCACCGCCGCGGCAGGGCTTACGCTGAGCGCCATGAGCAGCGAACTTCCTGAGATGCGGGCCTCCGACGCCGAGCGCGAGCGGATCGCCGAGGCCCTGCGCGAGGCCGTCGCCGAAGGGCGGCTGAACATGGAGGAGTTCGAGGAGCGCCTGGACGCCGCCTACAAGGCGCGCACCCACGCCGAGCTGGCGCCGCTCGTCCGGGACCTGCCCGCGCCCGGCACCGGCCCGGCCGTGGCCGAGCGCGCGGCCGACGGCGACTGGGCCGCGCGCATCGGCGGCACGGCGACCTCCCGGTGGGGCATCGGCGTCATCGGCGGCTTCCAGCGCAAGGGCGCCTGGACCGTGCCGCGCGCCTTCACCGCCATCTGCTTCTGGGGCGGCGGCGAACTCGACCTGCGCGAGGCCCGGTTCGAGGACCGCGAGGTGGTCATCCGCTGCTTCGCCGTCATGGGCGGCATGCAGGTCATCGTCCCGCCGGACCTCGAGGTGCACGTCGGCGGCGTCGGCATCATGGGCGGCTTCGACGACAAGGCCACCGGCACCGGCACCCCGGGATCACCCGTGGTGCGCATCACCGGCTTCGCCTTCTGGGGCGGCGTGGGCGTCGACCGCAAGGCCACCAAGGCCGAGCGGAAGCGGCTGCGGGAGGAGCGACGGGACCAGCGCAAGACGCTGGAGTGACGGTGCTGCGCGCCGGGCGCGTCACAGCGCCGCCGCGATCTGCCCCCTGCCCGCCGCACCTGCCAGCTCCTTGACCTTGCCGAGGTCGAGCGAGTCCGCCATGGCGCGGTAGCCGGCGTCGCTGGGGTGCAAGTGGTCGCCGCAGTCGTACGCCGGGAGCAGCCGCTGGGGGTCGGCCGGGTCGCGCAGGGTCCGGTCGAAGTCCACGACGGCGTCGAAGACCCGGCCGGACCGGATCTCCTGGTTGAGGCCCTGCCGGACGACCTCGTTCTCGGGGCCCGCGCCCTCGCGCCCCATGAAGGGCGTCAGCGTCGAGCCGATGACCCGCAGGCCGCGCGCGTGCGCCCGCCGGACCAGCTGCCGCAGCCCGTCCGCGATCCGTTCGGGGCTGGTCTGCCGGGGCTGGCGCAGGATGTCGTTGATGCCGAGTTCGACGACCACGACGCGTACGCTCGGGCGCGAGAGGACGTCGCGGTCGAACCGCTCCAGGGCGCTGGGGTTGGCGGTGGGCGAGGTTCCCTGGCCGCTCAGCAGGACGCGGTTGCCGCTGATGCCCTGGTTGAGGACGCCGTAGTGGGGGGCGCCGGGCTCGCCGTGCAGGCGGGCGGCGAGGAAGTCCGTCCAGCGCCGGTTGGCGTCCACGGTGGCCGAGACGCCGTCCGTGATCGAGTCCCCGAGCACCGCAACCGAGCCGTGGGCCTCGGTACTCCAGACCTCCACGGCGCTGACGTAACGCCAGTACGTGGTCCTGGTGGTGAACGACGACCCGTCGGTCTCGTCGGCGCGGTCGCCCCGGGCGAGGTAGGAGGTCTGGCGGCCGTGCGGGTGGAAGGTCGCCGGGCCGGACGGCGTCGGGGAGTACGTCGTGACCAGCAGGTTCGCCCCGTACTCGACCGGGAGCCGCACCGGGTCGCTGACGATGGTCCGGCCCGCCGGGATGGTCGCCGTGGGCTGCCCGCCGAAGGTCATCGCGCGCATGCTGCCGGGCATCGCGGCCGGGCTCTCGGGGCCGGCCGCCAGCGCCAGGGTGGCGTGCGAGACGGTCAGCGGCTCGGTGCCGAAGAGGTTGGAGAGCTGGACGCGGGCGCTGCTGCCGGCGAGCGTGGTGTGCACCACGTTGCGTACGGACTGGTCGGCGAAGCCCTGCGGAGCGTCCGTCTCCGCCGCCGCCGGGGAGGTGGACCAGGCCCCCACCCAGCTGCCCGCCGCGACGGGCGAGAGGGTCGGCCGGGCCTCCCGCGGCTCGGTCTCGATGCCGCCGAAGCCGCCCACCCCGAGGAATATCGCGGTGGAGACGACGGTCACCACGGCCACCAACGCGGCGAGCACGGCGTAGGCCGCGCCGCGGGGCAGGGGTGGCCTGTTCATGTGCGGGAGTCTCCTGTGGACGGCGGAGCGCACGGCTCCGGTGTACGGATCCGACGGAGGTTACCGGCGGGCCGGCCGCCGGTCGGCGGCGGGGCCCGCGCGCGGTCGCCGTTTCATGATCCCACGGGGTGCTGCGGGGGTCGCGGCGGCAGTGCGACTTGTCGGGCGCGGGGAACTCTTCGACCGTTCTCCGAGTCGGTCGGGTAGGGACAATGCACGTGAGGACGGCCGGAACGGGTGGTGCGGATGAATCGGTCCCAGGGCGGCGGCGCTCAAGGCTCTCGGGGGGCCGGGCGAACCGGCGGAGGCGGCGGCGCGGCAGCGCCCGCCGGGAGTGAGGCGGCGGCGGTCACCGGAATGATGCCCGGTGTACCGGGCGGATTCACCTACAGCGCGGCGGACGAGGAGAAGCGGCGCGGCGTGCGCCGCATGAAGGCGTTCGCGACCGGCCTGCTGCTGGCCGTGGCCCTCGTCTACGCGCTCGTGAAGTGGGCGCAGTCGTCGGGCGCGGGCGGCTGGGCGGGCTATGTGGCGGCCGCGGCCGAGGCGGGCATGGTCGGCGCCCTCGCCGACTGGTTCGCCGTCACCGCGCTCTTCCGGCGGCCCCTGGGGCTGCCCATCCCGCACACGGCGATCATCCCGACCAAGAAGGACCAGCTCGGCCAGAGCCTCGGCGAGTTCGTCGGGGAGAACTTCCTCTCGGGCGACGTGGTGCGGGTCCGGCTCCGCGCGGTGGGCATCGGCTCCCGGCTGGGCGCCTGGCTCGCCGAGCCCGCGCACGCCGACCGGGTGACCGTCGAGCTGGCCACCGCCCTGCGCGGCGCGCTGACCGTGCTGCGCGACTCCGATGTGCAGGCCGTGGTCGGCGAGGCCATCACCCGGCGGGCCGACGAGGCGGAGATCGCGCCGGGCATCGGCACGATGCTGGAGAAGGTCGTCGCGGACGGCGGCCACCGCAGGGTGGTGGACCTGGTGTGCGCACGGGCCCACGACTGGCTGGTCGAGCACAGCGACTCCGTGATGCAGGCCGTCACCGGCGGCGCCCCCGGCTGGACGCCGCGCTTCGTGGACCGCAAGGTCGGCGAGCGCGTGTACAAGGAGCTGCTGCGCTTCGTCACGGAGATGCGCGACTCGCCGGAGCACCCGGCGCGCGGCGCCGTCGACCGCTTCCTCGGGGACTTCGCCCGCGACCTCCAGTCCGACGAGGACACCAGGGCGCGGGTGGAGCGGCTGAAGTCCGAGATGCTGGGCCGCGGCGAGGTGCAGGACATCATCGCCTCGGCGTGGTCGTCGGTCCGCGCCATGGTGGTGGCGGCCGCGGAGGACGAGCGCAGCGAACTGCGGCTGCGCACCCGGGCCTCGATCCTGTCCCTGGGCGCCCGGATGACGGCCGACGACCGCCTGCGGGAGAAGGTCGACGGCTGGCTGGAGGACGCGGCCGTCTACGTGGTGACGACCTATCGGGACGAGATCACATCCCTGATCACGGACACGGTGGCGAGCTGGGACGCGGAGCACACGTCCCGCAAGATCGAGGCCCACATCGGCCGCGACCTCCAGTTCATCAGGATCAACGGCACGGTGGTGGGCGCCCTGGCGGGCCTGCTGATCTACACGGCGTCACGGGCTGTGGGGGCGTAAGGGTTGTGGGCAATCGTTCCTCCCCCAGCTACCGCTGGGAGGTGCCCCCAGGCGATGGGGGTGCCCCCATGCCGTTCAGGCAATGGGGGAGGGTGGGCACAACCCGGCCCACCGGCCTGCACCACCAGGGGGTCCGGGGGCGAAGCACCCAGTTTCGGGAAGGGGCGGGGCAGGGGAGAAAACCCCCGGTCACACCCTAGGGTCGACCTCGTGCTGAAACGTCCCACCCTGCTGTGGCTCCTGGCCCCCTACGCCCTCTACCTGGGCGCCCTCCCCTTCGTGGACCGAGTCCACCCCACCGTCCTCGGCCTCCCCTTCCTCTTCTTCTGGCTCCTGCTCGCCACCCTCCTCACCCCCGCCGCCGTCTACTTCGCCTGGCGGGGCGACCGGAAGCGGGGCCGCGCGTGAGCGCCGACGCCGCCACAGCAACGGCCGTCTTCGCCGTCTTCATGGTTCTCACCGTGGCCCTCGGCCTGCTGGCCGTCCGCGGGCGCGGCAGCGGCGGCGGCATCGCCGAGTGGTCGGTGGGCGGCCGCAGCATGGGCACGGTCTTCATCTGGGTGCTCATGGCCGGAGAGGGCTATACGAGCTTCAGCTACCTGGGCGCCGCGGGCTGGGGCTACAACTACGGCGCACCCGTCCTGTACGTCATCGCCTACCTCTCCTGCGGCTACGCGATCGGATACGTGGTCGGCCCGACCCTGTGGGCGTACGCCCGCCGCCACGGCCTCGTCACCATCACGGACATGGTGGCCCACCGCTACGGCCGCCCCTGGCTCGGCACGGCGGTGGCGATCCTGGCGACGGTGTGTCTCCTCCCGTACATCCAGCTGCAGATCACCGGCATGGGCGTCGTCGTGTCGACGATCTCGTACGGGGCGATCAGCCTGAACTGGGCGTACTTCATCGCCTTCGCGGTGACGACCGGTTTCGTCGTCGTCAGCGGCCTGCGCGGCAGTGCCTGGGTGTCGGTGCTGAAGGACGTGCTCGTCATCGGCACCCTCGCCTTCCTCGCGATCTACGTGCCGGTGCACTACTTCGACGGCTACGGGCCGTTCCTGGACCGGCTGGTGGCGGAGAAGCCCGCCTGGCTGACATTCAGCGGACACGGCGGCAGCGGGCTCGACGGCGGCTGGTTCGTCACGACCGGCCTCCTGAACTCCCTGACGGTCGTCATCTTCCCGACGACCGTTGCGGGTTACCTGGGCGCCCGTAGCGCGGATGCCCTGCGTCGCAACGCGATCCTGCTGCCGTTCTACAACGTGCTGCTGTTCGTGCCGATGCTGCTGGGCATGGCGGCGGTCTTCGTGGTGCCGGGGCTGACGGGGGCGGGGTCGAACCTGGCCCTGTTCAAGCTGGTGGTCGACTCGCTGCCCGCCTGGGCGGTCGGTGTGATCGGGGTGGCGGCGGCACTGTCGTCCATCGTGCCGATGGCGGTGTTCATGCTGGTCATCGGCACGATGTGGGGGCGGAGCGTGCTGGGTGCGGTGCCGGCGCTGGCCCAGCGCCCGGACCGGCAGAAGGTGGCGGGACAGGTCGTGGTCGTGGCGGCGGGCACGCTGGCGCTGATCCTGACCTACACCGAGCCGAACACGCTGGTGCGGCTCTCGCTCATCTCGTACGAGGGCATGGCGCAGCTCGTTCCCATGGTTCTGCTGGGGCTGATGTGGCGTCGGCTGACGCTCTGGGGAGCGGTTGCCGGGCTGGTGGCGGGCGGCACGCTGGTGTGCTGGCTGGTCTTCACCGAGCGGGATCCCGTGTGGGGCGTGAACGCGGGGGCGCTGGCGCTCGGGGTGAACCTGGCGGTGGCGCTGGCGGTGTCGTGGCTGGGGCCGAAACCCGTGGACGAGCGGCCCGACGACGAGGTGCTGGCGCGGGATCCGGGGCGGGAGGAGGAGGCGGCGGGCGTGACCGCTGTCAGTGGCGAGGGCTAGTATCGGGGCAGTTGAAATTGCGATCGGGAGTTCGAGAGTCCGAAGCCTGATCGCGGGGGATCGAAGGGAGGGGGCTCCTGTGGGTGTGAACGCCACGTTCCGTGCGCAGTTCCGTACGCGGTTCCGCATGCAGTCCCGCACGCACGTCGGCGTGCTCCTCTTCCTCCTCGCCGAACCCCTCCTCGCCCAGAGCAGCTTGGGCGGCCTGATGAGCTTCGTTGCCCTGGGCGCCTTCTCCGCCGCGGTGGCCGCGGCGGCGCTGCTGCTGTGCGCGGCGGCCGCCGGCCAGGGCACCGGCCCGCTCACGCCCACGCGAATACGCACCGCGATCAGGGACCGGGAGCTGCGTACGGCGTTCCTCGCCCAGCGCGATCCCGATGCCCAGGGCCGCCGACGGCCCCGAGCGCCCGGCCGTTCCGTCCCGACGGCCGCGTAGGCGCTCCAACAGCCCCTGAACAACAGGTTGCTTCCTGCCCTCCGGAGCAGGGAGCCGGAGCGTACCCGCGCGGCTCGTCACGCCGAATTACCCATTTCCTTTCGGCAAGACGGACCCCGTGGAGGGCTCGACCATGTCCCTGTCCCTGTTCCCGACTCTCGGCTCCCTTCTCTCCCATCTCGCGGGCGCGCTCGACCCGCTCTTCGGCGCCTCGGCGACGGCCGTCGCGGTCGTCGTGCTGACGATGGCGGTGCGGCTCGCGCTGCACCCGCTGGCTCGCTCGGCGGCGCGGGGCGAGCGGGCGCGGGCCGAGCTGGCCCCCCGCGCCGCGCAGCTGCGGCGCAGGCACAAGCACAACCCCGAGCGGCTGCTGCGCGAGATGAGGGAGCTGCACGCGAAGGAGGGCGTGTCCCCCATGAGCGGCATGCTGCCGATGCTGGCGCAGCTGCCGGTGTTTTACGTGATGTACCACCTGTTCTCCACGGGTTCGGGCGGCGCCGGGCTGCTCGACCACAGCCTGCTGGGGGCTCCGCTGAGCGGCCGCTGGGCGGACGTGCTCGGGCACGGCGGCGTGTTCGGGGCGCGGGGGCTGGTCTATCTGGGCCTGTTCGCGCTCGTGGGCGCGGTGGCCACCTGGACGTACCGCACCGCCCGCAAGGCGGCGGCCGCGCTCCCCGCGGCGGGGGACGGCGCGGAGCCGGGGGCGGCGGTGATGGCCAAGGCGGCGAAGGTGGCGCCCCTGCTGTCCTTCGGCACGCTGATCACGGTCGCCGTGGTGCCGCTGGCGGCCGGGCTGTACATGGTGACCAGCACGACGTGGACGGCGGCGGAGCGGGCCCTGCTGAAGGGGCTGCGCACGCCGCGGGAGGAGGCGAAGACAGGGGCGAAGTCGGGGGCGAAGTCGGGGGCGAAGAGGAAGTCTTGCGCCATATAGGCGTCCGAACGGGGCTCCACAGACCGAAACGGGGCTTGTGGAGTGGGCCTCCGTTCCTGGACGATCACTGCGGGGCCGAGGGCGTACGGATTCGGGGGTGGGGCGATGAGGCTGCTGCGTGTCGGGCCCGTGGGCGCGGAGCGCCCGGCGTTGCTGGAGGAGGACGGGACGCTGCGCGACCTGTCCGGGCTGGTGCCGGACGTGGACGGGTCCCTGCTGGGCGACGAGGCACTGCTGGCCCGCGTCCGGGCGGCCGTCGGGGCGCGCATACTGCCGGTCCTCGACCCGCGCGGGCTGCGGATCGGCCCGCCGGTCGCCCGCATCGGCAAGATCGTGGGTATCGGGGTGAACTACCGGGACCTCGTGGCCGAGGCGCGGATACCGGTCCCGGCCGAGCCGGTGCTGTTCCTGAAGGCCGCCGACACGGTCGTCGGCCCGGACGACACGGTGCTCGTGCCGCGCGGCAGCGAGAAGACGGACTGGGAGGTCGAGCTGGCCGTCGTCATAGGCCGTACCTCGCGCTATCTGCGGACGGACGAGGAGGCGCTGGCGGCGGTCGCGGGCTATGTCTTGACCAATGACGTCTCGGAGCGCGAGTTCCAGAACGAGCGCGGCGGGCAGTGGGACAAGGGCAAGAACTGCGAGACCTTCAGTCCGCTCGGCCCCTGGCTGGCGACCCCCGACGAGATACCCGACCCCCAGGCGCTGGGCATGCGGCTGTGGGTCAACGGCGTGCTGATGCAGGACTCCAGCACGGCACGGCAGATCTTCCCCGTCGCCCATGTGGTGCGGTACGTGAGCCAGTTCATGACGCTCTACCCCGGGGACGTCATCAACACCGGCACCCCTGCCGGGACGGCGCTGACCCGGTCGCAGCCGAAGCCGTCGTACCTGCGGGCGGGGGACGTGATGGAGCTGGAGATCGACGGCCTGGGGCGGCAGCGGCAGCAGCTCAAGGACGCATAGCCGGGCCGTACGGGCGCGGGCGCGGGCACGGCCGTGGGCCGTCCGGGCGCACCGCTGCGTGTGCTGCCGGGTTCCCCTCCGAGCGGTGGGCATATTTTCGGATATGCGCAAGGGAGAGTGCGGCGGAAGACGGCGGCCCACCCGCCCGGCGGCCACGGTCACGGCCACCCTGGCCGCCGTCGGGGGCGTGCTGCTGGCCTGCGCCTTCACCGCCCCGGACCGCTCGGACCCGCTGCCGGGCGGCCCCGGCCCCTGTGTGCCCGGCACCTGCCCGGCCGCCTACCCGGAGCCGAACAGCGGGCCGGTCGCCGGCCGGGACAACGGCGTGAACGTCTTCGTCGGCGGCGACTACCTCGTGCGCCAGGCGGCCGGCGCGGCCGAGGGCCGCGTGGTGACGCTCGGCAGCTTCTCCGTGCTCAAGGGCGCGGGGGCCGAGCGCCTCTACCGCGTGGGCGCGGCGGGCACGGGCTCCCGGGTGCCGCCGGACGACGGCTCGCCGTTCCTGCGGGTGGGGGGTGACATCAGGGTCGCGCCGACGCAGCGGCTGCTGGCGGAGGAGGGCGCGGTCGCCGGGACGGTGGTGTACGCGGGGCGGCTGACGGGCGCGGTGGGGCCCAGGTCCGTACGGGACAAGGAAGCGGTGACCGCCTACCGTCAGCTGCGCGACGACCTGACCGCCGCGAGCACGTGCTACGCCTACGACAAGGGCGTCCCCCGCAAGGCCACGGGCACGGCGGTCAACGAGGGCGCCCGCACGCTCTTCACCGGCGACGGCACCTCCGCCCTCCAGGTCTTCAACGTCCCCTTCGACCTCGCCCGCCGGGACGGGGCACCGCAGGACCTCTCCTTCGCGCGGATCCCGCCCGCGGCCACGGTCCTGGTGAACCTCACGAACCCGCGCGGCGAGAGGCGGACGGTGAACACCTCCGCCGAACGGCTCACCGGGGTGCGGCGGGACCGGCTCCTGTGGAACTTCCCCGACGCGAAGGACGTCCGCCTGGCGGGCGGCGGCCGGCTCGACGGAGCGGTGCTGGTGGGCCGCCGCTCCAGCACGACGCATGTGACGGTGCCCATGGTGAACGGCCGTGTCTTCACGGCCGGTTCGCTGTCCCACGAGTCCGGCGCGGGCGCGGCGGGCCAGTCCGTGCACGCCTACCCCTTCGAGGGCAGGCTCCCCGAGTGCGGCACGGGACCGACGGCCGACCCGGACACGGTGGAGCCGGCCCCGTCCCCGGTGCCGAGCGCCCCGGCGGTCCTGCCCCCGGCCCAGGGCCCGGGCGCCGCCCCCGCGGAAGCCGCCGTTGCAGGGGACGGCCGCGGACCGGCCCACGGCGGACCGCCGATGGGCCGCGCGATGACCGTCGGTGCGCTGCTGACCGCCGCGGGCGCGGCCCTGGCCCTGGCGGTGCTCTACCGGACACGGCGGGAGAGCTGAGCGCCGACCGGGACGGGAGGCGCGCAAGGGGTTCTCCCCAGAAGTGGATGAACGCTGCCCGGCAAGGGGAGAATAGGTGCAGACAGCGACCTAGAGGGATGTGTCCTGACTTCTCTCATGTGTCCTGTGAAATAGGGGGAATTCATGAGTGTCAAGGGCACGAAGGTGACGGTCCTCGGCTTGGGGGCCATGGGCACGGCGCTGGCCGATGCCTTCCTGGCGGCGGGCCACCAAGCGACGGTCTGGAACCGAACACCCGGCAAGGCCGACGCCCTGATCGCCAAGGGCGCCGCGGAGGCGGCCTCGGCAGCCGAGGCGGTGGCGGCGAGCCCGCTGGTCGTGGTCTGCCTGGCGACGAGCGAGGCCGTCCGCAAGGTCCTCGACCCCGCGGCCGGCGCCCTCACCGGCCGCACGCTCGTCAACCTCACCTCGTCCTCACCTCCGGACGCGCGGGAGACGGCCGCCTGGGCGGGCCGCCAGGGCGTCGCCTACCTCGACGGCGTGATCATGACGACCCCGTCCGGCATCGGCAACCACGACTTCCTCCAGCTCTACGCCGGCCCGCGCACCGCCTTCGACGACCACCGCGAGACCCTCGCCGCACTGGGCGACGCGGTGTACCTGGGCACCGACAGCGCCCTGCCCTCCGTGTACGACGTCGCCCTGCTGGCCCTGCTGTGGTCGACGCTCACCGGCTGGCTGCACGGCGCGGCCCTGATCGGCGCCGACGGCCCGGGCGGCAACGTGACGGCGGCCGCGTACACCGAAGTGGCCGGCCGCTGGCTGAAGTCCGTCCGCGCCTTCATGAGCGGGTACGCCCAGCAGATCGACGCGGGGCGCTACCCGGGCGACGGATTCCCGCTCCGCCTCCACCTGGAGATGATGGAACTGCTGACCCACGCGAGCGAACTGCGCGGCGCCGACTCGGGATTGCCGGAGCTGTTCGAGGGGCTCACGCGGAGGGCCGTCGCGGCCGGGCACGGGGACGACAGCTTTGCGCGTCTGGTGGAGTTCGTGCGGAAGGGGAGCCGGGGTTAGGGCGGTTGTTCGGCTCTGCGCCGTCACGCGGAGCATTCCCGGCCTGGGCAACGTCACATCCTTGTAGTTCGGCGGTCCCGGTCAGCGCTCGGGTGAGAACACCGACCGGGGCCAATGGGGGGACCGCGGCTACGTGATCAGGCGCGGTACCGGATTGTCCGGGGAGTCGAGCCAGACCCGCTCGCCGTCTCCGTCCACGGTGAGCCCGAAGCGATCGAAGCCGGGGCGTTCGTTCTCCTCCCACCAGCGGTAGGCCGCTTCCGTCTCGTCCCACAGGCGGCGCGGGCCGGACTGGGCTACGACGTACTCACTCACCCCCGATTCGTAGTCGGCCGACGCCCACGACTGGGTGTCGGTGCTGTACGTCCACAGCGTGTACGTGCCGTCGTCGTACCGCTCGGCACGCCAGAACGCGCCGGGCACGTGCAGCCCGATCACGAACTGTTGGAGCCACTCGCCGATGTCAGCGGGGGAAAGCCTGGACGTGCTCCTGACGCCGCCTGCGGGCCACTCCTGGCCCTTCAGGTAAGCATCGAAGGGCGGGCGCTCCGGGCGCTGCTGCCGCAGGCGCATGAAGGCGCTGGAGCGAGTGAACAGGCCGTTCGCCGTACCGTCCTCGCCGACGACCAGGCGCACGATGTACTCGCCGCCGTACTCCGTGCCCCAGGGGGTGACGATTACCCCGCCGGGGCGGGTCTGCTCGACCCACGTCCTGGGGACCTCCCCGACCGAGCACGTGGCGATGATCCGGTCGAACGGGGCACTGCCGGCGTGGCCCGAGCGGCCGTCCCCCACGAGCGCCAAGGGCGCCAAGCCGGCGCGCCGAAGATTCTCAACGGCGGCGTCGGACACGTCCGCGTCGTATTCGATACTGACCACGTTCGCGCCGCCGAGCCGGTGCGCGAGAAGCGCGGCGTTCCATCCCGTACCAGTACCGATCTCAAGGACGCGATGGCCTTCCCGCACGCCAAGGTCAGCGAGCATCGAGAAGACCATGCGCGGCATGGAACTGGAGCTTGTGGGCGTGGTGCCCAAGCCGTCCCCGCTGTGCCGGCCGTCGTCCCACTGCGTCGTGAGCGGTATATCGGAGTACACCGCCTCCAGCCACGCAGCCGGGTCCTTGGCCCGGTCCACCAAGGCCGTCTGCCGGGTGCCGTCTGCGATACCCGGCCAGATCCGGTCAGGGACGAACAGCTCCCGGGGGACTGCATGGAACGTCGGCAGCCAGTCAGAAGTCAGCGCACCCGCTTCCACGAGCGCAGAGGCGAGCCCCGAAGGGCCCGCCTCCTCCGTGCGTGTGGTCACGTGCGCCGCCTACTTACCTGTCGCGGGGCCGGAACCGTCGGACGTGTTGCCGCCCTCGTCCGAGCCGCCGCCACCGTGCTTGGCACCGCTGTTGCTGTCGTCCTGCCGGCTTCCGCCCTGCCCGTCTCCGGAACCTCCGCCACGCTTACCCATGGATCTCTCCTTCGTAGTCGGATTGGCGATCCGTGCAGGACGCTAGGGAGTCCTGTGGCGCAGTGCCTAACCGCTTCTACGGAATTCCATGCCGATTAGCCGAGGGCCGCGACAGCGGCAGCGATCAGCGTACGGGCCTCGCCTCCGTGCACGGCGAGGCGGGCGTACTCCGTGAACGCCTTCAGGTACTGCTTCACCTCCGACGGGGCGGTCACGTTGACCTGCGCCGTCAGCAGCTCGACCTGAGCGACTTCTTCGTCGTAGACGCTGAACGTCTCGATCATCCACATGCGCCGCTCGGCAGAGAACGGGATGACCCCGAGGGAGACGGACGGAAAGGCCATGACCGACAACAGGTTCCCGAGCTGCCCCGCCATCGTCTCGGCATCACCCACGCGATGCCGCAGGGCCGACTCCTCGACGAGCAGCGCGAAGCGGTGGTCTCCCTCACGTATCACATGCGAGCGAGCCAGGCGGGCTGCTACGGCCTCGGAGACGTCGTTGGGCGTCGCCCGGAAGTCGGCGATGGACGACAGCAGCGCGCGAGCGTACGCCTCCGTCTGAAGGAAACCGGGGATGACATTGGAGCAGTAGACCCGGAACACCCGCGTTCGCTCGAACAGCGGGACGTAGGACTCCTGGAGCCGGCGGAGGCCCGTGCGCTGCAACCGTCGCCACTCGACGTACATGGAGTCTGCCGAGCGTGATGCGGCGATGATGTCGGCTGCCTGATCGTCCGCTCCGCAGGCGCGGCACCACGCACGGATGTCGTCATCGCTGGGCGGGGTGGTTGCGTTCTCAAGGCGAGAGACCTTGGAGGCGTACCACCCCGTCCGTCCGGCGACGTCCTTGGCGTACAGCCCCGCATCCCTGCGGATCTCCCGCAGACGGTCGGCGACGGCTTTACGGGCAGCCTCGACGCTGGATGACGGGGAGACGGGCATGTGCGGTGCGTGCCGTCAGACCCGGTAGTCCTCGTGGGGGGTCGCCCGCTCCCACACGGCTTCGAAGGCATCAGCGCACAGCTTCGCCACGCGCGGCTCGTCGGTCACCTCGTCGCCGAGGTACGCGCCCTCACCGGAGAAGTGCCCGAAGCGCACCAACTGATCGTCGAACACCCAGAAATCATTCCCGGGCAGCGCGATGCCCGACGCCTGGCGGCGAGGGAGCCAGCGGATCTGCTCACCCGCCGCGACATTCGTGAACGTCCCGTCGTACAGGTACCGGGTGTACTCGCTCACCGGCTCCGACACGATCCGGGCGCGGCGGAAGACCACACCACGAGCCGTGGCCTCCTGCACCATGTCCAGCCACGGCCGCCACCACGACGCCCGGTCGTTCGGATCAGGCCGGTGACCGGCCTTCCATGCGGTGACGCGGGGAGCCTCGTCCGGGTCGTCGTAGAAGTCCCTCATCTCCAGATGGACTGCCGATCGCTTGCAGCCCGCCAGCAGCTCACTGAACGGCGGCGCGCTCCGCCTCATCGCATGCCTCCCGAATCGCGGCGACCATGCTCAGAGGCAGCCGCACAACCGTCTCGTAGTCAGGGATCGGACCCGCCTTCCGGCACTCCTCCTCTGTCTCCTGATCGGCCTTGCGGCCCTGGAACAGCAGTTCCCGGCTGTCCAGGTCCACCCACGCCGTCGGGCAGTTCGCGCCGTCGGTCTCGGGGTCCTTGGCGATGAACCGTAGCTTCATGCCTGCCTCCCATGCACAGGGGCTTCTGCAGCCTTCCGTGCACTCTCGCCCTGGTGTGGTGACTCGTCAAGAGTGCACCAATCTATGCCGAGTTGAGACAATCGGCCTCCGTCATCCGGTCAGGAACGCCCGGTCCACCCGGGGGCATCACCGATGCCGGTGAACGAGCTGACAGTTCCCAACCCCAGTTGGATCCTCAGAGCTTGTCCCTTCTCAGGGCGTGAGTGAAAGCGTTGAACTGGGTGGGACTGAAGCGGAGCATGGGGCCATTGGGGTGCATTGAGTCCCGTATATCTACGGCGCGCAGAGCTGAGTGGGCGGATATCTCCACACAGTTCTGACCGCCCGAGCTGTAGCTGCTCTTCTTGAACCTGAACTCGACCTGGTCTGTGGATCCTGTCAAGACATCTCCTCGATGATCTCTCTGATGAAATTCTGGGATTCTTCCATGCTGAGTGCCCGCCTCCTCAGTTGGCTGAACGCGAGGGCGTATCGGCCGACGTGGGCGTCTTCCTCCAAGTAGACGGATGTCGTGAGCGGTTCCAGCGCCACCACGGGCTCCCCCGCATCGAAGTGGAAGATGGTGTACGAGCCGTCGATCCCAGTGTGCGCTCCAGTCCGGAAGGGGAGAACCTGTAGTTCGACGTTCGGCTGCCGTGAAGCGTTGAGCAGGTGCTGCAGCTGAACCTGAAGAGTCGTTCTTCCACCTGTCTCACGCCTCAGGCAAGCTTCGTCCAGGACGCAGTGCATCGCCAAGGGGCTGCCGGAGGGGCCGACCTCCCGCGGGTGGGTGAGTACCCTTTGCCGCTTCATGCGAAGTTCTGTAAATGTCCTTACCTCCCGCGCCGTGCCCCACATGCCGCTGCCGTCGACGACAGCATGGGCATAATCGAAGGTTTGCAGGAGACCCGGAATGGCAAGTGCCGCGTAGGTGTCAGCGCGAGTGGCGATCTCCTCCAGCTCGATGAAGTCGGCGAAGGGTTCGCGGATGGCGTCCCGGTACTGTGCAAACAGGTTCTTCTGGCGAGTGGATGCGGCGAGCTTCGCAATTCCGCGAATCTCGGCAATTTGGGCTTCGTCTTCGACTCCGTATGCATCGAAGAACTTCTCAAGATCCGCTCGATACTTCCCGTTTTCAATCTTGCTCAGTGTCGGTGCGCCGGAGAGGCCCAGCAGCTTGGCGGCGTCCGGGAGATTCAGCCCGGCTCTGATGCGGAGTGTCTTCAGGATCGATCCCAGTCGACGGCGCATCAGGGTGGGTGTGGCATCGGACACTTGATCACCTCCTTGCCTGGTGACTCTACCGACGCCAACTGGCCTGGCATATGCCAGAGTTCACCCTCTCGGGGCAGTCTGAGGCCGCAAGGTTGCGGCTAAATGTTTCGAACCTCCATGGTGATGGGCGTCGGCGGAACGCGGGACCGCTGCTCCGGCGGGAGGCGGGCTCAACGTGGGAGGTGTGGCAGATGACGTACAGGCCAGGCGCATACGTCGTGGACACTCGCGAGAACAGACTCGCGCAGGTGATTGGTGGCACTGGTGTGCACGTACAAGTGCAGGAGCCTGGCGGTGGGTCGAAGTGGGAAGCGCCGGCAAAGGCGCTGCGGTTGGCGACAAGGGCCGAACGCGATGCCGCCGGGCTGTGCAGAAGCGCGTCGCCAATTGACTGCGCCGAGTGCGTCGAGCTGGAGGCTGCTCAGCGCGCAGCCGTTGACGGCGGCAGCAGGGTGAGTGCCGTGGCGGCGACGGTCGCGGTACGGGACCATTTCCGTCAGGCCCACCTGCCGTCCAGTGGGGGCGAGTGGTGAACCGCCTTCTCGCAAGCAATTGCCAGCACCACTTGGGGTGGACCCACGACGGAGGCGTATCGCGCTGCAATCAGTGCGGCGTCCGCCGCTTCGCCGAATATGGAGCGCTGAGGCTTCCCGGTCTGCCCCAGGCCATCACGCTCACCGAACGGGACCGGCCCACCGCCGACAAATTGGCGGCCGGGTACGTCTTGCAGAGCATGGCTACGACCAGGCGCGTTGTTGGATACGCCACGATTGAGGCAGCGAACGGGCCTCGCCTGGGGCGCCGCTCCTGTTGCAGTCGTCCCGCTGGACATTCGGCTGCCGGTGAACAGCGCCCCGAGGGCCGCGCCCCGTGGCTAGTTTTCGACCCATGGGTGATCACTGCACGGTCGAGGTCGGCGGTGTCCGGCTTGCCTACCGGGTCTCGGGGCCGGTCGACGCCCCGGCGCTTCTGCTCCTGCACGGACTGGGCGAGGGCGCGGCCGACTGGGACGGTGTGGTGGCCGCCTTCGTGCGCGACCGGCGGGTGTACGCCCTCGACCTGCGCGGTCACGGGCTGAGCGACTGGCCCGGCGCGTACTCGCTGGAACTCATGCGGGACGACGTGCTCGGCTTCCTCGACGCGCTCGGACTCGAACGCGTGGACGTGATCGGGCACTCGATGGGCGGGATCGTGGCCCACCTGCTGGCTGCTGCACAGCCGCAGCGGGTTGACCGGCTCGTGGTGGAGGACGCCCCGGCCCCCGTACCCCGTGAGCCCACGCCCCGCGCCAGGCCGGAAGGGGAACTCGGCTTCGACTGGGACGTGGTGGCGGCCATCAGGGGCCAGATCGACCGGCCCGAGCCGGCCTGGCTGGCGGACCTGGGCAGGATTTCGGCGAGGGCCTTGGTCCTGGGTGGTGGTCCGCTCAGCCACGTTCCGCAGGACCGCGTCGCTGAATTGGCCCGGCGTATTCCCGGCGGGCAGTTCGTGAGCATTCCCGTGGGGCATCTGATCCACGCCGCGGCGCCGGAGGCGTTCAGTGAGGCGGCCCTGGGGTTTCTGCGCACTCAGGACACCTCCGGGCGATCGTCTGATGCGTGAGTGCCGGATGACTGCAGGTGATCGAAGGGCGCTGTGGCGGTTACGGACGTGAGCGCCAGTTGTGACGTGGCTAGTGCTGTGACCGAGAACCTTCGCCGGGTTGCCGATCGCTCCAGGACCGGCTATCGAACGGGTTCTGGGGCGGTGGCGGCCTGATCATCGAAGTCCTGGCGGGCTGCCAGGATTTGCTGGGCGTGCTCCACGGACCATGCGCCGATGGCGCTGGTCAGTCGTCCGGCCTCGACCCCGAGCTCGGTGAGTCCGTACTCCACGCGAGGCGGAACGGTGGGGTAGACCGTGCGGTTCACGAGGCCGTCCCGTTCCAACGCGCGCAGGGTCTGGGTCAGCATCTTCTGTGTGATCCCGTCCAGGAGGCGCCGCAGTTCGCTGAAGCGCATCGGCCGGTCGTACCGACGGAGCGCCCCCAGGACGTACAACACCCACTTGTTGGCCAACATCTCGACAACGGTGCGCGAGGGGCAATCACGGCGGTAGGTGGCGGCCCAGCCCTCGGAGGCCTCACTCATAGCGGTTTCCATGAGGTACCTAGATATCAATCAGGTGCCTACTTCACAAGAGATACCGATGCCGTTGAGGATAGTGATCGCAGCCGGCCGAGCCCAGCCAACAACCCGAGGAGAGTGCCGTATGACTACCCGTATGCGCGCGGTCAGCCAGCACAGCTACGGCGGCCCGGGAGTTCTGGAGGTCGTCGAGACCGGCCTGCCGACGTCAGGTCCGGGCGAGGCGCTGGTACGCGTCTACGCGGCCGGAGTGAATCCGGCCGACTGGAAGATTCGTTCCGGAATGGTGCGGAAGTTCGGTGCTCCGCCGTTCACCCTGGGACTCGACCTGTGCGGGGTGGTGGAGGCAGTCGGCGAGCAGGTGACACGATTCCGGCCCGGTGATGAGGTATACGGCTGCGCATTTCCGCCGCACGGCGCCTATGCCGAGTACGTCGCCGCACCGGTGGAAGCGCTCGCCGCTGTGCCGGCGAGTATCGACCATGTGCACGCCGCAGCACTGCCGGTCGCGGCGCTAACCGCCTGGCAGCCGCTCGTGCGGGTCGCCGCCGTCGGCACCGGGCAGCGGGTACTCATCCACGCGGCGGCCGGCGGGATCGGCCATCTCGCTGTACAGATCGCCAAGGCACGCGGCGCATACGTCATCGGCACCGCCCGGGAGAGCAAGCACGCGTTCCTGCGCGACCTCGGCGCCGACGAACTTATCGACTACACCACCACCGACTTTGCGGCGGTCGCACGTGACATCGACGTGGTCCTGGACCCCATCAGCGGGGACTACGGACCCCGGTCGCTGGACACGCTCACGCCGGGCGGAATCCTCATCGACGTGCGGGGCTCCGGTCCCGGCCGGGTCGCGGTCCGGGAGCAGGCCAAGGCGCGCGGCCTGCGGTTTGTCGAGTTCGGATTCACCCCCTCCGGCGCCGATCTGGAGAGCATCACCGACCTGGTGGAACGCGGCAGCCTCCGAGTCGCCGTCGATCAAGTCCTGCCACTGGAAGACGCAGCCAAAGCGCACGAACTCAGCGAGACCAACCACGTGAAAGGCAAGATCGTTCTCACTCCCTAGTGCTGTGAGCGCATTGGTTCGCCGGGTTGGTCAGGCTGCCGGCGCGAGGGGGTGTCCGCCCCAGCGCCCTTCTCGCTGCGGATGCGGGCGCGTTCCCTGCGCTGGGCGGCGAGCACGTCGGGGTGGCGGGCGTCGGCGTTGCGCCAGCGCAGGTAGCAGTGCAACGCCAGGATGCCCAGCGGGCCGAACTCGTCGAAGGCGAACACGCGGTCGGGGAAGTGCTCCAAGACGTGCTCGATGCGGTCCGGTTTGCCGTCGCGATCCCGCACATCCAAGCGCGCCGCACACCAGGAAGCCGCCAGCAACCCGGTGAACCTATGCGGTCATAGCACTAGCATGGCGGGATGAGCGACACCACATCCGATGACGCCGTCCCGAGCCGGCCGCCGACTTCGCGGCCCGGAAGGCCCATATCAGTGCGTACGCTCAGGCGTGCGACCCGGTGGGAGACGTTCGCCCTTCTCGTTGTGCTGCTCATCGTCGTCTTCGCTTTCGCCTAGGGTCCGTTGCGAAAGTGTGTGCGGGGACGGAAGGGTCGTAGTACTTCTGGGAAGTCCCAGAGACGCGCCTGCTCACACTTGGAGTCGTCCGATGACCGTTCGTCGTGTCGTGCCCAACATCCAGTCGGGGGCCATGGAGGAGAGCCGGGAGTTTTATGGCCTGCTGGGCTTCGAGGAGGTCATGAACCACGGCTGGATCACGACGCTCGCTTCCCCGTCGAGTCCGGCGGCGCAGGTCAGCTTCATGGCCAGCGACAAGACAGCGCCGGTTACCCCCGATATGAGCGTGGAGGTGGACGACGTGGATGCCGCCTATGCGGTCATGCAGGAGAGCGGTGCGGAGATCGTCCACCCCTTGCAGGACGAGGAATGGGGGGTGCGGCGGTTCTTCGTCCGTGACCCCAACGGTCGTGTGGTCAACGTGCTGAGCCACCGCTGACGCCGCCCCCGTCCCAGGAACGGTGCTGGTTACAGCCACTCACTGTTCCGACGCCGGCAGCGGGACGGCACCTGGCCCACTGGTCATTCGTCAGACACCACGTCCCACAGGTCTTGATCACTTCATGGCCGAGATCCACGTTCGCAACAGACCCTAGCCGTACAGCTGATCTCCGTACCGCGGGCCGTAGTAGCGCTCCAGCTCCTCGAGCGAGTCGTCCGGCCGCTCCAGCGCCTTGGAGATCCGGGCGCGCGAAGGCAGTGCGTCCGGGTTCCAGGTCTCCGGCTTCCACAGGGACGAGCGGAGGAAAGCCTTCGAGCAGTGGTAGAAGACCTCCTCGATCTCGACGAGCAGGGCGAGTTGCGGGCGGTGGCCCTTCACGACCAGCTCGTCGAAGAACGGGGCGTCCTGTACGATGCGGGCCCGGCCGTTGATGCGCAGGGTGTCGCCCCGGCCCGGGGCCACGAAGAGCAGCCCCACGTGAGGGTTGCTCAGGACGTTGAAGAAGCCGTCGGCACGGCGGTTGCCGGGGCGTTCCGGCAGCACGATGGTGGTGTCGTCGAGCACGAGCGTGGAGCCGGGCGGGTCGCCCTTGGGGGAGACGTCACAACTGCCGTCCGTGGCGGACGTCGCCACGAGGCAGAAGGGCGACTGCGCCAGCCACGCCCTGTCGTGCTCGTGGAGCCTCTTGCGGACCTTCTGTGCGGCCGCCTGGTTCGGCGGGCCCAGCAACTCCCGTAGTTCCTCGGCGGAGGTGATCTCCAGTATCTCGGCTGTCCGGGCTGTGCTCATGGTGGTGCGTCCTCCCTGTGGTTCGGGATCGTGCAGCACCGAGCCTAGGTCACGCCCTGTCCACCTGTGATCCCGTCACGTGGCCCCGTCCAGCGTCACCGTGCCGCCCTGCTCCGCCGACTCCTTGGCCGCCTCCAGCACCCGCAGCGCCGCTGCCGCCTCCGTTGCCGTCACCGGTGGGCGGCCGCCCGTGCGCAGCGCCTCCGTGATGGCGGCGTAGTACGCGGGGTAGTCGCCGGGCAGGGTCGGCACGGGGTCGCCGCCGCCGGTCTGCGGGGACTCGCCCGCGCCGAGCCGGCCCCACAGGGTCTCCGGTTCCATGCCCCAGGCCGCGCCGTCGCCGCCTGGGCGCAGCCCCTCGCGCAGGGCGGCCTCCTGGGGGTCGAGCCCGTACTTCACGTATCCGGCCGTGCTGCCCAGCACCCGGAAGCGCGGGCCGAGTTGGGACGTGGTGGCGCTCATCCACAGGTGCGAGCGGACGCCGTTCGCGTGCGTGAGGGCGATAAACGTGTCGTCGTCCGCCTCGGCGCCGGGGCGGCGGATGTCGGCCTCGGCGTACACGCGGACGGCCGGGCCGAACAGGGTCAGCGCCTGGTCGACCAGGTGGCTGCCCAGGTCGTAGAGGATGCCGCCGATCTCGGCCGGGTCGCCGGACTCGCGCCAGCCGCCCTTGGGGTGGGGGCGCCAGCGCTCGAAGCGGGACTCGAAGCGCTGGACGCGGCCCAGGGTGCCGTCGGCGACGAGCTTGCGGACGGTGCGGAAGTCGTTGTCCCAGCGGCGGTTCTGGAAGGCGCTGAGCAGCACTCCGCGGCTGTCGGCGAGTGCGGCCAGCGACTCGGCCTCGGCGGCCGTCGCGGCCAGCGGCTTGTCGACGACCACCGGCAGGCCCGCCTCGAGCGCGGCGCGGGCGAGCGGGACGTGCGTGCGGTTGGGGGAGGCGATGACGACCAGGTCGAGCCCGTCGGCCCCGGCGAGCAGCTCCTCGGCCGTGTCGACCGTACGGGCCCGGGGGTGCTCGGCGAGGGCCTGCCGCTGCCGCTCGGGGTTGGCGGTGACCACCGTGTCCAGCACGAGGCCGTCCGTGGCGGCGACGAGCGGGGCGTGGAAGACGGAGCCCGCGAGGCCGTAGCCGATCAGACCGACGCGGAAGGGGGTGTGCGGGGCTTGCGGGGCGGACGGGGTGCCGGTGGTGTCGTCATCCATGCCCACCACTTTGGCAACGCTGTTGCGTAAGCGCAAGTGGAGGGGAGAATGGGACCTGTGAGCAATCTTGGAGCCAACCTCGCCGCCCTGCGCGACCACAACGCCGCCGTGGTCCTCGGGCTGCTGCGGGACGCGGGCGAGCGCGGTGCGAGCCGTGCCGAGCTGGCCGCGCGGGCCGGGCTGACCCCGCAGGCGGTCAGCAAGATCACGGCGCGGCTGAGGGAGGCCGGGCTGGTGGACGGGGCGGGGCGGCGGGCGTCCACGGGTGGGAAGCCGGCGGTGACGTTGCGGTTGGTGCCGGGGGCGGCTTGTGCGGTGGGGGTGCATGTCGACCGGGATGCGGTGAGTGGGGCGCGGGTGGATCTGGCGGGAGCGGTGGTTGCGGTCTGCGCCGCGCCGCTGGTGCCGGGGGCGGGGGCCGGGGATGTGCTCGATGCGGTGAGTGGGGTGGTGGGGGCGCTGGCGCCGGGGGTTTCTTTTCCCCACCCCGCCCCTTCCCGTAACCGGGGGGCTCTGCCCCCCGGACCCCCCGGTCCTCAAACGCCGGACGGGCTGGATTTTGCGTCGGACGGGCTGAGTTGCTCCCCCCTCGGCGTCGGTGTCGCCGCCCCCGGCCCCCTCGATCACCGTGTCGGCGTGCTCCAGCGTGTCACCGGATTCCCCCGGTGGGACGGGTTCCCGCTCCGGGACGCGCTCGCCGAGCGGCTCGGGCTGCCCGTCGTGCTGGACAAGGACACCAACGCCGCCGCCCTCGGGCTTCTCCGGCGTCGCCCGCACGGCGCCGGGTCCTTCGCCTACCTCCACTTCGGCACCGGCCTCGGCGCCGGGCTCGTGCTCGGCGGGGCCGTGCACCGGGGTGCCCGGACGGGGGCCGGCGAGTTCGGGCATCAGGTGCTCCAGCTCGACGGGCCCGAGTGCCGCTGCGGCCGCCGTGGCTGCCTCGAAGCGCTCGGCCTGCGCGCCGTGGCCGACGGGGACACCGAGCGGGCCGCCCGCCTGCTCGGCGTCGGCGCCGCCAACCTCGTCCAGCTCCTGGACATCGACCTCGTGCTGCTCGGCGGCGGCACCGTGCTGGCCGACCCGGAGCCGTACGTACGCGGCGTACGCGCCGAGGTCCCCGCCACCGTCCCCGTGGCCGTCACCCCGGGCGGTGCCCGCACCGTGGTCGAGGGTGCGGCGGAACTCGTGCTCGCCCCGTTGTTCGGGCGCTCCGGGCAGGGCTTCGCCCTCCGGTCGGACGAAGCGGCCGTGGGCCCATCGGGCGGAATCTGACGCCCGGTCGGGGGCGCGGCCGCGCGTGGTGGGATGACTGACCGGTGACGTCCGAAATGCCCACCCCGCGCCCCCGGCGCCTGCTCCCCGCCGTCGCCGCCGCGTTCGCGCTCGTCGCGGCCGCCGGTGCCGCAGGGTCCGCCGCCGACACCCCGCAGCAGCACTGCGGCGACCCCGGCAGCCTCGACTTCCCGATCACCTCGCGGCTGACCGGCGGCCCGGGCTCGTACGAGCGCGGCGGTGCGCCCCGGACCTGGGACCTGGAGCTGCACAACGCCACCGCCGCCGAGTGCCGGTCGATCCACCCCGTCGCGGTGTTCGTCGACCGCGGCCGCGCGCTCCGGCCCGGCCACTTCCGGCTCGACTTCTACGACAAGGGCGACTCCCGCTGGCTGCCCGTGCGCTTCGAGCGGACCGACGAGGCGGAGAACGTCGGGGTCCTCGACGACCGCGCCACCGACTTCACCGGCTTCGCGATTCCGGCGCACGGCTCGGTCACCGTGCCCCTGCGGCTGGGCTTCGCCGACGACGCCCCCGAGGGGCAGGTCACCGCCAACGTCACCGCCGTGCAGAAGCGCGGCGCCGACGGTGCGTGGGTGGGGGAGTCGGACGACTACACCTTCTCCGTCGGGCCGCGGGAGGCGACGGGGGAGGAGCCTGCGGCCACCGCCTCCGCGGCCGCGGAGCCGGGCCGTGACCCCGAGGCCCACCGGCCCGGCCCCGTGCTCGCCGACACCGGCCGCACCCGGCTCCTGCTCGGCCTGGGCGCCGCCTCCTGCGCCCTGCTCATCGGCGGGGCGGCCGTGGTCGCCGGGGCCCGGCGGCGGGCGCGCTGAGCCGCGCCGGAGCGGGGAGCGGAGCACCGCGGGCCGCCGGGACGACGGGCGGAAGCCGGCCATCGCCGACTGACTAGGCTGGAGGTGTCGGGACGGCGCACGAGCGGTGCCGTCCCGGCGTCCCCGCACCCGTCCCCGGCGAGGGACACAGCACGGCAGGAGTCCCGCAGTGGTGGCAGAGCGCAAGCCGATCGAGTCCTGGCTCACCGACATGGACGGTGTGCTGATGCACGAGGGCATCCCCGTGCCCGGGGCCGACCGCTTCATCAAGAAGCTCCGGGAGTCCGGCAAGCCCTTCCTGGTCCTGACCAACAACTCGATCTACACCCCGCGCGACCTGCAGGCCCGCCTCCAGCGCATCGGCCTCGACGTCCCGGTCGAGAACATCTGGACGTCCGCCCTGGCCACCGCGAAGTTCCTGGACTCCCAGCGGCCCGGCGGCACCGCCTACGTCATCGGCGAGGCGGGCCTGACCACCGCGCTGCACGACATCGGCTACGTCCTCACCGACGCCGACCCGGACTACGTGGTGCTCGGCGAGACCCGCACCTACAGCTTCGAGGCGCTCACCAAGGCGATCCGGCTGATCAACAACGGTGCCCGCTTCATCGCCACCAACCCCGACGAGACCGGCCCCTCCGCCGAGGGTGCGCTGCCCGCCACCGGGTCCGTCGCCGCGCTGATCACCAAGGCGACCGGGCGCGAGCCGTACTTCGTCGGCAAGCCGAACCCGCTGATGATGCGGGCCGGGCTCAACGCCATCGGCGCCCACTCCGAGAGCAGCGCCATGATCGGCGACCGGATGGACACCGACATCCTGGCGGGGCTGGAGGCCGGCATGGAGACCTTCCTGGTGCTGACCGGGCTGACCCGGGCCGAGGAGGTCGACCTCCACCCCTTCCGGCCGTCGCGGGTGGTCGACTCGATCGCGGACCTCGTCGACCTGGTCTGAGCCCGTCCCGGCACCATGGCGTGTAGCTCCGATCGGTGCTGATGATCGCCGTATGGAGCAATACGCGCCATGGTGCGGATGCGGCCCGTGCCCCGGTTGGTGAATCTCTGGAGTACCAGGAGGTTCACCATGGCTTCAGTGGCTTCAGCCCGTTTCGCCCTGTGCGGTGCCCTGGTGGTGGCCGCCGCCGTCTGCGCGGCCCCCGCCCACGCCGCCGACGGCCCCGCCACCATGTCCGGGACCATAGAGCTGACCCCCGTCTCCGCACGGCCCGGCGGCGAGGTGCAGCTGCGGGTCTCGGGCTGCGCGGGCAAGCGGGCGACCGCCACCTCCGAGGCGTTCGTCAGCGACGCCAGGCTCGCCCGGGACGCGGCCGGGCTGTTTGCCGAGGCAACCGTGCGCGAGACCGCGCACGCGGGCACGTACCCCGTCCGGATCCACTGCGACGGCTACGACGGCACCGCCCAGGGGCGGCTCACCGTCGTCACCGACGGCAGCGAGCTGCCCGAGCCCGGCGCCGACGTGTTCGGGGCCGCGGGCCGGGACGGCGACCTCGCCGGCCGCGACCCGCTCGGCGACCGGGACCCGCGCGGCGAGCGCACCGACCGCGACGCCCCGCACCGCTCCCACAGCTCCCCGGTCGCCCCGGTGCCCGCCGGAGGCGGCGGCAGCCGGCACGTGACCGCCGCCCCCGAGGCCCCCGGCACCGCCGGACTGGTCCTGGCCGGCACCACGGCGGCCGTCGCCGGAGCGGTGATCTGGTACCGGCGACGCACCGAATCCGCCCCGCGGTGACGGCGCGGGAAAGCGACCCGACGCCATGTCCGAAACCCCCTCGGGCGGCACCGGCCGCCTGCTGACCGGGCTGGCCTGGACCGCGCTGCTGGTCGCGCTCTGGCTGTGGGGCCGGCACATCACCGACGCCCCGTACGCCCCCGCCCCGGCCTCCGGCGACGTGGCCGCCGTGGGGAACCCCTCGGCCGTCGTGCTGCCCCCGCCCCGCGACCCGCTGCCCCGGGCGCGCCCGCTGAGCCTCGCCATCGGGTCCATGAAGGTCCAGGCCCCCGTCGAGGAGCACGGACTCGACGCCCACGGCGCGGTGGAGCCGCCCGCCTACGACCGCCCCGGCGCCGTCTCCTGGTACCGGGACGGCCCCGGGCCCGGCAGCGCGGGCCCCGCCGTGCTCGTCGGCCACGTGGACACCGACCGCGCCCCGGCCGTCTTCTACGAGCTGGGCAACCTCAAGCGCGGCGAGACCGTCGGCGTCGGCCGGACGGACGGCACCACCGCCGAGTTCACGGTCGAGGAGGTGTCCGTCTTCCCCAAGGACCACTTCGACGCGGCGAAGGTCTACGGGCCGCACCAGAAGGGCCGCGCCGAGCTGCGCCTGATCACCTGCGGCGGCTACTACGACCGGCAACGGCGCTCGTACAGCGCCAACGTCGTGGTCTCCGCCTATCTGACGGGAAGCACGGAGAGCCTCGACACGGACCGGTTCTGAGACCGGTCCGGGACGTCCGGGGCCTGTCCGAGACCCGTCGCCCGGGAGGGCGACCCGGCAACGTGTCGTGGCATGACTGTCCGCGCCCCTGGGCACGTCTGTGCCAGCATGAGAGGGCAACCTCCCTGTGCACATCCATATGCGAAGCGCCACAAGGCACTTGGAGGACACCTCCACAGGCAGTACACCCAAGGGGGAGTGGATGTACGGCACCGATCCCGGCCACCCGCGCCGGGCTGTCCGCAATGTGCCGGCGTGGGCGGGAGCGGCGGCGGGGGTGCTGCTCCTCCTGTCGGTCTCCGGCTGCTCCGACTCGTCCGACGACACCGCGGCGCCCACACAGGGCGTCTCTCTGCAGCCGCCCTCCCAGCAGCCCAGGGCCGTCTCCCCGTACTGGGTCAACCCGGACGGCACCGCCGCCCGCGAGGCCGCCAGGCTCAGCAAGGACGGCAAGCAGAAGGACGCCGAGCTGATCGCGAGGATCGCCGGGCAGCCGATGGGGGAGTGGGTGGGGGCGGACGATCCGGAGGGCCAGACGCGCGGCTTCACGGAGGCCGCCGCCAAGGCCGACCGGGACGCGCTGCTGGTGCTCTACAACATCCCGCACCGCGACTGCGGCCAGTACTCCAAGGGCGGCGCGTCCGACGGCGACTCCTACCGGGCCTGGCTGGACCAGGCCGTCAGGGGCATCGGCGACCGCAGTGCCACGGTGATCCTGGAGCCGGACGCCCTGCCGCACATGGAGGACGGCTGCACCCCGCAGCAGTTCCACGAGGAGCGGTACGCGCTGCTCAAGGAGGCCGTGGGCAAGCTGAAGGCGCTGCCCGGGACCAAGGTCTACCTGGATGCGGGCAACCCCAGCTGGGTGACGCCCGCCGACCGGATGGCCGAGCCGCTGCGCCGGGCGGGCATCGACCAGGCCGACGGGTTCGCGCTCAACGTCTCCAACTTCCAGACCACGCAGGCCAGCAAGGACTACGGGCACCGGCTCTCGGACCTCGTCGGCGGCAAGCACTTCGTGATCGACACCAGCCGCAACGGCAACGGCCCGCTGTCCGGAGCCGATCACGAGAAGGCCTGGTGCAACCCCTCCGGCCGGGCGCTCGGCGAGCCCCCGACCACCCGGACCGGGGACCCGGCCGTGGACGCCTACCTGTGGGTCAAGCGGCCGGGGGAGTCGGACGGCTCCTGCAAGGGCGGGCCGGACGCCGGCCAGTGGTGGGAGTCGTACGCCCTGGAGCTGGCGCGCAACGCCCGCTGACCGGCGGCCCGCCGCCTGCCGTCACTCGCCGTCCGCCGTCACTCGTCCGTCACTCGCCGTCCGCCTCCCCGCCCGGCTTCTCCGGCTGCTTTCCGGGCTGTTCGGCCGGTTCGGCCGCCGGGCCGTCGGCCGCGGGGACCTTGACCCAGACCGCCTCGGAGGGGGTCCCGTTCCGGTCGATCACGTTCAGCATGTACCAGCCGGGCGGGACCAGGGACGGGTCCTTGGGGAGGGTGACGGTCACGCCCCGGTCCGTGCGGCTGAAGTCCAGTGCGATCGAGCGCTGTTCGACGTTGGTGACATGAGTGAAGGAGCCGGGCCGGATCAGCCGGACCCGGTCGATCTGCCGGGGGTCGCTCGTCCCGTACGTGGCCTGCTCGCCCAGCTTCAGGGTCCGCGGGTCCTTGTCCTTGAATGCGGGGCGGCCCTCGCGGAAGAGGTAGGGCGGGGTGTAGATGTCGATCTGCTGCTGGAACGTGCCGGGCTTGGTGTTGTCCTTGTCGCCGAACAGCGAGTCCGAGCCGAAGGTCATGACCCGTCCGTCGGGCAGCAGCAGGGCGCCGGAGTGGTAGTTGCGGCCGACGAGCGGATCGGCCACCCGGTGGGTGGAGCCGGTGCCCGGGTCGTACAGCTCGGCGTCCAGCACGTTGGAGTTGCTGCGGCCCCGGTAGTCGCCCGAGCCGTTGGTGGTCAGCACGGTGTCGTCCGGCAGGATGACGCTGCTGGGGTAGCGGACCTTGGCGTAGAGGTCGGGCCCGTCGTGGAAGCGGGGCTTGCTGTCGTGCAGGTCGACGATGCGGGTCCGGGCGGTGGACTTGCGGTCCTCGCCGACCCCGCCGCCGCCGAGGACCATGTACCGCTGCTGCTGGGCGGGCGGCAGCAGGACGGACATGGAGGTCTCCAGGATGTCCGGGTCGCCGATGCCGGGGATCTCGGTGAACTCGTTGCTCTCCAGGTCCCACAGGCCGGGAGTGCGGCCCTGGTCGGCGGGGCCGTAGCCGGCGTTGGAACCGGTGTAGAAAATCTTGCCCTTGTCGGCGAGGAAGAGCGCGGGGTAGGTGGGGAAGAACCGCTCCTTGGGGAGGTACGTCCACTTCTTGGTGGCCTGGTCGTAGATCTCGTTCTTGCCGGGGACCACCTGTCCGATCTCGTCCAGCCCGGAGACCGAGAGCACCTTGCCGTCCTGCAGGGTGGTCAGCGTGGGGTACCAGCGGGCCTCGTTCATGGGGTCGACCGTGATGTAGCGCTCGGCCACGGGGTCGAATTCGAAGGAGTCCTTGATGCCCTGGAAGTCCTTCTTGTCGAAGGAGAGCTTGTTGGCGATCCCGTAGGAGTTCTGGGCGTCGGCGCCCGTGAGGCCCTCGATGCGGTAGTTGTCGGTCGTCCCGGTCGCGTACTTCTGCCCCTTCGCCAGGGCCTCCACATAGACGCGGGCGGTGCTGCCGGTGACGGTGACCTTGCCGTCCTTGACCTCCTTCTTGGCGCGCGGGACGAGGAGGGCGTCCTTCGACTCGAAGGTCTGGTGGTTCTCCTTGCCGGTGAAGCGGGTGCCCGCCGGGAAGGTCATGGGTTTGTCGGGGTTCTCATTGTGGACGATCATCAGCCCGCCGGCCTTGGTGACGTCGCCCTCCAGCTTCTCGTACCGCTGGGTGCCGCCTGCCACCAGGAGGTTTCCGTCGGCCAGCTGGGTGTGCCCGGCGCAGAACAGGTCCTTGGGTGTGGGGATGTTCTTGAAGGTGTTCTTCGCGGGGTCCCACAGGACCGTGCGGAAGGTCTTGGCCTTGAAATTGCGGGCGTTGTTGCCGGAGCCCGCGACCAGCAGCACCTTGCCGGTGCGCAGCAGGGCGGCGTGAATGGTGTTGATCCGGTATTCCTTGGGAACGTCCACGACGTCCCAGTGCCCGTTCTTCCCCTTGTACGCTGGCTGGTTGATCTTGTAGTCGTGGTACTGGTCGGCGGCGTAGCCCCAGAGTGCGGGTCCGTTCATGCCGGCCAGCGCGACCACGACCGCCGCACCGATCGCCGTGCGGCGGGTGCGGCGGCTCGGAGTGAATCTCATTGCTGCAGCGCCCCCTCGGAGCGTGCGGGCGCCTTCTTGGCCTGGCGCTCGGTCCACCACCAGGCGACGATCGGGGCCACGGTGATCGCGATCGCGAGCGTCGCCCAGGTGCGCATGGCCACATGGGTGTGGCCGAGGACGAAGGACGCCGCCAGCGATCCGCCGAAGACCACCAGGAAGAACAGATGGATGCGGAAGGTGCCGAACAGGGTGTCGGGGCTGGCCGAGTCGCCCTTGGGGGTCACCACGAACCTGCTCTTGCGGCGCAGCACCGCGTCGGTCAGCGAACGGGCGTAGATCGGTGCGGAGAGCGCGGACATCACCATTCCGGCGAGGCCGCCGGATCCCTCGGGTTCGTGCGGCGAGACATTGTGGCGGCGGTTCCAGATGTAGAGGCCGATCTGCAGGGCGGCGGCATCGCTGTAGAGCATCATCCAGATTTCGGAATCGATGGAGATTCCCGAGGCGCCGAGCCCCAGGAACAGGGCGCAACTCAGGGCGCCCAGCATCCAGTTGAGCGCGGTCATCGGGTAATAGATCACCATCAGGGTGTAGTTCAGAAAAGCGCCGGGCGACAGCGTGAACGGGCCCTTCCAGTACTGTTTGAGGATGGTCTCGTAGGTGCCCCGGGACCAGCGCAGCTGCTGGGTGAAGAAGTCCGTCCAGGCGTTCGGCCCTTCACCCACGGCCAGGACGTCCGGGGTGTATACGGACCGCCATCTCTTTCCCGTGGCCGGATTGCGGTGCCGGTGCAGCTCGAAGCCGGTGGCCATGTCCTCGGTGATCGAGTCGTAGAGCCCGCCGATGCCCTTGAGCGCGCTGATCCGCACGGCGTTGTTGGTGCCGACGAACATGGGTGAGCCGTAGCGGTTTCCGGCGCGCTGGATGAGGGCGTGGAAGAGGAACTGCTGGCTTTCTGCGGCCTTGGTGACCGCCGCGTCGTAGTTCCCGTACACCTGGGGTCCAACGACAAAGGCGACATCCGGGTCACGGAAGTAACCGAGCATACGTTCAAGGAAGTTGGGCAGCGGAACGTGGTCGGTGTCGACGGAGGCGAAGAAGTCGTACTCGTCGCCGTGCGCGTCGAGCCAGGCGTTGTAATTGCCGTGTTTGGTCTTCGCGCGGTGCGGGCCCTTCTCCTGATTCCACTCCGGCACGCCCTTGCGGGAGAAATGGCGCACCCCGAGGCGGGCGCAGACGGCCTTGACCTCGGGGTCGTCGCCCTCGTCGAGCAGCCAGACGTGCACCGGACCCCGGTGGCGCACCTTGACGGCCGCCGCCAGCGTGCGGGTCACCATCTCGATCGGCTCCTTGCCGGGCACGAACGAGGTGAGGAAGGCGACTCTGGTGCCCGTCGCGGGGACGACCGGTATCGGGTCGCGGGCCACGAGGGTGGCGTGGGCGTTGGACGTGACGTTCAGCGTGCGGAACAGCTCGATCAGGCCGATGGACACCAGCATCACGGTGTCCAGGACCCGCATCAGCGGGCTGCCGTTCTCCCGCTGGGTCCAGTGCGCGGGCTGCATCAGCCACAGCAGCAGGCCCAGCGAGACCACGGGGGCCGCGCCGAGCAGCAGTGCCGCCTGGATGCGGTGCGGCTCGTCGGCCAGCAGGCTGCGGTAGCGCACGCGGTACGGGCCGGGGCTCGCGCCGGGCGGTGCCGGCTCGGTCAGCGGACCGGCCAGGCGGCTGTAGTGCTCGTAGTCGAAGCGCGGCAGCGGCTTGCGCCGGTGCGGCGGAGACGGCCTGGGCGGACCGGTGAGCTGCGGCCGTTCTCCCGCGCCGGCCGGGGCGGGCACGCGCACGCGTGCGCTCACCGCCGGGTCGTGGGTCTGCTGCCGGGCGTCGGCAGGCGTGGACGTCATGAGTCATTCCCCCCGCACGCATACTGACTGCGTGTATGCCAGTTCTGGCCCCGCCGGCCCCCCTCCGACCGCACGGGCGCGCCGGCGCCGGCTCCCTCCGGCGCCAACCAACTCACTGTTCAGACAGTGACATTGGGTGTAGCTGTGCGTTTCAGGATCTCGGACCCCGCATCATGATCGCAAGGGTGAAACAAGGTGTTTACCGGTCAAAGTGGTACGTCGAACGAATATGCGTGCGAATGTTGCGGAAGTGGTCACTTCTGACGCGTTCGTGTGTTCGTATCGCACAGGGAACGACTCAGGGCTCCTCACCGGTGGTGAGGAGCCCTGAGACTCGCGTGCGCCGCCAGGGACTCGAACCCCGGACCCGCTGATTAAGAGTCAGCTGCTCTAACCAACTGAGCTAGCGGCGCGTGCTGACAGAGAAAACTCTACCCGACCTCCAAGGGTGCTCTCGACCACGGTGGAGCGCCGACGAGGCCCCCTGCGTTGGCCTGCTCGTTTCCCCAGGTCGGGCGACGTGCCCGTTTAGCCCATAAATGATGCGAATGATTCCTACGTATGGTAATCGCTCGGCAACGTGCGGTTTCTCTCCGTCGCTGAGAAGCTGTCCCGAAGCGGTGCCCCAGAAGGAGAAATTTTCCGGAAAGGCGGCGAGGAGATGTCCCATGACATACCCGGCCAGGGCGCCCGCCGACGGCGGAGCGCCGTGCGCGGCAGGATTCTGGCGGCCGTGGGGGCAGTGGTGATCGTGGGGTCGGGCCCGGCCGCGGCGGCCGCGGAGCCGCCCGGCCCGGAGCCTGCGGCTCCGGAGGCTCCGGCTTCCGTGACGGCTTCCCGGCCCGTCCTTCCGGACCTGCCCGCTCCGGCCGCTTCCACGGCCCCGGAGCCCTTGAAGGCTCCGGAGGCTCCAGAGGCTCCGAAGGTATCGAAGGTGCAGAGGGCGGCGGAGAGCCCCGGCGCTCCGGGGGGCTCGCGGGCCCGGAAAGGCTCGCGAGGCAAGGGCGCCGGCCGTTCCGGGGGGCAGGAGCGTGCGGTCGGCTACGCGCTGCGCCATGTGGGCGACCCCTACGTATGGGGCGGGAACGGGCCGCGGCGCTGGGACTGCTCCGGGCTCGTCCAGCAGGCGTACCGCCGGGTGGGGGTCCGGCTGCCGCGCCTCGCCGCCGATCAGTACCGCGCCACCCGGCGCATCCCGCGCGGTGCGCTGCGCCGCGGTGACCTGGTGTTCTGGTCCACCGACGGCCGGGCCTCCGGTGTGCACCACGTGGCGATCTATCTGGGCAGCGGGCGCTATGTGGAAGCGGCCCACTCCGGCACACGGGTCCGCGTCTCCACGCTCTCGTCCCACAACGCCCGCATGTACGGCCGCGTCACCCGTCCGGCCCAGCGGCGTAAATAGCGCGCAGGTCGGCGAGGGCCGGCGCGGGCCCCGACATGGATGAAGACTCAAGTGAAATGGAAATTGGCCTGGACATGACTATTGGCCGGTACTAGCGTCCGTATTGGTCTGGACCGCATGGCACTCAACTCACAGAACCCCCCACGTTCTCGAGGAGTGAAGCAAGCATGCGCAAAAAGATCGGTGCGGCGATCATCGGCCTGGCCGCCGCCTGTGTCTCCGTCCTCTCCACCAGTACGGCGAGCAGTCACGGCTACACCGACTCCCCCACCAGTCGGCAGGAGTTCTGCGCCGACGGCACCGTGAGCGACTGCGGCGAGATCCAGTGGGAGCCCCAGAGCGTCGAGGGCCCCAAGGGCTTCCCGTCCCACGGGCCCGCGGACGGCACCATCTGCGCGGGCGGCAACAGCCGCTTCGCCGAACTCGACGATCCGCGCGGCGGCGACTGGCCGGTCACGGCGGTCACGGCGGGCCAGGACTACACGTTCCGCTGGCGGCTCACGGCCCGCCACGCCACCACGGACTTCCGCTACTACCTCACCAACGACCACTACGACCCGGCCCGGCCGCTCACCCGCGCCGACCTGGACCTCCAGCCCTTCCTGACGGTGCCCTACGGCGGCCGGGTCCCGGACGCCACGGTCACCCACCAGGGGCGGATACCGGAGGGGAGGACCGGCAGACAGCTGATCCTCGCCGTCTGGACCATCGCGGACACGGGCAACGCCTTCTACGCGTGTTCCGACGTCCGGCTCTGAACCGGACGTGCTGAGCCGGACGGCCGGACGGGCCGTGGGGCGGCCGGCGCACCGGCCGCCCCACGGCGCTCACTCCTCCCGGTCCTCCGGATCGCGCCGGAACGCGATGCGCGCCAGCACTCCCGCCACCACCAGCGCGACCACGGCCAGCAAGGCGTAGTCGGGCACGGCGTTCCCCACCCGGGAGGCGGACTCCTCCAGCCGGAACTCCTGGTCGGCGTCCAGGATCCCGGGCAGCCCGGTCGTCCCGTCGTACAGCAGGAACAGCACCCCGATGCCGATGAAGAACAGCCCCGAGGCCAGGGACGTGGTGTGCAGCCTCAGCCGACCCGCACGCAGCTCCCGCCCCCGCAGCCAGCGGCGGCTGCCGAGCCGGTAGCGGTCCCAGAACAGCGCCAGCACGAACAGCGGCAGCGCCATGCCCAGCGCGTAGACGGCCAGCATCGACGCTCCGTACACCGGGTTGCCGTTCACGGCGGTCACGGTCAGCACCGCGCCGAGGATCGGCCCGGCGCAGAAGCCGGCCAGCCCGTAGACGCAGCCCAGCAGGAACGTGGACGCGGCCGAGCGGGGGGTGATGCGCCCGGCCGCCGCCTGGGCCCGCTTCGAGGCGAAGCCCAGGCCCAGGATCTGGGCGGCGCCCATGGCGATCACCACCCAGCCGCCCGCGGTGACCAGCAGCTCGCGGTGGCCGTTGAAGAGCCGGCTGGCGGCGGTGGAGGCGGCGCCGAGCGGTACGAGCGTGGTGGCGAGGCCGAGGTAGAACACGCCGGTGCGGGCGAGCAGCCTGCCCGGGCTCGCCAGCGAGTAGGCGAAGAACGCGGGCAGCAGCAGCGCGCTGCACGGGCTGACCAGGGCAAGGGTGCCGCCCAGGAAGGCGGCCAGGTAACCGATGTCGGTCACTTGCCGGACTTCCCGGCGCCCTGCCGCGCGGCCGCCTCCTTGACCGCCTTGGCCTGCTCGATCGCGGCCTCGAACTCCTTCAGCGGCTGGGCGCCCGCCAGCGGCCGGCCGCCGACCAGGAAGGACGGGGTGCTCTGCACGCCGAGGGAGTAGCCCTCCTCCTGGTCCTTCTTCACCGCGGCCGCGGACTCGTCGCCGTTGATGTCGGCACGGAACTTGTCGAGGTCCTGGACCCCGGCCGTGCGGGCCAGGTCGACCAGCTTGTCCTCGGCGAGCGCGTCGCCCTTGCGGAGCTTGGCGAAGGCCTCGTCGTGGAACTGCCAGAACCGGCCTTGGCGGCCCGCGGCCCAGGAGGCGCGGGCGGCCCGCTCGGAGTCCTTGCCGAAGATCGGGAAGTTGCGGAACTCGATCCGCAGCACGCCCGTGTCCACGTACTTCTTGATCAGCTCGGGCTGGGTCTCGCGGGTGAAGCGGCCGCAGAACGAGCACTGGTAGTCGGCGTACTCGACGAGCACCACGGGGGCGTCGGCCTTGCCGACGGCGAGCGGGTCGCCCTCCGTCCGCCTGCTGGTGGTCTTCTCCAGCTTGTCGTAGGTGATCTGCTGCGGGTCGAAGGAGGGCTGGGGGCCGTCGGCCGCGGCCTCGGACTTGCCGGAGCCGCCCGTGCTCTTGCCTATGGCGATGCCGGCGGCGACGAGCGCCACGACGAGGGCGAGGGCCGCGCCGATGGCCGCGAGGCGGCGGGAGGGCGTGGAAAGGCGTGCGGACATGAGGGAGAACTCCCGGGGTCGTACGAATCTGGGCATGCCTGGGCACGGCCCGGCCGGGCCGTGGCGGGCGGGGCCTAGATCCGCAGGACGGGGAGCAGCTCGGCGCAGCCGGCGAGGGGCAGGGGCGGGGCCCTGGGTGCGGTGGCCCGCGGGGCCCGGGCCCGGGGGAGGGGGCTGCGCGCGGCGGCGGGGGCGGTGAGCGGGTCGGCCTGGGCGTGCGCGACGGCGGCCTCGGCGCCCTTCAGCGGGAGGTCCTGCTGGCGGCAGGTGCCGCCGGTGTCCGCCCGGCCGGCCTGCGGCCGGGCCTCGGGTGCCCGGTCGGAGGTGCCGCTCGCGGCGGCGCGGTCCTGCTGCGCTTGCCGTGTCTGCTGCGCTTGGTGCGCCTGCTGTGCCGCGGGTGCGGCCGTGTACGTGCCCGGGACGGTGCCGGTGCCAGTGCCGGTGCCCGCGGCGTAGACGGGCGAGCCCGCTCCGCACACGACGGGGCCGAAGAGGACCGAGAGGAGGAAGAGCAGCGCTGCGGCTGCCGGGGACCGGCGGTGCTGCGGCACGCGGCTTTCTCCTTTCCGTCCCGGTACGTACGCAAGGGCGGCCCCCATGCTACGGGCCGTGCTCTCGCACCGCCGTTCGGTCGCGGGCCCGTTCCCGCATACGCAGAAGGGCCTCACCTTGCGGTGAGGCCCTTCTGCTGTCTGTGCGCCGCCAGGGACTCGAACCCCGGACCCGCTGATTAAGAGTCAGCTGCTCTAACCAACTGAGCTAGCGGCGCCTGCTGACAGAGAAAACTCTACCTGATGTCGAGGGGTGCTCCGAACCACGAGTCACACCGGCCCCTCCCGGCCCGGCCGGGAAGGGCCGGGCCGGTCTACAAGGTCATCGAGAGCAGCATCGGGGCCGCGTGCCGGTTCAGCGCCTCGGCCGCCTCCCGCAGCCGGTGGGCGTGCCGGACCGGGAGCGAGAGCGCCAGCGAGCCGACCGCGCGCCCGGCGGTCACCGGCACGGCGGCGCAGACCGTGCCCACCGCGTACTCCTGGAGGTCGAGGACGGGGACGCTCGTGGGCTGGGCGTCGAGCTTGTGGAAGAGCACCTGCTCATTGGTGATCGTCCGGGAGGTGAGCCGGGCGGTCCGGTGCCGGGCGAGGTGGTCGCGCCGGTCGTCGTGGCCGAGCTGGGTGAGCAGGCACTTGCCGAGGGCCATGGCGTGCGCGGCGGAGCGGAAGTCGACCCATTCGTTGACCTTGGGGGTGCGGGGCCCGTCCGCGTACTGGGTGATGCGGATCTCGCCGTCGACGTAGCTGCTGAGGTAGACGGCCGCGCCTATGGTGTCGCGCAGGTCGGCCAGCGAGCGCTGGAGCTTGTGCGCGAGGGCGGCCTGGCGGTCGCGGCCGGACGAGAGCAGCACCAGTGCGTCACCGGTGACGTAGCCGCCGTCGGCGGTCCGCGCGACGTACTCCTCGCGGCGCAGCATCAGCAGCAGATGGGCGAGGTGGCCCGCCGGCAGCCCGGTCTCGCGGGCGATCTGGGCCTCGCTCACGCCTCCGGAGTACTTGGCGACCGTCTCCAGCACGCGCAGGGCGTACTGCACCGAGTGGAACGGTGCGGTCGGCTCGGGCTTGAGCGTCACGGCATCCCCTTAGCGGTTTCCTCGGGTGTCCCGGTCTCCACGATAAGGGCGAAAGAGGCGGCGTGGAGCGGAGGTTGAGCAGAAACGTCCGGCCGACGGTGCCTCTGTGCAGGCCCTTGTGACCTTGGCATATGCCAATGCGAGGGGGGTGCGGTGCGGAATAACCGGAGAGTTGCTCCGGTTTCCCCTGGTCGGAGTGCCGGACCGCGCTCCGCACAGAGCACCCACCGACGAGGGAGGCGGGCCACCGTGGCCGATGCACAGGACGACGGAAAGCGGGTTGCCGGGACCGGGGAGGCCGCAGGGGGCCCGGCGGGCCCGGCGGACCCGGCCGGGGACGCCGTCCGGGGCGAGCCCCGGGGCACCGCCCCCGTGCCGCTCTCCGTGCTGGACCTCGCGACCGTCGGCAGCGGCCGCACCGCCCGCGAGGCGCTCGGCACCACGGTCGAGCTGGCCCGGCTCGCCGAACGGCGCGGCTACCACCGCTTCTGGGTGGCCGAGCATCACTCGATGCCGGGCATCGCCAGCTCCTCCCCGGCGGTCGTGCTGGCCCACCTCGCCGCCCACACCGACCGCATCCGGCTCGGCTCCGGCGGGGTGATGCTGCCCAACCACGCGCCCCTGGTGATCGCCGAGCAGTTCGGCACGCTGGAGGCGCTCGCGCCGGGGCGCATCGACCTGGGGCTGGGGCGCGCACCCGGCACGGACGGCGCGACCGCCGCCGCGCTGCGCCGCCAGGACCGGCTCGCCGAGGGGGCCGACGACTTCCCCCAGCAGTTGTCCGAGCTGACGCGCTTCCTCGACGACGACTTCCCCGAGGGCCACCCCTACGCCCGCATCCACGCCGTGCCCGGGCCCGTGCAGGGCCGGGTCCCCGGCGGGGTGCAGCGCGCCGACCGCCCCTCGATCTGGCTGCTCGGCTCCTCCGGCTTCAGCGCCCGGCTGGCCGGGCTGCTCGGGCTCCCGTTCTCCTTCGCCCACCACTTCTCGGCGGCCAACACGGTGCCGGCGCTGGAGCTGTACCGCGACTCCTTCCGGCCGTCCGCGGTCCTCGACCGCCCGTACGCCAAGATCGGCGTCCAGGCCTTCGCCGCGGACAGCGCGGTGGAGGCGCGCCGCCAGGTCCTCACGGGGGCACTGGCGATGCTGCGACTGCGCACGGGCCGGCCGGGGCTGATCCCCACGCCGGAGGAGGCGGAGACGCACGCCTTCGGCCTCGCCGAGCAGGAGTTCGTTGCGGACTGGCTGCGGAATGTGGTGTTCGGGACGGTGGATGAGGTGCGGGAGGGGCTGAACGGGCTGGTGAAGCGGACGGGGGTGGACGAGCTGATGATCACGTCCAACGCGCACGGCCCTGCGGCGCGGCTGCGCAGCTATGAGCTGATCGCGGACGGGTACGGGCTGCCGGGGGTGTGAGGGGGGGTCCCCGATCCCGCCCCTTCCCGCTGTATCCGATATGCGGCTCCGCCGCAGGGCGGGGGCAAGCCCCCGGCCCCCCGGGGTAGGGGGACGGGGCTGCGCCCCAGACCCCGGGAAAAGAACGGGGGCTGCGCCCCCAGCCTCCGGGAAAGGGACCGGGGGGGCTGCGCCCCCGGGGGGGGCTTCGCCCCAGACCCCGGGACCGCGCTGCGCGCGGGCGGTAACCGGGGGGCTTCGCCCCCAGAGCCCCTCGCGCGGGGGCGACGTTCGGGGCTTCGCCCCCCAGGCCCCCGTTCCGGGGGCAAATCCGGCCCCTCCGGCGGGGGCAGTCTCAGCCCCTCCGGCGTTTGAGGAGCGGGGGCCCGGGGGCGGAGCCCCCGAGCTTCACCCCCGCGCGCAGCGCGAGGGGCCCGGGGGTCTGGGGGCGCAGCCCCCGTTCCCTATCCCCCGGGGGGCCGGGGCTTGCCCCCGCCCTGCGGCGGAGCCGCATATCGGATACAGCGGGAAGGGGCGGGATCGGGGAAACAACCCCCTACCGCCGCACCCCCGCGCTCAGCAGGGCCGAGATGCGGTCCGCCGGCACGGGGCGGGAGTAGAACCAGCCCTGACCCGTGTCGCATCCGATCCGCCCCAGCCGCTCCGCCTGCTCCGCACTCTCCACGCACTCCGCCGTCACCGTCAGCCCCAGCCGGTGCGCGAGCTGCACCAGCGCCTCGACGATCGTCTCGTCGGCGGGGTTCGGGTGCTCCTGGGTGCGGAAGCCGTGGACGAAGGAGCCGTCGAGCTTGAGCGTGGAGACGGGCAGTCGGCTCAGGTAGGCGAGGTTGGAGTAGCCGGTGCCGAAGTCGTCGATGGCGATGGCCACACCCATGTCGCTCAGCTCCTGGAGCTGCTGCAGCGGCCGGCCGGCCGAGCCCATCACCGCCGACTCGGTCAGCTCCAGCTGGAGCAGCCGCGGCGGCAGCCCCGTCTCGGCGAGGATCGCCGCCACGTCCGCGACCAGGTCCGAGTCCCACACCTGACGCACCGCCACATTGACGCTGACGACGAGCGGTTCGCCGGGGTGGGCGAGCTGCCAGCGGCGGCCCTGGCGGCAGGCGGTCGCCAGCACCCAGCGGCCGAGCGGCACGATGGCGCCGGTCTCCTCCGCCAGCCCGATGAACCGGTTCGGCGAGAGCGTCCCGAACTGCGGGTGGTGCCAGCGAACCAGCGCCTCGACCCCGCGCACGACACCGTCGCCGAGCCCGACCAGCGGCTGGTACTGGAGGGCGAACTCCTCGCGCTCGACGGCCGGCCGCAGGGTGCTGGACAGGGCCTGCCGGGTCATCCGGTGGGCGTTGCGCTCGGGGTCGAAGAGGGTCCAGCGCGCCTTGCCGTCCGCCTTCGCCCAGTACAGCGTGGTGTCGGCGGCCTGCATCAGCTCGGTGGCGTGCGTCCCGGCCGCCGGGCGCTCGACCACGCCGATGCTCGCCGAGACCGCCAGCCGCTGCCCGGCCACCTCGAACGGCCGGGCCAGCGTGGCCTGTACGGCCGCGGCGAGGTCGACCAGCTGCTCGGTGCCCGCCGACTCCTCGACGAGCAGGGCGAACTCGTCCCCGCCGAGCCGGGCCACCAGGTGCCCGCCGGGCGCCGCGCACTCCGTCAGCCGTCTGGCCACCGCGCCCAGCAGCCGGTCGCCGGCCCGGTGGCCGAGGGTGTCGTTGACCGCCTTGAAGCCGTCCAGGTCGAGGTAGCAGAGGCCGATCCGGCCGCTGCCGCCGCTGCCGCCGCTGCCTCTGCTGCAGCCGCTGCCGCCGCCCCCCGCGCTCCCCGCGGCCGCGGCGGCCAGCGCGGCGGCCAGGCGCTCGAAGAACAGGCTGCGGTTGGGCAGCCGGGTCACCGGGTCGTGCATCCTCAGGTGCCGCAGCCGGGCCCGCAGGTCGCGCCGGTCGCTGATGTCGGCGACCGACAGCAGCGCGTCGCGGGTCTCGGGCAGCGGGGTGACGGTCACCTCCGCCCACACCCCCTGCCCGGCAGCCGGCCTGAGCCTGCGCGTGCAGTGCAGCCGCTCGCGCCGGCCGAGCAGCACGTCGCGGTAGGCGCTCCAGGTGCGGGTGTCCTCGCGGAGGCCGGCGAAGTCGGCCGCGGGGGAGTCCTGGAGCCGGGCGGGGTCGGTCCTCAGCAGGGCGCCCAGAGCGTCGTTGGCGGTGCGTACGAGGCCGTCGCGGCCGACGACGGCCATGCCGAGCTGTGCGGCCCGGAAGGCGGCGCGGAATTCATTCGAAGTGACGTGACGTTGCGTGACGACTGGCGGCTCGGAACCGGGCGTGCCGCCCTTGCCGTCGAGTGTTCCGCTCAACGCTCGCTCCCGCGTGGCATTCGTTCCGCACGGAGATCCCGTGCGGGCTTCGTGTGTCTCGTACGCGTGGTGGAAAAGGCGGTAAATGGCCGCCTGTAGGGGGATTTCCGTGCTGGAAGTGTGGCGAGCATAGAGCCCGCGCAGGGACCGTTCCAGCGGCCCGGCCGCGAGGGGTGGAGCCGTCGGCTTGGGTCCGACCGTTTCTGTCCGTCCATGCGCGTGTGTGCGCACTCATGCCTGAGGCTGGCCGGCGCTTCTTCTCGACTGCTGTTCCCGATTGACCATCCGTGACTGAGTGTGATGTACCCAGAAGTCGGCTTAGTCACTCGACTGGGGTAGTGAAACGGGGCATAACACCGCAAATAACAAGAGGGTGGTGGAGGTCTCCCGATTCCGTCCCCGGAGGTCGACGTGGTGCGTCCGCTGACACCCATGGGAGTGGACCGGCCGCGGCTGCGCTGCTGGGAGCGCTCCCGGCTGCGCAGGCTGGGGGCCGTGCTGACCTGCCTCTGTGCGATCGCCACGACCATCGCCGCGGCTCCCGCGCATGCAGCAGGCCCGGGCGGGCCCTGTGCGCTGCCGCGCTCCCAGGCCCATCACTCCGAGGGCGTCGACACCTGGAATGCGGAGTACCCCCGGCCCGTCGGCCGGCTCGACGCCGTCATGGTCTTCCTGTCCTTCCCGGACTCCAAGCCCTTCGTCACCCCCGAGCGGCTCGCCGCCGACCACTTCCCCGGCACCTCCCGCTTCTTCGAGCGGGCCTCCTACGGGCGCTTCTCGCTGCGCGTCCATCCCGTGAAGCACTGGTTCCGGATGCCGCACCCCTCGGGCGACTACCACATACAGCGCGACTGGGACGGGGATCAGCGCTCCGCCTATCTGCGGGACGCCATCGCCGCGGTCGACGACGAGGTCGACTTCCGGCGCTACCAGCTCGTCTACCTGGTCGCGGACCCGGACGCCCCGGGCGTCGACTCGGATGCGACGAAGGTGGTCAACCTGGACGAGCCCATCCAGGTCGACGGCACCGAGCTGCGCCGCGTGGTCACCGTCTTCGAGCACCACCCGCCGGACCGCAACGTCCTCGCCCACGAGACCGGGCACGTCCTGGACCTGCCCGACCTCTACCACCGGCCGACGGACGGCAAGGGCGACTGGGACACCCACGTCGGCGACTGGGACCTCATGGGCAGCCAGTTCGGGCTCGCCTCGGACCCCTTCGGCTGGCACAAGTGGAAGCTGGGCTGGCTCACCCCGCGCCAGGTCGACTGCGTCAACGGCCCCGGCAGCACCGCGCACACCCTCCAGCCGATCGAGGACCCGATGCACCCCGGCGCGGACGCCCGTACCCGGCTGCTGGTGATCCGCACGGGCGCGAACAGCGCCATCGCCGTCGAGGCGCGCGGCGCCTCCGGCAACGACGCGGCCACCTGCACCGAGGGCGTGCTGGTCTACCGGGTGCGCAGCGACACCCCCTCGGGCTCCGGGCCCATCCAGGTGCTGGACGGGCACCCGGGCGGCCACGCCTGCTGGGGCGAGTCCGTCTACCCGCCGCTGGCGGACGCGCCGCTGGGGGCCGGGGAGTCCCTGGACGCGGCGGCGGACGGGGTGCGGGTGGAGGTGCGCGGGCACCTGCCGAACGGTGCGTGGACGGTGCGGGTGACGCGGGGCTGAAGCGGGAGGGCATACGCAGAAGGGCCTCACCTTGCGGTGAGGCCCTTCTGCTGTCTGTGCGCCGCCAGGGACTCGAACCCCGGACCCGCTGATTAAGAGTCAGCTGCTCTAACCAACTGAGCTAGCGGCGCCTGCTGACGTGGAAGACTCTAGCACCCCGATCCGGTGGAAAGAAAATCCGTATGTTTCAGCCTGCCGTCAGGGTGGGTAGTGGGGCCGTCCGGGCGGCCCGGACACAGGCCCAGAGCAGCACGTCCGCGCCCGGCAGCCAGGGGTGCCGGCTCGCCGGGGCGATCAGCCAGCGGGCCGCCGGGGGCACGGGCTCGGTGTCCTCGGCGGGCGGGCACGGCGGCGGGACGGTCACGGCGTCGCCGGTGCCGAAGCACAGCAGCGGGGGCACGGCCCGGCCCCGGCGGCCCCACTCCTCCCAGGTCAGCAGCGCGGGCAGCCGCTGGGCCGTGCCGGGGGACGCGAACAGCAGCAGCCGGTCGCGCTGGGCGGCCACCGGGCCCGTACCGGGGCCGGACGGCGACCACAGCCGGTCCAGCATCCGGCGCCCGAACAGCGTCGGGGCGCTGATCACGTCGAAGGCGGTGCCGCACGGCAGGACGACGGGGGTCAGCGGGTCGTCCGCCCAGAGGGCGTGCACGCTGTGGGGGAAGCGGGCGGCGGAGGCGAGCCAGTCGGCTCCGGGGAGATTGACGAAGGCCCCGGCGGGCCCGGGGCGGGCGGGGTGCGGCCCGTGGTGCGCTGCGGGGGCCCGGTCGTGCGTCCGGCCCGGCGTCGGGCGGTCCTGGTGCGGCTTGTGCGTCCGGGGGCTCATGGCCCTATGGTCGACGCCCCGGCCGGGGGCGCCGGCGGCACTTGCGGAAACCCGGGACAGGGCGCTGGACGGTGCGCTATCTTCCGCACCGCATATGCCAACGGCCCATGATCGGGGACCATGGGCCGTACGGGTCAGTCGGCGGCGCTGCTGCCGCGCAGCAGGTCACGGCCGAACTCGACCATTTTCTTGGTGTAGTCCTCGCTCCACTCGGCGCGCTCCGCGATCACTGCGGTCGGCAGTCTGTCGAAGCGCCGGGGATCGGCGAGCTGAGCCGCCGCCACCGCCTGGAACTCTGTCGCCCGGTCGGCTGCCGCGCGGAAGGCCAGGGCCAGCTCGGTGGAGCGGGTCAGCAGCTCACGCGGGTCCTCGATCGACTCGAGGTCGAAGAAGTGCTCCGGATCGGCGACGGCCTCGGGTGGCTCGAAGAGCAGCTGCGCGGGCTTCAGGCGGCGCGGACCAGCACCGTCCCGCGCGCCGGGAGCCTGCTTCGGCTCGCACATGTACATACCTCCAGAATCGTCTGCACCGCCATCCATTGTCCTGCCGCGCGCAAGTGCGCCCTTGATCCCCGGCCGCATGCGCCACCGCGGCGGCGGCTCACGGCCGCCAGGAGATGCGGTGCTCGGCGAGGTGCGACAGCACGGCGTGATTGGCCTCCCAGCCGTCCGGGAACTTCACCGTCACGCCCAGCCGGACCGGCTCCGTCGACGGATGGTCGTCCAGCAGCCGGTCGACGCCCGCGCGGCAGACCACGATGCACGCGTGCCGGTGCCGGGAGGCCAGCACGCACAGGCGGCCCGTCTCCAGGTGGAAGGCCGTGGCGTCCGGGCGCCCCGACAGCGGGTGCAGCACGACTGTCACGTCGAACTCCCGGCCCTGGAGGCGGTTGGCCGTGTCCACGGTGACGCCGCCGACCCCGAGCCCGGCGAGCGCCGCGCGCACCGCGGCCGCCTGGTCGCGGTGCGCAGTGCCCACCGCCAGCCGGTCCGCCGTGAGCGGCACCGGGTCCGGGGACCGCTCGCTGGTCACCGCCCCGCCCCGGTCCAGCAGCCGCCGCACGACCAGGGCCACCGCGCCCACCGCCTCCGGGTCCGTGCGGGGCGTGTGGCGGGCGGGCAGCTCCAGCAGGCCCCAGCCCGACTCGGCCGCCTCGTCCAGCACCCGGTCCGGGCCGGAGCCGTCGGACGGCACCCCGAAGGCCAGCTGCCGGTCCCCGTGGCCGGTGCCGCTGCGGAACGGCGTGTACGGGTAGAAGGCGTCCGACACCAGCGGCGCGGCCGAGGCGGGCAGCCGCCACGAGACCGGCAGCCGGTGCTGCGGCAGCCCCGGATTGTGCGCCAGCAGGGTGCTGACCGCGCTCGCCGACGGGTCGTACGACAGCCCCGCCCACTGGGCCGAGCCCTCCGCGCCGACGACGCTGAACGGGTCCAGCTGGCCCGGATCCCCCACGAACAGCGCCCGCTCGAACAGCCCCGCCACGGACAGCAGCGCGTCCGAGCGCATCTGGTACGCCTCGTCGACGATCGCGTGCCCCCACGGCTCGGCGACCTTGGTGTGCGCCCACTTCGCGGCCGTGGAGACCACGACGTCCAGCCCGGCCAGCTCCGCCGCCTTCGCGGAGGTCACGACCGAGCCGAGGGCGTCGAGCGCCGGGTCGTAGGGCTGCCGCTCGCTGCTGTGCAGGCGGCCGACGGGCAACGCGGGATCCTGCTCGGCCAGGCGCAGCACGAGGTCGTCGACCTGGGCGTTGGTCTGCGCCACGATCATCAGCGGGCGGCCCGCGGCGGCCAGCTCCCGGGCGGCGCGGACGACCAGCGTGGACTTGCCCGCGCCGGGCGGGGAGTCCACCACGACGCCCCGGTGCGGGCTGTGCAGGGTGTCGTGCAGGATCGCGTCGGTGGCCGCCGTCGCCGCCCCGGCGGGGTCGAAGCCGGTCCCGCGCGCCATGCGTACGGTCACAGGTGGTCCTCCGCGGTCACCGGGTCGGGAGCGTCGTCGGGGGCGGTCGGCGGACCGCCGTGGGTCCAGGGCGTCCGCTCGGGGTCGGGCAGCTCGGGGCCGCCCCTGGGCGCGTGTTCGAAGAGTGTCCAGCAGACCCGGTCGCCCGGCTCCGGCACGGAGCCCGTGTCGGGCGCCTTGCCGCGCCCCATTCCACCGGTCAGCCGTACGGTCAGGCCGACGCCGTCCGGTTCGTCCGCCGCGTACTCGACGAACTCCGCCGGCTGGGACCTGCCGTCCGGCAGCGCGCGGTGCAGCCTGGCGGCCGGGGCGAGGTGGGGCGCGTCCGCCGTGCGGACGGTCACCAGCGGGCGCGGGCGGGGGACCTTGGCCTGCGAGTACTCCATCACGACCGCGGTGACCTCGCCCGCGAACGCCTCGCCCGCCAGCCGCCGCCCGGCCATCACCAGCGGATCGTCCAGCGCCTCCTGCGCCTCCAGCTGGGCCTGCGCGGTCTCGCGGGCGGCGAGCTTCCGGGCCGCCGTGACGGCGTCGTCCCGCCGCGGCTGCGGCGGCTCGCCCGCCCGCAGGCGGTCGCGGTGCGCGGTGTACGACCAGCGGTCGCGCTTCCAGCGCTCGCCGACGTGCGCCCCCTCGGGGAGCGCCCGCAGCAGGTCGACGCCCCGCCAGACGGCGTCCCAGGTGGGGCGCAGCTGGGATGCGAGGAGGTCGCGGATCTCCTGCTCGGCGCCGGGGACGCCCGCGTCGTACCGGGCGATGGCGGGGGCGAGCCGCTTGTTGTCGAACGCCGGGTCCGTCGCGGGGCCGGCGGGCGGGTGGAGCAGCAGCCCGTCCGCGTCGCGCGCCAGCTCCGCGCGGAGCGCGGCCTCGGCCCCGGACGCACCCTCCGGGGGGTCGATCCAGGCGAGCAGGGCGCCCAGGTGCTGGTCCTCCAGCACGCTCTGGCCCGTCGCCCAGTGGCGGCCGAGCACCTGCGTCACGGCCAGCAGCAGCGAGGACCCGGGCACCCGGGCGCGCTCCCCGTAGTGCGTCAGCCAGCGCCCCAGCAGGGGCACGCGCGGCGGCGCCGGGTACGCGGTCTCGGGGTCCTGTTCGGCCGTGCGGCGGAACCGCATGGAGCGGCCCAGCAGCCGTACGTACTCCACGGCGGCGGCGCCCGGCACGAGCAGCTGCGGCGCGTCCGCGCACAGCTCGACCTCGACCGTCACCCGCTGACCCGTCTCCGGGTCGGTCTCCTTGCGCTCCTCGTGCTCGACGGTGTCGGCGTGCTCCTCGATGCACGGCAGCATCGCCTCGGCCAGCTCGGCGAGGAACGCGGACCGCAGGTCGCGGTCGCGCGGCTGGGGCACGACGAGCAGCCGGGGGGCGTCCCGCTCGGTGCCGACCAGGGCCCCGAGCGGCGCGCCGGTCTCTCCGGCCGTGGTGAGCGGTACGAAGACCAGGGGCCGCTCGGCCAGGTGCCGGTGCCGGACGGTGGCGAGCGGCCGGGCCTGCCCGTCCCGCACGGCCTCGAGCCGCGCGAGCGTGTCGATCAGCGACATGGCGTCAGCGCCTCCGCCCGCAGCGCGGCCGCCCTGCGCAGGGCGGCGACCGTCGGGTCGTCGGGATCGCCGGCCTCGCCCGCCGCCGCGGCCAGCACCGCGCCGATCTCCGTGAGCCCGCCCAGCTCGGCCCGCACGCCGCGCCCCAGCGCCTGGACCGAGCCCGCCGCGCGGGCCCGGGTGCGGCAGTGGAAGGCCAGCTCGCAGGAGGCCAGGCACTCCGGCGCGTACGCGGCCGCCACCGCGTCGACCGCGGCGGCCAGCTCCGCGGTGGGCCGGGTCGGGGTGCGGCCGTCGTCGGCCAGGCACAGGTCGAAGCTGGTGCCCTCGGGCAGCGCGGCGGCGAGGTCCGCGACCTGGGTGAGCCGGGACAGCTGGCGGCGGGTGGTGGCCAGCTGCTTGCGGATGTCGACGAGCGCCGCGGCGGGGAGGTTGGAGAAGTTCCGCGGGCACACCAGCAGGGCCCGGTGGCGCACCGCCACCCCGGGGGCGATGCGCCCGGCGACGCCCTCCAGGGCCAGGACGTACACCGCGGCCTGGCGGGCGGCCGCGCCGACCTTTGCGGAGTCGGCCGAGCCGTCGACCATCGCGAAGGACTTGATCTCCACGACCGTCCAGCCGCCGTCGGGGTGGACGACCACCGCGTCCGGCTCCAGATAGGCGGGGGTGCCCGCGACGGTCAGGGCCAGCAGGGGGTGGTCCAGCAGCGTCCAGCGCTTGGCGGCGGTGGCCTCGCGCAGGGCGAGGGCCGTGCGGGCGGTGCGCCCTTCGAGCCCTGCGGCGGAGAGGTCGGGGGTGTCGACGGCGTCGGGCCCGGGCGGGGGCGTGCCGTCGGCCAGCTGCTCGTGCAGCAGGCGGATCAGCTCCGCGCCGCCGTCGGCCTTGGCCCGGGCCTCGAAGGAGTGGCCGCGCACGAACGCGAACTGCGACTGCCCGAAGGCGGCCGGGGCACCCAGCGCGCGGGCCAGAGCGGACTTGTCCACCCCGGCGCCGTCGAGCAGCGCACGGCGCCGGCAGCCGGGGTTGGACGCCAGCGCCGCGAGCGCGCGGGCATCCAGCGGGACGGGCGCGACGGACGGTCCGCGCAGCTCAGCGAGCCGCTGTCGCAGCGCCGTCGGCGCGGCTGTCTCCGGCACGGCCGCGGGCCTGCTGTCGGGGGATCTGGTCACTGGCGTCCGCCTCGCGAAGTGTCTCCGGCGCTCCCGGGCGGCCGGCCCCGGCCGGGGAGCCGGGGGAGGTCGTCCGGGAAAGCGCTGTACCCGCCGAAGTCTTGCACCCGCCACTGACAGTCGCGGGCGCCTCGGGGGTTTTCCCGGGCTCCCCGGGCACCGTACGGGCGAAGCGGCCCCGGACCCGGTCGGCGAGCCGCAGCACGGGACCGGCCAGCAGGTAGCCGGCGCCCATGACGGCGGCGCCCGCGGCGGCGTCCAGGAAGTAGTGGTTGGCGGTGCCCATCACCACGAGGGTGATGGCGAGCGGGTAGACGATGCCCGCGATCCGCGCCCAGAGGGAGCGCGCGTGGCGCCAGAGCACGACCCCGCACCACAGGGCCCAGCCCACGTGCAGGCTCGGCATGGCCGCGTACTGGTTGGTCATCCCGCCGAGCCCGCGCGGGGCGCTGGCGTCGCCGCCCCACCAGCCGTACTCGGAGTACTGGCGCATCGTGTCGACGAACCCGTGGGCCTCGCCGAGCAGCCGTGGCGGGCAGGTCGGGAGGAGCGTGAAGCCGATGAGGCCGATGAGCGTGGCGGCCATCAGCCAGGTCCGCAGCCTGCGGTAGTGCTCGGGGCGCCGCTTGAAGAGCCAGACCAGGAGCGCGGGGGTCAGCAGGTAGTGGAGGGACGCATAGGCGAAGTCGGCGGGTATGCCGATCGAGGCGTGCTCGGTGAACAGCCGGTTCAGCGGACGCTCGATGTTTATTCGGAACGTTTTTTCAAGGTCGAGTATCGCCACGCCGTGATCCACGGCCGACTGCACGTTGCCCCGGACCAGCAGCCGGCCCGCCGTGTACAGCCCGTACACCACGGCTATCAGTGGCAGTTCGGTCCACCAGCGCGGCCGCTTCCCCAGTGGTGCGGTGCGGTACATCCGGACGCTCTCCATGTGTTCAGGCGGCCAACAAGCGCGATATGCAACCGTACGGTGTACGCCACATTGCTCGCACACCGCCCCGTGACTTCACAGAAACCCCGAGGTGCGGGGGTGAGGACGCCGGGGCCGGGCGCCAGGGTTGCCCGTGTGCGACGTGAGTGATGATGGGGGAGGAACGTCACCGGAAATCTTGGGAGAGGCCCTCGTCATGGCACCGCGCATCCTGCTGGCCCGGCACGGACAGACGGAGTGGTCGCTGTCCGGGAAGCACACCGGCCGCACGGACATCCCCCTCCTCGACGAGGGACGGCGCGGCGCGAAGCTGCTGGGCGAGCGCCTGCACCGCGCGCCCTGGGGCGGCCTGCCGGGCGTCGAGGTCCGTACGAGCCCCCTGGTGCGCGCCAAGGAGACCTGCGAGCTGGCCGGCTTCGCCGACCGGGCGACCGACTGGGACGCGCTGCTGGAGTGGGACTACGGCGCGTACGAGGGCATGACCCCGGCCGAGATCAAGGCCGGCCGCCCCGACTGGCTCATCTGGCGCGACGGCGTCCCCGAGGGGGAGACGATCGCGGAGATCACGGCGCGGGCGGACGAGGTCGTGGCCTGGGCCCGCTCGGCGGACCGGGACGTCCTGGTCTTCGCGCACGGCCACATCCTGCGGACGATCGCGGCACGCTGGATGGGCGAGGACATCTTCTTCGGCTCGCGCATCCGCCTGGAGCCGACGTCGCTGTCGGTCCTGGGCTGGGCGTACGGCGCGCCGGCGCTGGAGCGCTGGAACGACACGGGGCATTTGGGGTAGGGGGTTTCTTCCCCACCCCGCCCCTTCCCGTAACCGGGGGCAATCCCCCGGACCCCCGGGGGGTGAGGGAGCGGGGGCTGCGCCCCCTGCCCCGCGAGCCCCTCGCGCTGCGCGCGGGGGCGAAGTCGGGGGCTCTGCCCCCGGAACGGGGGTCTCGGGGCGAAGCCCCCAGTTCTCGGACCTGGGGTCCGGGGCGCAGCCCCCCCACGCGGCGGAGCCGCAAATCGATACAGCCGGGAAGGGGCGGGGTGGGGAAAGGAACCGCCCTCTCACGCCGACTGCAGAGCCCCCTCGTGCCGGGCCAGGAAGCCCGAGACCACCGGATTCGCCGCATGCCGCCGCAGGCACCGCGCCGTTGCCGTCAGCATCGTCCGGATCCGCGCCGACTGCACCTGCTCCAGCAGCTCCAGCGCCCGCCCGCCCGCCTCCGCCGCCGCATCCGGCTCCCCGCCCCGCGCCAGGTCGCCCGCCAGCTGTGCGGTGTACAGCGCGGTGTTCCGCGCGAAGTGCGGATCCTGCAGGGCGACCGCCCGATCCGCGTGCTCCGCCGCGCGGCGCCAGTCGCCGAGGGCCGACCAGCACTGGGACTCCAGGCCCTCCAGCTCCGCCTCGCCGAAGAACGTCATCCACTCCGGGTCCGCCTCACCGGCCCCCCGTTCGAACAGCGACCGCGCTCTCAGCAGCGCCTCCTCGCACGCCGGGCGGTCCCCCAGCCGGGCCCAGCCGCCCGCCTCCCGCAGGGCCAGCAGGGACATCAGCCGGGCCGAGCCGAGCTGCCGCCCGGCCCGCTGGGCGGCCTGCGCCGCGCGCACCGCCTCGCGCGGCCGCCCCGCGTCCCGGGCCAGGAAGGCCGTGTTGCAGAACGCGTGCGCTTCCAGCGCCGGGTCACCGGAGACCCGGGCCGTCGCCAGCGCCTCCGCGTAGTACGAGCGGGCATCGGCGAAGCGGCCCGAGTCGTGGGCCAGCCAGCCCACCGAGATCGCCAGCTCGCCCGCGCCCGCGTGCAGCCGGTCCACCACCGACTGCCGCCGCGTCTGCGCGTCCAGCAGCTCGTACGCCGCCTTGAGCGGGCGGGCGGCGCGCCGGTAGAGGCCGTCCGCGCCGTGCCGGTCGTCGAGCAGCCGGATGCGCCGCACCGCCTGCTCGACGGCGGCGGCCTCGGCCTCGCCCGCCCGGCGGTGGCCGCGCGCGTCCGGGGCGACGCCGCCCAGGGACGCGGCGGCCACGGCGGCCGGGCCGGAGGTCATGAACGCGCGACGCAGCACGTCGCTCTCCTTGCTGCTCCCGGTGGAGCGGTCAGCCGCCCCGGGGGTACGGCTTTCGGCGGGGCTCTCGGATGACCCGGGCGGCGCGGAGCCCTTCTTGCGCGCCCCCCGTCCGCGCACTGTCTCGCGCGGGGCGAAGCCCATGTCCGCCGGTTCGCGGCCGGGGAACATATGCCGGAACACCCGCTCGTAGGCGTAGTTGGGGCAGCGGATCTCGCCCGACTCGACGCGTCCGATGTAGCGCGCGTCGCACGAGACGTGCTCGCCGATCTCCCGGGCGGCCCGGCGCACGGCCGCCGCGAACTCCCCAGGTGAGCGCGGACCGCGCAGCTCCCGGAAGGCCTGGTTCGGGCGGGGGGACGAGGAAGCGCGGGACGACGCCATGGCGGGGCCCTCTCCGTGGCGAGCCGCCCCGCGGGCGCCCCGCGGGACGGGCGGCTGTGCTGCCGTGTGGCGTGATGACCGTACCGGCTGTGGCGGAGCCACTACATCTGGTTTGGCTACAAAACGGATATCCCACCTGTCATCCGCCATGAACTGCCATCCTTTGCAGCGGCATGGCGCCGTAGCCGTTGACGCGCCCGGGCGTTGAACCCCCCGAGCCGCTCGACGCGGAGCGGCACGGCGTGAGGAGGGGTTTCCCGTGGTGGAGGCCGGAGTGGACATCGGCGGCTCGCGGACGACTGCCCTGCACCAGCCGCGCCAGGACCACAGCCCGTCCCCCTGCCCGTCCCCGCGCGGGGCAGGGCAGGGCTCCGACGGCGGGCCGTGCGACCTGGTGACGGTCCCCGCGCGGCAGGGGCTGGAGGCCGTCGACATCCTGCGGCTGCGGGACGGCGTCGGCCCCGTGCTGCACGACGGCGACTGCGACACCCTCGGCTTCCTCGTGCCGCCCGGCACCGCCGACGCCTGGGACGTGCCGGGCAGCGCCTGCACCCAGACCTACGGCCGCGACCCGCACCCGGGCGCCGTCGACGCGCCGCCGGTCACCGGCACCGGCTGGCTGGTCGCGCCGGAGGCCGCGTACGCCGCCGCGACCGACCCGGCCGTGCTGCGCGCCGCACTCGGCGAGGCCGCCCGCACCATCGAGGCCGTCGACCGCTGCCGGTAGGAGCCGCCGGCAGAGCCGCCGGCAGGGAGGGCGCTCCGGCTGCGGCGATACTGGACGGGTGGCGAAGGGCAGACGGAAGCAGGACCGCGGGCGCGCGGCGGAAGCGATATCCGCACAGGTGGCGGGCGGTCTCGCGGAGATCGTCCCGGACCGCGACCGCCCCCGCGGCCGGACGCTGCTGATCGACGGGGCCCCGCAGTCCCATGTGGACCTCGACGACCCCGCCTACCTGGACTTCGCCTACCAGCGCCGGCTCGGCCACATCGCCGACCTCGTCGCGCCGCCCGGAAAGCCCGTCCAGGTCGTCCACCTGGGCGGCGGCGCGTTCACGCTCGCCCGCTACATAGCGGCGACCCGCCCCCGGTCGACCCAGCAGATAGCCGAGATCGACGAGGCGCTCGTCCGGTTCGTCCGGGCCGAGCTGCCGCTGGAGGCCGGCTGGCGGATCCGGGTGCGCGGCGGCGACGCCCGCGAGGTGCTCGGCAAGGTGCCGGACGGCTGGGCGGACCTGATCATCGCCGACGTCTTCAGCGGCGCCCGCACCCCCGCCCACCTGACCAGCACCGAGTTCACCGGCGAGGTCCGCCGGGCGCTGCGGCCGGGCGGCTTCTACGCCGCCAACCTCGCCGACGGGCCGCCGCTCGCCCACCTCAAGGCCCAGATCGCCACCGCGGGGACGGTCTTCCCCGAACTCTGCCTGACCGCCGACCCGGCCGTGCTGCGCGGCCGGCGCTTCGGCAACGCGGTGCTCCTGGCCTCCGACCGGGAGCTGCCGGTCGCCGAGCTGACCCGGCGCGCCGCCACCGACCCCCACCAGGCGCGGGTCGAACACGGGCGTACGCTCGCCGACTTCACGGGCGGCGCGGCACCCGTCACCGACGCGGACGCCCGGCCGTCCCCGGCGCCGCCGCCCTCGGTCTTCAGCTGACGCCGCCGGGCGGCGGCAGCTGCCCGGTCCGCACCAGCCGCGCGTACCACCGCGCGCTGGACTTGGGAGTACGGGCCAGGGTCGCGTAGTCCACGTACACCGCGCCGAAGCGCTTGCCGTAGCCGTACGCCCACTCGAAGTTGTCCAGCAGCGACCAGAGGAAGTAGCCGCGGACGTCGGCGCCGTCGCCGAGGGCGCGCAGCACGGCCTCGACGTGGGCGTGCAGATAGGCGATGCGCTCCGGGTCGTGGACCGTGCCGTCGGCGCCGGGCTTGTCGTCGTAGGCGGCGCCGTTCTCGGTGACGACCAGGGGCAGGCCCGGGGCCTCCCGGGTGAAGCGCATCAGCAGGTCGTACAGGCCGGTGGGGTCGACGGCCCAGTCCATGGCCGTCCGCTTGCCGGGCGGTTGGTGGAAGGCCACGCCTCGGGCACCCGGCCAGGGTGAGCGCACGCCGTCGCCGTGGCCGTCGGCGCGCGGCGGGGGATTGTCAGTGGCGGCTGATACCACTGTCGGTGCGTAGTAGTTGATGCCCAGTGCGTCGAGGGGGTGCCGGATGACGTCCGTGTCGTCGTCGCGTACGAACGACCAGTCCGTGATGGCCGCCGTGTCGGCGAGGAGGTCCTCGGGGTATGCGCCGCGCAGCATGGGCCCGGTGAAGATACGGGTGGCCAGGGCATCGATGCGCCGGGCCGCGTCCTGATCCCCGGGTGAGGGCGTACGGGCGCGCACGGCTGCGGAGTTGAGGGCCACGGACAGCCGGGCCCGGGCGGGCAGGACGGAGCGCAGTGCCTGTGCGCCGAGCCCGTGCGCCAGGTTGAGGTGGTGCGCGGCCCGCAGCGCGGCCTCGTCGTCCGTGCGGCCCGGGGCGTGCACCCCGGCCGCGTAGCCCAGGAAGGCGCTGCACCAGGGCTCGTTGAGGGTGGTCCACAGCTCCACGCGGTCGCCCAGCGCCTCCCCGACGAGCCGGGCGTAGTCGGCGAAGCGCCGGGCGGTGTCGCGCTCCGGCCAGCCGCCGGCGTCCTCCAGCTCCTGGGGGAGGTCCCAGTGATAGAGCGTCAGCACCGGGCGGATGCCGTGGGCGAGGAGGTCGTCGGTGAGCGCCCGGTAGAAGTCCAGCCCGCGCCGGGAGGCCGGGCCGCGCCCGGTGGGCTGGACCCGGGGCCAGGAGACGGAGAAGCGGTACGCGCCCAGGCCCAGCCCGGCCATGAGGCGCACGTCCTCGGCGCGGCGGTGGTAGTGGTCCGTCGCCGTGTCCCCGGTGTCGCCGTTCCGCACCCGCCCGGGGGTGCGGGAGAAGGTGTCCCAGATCGACGGGGTGCGCCCGTCCTCGGCGGCCGCGCCCTCGACCTGGTAGGCGGCGGTCGCGGCGCCCCAGAGGAAGCCGGGCGGGAAGTCCATGGTCATGTCCGCACGCTCCGGGAGAGAAGAAGGAGGGGAGACGGTGGAGTCAGCCCTTGACCGCACCGCGCATGATGCCGCCGGTGATCTGCCGGCCGAAGAGCGTGAAGGCGAGCAGCAGCGGCAGGGTGCCCAGCAGCGCGCCCGCCATGACGACGGCCTGGTCGGGCACGTACCCCCGGCCCAGGCCGGTGAGGGCCACCTGCACGGTCGGGTTCTCCTGGGTCAGCGCAATCACGGGCCAGAAGAAGTCGTTCCACGCCTGCACGAAGGAGAGCATGCCCAGCACGGCCATCGCGGGCCGGGCGGCGGGGAAGACGATGTGCCACACGACGCGCAGGCTGCTCGCCCCGTCGACCCGGGCCGCCTCGATCAGCTCGGTGGGCAGCGCCTCGGTGAAGTACTGCCGCATGAAGAAGACGCCGAAGGCACTCACCAGCAGGGGCAGGACGACGGCCTGCAACCGGTCGGTCCACCCCAGGTGGGCGACGACCATGAAGAGGGGGACGACGCTCAGCTGCGGCGGCACCATCATGGTGCCGACGGTCAGCAGGAGCAGCGCCCGCCGGAAGCGGAACCGCAGCTTGGCGAAGGCGTAGCCGGCGACCGTGCAGAAGAGCACCGTGCCCAGCGCCACGGTCCCCGCGACCAGCGTGGTGTTGGCCAGGGCGAGGCCCATGCGGGCGTCGGTCCAGGCCGTGGCCAGGTTCGCGGGCAGCCGCTCGCCGAACCACAGCGGCGGCGGGGTGCCCGCCAGCCGGGCGCTGTCGCCGGACGCGGCCACCGCCGTCCACACGAGCGGGAAGAGCGAGCCCGCGGTGAACAACGTCAGGATCGCGTAGGCAGCGGGCCCCGCGTGCAGCTGCCGCCCCGCGCGCCGGGCCCCCGGCGCCCGCGGTCCGCCGATGCCGATGCCGATGGTCACGGTGCCCTTTCACCGGTCCTTCCCCAGCCACCGTGCGATCAGCATGTTCACGGCGGCGATCAGCAGCAGGATCAGGAACATCGTCCAGGCGACGGCCGAGGCCCGCCCGAGGTGGAAGTCGAACCAGCCCTGCTCGTAGAGGTAGAGGCCCAGCGTCTGAAACTGGTGCGAGGCCCCGCCCTTCTGCCCGCCCGCCCCGCCGAACAGCAGGGGCTCGCCGAAGAGCTGCGTCGCCCCGATCGTCGAGACGACGACCGTGAAGAGGATCGTCGGCCGCAGCGCCGGGACGGTGATGTGCCGGAACTGCTGCCGGCGCGAGGCGCCGTCCAGCGCGGCCGACTCGTACAGCTCGTCGGGCACCGCCTGCATGGCGGCGAGATAGATCAGCGCGTTGTAGCCCGTCCACCGCCAGATCACGATGGAGGAGACCGCGAACCGTGCGCTCCAGGTGCCGTTCTGCCAGTCCACCGGGCCGATCCCCGCCGCGCCCAGCGCCCAGTTCACCATGCCGTGGTCCCGCCCGTAGAGCAGGACGAACACCAGCGTCGCGGCGGCCACCGAGGTGGCGTACGGAGTGAGCAGCGCGACCCGCCAGAACGTCGCGGCGCGCAGCCGGTGGTGCAGCAGGTGGGCCAGGCCCAGGGCCATCAGCAGCTGGGGCACGGTCGACAGGACGCCGATGGTGAAGGTGTTGCGCAGGGCGTTCCAGAAGAAGTCGTTGCCCAGCAGCCGGGCGTAGTTGTGCAGGCCGGCCCACTCCATGCGGTCCGGGGCCGTCAGCTCCACCCGATGCAGGGAGGCCCAGCCCGTGTAGAGGAGGGGGAAGAGGCCGAACGCGGCGAAGAAGAGGAAGAACGGGGCGACGAACGCGTACGGGCTGTAGCGCAGGTCCCAGCGGTAGAGGCGGCTGCGCCAGGGGCCTGGCCGGTCCCGGGCGTGCGCACGGTCCACGGGTGCGGCGCGGGCGTCCTCCACCGCCTGGGGCGTGGCGGTCATTCGTCCACCGCGTTCTCGATCTCCCGCTGGGCGGCCAGCCAGCCCTGGCGAGGCGACTTCCCCTGCTGCTCGACCTGGGGGATGCCGACGTCGGTGAAGGCGAGCCCGATCTGCTGTTCCCCGGGGCCGAAGACCAGGGTGGGGACGGAGCGGGCCGCCGCGGTGAAGATCTCGCCGATGGGGGCGTCCCCGAAGTAGGGGTTCCGGGCGTCCCTGACCCGGGGCATGGCGTACGAGGCCGGGGTGGAGGGGATGCCGGCCTGCCGCTCGAAGAGCTTGGCCTGCTGCTCGGGCGCGGTCAGCCAGACGGCGAGGGCGATCGCGGCGGCCTTGTGCCGGGCCACCCTGGGCACGCCGATGAAGGAGCCGCCCCAGTTGGCGGGCCGGGGCGCCGCGGCCACGTCCCACTGGCCCCGGCCGGCCGCGCCGGACTTCTCCTTGATGTAGCCGAGCATCCAGGGCGGGCAGGCGACGGTGGCGAAGCGGCCGTTGGCGTACGCCTGGTCCCAGCCCTTCTCGAACTGCTTGAGCCGGGCGGTCAGCCCGCCCCGGACCGCCGCCATGGCCAGGTCCCAGGACTCCCTGACCGCCGGGCTGCTCGCGTGGACCGGCTTGCCGCCGCGGGTGTAGTACCGCTCGGAGTAGCCGTGGACGGAGGCGTTGTAGAGACCGGCCGCGGAGTCGGTGAAGACCGTGCCGGCGGGGGCGCGCGCCCGGTAGGCCGCGCCCACGGCGAGGTACTTCCGCCAGTCGCCCGCCCAGAGGCGGCCCACGGCCGCCCGGTCGGTGGGCAGCCCGGCCCGCCGGAAGAGGTCCTTGCGGTAGCACACGGCGATGGGGCCGATGTCGGTGCCGAGGCCGATGGTCCGGCCCGCCGGGGTGGTGGCCTGGGCCCACTTCCAGGGCAGCCAGTCCTCTTTGCGGACGCCCCGGGCCCGGGAGAGGTCCTCGAATAACTCGCCCTGGCCGGCGGCCAGCTCGTGGACGTTGCCCACCTCCATGGCCTGGATGTCGGCCAGGCCGCTCCCGGCCACGAGGTGGGTCAGGAGCTGGGGGTAGTAGGCGTCGTTGCGCTCGATCACGCTCTCCTTGATCACCACGTCCGGGTGCAGCCGCTCGTACTCCGCGTAGAGCCCGGCCTGCTTGTAGCCGAACACCCCGAAGGTGCCGATGGAGACCGTGGTCCTGCCGCTCCCGCCGGGTCCGCCCCGGCCGCCGTCCGCGCCGTCCTGGGCGCAGCCGCCGAGCAGGCTCGCGGCGAGGACGAGCGCGATGCCGACGAGGAGGACCACCGCCCGCCTCCGGTAGGGCCCGCTCGACCACGCGGTCACGTCACGACTCGAGGATGACGACGTTTTCCGCCTGCGGCCCCTTCTGCCCCGGGGTCACGTCGTACTCGACCCGCTGGTTCTCCTCCAGCGACTTGAAGCCGGAGCTCTGGATGGCGGAGAAGTGGACGAACACGTCCGGGCCGCCGTCGTCCTGTGTGATGAAGCCGAAACCTTTTTCGGCGTTGAACCACTTCACTGTGCCTGTTGCCACGGTCATGACCCTTCGTCCGGTTGCCAGCACCTCAGCTTTGCCCGGACGGGCGGCGAACTTCCCCCATCCGCCCTGTGTGTCACTCCTGGGGACTACAAAACGACAAGAGCCCGGCCGCTTTCGCGGACCGGGCTCTTGCTCGATCAGGGTGAGTAACGGGACTCGAACCCGCGACATCCTGGACCACAACCAGGTGCTCTACCAGCTGAGCTATACCCACCACGTCCGGCGCTTGTTTCCGTTGTTTCCCACCGGCCGAGAAAAAGTGTACAGGGTCCGGAGGGGTGCTCGCTCCCGGCTTTCGCCGTACCGGGAGCGAGCTGCGTCACTCTCTCCGGGAAGGCCCCTCAGGCGGGCAGGACGTACCTGGCCGCGATCGCCTTCGCCGTGTCGGAGTCCGGGCCGGGCTGCGGGACGAAGACCGCCTCGCGGTAGTAGCGCAGCTCCGCGATCGACTCGCGGATGTCGGCGAGCGCCCGGTGGTTGCCGCTCTTCTTAGGGCTGGCGAAGTAGGCGCGCGGGTACCAGCGGCGCGCCAGCTCCTTGATCGAGGACACGTCCACGATCCGGTAGTGCAGATGGCCCTCCAGGGCGGGCATGTCCCGGAGCAGGAATCCGCGGTCGGTGCTGACCGAGTTCCCGCACAGCGGGGCCTTGCCCGGCTCCGGGACGTGCTTGCGGACGTACTCCAGGACCTGCCGCTCCGCGTCCTCGAGCGTGGTCCCGTTGTCCAGCTCCGCCAGCAGCCCGGAGGCCGTGTGCATCTGGCGCACCACCTCGGGCATGGTGGCGAGCGCCTCGGCGGGCGGCCGGACGACGATGTCCACGCCGTCGCCGAGGATGTTCAGCTCGGAGTCGGTGACCAGGGCGGCCACCTCGATGAGCGCGTCGTTCGACAGCGAGAGCCCGGTCATCTCGCAGTCGATCCACACCATGCGATCGTTCATGCGTCTCACCCTACGGGGCGTTCCCGCTGGCCGGGCAGGCGTGGGGTGTAGAGGTCGGACTCCGGCTTGCCCGGGTCCGGGGTGGTGACCCCCGGGCCGGCGGGATGAGCCGACGCATGACCGATATGCCCGCTATGTGGCGGTGGGGCGCCCAGCGGTGCGCCCGTCACGGCATGGCTGGCGGCCATGGCCGTGCGCCGCATCGCCATCAGCGACGCCTCCCCGGGGCGCGGCTCGACCGGCTCCGGCCGGTCGAACCTGTCCCCGCGGTCGCCCCGCTCCGCGCGCTCCGCCCGCTCGCTCCGCTCCGGCCGGTCCGCGCCACTCTGCGGCCGGCGGGCCCGGTAGGCGGCCCGGTAGGCGGCGGGGGAGGACCCCAGCTGCCGCCGGAAGTGGCCGCGCAGCGCGACCGGCGAGCGGAAGCCGCAGCGGCCGGCGACCTCGTCCACGGAGTAGTCCGAGGTCTCCAGGAGCCGCTGCGCCTGGAGCACCCGCTGGGTGATCAGCCACTGGAGCGGCGCGCTGCCGGTGAGCGAGCGGAACCGCCGGTCGAAGGTCCGGCGGGACATGTACGCGCGGGCGGCGAGCGTCTCCACGTCGAACTGCTCGTGGAGGTGCTCCAGCGCCCAGGCGACGACCTCGGCGAGCGGGTCGGCGCCGATCTCCTCCGGTAAAGACCTGTCGAGGTAGCGCTCCTGCCCGCCGCTGCGGCGGGGCGGCACGACGAGACGGCGGGCCAGGGCCCCCGCGGCGTCGGCGCCGTGGTCGGTGCGGACGATGTGCAGGCACAGGTCGATGCCTGCCGCGGTGCCCGCGGACGTCAGCACGTCACCGTCGTCCACGAAGAGCTCCCGGGGGTCCACATGGACCGACGGATAGCGCTTCGCGAGCGTGGGCGCGTACATCCAGTGGGTGGTGGCGGGCCTGCCGTCGAGCAGTCCCGCGGCGGCCAGTACGAAGGCGCCGGTGCACAGCCCGACGATGCGGGCGCCCTCCTCGTGGGCCCGGCGCAGCGCGTCGAGCGCGGCGGCGGGCGGCGGCTGGGTGATCGATCGCCAGGCCGGCACCACGACGGTGCCCGCCCTGGAGAGCGCCTCCAGGCCGTACGGTGCGGTCAGTTCCAGGCCGCCGGTCGTTCGCAATGGCACATCTTCACCGGCGCACACCAGCAATCGATAACGCGGGACCCCGGCATCCTGCCGGTCGATCCCGAATACGGAGAGCGGAATGGAGCTTTCGAAAATGGGGCCGCCGCTGAAAAGCAGTACAGCGACAATCTCCCGGCGGCGGCGTCCGGAGAGCTTGCGCGCGGTCTCCGGCAAGGTCGTGGAGTCCTGGCTCATGGCGCTAAGCCCCCCTCGGCGGTCGAGTCCTCTCGGTCCTGCACGTTTCCCCTCGGTCCTGAACGGTTCCCCCGCCGGTCATGGCCAAGATCGAATCTACTGCGTCGTTTGGTGACGCGATGACCAGTTCACCACCCGCCTCTAAGTCGACATGACAACTTGGCGCGAAGCGTTCGATCACGAAGCGTTGCACTTGCAGGGCTCGGTGAAAAGTACGCCTCTCGCCCATGCCCACTCTCCGTAGGCGGCAACCGCCCTGTGGGGCGCTTTCCTTGCTGGTCGACCGGCTGTTGGGAGGCCCTCCGGACAGGGTGTGAAGTTCGGCCTGAACTTGGCTGAAAACCATCGGGTCCAGGCGTGCGAGAGGGTCGTTCCAGGGGGTGGCGGCGGCTCGTTCCGAGGGGTGCCGGGAGGCGGCGGAGGGGGTCAGTCCAGAGGGTGCCCGGCGCCCGCGCGCCGGCCCCCGCGATGGCTGCCGGCGCCGGTGCGGCCGTGCCTGCCGCGGTGGGGCGCGGACTGCTCGGCCGAGACCCGGGCGGCAGTGCGCTCGGACTGGCGCAGCAGGGCCCGGCAGGCGCAGGTGAGGGCCACCAGACCGGCCGCGGTACCGGCCGCGCCGCCGAAGGACTGACCGCACATCAGCAGGACGACCGGTACCAGGGCGCAGCTGAACGCCGCCCAGCGGACCACGTCGCTCACCGGATCGGGGGACGCCGTCTCGGCGGGGTCCTCGCGGGCGTCTTCACGGGTTCCGGGCACGGAGCGGCTCCCTGCTGGCGGCTGCTGGCGGTACTACAACGGCGGGCCCGGGGTCCGGGTCACTGGGGGAGCCGGTGGCAGGCGGAGGAGCCGGGGCCATTGCGCTACGCGCCGCGCTCGTGCATGCTCCGGGGAACGCCCGCGGGGGCCGTGCCCTGCACGGCAGCCTCTGGGCAGGCGGCGACTGTCGCCGTACCCTGGGGGGTAAGCACTTGAAAAGATGAATCCCGGACGGATTTCGCCGTCCAAGATCCATCAGCTGGCGCGCCCCTCGACAACTCCAACCAGCCCACCGCCGATCCCCTCAGCACGAGGACTTCCTTCGCCGAGACACCGATGGCCGGTCACGAATTCTCCGAACCCGCGGACCGCAAGCGGATCGCCGATCAGACGGCGAATCCAGAAGCGGCGGAAGAAACACGTCGTTCCTGCGATCCGGCATTCCAGCACGGCGTCGTGGTGGGCTTCGACGGTTCCATGTCGAGCGAGCGAGCGCTTGCGTATGCAATCGGTATGGCACGTCGCGCCGGCTCCGGCCTGATCATCGTCCATGTGGCCAACCGGCTGCCGACGACCGTCTGGGCGGGCTGTGAGCCGCCGGTCTTCGTGGACGTCCCCGATCACCGCACGGAGGTCCTCGGCCTGGAACTGGCCTGTGCGGACCATCTGTCCGAGGTGCCGTGGATCCTGGTGGAGCGCGGTGGGGACATCTGCCACGAACTCGAAGAAGTCGGGCGGGAGTACGCGGCGGACGCGATCGTGGTGGGTTCCACGCACGGCCTGGTGGGCCGGATCTTCGGCTCCGTGGCGGGCCGGCTGGCGCGGCGGGCGCAGCGGCCCGTGGTCGTCATTCCCTGACGGCTCCCGGCGGCTCCCGGCGGCTCCTGCGCCTCTTGCGAAGTCTCAACTCCCGTGCGCCACAAGGGTTTGGCGCACCGCGCGGCATGGTGCGGCCCCGGAATCTACTCGTGCGTAGAGGTGGGCCGGGCTCCGGCGGCGGGTAGAACACCGGCACAGGACGCTGTGCGTGCTGCCGGGCGGGAGGTGACGGTTCCCGTGACCGGCGGCATCACCGCCGGCGCGAGGGCGACGCCGGCGCAGGGGAGGCGGCTCCCCGCCGCGTGGTGGCACGGCGGGGAGCCGTCCTCTCGGACCTGTCGCGGACAGGTGCGGACAGGTACGAGAGTCGGTGCGGCCCGTTGCGGGCCGGGGCGGCCTACTCGACCGTGACGGACTTCGCCAGGTTGCGCGGCTTGTCGATGTCGCGGCCCATGGCCTTGGCCGTGTAGTAGGCGAAGAGCTGCAGCGGGATGCCCATGAGGATCGGGTCCAGCTCGTCCTCGTTCTTCGGCACCACGATCGTGTGGTCGGCCTTCTCCTGCTCCTGGTGCGCAACGGCGAGGATGCGGCCGCTGCGGGCCTTGATCTCCTCCAGCGCGGCGCGGTTCTTCTCCAGCAGCTCGTCGTCCGGCACGATCGCGACGGTCGGCATTGCGGGCTCGATCAGGGCCAGCGGGCCGTGCTTCAGCTCGGAGGCCGGGTAGGCCTCGGCGTGGATGTACGAGACCTCCTTGAGCTTCAGCGAGGCCTCGCGGGCCACCGGGTAGCCGCGGACACGGCCGATGAACATCATCGACTTGGCGTCGGCGTACTCCTTGGCCAGCTCCTCGATCTGCGCCTCGTTCGCCAGGATCTCCTCGATCTGCGCGGGCAGCTTGCGCAGGCCCTCGATGATCCGCTTGCCGTCGGCGACGGACAGGTCGCGGGTGCGGCCGAGGTGCAGGGCGAACAGGCCGAAGGCGACCACCATGTTGGTGAAGCACTTGGTGGAGACGACGCAGACCTCGGGGCCGGCGTGCACGTAGATGCCGCCGTCGGTCTCCCGGGCGATCGCGGAGCCGACCACGTTGACCAGGCCCAGGACGCGGGCGCCCTTGCGCTTCAGCTCCTGGACGGCCGCGAGGACGTCGTAGGTCTCACCGGACTGGGACACCGCGATGTAGAGGGTGTCGGGGTCCACGACCGGGTTGCGGTAGCGGAACTCGGAGGCGGGCTCGGCGTCGGCGGGGATCCGGGCCAGCTCCTCGATCATCTGGGCGCCGATCTGGCCGGCGTGGTACGAGGTGCCGCAGCCGAGGATCTTCACCCGGCGCACGGCGCGGGCGTCGCGGGCGTCCAGGTTCAGGCCGCCGAGGTGCACGGTGGAGAAGCGGTCGTCGATGCGGCCGCGCAGCGCGCGGTCCACGGCGTCGGCCTGCTCGTGGATCTCCTTGTGCATGTACGTGTCGTGGCCGCCCATGTCGTACGACTCGGCCTCCCACTCCACGGTGGTCGGCTGGGCCGAGGTGCGGGAGCCCTCGGTGGTGTACGTGCGGTAGTCGTCGGCCTTGAGGGTGGCCATCTCGCCGTCGTCGAGGGTGACGACCTGGCGGGTGTGGGAGACCAGGGCCGCGACGTCGGAGGAGACGAACATCTCCTTCTCGCCTATGCCCAGGACCACGGGGGAGCCGTTGCGGGCGACGACGATGCGGTCCGGGAAGTCGGCGTGCAGGACGGCGATGCCGTAGGTGCCCTCGATGTGCTTGACGGCCTCGCGGACCTTCTCCTCCAGCGTGCTGGCCTCGGAGCGGGCGATGAGGTGGGCCAGGACCTCGGTGTCGGTGTCGGAGACGAAGACGAAGCCCTCGGCCGTCAGCTTGGTGCGCAGCTCGGAGGCGTTGTCGATGATGCCGTTGTGGACGACGGCCACCTTCTCCTCGGCGTCGAGGTGCGGGTGGGCGTTGACGTCGTTCGGCGCGCCGTGGGTGGCCCAGCGGGTGTGGGCGATGCCGGTGGAGCCGTTGAAGCGCTTGGGGAGGCGGGCCTCCAGCTCGCGGACGCGGCCCTTGGCCTTGGCGGACTTCAGGCCGCCGGCCTTGCCGCTGGCGTGCAGGGCGATGCCCGCGGAGTCGTAACCGCGGTACTCCAGGCGCTGCAGCCCCTCCAGCAGCAGCGGCGCGACATCACGCTTGCCGATGTAGCCGACGATTCCGCACATGAATGACCCTCCCAGGTGAGCGTTCGAAGATGACGGGACGACGAGGTGGCGGCGTGCGGCGGCCGTGCGGGGCCGCCGGATGCCGTCCCGGCCGGATCAGCCGTAGACGATGCGGCGCAACTGCCGCAGCGAGAGTTCGGGCGGTGCCACCGCGCGGTGCGGCAGCTCGGCCGCGATCCGCTCGAAGATCTCCGCGTTGTTCAGCCCGCCGGACTGAAGCTCGCGGTGGCGGCGGCGGACGAACTCCTCTGCCGTCTCGTCGAAGTACGCGAGCACGTCCAGCACCACCCGGGCGGCCTCGCCGCGCTGAAGCGGCGTGCTGCGCACCAGGTGGTCGACCAGGTCGTCGTGGGACATGCGGCGTTCGAGCACCCGTCGATACTGAGGGGTGCGAGACGGTTTCGCAAGAATCCTGCCCGATTTCGGGCAGGAGTGCCAGTGAATGTGGGGTGAATCGGCTAGAAACGCCGCAGGATGGCCTGTTTTGCCGCGCCGAACTCCTCGTCGGTGAGGATTCCGGCGTGATGCAGCTCACCCAGCTCGCGCAGGCGGCGCAGCAGGGTGTCGTGATCGTCGCCGCCGGAGGGCTCCTCCGGTGCGCCCTGGGGCGCGGCTGCGGGCAGGGCGGCCGGGGCGGCGTGCGGCAGGGCGAGGGCGGTGGGGGAGGCGGGGGCGGCGGAGGGGTGCGGCAGCCGGGCCGTCACGGCGGCGGCCACCAGCGCCATCAGGGGGTCCCTCTTGAAGCCGTGCAGCTCGACGGCGTGCGGATCGTGCTTGGCCTTGACCTTGGCCGGTGCGCCCGGGACCACGAAGCGGAGGTAGCCGTTCTCGAAGCCCGCCGAGGGGAGCCACTCCACGGCGGCGATCCGCCCCAGGGGCAGCTCCTGCGGACCGGCGGACCTCTTCGACTCGTCGGCCATCCAGTTCCACTCCAGCCGGACGCGCCCGCCGTCGAAGGAGGCGGTTCCCTCGCCCGAGATCACCGAAAGAGGGACGGCCGGGCCGGGCAGCAGATAGCGGTCGGCGGGGCCGTCCGGCACCTGCTCCAGCAGCAGGGCGTTGCGCACCTCGTCCACGAAGTACTCCGCGACGCCCCAGCGGTCCTGCGCGACGCCCAGCTGGTACGGGTCCGCTCCCTCCGGCAGCCGGCCGCGGACGACCTGGGACAGCGGGTCGGCGCCGTCGCGCAGCCGCAGCCGGAGCCGTCCGCTCTTGCGGCCGGGCTCGAAGGAGAGACCGGCCACCGCCGCCAGCGGCACGGCCAGCTCGCCCAGCGACTGCCGGAGGGGGTGCACCCCCCGCTCCCGGCCCGGCACGATGCGTATCGTGCCGCCGTCGAACGTCCAGGTGCCGTCCTTCTGCAAGATCTCAGCCATGATCGAATTCTCGCAGGCCGGGCCGGAGGCTGGGAGTGCGTATTCCGTGCGTATGCAGAGCGAGGGAGCGTGCATTTACGCGGCGGGCAGCCCCAGTTCGCGGGCGATCAGCATCCGCTGCACCTCGCTGGTGCCCTCGCCGATCTCCAGGATCTTGGAGTCCCGCCACATCCGGGCCACCGGGTACTCGTTCATGAAGCCGTACCCGCCGTGGATCTGGGTGGCCTCGCGGGCATTGGTGACCGCGATCTCCGAGGAGTAGAGCTTGGCCAGCGCCGCCTGCTTCTTGAACGGCTCGCCGTGCACCAGGCGGGAGGCGGCGTCGCGCCAGGCGATCCGGGCCGTGTGCGCCCGCATCTCCATGTCGGCGATCTTGAACTGGATGGCCTGGTTGGCGCCGATCGGCCTGCCGAACGCCTCGCGCGTCCCGGCGTACGAGACGGACTCGTCGACACAGCCCTGGGCCAGGCCCGTGGCCAGGGCGGAGATCGCGATGCGGCCCTCGTCCAGTATCCGCAGGAACTGGGCGTAGCCCCGCCCCTCCTCGCCCAGCAGGTTGGCCGCGGGCACCCGCACGTCGGCGAAGGACAGCTCGCGGGTGTCCGAGGCGTTCCAGCCGACCTTGGAGTAGGGGGCCGCGACCGTGAAGCCCGGAGTGCCGGAGGGCACGATGATCGAGGAGATCAGCGGCCTGCCGTCCGCCTGGTGGCCGGTGACGGCCGTGACCGTGACCAGGCCGGTGATGTCCGTGCCGGAGTTGGTGATGAAGCACTTGGTGCCGTTGATCACCCACTCGCCGGTGGCCGGGTCGATGCGGGCGGTGGTGCGGGTGGCGCCCGCGTCCGAGCCGCCGTCGGGCTCCGTCAGGCCGAAGGCGCCCAGCATCTCGCCGGAGCAGAGCTTCGGCAGCCAGGTGCGCTTCTGCTCCTCCGTGCCGAAGCGGTGGATCGGCATCGCGCCGAGGGAGACGCCCGCTTCGAGGGTGATCGCCACGGAGGAGTCGACGCGGGCCAGCTCCTCCAGGGCGAGGCAGAGCGCCAGGTAGTCGCCGCCCATACCGCCGTACTCCTCGGGGAAGGGCAGCCCGAACAGGCCCATGCGGCCCATCTCCCGCACGATCTCGTACGGGAACTCGTGGCGCTCGTAGAAGTCGCCGATCTTCGGGGCGACGACGTCGTGTGCGAACTCCTCCACGGTGCGGCGGAGTTCCTCGTGTTCCGGTGACAGGCGGTGGTCCAGCGACATGACTTACGGCTCCTGGTGGGAGGGCTCCTGGTGGGAGAGAGCGCGAACGGTGCGGGAGGGGCTGGGTCGGCCCAGGTGACCGGCCATCCACACGCTGGTGGCGGTGAGACGGCCGAGGTCGACCCCGGTGGAGATACCGAGGCCGTGGAGCATCCAGACGAGGTCCTCGGTGGCGAGGTTGCCGGTGGCGCTCTTGGCGTACGGGCAGCCGCCGAGGCCGCCCGCGGAGGCGTCGACGGTGGTCACGCCGTGCCGCAGGGCGGCGAGGGTGTTGGCGAGGGCCTGGCCGTAGGTGTCGTGGAAGTGCACGGCCAGCCGGTCGGTGGGCACGCCCGCCTCGCCGAGCGCGGTCAGCAGGGCCGTGACGTGGCCCGGGGTGGCGACGCCGATGGTGTCGCCCAGGCTCAGCTCGGTGCAGCCGAGGTCCAGGAGGCGGCGGCCGACGCGGACCGTCTGCGCGATGGGCACGGCGCCCTCCCAGGGGTCGCCGAAGCACATCGACAGATAGCCGCGCACGCCGACGCCCGCGCTCCGGGCGGCGTCGATCACCGGGGCGAACATCTCCAGCGACTCGTCGACCGTGCGGTTGAGGTTGGCCTTGGCGAACGACTCGGTGGCGCTGCCGAACACGGCGATCTCGCGCACGCCGAGCGCGAGGGCGCGGTCGAGGCCGCGCCGGTTGGGTACCAGCACGGGCAGGCGGGCCGGCACGCCCTCCAGCAGGGGCATCAGCTGCTCGGCGTCGGCCAGTTGGGGCACCCACTCGGGGCGCACGAAGCTCGTCGCCTCGACGGTGGCCAGGCCCGCGGCGGCCAGGCGGCGGATGAACTCCGCCTTGACCTCCGTCGGCACGACCGCCTTCTCGTTCTGCAGGCCGTCGCGGGGGCCGACCTCGTGGATGCGGACGCGGGCGGGGAGGGCGGGGTCGGGGACGACCATGGGGAGGGCGGAGTGGGTCATGACTCCTCCTGGGGCGCGGCGGGCGCGGCGGGCGCGGCGGGGGTGACCACGGCCAGGACCTGGTCCATGGCGACCGTGCTGCCGGGGGTCACGTCCAGCTCCGTGACGGTGCCGGCGTGGGGGGCGGCGATGACGTGCTCCATCTTCATCGCCTCGACGACGAGGAGGCTCTGGCCCGCGGCGACCTCGTCCCCCACGGCCGCCTTGACGACGGTGACCGTGCCGGGCATGGGGGCGGCGAGGGTGCCGGCGTGGGCGCCGGCGGCGCCGCCGCGGAGGCTGGCTTCGACGGGGTCGTACGGCACGAGGTGCCAGGTGTCGCCGTCGCGGGCGAGCCAGGTGCCGCCGTCGGGGGCGGGGGTGACGGTGAAGGTGTGGGTGCGGCCGTGGAGTTGGAGGGTGAGTCTTTCCCCAACCCCGCCCCTTCCCGAAACTGGGGGCAAGCCCCCAGACCCCCGGCAGGGGAAGGACACCGGGGGCAAGCCCCCGGGCCCGAGGGCGGGCAGCAGCTTCGCGCTGCGGGCTCCCTGCTCCTGGGCGGGCGGCTGCTGCGCGCCGCCGACAGGCCCCCCGGTCCCCGGGGCGGGCAGCAGCTTCGCGCTGCGGGGGGTGGACGGTCGGTCCAGGGCTCCGGGCTCTGTGGGCTGCTGCGCGCCGCCGACGGTCCCGGGAAGCAGGCCCCCGGCCCCCCGGGAAGGCAGCAGCTTCGCGCTGCGGGGGGTGGCCGCTCCCGGCTCCGCGGGCGGCTGCTGCGCGCCGCTGGGGGCGGCCGAAGTGGCTTGTTGGGGCAGGCCCTCGCGCTCGTGGGCGGACGGCGCAGTGACTGGTGGGGTCCCCGTGGGGGCGTTCAGGAGGAACTGGGCGTCCGATACCTGGCCGCGTACGCGGATCGTTGCCGGGGCGTGGCCCGGGACGCGGAAGTGGTGGGCGGTCCAGGCGGGTTCGCCGCCCAGGCGCCAGCCGTTCGGCACCGAGAACGGGTCCGTCCAACCGGCAGCGCGAAGCTGCTGCCCACCTGGGGGCCTGGGGGCTTGTCCCCAGTCTCGGGAAGGGGCGGGATTGGGGAACAGCTCCGCCTGAAGCAGCAACCCACCCGCCACGTACACCTCCTCCGGTACCTCGCCCGGCACCAGCGTCGCCGCCTCCCGGTCCACCAGCCCCGTGTCGAGCGCGCCCGACTTCACATCGGGGTGCGCCAGCAGGCGGCGCAGGAAGCCGATGTTCGTGTCGACGCCCAGCACGACCGTCTCCGCCAGCGCGGCCCTCAGCCGCCGCAGTGCGGTCTCCCGGTCCGGGCCGTGCGCGATCACCTTTGCGAGCATCGGGTCGTACGACGTCCCCACCTCGCTGCCGGGGGCGAGCCCGGAGTCCACCCGGATCCCCTCGCCCGCCGGCTCCGACAGCGCCAGCACCGTGCCCGCCGAGGGCAGGAAGTCGACCCGGTCACCGCCCGGGCTCACCCGCGCCGTCTCGGCGCAGATGCGCGCCTCCACCGCGTGCCCGGTGAGCGTCACGTCCTCCTGGGCGATGCCCAGCTCCTCGCCCGCGGCGATGCGGAGCTGCCACTCCACCAGGTCCAGGCCGGTGATCAGCTCCGTCACGGGGTGCTCGACCTGGAGGCGGGTGTTCATCTCCATGAAGTAGTACGAGGACGGATCGCCGCCCGGCACGATGAACTCCACCGTGCCCGCCCCCGCGTATCCACAGGAGCGCGCGGCCTGTGCCGCGGCCTCGCCCATGGCGGCGCGCGTGGCGGCGTCCAGCAGGGGGGAGGGGGCCTCCTCGACGATCTTCTGGTGGCGGCGCTGGAGCGAGCACTCGCGCTCGCCGAGGTGGATCACCCGGCCGTGGCCGTCCGCCAGCACCTGGATCTCGATGTGCCGGGGCCGGTCGACCCAGCGCTCGACGAGCAGCGTGTCGTCGCCGAAGGAGCCGCGGGCCTCGCGCCGGGCGGCGGCGATCTCCTCGCCGAGCCGTGCCTCCTCGCGCACGAGCCGCATGCCCTTGCCGCCTCCGCCCGCGGAGGGCTTGAGCAGCACCGGCATGCCGATCTCCCGCGCGGCCGCGGCCAGCTCCGCGTCCGAGAGGCCGCTGCCGGAGGAGCCCGGCACCACCGGCACGCCCGCCGCCCGGACCGTCTCCTTGGCGCGGATCTTGTCGCCCATCAGCTCGATGGCCGAGGGCGGCGGGCCGATGAAGACGAGCCCGGCGTCCGCGCAGGCGCGGGCGAAGGCGGCGTTCTCGGCGAGGAAGCCGTAGCCGGGGTGGACGGCCTCGGCGCCGGACCGGGCGGCGGCCTCCAGGAGGCGCGGTATCGACAGATAGCTCTCCGCGGCGGCCGCAGGGCCGATCCGCACCGCGGTGTCGGCCTCCAGGACGTGCCGGGCACCGGCGTCCGCGTCGCTGAACACGGCCACCGAGCGGATGCCGAGGGCCCGCAGGGTGCGGATGACCCGCACGGCGATCTCGCCTCGGTTGGCGACAAGGACAGTCTCGAACATGCTCCGCCTCACATCCGGAAGACGCCGTAGCCGGGCGCCGCCCCGTCCCTCGCGGGAAGCGGCGCATTGGCACACGCGGTCAGGGCCAGACCCAGCACCTGCCGGGTCTCCAGGGGGTCGATGACCCCGTCGTCCCACAGCCGGGCGGTCGCGTAGTAGGCGTTGCCCTGCGTTTCGTACTGCTCGCGGATCGGGGCCCGGAAGGCGGCCTCCTCCTCCGCGCTCCACTCCTCGCCGCGCGCCTCCAGCTGGTCGCGCTTGACGGTCGCGAGCACGGAGGCCGCCTGTTCGCCGCCCATCACCGAGATCTTGGCGTTGGGCCACATCCACAGGAAGCGGGGCGAGTAGGCGCGGCCGCACATCGAGTAGTTGCCCGCGCCGTACGAGCCGCCTATGACGACCGTCAGCTTGGGGACCCGCGTGCACGCCACGGCCGTCACCATCTTGGCGCCGTGCTTGGCGATGCCGCCCGCCTCGTACTGCCGGCCGACCATGAAGCCGGAGATGTTCTGGAGGAAGACCAGCGGGATCCCGCGCTGGTCGCACAGCTCGATGAAGTGGGCGCCCTTCTGGGCGGACTCGGAAAAGAGGATGCCGTTGTTGGCGACGATGCCCACCGGGTGGCCGTGGATGCGGGCGAAGCCCGTCACCAGCGTCTGCCCGAACTCGGCCTTGAACTCGGCGAATCGGGAGCCGTCGACGATGCGGGCGATGACCTCGCGCACGTCGTACGGCGTCCGGGAGTCCACCGGCACCGCGCCGTAGAGCCCCGCGGGGTCGGCCGCGGGCTCCTCCACCGGCTCGACTCCCCAGGGCAGGGGCCCGCGCTCGGGGAGCGTGGAGACGATGGTGCGGACGATCCGCAGGGCGTGGGCGTCGTCCTCGGCGAGGTGGTCCGTGACGCCCGAGACCTTGGAGTGGACCTCGCCGCCGCCCAGCTCCTCCGCCGTGACGACCTCGCCCGTCGCGGCCTTCACCAGCGGCGGGCCGCCCAGGAAGATCGTGCCCTGGCCGCGCACGATCACGGCCTCGTCGCTCATCGCCGGGACGTAGGCGCCGCCGGCCGTGCAGGAGCCGAGGACCGCCGCGATCTGCGGGATACCCGCGCCCGACATGCGGGCCTGGTTGTAGAAGATCCGGCCGAAGTGCTCGCGGTCGGGGAAGACCTCGTCCTGCATGGGCAGGAAGGCGCCGCCGGAGTCCACCAGGTACAGGCAGGGCAGCCTGTTCTCCAGGGCGATCTCCTGGGCGCGCAGGTGCTTCTTCACCGTCATCGGGTAGTACGTGCCGCCCTTGACCGTGGCGTCGTTGGCGACGATCACCGCCTCGCGGCCCGAGACCCGCCCGATCCCGGCGATCACGCCCGCGGCCGGGGCGGCCCCGCCGTACATCCCCTCCGCCGCCAGGGGCGCGATCTCCAGGAACGGCGATCCGGGATCCAGCAGGGCGTCCACTCGGTCGCGCGGCAGCAGCTTGCCGCGCGACGTGTGCCGCGCCCGGGCCCGCTCGCCCCCGCCCAGCCGCGCGGCGGCCAGCCTCTCGCGCAGCTGCGCCGCCAGCTCCCGGTGTGCGGCCTCGTTGGCCCGCCAGGCCTCGGCGACCGGATCCGCGGCGCTCCTGAGCACCGGTGCCTGCTGCATGTCCTCGAGCTCCCTTGCTCGGTTAATGAGCGTTAACACATCCGCCTTCAGGTTAGCGACCACTAACGCCGCTGTCTAGAATTGATTTTCGTGAAGGAAACAGCGCCCCGGACCCAGGCAGGCCCCGCCGCCCCCACCCGCCGCGAGCAGATCCTGCGGGAGGCCGCCCGGCTCTTCGCCGAGCGCGGCTTCCACGGCGTCGGCGTGGACGAGATAGGGGCGGCGGTCGGCATCAGCGGCCCCGGCCTCTACCGCCACTTCGCGGGCAAGGACGCGATGCTCGCCGAGCTGCTGGTGGGCATCAGCGGGCGGCTCTTCGCGGGCGGCCGCAAGCGGGTCGCCGAGGCCGCCGGGGCGGGCGGCGGGCCGGCCGCCGTGCTCGACTCGCTCATCGACGGCCACATCGACTTCGCCCTCGACGACCGCGCGCTGATCACCCTCCACGACCGCGAGCTGGGTCAGCTCCGGGACAGCGACCGCAAGCTGGTCCGGTCCCTCCAGCGCCAGTACGTGGAGCTGTGGGTCGACGTCGTCCGGCAGCTGCACCCCTGCGCCGCCGAGGCCGAGGCGCGCGCCGCCGTCCACGCCGTCTTCGGCCTGCTCAACTCCACCCCGCACCTCGGGCGCACCGGCACCCTGCCGGCCAGGGCCGCCACTGCCGCCCTGCTGCGGCGCCTCGCCATGGGTGCGCTGGGTGCGCTGTCGGACGGCGGCCGTTCCGGTCTGGACAGCCCGGTGACTGGCCGGTAACTTTCGCTGAGCAAGCGCTTATTAACGATGGAACGGACGTCGCGTAAGGACCGCAGGCCATGAGCGAGCCCCTCACCCCCCTGGACACCCTGCTCGGGCTGCTCGACCTGGAGCAGATCGAGCGCGACATCTTCCGGGGCACCACCGACCGCCAGATCCTGGTGCCGCGCGTCTTCGGCGGCCAGGTCGCCGCCCAGGCCCTGGTCGCCGCCGGGCGCACGGTCCCCGCCGACCGGCTCGCCCACTCGCTGCACTCCTACTTCCTGCGCCCCGGCGACCCCGCCGTGCCCATCGTCTACACCGTCGACCGCATCCGGGACGGCCTCTCCTTCACCACCCGCCGCGTCGTCGCCGTCCAGCACGGCCAGCCGATCTTCCACCTCTCGGCGTCCTTCCAGACGTACGAGGAGGGGCTGGAGCACCAGGAGCCGATGCCGTCCGCGCCGGACCCGCTCTCCCTCCCCACGGCCGCGGAGATGCTCCCCGCCCACGCCGGGCTGCTCGGCGGCGAGGACGTCGTGCAGCGGATCCTGGAGGCGCGCGAGTCGGTGGACCTGCGGTACGTCGACGGGCCGCCGTTCGCCAGCGTGGGGGAGCCCCGCGAGCCGAAGTCGCAGGTTTGGTTCCGGACGAACGGCAAACTGGCGGACGACCCGCTGCTGCACGTCTGCCTGGCCACCTACGTCTCCGACATGACGCTCCTGGACTCGGTGCTGCTCGCCCACGGCCGCGGCGGATGGGCCGTCGGGGACGTCGTCGGCGCGAGCCTCGACCACGCCATGTGGTTCCACCGGCCGTTCCGGGCGGACGAGTGGCTGCTCTACGACCAGGAGAGCCCCACGTCGCAGGGCGGCCGGGGGCTCGCCAGGGGGCGGATCTTCACCCAGGACGGTCAGCTCGCGGTCTCCGTCATCCAGGAGGGCCTGATCCGCGTCCCGCGCCGCCGCCGCGGCTGAACGGCGTGCGGCCGGCCGCCCGCCCCCGGTTTACCCTCGTGTAGTTGACGAACGGTCACTTCCGGGAGGGGAACGAAGTGCCACGTGCGGAAGCACCCATGGGGAACGCCCTGCGAGCGCTCCTGATGGCCGGCGGGCTGGCCGTCATCGGCCTCGGCATCGTGCTGCTGTTCTTCTGGCACGCCGAGGTCCTCGAACTCACCGGCGCGCCCCGCGTGGCCGCGGGCCTGGCCCTGCGGGCGGCCGAGGCGGCCGTGCTCTACGGGGGCTCGTGGCTGGCCGTCCGCGGCTGGAACGGGCGCTGGGGGAGCGCCTGAGGCTCCCCGCGTCCCCGCCGGGCGCTCACATGCCCGGCATGAACTGCAGCACCAGGTCGATGAGTTTGATGCCCACGAAGGGCGCGACGAGCCCGCCCAGCCCGTACAGGCCGAGGTTGCGGCGCAGCAGGTCGTGGGCGGAGGAGGGCACGTAGCGGACGCCGCGCAGGGCGAGCGGGATCAGGGCGACGATCACCAGCGCGTTGAAGACGATCGCGGAGGCGATGGCCGAGGTCGGGCTGTGCAGGCCCATGACGTTGAGCTTCTCCAGCCCCTCGTAGCCCGCCGCGCTGCCGAACATCGCGGGGACGATCGCGAAGTACTTGGCGACGTCGTTGCAGATGGAGAACGTGGTGAGCGCGCCGCGCGTGATCAGCAGCTGCTTGCCCACCTCGACGATCTCGATGAGCTTGGTGGGGTTGGAGTCCAGGTCCACCATGTTCCCGGCCTCCTTGGCGGCCGAGGTGCCGGTGTTCATGGCCACCCCGACGTCCGCCTGGGCCAGCGCGGGCGCGTCGTTGGTGCCGTCGCCGGTCATGGCCACGAGATTGCCGCCCGCCTGCTCCTCGCGGATGCGGGCCAGCTTGTGCTCGGGGGTGGCCTCGGCGATGTAGTCGTCGACACCGGCCTCGGCGGCGATCGCCCTGGCGGTGACCGGGTTGTCCCCGGTGACCATGACCGTCTTGATGCCCATGGCCCGCAGCTCGGCGAAGCGCTGGGCGATGCCCGGCTTGACGACGTCCTTGAGGTGGACGGCGCCCAGCACCCGGGCGCCCTCGGGGTCCTCGACCGCGACGAGCAGCGGGGTGCCGCCGCTCGCCGCGATGGAGTCGACGATCCAGGCGGCGTCGTCGGGCACGTGGCCGCCGCGCCGGGCGACCCACTGGACGACCGCGGTGCCCGCGCCCTTGCGGATGCGGCAGAAGTCGTCCTCGAAGGAGAAGTCGACGCCGCTCATCCGGGTCTGCGCGGAGAAGGGCACGAAGCGGCCGTGCGTGAAGTCCCCGCTGTTGTGCTGGATTCCGTACTGCGTGGCGAGCGCGACGATGGAGCGGCCCTCGGGCGTCTCGTCGGACAGCGAGGACAACTGGGCCGCGTCCGCGAGCAGTTCGTGCGTGATGCCCTTGACGGGCACGAAGGCGGTCGCCTGCCGGTTGCCGTGCGTGATGGTGCCGGTCTTGTCCAGGAGCAGGGTGCTGACGTCGCCCGCGGCCTCGACGGCCCGGCCCGAGAGGGCGATGACGTTGCGCTGCACGAGCCGGTCCATGCCGGCGATGCCGATGGCGGAGAGCAGGGCGCCGATGGTGGTCGGGATGAGGGTGACCAGCAGGGCGACGAGCACGGTGATGGACTGCGGGGCGCCGGCCCAGTCCGCCATGGGCTGGAGCGAGACCACGGCCAGGATGAAGATCACGGTGAGCGAGGCGAGCAGGATGTTGAGCGCCAGCTCGTTGGGGGTCTTCTGCCGGCTGGTGCCCTCGACCAGGTCGATCATGCGGTCGAGGAAGGTGTTGCCGGGCCGGGAGGTGATCCGCACGACGATTCGGTCGGAGAGCACCTTGGTGCCTCCGGTGACGCTCGAACGATCGCCTCCGGACTCCCGGATGACGGGTGCGGACTCGCCCGTGACGGCCGATTCGTCGACCGCGGCCACGCCGTCGACGACCTCGCCGTCGCCCGGGATCGTCTCGCCCGCCTCGACGACCACGAAGTCGTAAGGACGGAGATCGGCCGCCGGAACGCGCTCCTCCGCCCACTCGCGGCGGTCCATGCTCACCCGCCAGCTGCGCAGCCGCCGGGCGGTGGTGGTGCTGCGGGTGCGGCGCAGCGACTCGGCCTGGGCCCGGCCGCGGCCCTCGGCGACGGCCTCGGCGAGGTTGGCGAAGACGACCGTGAGCCAGAGCCAGACGCTGATCAGCCAGGTGAAGACGGAGGGGTCGAGGACCGCGGAGAGCGTGGTGAGGGCGGAGCCGACCTCGACCACGAACAGGACCGGGTGCCTGACCATGACCCGCGGGTGCAGCTTGCGGACGGCCTCCGGGAAGGAGGCGATCAACTGCTTGGGGTCGACGAGCCCGCCGCCGACGCGGCGGTGGCGGTGCCGCCGCCCGGAACCGCCCGGGGCCGGGGGCGGGACGGGGACGACCTTGTCGGGGTGCTGTTCGGGAGCCAGGTGCAGCATCGCGGGGGTGGCCTTCGACGGTCGGCTGAGGTGGAACGATCACCTCAGCCAACCGTCCCCGCACGTTGCGTTACGGCTTCCTGACGGTCCCTTGTCGCGGGGCGGGCCCGGTCTTACGTGGTCTTTACGCCACGGGCCGCGGTTGCCCGCCCCGATGCCCCGGTCCGAGCCCCCTAGGGGGGCGGCCTCAGCCGCGCGCGGCCGCGATCTGCCGCGACATGATCGTCGTCAGCTCGTAGGCGGTGTGCGAGGCCGCCACGCAGGTGATCTCGGCGTGGTCGTAGGCCGGGGCCACCTCGACGACGTCGGCGGAGACCAGGTTGCAGGAGGACAGCCCGCGGATGATCTCCAGCAGCTCGCGGGAGGTCAGGCCGCCCGCCTCGGGCGTGCCGGTGCCGGGTGCGTGCGCCGGGTCCAGGACGTCGATGTCGATGGAGATGTACAGCGGGCGGTCGCCGACGCGCTGGCGCAGCTGGTCGGCGATCTCGTCGACGCCGCGGCGCATGACGTCGGCCGAGGTGACGATGCCGAAGCCCATCTTCTCGTCGTCGGTCAGGTCCTTCTTGCCGTACAGCGGGCCGCGCGTGCCGACGTGGGAGAGCGCGGAGGTGTCGAGGATGCCCTCCTCGACGGCACGGCGGAACGGCGTGCCGTGGGTGTACTCGGCGCCGAAGTAGGTGTCCCAGGTGTCCAGGTGGGCGTCGAAGTGCAGCAGGGCGACGGGGCCGTGCTTCTTGGCGACCGAGCGCAGCAGCGGCAGCGCGATCGTGTGGTCGCCGCCCAGCGTCATCATGCGGGCGCCGGTGCCCAGGAGGTCGTCGGCCGCGGCCTCGATGGTCTCCACGGCCTCGTCGATGTTGAACGGGTTCGCGGCGATGTCGCCCGCGTCCGCGACCTGCGCCAGGGCGAACGGCGAGGCGTCCTGCGCCGGGTTGTACGGGCGCAGGAGGCGGGAGGCCTCGCGGATGGCGTTGCCGCCGAAGCGGGCGCCCGGACGGTAGGAGACGCCGGTGTCGAAGGGCACGCCCACGACGGCGACGTCGGCGGTGCCGACCTCGTCGAGCCGGGGCAGCCGGGCGAAGGTCGCCGGGCCGGCGTAGCGGGGGATGCGCGAGGAGTCGACGGGGCCGCGCGGTTCACGGGGGGCGGGGGTGCTCATGCTTCTCGGGCCTCTCGGATCACGGACGGGGCGCCGACGGGTCACGGTCGCGTCAACGTCGGAGCGGATGTGGCGGACGTACCCGAGGGTAGGCAGGGAGGCGGATTCCGCACATGTACGAACTGCAGGGTGCGACTGCGTCTTATGGACAGGACGTCCATCGCGCACCCCGGGGGAGAATGAGGGCATGCCGATAGCACCCAGCCGTACCGAACTGATCGATCATCTCGTCCGTACGCGCATCGCGGGGAACGTGGCCACTCCCCGGGAGAACAACCTCGACCACTACCGCAGGCTCTCCCAGGGCGACCGGCTGTACTGGCTGGGCGTGGAGCTGGGCAGCCGCTGGACCGACGAGCAGGACGTGCTGGCCGTCATGGCCGAGCGCTGCGGCGTCAGCGACGACCTGGCGCACCGGGCGGGCCAGGACACGATCGATCCGGAGCTGACGGTGGCCGCGCTGGAGCGGATGGCCGCGTTCCTGCGGAAGGCGGCGGAGGGCGGGCAGCGGGTGCTGCTCGCCACGGGGCATCCGGGCGGGCTGCTGGACGTGCACCGCTCGACGGCGGCGGCGCTGCGGGCGGCGGGCTGCGAGATCGTCTCCGTGCCGAGCGGGCTGCGGGCGGATGACGGCTCGGTCTACCAGGTGGCCGACGTGGCGGTGTACGAGCGCGGGGCCACGCTCTGGCACACCCACTCGCCGGCCCCGATGGCCGCGATCCTCGACGGCCTGGCCGCGCTGGGGCGGCCGCTCCCGGATCTCGTCGTGGCGGACCACGGCTGGGCGGGGTGTGCGGCGCAGTGGGGCATCGACACGGTGGGGTATGCGGACTCGAACGATCCGGCGCTGTTCCTGGCGGAGTCGGAGGGGACGCTCCAGGTGGCGGTGCCCCTGGACGACCACGTCCTGGACCCGCGCTTCTACGAGCCGATGACGGCGTACCTGCTGGGGGAGGCGGGGCTGCTGGGGTAGGGGCCCTGCGGGGCTTTCCCCACCCCGCCCCTTCCCGAAACTGGGGCCGCGCCCCAGACCCCGGACAGCGCTTCGCGCTGTGTCCTCAAACGCCGGACGGGCTGGAAATCCAGCCGTCCGGTGTTTTTGAGGAGCGGGGGGCAAATTCAGCCCCTCCGGCGTTTGAGGAGCGGGGGTCCGGGGGCGGAGCCCCCGAGCCTTGCTCCCGCGCGGAGCGCGAGGGGCCCCGGGGGTCCGGGGGCTTGCCCCCGGTTACGGGAAGGGGCGGGGTGGGGGAAAGCCCCCCGGGATGAAATCCGCACTCCGCGGCGTTGGGCCCTCCGTCAGCACATCAGCGCGGAGACAGCGGAGGTCTCGTGGCCGGGACGGACACAGTCGGTCAGGGGTGGGCCAGGCGGCTCGCCGTGTACTGCTGGCGGTACCGGAGCACGGTCCTGCTCGCCCTCGGGTCGTCGCTCGCCGGGATGGCCGTCATGGCCCTCGTCCCGCTCATACCCAAGCTGATCATTGACGACGTCATAGGCACCCACCGACGCCCCCTCGCCCCCTGGGCAGCGCTCCTGATCGCCGCCGCGATCGTCGTCTACGCCCTCACCTACGTCCGCCGCTACTACGGCGGACGGCTCGCGCTCGACGTCCAGCACGACATGCGGACCGAGATGTACGCCGCCATCGCCCGCCTCGACGGCAAGCGGCAGGACGAGCTGTCCACGGGCCAGGTCGTCGGGCGGGCCACCAGCGACCTCCAGCTGATCCAGAGCCTGCTGTTCATGTTGCCGATGATGATCGGCAACATCCTCCTCTTCGTCATCTCGCTCGTCGTGATGGCGGCCCTCTCCCCGCTGCTCACCGTTGTCGCCCTCGCCGTCGCACCCGCCATCTGGTTCCTCGCCAAGCGCAGCCGCACCAAGCTGTTCCCGGCCACCTGGTACGCCCAGGCCCAGGCGGCCGCCGTGGCGGGCGTCGTGGACGGCGCCGTCACGGGCGTCCGCGTCGTCAAGGGCTTCGGCCAGGAGGCGCAGGAGGCCGGGAAGCTCCGCGAGGCCGGGCGGCGGCTCTTCGCCGGTCGGCTGCGGACGGTCCGGCTCAACGCCCGCTACACGCCCGCGCTCCAGGCCGTGCCCGCCCTGGGCCAGGTCGCCATGCTGGCGCTCGGCGGCTGGATGGCCACGCGCGGACAGGTCACCCTGGGCACGTTCGTGGCCTTCTCGACCTATCTCGCGCAGCTCGTGGGCCCGGTGCGGATGCTGACGATGGTGCTGACGGTCGGTCAGCAGGCCCGGGCGGGCGTCGAGCGCGTCCTGGAACTCATCGACACCGAGCCGGTGGTGAAGGAGCGCCCGGACGCGCGCGAGCTGCCCGCGGACGCCCCCGCCGCCGTCGAGTTCGACGACGTCACCTTCGGCTACGACGCCCGCTACCCGGTCCTGGAGGGCCTCTCCCTGCGCATCGAGCCCGGGGAGACCGTGGCCGTCGTCGGCGCGTCCGGCAGCGGCAAGTCCACGCTCGCCCTGCTGCTGCCGCGCTTCTACGACGTCACCTCCGGCGCCGTCCGTGTGGGCGGCCACGACGTGCGCGAGCTGACGCTCCCCTCGCTGCGGGCGGCGATCGGGCTCGTGCCCGAGGACAGCTTCCTGTTCTCCGACAGCATCCGCGACAACATCGCCTACGGCGTGCCGGGCGCGACCGACGAGCAGATCCGGGCGGCGGCCCGGGCCGCGCAGGCGGACGGCTTCATCTCCATGCTGCCCGACGGCTACGACACCGAGGTCGGCGAGCAGGGCCTCACCCTCTCCGGCGGCCAGCGCCAGCGCATCGCCCTCGCCCGGGCGATCCTGACCGACCCCCGGCTGCTGCTCCTCGACGACGCGACCTCGGCGGTCGACGCGCGCGTGGAGCACGAGATCCACGAGGCGCTGCGCGGCGTCATGGCGGGCCGCACCACGCTGCTCATCGCCCACCGGGCCTCGACGCTGGCCCTGGCCGACCGCATCGCCGTCCTGGAAGGCGGCCGCCTGGTCGACGTCGGCACGGCGGAGGAGCTGGAGCTGCGCTGCGCGCGCTACCGCGAGCTGCTGACGGACCCGGAGGAGCTGGCGGGCGTCGCCAAGGACCCGGCGGGCCTGGCCGCCGTCGAGCCGTACGACGTCCCCCGCGGGCGCCGCGCCGTCGACGGTGTCACCCCCCGCCTCTGGGTGCGCAAGGACACCGGCGACACCCCCGAGGCGCACGGCATCCCGGCCGGGACGCCCGCCGCCCCCGGGCTGCTGGCCGAGGTGGCGGCCCTGCCGCCCGCGACCGACACCCCCGACGTCGACGAGGAGCGCGCCGCGCGCCCCGAGGAGTCCTACGGACTGCGGCAGTTGCTGCACGGCTTCACCAGGCCGCTCCTGCTCGGCCTCGCGCTCGTCGCCGCCGACGCCGTCGCCGGTCTGCTGCTGCCGGTCCTGATCCGGTACGGCATCGACCAGGGCGTCGAGCGCCTGGCCCTCAACGCCGTGTGGGCGGCCTCGGCGCTCGCGCTGCTCGTCGTGCTCGGGCAGTGGGCGGCGCAGGTCGGCGAGACCCGGCTGACCGGGCGCACGGGCGAGCGCGTGCTGTACGCGCTCCGTGTGAAGATCTTCGCCCAGCTCCAGCGGCTCGGCCTCGACCACTACGAGCGCGAGCTGACCGGGAAGATCATGACCCGGATGACCACGGACGTCGACGCCATGTCGACATTCCTCCAGACCGGCCTGGTCACCGCGGTCGTCTCCGTGCTCACCTTCTTCGGCATACTCGTCGCGCTCCTCGTCATCGACGTCCAGCTGGCCCTCGTCGTCTTCGCCACGCTGCCGCCGCTCGTCCTCGGCACGGTCGTCTTCCGGCGGCTGAGCGTCAAGGCGTACGAACTCGCCCGGGAGCGCGTGGGCGTGGTCAACGCCGACCTCCAGGAGAGCGTCGCGGGGCTGCGCATCGTGCAGGCGTTCCGCCGCGAGGCGGCCGGGGAGCGGCGGTTCGCGGAGCGGAGCAGCACCTACCGCGAGGCGCGGGTGCGCGGCCAGTTGCTGATCTCGGTGTACTTCCCCTTCGTCCAGCTGCTGTCGTCCGTCGCGGCGGCCGGCGTGCTGATCGTGGGCGCGGGCCGGGTGGACGACGGCACGCTGACGACGGGCGCGCTGGTGGCCTACCTGCTCTACATCGACCTGTTCTTCGCCCCCGTGCAGCAGCTCTCGCAGGTCTTCGACGGCTACCAGCAGGCGACGGTCTCGCTCGGCCGCGTCCAGGCGCTGCTGCGGGAGCCGACGAGCACGCCCGTGGCGGAGCGGCCGCGCGCGGTCCGGGAGCCGATCGGCGAGATCGTCTTCGACGACGTGTCGTTCCGCTACGCGGGCGCCGACGGCGAGGCGCCCGCCCTCTCCGGGATCCGGCTGACGGTCCCGGCCGGGCAGACCGTGGCGTTCGTCGGCGAGACGGGCGCGGGCAAGTCCACGCTGGTGAAGCTGGTCGCGCGGTTCTACGACCCCACCTCCGGGGCGGTCCTGGCCGACGGCCGGGACCTGCGCGAGCTGGACCCGGTCTCCTACCGGCACCGGCTGGGCGTCGTCCCCCAGGAGCCGTACCTCTTCCCCGGCACCGTGCGCGACTCCATCGCCTACGGCCGCCCCGACGCGACCGACGCCGAGGTGGAGGCCGCCGCGCGGGCGGTCGGCGCGCACGACATGATCGCCACGCTGGACGGCGGCTATCTGCACGCGGTCGCCGAGCGCGGCCGCAACCTGTCCGCGGGGCAGCGGCAGTTGATCGCCCTGGCCCGCGCGGAGCTGGTCGACCCGGACGTCCTGCTGCTGGACGAGGCCACCGCGGCGCTGGACCTGGCGACCGAGGCGCTGGTCAACCGGGCCACCGAGCAGCTGGCCGGGCGGCGCACGACCCTGGTGGTCGCACACCGCCTGACGACCGCCGCGCGCGCGGACCGTGTGGTGGTCCTCGACCACGGCCGGGTCGTCGAGGACGGCACCCACGCGGAGCTGCTGGCGCGGGACGGGCGGTACGCGGAGCTGTGGCGTACGTTCACGGGCGAGGCGGTACACGTCTGAGGGCGACAGCCGGTATTTTGGCCGCACCGGAATGATCTTGGCTGATCCTGAGCGGTCCGCCGAACGGGCAAACAGGGGGGACTCATGCGCAAACTGACCTATTTCATCGGCATGACCATCGACGGCTGCATCGCCGGGCCGGACGACGAGTTCGAGTTCATGATGTCCGACATGGACGTGGAGTACTCCGCCGCGATGCAGGCGAGCTACCCCGACACCATCCCCTCGCACGTCCGCCGCCTGGTCGGGCTGGGGCACGACAACCGGGACTTCGACACGGTCCTCATGGGCCGGGGCACCTACGACCCGGGCCTGAAGGAGGGCGTCACCAGCCCGTACGCCCACCTGAAGCAGTACGTGGTGTCGAAGTCCCTCACCACCGCGCCCGACCCCGACGTCACCGTCTTCTCCGGCGACCCGGTGGAGCTGGTGCGGGAGCTGAAGGCGCAGGAGGGCAAGGGGATCTACCTGTGCGGCGGGGGCAACCTCGCCGGGCAGCTGCGCTCGGAGATCGACGAACTGGTGGTGAAGATCTACCCGTTCGTGGCCGGGACGGGAATCCGGCTGTTCGACGCCGAGTTCTCCCCCGAGCTGTACCGGCTGATCGAGTCGCGCACCTTCAAGAACGGTGCCGTCGTGGTCCGTTACGCGAAGATCACATCGGGCTGAGTCTGGCGTTGCGGTTGTCACCCCCTGTACGTTCGCGGCGACCTTTGCGAACCCAGGGGAGGGCGTATGCGCAAGGCGCTCAGATGGCTGCTGGCGCTGACGGTGTGCATGGGCACCGTCGGTGCCGGCGGCGCGACGGCCACGGCGGCGACCACCGCCACCGAGCCGGACATCAAGGACCGCATCCTGCAGATTCCGGGGATGCACCTCGTCGAGGAGAAGCCCTACGAGGGCTACCGCTACCTCGTCATGACCTACACCCAGCCGGTCGACCACCGGCATCCGTCCCAGGGCACGTTCGAGCAGCGCTTCACGCTGCTGCACAAGTCCGCGGACCGGCCGACCGTCTTCTACACGTCCGGCTACAACGTCAACACCAACCCGTCGCGCAGCGAGCCGACCCGCATCGTCGACGGCAACCAGGTGTCGATGGAGTACCGCTTCTTCACTCCGTCCCGCCCGCAGCTGGCCGACTGGTCCAAGCTCGACATCTGGCAGGCGGCCAGCGACCAGCACCGCCTCTACGCGGCCCTCAAGCCGGTCTACGGCAAGAACTGGCTGGCCACGGGCGGCAGCAAGGGCGGTATGACGGCCACCTATTACCGCCGCTTCTACCCGAACGACATGAACGGCACCGTGGCCTACGTCGCGCCCAACGACGTGGTCGACGACGAGGACTCGGCGTACGACCGGTTCTTCGCCGGCGTGGGCGACAAGGCCTGCCGCACCCAGCTCAACTCGGTGCAGCGCGAGGCGCTCGTCCGCCGCGACGAGATCGTCGCCCGCTACCAGAAGTGGGCCGACGAGAACGGCAAGACCTTCAAGGTCGTCGGCAGCGCCGACAAGGCCTACGAGAACGTGGTGATGGACCTGGTCTGGGCGTTCTGGCAGTACCACCTGCAGAGCGACTGCAAGACCGTGCCCGCGACCAAGGCGTCGACGGACGACCTCTACAAGTTCATCGACGACATCTCCGGCTTCGACGGCTACACCGACCAGGGCCTGGAGCGGTTCACGCCGTACTACTACCAGGCCGGCACCCAGCTGGGCTCGCCGACCTTCAAGACCCCGCACCTCAAGGGGCTGCTGCGGTACCCGGGGATCTACACGCCGCGCTCGTACGTGCCGCGTGACATACCGATGACGTTCCGGCCGGGCGCGATGGCGGACGTCGACCGCTGGGTGCGCGAGGACAGCACGCGCATGCTCTTCGTCTACGGCCAGAACGACCCGTGGGGCGCCGAGCCGTTCCGCCTCGGCAGGAACGCCGCGGCCCGGCACGACTACCGCTTCTACGCGCCCGGCGGCAACCACGGCTCGAACATCTCCCAGCTCGTCGCCGACGAGCGGGCCGTGGCCACGGCCGAGGTCCTGCGCTGGGCGGGCGTGGCGCCGGCGGCCGTGCAGAAGGACGAGCACCACGCCAAGCCGCTCGCGCCGTTCAACGCGAAGCTCGACCGCCAGGACAACGACCGGCGGACGACCCTGCGGCCGTAACCGCGCGACCGGAGTCCGGCCGGAGTTCAGGACAGGCGGCGGGCGCACCCGACGGGGGCCCCGCCGCCCACCTGTACGTACAGGTCCGTGGACGGCGGGCAGTCCTCGCGGCGGCGGACCAGCTCGGTCACCCGGAACTCCGGGGCGTGCGGCTGCGAGCCGTCGCAGGCCGTCTCCTTCACCACGCCGTGCCGCTCGGTGTACACGCAGTCGCCCGCCACCGTCAGCGGGCCGCCGCCCATGCCCGGGTCGCCCGGGTGCGGCGGGCGGAGGTTGCGCATGCAGGCGTACCCCTCCGGGACGCTCCCGCGTTCCGACGTGCCGTCGTCGACGGCGGTGATGTGCAGGACGAAGTCGGTGATGTCGGGGCAGCGCGGGCCCTTGTCCTGGGGGCCGTAGTAGCGGGCCAGGACGCTCGCCACCGCCTGCTCGCTCGCGCAGTCCACCTCGGTGAAGGCGGACGCTTTCCCGGTGCCGATGCCCGCGCAGCTGCCCGGGGCCAGGAAGGCGCCCGCCGTGCTCCGGCCCGCCCCGGCCGGGGCCCTGATCGCCGTGCCCTGGGCGACGGCCTCCGCACCGCCGCGGCCCGGCGCCTGGCAGCCGGTGAGCAGGCACGATCCGTACAGCACGGCGAACGCGAACAGCGCCTCCGGCAGCGTCCGATGCCGCATGGTCTCCCCCAACTCCCCGAACGATCGCCCACAGTTACCCGATGGCGACCGGCGCACGCCAGGCGTGCGGGGGGCTTTGCGGAGGGTGATCGCACGCCCCCTGCCGATCCGGCCGCGGACCGCCACCGGTGCGCAAGGAGGGGGTGCACCGGCGGCGGCGCACTGCCGGCCGCAGGCGGCGGAGAGGGTGGTCGGCAACGCGGTCAGCGGCGGCACCGACACCGCTCTGCGGAGACCCACCGGCAGCACGGCCCTTGGACGGATCGCGCGCCGGAGCGGTTCCGCGCGGGCGTCCGGGGGCCCGCGCTCCCGGCCCGGCGGCCCGGCCTACCCGGCCGCGCGGCGCGCCCTGCCGAACCCCCGCGCCCTGCCGAAGCGGGCGGGCCCGCGCAGGGTCAGCAGCTTCGCGCGGGGCGCGAGCCGCCGCACCATCGCGAAGACCGACTCCGTGCGGGAGCGGTCGGCGTCCAGCACCGTGAAGAGGTTGACCCCGAGGTAGAAGGTGACGGCGGCGTTGGCCAGGTCGCGGGGCGGAGTGAGCCGGGCGAGCGCGGTGCCCCCGATGACCCGCTCCAGGGTCTCCTCCATGAACGCCATCCACGGCTCGACCCGCACCCGGATCTCCTCGCGCAGCTCGGGCTTGGCGACGGCCGCGGCCACCAGCTCGGAGAGCAGGGCGATGTGACCGCCCTCGAAGTCGTCGCGGTAGATGCGGGTGGCGGCCGCGGCCAGCTCCTCCAGGGTGCGCGCCTCCGCCACGGTGGCGGCGTGCATCTCCATCCGCTCGGCGGACGAGCGGTCCAGCGCGGCGAACAGCAGCCGGTCGACGCTGCCGAAGTGGTAGAAGATCAGCGCCGAGTTGACCCCGGCCTCCCTGGCGATCGTCCGCGCGCTGGCCTTGCCGTACCCCAGGGTGCGCAGCACCGAACCCGCCGCGGTGATCAGCCGTTCCTTGGTCTCCACCGACATGTGCCGCCCCCTCGAAGAGCATTCATCATACGTTTTAAGCGAACGGTCAAACGAACGGTCAGCGGCTTCGGTCTGCGGCTTCCGTCAGGGGCTTCGGTCCGCCCACTGCTCGTGCAGCAGCCGCAGGGCTTCGGTGATCGCGGGGCGGCGGGCGGCACCCGTGCGCCAGTAGGCGTACAGCCGGCGTACGGGGACGGGCTCCAGGGGGACCGCCACCACCTCGTCCGGCAGGGTGCCGCGCCCCATCCGGGGCATGAGGGCGACGCCCAGTCCCGCGGCGACGAGGGCGATCTGCGTGTCGTGCTCGGCCGCCTGGTAGGCGAGGTCCGGCTCGCTGCCGAGGGCCCGCAGCGTCCGGACGAGCCAGTCGTGGCAGGCGGTGCCCGGCGGCTGGCATATCCAGCGCCGCCCCACCAGGTCGCCGTGGGCCAGCCGGTCGCGTCCGGCCAGCGGGTGGCCCGCCGGTACGAGCATGTCGCACAGGTCGTCGCCGATCTTCACCCGCTCCAGCCGCTCCGGCGTGCTGTGCGGCACGGTGTCCCAGTCGTGCCAGACGGCGAGGTCGAGGGCGCCCTGGGCCACCAGGCCGACCGACAGGTGCGGTTCGACCTCGACCAGCCGGGTGTCCAGCGCGGGGTGCTCCCGGGCGAGGGCGGCCAGCACGCCGGGCAGCAGGCCGCGCGCGGCCGTGGGGAACGCCCCGGCGGTCAGCCGCCCGGTGGGCTGCCCGCGCCGCTCCTCCAGGTCCGTCTCCGCCCGCTCGACCATGGCCAGCAGTTCCCGTGCGGTCTCCGCCAGTCCGACGGCCGCGTCCGTGAGGACGACGCCCCGCCCCTGCCGCTCCAGCAGGGTGGTGCGCGTCTCCCGCTCCAGCTTGGCGATCGACTGCGAGACGGCCGACGGGGTGTATCCCAGGGCCAGGGCCGCGGCGCTGACCGAGCCGTGCACGGAGACCGCGTGCAGCGCACGCAGCCGCGAGAGGTCCAGCACTGGCGATCCCGCCCCCCGATGTCGACTGTTGCCGGACCCCATCATGGAGAAGCGCGTGCCGGTGCCCACGGCCGGGGGCCTGGGGGTGCCCGTCGGGATGCCGGACGGGCTCACCTCCCCGGCGGGGCGGCGGCGAGCAGTCCTCGCAGGTACTCCCGGCCCGGACCGGCCAATTGTGCGAAGTCCGCGGCCTGCGGGTGCCAGCGCTTCTCGTACTCCCAGCTCAGCCAGCCGTCCCAGCCCGCCTGCCGCAGCGTCCCCACACAGGCCCCCAGCGGCAGCACCCCCGTGCCGAGCGGCAGCGGCGCCAGGTCCTCCGCCGAGGCCACGTCCTTCACCTGCACATAGCCCAGGTGCGGGGCCAGCGGCGGGAAGCTGACGGCCGGCTCCTCGCCGCCCAGCCAGGTGTGCAGCACATCCCAGAGCGCCCCCACGCTGCCGTGCCCCACCGGGCCCAGGATCCGCACCGCGTCCCGCGCCCGGGGGTGCGAGTCGTGGGTCTCCAGCAGGACGCGCACGCCCGCGTCGGCGGCCTGCGGCGCGACCGCCCCGAGCCGCCGCGCCGCGACCGCGTCGGCCTCCTCGGCCGGCAGCTCGCCACCGCCGGGGAACACCCGCACGAACGGTGCGCCCAGGTCCCCCGCGAGCCCCACCAGTCCGGCCAGCTCCGCCAGCACCGGCTCGTCCGGCCCCGCCGCGGCCACCCGCACGTACCCGGCCACGGCCAGGACCGCCACCCCCGCCCCGGCGAACTCGACCGCCACGGCGGCCCGCTGCGCCGGAGTGAGGCCGGGGTGCACGGGCTCCTCCGGGTGCGCCCGCAGCTCGACGCCGTCGAATCCGCGGTCCGCGGCCAGGCGCACCACGTCGCGCACGGGCAGACCGGGCACTCCCAGCGTGGAAAAGGCCAGCTTCATGCTCTTCGGTTTCCCCGCCCGGCGGCGGGAAATGCCCTCTGTGCCGAAGTCGGGGAGGGGCACCGCGGATGAAGGCAGGGGAAACCAGGGGCGGGGAGGCCGCAGCCGGGCATGTCGAGCCCGGCCACGGCGAGGCCGGGCCCGTCAAAGAACTGCGCATAGCCATGAACGGCGTGACCGGCCGTATGGGGCACCGGCAGCACCTCGTGCGCTCCGTCCTGGCCCTCCGCGAGCAGGGCGGCCTGGACCTCGGCGACGGCACGGTGCTGCGGCCCGAACCCGTCCTCGTCGGGCGCGACGGGCGGAAGCTGGCGGCCCTGGCGGAGCGGTACGGGCTCGAGCACTGGTCCACCGACCTCGACGCCGTCCTCGCCGACCCGGGCATCGCCGTCTACTTCGACGCCCAGGCCACCACCGCCCGCGAGCGCGCCCTGCGCAAGGCCATCGCGGCGGGCAAGCACGTGTACTGCGAGAAGCCGACCGCCACCAGCTACGCCGCGGCCCTGGGCCTGGCCCGGCTCGCCCGGTCCGCGGGCGTCCGGCACGGGGTCGTCCAGGACAAGCTGTTCCTGCCCGGCATCCGCAAGCTGCGGCGGCTGGTCGACGGCGGCTTCTTCGGCCGGGTGCTGTCGGTCCGGGGGGAGTTCGGCTACTGGGTCTTCGAGGGCGACTGGCAGAGCGCCCAGCGGCCGTCGTGGAACTACCGCGCCCGGGACGGCGGCGGCATCACCGCCGACATGTTCCCCCACTGGGAGTACGTCCTGCGGGAGCTGTTCGGGCCCGTACGGGCCGTCCAGGCACGGCTCGTCACCCACATACCGCGCCGCTGGGACGAGCAGGACAGGCCCTACGAGGCCACCGCCGACGACGCCGTCTACGGCATCTTCGAACTGGAGGGCGGAGCCGTGGCGCAGTTCAACTCCTCCTGGGCGGTGCGGGTGCACCGCGACGAGCTGCTGGAGATCCAGGTGGACGGCACCGAGGGCTCCGCCGTCGCCGGGCTGCGGCACTGCCGCGCACAGCACCGCTCGGCCACGCCCAGGCCCGTGTGGGACCCCGACGGGGCCGGCGCGGAGGACTTCCGCGCCCAGTGGCACGAGGTGCCCGACAACGGGGAGCCGGTCAACGCGTTCAGGGCCCAGTGGGAGCTGTTCCTGCGCCATGTGGCCCTCGGCTCGCCCTGGCGGTTCGACCTGCTGTCGGGCGCGCGCGGGGTGCAGCTCGCGGAGCTGGGCCGCCGGTCCTCCGCCGAGGGCCGCCGGATCGCCGTGCCGGAGCCCGCGCCGTGATCCTGCTGCCGGACGCCTCCGGGGCGCTGCGCCGCTACGTGCCCCGGGCTGCGGCGGAGCCCGTGCCGCAGGGGCCGCCGCCCGGTTCCCGGGCGGTGCTCGCCGCCGCCCACGTCGTCGCCGACCCCTTCGGCGACACCACCCCGGGCGGCTCCGCCCGCCTCGACTGGGACGCCACGCTCGCCTTCCGCCGCCACCTGTGGGCGCACGGCCTGGGGGTGGCCGAGGCCATGGACACCGCCCAGCGCGGCGCGGGCCTGGACTGGCCGACCGCCGCCAGGCTCATCCGCCGCTCGGCCGCCGAGGCGAAGGCCGCCGGCGGCCGCATCGTGTGCGGGGCGGGCACGGACCAGCTGGAGCCGCCGTACGGCCCGCTGCCGGACGTCGTGGCCGCCTACGAGGAGCAGCTGGCCGCCGTCGAGGCGGCGGGGGCGCAGGCCGTCGTCCTGGCCTCCCGGGCCCTGGCGGCCGTCGCCGCCGGACCTGCCGACTACGAAGAGGTTTACGGGCGCCTGCTGCGGCAAACGGCCGAACCGGTCGTCCTGCACTGGCTCGGCCCCATGTTCGACCCGGCCCTTGCGGGCTACTGGGGCAGCACCGACCTCGACACCGCAGCCGACACCCTCGTGGGCATCGTGGCCACCCACGCCGCCAAGGTCGACGGGGTGAAGATCTCGCTGCTGGACGCCGGCCGGGAGCGGGCCCTGCGGCGTCGGCTGCCCGCGGGCGTGCGCTGCTACACGGGCGACGACCTGCACTACCCCGCGCTCCTGGAGGGCGACGCGCACGGCCACAGCGACGCCCTGCTGGGCGTGTTCGATCCGCTGGGCCCTCTCGCGGCCCACGCCGCGCGGCGGCTCGACGCGGGCGACCGCCGGGGCTTCCGGGCCGCGCTGGACCCGACCGTCCCGCTGGCCCGGCACCTCTTCGAGCCGCCGGCCCACTGCTACAAGACGGGCGTGGTCCTCCTCGCCTGGCTGGCCGGGCACCAGCGGCACTTCGCGATGCCCGGTGGCCTGCACGCCGCCCGCTCGCTGCCGCACCTGGCCCGGGCCTACGAACTCGCCGACGGCCTCGGCCTGTTCCCGGACCCGGAGCAGGCCCGCTCCCGGATGGCGGGCCTGCTGGCGGTGTACGGGGTGGAGCAGTGAACGGCGCGGCGGAGGGACTCGGCAGGTTCAGCCTCAACCAGGCCACCGTCCGGCAGTGGTCCCTCCCCCAGCTGGTGGCCGGCTGCGCGGCGGCCGGGGTGCGCCACGCGGGGCTGTGGCGGGAGCCCGTGCGGGAGTACGGGCTCGGTGCCGCGGCCCGGCTCGTGCGCTCCGCCGGGCTGGCGGTGAGCAGCCTGTGCCGGGGCGGCTTCCTGACCGCGGCCGACCCGGCCGGCCGGGCGGCGGCGCTCGCCGACAACCGGGCGGCGGTCGAGGAGGCCGCCGCCCTGGGCACGGACACCCTGGTGCTGGTGGCCGGCGGGCTGCCGCCCGGCAGCCGGGACCTGGCTGGCGCGCGCGAGCGCGTGGCCGACGCCCTCGCCGAACTGGCCCCGTACGCGGCCGGGCACGGGGTGCGGCTGGCCGTCGAGCCGCTGCACCCGATGTTCGCCGCCGACCGCTGTGTGGTCTCCACCCTGGGGCAGGCCCTCGACCTGGCGGAGCGCTTCCCCGCCGAGCGGGTCGGCGTGGTCGTGGACACCTATCACCTGTGGTGGGACGACACGGTGGCCGGGCAGCTGGCGAGGGCGGGGGAGGGCGGCCGGATCGCCGCCTTCCAGCTTGCCGACTGGGTGACGCCCCTGCCGGAGGGGGTGCTGCTGGGCCGGGGGCAGCTGGGGGACGGCTCGGTGGACCTGCGTCGGTTCCGCGAGCTGGTGGACGCGGCGGGCTATGCCGGGCCCGTCGAGGTCGAGATCTTCAACCCGGGGCTGTGGAGGCGGAACGGCACGGATGTGCTTGCCGAGACGCTGGAGCGCTTCCGTAAACATGTGCTGTGAACTGGGGTTCTCACTCAAGGTAACGGATGGATAACAGCTTGAATCCGGTGCAACCGCCCGGCGCCCGGATGAGTCGTATTCGGCGTCGGGCTTCCCGGGGAGGGATCCGGGGGGATTCGGAGGAGGCCTGATCGAGGGGGGAACACGAGGGGCCCGGTCGTCGGACCGGGCCCCTCGAGCGTTCCCGCTCCGGATCTTCGGCTCTTCGTGCTCCGGAGGTTTTCCACAGGCCCGAACGCCCTGTCGGACCCCGGCGGTACCGTCGGGGCATGGTGCAACTGGCTGTGGTCGAGGGAGTCCTGGAGCGGATCACCTACGCCAACGAGGAGAGCGGCTATACGGTCGCCCGCGTCGACACCGGGCGCGGCGGGGGCGATCTCCTCACGGTGGTCGGCTCGCTGCTCGGCGCGCAGCCGGGCGAGTCGCTGCGGATGGAGGGCCGCTGGGGCTCCCACCCGCAGTACGGACGCCAGTTCACCGTGGAGAACTACACCACCGTGCTGCCCGCGACGATCCAGGGCATCCGCCGCTATCTGGGCTCCGGCCTCATCAAGGGCGTCGGCCCGCGCATCGCCGACCGCATCGTCACCCACTTCGGCACCGACACCCTCGACGTCATCGAGAAGGAGCCCGGCCGCCTGATCGAGGTTCCCGGGCTGGGCCCCAAGCGCACCAAGGCGATCGGGGCCGCCTGGGAGGAGCAGAAGGCCATCAAGGAGGTGATGCTCTTCCTCCAGGGCGTCGGCGTCTCCACCTCCATCGCCGTGCGCATCTACAAGAAGTACGGCGACGCCTCGATCTCCGTCACCCGCAACCAGCCCTACCGGCTCGCCGCCGACGTCTGGGGCATCGGCTTCCTCACCGCCGACCGCATCGCCCAGTCCGTGGGAATCCCGCACGACAGCCCCGAGCGTGTCAAGGCCGGGCTCCAGTACGCCCTGTCCCAGTCCACCGACCAGGGCCACTGCTTCCTGCCGGAGGAGCAGCTGATCGCGGACGCGGTGAAGCTGCTCCAGGTGGACACCGGGCTCGTCATCGACTGCCTCGCCGAACTGGCCGCCGACGAGGAGGGCGTGGTCCGCGAGACCGTCCCCGGGCCGGACGGCGGGGAGCCCGTCACGGCCGTCTACCTCGTGCCCTTCCACCGCGCCGAGCTGTCCCTGGCCGGCCGGCTGACCCGGCTGCTGCGCGCCGGGGAGGACCGGCTGGCGGCCTTTCAGGACGTCGACTGGGACAGGGCTCTGGCCTGGCTCGCCGGGCGGACGGGCGCGGAGCTGGCGGCGGAGCAGCGGGAGGCGGTCCGGCTCGCGCTCACCAGCAGGGTCGCGGTGCTCACCGGCGGGCCGGGCTGCGGCAAGTCCTTCACCGTGCGGTCCGTGGTCGAGCTGGCCCGCGCCAGGAAGGCGAAGGTGGTGCTCGCCGCGCCCACCGGGCGCGCCGCCAAGCGGCTCTCCGAGCTGACCGGGGCCGACGCCTCCACCGTCCACCGGCTGCTGGAGCTGAAGCCGGGGGGTGACGCCGCCTACGACGCGGACCGGCCGCTGGATGCCGACCTGGTCGTGGTCGACGAGGCGTCGATGCTGGACCTGCTGCTGGCCAACAAGCTGGTCAAGGCCGTGGCTCCGGGCGCCCATCTGCTGCTCGTGGGGGACGTGGACCAGCTGCCCTCGGTCGGCGCGGGCGAGGTGCTGCGCGACCTGCTGGCCCCGGGCAGCCCCGTCCCCGCGGTCCGGCTCACCCGGATCTTCCGGCAGGCACAGCAGTCCGGCGTGGTGACGAATGCACACCGCATCAACTCCGGTGTGCAGCCCATCACCCAGGGGCTGGCGGACTTCTTCCTCTTCGTGGAGGAGGACACCGAGGAGGCCGGGCGGCTCACCGTGGACGTGGCGGCCCGGCGCATCCCCGCGAAGTTCGGGCTGGACCCGCGGCGCGACGTCCAGGTGCTGGCCCCCATGCACCGCGGCCCGGCGGGCGCCGGGACCCTCAACGGCCTGCTCCAGCAGGCGATCACGCCCGCCCGCCCCGACCTGCCCGAGCGCCGCTTCGGCGGGCGCGTCTTCCGCGTCGGCGACAAAGTCACTCAAATTCGCAACAACTATGAAAAGGGGCAGAACGGCGTCTTCAATGGCACGGTGGGAGTGGTGACCGCGCTCGACTCCGTCGAGCAGCGGCTGACCGTCCGTACCGACGAGGACGAAGAGGTCGGCTACGACTTCGACGAGCTGGACGAGCTGGCCCACGCCTATGCGGTGACCATTCACCGCTCGCAGGGCAGCGAATACCCGGCAGTGGTGATCCCGGTCACCACCGGGGCCTGGATGATGTTGCAGCGCAATCTGCTCTACACGGCGGTGACCAGGGCGAAGAAGCTGGTGGTGCTGGTCGGCTCACGGCGGGCGCTGGGGCAGGCGGTGCGCACGGTCTCGGCGGGGCGGCGCTGCACGGCGCTCGACCACCGGCTGCGCGCGGGCGCGGGGGGTGGCGCGGGGGGCGTGCAAGGAGGTGTCAAAGGTGGTGTTCGTCTCTGACGCGACCGAATGGTTTACCAATCAGGGCGAAGGGGGCAGGATGGCGAGGTTGAGCGGCACTGAGTGCCGTTTGTAGGCCCTATGGCCGACCCCGAGTGCACGTACATCGTCCAAATGGGGGAAGGTAGGGGTAGTCAGGGCACCTCGAAGAAGAGGCACAACGTCGGTGAGGGATGACGTGAGCGACAACTCTGTAGTAGTGCGGTACGGGGACGGCGAGTACAGCTACCCGTTGATCGACAGCACCGTTGGCGACAAGGGCTTCGACATCGGCAAGCTGCGTGCCCAGACCGGTCTGGTGACCCTGGACTCCGGCTATGGCAACACCGCCGCCTATAAATCCGCCATCACCTACCTCGACGGTGAGCAGGGCATCCTGCGCTACCGCGGGTACCCGATCGAGCAGCTCGCCGAGCGCAGCTCGTTCCTCGAGACCGCCTTCCTGCTGATCAACGGCGAGCTGCCGACCGTCGACGAGCTGGCCACCTTCCGTGGCGAGATCACGCAGCACACGCTGCTGCACGAGGACGTCAAGCGGTTCTTCGACGGCTTCCCGCGCGACGCCCACCCGATGGCCATGCTGTCCTCCGTGGTCAGCGCGCTGTCGACCTTCTACCAGGACAGCCACAACCCGTTCGACGAGAAGCAGCGCCACCTCTCCACGATCCGGCTGCTCGCCAAGCTGCCGACGATCGCGGCGTACGCGTACAAGAAGTCGATCGGCCACCCGATCGTCTACCCGCGCAACGACCTCGGCTACGTCGAGAACTTCCTGCGCATGACCTTCTCGGTGCCCGCCGCCGAGTTCGAGCTGGACCCGGTCGTCGTCAGCGCCCTGGACAAGCTGCTGATCCTGCACGCCGACCACGAGCAGAACTGCTCGACCTCGACCGTGCGCCTGGTGGGCTCCTCGCAGGCCAACCTGTTCGCCTCGATCTCGGCGGGCATCAACGCCCTCTGGGGCCCCCTGCACGGTGGCGCCAACCAGGCCGTGCTGGAGATGCTGGAGTCCATCGCCGCCTCCGGCGGTGACGTCGACACCTTCATCCGCAAGGTGAAGAACAAGGAGGACGGCGTCCGCCTGATGGGCTTCGGGCACCGGGTCTACAAGAGCTTCGACCCCCGCGCGAAGATCATCAAGGCCGCGGCGCACGACGTCCTCTCCGCCCTCGGCAAGTCCGACGAGCTGCTGGACATCGCCCTCAAGCTCGAGGAGCACGCGCTCAGCGACGACTACTTCGTCTCGCGCAACCTCTACCCGAACGTGGACTTCTACACCGGTCTGATCTACCGGGCCATGGGCTTCCCGAGCGAGATGTTCACCGTGCTCTTCGCGCTCGGCCGGCTCCCCGGCTGGATCGCCCAGTGGCACGAGATGATCAAGGAGCCGGGCTCCCGCATCGGCCGCCCGCGCCAGATCTACACGGGCGTCGTCGAGCGCGACTTCGTCCCGGTGGAGCAGCGCTGACCCGGCCGGACCACACGTGAGCCGGAGCCGCGCGAGCGGCACCGGCGCGCGTGAAGGCGCATGAAGGCGCCCCGCACCGAGCAGGTGCGGGGCGCCTTTGCATGTGCCGGTCTTCGCTGCCCACCGTTATAGGTGTAGACACCAAATGGAAAGCGCCCCGGCTTCCGATCCCCCCACGGGTCGGAGCGAGGCGCTTTCCCTCCCGGTCCGGATTCCCCCCACGGGATCCGGCCGGGCGCCGACGGACGCGATCTGCCGGGACGCGTACGTACGGGAGGGCCGCTCAAAGCTCCCCGGGTACGTGCCCCGGCCACGCGTGGCCGGTACCGTCCCCCAAGACGACTCCAGCACTGCCCGGTTAGACCCGCGACCCCCCGTGATGGTTACCTCCCAATCGCTGTGATCTAGGTCTCCTGCCATAAACGGACGTACGGGGCAAGGGGTACTTGTAGCGATTGTGTGAAGGTATCGGCGGGTGTCCGGATTCAGGCGCGTCCGGCCAGTTCGTAACCGGCTTCGTCCACGGCGGCGCGGACGGCCTCCTCGTCCAGCGGGGCGCTCGCCTCCACGGTGACCAGCCCGGTGGCGGCGACGGCCTGCACCGAGGTCACGCCGGCCAGGGTGGACAGCTCGGCGGTGACCGCGGACTCGCAGTGGCCGCAGGTCATGCCGGTCACCTTGTAGACGGTGGTGCTCATGGGCGTACTCCTCGGTGGACTCGTGTGGTGTGCGGGTGCGCCGCCGTCCGGCGCTCGACCGGGCCAACAGCTTACCCCCTGGGGGTATTCCCAGGGGGTAGCGCCGTACTTGGTCTCAGCCTCTCGTGCGCCGCCCGTTGCCCGGGCGCTGGGCCACCCAGGTCCGGATGGTGTCCGCGAACCAGTACGGTTTGCCGCCCTCGGTGAGATCGGGGGCGGGCAGCATCCCGTGCTTGCGGTACGAGCGCACGGTGTCGGCCTGCACGCCGATGTGCGCCGCGATCTCCCGGTAGGACCAGAGCCGACGGTCGGTCATCTCTCGCGCCTCTCCGCTGCGCCGCGGCCACGGAGGGGGATCCGTCGAGGAAGCCGCGGCGCCGCCGTTCTCGAGCAGCCAGCCTGTGCCCGCGGAACGACGGAGAGTGACCAGGCGTCAGGCGCTGTCGGGGCCCTGTGACGGAAGGCTTGCGTCGCCGTGACGCTCGTGACGGAAGGATGACTCGGTAACAGCACCCCGACAACACAGCACTCCGACAACAGCGCCCCGGCCCGGGGTGCTCAGCCCACGTGGGCCAGCCGCACCGGCCGGTTCTCCCGCCGCGAGACCTCGCACGCCTCGGCGATGTGCAGGGCCCGCAGCCCCTCCGCCCCCGGGCACGGATTGCCGCTCTCGCCCCGCACCGCCCGCACGAAGGCCGCCAGCTCGGCCCGGTAGGCGTCCTCGAACCGCTCCAGGAAGCCGCTCCAGGGCCGCGCGGGGACGCCGGGGCCGTCCGGCTCGGCCGAGGTCGCCGGCGTCCGCCCGGACAGCCCCACGACCCACTGGTCGCGCTCCCCGGACAGCTCCGTCCGCACGTCGTACCCGGCGCCGTTGTAGCGGGTGGCGGTCGCCGTCACGAGCGTCCCGTCGTCCAGGGTGAGCAGGGCGGCGGCGGTGTCCACGTCGCCCGCCTCGCGGAAGAACGGAGCGCCGCCGTTCGTCCCCCGCGCATACACCTCCACCACCTCTCGTCCCGTCAGCCACCGCACGGTGTCGAAGTCGTGGACCATGCAGTCCCGGATCAGCCCGCCCGACAGCGGCAGGAAGTCGGCCGGCGGGGGAGCGGGGTCCGAGGTGATGCAGCGGATCGTGTGCACCCGGCCCAGCGCCCCGGACCGCAGGGCCTCCCGCGCCGCCAGGAACCCGGCGTCGAAGCGCCGCTGGAACCCGATCTGGAGCAGCGTGCCCGCCGCCTCCACCTCCCGCAGGGCCCGGACGGTGCCCGCCAGGTCCATCGCGATCGGCTTCTCGCAGAAGGCGGGCAGGCCCGCGCGGGCCGCGCGGGTGATCAGGGTCGAGTGGGCGGCGGTCGCGGTGGCGATGACCACGGCGTCCACGCCCGCCGACGTGAAGACCTCGCCCACCGAACCGGCCGCCCGGGCGCCGACGGCGCGGGCGAGCGCCGCCGCCCGGCCGGTGTCGGCGTCCGCGACCACCAGCTCGCCGACGCCCGCCATGCGGGTCAGGGCGGCGGCGTGGAAGGCGCCGATGCGGCCCGCGCCGAGCAGGGCGACCCGCAGGCCGTCGCCCATCGGTCGGCTGCTCATAGGCCGGCTGCTCATCGGTCGGCTGTTCATCGGTCGGCTGTTCATCGGGCGGCCACCCGGCCGTGGCCGTCACCGCCGTAGAGGGCGGGCCGGTCGACGAGCGCGACGGCCACGCGCTCGCCCGTGGCCTGGGCCGTCACCCCCGCCTCGCAGACGGCCGCGGCCGCATAGCCGTCCCAGACGCTCGGCCCCACGGTCGTGCCGCGCCGGGCGGCGTCCACCCACGCCTGCACCTCCCGGTCGTAGGCCTCCCGGAAGCGCTCCACGAAGTCCTGTGCGATCGGGCCGCCCCACCGGCCGTCCGCGTCGACGATCAGCCCGTGGGCATCGCCGATCCGCGCGGTGCCGCGCTCGCCGACCGCCTCGCAGCGGACCTGGTAGCCGAAGCCGCAGTTGACGAAGATCTCGACGTCGACGACCGCGCCGCCGGAGGTCTCGAAGAGCACGAGCTGGGGGTCGCCCAGACCCTCGGGGGCGGCGGCCGAGGGCGCGGGCCGGAGCACGGTCACGGCCGCGATCTCCTGGCCGAGCAGCCAGCGGGTGGCGTCGATCTCGTGCACCACCGAGTCGTTGATCATCATCGGGGTGGTGTAGCCGGAGGGCGTCGAGGCGTTGCGGTGGGTGCAGTGCAGCATCAGGGGCCGCCCGAGCGAGCCCGCGTCCAGCAGGGACTTCAGCTGCCGGTACTCCGCGTCGTACCGGCGCATGAACCCGACCTGGACCCGGCGCCGGCCCAGCCGCTCCTCCGCCTCGAGCACGCGCAGGGCGGACTCGGAGTCCGGGGTGAGCGGCTTCTCGCACAGGACGGGCAGGTCGCGGGCGAGCGCTTGGAGCAGCGTGGCCTCGTGGGCGGGGCCGGGGGAGGCGATGAGCACGGCGTCGACGCCGTCGGCCGCGAGGGCGGCGGAGGGGTCGGTCCAGGCCGTGCAGCCGTCGATGCGGGCGGCGGTGGCGGCGGCGCGGTCCCGGTCGATGTCGACGACGGCGGCGACGTGGGCTCCGCTGATGACTTCGTCGATGCGGCGGGCGTGGTCGGAGCCCATGCGGCCGGTGCCGATCACGGCTACGCCGAGGGATTGTGCGGGGGGCATGGCTGTTCCTTGGGGGTTGCGGAGGGGTGCTGGGGGTTGGTGATCTTTCCCCACCCCGCCCCTTCCCGTAACCGGGGGCTCCGCCCCCGGACCCCCGCTCCTCAAACGCCGGAGGGGCTGGATTCGGGGTCCGGGCGGAGCCCCCTACGCGGCGGAGCCGCAAATCGACACAGCCGGGAAGGGGCGGGATCGGGGAAAAACCACCGCCCACCCACTACGCGCCGCAGGAGCGCAGAAACGCTCGCGTGCGGCGGGCGATGGGGAGGGGGCGGTCCGGGGGGCACGGGTACATGTCCTGCTCGACGATGGCGAAGAGGTCGACCCCCAGCCCCTGCGCCGCCGCAAGCACCGGCTCCAGCGCCGGCACCCCCCGCGGGGGCTCGCACATCACGCCCTGCCGGACCGCCGGCCCGAACGGCGTGCCCCGCTCGATCACGCCCGCCAGCACCGCCGGGTCCACCTGCTTGAGGTGGAGGTAGCCGATCCGCTCGCCGTAGGTCTCGATGAGCTTGACGCTGTCCCCGCCGCAGTAGGCGTAGTGCCCGGTGTCCAGGCAGAGACCGACCAGCCCGGGATCGGTCGCGTCCAGGAAGCGCTCGACGTGCGCCTCGGTGTCGATGTGGGTGTCGGCGTGCGGATGGACGGCGAGGGCGAGCCCGTAGGCGTCGCGCACCTCGCGGGCCAGGCGCTCCATGCCGGAGGCGAGGTGCCGCCACTGCTCGGCGGTGAGTTCGGGCGCCTCCAGGGGCTCGGCGGTCCGGTCGTCGCGCCAGAAGGCGGGGATGACGACGAGATGGCGCGCGCCCACCGCCCGGGCCAGCCCGGCGACCCGGGCGACCTGCTCCCAGGTCTCCTCCCAGACCGCGGGCCCCCGGTGCAGGGCGGTGAAGACCGTGCCGGCCGAGACCTTGAGCCCGCGCCGGTCCGTCTCCGCGCGCAGCAGTCCGGGATCGGTCGGGAGATAGCCGTACGGGCCCAGTTCGATCCACTCGTAGCCCGCCTCGGCGACCTCGTCGAGGAAGCGTCGCCAGGGGACCTGGGCCGGGTCGTCGGCGAACCAGACGCCCCACGAGTCCGGCGCGGAGCCCACGCGGATGCGGTCCAGGACGGGCGGCTGCTGGGGGGAGGAACGGGCGGCGGCGTCCATGCGGCGGCTCTCCTCTCGCCGGTCGGTGTCGACCGGGCAAGGGCTGGGGTTGCCGGTAGCTTCACGGCTGGCCGGAAAGGTGTCAAGGTTTCGTCAGGACATATGGACGTAACGTCATGGCTGACCACGGGCGGCGTGGGACGTCCGTATGTAAGGACAAATCCTTGACATGGCGCCGGGCCCCCGGCTAGACCTTGCCCCATCGGTCCACGTCCACGACCGGACCGGAGGGGAGCAACTGCCATGACCGGGGCCACCGGCCCGTACGACCTCATCACCATGGGCAGGCTCGGAGTGGACCTCTATCCGCTCCAGACCGGGGTGCCGCTGGCCCGCGTCGAGACGTTCGGGAAGTTCCTCGGCGGCTCCGCCGCCAACGTGGCGGTCGCCGCCGCCCGCCTCGGCCGCCGCACCGCGCTGATCAGTCGTACCGGCGACGACCCCTTCGGCGGCTATCTCCACGACGCGCTGCGCGACTTCGGCGTGGACGACCGCTGGGTGACGCCCGTGGCCGCCTACCCCACGCCCCTCACCTTCTGCGAGATCCACCCGCCGGACGACTTCCCGCTCTACTTCTACCGCCGCCCCAAGGCGCCCGACCTGGAGATCCACCCCGGCGAACTCGACCTGGACGCCGTCCGCGCCGCCCGGATCTTCTGGATGACCGGCACCGGCCTGAGCGAGGAGCCCAGCCGCACGGCGACGCTCGCCGCGCTCGGGGCCCGGGACCGGAGCGGGATCACCGTCTTCGACCTCGACTGGCGGCCCGTGTTCTGGTCCGGCGGCCCGGAGAGCGCCCGCCCGCACTACGCCGCCGCCCTCGCCCACGCCACCGTGGCCGTGGGCAACGCCGACGAGTGCGAGGTCGCCACGGGCGAGCGCGAACCGCACGCCGCCGCACGGGCCCTGCTGGCCGCCGGGGTCGAGCTGGCCGTCGTCAAGCAGGGCCCCGAGGGCGTCCTCGCCGTCCACCGCGACGGCACCACCGCCGCCGTGCCGCCCGTGCGGGTGGAGGTCGTCAACGGGCTCGGCGCGGGCGACGCGTTCGGCGGCGCGCTCTGCCACGGTCTGCTCGCGGGCTGGGACCTGGAGCGCGCCGTGCGCTTCGCCAACGCCGCCGGGGCCGTCGTCGCCTCCCGGCTCGCCTGCTCCTCCGCCATGCCGACCCGCGACGAGGTCGCCGAACTGCTGAAGGGCTCCGCGTGACCATCCGTATCCCCGACCTGGTGACGGTGCGGACCAGGCACCCCGAGGCCGTCGCCGAGGCCGCCGCCCGGCGCACCCGCCGCCCCCTCCTCGGCGACAGCGGCCGGCTGATGATCGTCGCCGCCGACCACACCGCGCGCGGCGCACTGGACGCCGGCGGCCGCCCGCTGGCCATGGCCAACCGGGCCGAGCTGCTGGAGCGGCTCTGCATCGCCCTCTCCCGCCCCGGCGTCGACGGGGTGCTCGCCACCGCCGACATCCTCGACGACCTGCTGCTCCTCGGCGCCCTGGAGAACAAGGTCGTCATGGGCTCCATGAACCGCGGCGGCCTCTTCGGCGCCTCGTTCGAGATGGACGACCGCTTCACCGGGCCACGCGCGGAGGACCTGGTCCGGCGGGGCTTCGACGCCGGGAAGCTGCTGCTGCGCATCGACTACGACGACCCCGGCTCCCTCACCACGATGGAGGCCGCCGCGCGGGCGGTCGACGAGATGGCCGCCCACCGGCTGCCGGTCTTCGTGGAGCCCTTCCTGTCCCGGCGGGTCATGGCGGGCACGGTCCGCAACGACCTCTCCGCGGAGGCCGTCACCACCTCCCTCGCCATCGCCTCCGGGCTGGGCGCGACCTCGGCGTACACCTGGCTGAAGGTGCCGGTCACGGACGACGTCCGGGACATGGCACAGGTACTGGGGACCACCACCCTGCCCGTGGTGCTGCTCGGGGGCGACGTCGGGGCCGACCAGGACGCGATGTACGAGCGGTGGCGGGTGGCGCTGAGCCTGCCGACGGTGCAGGGGCTGGTGGTGGGGAGGACGCTGCTCTATCCCCCGGACGGGGACGTGGCGGCGGCCGTGGACACGGCGGTGGGTCTGCTGTGACGGGCCGATGCGCCCTGCGGTGCCGAACTCACGTCACCAGGCAAGGAACCCCATGACCTGCACCCTCGACCTCGACATCACCCCCGAGTCCGCCCGCTGGTCCCACTCCTCCCTGCGCGTCCTCACCCTGCCCCCCGCCGGCACCCACACCCTCACCGCCGGCGACAGCGAATGGATCGTCCTGCCGCTCAGCGGCGGCTGTACCGTCCGCACAGAAGGCCGGACCTTTGAACTCCACGGCCGGGAGAGCGTCTTCACGGGCGTCACCGACTTCGCCTACGTCCCGCGCGACGCGCACGCCACCCTCACCTCCCCCGGCGGCGGCCGCTTCGCCCTCGCCGGAGCCCGCTGCACCCGCCGCCTCCCCGCCCGTTACGGCCCCGCCGAGACCGTACCCGTCGAGCTGCGCGGCACCGGCACCTGCTCGCGTCAGGTCAACAACTTCGCCGCCGCCGACACCTTCGCATGTGACAAGCTCATCGCCGTCGAAGTCCTCACCCCGGGCGGCAATTGGTCGTCCTACCCGCCCCACAAGCACGACGAGCACCACCCGGGCCGGGAGTCACAGCTCGAAGAGATCTACTACTTCGAGATCGCCGAAGGACCGGGCGGCACCCCCGGCCTCGGCTACCAGCGCGTGTCCCCCTCGCGCGAGCACGGCACCGACGTCCTCGCCGAAGTCCGCACCGGCGACACCGTGCTGATCCCCGACGGCTGGCACGGCCCCTCCATCGCCGCGCCCGGCCACGACATGTACTACCTCAACGTCATGGCGGGCCCCGGCGCCGAGCGGGAGTGGCTCATCCGCGACCACCCCGACCACGCCTGGATCCGCACCACCTGGCCCGATCAGCCCGTCGACGCCAGGCTGCCGTTCTACCGACCGGGAGGGGACCGATGACCCGCCGTCTCACCGTCGCCCAGGCACTGGTGGAGTTCCTCGCCCACCAGTACACCGAGCGGGACGGCCGCCGGCAGCGGCTGATCGCCGCCTGCTGGGGCATCTTCGGGCACGGCAACGTGGCGGGCGTCGGCCAGGCCCTGCTGGAGACCGGGGACGCCCTGCCCTACCTCCAGGGCCGCAACGAGCAGGCCATGGTGCACGCCGCCGTCGGCTACGCCCGCCAGTGCGACCGGCTCTCCGCGCACGCCGTCACCACCTCCATCGGCCCCGGCGCCACCAACCTCGTCACGGGCGCCGCCCTCGCCACGGTCAACCGGCTCCCGGTCCTGCTCCTCCCCGGCGACACCTTCGCCACCCGCCCCGCCGACCCCGTCCTCCAGCAGCTCGAACACCCCGGCGCGGGCGACGTCTCCGTCAACGACTGCCTCCGCCCGGTCTCCCGGTACTTCGACCGGATCGTCCGGCCCGAGGCGCTGATCCCCGCCGCCCTGCAGGCCGTACGCGTGCTGGCCGACCCCGTCGAGACGGGGGCCGTCACCCTCGCCCTGCCGCAGGACGTCCAGGCCGAGGCGTACGACTGGCCCGAGGAGTTCTTCGCCGACCGCATCTGGCACGTCCGCCGCCCGGCCCCCGACCCCGCCGAACTCGCCGCCGCAGTACGGGCGGTACGGGCCGCCCGGCGCCCGCTGCTGATCGCGGGCGGCGGCGTCCACCACAGCGAGGCCGAGGACGCGCTGCGCGAACTCGCCGACGCCACCGGCATCCCCGTGGCCTCCACCCAGGCGGGCAAGGGCTCGCTGCGCCACGATCACCCCGCCGACGTGGGCGGCATCGGCCACACCGGCACCGCCGTCGCGGACGCCCTCGCCCGCAGCGCCGACCTCGTCATCGGCGTCGGCACCCGCTACAGCGACTTCACCACCGCCTCCTCGACCCTCTTCGCCGCGCCGGACGTCCGCTTCGTCAACCTCAACATCGCCGCGTACGACGCGCACAAGATGGCCGGGCTGCCCCTGGTGGCCGACGCCCGCACGGGCCTCGCGGCGCTCACCGAGGGGCTGCGCGGGCACCGGGTGGCCGAGGAGTACGTGCGCGCGTACACCGCCGGGAAGGCCGAGTGGGAGGCGGCGGTCGACTACGCCTACTCCTGGCGGGACGACGGCGACGGGCGGCGGCCCACCCAGGCGCAGGTCATCGGCGCGCTGGACGCCGTCGTCGGCGACGAGGACGTGGTGATCAACGCGGCCGGTTCGCTCCCCGGCGACCTGCACAAGCTCTGGCGGGCCCGCTCCCGCCGCCAGTACCACCTGGAGTACGGCTACTCCTGCATGGGCTACGAGATCCCGGCCGCCATCGGCGTGCGCCTGGCCGCCCCCGACCGCCCGGTGTGGGCGCTCGTCGGCGACGGTACGTATCTGATGATGCCGACCGAGCTGGTCACCGCCGTGCAGGAGGGGATCGCCATCAAGGTGGTGCTGGTGCAGAACCACGGCTACGCCTCCATCGGCGGCCTCTCGGAGTCCGTCGGCGCCGAGCGCTTCGGCACCGCGTACCGCTTCCGGGCGCCCGACGGCACGTACACCGGCGAGCCGCTGCCCGTCGACCTGGCGGCCAACGCGGCCTCGCTGGGGATGACGGTGCTGCGCGCCCGTACGGTCCTCGAACTGCGGGACGCGCTGGCCGAGGCGCGCGCCTCCGACCGGCCCACATGTGTCTATGTGGAGACCGAAACAGCCGACACTGTGTCCGGGGCGCCCCCCGCGCAGGCGTGGTGGGATGTGCCTGTCGCCGAGGCCGCGACCCGTCCGGCGGCCGTCACGGCCCGGGAGGAGTACGAGCGCAACGCCACCGCCCGCCGCCGCCACCTGGGGGGTGTCCCGGGGGTCGGACGTAGCATCGAACCAGAGAGGCGCGACGCATGAAGACCGTCAACCACTGGATCGACGGCAAGACCGTCGAGGGCACCTCCGGGCGGTACGGCGAGGTCACCGACCCGGCCACCGGTGCCGTCACCACCCGGGTCGCCTTCGCCTCCGCCGAGGAGGTCGACGCCGCCGTCGCGGCCGCCCGCGGCGCGTACGCGACGTGGAGCCGCTCCTCGCTGGCCGCGCGCACCGCCGTGCTGTTCCGCTACCGCGCCCTGCTGGACGCCCACCGCGAGGAGCTGGCCAGGCTGATCACCGCCGAGCACGGCAAGGTCCACGCCGACGCGCTCGGCGAGGTCGCCCGCGGCCTGGAGATCGTCGAGCTGGCGTGCGGGATCACCACCCAGCTCAAGGGCGAGCTGTCGACCGAGGTGTCGAGCCGCGTGGACGTCGCGTCGATCCGCCAGCCGCTGGGCGTCGTCGCGGGCATCACACCCTTCAACTTCCCGGCCATGGTGCCGATGTGGATGTTCCCGCTGGCCGTCGCCTGCGGCAACACCTTCGTGCTCAAGCCGAGCGAGAAGGACCCCTCGCCCGCGATCCTGCTCGCCGAGCTGGCCGCGGAGGCGGGCCTGCCGGAGGGTGTGCTCAACGTCGTCAACGGCGACAAGGAGGCCGTCGACCGGCTGCTGGAGCACCCGGACGTCGCCGCGGTCTCCTTCGTCGGCTCCACCCCGATCGCCCGCCACATCCACACCACGGCCACCGCCAACGGCAAGCGCGTCCAGGCGCTCGGCGGCGCCAAGAACCACATGCTGGTCCTGCCCGACGCCGACCTCGACGCCGCCGCCGACGCCGCCGTCTCCGCCGCGTACGGCTCGGCGGGGGAGCGCTGCATGGCGATCTCGGCGGTCGTCGCGGTGGGCGGCATCGGGGACGAGCTGGTGGCGCGGATCCGCGAGCGCGCCGAGAAGATCAAGATCGGCCCGGGCGACGACCCGGCCTCGGAGATGGGCCCGCTGATCACCCGGGCCCACCGCGACAAGGTCGCCTCGTACGTGCACGGGGCCGCGGCCCAGGGCGCGGAGGTCGTGCTGGACGGCACCGGCTTCACGGTGGACGGCTACGAGAACGGCCACTGGATCGGCCTGTCCCTGCTCGACAAGGTGCCCACCACCGCGGACGCCTACCGCGACGAGATCTTCGGCCCGGTGCTGTGCGTGCTGCGCGCGGAGACGTACGAGGAGGGGGTGGCCCTCATCAACGCCTCGCCGTGGGGCAACGGGACCGCCGTCTTCACCCGCGACGGCGGTGCCGCGCGCCGCTTCCAACTGGAGGTGGAGGCCGGGATGGTGGGCGTCAACGTGCCCATCCCGGTGCCGGTCGGCTACCACTCCTTCGGTGGCTGGAAGCACTCGCTCTTCGGCGACCACCACGTGTACGGCAACGACGGCGTGCGCTTCTACACGCGCGGCAAGGTGATCACAACGCGCTGGCCGGACCCGGAGGACGGCGGAGTGGACCTGGGCTTCCCGAGCCACCGCTGACGGAGGGCGGGGCCCGGTGCGGCCCCGCCTCCCTGGCCGCTACCAGTCGAACCCGGCCTCATAGGTCACGTCGGCCAGCGTCTTCTGCCCTGCGGCGCTGGGGTGGAAGTAGTCGATGTCGCTCACGTCGGCGGTGGTGAAGCGGTGGTCGAAGACCGCGTCGTCGTCGTAGCGGCAGCCGGAGTCCTCGGCGCACACCCGGGCGAGGGCCGCGTTGTAGTCCATGATCCGCTCGCGCACCCGCTCCCGGCGCGTCTCGTCCTGCGGCGCCCGGGACTCGGGGTTGGCGAACATGGTGGGACAGGTGGTCGAGACGCTCCAGGACCGGCGCGCGTTCGGGTTGTCCTTGCCCAGCTCCCACAGCTGCTTGACGTCCGGGATGCTGGCGACGAACACGGAGGCCTCGGGGGCGCCCGCGCGCAGGGTGCGCAGGGCCGAGCGGAAGCGGGCCTCGAAGTCGGCGGCAGAGGTCATCCAGGACTCGGTGCCGGCGCAGGCGTCGTGGGTGCCGATCATGATCGTCACGTAGTCGATGCCGCCATGGGCGAGGGCGGTGCGCACCTGGGCGTCCAGGTTGCCCACCCTGGCCCCGGGCTTGGCGTCGTTGTAGGCCATGACGTCGGGGTTGAGGGCGTGGATCCTGGACCAGTGGCTGTTCACGGCCGGGTCGGACCCGGTGGACCAGGACTTCCAGCCGCAGCGAAGGCCTGCGGAGCAGGAGTTGACGCCCCGGCTGAGGGAGTCGCCGAGGGCGACCATGCGGGTGGGTATGGGCGGGGTGGGTCGGGGTGTGGGCTTCGGCGAGGCGACGGCGGTGCCGGCGGGCACGGCGAGGGCGAGCGCCACGGTGGCGGCCAGGGCGGCGAGGCGCGTCTTGGGCATGACTCCTCCAGGGGTGCGGGTGCGTGACGGTCACGCACGGCGCGCTCGGTGGGGGAGCACGGGGTGATTCTTCCCCCACCCCGCCCCTCCCCGAAACCGGGGCTCCGCCCCGGACCCCGGGTGGGGAACGGGGGCTGCGCCCCCTGCCCCCCGGGCCCTCGCGCTGCGCGCGGGGCCAGAACCCGGGGGCTCCGCCCCCGGATCCCCGCTCCTCAAACGCCGGAGGGGCTGAAATTGCCCCCGGGACGGAGGCAGGGGGCGTAGCCCCCGCTCCTTGCCCCGGGGGCCCGGGACTTGCCCCGGAACGGGGGCCTGGGGGGCGAAGCCCCGAACGTCGCCCCCGCGCGCAGCGCGAGGGGCTCTGGGGGCGAAGCCCCCGGTTACCGCCCGCGCGCAGCGCGGTCCCGGGGTCTGGGCCTGCAGCCCCGAACCTTGCCCCCGCGCGCAGCGCGAGGGGCCCGGGGGGCAGGGGGCGCAGCCCCCGTTCCCCACCCGGGGTCCGGGGCGAAGCCCCCCACGCGGCGGAGCCGCAAATCGATACAGCCGGGAAGGGGCGGGGTGGGGAAAGAAAACCGCCCCCCGCCCCACACAACCGGAACGTCAGACTCCACCCCACCCCGTCCACCCCGTACGCTCACCCCATGACCTGGGCGAGCGCGCTGAAAAAGACCGCCCGCGCCGGCCTGACCGTAGAACGCACCAGACTCGAACCCCTCCTCGCCGCCCGCGCCGCCTGCGCCGTAGCCATCGTCATCGGCGTCATCCTCACCCTCGGCACGCCCACCCTCGCCGTCTCCTCCGCCTTCGGCGCCTTCGCCTCCGGCCTCGCCACCTTCCAGCGGACCTGGCGCCCCCGCCCCACCCTCGCCCTCGCCGTGGCGGTCGGGCTCGGCTTCAGCACCTTCCTCGGCTATCTCGCCGCCTCCCACCACGTCCTCTTCATCACGCTGCTGGCCGTCTGGACCCTTCAGGCGGGCATGGCCTGGGCGGTCGGGCCCGTCTCGGGGCTGGTCGCCACCCAGACCATCGCGGTCATGCTCGTCACCGTCACCCTCCCCACCTCCGTCGCCGGCGCCGCCCAGCACGCCGCGCTCATCGTCTTCGGCGGCGTCGTGCAGGCGCTGCTCATCGTGTTCGTCCCCATCCGGCCCTGGGGCCGCCAGCGCGATGCGCTCGCCGACGCGCTGGCCGCCGAGGCCGACTACGCGCGCCGCCTGCGCCACGACCCGGTCGCCCGCTTCGACCCCGTGCCGCTGATGGAGGCCCGCAGCGCCGCCGAACTGACGCCCCGCCAGGCCCGCAACCGGCCCCGCCAGCTCGGCGGCCCCCGCGGCGTCGCCGAGCGCCTGCGCCCCGTGCTGGCCTCCCTCGCCGACCCCGTGGTCGGCGCCCCCGCCGAGGGGCCCGAGCGCGACCACGCCCGTGAGCTGCTGGGTGCCGCCGCCTCCGTGCTCGACGCCGTCGCCCGCGCGATCCGCCGGGGCGAGCCCGTGCGGCTGTCCCCCGAGACCATGGCCGCCCTGGAGGTCCCCGAGACCGGGCCCCGGCTCACCGGCCCCGCCCGCCGCGCCGCGCTCCGGCTGATCGCCCTGCTCGCCGACGCCGTGGAGGCCAGCGACGCGCCGGTGCGCGCCACCCGGCCCACCACCGAGCAGGAGCGCCGCCACCTGCTGCGCCCCACCGTGCCCCGGCTCGTGCCGGAGAGCCTGCGGGCGGTGCGCCGGGAGGCGCGCTGGTCCTCGCCCGTCGCCCGGCACGCCGTCCGTGTCTCGATCGTGTGCTGCGCGGGCTACGCCCTGGGCACCGTCCTGCCGCTCGGCCACGGCTACTGGGCGCCGATGACCTCGGTGATGGTGATGCGGCCCGACTTCGCCCAGACCTACCAGCGCGGCATCGCACGCTTCACCGGCACGCTGATCGGCGTCGGGATCGGCGGCGGGCTCACCGCGCTCCTCCATCCCGGCATCCGGGCCTCGGCCGCGCTGGCGGTGGTCTGCATCGGGCTGATGTACCTGCTGATGCGCACCGGTTACATCGTGGCGTCGGCGTGCATCGCCGCGTACGTCGTCTTCCTGCTCGGCATCGCGGGCGAGGGCTGGTCGCAGACCGTCCAGGACCGGCTGGCGCTGACCCTGCTCGGCGGGCTGCTGGCGATGGCCGCGTACGCGGTCTTCCCGGCCTGGGAGACGCCCCGGCTGCGCGACCGCCTCGCCGACTGGCTGAGCACCACCGGCGCCTACGCCCTCGCCGTCCTCGACGTGTACGCCCGCCCGGCCGAGCGCAGGCCGCGCCGGGTGCGCGAGGCGCTGCTGGACTCGCGGGCGGCGAGGGTGGCGTGGGAGGACACGGCCGCGCGCGCCCAGAAGGAGCCGGTGCGGCACCGGGGCATCTCGCGCACCTCGGAGCGGGCGGCGGAGTCGGCGCTCGCGACCACGGGGCGGGTCACCATGCTGATGGAGGCCCACCTCCCGGGCCGGGACGCCGAACCCGACGAGGGCGCCGGGGAGTTCGCGGCCGCCCTGCGGGCCGCGCTGCCGGACGCCGTGGCGGCCGTGCGCGAGCGGCGGCGGCCGGACTGGTCCGGGCCGCACCGGGCGCTGGCGGCCTGGCGGGAGCGGGCGGGGGACGAGGGCGTGCCGGTGCGGGGCACGGAGCTGCTGATGGACGCGCTGGACGAGCTGGCGGACGCGCTGTCACCGGGCCGGGGCGGCCGGAACCGCGCTGCGCGGCGGCCGTGACCTCCCCGTAGCGCTGCTTCTTCCGGGCTGTCAGGGCCTAGGGCGTGAACAGCCGGTCCAGCTGCGCGTCCAGCAGCCGCAGCGAGTCGGCGGGGGAGATCACCTCGAGGAGGACGTGCCCGGCGAGCCCGTCGGTCATGGCCAGCAGCAGCCCGGCCTCCGTCTCGGGGTCGCGGCCGGGAGCGGCCTCGCCGCGCTCGACGGCCTGCCGGATCTGGTCGGCGAGGATCCCCCGGAGCACCGGAATGCCCTCCTGGGCGCGGCGGCGCAGGCGTTCGTCGTGCACCGCCCGGATGGCATAGGCGAGCTGGACCAGCTGTCCGGTGCGGCTCTTGTCGTCCAGCGGCAGCAGCTCGGAGATGATCTCGCGCACCACCGCGCGGGGGCCGGGGGTGCCGGGCAGGGCCTCGATGCGCGCCTGGATGCGGCGGCCGGCGAGTTCGCCGATGTGGTCGAGGGCGAAGACGAGCATGTCGTCCTTGGTGCGGAAGTAGTGCTGAAGCCGCCCGAGCGAGATGTCCGCCTCGGCCGCGACCTCGCGCAGGCTCACGCCATCCAGGCCCCGGGTGCAGGCGATCCGCCACAGCGCCTCGGCGATGGTGCGGCGGCGTTCCTCGTGGTCGACGCGCTTGGGCACGGGATGGCGCCTTTCCCCGGGCCGTCGGGACCGGACCGGTGTTTACAGGTCAAACGTATTGCTATAGCTTAGCGCCCGTCGGGTTTCGCAATACGAATGACTTGCGAAGCGAGATGGGGGAGGGGAAGTGGTGGGAGTGACGGCGGTGCTGCGGGCGCCCGCCCATCGCGTCGACCCGCGCGCCCGGCGCTGGTGGACGGCCCAGGCGCTGGTCACGGTGACCGGGCCGCTGCTGCTGACCGCCGCCGCGCTGCTCGTGACGTCCTTCCTCTTCTTTTCCGGCGCCCTGCCGTGGCTGGCCCCGCTGACGGCGGTCGCCCTGGTGGCCCCGGCGCTCGGCTATCTCCTGGCGATGCCCGCGCGGCGGTGCCGGGTGCACGGCTGGGAGGTGGGGAGCGCGGCGGTCTACGCCTCCGGCGGCTGGCTCCGGCGGCAGCGCCGCATCGTGCCGCTCGCCCGCGTCACGGCCGTCGCCACCCGCCGCGGACCGCTGCAACGGCGGTACGGGCTGGCGACGGTGACCGTCGCGACGGGACCGGAGACGCCCGGTCTGCGGATCACGGGCGTGTCCGCAGACCAGGCCCGCCGCCTGGCCGAGCAACTGGCCGAGCGACTGGGGGATGGGGAAGCCGCATGACCGTCCTGGCCGAGGCCGACCCGCGCCGGCTGCGGTACGCACCGCTCACCTTCTGGGTGTGGGGCGGCGTCCTGACGGTGGCCGGCACGGCCTGGCGCATCGTCAGCGCGACGGGTACGAAGCCCTGGCGCACCGGCCCCGTCCGGCACTTGTGGGCCGGGCTCGGCGGGAACGGCCCGCTGTGGGTCTCGATCCCGTCGGCCCTGCTCGCCGCCACCGCGCTGGGGGTCGCGGGCGCGCTGGCGCACTACGCCGGGAGCTGGTGGGGCTACCGGCTGGAGCGCACCGCCGGGGGCGGCCTCGTCGTCCGGCGCGGCCTGCTGGGCGGGCAGACCGTCGCCATCGAGCCCGACCGCCTGTGCGGAGTGGCGCTGCGGGAGCCGCTGCTCCTGCGCGCGGGGGGCGGCGCCTCCGTACGGGCGGTCGCGGGCGGCCTGGGGGACCGGGACCGGAACCGCAAGCGCAGCATCGTGCTGCCGCCCGCGCGGCGGGCGGAGGCGGTGCGCGTGTGCACGGCGGTGCTGGGGGAGGCCCCGGGAGTGCGGGCGCTGCAGCCGGGGGGACTGCGCCCGCACCCCCGGGTCGCGCTGCGGCGGCGGGTGGTGGCCGCCCTGGGGTGGGGGGTGCTGCCCGCGGCCGTGGTGCTCGCGGTGCTGGGGTGGCTGCTGTCGCTGCCGGTGCTGCTGTACTGCGCGCTGGGCTGGGTGCTCGTCGCGGCACCCGTGGCGTACGGGCTCGCCCGGGACGCGTACCGGGCGCTGGGGCACGGGCTGCGCGGGCGTCATCTGCTGATGCGGTCCGGGACGTTCTGGCGGGAGACCGTGGCGCTCGACCGGAGTTCCGTACAGGGATGGACATTTACCGATACGCCCTTTGCGCACCGGGCAGGTGTGGTCACTCTCACTGCGGACGTCGCCGCCGGGGAGGGCGGATACCGCATACGGGACATGTCGGCGGAGGAGGCCGTCCAGTTTGCGGAATATGCGGCTCCGGGGATCGTTCGTGAGTTCTTGATCCAGACATCCGCCTGAGCCACCTGTCGTACATTCGCACCCAACTTTTTGTTATCTGCCGATCGGCGCCCGGTCTCCTTGGTGTCGGATCGAACGCCAATGTGGCGGGTGCGGAGAGAGGTGCGGGCGTGAATGGTGTGAGCGTGGCCGTGATCGAGGCGGCGCGGGCCGGGAACACGGCGGCACAGGACGAACTCGTCGCCACCCACCTGCCGCTGGTCTACAACATCGTCGGCCGGGCCCTGAACGGGCACGCGGACGTCGACGACGTCGTCCAGGAGACCATGCTCCGCGTGATCAACGGCCTCGACGGCCTGCGCGACCCGGCGAGCTTCCGCTCGTGGCTCGTGGCGATCACCATGAACCAGATACGCAGCCACTGCCGGGAGGAGCGCCCCGAGTCTCCCGTCAGTGGCCTGCAGGAAGTGGTCGGCGAGGTCGCCGACCCGAAGGCCGACTTCGTCGACCTGACGATCGTCCGGCTGGGGCTGGAGGGCCAGCGCAAGGAGGCCGCCGAGGCCACGCGCTGGCTGGACGAGGGGGAGCAGGAGGTCCTGTCCCTGTGGTGGCTGGAGGCCGCGGGCGAGCTGACCCGCGCCGAGGTCGCCGCCGCGCTGGAGCTGACCCCGCAGCACACGGCCGTACGAATACAGCGGACCAAGGCCCAGCTGGACATCGCCCGGGGCGTGGTCCAGGCCCTGGCCGCGCAGCCCCGCTGCCCGGGGCTGGCCGAGGTGGTCGCGCACTGGGACGGCGTCCCCTCCGCGCTGTGGCGCAAGCGCGTCGCCCGGCACGTCCGGGGCTGCGGCCGCTGCACGGGCGCCCTGTCGGCGCTCGTCCCGGCCGAGGGGCTGCTGGTCGGCCTGGGCCTGGTGCCGGTCGGCGCCGCGCTGCTCGCATGGTGGGGCAGCGGCTCGGCCGCACCGGCCACCGCACCGGTCGCGTACGCCACGCAGGCCCCGGCGGCGCACGGGCACCGGGCCGGCGGGCACCGGGCGGGCGGCGGCCGCCGCCGCGCGGGCGGCACCAAGTCCCGTACGGCCAGGCGGGCGGTGATCGGTGCGAGCGTGCTGGCCGTGCTCGCGGGGGGTGCGCTCGGCGGCGGCTTCCTCCTCCAGGACGACTCCGGCACCCCCACCAAGACCCAGGCCGCCGGCGACCCGGGCAACCTGCGGCAGCTCGCCGCCCAGGAGCCCGCCCCGCTGGCCACCCCGTCGCAGTCGGCCTCGCCCAGCGCATCCGCCTCGGCGAGCCCCTCGCCCAGCGCGACCCCCAGCGCCAAGCCCTCGACCAAGTCCCCGGAGCCCGAGGCGACGACCGACTCCCCCGAGCGCACCGCGGCCCCCGCCCCCACCGCGCAGCGCAAGACCCAGCCCAAGCCGCCCGCCAACCCCGGCGGCGGCACGATGGCCCAGCAGGTCGTGGCCCTGGTCAACGCCGAGCGCGCGAAGTCGGGTTGCTCGCCGGTCACCTCCAACAGCCTCCTGGACGCCGCCGCCCAGGGCCACTCCGACGACATGGCCGCCCGCAACTTCTTCAACCACACCAACCCCGACGGCAAGGGCCCGGGCGACCGCATCACGGCCGCCGGTTACCAGTGGAGCACGTACGGCGAGAACATCGCCTACGGGCAGCAGGACGCGGCGGCGGTCATGGACTCCTGGATGCACAGCGACGGCCACCGCAAGAACATCCTCAACTGCTCGTTCAAGGAGATCGGCATCGGCATCAACACGGCCCCGGGCGGGCCGCGCTGGACGCAGGTGTTCGGGGCGCAGTGATTCCCTTCCGCTCAATCCCCTGTTGATGGTTGAACTGTATGGGTGATTGACCGCCGATTTTCACGTCACGACATATGGTGGAGCGCGCCCGGGAATTCCCGGGCGCGCTTTTTAATGGAGCGCCCGGCCCGCGCAACTGATGCTCAGGCCATAGCGTTGTGATGATGTGTTCTTCATATTTATTCTCGACGTGCGGCCAGGGGGATCGAAAGATCCGGTAACCGGCCCTCCCCGTATGGGTAGTGGTGTGCGCATGCGTGAGGGCTGTGGAGGGACCGTCATCCGCTCGGTACATCCGACGGTTTCTTCGCGTGGACCGGTTGCCGGTTCCCGTGTCCGTAGCAGGTGACCTGCGGTTCAACGTCCCCATCGCAGAGAAGGAGAACGCCATGACGTACGAGCGTCCCACCATCGCCAAGGCCGGCAGCTTCCGCAAGGTGACGGGCCTGGCCGGCAAGACCGCGAAGGACTTCCTCGGCGCCCACCAGCTCGTCTGAGGCAGTCCGGCAGGGGCCCGCTTTTTTCACAGGTCGAGTCCTTTGACGTATGACGTGTGACGAGCGGGGAGCCCCCGGGATCGGGGGGTGATGGCCATGCGCCATTCACCCCCCGATTTCTGTCCGTTGGCAATGCGTCGCCGAGTCTTCCCGAGTCTTCCCGGACCTTTACGGGCTTTGCCGAGCCCGGCCGGCCGGGCTGCCGACCGGAGGTGCGTCATGGATCGCTCTTCGTCCCTGTCCGCCCTGTCCACCTGGTTTCTCGCCCTGCCCGACACCGCCGCCGAAGCGGTCGCGGAGCTGGCGGCCAGGGCCCGCCCCCACGCGCACCGGGCCGTGCCGCACCCCTCCGGCCGGCCGTGGCTGCTGGGCCGCTGGGCGCAGGACGCGCTCACGCTGGGCGGGGCCGGGGACGTCCGGGTGGCGGTCCTGGGCGAGCACGTGGTGACCCCGACCCAGGCGGCGCGGGCCGCCGAGGCCGTGCGGGTCGCCGGAACCCCGGATGCGGTCTGCCGGTTCGGCTCCGCCTGGCCGGGCAGCTTCCACCTGCTGGCACGCGCCGCCGACGGACGCTTCCGCATCCAGTGCGGCGCCGTCGGCATACGGCGCGTCTTCCACGCCCGCGTCGGCTCCGCGACCGTGGCCGCCGACCGGGCCGACGTGCTCGCGGACCTGCTCGGCGCCGACCTCGACGAGGACCGCCTCGCCCTCCAGCTGCTCGCCATGGGCCTGCTGTACCCGCTGTCCTCCCGCCCCGTCTGGCACGGCGTGGAGGCCCTGCCCGCGGGCGGCCGCCACCTGACCGTCGGACCCGACGGCCCCGCCCGCACGGGGCGCTGGTGGACGCCGCCCGAGCCGGACGTCCCGCTGCACGAGGGCGCCGTCCGGCTCGCGGACGCGCTCACCGCGGCCGTGGGGGTCCGTACCCGGGGCCGCTCCCTGATCACGTGCGACCTCGGCGGCCTCGACTCCACCGCGGTCTGCTGCACGGCCGCGCAGGGCGACGCGAAGGTCGTCGCCTACACCGCCTGCGCCCGCGACCCGCTCGGCGACGACGCCCACTGGGCGCGCCGGACCATCGAGGCCCTGGGCACGGTGGAGCACCACGAAATCCCCGCCGACCGCGTGCCGTTGACCTTCGACGGCCTCGACGCCTTCGACGACCTCCTCGACGCGCCCTCGCCCATGGCCGTCGACCACGACCGCCGCATGAGCGTCGTGCGCCTGGCCGCCGAGCGCGGCTCCGACCTCCACCTGACCGGCATCGGCGGCGACGAGGTGCTGAGCGGGGCCTCCGCCCGCCTCCACGGCCTCGCCCGTACGCACCCGCGCGCCGCGCTGCGCCAACTGCGCGGCTACCGGGCCAAGTACAGCTGGCCGCGGCGGCAGGTGCTGCGCCAGCTCCTCGACCGCCGGTCCTACCCGCACTGGCTGGAGCGGGTCGCCGCGCACCTCACCGCACCGCCGTCGGCCGTGAACGCGCCGCTGCTGGAGTGGACCGAGTCGCCGCGGATGCCCCCGTGGGCCACGCCCGAGGCGGTGGCCACCGTACGCCGGCAAATCCGCGCCGCCGCCCGGGACGCGGAGCCGCTGGCCCGGGACCACGGCGGCCACCGCGAGCTGGCCACCCTGGAGTACACCTCCCGCTTCGTCCGGCACATGGGCCAGCTGTCCGGGGCGCTGGGCATCGCCTGCTCGGCGCCGTTCTACGACGACCGCGTGATCGAGGCGGGCCTCGCGGTACGGCCGGAGGAGCGCATCACGCCCTGGCGGTACAAGCCGCTGATCGTCGAGGCCATGCACGGCATCGTGCCGGACGCCAGCCGCACCCGGGCCACCAAGGCCAATGCCTCGCTGGAGGAGGAGGCGGGCCTGCGCGAGCACCGGCCCCGGCTGCTGGCTCTGTGCGAGGACTCCCGCCTCGCCCGGCTGGGCCTGATCGACGTGCGCGTGCTGCGGGACTGGTGCCTGCGCCCGCTCTCGGTGGAGGAGGAGAGCGCCCTGCTGCACACCACCGTGGCCTGCGAGGTGTGGCTGCGCTCGCGCGAGACCGGTACGCGCTGAAGCGCACCGAACGGAACGCATCGAACGGAACGAACAGCCCCGAGGGGCCCCGAACCGAAAGGCGTGGAAGATGTCGCTCCGACTCCGCTCCGGAGTGGTGATGACCGAGACCGACTACGGCATCGCCCTGCTCGACCAGACCACCGGCGAGTACTGGACCCTCAATCCCACCGCCGCGCTCGTCCTGCGCACCCTGCTCGACGGCGGCTCCAAGGGGGCGGTCGCCCACGTGCTGACCGCGCAGTACGACGTGCCTTTCGACGAGGCGGCACGCGACGTCGACCGCATCTACGGCGAGCTGCGGACGGCCAGGCTCCTGTCCGGGACGCGGCCGTGAGCACACCGGAGGCGGTGCCCTACCGCCCGGACACCGTGCCCCTCGCCACCCGCTGGGCGGCCCGCTCGGCGGTCGCCCTCGCCCACCTGCTCGCCACCCAGCCGCCCGGGCGCATCCGCACCGTCTTGCGGTGGCTCCGCCGCGGGGCCCGGCCCGCGAGCCTCGCCGAGGCGACGGACGCCAGGCAGACGATCCTGGCCGTCAGCCTCTCCAGCGGAGGACAGAAGGGCTGCCTGCCCCGGTCCCTGGGGACCGTCCTGCTGTGCCGCATGCGCGGCCAGTGGGCCGTGTGGTGCGTGGGGGCCCGGACGCAGCCGCCCTTCGCGGCACACGCATGGGTCGAGGCGGAGTCCGTCCTGGTGGGCGAGGGCGCCCCGGCCGACTACTTCCAGCGCTTCTTCACAGTGGAGTGAGACCCATGAGCGTGGCACCGGAACCACCGGAGCGGCAGCGGCACGCGGGGCGCCGGGCCCTGGCCCGGTACCTCCGGCCGCAGCGCCGGGCCATCCTCGGCGGCGCGCTGCTCGGACTCCTCGGCGGCGCGCTGGGCCTGGCCCAGCCCCTGGCCGCACAGCGCCTGCTGATCGACCTCGACCAGGGCCGCTCGGTCACTCAGGAGATGCTCATCCTCGGCGGGCTCGTGCTTGCCGGGGCGGTGCTCGTCGCACTCAGCCACCTCGTCCTGGAGCGCACCGCGGAGAAGCTCGTGTGCACCGCCCGGCGGGGTCTGACCACGAGGCTGCTCCTGCTGCGCGTGCCGGTGGCCGAGCGCCACGACCCGGGCGACCTGATAGCCCGGCTCACCGCCGACACCACGCTGCTGCGCCAGGTCGCCACCCAGGCGATGGCCGCGGCCCTCACGGGCACCGTGATCACTGTCGTCACGGTGCTCATGATGGGCGTGCTGGACCCGGTGCTGCTCGCGGTCACCCTCGCGGTGATCGTGTTCATCAGCACCGTCAGCGGCGTCGTGGTTCCCCGCATCGGCCGGGCCACCCGGCAGACCCAGGAGGCCGTCGGCGGCATGGGCGCCGCCCTGGAGCGTGCCTTCGGTGCCTTCCGCACCGTCAAGGCATCCGGGGCCGAGCAGCGCGAGATCGCCCGCCTGCACGAGGCCGCCGAGCGGGCCCGCCGGTCGGGAACGCGCGCCGCGTCCTGGGAGGCCGTCTCGGACACCGTCTGCCAAGTGGCCGTGCAGGTCTCCTTCCTGGTGGTCCTCGGCGTGGGCGGAGTACGCGTGGCCTCCGGCGCACTCGCCGTCTCCACGCTCGTGGCTTTCCTCCTCTACCTCTTCTCCCTGGCGCCCCGCATCAGCCAACTTGCGAGTGCGGCCGGGCAGTTCCAGGTGGGTGCCGCGGCGGCCCTGCGGATCCGGGAGGCCGAGCAGATGGCCGTCGAGGACACCGGCGGCGCCCCGGCCCCGGCTGCGGACCCCGGCTGCGGCCCCCGCCCCGCGTCCGTCGCCTTCGACCGCGTGCGCTTCGGCTACCGGCCCGAGCTGCCGGCCGTGCACCGCCGCATCTCGTTCACCGTGCCCGCCCGGGGGCTGACGGCCTTCGTCGGCCCGTCCGGCGCGGGCAAGACCACGGTCTTCTCCCTCATCGAGCGCTTCTACGAGCCGGACGGCGGCCGCGTCCTGCTGGACGGCCGGGACATCCGGCACTGGCCCCTGGCCACGCTGCGCGCCGCCATCGGCTACGTCGAGCAGGACGCGCCCGTCCTCGCCGGAACCCTGCGGGAGAACCTCCTCCTCGGCGTCCCCCACGCCACGGACGGCCAGCTCCACGAGGTACTGCGCCGCGCCCGCCTGGAGGACCTGACCGCCCGCCTGCCGGAGGGCCTCGACACGGCCGTGGGCCACCGCGGCAGCATGCTCTCGGGCGGGGAGCGCCAACGCGTCGCGATAGCCCGCGCGTTGCTGCGCAGCCCCCGCCTGCTGCTCCTGGACGAGGCGACTTCGCAACTGGACGCGGCCAACGAGGCGGCCCTGCGCAGCACGGTCGCGGACGCGGCCCGGACGACGACGGTCCTGGTCGTCGCCCACCGCCTGTCCACGGTGACCAGCGCCGACCGCATCGTGGTCATGGAAGCCGGCCGCATCCGCGCCGTGGGCACGCACGCGAAGCTCATGGCGAGCGACGAGCTGTACGGGGAGCTGGCGGCGACGCAGCTGCTGTCGGGGTGAGGGGGCTTCCGGTTCAGGTGACGGGGCCGGTGAACTCGTGGCGTTCGTCCGCGGCCCGTACTGCCTCCAGTGCGGCTTCCCACTGGCCGGGGTTCTTGTCCTTCGCGCGTGAGACCAGCCAGTCCACGGCCCGCCGTGCCGGGTCGGTCTGCTCGGGTTCGGTGCCGTGCTCCTTCGTCATGCGGGCACCGTAGCCGGGGCATGCCGCTCGGGTGGGCCAGTGTCCGACGGACGTGCACTCAGCGGCACCCCGGCCCACCTTCGAGTGAAGGTTGTTGATGTGTTGACACTGGTCGGCGGTCCCCGCGGGGATCATGCGAGGCGTACCCTCGTATCGAGACGGAGCACGCCATGGCCAAGTGCGACACCTGCGGCAACGACTACTGGCTGGCCTTCGAGGTCAAGACCATCACCGGCGACACCTACACCTTCGACAGCTTCGAGTGTGCGATCGGCAAGCTCGCGCCCACCTGCGAGCACTGCAAGAACCGCATCATCGGCCACGGCGTCGAGGTCGCGGGCCGCTTCTTCTGCGGGGCGCACTGTGCGCGCGAGGGCGACACGGGGCTCGGCCAGGAGATCCGCGACACGGTGGGGGCGCACCCGGGGTGACCGCTGCGGTGGACGGGGGCGCCTCGACGGGGGCGCCTTACACCCTCGCCCGCAGCCACGGCCAGACGCGCGGCAGCCTGCGCACCGGCCAGATCAGCAGCCACGACCAGCTCGCCGCGATGGCGGAGCCCAGGGCGATCAGGACGGACATGAGGGCGACGGCGGCGATCGAGGCGTTGTTGAACACCTCGCGTACGACCTGCTGGTGAGTGACCTCCGGCGCGCGCAGCGTGCCGGAGGAGCGCAGCCGCAGGGCCATGACGGTCATCAGCAGGGCGGCGAGCCCGATGGTGGCGGCGTAGGTGGTCGTGGCCTCGGCCGTCCCGCCGTACTCGCTCATCAGCCGAGTGGGAAAAGGTAGTACGGCGATGACGGCCAGCAGCGCGAACTCCAGGCGCACCATGGCGCGGTCGAGCGCGCCGATCAGGCTGAACAGCCTGTGGTGGCCGAGCCATATCGCCCCGACGATCACAAAACTGAGCAGGTAGGCGTAGAGCTTCGTCAGCGCATGGGTGAGCGCGTGGCCCAGCTCCGCGTGGGTGAGCCCCTCCGGCACTTGGATCTCCAGGGCCAGCAGCGTGATCGCGATGGCGGTCACGGCGTCGGCGAAGGCCAGCAGTCGGTCCACTCCTATGACGTAGGAATCGCGTGCCACGGCGGACAGCGTATGGGGCGAGTCGGCAGGTTACGGAAAATCTGCGCTAAACCGCACGATCGGATGAAGTGCTCACCTTCGGGGTTGTTTCCATAGCGGAAAGTCTCGTGTTGCCGACCCGGAAACTCTGTGCTTCACTTTCCGTCATGGCAACTGATGAGAACTCGCGGCCGTCACGGCCGTCCATGCCGTCCCGGGAGAGCGCGGCTCAGGCCCTGGCCTTGGCGGAGCAGGCGCAGGAAGCGGTCGAATCCATCACGCCCGGGTTCGGGTACAGCGCGAAGCTCGCCGTGTGCCTGGCCGGGGTGTATCTGTCCCACCTGCTGCCCGAGCCCTGGGACTTCGTGGGGATCGTCCTCATGTACGTGGGGATCCTGACCGTCATCGTGCTGCAGTTCCGCGACAGCGGCGTGCGGCACCGGATGACCCCGACCGCGAAGCGCGACATGCTCGTCGCCGGTGTCTTCACCTTCGCGCTCTACATGGGTGCGCTGTACCTGGGCAACCACCAGGGCATGCCGTGGATATGGGTACCGGCGGGCCTGGCGGCCTCAGGGGGCATCCTGGTCCTGGACAGGAACTCCCGTAAGAAGGGCATACCCGCACAGTGACCACCCCCGAAGACGGCTTCAACGAGACGATCCACGCGCCGAACCGCCTCCGGATCTGCGCCGCGCTCGACGCCGTCGAGGAGATCGAGTTCGCGACGATGCGCGAGACGCTGGGGGTGAGCCCGTCGGTGCTCAGCAAGCATGTGACGGTGCTGTCGGACGCGGGGTACGTGGAGCAGCGCCGAGCAGTGCGGGACACGCGCCAGCGTGTGTGGTTGCGGCTGACGAAGATGGGGCGTGCGGCTTACCGGGCGCACCTGGCGGCGCTTCGGGCGATCGTCAATGCGGATTTGGGGGACGGGTGAGCCGAGGCCGGTGGGTCGGGCCCGGGGCGGGTTTGGCATGGTAAGCGGGTGTTTATCGCTTTGTTCATGCTCATGGTTGTGCTCGCGGTGCCGGTGGTCGCCTTGGGGCTGCTCGTCAAGGTTGTACAGGTGGCGAAGGCTCGGCGGCTGTTCCGGGTGGAGGGTGCCCGGGCATGGGTGCACGGTGCGGGTTGGCTGCTGGCGCTCGGGGTCATGACGTACGGGCTGGGGATCTGCGGCATGTTCCTCGCCGACGAGCCCGATTGGTGCCCGGTGATTGTCTTTTCGGGGGACCCCGACCCCTCCGCGGAGCCGCCTCACGCACGACTGGAGTCCCACTGGCTGCCGCTTTCGGCACGGTGCGTGTCGGACGTCGACAAGCCGGTGGAGCTGGTGCCGGGGTTCGTCGAACCGGCGCTGGCGACCTGCCTGGCCGGGGCGGTGGTGTGCGCTGCGGTGGCGGGCGGAGCGGCGTACACCGCCAGGCGGCGGGTGGCGGTCCACGGGTGAACGTCAGGCCGTTTTCTGCGTTGCCCGCGTTGGCGGCGGTAGCGTGACTGGATCACCCGCTCCGCGATGGAGGACTCCGTGAGTGTGCAACTCGGTGGCCCGTGCGAGCCACTGATCCCTATGCCGGAACTTACGCCCAAGGCTCTGAGGGATGCCGTGGCAGAGATCGCGCCGAGTGAGCTGCCCGAACTCGCTCAGCATCTCTTCGGGGCGGCGACGAATTCACTGCAGAGGCAGAGCCTCGCCCCGCTGCGAGCATTCGTCCACTCGTGGGCGGTGTTCGTCGCGATCCAGCGCCACCCCGAGCGGGCCGCTCGCAAGCGTGAACTCGAGCGAATCATCGACAACGGCGAGCCAGGTTCAAGGGAAGCCGTCTCGGAGATCAGGGAGATTTTGGAGACGGCACAGGCCGAAGCTGGCCTGTGATCACGGCCGGAGCTTCGCCTCGCTGACGGCGGTGACGAAGGTTTGCCAGGCGGGGGTTGGGAAGAGGAGGGCGGGGCCGTGGGGGTTCTTGCTGTCGCGGACGGGGACGGTGCCAGTGGTGGCGTGAGTGGGGGCCCATTCGAGGCATTGGCCGCCGTTGGGGCCGCTGTGGCTGGACTTGACCCACGCCCTGCCCATCGCCAGGCAATTGCCGCCGTTGCTGCTGCTATAGCTGGACCTCACCCACTCGGTGCGTATGAGGCCGTCGATCGGCTCGCCAACTTCTATGCAGTCCCCACCGTTGCAGCTGCTGTAGCTGCTCTTCCGCCACGTGACCTTCGACTGACTTGCGCGGGTCATGAGCCAAGCTCCTTCATGTGCGTGCGGATCAGGTCGGCCGACGCTTTCGGCGACAGGGCTGCGGCCCTGATCAGGTCATACGAGTACGACGCAGCGCTTGTCTCGGCCTCGTCTACTGCCATCCGGCCTTGCGGGAATCCGTCGACGTGCAGCACGTCTGCCCCCGTCTGGAATCCCATGATCGTGAATGAGCCGTTCAACCCCGGGTGCGGTGGGGCGTTGAGAGGGACCACCTGAATCACCGTACGGGGCTGCTCACCTGCCGCCAACAAATATTCGAGCTGCCGCGCCATCGCCTGCCGCTCGACGACACAACGAAGCAACGCAGACTCGTCCATGACGAACCAGGTGCGGGGCGGGTCGTCCCGCTCGAAGAGACTCTGCCGGGTCATACGGGCGGCTACCAGATCGTCGAGGCTGTCCGGCCGCCCACCGGCAAGTACTGACCGCGCGTACTCCTCCGTCTGCAGGAGTCCTGGAATCAGCTGGCTGTCAAAGACCCTGAGCCAAGCGGCATCCCGCTCCATCTCGATGTACGGCAGGAACCAGCTCGGGTAAGCGAACTTGATCACCAGCGGATACAGCCGCCCGAAGTGCCCGCCCGTGCCGAACGCCGCGTCCAGGTCCTCCGCCAGCTCCTCCGCAGGCACCCGCTTCGCGGACTCCACGTAGCTGATCAACGCCTGCGTCGAGTGGGCCAGCTTCGCGGTCTCCGTCTGTGACTTGCCCGCCTCCGTGCGGACCCGGCGCAGCTCGGACGCTTCGCCGCCTACGGCGGGCTCTGGCGGGACGTGCCGCCGAGCGACAGCCCCTCGTCCCACCACCACCGGAACGACGCGACCGGCAGCGGGCCCCGCCCGGACGCGGACGGGCGCTCGGCCAGCAGGGCAACCGCCGGCGGGCGGTCCATACCGTAGCGCGGGGCACGGGCCGACCAGTCGAAGACGCCCCGCACGAAGTGGCCGAGGCTCACAAGGAACCCGCGCAGCGCGGGACTTGCGGAGATCATGACCCCCTCGCGGAGCTGCAGGAAGCGGAGCATCACCGCGTCGTGGATCGCTGCCGCTCGGGCAAGGGCCTGGCCGAGCGTGCAGCCGTCCTGCCGCATCAGCGTGTCGACGACGTTCTGGTCGGCCTCGTCCTCCCGGCGCTCCTTGGCGTAGGAGTAGAGGTCGTTGATCAGAATGGCGCAGACGACGGCCATGTCGGTGAGGGCCTGCACCGCCGGGGAGTCCAGCTCGCGCTCGGGCAGCGGGCAGCCGCCCGCGATCTCCAGGTACGTGGTCAGGAGCCGCCCGCCGAACGTGCCCAGCCGCATGGCGAAGTAGGACTCCAGGTCGTCGGCGGCGATACCCGATTCCTCTCGCGCGATCTGCCAGGACACGCCCCAGAACCACGCCCGGTGGGCCTCCTGGCAGCGCCGCCACTGCGCGGGCGTGGCGTGGTCGCGGGCGCGTCGGGCGAGGTCGAGGAGCGGGGGCGCGCACGGGTCGTCGGTGAGGGGCGGGGAGTGCGGGTACTGGAGCTGGTGCAGCAGCGCGGCGGCCAGCCGGGCGAAGTCGCCGGGGCGGGTGCTCCACGGCTTGGTGTCGCACCGCAGGTCGTCGAAGGCCAGCATGAAGTAGCAGAAGTCCGCGTAGAGCTGGAGGCGTTCGGAGGGGCCGCGGGGCACGAGCCGGGCGACGAGTTCGGCGCAGCGGGTGTCGGCCTGCCGTCGGAGCGTCGCCTCCTCCGTAAAGAAGGGGAACGCTCGCATCCAGTCCATCGAGCGCTGCTCGATAGCCCCGGCCCCGGGGTGGAGCGCGGGGGCGATGGGGATGTAGAGGGGCGGAAGGTCGACGTCCATGGGTCCGGTTCCCTATTCCGTATCTGGCCGCGCGGCGTGGTCTACACCGCCGGGGTGATGACGACGGTGGCGACGACGCTGATGGACTTCAGCCCGGTGGGGCCCGTACAGCCCGTGAGGTCGATCTTGGACTTGGTGGGGTCGATCGCCAGGGTCCAGGTGCCGTTCTTGTAGCGGCCGTCCGAGAAGCCGCCGCTGAGCGGGTTCTGGACCTTGAGCAGGTCGCCGACGGGGTGCATGCCCCAGGTGTAGGTGCTGCTGGGCTGGGTGTCCTTGGCGTCCCAGTCGACGTGGTTGGCCGGGTCGCTGCCGCCGTAACTGCCCGCGGTGCAGGTCACCTTGGAGCCGGTGCCCGTGGTGACGAAGTCGCCCATGGTCATGGCGGGGTCCCCGGTGCACTTGCGCAGGGTGCCCTTGGGGGCGTCGATGGTGGCCTTGACGTCCTGCGGGGCGATGGTCAGGCCCGGCTCGAACTTCATGGTCCAGGTGTTCTCGCAGGTGATGGTCGCGGGTGCCTCGGCGGCGGAGACGTCGTACACGTCGTAGGCGAAGAGCCCCGCGCACAGGGCGCAGGCCGCTATGAGGGCGGTGGTGGGGGAGGCGAGCTTCATGCGAGCGCTCCTCGGGTGCGGTGGTGGGGTACGGAGAGCAGGGCGCCGCCGCTGACGGCGAGGGCGGCGAGGATGTAGACGGGGACCACGGCGGGGGTGCCGAACCATTCCGTCGCCCGCGCCGTCAGGACCGCGGCGAGCGTGCCGCCGAGGAGCCCGGCCAGCTGGTAGCCGGTCGCGGCCCCGCTGAGCCGTACGCGGCCGGGGAACAGCTCGGCGACGAGGGCGGCCTGCGGTGCGTACATGGCCGCGAAGGCCACCAGGGCGAGCAGATAGGCGCCCACCAGGACCGGCAGCGAGCCGCTGTGGAAGAGCGGAAGGAAGGCGGCCGTCCACACTGCGGTGCCCAGGGTGCCGGACAGGCAGACGCGCCGGGCGCCGTGGCGGTCGGCGAGGGCGCCGAAGAGCGGTATCAGCGCGATGAGGGCGAGCGGTGCGAGGACCGCGAGCGCCAGCAGCGCGGGGAAGGGGAGTCCGGCGACGTTGAGGAAGGCCAGGACGTAGCTGAAGGAGAACGTGAACAGCACGACGTCCGCGCCGGCCGTCATGGCCACGGCGGTGATCAGCCTGCCGCGGTGCTGCCGGAACAGTTCGGCGAGCGGGCGCGGGGAGCGGGTGCCGGTCGCGTACAGGGCATGGAAGGCGGGCGTCTCCGCGATCCGCATCCGTGCCCACAGCCCGGCCACGACCAGGGCGGCGGAGAGCAGGAAGGGCAGCCGCCAGCCCCAGTCGACGAACTGGGCGGGGGTCGTCAGGGCCGACACGGCCGTGACCACGCCGAAGGCCAGCAGGTTTCCGGCCGGGGCCCCGATCTGCGCCCAACTGCCCACCTTCGCCCGGGACCCCGGGGCCGCGCACTCCAGGGAGACGACGGCCGCGGCTCCCCAGGCGCCGCCGAGCCCGAGCCCCTGGAGCAGGCGCAGGGCGACGAGCAGGAGCGGGGCGGCGAGGCCGATCCGGTGGTAGCCGGGCAGCAGGCCGATGAGGCCGGTGGCGGCTCCGGTGAGGAGCAGGGTCGCCGCCAGGACGGGGCGCCGGCCGCAGCGGTCGCCGAGGTGGCCGAAGAGCGCTCCGCCGACCGGCCGGGCCACCAGCCCGGCCCCGTAGAGCCCCGCGGCCGTGAGCGTCTCGGCGAAGGGCGTCAGGTAGGGGAAGAACTGGTGCTTGAAGACCACCGCGGAGGCGTCGACGTACAGGAAGAAGTCGTACCAGACCAGCGTGGTGCCGATGAGGCTGATGACGATCAGCCGGCGGACGTCACCGGTACTGGCGGGCATATCGACTTCACCGACTTCACCGACTCAACTGTGGGCACACGTGGGCAATAAAGCGACTTATGCCCGAAAAACTATGTCGAGTCGGCAATGCCTGCACCGCGGACGGTGCGATGGGGTGATGAGGCGATCACGAGGGGCGCCGCCCCCGGGGCTACCGCCGCCGGGCCCCGCCCTTGATCGTGGCGCGCAGGTACTCGCGGTTCATCGTGCTGATGGCCGTGAGCGGGATGCCCTTGGGGCAGGCGGTGGCGCACTCGCCGGTGTTGGTGCAGCCGCCGAAGCCCTGCTCGTCCATCGCGCCGACCATGTCCAGCACCCGCGACTCCCGCTCCGGGGCGCCCTGCGGCAGGACGTTGAGGTGCACCACCTTCGCGGATGTGAAGAGCATGGCCGAGCCGTTGGGGCAGGCGGCCACGCACGCGCCGCAGCCGATGCACTCGGCGTGCTCGAAGGCGAGGTCCGCGACGGGCTTGGGCACGGGCGTGGCGTGGGCCTCGGGGGCGGAGCCGGTGGGTACGGAGACGTAGCCGCCGGAGCCGATGACGCGGTCGAAGGCCGAGCGGTCCACGACCAGGTCCTTCACCACCGGGAAGGCCGCGGCGCGCCACGGCTCGACGTCGATGGTGTCGCCGTCGCGGAAGTGGCGCATGTGGAGCTGGCAGGTGGTGGTCCGCTCGGGGCCGTGGGCCTGCCCGTTGATGACCATGCCGCAGGCGCCGCAGATGCCCTCGCGGCAGTCGTGGTCGAAGGCGACGGGCTCGTCCCCGGCGAGGATCAGCTCCTCGTTGAGGTGGTCCAGCATTTCGAGGAAGGACATGTCCTCGCTGATACCGGTGACCTTGTACGTGGTCATGGCCCCGGCGTCCTCGGGGGTGCGCTGGCGCCAGATGCGCAGGGTGAGGTTCACGCGTAGCTCCGCTTGGTGGGGTGGACGTACTCGAAACGCAGGTCTTCCCTGTGGAGGACGGGCGCGCTGCCGGTGCCGGTGAACTCCCAGGCGGCGGCGTAGGAGAACTCCTCGTCCTTGCGCTCCGCCTCGCCCTCGGGCGTCTGGCTCTCCTCGCGGAAGTGGCCGCCGCAGGACTCCGAGCGGTGGAGGGCGTCGAGGCACATCAGCTCGGCGAGTTCGAGGTAGTCGACGATGCGGTTGGCCTTCTCCAGCGACTGGTTCAGCTCCTCGCCCGTACCCGGCACCTTGATTCGTCGCCAGAACTCCTCGCGCAGGGCCGGGATGCGGTCCAGGGCCTTGCGCAGGCCGGTCTCGGTGCGGGCCATGCCGCACTCGTCCCAGAGCAGCTCGCCCAGCTCGCGGTGGAAGGAGTCGGGGGTGCGGTCGCCGTCGTTGGCGAGCAGGCGGCGCAGCCGCTCGGTCACGCCGTCCACGGCCTCGGTGACCGCCGGGTGGTCCGGGGGCACCTCGTCGTGGGAGTGGCGGGCCAGGTAGTCGTTGATGGTGGAGGGCAGCACGAAGTAGCCGTCGGCCAGGCCCTGCATCAGCGCGGAGGCGCCGAGGCGGTTGGCGCCGTGGTCGGAGAAGTTGGCCTCGCCGATGGCGAAGAGGCCGGGCACGGTGGTCTGGAGGTCGTAGTCCACCCACAGGCCGCCCATGGTGTAGTGGATGGCGGGGTAGATCCGCATCGGAACCTCGTACGGGTCCTCCGCGGTGATCCGCTCGTACATCTCGAAGAGGTTGCCGTACTTGGCCTCGACGGCCTTGCGGCCCATGCGCCTGATGGCGTCGGCGAAGTCGAGGTAGACGCCCTGGCCGCCGGGGCCGACGCCGCGGCCCTCGTCGCAGACGTTCTTGGCGGCGCGGGAGGCGATGTCGCGGGGGACGAGATTGCCGAAGGCGGGGTAGATGCGCTCCAGGTAGTAGTCGCGCTCGTCCTCGGGGATCCCGGCCGGGGGCCGGGTGTCGCCCTTCGCCTTGGGGACCCAGATGCGGCCGTCGTTGCGCAGCGACTCGCTCATCAGCGTGAGCTTCGACTGGTGGTCGCCGGAGCGCGGGATGCAGGTCGGGTGGATCTGGGTGAAGCAGGGGTTGGCGAAGTACGCGCCGCGGCGGTGGGCGCGCCAGGCGGCGGTGGCGTTGGAGTTCTTGGCGTTGGTGGAGAGGTAGAAGACGTTGCCGTAGCCGCCGCTGGCGAGGACCACGGCGTCGGCGAAGTGGGTGTCGATCCGGCCGGTGATCAGGTCGCGGGCGACGATGCCGCGGGCCCGGCCGTCGACGACGATCAGATCGAGCATCTCGGTGCGGGCGTGCATCTCGACGCTGCCCGCGGCGATCTGCCGGCTGAGCGCCTGGTACGCGCCGAGGAGCAGCTGCTGGCCCGTCTGGCCGCGGGCGTAGAAGGTGCGGGAGACCTGGACGCCGCCGAAGGAGCGGGTGTCGAGGAGGCCGCCGTACTCGCGGGCGAAGGGGACGCCCTGGGCCACGCACTGGTCGATGATCTCGACGGATATCTGCGCGAGGCGGTGGACGTTGGACTCGCGGGCGCGGAAGTCGCCGCCCTTGACGGTGTCGTAGAAGAGGCGGTGGATGGAGTCGCCGTCGTTGCGGTAGTTCTTGGCGGCGTTGATGCCGCCCTGCGCGGCGATGGAGTGGGCGCGGCGCGGGGAGTCCTGGTAGCAGAACTGCACCACGTGGTAGCCCTGTTCGGCGAGGGTGGCGCCCGCGGCGCCGCCCGCCAGGCCGGTGCCGACGACGATGACCGTGTGCTTGCGGCGGTTGGCGGGGTTGACCAGCTTGGCGTCGAAGCGGCGGCGGTCCCAGCGCTCGGCTACGGGCCCGTCCGGGGCCTTGGTGTCGGCGACGGGCTCGCCGGTGGTGTAGGCGCTGTATTCGGTGCACCCGGTGTTCTCGGTCATGTCAGCTCACGACTCCCGTCATGACACCGATGGGGACGGCTGTGAAGCCGCAGGTCAGAAGGGCCGCCAGGCCGTTGGCCAGCAGCTTGAGCACCCGGTCGCGGCGCGGGGAGTTGGCGCCCAGCGTGTGGGCGGCGCTCCAGAAGCCGTGCCGGATGTGCAGGCCGAGGGCGAGCATGGCGAGGATGTAGAAGACGGCGACGTACCAGCGGTCGAAGGACGCGACGACGTTCTCGTACGTCTTGCCCTGCTCGGCGTTGGGGTTCACGGTGAGCGTGGTCAGGTCCAGGATGTGCCAGACGATGAACAGGCCCAGGATCACCCCGCCCCAGCGCATGGTGCGTGTGGCGTAGCTGGTCCGCTGCCGCTTGCCGACGTACTTCGCCGGGCGGGCGGCGAGGTCGCGGCGGCTGAGTTGGTACGCGGACACGCCGTGCAGCACCACCGACACCGACAGGCCCACCCGCGCCAGCCACAGGAACCACTCGCGGTGCAGGAACGGCTCGCCGATGGTGCGGATCCAGTGCGCGTAGTGGTTGAACTCCCCGGCCCCGAAGAAGATCTTCAGGTTGCCCATCATGTGGGCCACCAGGTACGCGAGCATGATCAGGCCGGTGACGGCCATGACCGCCTTCTTGCCGACGGTCGAACGCCACACGGAGCCGATGAGGGACGGGGGTTTGGCCGTCCGGGTCGCCAGTGCCATGACACCCGACGCTAGGACGCGGCCGCACGATGCGTCCAAGACATGATGACGCTGGTTTCCATAGGCAATTCCTATGCATGTCCCTTCTCCGTGTCTAGCATGGCGGGGTGCAACTCCAGCAGCTCCGCTACTTCGCCACCGTCGCCGAACTGCGGCACTTCACCCGCGCCGCCGACGCCCTGCATGTCGCCCAGCCCTCGCTCTCCCAGCAGATCCGGGCGCTGGAGCGGGAGTTGGGGGCCGAGCTGTTCCACCGGGCGCGGGGGAACATCACCCTCACCGACGCGGGCGAGGCGCTGCTGCCGCTGGCCCGGCGGATCCTCGCCGACTCGGAGACCGCACACCGCGAAGTGCAGGAGGTGGCGCAGCTGCGCCGGGGTCGGGTGCGGCTCGGGGCGCCGCCGAGCCTGTGCGCGAGCCTCGTGCCGGACGTACTGCGCACGTACCACGCGCGGTTCCCGGGGATCGAGCTGTACGTCGACGAGGGCGGCTCGCAGGACCTCGTCCGCCGCCTCGCCGACGGCGGGCTCGACCTCGCCCTGATCGTCACCCCGCTCGGCGTCGGCACCCCGGCGCTGGCGACGACGGAACTGCTGCGCGAGGACCTGGTCGTGGTCTCGGCCCCCGGCGGCCCCGCCCCCACGCGGCGCCGGCGGATCCGGGTGGCGGAGCTGCGGGACCTCCCGATGGTGATGTTCCGGCGCGGCTACGACCTCCGCGAGATCACCACGGCGGCCTGCCGCGCGGCCGGCTTCGAGCCCTCCTTCACGGTGGAGGGCGGCGAGATGGACGCGGTCCTGGGCTTCGTCCGGGCGGGCCTGGGCCTGGCGGTCGTCCCGGGCATGGTCGCGGCCCGGTCAGGGCTGCGGGTCACGCCGTTCGAAGGGGAGCGGATGCGGCGGACGGTGGCGGTGGCCCACCGCAAGGACGCACCGCCGCCGAGGGCGGCACGGGAGCTGCGGCGGGTGCTGCTGGAGCATCTGGGGGTGGAGGAGAAGTGACGGGCTCAGAGCCCGCTGCCCACCCACACCCCGGCGAACGCCGCCCCCATCCCCGCCACCAGACTCCCCGTCACATTCGCCACCGCATACCCCCGAGCCCCGTCCTGCGCCAGCCGCAGCGTCTCGTACGAGAACGTCGAGTACGTGGTCAGCGCACCGCAGAAGCCCGTGCCCAGCAGCAGGCGCAGCCGGTCGTCCGCCGCCGCGCCCGTCAGGACGCCCAGGATCAGGCAGCCCACCACGTTCACCGTGAACGTCCCCCACGGGAACACGGAGTCGTGCCGGGACTGGACCGCGCGGTCCGTGAGATAGCGGAGCGGGGCGCCGACCATGGCACCGGCCACCACGAGCAGCCAGTTCACCCGTCCGTCCCCCCTGTGCGGCCGGCGTAGTGGACGACCTCCACCTCGTCGAGGGTGATCAGACCCTCGCCGACCAGCTCCTTCACGACGGGCAGAAAGGCCCGCACGCGCTCCTCCGTGTCCACGATCACCACCGCCACCGGCAGGTCCTCGCTCAGGGACAGCAGCCGCGACGTGTGGACGACGGAGGACGCGCCGAAGCCCTCGATGCCCCGGAAGACGCTGGCCCCGGCCAGCCCCGCAGCATGGGCGCGGTGGACGATCTCGGAGTAGAGGGGACGCCCGCCCGCCGTGTCGGACTCGCCGACGTACGCCGTCACCCGCAGCGCATTGCCGTGCAGCCTCATCGTGCCGCCCTCCGTGCGATCAGGAACCGGGTGGCCGTGGCCGCCGCCCAGACCGCGGCCAGCGCGGCGACCAGGGTCGTCGCCGTGTAGGCGAGGGCCGTCACGACGCGGCCCTTCCGCACCAGCTGCTCGGCGTCCACCGCGTAGGTCGAGAAGGTCGTGAAGCCGCCCAGCACCCCCGTGCCGAGGAAGGGGCGGGCGAGGCGGTGCGGGGTGCCCAGCTCCGTGATCGTCACCAGGAGGATGCCGATCAGCGCACAGCCCACCGCGTTCACGAGCAGGGTCGTCCAGGGGAAGGCGCCGGACGGCGTCGGCCACAGCAGGGACGAGCCGTAGCGGGCCGCCGCGCCCACGGCGCCGCCCACCGACACGGCGCAGACCACGGGCCCCTGCCCGGCGGCGGCGCGGCGCGCCGCGGGAGCCGGTCCGGGGGGATCCGTTACCGCTGCTCCCTGCTGTGTCGTGCCCATCGGCCCAGGCTAGCCCAGGCCCCCCGGCGGGCGGCCCGCCACCGCCGCCAGGCAGGCCTGGGCGCGGTCGGCGTCCATCAGCCAGTCCTGGTAGTCGGCCGGGTCGGCGTAGCCGTTGACGTAGCGGTGCGCGATCGACGGGTGCTCGGCGGCCGCCGCCAGGACCTGCTGGAAGTGCTCGGGCAGCGGGCCCAGCACCAGATTGGTGAAGGCCGTCGTGTGCCGGGCATGCTCCCACCAGGCGGCGAACGTCTCGTGCATCCACGCCCGGTCGAAGGGGCGCTCCCCGCGCTCCGTGATGGAGGCCAGGTAGCGGGCGGCGCAGCGGGCGGCGTTGTTCGACCCCTGCCCGGTGATCGGGTCGTTGAGGACGACCGCGTCGGCCATGCCCAGGACGTACGAGCCCGGGGCGACCTCCGCGACGGGGTGCCGGACCACAGGGGTGAGGCTGCCGGACAGGAGCGCGCCCGCGTCCGTCGGCCGGGCCCCGGCACACATCTCGTACTCCCAGGGGGCGTACGCGCGCAGCAGCTCCAGGGAGCGCGCCAGGGCGGCGCCGGGGTCGGCGATGCCGCCCCAGCAGTCGAGCGGGCTGCCGGGGCGCCCTTCCCAGAGCATGATGTCGCAGGGGCCCGAGGTGGTCAGCGCGGGCAGCAGGAAGTACTCGCCGGTCTGCGCGAAGGAGCACATGCGCGCCCAGCCCGGCGGCAGCTGCGGGTCCGGGGCCACGCCGTTCAGGTAGAGGCAGGCGAGGACGCGCCGGGGGCTGTCGTAGGGGCTGTGGCGCTCGTCGCGGCCGAAGACCTCGGCCAGCGGGCCGTGCCCGGAGGCGACGAGGGTGAGGTCGTGCGAGGAGGCGAGGGCGGGCAGTCCGGCGGCGTCCACCGTCCGGTACTCCACGCGGCCGCCCCAGTGCTCCAGCAGCTCGAGCCAGTGGGCCACCTTCAGGCGCTGGTCGACGGACTGGGCGGGCTGCTCCAGCGCGGCGGAGATGCCGCCCGTCGGGACGCCGGGCGGGTCGACGAAGTTCAGCCGGATGCCGCCGATCGGGGGCGTGGCCGCCTCCCAGAAGTTCAGGCCCGACTGCCGCTCCAGGGCGAGCGCCGGACCGTACATCAGCTGGGTGGACAGCACCCGGCCGGTGCGGATCTGTTCGGGCCGGCGGGCGGAGAACACCGTCACCTCGTAGCCCGCGGAGCGCAGCCCCAGGGCCAGCTGGAGCCCCGCCTGGCCCGCGCCGACGATCGCGATCCTGCGCATTGGTTGCCTCCGAAAGCTGGTTTCCGGGCCCACCCGTTGTAGCCGTCCGCGCCGCGCGCTGTACAGACGGCGCGCGCGCCCCGGGCCCGGCATCACCCTCGCCCTCGGGAACGGGAATCAATCGGCTGTTTCCGGCCAAATGTGGTCCGGTGGCGAGCGCGTATCCAACTATTCAGACTATTTGCGGCATTTTCGGACCCTGTGAGAAGACTGTCCAACTCCTGTCGCGATCCTGCGGCACGCTTGTGCGGGGTGTTCCCGCTCCGGGCCGGCGACGGACTGCCGAGGGACGCCGGAGGCGAACACCCGGAACCGCGGATGGGTGACACATGACCACGACAGAGGACACCACCAGGCTCGCCCCGCCTCCCATGCCCGCACCGCCGCCGCCCGGCGACACCCGGGCCCGGGTCGCGCTGCTCAGGCTCGTCAAGCAGACCGCCAAGGACGGCCCCGACGCCCGGGCCACCGAGGCGCAGTGGGCCAAGGGGAAGCTCACCGTCCATGAGCGGCTGGCGCTGCTCTTCGACGAGGGCTCGTTCCAGGAGACCGAGCAGCTGCGCCGGCACCGGGCCACCGGCTTCGGGCTGGAGGACCGGCGCCCGTACACCGACGGCGTCGTCACCGGCTGGGGCACGGTCCACGGCCGCACGGTCTTCGCCTACGCGCACGACTTCCGCATCTTCGGCGGCTCGCTCGGCGAGGCCCACGCCCAGAAGATCCACAAGCTGATGGACCTGGCGCGGGCGGCCGGGGCGCCGCTGGTCGGGCTCTGCGACGGGGCGGGCGCCCGGATCCAGGAGGGCGTCACGGCCCTGGCCGGCTACGGCGGCATCTTCCGCAGAAACGTTGCGGCGTCGGGGGTCATCCCGCAGCTCAGCGTGATGCTGGGACCCTGCGCGGGCGGCGCCACCTACTCGCCCGCGCTCACCGACTTCGTCTTCATGGTGCGCGGCACCGCGCAGATGTACATCACCGGCCCGGAGGTCGTGCAGGCCGTCACCGGAGAGCGGATCAGCCACGAGCGCCTCGGCGGCGCCGACGCCCACGCCGCGGTCTCCGGCGCCGCACACTTCTCCTGCGAGGACGAGGCCGAGTGCCTGGCCGAGGTGCGCTACCTGCTGTCGATGCTGCCGCAGAACAACCGCGAACTGCCGCCGTCGGCCCCCTGCCACGACCCCGCCGACCGCCGCTGCGAGGCGCTGCTGGACCTGGTCCCGGCCGACGCCAACCGCTCGTACGACGTGCGGCCGGTGATCGAGGAGATCGTCGACGACGGCGAGTGCCTGGAGGTGCACGCGGGCTGGGCGACCAACATCGTCTGCGCGCTGGCCCGGCTGGACGGCCATGTGGTGGGCGTCGTGGCCAACCAGCCCTCGTCCCTCGCGGGCGTGCTCGACATCGACGCCAGCGACAAGGCCGCCCGCTTCGTCCAGATGTGCGATGCCTTCAGTATTCCGCTCGTCACGCTCGTCGACGTCCCCGGCTTCCTGCCCGGGCGGGACCAGGAGCACGGCGGCATCATCCGGCACGGCGCCAAGCTGCTGTACGCGTACTGCAATGCGACGGTGCCCCGGATCTCCGTCGTCCTGCGCAAGGCGTACGGCGGCGCGTACATCGTCATGGACTCCCGGTCCATCGGCGCCGACCTCACCTTCGCCTGGCCGGCCAACGAGATCGCGGTCATGGGCGCGGAAGGCGCGGCCAACGTCGTCTTCCGGCGCGAGATCGCGGCCGCGGCCGACCCCGACGCCGTGCGCGCCGAGCGCATCGCGCAGTACCGGGAGGAGCTGATGCACCCCTACTACGCGGCCGAACGGGGCCTGGTGGACGACGTCATCGACCCGGCGGAGACCCGGACCGTGCTCATCCGCTCCCTGGCCGTGCTCCGGGCCAAGCGGGCCGACCTGCCGGCCCGCAAGCACGGGAACCAGCCGGTGTGAGCGCCGTGCGGGAGCGGGAGACGGAGGAAGAGGTGGTGGTCCTCCGCGTGCTGCGCGGGGACCCGGACCGGAGCCGGCTCGCGGCGGTCACGGTCGTGCTGCTCGCGCTGGCGCGGGGGCAGAGGGACGGAGGCGAGGCCGGTCCGGAGGAGGTGCCGTGGCAGCCGCCCGGCCCCTACCGGCCGCCCGGAGCGTGGTCGGTCTGAACGCTCTTCCGACTGTCATGACGGCGTGTCGGTGATTGACCTGACGGCGGGTCACCCGGACGCTTCACGGACGAAACTTTTGCACATTTCGGACGTTGATCCGGGCTCCCGGCCGTGAAAGCGGCCGGGAGTTCGTCCCGTACGACCAAGCAAAGGTGTCCTCCCATGTCACGAATCGCCAGGGCCGCAGTCGTCACCGCCGCCGTGGGCGCCACTCTTGCCGGTGTCGCCGGCGCAGCGGTCGCCGACGCCGGAGCCAAGGGTGCGGCTGTCGGCTCCCCGGGTGTTGTCTCGGGCAACGTCATCCAGATCCCGATCCACATCCCGATCAACCTCTGCGGCAACACGATCGACATCGTCGGTCTGCTGAACAACGCGACCGGCAACGTCTGCATCAACGGCTGACGCCCGTTCCGCGCAGTTGATCCACGGCTCCGGGACCTCCCCGGACCGGAGCCATAGGGGTGTTGATCCGGGCCCCGGCCGCAACCGGCCGGGGCCCGACCTGCACGACCTGAACCACCTGTACGAAAAGCAAAGGTGCTGTCTCCCCATGTCACGAATCATCAAGACCGCTGCCGTCACCGCCGTCGCGGGTGCCGCTCTCGCCGGCGTCGTCGGCGGAGCGGTCGCCGACTCCGGAGCCAAGGGCGTTGCCGCCGAGTCGCCGGGTGTCATCTCGGGCAACGTCATCCAGATCCCGATCCACGTCCCGATCAACCTCTGCGGCAACACGATCGACATCGTCGGTCTGCTGAACCCGACGTTCGGCAACACGTGCATCAACGGGGGCGTGAGCCGGGGGCACGGGCTCGCGATCCAGAACCTGACGCATGAGGGCCACCACCACGGCGAGGAATGACCCACGGCCCCGAGGCCCCCTCCGCCCCGGATCCGTAGTCGTGCGCCTGGCGCCCCCGGCCGTCGGCCGGGGGCGCCAGGCGCATTTTGCCCGCTTCGCCGCCCTGTCCCGCGCGGCATCCGAACGTAGGATCACTCCCTGACGATTGCGGCAGGCCAGGGGGCGGGGCGGGAACGCATGAACGGCGACGACATCCACAACAACGTCGAAATGGCCGTCAACTACGGCCTGGTGCTGCAGGGCAGGGACCAGCACTTCAACGGTCCGGTCCACTTCCACGGACCCGTGCACGGCGGCGCCGCGGTGAAGTCTTCGACGCCACGGCTGCTTTCACCGGAGCCGGACGTCTTCGTCGACCGGGACCCCGTGTTCGCTCGGCTGAGGAAGGCCGCGGCCGAGCGGAACGGGCGCAGCACACCGCTGATAGTGCTGCTGACCGGACTGGCCGGGATGGGGAAGACGGCCATCGCCCTGCGCTGGCTGCACCAGCTGAGACGGCACTTCCCCGACGGTCAGCTGCAGGCGCACATGAGCCCGCACGGTCATCTGGAGCCGCTGGACACCTACCCCGTGCTCCAGGGCTTCGTCCAGGAGCTGGGGACGCGCGCGGACGAGCGGCCCGCCGAGCGGGGCGCCCTGGAGGCCCACTACCGGTCGCTGACGGCGAGCCGCCCGCTCCTGGTCCTGCTCGACGACGTGGTGAACGCGGGCCAGGTGCGGCCGCTGCTGCCCGCACACCCCGGCAGCGTGGTCGTCGTCACCAGCCGCCAGCCGCTGACCGCCCTGAAGGTGCGGTACCCGAGCATGCTCAGCCTGACCCTGGGCAGCCTCGACGACGATGCAAGCGCCCGGCTGTTCCACGCCGTGGCCGGGGAGGACGCCACCCTGGCCGGGGCGGCCCTGGCGAGCGTGCTGACCGCGTGCGGCGGCTATCCGCTCGCCGTGCGCATCGCCGGGGCCCGCGCGAGCGAGCTGTACGAGCTGGGGGAGGACCCGGCCGGGCTGGTCCGCGAGCTGGGCGACCACCGAACCCGCCTGGAGGCGCTCGACATGGACGACCTCTCCGTCCCCCAGGTGCTGGGGGCCGTCTACCAGTCCCTGGCCGAGGGCCCGGCAGCGCTCTACCGGGCCCTGGGCGCGCACCCGACACCGGAGTTCTCCCGTGACCTGGCCAAGTGGCTGGCCGGGAACGACGCCGACGTGCGCACGCTCGTCCGCGAACGGGTCCTGGAACCGGCCGGGGAGGGGCGCGTGCGGATGCACCGGCTCGTCCACGACCACGCGCGGACGGTGGGGGTGCCGCTCGATGGGGCGCAGCCCGACGGGGCCGTGGTGGACCTGCTGATCGAGTGGTACCTGAGGCGTGCGGCGGTCGTGGAGCGGCTGGTCTCCGACCGCTGGCGGCACGCCCCGGTGTTCGCCGAGCCCTGGGACGCCGGCGCCGGCAGCGGCTTCGCGGATGCCGACGAGGCCCTCGACGACTTCGAGCCCGACCGCGCCAATGCGGTGGCCGTGGTGAAGCTGGCCGCCGCCCTCGGCCGGTACGCCGTGACCTGGCAACTGGCCGAGGCCCTGCGGGGGTTCTTCTTCCGGCGCAAGTACCACCGGGACTGGATCGAGGTGTGCCGGCTGGGCCTGGAGGCGGCGCTGCGGTGCGAGGGGGACCCGCTCGCGGCCGCCCGCATGCACTACGAGCTGGCCTTCGCCCTCGCCGACCGCGGCGCCGGGGCGGATGCGGATACTGATGCGGGTACGGATGCGGAGGAGGCAGGGCAGCACTACCGGCGGGCCCTGCACCTGGCGTCCCGTGCCGGGCACGCGCGCACGGAGTCCACCGCTCTGGAGGGTCTGGGCCTGCTCGCACTCCGCAAGGGCGACCCGGAGGCGGCCGCGGAGCACTTCCGGCAGGCGGTGCGGGCGCTGGACGGCGTCGACCACCCGCGCGGCCGGGCCCTTCTCACCTTCCACCTGGGGCGTGCGCGCAGCGCGCAGCGGCGCCACCAGGAGGCGGCGGAGCTGCTGCTGCGGGCCCGCCGGATGTTCGCGGACCTGCCGGGCCGCCCCGACCGCTTCAACGAGGCCAAGTCCCTCTGGCACTACGCCCGGGCCCGCCTGCGGGCCGACCGCCCGGACGAGGCCCTGCCGCGCTTGGACGAGGCCATCGCCTTGATGCCGGGCTGCGGTGCGCCGAAGGAGCACGCGGACATGCTGCTGGAGCGCGGTGATGTGCGGGTGGCGCTGGGGGAGCGCGAGGCGGGGGAGGGGGACTGGCGTGCGGCGCTGGCCCTGTACGTGAAGGCGGGGAGCGGGCTGGCGGGGAGGGCGCGGGAGCGGTTGGGGGAGGGGTGAGGGGTTCTTTCCCCGATCCCGCCCCTTCCCGGCTGTATCGATTTGCGGCTCCGCCGCGTGGGGGCTGCGCCCCAGACCCCGGACCGCGCTTCGCGCGCCACGCGGCGGAGCCGCAAATAGAGCGCAGCCTCAAACGCCGGACGGGCTGAATTTTCAGCCCGTCTGGGGGCACCTCCTGGGGGCACCCCCAGCGGTAGCTGGGGGAGGTAGCTGGGGGAGTTTGAGGACCGGGGGTCCGGGGGCAGAGCCCCCGAGCTACGCCCCCGCGCGCAGCGCGAGGGGCCCGGGGTCTGGGGCGCAGCCCCCCACGCGGCGGAGCCGCAAATCGATACAGCCGGGAAGGGACGGGATCGGGGAAAGCCCCCCTCAGACAACCCGCAGCACCCCCGCATCCTCACCCCCCACCCTCACCGAAACGCTCACCCCCGGCCCTCCCCCCTCCCCCGCCACCGCGTAAAGCACTGACGCCGCCACCGCCACCGCCAAACCCCCGTCCCAGCGCCCCCTCAACACCACCCCGTCCCGCGTGACCGCGACACAGTCGGCCTCCCCCGCCTCCCCCGGAAACGCCACCAGCCAACAGCCCCCGTACGCCGCGAACACCCGCTCCGCCGCCGCGCGGTACGACTCGCGCGCCCCCGGTGCCCTGGCCAGGACCACGTCCGCCGCCCCGGCCCACCGGCCGTCCGGCTCGCCCTCCGCCACCACCAGATGGGGATCGGTCAAGTGACCCGTCACCGTCCCCTGAAGCTCCGCGGGATACCGCCGCACCACCATGGCGCCGTCCGCCGCCGCCCCGACGCGGCAGGCGTCGACGAACGCGGGCTGCGGAGCCGGCCCGTACCCCTCGAAGGAAAGAGGCAGCGGCAGGGCGACGGGCCGCGTCACGGCGGGAGCCTCCGGCTCGTCCAGCTCCATACGCTCGTAGTAGAGGCGGCGCAGCAACCCCGCCGCCCGCATGGGCCGCGAGGTGACCAGCCCGCCGATCCCGGCCAGCCGCCCGTCCCCGGCCTGGCGGCCGGCCGCACGGCGCAGCTGGAGCCCGAGCGGCACGTCCGGCGCGACGCGGGGCAGCGCCGACCCCAGCCGGTCCATCGGCGAACCGGCCGCCACCACCTCCGCCCCGAACGCCCCGAGCAGCCCGGGCACGCCGAGCGCGGTGGCGTACAGACTGAGCGAGCCGTGGTCGCCGACGAACGCGTCGGCGGCCACGAGCGCGGCCCGCCAGGCGTCGGTGTCCGGCGCGGGCAGCAGCAGCCCCGCGCGGACGCAGGGGGCGAGCCAGGAGCGGACCTGCCAACCGCCGTGCCCGTACCAGACGTTGGGGTGCACGGCGGCGAGGACGCGGTACTCGTCGCGGGGCAGCTCGGCCAGCGCGCGGCGGACGAGGTCCATGTTCGCGCCGAGGAGGGAGTACGGGCCCCAGGTGGAGGTGAGGACGAGCAGCTTCTGGCCGGGGCGCAGGCCGAGGGCGGCGCGGTACTCGGCGCGGAAGGGGAGGGAGGCGCGGAGCCGGTCCATGCAGGGATCGCCGGCGACGACGGAGATCGGTACGGCTTCGGGGCAGCCGCGGCGGAGGCGCTCGCGCTGCTCGTCGTGGGAGAGGACGATGGCGGAGGGGATCAACTCGCCGTCATGGGTGAGCCATTCGGCATCCAGTCCAAAGGCTTCCGGCTTCCGGCTTCCGGCTCCCGGCTCCCGGCTCCCGGCTCCCGGCTCCCGGCTCCCGGCTCCCGGCTCCCGGCTCCCGGCTCCCGGCTCCCGGCTCCCGGCTCCCGGCTCCCGGCGCAAGTATTTATTGTACCCAGCGCCGTGCGGGGCGCCCACAAGAGGTGCGTTGATCTCCTGCAGCTCGCCGCCCCGGCTGCTGCTCACCGCGAGGTCGAACTTCCCCGCCTTGGCCTCCGCCCAGGATATGCAAGGCAGTTCGCGCGAGGTCACGAACTCCCGTATGCCGGCCTCGAACGCCGACGAGCCCGTGCACGTGAACACGACGTGCACCCGCCGGTCGCCCTCGAAGGGCGCGAGCAGGTCCAACAGCCGTGTGGCGGAAGTGACGTTGTGGATGACGCCCAGAACGGTGCGGGAGGCCGGGTCCGTACGGGGCACGGGCGCGGTGGACCACCGTTCGGCATCGTCCCGCAGCAGGATGTGCGACGGACACGACGACCCTGCGTGCTGCTGCACCGAACTCCCCCTCCTCTGCTCCACCGGCAGACGATACCTGCGGTGCCGGGGCGCCCCGAAGACTGGGCGGCGACTCCGCCACGCAGTACGATCATTACGCTGCGTGCAATATTGCATGTTGGTTGGGCACGAGGGGGAGCGCAGCCAAGGGGGGCGGTCAGACATGGCGGCTGGGGGTTCGGCATCCGAGAGGGCCCAGGAGGCGCGGCGGCACGAGCGCGAGTTGCGCGAGCAGCTGCGGGCCGCGCAGCGGGAGGCCCGGCGGTGGGAAGCGGCGAGCGAGGGCGAGCGCAAGGTGGCCGCGCAGCTGCTGATGTTCACGCGGCGCGGCTGGCGCCTGCTGGTGGACCGGCGCTGGCCGGGCACGCGGGCGGCCAATGTCGACATGCTGCTGGTGGGGCCGGGTGGTGTGTTCGTCATCGACGTCAAGAACTGGCGGTCGGCCCCGGCGGCGGCCGACGGCCACCTCACGGTGGGCAGGCAGCGGCGCGACGGAGAGATAGGGAAGCTGCTGGCGATGACGCGGGTGGCGGAAGGGGCCGTGGCGTCGCTCGGGATGTCGCCCGTGGCCGTCCAGCCGCTGATGGTCTTCGCGGGCCGCTCGGTCGACGAGCGCCTGGGCCGGGTGCGGCTGCTGGGGGAGCGGGAGGTGGGCCCGGCGCTGATGACCGAGCGCACCAGGCTGACGTCGGCCGCGGTCCGGGCGATCGCCGACCACTTGGAGCAGGTGTTCCCGGCGTACGAGGGCTCGTGCGTCGGCACGGCGGGTGAGGGCGGCACCCGGCGTGATCCCGTCTCCGCGACCGAGGAGGAAGCGGCCCTCCCCGACGCAGCCCTCTTCGACGTCGCCGGGCTGCGGGACGCGGCCCTGGAAGCCGCCCGCCGGGCACCGATCGAGCAGTGGATGACCTTCCTGCACCCGGACCAGGTGGCCCTGGTGCGGCGCAACTGGTCGGGCCCGGCACGGGTCAGCGGCCCGGCGGGCACCGGCAAGACCGTCGTGGCCCTGCACCGCGCGGCGCACCTGGCGCAGCGGACGCCGGGCCGGATCCTCTACGTGACCTTCGCCAGCAATCTGCCCCGGGTGCAGAGCACCTTCCTGCGGGCGATGTCCCCGGCGGTCGCGGGCCGGGTCGAGTTCAGGAGCCTGCACTCCTGGGCCCAGCGGTTCCTCGACGAACGGGGCGTCGCCCACCGCCTGCACGGCACCCGCGCGGAGGACGCCTTCAGCCGCGCCTGGGTGCGCCGCGGCCGGCAGAGCATCCTCACCGCGCTCGACCCGTCACCGCGCTACTGGCGCGAGGAGATCGACTGCGTCATCAAGGGCCGGGGCATCACCCGCTTCGAGGAATACGCGACGCTGCGCCGCCACCGCCGCCGCACCAACCTGCGGCGCCCGCAGCGGGAGGCGGTCTGGGCGCTGTACGAGGAGTACGAGCGGGTCCGCACCGAACGCGGGGTGCACGACTTCAACGACATCCTCAGCCTCGCCCTGACCGAGGCCCGCGCCCGCCCGGGCAGCAATCCGTACGCGGCGGTCATAGCGGACGAGGTCCAGGACCTCACCCTCGTGGGTGTGCGCCTGCTGCACGCCCTGGTCGGCGACGCCCCCAACGGCCTGCTGCTGGTCGGCGACGGCCAGCAGGCCGTCTACCCGGGCGGCTTCCGCCTCTCCGACGCCGGGATCGACGTGCGCGGCGACCGCGGCCAGGTGCTCCGGACCAACTACCGCAACGCCAGGCAGATCCTCGACGCGGCGCTGGCGGTGGTGGCGGAGGACGCCTTCGACGACATCGACGGCACGCGCACGGCGGGCCTGCGCGAGGTGGACCTCACCTACCACGACGGCCAGGTCACCCGCTCGGTCTCCCGCACCCCGGCCGAACACGACGCCGCCCTCCTCGCGGCGGTCCGCGCCCGCGGCCCGGCCGGCTGGCCGGACTCGGCGGTCCTGTGCCGCTCCAAGCGCGAGATCGGCCACTACCGCAGACTCCTGACCCGGGCCGGCATACCGCTGTGCTCGCTGGAGCGCTACGACGGCCGGCCGGTCGAGGCGGTCAAAGTGGGCAGCTACCGCCGCGCGAAGGGCCTGGAGTTCAAGCACGTCTACCTCCCCGACCACACCCCGCCGACCCGCCCGTCCGCCGCCGCCGAGGACATCGAGCACGAACGCGCGGAACTGGCCCGCACCCAGCTGTTCGTGGCGATGACGCGGGCGCGGGATTCGTTGTGGCTGGGGGTGGTGGGGGAGTAGGAGACGGTTTCCGGCCATATCGGTGGACAGTGAACACAGTTGATTTTCGGTCAGTGTGTGGCTGGATTTACCCCCGGTGAGACGGGGGCTCTAGGGGTTGGTGTGGCAAGAAGGGGACAGGGTGGCGTCAACCCTTGGCTCGGCGTAGTTGCGCGGATGCTCTCTGCGATCTGACGACCGGAATGTTCAAGTTGTCGCTTTTGGTTCCGGGCAGCTTCCTGACGTCACCCCGGGGTCCGTCGGCGACTTGCCGGATCCTCTTATCGGGGGTGATGCCGGAGGTGTGGTCGGGCAAGCGCTTTTAACGTCCCTTTGCCATTCAACTGACGTTGACGATCACCTCTGCTCAAACTAACCTCAGTTGGGCGTTGATCGGTGGCCCATTTAGAGGTCTTGCCGAGTTCATCGGATGGCGGGGGGCGCCGGGAGGCTGATCGGAGGGGGTCAGAAGAATCCTCCGGGCGTGCGTCATCCGCTCCGAGTGTATGGATCAATCATCTTGTGGTTGCGGCGTGGCTGGGGTGCGCCCGCTCAACCGCAACGGGGGTGTGAGTGGTTGATATGTCCATGGTGCCTGAATATACGGAACGTCGGGTTCTGGAGCGCGGGAGGATACGCCGGCCCGAGGCGGACACCATTGCCGATGCGGCAGAAGAAAATGTGGAACGCGCGCTTCTGCGTGCTCGCGAGCTGATCGAGTCCACGGTTTCCCTGCACCGCCGGACGTCGGGGCGCGACTCGTTGGTCATGATGGCCGAGGACGAGGTCGCCATCGGCAATGCCGTCGACATGCTGCTCGACCGCGCGCGGCACAGCGTGAGCCTCGCCCTGCCGAGCGGCGCCGAGAGTGCGAGGGCCGGCGCTCTGGCGCTCGACAGGCTGGGATCCGCCGGGCGGGACGGCATCGCCGTCCGCCTGCTGTGCACCGCGCAGGTGCTCGGCACGCCGACCGTCCATGCCGCCGAAGGGCGCATACCGAACCTCGAAATCCGCCTGACAGAAGGCGAGATGCAGGAAGTCCTGATCGCCGACGGCAGGGTTGTCCTGGTCCGTTCGAAGCAGGGGTCGACCGACGACTGCGTGCTGATCATCGAGGATCCCGCTGCCGCCCGCGCCCTCGACCTGCTGTTCGCGGGCGTCTGGGCCGGCGCGGTGCGCCCTGCGGAGCATGCCCGCCTCAACGGCCGGCTGCGCTCGGACATGGTGCGGCGCATACTGGAGCGCCTGCGCGACGGCTGTACCGACGATGTGGCGGCCCGGGAAATCCAGGTGTCGCTGCGCACGTACCGTCGCCATGTCGCGGAAATTATGCGGGAACTGGGAGCGAAATCCCGGTTCCAAGCCGGAGTGCGGGCCGTGGAGCTGGGCCTGCTCTCGGCCGGCGACTGATCAGCAGCCGTAGGTCGCCCTGATGCGACCGGCGTGCGCGTAACTTTCCTAATTCTTGCTATGACGTCACGGGGTGAGTTTTTTGCTGCAGTCGACATATGTTGGTGTAGGTCCCGACGGTGTCGACCCTGACAGAGGGGGAAGATCGTTCGACTATGCCATCGATGAGTTTGAGCAGGAGCTTCTCGAGGTCAGCGCACTCATCGAGTCCACGGTTGTCAAACACCGTGATCGTCTGCATGGAAACTCGCTCGTCTCATTGGTGCGGGCCGACATGGAAGCGGCCCATCTTTCCTGCCAGTTGATCTCCTCGGCGACGGAGACCCTCGATGTGGTGCTCGCCTCGGAAGCGTCTTACGCCCGTCCGGTGATCTCTGCTACGGCCGAGCTGCTGGAGGCCCGCCAAGGCGGGCTCAAGGTGCGCGTCCTGTGCACACCGTCCATGGTCGACTGGCGGTTCGTCCGGACGTACGCGATGGAGCGCCAGTGGATGGAAGTGCGCATCGCCAGGATTCCCCAGCTCGCCGGAGTCGTGGTGGACAGCCGTGAGGCATTGGTGTGTGCCGATTCCGCGGTCGGCCGCCGCGCCTCGGCCATACGGGCCTCCGGTGTCGTCAGGCCCCTGCTCACGCTCTTCGACGGCGTGTGGCGGAACTCCGTGGCGGTGACGGACCGGATCGACTTCGGGGACCATGCCCGTACGGAGACCGCCCGCCGCATCCTCGACCAGCTCCGCGCCGGGGCGACCGACGAGGTGTCTGCGCGAGAGCTTTCGATGTCCGTACGCACCTACCGCCGCTATGTCGCGGAAATCATGTCACTCGTCGGCGCAACGTCGCGTTTCCAGGCCGGAGTTCGGGCCGCCGAACTGGGCCTGTTCCCGGCGGCGCCGCGGCGGACCAAGGGCTAGGGGCCGTAGTCCGCGGGGCAGCGAAGCCCAGGTTCCGGCATGTGGCCTCCCGGTCGCTCCGTCCACCGGGTGGGTTCCCCGCGGAATGCCGGCCGGCCGAGTGAGGTTATGAATATGGAGTTCCGGATCCTGGGGCCGATGGAGGTGCTGGTCGAAGGAGCGCCGGTACCGTTGATCGGCGCCAAGACGAGGACCGTTCTCGGGGCCCTTCTGCTGTCCCGAGGACGGGTCCTCCCCGACACGCGGCTCAGTGAGTTCCTCTGGGGGTGGGACCCTCCGGTGACGATGGCCGCGCAGATCTACACCCACATCTCACGCCTGCGCAAGGGCCTCGGTCCCGGGCTGCGCATCGTGCGTCGCAGCCGCGGATACCACATGGAGCGCTCCGGAACGGTCGACTGGGACACCTTCCGGACACTGGCGGAACAGGGGCGCTGCAATCTGGCCAACGGCCTGTACGCCTCGGCTTCCAGGACCTTGGACTCGGCTCTGGCGCTGTGGCGGGGCACTCCCCTCTCGGACGTGACCACGTTCCTCGCCGATGCCGAACTCCCGCATCTGGAGGAGAGCCGGCTCAGCGCGCTGGAGAGCCGTATCGAAGCCGATCTCGCGCTGGGGCGGCACGTGCAGTCGATCCCCGAACTGACCAGGCTTGTGGCCGAGTACCCCGCCCGGGAGACACTCCGCGGCCAGCTCATGACGGCTCTCTACCGATGTGACCGCCAGGCCGATGCGCTGCGCGTGTACGAGCAGGGCCGCCATGTGCTGAAGGAAGAGCTGGGCGTCGACCCCGGCGCCGCCTTGCGCAGGATCCATCGGGCCGTGCTGACGGACAGGCTTCCGGGCCCGACCGCGCCCGAGGCCGTGAGAATGATCGTCCCGCCGGGTGCTTCTGCCGCCCCGGACGGACCCCCGCGGGGCGGCGGCGGAACCGTCAGCCCGTGGGCGCGCCTGGTACCGGCCATGCTTCCCATGGACACCCCGGACTTCACGGGCCGTGACCATCAGCTGGCCGAGACGCTGGGGGTGCTGTGCGGGCGTCGGCAGGCTCCACGGGGCGTGGTGCTCACCGGCAGTGCCGGCATGGGGAAGTCGGCGCTCGCCGTGCACGCGGCCTACGTGTGCCGTGAGCATTTTCCGGACGGTCAGTTGTACATCGACCTCAGAGCCGAGGACGGCAAGCCCAAGGATCCCCGGCACGTCCTCGCCTGTTTCCTGAGAGCCCTCCTCCCGGACCGCTACGAGCTGCCGCCGACGCTCGACGAACGCGTACAGCTCTACCGCAGCCGCCTTGCGGGGCGCAGCGTGCTCATCGTGCTCGACAACGGCGTGGACGAGCGGCAGCTGCGCCCGCTGCTGCCCGGCGGCGACACCTGCCGTGCCGTCATCACCAGTCGCCGCCCCCTCACCAGCCTTGAGGGGATGCGTGTCGTGCGGATCGGCGCGCTCGACCGGGCGGAGTCGCTGCGCCTGTTGTCGACCATGGCCGGTCCCGCGCTGGTCGATGCCGAGCCCGAGGCGGCCGCACGCGTCGTGGACCTGTGCGACGGCCTGCCACTGGCCCTCCGCATCGGTGCGGCATGGCTGATGGCACATCCGCGTCGGCGGATGCGCCACTTGGCGGACCGGCTGGCTCCCGAGCACAGGCGGCTGGACGAGCTGCGGGTGGGAAGCCTGGACGTACGGGCCGCACTGGGCGCCGCGCTGGCGGAGCTGGATCCCTCCGCACGCATGGCATTGCGGGTCCTGTCCTTCAAGAACTCCGCGACCCTCTCCGGGGCGGAGGCGGCGGAGAAGCTGCGCTGGCCGGAGGAACGGGCCGAGGGAGTCCTGGAGGCGCTCGAAGAGGCGATGCTGGTCGAGGTCGCCTACGGCGCCGACGGCACTCGTCCCCAGTACCGGCTTCCCTCGCTGGTACGGCTGTTCGCGAGCGAGCGGCCGCTCGTGCCGGCCGGCTGCGGAGGATGCGGCTGCGGAGGATGTGTTTTCGGGCTCGGCGCCTGAGCCCTCGCGGACACCCCCTAGGGGCGGCGGTCCTCGGCATCGGCCGGTGATCCGTTGAATCCGCCTGCCTTGAGGCTGCCGTCCTCGGGCACGTCGAAGGTCAGGCCGTGCACCGCATCGATGAACGCGGCCAGCAGATTTGCCCAGCGCAGGCCCGAGTCACCGGTCAGCGTGGCGCCCACCGCGCTCGCTGCCGGCGCTCCCCAGCCCGGCTCCAGCGCCAGCTCGTGGACAACGTCGGCGATCACCCTCGGGTCGGTGAGGTCACGGCCGTCCGACTGTGCCATCCGGCTGAGACCGCCCCCCTCCAGCCAGGCGATGTAGTCCTGCTCCAGCTCCGCGAGCACGTCCGCCCCAGCGTCATCGTTCATTTCCCCATCCTTTGGAAGGCGGATACCCATAGTGGGCCCGGGGGTTCAGCATGTGCCGAAGGGCTATGCATTCCCTATCGGTTCACTGGAAACGTGACCGGAATGCACGTCAAATCGTCCCCAGAACGTCGTGTTTCGACCGTAGGACGACGATCGGCCTCCGCGACCGCTGCGGGTCGCGAAGGCCGATGCCGGATACGGGGAAGCTACGTCACACCGAGGCGGACCCCGCGGTCACCTCGGGCTCGTGCGCCGTGGCCGGCGCGCCGGAGGACGGCCCCTCGGCGCTCTGGCGGCTGGGCCACCACGCCTTGCGCCCGAGCAGGGTGGTCACCGTCGGCACCAGCAGGATGGCCATGACGAAGGCGGTCAGCAGGATGCCGAACGCCACCGCGAAGCCCATCTGCTGGAGCATCGAGTTGTCCGCGAGCATCAGCACGCCGAAGGTGCCGGCGAGGATGATGGCTGCGGCGCTGATGGTCGGTGCCGACCGGGAGACGGCGAGGCGTGCGGCCTCCCGCGGAGGCGTGCCGCGCTCGACCTCCTCGCGCAGCCGGGCGACCATGAGGATGTTGTAGTCGGTGCCGATCGCCACCACGAAGAGGTACACGATGATCGGCAGCATGAACAGCATGCCGCTCTCGCCCTTGACATCCTGGAACAGCCACACCGTGGCGCCCAGCGTGGCGGCGAAGCCCAGGCCGACCGCCAGCAGCAGGTACAGCGGGGCGACGACGCTGCGCAGGAGCAGGCCGAGGATGATCAGGATGGCCAGGCCGGCGACCGGGAAGACGACCTTGTAGTCGTGGGTGACGGCGGTCTCGATGTCCGCGAGGACGGCCGTCGTGCCTCCCACGAGCGCCTTCGTGCCGCTGGGCGCGGCCTCGTGGGCCGAGTCCCGGAGCGTGCCGGAGACGAGTGAGAGTGCCTTCTCCTCCGCGGGGCGGTACTTCAGCACGACGCTGTACTGGGCGGCGTTCCCGTCGGGGTTGAGCACCGCATCGGCGACCTGCCCGACGCCCTCCGTCTTGGCCAGGCTGTCGTGGAAGGACACCAGCGCGCCCTTGTCGAGCTTGGCCCCGTCGACGGACTTCAGGTACACGATGGTCGGGTCGGTCTCGCCTGCGGCGAAGCCCTTCTGCAGGGTCTCCGAGGCCTGGACCGATTCCAGGTCCTTCGGCATCGAACTCTGCATGTCGAACTCGGCCTTGAAGCCGAAGATCCCGATCGCGAGCACCGCCAGGATCGCGGTCGACGCGCCGGCCACGATGCCCGTCCGGCCGGCGACCAGCCTTCCCACGCCGTTGGCGACGGCGTTCTTCGGCTGGCGCTTCCACGCCTTCGAGGGCCAGAACGCCTTGGTGCCCAGCAGCGAGAAGACGGCCGGTACCAGGGTGAGCGCGGAGACGAGGGTCACGGCCACGGAGATGGCCAGCGACGGACCCATGGCACGCATGCTCCCCATGGTGGACAGCAACAGCGCCAGGAAGGCGGCGATGACGGCCCCGGCGGCCGAGGCGATCGTCTCGCCCACCCGGCCGACGGCCTCGATCAGGGCCTGCTTGGGCTGCTGGCCGGTCCTGAGCTGTTCCCGGTAGCGGAACAGGAGGAACAGGATGTAGTCGGTGCCGACGCCGAAGAGCACGACGATCAGGATCGCCATGGTGCCGGGGTCGGCCTGGAGGCCGCCGAGGTCGCTGGCGATGGAGATCAGCGAGTTGGCCACCATGAAGACCAGCAGGATGATCAGCACCGGCAGGAACGCGATGAGGGGGCTCCGGAAGATGACGCCCAGCAGCACGATGATCAGAAGCAGGGTGGCCATCATGATCATGCTGTCGGTGTCGCCCGACGACTCACGGGAGTCCAGGGCGGTCGCCGCAGAACCCGTGATGCCCATCTTCACCGAGGTGCCGGAGAGCAGGGACTTGCCCTCCTGGCGCATGTCCTTGACCGCGTCGATGACCGCGTCGTCGTAGACGTTCTTGTCGTCGGCCAGGACGTTCGCCATGGCTATGCGGCCGTCGGGAGAGACCGCGGAGGGGTCCGCCGTGATCTCCTTGACCTTGTCGTACTTCTTGTCCTTCAGACCCTTCGCGACCTTGGCCACCGCGGCCTTGTCGTCGTCCGTCAGCTTCCCGTCGTCGGTTCGCTGGAAGACGATGATGGCTGCCGGCTGTTCACGCTGCGGGAAGGAGCTTTCCTGCAACTTCCCCGCTTGCACGGATTCGTAGTGCGACGGCAGGAAGTCGGCTTGGTCGTCGGTCGGCTTGAGCGAGGGAGCGATTGCCACCAAGGCCACCGCCGCGACGATCCAAGCCACGATCGTCAGCCACGGGCGGTTCACCGAGAACCGCCCGATTCGTCCGAACATGAGGCTCCTTACAACGTGACTTTCGTGCACCGCCCGGATGGTGGCGGCCAGACGATCTTGTCCGGCGCATGACATAACCCGCAGTGCCGTGTATGGTTTTCAGCCATATGCAGAGAATGGGCCGATTCCTATGAAAATTGGCTGTCTCCACCAAAATCGGCACTCCATCCTTGCATCCAGCAAGCAACTTGGCTGCCTGGGTCCCGGGAAGTTGTCCGCTTGCTGCCATTCGATGCAATGAACCGCGAGTTGCCCGCCCTGCCGTCCTTCCCCTTGGCCGCTTGCGGACATCCTTCAGTCGTCCCACTCCCACGGCAGGGAGCCGCGGATACGTTCGTCAGAACGTGAAGATGGCCGGAGCGCGGCCCTCGGGAACCGCAGGAGGGGCGCAATGTCCGTCGCCGCCGCGAAGGCACAGGGACTCGCGATGATTTCCCGGCTCGCCGCCGACGAGCCGGAGCTGGTGGAATTCCTGGGTTCCCGCCTCGACGAGGTGGAAAGGCGCCTGCGCAAGTGCGTGAGCGAGGCGCAGGACCCGTTCGTCGCAGAGGCCGTCGGGCACCTCATAGCCGCCGGCGGCAAGCGAATGCGCCCGCTGCTGGCACTGGTTGCCGCACAATACGGCGAACTGCCGGACCAGGACGGTGTCGAGGCCGCCGTCGTCACGGAACTCATCCATGTCGCCTCGCTCTACCACGACGACGTGATGGACAGCGCGCTCCTGCGGCACGGAGTGCCCAGCGCCAACGTCAAGTGGGGCAATACGACCGCTGTGCGCTGCGGCAACTGGCTGCTGAGCCGGGCCGCACACCTCGTGGCGGACCTCGGGCCCGAGGCGGTGCGGCTGCAGGCGCACGCGTCGGACCGGCTCGTCGAGGGACAGATGCGCGAACTCGTGGGCCCTGCGCCGGGAGAGGACCGGCTCGCGCACTACTTCCGGGTGATTTCCGACAAGTCGGCCTCGCTGCTGTCCCTCGCCCTGCGCATCGGAGGCATACAGGGCGGCGCGAGCGCGGAGACCATGGAGATCCTGGCCGCCTACGGGGAACACCTCGGCGTCGCCTTCCAGATTTCCGACGACCTCCTGGACATCACCTCCCCGGCGGAGAACCTCGGCAAGGAGCAAGGCAAGGACCTTGCCGTGGGCGTCGCGAGCCTGCCGATTCTCATCGCCCTGGCCGACGACAGCCCGAACGGCCGGGAGTTGCACGAACTGCTGTCTGCCGGACCGCTGGCCGACGAGGCGGAGCGCCGGCGCGTTCTGGCGATGCTGCGTTGTTCCCCGGCCATGACCGAGGCCCGGTCGATCATGGACAACCGGCTGACGCAGGCGCTGTCCCTGGTGCGAGAGCTTCCCCCGCGTAGGGTCGCCCGGGTGCTCGAGCGCTTCGGCGACTTCGTCGCTTCGCGCACGGAATGACGGCGCCGGTCGGCAACGGCCCGGAATAGCGGCATGGCAGCTTCCTGAAAGACCGATTGCTGCCCACTCGCCGGGCCACTTGTATGGGCGTCAGTCACGGCGTTTCCCCTCTCCGGAAATGCCGCTGCCCGGCGGCCGACTTCCTCTTCGCGCGCCGTCGGTACACGGGGGCCGGGGCCCTCCCGGTGCCCGGGTGCCGGTCCACCGTGCCGTCCGGTGAGCGCTGCGCAGAAGGTGGAGCAATGAATCCTTTGCCGATCGGCCTGGTATTTCCCGGGCAGGGAACCCAGCGCCAGGGAATGGGTGAGCCCTGGCGGGAGACGCCGTCCTGGGACGCCATCACGACCGAGGTCTCCCGGGCGACCGGAGAGGATCTCCCCGACCTGCTGCTGCACGCCTCGGCCGAAGCCCTGCGCCGCACCGATCTGGCGCAGCTCACCGTCTTCACGGTCGCGGTCCTGGCACACGCGGAAGCCGTGCGCAGCGGGGCCCTGAACGGTGATGTCGTGGCCTACGCGGGGCACAGCCTCGGCGAGTACGCCGCGCTCACCGCCGCCGGAGCCCTGTCCCTGCCGGACGCCGCCGCGCTGGTCGCCGCCCGCGGGCGGGCCATGCGCGACGTGGCCCTGGAGCGCGAGGGGACCATGGGCGTCCTCGTGGCCGCCCCGCTGGCAGACGTCGAGAACCTGGTCCGGACGATCCGGGAATCCGGTTCGGACGTGTGGGTCGCCAACATCAACGCACCGGGGCAGACGGTGGTCTCCGGCTCCCCCGAGGCCATCGAGCGGATCGGTGAAGAGGCGCGTTCCATCGGCGCCAGAATGATCCGTCTCCAGGTGAGCGGCGCCTTCCACAGCCCGTACATGGAGCCTGCCGCCGAGGCGCTTCGCGTCGCTTTCAAGAACACGGCCTTCGCGCCTTCGCACGCGCCGGTGGTGGCCAATGTGGACGCCGAGCCGTACACCGGCGACTGCGACTGGGCCGAGTCCGGAATCCGCCAGCTGACCTCCCCGGTGCTGTGGGAGCAGAGCGTACGCACGCTCACCGGACGACTCGGCTGCCGCCGCCTCGTCGAACTCGGCCCCGGACGCACCCTCGCCGGACTCGTCCGCCGGATCGTCCCGGACACCGAGATGGTTTCCGTGGACAGCCCCAAAGCCCTGGCCTGAGCACCACCCGATCGAGGAGACCGACGCACGATGGCAGTAGGCACCGAAAGCATCTGGCTGCGCCGATACACCACGCCCGTCCCGCCCCGGCTACGCCTGCTCTGCCTCCCGCATGCCGGCGGCTCCGCCGGCTTCTTCCACTCCTGGGGGCAGGCCTTCGGCGGAGATGTGGAAGTGATGGCCGCGCGCTATCCGGGAAGGCAGGAGCGGATCGCCGACCCGTTCATCACGGAGCTGGAGCCGCTGGCCGACGCGCTGGCCGATGAATTGCCGCCCTTCCTGGACACGCCGTTGGCGATCTTCGGACACAGCATGGGCGCCTCGCTCGCCTACGAGATCACCCTCAGGCTGTGGGAGCGGCACGGAGTCGCCCCGGCTGCCCTCCTGGTGTCCGGCCGCAAGCCCCCGCACCTGCTCACGCCGCGCCCGGTGCTCGCGGGAGACGACGACGTCGTCGCCGAGGTCCGGCGGCTGGGCGGGACCGATGCTGCCGTTCTCGACGATCCGGACCTCCGGGAACTGGTCCTGCCGGCGATTCGCAACGACTTCGCGATCGTCTCCCGGTACCCGGCCCGGCCCGGCGTCCCGCTGCCGTGTCCGGTCACCGCCTACGTCGGCGACCGGGACGCCGACGTGGCCGTCGAGTCCGTACGGGGCTGGGGCGACCTCGCGCCCGGGGGCTTCGACCTGAAGGTGCTGCCCGGCGACCACTTCTACCTGATCGACCGGAAGGCCGAGCTGCTGCACGACATCCGCACACGACTGGCGGGGCTGCGGTGAGCGTCTCCAGCCCGCCGGCACCTTCCAGCGGCGTCCGCGTGCTGGACAAGGCGTCGCTGCTGCTGAGCGCGGTCGAGCGGGGACCCGCCTCCCTGGCGGAGATGGTCAGCCGCACCGGCCTCGCCCGGCCCACGGTGCACCGCATCGCCATGGCGATGGAGCGGTTGGGGCTGCTGACCCGGGATCCCAACGGACGTTTCGTCCTGGGCGCGAGACTGGGCACCCTCGTGGTGGAGGCGCACCGCGACCGGTTGATGTGGACCGCGGGACCCGCTCTCGACGAGCTGTCCGGACTCACGGGCCTGGACGCCCGGCTCTACCGGCGGCGAAGGGGAATGCAGATCTGTGTGGCCGGTGCGGAGGGCCCGGCCGTCGGAGGCGGAGCCGTCCCCCTCGGCTCGGCGCAGCCGGCCACGGCGGGCCCGGTTGCTCAGGTGCTGCTCGCCTGGGAGGGGCCCGAGGAGATCTACGAAGGGCTGCACCGGGCCCGCTTCACCGCCCGGCACCTCTCCGAAGTCCGGCGCAGGGGCTGGGCCTACGGGCCGGATGTCATGGCGCCGGACACGTGCACGGTCGCCGCCCCCGTACGGGCCCGGGACCACCGCGTGGTGGCGGCCCTCGCGGTGTCGGGGCCGGCCTCGCAGATGCCGGTCGGTATCGGCCGGAGGCTGAGCGCCGCCGTCATCGACTCCGCGACGCAGATCGGGGACGCGCTGCTGCATTCCTATGCAGAAGCCCCGTTCCACCGGGGCGTATAGCCGTAATTGGGCATTGGCAGCTTCATGTAAGTCCCCTTGCTGGCGTGTCCGGGGGTGCCATAGAAAGTACCCCGGCAAGAGTTTGTGAATTCTGGCCCAATCGGCCGGAAAACGAAGGGACTAAATCTCGTGAGCGGCGTTTACGAAGAGCGCTTGGCGAAAATCAGCGAAATCATCTGCGACATTCTCGAGATCGAGGAGGGCGAGGTCACCGAGACCAGCCTCTTCAAGGAGGACCACGGCGCGGACTCGCTGCGGGCCATCGAGATCCTGGCGGCTCTCGAGAAGGAGTTCGGCATCGTCATCGACCAGAGCGAGCTGTCCCGCATGGTTCACCTCAAGGGTGTCTACGAGGTGGTCGCAGAGTCCGCCGGCTGGTAGTCGGAATCCTCCGCGCCCTGCACCTGGTCCGGCGCAGCAGTTCCGGCCCGTGACGGGCCGGCTGACATGCTTGGGAGAGCAATGACGAGCAAGAACACCCGGGTCGCCCTGGTCACGGGAGGTTCCCGCGGGATAGGCCGGGCCACGGTGCTGCGGCTGGCGCAGGACGGCTACGACGTCGCCTTCTGCTACCAGTCCAACGAAGAGGCCGCGCGGCAACTGGAGAAGGAAGTCACCGAGATCGGGGTGCGTGTCCTGGCCCGCAAGGCGGACGTCAGCGACATGGAGTCCGTGAAGGCTCTGGTGGCCGAGACCGAGCAACTGCTCGGTCCCGTCGATGCGGCCGTGACGGCGGCGGGGATCACGCGTGACAACCCGCTGCTCATGATGAAGGACGAAGAGTGGCATCAGGTGCTCGACGTCAACCTCGACGGCGTCTACAACCTGTGCCGCTCGGTGGTGTTCTCGATGATGAAGCGCCGGTCGGGCGCGATCGTCAACATCTCCTCGGTGGCCGGGGTGTACGGAAACCCGAGCCAGACGAACTACTCCGCTTCGAAGGCCGGGATCATCGGCTTCTCGCGCGCGCTCGCCAAGGAGGTCGGCCGGTACAACATCCGCGCCAATGCGGTTGCGCCGGGATTCATCGACACGGACATGACCTCCGTGCTCAGCGACTCCGTGAAGGAGAAGGCGCTGGAGACGATCCCCCTCAAGCGGCTGGGGCGGTCCGAGGAGGTCGCCGACCTGGTCTCGTACCTCGTCTCGGACCGCGCAGCCTATGTCACCGGATCGGTCATGCAGATCGACGGCGGCATCACCATCTAGCACCCGATCGCCCGGTTCCCAGGAGGCTCCGTTGGCCGTCAAGCCACCGCGCTGGTACTTCTCCCTGCGCAGCCCTTACTCATGGCTCGCCTTTCGCGACCTGACCGAAAACTACCCGGACGTCGCGGAAGCCATCGAGTGGCGCCCCTACTGGGAGCCCGACGACATCGGCCAGAAGATGCTCGCCGAGGAGAACATCCGGCTGCCGTACGTCCCGATGTCCAAGGAGAAGCACTTCTACATCCTCCAGGACGTACGGCGCCTCGCCAACGAGCGTGGCATCACGGTCGCCTGGCCCGTCGACAGGGACCCCAACTGGGATGTCTCCCACCTCGCCTATCTGGTCGCCGAGGACGAGGGGCGGGGACGTGACTTCATCGGTGCGGCGTACCGGGCCCGCTGGGAGCACGGTCTCGACCTCTCGGACCGGGACGTCGTCGCCGCCATCGGTACGGAACTGGGGCTCGACCCGCAGCGCCTGGCGAATGCGACGGACGATGCCGACATCCGGCAGCGCGGTCTCGCGGCGCTGCGCAACGTCTACCGGGACGGGGTGTTCGGGGCGCCCTACTTCATCCACCGGCACGACAAATTCTGGGGTTCGGACCGGCTGACCGGCTTCGTGGCCGCCGTCCGGGCCGGGATGCACGTCTCCATGGCGCCCGCGGGAGACCTGGGCCATGCCGGAGGCTGTGGCTGAGCCGGTCTCCCGACGCTTTCCCTCACCTCTGCTTGGAAGGAACCAAATCGTGAGCAACCCCTTCGAGGACGAGAACGGCACGTACTACGTCCTGGTCAACGACGAGGCACAGCACTCCCTGTGGCCGGCGTTTGCCGAGATTCCGGCGGGCTGGACCGTGGTTTTCGGCCAGGAAAGCCGTAAGGCATGCCTGGAGTACGTCGAGGAGAACTGGACCGACATGCGTCCGAAGAGCCTTGTCGAGGCCATGGGCTGATACGCCCCTTCGAACGCGGGGCCTGGAGTCTTACCCCCGGGACACCAGGCCCCGCTGCGCTTTTGTGGCAACTTGTTGCAGAGCACCTTGTACCGACCGCCGGAGCACCATAGCTTGCCGTGTTCCGCCTTCGAATGAGGAATGCTCATGATGTTCGCCAGAAATGACTGTGTTTCACGGACGGACTTCCCGGGCTGTCCCGTGACAACGGGAACCGGCGCATGACCGTAGTGGCCGTCGTTGTCACCACAGTCACGGTCGTCCTGCTCCTGGTCGCCTTTCCGGTGGTTGCGCGGCGGCTGCTCGGGGTCCGCGTGGGCATCATCCGGGCTCTGCTGACCGGCGCGGTGGCCGTCGGCGGTGTCCTGCTGTTCAGCACGCTGATGCAGACGCCGGACCAGGACGGCCTGCTCATGGGGTTGCAGATGGGGTGCGCCCTGCTGCTGGCCATGGGATTTCTGGCGGTATCGGAAATGGTGGTACCGGGGGATTCGGCCGGTTCGCCCGTCGGGTGGCCGCGCGCGCTGCGTTCCCGGATCGCACGGGCCCGGCGCTACTCCCAGATCAGCGCCATCGTCGTGCGTTACGGACTGCGCCCGTACCTGCGCGGCCGGGGCGGGGCCCGGGAGGAGTCGCAGGGCGATGCCGGGACGGGGCCCGCCCGGCTCGCCGGACCGCTGCGTCAGGCCCTCGAGGAGGCCGGCCCGACCTTCATCAAGCTGGGCCAGGTGCTTTCCACTCGCCCCGATCTGCTGCCGCCGGAATTCATCCGGGAGCTGAGCCGACTTCAGTACCAGGTGCCGCCGGAGCCGCCCGCCGGCATTGCCGAGCAGCTGCGCGAGCATTTCGGGAGGCCTCCGGAGGAGGTCTTCGCGAAATTCGATCACGAGCCGCTGGGTGCGGCGTCGATCGCGCAGGTCCACCTGGCCGAGCTGCACTCCGGCGAGAAGGTGGTGGTCAAGGTGCAACGTCCCGGTGTGGGCGTGGCCATCGCCCGGGACCTCGACATCGTGTGCCGGATCGCCACGGTCCTGGAAGCCCGTGCGCGCTGGGCCCGGAGCCTCGGCCTCGTCGACCTGGCCGAAGGGTTCGCGACCTCGGTGCGGGAAGAACTGGACTTCCGGGTCGAGGCCCGGAACCTGGCAACCGTCAGAACTGCCTGGCAGCGCCGCGAGGACGACTCCGTCGTCATCCCGGACACACATGCGGGGCTCAGCGGCGAACTCGTGCTCGTGCTGGAACAGCTGCCCGGGCAGCCCATCAGCGCCGTCGGCGGCCTTGCCTCGTCGTCGCAGCGCGAGCAGGCCGCGCGGGCCCTGCTGGGCAGCCTCCTCGCGCAAATCATGATCGACGGCACCTTCCACGCCGATCCGCATCCGGGCAACATCCTGCTGCTGGAGGACGGCCGCGCCGGACTCATCGACTTCGGCTCGGTGGGCCGGCTGGACGGCCGGGTCAGGGCCGGTCTGAGACGCTTCCTCATCGCCGTGCACCACGCCGACTCGGCGGCTCTGTGCGACGCCCTGCTGGACCTGGTGGCCAGACCGGAGGAGATCGACGAACAGGGCCTGGAGCGGTCGCTGGGCCGGTTCATGGCCCGGCACTTCACTCTCGGGGCCACTCCCGACGCCAAGGTCTTCGCCGACCTCTTCAGACTGATATCACTGCACGGTCTGGGGATACCGCCCGAGGTGGCCGCGGTGTTCCGTGCGCTGGCCACGCTCGAGGGGACCCTGACCCAGCTCTCGCCCGGCTTCGACATCATGACGGAGTCGCTGGAGTGGGCCGAGGGCCACCGCTCGGGAAAGGTCGACTACTCGTCCGCCGGCTCTTCGCTGGAGAGCGAGCTGCTCTCCGCCGTGTCCGTGCTGCGTCGGCTGCCCCGCCGCCTGGACCGGGTCACCAGTGCGCTCGAGGAGGGGCGACTCGGCGTCAACGTGCGGGTGTTCGCCGACAGCCGGGACCGTCACTACATACGCACCCTCGTCCACGAGGTGCTGCTGACGGCCCTCGCTGCGACGGCCGGCCTGATGGCGGTCATTCTGCTGCACACCGACGGCGGGCCGATGGTGACCCGCTCGCTCTCCCTGTTCAAGGCCATCGGCTACCACTTGCTGGTCTTCAGCGGTGTGCTGTGCCTGCGGATGCTCTTCGTCATCTTCCGGGCCCAGCGCTGAGCGCGTACTGCCGGGCCGTGGCCGCCGCCCCGAGCCGCCGGGCGGCGGAGGACGGCGGCCACGGCCCGGAGCGGGCACGGCCCCTCACCACAGCACGGGCAGGGACTCCAGAGGGCGTACCACCAGGCCCTGGACGTAGCGGAGTTCGGAGGGTGCGACGGCCGGCCGGACCCCGGGGAACCGCTCGAACAGCCGGCGTGCGGCGACCTCGGTCATCAGCTTGGCCAGATGCGCTCCCGAGCAGAAGTGGATGCCGTGGCCGAAGCTGAGGTGCGAGGGCTTGGGCCGGTCCAGGTCGAGCTTGTCGGGGTGATCGGGGAACTGGTCCTCGTCACGGTTGGTCGAGATCGCGGAGATGATCACGATCTCGTCGGCCGGAATGGTGACCCCGCCGATCTCCACCGGTTCCACCGTGACTCTCTGCAGGGTGCTGGTGATGGGGCTGACGTAGCGGACCATCTCATCCATCTGCGAGACCCAGCGGCCGGGGTCGGCAAGCAGTTCCGCCCGCTCCTCGGGGTGGGTGAGGAGGGTGGCCAGCGTCCCGCCGATCAGACTGGCGGTGGTGTCGTTGCCGCCCGTCATCAGGGCGAAGCTGGTGGAAAGGATCTCGGTGTCGGTCAGCCGCCGGTCCGGCTCGGCGTGGATCAGAGCCGAAACCAGGTCGTCGCCGGGCTCGGTCTTCTTCTGGTCGATGAGCTGGGCCATGTACGCGGAGAGTTCCTTGACGGTGCGCTCCGCGGCGGGGTCGGTGGGGTCGGTCTGGCGCAGCTCGCCCGACCACCGCAGGAAGTCGGGCCAGGCGGTGGTGGGCACGCCCATGAGCGCGGCGATGACGATCACCGGGAGCGGGTCGGCGTATCCGGCGATCAGGTCGGCCTGTGGCTGCCCCGCCAGCTTGTCCAGCAGCTCGTCCGCCACCTCCTCGATGCGCGGTCGCAGCGCTTCCGCCCTACGGGGGGTGAAGGCCGCGCTGATCGCCCTGCGCAGCGGCGTGTGCCGCGGGGGCTCGAGGTTCGCCAGGTGGTTGGCGTGCTCCGGCGGAGGCGTCAGAGTCGTCCCGGTGAGCTTGGAGATCAGCTCGTAGTGCACGTGGATGTCACGGCTCAGCCGCGGGTCGGAGAGCGCGGCCCTGGCCTCCTCGTACCGGGTCACCACCCAGGCACGGCCGCCTCCGGGTATCGAGAGCTCGGCGACCGGCCCCTGCGCCCGGGCACGCTCCAGAAGCGGGTAGGGGTTCTGGGTGAAATCATCGGTGAACATCCAGTATTTGGACAGTTTCGGCTGGTCCGTCATCTCTACCTTCTCAACAAAGAAATTCGCGAAGCACCCGTGCGCCCGGTCAGGCCGGACGCAGATGGCCGGCCGGCCGGAAGGCCATCACCATGCGCTCGACGGACATCACCAGTTCCGGACCGATCCGGCTCTCCCCCTCGAAGATCACCGAATCGCCGAGCGACCGGGAGACCGTGACGTGGTGCTCCAGCACCTCGCCCGGCCGCACCGCACGGTGGAAATCGGCGTGGGACACCGAGCCGAAGAGCATGACCTGGTCGCGGGATTCCGGCGTCGCCGCCGAGGCCAGCAGGCCCGCCGACTGTCCCCAGGACTCCACGAGCAGGGAGGCCGGATAGGCGGTGTCCTGCCCGGGGGCGAGACGGGCGTACCACGGCTCGTTGTGGGTGACGGTCTTGACCGTGCTGATCCGTGTGCCGGGCTCGAGGGAGGTGACCCGGTCCACCAGGAGCATCGGATAGCGGTGCGGCAGCAGGCTCAGCACCTCGGGCAGGTCCGCCTCCGCAGCCGCCGGCCCGGGCACCGGGCGGTCCGCCGTGGCGGCAGTGCCGTCGGTGCCGCCGACGGGCCCGCCGAGCGCGCGGTACCGCAGCCGCATGGAGGCGGCACCGCCGCGCGCCGTGGCGGCGGTGCCGGAGACCAGCCAGGCGCCGTCCTTCTGCCGCCACTTGAGCTCGATCTCCAGCGCGTCGCCCGGGAACGCCGGTCCGGTGAACCGGGCCGACTCCACGGCCGCCAGCTCCAGCGGTTCCGGCGCCGTGGCCAGGGCACTGCGGTGCACGCACTCCACCACGCACACGCCGGGGAAGATCGGGAAGTCCGGGTAGTGACCCGCGAACACCGGCTCGTCCGGAGAGATCGCGAGCCGGGTCGCGGACCGGCCGTCCTCGCCCAGCGGGGACACCACGTGGATGTCCCCGGAGACCGGGCTGACGAGGGAAGCCGTCATGGTGCCGCCCTTCTCGGAGATCACGTCGGTCATCGGGCAGCCAGCCGCAGAACCGCGCAGGACAGGGAACCGTCCCGGTCGACCGACGTCGCCAGGACGAGCCGGCCGGAGGCCTCGGGGTCCTCGGCGGCAGCAGCCAGGACGAGGGCGATCTGGAACGCGCCCGAGGCGGCGGAGACGTCGCCCAGCGCGCCGACGCCCGGCACGCGCTCCAGCGCCCGCTCGCCGACGATCGAGGCGAGCACCTCGCGCTCCGCCACTCCTGCGGGCCCCGGCGCCTCGCTGAGGCTGGCCGCCCACACGTCCTCGGCCGCGACGCCCGCCGCGTCGAGTGCGGAGCGGACACAGGCCTCCAGGGTCGCCCGCAGGCCCGGACCCGTGGCCACCCGGGACTTGACCGCCAGGATCTCGGCGAGGGCGGGCCGCTGCGGGCTGCAGGCGTCGGCGGGCTGGATCAGCAGCATCGCGCAGCCTTCGCCGAGCGCCGGCTCCTCCGCCCCGTGCTCCCTGCTGTGGTGCTCCAGCCAGTACCGCGCCGAGGAGAACTCCTCGGCCGCACCGCACAGCACGGACTCGGCGCGCCCGGAGGCCAGCAGCCGCGTGGCATAGCTCATCGCGGACAGGCTGGCCGTGCGGCCGCCGGCGATGGTGGTGTTCGGACCGCGGATTCCGTACCAGATCGCGCACTGGCCGGCCGCGCAGTTCATCACCGCGTTGGGCATCTGTGCGGGATCGACGTCGAACGGCCGCGCTCCCACCAGAGAGCTGCGGGTGAAGTCCATCATGCTGGCGACGCTGCCCGTGGTGGTGCCCAGGACGAGGGCCGCCCGGTCCCCGGTCTCGCGGTCACGGTCGGCGTCGGGCTGCTCCAGCAGGCCGCCGACGGTGGCGACGGCGAGGCCGGTGACCCGGTCCATGGACCGGGTCCCCTTCTTCCCCAGCACCTCGCGCACCTCGAAGCCGGGCACCAGGTGCGCTGCGCCCTCCGGCACCCGCCAGCGCTCGGTGTCCACCGGCGCCGAGGTCGTCCGGCCCGAGCGCAGGCCGTCCTTGAAGGCATCCGCGCCGATGCCGTACGGGGAGACCGCCGACCACGCCGAGATCACCGGTCGGGCCATGACACTCATGCGTCCACCTTCTTGGGGGTGCTCAGCGCGGCGATCGTCGCCTCGTCGAGGGTGGCCATGGACCACTCGTTGGGGGCGTGCTCGGTCAGGTAGCCGTGCGTGATCGTTCCGGTGGCGGTCCGCACCAGCTCGCCGTCGCGGATGACGTAGCAGTCCATGCGCGCCGTGTAGAGCAGGCTCTTGAAGATGTTCTCGATGGTGTAGACGGTGTAGAGCTCCTCCTCCATCACCGTCTCGTCGAGGAGGCGGATCTCGGACTGGGTGACGACGGGAATCCAGTTCCTCGTGTCCAGTACCTCCTTGATCGCCAGCCCGCGCTCGGCCAGGAAGAGGTCCTCGGCCTCCTCCATCACCCGCAGGAAGCCCGACATCTGCACGCGCTCGTTGAAGTGGCAGTAGAAGTAGGGCATCCGCCAGCGCCAGCCGAACGCGTTCTCCTCGCCGATGAGTTCGGCCAGCACCGGGTCCGGCCCGACGGTCCCGCGACCCTCGGAGAGGCTGCCGTACGGCCGCGGGGTCGCGGCCAGCTCCCGCCGGTCGCCGTTGCCCAGCCGGGCGACGGCGAACTGCTCCAGGCCGGCCGGGTAGGGCTCGGCGGCGGCGATGTGGCCGTCGATCCGCAGGGCGACCCGCACGGTGGAGTCGGCGCACTTGACCCGCTCGCCGTCCCGCTGCACGAACTGGGCGACCTTGAAGGTGAATTCCGCGGCCCCGTCCTTCGTGGCCGGGGTGACCTCCGCCTCCACCTCGTCGTCGACGTCCAGCAGGGCGCCGAGCCGCGAGCGCAGGCCCACGATTTCGAAGTCCAGGCCGAAGCGCTTGTACATGGATCCGGCGGAGAGGCCGGCCTCACGGAAGTGGTTCAGCACGGCGGCTTCGGCGACATAGTTGATGTGCTTGAAGCCGATCGCGTAGCTGATGTTGTTGCCCTCGAACACGGGGCGCAGCCGGGCCACGCTCGGCGCCTCCAGCAGTGCCGCCACGGCGGGATCACGCCTCGGGTCCATCGGTGTCTCCTTCATATCGGTTTCGTCCGTGTTCAGATGCCGGCCGCCGGGCTGAGCCCGGCCGGGACGCGGTCAAGGAATTCGTGCACTGTGTCGGCGAACCAGCGGGGCCGTTCGAGCATCGGGAAGTGACCGCCGTCGTCCACGATCAGCTCTTCACCCGCAGGAAGGTCGGCCGCGAGCAGCCGTGCCTCCCCGACCGGAGCGGTGGGATCCGCACCGCCGCCGATCACCAGGCAGGGAACGGTGATCAGGTCGGTGCGCAGGCGCGGCGTGTTCAGGTAGGCGTCGAAGAAGCGCAGCCAGCCGTAGGGCCCCACCCATTCGCAGAGCCTGCGGGCCATGTCGCCCCGCAGGTCGGGCGCGATCCGGCGGTTGCCGGACTGCAGCCGGATGCTCTCCGACATCGTCTCGGGGAAGCTGGTCAGCAGCGGGGCGATCATGTTCCAGTGGAAGTCGTCGGCCGACCGCCGGTAGAACGGGGTCACCAGGACGACGCCCGCCAGGTCGACCCGCTCGCCGGCCAGCGCCTTGCGGCTGAGCAGCTCCAGGAGCGGCAGCGCGCTGAAGGAGTGCGCGACCACCAGGTCCGCACCGCCCGGGACGGCGGCCAGGGCCTCCTCGAGCCGCGTGGCGGAGTCGGTCTCGAACCGCCATGTGCCGATGCCGTCGACCCGCCAGGGCAGGTCGGGGGTGTGGACCTGCACATCCTTCCGCCAGTACGGCTCCGTGGCGGCCCAGATGGCACCGTTGTTGCCGAGTCCGTGCAACAACAGGATGCGCTTCATGAAGGCTGCCCGTAAGGCGTGAGGACGAGGCCGGCGGCGGGTTCCGCCGTTGTGCCGCCGAGCAGCGCGTACAACGGCTCGGTACGGCCCGAGTCCGCCCAGCCGACGGCCGCGGCGCACTGCATGACCCCCAGGGCGCCGGAGCACTCGCCCCACCCGCGCAGGTCGAGGTGGGCCGCCTCCGCCGGCACGAGCGCGGGGTCGTCGGTCAGCCAGCCCACGGCGCCGGGCGCGGTCTGCGACAGGCGCTCGGCGCAGGTTGCGCCACCGGCCGCCCGGACCGCCGGGCCGAGCAGGACGCGCGGCCGGGCGCACTCCCCGTCCCGGCTGAGCACGAGACCCGCGCCGCCGTCCACGACGGGACCGCCCATGAGAGCGCGCGCCACCGGGTTGTCGGGCTCCACGCCCAGCACCAGCATGTGATCGGCACGGCCGGTGCGCAGGGCGAGCGAGGCCCAGCGCACCGCGTCCAGACCGGAGGTGATGCCGTTGCACACCGTCAGGTTCGGACCGCGCAGGTCGAAGCGGATCGCGGTCTCGGACGCGGCGATGTTGCTGGAGGCGTTGGGGGTGTCCATCGGGCTCAGCCCGGCGGTGCCCTCCTTGGCGATGGTCTCCACCGCACGGCAGACGGTGTCGGCGTTGCCGAGGTTGGAGCTGACGACGATGCCCACCCGGTCACCGGGCACGGTGAGCCCGGAGTCGTCGAGCAACCCGGCGTCGGTCAGCGCGGCCTTCGCCATGCACAGTCCGAGCTGGGTGGCACGGTCCTTGTAGCGCAGCCCCTTCTTGCCGATCAGGGCGGCGGGGTCGACCGGATCGGCGCCCGCTACGGCGGGGCCGAGCAGCCCTCGGGGATCGGTGAGTCCCGGCAGCAGCAGGCCGGTTCCGCTGATCACGACGCTCATGCCGCACCTGCCACGATGGCCACGGCGTTGACGCCGCCGAACCCGAAGCCGTTCACCTGGGCGATCCTCACCGGTTCCGTCAGTGGTGTGTCCCGTACCAGCCGGAGCCCCTCGGCCTCCGGCAGCGGGTCCGTCAGCCCGGCGATCGGCGGTATGCGCTCGGCCGTGATGCAGGAGAGGGCCACCAGCAGGCTCATCAGCCCGGCCGAGCCCGACGTGTGGCCGGTCTGCGACTTGATGCCGGTCAGGGCGGGCCGCGCCGCGCCGAAGACGGCCGCGGTCACCTCGGCCTCCATGAGGTCGTTCACGGGCGTCCCCGTGCCGTGCAGCAGGACCAGGTCGATGTCCTCCGGCGCCAGGCCCGCGCGGTCGTGCGCCTGGCGGACGGAGGCCGTGATCCCCTCGCGGTCGGGAGCGGTGGGATGGCGGGCGTCACAGTTGACCGCCACGGAACGCAGCCAGCCGCGGACCGGCCGGTCGGTGCCGGCCTCGCGGCGCAGCACGACGGCGGCGGCCCCCTCGCCGAGGATGGTGCCCTGCCGCTCCCGGTCGAACGGGCGCACGCCGGGCGGGGGAGAGAACTGGACCCGGTCGGCCTGGCCGAACATGCTCTCCGTCACCGCGTCGCAGCCGGCCACGATGACCGTCTCGGCTTCGCCCTGCTCCAGCAGGTCCCAGCCCAGGGCGAGCGCGTAGAGCGAGGCGGAGCAGGCGTTGGCGAAGGTGTGGGTGTCCAGGGCCCCGAAGCGGCGCTGCAGGGCGGGGCCGAAGTCCAGGTCCGCCGCGTCGAAGGGGATGCCGTCCCGCCACCACAGCTCCAGCGAGCGCAGCTCGCGGAGGCCGGTGCCGACCAGGATCGGGATGCCGCCGAGGTCCTCGCCGAGACCGGCGTCCGCGGCGGCCTGCCTGATGGCCTCGACCAGGAAGCGGGTCGCCCGGCCCGGCTCGTCGCCGTCGCCGGTCCTGTCGTCGATCTCGAAGAGCTGCTGCGCGTTGAACCGCTCCCGGTCGAATCCGCGCAGCGGGCCGAGCCCGCTGCGGCCCTCGCAGAGCCCGGTGAAGATCTCGTCGGGGGTCCCCCCGATGCTCGCCACCGCGCCGACCCCGGTGATGGGGAAGCTCATGCGACCTTCTCCTCGTACTTGCCGAGAATGACGATCGCGTTGTTGCCGCCGAACGCCAGACCGTTGTTCTGGACGATCCGCAGGTCCGCCTCGACGGCGTGGTTGGGCACGCAGTCGATCTCGCACTCGGGATCGGTCTCGGTGTGGTTGATGGTCGGCGGAATGAAGCCGTGGGCGATCGCGAGCCCGCTGGCGATCGCGCCGAGGGCGCTCGCCGCGCCCATGGTGTGGCCGAGCATGGACTTCAGGGAGATGGTGCGCGGCGGGGCGTCGTCGAAGACCTCCCGGATGGCGCGGGCCTCGGTGATGTCGTTGGCCTTGGTGCCGGTGCCGTGCGCGGAGATCAGGTCGACCTCCTCGGGCTTCACGCCGGCGTTCTCCAGGGCGATCCTCATGCAGCTGGCGACGCTGTCCCCGTTCGGTGCGACCTGGTGGTAGGCGTCGCAGTTGAGCCCGTAGCCGAGGACCTCGGCATAGATGGTGGCGCCCCGCGCCAGCGCCGACTCCAGGCTCTCCAGGACCAGTACGCCCGCACCCTCGCCGGTGAGGATGCCCTTGCGGTTGACGTCGAACGGCTGGCAGTACTCCGGCGCGATGGTGCCCAGCCGGTAGAAGCCCGTGAACGTTTTGCGGCACATCGCGTCGGCGCCGCCGCACAGTGCGAAGTCCACCTCGCCGGCGCTCACCGCGTCGAAGCCGTAGCCGATCGCGTAGTTGCCGGCCGAGCAGGCGGTCGCGATGGTCTGGGCCTCGACGTCGGTCAGGTCCAGCTCCTGGGCGATGGCGGTCGACAGCCGGACCGGCGACACCCGGCGCACCACCGCCGGGTCCATCTCCTCGGGACCGTCGGCGAGTTCCACCGACACCAGCTGGTCGAGTTCGTAGGACTCGCCGTCGGTGGTGCCCATCGAGATGAGCCCGCGGCGCTCGGCGAGCCACGCGGGGTCCAGCCCGGCATCCTGCAGCGCCATCCTGGCCGCGCCGACGGCGAAGCGGCTGGCACGGCCGAGGCTCTCGATGGGGGTGTGGGTGATCCACTGCTCCGGGTCGAACGACGAGACCTCGCAGCCGTTGCTGTGCGCGAAGCCGTCGACGTCGAAAATCGAGATCGGCTTGGCTCCGTTCCGGCCCGCCTTGAGGCTTTCCGCGAACTCGGCAGCACCGATACCGATACTGGACACCACGCCGAATCCGGTGAGCACCACGCGGTGTCTTGCCGACGCACCGCCAGGAAGCGCTGGGGACATAACTATCCTTCGGTCGGGCCGCCTCGGCGGGAGAGATTTCCGGTCAGCGGAATGGCGCTGCTGCGGATCGGTCCCGGCAAGGTGGACGTCCTTCTTCGTGAACTTGTCCGGGTCACTGCGTCCACCCTGTCCGCGGCCCACAAACCGCTCAAGTCAGCCTGCAACAAGCTGCCATGGGGCGGGTTGGGGGCACGTTCCGGCATTCCTCCTCGCCGACCCGGGGCGAGGGGTGGGGTGGATCCGCTCCTCAGCGGCAGTCCGCGGTCAGTGGCTGCCTGTCCGGCAGGATCCAGCCGCGGGCGGCCAGCAACCGCGAGAGGTCGGGGGCGGAATTCCGTTCCACGAGCAGCTCCACCAGGCCGCGCGACTGGGCCGGCGCGTGCTCGATGCGGATGTCCTCGATATTGACACCGGTATCGCCTACAGCGGCGAACAGCCGTGCCAGCTCGCCGGGTTGGTCGGAGATCGTCACGGGGACCGGCGCCAGGTCCGCCGGTGGCACACCCGGCTTGTGCGCCACGCGTGCGTGGCCTCGGTTGCCGCGTCCGAGCAGTTCGTCCAGGGCGGCTCCACCCTGCTTGCGCTCTGCAGGATCCGCACTGCCCAGAGTGCGCAGTGCGGTGATGGCGTCCTGCAGGTCGGCGGCGAAGGCGTCGAGGACGTCGGCCACGGCCTCGGCGTTGGCGTCGAGGATGTCCCTCCAGAGCCCCGGGTCCCCCGCCGCGATGCGGGTGACGTCGCGCAGCCCCTGTCCGGAGACGCGGACGCTTTCGTCCGGCGCGTGTTCCAGACGAGCCGCCATCAGCGAGGAGACCAGATGCGGAGCGTGCGAGGTGAGTGCGACGGCATGGTCGTGCGAAACCGTGTCCATGACGACCGGCACCCCCTCGCACAAGGACACCAGTTCCAGAGCGCGATTGAGCGCGGACTGCTCGGTACGGGCCGACGGGGTGAGCACCCACAGGCGGTCCGTGAAGAGGTCGGGACGGCCGGCCAGCGGGCCCGAACGCTCGCCCCCGGCGAGCGGGTGCCCGCCGATATAGCTGGACGGATCCGCTCCGGCGGCCTGGATCTCGTGGTGGGGCCGTGCCTTGACGCTGGCCACATCCGTGTAGGCGCGGGCCAGTCCGCGGCGCTGGGAGTCGGCGAGGACCCTGCCCACATGTGCGGGCGGCACGGCGAGCACGGCGAGGTCCACCGGCCCGTCCGGCGCCCGCAGCGAGCCGGCGCCCATGGCTTCGGCCGTTCTGGCGGCGGTCGGGTCCGCGTCGTCCAGGTGCACGGTCACACCGCGCCGGGTCAGGGCGAGCGCGACGGACGTACCGATCAGACCGGTCCCGATGACCGCCGCCGTCCTCATCGGTCCCGGCCCCCCGACCGGGGCGCACCGGTCGGGTCGCTGCTGCGCGACTCGGCCTCGGACCGCGTCTCCGCCTCGATGAAGCCGGCCAGCCTGGCGATGCCCTCCTCGATCTGCCGGTGGGAGAGGTAGCTGATCGAGAGCCGCAGAGTGTGCTCGCCTCCGCCATCGGGATAGAAGTAGGACATGGGCGTCCAGATGACCCCGTGCTCCTGGGCGGAGCGCAGCAGGGCGGCGTTGTCGGCGGCGAACGGAACGCGGACGGTGAGGAAGAACCCGCCGCTCGGCTCGTTCCACCCCACGCCCAGCTCGTGACGGCGGGCTTCGGGGAAGTGCCGTTCGAGCTGTTCCAGCGTCACCCGCAGGATGTCGCCGTAGTGTGCGGCGGGACCGGAGTTGAGCCGGGAGATGTGCCCGTCCGAGGCCAGCAGCATGCCGGCGACCGCGGCCTGGCTCAGCGGCGGCGTGTTGACGGTCACCATGCTCTTGATCTTCGCCAGTTCGTCCGCGAGCAGGCTGACGGCTCCCGAGGAGTCGCGGACCTCCTGGTCGGCGACGGCGAAGCCGATGCGGGCGCCCGGGAAGACGGTCTTGGAGTACGACCCGAGGTGCACGACGCGCCGCTCGCGGTCCAGCGACTTCAGCGTGGGGAGCTGCCGGCCGGGGCTGACCAGCCGGTACGGGCTGTCCTCGAGAATGATCAGGTCATGGCGCGCCGCCAGGTCCAGAAGGTCCGTGCGGGCCTGCCGGGACATGGTGTTCCCGGACGGGTTGGAGTGGTCCGGGACGACGTAGAAGGCGCGGGGGCGCCGTCCCCGTTCCCGTTCGGCCAGGATGGCGGCCTCGAGGTCGGCGCAGGAGATGCCGCCGTCCCGCTCCTCGACGGCCCGCACCGGGATGTCGAGCAGCCGCGCGGCTCCGGTGATGCCCACGTAGCAGGGGCTGGCCGCCAGCAGGACGTCCCGTGGACCGGAGAACAGGGCGCGCAGCGCGAGGAGCATGGCTTCCTGGCAGCCGACGGTGACCACGATCGACTCGGGCGGTACGTCGATGCCCTCGTCCTTGCGCAGTGAGTCCGCGATCAGTTCGCGGATGTGGCCCGCCGTGGGGCCGTACTGGTAGACCGTCGTGCGGATGGCGTCGGCGGAAGCGCCCTGCTCGGCCAAGTGGTCCAGGTAGCGGCGGATGTGCGTGAAGATCTCTTCGGTTTCGAAGAACCCCTCGTAGGGGCGGCCGGGGGCGAAGGAGATCGCTTCCGGGTAGTGCCCGGTGATCTCGTTGAGGAAGTTCATGGTGTCCAGCACCGGGTCGGACACGCTGCCGTGCAGTTCCTCCTTGCGGAGCCCGGCAGCGGCCGTCGGGGCCGGTACGGGTGCCACCGGCCGGCTGTGGCGGGCGGCCGTCGGCACCGGCTGCTCCAGCAGGCGGGAATCGGCGTCGGCCGGTGACCCCGTGCCCGTCAGCACCAATGCGTCCGCCAGCTCGTCGACCACCGTGCCGAGCACGTGGGCGACGCCCTGCTGCCCCGCGACGGCCAGGCCGTGGAGCACCGGTCGACCGAGGAGCACGGCATCGGCGCCCAGGGCGAGGGCCGCCAGGACGTCCGTACCGCGGCGTACTCCTCCGTCGAGGAGGACGGGGCACTCGCCGCCCACTGCGGCGGCGACCTCGGGCAGGGCTGCGAGAGTGCTGCGCCCCCCGTCCAGCTGCCGTCCTCCGTGGTTGGAGACGATGACGCCGTCCACGCCGGTCTCGACCGCCCGCGCGGCGTCCTCCGCGGTCATGATGCCCTTGAGCAGCAGCGGAAGCCGGCTGACGGAACGGATCCAGGACACCACGGACCAGTCGAGGGACGGGTCCAGTTCGGTGCGGCCGTGGTCCATGGGCGACGAGTAGCCGACCTCGGAGGAAGGCAGGTTGGCCGGCTCGATCCCCTCGGGCAGGCGGAAGCCGTTGCGCAGGTCGCGCAGGCGCCGGCCGAGCCGTGGTGTGTCCACGGTGAGCACCAGGGCCTCGAAGCCCGCCTTTTCCGCCCGCTCGATGAGCTGTTGTGTCGTCGAACGGTCACGGAAGCAGTAGACCTGGAGCCACAGGGGAGCGGTCGCGACCGCGGACAGCTCCTCGAAGGACTGTCCCGCGAATGTACTGACGACGACGGGGAGGCCCGCCGAGCCGGCTGCCCGCACCGTGGCGGACTCGCCCTCGGAGTGAACGAGCGTGTGATAGGCCATGGGAGCCACGGCCAGGGGGGCCGACCAGCGGCGTCCGAGAAGGGTGGTGGAGGTGTCGGCCTCGCCCACACCGGACAGCACGCGGGTGCGCAGCCGCACGTCGTCGAAGGACCGGGAGTTCGCGGCCAGCGTCCGCTCGTCGCCCGCACCGCCTTCGATGAAGTCCCAGTGAGCGGGTTCCATGCGCGCCTGCGCCAGTGCCGCGTAGTCGTCGAGGGTCAGCGCCTGCTTCGCCGTGATCCGGCTGCCGGTGGTGGTCACGAGTTGGCCGCCCGGGCACGCTCCACGGCCTCATACAGGGCGCGGATGTTGGCGCTGCCGAAGCCCTGGGCGCCGCGGCGCTGGATGAGCTCGAAGAACAGCGTACGGCGCTCGAAGGGGGACCGGGTGAACAGCTGGAGCAGGTGTCCCCACTCGTCCAGGTCCGCGAGCACGTTGGCCTTGCGCAGCTCGGCGATCTGGGAGGAAAGGCCCGGTATGCGCTGGGCGAGGGCGTCGTAGTACGTGCTGGGCGTCTGCAGGAACTCGATGCCCCGGTGCTCGAACTCCAGCACCGACGGCACGATCTCGTCGACGAGGAAGGCCAGGTGCTGCACGCCCGCGCCGCCGTTGCGCGACAGGAACTCGTCGATCTGGCCCGGCTTCTTCGTGGTGTCCGGCTCGATGATGGTGAAGGTGATCCCGTCCGAGGGGCTGCGGACGACGATCGAGTCCATCGCCTGTTCCCCCACGGCAACGTACTCGCTGTAGTACTGGTTGAAGCCGAAGCCGTCGATGTAGAAGCGGACGACGTCGTGGAGCGTGCCGGCCTCGAGGCACACCGCGATGTGGTCGAGCTTGCGGAGGGCGGGGGTGGCGTCGCCGACGCTCACGGGCGTCTCGGACACGGTCCACGAACGGTCGCCGGGGAGCTTCCGGGCGCTGCCGGCCGGGCGCTGGACGAGAGTGTGGCGGACCCCGCCGAACCCCGACACGGCCGGAGCCTCCGGGGCGCCGGAGTCCAGGAGCCGGGCCCCGGCCGCAACCGCACTGTCCCTGACCGCCGCGGCGTCGTCGCAGGCGAAGGCGATGTCCGCGACCCCCTCGCCGTGCGCGGCGAGGAAGTCCTCGGTGGCCGGCCCCGAGGTGACCATGAGCCGTACGCCGTCCTGCTGCAGAAGCACCGAGTCCTTGGCGCCGCCCTCGTCCGCCGTACGGGCCGCCTCGGCGAACCCGAACGACGACACGAAGTAGTCCACCGTGGTCTTCTTGTCGCCGGTATAAATCTCTATGTATTCGACGTCGTGCGCGGTCATGATGCTCCCTGTCCAGCGTTTTGGGTGGCCGATTGAATTCAACCCGGCCAGCAGTCCGTAATGCACCGGATCCACTGTTGTTGGCCGCTTGCTGACATCTCGTCGAGAGGCTGACGTCTGCCCAGGGGCGCATTTCTGAGGCGGTCTTGGTATGCCGAAGAATTCGTGGTGCGGTATCGGGGATCGGCGCCCGACGACCGGTGGGCGGGCAGGGCTAGCGGCATCCTCGTCACCATGGGGGAGGACGGGCATTCGCCTCAAGTCGCCCTGCAACAACCTGCCATTGAGGCGTGCGGCGAGGCGAGCGGCTGCTGGCAGCTTGCTGCAGTCCGGATTGCCGAGGAAATCCGGGCGACCGCAGGATGGTACAGGCCGGGCTCCGGCCGACCCGTAGACCACGTACTTTTCGTCGGAAAAGGATGACATTGACGATGGCGACCAATCCCTTTGATGACGACATCGAGGTCGGCGCGGAATGCGCTTTGATATGCCTGCCGTTCGCCGGCGGCGGTGCCGGGTTCTACCGGGCGTGGAAGGACCTGCCGGAGGGGAGCCCGGTCGTCGTTCCGGTCCAGCTGCCGGGGCGGGAGGAACTCTTCATCGACGAGCCGTTCCGCGACGCGGTGCAGGCCGGTGAGCAGCTCGCTGCGAAGGTCGCCGAACTGGCCCGTGGCTACCGTCGGTTCGCGCTGTTCGGGCACAGCCTCGGCGCCGTGCTCGCCTACGAGATCGCCCGGAACCTCGACGAGTCGGACGGGCCCCGTCCCGGCCATCTGTTCGTCAGCGGCTCCCCCGGCCCGTGGAGCGGCCGCGACGAGCGGGCCACCGGCCTCGACGACACCGAGTTCCTCGCCCAGGTCGAGGCGTTCGCCGGGTACAAGCACGAGGCGCTGGAAGACCCGGACATGCGCGAGCTGCTCCTTCCGCTCCTGCGCGCCGATGTCGAGATGCACGAGAACTACAAGCCCGTCTCCGACCGCCCGCTGCGGGTTCCCGTCACCTCGCTGCGCGGCAGCGACGACGAGCTGGTCTCCCGTGCGGAGGCCGAGCAGTGGCGCGCGGCGACCGCGGCGGGCTTCGAGCTGCTGGAGATCCCGGGCGAGCACATGTACCTGGCCGACGACCCGCGGCCGGTGCTGGAAGCCGTCATCCGGACGCTGGGCTGAGAGCGGGGCGTCAGATGCTGCTGAGCGGAAAGACGGCCATCATCACCGGCGCGGCACGCGGCCTCGGGCGCGCCTGCGCCACGCGCTTCGCCCGCGAGGGCGCCGACCTGGTCCTGCTGGACATCGGGCAGGACCTCGACGGCGTGCCCTATCCGCTGGGCTCGGCCGGTCAGCTCGAACACACCGCCGACCTCTGCCGCAAGCACGGCGTCAGCGTCGTCACGGCGATCGCCGACGTCCGGAGCCGCGACGAGTGCGAGGCGGCGGTCGCCCGGGCGCTCGACCGCTTCGGCTCGGTCCAGGTGCTCGTCAACGGTGCAGGGATCGCGGCCCCTTCGGGCAAGGCGGTCCACGAGGTCACCGAGGACGAGTGGGACCTGATGATCGACACCGATCTCTCGGGGGCCTGGCGCATGACCAAGGCCGTCGTCCCTTCGATGGTCGCCCGGAACGAGGGCAGCGTCATCAACGTCGCCTCGACCGCCGGGCTCGTCGGCTACCGGAACTTCGCCGGTTACGTGGCGGCCAAGCACGGCCTGATCGGCCTCACCAAGGCGGCGGCGCTGGACTACGCCCCGCACCGGGTGCGGGTCAACGCGCTGTGCCCCGGGTCCGTCCGGGACGACCTGCTGGTCGAGGGGCGCATGCTCGCCGAGATCGCCCGGTCCCTCGAGGTGTCGGTCGAGGAGCACGAGCAGATCTTCGTCCAGGCGCAGCCGACGAACGCGCTCATCGAGCCCGACGACATCGCGGGCGCGGCCGTGTGGCTGGCAGGGGACGACTCCCGCCAGGTGACCGGCACCACCCTCACGGTCGACGGCGGCTTCACCGCTCGCTGAGCGGCACCCACCCCGTCCCGTCCTTCCCGCTATCGATCACCTTCGCTCTGCAGGAGTCAGCAAATGGCGACAGCTGTCCGCTACCGCGTGGCCGTCCCAGTCGGCCCGGGCCGACTGCCGGCAGCCCAGGCCAGGTCCTGCCACAGCCTGACCGTCAGGGTCGGCGGGCCGGTCAACGAGAGGACGCCGGACGGCCTCCACCTCTGGCGCGAGCCCGTGCCGGCCGAATCCGACGCGCCGGACGCCCGTGCGCGACTGCGGACGGAGGCGGAGAGGCCGCTGTCGCCTTCCGGCCCGCCGGTCCGCGCCGTGCTGCTGGAGTACACCGACGGGCAGGCCGATCTGGTGCTGGTGGCCCGCCGCGCCGCCGTGGGCGAGCAGGGGCTGCGGGAGCTGGCCGCCTTCCTGCTGGAGGGAACCGGGCCCGAGCCGCGGTTCACCGCTGCCGCGCGCCCGGCGGTCACCGGTGCGCGCCCCGTGGCGGAGTGGGGCCTCGGTGCCCTTTCCCGGGCCGGCCGGACCGGAACGGTGCCGGTGGAACTCAAGGAGACGGAGCCGTCCGACGCAACGCTCGTCGCGGCCGTGGGACTCGTGCTCGCGCGGTACACCGCGGGGGAGGACACCGCCGTGGCGGTGTTCGGCGCGGAGAGCACCGACGACCGGGTTCTCGTCCGGTCCGTGCCCCTGGACGAGCAGCAGGCGGTCGACCCGTACCTGGCGGCCTGGGAGGGGCAGGACGGCGACGAGGCCGCGAACCCCGGGCCCGTGCCGTCCGTGGGCGTCCTCCTCGGCGACCACCGGCCGGGCACCGACTACCTGCCGTTCCTCGCGCCCGCCCTCCCCGTGGTCGTTTACTGGCGCCGGGCCGCGGACGGCTCCGTGACCGGGACGCTCGCCTACGACGAGGGCGAGGTCGCACCGGAGATCGCCCGCAACTTCGCCGCACATGTCGCCCACACCGCCGACCAGTTCACGGCCGGAGCGAGCGGCACGCTCGCGGGCGTCGACCTCATGACCCGCGCCGAGGCCCTGGCCGTCGTCGACCGCGGGGTCAGCCGATCCGTCGCCGATGCCCGCACCACGGACCGCACCATCCACGGCCTGTTCGCGGACGTTGCCCGCAGGCAGCCGGACGCCACCGCCGTCGTGGACGGCGACACCAGGCTCAGCTATGCCCGGCTCGACGAGCGCGCGGACCGGCTGGCGAGGGGGCTGCGGGCGCTCGGAGCCCGGCCCGGGGACCTGATCGGCGTGGCCCTGGACCGCACGGCGGAACTCGTCACGACCCTCCTGGGCGTACTGAAGGCCGGCTGCGTCTACGTGCCCATGGACCTCAAGTACCCCGAGGAGCGGCTGCGCTACACGGTGGACAACGCGGGGATGGGCATCGTCCTCGCCGCCGATTCCTTCCCGCGCATCGACGGCGTGCGGGTGGTGGCCCCCGCGGAGCTGGCCGGACTCGCGGAGCAGCAGCCGGACGGCCCGGTCCCGGCGCCCGAGGACGGTGCGTCCGCCGCGTACGTCATCTACACCTCGGGTTCCACCGGCCGCCCCAAGGGCGTGGTGGTCCCGCACCGCAACGTCGCCGCACTGATCGCCGGCACGCGCGAGGACTTCTCGCTGGGCAACGGCGACGTGTGGACGTTCTTCCACTCCGGCGCCTTCGACTTCTCCGTCTGGGAGATCTGGGGCTGCCTGCTCACCGGCGGCGAACTCGTGGTCGTGCCCTACTGGGTGACGCGTGACACCGACCTCTTCTACGACCTGCTCGTCGAGCGGAAGGTGACCGTCCTCAACCAGACCCCGTCGGCGTTCGCCCAGCTCATCGAGGCCGACAGCCGGATGAACGGCGAACTCTCGCTGCGGCTCGTCGTCTTCGGCGGCGAACCGCTGGACGTCGGGATGCTGACGCCGTGGTTCGCACGCCACTCCCATACCCGCTGCCGGCTGTCCAACATGTTCGGCATCACCGAGACCACCGTGCACGTCACCGAGCAGACGGTGACGCCCGCGGACGTCGTCGCCCGGACCCGCTCCGTCGGCCGCGCCATGCCGGGCTGGTCCCTGTCGGTCCGCGACCCGCAGGGCCGGATCCTGCCGCCGGGAGCGCCGGGCGAGATCTACGTCGGAGGCGCCGGAGTCGCCCTGGGCTACCTGAACCAGCCCGAGCTGACCGCTCAGCGCTTCATCGACGACCCCTACGGGCACGGCCGCGTCTACCGCAGCGGCGACCGCGGCCGGCTGCGCCCCGACGGCCGCCTCGACCACCTGGGCAGGCTGGACAGCCAGGTCAAGGTGCGGGGACACCGCATCGAGCTGGACGAGATCCGCAACGTGCTGCTGAGCCACCCGGCGGTGACCGGCGCGGCCGTCGTGCTCCGGTACGAGACGCCGGGGGATGCCGCGACGGCCCGGATCGACGCATACGTCGTGATCAACGGCACCGGAGTCCCCACCACGGACGTGCTCGCCCACGCCGGTGGCGTGCTGCCGGACTACATGATGCCGTCGACCGTCACGGCGGTGGAGTCCATCCCGCTGACCATCAACGGCAAGGTGGACACCGCGGCACTGCCGGAGCCGGCGAGCCGGGAGACGGCCTCCGCTCCCGCGCCCGCACCGGCGGGGCAGCCGGACGCGGGCCATTCCGACCCGGTCGCGGCCGAGATCCTCGCCCTGTGGAGCCAGGTGCTCAACACCGAGGTGGGCATGGGTGACAACTTCTTCGAACTCGGCGGCAACTCCCTGCTGGTGATCCGGCTCCTGCGGGAGATGCGGGACCGCGGACTGCCCCGGGTCTCCACCCAGGACTTCTACCGCAACTCCGTGGCGGCGCAGTTCATTCAGGTTGTCAGCGGCGCGAAGAGCTGAACACCGGCCCGGCACGCATCGCCGGAACGACCGCATTGGCACGCCGGGGCGACGACCCGGGACATCGACTCCGCTGGAGGTAACTAGTCGTGTCCGAACTCAAGGACAGCTCACTGCCGTTGACCGCCGCCCAGGCAGGCGTCTGGTACTCACAGCAGCTGAACCCGCAGAACACGATCTTCCATCTGGGTGAGTACCTGGACATCGAAGGTCCCGTGGACGTGGAGCTGCTCGAGCAGGCCCTGCACCGGGTGGTCGACGAAGCGGATACGCTGCGCGTCCGCTTCGACCAGGTCGACGGCGAGCCCGTCCAGCGGGTGGTGCCCGCAGCGGACTTCGACTGGTCGCCGGAGCACCTGGACTTCAGCGCCGAGGCCGATCCCCGGGCGGCCGCCCGCGCCTGGATGGCCGGGCAGCTGGAGCAGCCGGTCGACCCGCTGCGCGATCGGCTGTTCCTCTTCGCCCTGCTCAAGGTCGCCGAGGACCGCCACTTCTGGTTCTACCGCTACCACCACCTGCTGGCGGACGGCTACACCGTCGTACTGATCGCCCAGCGCGTCCCGCAGATCTACACGGCGCTGGCAGCCGGACAGCCCGTCGGCGAGAACCCCTTCGGCCCCCTGCGCGAGCTGCTCGACGAGCACGCGGCCTACCGGGAGTCCGAGCGGTGCGCGACGGACCGCCGGTACTGGACGGACCACATGGCGGGCGCCCCGGAGCCCGCCGGCCTGGCCGGGCGGCCGGACGCGGCGGTCCAGCGCCTCATCCACCGCACGACGCACACGGACGAGCAGGACACCGCCGCCCTGCGGGACCTGGGCCGTGCCGCGGGCGTCTCCTGGCCGCCGGTGCTGTTCGCGGCGGTCGCGGCCTACCTGCAGCGGCTGACCGGCGAGCGGGAGGTGGTCCTGGGCCTGCCGGTCTCCAACCGGCTGGGCCGCATCCCCCTCAGGACGCCCTCCATGGTCTCCAACGTCCTGCCCCTGCGGATCGCCTTCGGCCCCGGCACGACGGTCGCGGACCTCATGGCCCAGGTGTCGGCTGAACTGCGCGGCGCCACAAGGCACCAGCGCTACCCGTACGAGGACATCCGCCAGGACCTCGGCATGCTCGCCGACGAGCGCAGACTGGTCGGCCCGCACGTCAACCTGATGCTCTTCGACCACAAGCTCTCGTTCGGCGAGCACCCCTCCCGCCCGCACACGCTGGCCACCGGGCCGACCGACGACCTGTCCTTCCTCATCTACGACCGGACCACCGCGGCAGGTCTGCAGATCGACTGCGACGCCAACGCCGACCTCTACGACGAGGACGACCTCGCCGCCTACCAGGACGGGTTCGCGGAATTCCTCCGGGAACTCGCGGCAGCGGGCCCGGACCGGGCCGTCGAGGACCTCGCCGTCGCCCGGCCGGCGCGGGACGCCCGGGCCCGGGCCGTCGCCGCCCTCGACAGCGCCGCTGCCGCCGCGGAGACTCCGGCGGAGGAGCCGACCGCCCCGGCCGGCGAAGCCCGTGCGCGCACGGTGCAGGAGGACGTCCTCTGCGGCGTCGCGGCCGAGATCCTCGACGTCGACCGGGTCGGCGTCGACGACAACTTCTTCCTGCTGGGCGGGCGGTCCCTGCAGATCACCAAGCTGGTCAGCCGGATTCGCGCGATCTTCAAGGCCGAGCTGTCGCTGCGCCGCGTCTTCGAGAACCCGACCGTGGCCGGCCTGGCCGAGCAGCTGAGCAGCGCCCACGGCGCCAGGCAGCCGCTGAAGCCCGCCGACCGCCCGGAGCGCATCCCCCTCTCCCCGGCCCAGAACCGGCTGTGGTTCCTCAACACCCTCGGCAGCCAGGACGCGGTCTACAACGAGGCCGTCTCCATCCGCCTGCACGGCCGCCCGGACACCGCCGCCCTCCACGCGGCCCTCAACGACGTCGTGTCCCGGCACGAGAGCCTGCGCACGGTGTACCCCGAGTTCGGCGGGGAGGCGGTCCAGCTGGTCCTCAGCCCCTCGGCCGCGGCCGTCGCGCTGCCGGTGCTGACGGTCACCGCCGGCACCCTGGAGGCCGAACTCACCGGCTTCGCCCGCCGGGGCTTCGACCTGGGCACCGAGATCCCGGTGCGGGCCCGGCTGCTCACCCTGTCGGCGGACGAGCACGTCCTGCAGCTTGTGGTGCACCACATCGCATGCGACGGCTGGTCGGTCACCCCGTTCACCCGCGACCTGTCGGCCGCGTACGCCGCGCGCTGCGCGGGCGAGGCGCCCGAGTGGGAGCCGCTGCCGGTGCAGTACGCCGACTACGTGCTGTGGCAGCGCGACCTTCTGGGCGACGCCGACGCCGTGGACAGCGAGCTGGCCCGGCAGTTGCGCTACTGGCGGGAGGCGCTCGACGGCCTCCCCGAGGAGATCCCCCTGCCCACCGACCGCCAGCGGCCCGCGGTGGCGACGTACGAGGGCGGACGGGTCCCCTTCCGGCTGTCCCCCGGGGCGCACGAGAAGCTCCGGGCCCTCGCGGTCGAGAGCCGCGCCAGCATGTTCATGCTGGCGCAGGCCGGTGTGGCGGCCCTGCTCACCCGCTACGGCGCCGGCACGGACGTTCCGCTCGGCTCGCTGATCGCGGGCCGTACGGATGCGGCGCTGGACGACCTGGTCGGCTTTTTCGTCAACACCCTGGTGCTGCGCACGGACACCTCCGGCGACCCGACGTTCCGGGAGCTGCTGGGCCGGGTCCGGGAGACCGACCTGGCGGCCTACGCCCACCAGGACCTGGCCTTCGAACGCCTCGTGGAGGCCCTCAACCCCGTCCGCTCCCTGGCCCGTCACCCGCTGTTCCAGACGGCGCTCGACGTCCAGGTGGATGCCGGCGAGCAGCTCGACCTCGTGGGGATGATCGCGGAGTCGGAGCTGATGGACACCGGCAGCTCCCGGTTCGACCTGTTCTTCGGGCTGGTCGAGCACAACGCGCCGGACGGCTCCGCCGGCGGTGTCACGGGCTCCCTGCAGTTCTCCCGGGACCTGTTCGACGAGGAGTCGGCGCAGCGGCTGGCCGACGGTCTGGCGCGGCTGCTGGAGGCGGTCGCGGACGATCCGGACGCGACGATCGGCGATCTGGAGCTGTTGTCGGCCGAGGAGCGGGAGCGCGTCCTCGTCACCTGGAACGACAGGCCGTACGAGGTGCCCGCGGCGACGCTGCCGGAACTGTTCGAGGCCCGGGCCGCGGAGACGCCCGACGCCGAGGCCGTGGTCTGCGGCGACGCCCGTCTGTCGTACGCGGAGCTGAACGAGCGGGCGAACCGCCTGGCACGGCTGCTGCTCACCCGCGGCATCGGCCCGGAAAGCTATGTGGGAGTGGTCCTCTCCCGGTCCGTGGACCTGCCGGTCGCCCTGCTCGCGGTGGCCAAGACGGGTGCGGCCTACGTCCCGGTCGACCCGGGATACCCCGCCGACCGCATCGCGTACATCTTCGAGAACACCCGGCCCGTCTGCGTGCTCGCCGACGCCGGCACGGTGTCGGTGCTGCCCGGGGACGCGACGTCCGCGGTGGTCGTCGACGACCCGGCCACGCGGGAGGCGGTCGCGGCCCTGCCCGGTGCGGACCTGACGGACGCGGACCGGACGGCGCCCATCGCGCCGGCCCACCCGGTGTACGTCATCTACACCTCGGGGTCGACCGGCCGCCCCAAGGGCGTGGTGATCGAGCAGCGGTCGCTCAACCTGTACCTGGCGTGGACCCGCCACGCCTTCCCGGCCGTCTCCGGCCGTGCCCTGGTCCACTCTCCCGTCTCCTTCGACCTGACCGTCACCGGCCTGCTGGGCACCCTCACCGCGGGGGGCTGCGTCCACCTGACGGAGCTGGACGAGGACAGCGCCCGGCAGCTCGTCGAGCGGCCCGCCTTCGTCAAGGCCACCCCCGCCCACCTCGGCCTGCTCATGGCGCTGCCGGATCGGTTCTCCCCCTCCGGGCAGCTCGTGCTGGGCGGCGAGGCACTGCTGGGCGAGGTCCTGGACGAGTGGCGGCGACGCCACCCCGGCGTGACCGTCATCAACGAGTACGGCCCCACCGAGGCCACCGTCGGCTGCGCCGAGTACCGCATCGAACCCGGCGACAGCAGCCCCGCGGGCGCCGTCTCCATGGGGCGCCCCATCTGGAACACCGCGCTGTACGTCCTGGACGCCCGGCTCCGCCCCGTCCCGGTGGGCGTCCCGGGCGAGCTGTACATCGGCGGCGACCTCCTGGCCCGTGGCTATCTGGGCCGGCCCGGCCTGACCGCCGAGCGGTTCGTCGCCTGCCCCTTCGGGGGCGCGGGCGCGCGCATGTACCGCACCGGAGACATCGTCAAGCGGCGCGCCGACGGGCAGCTGGACTTCATCGGCCGCGTCGACGACCAGGTGAAGGTGCGGGGCTTCCGGATCGAGCTGGGCGAGATCGAGGCCGCCGCGGCCGCGCACCCGGCGGTGGGCCAGGTCCTGGCCGTGGTCCGCGAGGACCGGCCGGGCGACAAGCGGATCGTGGCCTATGTGATCCCCGCCGAGGACGGCGGCGGCCTGGACACCGCCGGGCTGCAGGAGCACCTCGCGGGCGCTCTGCCGGGATATATGGTGCCGTCCGCGTTCGTGGCGCTGGACTCCTTCCCGCTCACACCCAACGGCAAGGTGGACCGCAAGGCCCTGCCCGCACCCGACTACGGCGCCCGGATCACCGGCCGGGCCCCTCGCGACGCCCGCGAAGAGGCCCTGTGCGCGCTCTTCGCCGACATCCTCGGCCTCGACCGCGTCGGCATCGACGACGGCTTCTTCGACCTCGGCGGCCACTCCCTCCTGGCCACCCGCCTCGTCAGCCGCATCCGCACCGCCTTCGGAGCGGAAATCGGGGTGCGCGCGGTCTTCGAGGCCCCCACCGTCGCCGGCCTGGCCCTGCGGCTCGCCGACGCGGCGAGCGCCCGCCGGGCACTGACCGCCGTGGACCGACCGGAACACGTCCCGCTGTCACCGGCCCAGCAGCGGCTGTGGTTCATCAACCGGCTCGAGGAATCGGGCGGCAACTACAACACCGGCCTGTCGCTCCGCCTGTCCGGCAAGGTGAACGCCGAGGCGCTCGAGGCGGCGCTGGGCGATGTGGTGAGCCGCCACGAGAGCCTGCGCACCGTCTTCCCCGACATCGACGGGCAGCCCCGTCAGCGGATCCTCGCCCCCGAGCAGGCGGCTCCGGAGCTGACGGTGACCTGGGTCGCCGAGGCCGGCCTGGACGCGGCACTCTCGCGGGCCGCGTCCGCCGATTACGACCTCGCGGTCGAACCGCCCCTGCGCGCCGGGCTGTTCGTGCTGAGCCCCACCGATGCGGTGCTCCTGCTCGTGGTGCACCACATCGCCAGCGACGGCTGGTCGATGGCTCCGCTGTCCCGTGACCTGTCCACCGCCTACGCGGCCCGCTGCGCCGGTGCGGCGCCCGAGTGGGAGCCGCTGCCGGTCCAGTACGCCGACTACACCCTCTGGCAGCGCGAGGTGCTCGGCGACGAGGGCGACCCGGACAGCGCCATGACCCGGCAGCTGAACCACTGGCGCTCGGCGCTGGCCGACCTGCCCGAGGAGCTGGCTCTCCCCACCGACCGGCCGCGGCCCGCGAAGATGAGCTATCGCGGTGAGACCGTGCCGGTTCGCTTCGACTCCGGCCTGCACCGCTCCCTCGCCGCGCTGGCCCAGGAGTCGGGCGGCACGGTCTTCATGGCCGTGCAGGCCGCCGTCGCGGCCCTGCTGGGCAAGCTGGGGGCGGGTGAGGACATCCCGATCGGCAGCGCGATCGCCGGCCGCACCGACGAAGCCCTCGACGACCTCGTCGGCTTCTTCGTCAACACCCTGGTCCTGCGCACCGACGTCTCCGGGCAGCCGACCTTCCGTGAGCTTCTCGAGCGCGTCAAGGAGACCGACCTCGCGGCCTTCGCCAACCAGGACGTCCCCTTCGAACGCCTCGTGGACGACCTCAACCCCGTCCGCTCCCTGGCTCGCCACCCCCTGTTCCAGGTCATGCTGTCGATGCAGAACACCCCGGCCGCCCGGCTGGAGCTGGGGTCCGTCTCGGCCTCACCCCTGCCGGTGGACATCGACACCGCCAAGTTCGACCTGTCGTTCCAGCTCGGTGAGCAGTTCTCCGCCGAGGGGGAGCCCGCCGGCATCGAGGGCGGCATCGAATACGCCGTCGACCTCTTCGACCGGGCCACGGTCGAGCGCATGGCCGAGCGGCTGGAGCGGCTGCTGACCGCCGTGTGCGCAGATCCGGATCGCGTGGTCGGATCCGTGGACGTGCTGGCACCGGGTGAGCGCGACCGCATTCTGACGGAGTGGAACCCGGCGGAGTACCGGGCGTCGCCCGAGGGGCTGCCGGCGCTGTTCGAGGCCCGGGCGGCACGCACGCCGGACACGGTTGCGGTGGTGTCCGAGCAGGGCGAACTCACCTACGCGGAGCTGAATGCGAGGGCCAACCGACTGGCGCGGCGGCTGATCGCGCAGGGTGTGGGCCCGGAGCAGCTGGTCGCCCTGGCCCTGCCGCGCTCCGAGCACGCGATCGTCGCGCTGCTGGGCGTGCTGAAGGCCGGTGCCGGGTACCTCCCGGTGGACCCGGACTACCCGGCCGACCGGATCGCGTACATGCTCCAGGACGCCCGGCCGCGTCTGCTGCTGACCACGGCGGAGAACGTCGCCGCCCTGGAGCCGCTGCTCGCGGACGACCAGCGGATGCTGGTGTGGGGCGAGCCCCGGCTGGAGCGCGAGCTGACCGAGTCGGCGGGCGCCGACCTCTCCGACGCCGAGCGCGGCGGTGCCCTGACGCCCGACTCCGCCGCGTATGTGATGTACACCTCCGGGTCGACCGGCCGACCGAAGGGCGTGCTGGTCACCCATGGCGCCGTCGTCGCGCTGGCCGGGGACAGCCGTTACGCCACGGGACACGAGGCGGTGCTGGTGCACTCGCCGCAGGCATTCGACGCGTCCACCTACGAGGTGTGGGCGCCGCTGCTCGCGGGCGGCCGGGTCGTGGTCGCACCGCCGGGCGACCTCTCTCCGGCACGGCTGCGTGACGTCATCGGCCGCCACCGGGTCACTGCGGTGTGGCTGACCGCGGCACTGTTCCACCTGTTCGCCGAGGAGGACCCGGGCTGCCTGGGCGGCCTGAGCGAGGTGTGGACCGGCGGCGACGTGGTCCAGGCCGATGCGGTCCGCAGGGTCCGCGAGGCGTGCCCGGGACTGGTCGTGGTGGACGGCTACGGCCCCACCGAGACCACCACTTTCGCGGCCTCCTACCGCGTCGAGCGGAATGCGGAGGTGCCCAGGTCGCTGCCGATCGGCCGTCCGCTGGACTCCATGCGGGTCCGTCTCCTCGACAGCGCCCTGCGGCTGGTGCCGGCGGGCGTACCGGGCGAGCTGTACATCGCGGGCACCGGCCTGGCCCGGGGATACCTGGGCCGTTCCGGACCGACGGCCGAGCGCTTCGTCGCCGACCCCTACGGCGCACCCGGGGAGCGGATGTACCGCACCGGCGACGTGGCCCGCTGGACCGAGGACGGGCAGATCCAGTTCATCGGCCGGGCGGACAGCCAGGTCAAGATCCGCGGCTTCCGCATCGAGCCCGGCGAGATCGAGGCGGCGCTCGCCGGACACGAGGCCGTCGCGGCCGGCACGGTCGTCGTGCGTGAGGACCAGCCGGGAGTCAAGCGTCTGGTGGCCTACGTCGTGCCTCTCGGCGCCACCGTGGACACGGACGCGCTGCGTGATCACCTGGCGGGCATGCTGCCGGAGTACATGGTCCCGGCCGCTTTCGTCACCCTGGACGCGCTGCCGCTGACGGCGAACGGCAAGGTGGACCGCAAGACCCTGCCCGCTCCCGACTTCGCAGCCCTGGTCGGCGGTCGGGACGCCCGCAACGCACGTGAGGAAACCCTGTGTTCGCTCTTCGCCGAGCTGCTGGGCCTGGACCGCGTCGGCATCGACGACAACTTCTTCGAGCTGGGCGGCGACAGCATCATCTCGATCCAGCTGGTCAGCCGGGCCCACCGGGCCGGTCTCCTGCTCAGGACGAGGGACATCTTCGACCACCAGACCCCGGCCGCGCTCGCGGAGGTGGCCGGGGCGGTCGGCGGAGCGGTGGAGGAGTCGCCGGAAGCGGGCATCGGCCCCGTTCCGCTGACCCCGGTCATGCACTGGCTGCGTGAACTGGGCGGCCCGGTCGACGGCTTCAACCAGGCCATGCTGGTGCAGACACCCGCGGGATGCGTGGGCGACGCCCTGTCGGCGGCGCTGCAGAACCTGCTGGACCGGCACGACGTCCTGCGGGCGCGGCTGATCCGGCCGGGCGACGGCGACTGGGAACTCGAGGTGCAGCAGCCGGGCAGCGTCCCGGTGGCGGAGGTCTTCCGCCGGATGGATGCGGCCGGTGCCGACATCGCCCGGGAGGTCCGGGCCGCCCAGCGGCGGCTGGACCCCGGCGCGGGTGTGATGCTCCAGGCCGTGTGGTTCGACGCCGGGGCCGAGGCCCCGGGGCAACTGCTGCTGGTGGCCCATCACCTGGTCGTGGACGGCATCTCGTGGCGAATCCTGCTCCCGGAGCTTCCCGAGCTGTACCGGGCGGCGGCCGAGGGACGTGACGCGGAGCCGTACTCCGTCGGCACCTCCTTCCGGAGCTGGGCGGAGTTCCTGGTGAAGGAGGCCCGGGAGCCCCGGCGGATCGCCGAACTCCCCCTGTGGGCCGGTGCCCTGGGAACCCCCGAGCCCACGCTGGGCGCCCGTGCCCTGGATCCTGCGAGGGACCACTCCGCGGCGTCGAGCAGGCTCACGCTCACGCTCTCCGCCGAGGACACCGAGCCGCTGCTGACCCGGCTGCCGGCCATCTATCACGCGGGCATCAACGACGTTCTGCTCACGGCCTTCGCGCTCGCGGTCGTCGACTGGAAGCGCGACCGGGCCGCGGGTTCGTCCGTACTGCTCGACCTCGAAGGGCACGGGCGTGAGGAGATTGCGGACGGGGTCGACATCTCGCGCACGGTCGGCTGGTTCACCAGCATCTACCCGGTGCGGCTGGACCCGCAGATCCACGACTCCGAGTGGTCCGAGGTCCGGGCCGGCGGCCCCGCGCTGGGCCGGGCGCTGAAGGAGGTCAAGGAGCAGCTGCGGGCGATTCAGGACAACGGCCTGGGCTACGGCCTGCTCCGGTACCTGAACGAGGACACCGCCGCCACGCTCGCCGCCCTCCCGGCGCCGCAGATCAGCTTCAACTACCTGGGCCGCATCGACATGACCGACGGCACCCGCGCCGAGCCGGTCGCGGACTGGGCCGTACGCTCCGACGTCGACCTCGGGGACGGGCGCGACCCGGAGATGCCGCTCGGCCATGCGCTGGAGCTGAACGCGGTCACCCAGGACCAGCCCGACGGCCCGCGTCTGATGGCCACGTGGACCTGGCCGCAGGAGCTGTTCCGGGAGGACGAGGTCCGGACGCTCGCCGAGGGGTGGTTCACGGCGCTCCGCGCCCTGGTCGCCCATTCCGAGGCGCCCGAAGCCGGCGGTTTCACTCCGTCCGACGTCCCCCTGGTGAATCTGAGCCAGAACGACCTCGACCTGCTGCAGGAGGAGTGGGGGTTCTGAGCCGGATCCGGCCCTGAGCGGAAGCCGGGCCGGTGGCGGAGTGCCACCGGCCCGGCTCTTTCGTTGCCGCGTCACGACGGTCCGGGCAGCGAAAAGTTCCCTGCCGACGGCCTGGCACCGTCGGCAGGGAACTACGGGGGGTTCGCCGATCAGTCGTTCATGGCTTTCCTGGGCCGCAGAGCTGCGACACGGGCCACGGAGAGGGAGGTGCGCCGGTAGTAGGACCAGCAGGCCACCATCAGGCCGATGCTCCAGATCAGGAACTGCGGGATCCCGTAGTAGATGATCCATCCGTCGAAGATGTCCTCGGACGGATCGGTCTCCACGACGAAGGACGCGTAGGCCGCCCAGAGCGTGTAGAGGAACAGGAACACGGACAGGAAGCCCGCCAGCCCGATGACGGGCCATCGGGGCACGCGCTTGCCCGCCAGCAGGGGCACCCATCTCGGGAAGACGATGCCCCAGGGGCGGATCAGGCTCAGCGCGAAGATCGCGGCGAGCAGGGCCAGCCCGCTGAGGATGAGCAGATAGGTTCCGCCACCGCCGTCGTACCACTCCTGGAACTTGTCCTCACGCGTCCAGATCGTCGATCCGAGTCCCCAGGCGAGATGCATGGGGATGAACCCGATCGACGCGGAGAGGCAGGCGGCGTACCCGGCTGCCGCCTCCCGTCGCGTGGGGGGAGGGCATGCGATGACATCGGACATGGCGGGGGATTCCTTACGCTGTGTCAGCTCCGCTTCTCTTCCACTGTCCCAGCGTTCGGTCGGCGGAACGTCGATCAAGTGGATGAAAGCGGGAGTTGGGGCGTCGTTCGCTGGTATTAGAGGGCGCTAGCCCGTGCGGGGGAAGGAGCCGACGGGTCTTCGCCGGTGGCGGCCGCGCGCTGTCGCGGCCTGGCCAGCAGTCGCACCAACGGTTTTTCCACAGTGATGGTGAGCAGCCAGGCGAGGGCGATGCTGACGACCAGGTCGAGCGCACCGACGCCGATGGCGAACGGAACCGAGTAGAGGCGGGTCTCCCCGAATGTGTTCAGGAAGAAGTTCATCACCGGCCAGTGGATGAGGATGAAGGCATAGGAGATGTCCCCCAGCCATTGGACCGGCCGACTGGCGAGAGGGGTCCTCCGGCCCTCGAGGTCCGCTGCGGCGAGGGACGAGACGAACAGGGCCAACGGAATGATCATCGTGGCCACCAGTCGGTACTCCCTGGGAGCTGCCAGAGAAGCGCAATAGGCGACGACCAGCAGGCCGGTGAGCGGCAGGGGACGGATGCCGATCCAGCGGCCGGTCCGCACGATACGGGCCATCACGATGCCGAGGGTGAAGTCCAGCAGCCGTGTCGCAGGCAGCAGATCGATGATCCAGAAGGCGTCGATGGAAGAGGCGGGCGCCATGGGCGCCATGCGGGGATCGGCGGCGACCACGGCCCGCACCACGACCGGTATCGCCACCACCACTGCCACGATCGCACCGGCGCACCACCACAGATACCGCGGTGCGATGCGCGCGATGCCCCGGTTGAGCAGGGGGAACAGCAAGTAGAAGAAGACGAGGCAGGTGAGGGACCAACTCGGGGCGTTGACGCTGCCGAAGACGTCCGGGTCGGACGACCACGCCTGCACCATCAGGAAGTTCATGATCCCGGACTTGACGGTGACGGTGGAGCTTGCGAACACCACGATCGCGATGGCGTAGGTCAGCCAGTGCAGCGGGACGAGCTTGACGAGCCTGCGGCGCCAGAAGAGCACCGGGGAGTCGTTTTCGCGTGAGGCCCAACTGAGAATGAAACCACTCAGGAGAAAGAAGAAGGACAAACCGACCTTGCCGATGCCTCCTAAGTAGTCGTGGTACTTCTCGGCTGCCTCCGGGTCGGCGAAGGGGATGATGAGGGAGAGGTGCGCCAGGAAAACCATGAGCAGCGCCGGGAATCTGATCCCGGTGAGAGACGGCATCCGAGGTCTGGACTGCCGGACCGGTACTTCACTCATTCGCTGTACCACTGCAATCTCGATATGAGGGATATCGCCTCAAGGTATCCGCGCCGAACCATCCCTACCGGTTTGCTGGCAGCAAAGTGCCAGTCCCCTGCGTCGCACGGAAAACAGAAATGGGCTTCCCCTCCGTCCGGGAACGGAGGGGAAGCCCGGGTGCCGCAGCAGGCTGCGGGCGACTACTTCTGCGATGCAGCCTTCTCATAGGCGCGAAGGGCCAGCGGAACCACGACGGCCAGCAGCGCCAGCGTCAGCACCACCGCCATGGGGATCGGGTGGCGCATGGGGAAGGCGTCGCCCGCGGAGGCCGCCGGAGCGTTCCCGAAGAGTTCCCGGCACGCCTGGACCACGGCGCTCACGGGGTTCCAGCCGGCCACGGCCTGCATCCAGCCCGGCAGCCCGTTCAGCGGGATGAAGGCGTTGGAGAGGAACGCCAGGGGCATCACGGCGATCGCCACGACGGAGTTCACCGCCTCGGCCACGCGGAGCACCAGGCCCATCAGCGCGCCCAGCCAGGCAATGGCGAGGCTCAGGAGCAGCAGCAGTCCGAAGCCGCCGAGCATCGACAGGATGCCGTTGTGCACCCGCCAGCCGATGAGCAGGCCGATGACGGACATCAGCACGAAGCTCCAGGCCACCAGGATCACGTCATTGACGGTACGGCCGATGAGCACGGCCGACCGGGAGATCGGCAGTGAACGGAAGCGGTCCATCAGGCCGTTTTCGAGGTCGCCCACGACGCCGAGCGCAGTCTGTCCCAGATTGCTGAGCACGACCTGCACGAAGATGCCGGCCATGATGTATTCCTGGTAGCTCTGGTCGCCCGGGACCTTCATTGCGCTGCCGAAGAGGTAGCCGAAGACCAGGACGAAGACCACCGGAATGAGCGTGAAGCTCAGCAGCTGTTCCGGGGTGCGCTTCAGGTGCCGTATATGACGGCCTATGAGTGCGCGGCAGTGAATGATGGTGTCGGTCATGCCGCTTCCTCTCCGTGCGGCTTCTGCCGCTCGTCGTGCGTCTGGTCCGTGTCGCCGGTCTCCTCACCGGACGTCGTCTGGCCGGTGAGGGCGAGGAAGACGTCGTCCATGGAGGCGCGGCGGATGGCGAAGTCCACCGGTTCCACCCCCGCGGTCTTGAGCTGGGCCGTGACCTCGGCGATGGTGCCCACCCCGCCGATCAGCGGGATCGAGGCGCGCCTGGCCTTCTCGTCCACGGTCGGCGATTCCGCCGAGGCCCTGGTGAGGGCGCTGACGAGGGCGGGCAGCTCCTCCGCCTTGGCGACGGACGCCTCCAGGTGCTCGCCCCCGACCTTGCGCTTGAGGTCCTCCGGAGTGCCCTCGGCGATGATCCCGCCCTTGTCGATGACCACGACGCGGTCGGCCAACTGGTCGGCCTCTTCGAGGTACTGCGTGGTCAGCAGCACGCTGACCCCGCTGTCGACCTGCTGGCGGACCATGCGCCACAGCAGCTGCCGGCTGGTCACGTCCAGGCCGGTGGTCGGCTCGTCGAGGAACAGGACCGACGGGGTCGAGACCAGGCTCGCAGCGAGGTCGAGCCGGCGCCGCATGCCACCCGAGTAGGTCTTGGCCTGACGGTCCGCGGCATGGGTCAGATCGAACTGCTCCAGCAGCTCGTCGGCACGCTCGTACGCCTTGCGGCGCCCGAGGCCGAGGAGCACGCCGATCAGCCGGAGGTTCTCCCGTCCGGTGAGTATCTCGTCGACGGCCGCGTACTGCCCGGTCAGGCCGATGCGACGGCGGATCTCCTTCACGTCCCGCGACAGGTCGTAGCCCGCCACGGTCACCTTGCCGGCGTCGGGCTGCAGCAGGGTGGCGAGGATGCGCACGGTGGTCGTCTTGCCGGCGCCGTTCGGGCCGAGGAGCCCCAGCACCTCGCCCGGCGAGACGGACAGATCGATGCCGCGCAGCACCTCGTGATCACCGTAGCTCTTGCGGAGCCCCTCCGCGGAGACCGCTGTTTCCATGTCCATTCACTCCCCAAGTGGTGACTGGTCGCGGGGGATCGGGTACTCCCGCAACCTGTCCGCCCCGCACTCCACCTCATCCAAGGGCGGCCCGTCAGGCGGCCACAAGGCGTGAGGCAGCAAGCTGTCATGCCCTGAGACATGACCTCCGGTGCGGGGCGGACCTCATTCCCGCCGTCAGCCCCAGGACTTGAGCTTCTCGTAGACCAGGCGGCCGATCTCCGGGGCGGCCTCGGGGGACAGCAGCGCGTCGTGGGACGCCGCCAAGGTGTGCGTCTCGATCAGACCGGACACATGGGGGCGCCACTGGTCGACGAGGTACGGCACCGCCGCCTCACCCCGCCGGGCCGTGGAGACGAAGAGCATCAGATCGCCCTTGAGCACGTCGGGCCGGTAGGAGGTCACGATCTGGTAGTTGTTCTCCATGACCTTGGCGAACGCCGTGATGTGGTGAGGCTCGAGGTTCGCCAGCGCGCTGTCCCGGCTGCTGATCATTTCCATGACCGCACCGTGTTCGAGCACGACGTCGTCACCGATGGACTCGATGTCGAATCCGGCCACCAGCAGCAGGGCCCGGAAGACCACCTGCTCGGTGTACTCCTGGTGGATGTCGTTCCAGTACTCCTCGAACGGGCCCTGGTCGAGGTTGACCAGAAGACCGATCTCCTCTCCCTCGGCCTGCAGCTGAGTGGCGATCTCGTGGCAGACCAGTGCCCCCATCGACCAGCCGAGGAGGTGGTACGGACCGTGCGGCCGGACCTTGCGCATCTGCTCGATGTAGTCGGCCGCCATGGCCGGCACGCTGTCCGCGACCGGCTCACCCTCGTTGAATCCGCGTGCCTGCAGCCCGTAGACGGGGTACTCGGAACGGATCTGCTTGAGGAACTCGCCGTATCCCCAGGCCAGGCCGCCCGTGGCGTGCACCACGAACAGCGGCGGCTTCTCGCCTCCGGCCCGCAGCGGCAGCAGCACCTCGAAGCCGTCGCGGTTGGCGTCGGCGCCGATCAGCTCGACGAGTTGCGCGACGGTCGGCGCCTCGAAGATGGCGCGGTTGCCGACCTTGATGCCCAGGACCGAGCGGATGCGGCTGACGAGCTGGAGGGAGACGATGCTGTCACCGCCCAGTTCGAAGAAGTTGCCGTCGATGCCGACCCGCTCCAGACCCAGGACCTCGGCGAACAGGCCGCAGAGCATCTCCTCCTGCGGGTTTCGCGGACCGCGGGTACCCAGCAGCGCCCCGAAGTCGGGGGCCGGCAGGGACGCCCGGTCCAGCTTGCCGTGGGTCGTCACCGGAAGCGCGGCGAGCTGAACGAACGCGGACGGGACCATGTAGGAGGGCAGGGCGGCCGCCACGTGCCGGCGCAGTTCCGCCTGGTCGGCCTGTCCGCCGTCCTCCGGGACCACGTAGGCCACCAGTGCGGGCGCACCCGACTGGTCCTCCCGGATCACCACGGCGGCCTGGGCCAGCCGGGTGTGGGAGGCCAGTACGGACTCGATCTCACCCAGCTCGATCCGGAAGCCACGGATCTTCACCTGGTTGTCCACGCGGCCCAGGTATTCGAGCCGGCCGTCGGCGGACCAGCGCGCCAGGTCGCCGGTCCGGTACATCCGTGCGCCGTCGCCGCCGAACGGGCAGGCCACGAACCGCTCGGACGTGAGTCCCGCCCGGCCGAGGTAGCCGCGGGCCAGGCCGGGGCCGGCGATGTACAGCTCGCCCGCGACTCCGGCCGGGACCGGTCGCAGACCCGAGTCGAGCACGAACACCCGGGTGTTGTGGATCGGGCGCCCGATCGGCGGTGTGCCGCTGCCGGCCGCCAGCGGAGCGCTGGTGGTGGCCATCACGGTGGCCTCGGTGGGACCGTAGGCGTTCACCATCCGGCGGCCATCGGCCCAGCGGTCCACCAGCTCGGCCGGTGTGGCGTCGCCGCCGACGATCAGGGAGCGGAACGCGGGCAGATCGTCGGGCCGGACGGTCGCGAGGGCGGCCGGCGGGATCAGCGCGTGGGTGATCCCGCCGTCACGCAGCACCTGGGTCAGGACCTCGTCGGCCAGCGGGCCGGGAGGCGGAACCACCAGGGTGGCCCCCGCCGCGTACGTCATGCAGATCTCCAGGACCGACGCGTCGAAGCTGGGCGATGCGTACTGCAGCACCCGGCTGTCCGCCGAGACGTCGAACCGCTCCACCTCGGTGGCGGCGAAGTCGGCGATGCCGCGATGGCTGACGACGACGCCCTTGGGCCGGCCCGTGGAGCCCGAGGTGTAGATGACGTAGGCGGGGTGATCCGTGTGCAGGGCCACCGCGGGATTGTCCTGCGACTGTTCCGCCACGTCGGTCCGGTCGAGCAGCAGGTGCGGCACAGTCGCGTCCCCGGGCAGTCGCCCGGCGTGCTCGGAATCGGTGATCAGCAGGGTGGGCTGCGCGTCGCGGAGGATGTAGCCGATCCGCTCGGCCGGGTAGTCGGGGTCGACGGGGAGGTACGCAGCACCGGCCTTCAGAACTGCCAGCTGTGCGACGACGATGTCCACCGAGCGCGGCAGGGCGAGGGCCACGATCCGCTCCGGCCCGATTCCGCGCCGGACGAGCGCGTGGGCCAGCTGATTGGCACGGGCGTTCAGTTCCGCGTAGGTGAGATCCAGGTCCGCGGAGGTCACCGCCGTGGCCGAGGGCGTGCGTGCCGCCTGGTCCTCGAACAGCTGCGGGAACGTCAGCGGTGTGACGGCGTGCTCGGTGTCGTTCCAGTCGGCCAGCACCCGGTGCCGCTCGTCGGCGGTGAGGACGTCCACCGTGGCGACGGTCCGGTCCGGATCCCCCGTCAGGGCGTCCAGCAGGTGCTCGAGACGAGTCGCCAGCGTCTCGACGGTGGCCTGGTCGAAGAGTTCCGTGGCGAACTCGATGGACGCCTCGAGGCCCGCGGGCTCCCCGGCTGCGGAGAACCGCTCGCCGAACTGGAAGGTGAGGTCGAACTTCGCCACCTCCATCCCCACCGGGTGCGGGACCATCCGGGTGCCGGACATCTCCGATCGCCCGGTCGCGTTGTTCTGGAAGACCAGCATCACCTGGAAGAGCGGGTGCCGGGCCATGGACCGGGTCGGGTTGAGGTCCTCGACCAGACGCTCGAAGGGAACGTCCTGGTTCGCGTATGCCGCCAGGTCGGTCTCCTTCACGCGCTGGACGAGTTCGCGGAAGGTCGGGCTGCCGGAGAGGTCCGTACGCAGGACGAGGGTGTTGATGAAGAAGCCGACGAGGTCGTCGAGGGCTTCGTCGGTACGGCCGGCGATCACGCTGCCGATCGGGATGTCCTCGCCGGCCCCCAGCTTGCCCAGCAGAGCCGCCACCGCCGCCTGCGCGACCATGAACACGCTCGCGCCCGAGGCGTGCGCCAGGTCCACCAGCTGCCGGTGGACGCGGGCGGGGATCTCCAGCGGAATGGACCGGCCGCGGTAGTCCACGACCGCGGGGCGCGGCCGGTCCAGGGGGAGCGGCAGTTCCTCGGGTATGCCGGCCAGCGCGCTGCGCCAGTACTCCAGCTGTCCGGCCATGGCGCTACCGGGGTCGCTCTCGTCGCCCAGCACCTGCCGCTGCCACAGGGTGAAGTCGGCGTACTGGACGGGCAGGGGCTGCCAGTCGGGTGCTTTCCCCTCGAGACGCGCTGCGTAGGCGCTGGACAGGTCGTGCGAGAGCGGTGCCATGGACCAGCCGTCGCCTGCTATGTGGTGCACCACGATCAGCAGTACGTGGTCATCCTCCGACACCCGGAACAGGGACGCCTTCAGAGGGGGCTCGTGCGCGAGATCGAACCCCTGGTGTGCTGCGGCGCCGACCTCCCGGTCCAGGTCGGCTGCGGTGACGTCGACCACCTTCAGCTGCGGTGTCGCCTCCTCCACCGGGAGGACGACCTGCCGCGGCCGGCCGTCCGAGTCGGGGAACACCGTCCGCAGGCTCTCGTGCCGGGACACCACGTCACCCAGGGCCGCCTCGAGGGCCGTGGCGTTCACCTCGCCGAGCATGCGCATGCTCAGCGGGATGTTGTAGGCCGGGCTCGGCCCTTCGAAGCGGTTGAGGAACCACAGGCGGCGCTGGGCCAGTGACAGGGGCACCTCGTCCGGGCGCTCCATCACGGTCAGTGCCTGGCGTGAGCCGTCGGCCGAGTCCAGGACGACCGCCAGCTCCGCGACCGTGGGTTCCTCGAAGACCGTGCGGACCGCCAGCTCCACTCCGAGTTCGGTACGGATCCGGCTGACCAGACGGGTAGCCGTCAGCGAGTGCCCGCCCAGATCGAAGAATCCGTCGTCGATGCCGACCTGCTCCAGGCCGAGTACGTCGGCGAAGAGCCGGCACAGCAGCTCCTCGCGCTCGTTGCGCGGACGTCGGCCACCGGCGGCACTGCCGAACTCGGGAGCAGGCAGGGCCTTGCGGTCCAGCTTTCCGTTGGTGGTCACGGGCAGCGTGTCCAGGGCGACGAAGGCCGAAGGCACCATGAACTCGGGCAGCACACCGCCCACATGGGCACGCAGCTCGGCCACATTCGGATCCGCACCGGGGACGGCCGGCACCACATAGGCCACCAGGCGTTTGTCGCCCGGCCGGTGCTCGTGGGCCACCACGGCGACGTGGTTCACCGCCGGATGTGTGACGAGGACCTTCTGGATCTCCTCCAGCTCGATCCGGAAGCCGCGGATCTTGACCTGGTCGTCGACCCGGCCCACGAAGTCCAGCTCCCCGTCGGGCCGCCAGCTCACCAGGTCCCCGGTGCGGTACATCCGCTCCCCGGGGGCGCCGAACGGGCAGGCGACGAAGCGTTCGGCGGTCAGCCCCGCGCGGCCGAGGTAGCCGCGGGCCAGGCCGGCACCGGTGACGTACAGCTCGCCCGGCACACCCACCGGGACGGGCCGCAGCCGGCTGTCGAGGACGTAGACCCGGGTATTGATCACGGGTCGGCCCATGGTGGGCGATCCGCTGCCCACCGCCAGCGGCCGGCTGATGGTGGTGCCGATGGTCGACTCGGTGGGGCCGTATCCGTTGACCATCCGGCGGCCCGCGGCCCAGCGGTCCACCAGCTCGGGGGACGTGGCCTCACCGGCGACCCCCAGCGACCGGAAGGCCGGGAAGTCGCCCGGCTCCACCGTCGCCAGTGCCGCGGGCGGGATGACGGCATGCGTCACCTGCTGATCGGTGAGGACCCTGGCCAGCACGTCGTCGCCCAGAGGCCCCGGCGGCGGCACCACCAGCGTGGCACCGGCCGTGTACGTCATCAGGTACTCGACCACGGACGAGTCGAAGCTGGGGGAGGCGAACTGCAGCACCCGGCTGTCGGCGGTCACGTCGAAGCGCTCGCGCGTCGTGACGGAGAAGCTCGCCAGACCGTGGTGGGTGACGACGACGCCCTTCGGGCGGCCGGTGGAACCGGAGGTGTAGATGACGTACGCGGCATGGACGGGCTTCACCACGACGCCCGGGTTGTCCTGCGGCAGGCCGGAGAGGTCCAGGCGATCGAGCAGCACCTGCTCGACGCGGACGTCCCCGGGCAGCCGGGCCGCGTGCTCGGAGTCGGTCACCAGCAGCGCGGGCGCCGAGTCCCCGAGGATGTAGCTGATGCGGTCGGCCGGGTAGTCCGGGTCGATCGGGACGTAGGCCGCCCCGGTCTTGGTCACCGCAAGCTGCGCGATGGCGTTGTCCACCGACCGCGGCAGCGCCAGGGCCACCACCTGCTCGGGGCGTGCACCCCGCTCGATGAGAACGTGCGCCAGCTGGTTGGCACGGGAGTTCAGCTCCTCGTACGTCAGCGTGACGTCGGCGGACGCCAGGGCGGGAGCGGTGGGGGTCAGGGCCGCCTGGTTCTCGAAGAGCTGCGCGAAGGGCACCGGGGTGATGTCCCGCGCGCTGTCGTTCCAGTCCTCGAGGATCTGCCGCCGATCGGCCTCGGACAGCAGCTCCAGCTGCCCGAGCGGCGTGCTGCTCCGTTCAGCCAGCTCTCCCAGCACCCGCACCAGGGTGCCGACGATCCGCTCGGCCGTGGCCCGGTCGAAGACGTCGCCCCGGTAGTCGGCCCTGACGAGCAGTCCGTCACCTTCCGGGATCGCCGCCACGCCCATCGGGTAGTGCGTGGAGTCCTCGGGCTCACCACTGCGCACGAGGAGGTCGCCGACCTTCTCCTGGAGTTCGTCGTTGTCGAAGGGGAAGCTCTCCAGCACGACGGCCGTGTCGAACAGCTCGCGCAGACCGGCGATTTCCTGGATGTCGGCGAGTCCCAGGTGCTGGTGCGGCATGAGTTCGGTCTGCTCGTCCTGGAGCCGGGCCAGCAGACTGCTCAGCGGCTGGGAGACGTCGAGACGCACACGGACCGGCAGGGTGTTGATGAACAGGCCCACCATGGACTCGATGCCCGGGACCTCCGGCGGCCGCCCCGACACCGTGATGCCGAACACGACGTCGTCCTTGCCGGTGAGCTGGCCCAGTGTGACGGCCCAGGCGAGCCCCAGCATGTTGCTCAGGGTGACGCCCAGCTCTCGTGCCGTGGCGCGGAGCTTCGTCACCGTCGCCCCGGGAAGCATCCGGGAGATCCGCTCCGGTGCCACCGGCCTGCGGCGGGGGTCCACCGGCGCCAGCAGCGTCGGCTCGGTGATGCCGCTGAGCGCCCGGGCCCAGGCGGCCTCGGCCGCGGCGCGGTCCTGCCGGGTCAGCCAGACCAGGTAGTCGCGGTAAGGGGTCACCCGGGGAAGGCCCGAGTCGTCCCCCCGCCGGTTGTACAGCTCGAACAGCTCGCCCAGGAGGATGGGCGACGACCAACCGTCCAGCAGGATGTGGTGATTGGTGATCGCAAAGATGTGCCAGTCGGGTGCCAGCGTGATCAGTGTGAACCGGATCAGCGGGGGAGTGCCGATGGTGAAACGACGGTTGCGGTCCTCGTCGAGGATGCGGGCCCGCTCGGCATCCCGGCGCCCCTCCGGCAGGTCGCTGAGGTCGGTCTCGTACCACGGCAGCTCGACCTCGGCCGGAATCACCTGCACGGCTTCGCCGCTGTCCAGGGTGCGGAAGGCGGACCGCAGGTTGGCGTGACGGCTCAGCAGGGCGGCGGCGGCGAGCCGCAGCGCCTCACGGTCCAGCGGCCCGCGGATGTCCATCGCCGACTGGAAGGTGTAGACGTCGTGGCCCTGCTGGTCGTACACGGCGTGGAAGAGCAGGCCCTGCTGGAGCGGGGCCAGCGGCAGTACGTCGTCGAAGCGCGGCTGGTCCGCCTCCAGCCGGTCGATCTCGCTCTGGGCCAGTGTGACCAGGGCGAGATCGGACGGAGTGTGACCACCGGCGTCCGGATGCTCGGCATGGGTGACGATGGCCTCCAGCGCCCGGAACCAGGTCTCGGCCAGGTCCCGCACGTCGTCCTCGCCGAACAGCTCCAGCGGCCAGGTCCAGTTGGCGAGCAGAGAAGGCCCGTCGGCCGTCTCCTGCGCCACCGAGTTCACTTCGAGCACGTGGTGCAGCGGCATCTGCGGGTCGGCGCCGCCCCCGATGCCCGAGTCGTCGCCCTCGTCCGCCGAATCGCCCAGCCGGCCGAGGTAGTTGAAGCCGAGCTGCGGGGACGGGAAGGCCGCCAGCACCTCCGCGGTGCGCGGGTTGAGGTGGCGCAGCAGACCGTAGCCCGCCCCGTTGTCCGGCAGTGCCCGGAGCTGCTCCTTCACCGCCTTGACGGCCCGGCCGACGACCGGTCCGCCGGACCAGACCCCGGACCACTCGTCGGCCGCCACGGCCGGGTCCAGGTTCACCGGGAACAGACTGGTGAACCAGCCTACGGTGCGGGAGACGTCGGCGCCCGGCACCAGTTCCTCCCGGCCGTGTCCCTCGAGGTCGATCAGGACGCCGGGCGCGTCCAGGCCGCGGCGTCGCCGCCAGTCCGACACCGCCAGGGCGAAGCCGGTCAGAAGGACGTCGTTGACGCCCGCATGGAACGCTGCGGGGACGCGGGACAGCAGTGCGCCCGTGGTCGCCGCCGGCAGCGACAGGGAAATGCCCCCGGACGTCGCGATCACATCGCGGGCCGGGTCGAGGGGCCGGGCGCCGAGCCGGGGGTCCTCGGTGCGCAGCATGGACGTCCAGATGTCCAGCTCGGCCGTACGCGCCTCGGAGGACGCGGCCTCCGCCAGCCCCTGGGCCCAGCTGCGGAAGGACGTGCCCACGGGCTCCAGGTCGGGCGTGCGGCCGGCGGCAACGGCCTGGTAGGCCGCGTCGAGGTCCGGCAGCAGGATGCGCCAGGACACTCCGTCCACCACCAGGTGGTGCACGGTCAGCAGCAGCCGACCGGCGGTATCGGGGCCCGAGTCGAACCACACGGCCTGAAGCATCACCCCCGCGTCGGGAGCCAGGCGCTCCTGAGCCTGGCGTGCCTCGTCGGCCATGGACACGGCGGTCGCGTCGACCCGTCGGATCAGCTCCGCCGCGCGGACGGAGCCCTTGGGCGTGACTTCCAGTGCCCACTCGCCGTTCGCCGGCCGGGCCAGTCGCAGCCGCAGCGCGTCGTGGTGGTCCAGCACCGCCTGCAGCGCAGTGGTCAGGTGGCCGAGGTCGTAGTCGCCCGGAACCTGCATCACCATGGCTTGGTTGAAGCCGTCCACCGGTCCGCCGCTCTCCCGCAGATGGTGGATGATCGGCGTCAGGGGAACCGCGCCGATGCCGCTGTCCGCAGACACGTCGGTGCGCTTCGCATCGTCGACGTCCTGTGCGATTGCAGCGATCGCCTCGACGGTGCGCTTCCGGAAGACGTCACGCGGCGTGAACACCAGCCCGGCGCGGCGGGCACGGCTGACGAGCTGGATCGAGATGATGCTGTCGCCGCCGAGCTCGAAGAAGCTGTCGTCGATGCCGACCCGCTGCAGGCCCAGGACCTCCGCGAACAGTGCGCACAGGGTCTCCTCGCGCGGGTTGCGCGGACCCCGGCCGGAGGTCTCACCGCTGAAGTCGGGGGCGGGGAGGGCCCTGCGGTCGAGCTTGCCGTTGGCGGTCACGGGCAGCGTCTCGAGAACGACGAACGCGGACGGGACCATGTAGTCCGGCAGCAGGCCCGTCACATGTGCGCGCAGTGCGTCGGTGTCCGTGGCCGTGCCCGCCGCTGGGACGACGTAGGCGACCAGACGCTTGACACCGGGCTTGTCCTCGCGGACCACCACCGCACTCTGTGCGACCGACTCGTGCCCGGCGACCACTGCGTCGACCTCGCCCAGTTCGATCCGGAAGCCCCGGATCTTCACCTGGTCGTCCGCGCGCCCCAGGTACTCGAGCAGACCGTCCGCGGTGCGGCGGACCACGTCGCCCGAGCGGTACATCCGCTCGCCGGACGGGCCGAACGGGTCGGCCACGAACCGCTCGGCGGTCAGGTCGGGGCGGCCGCGGTAGCCGCGGGTCACGTTGGGTCCCGCGATGTAGAGCTCGCCCGCCACGCCCGGCGGCAGCTGCCGCAGCTGTCCGTCGAGGACGTACGCCCGGGTGTTGCTCATCGGGGAGCCGATGAGCGGCTTCGTGCTGTCCTCGAACGGGCAGCACAGCGTGACCACCGTGCACTCGGTCGGGCCGTAGTAGTTGTACGCGGCCACGTCGGGCAGATCGCGCATCTCCTGCCACAGCGCCTCATCGGTCGCCTCGGCACCGATCTCCAGCAGGCGCGGCCGGTGCGCAGCGGCATCCATCAGCCCGGCGGCGAGCAGCTGTCGCAGCAGGGTGGGGGTGGAGAAGATGAAGTCGAGACGCTGGTCCCGTACGTAGCCGACCATCTGGTCCGGGTCGCGCCGCACCTCGTCGTCGATCACGTGCAGCTCATGGCCGTCCAGCATCCAGATCAGCCCGTTCACCGACGCGTCGAAGGTGAACGCCGCGGTCAGTCCGGCCCGCACCGGCCGTCCGCCGAGGGCCTGCGATCCGGGCCGGAAGAGCTGTTCGCGCTGGCTGTGGAAGAGGCTCACGGCGTTGGCGTGGGACACCACGACGCCCTTGGGCCTGCCCGTCGACCCCGAGGTGTAGATGATGTACGCGAGGTTGCCGGCCGCCACCGGAGCAATGCGCTCGGCCTGCTCCAGGTCCGTATCGGGCAGGGCGGTCAGCCGTGCCTCGGCGTCGGGGGCGTCGAGCAGGATGCGCGGAACCCCGGACGTCGTCCCGGGAAGCCCCTCGGCAATGCCGGCGAGAGTGATCACGCTCGCCGGAGCGGCGTCCTCGAAGAGGTAGGTCATGCGCTCGGCCGGGTACTCCGGGTCCAGCGGCAGATAGGCGGCGCCGGACTTGAGCACGGCGAAGAGGGCCACGACCAGGTCGGCCGAGCGGGGCAGCGCCAGGGCGACGAGCCGCTCCGGGCCCGCGCCCTGCTCGACCAGCAGCCGGGCGATCCGGTTGGCGCGGCTGTTGAGCTGCGCGAACGTCAGCCGCTCGGCACCGCACACCAGTGCCGTCTCGTCCGGGGTGCGAGCGGCCTGCAGTTCCAGCAGGCCGTGCAGCGTCTGGCCTTCGGGCAAGGGCAGCGGGGCTCCGGTGCCCTCGGCGAGCAGCCTTGCGCTCTGCTCCGGCGACAGCAGCCGACGGCTGCCCACGGGGCGGTCGGCGTCGTGGTCGACCGTGGTCAGCAAGCGCACCAGGCTGTCGGCAAGGGACGTCACCAGCGCCGGATCCAGTACCTCCGGCTGGTAGTCCATCCGGAGTTCCATGGTCTCGCCGACGAGAACGGCGATCGTGAGCGGGTAGTGGGTGGCGTCGTCGGTCTCGCCGGCCACGATCCCGAGTGCACCCGACGACTTCTGCAGGCTCTGCTCGTCGACCGGGAAGTTCTCGAAGACAACGATCGTGTCGAAGAGTTCGCCGTGTCCGCCCAGCCGCTGGACCTCGTTCAAGCCCATGTGCTGGTGCTGCATGAGTTCGGACTGCTCGTCCTGCACCCGGCTCAGCAGGCCGTTCAGCGTCTCGGTGGGGTCGAGCCTGACGCGTACGGGCAGGGTGTTGATGAACAGGCCGACCATGGACTCGATGCCCGGGATGTCGGCGGGGCGTCCGGAGACGGTGGCGCCGAACACCACGTCGTCCCGCCCGATCAGCTGGCCCAGCACCGTTGCCCAGGCGACCTGGACCACGGTGTTGACGGTCACCCCCGTCTGACGGGCCGCCCGGGCGAGCGCGGCGGTCTGCTCCGCCGAAAGCTCCACCCGGTGCCGTGCGCGGCTGCGCGACGACTGCTGACCGGCAGCGATCAGCGAGGGCTCGTCGAGCCCGGCGAGCGACTGCCGCCAGGCGGCCTCCGCGGCCGTGCGGTCCTGACGGCCCAGCCAGGAGAGGTACTCGCGGTACGGGGTCACCCGGGGCAGGCCCGAGTCGTCGCCCTTCGTGCCGTACAGCTCGAACAGCTCGCCCAGCACCCGGGCGAAGGACCACCCGTCCAGCAGGATGTGGTGATGGGTGACCAGGAACTGGTGCCGGTTGCGGCCCGTGGCGATGAGGGTGAAGCGCACCAGCGGGGGCCGGGCCAGGTCGAAGCGCCGGGCCCGGTCCTCGGCGACCAGCCTGGCCAGCTCCTGCTCGCGCTCCTCCTCGGGCAGCGCGAGGAGGTCCACCTCGGTCCACGGCACCTCTACCTGGCGAGGGATCACCTGGACCGGCTCTCCGCTCTTGCGCGACCGGAACCCGGCTCGCAGGTTGGAGTGCCGGCGGAGCACGCCTTCGGCGGCAGTCCGGAGAGCCTCGGTGTCCAGCTCGCCCTCGATGGTGAAGTTGAGCTGGATGGCGTAGACGTCGGATCCGTCCTCGTCGTACATCGAGTGGAACAGCAGTCCCTGCTGCATCGGCGACAGCGGGAGGACGTCCTCGAGCCCTGACTTCTTCATCGCGTTTTCCTTCGTCATCGTGTGATCTCTGCTCAGAGCTCGAAGTCGTCTTCGAATTCGTCGATCTCGTCCTGCGACAGACCCGCGAGGGACAGGTCGGACGGAGTGAGGCCGCCGGCACCCGGTCCTCCGGCGTGGGTGACGATGGCTTCGAGGGCGCGGAACCAGGTCTCGGCCAGGTCCCGGACCTCGTCCTCGCCGAACAGCTCCCGCGGCCAGGACCAGTCCGCCGTCAGCGAAGGACCGTCCGGGCCGTCCACAGCCGCCGCGCTCAGCACGAAGGCGTACCTGAGCCGCATCCCCGCGTCACTGCCGCCGCTCACTCCGCTGTCCGCCTCCGGCGCAGGTGACCAAGCGGTCGCCGGGCCGTTGCCACGCTCCTGCTCCGCCCCGTCGAATCGGCCGAGGTAGTTGAAGCTGATTTGGGGGGTGGGGAGTTGGTTGAGGGTGGTGGCGGTGGTGGGGTTGAGGTGGCGGAGGAGGCCGTAGCCGGCTCCGTTGTCGGGGAGGGTGCGGAGTTGTTCCTTGATGGTTTTGATGGCGTTGCCGATGGTGGGTCCGCCGGCCCAGATGTCGCTCCAGTCGTGGTGGGTGATGTCGGGGTTGAGGTTGACGGGGAAGATGCTGGTGAACCAGCCGATGGTGCGGGAGATGTCGGTGTTGGGGACGAGTTCTTCGCGGCCGTGGCCTTCGAGGTCGATGAGGGTGGTGGTGTGGTGGTGGCCTCGGTGGTGGCGCCAGTGGGCGACGGCGAGGGAGAAGGCGGTGAGGAGGATGTCGTTGACGCCGGCGTGGAAGGCGGCGGGGATGGTGGTCAGGAGTGGTTCGGTGATGTGGGTGGGGAGTTCGAGGCTGAGGCTGCGGGAGGTGTCGGCGGTGTCGCGTGTGGGGTCGAGGGGTCGGTTGCCGAGGAGGGGGTCTTCGGTGTCGAGCATGGTGGTCCATGCGTCGAGTTCGTTGGTGCGGGCGGGGGAGGCCGCGGCCTCGGTCAGGCCCTTCGCCCACGCACGGAACGACGTGCCCGGTGCTCCGAAGTCAGCCTCCCGGCCGGCCTTCGCCGCCTCGTAGGCAGTGGCGAAGTCGGGCACGAGGATGCGCCAGGAGACGCCGTCGACGACCAGGTGATGGGCCATCAGCAGGAGCCGCCCGTTGGTCCCCTGGCCCGCGTCGAACCAGACGGCCTGGAGCATGACTCCGTTGTCCGGGTCGAGCGCCGTCTGCGCCGGCGGGGTCTCCCCGGCCATGAGGGTGCGCAGGTCGTCGCCGTGGATGCCGGCGGTGTCGACGCGGCGCAGGATGCCGGCCGCCTTGACGGATCCCTTCGGCTGGATGGTGAGTGACCAGGGCTTGCCCTCGGTCCGGGTGGTCCGCAGCCGCAGGACGTCGTGGTGGTCGAGGATGGTCTGCAGGGCCGTGGTCAGGGTCTCCAGGGTGGCGTCGGCCGGAGCCTGGACGACCATGGCCTGGTTGAACCCGTCGATCGGACCACCGGTTTCGGCGAGCCAGTGCATGATCGGCGTCGCCGGCAGGTCGCCGACGCCGGCATCCGGGTCCTGCGGAGCCGTCTCGGAACGGTCCTCGGACACCTGCGCGACGACGGCCAGTGCCTCGACCGTGCGGTGCCGGAAGACATCGCGCGGGGTGAAGAGGAGACCGGCTGCCCGAGCGCGGCTGACGAGCTGGATGGAGACGATGCTGTCGCCGCCGAGTTCGAAGAAGTTGTCGTCGATGCCGATGGTGTCGAGGCCGAGGACGTCGGCGAAGAGCTTGCAGAGGGTTTCTTCGCGCTGGTTGCGGGGTTCGCGTCCGGTGACCTGGGTGGTGAAGTCGGGTGCGGGCAGGGCCTTGCGGTCGAGCTTGCCGTTGGCGGTCAGGGGCAGCTCGCCGAGAGTGACGAAGGCTGCGGGGACCATGTAGTCCGGCAGGACGGCCGCAGCGTGCTGCCGTGCCGCTTCGGTGTCCACAGTCTTGCCGGTCGTGGGCACGAGGTAGGCGACGAGTCGCTGGTTGCCCGGCTGGTCCTCGCGCACGATGACGGTTGCCTGCGCCACCGTTTCCGCGGAGACGAGGACGTTCTCGATTTCGCCGAGTTCGATGCGGAGGCCGCGGAGTTTGATCTGGTCGTCGGCGCGGCCTTGGTATTCGAGGGTGCCGTGGGGGGTCCAGCGGGCGATGTCGCCGGTGCGGTACATGCGTTCGCCGGTGGTGCTGTAGGGGTCGGCGGTGAAGCGTTCGGCGGTCAGTGCGGGGCGGCCGGTGTAGGCGTGGGCGAGCTGGATGCCGGCGAGGTAGAGCTCGCCGGGGACGCCGATGGGTGTGGGGCGCAGGGCGTGGTCGAGGATGTAGGTGCGGGTGTTCCAGACGGGGGCACCGATGGGGATGGTGGTCTCCGTGCCGGTGGTGGTGTAGGCGGTGACGTCGACGGATGCTTCGGTGGGTCCGTAGAGGTTGTGCAGGGTGGTGGCGGGCAGGAGCTGGTGGAAGCGGTGGACGGCGTCGGCGGGCAGGGCTTCACCGGAGCAGATGACGGTGCGCAGGGTGGTGCAGGCTGCTGCGGTGGGCTCGGCGAGGAATGCCTGGAGCATCGAGGGCACGAAGTGTGCGGTGGTGATGCGCTCGTCCTGGATGAGCCGGGCGAGGTAGGCGGGGTCCTTGTGGCCCTCGGGACGTGCCAGGACCATGGTGGCGCCGGTGCGCAGCGGCCAGAAGAACTCCCAGACAGAGACATCGAACCCGGAAGGCGTCTTCTGCAGCACCCGGTCACTCGCGCCGAGCCGGTAGGTGTCCTGCATCCATTCGAGGCGGTTGTGGATGCCTTCGTGTCCGAGGACGACGCCCTTGGGGCGGCCGGTGGAGCCGGAGGTGAAGATGACGTAGGCGGGGGCGTTGGCGGGCAGGTTCCGCTCGGGTGCGGTTTCCGGCCGGTCGCCGGCCTGGCCCTCGACGGTGTCCAGCAGCAGCTGATCGATTCCGGCGTCGGGCAGACGGTCGGTGACAGTGGTGGTGGTCAGCACCAGTGCCGGCTTGGCGTCCTCGAGGATCCAGCCGATCCGCTCGGCCGGGTAGTCCGGGTCCACCGGGACGTAGGCGGCGCCTGCCTTGAGCACCGCGTAGAGGGCGGTGACCAGCTCCAGTGAGCGGGGTGCGGCCACGGCGACGAAGTCACCGGGCTTCACACCACGTGCGATCAGCTCGTGAGCGAGGCGGTTGGCACGGGCATCCAGCTGGGCGTAGGTGAGCTGCCGGCCCTCGAAGACCACCGCGACCGCGTCCGGCGTCCGGGCCACCTGCGCCTCGAACATCCCCGGCAGCGTCCCGCCGGCCACCTTACGCACCGTGTCGTTCCAACCCGCAACCAACCCACGCTCACCAGCCGGGAGAAGCTCCGCACGGCCCGCAGGCAGTTCGGTCTCCTGAGCCAAGGTGCCGAGCAGCAGGCGGAGCTGCTCCCCGATGGCGGCAACCCGCTCGGCGTCGAGGACGTCGGGACGGTAGTCCAGGCGCAGGTTGAACGCGGTGTTGTCCTGGGAGGCGATGAGGCTGAGCGGATAGTGCGTGGCGTCGCGGCTGGTGCCGGAGACGATGTTCAGCCCCTTGTTGTCCTGCTCCAGAGCATCGTTGTCGATCGGATAGTTCTCGAAGACGACCAGCGTGTCGAAGAGTTCGCTGTGCCCGGTGAGCCGCTGCACATCGTTGAGGCCGATGTGGTGGTGGGGCAGCAGATCGGTCTGGCGGGCCTGAACGCGCCGGACCAGTGCCCCCAGCGTCTCGGCGGGGTCGAGCTTGACGCGTACGGGCAGGGTGTTGATGAACAGGCCGACCATGGACTCGATGCCCGGGATGTCGGCGGGGCGTCCGGAGACCGTGGCGCCGAACACCACGTCCTCGCGTCCCGTCATATGGCCGAGCAGCAGCGCCCATGCCGCCTGCACGATGGTGTTCGTCGTGACGCCGAGTCGACGGGCCTGCGCGAGCAGCTCGGCTGTTTCGTCCGCATCGAGTTCGAGCACCAACCGCTCCGGGAGCACGGACTCCTGTCCGTCCCTGTGGCCGGCGAGCAGCGTCGGCTCCTCCAGGCCCTCGAACTCGCGGGTCCAGGCGGCCTCGGCCTCCGAACGGTCCTGCCGGGTCAGCCATGCGAGGTAGTCGCGGTACGGGGTCACCCGGGCCAGGCCCGACTCGTCGCCGTTCGTGCGGTAGAGCGCGAACAGCTCGTCCACCAGGATCGGGGTCGACCATCCGTCGAGCAGGATGTGGTGGTTGGTCACCAGGAGCCGGTGACGGTTCGATCCCACGGTGAACAGGGTGAAACGCATGAGCGGCGGCCGGCTGAGGTCGAAGCGGAGCACCCGGTCCTCCTCCGCCAACCGGATCAGCTCACCCTGACGGTCCTCCTCCGGAAGCCCGCTCAAGTCGATCTCGGTCCAGGGCAGTTCGACCCGACGCGAAACCACCTGGACCGGGTCGCCCTTTTCCCGCGAGTGGAATCCGGTGCGCAGGTTGGCATGCCGGGCGAGCAGCTTGGCGGCAGCCTGCTTCATCGCCTCGGCGTCCAGATCGCCCTCGAAGTCGAAGGCCATCTGCACGGAGTAGACGTCGGAGCCCTCGTCGTCGTACACGGCGTGGAAGAGCAGACCCTGCTGCAGCGGCGCGAGCGGCAGGATGTCCTCCAGCTGCGGCTGCTGCGCCTCCAGCGTGTCGATCTCGTCCTGTGCCAGCTCCACGAGCGTGAAGTCGGAGGGCGTGTGGCCGCCGGCACCCGGTCCTCCGGCGTGGGTGACGATGGCTTCGAGGGCGCGGAACCAGGTCTCGGCCAGGTCCCGGACCTCGTCCTCGCCGAACAGCTCCCGCGGCCAGGTCCAGCCTGCGACCAGGGTGGGGCCGCCGTCGGCAGTGTCGGCCGTCAGCGCACTCACCTCGAGCGCATGGGTCAGCCGGCCCTTCGGGTCGCGGCCGTTGCCCGCGTCCGTGTTGGCGGACAGCTCCCAGTCCGAAGCCTCCGCGCTCTCGTCGACGATGTCGAATCGGCCGAGGTAGTTGAAGCTGATTTGGGGGGTGGGGAGTTGGTTGAGGGTGGTGGCGGTGGTGGGGTTGAGGTGGCGGAGGAGGCCGTAGCCGGCTCCGTTGTCGGGGAGGGTGCGGAGTTGTTCCTTGATGGTTTTGATGGCGTTGCCGATGGTGGGTCCGCCGGCCCAGATGTCGCTCCAGTCGTGGTGGGTGATGTCGGGGTTGAGGTTGACGGGGAAGATGCTGGTGAACCAGCCGATGGTGCGGGAGATGTCGGTGTTGGGGACGAGTTCTTCGCGGCCGTGGCCTTCGAGGTCGATGAGGGTGGTGGTGTGGTGGTGGCCTCGGTGGTGGCGCCAGTGGGCGACGGCGAGGGAGAAGGCGGTGAGGAGGATGTCGTTGACGCCGGCGTGGAAGGCGGCGGGGATGGTGGTCAGGAGTGGTTCGGTGATGTGGGTGGGGAGTTCGAGGCTGAGGCTGCGGGAGGTGTCGGCGGTGTCGCGTGTGGGGTCGAGGGGTCGGTTGCCGAGGAGGGGGTCTTCGGTGTCGAGCATGGTGGTCCATGCGTCGAGTTCGTTGGTGCGGGCGGGGGAGGCCGCGGCCTCGGTCAGGCCCTTCGCCCACGCACGGAACGACGTGCCGACAGGGGGCAGCGTGACCTTCTCACCCTTGCCGACGGCCTCGTAGGCAGTGGCGAGATCGGGCAGCAGGATGCGCCAGGAGACGCCGTCGATGACCAGGTGGTGGGCCATCAGCAGGAGGCGTCCGGTGGTTCCGTGCCCCGCGTCGAACCAGACGGCCTGGAGCATGACTCCGTTGTCCGGGTCGAGCCCCTCCTGAGCGGGCCGTGCTTCCTCGGCCATGAGGGTGCGGAGGTCGTCGCCGTGGATGCCGGCGGTGTCGACGCGGCGCAGGATGCCGGCCGCCTTGACGGATCCCTTCGGCTGGATGGTGAGTGACCAGGGCTTGCCCTCGGTCCGGGTGGTCCGCAGCCGCAGGATGTCGTGGTGGTCGAGGGCGGCCTGCAGGGTGGCGGCGAGGGATTCCAGGGTGGCGTCGCCCGGAGCCTGGACGATCATCGCTTGGTTGTAACCGTCGACTGCCCCGCCCTTTTCGGCGAGCCAGTGGATGATCGGCGTCGCCGGCAGGTCGCCGATGCCGGCATCCGGGTCCTGCGGACCGGAGTCGGCCTCTTCGCCGGTGCTCTGCGCGACGACGGCCAGTGCCTCGACCGTGCGGTGCTGGAAGACATCGCGCGGGGTGAGGAGGAGACCGGCTGCCCGAGCGCGGCTGACGAGCTGGATGGAGACGATGCTGTCGCCGCCCAGTTCGAAGAAGCTGTCGTCGATGCCGACCTGCTCGAGCCCGAGGACATCGGCGAAGAGGGCACAGAGCAGCTCTTCCCGTTCACTGCGCGGTCCGCGCCCGGTCACCTGTGCATTGAAGTCGGGTGCGGGCAGGGCCTTGCGGTCGAGCTTGCCGTTGGCGGTCAGGGGCAGTTCGCCGAGGGCGACGAAGGCTGCGGGGACCATGTAGTCCGGCAGTACTTCGGCCACGTGGTCGCGGAGCAGATCCGTGTCGATCCGGTGGCCCGCGGTCGGCACCGCGTAGGCGACGAGCCGCTTGTTGCCGGGCTGGTCCTCACGGACGACGACGGTGGCCTGGGCCACCGCGTCGTAGGAGGACACGGCGGCCTCGATCTCGCCCAGCTCGATGCGGAAGCCGCGGATCTTCACCTGGTCGTCGGCGCGGCCGTGGTACTCGAGTTCGCCGTCGGCCGTCCAGCGCACGACGTCACCGGTGCGGTACATGCGCTCACCGGGGGCGCCGAAGGGGCAGGCCACGAAGCGCTCGGCGGACAGACCGGGACGGCCCAGGTAACCCCGGGCGAGACCGGCGCCCGCGACGTACAGCTCGCCGGGGACGCCCGGCGGCACCGGGCGCAGTCCCGCGTCGAGGACGTACACCCGGAGGTCCGGGATCGCCTCGCCGATGACGCTGCCGCTGAGGGTGGCGGCGCCCTGCCGGTCCAGGGACCGGTAGGTGACGTGCACGGTGGTTTCGGTGATGCCGTACATGTTGACCAGCGTGGGAGCGTCGTCCGGGTGGATCCGGTACCAGTCCTCGAGACGGCGCAGATCCAGGGCCTCGCCGCCGAAGACGACCGTGCGCAGAGCCAGCTGACCTGCCGAACCCGGGTTCTCGCTCTCTTCCTGGATGAGCCGGTAGAACGCGGACGGCGTCTGGTTGAGAACGGTCACACCGCTCTCCGCGAGCAGGGCGCGGAACTCCTGGGTGGAGCGGCTGGTCGCGTACGGGACCATGACGAGCCGGCCGCCGTACAGCAGCGGGCCCCAGATCTCCCAGACGGAGAAATCGAAGGCGTAGGAGTGGAACATGGTCCAGACGTCTTCGGAGCCGAATCCGAACCAGTGCTCGGTCGAGGCGAAGAGGCGCGTGACGTTCTGGTGCGGGATCATCACGCCCTTGGGCCGGCCGGTGGAGCCGGAGGTGTAGATGACGTACGCAGGGTGCCACGGGGACAGCGGGGTGGTGCGCTCCTCGTCGGCGACCGGATCACCGGACTGCTCGGCCAGGGCCTCGGCCTCGGCCGGGTCGTCGATGACCAGGCGTGCGCTGGTGTCGGCTTCGAGGGAGTCGAGGACGGCAGCCGTGTCGGCGCACGACAGCACGAGCACGGGCGCGGCGTCCTGGAGCATGTACGCGATCCGGTCGGCCGGGTAGTCGGGGTCCACCGGAAGGTACCCGGCACCGGCCTTCAGCACGGCCAGCAGCGCAATGATCATCTGCTCGGTGCGCGGCAGGGCCAGGGCCACCAGCTGCTCCGGGCCCACGCCCTGTGCGATCAGGCGACGGGCCAGCCGGTTGGACCGGGTGTCCAGCTCCCGGTACGAGAGCGTGGTCGCGCCGCTCGTGACCGCGATCGCCTCGGGCGTGCGCGCTGCCTGGGCCTCGAACAGGGACACCAGAGTCGCCTCGGGCACTGTCCGTGCCTCGGGGTTCCACTCCACGAGAATGCGCTCGCGCTCGTCGGCCGACAGCACGTCCACCGTGCTCACCGGTGCGTCCGGGTCGCTCAGCACGCCGTCCAGCAGCCGGCCCAGCCGGGACAGGACGGTCTCGGCCGTGGACGTGTCGAACAGGTCCGTGGCGAATTCGAGGCCACCGACGATCCCGGCCGGAGCCCCGTCGGCGTCGAAGCGCTCGACGAGCTGGAAGGAGAGATCGAACTTCGCGATGTCCAGGTCGACGCCGTAGGGCGTCGCTTCCGTACCGGCGATCGTGGCCTGTCCGGCGGCGTTGTTCTCGAACGACAGCATGACCTGGAACAGGGGGTGCCGGGCCAGGGAGCGCTCGGGGCTGAGGTCGTCCACGAGGCGTTCGAAGGGGACGTCCTGGTTGGCGAAGGCCGCGAGGTCGGTCTCCTTCACGCGCTCGAGGAGTTCGCGGAAGGTCGGGTTGCCGGAGAGGTCCGTACGCAGGACCAGGGTGTTGACGAAGAAGCCGACGAGGTCGTCGAGGGCTTCGTCGGTACGGCCGGCGATCACGCTGCCGATCGGGATGTCCTCGCCGGCGCCGAGCTTGCCCAGCAGGGCCGCGATCGCGGCCTGCATCACCATGAACACGCTCGCGCCATGGGCGTGGGCGACGTCCGCGACTCCCCGGTGGACCGTGGCGGGCAGCGCCAGGGGCAGCGTCCGGCCCTTGTTGGTGGCGACGGCGGCCCGCGGCCGGTCGGTGGGGAGCTGAAGCTCCTCGGGGATGCCGGACAGGGTGGTGCGCCAGTAGTCCAGCTGGGCGGACATGACGCTCTGCGGATCGCTCTCGTCGCCGAGCACGTGGCGCTGCCAGAGGGTGTAGTCGGCGTACTGCACCGGCAGCGGCTCCCACTCGGGCGCCGTGCCCGCGCAGCGCGCGGCGTACGCGGCCGACAGGTCGCGGGAGAGCGGGGCCATCGACCAGCCGTCGCCCGCAATGTGGTGCACGACCAGCAGAAGGACGTGATCGTCGGCTGCGACCCGGAACAGGTGGGCCCGCAGCGGCAGATCGCGCGCCAGGTCGAAACCGTGCTGGGACGCGGCTTCGACGTGTTCGGCGAGCGTGTCGTCCGTGACCTCGACGACGACGAATTCGGGCGTCGCTTCGCCACCGGACAGGACGTGCTGGCGGGGGCGGCCGTCCGTTTCGGGGAAGACGGTCCGCAGGCTCTCGTGCCGGGCGACGACGTCGACGACTGCGGCCTGCAGCGCGTCCGCGTCCAGCTTGCCCCGCAGCCGGACCGAGAGAGGAAGGTTGTAGGTGGCGTTGGGGCCTTCGAGGCGGTTGAGGAACCACAGGCGTTGCTGGGCGGCGGAGAGGGGAATCTCCTCGGGCCGCTGCTGGACGGTCAGCGCCTGGCGCGAGGTGCCGGCCGTGTCGATGCGGGTGGCCAGTCCTGCGACTGTGGGCTCTTCGAACACCGCGCGCACGGCCAGCTCCACGCCGAGTTCGGTGCGGATGCGGCTGATGACACGCGTGGCGAGCAGGGAGTGGCCGCCGAGTTCGAAGAAGTTGTCGTCGATGCCGATGGTGTCGATGCCGAGGACGTCGGCGAAGAGCTTGCAGAGGGTTTCTTCGCGCTGGTTGCGGGGTTCGCGTCCGGTGACCTGGGTGGTGAAGTCGGGTGTGGGCAGGGCCTTGCGGTCGAGCTTGCCGTTGGCGGTCAGGGGCAGCTCGCCGAGGGTGATGAACACCGTGGGGACCATGTACTCGGGCAGCACGGCTGCAACACGGGCACGCAGGGCGCCGGTGTCCACCGTCTCACCGGCCTCGGGCACGAGGTAGGCGACCAGGTGTTCGTCGCGGACCGCGACAGCGGCCTGGGCGACGTGCTCGAGGGCGGTGAGAGCGTTCTCGATTTCGCCGAGTTCGATGCGGAGGCCGCGGAGTTTGATCTGGTCGTCGGCGCGGCCTTGGTATTCGAGGGTGCCGTGGGGGGTCCAGCGGGCGATGTCGCCGGTGCGGTACATGCGTTCGCCGGTGGTGCTGTAGGGGTCGGCGGTGAAGCGTTCGGCGGTCAGTGCGGGGCGGCCGGTGTAGGCGTGGGCGAGCTGGATGCCGGCGAGGTAGAGCTCGCCGGGGACGCCGATGGGTGTGGGGCGCAGGGCGTGGTCGAGGATGTAGGTGCGGGTGTTCCAGACGGGGGCACCGATGGGGACGGTGGTCTCCGTGCCGGTGGTGGTGTAGGCGGTGACCTCGACGGACGCTTCGGTGGGTCCGTAGAGGTTGTGCAGGGCGGTGGCGGGCAGGAGCTGGTGGAAGCGGTGGACGGCGTCGGCGGGCAGGGCTTCACCGGAGCAGATGACGGTGCGCAGGGTGGTGCAGGCTGCTGCGGTGGGCTCGGCGAGGAATGCCTGGAGCATCGAGGGCACGAAGTGTGCGGTGGTGATGCGCTCGTCCTGGATGAGCCGGGCGAGGTAGGCAGGGTCCTTGTGGCCCTCGGGACGTGCCAGGACCATGGTGGCGCCGGTGCGCAGCGGCCAGAAGAACTCCCAGACAGAGACATCGAACCCGGAAGGCGTCTTCTGCAGGGTCCGGTCGGAGGAGTCCAGGGCGTACTGGGCCTGGCCCCATTCGAGGCGGTTGTGGATGCCTTCGTGTCCGAGGACGACGCCCTTGGGGCGGCCGGTGGAGCCGGAGGTGAAGATGACGTAGGCGGGGGCGTTGGCGGGCAGGTTCCGCTCGGGTGCGGTTTCCGGCCGGTCGCCGGCCTGGCCCTCGACGGTGTCCAGCAGCAGCTGATCGATTCCGGCGTCGGGCAGACGGTCGGTGACAGTGGTAGTGGTCAGCACCAGTGCCGGCTTGGCGTCCTCGAGGATCCAGCCGATCCGCTCGGCCGGGTAGTCCGGGTCCACCGGGACGTAGGCGGCGCCTGCCTTGAGCACCGCGTAGAGGGCGGTGACCAGCTCCAGTGAGCGGGGTGCGGCCACGGCGACGAAGTCACCGGGCTTCACACCACGTGCGATCAGCTCGTGAGCGAGGCGGTTGGCACGGGCATCCAGCTGGGCGTAGGTGAGCTGCCGGCCCTCGAAGACCACCGCGACCGCGTCCGGCGTCCGGGCCACCTGCGCCTCGAACATCCCCGGCAGCGTCCCGCCGGCCACCTCACGCACCGTGTCGTTCCAACCCGCAACCAACCCACGCTCACCAGCGGAGACAATCTCCACTGCACCGATGGGCGTGTCGGGGTTCACTGCGACGGCCTCCAGCAGCCGCATCAGACCGTCCGCCAGGCGCTGGGCCGAACCCTCGTCGAACAGATCCTGCGCGAACTCGAGGCGGCCCTCGATACCGGCGGCATCGCCCTTGGCGTCCAGGGTCTCGACGAGTTCGAAGGTGAGGTCGAACTTCGCCTCGCCGAGCGCCGTGGGGTACTCGGTCGCACGGATTCCCCCGATTTCGACTGCAGTCTCGGGGTTGTTGTGCAAGGACAGGAAGACCTGGAACAGCGGGTGCCGGGTCAAGGACCGGGCCGGGTTGAGGATCTCGACCAGGCGTTCGAAGGCCAGGTCCTGGTGGGCGTAGGCCGCCAGGTCGGTCTCCCGGACCCGGCCCAGCAGCTGCCGGAACGTCGGGTCGCCGGAGGTGTCCGTGCGCAGCACCAGGGTGTTGACGAAGAAGCCGACCAGGTCGTCCAGCGCCGCATCCGTACGGCCCGCGATGGGCGAGCCCAGGGGGATGTCGGTGCCGGCGCCGTGACGGGTCAGGAGCGCCGCCACACCGGCCTGGAGCACCATGAAGAGGCTGCTCCCGCTGGTCTGGGACAGGGCGAGCAGACTCCGGTGGGTGGCCGCGTCCAGCCGTACGGGAACGTCGGCGCCGCGATGGGTCGGCCGGGCCGGACGGGGACGGTCCGTCGGCAGTCCGAGTTCCTCGGGAGAGCCGGCAAGTTCGGCCCGCCAGTAGGCGATCTGCTGTGCCAGCGCGCTGCCGGGGTCGGACTCGTCGCCCAGCACTTCTCGCTGCCAGAGGGTGTAGTCGGCGTACTGCACCGGCAGCGGCTTCCACTCGGGCGCGGTGCCCGCACAGCGTGCCGCGTAGGCGACGGACAGGTCACGTGCCAGCGGGGTCATGGACCAGGCGTCGCCCGCGATGTGGTGCATCGTCACCAGCAGGACATGGGCCTCGGGCGCGAGCCGGTAGAGATGCGCACGGATCGGGATCTGCGCGGCGAGGTCGAACCGGGCGGCGGTGGCTTCCGCGATCGCCTGCCCGAGCTCTTCCTCAGTGGTGCTGCTGGTGTGCAGCTCGAGCTGCACGGCGGACTCGGGGAGGATCTCCTGGCGCGGGAGGCCGTCCGTCTCCGGGAAGACCGTGCGCAGGCTTTCGTGGCGCGCCACCACGTCGGTGAGGGCGAGCTTCAGGGCGTCGGCGTCCAGTACCCCTGCGAGGCGGAGCGCGACCGGCATGTTGTAGTTGCCGCCGACGTCCTCCAGCCGGTTGAGGAACCACAGCCGGGTCTGGGCAGGTGACAGGGGGATCTCGGCGGGGCGCTCCATGGCCACCAGGGGCTGGCGGGCATCGTCGGCGGAGCCGATCAGCTTGGCGATGCCCGCAACCGTGGGCGACTGGAACAGGCTGCGCACCGACAGTTCGACCTTGAATTCGGCACGGATGCGGCTCACGAGCCGGGTGGCGTTGAGCGAGTGGCCGCCCAGGTTGAAGAAGCTGTCGTCGATGCCGATGGCGTCGATGCCGAGGACGTCGGCGAAGAGCTTGCAGAGGGTCTCTTCGCGCTCGTTGCGCGGGCCGCGACCGGTGACCTGGTCGCTGAAGTCGGGTGCGGGCAGCGCCTTGCGGTCCAGCTTGCCGTTGGCGGTGAGCGGAAGAACGTCGACGCTCATGAAGGCGGCCGGGACCATGAATTCGGGCAGCGCGGCTGCCAGGTGCTCGCGCAGCGCGCCGGATTCGACAGCCGTGCCCTGCGCGGGGATGGTGTAGGCGACGAGAAGCTGGTTGCCCGGCTGGTCCTCGCGGACGATGACGGCGGCCTGAGCGACGGCCGGATGGGCGGTGAGCACCTTCTCGATCTCGCCCAGCTCGATGCGGAAGCCGCGGATCTTCACCTGGTCGTCGACACGCCCCACGTACTCGAGCTGTCCGTCCACCGCCCAGCGAACGACGTCGCCCGACCGGTACATCCGGTCACCGGGCGCGCCGAACGGGTCGGCCACGAACCGCTCCGACGTCAGGCCGTAGCGGTTCAGGTAGCCGCGGGCCAGGCTGGGGCCGGCGATGTAGAGTTCGCCGGTCACACCCGGAGGGAGCAGGCGGAGCTGCGTGTCCAGGACGTACACCCGGGTGCGCTGCAGGGGCCGGCCGATGACCGGCCGCTCGCTGTCGGCGATGCGGCCCTGGACGGCGTCCACGGACGTCTCGGTCGGACCGTACTGGTTGTAGGAGGTGGTGTCCGGGAGCGCCCGCAGCTCCTGCCACAGTGCTTCACCGGTTGCCTCGCCGCCGACCTGCATGGCCCGGGGCCGGTGCCCGGTGTTCTGCATCATCCCCGCAGCGAGCAGATGCTGCAGGTAGGAAGGGGTGACGTCGAGGATGTCGATGCGCTCTTCCGCGATGTAGCGAACCGTCTGCTCGGCATCGCGTCGTACGTCGTTGCTGATGATGTGCACCTGGTGGCCGGCCATCATCCACAGCAGGTCGTCGACCGAGGCGTCGAAGGAGAACGAGGCGGTCCACGCCATCTTCAGCTGTCGCCCGCCGGCCGCCAGCCGCTCCGGCTCGAAGAGGTCGTCCATGTGGGTGTCATAGAGCTGCACCGCATTGCGGTGGGGGATGACGACGCCCTTGGGACGGCCGGTGGATCCCGACGTGTAGATGACGTATGCAGGGTTCCACGGCGAGAGCGGGCTCCTGCGGTCTTCGTCCGTGACCGGCTCGGCGGACTGGCGGGACAGGTCGTCCAGGACCGCCGGCGAGTCGAGCACCAGACGGGATTCTCCCTGCGGTGCCACACCGTCGAATGCCACCGTCGTCTCGACGGTGGACAGAGCGAGTACCGGCTTCGCATCCTGAAGCAGGTAGGCAATGCGGTCGGCAGGGTACTCCGGGTCCACCGGAAGGTACCCGGCACCGGTCTTCAGGACGGCGACCTGCGCCACGACCATCTGCTCGGTGCGCGGCAGTGCCAGGGCAACCAGCTGTTCCGGGCCCGCGCCTTGTGCGATCAGATACCGGGCGAGCCGGTTCGAGTGCTGGTCCAGCTCGGCATACGTGAGAGAGGTGTCGCCGGACTTCACGGCGACGGCGTCCGGCGTCCGGGCGGCCTGGGCCTCGAAAACGTCCGCCAGCGTCGCCTCGCGGACCGGCGGCGTCACCGGGCTCCACTCGGTGAGGACTCGGTCGCGTTCCTGGGCCGACAGCAGCTCGAGCCGGCCGATCGGCGTGGTGTCGCCCTCGGCGATCTGCTCCAGAAGCAACAGAACGCGGCCGAGGAGGGATTCGGCGGTGGACTTGTCGAAAATGTCCGTCCGATATTCGAGCTGCAGGTGCATGCGCTGACCGGGTATCGCGGTGAGGACCGCCGCGTAGTGCGTGGCGTCCTTACCGTCGAAGCCGGTGATGCGAATCCCGTCGTCCGGCATCTTCAGGGCCGTCGTGTCGACGGGGTAGTTCTCCACCACTACGCAGGTGTCGAACAGGTCGCCCAGCCCGGCGAGTTGCTGAAGCTCGGTAAGGCTGACGTGGTGGTAGGGGGTGAGAGCGGCCTGCTCGGTCTGGAGCCGGTCGACGAGGGCGCCGAAGGTCTCGGCGGGGTCGACGGTGACGCGTGCGGGAAGCGTGTTGATGAAGAGGCCGACCATCGACTCGATGCCGGAGATGTGCGGAGGGCGGCCGGACACCACCGAGCCGAGCACGACGTCGTCATGGCCGGTCAGCTGGGCGATCACGATGGCCCATGCGGCCTGGAGCAGAGTGTTGAGGGTGCGCCCCCCTGAACGGGCCTGCTTGGCCAGCCCCTCGGTGAGGGCGGCCGACAGTTCGACCGACACCGTCTCCGGAAGTCCGTGGCTCTGGCCGCGCGTGGCAGGGGCGATCAGGCTCGGCTCCTGCAGACCGCTGAGCGCCTTCTCCCAGGCGGACCTGGCGGCCGCCCGGTCCTGCTTGGCGAGCCAGGAAAGGTACTCGCGGTACGGGGTGACCCGAGGCAGTGCCGACGCGTCACCCCTGGTGCCGTACAGCTCCAGCAGCTCGCGGAGCAGGACGGGCATGGACCAGCCGTCGAGAAGGATGTGGTGGTTGGAGATCACCAGCCGGTACTGGCCGGGCGCCATGGTGACGAGGGTGAACCGGATGAGCGGCGGCTTGGTGAGGTCGAAACGGCGCACGCGGTCCGCGGCCCGCCAGCGGTCCCACTCGTTCTGGCGCTCCTCCTCGGGGAGTGCGCTGAAGTCCACTTCGGACCAGGGGAGTTCCACGGCCCGGGGTATCAGCTGGACCGGCTCGTCGAACTTCTCGTGGAGGAATGCCGCGCGCAGGTTGGCGTGCCGACGCAGCAGGGCATCAGCAGCCAAGCGCAGCGAATCGGCATTCAGCGGTCCTTCGATTTCGAGAACCAGCTGAACGGCGTAGATGTCGGCCGATTCCTCGTCGTAAACCGCGTGGAACAGCAGGCCCTGCTGCAACGGCGACAGTGGAAGAACGTCCTCGATCCCACGGCTCTTCACGTGAATTACTCCCACTCCATATTCGCGCAGGGTGTCTGCGCCCAGATGGATCTCAGCGCATCTCAGCGGTCACTCAACAGTTGGCGCCAGTTGGGCTGCAACCACGGCTGCAACAACCTGCCAGATCCCGGGGACCGGGCCTCCATGCCCTGGTGGGCCCAGCAGTTGGCTGTCAGGGGCGTCGCCGGTAGGGTGCTCGTTCGTTAAGGTCCCCGGGTGTGGCTGCCCCGCGCAAGAGCCGACTGACGCCTTCCGGGGCAACGGGCGGGCCCTCCGGAAAAAACCCGTTGCAAACGCGTGTGGCTTTCCGTAATGAATAGCGAAAAGGGATAAGCATGCAGGTGCCGGTTGGTGAGCTGGTATTCGATGTCGAGGTATCGGGGCCGGACGGCGGGGACCCGGTCCTCCTGCTGCACGGATTCCCCCAGAGCCGGCATGCCTGGGACCGGGTCGTACCGGCTCTGCACGCTGCCGGCCTCCGTACCATCGCGCCCGACCAGCGTGGCTACTCGGACGGTGCCCGGCCGCTGGGCGCGGACTCGTACGCGCTCCCGCTGCTGGCCGGTGACGCCCTGGGGATCCTGGACGCCCTCGGTGTGGAGTCCGCCCATGTGGTCGGACACGACTGGGGATCCGTCGTCGCCTGGTTCCTTGCCGCGCACCACTCCGACCGGGTCCGCTCGCTGACCGCGGTCTCCTTCCCGCACCTGGAGGCGTACTGGTACGCGCTGCGCAACGACCCTCAGCAGCGCCGGCTTTCCCAGTACATAGCCTGGTTCGTGTCGCCGGAGAGCACCGCGGGACTCCTCGCCGACGATGCGGAACCCCTTCGGTCACTGTTCGGCGACGTGATCGAACCCGCCCAGGTCGATCACTACCTCGATCTGCACACCCGCCCCGGCGTCCTGGACGCGACCTTGAACTGGTACCGCTCCGGCAGCCTCCTCGCCGAGCACGAGGGCCTCGGCCCCGTTCCGGTCCCCACGACGTACATCTCGAGCGACGGCGACATGGCAGCGAGCGCGGTCGCCGTCGAGCGGACGGCGGAGCACGTGACCGGGCCGTACCGTTTCGTCCGACTGGAAGGCGTCACACACTGGCAGCCGGAGCAGGCACCGGAGAGAGTCGCCGAGGAGATCCTGCACCGGGTGAAGTCGGGCCGGGAGAGCTGATGTCCGGTCGGCGGGGCGGCGTACGGGCGGTGACCAGGGCGACCGCGCTGCCCGTACCCAGCTGGGCCGAACGGGTTGCCCAGCTGATTCCCCTGCTCGGCCTGCCCGTCTGTCTCTGGCGACTGCCCTTCGGTTTCGGGTTCCAGATGGGGATGGAACTTCCCCGCACGAAGCAGGGCTTGTGGGTGACCGTGCCCTACGTCCTGACGCTCAGCATCCTCTCGGAGGCGTTCGCCCTGCTGTGCTTCGGGCTGGTGCGCTGGTGGGGCGAGACCGTGCCCGACCGGGTGCCGGTGATCGGCGGCAGGCGCATCCCGCCGTCCGCGGTGATCGCGCCCGCGGCACTTGCCGGACTCGCCTTCACTGCGCTGCTGGTCGACTGGGTGTGCACCACGTTCGGCCTGGCCGGTCGCTCGGACGTCGAGTACGAGAACGGGTGGTGGCACGCCCTGGCCACGGCGGTCACTGGTTTGTTCGTGCTGTGGGGGCCCTTGGTGCTGGCGCTGACGTACGGCTACTACCGGCGCCGCTGCCGGCCGGGTGACCAGAACGGGAGTTGGCTATGACCCAGGAAACCGCTTCCGCGGACACGCGGGACCGGCTCGCCGAACTGTCCAGAATCCGGGACGAGGTGTTCCAAGGCTCGCCCAAGGCCACCGCCGCTCAGCACGCCAAGGGGAAGCTGACGGCTCGCGAGCGTATAGATCTGCTGCTCGACGAGGGCTCTTTTACCGAGGTGGAGCCGCTGCGGCGGCATCGTGCCACGGGGTTCGGGCTGGAGGAGAAGCGCCCGTACACCGATGGTGTGATCACCGGGTGGGGGACCGTGCACGGGCGGACGGTGTTCGTCTACGCACACGACTTCCGGATCTTCGGTGGTGCGCTGGGCGAGGCCCATGCCACGAAGATCCACAAGATCATGGACAAGGCGATCGCCGCCGGGGCGCCGCTGGTGTCCCTGAACGACGGTGCGGGCGCCCGCATCCAGGAGGGCGTCTCGGCGCTCGCCGGGTACGGCGGGATCTTCCAGCGCAACACGAAGGCCTCGGGTGTGATCCCGCAGATCAGTGTGATGCTGGGCCCGTGTGCGGGTGGTGCGGCCTACTCCCCGGCCCTGACGGACTTCGTGTTCATGGTCCGGGAGACCTCGCAGATGTTCATCACCGGTCCGGACGTGGTCCGTGCGGTGACGGGTGAGGAGATCACCCAGAACGGTCTGGGCGGTGCGGACGTGCACGCGGAGACCTCCGGCGTGGCCCACTTCGCCTACGACGACGAGGAGACCTGCCTCGAGGAGGTCCGGTACCTCCTCTCCCTCCTGCCCCAGAACAACCGGGAAATGCCGCCGCGTTCGGCCGAGTCGCCCTCTGCCGATTCCCGCCGCGAAGGGTTGCCCGGCCTCGTGCCGCCGGACGGAAACCGTCCGTACGACATGCGCAAGGTCATCGAGGAGATCGTCGACGACGGTGAGCACATGGAGGTGCACGAGCGCTGGGCCACCAGTGTCATCTGCACGCTCGCCAGAATCGACGGTGAAGTGGTCGGCATCGTCGCCAACCAGCCGCAGTCCCTGGCCGGCGTTCTCGACATCCACTCCTCGGAGAAAGCGGCACGCTTTGTGCAGCTGTGCGATGCCTTCAGCATTCCGCTCGTCACGCTCGTCGATGTGCCCGGGTTCCTCCCCGGCGTGGACCAGGAGCACGGTGGAATCATCCGGCACGGTGCAAAGCTGCTGTACGCGTACTGCAACGCCACGGTGCCCCGGATCTCGGTGATCCTGCGCAAGGCCTACGGCGGTGCCTACATCGTCATGGACTCGCAGTCCATCGGCGCCGACCTCACCTTCGCCTGGCCGACCAACGAGATCGCGGTCATGGGCGCGGAAGGTGCGGCCAATGTCGTCTTCCGGCGGCAGATCGCGGCCTCCGACACCCCCGAGGCGACGCGCGCCCAGCTGGTCAAGGAGTACAAGGCCGAGCTGATGCACCCGTACTACGCGGCCGAGCGGGGCCTCGTGGACGATGTCATCGACCCCGCGGACACCCGCTCCGTGCTGATCGGCGCCCTGGCCATGCTGCGCTCGAAGCACGCTTCGCTTCCTGCCCGCAAGCACGGCAATCCCCCGGCGTGAGCGTGTGGTGATCACCGCCGTTCCTACCGCGTCCGCCGCGGTAGGAACGGCGAGTTTTACCGGCAGACGATTTCATCGGTGGCCGGAAACTGGGTATTTCCGCGGAGCGCATCAAGAGTGCCCGGCGCCACTGGGATTCCCATGGTGTGGCGTCGGGCACTCTTGGCCAATATTTATTGGCTCACGCCTGATGTAATGCCCAAGTGGTGAGTACTCAGCAGGCGATCAGACGGTCGAAGTGCGAGGTGTTGAACGGCAGGGCGCTCGTCGCGCTCTGGCCGGGCTGGATCGAGTAGCACGTGGGGTCGGTGCGGTCCGTGTACTTGACCTGGATGTGCTGCACGGTGCTGCAGTTGTTGGTCACCTTGACGGAAACGGTGCCGAAGAGTATCTCCTGCGCCGAGACGCAGCTGGGGACGGAGCCGGCGGTGGCCGTCGTGGTGGCGGCCGACGCCATTCCCTGCGTGGCTGCCACGAGGGCCGCCCCGCCCAGCGTCACGGCTGCGGCATTCAGCAACTTGCGCATATTGTTGACTCCTTGAATCAATTCCCGCAGCCCGTCGGCTGCCGGTGTGATCCAATTAGAGTTCACTGCGGTTCGCTTCAGCGTGCGAAATTGAGAGATTGGCACCTTCCTGCATTGGGCAGGCCGGGGTGGTGCCGCGGTCCCGCCAGTGCGCGGGATCCCCTGCGGGCGGTGCGGTCGGGTGCCGTCGTCGTCCGAGTGCCGGGCCGGGCGGCCGGGCCGGCACGCTGTTCCGGGGCGGCCTCGTCGCGCCCTCCCGGTGGGAGGGGGGCGACGGCTGTGAAGGGCGCCCCCGGCAGGACTCGAACCTGCGGCCAAGCGCTTAGAAGGCGCCTGCTCTATCCACTGAGCTACGGGGGCCGGTGTGTGCGGCGGTCGCGGACGGCTGAAGCCCCGGGCTCGGTGGTGCCGTGACCTTGCCGGGGACAAGGATAGGGCTCCGCGTACCTCGTCCCGGTTGCTTCACCTCCGTGACACGATGTGGAGGTTCGGTGAAGCGGTCCTGATAATCGCAGGCAGGTGCGATTTTCGCATCGTTTTTGACGTCCCAGTCGTCGGGTGTTGTGTACTCGTTATGCCGGGGCCCCTTGCGCCACGCCTCGCGCGCCAGGGGCTATACGCTTCAAAAACACACCAGAATTGGGCATTCTGCACGTGTGGCGACCTTGGACGTACGGCCCCGACTGCTCGATGCGCTGTCCGCACTGCGTGACCGCGTGGACGCCGCACGCTTCCCGCTCCCCCTCCCGGGCGCCGACCTCGCCCGCCGAAACCGGGCCGAGCTCCTGGCGCAGCTCGACGACTACTTGGTGCCCCGGCTGTGCGCCCCCGAAGCGCCGTTGCTGGCCGTTGTCGGAGGGTCCACGGGGGCCGGGAAGTCCACCCTGGTCAACTCGCTGGTGGGGCGCAGGGTCACTGAGGCGGGGGTGCTGCGGCCGACAACTCGTACGCCAGTCCTGGTGTGTCATCCCGACGATCACCACTGGTTCGCGGGACCCCGGGTGCTGCCCGGCCTCCAGCGGGCCTGGCTGGCCCCCCAGGAGGGTGCCCCCTTCGAGCCGGAGGCGCTCGACGCGGCGGCAGGGGGCGCGGAGGCGCACGAAGAGGTGGAGAGTGAGCTGCTCACGCTGTGCATCGAGACCGATCGCGCGCTCCCACGCGGTCTCGCGCTCCTCGATGCGCCCGACATCGACTCCCTCGTCGCGCACAACCGCGAGGTCGCGGCCGCGCTGATCTGCGCTGCCGACATCTGGGTGCTCGTCACCACCGCGACCCGGTACGCCGATGCCGTGCCCTGGCACCTGCTGCGGACGGCCAAGGAGTACGACGTCACCCTCGTCACCGTCCTGGACCGGGTGCCGCACCAGGTGGCCGTCGAGGTCTCCCGGCAGTACGACGCGCTGCTCGAGCACGCGGGCCTCGGCGACGTCCCCCGGTTCACCATTCCCGAGCTGCCCGAGTCCGCCGGCGGCAGCGGGCTGCTGCCCGCCACCGCCGTGGCGGGGCTGCGGGCGTGGCTCGCCCAGCGCGCCGAGGACCCGGCGGCCCGCACGGTGGCGGTCGCCCGTACCGCGCGCGGAGTGCTCTCCTCGCTCGGATCGCGGCTGCCGGGCCTCGCCGGGGCCGCGGCCGTCCAGCACGCGGCGGCCGTCCGGCTGATGGGGCGCGTCGAGGACGCGTACGGCCGCGCCGCCCGGCGCGTCCGGCGAGAGGTCGAGGCGGGCGAGGCGCTGGCCGGCGACGCCCTGACCCACTGGCGCGGGTACCCGGGCGACAGCAACCCCGACGAGCTGCTCACCGCCCTCACCGCCTCCCTCATCGCCCTGCTCACCTGCGCCGCCGACGCCGCCGACGAGGAGATCGCCGCCTCCTGCGCCGGCGACCCGGCCGCCGGGGCCGCGCTCGCGCCCCGCGACCCGGACGGCGCGGGCGACCGCATCGGCGTGGCCGTGCGGCGCTGGCGGCGCTGCCTGGAGGAGATCGCCCAGGAGGAGGTGCGGGCCGCCGAGCGCGACCGCGGCACGGAGGCCGAGCGGACCGCCGCCCTGCTGGCGGCGGCCCTGCTCGGCGGCCGCAAGGCGGACACGGCGGGGGAGACGCTGGCCGAGACCTTCGGGGCCGCGGTCGCGCTGCGGCTGCGGGACCGCGGCGGACAGCTGCTGTCCGACTGCCTCGAGCAGACCCTCGAGGCCGAGCGGGAGCGCCGGGCCGCCCCCCTCGAGGCCCTGGAGATGACCCCCGACCACCAGGTCGAACTCATCGCGGCGCTGTCCGTATTGCAGAAGGAGAGATGACTGCCGTGCCGCCGTCAGCAGAATCAGCAGAATCAGCAGGGGGAGCAGGGGCAGCAGCCGGGGGTGCGGAGCCCGCCGCCATGGATCCGTTCGCTCCTGCGGTCGCGTCGGGTGCTCCGTCCGTTCCCTTCGCCCCGTCCGCTCCGCCCGCTTCGTCTGCTTCGGGGGAGAGGGCGGAGATCGCCGGGACGGCGGATTTCGCCGCGGATTTCGCCACGGCAGCGGAAGCGAGCGGTCCGGCGGGCATGTCGTCCCCGGTGATCCCGCCCGGCCCCGCCGCTCCCGCGCGCGAGCCCGCCGAGCGCGTCTGGAACGACGGCTTCATCGCCCGTCGCGGGCGCCCCGTACGCGACACCCGCACCATGCCGCTCCCCGAACTCGCCCTCTCCCCGCCCCCCGCTCCCCCCGCCGCGCGGCACAGCATGACCTCCCCGGCCGGGCAGGCGCTGCGGCCGCGGCTGGACGCCCTGCGCGAGCTGGTCGGGCTGTCGCGGGCCCGGCTGGACCGGCGCACGCTCGCCGAGGCCGGGCGGGTGCTGGAGGAGACGGCGGCCCGGCAGCAGCACTCGCTGGACCTGACGGTCGTGGCCATCGCCGGGGCGACGGGCAGCGGCAAGTCGACGCTGTTCAACGCCCTCGCGCGGGCCCAGCTCTCGGAGGCCGGGGTACGCCGCCCGACCACGGCCCTGCCCGTCTCCTGCGCCTGGAGCGACCAGGCCGAGGGTCTGCTGGACCGGCTCGGCATCCCGGCCCGGGCCCGTCGGCAGCCGGTGCGCCCGTACGACCCGGCGCTGAACGGGCTCGTCCTGCTCGACCTGCCCGACCACGACTCCGCGGCGGCCGGCCACCGGGAGCAGGTGGACCGGCTGCTGGGGCTGGTGGACGCGGTGATCTGGGTGGTGGACCCCGAGAAGTACGCCGACGCCGTGCTGCACGAGCGCTACCTGCGGCCCCTGGCGGGCTATGCGGAGGTGACGTTCGTCGTGCTCAACCAGGTGGACCGGCTGACGGGCGACGCCGCGGACCAGGTGCTGGACGATCTGCGGAGGCTGCTGGACGAGGACGGGCTGGCGCTGGGCGAGCACGGCGAGCCGGGTGCGGCGGTGATGGCGCTGTCCGCCCTGACCGGCGCGGGCGTCGCCGAACTGCGCGAGGCGCTGGGGCTGTTCTCGGCGCGGCGCAGCGCGGCGGAGCTGCGGCTGACGGCCGACGTGGACGGGGTGTCGGGGCGGCTGCGGTCGGCCTATGTGGCCGAGGGTCGGCCGGGGCTGACGGAGCGGGCGCGGCAGGAGTTCGAGGACCGGCTGGCGGAGGCCGTGGGCGCCCAGGCGGCCGGGCTGGCCGCCGAGCGGGCCTGGGCGCGGGCGGCGGAGCGGTCCTGCGGCTCGTCGTGGGTGCGGTTCCGGGTGTGGTGCGAGCAGCGCGGGCGCGGCCGGGGCAGGGGTGCGCTCGGCGGTGAAGCGGACGACGACCTTCTGGTGCCGCGCCGGACGGCGTCCCGGCCGCTGGTCGAACGGGCCGTACGGGCCCTCGCGTACGAGGCGTCCGCCGGGCTCCCGGGGCCGTGGGCGCAGGCGGTGCGCGAGGCGGCCGGGCGCGGTGCGGAGGGGCTGGCGGAGGCGCTGGACGAGCTGGCGGCGGTGACGGCCGCGGACACGGCGGCGGGCGCCGCGGCGGGCGCGCCGCGGCCGGGCGGCGGGGAGCCCTTCGGCGGTCCGGGGCGGTCCGGGGGCACCTGGCGCACGGGCGCCGGGCACGTGGAGCCGGCGCAGGAGAACCCGGGCCGGACGGGGCTGTGGCGGACGCGCGGGGGCGGGTCCGCCTCCTCGGTGCGGCCCCGGTGGTGGCGGGCCCTCGCGGCCGGGCAGCGGACGCTGCTGACGGTGCAACTGCTGGGCACGGCTTGGCTCGTGGGGACGTGCGCGAAGGAGCTGGGCGGGCCGTGGTGGGGTCCCGCGGTGCTGATGACGGGGGGTGCGGCGGCGGCTCCGGTGCTGGCGTGGTGCGGGCGGCTGGCGGCGCGGGGGCCCGCGCGGGGGTACGGGCTGGAGACCGAGCGGCGGCTGCGGAGCGCGGCGGCGGGCTGCGGGCGGGAGCGGGTGCTGGAGCCGGTCGCGGCCGAGCTGCTGAGGTACCGGGAGGTGCGGGCGCAGTTCGTGATCGCGGCCGGTGAGATGTAGCCGGTGAGATGTAGGTGAGATGTAGGTGAGATGTAGCGGGCGGAATACGGCCCGGGAGGGGCGGGGTGGACCCGGGTGAACTCCTGAGGGTGACCGGGATTTCCACAACCGCGGGGCTGTCCACAGCCCTCAGCGAGCCTTGACGATCACGGGCAGCATGGGCTCACGAACCGGGTCACGCAGCGGGGGAGGCGTTCCGAATGAACGAGACATTGGTGACGGTCGTGGGCAATGTGGCCACGCAGCCCGACTTCAGGGAGGCGGCCAACGGCTCGGCCGTCTCCCGGTTCCGGCTGGCGGCGACGGTGCGCCGGTGGGACCGGCAGCGGGGGGAGTGGGCCGACTCCTCCACCAGCTTCTACACGGTGTGGGCCTGGCGTGCGCTCGCGGCGAATGTCGTCGCCTCCTTGTCCATCGGCGAACCGGTCGTCGTCCAGGGGAAATTGAGAATTCAGGATCAGGAGCGCGAGGGAAAACGATGGCTTTCGGCCGACATTGACGCCGTGTCGATCGGCCATGACCTCGCGCGCGGTACGTCGGCTTTCCGCCGAGTGGTTCCGGCCAGACGGCTGCCGGTCGAGCCCGTGCGGATGGCGGGGCCGGGTCAGGCCCTGTCGGCCGGGTCCGCCGCTGGTGGCGAGGGGTCCCCGGCCGGCGCCGAGCCCGCTCCGGGGGAGCGGACCGCGGCCGCCGTGACCGCGCGGTGAATTTGGGTGGGTTTGCCCCGGCGATTTATCGATAATGCCAGGTCAGAGCCTTGTGGGCGATAACGATTCCGATTCGGATCGGCCGCTCGAAGGTATGTGCGGTCGTCGGGTTGTGGCCGCTCCTTAAGATCCCCTCCATAGCAACAACGGGGGCTACTGCGTTTTGAGTTGCCCGGTGAGGCGCGTCCGCCATGGTCGGTACCCGATCTCGCGTGATACGCGCCCGCCCGAAAGGAAATCCATGAACTCTGTGAAGAGGCGGGGCGCCGCTCGCCTCGCCGCCGCCCTTCTGGTGCCGGGCCTGGTCGCCGCCGGGGCGGTCGTCGGCACCGCGGGCAGCGCGGCGGCGGACGGCGCACCGCAGAACCAGGGCGGCGTCACCGCCGCGCTCGGCCGCATCACGGCCGGTGGCGGCGCCATGGTGCACGACAGCCGCAAGACCGGGCCCGTCCCGGCCGGCCTGTTCGAGATGAAGGTCGACGGCGGCGGCACGCTCCAGACGTACTGCATCGACATCCTCACCAACACCGTCGACGGCGCCAAGTACCGGGAAGCGGGCTGGAACGAGTCGTCCCTGCACGACAACAAGAACGCGGGCAGGATCCGCTGGATCCTCCAGCACTCGTACCCGCAGGTCAACGACCTGGCCGCGCTCGCCAAGGACTCCGGCGCGGGCACCCTCGACGCCAACACGGCCGCCGCCGGCACCCAGGTCGCCATCTGGCGCTACTCGGACAACGTCAAGGTCGACGCCAGGGACCCCGCCGCCGAGAAGCTCGCGGACTACCTCACCAAGAGCGCCGAGAACGACGAGGAGCCCAAGGCGTCCCTGTCGCTCACCCCGCCCGCCGTCTCCGGCAAGCCGGGGCAGCGCATCGGCCCGGTCACCGTGCACACCAACGCGAACAGCGTCGCCGTCGCCCCCTCCGGCGACGCTGCCGCGAAGAACGTGAAGATCGTCGACAAGGCCGGGAAGCCGGTCACCTCCACGGGCAACGGCGGCGAGCTGTACTTCGACGTGCCCGCGGACGCGCCCGACGGCTCCACCTCCCTGAAGGCCACGGCCGCCACCAAGGTCCCGGTCGGCCGCGCCTTCATCGGCGACCACACCAAGACCCAGACGCTGATCCTGGCCGGCTCCAGCGAGAGCACCGTCTCCGCCGACGCCACCGCCAACTGGGCCGCCAAGGGCGCGATACCGGCGGTGACGGCCAGGAAGGACTGCGCCAAGGGCGGCGTGGAGATCACCGCCGACAACAAGGGCGACCAGCCGTTCGCCTACGAGCTGGAGGGCGGCAAGCACACCGTCAAGCCCGGAGGCTCCGAGACCACCCTGGTGAAGGTCGGCGAGGACGAGGCGTACAGGATCACGGTGACCGGGCCCAACGGCTTCTCCCGGACCTTCACCGGCATCCTCGACTGCATGACGGCCGAGAACGGCTCCGTCGGCACCACCAGCAGCAGCGGCGCCCCCTTCGCCTCCCCGAGCCCGACCTCGGGCAATACCGCCACGGGCAGCACCGCCACCGGCGGCTCCACCACGGGCGGCTCCGGCACGGGCGGTGACCTCGCCAGCACCGGCGGCAGCACCACCACCCCGGTCATCGCCGGGCTGGCGATAGCCCTGATCGTCGCAGGGGGTGGGTCGGTGTTCCTGCTGCGCCGCAAGCAGACCGTCATGGGCGAGTGAGACCGGCCGGGTGAGAGCGGCCGAGTGAGCCCTGCTCACAGTCGGTGACCGGCGCGCCGCGCCCGGTCACCGGCCCGTCGGCCGCAATGCGTTTCCGCCGAGGGGTTCCCGTACGGCAAGATGGGGTGTATCTGCCCTCACGCGGCGGAGCCGCAAATTGGCCCTTCTCGATTGCCGGACGGTTTCTCTTGGCTGAGTACATCTACACCATGCGCAAGACGCGCAAGGCGCACGGCGACAAGGTCATCCTCGATGACGTGACGCTGAGCTTCCTGCCCGGTGCGAAGATCGGTGTGGTCGGCCCCAACGGTGCCGGTAAGTCCACCGTCCTCAAGATCATGGCCGGTCTGGAGCAGCCGTCCAACGGCGACGCCTTCCTGTCGCCGGGCTACAGCGTCGGCATCCTCATGCAGGAGCCGGAGCTGGACGAGAACAAGACGGTGCTGGAGAACGTCCAGGACGGCGTCGCCGAGACCAAGGGCAAGCTCGACCGGTTCAACGAGATCGCCGAGCTGATGGCGACCGACTACTCGGACGCGCTGCTCGAGGAGATGGGCAAGCTCCAGGAGGAGCTGGACCACGCCAACGCCTGGGACCTCGACGCCCAGCTGGAGCAGGCCATGGACGCGCTGGGCTGCCCGCCCGCCGACTGGCCGGTCGTCAACCTCTCCGGTGGTGAGAAGCGCCGCGTCGCGCTCTGCCGCCTGCTGCTCGAGGCGCCCGACCTGCTGCTCCTCGACGAGCCCACCAACCACCTCGACGCCGAGTCCGTGAACTGGCTGGAGCAGCACCTGGCCAAGTACGCGGGCACCGTCGTGGCGATCACCCACGACCGCTACTTCCTCGACAACGTCGCCGAGTGGATCCTCGAGCTGGACCGCGGCCGCGCCCACCCCTACGAGGGCAACTACTCCACCTACCTGGAGAACAAGGCCTCCCGCCTCAAGGTCGAGGGCCAGAAGGACGCCAAGCGCCAGAAGCGCCTCAAGGAAGAGCTGGAGTGGGTCCGCTCCAACGCCAAGGGCCGCCAGGCCAAGTCCAAGGCGCGTCTCGCCCGCTACGAGGAGATGGCGGCCGAGGCCGAGAAGATGCGGAAGCTGGACTTCGAGGAGATCCAGATCCCGCCGGGCCCGCGCCTGGGCAACGTCGTCATCGAGGTCAACAACCTCTCCAAGGCCTTCGGTGACAAGGTCCTCATCGACGACCTGTCCTTCACCCTGCCGCGCAACGGCATCGTCGGCGTCATCGGCCCGAACGGCGCCGGCAAGACCACCCTGTTCAAGATGCTCCAGGGCCTGGAGAAGCCGGACTCCGGCGACATCAAGGTCGGCGAGACCGTCAAGATCTCGTACGTCGACCAGAGCCGCGCCAACATCGACCCCAAGAAGACGCTGTGGGCCGTCGTCTCCGACGAGCTGGACTACATCAACGTCGGCCAGGTCGAGATGCCCTCGCGCGCCTATGTGTCCGCGTTCGGCTTCAAGGGCCCGGACCAGCAGAAGCCGGCGGGTGTGCTCTCCGGTGGTGAGCGCAACCGCCTCAACCTGGCGCTGACCCTCAAGCAGGGCGGCAACCTGCTCCTCCTCGACGAGCCGACCAACGACCTCGACGTCGAGACCCTGTCCTCCCTGGAGAACGCCCTGCTGGACTTCCCGGGCTGCGCCGTGGTCGTCTCCCACGACCGCTGGTTCCTGGACCGGGTCGCCACGCACATCCTCGCCTACGAGGGCAACTCCAAGTGGTTCTGGTTCGAGGGCAACTTCGAGTCCTACGAGAAGAACAAGATCGAGCGCCTGGGTGCGGACGCGGCCCGTCCGCACCGTGCCACCTACAAGAAGCTCACCCGGGGCTGACCGGGTGCGTCACCACGAGGAGGCCGTCGCCGCATGACGCAGCGACTGTCCTTCGCCGACGCCGGGGAGGCGGCCGATCTGGCCGCCTTCCTGGCCCGGCTCATCCACTACGACCGTGCCGCCGCGGTCCGGCTGCAGGCCGCCGGAGGGGTGCTCGGCGTCTTCGGCCGCCCGCCGTCCTTCGAGGTCCTCGCGATCCGCACGGCCCGGCTGGCCGGTGACCCGGAGACTGTCCCGGCGCTGGACGTCACCGTCTCGGCGGGCCGGTTCGCCGACGCCCTCGACGAGGGGGCGCGGCTGCCCGGCGGCGGAGTGGAGGTCACCGTCCCCGAGACCGTCACCGGTCCGCCCTGGGCCGGTGTCCTGCCGCCCCGCGGCGGCTGGCAGCGGGTGGCCGGAATGCCTGGTGCGGAGGCCGTGCGCGGCGCGGTCACCGCGGCCGTGGCGGAGTTCCGCTCCCGGGACGAGGCGCTGCCCGAGCAGCGCCGCACCCGCGCCGAGCGCGACCGTATCGGCCGGGAGATCTGGTCCCGCACCCTCGGCGACACCGGGCTGCCCCTGCGGGCGGTCCACGCCGCCCAGTCGCTGGGCTTCCTGCGGCCCGTGCCGGTGGCGAGCCGCCGGCCCGCCGCCGGGTCCGGCGCGGGCGGGGCGGTCGCCCTGGCCCCCGAGCCGCTCGTCCTCTTCGCCGCGCGCGGCTGGCTGCGCCTGCGCACGCCCTACGGCTCCATCGCCGTCAGCACCGGCGGTGGCCTGCGCGACCTGTCCGTCAGCCCCCTCTGACGGCCGCCGGGGCAGGCGCGGGGCGGCGGCTCAGCCCGCCGCGTTGACCATGGACGCGGCGGCGTAGGTGAGGTAGTTCCACAACTGCCGCTCGAGCTCCGGGGCGAGCCCCAGCTCGTCCACCGCGTCCCGCATGTGCCGCAGCCAGGCGTCGTGCGCGGCGCGGTCGACCGTGAAGGGCGCGTGGCGCATCCGCAGCCGGGGGTGGCCCCGGTTCTCGCTGTAGGTGCGGGGGCCGCCCCAGTACTGCATCAGGAAGAGGGCCAGCCGCTCCTCGGCCGGCCCCAGGTCCTCCTCCGGGTACATCGGCCGCAGCAGCGGGTCGTCGGCCACCCCCCGGTAGAAGCTGTGGACCAGGCGACGGAAGGTCTTCTCGCCGCCGACCTGCTCGTAGAAGGTCTGCTCCGGAAGCGTGCCGCGCGGAATCTCTCTCACGCCTCCATGGTCTCAGACCGCCCGGCCGAGGACCGGCGGCTTAGGACCGGCCCCCTCGCCCCCTGGTCCCGCGCACCGGCCCCCGTGCCCTCGGTCCCGCCTCAGCCGCGCCGCACCGTGATCGTCGTCCACGCCCCGACGTGGACCCGGTCGCCGTCCTGGAGCGGCACCGGCACATAGGGCTGGATCGGGTCCTCGGAACCGTTGATCGTGGTGCCGTTGGTGGAGTCCTGGTCGACGACCGCCCAGCCGCCGTCCGGCTGCTGGACGAGCATCGCGTGCTGGTGCGAGACGCCCGGGTCCTCCGGCGGGCGCGACAGGTCGATGTCGGGGGACTCGCCGGTGCTGTGCCGGCGGCGGCCGATGGTCACCTGCTGCCCGGCGAGCGGGAACTGCAGCTCGGGGGAGTAGGCGGGCAGGTTGAGCCCCGCCGCCTCCGGGCCGCTGCGGTTCATCATCGCCAGGAAGTACTCCCGGTCGGGCGCCACGACCGCCACCCAGCCCGCGGGCTGCGCGGGCACCGCGGGCGACGGCGGGACGGGTGACGGCGCCACGGGCTGCGGCACGCCCTCGCCGGCGGGCCGCTCGCCCTGGTGCTCGTACGACCCGTAGGGCTCGTACGGGTACGCCGGAGGAGCGGCGGGGGCGGCGGGCGGCGCGGACGGGGCCGGCGGTGCGGACGGGACCGAGGGGGCGGAGTGCGGCGGGGACAGCATCCAGTCGTCCTCACCGCCGCCCTCGTACGGGCCCTGCGGCTCCAGCGGCTCGGCCGGGCGGTTGATCCGGGACGGGCGGGAGCCGTGGTACTCGAAGCTCTGCGGCTGGTTGTGCTGCGGCGGGGGCGGCGGCGCCGACTCGAAGGAGTGGACGGGCGGCGGCGGGGGCGCGTAGGGCGAGGCCGACCGCGTGAGGAAGTTGTAGCGGCACTCCTCGCAGAACGGGGCCTGTGCCTCGCGGGGCGTACGGCACTGCGGACACAGCTCCGCCTGGACGGTGGCGTCGCCTCCGCCGCCGGGATAGCCGTAGCCGCCGCTGCCGGCCGCGGGCGGCGCCGGCGGGGGCGGCGGGACGGCACCCGGGGGCACGGCCGCCCCCGTCATCCGGTGGCCGCACACCTCGCACCAGTCCTCCGCCTCCGACTGGTGGCCGTTCGGGCAGGTCGGCATGTCCGTCGATTCCCCCTCTGACGCCGTGTTGAAAGCTGTCTGCTCTGTCCGTGCCGTTGTGCGCGCGCCGCCCCGGGCAGCGCGCTACTTCTTCACGCGAACGGTCTTCGTGGAGCGCGTCTCCAGCGTCATCTCCGCCTCCTCCGAGACCTTCGCCTTGAGCCGCACAGTACCGTTCGCCGCGTCGACGACGTCCACCACCTTCGCCAGCAGCCGCGCGGTGTCCGCGTGGCCGGAGCGGGTGGCCAGCTGCACGGCCCGGCCGAGCTTGGCGGTGGCCCCGCCGATGTCCCCCGACTTGCGCAGGTCCAGGCCCTGCTGGATGGCGTGGGCCAGCTCGGCCTGGCCCGTGTAGTGGGCGACCTGCGGGTTGATGGCCGTGGACGCCACCAGGTCGTCCGTCCACACCGCCCGCACCAGGCCCTGGGCGAGCACCTGCGGCGAGGAGTTGTCGGGCGCGGGTACGACGAGGGAGACCCGGGCGGCGAGCATCTCCTGCCCCAGCTGGGCGGCGGGGACCCGGACGCCCACGTGGTAGTCCCGGGACTCGTCGCCCCAGGAGCCGGTCGGGTAGTCGCCCGCCCGCGGCCCGGCCTCCCGGCGCCGGTCGCTCAGGTCCTCGACGGTGGGCGCGACCTGTTTGACGAACCGCACCTCGGCGCCCTGCGGGGTCCACAGCCGCAAGGAGACGTCGCCGACCTCCTTGCCCATCACCGCCTCCATCATCTGCGTGAAGTCCGCCGCCAGCCCGGCCGGGTCCGCGACGATGTCGGCGCTGCCCAGCAGGGCGGAGGCGATGCCGGTGACCTCCTTGACCTTCCAGTCCGTGCCCACGCCCCGCGCGTCACAGGTGAACCGGCCCGCGCAGGCGTCCAGCGCGGCCCGCAGGGCGTCCGGCTCCTCGTGCTCGTTGCGGCCGTCGGTGAGCAGGATGCCGTGGCGTATGGAGGCGTCGGACGAGGACAGCAGCCGGTCGGCCAGCCGCAGCCAGGTGCCGATGGCCGTGCCGCCGCCCGGACTCAGCTTGCGCAGCGCCTCCTTGGCCTGCCCCCGGGTCGTCCCGGAGGCCACCGCGAGCCGCCCGCCCGCCGGGTAGACCTCCCGCGCCTGGTGGGTGCCGGCGACGACGGCGAAGGCGACGCCGTCGCGCAGCGCGTCGATCGCCGCGGCCGTCGCCTCCCGCGCGCTGCGCATCTTGGCGGGCGGGTAGTCCATCGAGCCGGAGCAGTCGACCATCAGCACGACGGCCGCATCGGGGGCGGGGGCGGCGAGCGGCACGGCGGAGGGCGACGAGGCGGGCCGGGGCACCTCCGCGGCGAGGCCCCCCGAGGCGGTGACCGTGACGATCGCGTCGACGTCGCGGCCGCCTTCCGGAAGGTTGACGTTCTGGTACACCTCGACCGAGAACCGCGGCTCCGCCGGCCGGGAGAGGTTCGCCATCTGCTCCGCCTCCTTCGTGCTCCACGTGGTCACATGGGCGTGCGACGGGCGGACAGCCGTGCGGTGCCCAGGGCATGACACCGCGTTGATTCCCCCCGTGGACGCTCGGGCCGTCAGGCCGATCCTGCCCCTTCCGGCCGCGCCGGGAACGGCAGTACCGCCACTGTTACGTTGTCGTGGCCCCCTCCGTCCAGGGCATGGGCGAGCAGATGCCGTGCGCAGTCCAGCGGCCGCGCGCGGGCGTCGTCCGGCACCACCGCCGCCATGTGCTCGGCCGACTCGGCGTAGTTCCACAGCCCGTCGGTGCAGACGATCACCACGCCCGGCCGGTCCGGGTGGTACGAGGCGGTGTGCGGCTCGACCTCGTAGGCGTCCGCGCCCAGCCAGCCGGTGATCGCGTGGGCGCGCTCGTCGGCGTACGCCTCGGCCTCCGACATCAGGCCCGCCGCCACCATCTGGGCGGCCCACGAGTCGTCCTCGGTGAGCCGGGCGGGCTGGGTGCTCCGGTCGTCGGGCACCCAGTAGGCGCGGCTGTCGCCGACCCAGCCGACGGTCAGCAGGTCGCCGGTGACGACCGCGCTGACGATCGTGCAGGCGGGCGCGTTCTCATGGCGGTGCAGGTCGTGCCCGCGCGCCCCCTCCCCGGGCAGGGCCAGCGCGGCCACGGCCTCCGCGGCCCGGAGGATGGCCTGCCGGGTGGCCTCCCGCGGGGGAGCGCCCTCCGCCAGTGCCCCCGCCAGCAGCTCGTGCCCGCTCGCACAGGCGGCGGCCGAGGCCTCGTCGGGGCGGGCCGCCGACGACACGCCGTCGCTGACGACGGCGACGACGGCCTGCCCGCCGGGGAGGTCCAGGGTGGACACGGCGTACGCGTCCTCGTTCCGGTGGTGACGCAGGCCGCGGTCGCTGACTGCCGCGACGCCTGCCGACTCGTGCTCCATGTGATCCCGTTCGTGCGGCTGTGCATGCCCGCAGTGTTCGCAGTACCCGTCGTTGTCGATCATGCCCGACCGGCAGGCCGCGCAGCCCCGCCCGGCGCCCGCGCAGGGCGCCGACTGGGCCGGCACCCCGCCGCCGGGCGGGGCGGGACGGTGGTCGTCACCACCCCGCACCACCGGCGTGTCCGGCCACCGCCCCGGGCCGCCGGGCCCGGGCGGCACCGCCGAGAGGTCGGTGCCGCAGCCGCCGCAGAAGTTGTCGGCGGGCTCCAGCGGCTCGTGACAGGCGGGGCACGCCGTCAGCTGTGGGGGCAGTTGCGACATCGATCACACCCATGTCCTGGGGCGGTAACGGTTGGCCCGCTCCACCAGTTCGATCCGTTCCTCGCCGCGCTGGGCGAGCCGTGCGAGCACGCGGTACGAGCGCTCCAGCCCGAACCGCAGGCCCCGCTCGTCCAGGGCGTGGCCGAGCAGTTCCTCCCGGCCCGGCGGCGCGGCACCGCCCGGCGCCGCGCCCGCGCCGCCGGCCAGCACCCAGTCCAGCGCGGAACCGAGCACTTCCGTGGCCAGCCGTTCGCGCCGCACCGCGTCCAGCCCGAAGTCCGCGAGCCGCTCCACCTGGCCGGCGGCGGCCCCCAGATCGGGCAGCAGCGCCTCCTGCGGGGCCCGCTCCCGCAGCCGGGCCCGCACCGCCGCGACACGCGCCGCCGTGTAGTGGATGGAGGACTCCGGCACCGACTCCAGCGCCCGCACCCCGCCCGCCCGGTCGCCGCCCGCGAGCCGCACCCGGGCCAGCGCGAAGGCGGCGCTGACGAAGCCCGGGTCGGTGGCCCACACCAGCCGGTAGTACTCGGCGGCGTTGTCGAGCTGCCCGAGCAGCTCCGCACACACCCCCAGCGCCAGCTTCGGCGCGGGCTCGCCGGGGAACGCGTCGTAGACGGCGTCGAAGGCCAGCGCCGCGGTGCCGTGGTCGGCGGTGGCCAGCGCGTGGACGCCGCGGTGCCAGACGACACGCCAGTCGTCGGGCCGCACGGCCTCCAGGGCGGCGAGCGCCTGGCCCGCCGGGCCGTCCTCGCCCAGCTCCAGCCGGGCCCGCACCCGGCGCAGCCGCAGCTCCGGCGAGTCCACGGGGGCCGCGCGCAGGGCCGCGTGCAGCTCGGCGGGCCGGGAGGCCAGCAGGCCCGCGAGGAAACCGGCGTTGGGGTCGTCCGGGTCGACGCGGGGGAGCGGCAGCGCGAGCGCCGCGGCCCGCGCGTCGAGCGGGGCGAGCCGGATCGCGGCCGTCCCCGGCGCGGGCCCGGCCGCCGGGGACGCGCCCGGCAGCGACCGGGCGCGGCGGCCCGTCGTCGCCCGGGGGCCCAGCAGCGAGACGTCCCCGGCCGGCTCCGCGAAGAGCAGCGAGTCCACCACCCGGGTCTCCGGCCCGAACAGGGTGGACACCGCGGGCCGGGGCGTGTCCGTCTGGAGCGCCACGATCTCCCGCAGCACCCCGGTCAGCTGCTCCGCCATCTCGTCGGCGGATGCGAACCGGCGTGCCGGGTCGGGGTCGGTGGCCCGGACCAGCAGCCGGTAGAAGGACTCGTAGCGGCGGAAGACGTCGATGTTGTCGGGGTCGGGCAGGCTGTCCGCGAAGACGTTCGTGTAGCCCTGGAAGTCGAAGGTGAGCACGGCCAGGGTGCGCGCCACGGTGTGGAGGTCGGAGGCCACCGACGGGCCCACCTCCGCCACTTCGGGGGCCTGGTAGCCCACCGTGCCGTAGATGGGGCTGTCGTGGTCGTCCATCCGCCGGACCGCGCCCATGTCGATGAGCTTGAGCTGGTCCTGCTGCTGAATGGCGTTGTCCACCTTGAAGTCGCAGTAGAGCAGGTTCCGGCTGTGCAGGTGGGCGAGCGCCTCCAGCGCCTCGATGCCGTACGCGCACGCCTGTTCCACCGGCAGCGGGTCCCGCCTGCCGTCGGGGGTGCGCCGCTCGTTGGCGATCTCCTTGAGCGACTTGCCGCCGACGTACTCCATGACGATGTAGCCGTCGAGGCTGCCGGTGCGCTGGTCGAGGTGCTCGACGAAGTTGTAGATGCGGACGATGTTGGAGTGCTCGATCTCCGCGAGGAAGCGCCGCTCGGAGACGGCGGCCGCCAGCGCGTCCTCGTCCCCCGTGTCCAGCAGGCCCTTGAGCACCACCCAGCGGTCGGAGACGGCGCGGTCGACGGCCAGGTAGATCCAGCCCAGCCCGCCGTGCGCGAGGCAGCCCGCCACCTCGTACTGACCGTGCACCACATCGCCCGGGTGCAGCTTGGGGACGAACGAGTAGGGGTGGCCGCACTTGGTGCAGAAGCCCTCCACCCGGCCCGGCCGGTTGTCGCCGCGCGAACGCCCCACCGGGGCCCCGCAGTCGCCCTTGCTGCAGAACCGCTTCCGCTCCGGCACCTCCGGGTTGGCCAGCACGGCCGCGCGCGGCTCGGGGCGGGGCATCCCCGGCATGCTGACCAGCCCCGCGCCGAGCTTGTTGCGGCCGGGCGTACCGCCCGCGGACGGCCGGCCGCTGCGCACCGACACCGAGGGCGGGCCGGTGGCCTCCGTGTTCGCGGACAGCGACCGGGACAGCCGGCCCGGCACGGACCGTCTGGAGGTCGAGGACCGGGAGGACTTGGACGACGACCCGGACGAGGACTTGGACGACGACCCGGACCCTGCGGACCCCGAGGATCCGGAGGACGGCCGGCCCGAACCGCTGCCCGCGCCCTCCGACCCGGAACCGCTCCGTCCGCCCGCGTGCGTGACCCCGGTCGCGGGCGAGGAGACCAGCCCGCCCGGCGACACCACCGGGGCGAGCCCGCAGGTGTCGCAGTACAGCTCGCCGCCCCCGACGTCCTCGTACGTGCCCGCGCAGTCCGGCCGCTGGCAGTCGGTCCCGGTCATCCGTCCCCCCTGTGGTCGGCCGGTCCCACCGGCTCGGCCGGTGTCCCCGCCACGGCCTGCTGATAGCGCAGCACGGCGTTCTCGGCGGCGACCAGATCGCACGGCGCGCTCCACAGCATGCGGCGCGCCGTGTCGTACCGCTCGCAGACGATCGCGTCCTCCGCCAGTCCGAGCCGCGCCGCCTTCGCCTTGTACGCGTCGAGCCGGCCGCGCAGCTCGGCGCGTACGGCCAGCGGCGCCGTCACCGCGGTCAGCGACTCGCGGGCGCGCAGCAGTTCCTCCTCGGCACGCTGCTCCAGGCCCTCCAGGAGCGGGGAGAGCCGGTGCCACCGGGCGTGTCTGCGGTGCTCGGCGGCGGCCGACAACTGCTCGTACAGCGCGGTGGGCGGGCCGGAGACGGCCGGCACCTCGTACGCGGCGATCTTCGACAGGACCTCGGTGCGGGCCTGGCGGGCCTCGCCGAGCGTGCGGTCGGCGCGCGAGAGCACGTCGCGTACGCGCATCAGCCGGTGCTCGGCGTCCTGGCGGACGTCCAGGACGGCCTCCACGTCACGGCGCACGTCGTCCAGGGCGCGGGCGGCGCGGTCGTAACGGGCCGTGTCGGGGCGGCCGCCGGGGGCCTCGCTGGGCGAGGGACCGGTCCAGAAGACGAGCGGATCGGATATCACCTCGGACCGCAGCGCGGCCAGTTCCATGGTGATCCGCTCGAGGTCGTCGCCGGAGGGGTGCTCGCCCGGCCGCACGCCCACGGAGTGCGCCAGGGAGCGGGTGCGCCGCAGCTCGGCGGCGAGCAGGTCGATCCGGGCGGGCAGCGCGGACCAGACCGCGTCGGCGCTGACGACCACGTCCAGAGCCTGGGCGTACCAGCCGTTCATCCGGTCGACCAGGTCCGCGAGGCTCAGCCGCTCGCTGAGCCGCGCGGTGGTGCCCAGGGCCGCGGCCCTGGCCGCCGGGGGGCCGCCGGGCAGGGTGACGGCGGCGCCGCGCAGCAGGTCGGTCAGCTCGGACAGTTCGCCCTGGGTGGGCCAGCGGCGGCGGCCGCGCAGCTCACGCGCCGCCTCCAGGGCGTCGGTGTAGGCGTCGAAGTACACCCACAGCTGGGTGATCAGCTCTTCGGTGACCGCCCACCTGCTCCGGGTGGTCCCGCTCAGCTCCGCGCCCTCGAGCAGGCGCCGGCCGGCGTGGTCCTGGAGGGCGAGCAGCGAGGACTCGACGGCCTCGTGCTCCGCGCCGAGCCGCGCCAGCGCACGGTCCACCTCCTCGCGGCTCAAGGCCGGCCCGGTGGGCCCCGCGACCGCCATCGATCCCCTTTCCTGTCCGCGGCCCGCGCCGCGCACGAACGGTATGAACGATACGCACGGAAAGTCTTGTCAGTCCCTGTACCTCGGTCCTTGTGCCCGGTTCTGGTGTCCCGGTTCCTGTGCCTCAGTCCTTGTACTTCGGTTCCGGCGGTGCGGTGATCCCCTTGAGGTCGGCCGCCAGCCACTTGCGGTAGGCCTGCATCCAGGGGCTCTCCTCACCGCCCCGCCGGTAGTCCTCCAGTACTGCGTTGACCCGGCGTACCAGGTCTTCGTCGCCGAGGTTCATCGCCACGCCGTAGGACTCGGTGGTGAACGGTTTGCCGACGAGTCGCACGGACGGGTCCTGGGCCGCCTGTCCGGCGGCCAGGGCGCTGTCCGTGACCACCGCGTCGACCTGCCCGAGCTGGAGCCGCACCAGGCAGTCGAGCTGGTTGGGCACGGTCAGCACGGAGGCGCCGTGCGACTCGTTGCGCAGCTCGCTCTCGCCCGTGGAGCCCTTGGCCGTACAGACCTTCTTCCCCCTCAAGGTGTCGTCGAACGCCTTGACCGGCGAGCCCACCGGGGCCAGCACCTGCTGCCCGGCCTCGAAGTAGGCCGTGGAGAAGGCGACTTGCCTGATCCGGTCGCAGTTGACGGTCATGGTGCGCGCGATGATGTCCACCTTGCCCTTCTGGAGGGCGGGTATGCGCTGGTTGGTGGGGATGGCCAGGAAGACGACCTTGTCGGGGTCGCCGAGGACGGCCTTGGCGATGGCGCGCACGAGGTCGATGTCGAAGCCGCTCAGCTCGCGGGTCGCGGGGTCGCGGTAGCCCCAGCGGTAGCTGTTCTGGTCGACACCCGCGATGAGCCGGCCGCGGCTCTTGATGCGCTGCACGGCCGGTCCGTCGGCGGTGCTCGGCCGCAGACTGGCCTCCGGGTCCGTGCACTGTGCGGACGCCTGGCCGGCCTCCGCCGCGGCCCGGTCCGGGGGCCGCTCCGCGGGCCGCCCGGTGCCGTCGGCGTCCGCGGGGGACGGCCACAGCAGCCCGGCGGTCGCCGCCAGTGCGCACAGGACCGCCGCCACCGCCGCCGGAACCCTGCGTACCGCGCGCCGCCCGTCCATGCCTCCGCCTCCCCCTGTCACCGGTACTCCGACAGCCTGCGCCCGATGCCCAGCACCGCGCCCGCCGCCCCCAGCACGGCCAGCGCGGCGGCCCCGGCCGTCAGCCCGGCGAGCGCCCCGCGCCCGTCGTCGGCCGCCTGCCGGAAGACGTCCTGCTCATGGGCCAGGGCCCGGCGCAGGACGGTGTCCACGCGGTCGAACGACTCGCCGGTGCTGCCCCCGGCGCCGTCCTTCCCGCCGATCACCCCGGCCAGCGCGCGGTCGTAGTACCCGCCGACGTCGGCCGTGCGGGCGTCGGTGTGCCGCCGCTGCCACTCCCGGGCGCTCGAGACGGCCTCGGCCACCGGTTCGCGCCCCTCGGTGCCGTCCGCCAGCAACCGGGCCCGGTCCAGGAGGCTGCCCGGCTCGGGGGAGCCGTCGGCCCGTGCGCCCGTCCCGACGAGTTGGCGCATGCCCGTGAGATAGCCGGCCTCGTACGCGTCGTCGCCGCCGGAGGTGAGCACCGCGCCGCGCGCCACGAGGGTGAGGTTCTCGTCGCCCCGGGCCTGGAGCGAGGCGATCCGGGCCTCGTTGAGCACCTGGAGGGACTTCGCCCCGTGCTCGTACGAGTCGGTCAGCTCCGCGCGGGCCACGCCGTGCCCGACGGCCAGCCACAGCAGCACCGCGCCGGCTGCCCCCGTCGCGGCCAGCAGGCCGTGGTTGAAGACCCGGTTGGTGCGGCGGTAGTTGCGGCGCTGCGCCCAGCCGAGCGCGCCGAGGGCCAGCACCCCGGTGCCGAGCGCGGCCCAGGGCCACTTCTCGGCGTCGTCGTAGTCGGCGACCAGCCGGAGCGTCTCGGCCACGTACAGGGCGCGGGCGGCGGGCAGCAGCTCCTCGCGCATCCGGTCGCTGGCGTAGCGCAGATAGGCGCCGCCGAGCGGGAGGCCCTGCCGGTTGTCGGTGCGGGCGGTCTCCACGAGGCCGGTGTAGACGGGGAGTTGGGCGTTGAGCCGGGATATCTGGCGGCGGGCCTCCGCCGAGCCGCTGGTGTTGGCCGAGGCCTTGACCAGCAGCTCGGACGCGAGGGCGATGTCCTTCTCGTACCGCTGCCGGACGGCCGGCGGCTCCTGGCCGCCCGCCAGGAAGCCGGCGGCGGCCGTGGTGTCCGCGTCGGCGAGCGAGCGGTAGATGTCGGCGGCGTCGGCGCTCAGCGGCTGGCTGTGGCCGACCACGTCGTCCGCGGCGGCGGCGCGGTCGGCGACCTGCCAGGCGGTGAGCGCGCCGAAGAGGAGCAGCAGTGCGGCCAGGGCGGCGCCGATGATGCGCAGTCTGCCCGGTTCGGTCGTGGCCGCGGCTCTCAGGCGGTCCAGGCCCTCGCGCCATGCGGTGCGCGGCGGGCCGGGATCCGGCTGTGGTGGTGACACGTGACCTCCCCCTCGGTCGCCGGCGGTGCCCGGCCAGCAGTATGGCTGCAGGCACGGACAAATACACCGGTCGTGCACCGATCTTGAACGGACCGAGATTTTCGGTGGGGGCCGTGCCCGGCGTCCACCCGTGTACACGTGGGGGGCGCGTGTGCGGTTCCGATTTGGGGGGTTCTTTTCCCCACCCCGCCCCTTCCCGAAACTGGGGCTGCGCCCCAGACCCCAGGTGAAGAACTGGGGGGCTTCGCCCCCCAGGCCCCCCGTTCCGGGGGCAATTTCAGCCCCTCCGACATTTGAGGAGCGGGGGTCCGGGGGCGGAGCCCCCGGTTTCGGGAAGGGGCGGGATCGGGGAAAAACTCCCCCGCAACCGCGCGTACGCCTCCGCCCCCGCCTCCGCCTCGTCCAGCGCCAGCAGCGCCGCGCCCAGCACCGGAGGTGCCGTCACCAGGCGAGGAGTCGCCCTGGGGGCGCGCGTGGCCAGGAGAGCGACGATGCGGTCGTGGAGCAGCGCGTGGCGCGCCGTCAGCACCCCACCCCCCAGCACCACCGGAACCTCCGCCTCCAGCAGGCCCAGCCGGGTCAGCGCGGCCGTCGCCATGGCGACCACCTCGTCCGCCTGCCGGGCCACGATCGCCCGCGCGACCGCGTCCCCCGCCGCCGCCACCTCGAAGAGCACCGGAGTCAGTTCGTGGCGCCGCGCCGCGGGGACGTGCCCCAGGTGCAGGGCCTCGATCAAGGCGGCCATGCCGGTCAGCCCGAAGCGGGCGGGCAGTGCTTCCGCGAGGGCCGTGGGCCCTCCCCGGCCGTCCGCCGCCCGCGCCGCCCACCACAGCGCCTCCTCGGCCAGGTGGCCACCGCCGCCCCAGTCGCCGGAGATCCGGCCCAGGGCGGCGAAGCGGGCGATCCGCCCGTCGGGCGCCACGCCCGCGCAGTTGATGCCCGCGCCGCACACCACGGCCACCCCCGCTGCCGCGCCCCCGTCGGGCAGCCCGGCCCGCAGCAGGGCGAACGTGTCGTTGCCGACCGTCACCGAATCGGCCCACCCCCACGCGCGGATCTCCGCCGTCAGCCGCTCCTCCTCCACCGGCAGATCGGCATTGGCCAGGCACGCCCGGACGTGCGCCACCCGCAGCGGTTCCGGCAGCCCGGCCCGCCGCGCCGCCTCCGCCACCGTCCCGGCCAGCTCCGCCACGGCCCGCGCGGGCCCCGTACGGGGTGGCTGGAAGCCGCCGCCGCGCGCGGTGCCGAGCAGCGTGCCGCGGGTGTCCAGCAGCGCCACGTCGGTCTTGCTGTTGCCTGCGTCGACGGCCAGCAGCGCGGCGGTCACGCCCACGCCAGGTGCTCCCGGTTGTGGGCGATCAGATCGTCGGTCAGCTTGTCGGCGTGCTCGATCTGGCCCACCAGGGGGTGCGCCAGCAGGGCCTCGAACACCCGGTTCCGGCCGCCCTTCAGCGCGGCTTCCAGCGCCAGGTGCTCGTAGGCCGTGACATGGGCGATCAGCCCGGCGTACAGCGGCTCCAGGGGGCGCACCGGCAGGGCGTGCGCGCCGTGGGCGTCCACCTTCGCGGGGACCTCGATCACGGCGTCGTCGGGGAGGAAGGGCAGGGTGCCGCCGTTGAACGCATTGACCACCTGGACCTCGCCCGTGCCGGCCAGCAGCGCGGAGGTGAGCGCCACGGCCGCCTCGGAGTAGAACGCCCCGCCCCGCTTCGCCAGCAGCTCCGGCTTCTCGTCCAGCGCCGGGTCCGCGTACAGGGCCAGCAGCCGCCGCTCCATCTCCGCCACCTCGGCCGCCCGCGAGGGCTTGTTCCGCAGCTCCCGTACGACCGCGTCGTGCTGGTAGAAGTAGCGCAGGTAGTACGAGGGCACGGCCCCCAGCCGGTCCAGCAGCCCGCGCGGCATCCGCAGGTCGGCCGCGACGGCCTCGCCGTGCTCGGCGATCAGCCGGGGCAGGACGTCCTCGCCGCCGATGCGGACCGCGCGCTCCCACGTGAGGTGGTTGAGCCCGACGTGTTCCAGCTCCACCTCCTCCGGCGCGACGCCGAGCAGCTTCGCGAACTTGCGCTGGAAGCCGATGGCCACATTGCACAGCCCGACCGCCCGGTGCCCGGCGGTCAGCAGCGCACGGGTCACGATGCCGACCGGATTGGTGAAGTCCACGATCCAGGCCGCGGGGTTGCGGCGCCGGACGCGCTCGGCGATGTCCAGCACCACCGGCACGGTGCGCAGCGCCTTGGCGAGCCCGCCCGCGCCGGTGGTCTCCTGTCCGACGCAGCCGCACTCCAGGGGCCAGGTCTCGTCCTGCTGCCGGGCCGCCTGCCCGCCCACGCGCAGCTGGAGGAGCACGGCGTCCGCGCCGCCGACGCCCGCGTCCAGGTCCCCGGTCCAGGAGATCCGGCCGGGGTGCCCCTGCCTGGCGAAGATCCGCCGGGCCAGCCCGCCGACCAGCTCCAGCCGGTCGGCGGCCGGGTCGACGAGGACCAGCTCCCGGAGCGGCAGCGTGTCGCGCAACCGGGCGAAACCGTCGACGAGTTCGGGGGTGTAGGTCGAGCCTCCGCCGACCACTGCGAGTTTCATCCGAGCTTCACGGGGATTCGGCCCTTCACTCCGGTGACGGACGGCTGGGGGAGGGGACGCTATGCGTCCGTCCGCACGCGCGTCAATGGTCCGTACCTGCCCTGCCCGCCCCGGGCCGGAGCGGCCGCGGAAAAACGGCGCGACACCGGACAAGACCGGCTGTTAGGTTCCCGCCTCATGGAACCACTGGGCGAGAACGACATACGCGCCTCCTTCGTCAACTGCTCCAAGGGAGAGGCCCGCAGGATCAGCCTGCCCCGGGGCCTCGCCGAACTCCCCTGGGCCGACCTGGATTTCCTCGGCTGGCGTGATCCGGGCGCCCCGGACCGGGGCTACCTCGTGACGGAGCGGGCCGGTGAGCTGGTGGGCGTCACCCTGCGGGTGCCGCAGGGCGGGCCCCGCGCCCTGACCAAGACCACCATGTGCTCGCTGTGCCTGACGGGGCACGGCGGCTCGGGCGTCTCCCTGCTGGCCGCCCGCAAGGTCGGCGCCTCCGGCCGCGAGGGCAACACGGTCGGCGCCTACATGTGCGCGGACCTGGCGTGCCCGCTCTACGTACGCGGCAAGAAGGTGCCGCTGATGTCGATGCGGTACAAGGAGTCGCTCTCGGTGGAGGAGCGGCTGGAGCGGATGCAGGGCAACGTCGGCGAATTCCTGGACAAGGTCTTCCAGGACTGAGCACGCCGGGACACGGGCCGGGACCCGCTCCGGGTCACTTCCCGAGCGTCGCGCCGGGCGGCACGGGGGCCGGCGGAGGCGGTATCGGCGCCGTGGCCTGCGACTGCGGGGACGAGGGGTTGCCCAGCGCCGAGGGCGCGGCCACGGCCGCCGTGGGGTCCGCCGCCGCGGCCGGGTCGGCCGCGGCGGTCGGCGCGGCGCCCATGCGGATGCCCGCCGAGTCCAGGGCCTGCTTGATCCGCCAGCGCAGCTCGCGCGCGACGCCCGCCGCATTGCCCGGGGCCGTCTTGGCCTGTACGCGCACGATCACGGAGTCGAGCGTCACCGAGTCCAGGCCCATGACCTCGACCGGCTCCCACAGCCGCTCGTCCCACGGCGAGGACTTCGCCATCTCCGTCCCGGCCGCCGCAATGACCTCGCGGGCCCGGTCGAGGTCCTCGTCGTAGCGCAGCGCGACGTCGACCTCGGCCATCGCCCAGCCCTGGCTGAGGTTGCCGATGCGCTTGACCTCGCCGTTGCGCACGTACCAGATGGCGCCGTTCGCGCCCCGCAGCTTGGTGACGCGCAGGCCCACCTCGATGACGGTGCCCGTGGCGACACCCGCGTCGATCTCGTCGCCCACGCCGTACTGGTCCTCGAGGATCATAAAGACGCCCGAGAGGAAGTCGGTGACCAGATTCCGGGCGCCGAAACCGATGGCGACGCCCGCCACACCGGCGCTGGCCAGCAGCGGAGCCAGGTTGATCTTGAGTACGGAGAGCACCGTCAGCGCCGCCGTGCCCATGATCACGAACGAGGCGACGCTGCGCAGCACCGAGCCGATGGCCTCCGAGCGCTGCCGCCGCCGCTCGGCGTTGACCAGCAGGCTGCCGAGCGCGGTGCCGTCGACCGCCTGTGCCGTGCGGTTCATCCGCGCTATCAGCTTGGTGATGGCGCGGCGGATCAGCGAACGCATGACGACGGCGATCGCGACGATCAGGATGATGCGCAGGCCGTTGCTGAGCCAGACGGACCAGTTCTCCTCGACCCAGCCCGCGGCGTTGTTCGCCGTCCGCTGCGCGTCGTCCAGGGACGGGGGGCGGGGCGGCGGGGTCGAGTCTGCGGCCAGGGCAGCGGACCAGAACACAGCAGGAATCCTCCGGTGTGGGACAGACCCGCGCCGAGGTGCAGCGCGGGGCAGACCCACCACACTAACGGGGCAGACCCGGTCTTCCGTTGTTGTGTTCGAGAAGGGGCGGGTCTTGCGCACGGTTGGCCGTGGATGGCCCAGGTGTGCTCCAAAACACCTGAGACCCGTTACCCGGGGATGGTGGCGCTTCGGCCAGGGGCCAAGAGACACTTGCAGGAGATCGTCCCGGCGCGAGCCACGCGCCGCCGGCGTACAAGGAGGCACCCGTGCCGCATGTCCTGGTCCTCAACGCGTCGTACGAGCCGCTCGGCGTCGTACCGCTCCGCCGCGCGCTCATACTCGTCCTCAATGAGAAGGCCATCAGCCTCGAGGACACGGGCGCCTATCTGCACAGTGCGACCTGCACCATTCCCGCACCCAGCGTCGTCCGGCTGAAACGCTTCGTGCGGGTTCCCTTTCGCGGCCCCGTCCCGCTCACCCGCCGGGCGCTCTTCGCCCGCGACGGCGGGCGCTGCGCCTACTGCGGTGGCGTCGCAACCAGCGTCGACCACGTCGTCCCGCGCAGCCGGGGCGGGCAGCACGCCTGGGAGAACGTGGTGGCCGCGTGCCGCCGCTGCAACCACGTCAAGGCCGACCGGCACGTCGCCGAGCTGGGCTGGCGGCTGCGCCACCAGCCCGCGCCGCCGACGGGCCTGGCGTGGCGGATCATCGGCACGGGCCACCGGGACCCGCGCTGGCTGCCCTACCTGGAGGCGTACGGCGCGCAGGACGCGATGGCCCGGATCGACGGCATCTCCGCCTGAGCCGGCCGGTCCGCCGCCGCACCTCGGACGCAGAGGACGCCGTGCGGCGGCGGCCCGGCCCCGGCCCTGACCCACCGGACAACCCCCTAGTGGGTCTCCCGGCGCTGCTCCGGCGCGCCCTTCTGCGGCTCCTGCACGGCGTACGCCTCGACCTCCCACAGCGAGTAGCCGAATCCGGTGGCCCGCTTCTCGCCCTGGACGCGCACGAACCGCGCGTCCGGCGCGTCCATGCGCACGGACTCCGTGCCGCCCTTGCCGTCGGTGACCGAGGCCGCGTCCCGCCAGGTGCGGCCGTCCGGCGAGACCTGGATCCGGTAGCGGGCCGGGTGGGCGTCCTGCCAGTGCAGCACCAGGCGGCCCAGCCGGACCGGGCCGGGCAGCTCCAGCTGCCACCAGGCGTCGTCCCTGGGCTGCGACGACCAGCGCGTCTTCGGGTCGCCGTCGATCGCCGCCGCGGCCGGGAAGAGCTGCGCCTCGTCGCCCGAGGAGGCCGCCCGCGCCCCGCGCGCCAGGTTCGGCCCGCCCGAGGGCGGATACGCCCGCAGGGTCACCGTCCGCTCCTGTCCCGCCAGTCCGACCGTCACGGGCAGCGACCCGGCCGGTCCTCCCGCCGGGACCGCCAGCTCGATCCGGGCCGTGGTCACGCCCCCGCGTGGCACGGACAGTTCCGCCGGGGCGGCGACCACGACGCCCTGGGGGGCCTTGACGACGAGCCGCTCCCGCACCGCCTCCGGCCGCCGGTTGATCATCTTCACCTCGAACACCGCCGGGCGCCCGCCCGCCTCCACGTCCGCCGTGCCGGGCGTCAGCTCGACGTCGGCCGTGGGGGTGTCGCCGAACCAGGGGCTGAACTCGTGCACGTTCGGCGGCGCGGCCGCCGTGCCGTCACCCCACACCACGCGCAGCGCGTCGGCCTGCACCCCCCGGCCCGGCACCTGGGTCCAGCCCCCCTCCGCCAGTGGGCCCAGCGGCTGCCAGCCCCGGGCCGGGTCGTGGGCCTCGACCGTGCCGTGCGCCCCCGGCAGGGGGTCGGTGAGCAGGGTGACCATGGTCAGCGGGTGCGGCCGGGGCAGCCGCACGTCCAGGGGGACGCCCGGCCGCGGGGTCACGGCCGTGGCCGGATCGCCGTCGGTGGCCCCGCCCCCGGTGCGCAGCGGCCGGTCGACGCCGGTCCAGCCGTTGGCGGCGGCCAGCGCCCGGTCCAGGAACGGGGACAGCACGCCCTTGCCCACAGTGGCCCGGGACGTCCCGATCCCCTCGCGCAGCCGCTGCACGTCGAGCTGGGCCCGCCAGGCCGCGGTCCCGTCGCCGCGCGCCTGGGCGGTGAGCATGTCCACGGCCCGGCCGCCCGCCTCGCCGTACCGGGCCAGCTGCTCCAGCCACGGCCCCACCTCGTCGCCGAGGAGCGGGGCGAGCCGGGCCGGGGCCTCGGCCATGGTGCGGAACGCGCCGCGCAGCCGGTCCGCCGCCTCCGCGGTCCGGCCCGCGTCCGCCGAGCCCAGGGCGGCCCAGAAGTCGTCCAGCAGCGGCCGCAGGTACGCCGACTCCTCGCCGCCCAGCACCGACGAGGCGTCGTTCCCGGCCAGCGCGCGCAGCGCGTCCCGGGTGGCGGCGGCCCCGGGGTCCGCGGGGTCCCCGCCCGCCAGGTCGTCGACGGCCGCCCGCCAGGACTCGTCCGGCCGGTAGCCGCGCGGGTTCCAGGCGTAGTCGGCGGCGGTGAACAGCGGGATGCGGGACGCGGTCGGCTGGGCCGAGGCGTTGGCCAGCAGCGCGGCCGAGCCGGTGGCGACGGCCGGCTCCCGGCCGGTGTACGGGCCGAGGAAGATACGGTCCTGCGCGAAGTCGTTGACCGGGTAGTTGTCCATGGTCACCAGCGGGTGCCCGAACGCCGCGCGGGCGTCGGCCAGTTCACCGCCCGTGATGGTCCTGGGCACCACGCCCACGCCCGTCCAGGCCACCTCCACCCGCGGGTCCAGCGCATCGGCCAGCGCCCGCCGGAAGGCCGTCCGCCCGTCCTGGTAGTACTCGGTGGGCAGCAGCGACAGCGGGGCCGCCTCGGGGCCCTTCCCGGCCAGGTGCCGGGCCAGTTCGCCCGCGACCTTCGCCTGCGCCTTCGCCGCGGCCTTCGGCCCGGAGCCGAACGCGTCGGCGTCCGCGCCGCAGTGCCACTCGCTGTAGCTGACGTCCTGGAACTGGAGCTGGAAGGCCCGCACCCCCAGCGCCCACATCGCGTCGACCTTGCGCTTGAGCGCCCGGACGTCGTCGGCGGACGAGAAGCACATCGCCTGCCCCGGCGCGACGGCCCAGCCCAGGGTCACGTGGTTGCGCCGGGCCCGCTCGGCCAGCTGCCGGAAGGCGGCGCGCTGGGCTGCCGGGTAGGGGTCGCGCCAGCTCGCCTGGCGGTACGGGTCGTCGCCCGGCGCGTACAGATAGCGGTTCTGCTTGGTGCGGCCCATGAAGTCCAGCTGCGCCAGGCGCTGTTCCGGCGACCAGGGCTGCCCGTAGAAGCCCTCGGTCAGCCCGCGCACCGCCGTGCCCGGCCAGTCACGGATCACGGCCCCGGCGAAGGCCCGGCCGCCGTCCCGCGCCACCGCCAGCTGCCGCAGCGTCTGCGCCGCGTGGAACAGCCCGTCCGCGCCCGCCCCCGCCAGGGCCACCGCCGGCCGGCCGTCCAGCTGCCCGGTGGCCAGCCGGTAGCCGCCCGCCGGCAGGTCGGCGGCGGGCGGGGCGCCGAGCGCACGCAGGGCGTCCTCGGCCGGCTGCCCGCCCGCGTACACGATCAGCCCGCGCGGCGGCGGGGTGCCGCCGGGCTGGGCGTCCACGACGGTACGGGCGCCCAGGCCGCGCAGGATCTCGCGCAGCGCGTCCAGGGCGTACGGGTCGGTGCCCTGGTCGGCCATGAGCGTGACCTCGTCGCCCACCCGGGCGTACGCGCCCTGGGCGCGCGCCGACTGGGGGCGCGGCCAGACCGGCGGCAGGGCGCCCGCGCTCTCGCGGTCCGGGGTGTCGGGCGAGCCCGCGGCGGCCGCGGCGTCGCCCGGGCGGCCGTCGGCGAGGGCGTCGGTGGCGGTGCCGAGCAGTCCGCCGAGGAGGGCGGCGGCCAGGACGGTGACGCCGGCGCGGCGAGGGGCCAGGCGGCCGATGCCCCTCCCGTACGAGGGCTCGCTGCTCTCGGACCGCACGCCTTCTCCTCGCTTCCGGGGGCCCTGGCCGGGGGCTTTCCCCCACCCCGCCCCTTCCCGCTGTATCCGATATGCGGCTCCGCCGCAGGGCGGGGGCTCCGCCCGCCGGACCCCCGCTCCTCAAACTCCCCCAGCTACCGCTGGGAGGTGCCCCCGGAGGGGCTGAATTCGCCGAGCCCACCACCACGCGCCGGAGCATGTCAACGCAGGTGACCGAACTGCCGGTAATGCCCAGCGGAATGTGTCGGGCGCCGCCACCCGTGGGTAGGCAGAAGCAATCGGCACGGGCGGCGGCGAGCACGGAGGTCCCGATGAGCAGAGCGCGCCTCGCCGGACTCCACGGTGTCGCCACCTCCTACGAGACCGCCCCCGGCCGCACGGCCCGCGTGTCCGAGGACACCGTCGTCGCCGTCCTCGCCGCGCTGGGCGTCGACGCCTCCACCCCCCGGGCCGTCCGGGACGCCCTGGAGGCGTACGAACTGGCCGAGCGCGGCAGGCTCCTGCCCCCGACGGTCGTGCTCCGGCAAGGCGGCAGCGGCGGCCGGAAGGCCGACGTCCCCGAGGGCACCGTGCTGCGCGTCGACACCGAGGACGGCCGGACCCTCGACTGGTCCGCGCCCGGGCCCCTCCCGCTCGGCGCCCACCTCCTGCGCGCCCACGCCCCCGACGGCCGCACCGCGGCCGCGCCCCTGATCGTCGCCCCCGACCGGCTGCCCGCACCGCCCGGCCGCGCCCACGGCTTCCTCGTCCAGCTCTACTCCCTGCTGTCCGCCCGCTCCTGGGGCATGGGCGACCTCGCCGACCTCGCCGACCTCGCGGCCTGGTCCGGCCGCGCCTTCGGCTCCGACTTCGTGCAGATCAACCCCCTGCACGCGGCCGTCCCCGGGCCGCCCACCGATCCCTCGCCCTACCGCCCCTCCTCCCGCCGCTTTCCCGACCCCGTCCACCTGCGCATCGAGGAGATCCCCGAGTTCGGTTACCTCACCGGGCCCGCCCGCGCCGAGGCCGACCGGCTGGTGGCCGAGGCTGCCGTGCTCCGCGGGGCCGTGCTCCGCGACGGCGCGCTGATCGACCGGGACGCCGTCCGCGACCTCAAGCGCCGCGCGCTGGAGCTGGTCCGGGCCGTGCCGCTGGGCCCCGGCCGCCGCGCCGCCTACGACGCCTTCCTCGCCGAGCGCGGCCAGGCCCTCGACGACCACGCCACCTGGTGCGCCCTCGCCGAGGTGTACGGCCCCGACTGGCGGTCCTGGCCCGGCGCCCTCAAGGATCCCCGCTCGGCCCGCACCGCCCGCGCCCGCGGCGAGCTGCTCGACCGGGTGGACTTCCACTGCTGGCTCGCCTGGCTCACCGACGGTCAGCTGGCCGCCGCCCAGCGGGCCGCGCGCGACGCCGGGATGCGCATCGGCCTCGTCCACGACCTGGCCGTGGGCGTCCACCCCTCGGGCGCGGACACCTGGGCCCAGCAGGACGCCTTCGCCCCCGGCATGTCCATCGGGGCGCCCCCCGACGAGTTCGGCCCGCAGGGCCAGGACTGGGGCCTGCCGCCCTGGCGCCCCGACGCCCTGGCCGCCACCGGCCACGCCCCCTACCGCGAGCTGCTGCGCGCGCTGCTGCGGCACGCGGGGGCGCTGCGCATCGACCACGTCATGGGCCTCTTCCGGCTGTGGTGGGTGCCGCAGGGGTACGAGCCGCGGCGCGGCGCCTACGTGCGCTACGACGCCGAGGCCATGCTGGGCGTCCTCGCGCTGGAGGCGCACCGCGCGGGGGCCGTGGTCGTCGGGGAGGACCTGGGCACGGTCGAGCCCGGGGTCCGGGAGGCCCTCGCCGAGCGGGGGGTGCTGGGCACCTCGGTGCTGTGGTTCGAGCGGGACTACGCGAGCGAGGGCCGGGAGCCGCTGCCGCCCGAGCGCTGGCGCCCCGCCTGCCTGGCCACCGCCACCACCCACGACCTGCCCAGCACCGCCGCCCGGCTCACCGGCGACCACGTGGCGCTGCGGCACCGGCTCGGCCTGCTCACCCGCCCGCTGGCCGACGAGCAGCGGGAGGACGCCGCGGCCGTCGCCCAGTGGCTGGCCCTCTTCGGGCGGCTCGGGCTGCTGCCGGACGGGCCGGGTGACGAGGAGGCCGCGGTGCGGGCCGTGCACCGCTTCCTGCTGCGCACCCCGGCCCGCATGATCGGGATCTGGCTGCCGGACGCGGTCGGCGACCGCCGCCCGCAGAACCTGCCCGGCACCTGGGACCAGTTCCCGAACTGGCGGCTGCCCCTCGCCGACGCCACGGGCCGCCCGCTGCCCCTGGAGGAGCTGACCGCCTCGCCCCGGCTGCACGCCCTGATGGAGGCCGTCCTGGCGGAGGGGCGTCGCTAGGCCACCCCGGACGCGCGCGCCCCGCGGGTGTCCGATACGTTGAGGCCGTGAGCAATAAGGTCAACAAGAACGCCGTGCGCGCCGGTGCGATCTCCGCCGGCACGCTGCTGATGCTGCTGATGTCGTCCCCCGCGTTCGCGCTCACCCGCGACGACGGCGACGACCCGGGCCCCGGCCTGAGCGTGATCAACACGCTCGGCCTGTACGTGGCCGCGCCGATCGTCCTGTTCCTGGTCATTGCGGGCCTGACCATGGTCCTCGCCCGGAAGTCGGACAACACCTTCACGCACGACACGCATTACCCGCGTACGTCCCGCTGACGCGGATATCCGTTCAGACAGACGCCCGGAAGGCCCGGCATCGATCCGATGCCGGGCCTTCCTGCTGCCCGCGAACGCGAACGCGGCCGCCGCGATCATCCTTATGAGGTCTTTAACTTACGGTGACGTAACCTACGGGACCGTAAGTGGAGTCCCCCAGTCAGGAGTCGTCCGTGGCCATAGCCCCCTCCCTCAGCAATGGTCGGGAATGGAGCGACACCAAACTGCTGTACGCCCTCGAAGAGGCCGTCGCGGTCGAGCTCGACCGTCACCTGAAGGTGGCCAAGGAGTGGATGCCGCACGAGTACGTGCCGTGGAGCGACGGGCGTGACTTCGACGGCGTCATGGGCGGCGAGGCCTGGGCCCCCGAGCAGTCCAAGGTCTCCGAGATCGGCCGCACCGCCCTCGTCGTCAATCTGCTGACCGAGGACAACCTCCCCAGCTACCACCACGAGATCGCCACGCTCTTCGGCCGCGACGGCGCCTGGGGCACGTGGGTGCACCGCTGGACCGCGGAGGAGGGCCGGCACGGCATCGTGATGCGCGACTACCTGCTCACCTCGCGCGCCGTCGACCCGGTCGCGCTGGAGCGGTTCCGCATGCAGCACATGAGCGAGGGCTTCGAGTCCGACAATCGCCACAGCATGCTGCACTCGGTCGCCTACGTCGCCTTCCAGGAGCTGGCCACCCGCGTCTCGCACCGCAACACCGGCCATCACTCCGGTGACCCCGTCTGTGACCGTATGCTCGCGCGTATCGCCACCGACGAGAACCTGCACATGGTCTTCTACCGGAACCTGCTCGCCAAGGCCTTCGAGCTGGCGCCCGACCAGACGATGAGCGCCGTCCGGGACGTGGTGGTCGACTTCCGGATGCCGGGCCACGGCATCCCCGGCTTCGAGCGCGCCGCTGCGCAGATGGCGATCGGCGGCATCTACAACCTGCGCATCCACCACGACGACGTGCTCCAGCCGGTGCTGCGCTTCCTCAAGGTCCTCCAGATCAAGGGGCTCGGCCCCGAGGGCCTGCGCGCGCAGGAGGAGCTGGGCCTGTTCATGGACGGCCTCGACGGCCAGGCGACGAAGTTCGAGGACCGCCGCCAGGCGCTGCTGGACCGCCGCCGGGCGCAGGCTGCCAAGGCCTGAACGGCCCTGCCCGTACAACACGAGGGCGCCCCGGACCGGTCGGTCCGGGGCGCCCTCGCCGCCGTCAGGCGGCCGCCGCGTCGGCCGCCTGGGCCTTGAGGGCGCGCTCCACGCCCGCGCGGGCCTCCGTCACCAGGCGGCGCAGTGCCGCGTTCGGCTCGGCCGAGGCCAGCCAGGCGTCGGTGGCCTCCAGGGTCTCCTGGGAGATCTCCAGCGACGGGTAGAGGCCGATCGCGATCTGCTGGGCCATCTCGTGGCTGCGGTTCGCCCAGACGTCCTTGACCACGGCGAAGTACTTCTCGGCGTAGGGCGCGAGCAGCTCGCGCTGGTCGGCCTGCTGGAAGCCGCCGATGACCGACTCCTGCACCGCGTTGGGCAGCTTGTCGGAGTCGACGACCGCCGACCACGCCTCGGCCTTTGCCTCGGCCGTCGGGCGCGCGGCCCGCGCGTACGCGGCGTGCTGCTCGCCCGCGGAGGTCTTGTCGCGCTCCAGCTCGGCGGCGATGGCCTTCTCGTCCGCCCGGCCCGTCGCGGCGAGCCGCGTCAGCAGGTCCCAGCGCAGCTCGGTGTCCACGGCCAGGCCCTCGACGGTCTCGGTGCCGTCCAGCAGGCCCGCCAGGAGGTCCAGCTGGGCGTCCGTGCGGGCGGTCGCGGCGAACGCCCGCGCCCACGCCAGCTGGTGGTCGCTGCCCGGCGCCGCGGCGCGCAGCTGCTCCAGCGCGGCCTCGGTCCACTTGGCGAGGCCGGTCGGGCGCCAGCCGGGCGCGGCGTAGACCTCGAGGGCGGTCTTCACCTGGCGGTGCAGGGACTGCACGACGCCGATGTCCGACTCCTTGGCGACGCCCGAGAGCACCAGGTCCAGGTAGTGGCGGGTGGCCAGCTCGCCGTCGCGGGTCATGTCCCAGGCGGAGGCCCAGCACAGGGCGCGGGGGAGGGACTCGGTGAAGTCGCCGAGGTGGGCGGTGACGTTCCTCAGCGACTCCTCGTCGAGACGCACCTTGGCGTACGACAGGTCGTCGTCGTTGAGCAGCACCACGGCCGGGCGGACCCGGCCCGTCAGCTGCGGCACCTCGGTCAGCTCGCCGTCGACGTCCAGCTCGATGCGGTCCTTGCGGACGAGCTTGCCGTCCTCCAGCTCGTACAGGCCGATCGCGATGCGGTGCGGGCGGAGGATCGGCTCGCCCTTGGCACCGGCCGGGAGGGCGGGGGCCTCCTGGCGGACGGCGAAGGAGGTGATGGTGCCGTCGTCGTCGGTCGTGATCTCCGGCCGGAGGATGTTGATGCCGGCCGTCTCCAGCCACTTCTTCGACCAGGTCTTCAGGTCGCGGCCGGAGGTCTCCTCCAGCGCGCCGAGCAGGTCGGACAGGCGGGTGTTGCCGTAGGCGTGCTCCTTGAAGTACGCCTGGACGCCGGTGAAGAACTCGTCCATGCCGACGTAGGCGACGAGCTGCTTGAGCACGGACGCGCCCTTGGCGTACGTGATGCCGTCGAAGTTGACGAGCACGTCGTCCAGGTCGCGGATGTCCGCCATGATCGGGTGGGTGGAGGGCAGCTGGTCCTGCCGGTAGGCCCAGGTCTTCATGGAGTTGGCGAACGTGGTCCACGAGTGGGGCCACTTGCTGCCCGGCGCGTAGGCCTGGCAGGCGATGGAGGTGTAGGTGGCGAACGACTCGTTCAGCCACAGGTCGTTCCACCACTCCATGGTGACCAGGTCGCCGAACCACATGTGGGCCAGCTCGTGGAGGATGGTCTCCGCGCGCACCTCGTACGCGGCGTCCGTGACCTTCGAGCGGAAGACGTACTGGTCGCGGATGGTGACCGCGCCCGCGTTCTCCATTGCGCCCGCGTTGAACTCCGGCACGAACAGCTGGTCGTACTTGGCGAAGGGGTAGGTGTAGTCGAACTTCTCCTGGAACCAGTCGAAGCCCTGCCGGGTGACCTCGAAGATGGCGTCCGCGTCCAGGAACTCGGCCAGCGACGGGCGGCAGTAGATGCCCAGCGGGACGCTCTGCCCGTCCTTCTCGTAGCTGCTGTGCACCGCGTGGTACGGGCCGGCGATCAGCGCGGTGATGTACGTGGAGATGCGGGGCGTCGGCTCGAAGCGCCAGACGTTGTCCGCGGGGCGCTCCGGCGTCGGCGAGTTGGAGATGACGGTCCAGCCCTCGGGCGCCTTCACGGTGAACTGGAACGTCGCCTTCAGGTCCGGCTGCTCGAAGGAGGCGAAGACGCGCCGGGCGTCCGGCACCTCGAACTGCGTGTACAGGTAGGCCTGGTTGTCGACCGGGTCGACGAAGCGGTGCAGGCCCTCACCGGTGTTGGTGTACGCGCAGTCGGCGACGACCTTCAGCTCGTTGCGGCCCGCCACGAGGCCCGGCAGTGCGATCCGGCTGTCCGCGAACACCTCGGCGGGGTCGAGGGCGGTGCCGTTGAGCACGACCTCGTGGACGGCCGGCGCGACCAGGTCGGCGAAGGACTCCGCGCCCGCCTCGGCGCAGTCGAAGGTCACGGTGGTGACGGAGCGGTAGGTGCCGCCCTCCTGCGCTCCCGAGAGGTCGAGGTCGATCTCGTACGCGTCCACGGTGAGCAGCCGCGCCCGCTGCTGCGCCTCTTCGCGGGTCAGGTTCGTTCCGGGCACCAGGCATCTCCTCAGCTTCGGCATCGCGACTTTCCGCCATCCTTCCACGCACTCGCGGTCCGTGGCGGTCCGTACGCTGACGGCGGAGGGCGCCGGTACGCGAAGGGGCCGGGCACCCGTCCGGTGCCCGGCCCCTGCCGCCGTTGCGCCTGCGGCCGGCCTGTGGTCAGCCGCGCAGCTCGGCCGCGACCAGCTCCGCGATCTGGACGGCGTTGAGCGCGGCGCCCTTGCGGAGGTTGTCGTTGGACAGGAACAGCGCGAGGCCGTTCTCGACGGTCTCGTCGACGCGGATGCGGCCCACGTACGAGGCGTCCTTGCCGGCCGCCTGGAGCGGGGTGGGGATCTCGGACAGCTCCACGCCCGGGGCGTCCTTCAGCAGCTCGTAGGCGCGCTCGACGCTGATCGGACGCTCGAAGCGGGCGTTGACCTGGAGCGAGTGGCCGGAGAAGACCGGGACGCGGACGCAGGTGCCGGAGACCTTCAGACCCGGGATCTCCAGGATCTTGCGGGACTCGTTGCGGAGCTTCTGCTCCTCGTCGGTCTCGAAGCTGCCGTCCTCGACGATCGCACCCGCGAGCGGGAGCACATTGAAGGCGATGGGGCGCTTGTAGACGCCGGGCTCGGGGAACTCCACGGCCTCGCCGTCGTGCGTCAGCTCGGTGGCGCGGTCGGCGACCTTGCGGACCTGCCCGTCCAGCTCGGCCACGCCGGCCAGGCCGGAGCCGGAGACCGCCTGGTAGGTGGTGGCGACGAGGGCGGTCAGGCCCGCCTCCTCGTGCAGCGGCCGCAGCACCGGCATCGCGGCCATGGTGGTGCAGTTCGGGTTGGCGATGATGCCCTTGGGACGGTCGGCGATCGCGTGCGGGTTGACCTCGGAGACGACCAGCGGCACCTCGGGGTCGCGGCGCCAGGCGGAGGAGTTGTCGATCACGACGGCGCCCTGGGCGGCGACCTTCTCGGCCAGGGCCTTCGAGGTGGCGCCGCCGGCGGAGAAGAGCACGATGTCCAGGCCGGAGTAGTCGGCGGTGGCGGCGTCCTCGACGGTGATCTCCGTGCCCTCCCAGGGCAGGGTCGTACCGGCGGAGCGGGCCGAGGCGAACAGGCGCAGCTCGGTCACCGGGAATTTGCGCTCGGCAAGGATGTTGCGCATGACTGCGCCGACCTGACCGGTGGCTCCGACGATTCCGATCCTCACGAGGGCTCCCTACTCACGTTCAGCACGTATGTTCTACGACTGCTGACCTGGCTCTACGGTTCCATCATGCGGGTGGACCCGGCCCAAAAGTCCAATCCATTGTCCGAAGGACGGACGGGGCCGGCGCCCGTACGGATGCCGGCCCCGCCTTCCCGTCGTGCCGGACCTGCTAGGACACGACCTTCTCGATCTTCACGCCGCCGGTCCCCACGACCGTCCCGGCCGCGTTGACCAGCTGGACGGAGCCGAAGAAGGTGCGGCCCTCGGGGGCCGCACCGGCGGCCACGACCTGGGCCGTGAGCTGGGCGGACCCGCCCGCGCCCAGCTTGACCGCGTGGGCCTCGTCGACCTTGACCTCGCCCAGCGAGGAGGCGAGGTAGACGTCGCGGTAGTCGTAGGCGGTGGAGCCCGCGGGCACCGAGTAGCCGGTGACCTCGACCGTGTAGGTGCCGGCTGCCGGGTTGACCAGGCTCACCAGCTCGTCCGAGCCGCCGTTGGCGGAGGTGCCCACCGCCTTGCCGTCCTTGTAGACCGTGAGGTCCAGGTCGGCCTTGGGGTCGGCGGTGCCGCCGATGACGGCGTCGAAGCGGGTGACGCCCTCGCCGAGGACGACCGTGGTGGTCTGCTTCTCACCCTGCTTGATCACCGGACGGGTGATCTTGGAGGAGCCGAGCGGCCCGCCCTTGAGCGTGCCCTCCAGGGCGGCGAAGTCGTTGGTCGCCTTCCAGGTGACGGCGGCCGGGGTGCCGGCCTTGACTTCGGGCAGCGTCTGGAGCGCCGGGTCGAAGGTGGCGCCCAGGGCCGTGGCCGTCAGCGTGTAGGGGTTGTCCAGCAGCGGCGAGGTGCGGCGGGACTCGACCTCGATCTCCCAGACGCCCGGCAGCGGGTTCGCGTACGAGCGCAGGTCCGGGCGGCACTTGTTGTCCGGGTTCGGGTAGTTCGGGTAGCACATCGGCGTGGAGGTCGGGTCGACCGGGACGCCGTACGGGTTGATGGCGATGAACCGGGTCTGGCTGCCCGCCTTCAGGCCGCCCAGCGCGACCTCCAGGGCCTTCGCGCCCTTGGGGACGTTCACGAAGTACGAGGTGGTGGCGTTGCGCTGGACCGAGGCGGTCTCCTTGACCACGTAGGACGGCTGCGCCAGCGGCTGGGAGACGATCACGGTCGCCAGGATCTGCTTGTCGATGCCCTCGGTGCGGTCGTCGTCGACCGTGAGGATCGCGCTGTGGATGCCGGCGCTCTTCGCCTTGGCCTTGACCTTGACGGTCACCGGCTTGTTCAGCGGCAGCTTCACCTCGTCGTCACCGGCGAGCTTGAACGTGCCGTCGTTGTTCTGCCACTTCAGCTCGTGCCACACGGGCTTGTCCGGGCCGGAGGTGCGGGTGATCACGACGTCGTACGTCTTCGTCTCGCCCGCCTTCAGGCCGCCCTCGCGGTCGTAGATGCCGGTGCCGAAGCCGGGCGTCTTGAGGGAGCCGGACAGGGAGGTGGAGACGGGCGCCTTGACCGTGTAGTCGTGGGCGGTGGCGCCGTGGCGCAGCTCGTCCCAGGCGTCCTCGATGTTGATCAGGCCGGAGCCCTGCTCGTACGCCTGGAAGCCCTTGATCTTCTTCGCGGTGCTGGTGAGCGCGGTGCGCAGGTCGGCCGGGGTGAGCTTCATGCGCTTCTGCTTGGCGGCCGAGATCAGCAGCGCCGAGGCGCCCGCGGCCTGCGGGGAGGCCATCGAGGTGCCCTGGAGCATGCCGTAGCCGGGCGGCAGGTCGTAGCCCGACTCGGCGACGGGGGCCCCGGGCTCCCAGGTCGGGGTGGTGTTGACGGACGCGCCCGGCGCGGTGATCGTCGGGGTGAAGCCGCCGTCCTCGCGCGGGCCGCGGGAGGAGAAGGGCATCATCGCGTACTTGGTCTTCACCTCGGAGCCGTAGTTGGCGGCCCAGGTCTCCTTGGAGACCGAGGCGCCGACGCTGATGACCTTGTCGGCCAGGCCGGGGTCGCCGATGGTGTTGACGCCGGGGCCGCTGTTGCCCGCGGAGATCACCAGCTGGACGCCGTAGGTGTCGATGAGGCGGGTGTACAGCTCGGAGCGGGCGTTGTTGCCGTCGTTGAGCGCGGGCAGGCCGCCGATCGACATGTTGACGATGTCGACGCCGTGGTTGACCACGAGGTCGATCATGCCCTCGGTGAGCGCCACGTTGGTGCAGCCGCCGGACCAGGTGCAGGCCCGGGAGGAGACGATCTTCGCGCCGGGGGCCGCGCCGTTCATCCTCCCGCCGAAGAGGCCGTTGGCGGAGGTGATGCCCGCGACGTGCGTGCCGTGCTCGGACTCGATCACGCCGATGCTGACGAAGTCGGCCTTCTTGCCGACCCAGTCGCCGCCCTTGGGGTCCATCGGCACGTCCTTGCGGATCTGCACCGTGAACGGGATGCGCTCGGCGATCGGGGTGTCCGGGTTGTCCTTGCCGAAGTACCCGACCTGGAAGCCGTCCTTGTACGGCTTCATCTCCTCGTCGTTCGAGAAGTCGCCGTCGTCGTTCAGGTCGACGCGGACGGTGCCCTTGGCCTTGTCGTAGAGGACGGCCCAGGAGTCGGTGGTGGTGTTGTTGCGGTTGAGGTCGCCCTTCATGTCGCCGCCCGCGGTGACGCTCTCGCGGAAGAGCGCGACCTGGTACGTGCCCGGGCCGGGCGCCGTGTAGGTGCGGCCGTTGAAGGAGAAGCTGGGGCCGGAGACGTCGGTGGTCATCGGCAGCCAGGTGCCGTCGCCGTCCGTGAGCGGGTCGGTGGCGGTGACCCAGTCGACGATCTTGCGCTCGCCGGTGCTGGTCTTCTGGAGGGCCGGGTGCGCGATGTCGACGCCGGAGTCCAGGATGCCGATGGTCACGCCGCGGCCGTCGGCCTGGGGGTGGTCCTCGACGAAGTCGACGGCGCCGGTCTCGAAGGCCGGCTGGTACGGGTTCTTCGCCGGGGTCTGCTTGCCGGGGGCCGGGTACTTGCGGTCCTTGGCGAGCTGCGATCCGCCCTGGACGACGTCCGCACGCGGCGTCGGGTCCGGAAGCCTGATCTCCTGCTTGAGGTCGATGCCGTGCACCGAGTCGAGCTTCTTGGCCGCATCGATGGCGGCGTCGGCCTTGTCGGTGGGGACGGTGACCCGGACGTAGCCGAGCTTGTCGAAGGACTCGCCCACCGAGGCGCCCCGGATCGCGTCCAGCTTCCCCTTGACCTGGCCGGTCTGCCCGGGGGCGGTGGCGATCATCATGGTGACGGTCTTGTCGCCGTCGGCCTTGGCGTGGGCGAGGAGGTCCGCGTCGTGCGAACCGAGCTTGTCCGACGGGGACTTCACGGGGCCGGAGCCGGCCGGGGTCACGTTCCAGCGGTCGTCCGCGAACGCCTGCGCGGCGCCCGCGGCGGTGAGGGCGGCGACGAGCCCGGCCGCGACGGCTATTCGGGCCGTCCGTCTTGCGCCGTCGCGCGGCGCCTTCCGGGGTTCGGGGGTGGGGGTCATGAACATCCTGACTGAAGTGATGTGCCGTCAATGAGTGGGCAACGACGACGTGTCCGGAATCCGGAACCTGTTGACCGATCACTTTCATGGAAGTGACGGGGGTTTGGGGAGAGTTGTCAGGGCAGGAACATAAGGATGGCGTAAACCCGCCACTCGCCACGCGGGAGGAAGCAGGACGGACTCCGTGAAGCGGTCAGGGGAATTCACGCAGCTCAGCGCCTGTACGACAAACGGACTAGAGGGCTGACCCGGGTGACCGGCCCCAGGGTTCCCTCGCGGGTGAACGCTGAGTGAGCGTCAGCGCTCCAGGGGACGAGTGGTGTATGTCAGTTCGCAGTAGCCAAGATCCATGTGAGGTGATCGGCGGCGACCGTTGCGGCCCTGTTCACGCCCAGGTCATTCACGCTGCCAACGATTCCTGCTGACAGAGCCCGCCGCCCGTTCGCCAGACCGCCTGCCTTCGCGTTCGCACCGGGGAGACCGCCATGCTTCGCAGATCCCGCAGAACCGCAGCCCAGAGCCTCGACCGCCGTACGTTCCTGGCCGCCGCGGGCGCCGTCACCACGGCCACCGGGCTCGGCCTCGCCGTCGGCACGGGCGGTGGCGAGGCCGCCGCCGCCCCCGCCGACCCCGTCCCCGGGCCCGCCGCCGGAGCGGCGGCCCCGGCTACGGCGGAGACCGCCGCCCCCACGGGCGCCGGCACCACCCTCGCCTCCGTCGCCACCCCGCGCGGCTCCGGCGGCTACCGGCGGCTCGGCGACGGGCCCGGCTGGCCCAGGATCGTCCGGGCCGACCTGGCCGAGGCCCGCAGCGGCCGCGAGGACCGCCGCACCACCCTCGCCTCGTTCGTGCAGTTCACCGACCTCCACCTGACGGACGTACAGCACCCGCTGCGCTACGAGTTCTTCCGCGCCGGCGACCCCGGCGGCTGGCGGCCGCACGAGGCGCTGACGCTGCCCGGCGTGGTCTCCCTGGTCGAGCGCGTCAACAAGCTGCGCCGCGGGCCCGCCACCGGCACCCCGTTCTCCTTCGTCGTCACCACCGGGGACAACGGCGACGAGAACGCGAAGATCGAACTGGAGTGGTTCCTCACCGCCCTCAGCGGCGGCCGCATGGACCCCAACACCGGCGACCCGCACCACTACGAGGGCGTCCAGGACAGCGGCCTCAAGCTCTACTGGCACCCCGACAGCGCCCTGCGCGACCAGGACAAGCAGCTGGGCTACCCGCGCATCAACGGCTACCTCGCCGCCGCCTGCCGCCGCGTCACCAGCCCCGGCCTGAACATCCCCTGGTACTCCACCTTCGGCAACCACGACCTGCTCTCCGGCGGCTGCTACCCGGCCGTGGGCTCCTTCATCACCGACGTCTGCGTCGGCAACAAGAAGCTCCAGTACATCCCGCCCGCCGAGGCCAAGTGGCTGATGGAGGGCGAGGCCGGCGGCGTGGACCCCAAGGGCAAGCGCATAGAGGCGATGCTCAAGTCCCACCGCAAGGAGATGCGCACGGTCACCCCCGACCCGCGCCGGGTGCCGCTCACCCCGCGCCAGTACGTGGCCGCGCACCTCGACCCCAAGCACGCCGGCCGCGGGCCCGTGGGCCACGGCTACACCCGCGCCAACCTCGACTCCGGCAACCTCTACTACACCTTCCGGGTCGCCCCCAAGGTCCTCGGCATCAGCCTCGACTCCACCGACCCCGGCGGCCACTACCAGGGCTCCCTGGGCACCCCCCAGCTCGAGTGGCTGGACCGCACCCTGAAGGAGCACCGGGACGAGTACGCGCTGGTCTTCAGCCACCACCCGAGCTGGAGCATGAACAACACCACCCCCGACCCGGCCCGCCCGGACGACAAGCGGCACGGCGGCGACGAGATGCTGGCCCTCCTCCAGCGCCACGACAACGTCCTGGCCTGGATCAACGGCCACAGCCACCGCAACCGCATCCGCCCGCGCGGCACCTTCTGGGAGATCTCCACCGCCTCGCACGTGGACTACCCGCAGCTCGCCCGCATCATCGAGATCACGGACAACGGCGACGGCACGATCTCCCTGTTCACCACCCTCGTCGAGTCCGCCGCCCCCCACCGCACCGACTTCCACGACCTCTCCCAGACCGGGCTCGCCTCGCTCTACCGCGAGCTGGCCTTCAACGCCCCCGGCTCGGACACCTCGCTCACCGGCGACCCCACGGACCGCAACACCGAACTGATCCTCACCCGGCGCTGACGGGGTCTCACCTCGGCAGGACGACGACATAGGCAGTGGGCTCGTGGTCGGCCGACGCCACCAGCGCGGTGCGCACGACCGCGGCCTGCTGCTCCAGGGCCTCCGCGTCACGCAGCTTCCGCGGCGTGACGCGGACCACCATGATGCCCAGCCGCTCCAAGTACTCCAGCTTCCGCGAGCGTTCGGACCACGGCACCGCCTCCTCCTCGCCCGGACCCCGCGTGTCCAGCTCCAGCGCCACCGCGTGGTCCGGCCAGTAGGCGTCCACGCCCCCCAGGTACGGGCCGCCGGGCAGCCGCAGGTCGACGTTCCACAGCGGGGCGGGCAGCGCATGCTCGCGCACCATCTCGTACAGCCGCCCCTCCGCGACCGCCCGGCCCTCGGCCAGCAGCGCGTCGACGGCCTCCGCGACGTGCGGCCGCAGCAGCAGCCGGGCCCGGGTCAGCTCCCGCACCAGCGCGGCCGGCTCGCAGTGCCTGCCCCGCACCGCCTCCGCCAGCAGCCGGCGGGCGGCCGCCGAGTCGGTCAGCTGCGCCACGGCGTCGGCGACCGCCCGGGCCGCCGGGGCCACCGGCACCCCCGTCAGCAGCGCCGGGCGCGGCAGCTCCTGCGCCCGCACCACCCGCGCGAAGCCCGCCGAGCGCAGCCGCCGGGTGCGCGGCACCAGCACGTCGATGCGGTCGAGGGAGAGCAGTGAGGGCACGGAGGTGAAGCGGTACAGGGCCAGCGCGGCCGCCCCGGTGATCATGGCCCGGCCGTACGGCTCCGCCGCCGCGTCGCGCGCCCCGGCCGGGCCCGGCTGGGTCGGGATCCCGGTGCGCGGGAGCGTGTACATCAGGGCGGCGTGCAGCCGCTCCTCGCTCGTGGCGGGCCCGGTGTGGAGCAGGTAGACGCCGGGCAGCAGCTGCTGCCAGGGGCCGCCGGGCCGGCAGCGCTCGGTGACGGTGGCGCCCGGGACGCCGTGCTCGCGCAGCCGGCGGGTGGTCATGACGCGGTGCCGGACGTCGGAGAGGTGGTAGAGGGGGCGCGGGGAGAGGGGGGTGTCGGAGTTCATGCCCCGACCGTTCCCGCTCCGCGGCCGCCCCCTAACCGCTGTTACGCGCCCGTCGGCAAATCAGGACAACGCGCTCCCAAACCAGCGCCGTTGACACGGATTCGCATCGGAACTGCATCGGATCAGGCCGTAACCCGGGCCGCGGAACGGGGCGTTCCCCGCACCGCGGCCCGATCGTCGGCCGCGTCGGAGGTCAGGCCGTGGCCGCCTTCGTGTCGCACTCCTGGGCGCGCAGCGCCCGCGCCAGGTCGTCCCGGGCCTCCAGCACCAGCCGCCGCAGCGCCGGGGCCGCGTCCGGGTGGGTCTCCAGCCAGTCGTCCGTGGCCGCCAGCGTCCGCGGGTCGTCCTGGAGCATCGGGAACAGCCCGCGCACGACCGCCATGCCGATCTCGATGGACCGCTCGCGCCAGACCCGCTCGATCACCTCGAAGTAGCGCGCGGCGTAGGGCGCCAGCAGCTCCCGCTGGCCCGGCTGGTCGAAGCCCGCGATGGTGGCCTCGGCCAGCGCGTTGGAAAGCGCGTCCGAGTCCACGACCGCCGCCCACGCCTCGGCCTTGACCTCGGCCGAGGGCCGGGAGGCCAGGCAGCGCACCTGGTGCCGCTTGCCGGAGGCGGTGTCGTCCCGGGCCAGCTCGGCGGTGAGCACGGACTCGTCGGCCGCCCCCTGGGAGGCGAGCGCGAACAGGAACGTCCAGCGCAGCTCCTGGTCGACGTCCAGCCCGTCGATCCTGGCGGTGTCGTCCAGCAGCCCGCGCAGCAGCCGCAGGTCGCCGTCGTCGCACGCGTGGGAGGCGAAGAACCGCGCCCAGGCCAGCTGGTGGCCGCTGCCCGGCTCGGCCAGCCGCAGCTCGCGCAGCGCGCTGTACGCGAGCTCCCGGCCGGCGCCCTCGCGCCGCTCCGGGGCCGTGTAGTGGATCAGTGCCCCGGTGGCCCAGGCCTGCACCACCTGCAGCACGCCGATGTCGGTCTCGGCGCCCGCGAAGCGCTGGACCAGCTCCAGGTAGTCGCGGGCGGGCAGCAGCCCGTCGCGGGTGAGGTTCCACAGGGCCGACCAGCACAGGGCCCGCGCCAGCGGGTCGGTGAGGTCGCCCAGGTGCTCGCGCAGGGTTGCCAGCGAGCCCTCGTCGAAGCGGATCTTGCAGTAGGTGAGGTCCTCGTCGTTGACCAGGATCAGCTCGGGCCGCTCGGCCCCGGCCAGCTCGGCCACGACCGTACGGGGCCCGGTGACGTCGACCTCGGCACGGGCGTAGCGCAGCAGCGGGCCGCCCGGCTCCTCACGGCGGTAGAGGCCGACGGCCAGGCGGTGCGGGCGCAGTTCGGGGTGCTGCTCCGGCGCCTCCTGGAGGATCGCCAGCTCGGTGAGGCGGTCGGCCGCGTCGTAAACCGGCAGCGGGGTCAGCGAGTTGACGCCCGCGGTCTCCAGCCAGGAGCGGGACCAGGCGGCCATGTCCCGGCCGGAGGTCTCCTCCAGCACCCGGAGCAGGTCGGCCAGGCGGGTGTTGCCGTAGGCGTGCCGCTTGAAGTAGCGGCGGGCGCCCTCCAGGAAGGCGTCCCGGCCCGCGTAGGCGACCAGCTGCTTGAGCACCGAGGCGCCCTTGGCGTAGGTGATGCCGTCGAAGTTGAGCTTGGCGTCCTCCAGGTCGTGGATGTCCGCCGTGACGGGGTGGGTGGAGGGCAGCTGGTCGGCCCGGTAGGCCCAGGCCTTGCGCTGGTTGGCGAAGGTGACCCAGGCGCTGTCGAAGCGGGTGGCCTCCACCTGCGAGAAGGAGCCCATGAAGTCGGCGAACGACTCCTTGAGCCACAGGTCGTCCCACCACTCCATGGTCACCAGGTCGCCGAACCACATGTGCGCCATCTCGTGCAGGATGACGTTGGCCCGGCGCTCGTACGACGACTGCGTCACCTTGCCACGGAAGACGAACTCCTCCCGGAAGGTCACGCAGCCCGGGTTCTCCATCGCCCCGATGTTGTACTCCGGCACGAACGCCTGGTCGTACTTGCCGAAGGGGTACGGGTAGTCGAAGTGGTCGTGGAAGAAGTCCAGGCCCTGCTTGGTGACGGTGAAGATGTCGTCGGCGTCGAAGTACCGGGCCAGCCCCTTGCGGCAGAGCGCGGCCAGCGGGACGTCCAGGACGGTCCCGTCGGCGAAGGTGCGGCGGTAGTGGTCGCGGGCGACGTGGTACGGGCCGGCGACGACCGCCGTGATGTACGTGGAGATCGGCTGCGTGGGCACGAAGCGCCAGGTGACGGAGGCGTCGTCCACCGGCTCGGGCTCGCCGTCGCGCTCCCCGTTGCTCAGCACCGTCCAGTCCGAGGGCGCGGTCACCGAGAAGGTGAAGGGGGCCTTGAGGTCGGGCTGCTCGAAGTTGGCGAAGACCCGGCGCGCGTCGGCGGGCTCGTACTGGGTGTAGAGGTAGACCTCGCCGTCCTCGGGGTCGGCGAAGCGGTGCATGCCCTCGCCGGTCCGGCTGTACGCGCACTGGGCGTCGACGACCAGGACGTTCTCGGCGGCCAGGCCCTCCAGGGCGATCCGCGAGCCGTCGAAGACGGCCTTCGGGTCCAGCTCCCGGCCGTTCAGGGTGACGGCGGTGACCGCGGGGGCGACCAGGTCCGCGAAGCTGGTGGCCCCGGGCTCGGCGCAGCGGAACCGGATCGTGGCCACCGAGCGGAAGGTGCGCGGCTCCGGGCCGGGGCCCGTGTCCGGCGCCACGGCGGACCGCAGGTCGAGGGCCACGTCGTAGGCGTCCACGGTCAGCAGCCGGGCCCGTTCCCGGGCCTCCTCGCGGGTCAGGTTCTCACCGGGCACGACGCGGCTCCCTCGTTGTCGTCTCTTCTTCTTCGTCTCGCATTTCGAACACCAGGAATCATGGCACGGGGGTGCTTGTTGAATCGCTGACTGTCCGGTTCTGCAGAGGAGATTCGCGTGACCGCGGAGAGAGTGACCGCCGACTTCTGGTTCGACCCCATCTGCCCGTGGGCCTGGATGACCTCGCGCTGGATGCTGGAGGTGGAGAAGGTCCGCCCCGTGGACGTGCGCTGGCACGTGATGAGCCTCGGGGTGCTCAACGAGGACAAGCTCGACACCCTGCCGGAGCAGTACGCCGAGGCCATGCGCCCCGGCGGCCCGGCCTGGGGCCCGGTGCGGGTGTGCATCGCGGCCGAGCAGAAGCACGGCGGCGAGGCGCTGGGCCGCCTCTACACCGCGCTGGGCACGCGCCTGCACAACCAGGGCCTGCCGCGCACGCGCGAGACGATAGTGGCCGCGCTGGAGGAGGCCGGGCTGCCCGCGTCGCTGGCGGACGCGGCGGACTCGGACGAGTACGACAAGGCGCTGCGCGTCTCCCACGCGGAGGGCATCGACAAGGTCGGCCAGGAGGTCGGCACCCCGGTCATCGCCGTGCCGGGCCCCGACGGCGCCGAGGTCGCCTTCTTCGGCCCGGTCGTCACGCCGGCCCCGAAGGGCGAGGCGGCGGCGAAGCTGTGGGACGGCACGCTGCTGGTGGCGGGGACGCCGGGCTTCTACGAGATCAAGCGGACGCGGACGGTTGGACCGATCTTCGACTGAGGGCCGGGCCGGGGCCCTGCGGGGCTTTCCCCACCCCGCCCCTTCCCGAAAGTCCTCAAACGCCGGACGGGCTGGATTTCCAGCCCGTCTGGGGGCACCTCCTGGGGGCACCCCCAGCGGTAGCTGGGGGAGGTAGCTGGGGGAGTTTGAGGACCGGGGGTCCGGGGGCAGAGCCCCCGCCCTGCGGCGGAGCCGCATATCGGATACAGCGGGAAGGGGCGGGGTGGGGAAAGGAAAACGCCCGTCACCCGACGAGCGAGCCGGAACAAGCTCCATTAATGTCCCGGTATGGACCAGACCGACCTCTCCCGGCCACTAGGCCGCACCGGCGGCTGGGCCGAAGCCGAACCCCCCTGCCCCAACGCCGCCTACGCCGAGCTGCCCGTACGCCCGTACGACCTCCTGACACTCACCCTCTGCCGCGCCCTCCCCCCGCTCTGGTCCCGCCTGGGACTCCGCAACGCCGCCGCCACCCTGCGGCACTACCTGCGGGCCACCGGTTCCCCCTACCGGGTGGACGCCGAGGCGCTGCTGGCCCTGCCGGCCGTGCGGGCGGCGGCCGACGCCCAGCTGGAGCGCTGGCGCGCCGAGGCGCTGGAGCGGTGGCGCGCCGGCCCGGGCGGCGGCGGCCCGGCCGCCTACCCCGCCGACAGCGGCTGGCGCGACGTGCACTTCACCCGCAGCGTGAGCAAGGACTGGTGGCTCGCCCTGCGCTGCGCGGAGTTCCGGCTGACGGGCACGGTCCGGGTGGACGCCGGGGGCAGAGCCGCCGTGGACTACCGTTTCGCCGTGCAGAAGGCGTGGAACTTCGACCGCGGGGCGTCGGAACTGGGCGTGCCGTTCACCCCGTTCGCCCGGTTGCACGAGACCGGGCTGGCCCGGGAGTTCACGGTGACCGGCGAGGCCTTCGGGCACGCCTGAGAGATGCGGAGAGGCCCCCGCGCGATGCGACCGTGCGGGGGCCTCTCCGTGCCTGCCGCGTGAAGGGTGAGAAGACGATCACGAGCAGGCGGTCCGGGGCGGGTGCCGGCGGGGTGGTACCGGCGTGCGGGTCAGGGCGCCAGGATGATGGAGCTGCCCTTCTCCTTCGCCGCCAGATAACGGGCGTTGACGTCCTGCCAGTTGACGACCGCCCACATGGCCTCGATGAAGTCCACCTTCTGGTTCTTGTACTGAAGGTAGAACGCGTGCTCCCAGGCGTCGAAGACCAGGATCGGCACCGAGCCCTGGCCCACGTTGCCCTGGTGGTCGTAGACCTGCTCGACGATCAGGCGGCCGCTGACCGGCTCGTAGGCGAGCACGCCCCAGCCGGAGCCCTGGGTGGTGGCGGAGGCCTTGGTCATCTGGGCCTTGAACTTGGCGAAGGTGCCGAAGGACTCGGCGATGGCGTCCGCCAGCTCGCCCACGCCGTCCTTGCCGAGCGGCTCGCCGCCACCGTCGCCCGACATGTTCTGCCAGTAGATGCTGTGCAGGATGTGGCCGGAGAGGTGGAAGGCCAGGCTCTTCTCGAGGCCGTTGACGGCGCCCCACTGGTCCTTGTCCCGCGCCTCGGCGAGCTGCTCCAGCGTGTCGTTGGCGCCCTTGACGTATGCCGCGTGGTGCTTGTCGTGGTGCAGCTCGATGATCTTCGCGTCGATGACGGGCTGCAGAGCCGCGTAATCGTACGGGAGTTCGGGAAGTGTGTAGATGGCCATGCCGAGCCCTCCGACTGCTTACTGCAATGCTTCTTGCAATGAATATGCAAGAAGAAGCTACCAGCAAGTGCGTCAGAAACGCGGTCCCGGGGGCGGGTCTCCGACCAAAGACCGAGGCGGGGTAGGTCCTGAAGATCAGGACCTACCCCGCCTCGGGGAGCAGAGCGATATGGAGCGATGCCGGAGTGTCAGCTTCCGGTTGTGGCCGAGCCCTTTGCCGCCGCCAGGCGCTGGCGCACGAACCCGATCGCCACGAGGGCGATGGTCATGCCGCCCGTGAAGTACAGCTGGAGCCGGGTCTCGTCCTCGCGCAGCATCAGGGCCAGCACACCCAGGATGCCCAGCAGCGCCACCCAGGTCAGGTACGGGAAGAGCCACATCCGCACGATCAGCTTGTCCTGCGGGATGCGGCGCCGCATCATCAGCTGGGCCACGGCGATGAAGGCCCAGACCACCAGCACGGCCGCGCCGACCATGTTGAGCAGCCACTTGAAGACGGTGGACGGCCACCAGTAGCTGAACAGCACCGCGAGGAAGCCGAAGGCGGCCGAGGCGACGACCGCGAAGCGCGGCACGCCCCCGTTGACCTTGGCGAGCACCTTGGGGCCCTGGCCGCGGGAGACCAGCGAGTAGGCCATGCGGGAGGCACCGTAGATGTTGGCGTTGACCGCGGAGAGCAGGGCCACCAGCACGATCACCTTCATGATCTGCCCGGCCGCGGGGATGTCCAGGTGGTTCAGGACGGCGACGTAGGGGCCCTTCTCGACGACCGACTTGTCGTCCCAGGGGATCAGGGTGACGACGACGAGCATCGAGCCGATGTAGAAGAGGCCGATCCGCCACATCGCGGTGCGGACCGCGTTGGCCACGCTCTTCCGCGGCTGCTCGGACTCGGCGGCCGCGATGGTCACCGTCTCCAGGCCGCCGTAGGCGAACACGGAGGCCAGCAGGCCGACCACGAGGCCGTCGACGCCGGTGGGGAAGAAGCCGCCGTTGCCGGTGAGGTTGTCGGTGCCCGGGGCGTCCGTACCGGGCAGGACGCCCACGATGGCGAGGATGCCGAGAATCAGGAAGATGCCGATCGCGGCCACCTTCAGGGCGGCGAACCAGAACTCGAACTCGCCGAAGTTCTTCACCGCCGCGAGGTTCGAGCCGGTGAACACGGCCATGAACAGGGCGACCCACATCCAGGAGGCGGTGCCCGGGAACCAGCTGGTCATGATGGACGCCGCGCCGATGGCCTCGGCGGCGACGGCCACACACAGCAGGGTCCAGAACACCCAGCCCACGGCGAAGCCCGCCCAGGGGCCTATCGCGCGTTCGGCGTGCACGGAGAAGGAGCCGGAAGCCGGGTTGGCGGCCGACATCTCGCCCAGCATGCGCATCACGAGCATCACCAGAAGCCCGGATGCCGCATAGGCCAGCACGATGGACGGACCTGCCGCGGCGATGCCGGCGCCGGAGCCGACGAAGAGGCCGGCGCCTATGACGCCGCCGAGGGCGATCATCGACAGGTGGCGCTGCTTGAGGCCGTGCGACAGTGCGGTTCCCTCGTCGGCGATCGGTGTCGCCACGGTGGTGCCGGATGCCGGCGGGGACGGTATACCAGTCATGTTCGTGTGCGCCCCGTTGGATGAGTGCGGAAAAGTTGCCTCAGTGTGGGGGCCAGCATTGCTCAGGACAACACCCTGAACAGAGGTGTCCGATATACGGACGCTCGGACCACTGTCCGTGCCTGACATGTCGCCACATACGAGTCCGTGTCAGGGGCCGTGATGTGGTCGTGATGTGGCCACGATGTGCCGCGACGAGGCTGAATCGCGGCCATTTCGCGGCCGAACCGTGTCGAAGGACGTCCGACGGGTCGGGCGCACCGACCCGTCGGGCACCCTCTAGGAGCTGCGCCCGGCCCGCCGGTCCCGGAGTTCCCGGAGCCCCGCGACCGCGAGCACCGCGGCCGTCGCCCCCGCCGACCACATCAGCTGCGGCCGGGCGTCGCGGTCCGTCAGCATCAGCACCAGGACGCCCGCCATGCCGGCCAGCGCGGCCCAGGTCAGATAGGGGAAGCACCACATGCGCAGGGTCAGCGCCCCGGGCATCTCGCGCTCGATCCGGCGCCGCAGCCGCAGCTGCGAGGCGGCGATCAGGCCCCAGACGAAGAGGAGCACCGCGCCCACCGCGTTGAGCAGATAGCGGAAGATCGAGTCGGGCCACTCGAGGTTGAGTATCACCGAGGCGAAGCCGAACGCGACCGAGGCGAACACCGCCCGCCGCGGCGTCCCGCCGCCCGAGACCTTCAGCAGCGCGCGCGGCGCCTCGCCGCGCTCGGCCAGCGAGAAGATCATCCGGGACGAGCCGTAGAGGTTGGCGTTCAGCGCGGACAGCAGCGCCACGAACACCACGATGTTCATGATCTGCCCGGCCCCGGGCACCCCGATGTGGTCCAGGACGGCCACGTACGGGCTCTTCCCCGCCTGCATCGAGGACCAGGGCAGAAGGGTGACGATGACGAGCATCGAGCCGACGTAGAAGAAGAGGATGCGCCACACCGCGCTGCGCACCGCCCGGCCCACGGCGCGCGCCGGGTCGTCGGACTCGGCGGCGGCGATCGTGACGACCTCCAGGCCGCCGAAGGCGAAGACCACCGCGAGCACTCCGGAGATCACCCCGGACCAGCCGTTGGGCAGGAAGCCGCCCTGGCCGGTGAGGTTCGTCATGCCCACCGCGTGGGTGTCGGGCAGCAGTCCGAAGATCGCCAGCAGGCTCAGCGCCAGGAAGAGGACGATCGCGCCGACCTTGAGGGCGGCGAACCAGAACTCGAACTCGCCGAAGTTCTTCACCGCCGCGAGGTTCGCTGCCGTGAAGATGATCATGATGCCCAGTACCCAGGCCCACTGCGGGACCGAGGGCGCCCAGTCATGGGCGATCTGCGCGGCGCCCGTCGCCTCGACGGCGAGCACGACCACGAGCAGGAACCAGTACAGCCAGCCCACCGTGAACCCGGCCCAGCGGCCCAGCGCCCGCTCGGCGTGCACCGAGAAGGCGCCCGAGGCGGGCAGCGCCGCCGACAACTCGCCGAGCATCCGCATGACCAGCATCGCGAGCGCGCCCGCGATCAGGTACGACACGATGATGCCCGGGCCCGCCACGGAGATCCCGGCGCCCGAGCCGACGAACAGCCCGGCGCCGATCACGCCGCCCAGCCCCAGCATCGTCAGGTGGCGCTGCTTGAGTCCCGAGGCAAGCGGCTCTCTCTCGCCGGCGAGGGACTCGGCGGCGGGCTGTGCGTCGGGCATGGGGCTCGCTCTCTCGGGGTCGGGCGAAGCGCACAAGAGCGCAAAGGTGCAAATAGTGAAGACCAGGTTCCCCCGGCCGGGCGGTCGGGGCCAAGCCGCATCGGCTTTCTCGTGACGAGCATCACGTTTCCACCGTCAATCGCAGCTAACGGGTGCACACGCGCTCGGAACCCGCCAAGCCCGGCGGCTCTCCTTTGTCACTGCCGTCCGGTGCCGGTGGGGTGACGCTCGGCTAACGTCGGGCTGTTCTCAATCTCTTGTCCGATGTCCACCTCTCACCTCGCGGAGTACCGATGGCCACCGCCGCTGCCCCCGCCACCCGGACCGGTACGGTCCTCGCCGACCTGCTCCCCGCTTCCTCCGCCGGACGGGCCCGGGTCCGCGACGCGGCCCTGATCCTCGGCGGTGCCGCGCTCACCGGCATCACCGCGCAGATAGCGGTCCCGGTCCCCGGCTCCCCGGTCCCGGTCAGCGGCCAGACCTTCGCCGCGCTGCTGGTCGGCACCGCGCTGGGCGCCCGCCGCGGCTTCCTCTCCCTGGCCCTGTACGCGGTCGCGGGCGTCGCGGGCATGCCGTGGTTCGCCGAGGCGCGCTCCGGTGCCGCGTTCCCGTCCTTCGGCTATGTGCTGGGCATGCTGCTGGCCGCGACGGTCGTGGGCGCGCTGGCACGCCGCGGCGCCGACCGCTCGGTGCTGCGCACGGCGGGCACGATGGCGCTGGGCTCCGCGATCATCTACGCGGTGGGCGTGCCGTACCTGGCGCTGGCGACGCACATGTCGCTGTCGCAGGCGGTGGCGGTGGGGCTGACGCCGTTCCTGATCGGCGATGCGCTGAAGGCGGCGCTGGCGATGGGCGCGCTGCCGACGGCGTGGAAGCTCCTGGGCGCGGAGCGCCGCGGCTAGGAGCCCTGCGGGGCTGTTTCCCCACCCCGCCCCTTCCCGTAACCGGGGGCTCTGCCCCCGGACCCCCGGTCCTCAAACTCCCCCAGCTACCGCTGGGAGGTGCCCCCAGACGGGCTGAATTTCAGCCCGTCCGGCGTTTGAGGACACCGCGCGAAGCGCGGTCCCGGGGTCTGGGGCGCAGCCCCCCGCGCGGCGGAGCCGCAAATCGATACAGCCGGGAAGGGGCGGGATCGGGGAAAGGAACCACCCCCAACCGCCTCAGCGTTGCCGCCGCCCCGACAGCCAGATCCCCGCGCCCCCGGCAATCAGCACAAAGGCCCCCACCGCGCTCGCGAAGAGCACCGTGGACGACGCCCCCGTCCGCGCAAGCTCGTCATCGTCATCGTCGTCACGGTCGTCATCCGAATCCGAGTGCCGCTTCGGCGGCGTGCTCGCCGCCCCGCTCGGGCTCCGGCTCGGCCCGTGGCTCGGGCTGGGACTGCCCGCACTCGGCGACGCAGTCGCAGTCGCACTCGGCGAAGACGAAGCCGTCGCACTCGGCGACCCCGACGGAACATTCTTCGTCCCCAGCAGCAACGGCGTATCCGGCGCATCCGAACTCGTGTCCGTCGTCCCGAAATGCACCGGCCCCTGCTGCCACAGCAGCGTCTTGCCGTCCGCCAGCGTCACCGGCAGGCAGATCCGGCCCGTCGTCCTCAGGTCGAACGTCGCCGCCACCCGATAGCTGCGGCTCTGCCCCGCCCCCAGCTTGTCGATGTCGCACGAGAATCCGCTGTTCGAGCCTTCCGGTAGTTGCCCGGCCGGGATCGCCGTACAGCCCTCCACCGAACTGATCCGCATTCCGTCGAAGCCGACGACCTTCAGCCGGATCGGCCCCGTCTCCTTGCTCTCCCCATTGCGGACCGTGGCGGTCAGACTGGTGTTCCCCGATTTCTTGTTCACCGATATCTTCCCGGGCAGTTCCGTACTGACCCGGTAGCCGGCCGGAGCGCTCGCCGCCGGGCTGCCCCCCTGGCTGCTGCCCGGCGTCGGCTCCGCGGCGACGGCCGCCGCACCAAGCGGCAACGCCAGCAGCGCAAGCACTGCCGTCACAACCGCCGGCGCCCGGAGGTGCATTCGCCGAACCCTTCGGAACATTTTCGCTCCCCCCTATCTCCACTCCATACAGAAGCATTTGAATAGGTACCACAAGATTTCGATGTCCGAGGATGTCAGAGGGCGCGGAAGGTTAATTCCGCAATGGGGGCGGGCCTGGTGGGAAATTCGAGTGGTGAGTTGCAGGGGCGGCTCGTGGTGGGGCGCTACCGGCTGCTGGAATTGATCGGGCGCGGCGGAATGGGGCGGGTCTGGTGCGCCGTCGACGAGATGCTCGGCCGGCGCGTGGCGGCCAAGGAGATCCGCATCGGCGCCCTCCTCGGCGAGGAGAGCGCGGTCCAGCACGAGCGCAGCCGGCGCGAGGCGCGCGCGACCGCCCGTATCGACCACCCCAATGTCGTCCGCATCTACGACGTCGTCGAGGAGGACGACCGGCTGTGGATCGTCATGGAACTGGTCGACGGCCGGTCCCTGGAGCAGGTGCTGGCGCGCGGCGGGCCGGTCGAGCCCCGCGAGGCGGCGCGGATCGGACTGGGGCTGGTCCGCGCGCTGCGCGCGGTGCACGCGGTCGGTGTGCTGCACCGCGACATCAAGCCCGGCAACGTCCTGCTGACCGCCCGCGGCCGGATCGTCCTCACCGACTTCGGCATCGCGGCGATGCAGGACGCCGCCGCACTGACCATGGCCGGAACCCTGGTGGGCTCCCCGGACTACATGGCGCCCGAGCGGATCGAGGGCCGCGAGCAGGGCCCGCCCTCCGACCTCTGGTCGCTCGGCGCCACCTTGTGCGCGGCGCTCGCCGGCCAGTCGCCCTTCTCCCGGGCGACGACCCTGGCGACCCTGCACGCCGTCCTCTACGAGGAGCCCGTGATCCCGGCCGCCGCGGGCCCGCTGCGGGAACTGCTGGCCGCCCTGCTGCTCAAGGCCCCCGCCCGGCGGCCGACGCTCGACGCCGTGGAGGGCGGACTGGCAGCTCTGGCGCACCCGCGGCCCGCCGACGCCGGACACCCCCAGACCGTGCCGGCGCCCGGGCCCGCGCCCGTGCCCGTAGCCATGCCCGCGCCCGTACCGGCACCACCGCTGCCCCCGCCGCCCGGCCCCGTACCGCCCCGGCCGCCCGAGCGGGACGAGCCGCCGCCGCGCCGCTCCCGCCGGGGCCGCAGGCCCGTGCTGATCGCCGTCGGTGCCGTGGCGGCTGGCTCCGTGGCGGTGATCGCGGTCGTCCTCGCCGCACGGGGATCCGGGGGCGGGGGAGAGGCACCGGCCGCTGGAGGAACGAGCCGCCCGCCCGCCAGCTCCGCCCCGGCCCCCGAGCGCGGCGGCACGGCATCGGCTTCCAGCACGTCCCGTTCCCCTTCCTCTTCCTCCGCGTCCCCGCGGGAGAGCGCGGACGGCACGGAGGCGGCGCGCCGCACCGAGGACGGCTTCAGCTGGGTGCCGCCCTCGGACTGGAACCGCACCCAGCAGAGCCCCAGCGACATCACCTACACCTCGAAGGACGGCGCCATCGAGCTGTCCGCCGAGCAGGGGCGCACGACCGAGGACCTGCTGACGCACTGGCAGCGCTTCGAGCAGGGCTTCCACGGCACCCCCGGCTACCGCAAGATCCGGCTGGAGCGCTCGACGTTCGCCGGGAACCCGGCGGTGGTCTGGGAGTACGCGTTCCTCCAGTCGGGCAAGCCGAGGCAGGGACGGCAGCTGGCCTTCACGAAGAACGGCCGGACGTACCAGGTGAGCGTCTGGTACGCCGACGAGGCGGAGACCACCGCCCTCACCGTCTACGCAAACGCGAAGGAGTCGTTCCGCGCCGGCTGACGGGCGGAACGACTCCTTCTTATTTACTTGTGTCTGTACTGCTGTATTGCCTACTTCTCGACGGCGGCCTGGGCGCGGTGCCGCCGGTCCAGGACGAAGCCCATGGCCAGGACGATCACGCCGACCAGGGTCGACAGCAGGACCTGCTCACGGTTGTCGCCACCGTCGACGACCATGTAGCCCAGCACGAAGAGGATCATGCCGATGGTGGCGTAGGTCAGGTACGGGAAGAGCCACATGCGGACGATGAGCTTCTCCGGCATCTCGCGCTGGATGATGCCGCGCATCTTCAGCTGGGTGACGCAGATGGCCAGCCAGACGAAGAGGGCGATGGCGCCGGAGGAGTTCAGCAGGAACTTGAAGACGGTGTCCGGCCACACGTAGTTGAAGATCACCGAGATGAAGCCGAAGACGACCGACCCGAGGATCGCGGCGCGCGGCACACCGCTCTTGCTGACCTTGGCGAAGACCTTGGGCGCGTCGCCGCGCTGGCCGAGCGAGAAGGCCATGCGGGAGGCCGTGTAGAGGCCCGAGTTCAGGCAGGAGAGGACGGCGGTCAGAACGATGACGTTCATGATGTCGCCGGCGTGCGGGATGCCGATGGAGTCGAGGGCGGCGACGTAGCTGCCCTTGGCGGCGATCTCCTTGGAGTCCCACGGGAGCAGGCTGACCACGACGAGGATCGAGCCCAGGTAGAAGACACCGATGCGCCAGATGACGCTGTTGGTGGCCTGGGTCACGGCGCGCTGCGGGTCCTCGGACTCACCGGCGGCGAGGGTGACGATCTCGCTGCCCATGAAGGAGAAGACGACCATCAGGACACCGGTGAGGATCGCACCGGGGCCGTTGGGCAGGAAGCCGCCGTGGGAGGTGAGGTTGGAGAAGCTCGCGGTGTCGTTGTGCGAGCCGGGGAGCACACCGAAGACGGCGAGCAGGCCGATGCCGATGAACGCGGCGATCGCGACGACCTTGATGCCCGCGAACCAGAACTCGAACTCGCCGTACGAGCTGACCGAGGCCAGGTTGGTGGCGGTGAGCACGAGCATGACGATCAGCGCCCAGGCCCACTGCGGCACGGCGGGCACCCAGCCCTCGAGGATCTTGGCACCCGCGGTCGCCTCGACGGCGAGCACGACGACCCAGAAGAACCAGTACAGCCAGCCGATGGTGAAGCCCGCCCAGCGGCCCAGCGCGCGGTCCGCGTAGGCGGAGAACGAGCCGGAGGTGGGGTTCGCGGCGGCCATTTCGCCGAGCATCCGCATCACGAAGACGACCATCGCACCCACGAGGGCGTACGAGATCAGGATGCCGGGGCCGGCGGTGGCGATGCCGGAGGCGGAGCCCACGAAGAGGCCCGCACCGATGACGCCGCCAATGGCGATCATGGACAGGTGACGGTTCTTGAGGCCGGCCTTGAGGCCGTCTCCGCCAGACGTGTGGCCGGGATCGCCGGTCACCGACGCCTTCGTCATGGTCGGCGGTGTCGCGCTCATATGCACGTCCTTCGGGTCGTTCTCTGCTGCTCGGGTTCCGAGCCCCCGCATTAGAACTTCTTAAAGCCGCCCTTTGGAAGACCCGAATCCATTTCGTTGTATTCACTCAGCGTGGTCATCGGCCCCCTGGCGGACCTTCGCGCCGGGGCATGCCACACTCGGACGCATGCGCGTGTACCTCGGCTCCGACCATGCCGGCTACGAACTCAAGAACCACCTCGTCGAGTGGCTCAAGGCCCACGGCCATGAGCCCGTCGACTGTGGTCCCCACATCTACGACGCCCAGGACGACTACCCGCCGTTCTGCCTGCGTGCGGCCGAGCGGACCGCGGCGGACCAGGACAGCCTCGGCATCGTGATCGGTGGCTCGGGCAACGGCGAGCAGATCGCGGCGAACAAGGTCAAGGGTGTGCGGTGTGCTCTCGCCTGGAGCGAGCAGACGGCGGCGCTCGGCCGTGAGCACAACAACGCGAACGTCGTCAGCGTCGGTGCCCGGATGCACTCCGAGGAAGAGGCGACGAAGTTCGTCGAGATCTTCCTGGCGACGCCGTACTCGGGTGACGAGCGTCACACGCGCCGCATCGACATGCTGAGCCAGTACGAGACGACGGGCGAGCTGCCCGCCATCCCGGCCCACCACCCGCAGCAGGGCTGAGGGGTTCTTTCCCCACCCCGCCCCTTCCCGTAACCGGGGGCGGGGGGCAAATCCAGCCCGTCCGGCGTTTGAGGACACCGCGCGAAGCGCGGTCCGGGGTCTGGGGCGGAGCCCCAGTTTCGGGAAGGGGCGGGGTGGGGAAACGCGCCGCAGGCACCCACCCCGCAGCCGACGACGCCCCCGTCCGGAGGACCACGCACCATGCCCGAAGGGCATACGATCCACCGCCTCGCCGCGGACCACCGCGACCTCTTCGCGGGCCGTCCCGTCCGCACCACCAGCCCCCAAGGCAAGTTCGCAGCGGCCGCGGCCCTCCTCGACGGCCGGCTCCTCGAAACCGCCGAAGCCCACGGCAAGCACCTCTTCCTCGGCTTCGCCGAGCACGGCTGGATCCACATCCACCTCGGCCTCTTCGGCAAGTACACCTTCGGCACCGGCGGGCGCCAGGCCCCGCCCCCCACCGACACGGTCCGCCTCCGCCTCGCGACCCCGGAGGCGCACGCCGACCTCCGCGGCCCCACCACCTGCGCCCTGATCACCGACGCCGAGAAGCAGGCGATACACGACCGCCTCGGCCCGGACCCGCTGCGCCCGGAGCACGACGGCGAGCCCGCCTACGCCCGCATCTCGCGCAGCCGCACCACCGTCGCCGCCCTGCTCATGGACCAGAAGGTCGTCGCGGGCGTCGGCAACGTCTACCGCGCCGAGGTCCTCTTCCGGCACGGCATCGACCCCTACCGCCCCGGCCGCGACCTCACCCGCCGTGAGTGGGACGCCATCTGGTCCGACCTCGCGGAGCTGATGCGCGAGGGCGTGCGGAACAACCGGATCGACACCGTGCGGCCCGAGCACACGCCCGAGGCCATGGGCCGCCCGCCGCGCGTGGACGACCACGGCGGAGAGGTGTACGTCTACCGCCGCGCGGGCCAGTCCTGCCACATCTGCCGTGCCGAGATCCGCACCGCCGACCTCGCCGCCCGCAACCTCTTCTGGTGCCCGGACTGCCAGCAGGCGTGAAGCCCGCCCCCGCGCGCGGCCCCGGGCTCCCGTGAGCGAGCCCGCACACCATCCGTGGCGTATGAGATACCCGAGTCAATTGGTGTGCCAGGTAAGGGTGATGCGACGGGTGTGGCCAACACGGCGGCCGGAAGCGGAACATCCCGTCCGTGCCGGACGATTTCCGACGCACACAGCAGTGGCCGATCCGGCCGGTTCACCGCCATATCCCATGACCAGCAGCGCATTCCCGGTCAAGCGAACGAATGTCGCATAGGGTTGCTCTCCGGGTGCCGACCGGCGCCTTCACGGCAACCGCGTCGGCGCGGCGTGAATCGACGCACCGCCGAATGGGTGGATAAGGTCCCGATGCAATGACTGGCGCTGCGGAGACCCCGACGGCCCGGATGCGCAAAGCACTGCACCGGGTCCGCACGAGCGTGCGCAAAGCCGGAGTCGACTATTTCCGGGGCGACGGATCCGACTGGGCGGCCCTCACCGCCCTGCTGCTGTCCGTCCCCGCCCTGGCGCTGGGCACCGTCGCACAGCCCGAGTGGTGCGCGCCCGCCGCGCTCGTCCTGCCCATCGTCGCCGGCGGGCTGCTGCTGCGCCCCGCCAGCCTGCTCGGGCTGTACGCCACCGCGGCCACCGCCCTCATCGTCGAGTCGGCGGTGCTGGACGATCCGTACGAGTACGGCGCCGACCGCGTCACGCCGGGCACCATCCTCGTCGTCGCCGCCGTCGGCTTCTTCGGGCTGCTCATCGCGCAGTTCCGCAGCCGCGTCGGAGTGCCCTGGCGGCGTGGCGGAACGATGCTCTTCGACCTCCGCGAACGCATCCGCGTCCAGAGCAAGCTGCCCAAGCTGCCGCGCGGCTGGCACCGGGAGATGGCCCTGCGCCCGGCCGGCGGGCAGTCCTTCTCCGGCGACTTCGTCGTCGCCGCCCGCACCAACGGCGGCCGTTCGCTGGAGGTCGTCCTCACCGACGTCTCCGGCAAGGGCATGGACGCGGCCTCCCGTGCCCTCCTCCTCTCCGGTGCCTTCGGCGGCCTGCTGGGCTCGCTCCCGCCGCACGCCTTCCTGCCCGCCGCCAACGGCTATCTCCTGCGCCAGGACTGGGACGAGGGGTTCGCGACCTCCGTCCACCTCGTCCTCGACCTCGACAGCGGGGACTACGAACTGCTCTCCGCCGGCCACGTCCCCGGCCTCCACCTCAGCGCCGGTACGGGCCGCTGGGAGGAGAAGGCCGCCGAGGGCCCCCTCCTCGGGGTCTACGACGGCGCCCAGTTCGACTCCGTCAAGGGCACCCTGCGCCCCGGCGACGTCCTCATGCTCTTCACGGACGGCCTGGTCGAGACGGCGGAGCGGGAGCTGACGGAGGGAATGGACCGCCTCACCGGCGAGGCCGACCGCTATGTCGCCTCCGGCTTCCACGGCGCGGCCTGGCACCTCATCGAGGCGGTGGCCAAGGACGTCAACGACGACCGGGCGCTGCTGCTCATCTGCCGGGACTAGGGGGTGACGGTGCCCGGCGTGCCGGAAGCCGCGGGGGTGAACCGGCGGACGCGGACCGACTCCGGACGGCCGGGAGTTGGCCTGCAGTGATCGGGTGAAGCGGCAGCCGACGCCATCTTCGATCAGTTCCGCTCTAAGTATTCACCGAGGTATGCGTGGGCGCATACTCAAGGCATGGCTGATACGACCGTCAAGATTGACGATCAGACGAGAGACCGGTTCCAGGCGCTGGCCGCCGACGCCGGCATGAGCATGCGTGCCTACCTCGCAGAGCTGGCCATCGAAAAGGAGAACCAGAAGAAGCTCGGCGTGGCCACCGAGTCCTTCCGTGCGGCAATCGCACGTTCGGGCTTCGCCGAGGCATTTGAACGCGACTTCGGCGGCGGCCCGCTGGGGTCCACCCGGATCACTCCGCGGGCGGCCTGATCAGTGGAGCTGCTCATCGATATCCGGTGGCTGCTCGACCGGCAGCAGGACCTGCTCGGCAAGGAGATGGCTGTCCGGGACTATTCCGGCCTTGCCGCCGCGATAGCCAGGCACCGGGTGAACACTCCGAGTCTGGAGGAGGACAACCCGGACGCGTGCTGGCGGGCAGCGGCGCTGCTCGACACCATCGTCCTCCAACGACCGCTCCCCGCCCACAACGAGCTTTTCGCCTATGGGGTGGCAACCGCTTACGTAGAGGCCTCGGGGGAGAGTGTGGACGCGCCGTACGAACAGTGGCGTGACCTGATCAATGACACCCGTGCGCTGCGGCTCACCGTCTTCGATATCGCCAGTCGGCTCCGGTCCTGGCGGAGGCCGGTGGCTCAGGGGTGAGGCGTACACCCTGAGCGCGAATCAGCGGCGGCCCGCTCGACGAGGCCGCCGCCGACCGCGGGGCGGAGGCGGTCCGGGCGAGCCGCGGGGCCGCGAGCTGGCGGAGCTGCTGTTGGCAACGGCCAGAGCAGCGGGCGTCCGTGACCCGCAGGACCTGATAGTGGGCGGCGAGGCCACGTACATGGGCCCGTACCACGTCACGTTCTACGGCCTGGGGCTGCCGACCGGCTAGTGCCGGGAAGGAGGCCGACCCGGTTCTTCACGAGGTCGAAACGACTGACACTGTCTCGTAACAGATGGACCGTCAGGCCTACAAGCACTTTGTGGTCACCTTGACGAGGTTGATAGACATGTTCGAGTAGCCGTGTGACGCACGGGAAGAAGCGGGGGTGAGCTTTATGAAGTTCGACATGGGCAGTACGACCCTGTCCGGGCTGGTTTCGAAGACGCGGGGTTCCAGCGACGACCTGGGCGGCCTGATCCGCCAGCTCGTCGCGGCGGCGCAGCCGCTCGAGGGGAAGTTCAACGGCGCCGGACGGTCGGCGTTCGATCAGTTCAAGTCCCATTCGGACCAGGTGACCGCGGATCTGAACGGCGCGCTGAGCGCGATTCTCGGCGGTCAGTCCGGCATGGACTCCTCGTTCGGCCAGGGCGACCAGGAGTCGGCGGACAACGCGCAGCAGCAGATGGCGGCGGCGAACTTCGACGCGGCCCGCTTCTCGGGCCGTTAGGAAGAGGGGGAATCGGATCATGGGTGCGGGTGCAGACCGCCGTAGTTACGACACCGCTGCCTCGGGCGAGGTGCAGGGCTCGCTGCAGGGCATCATCTCGCGGCTGGAGGCCGTGCTGACGGAGCGGGACTCGGCGGTGAAGGCGGCGATGGCCGAGTTCCAGGCCGACGGGGTCTCGGAGGAGTACCACGGCAAGGAAATGCGGTGGAACAAGGCGGCCACCGAGGTCCGCCAGATCATCACGCTGCTCCGTTCGACGATGGAGAAGAACGACGGCACGGCGCAGTCGACGCTGGCCAAGGCGAAGGCCGCGGTCGACGCCATCGGCTGACGCCGGGGCAACGGGGACAGAACGTTCTGTAGGACGGGGGAGGCGTCGTGGACGGCAAGTGGGACATCCATCCGGACGGCGTACGTACGGTGCTGAGCAACACCGCTGAAGTTGCCGGCAAATTCGAGGAAGAGTTCACGGCCTACAGCGAGCACATGGTGGGCTCGGCGACATCGGCGGGCACGATGATCCTGGGCGGCTCGAAGGCGCCCGAGGGCGGCGCCTTCGGGCCCGTGGCCCAGGCGCTCCAGGAGTTCTCGCAGGGCACGGAGAACGACCTGAAGTACCTCCCCGTCCGCGCGGGGAAGTCCATCAAGGGCGCCCGGGAGGCCACCGAGGCGTACATGAAGGGCGACCTCGACATGGCCTACAACAAGCAGGAAGAGGCCGCGAAGGCGCCGACTCCGGAAGAGCTTGCCGGACCCGGAAAGGGCGCCCAGAAGTGATCGATCCCGGGAAGATACCCACCTACACGGGCAACCTGGAGAACCTGGAGACGCACGCGTCCTCGCTCAAGACGACCGCGTCCAACATCCGCACCACGGGCAAGGACGTCCACACGACGTTCCAGGGCCTGAGCCCGCACTACGACACTCCGGATCGGGACCACCTCCTCCCGACCACGGCCCAAGTGCGGGACAACGCGGACGGTTTCGCGAAGAAGTTGGAGTCCGTCAGCGGCGCGCTGTCGACCTTCGCGACGACCGCGAAGCCGCTGGTCGAGAAGATGGACCGGCTGCGGAACGAGGCCGAGACGTTCGTCAAGGACAACAAGGACGACAAGGACTGGCGGCAGGACGAGAAGAAGGTCCACCAGAACGAGCGCCTGGTCCACGAGGTCGGCACCACGTGGGCGGCGTTCCAGGAGGCCGAGCGCGACGCCGCGAACAAGATCACCGCATTGGTGAAGGACGGCACGCACTTCGTCGTCGACGACGGCTCGCACAAGGCCGGGATGTACGGCTTCAAGTCGGAGGACGTCGGGAAGGCCGACGAGACGCCCTGGGGCAAGGTCGACGAGCAGGAGTACACGGGCCTGCGGGCCGCGTGGGAATGGACGAAGGACAACGTCGGCGGTGCGCTGAAGGGCTTCTTCGTCGACGGCGTCTGGGGCACCATCAAGGGCCTCGGCAGCATGGTCAACGTCTTCGACTGGGACAACTTCAAGAAGACCTGGACGAACATCGGCAACGTCTTCGGCGGCGTCAGCGCGTACCTCATGACCCCGTACGACTGGGCCATGGACAAGATGTTCGGCCCGACCGACCACAGCGACACGGACAAGCAGAAGAAGGCCCTGCGCGACTTCGGCAAGTCGCTGGTGGCCTGGGACGAGTGGGACAAGGACCCGGCACGGGCCTTCGGCACGGTGCTCTTCAACGGCCTCACCATCGGCGCGGGCTCGGCTCTCAAGCTCGGCAAGGCCGGCCAGGCGGGCAAGCTGGGGGCGGGTGCCGATGCCCTGACCCTGGTGGGCAAGGCGGGCACGCTCGTCGACCCGATGACGTACATCAGCAAGGCGGCGGGCGTCACCAAGCTCAAGGTCGGCGACTTCTTCAACGGCCTGAAGGCGAGCAAGGACGGCTTGGACGGCCTGGGCGGCAGCCTGCCCACGGGCAAGGGCGCTCACCCGGGCGAGGTGTCGGTGCCTTCCGTGAAGGGGGGCGACGTGTCCATACCTCCCGTGCATGCGGGCGATGCGCCGTCGACTGCGCCGCACACGGGCGCGGGCGAGAAGCCGTCGGCTCCGTCGGCCCCTGCGCACCCGGGCGAGAAGTCCTCCACCCCCGCGCATTCGCCGAATTCCGACGGCCTCCACTACACCGACCACGAGGGCAACAAGCGCGTCGTCGGCCGTGACGCCGTCATCAGGGACGAACACGGCAACCCGGTCCCCGACACGAAGCCCGTCAAGGAGCCGCACAAGGCGGACCTGCCGAACGTCACGCACGAGCACGCGAACGAGCACCAGACCGCTCCTGTGAAGCAGGAGGCCAAGGTCCTTGAGGGCGCGGGCGGCCCCAGCCACGTGGAGGGGGCGGGCAGCCACCCGACTTCGTCCCACCCCACGTCCACGCAGCCGGTCAACATGCACGGCGGCGACGGCGCCCACCCGACGGGCGGCGGCACCGGCGGCCCGAACACCACGCCCCACACGGGTGGCGGCGGCCATGTGTCGGACCACCCGACGGGCGGCGGCTCGGGCTCGCACGGCTCGTCCGGTGGCGGCTCCGGTGCGCACGGCGCTTCGGGCGGCGGCACGCACACGCCGTCCGGCGGGGGACACGGCACTCCGGGTCACTCCGGCCATGACACGGCAGGTACGGGCGGCGGCCACGACGGTCATGGCGGCGAGGCCCACGGCGGCCACGGCGACTCCCACCCGGCCTCGGGCGACCACGGCCACGGCCACGACGACCCCCACCACGCCGACGACGGCAACCCGCCGCACGAGGGCCACGGCAGCGGGCACGACGCCTCCCCGGCGGACCCGCACGGCGCCGACGGCGCCCACACGCCGGAGCACGGCGGTGAGACGCCGCCGCACGGTTCGAGCGGTACCGGCCAGGGCCCGCACGGGGTGCCGCTGGACCCGCAGCCTGGGTGGCACGGATCGAGTGCCGACAAGATGCGGCACTACCGTCTGCCGGCCGAGGACGTGAAGAATCTCAGCCCCTCGGAGCAGGTGAATGCCCTGCGCGAGCGCACGAACGAACTTGCGGACAAGGCGCTCAAGCCGAAGATGACGGAAGAGGAAGCCAAGGCGTTCGCCAAGCTGAACATTCCGCCGGGTCTGAACCAGCTCAAGGACGGCTGTGCAGGTAGCCTGCTGCACGACAATGTGATTACGTCGCACACGAGCACGACCAAGATGGGGGGACAGAAGCTGCCCCATACCCATCCCGTGCTCAAGGATCTCCTGGACAAGATCAAGGCGGACTACGAGGCCGGACGGATCGACAGCATAGGCGGCGGTCACGGAAAGTGTTCCGAGACCTCGCTGATCAGCGACCGGCTCGAGATGCTGGAACGTAGTGGCGTGAAGATCACTACCCTTGAGGAAGCAAGGAAGGCGCTCGAGGGAGCAAAGGTTCACACCACGCGGATCGGGGACTTCCTCGAAAGGGAAACCGGCAAGGTCGTGCACCACCACAACGACTACTTCCCGCCCTGTGACACCTGTAAGCGGGTTCTTCCCGAGCTCGGTATCGAACCCGTTTAGAGTGCAGAGTCCTGAAAGGAACACCATGACGCTGAGCACCCACACTCCCGAGGTGGAGCGGTGGCTCACGGAGAACGGCTGGTTCCCCGGCCGGGACATCGGCTCTCGCGCGGACGAACTCATTCAGGTGAGGGTCGAGGATGCCGCCCGCCAGGGGGCGCAACTCGCAGTGCTCGACACGGCAGTTCGCTTTGTCCACACGTACGGCGACCTCGCACTCCGGTCGCCGCGCAAATCCCCGGACGTCGTTCTGACGACCAAGCCGACCGGTGGCTACGAGGGAGATGTCGAGGATTTCGCCGAACTCGCCGAGGGCCTTGGCGTGAGCCTGTTTCCCGTGGCGTACGAGACGTACGAGGCCGGGATCTGGCTCGTCGACGAGAACGGGCGGTTCTTCTACCAGCATCACACCGGGGGGTATTTCCTCGGCGAGAACGAGTACGAAGCCTTCGCTGCGGCGCTGAGCGGCCGGCTTCTTCCCGACGCGGAGGACTACTTTGTCTGAGATCTATCCCGCGGTGGCCTCTTCCCTGCTCATCCAGGGAAAGATCTTCAGCCACACCAGCCTGTTCGGTGAAGGAATTCCGCGCCTTCACCCGACAGTGCAGGCGTTCTTCGACGCCTTGCCGACCGAGCGGCGGGAACGCTTCATCGGCATGTGCGCCGAATCCGCCCTCGTCTCCGACCAGTTCTGGGGACTCGACGCCGAGCGGGCCGACGGACGGGTCACCACGATCGACGAAGCGCTCCCGCACTTCAAAGGCGCGGTCCTCCTCTCGAAGAAGATCCGCCCCGACGGCGACCCCGAGCATGGTCAACCGACCCTGCCCTGCCGGTCGTGCACCGTGCTGCTGCAGGCGCTCGGGGTCCAGATCCTCGAGGACTGAGAAGGTCTGATCGCACCGCCAAGGCCGGTCGTTGACAGCAATGGTGGGGGAGATCATGACATCTGGCACCGGCAAGACCTGGAAGCCGGCTGCGCTCCCGGCCGATCCGGAAGCCACGCGGCAACTGCGGGAGTGGCTCGACGATTCGGAGGACGGCTACAGCCTCTACGGAATCGAGCACGACTTCCGGAGCGCCGACCTCTCAGGCGGGGATTTCTCCGGTGCGTGGTTCACCGAGGCGGTCCTCGCGGGCGTGCTGTTCGTCGACGCATGCTTCTACCGGGCCGACCTGCAAGGGGCGGACCTCACCGGAGCGGATCTGACCGACGCGTGTCTCGTCCGGGCGAACCTGGACGAGACCGTGCTCCGGTCGGCGCGGCTCGACGGTGCGGACATGGTCAGGGCATCCCTGTACGAGGTCGACGCGACGGGGGCGAGCTTCCGCGGGACACGGATCCGCGGCGCTTCGCTGCTGGACGTCGACCTGCGCGGGGCGGATCTGACCGATGCCGCGGTCTTCGAGAACTCCTTCAAGGTCCAGGTGGACGACACCACTGTGGTGCGTGGTCTGACGGGTACCGTGTTCGGGCCGATCACGGTCGTCGACGGCGACTCCTCCCGGGAGTTGGCCGGTGCGGAACTCGAGGCGTGGATCGGTGAGCGGGGCGGAAACGTGAAGGTGATTCCTCCCGGTTGGCAACCAGCTGCAGGGCCGTCATGAGCCCGGTATCGGAAGTTCGGAAGGAGCCAGTCCCCGTGGCCCGCATAGACGCCCTGCTGGGCACCGGCTTCGACGGCCGCCCCGTCGACGACCCGTACGACGTCATCGACGACGGCCTCGACGAGCCCCGGCACCGGGAGCGCGTGCCCGGGCTCGTCGACCTTATGAACGATCCCGCCGAGTCGGCGCACGACCGGTTCACCGCCTGCCTCGCCTTGCTCGAGTGGGGCGAAGCAGCCGGGTACGAGGCGGTCGTGGCGGCCGCCGCCGACCCGAAGCAGGCAGCCTGGTACGACAGCTGCATCGACCGGAAGTTCTCCGTCGACAACACCTTCGGGCAGCTGGCCCGGGCCATGGCCTTCGACAGCGGTCTGCCGGAGGAGAAGGGCACGCAGGCCGCTCGTGCGGAAGCGATCCGGGCGCTTACCCGGATCGCCGACAGCGAGTATTTCGACGAGCAGTTGGAGGCTCCCCTCGCGAGCTGCGCGGCGCATCCGGGCGTGCTCGACGACGTCGAGGACGTCGTACGCCGCGGAGTCCTCCGGCTCTCCGGCGATACCCGAGCCATCCGCTTCGACCTCGCCACCCAGCTCGTCGACCTGGCCTGCGCCGTGTCGGCCGTCGACACGCGCCGGGCCATGTGCCTCGCCGCTGAGGCGCTCTTCGTCGCCCCGAGCGACCGGGCCCTGAAGCACGCGGAAGCCATCGCCCTGCGGGCCGACGGTCCGGAGAAGGAACTCTTCGCCGGTCATCTGCGGAGCGTCGGCGATGCTCTGCACTCCCTCCTCAAGATTCGCAACGCACACAGGGACAGGACGACCACCGCATGACCAAGGACGTGATCGCGCTCACCAAGCGCATGCCCGACCCCATGAGCGTCCTGGCGGGACTGCTCGCCGGTGGTCCGGACATGCAGGTGGACACCACCGGCGACGGTGCCGTCATCCAGCTGTGCGACGCCGAGGGCCGGCCGCTCGTGTCGATCGAGGCGCCGCTGATGATCCAGGTGGCCGGCGAGGCGGAGCGGCTGCTCGGCCCGGGCGGCGCGGAGCCGCCCGGCGAGGGCCCGCAGTGGTGGATGGAGGCCCGCGCCACCAGCGGTGCCCCCGAGGCCGAACGGCTGGCCGGCGCCTTCGCCGCCCGGCTGGTCATGCTGCTCGGCGGCCGCGTCTGGCCGCCGGACGCCCCCGGCACCAAGGGCGCGGCGTACCCGGTCGACATATCGGGTATCCAAGCCGTGCCCGTTCCGGCTGCCGCGCAGCCGGCTGTCGACATGCTGACCGAGCAGGCGGCCGTCGTCCTCCAGGACCGCCCTGTCATCCCCGTGACGAGCTGGCTCTCCGAGGCCCTGCGGGCCGCCGTGGACAGCGACCGTTCCCTCCAGATCGTCACGCCGCCGCACTGCCGCCTCTCCCTCCCCACCCGGCTGCTCCTCCAGTCCGTGCCCTCGCGCTGGGTGGTCCAGGACGAGCGGTGCGGCTACTACGACGGGCTGACGGGTGCGGTGCTGCGCTGGCAGGAGGACCTTTTCGTGCCGGCCCGGGACGAGAAGGGCGAGACTCCGGTGGCCGACACCTTCGCGGAGTCCGGCCCCACCGATGAGCGCCAGCTCGTCCTCTCCTTCCGTACCCTGCACCAGCCCGAAGCCGACCTCGTCCTGGGCGGCGCCCTGGAAGCCGCCTGGCAGGCGCTGACCGGCGCCCCTCCGACCGGCTGGGGCACATCCGAGCCTGCGGGGCTCACCTGGTCCCGGCGCCAGCTGACCGACCTGGCCTACCGGCGGGCTCCCGAACCCACCTGGACGGTGGTCGTCGGCAGCGAGGAGCGCCCGGCCATCGCCACCCTGCAGGTGATCCGCACCCCGGACGGCGTGGAAGAGGACATCACCCTCACCCTGGGCTACGGCGCGGGGGAGAAGCCGCCCCTGGAGGCACTGCCGGAGCTGGCCACCGAACTGGTGACGAGGCACGGCCTGAAGACGATGCTGTGCCAACTGCGCGAGGCCCGCCGCGACCTGACCGCCCCCGCCCGCTTCGAGCGCCCCCCGATGCCGTACGCCTTCGTCCTGGGCGCCGCGGAGGTCCGCGAGGCGGGCCGCGAAACCGCAAGCCGTACGCCGCTGGCGCAGTCCCCGATGCAGCTGGGCCCGGACGCGGCCCCCGGCTTCTACTACCCGCTGGGCGACGGCGAGTCGGAGGAGTGCTGGGAGTCCTTCGGCCGGCTCGTACGGCATTTGCGCGGCGCCGAACTGGGCTGACTTCGTGGACGAGTTCCGAACGCGCTTCTACGCGCCGGGTCCGTTCGGTGCGCCCCGGGCGCGACCCTCTTGCCGACTGGTTGTAGGGCGGGGCTGGCGCTGCCCCCGTCGCCACAAGCGCGGCGGACTGCTGGGTGCGGTAGCGGCCCGGGCGTGCTCGTCGTACCAGGCTCGCAGGATGTAGAGCAGGGTCGTGTCGAGGAGTTCGCTGGTGGCGGCGGCCGTGCCGGGGCGGGGGCGGGCGGTCTCGGCGCGGAGCAGGTCGAGGACGGCACCTAGGCCGTGTCCCTTGGAGCAGCCTGACTCGGCCATGGCGCTGGGGTCCGCGCGAGCGGACCGATGGTCTGCATAACGCGGGCTAGGCTCGCCCCATGACAGAGCCGCCCCTCACTGAAGCCGAGATCGTCGAGGCCGAACGTGAACTCGGTGTGTCCTTTCCCAAGGAATACCGGGCGTATCTGCGCGAGGTGAGCGCGGGCGGGGCGCTCTTCCGGCTTGAGCGGACCGGGTGTGGTTGGTGGTGGGCCGGCAATGATGAGTGGCGACGCGAGCTGCTGGCCGTTCCCTTTCCGCATCCCGACTCCTATGTCGAGAGGGACGACGAACTGATGGCACGTGAGCCACGGGCTGAGGCATTCGAGGACGACGCCGCGTATCGGACAGCTTGGCGTGCCTGGGACGACGAGGCCGGCAGGTTCGAGGACCGGAAGACGGCCGGTGCGGTCGTCATCCAGGAGCACGGCTGCGGCTTCTCCACCCTGTTGGCGCTGACCGGCTCGCTGGCTGGCACAGTGTGGTGGGACGGACGGGCTACTTGTGATCGGATCGTCCCGCTCTCTTTGGACCACGTCACTGGCGCCCGGCCCGTCCAATTCCGGGAGTGGTTGGAACACGGTTCGTGGGCTCTGTTGCCGCCGGACTGGGGGCCACGCCTTGCGCCAGACCCTGTTGTTCACCGCTAGGTTCTGTCCTTTGGTCAGCGTCGGTCGGGAGCTGGGCTCCTGCTGCGGTACGGGACGCGGCTGCCTGGGCACGATGGGCGGGGCTGCGGGGGATTCCGCGGTTGGCCGGGGTCGTTTTCATGAGGTCGCGGTGCAGCAGGCGGATCATCTGGTCCAGGCGCAGGTTGATGTGGCGGCGGCGCTTGTTGCGGATGTCTGAGAGCGTGTGGACGCTGGTGCCGAGCTGACGCGCCAGGTAGGTGGCGGGCCAGCCGCGTTGGGCGAGTTTGCTGGATACGGGCTGACGCGTCGGCAGCTGGCGTCTGGCCGGGCACGCGGGGTCCTGTCCGCGCGATGGGCACGGCTATGCCGAGCAGCGCCTGTTCCGTGGGCGGCCTGCCGCCCGAAGCGGAACGCGTCGTTGACGCGTACACACGACCCGCTGGAGACTGTGTGCCTCATCGCTCACGGGAGGCAATATGCGAGCACGCGTCCTTGCCGTCACCCTCGTCACGGCCGCTGTGGCGGCGGCCGCCACACAGGCCACCGCGCAGCCGTCGAAGCCGCTCCCGCGCACCCCGGCCGCCTGGTGCGCGTCCCAGGGCGGCGTCGCCGGCACGTACCGGCCCTTCTACGACGCCGGCGGCAGGCTCAGCCCGCTCGGCGGGCAGCGGGAGCTGTGCGAATTCACCGCCGCCGACACGTCCCGTATCACCGTGGCCGCCGACACCCTCGCCGCCGACCTGCCCACCCTCGCCGCGCTCGCGTACGTCCGCAAGCCGGCGCTGCCGCAGCACCCGCAGGGCAACCCGTCCGCCGTCTACTGCGCGGACCTGGGCGGGACGACCCAGTTCGGCAACCGCAAGAGCGACGTCGGCGGCTGGATCAAGGATGGCGAGCCCCGGGACAGCGACCATCTGCGCGACATGTGCCTCTTCGCCGACGGATCCGCGATCAGTGCCTGGGGCCTGACCTACCACACGGGTGGCGTCATCCGCGGCGCCGACCTCGCCGGCAAGTTCCGCGCCACCATCCCCGCCGCCTGACCACGCTGCCCTGCCGCCCCGGTCTACCGTCCCCCGACCGGCAGCAGACCGCGCTCGCCGAACACCTTCTTCGCCACGAACGTCGCGTTGAGCGCCTTGGGGAAACCGCAGTAGACGGCGGAGTGCAGCATCGCCTCGACGATCTCCTCGGGCGTCAGCCCCACGTTCAGCGAGGCGTTGACGTGCACTTCCAGCTGCGGCTCGCACCCGCCGAGCGCGGTCAGCATGCCGATGGTCACCAGCTGCCGGTCCCGGGGCGCCAGGCCCGGGCGGCTGTAGATGTCGCCGAAGCCCCAGGCCGCGACCTGGTGGCCGAGCTCCGGCGAGATGTCCGCGAGCGAGGAGACGATCCGCTCGCCGGCTTCGCCGTCGATGGCGGAGAGCACCCGCATCCCCCGCTCGAAACGGTCCTGGCGGGTCTCGGCGGTCGTGTTCTCGGCAGTCATGTCGTGCTCCATCCAGCTCACAGTGTCGTTCCGGCCTCCGGCGCGTCCCGCTTCCGCGAGAGGCGGCCGACGGCCACGGACAGAAAACTAAGAGTTGGAGCACACTCCAACGCAAGTCGGCCCCTCCCCCCATGTCGCCGCTGTCGCCGCTGTCGCCGCCCTCGCCCAGGACCAGCCAGGAGCACGGGCGCGACCCTCTTGCCGACAGGGGCGGCGCCCGTGAAGAAGCGGGGGGCTAGTGGCCGACAGTGACCACGATCTTCCCGACCTGACCGTTCGACTCCATATACCGATGCGCCTCCACGATCTCCCCCAGGTCGAAGGTCCGATCGACCACCGGCGCCAGCGTCCCCGCCCGCAGACCGGCATCCAGGAAGTGCCAGATCCGGCGACGCGTCTCCGGATCACCCGTCACCTGCAGATTGCCGTACCCCAGTATCCGCAGCGTCCAGTTCATCGGCAGCGGGGCCGGCCTCTGATCCAGCCACCCGTACACGATCAGCAGCCCACCCGGCGCCACCGCCTGCGCGATCTCGGCCAGCCCCGGACCCGACACCGCATCGAAGACGATCTCGGCACCCCGCCCACCGGTCACCTCCTTCACCTGCTCCAGCAGACCGCCTTCATCCAGCGCGATCACATGCGCCGCGCCCAGCTCCAGCAGACGCTCCCGCTTCGCCGCACTCCGCGTGACCGCCACCGGCACGGCCCCCAGATGCCTGGCGATCTGGATCGCCGCCACCCCCACACTGCTCGACGCCGCCGTGATCAGCACCGTGTCCCCCGGACGCATCCCGCCCTTCTCCACCAGCGCCCCGTACGCCGTGCTGTACGACAGCCACAACGCCGCCCCGGTCACCGCGTCCGCCCCGCCCGGCCGGCGCAGCAGATCACCGGCCGGGACGAGCAGCCGATCGCCGTACACGCCATCGGAACTCATCCCGCCGACGCCCGCCGTCAGCACCGCATCGCCCACCGTGAAGCCGGACACCCCCGCACCGACCGCCAGCACCTCCCCGGCCGCCTCGTAACCGATCCGCGACCCCGGCAACGTCGGCTGGTAGTAATAGCCGCCCGAGCGGAACAACGCCTCCGCCCGGTTCAGCCCCAGCGCATCCACCCGCACCAGCACCTCGCCCGGCCCGGGCTCACCGAGATCCACCTCCTCGAACCGCAGCACCTCGGGTCCGCCCAGCTCGTCGAACACCACACGCTTCGCCATCATCCACACTCCGCACGTAAGTCGAGTGACGGAGCGTCAGATACCTCGCGCCCCGCCCGTAGACCCACCGTACGAAGGTCACACCCGGCCGCCCATGCCACAGCGTCTCGCGATCATGTGCGTCCGTCTCCCCGGCTACGCTCACCTGCATGGACGTACTCAGCGACGCGATCACCGCCATGCGCACCGGTCGCCCCCACGCTGCCCGCAAGCACCGCCACGGCGCCTGGGGCCTGCGCTTCCCCGCCACGGCCGGCGTCGGATTCCACGCGGTCCTCGACGGCACCTGCTGGGTACTCCCCGAAGACGGCACCCCACCCATCCGGCTCGACGCCGGCGACCTCGCCTTCGTCCACGGCGTCGCACACGGTCTCGCCGACGACCCCGCCACCCCACTCGGCGAAATCACCCAGAACCCCGATGGCTCCTGGCCCCCCGGCCCGCCGACACCGGACGACGGAACCCCCGGCACCCAGCTGATCTGCGGCGCCTACCGCCTCAACCGCTCCCGCCCCCACCCCCTGCTGACCTGCCTCCCCACCGTCATCCGTCTCCCCACCCGCAACCGCCCCCTCGGTGCCGTCCTCGACCTGCTCCGCGCCGAGACCGCCCGCCCCCGCCCCGGCGCGGCCGCCGCCACCAGCGCACTCCTCGACACGACCCTGCTCTACATCCTCCGCGCCTGGTACGACGAGCACGCCCGGGCCACCACCGGCTGGGCGGCGGCCCTCCACGACCCCGCCATCGGCCAGGCCCTCGGCGCCGTCCACCACGACCCGGCCCACCCCTGGACCGTCGAGGAACTCGGCACCGTCGCCGGCCTCTCCCGCGCCGCCTTCGCCAAACGCTTCACCGCACTCGTCGGCGAACCACCCCTCGCCTACCTGACCTGGTGGCGCCTCACCCTCGCCGGCCGCCTCCTCCGCGAGGGCGACCAGCCCCTGCGCGCCATAGCGCAACGCACGGGCTACACCTCGGAATTCGCCTTCGCCAAGGCATTCAAGAGGGAATACGGCACAGCTCCGGGCCGCTACCGCACCCAGCAGTCCGCCGCGCTTGCGGCGACGGGGGCAGCGCTCTAGGACTTCGTGCAGGAGGGCGACGGAGATGTTCAGCGCCTTACGGCTCTAAAGGTGGGGCGAGCGGCTCCGGCGGTTCGTTGTGGGCGTGCGATCGTTGGCGGGTGACTGCTGCTGCTGAGAACATGCTCCCGGGACGGCCGGACGACCGCATCGCGTCTGTCCTGCGCTTCGCGGTGGAACTCGTCGCCTGGGTGGCGGCGCCCTGGGCACTGGCCAACTACTCGTGGCTTCTTGCCGTTCTGTCTCTGGTGCTCCTGATCGGCCTGCCGACGTGCCTGTCCACTCCGGGTGACAAGAACAGCGTGATCATTGCGGTGCCGGGTTGGGTCACGGTTCTTCTCGTCCTGCTCCAGATCGTCGCGGCGGTGACGTTCTCGTGGATGACCTGGCCGGCGTGGGCGGCGGTCCCGGCGACGTTGCTGGCTATGGCCACCTTCGTCACCGAGCGTCGACGCTGGCGGTGGCTCCTCTCCGCCCGCCGAACCGCCAGCTGAAGGCCTGCGCCGGGGCTCGGGGTCTATTGACGAGCTGTGACGCACCCTTCTGATGGAGGGAATCTGCCAAAGAAAGGTCGAATTGCCCCTTTCTTCGGCAGGTTTTCGCCATCAGGATCGGCGATGACAGCCTGCGGCAGCCCCGGGGGTCGGAGTGCGCCGTAGTCGGTGAAGCGGCGGACGCCGCACCGGGTGCAGCGGGATTCGCCTCCCGTGTGGGTCCAGCTCTCGCGGTGCTGGCAGTTGCCGGTGAGGAGGTGATTCATCACGCGCCTCCACTGTGCGACAGGTGTGCCTGACGGAAGTGGTTCCGCACCGCGATCGTCGCGGCCACGGCGCGCACTCTGTTCCCGCCGTCGACGGCCGACCGCTGGGTGGTCTGCAGGTCGACGCACTCGGCGCAGCTGATGGGCGTGGCGGACACGTTGCCCGGAAGGCCGGCCGCTTCGCGCTCCTCGCGCGTCGCCAGTCGCAGTGCGGCCGTGGGTACCTCCCACTCACGGCCTCCGGCGGGCGGCCTCACCTGGACACACGGCGAGGTTGTCCCGGGGCTTCTGCAAACCCGACCGTACGCGACGGCCGTCATGTCTGGATCCCCTGATCCCTTGACCGATGCTGAGCTGGAGTTCTATGTCGACCTCCGGTTGAAGCGGCAGGGCATCTTCAGCAAGGAAGTTCCTCCGCAGTACCTGTGCATTTTGCCGGAAGGAGTTCTCCGGCAACGGATTGGGGGATCCGTGGTCATGGCTGCGCAGCTCCGCCACCTGAATGCGATGGGTCAACTGCCGTACGTGACGATCCTGGTCATCCCGTTCTCCCAAACCGCGTTCACCTGCACCAGTGGAAGCTTTATCTTCTACTCGTACCCGGATCACCTGGACTTGGACGTTGTTCGGATCCCCTACCTCGACGGTTGGGTGTCCTTGGAGGAGCGCGAGGCCGTGGCAAAGTACCGTCGGGTGCTCGGCATGCTTCGGGCTTCGGCATTGTCTGCGCAGCAATCAGCCGAGCTGATTGCGTCCGTCGCGCATGAGCTTGAACGGGAGTGATGCACGGAGCGGCATCTCTTGCTCATGACTGATGGCAACCTCATAGCCGTACGTGACAGCAAGGATCACGCGCGTGGTGGGTTCGTCCTTAAGCCTGCGATGTGGTCCGTTTTCATCGGGGCTGTGCAAGTCGGCCGCATGGGTGAGTCGTGACGGGTAGGAGCCAGATCCACCGGCCCATCTGATCGGCTGCGTTGCACGCCCAATGCAACGTTGATAGACAATGGTCGCCGGTGCGCGGCCGTACCGTACGCGCTCGCGCCCGCTATCTGTTTACTTGAGCCACTTCGGGGGATATTTCGTGGCGACTCCGCCGCCTCAGCAGCCCTTCCCGCCTGCCCAGCCTCAGCAGTTCGCACCCCAGCAGCCGGGATTCCCGCAGCCCGGAATCCCGCAGCAGGGCGGCTTCCCGCCGCCCCAGGGCTTCCCGCCCCCGCAGGGTTTCGCGCAGCCTCACCCCACCCAGGCCTACTGCCGTATCTGCGGCGGATTCCCCGCCGTCGAGGCGACCGTCCGTGGGCATCAGGGCATTCTGATCATGATGCGGTTCCTGACCCTCAAGGGGCCGTTCTGCCGCACCTGCGGCACGTCCGTGGTGCGGGAGATGACGGGCAAGACGCTGTTGCAGGGGTGGTGGAGCCCCGTTTCCCTTGTCATCTTCACCCCGTTCACCCTGCTCTGGAATCTCTTCGTCCGGGCCAAGGTGAAGAAGCTTCCCGAGCCCGTTCCCGGGCAGCCCCGCCCGCAGCTGGATCCCGGTGTTCCGCTGCTGAAGCGGCCTGCTGCGCTCGGGCTGTTGCTGCCCGTCGCGTGGGTGATCTTCCTTGCCATTCAGTACGCGCGGGGCACCTGAGTCCCGGAACACCCGGAACGGGACGGTCGAAACAACGGCGTAGGGACCCAACATGTCGAAGGATTACGACAGTCAGCTGCTGGAGTCCGTCTCCGTGCGGCGCCGTCGGCTGCGCGATGCGCTGCTCCACGGCGCCCAGCGGGCCCGCCGCACCGCCGACGAGAAGCTCGGCAAGGTTTTCGCCGGAATCGCCATTGCCGCGGTGCTGTGCGCCGGTTGTGTCGGATGGTCGTTCATCCAGCACACCCTGGCGAAGCAGAAGGAACAGCAGAAGCAGCAGCAGCGACAACAGCAGCAATATGCACCAAAAGTGACGGATAAGCCGGCGGATGAGCCGACGGATAAACCGACGGAAAAAGTGACGGAGTCACCCCAGTGATAGGTTCGGCCGCGTGGTGAATGTGGGGGCGGGGCAGCGCACGGAATTGAGCCGGGTCACCCTGATCGGCGAGCGCCGCCGGGTGGATCTGGTACTGCCCGCCGACGAGCCGATCGGGCGGCTTCTTCCCGATGTGCTGCGGCTGCTGGACGACAAGGTCGGCGAACGGCCCGCCGCCCGGCACCTGGTCACCTCCGACGGAACGGTTCTGCCGCAGGACGGCACCCTCGCCGGGGCCGGCGTGCCCGACGGGGCGCTGCTCCGGCTCGTACGGGTCCACGACGCGCCCTCCGCGCCCGTCGTGCACGACGTCACCGACGAGGTCGCCGAGGACCTGGACGTCCGCGCCTGGCGCTGGCGTCCCGAGGCCCGGGAGTGGACCGCGGGACTGACTGCGATGGTCCTGGCCGTGGCCGCAGGTCTGCTCGCGCGCACCGGGCTCGGTGCCGGAGCCGTGGCGGGCCCGCTCGTGGTGGCCGCCGTCTGCGTGGCGGCTGTCGGAGCCGTGGCCGGGAAGGTGCTCCGGGCCGACGGCCGGGCGCTCGGCACGACCCTCGTGCTCACCGGAGGCGCCCTCGGCACGCTCGCCGCCTGGACCGCCGCCGACGCGCACGCCTGGTCCGGGACCGCACGCCTGGCGGGAGTCGCCACCGCGCTCGCCGCCACCCTGGCCCTGCTCGGCCTGTTCTCCCGCCTCGGCAGGGGCGGGCTGATCGGGGCGGGAGCCGTCGCCGCGATCACGGCCGTCTGGGAGACCGTCGCGGCGTTCCAGGGCGACCCGGCGCGCCTCGGCACCGTCATGGCCGTCGTCTCCGTCGTCCTCCTCGGGCTGCTCCCGCGCCTCGCGCTGATGGCGGCCGGTCTGACCGCGCTCGACGACAGCCGTTCCGGCGGCGCGTCCGTCAGCCGCCACGCGGTCGAGACCGCCCTGGCGGCCACCCACCGGGGCCTGACCCTGGCCACGGTCGTGGTCGCCGCGTCCGCCACGGCGGGTGGGCTGCTGGCCGTCAGCAGGGTCCCCACCGTGTGGACCGTCGCGCTCACGGCCGTGCTCGCCGTCGTCCTGCTGTCCCGCGCCCGGGCCTTCCCGCTGGTGGCCGAGGTCGTGACGCTGCTGTCCGCGGCCCTGGTGCTGCTCGTCCGCCTCGCCGTGCTCTGGCTCGACCGCCCCCACGGCACCCCGTACGGGCCAATCGCCGCGCTCTGCCTGGCCGCGCTCGTACCGCTCGGCGTGCTGGCGGTCCGGCCGCCGGAGCACGTGCGCGTACGGCTGCGCCATGCCGTGGACCTGGTCGAGACCGCCGGCGTGATCGCCCTGTTCCCGCTCGCGGTCGGGGTGTTCGGCGTGTACGCACGCCTGCTCCACCAGTTCTAGTTCCGTTCCGGGAAGGCAGGGAGAGACACATGTCCCAGGACGAGGACTGGCAGGGCGACGTACTGCGGAGCCTGCGCAATCTGTCGGCAGGGCTCGGGGAGGCGGCCAAGGCCGTGGAGACGGCCAAAGAGCCGGAGCCGGAGCCGGAGGCGGCAGCGGCAGCGGTGGCGGAGCCCGCGCGGCCCGTACCGCCGCCGGCCGCCGAGGCCCCCGCGCCGCCGCCCCCGCCCCGCCCCCTCCCCACACCCATCACCCTCGAACTGCCCCTCCCCGACGAGCTGACCAAGGGCAAGCCCCTCAACGGCGACTCCGCCGCCAAGCGCACCGGCCGCTCGCTGCGCCGCCTCGTCGGTTCCTCGGCCGCCCGCGAGGTCGAGGAGGCCACCCGCACCGCGCAGGCGCTCCAGCAGCCCCTGACCACCGGTCGGCAGATCGTCGTCACCGGCATCCGCGGCGGCGCGGGCAAGACCACCGTCACCGCGCTGCTGGGGCGCACGTTCGCGCACTACCGCCAGGACCCGGTGCTGATGCTGGAGGCGGACGCCTCCCTCGGCACCCTGCCGGCCCGGCTGGGCGTGACCAAGGTGCGCTGGACCACCAGCGACCTGGCGCAGATCCTGGACCCGTCCATGCAGCTGACGGACGTCGTCGGCTACCTGGTCCAGCTGCCCGAGCGCGGCTGGCTGCTGCCCGGCAGCCAGGGCCGCGTCGGCAACCGGCTGGAACTCGCGGAGTACCGGGCGGCGATGGTGGCGCTGCGCCGCTACTTCGGCATCACCGTCGTCGACTGCGACTCCCTGCCCAGCGAGCTGTCGCGCACCGCCCTCTCGGCGGCCCAGGCGCGCGTCCTCGTCACCCTGGCGACCACCGAGGGCGTCATCAGCACCCGCGCCGTGCTGGACTGGATGGCCTCCGTGCCACGGCCGAAAATGCTGGCCGGAACCGTCGTGGTCGTCGCCGCGTCGTCCCCCCATATGACGCTCGACGTGACCGCGGCGAGCGAGCACCTCCAGCTCGACGGCGTGAAAGTGCTGATGCTTCCGTACGACCGGCACCTCGCCGCCGGCGGCCCGATCCGCACCGATCTGCTCGGCCAGGTCACCCGCGAGGCCGTGGCCGAACTCGCCGCCGAAGTCCTCACCCGAGCCATGAGCAGGCGAACCTCCCGATGACCACGCGCATAGTCCACCGCCCCGCCCGCACCACCCGGCCGCTGCCCACGCCGGAGGAGCGCACCATCGAGCCGCCGCCCAATCTGCCCGAGGGCAAGGCGGGCGGCGTCCTGCACACCCTCATGCCCATCGCGGGCGTGATGAGTTCCGTCGTGATGATGACGGTCGTGCGCAACAGCCAGTTCGCGGGCATCGGCGCGATCGTGCTCGTCATCACCGTGCTCGGCTCCATCGGCATGCTGGTGTCGCAGCGCGGCAAGGCCCAGCGCACCCGGCGCCGGCAGCGCGAGCGCTACCTCGAGTACCTGGAGGAGCTGCGCGAGGAGCTGGGCGGCGAGGAGCGCGAGCGCCGCGCGGCGGCCCGCCTCCTGGACCCGCCGCCCGAGGCGCTCCACGACATCGTGCGCGACCCGGCCCGGCTGTGGGAACGCCGCCGCCTCGACGCCGACTTCCTGCGCGTGCGCGTGGGCACCGGCCGGATGCCCGTACGGTCCCTGAAGGTCGGCCAGCAGGGCGGCAGCGTCCTCACCCCGCCCGACCGCTTCATGCTCAACGAGGCCGGGGCGCTGAAGAACCGCTTCTCCAGTGCGGCCGACCTGCCGCTGACCGTCCCCCTCGACCGGGCCGGCGACGTCAGCATCGTCGGCGCCCGCGAGGACGTGCTGCGCGTCGCCCGCGCCCTGCTCGCCCAGACCGCCGTCGCCCACGCCCCCGACGACGTCGCCCTCGCCCTTGCCTGCCCCGGTGACCGGATGGCCGACTGGGCCTGGCTGAAGTGGCTGCCGCACACCCTCGACCCCGAGGAGCACGACGGGCCCGTCGCCGCCCGCCGTATCGCCCCCTCGCTCGGCACCCTCGGCCGCCTGATGAGCCGGGACCTGCGCCGCCGCGCCTCCTACGCCGCCGAGGTACGGCGCGGCCTGTCCGGCAAGGACGCCCTCGAGATGGCCGGCCGCCTGCTGGTCGTCAGCGACGGCTACGGCGCGGACGCCGCCGAACTGCCCCGCCCCGACGAGGCGGTGGACCTCCGGCACATGGGCGTCACCGTGCTGCACCTGGTCGCCGAGCGCATCCAGGAGCCCGGCCAGGTGTCGCTGCGCATCACCGTCGACGGCGACGCCGTCGGCATCGAGGACCTGCGCCACCCGGAGCCGGTCACCTCCGACGGCACCGCCGACCCGGCCACCGCCGCGGGCGCCGAGGGACTGGCCCGGCTGCTCTCCCCGCTGCGGCTGTCCGCCGAGTCGCTCGTGGACGCGCCCCTGTCCGGCCCCGTCGACTTCGCCGAACTGCTCGGCATCGACGACCCGGCCGCCCTCGACGTGCGCAGCCTGTGGCAGCCGCGCGGCGAACGCGCCTTCCTGCGCGTGCCCATCGGCGTCAGCGACGGCCGCGAGCCCGTCCTGCTCGACCTCAAGGAGTCCTCCGAACTCGGCATGGGCCCCCACGGCCTGTGCGTCGGCGCCACCGGCTCCGGCAAGAGCGAGCTGCTGCGCACCCTCGTCCTCGCCCTGGTCGCCACCCACCCGCCGGAGGACCTGGCCATGGTCCTCGTCGACTACAAGGGCGGCGCGACGTTCGCCCCCTTCGCCGACCTGCCGCACGTCGCGGGCGTCATCACCAACCTGGAGAACCAGGCGGGCCTCGTCGAGCGCGTCCACTCCTCCCTCGCGGGCGAGGTCCAGCGCCGCCAGCAGGTCCTCAAGAACGCGGGCAACGTCGCCGACATCGGCCACTACGCCGCCCTGCGCGCGACCCGGCCCGACCTCGACCCGCTGCCGCACCTGTTCGTCGTCATCGACGAGTTCGGCGAACTGCTCACGGCCAAGCCCGACTTCATCGACCTCTTCCTGTCCATCGGCCGCATCGGCCGCTCCATCGGCGTGCACCTGCTGCTCTCCAGCCAGCGCATCGAGGGCGGCAAGCTCAAGGGCCTCGACACCTACCTGTCGTACCGGCTGGGCCTGCGCACCTTCTCCGCCGATGAGTCCCGCACCGTCCTCGACACCACCGACGCCTTCCACCTGCCGCCCATCCCCGGATTCGGCTATCTGAAGGTCGACGTCAGCGCCTACGAGCGGTTCAAGGCCAGCTTCGTCTCCGGCCCCTACCGCGGCCCCGCCCTGCGCGAGACCGAGGACACCGGCCCGGTCGTCCTGCCGTACACCGACTACAACACCCTCGACGGGCCCGAGGCCGCCCCCGGCGACGGCGAGCCCGCCATGCGCCACCGCAACCCCGGGCCCACCACGATGTCCGTCATCGTCGACCAGCTGCGCGCGGCCGCCGCCCCCACCCGGGCCATCTGGCTGCCGCCGCTGCCCAGGGCCGTCTCCCTCGACGTCTCCGCAGGGCCCGTGAACTCCGGCCCGCGCGGCATGCAGCTCGCCGGGCGCCCGGGCTTCATGAAGGTGCCGCTGGGCATCCTCGACGACCCCGCCAAGCAGTGGCAGGGCCAGTGGGTGCTCGACCTCTCCCTGGCCGGCGGCCACGCCGCCGTCATCGGCGGACCCCAGTCCGGCAAGACCACGCTGCTGCGCACCCTCGCCCTGTCGCTGGCGATGACCCACACCCCGCGCGAGGTCGGCATCTACGGCCTCGACCTGGTCGGCGGCGGCCTGGCCGCGCTGTCCGGGCTGCCGCACGTCGGCGGCATCGCGGGCCGGGCCGACCGCGAGCGCGCGGCCCGCACGGTCGAGGAGGTGCGCGCCATGCTCATCGCCCGCGAGGACCTCTTCCGCGAGCACGGCATCGACTCCGTCGAGCGGCTGCGCGAACTGCGCGCCGAAGGCAAGGTCCCCGAACTCGCCTCCACCGAGATCGTCCTGGTCATCGACGGCTTCGGCGCCCTGCGCGACGATTTCGCCGAGATCGAGGACGCCGTCACCGACCTCCTCAAGCGCGGCGGCGGCTACGGCATCCACGTCGTCGCCTCCATGCTGCGCTGGAACGACGTGCGCATCGCCACCCAGGCCACCTTCGGCACCCGCGTCGAGCTGCGCCTGAACGACCCCGGCGACTCCAGCATCGACCGCAAGCTCGCCGAGACGATCGCGCCCGACGAGCCCGGCCGGGTGCTCACCGACGGCAAGCTGTTCGCCCAGACCGCACTGCCCCGCATCGACTCCCTCGCCTCGACCTCCGAGCTGGGCCCGGCCGTCGAACAGGCGGCCATGGTCGTCCGCGCGTCCTGGTCCGGCGACGGCGCCCAGCGGGTGCGCGTCCTGCCCGCCCGCATGCCCGCGGCCTCGCTGCCCTCGCCGACCGCCGAGCCCAACCGGGTGCCCGTCGGCCTCGACCAGACCGCGCTGGCGCCCGTCCTGCTCGACCTGTTCAAGCGCGACCAGCACCTGGTGATCCTCGGCGACAGCGAGTGCGGCAAGACCAACCTGCTCAAGCTCGTCGCCCAGGGCCTGATGGAGCGCTACAGCGACGAGGAGCTGGTCTTCGCCGTCATGGACCCGCGGCGCGGCCTGCGCAAGCTCGTCCCCGAGGAGTACCGCGGCGGCTACGCCCACAACTCCCGGCTCTGCGGCGCCCTGGCGACCGGCATCGCCACCGAGCTGGAGAAGCGCATGCCGGACGATCTCGGCGCCCAGGACGCCCTGTCCTCGGGCACTTGGTACTCCGGGCCGCGCATCGTCATCCTCATCGACGACTACGACGTGCTCACCACCGCCGGTCAGCAGCCGCTGGCGCCCTTCCTGCCGTTCATTCCCTCCGCGCAGGACATCGGCCTGCACTTCGTCGTCACCCGGCGCGTGGCGGGCGCCTCCCGGGCCCTGTACGAGCCGTTCCTGATGACGCTCAGGGAGAGCGGCACGACCGCCCTCGTCATGACCGGCGACCGGCAGGAGGGCCAGCTGTTCCCCGGCGTCTACGCGGCCGCGCAGCCGCCCGGCCGGGGGACGCTCGTACGCCGGGGCGAGCCGACCCGGCTGATCCAGACGGCGCTGGCCGAGGAGGACGCGTAGGACCGGCGCCGTGTGCGGCCGTTACGAGGTCTTCCGGAAGGCCCAGTCCATCCGTGGTTCCACCACGAACCGGAAGACCCGCCGCACCGGCTCGGTGCACAGCACGGTGATCAGCGCGATCGCCAGCAGCGTCACCACGAGCAGCCCGAGGGGGCCCCGGATCCACGGGGCCGCCTCGTACCAGTCCCACCAGCGTGAGAGCTTGATCACGAAGCCGTGCAGCAGGAACCCGTACAGGGTGCCGCCGCCGAGCGCGGTGAACCACGTCGTCCGGCGCGGCACCCAGGCGAAGAAGCACACGGTGAGCACGACGGCGACGGCGAAGAGGACGAACGTCATCACCGGGGCCGTCCAGAGCGGCTGGTGCAGGGCCTGGACGGCGTAGTTGCGATTGAGCCAGCCCTCGTCGAAGTCCGGCGCCAGCCAGTAGGCCACCGCGAGGGCGGCGGCGAAGACCGGCACCGCCGCGATCCGCACCCGGCGCTGCCGCACCAGCTCGAAGTGCTCGCGCTTCAGGTGCAGCCCGAGCACGAAGTACGGCAGGAACTGGAGCACCCGCTGGAGGTCCAGGTCACCGCCGATGTGGGGGCAGACCGCGCCCACGATCGCGAGCGCGAAGGCGACCGGCAGGGGGTGGCGCACGACCTGCCAGATCGGCGTGGTCAGCCGCCAGAGGAAGAGCGTGGCCAGGAACCAGTTCAGATACCAGGGGTTGAACGGCTCGAACGGGTCCGGTGCCGCGTCCTCCGCCACGTGCTGGAAATAGGTGTACGCCACCTGGAAAATTGCGTACGGCACAGCGACACCCGTGACCAGCCGTTTCACCTTGGCCGGACGCAGATCGAAGCCGCGCGAGAAGTAGCCGGAGATGACGATGAAAGCCGGCATGTGGAACGCGTACACCGTGAGGTACAGCGCCGTCGCCGCACGGCTGGTGTAGGTGAGCGGCTGCCATGCGTGGCCGAGAGCCACCAGGACGATCGCCAGATACTTCGCGTTGTCGAAGAACGGATCGCGTCCCGCCGGGGCGGCGGAGGCCCCGGCAGGGCCGGCCGATGGGGTGCGGGCCACCGTGGCAGGTGTGGCGGTGGGGGACATTCGAGGCACCCTAGCGGCGGAAAGTGAACCGGTAAAACCCCCTGTTCGAGCGGCTTGTGCGGGGCTTCTCCAGGGTCCGTCCTTTGTCGGACTTTTGCTCCGTAAGCATGGATCCGTGGCGGAATGCGGCTGAATGCAACCCCTACGAACCCCGGGTAAGTGGTCGATGAATCGTCACGGAACCACACTGGTGGCCGAGTTGGTGGCACGATGGGTTCGAGTGGGGGGCGTGCGGAGGGCAAGGCTCCCGGGCCCGGCCAGGTGTTTCCGACCGAAGGTGTGATCAGTTGTGGCCATTTCGCTGTCCGTGGTGCTGCTCCTGGCGATCATCCTGGTGGTGATGATCCGCAGCAACAACATCAAGACCGGGCCTGCGATCGTCGCCATCCTGTTCGGCTTCTTCCTCGCTTCCACGGGCATGGCGCCGTCCATCAACCGGTTCCTCGAATCGGTTGCGCAGACCATCAACGGCATCAAGTTCTGACGTTCTGCTCGCGCTGCCGCAAAAAGGTCGTAAGAAAACAAGAACGCCTCCGGCCGTGGCCGGAGGCGTGTCTGGAGCGGGCGACGGGAATCGAACCCGCGTAGCCAGTTTGGAAGACTGGGGCTCTACCATTGAGCTACGCCCGCGCGCGCCGCTGAATCGACTCGCGGCTCACCCCGGGGTGAGCGCGTGAATGCGGCGCGGCACGTCGTGCATCGTAGCGGGTCCGGGCCGCGCGCCGCACGTCACCCCCGCGAATGCTCCGCACGCCCGGAGGAGACGGCCGTCAAGCGGTCTGCGGGGCGTCTTCGGGCATGTACCCTACGTCTCGCACCGACGGGGTGTGGCGCAGCTTGGTAGCGCGTCCGCTTTGGGAGCGGAAGGTCGTCGGTTCGAATCCGGCCACCCCGACCAGCAAGATCACCTTGTGGGCCCCATCCTGCTTGCGGTTACTATGCAAGCTGCGCGTCTGTGTGTCTCTGTACCGGGCGCGGTCGGCTGCACAGCGACAACCGCTGAGCAGCAGAAACCCAGAAGTCAGCCCCAAGGAGACCGAACCGTGAAGAGCGCCGTGGAGACCCTGAACCCGACTCGGGTTCGGCTCACTGTCGAGGTGCCCTTCGAGGAGCTCAAGGCCAGCCTCGACGCGGCGTACAAGAAGATCAACAACCAGGTCACGGTGAAGGGCTTCCGTCAGGGCAAGATCCCGGCCCGCGTGATCGACCAGCGCTTCGGCCGCGGTGCGGTGCTGGAGGAGGCCGTCAACGACGCGCTTCCGAAGTTCTACACCGAGGCGATCAACGAGGCCGAGCTGAACCCGCTCGGTCAGCCCGAGGTCGACATCACCGAGCTGAAGGACGGCGAGCTGCTGGCCTTCACCGCCGAGGTCGACATCCGCCCGGCCCTGGAGATCCCGGACTACTCCGGCATCGAGGTCACCGTCGACACCGTCGAGGTGTCCGACGAGGACGTCGAGAAGTCCGTCGAGCAGCTCCGTGAGCGCTTCGCCACCACCTCCCCGGTCGAGCGCGCCGCCGCCGAGGGCGACATCGTCACCGTGGACCTGGAGGCCAAGGTCGACGGCGAGGTGCTGGAGGACGGCGTCGCCAACGACGTCGACTACACCATCGGCTCCGGCCAGCTGCTCGAGGGCATCGACGCCGCCGTCACCGGCCTGGAGGCCGGCGCCTCCGCCACCTTCGCCTCCGAGCTGAAGGGCGGCTCCGCCGAGGGCAAGGAGGCCGAGATCTCGGTCACCGTCAAGGCCGTCAAGGCCCGTGAACTGCCCGAGCTGGACGACGACTTCGCCCAGATGGCCAGCGAGTTCGACACCCTCGACGAGCTGAAGGCCGACAGCCGCAAGCGCCTCGAGCGGATGAAGAAGTTCGACCAGGCCACCCAGGCCCAGGAGAAGGTCCTCGACGAGCTGATCAAGCTGGTCGAGGTCCCGATGCCGGAGAAGCTGCTCGCGGACGAGGTCAACACCCGCAAGCACAACCTCGAGCACCACCAGCTCGGCCAGATCGGCATGAACCTCGAGAAGTACCTCGAGATGCAGGGCAAGACCGTCGAGGAGTTCGAGGACGAGCTGAAGCAGCAGTCCGAGAAGGGCATCAAGACCCAGTTCATCCTCGACGAGATCGTCAACAAGGAGAAGGTCTCCGTCGGCCAGGACGAGCTGACCGAGCACCTCATGCGCCGCGCGCAGTCCTCGGGCATGGCCCCCGACCAGTTCGCGCAGGCCATCGTCGAGCAGGGCCAGGTCCCGATGCTCGTCGGTGAGGTCGCCCGCGGCAAGGCCCTCGCGACCGTCGTCGAGGCCGCCACGGTCAAGGACACCAACGGCGAGATCGTCGACCTCGAGGACGAGGACGACGAGGTCGAGGCCGCCGTCGAGACGGTCGAGGCCGCCGAGGGCACCGAGGCCTGAGCCTCGCCCCTCTCCTGAGCTTCCCGAGGCGCTCGCGCCTCCCGAGGCAACCGGGCCTCCGGCCCCCGGGCCCGTACGGACTCCCTCCCGGAATCCGTACGGGCCCGGCCCGGAGGCACCACGGACGGGCCCGGACCCTGAGCCCCGCCGACAGCGGCGGACGGCTCACGGCCGGGCCCGTCCGTGCTCCCCGGACCCCGGGGGTGTCCGATGGCCCGCACCGGCCCATTGGACACCCCCGGCCCGGACGCCCCGCGGGGTGGCCGAACCTGCGCTCAGAGCGAACAGTTACTGATGCGGGATGGCGGCTGCCGACCAGCGCGTTAGGGTCCGTAGATACGAGGGCAGGGGAAGACTCGGCAGTGCGCGGGCAGCAGTCCGGACGCGCCGGCCCCGGCCCCCGAGAAGACGCGGAGACGGCCCGTAGCCGTCAGAGACGAGCAGGTGGATACGTGACGAATCTGATGCCTTCCGCCGCCGGTGAGATCGCCATCGGTGGTGGCCTCGGCGACCAGGTCTACAACCGGCTGCTCGGGGAGCGGATCATCTTCCTGGGCCAGCAGGTCGACGACGACATCGCCAACAAGATCACCGCGCAGATGCTCCTCCTGGCCGCGGACCCGGACAAGGACATCTTCCTCTACATCAACAGCCCCGGCGGCTCGGTGACGGCCGGCATGGCGGTCTACGACACCATGCAGTACATCCCGAACGACGTGGTCACCATTGGCATGGGCCTCGCGGCCTCGATGGGTCAGTTCCTGCTGACCGGCGGTACGCCGGGCAAGCGCTTCGCGCTGCCCAACACCGACATCCTCATGCACCAGGGCTCCGCGGGCCTCGGCGGCACGGCCTCCGACATCAAGATCCAGGCCGAGCAGCTGCTGCGCACCAAGAAGCGCATGGCCGAGATCACCGCCCTCCACACGGGCCAGACGGTGGAGACGATCATCCGCGACGGTGACCGCGACCGCTGGTTCACGGCGGAGGAGGCCAAGGAGTACGGGATCATCGACGAGATCATCACGCACGCCTCCGGCGTTCCGGGCGGCGGCGGCACCGGGGCCTGAGCCCCGGCAGTACCTTCCGCCACCAGCCGCACCCAGCCCACCGACCGCCATCAGGATGGTGAAACCCGCATGAACATCTCGTCCCCCAGCGGCCTGTACACGGGCCCCTCGGCCGAGGCCCGCTACGTCGTCCCGCGCTTCGTCGAGCGCACCTCGCAGGGCGTGCGCGAGTACGACCCGTACGCGAAGCTCTTCGAGGAGCGCGTGATCTTCCTGGGCGTCCAGATCGACGACGCCTCGGCCAACGACGTCATGGCGCAGCTGCTGTGCCTGGAGTCGATGGACCCGGACCGCGACATCTCGATCTACATCAACAGCCCCGGCGGCTCGTTCACGGCCCTCACGGCCATCTACGACACGATGCAGTTCGTGAAGCCGGACATCCAGACGGTCTGCATGGGCCAGGCCGCCTCCGCCGCGGCCATCCTGCTGGCCGCCGGCACCCCCGGCAAGCGCATGGCGCTGCCCAACGCCCGCGTGCTGATCCACCAGCCCTCCAGCCAGACGGGCCGCGAGCAGCTCTCCGACCTGGAGATCGCCGCCAAGGAGATCATGCGGATGCGGACGCAGCTGGAGGAGATGCTCGCCAAGCACTCCACCCAGCCGATCGAGAAGATCCGCGACGACATCGAGCGCGACAAGATCCTCACCGCTGAGGACGCGCTCGCGTACGGTCTCGTCGACCAGATCGTCTCGACCCGCAAGTCGTCCGTGACGGTCTGACCGGTACCACCCACCGGTCGGTCCGGTCCCGGCCATTGCGCGCCGCCGTGGACGGGCCCTCCCTTGGCCGAGTAGGGCCAAGGGGGGCCCGCGCGGGGGCCCCGGCAAGGTACCGTCGATAGGCAAGCACCCGGGTCCGCAGAACAAGGCGGATCCCAGGCGAAGGGGAAGCACCTCGTGGCACGCATCGGTGACGGCGGCGACCTGCTCAAGTGCTCGTTCTGCGGCAAGAGCCAGAAGCAGGTGAAGAAGCTCATCGCGGGTCCTGGTGTGTACATCTGCGACGAGTGCATCGACCTCTGCAACGAGATCATCGAGGAAGAGCTGGCGGAGACCTCCGAGGTGCGCTGGGAGGAACTGCCCAAGCCCCGTGAGATCTACGAGTTCCTCGAGGGCTATGTCGTCGGCCAGGAGGCCGCGAAGAAGGCCCTCTCCGTCGCCGTCTACAACCACTACAAGCGGGTCCAGGCCGGCGAGAACGGCGGCCACAACCGCGACGACGGCATCGAGCTGGCGAAGTCCAACATCCTGCTGCTGGGCCCCACCGGCTCCGGCAAGACGCTTCTCGCCCAGACGCTCGCGCGCATGCTGAACGTCCCCTTCGCGATCGCGGACGCCACGGCCCTCACCGAGGCCGGCTACGTCGGCGAGGACGTCGAGAACATCCTCCTGAAGCTGATCCAGGCCGCCGACTACGACGTCAAGAAGGCCGAGACCGGCATCATCTACATCGACGAGATCGACAAGGTCGCCCGAAAGAGCGAAAATCCGTCGATCACACGGGATGTGTCCGGCGAGGGCGTCCAGCAGGCCCTGCTCAAGATCCTCGAGGGCACCACGGCCTCCGTCCCGCCCCAGGGCGGCCGCAAGCACCCGCACCAGGAATTCATCCAGATCGACACGACGAACGTCCTGTTCATCGTGGGCGGCGCCTTCTCCGGCCTGGAGAAGATCATCGAGTCCCGGGCGGGCGCCAAGGGCATCGGCTTCGGCGCCACGATCCGCTCCAAGCGCGAGATCGAGGCCAGTGACCAGTTCCAGGAGGTCATGCCGGAGGACCTGGTCAAGTTCGGCATGATCCCGGAGTTCATCGGCCGCCTCCCCGTCATCACGAGCGTTCACAACCTCGACCGCGAGGCGCTCCTCCAGATCCTGGTGGAGCCGCGCAACGCCCTGGTGAAGCAGTACCAAAGGCTCTTCGAACTCGACGGTGTCGAGCTGGACTTCGACCGCCCGGCCCTGGAGGCCATCGCCGACCAGGCGATCCTGCGCGGCACGGGCGCGCGCGGCCTGCGCGCCATCATGGAGGAAGTCCTGATGTCGGTGATGTACGAGGTGCCGTCCCGCAAGGACGTGGCCCGCGTCGTCATCACGGCCGACGTGGTCCAGTCGAACGTCAACCCCACGCTGGTGCCGCGCACGCGGGGCAACGAGCCGGGCGAGCGGCACGAGAAGAGCGCGTAGCGCGCGCGATGCGCATGCACTGAGGGGGCGCCCGGCGGATGCCGGGCGCCCCCTCAGTTGTGCAGGCCCTTTCGGGCAGTTACTTGTTCTTGCGGACCTCGCCGCGGACCTTGACGGCCGTCTCGGAGAGTTCCTTGGGGGCCAGCACGGCGCCCGTGGGGACCGGGGCGCCCGGCACGGAGCTCTTGGAGATCTGGTGCTGGACGATGCCCACCGCGCTGGCATCACCCCAGATGCAGGCCGAGGCGTCGGACGACGAGGACATTGTCCCGAGGGAGCTGGTGATCTTCTGCTGACGGCACTTCATCACCTTGCCGTCGAAGCCGCTCGGCTTGTAGTCCGTCCACGGGGAGACCGTCTCGATCTTGGCGTTGAGGGAGCCCGCGACCTTCTGCTGCTGCTCGTCGATCTTGGCGATCAGCGCGTCGACGGCCTTGCCCGGGTCGGCGACGTCGCCGTAGGCACCGCTGACCGTCAGGCGCTGGTTCTCGGAGTTGGTGTAACCGCCGCTGACCGCCGTGCCGTTCTGAATACCCATTGCCTGGGCGTCCTTGTCGTTGGCGACGCTCTGGGACCCCTTGTCCTGGCCCGTCGGGGACGCCGCCTTCGTGTACTTGCCGTCCAGCAGCGTCTGGGGCAGCTCCATGGTGTACGGCGTGAAGGGCTTGCTGCTGTCGCCGCCGACGGTGCTGCTGCCGCCACCGCCCCCGCTGTCGCTCTTCCCGCCCTTCATGAGGACGACGCCGCCCACGATCGCGCCCACCACCACGAGCACACCGATGGTGATACCGATGGCCTTGCCCTTGCCGCCGCCCTGCGGGGGCACCGGCGGCGGGTACTGGCCGGGCATGCCCGGCTGCTGGCCGTACGGGCCCGGGGCCTGCGGCTGGCCCCAACCGCCGGGCTGGGGCTGGCCGTACGCGGGCGGGGCGCCGTAGGGGGCCGGGGGCTGCTGGGGGTAGCCGTAGCCGGGCTGGCCGGGTGCGCCGCCCTGGCCGTACGGGTTGGGTCCCTGGGGCGGCTGCGGGGGCTGGCCGTACGGGCCCGGCTGGTTGTAGCTCATCGTGTCCTCTTCAGACTTCAGACTCGAGACTTCGGACGCAGGTCTCACGCGACAGTTCTGCGCCATCTTTCCCGATGGCTTATCCCGGCATTACCTCGGGCCCGCAACGGTTTCGGAACAGTGGTGCACGGAGCGGCGCTTCGGGTTACTTCGGGTTACTTCGTCACCTCGACGCGCAGCGCCTGGCGGAGCTTGGCCGCCCGGTTGGCCGCCTCGTCCAGGCCGAGGGTCTTGCCCTGAAGGATCGTCGGCATGTCGCCGACGAACACCATCCCGACAGTGCTGTGGTCCGCCCAGATGCACACCGGCATCGAGATGTTCTGGGGGCCGGAACCCTTGCCGCTCATCTTGGCGTTCTGGCACTTCATCACGGCGCCCGGCTCGAGCCCTTCAGGCGTCACCTTCTGCGGGCTGCCCTCCACGCCCGTGTGCACCTCGGGGTCGTTGTCCTTCGCCGTCCCCTGCTTGACGCTCATGAACATGAGGTCCACCGCCTGCTCGGGGTTGTCGACCTTGTCGCCCCAACCACCGGTGAACGTCAGCAGCTTCTGCGTGGCCTTGGCGTCGCCGCCGGACTTGTACACGGCGTCGACGCTCTGCGGGTTGGTGACCCCGAAGAGCCTGAGCGCGTCCTGGTCCTCCTTGGAGCCTGCGGCGCCCTGGTCCTCCGAGTGGTCCCGGGTGTACCCGTCGGGCAGCGTCTCGGGGGTGGTGAGCTTGTACCGCTTGCCGGCGGGGCTCGGGGAGGCGCCCTGCGACGGGTTCGCCGGGGCGCTGGGCGTGGCCTTGCCGCTCGCCTTGTCCGCCTCGTTGGAGTGATCGCCCTTCTTGTCCTTGCCGCCCTTGAGGAGGAGGGCCCCGCCGCCCACGATGGCGCCCACCAGCACGACCACGGCGACCGCGATCGCGGCCTTCTTCCCCTTGCCGCCGCCCTGCGGGGGCACCGGCGGCGGGTACTGCGCGCCGGGGTACTGCGGCTGTCCGGGGTAGGGCTGCCCGGGGTACGGCGCCGCCGGGTACTGCGGCGGGGCCGACGGTGCGCCGTACGGGGGCTGAGGCGCGCCGTACGGAGGCTGCTGCGGCGGCTGGGGCGGGGGCTGCTGGCCGTACGGGCCCGGCTGGTGGTGGCTCATCGCGTCTCGGGTTCTCTACGCCGGGGAGGCCCACGGCAGTGACAGGTCCGGGACATCTTTGCCGATCCCCCCGCGGGGTCCGGCGGCGGGGCGCCACAGGGGGGAAACGGGTTCGTGAGCTGTCGGCCCCTCCCCGTAGAATTCCCCCGTGACCGAGAACACTCAGCAGAGCCCCGACCGCGGGCCGAACGACAGCACCCCCGAACTGCCGACCCAGTACGCGCCGGCCGAGGTAGAGGGGCCGCTGTACGAGCGCTGGGTAGAGCGGGGCTACTTCGAGGCCGACGCCAAGAGCGACAAAGAGCCGTACACCATCGTCATCCCCCCGCCGAACGTCACGGGCTCGCTGCACCTGGGCCACGCCTTCGAGCACACGCTGATCGACGCCCTCACCCGCCGCAAGCGCATGCAGGGCTTCGAGGTCCTGTGGCAGCCGGGCATGGACCACGCCGGCATCGCCACGCAGAACGTGGTCGAGCGCGAGCTGGCCAAGGAGGGCAAGTCCCGTCACGACCTCGGCCGGGAGGCGTTCGTCGAGCGCGTCTGGCAGTGGAAGGCGGAGTCCGGCGGTCAGATCTCCGGCCAGATGCGCCGTCTGGGTGACGGCGTCGCCTGGTCGCGCGAGCGCTTCACCATGGACGAGGGCCTGTCCAAGGCCGTCCAGACGATCTTCAAGAAGCTCTACGACGACGAGCTGATCTACCGCGCCGAGCGCATCATCAACTGGTGCCCCCGCTGTCTCACGGCCATCTCCGACATCGAGGTGGAGTACCAGGACGACGACGGCGAGCTGGTCTCCATCCGCTACGGCGAGGGTGACGCCTCCATCGTCGTCGCCACGACCCGCGCCGAGACGATGCTCGGCGACACCGCCGTGGCCGTCCACCCCGAGGACGAGCGCTACAAGCACCTCGTCGGCACCGAGATCGAGCTGCCGCTGACCGGCCGCCGCATCCCGGTCGTCGCCGACGAGCACGTCGACCCCGAGTTCGGCACGGGCGCCGTCAAGGTCACCCCGGCCCACGACCCGAACGACTTCGAGATCGGGCGTCGTCACGGCCTGCCGAGCCTCACCGTGCTCGACGAGCACGGCGTCATCACGGTCCACGGCCCCTTCCTCGGCCTGGACCGCTTCGAGGCCCGCTCCACGATCGTCGGCGCGCTGCGCGCCGAGGGCCGGATCGTCGCCGAGAAGCGCCCGTACACCCACTCCGTCGGCCACTGCTCGCGCTGCAAGACGACGCTCGAGCCGCGTCAGTCCATGCAGTGGTGGGTCAAGACCGCGCCGCTGGCCAAGGCCGCCGCCGACGCCGTCCGCGACGGCAAGGTCAAGATCCACCCGCAGGAGATGGAGAAGCGGTACTTCGACTGGGTCGACAACCTCCACGACTGGTGCATCTCGCGCCAGCTGTGGTGGGGCCACCGCATCCCGGTCTGGTACGGCCCGGACGGCGAGATGGTCTGCGTCGGCCCGGACGAGCAGCCGCCGGCCGGCGAGGGCTGGCACCAGGAGACCGACGTCCTCGACACCTGGTTCTCCTCCGGCCTGTGGCCCTTCTCCACGCTCGGCTGGCCCGAGAAGACCGAGAGCGTCGAGAAGTTCTACCCGAACTCCGTCCTGGTCACCGGCTACGACATCCTCTTCTTCTGGGTCGTCCGGATGATGATGTTCGGCCTGTACGCGATGGACGGCACCCCGCCGTTCCACACCATCGCCCTGCACGGCATGGTCCGCGACCAGTTCGGTAAGAAGATGTCGAAGTCCTTCGGCAATGCGGTCAACCCGCTGGACTGGATGGACAAGTACGGCTCCGACGCCGTCCGCTTCACGCTCGCCCGCGGCGCCAACCCCGGCGTCGACGTGCCGATCGGCGAGGACTGGGTCCAGGGCTCGCGGAACTTCGCCAACAAGATCTGGAACGCCACGCGCTTCGCGATGATGAACGGCGCGACGGTCGAGGGCGAGCTGCCGCCGGTCGAGAAGATGTCGGCCGCCGACCGCTGGATCATGTCGCGCCTCAACGCGACCGTCGCCGAGGTCGACGCGTACTACGACGACTACCAGTTCGCCAAGCTGTCCGACGCCCTCTTCCACTTCGCGTGGGACGAGGTCTTCGACTGGTACGTCGAGCTGTCGAAGACGACGTTCATGGCGGGCGGCGAGCAGGCCGCGGTCTCCGCGCGCGTGCTCGGCGAGGTCCTGGACGTCACGCTCAAGCTCCTGCACCCGGTCGTGCCCTTCGTCACCGAGACGCTGTGGACCACGCTCACGGGCAAGGAGTCGGTCGTCGTCGCCGACTGGCCGACGGACAGTGGCTTCCGTGACACCGCCGCCGAGGCGGAGATCGAGCAGCTGCAGCAGGTCATCACGGAGGTCCGCCGCTTCCGCGCCGACCAGGGCCTCCAGCCCGGCCAGCGCGTCCCGGCCAGGCTCGACCTGGCGGGCACGGTGCTCGCGGCCCACGAGGACGCGATCCGTCAGCTGCTGCGTCTCCAGCCGGCCGAGGACGGCTTCCAGGCCACCGCGACCCTCCCGGTCGCCGGGGCCACCGTCGCCCTCGACCTGTCCGGCACGATCGACGTCGAGGCCGAGCGCAAGCGTCTGACGAAGGCGCTGGCCGCGGCCGAGAAGGAGAAGACACAGGCCACGGCCAAGCTGGGCAACGAGGCCTTCCTGGCCAAGGCCGCCGAGGTCGCCGTGGAGAAGATCCGCACGCGCCTGGCGACGGCCGAGGCCGATATCGAGCGGATCAGCGCTCAGCTCGCGTCGCTCCCGGGCGCCTGAGCCGGTACCGGACGCCTTACGCGGTGCGGCCGGGTCATCCCCACTCCGGTGGGGGTGACCCGGCCGCGGCCGTTTTCGGATGATCCAGGCGATCAGACGATCAGGGGTTCAGGGGATCAGCGGTCGGTGACCGGCCGTGCCTCCCACGGCCTCGTCCGCCCCGGGTCCCACATGGGACCCCACGGCCCTTCCACAGGCACCTCTTCCACCCGGTCGAGGGACCTGTGCTGGTTCCGGTCCCGGCGGTCCCGTACGGGGGCGAAGAGCACATACGCCGTGGACACCACGACGAAGCCCAGCCGGATCAGGCCCTTGGCCGACTCGTCGTGCACGGCGAACACGCTGCCGTACAGCACGATCAGCGCGATCCAGCTCCACCACGGCACCAGCCGCCGCTGCCCGCACACGTCCCACAGCAGGGTGCCCAGCAGCACGGAGGCCGTGTAGTACGTGTAGACGCTCGGGTCGAGGACGATGCGGGCGTTGGCGCCCAGCAGGACGACCGCCGCCCACCGGCCGCGCCAGACGGCGATCGCCCCGAGCGCGAGGCCCAGCGCAGCCTGCGCGGGGCGGGCCCAGTGCGGCGTCTGGGGGTCGTTGGCGCCCAGCCAGCGCAGCGCGGACGCCGGGTTGTTGGGGATGGTGAACTTCGCGGCGGCGAAGGAGTGCGGGTCGACGATGAAGAACGGCAGCCAGGCGGCCGCCACCAGACCCACGCACCACAGTCCTGCGCGCAGCCACCGCTCCTTCGGCAGGGCGAGCAGCAGCGGCAGGAAGGCCAGCGCCGTCGGCTTGGAGTCGAGCGCGAGGGCCATGCAGATGCCGGTGCCGGCCGCGTTGCAGCGCGTCAGGTAATAGACGGCGAGAGCGGTGAAGAACAGCGCGAGGACGTCGTCCAGATGGGCGAACCGGACCGAGACCTCGATCCACATGGGGATGAACGCCAAGCCGGCGATCAGCACCCGCTGCCGCAGCCGCTGGTGGTTGGTGCCCGTGCCCAGGAAGTGCCGGGCGGCGCTGCGGCCCGCGAGGACCAGGACCACCAGGCCCAGGACCGACATCAGCGCCTCGGCCAGCACCTGCCCGACGACGGCGGGGAAGGGGTTGAACAGCCCCGCCACGAGGAAGCTGACCGGGCCCATCTGCAGCTCGGGGTGACGGGCGTAGAGGTTGAGCCCGCCGTCGCCCGAGGAGCCGCCGTCGTAGATCAGCTCGCCCCCGGTGCGCAGGTAGTGCCACGAGAAGCCGCCGCTGGGCTCGACTATGACGAACCAGAGCACCGCCCATGCCGTGAGCAGCAGCAAGTGCGTCCGATTGCCGAGTCGTGGTGTGCGCACATCACTCCGTTCCGCCACCCGGAACCGCTCCGGGCATGGACATCACCGGCGGTCAGATGGCGGAACGGAGCGGAAAGTTGCCCCGCCGGCCACTTCTGTGACCGAACTCATGGGGGGTCGGGGGTTTAGGCCTCGACGGCCACCGGCCCGGAGCCGGTGCGCTCGGCGTTGCGCCGGGTCTTGGCCCAGCCGTTGCGGCCGCGCAGCATCCGGACGAACCCGCGGGCGGACGCCGGGAAGAGGTGGTACGCGTACAGCCACAGCGCCAGGCCCCACAGCAGGGCGGTCAGCAGCGACCGGTCGGACGCGCGGTCCCGGCGGTAGACCGGGCCCCACAGCACGAACGGCAGGACGGACACCACGGCCAGGGCGATCACCAGCGGCCAGAGCGCCAGCATGCCGCCGAAGGCCGCACCGGCCCCGTCCTCGGCGGCCGTCAGGCCCAGCAGGACGAACATGACCGCGCACAGCGCCAGCGTCACCAGGTGGGCGACCGGCTGGAGGAAGGTGTAGAGCGTCTCCAGGACGCCCTTGCCGCCGTAGTGGCGCGAGGAGACGATGCGAGGCGCGTAGCGGACGCACTGCAGGTTGCCCTGCGCCCAGCGGGTGCGCTGGGTGAGGAACCGGCGGCCGTGCGGCAGGCCCTCCTGGGAGACCCAGGTGTCGGCTATGTGCACTATCCGGTCACCGCTGAGGATCATGTGCAGGCCCAGCTCGTAGTCCTCCAGCAGCGCCCCGCGCTGCCAGGGGCGGCGCTCGGCGGCGGCGATGCGGTCCAGGGCGGCGAGCCGGGTGAACTGGCCGTTGCCGCCCAGGCCCACGGAGCCGGTGCGGCCGCGCAGCAGCTGCATGCCGGCGTTGGAGACGGAGAACTCCATGTCCTGCATGCGGACGAGGAGGCGGGCGAAGGCGTTGCGGATCCGGCCGCGGTCGGCCAGCGGCCGCGGGTCCTCGGTGTTGCGCATCCGGACACTGACCTGGACGCCGCCGGTCTCGGGGTCGCCGAAGCCCTGGGGGCCGCCGACGAGGGCGAGGGCGTCCGGGGCGAGCTGGCCGTCGGCGTCGATGACGCACACGACGACGCGCTCACGGTCGACGTCCTTCGGCAGGAACTCGTTCAGCTCGTCGTACGCGGCGTTGAGCGCGGCGCCCTTGCCCTGGCGGGCGTTGGGGCGGTGCCGGCGCACGAGATGGACGCGGCGGTCCTCGTCGGCCAGCCCGGCGACGATGGCGCCGGTCCGGTCGTCGCTGTCGTCGTCGATGACCCACACGTGGGCGGTGGGGTGGTCGGCGCGCAGCCGCCCGACGGTGGTGCCGACGACGGCCTCCTCGTCCCGGCAGGGCACGAAGAAGTGCCAGTCGAAGGCGTCGGGGTTGCCGTGCTCGACGGCGGGGCGGCGGAGGTAGGCGTGGCGGGCGCCGGCCCAGTAGAGGAGGAAGCAGAGGAGGAGGAAGAAGGGGAAGGCGAGGAGGAGGGGGCTGGAGAACAAGGGGGAGGCTCCGGGGAGTTCGGGGGGTGCAATTTCAGCCCGTCCGGCGTTTGAGGACCGGGGGTCCGGGGGCGAGCCCCCACGCGGCGGAGCCGCACATCAGGCACAGCCGGGAAGGGGCGGGACTGGGGAAAGAACCCCCTACGCCGCGGCCACCAGCCGGTGCTGCGCGCCGATCGCTACCAGCAGCTCGACGATCCGCTCCGACGCGCGCCCGTCCCCGAAGGGACTGGGCAGCGCGGCCAGCCGGGCCAGACCCACCGGCCCCTCGGCCAGCCGCCGCCGCGCCGCCGCCCCGATCCCCGCCCCCGGCGACACCAGGTCCGCGAAGTCCCCCATCGCCTCCGGCCGTTCCGTCGAGCGCCGCACGACGACCAGCGGCCGCCCCAGCACCGTGCACTCCTCCTGGATGCCGCCCGAGTCGGAGACCAGCAGCGCGGCGTGGCGCGCGAGCGCCAGGAACTCGGAGTAGCCGAGCGGGGCCGTCACGGTCAGCGGGGCCAGCAGGCCCGTGAGGCCGGCGGCCTCGATGCGGGCCCGGGTGCGCGGGTGCAGCGGCAGCACGACCGGCCGGCCGTCCGTCGCCAGTGCGCCCAGCTCGACGAGGATCGCCCGCAGCGCCTCGGCCGAGTCCGTGTTCTCGGGCCGGTGCACGGTGGCCAGTACGTAGCGGTCGGCGGCCAGCCCGTGGCGGGCCAGCAGCGCCGCGCGCCCGTCCGCGCCGGGCAGCTGGCCCAGCACGGCCTCGACGACGGTGTTGCCGGTGACGGCGATACGGGAGTCGTCGACGCCCTCGGCGAGCAGGTTCGCCCGGTTGTCCTCGGTGGCGGCGCACAGCACGTCGGCGATGCGGTCGATGAGGACGCGGTTGTGCTCCTCGGGCATGTTCCGGTCGTGGCTGCGCAGGCCGGCCTCGACGTGCAGCAGCGGGATCCCGCGGGCATTGGCGGCCAGCGCGCCGGACAGGGCGGCGTTGGTGTCGCCCTGCACGACGACGGCCAGCGGCGGCTCGGCGAGGAACAGCTCGTCCAGCTGCGCGAGGGCGGCAGAGATCTGCACCGCCCGCGGCTGCCCGCCGACGCCCGTGAGGAAGGTCGGCTCGGGCAGGCCCAGCTCGCTCAGGAAGCGGCCCGACAGCTCCTCGTCGTAGTGCTGCCCGGTGTGCACCAGGTGGGCGGCGGGGCCCAGCAGGCGCACGAGGTCCGTGAGCTTGACCAGCTCGGGGCGGGTACCGAGAACGATGGCGACGCTACGCGGGGGCAGGGACAGCACGATGAGGCACTCCTGGGGCTGACGGGGGCGGTGACAGCTCCCGAGCCTGTGCGTCGACGGTTGCGCGTCAGGAGGGCCTTCGGTTGCCGGACGGTTGCGAAGGGAAGACCGGGGACCTTGGTCCCGGAGGGAACCGGGGACCTTGGTCCCGCGGGGGTCAGGGACCTTCGGCCCCGGCCTCGCTGTCCTGACCGCCCGGCCCGCCGCCGGGTGCGTCCCCCTCGCCGTCCGCCCGGTACCGGTACCCCAGCCCCCGCACCGCCTCCAGCGGATCCGCCGCCTCGTCCCCGGCCGCCTGCCGCAGCTTGCGCCGCACCCGCAGCACGGCGAACTTCACCCGTTCCCGGCCGGTGCCGTGCGGGTCGTCCCAGACCCGGTCGAGCAGCTGGTCGGTGGTGATCACCCGGCCCCGGTTGCGCACCAGCACCTGGAGCAGCCGGTACTCGATGTCGCTGAGCCGGGCCTCGTGCCCCTGCCACACGGCCGAGCGCCGCTCGGGCACCAGCCGCAGGCCGTCGTCGCCGTAGGCGTCGCCCGCCCAGCGGGCGGGCGCACTGCGCCGCAGCAGCGCCTCGACGCGGGCGAGCAGCTCGTCGTTGCCGAAGGGTTTGGGCAGGTAGTCGTCCGCCCCGGCGCGCAGGCCGCGCACCCGGTCGCTCTCGGCGCCGCGCGCGGTGAGCAGCAGGACGGGCAGGTCGCTGAGGTCCCGGGTGCGCTCCAGCACCTCCCAGCCGTCCAGGCCGGGCAGGCCGACGTCGAGGATCATCAGCGCGGGCCGCTCGGCGAACAGCAGCCGCAGGGCGTCGCGGCCGTCGTCGGCGGGCACCACCTCGTGCCCGGCGCGGGTGAGCAGGACGCGCAGGGCGAGGGCGAGGTCGGGGTCGTCCTCGACCACCAGCACCCGGGTCACGGCTCCTCCCGCGCGGCGGGGGCGGGCGGCGGTCCCGCGACGGGCAGCCGGATCCGGAAGACGGCGCCCTCGCCCACCCGGCCGCCGACGGTGATCGTGCCGCCGTGCAGCTCGACGACGGTGCGCACGATGGCGAGGCCGAGGCCCGTGCCGGGGTAGCCGCCCTTGCGGGCGTTGGGCGCCCGTACGAAGCCGCTGAAGATCTCGTGGCGGTACTCCTCGGGGACGCCGATGCCGGTGTCGGCGACCTCCAGGTCCCAGTGGACGCCCCGGGGCGCGGCGGTGATGCCGATCCGGCCGCCCGGCGGGGTGAACTTGGCGGCGTTCTCCAGCAGGTTGCCGAGCACGTGCTGGAGCCGGTGCCGGTCGCCGCGCAGGGCGGGGCCGGGCTCGCAGTCCAGGACGGCGAACAGGCCGGCCCGCTCGATCTGGCCCATGTGGTCGAGCAGCGCCTCCATGAGCATGTCCGGCACGTCCACGGGGGCGAACTCCAGCTCCGGGCCGACGGCCCGCATCTTCGTGGTGAGCAGCAGGTCGGAGATCACCCGCTGCATCCGCTCGCTGTTGCGCCGGATGGCGTCGACGAACGAGGACTGGTCGGTGTTGAGGGGGCCGTAGGCGGGGTCGGTGAGGAGTTCGGCGAAGCTGCCGATGGTGGTCAGCGGGGTGCGCAGCTCGTGGGAGGCGGCGGCGGTGAAGGCGTTGCGCTGCCGGGCCAGCTCGGTCAGCGCGAGGTTGTCGCGCTCGAGGTCGCGCTCGCGCCGCTTGGCGTCGGTGATGTCGGTGAACGTCCACAGGGCGCCCAGGTACTCGTCACCCTTGCGCAGGGGCTCGACCTGGCGGCGCACGGTCCGGCCGTCGGTGAGCGGGATCTCCGCGACCCGGTGCACATGGCGGCGGGCCTGGATCTCGTTCGGGCTGGTGGGGGCCGCGAAGTCGCCGGTGAAGAAGGCCCGCACGAGGGGGACGACGGGCTGCATGGAGACGCCGGGGGAGAGGTCGACCTTCCCCTCCAGGCCGAACATGGCCACGAACTTCCGGTTGACCGCCAGCACCTCGTCGGCCGGGCTCTGCAGGAGCGCACCGGCCGGCAGCGCCTCCAGGACCGCCTGGAGCCGGTCGCGGTCCTCGGACCCCATGGCTCTCACCCGCCGGAATCTGGCCTGACAGCTGCATTCCCGAATGCAATACCGAATCATTCGGGAGAAGACAGAAAAACCGTAAGCCAAAGCGGATCGGCCCGCTCTTCCTGCCGCCTGCATGCCGCCTGCATGCCGCCTGCATGCCGCCGGAGGTGCGCCGGGCCGTCCCGCGCCCCCGGTCCGTAGACTGGACCGCGTGACCGAGCGCCCCCTGAACGACCCCACCGACGACAACGAACCCGGCGAACCGGGCGAAAACGCCACCCCGGACCAGTTCGACGAGATCGTGGAAGCCGAGACCGACCGCGACCCCGACCTGGCGGTGATCGAGGCCGGCAGCCGCACCCTGCGCACCCAGGCCGGTCCCCCGGAGGGCGACGGCGTTCCCGCCCGCCCGGAGGACCCGGAGGTGGACCGGGCGCTGCGCGAGGTGGAGGCCGAGCTGGCGGGCCGCTGGGGCGAGACCAAGCTGGACCCGTCGCTGGTCCGCATGCAGGCGCTGATGGACATCCTGGGGCAGCCGCAGCGCGCGTACCCGTCGATCCACATCACCGGCACCAACGGCAAGACCAGCACCGCACGCATGATCGAGGCCCTGCTGGCCGCCTTCGACCTGCGCACCGGCCGCTACACCAGCCCGCACGTGCAGTCCGTGACCGAGCGCATCAGCCTGGACGGCGCCCCGATCACGGCCGAGCGCTTCATCGAGACGTACCGGGACATCGAGCCGTACGTCCGGATGGTCGACGAGCGCGAGCAGTACCGCCTCTCGTTCTTCGAGGTGCTCACCGGCATGGCCTACGCGGCCTTCGCGGACGCCCCGGTGGACGTGGCCGTGGTCGAGGTCGGCATGGGCGGCGCCTGGGACGCGACCAACGTGGTCGACGGCACGGTCGCCGTGGTCACCCCGATCGCGCTCGACCACACCGACCGGCTCGGCGCGACGCCCGGCGACATCGCCAAGGAGAAGGCCGGGATCATCAAGGCCGACGCCACCGCCGTGGTCGCCCAGCAGCCCGTGGACGCCGCGCAGGTGCTGCTCAAGCACGCCGTGGAGGTGGACGCCACGGTGGCCCGCGAGGGCATGGAGTTCGGCGTCACCGCCCGCGAGGTCGCGGTCGGCGGCCAGCTGCTGACCCTGCGCGGCCTGGGCGGCGACTACGAGGACGTCTTCCTGCCGCTGTACGGCGCCCACCAGGCGCACAATGCCGCGGTCGCCCTGGCCGCGGTCGAGGCGTTCTTCGGCATCGGCTCGGAGCACGCCCGCACGCTCGACATCGACACCGTCCGCCGCGCCTTCGCCTCGGTCACCTCGCCGGGCCGGCTGGAGGTCGTCCGCCGCAGCCCCACCGTGGTGCTGGACGCCGCGCACAACCCGGCGGGCGCGCTGGCCACGGCCGAGGGCATCACGGAGGCGTTCGGTTTCAGCCGTCTTGTCGGCGTCGTGGGCACCAGCGCCGACAAGGACGTGCGCGGTCTGCTGGAGGCCTTCGAGCCGATCTTCGCGGAGGTCGTCGTCACCCGGAACTCCACCCAGCGCGCCATGGACGTGGACGAGCTGGCCGCCCTCGCCGTCGAGGTCTTCGGCGCCGAGCGGGTCCAGGTCGAGCCGCGGCTGGACGACGCCCTGGAGGCGGCGATCACGCTCGCCGAGGAGGAGGGCGAGTACGCCGGGGCGGGCGTCCTGGTGACCGGCTCGGTGATCACGGTCGGCGAGGCCCGGGTGCTGCTGAAGGGAAAGGGCTGACATGCGGACGCTGTGCGCGAGCACGCTCATCGGCGAGTTCTTCGTGATCGGCTTCGCCGGCCTGGTCGCGATGCAGACCTCGGACCTGTCCACGGGCACGGTCTGGGCGGTCAGCGGCACCGCGATGGTGCTGAGCGTCCTGCTGTGCGGGATGCTCACCCGCCCGGGGGGCGTGCAGCTCGGCTGGGCGCTCCAGATCGGGCTGATCGCGAGCGGTCTCGTCGTGCCGATGATGTACATCCTGGGCGTGGTCTTCGCGGGCCTGTGGTGGGCGTCCGTGCACTTCGGCCGCAAGGTCGACGAGGCGAAGGCCCGCTTTGCGGCGGCCGCCGCGGAGGCCTCCGCCGAGGGCGCCTGAGCTGTGGTTTCGGGCCGGACCCGGTGACGGGCGGCCCGGCCGCCCCTGTACCCTTCGGCCCACCGCAATCGTTACGCCTGCCTGCAAGGAGCCGCACCATGAGCCAGCGCACCCTCGTCCTCCTCAAGCCCGACGCGGTGCGCCGCGGCCTGGTGGGCGAGATCATCGGCCGCATCGAGCGCAAGGCCGGCTGGACGATCAGCGCGCTGGAGCTGCGGACCCTGGACCGCGGGACCCTGGAGCAGCACTACGCCGAGCACGTCGGCCGGGAGTTCTACGAGCCGCTGATGGGCTTCATGGCCTCCGGTCCGGTCGTCGCGCTGGTCGTCGAGGGCGAGCGCGTCATCGAGGGCGTCCGGGCGCTGGCGGGCCCGACCGACCCCATCGCGGCCGCGCCCGGCTCCATCCGCGGCGACTTCGGCACCATCACGCGTGAGAACCTCATCCACGCCTCGGACTCCGAGGAGTCCGCACAGCGGGAAATCAAGATTTTCTTTCCCGGCCTGGCCTGATACACCGGATACACCTGATACCGGATCAGCCGAACGCGCATTCTGATCAAGGGCGGCCGACTGCTGCATTTTCCCGGGGGGCAACCCCCGGACCCCCGGCCGGGAAAACTAGTCCGGCCGCCCTTGGCATATGCGTGCCAATCGGGGGAACCTCTCACTCCGACACGACGTCACCATTACTGAGGCCGACTCGTGTTCCGCCCACAATGGCGGAGGAACCCTCGCGCCGCGTTCGACCGGTCGAGACTACGATGAAGCCTCCGCGCCCCGCAGCGCACCGCACACCTGCCGACCTCGAGTAAGCAATCGCTCCAGCTGGGAAGGCCAGACGTATCCTCATGGGGAACAACATGTCGTTCATCGGCCGTGACATGGCTGTCGACCTCGGGACCGCCAACACGCTGGTGTACGTCAGAGGCCGCGGGATCGTCCTCAACGAGCCGTCAGTCGTTGCGATCAATACGAACACCGGGGGCATCCTGGCCGTCGGCGCCGAGGCCAAGAAGATGATCGGCCGCACGCCCGGCAACATCGTCGCGGTCCGCCCGCTGAAGGACGGCGTGATCGCCGACTTCGAGATCACCGAGCGGATGCTCCGCTACTTCATCCTCAAAATCCACAAGCGGCGCTGGATGGCCCGCCCGCGTGTCGTCGTCTGCGTGCCCTCCGGCATCACCGGCGTCGAGCGCCGCGCCGTGATCGAGGCGTCCACCCAGGCCGGTGCCCGGCAGGTGCACATCATCGAGGAGCCGATGGCCGCCGCGATCGGCTCCGGCCTGCCCGTCCACGAGGCCACCGGCAACATGGTCGTGGACATCGGCGGCGGCACCACCGAGGTCGCCGTGATCTCGCTCGGCGGCATCGTCACCGCCCAGTCCATCCGGGTGGCGGGCGACGAGCTGGACAACGCGATCATCCAGCACATCAAGAAGGAGTACAGCCTCCTGCTGGGCGAGCGCACCGCCGAACAGATCAAGATCACCATCGGTTCGGCCTACGACCTGGAGCAGGACGAGCACACCGAGATCCGCGGCCGCGACCTCGTCAGCGGTCTGCCCAAGACCGTGGTCATCTCGGCCGCCGAGGTCCGCAAGGCCATCGAGGAGCCCGTCAACTCCATCGTCGACGCCGTCAAGACCACGCTCGACAAGTGCCCGCCCGAGCTGTCGGGTGACGTGATGGACCGCGGCATCGTTCTCACCGGCGGCGGCGCCCTGCTGCGCGGCCTCGACGAGCGGCTGCGCCGGGAGACCGGCATGCCGATCCACATCGCCGAGGACCCGCTGGACTCCGTCGCGCTGGGCTCCGGGAAGTGCGTCGAGGAGTTCGAGGCGCTCCAGCAGGTGCTGGACGCCCAGCCCCGCCGGTGACCGAAGGCGGCCCCCTGGACTCCCGGTGCGCCGGGAGTCCCGAAACAACCTGATATACAGGCAGAACGCTTCCGACGACCGCCCGGTCCCGCAGCCGGACGGTCCCACGAGAAGGGCACGCCGCCGCACGTGAGGGACACACGAGAGAGCCGGCTGCTGCTGGTCTTGCTGATCGCGATCGCCTTTGCGCTGGTCACGGTCGACATCCGCGGCGGTGAGCAGTCCCCGCTCGACGGCCCGCGGCACGCGGCCGCCTCGGTCTTCGGCCCGGTGGAGAAGGGGGTCGCCGCCGCCGTCGACCCCGTCGGCGACGCCATCGCCGCCGTCCGGGACTCCGGCGACCGGAGCAGACGGATCACCGCGCTGGAGCGGGAGAACACCGCCCTGAAGCAGAAGCTCGGCAGCAACGACCGCAACCGCGGCCGCCTCCGCGAGCTGGACGCCATGCTCAAGACGGCGGGCCGCGGACAGTACGGCATCAAGGGCGCGCAGGTCATCGCCATAGGAGCCGCGCAGGGCTTCTCCTGGACGGTCACCATCGACATCGGCTCCCACGACGGCATCCGGCGCGACATGACGGTGATAAACGGCGACGGCCTGGTCGGCCGCGTCACCACCGTCGGGCCCTCCACCTCCACCGTGCTGCTGGCCAGCGACCCCAAGTTCACCGTCGGCACCCGCATGGAGAAGAGCGGCGAGCTGGGCTTCGCCAACGGCCAGGGCGACCGCTCGCTGCGCGTCGAACTGCTCAACGGCAAGGCCGGCGTCCACGAGGGCGACCGCCTGGTCACCTTCGGCTCCAGCAAGGACAAGCCCTTCGTCCCCGGCGTGCCCGTCGGCGAGGTCACCCACGTCGAACCGTCCGGCGGCGGCCTGACCCGCACTCTGCTGGTCCGCCCCTTCGTCGGCTTCAGCAAGCTCGACATCGTCGGCGTCGTCGTGGAGGCGCCCCGCGAGGACCCGCGCGACACCGTGCTGCCGCCCAAGCCCGAGGCTCCCAAGCCCACCCCCACGGTGACCGTCACCGTCACGCCCTCCCCGAGTGCCAAACCCCAGGACTAGACCGATGCGCCTGAACCGGATCCTGCTGTCGGCCGCGCTCGTGACGGTGGCCCTGGTCGTCCAGGTGAGCATCTTCGCCCGCCTGCACCTGCCCGGCGCCGCCCCCGACCTGCTGCTCCTCGTCGTGGTCGCCCTCGCCCTGGTGTACGGCCACACGGCCGGCTGCCTCGTCGGCTTCGGCGCCGGGCTGCTCGCCGACCTGGCGCCCCCCGCGGACCACGCCACCGGGCGCTACGCCCTGGTGCTCTGCGTCGTGGGCTACCTCGTCGGCCTCGCCCGGCCCGACACCGGCCGGGTCCGCTCGGCCACGGTGCCCATGGTGGCCGTCGTCGCGGCGGCCGTCGCCTCCACGCTGCTCTACGCCGGGGTCGGCTCGCTCGTCGGCGACACGGCGGCCCGTCACGTGGGCCTGACCGGCCTGGTGCTCACCGCCGCCGTCTACGACCTGCTGCTCGCGCCCTTCACGGTGCCCCTGATCATGGCCCTCGCCCGGCGCACGGCCGGTGACCCGCTCACCGCCGAGGGCACCGCCGTCGCGGCCGCCGCCGAGGGCTCGTACCACCGGATGTCCGGCAGCAGCTTCCGCATCGGCCGCATGAGCCGGAAGGGGCGGCTGGGGCGCAAGGGCCGGATCGGCGTGCACAGCAGCGGGCTGCTGAGCCGCCCGTCCAGGAAGCCCCGGCTCAAGATCAAGGGGGCCAAGCGGCTGTGAGCAGTCTTCCGGACTCCGGGCGGACCTCGCGGGTCACCATCCGGCTGGTCGTCATCCAGATCCTCGTCTTCTCCCTGCTGCTCACCCTGGCCGGCCGGCTCTGGTACCTCCAGATCCGCAACGGCGACGAGTACACGGCCGAGGCGGCCAGCAACCACATCCAGCAGGTCGTCGCCCCCGCCACCCGCGGCTCGATCCTCGACGCCCGCGGAGTGCCGCTCGCGGACAACGAGACCCGCCTGGTGGTTTCCGCCAACCGCACCGAGCTGATGAAGATGAAGGACCGCGGCCGGACCGTCCTCAACCGCCTCTCCGGGGTCCTGGGCCTCAAGCCCGAGGAGGTCACCGCCAAGGTGCGGCTGTGCGACGCCAGGACGCCCAAGCCCTGCTGGGCCGGCTCGCCCTACCAGCCCATCCCCATCACCGACGAGGCCACCACCCAGCAGGCCCTCCAGATCCGCGAGCGCCAGGAGGACTTCCCCGGCATCACGGCCGAGCCCACCGCCGTGCGCCGCTACGCCGGCCCCGGCGGCGCCAACGCCGCCCAGGTACTGGGCTATCTGTCGCCCGTCACCGACGAGGAGATCACCAAGGCCAAGGAGTCCCACCACACGCTGATGCGCTCCGACCAGGTCGGCCGCTCCGGCCTGGAGCGCCAGTACGACTCCCAGCTGCGCGGCAAGGCGGGCGTCACCCGCTACGAGGTGGACAACCTCGGCCGCGTCATCGGCAAGGCCAAGAGCGACAAGGCCGTGCCCGGCGCCAACGTCGTCACCAGCATCGACGCCCGCGTGCAGGCCATAGCGGAACGCGAGCTGGACCAGGCCATGAAGGACGCCCGCAAGGAGATGGACCACAACACGGGCACCAACTACAAGGCCGACTCGGGCGCCGTCGTGGTGATGGAGTCGAAGACCGGCCGGATCGTGGCCATGGCCTCCAACCCCACCTACGACCCCAACGTCTGGGTCGGCGGCATCTCCGCCAAGGACTATCAGGCACTCACCGGCAAGGACTCCGACTACCCGCTGCTCAACCGCGCCATCCAGGGGCAGGCCGCACCCGGCTCGATCTTCAAGGTCGTCTCCACGACCGCCGCGGTCGCCGCCGGCTACCCCTTCGACGGCAACTACAACTGCTCCAGCTCGTACAACATCGGCAGCCAGGTCTTCAAGAACTACGAGTCCAAGGGGTACGGCGCCATCAACCTCGGCCGGGCGCTGGAGGTCTCCTGCGACACCGTCTTCTACGACCTGGCCTACCGCCAGTGGCAGAAGGACGGCGGCAACAACCCCAAGCACCCGGCGGACTGGTTCTACAAGACCGCCCACCAGTTCGGCCTCGGCAAGGAGACCGGCGTCGACCTCCCCAACGAGGTCCGCGGCCGGGTCCCCGACCGCGAGTGGAAGAAGCGGTACTGGGACGCCAACAAGGACGCCTGGTGCAAGCAGGGCAACGGCGACGACAGCTACGCCGGGAAGATCGCCAAGGAGAACTGCGAGTCCGGCATGCGCATGCGCGCCGGTGACTCCGTCAACTACTCCATCGGCCAGGGCGACACCCTCGTCACCCCCATCCAGATGGCCACCATCTACGCCGCCATCAGCAACGGCGGCACCCTCTACAACCCCAGCGTGGGCAAGGCCGTCGTCAGCCCCGACGGCAAGCGCGTCGAGGAGATCAAGCCCACCGCGCACGGCAAGCTGCCGTTCGACTCCAGGACCCGCGACCAGATCGACTCCGCCCTCGCCGGCGTCGCCACCCAGGGCACCGCCGCCTGGCGCTTCCAGGGCTGGCCGCAGGGCGCGATCCCCATGCACGCCAAGACCGGCACCGCCGAGGTCTACGGCAAGCAGACCACCTCCTGGTTCGCCACCTACACCGGCGACTACACGGTCGTCATGACCATCTCCCAGGGCGGCACCGGCTCGGGCGCCTCCGGCCCGGCCGTGCGCAACATCTACAACGCCCTCTACGGCGTCGACGAGAAGGGCGCCATCGACACCAGCAAGGCACTGCTGCCGCACCCCGAGGCCGGGCTCCCCAAGATCGAGAAGGACGGCAGCATCGAGGCGCAGCCCATGCCCTCCCCGTCCCCCTCGGCTTCCGGGTCGCCCTCCGCGTCGCCGTCCGACGGGGCGTCACCGTCCCCGTCGGACTCCGGGACCCCGGCCGTCCGCAGGGAGGAGGAGAACCGATGAGCACCGCCCAGGGCTACCGCATCCGCCGCTTCTCGCCCGAGCGCGGCGCCTGGTCCCGCCTCACCGCCCGCGACTCCGTGCTCCGCCGCCTCGACTGGGTCATGCTGCTCGCCGCCCTGGCCCTCTCCGGCATCGGCACGCTGCTCGTCTACTCCGCCACCCGCAACCGCACCGAACTCAACCAGGGCGACCCCTACTCCTTCCTGCTGCGCAACCTCCTCAACACCGGCATCGGACTGGCCTTCGCCGTGGGCGCCGTCTGGCTCGGCCACCGGGCGCTGCGCGGCGCCGTGCCCATCCTCTACGCCGTCTCCGTGCTGTTCACGGCCGCCGTGCTCACCCCGCTCGGCGCCACCATCAACGGCGCCCGCTCCTGGATCCAGCTCGGCGGCGGATTCTCCATCCAGCCCTCCGAGTTCACGAAGATCACCATCACGCTGGGCATGGCGATGCTGCTGGCCGCCAAGGTGGACGGCGGCGACCGCCGCCACCCCGACCACCGCACCGTCGTGCAGGCCCTCGGCCTCGCCGGCCTGCCGATCGCGGTCATCCTGCTGATGCCCGACCTCGGCTCGGTCATGGTCCTCGTGGTCATCGTGCTCGCCGTCCTGCTCGCCTCCGGCGCCTCCAACCGCTGGGTCGCCGGCCTGGTGGGGGCGGGCGTGGTCGGCTGCATCCTCATCTGGCAGCTCGGCGTGCTGGACGAGTACCAGATCAACCGCTTCGCCGCGTTCGCCAACCCCGCCCTCGACCCCTCCGGCGTCGGCTACAACACCAACCAGGCCCGCATCGCCATCGGCTCCGGCGGCCTGACGGGCGCCGGGCTCTTCCACGGCTCCCAGACCACCGGCCAGTTCGTGCCCGAGCAGCAGACCGACTTCATCTTCACCGTGGCCGGCGAGGAGCTGGGCTTCGTCGGCGCGGGCGCGATCATCCTCCTGCTGGGCGTCGTCCTCTGGCGCGCCTGCCGGATCGCCCGCGAGAGCACCGAGCTGTACGGGACGATCGTGGCCGCCGGGATCATCGCCTGGTTCGCCTTCCAGAGCTTCGAGAACATCGGCATGACGCTGGGGATCATGCCCGTCACCGGGCTGCCGCTGCCGTTCGTCTCGTACGGCGGCTCGTCGATGTTCGCGGCGTGGATAGCGGTGGGACTGCTCCAGTCGATCAAGGCGCAGCGGCCGGTCTCGGCCTAGTGCCGGCCTGGTGCCGCCCCGACGACCGTCACGGTCTGCCGCTCCGGCCGTTCGCGCACTAGATTCGGCGGCATGGCGGACACCGTGCGAGAGATCGAGCGGAAGTACGAAGCCGGAGACGACGCGGGCGAGGCCCGCCTCCCCGACCTGAGCAGCGCCGGGCCCGTGGCCACCGTCGCCGACCGGGGCACCGTGGAGCTGGACGCCGTCTACTACGACACCGCCGACCGCCGCCTCGCCGCGGCAGGCATCACCCTGCGGCGCCGCACGGGCGGCCCGGACGAGGGATGGCACCTCAAACTCCCCGTCGCCCCCGGCGTGCGGGACGAGATCCGCGCCCCCCTCAGGGCGGGCGTGCCCCGGCCTCTCGCGGCGCTGGTCCGCTCCCGCACCCGGGACACCCCGCTGGCGCCCCTGGTACGGATCGTCTCGCGCCGCGGCGTACGGCACCTGCTCGCCGAGGACGGCACGCTGCTGGCCGAGGCCACCACGGACGCGGTCACCGCCACCCACCTCGGGGACGGGGAGGGCACGGCCCGCTGGACCGAGTTCGAGATCGAACTGGCCCCCGGCACCGGTCCGGAGCTGTTCGACGCCCTCGAACCCCACCTGCGCAAGGCCGGGCTGCGCCCCTCCGCGGCCCCCAGCAAGCTGGCCCGCGCCCTCGCGGAGACCGGCGCCGGGGAGGTGCCGGAGCACCGCGCCGCCCCGCTGCCCCGCAAGGCCACCGCGGGCGACCACGTCCTGGCCTTCCTCCGCGAGCAGGCCGAGGCCGTCACCGCCCTCGACCCCGCCGCCCGCCGCGGCACCGAGGACTCCGTCCATCAGATGCGGGTCGCCACCCGGCGGCTGCGCAGCGCCTTCCGCACCTACGGCAAGGTCGTCGACCGCAGGACCACCGACCCCCTCGGCGACGAGCTGAAGTGGCTCGCCGCCGAGCTGGGCGTCGACCGCGACCGCGAGGTCCTCTCCGAACGGCTCCGCGAGCGCCTGGACGAGGTGCCGCGCACCCTCGTCCGCGGACCCGTGCGGGCCCGCCTGCGCAGCTGGTCGAGCGGCAACCGCGCCACCGCCCGCCGCCGCGTGGCCGACGTCCTCGACAGCAAGCGCTACCTGGCGCTCCTCGACGCCCTGGACGCCCTCCTCGCCGACCCGCCGCTGCGCCCCGCCGCCGCCCGCCCGCCGGGCCCGGTGCTGGCCAAGGCCGTGCGGCGCGACTACGGGCGGCTGGCCGGGCGCATTGAGCACGCGCTGACCACCGAGGCCGGCCGGGAGCGGGACGTGGCCCTGCACGAGGCCCGCAAGGCGGCCAAGCGCGCCCGCTACGCCGCGGAGGCGGCCGCCCCGGCCCTGGGCAAGCCCGCGAGACGGTTCGCCGGCCGGGTGAAGGACGTACAGAGCGTCCTCGGCGACCACCAGGACAGCGTCATGGCCCGCGCCGCGCTGCGCAGGATCGCCGACCAGGCGGCGGGCGCGGGCGAGCCCACGTTCACGTTCGGCCTGCTCTACGGGCGGGAGGAGCTGCGGGCGGAGCGGGACGAGCGGGAGCTGCCGGAGGTGTGGGGGCGGGTGTCGGTGGCGGCGGGCTCCCTGCCCTGACCCCGGAATCCGGCGGCACGGGCACCCTCGCGCGGCACGTTACGCTTGAGAGTCGCCCCTTGCCTGCTCACGAAAGTTCGCCCAGATGACTGCCGAATCGGTCTTCCCACAGCTCGAAGCCCTGCTCCCGCATGTGCAGAAGCCCATCCAGTACGTCGGTGGAGAGCTCAACTCCACGGTCAAGCCCTGGGAGAGCGCGGACGTCCGCTGGTGCCTGATGTACCCGGACGCCTACGAGGTCGGCCTGCCCAACCAGGGCGTCATGATCCTTTACGAGGTCCTCAACGAGCGGGAGGGCGTCCTCGCCGAGCGCACCTACAGCGTGTGGCCGGACCTCGAGGAGCTGATGCGCGAGCACAACGTGCCGCAGTTCACCGTGGACAGCCACCGCCCGGTCCGGGCCTTCGACGTTCTCGGCATGAGCTTCTCCACCGAGCTGGGCTACACCAACATGCTCACGGCGCTGGACCTGGGCGGCATCCCGCTGGAGGCGAAGGACCGCACGATCGACGACCCGATCGTCCTCGCGGGCGGCCACGCGGCGTTCAACCCCGAGCCCATCGCGGACTTCATCGACTGCGCGGTCATCGGCGACGGCGAGCAGGCCGTCCTGGAGATCACCGAGATCATCCGGGCCTGGAAGGCCGAGGGCCGCCCCGGCGGCCGTGACGAGGTGCTGCTGCGCCTCGCGAAGACCGGCAGCGTGTACGTGCCGCGCTTCTACGACGTGGAGTACCTGCCCGACGGCCGCATCGCCCGGGTCGTGCCCAACCAGTCGGGCGTGCCGTGGCGGGTGTCCAAGCACACCGTCATGGACCTCGACGAGTGGCCGTACCCGAAGCAGCCGCTGGTGCCGCTCGCCGAGACCGTTCACGAGCGGATGTCGGTCGAGATCTTCCGCGGTTGCACGCGCGGTTGCCGCTTCTGCCAGGCCGGCATGATCACGCGCCCGGTGCGGGAGCGGAGCATCACCGGCATCGGCGAGATGGTGGAGAAGGGCCTCAAGGCGACCGGCTTCGAGGAGGTCGGCCTGCTGTCGCTGTCCTCGGCCGACCACACCGAGATCGGCGACATCGCCAAGGGCCTGGCCGACCGGTACGAAGAGGACAAGATCGGTCTGTCCCTGCCCTCGACCCGTGTCGACGCGTTCAACGTCGATCTGGCGAACGAGCTGACCCGGAACGGCCGCCGCTCCGGTCTGACCTTCGCCCCCGAAGGCGGCTCCGAGCGCATGCGCAAGGTCATCAACAAGATGGTCTCGGAGGAGGACCTCATCCGGACCGTCGCCACCGCCTACGGCAACGGCTGGCGCCAGGTGAAGCTGTACTTCATGTGCGGCCTGCCGACGGAGACCGACGAGGACGTCCTCCAGATCGCCGACATGGCGATGAACGTGATCCAGAAGGGCCGCGAGGTCTCGAAGTCCAACGACATCCGCTGCACGGTGTCGATCGGCGGCTTCGTGCCCAAGCCCCACACCCCGTTCCAGTGGGCGCCGCAGCTCTCCTCCGAGGAGACGGACGCCCGCCTGGCGAAGCTGCGCGACAAGATCCGCGGCGACAAGAAGTACGGCCGCTCCATCGGCTTCCGCTACCACGACGGCAAGCCCGGCATCGTCGAGGGCCTGCTCTCGCGCGGCGACCGCCGGATCGGCTCGGTCATCCGCGCGGTCTACGAGGACGGCGGCCGCTTCGACGGCTGGCGCGAGCACTTCAGCTACGACCGCTGGATGAAGTGCGCGGAGCAGACGCTGCCCGAGCAGGGCGTCGACGTCGACTGGTACACCACGCGCGAGCGCACGTACGAGGAGGTCCTGCCCTGGGACCACCTGGACTCCGGTCTGGACAAGGACTGGCTCTGGGAGGACTGGCAGGACGCGCTCGACGAGACCGAGGTCGAGGACTGCCGCTGGACCCCGTGCTTCGACTGCGGCGTCTGCCCGCAGATGGACACCCACATCCAGATCGGCCCGACGGGCAAGAAGTTGCTGCCGCTCTCGGTCAAGTAACGTAGAGTAGCGCTGTGATGACCGTCATGCTTTCCCCGCCCTTGCGGGGGTGATCCGCTGCTGCCGCTGACGGTCGTCAAGTGGCACGCGTGTGCGAACAAGGGCCCTGCCGGGTTGGCGGGGCCCTTGTTGCACGTACTCTAGGTAGCAGTACGACCGCACTCACGAAGGACTGAAAGACACTGGGCAAGCGACAGCCCGAAGGCCCCCCGCCCGCACCTGCGGTGCAGCGCATCCGACTGCGCTACACCAAGCGCGGCCGCCTCCGGTTCACCAGCCACCGCGACTTCCAGCGCGCCTTCGAGCGGGCGCTGCGCCGTGCCGAGGTGCCCATGGCGTACTCGGCGGGCTTCACCCCGCACCCCAAGGTCTCCTACGCCAATGCCGCCCCCACCGGCACGGGCAGTGAGGCCGAGTACCTGGAGATCCAGCTCGCCGAGGTCCGGGACCCCGGGACTCTGCGGGCGCTGCTCGACGAGTCGCTGCCCGACGGGCTCGACATCACCGATGCGGTGGAGGCTCACACCTCCTCGTTCGCCGACCGGCTGCAGGCCTCCGTGTGGGAGCTGCGCCTCGACGGCGTCGAGGCGGCGGACGCGGAGCGGGCCGTCACGGCCTTCATGGCGGCCGGGAGCGTGGAGGTCCAGCGACGCACCAAAAACGGGTTGCGCACCTTCGACGCCCGTGGCGCGGTGTGCCGACTCGAGGCGCTCGAAGCTCCGGCCGATAGGCCGGGCGACGGTGCCTGTGCGATACTGCGGCTGGTTGTTCGGCACGTGACACCTGCCGTTCGACCCGACGACGTCCTGTCCGGTCTCCGCGCTGTGGCCGACCTGGCGCCGCCGGTCCCCGCTGCGGTGACCAGGCTGGCGCAGGGGCTGCTCGATGAGGAGTCCGGCACGGTGACCGACCCGCTCGCGCCCGACCGCGAGGCCGCCCCGGCCGCCCCACCCACGGCCGCCGGGCCGACTGCCGCGCAGCAGGTGCCGGAAGGTTCCGCGTAAGGACGGCCGTCGAAGCGCCGCCGCGCCACCAGGGAGCCACCCGGTCCGGCAGGCGCACTGACCAGGAGACTTTTCGCCGGTGCCGTTGACTTGCGGAACCGGCGAGCGAGACGACAGCTCCCGTGCGGCGACCGCGCCCCGGACGGCGGTACCGCGCTCATCACGCGGACCGGCGGGCCGGAACACGGCGCGGCGCCCGGGAGCGTGACGGGAGAACCGCCCGCATGCTCGATTCCATTGAGCCCACGGAGCCGGGGGCCGCGCAGAGCGTCCCCGGCAACAACGCCGAGAATTCGCCCAGCGACACGCTGCCGCCGCGGCGCCGCCGCCGTGCGGCGTCCCGCCCGGCGGGCCCGCCCGCCGGGCAGGCCGAGGCATCTGCCGAGCCCGCCGCCGCTGCCGCCGAGGCCGCGCCGGAGACCCCTGCGCGCCCGCGCCGCCGGGTGACCCGCAAGACCGCCGCCGCGGCCGCACCGGCCGCCGAGCCGGTTGTCGAGGCTGCCGCACCGGAGGCCGAGGAGGCCGCTGCTCCTGCCCGTACGCGCCGTCGTGCGACGCGCAAGGCTGCCGCGCCGGAGGCTGCTGCCGCCGAGCCGGTTGTCGAGGCACCCGCCGCCGAGGAGGCTCCGGCTGCCGCTCCGGCTCGTACGCGCCGTCGTGCGACCCGCAAGGTTGCTGCTCCTGCCGCTGCGCCGGAGGCCGCTGCCGCCGAGCCGGTTGCCGAGGCTGCGGCCCCCGAGGCCGAGGAGGCCCCGGCCCGTACGCGCCGTCGTGCGACCCGTAAGGCTGCTGCGCCTGAGGCCCCCGCCGAGGCTGCTGCCGCCGAGCCGGTTGTCGAGGCACCCGCCGCCGAGGAGGCTCCGGCCGCTGCTCCGGCTCGTACGCGCCGTCGTGCGACCCGCAAGGTTGCTGCTCCTGCCGCTGCGCCGGAGGCGCCCGCCGCCGAGCCGGTTGCCGAGGCTGCGGCCCCCGAGGCCGAGGAGGCCCCGGTCGCCGAGGCCCCGCGTCCGGCCCGTGCCCGCCGCCGTGCCACCCGGCCCGCTGCCGCCCCCGCGGGCGTCGCGCCGGCCGCCGAGCCGGTCGTCGAGCCCGCTGCCGCCGCCGAGGCCGAGGAAGAGGAGGCCCTGGAGGCCGCCGAGGAGGCCGTGGTCGAGGAGGCCCCGGCCGCCAAGCCCGCCCGCACCCGTCGCCGCGCCACGCGCACGGCCGGTACCCCGGGCGCCGCCGCGCAGGCCGCCGAGCCGGTCGCCGCCGAGGCCCCCGAGCCCGTTGCCGCTGCCGAGGAGCCCGCCGAGGCCCCGCGTCCGGCCCGTGCGCGCCGCCGTGCCGTGCGTCCTGCCGCCGCTGCCGAGGCCGCCGCCCCGGAGGCCCCCGCCGCCGAGGAGGCGCCCGCCGAGGCTGCCCGTCCGCGCCGCCGCGCCGTGCGCGAGGCCGCCGCTCCCGAGGCGCCCGCCGCCGAGCAGGCCCCCGCCGAGGGCGGCCGTGGGCGCCGTCGTGCCGTGCGCCCGCCGTCCGCCGTGTTCCAGGCGCCGGTGTTCACCGAGCCGATGTTCCAGACGCCGGAGACCGCTGCCGCCGCCGCTGCCGCTGCCGCCGAGGAGAGCCGGCAGGAGGAGGAGCGCGCCGTCGAGGCCGCTCAGCCCGCCGTCGGTGGCCGGCGTCGTCGTCGCCGCCGTGGCGAGCCCGCCGAGCAGCCCGTGGCCGAGGCCGCCGTCGTGACGGCCGAGGAGGAAGAGGCCGAGGCAGAGGCCGCCGAGGAGGCGGAGGGCTTCGCGCCGGAGGAAGAGGAGCAGGGCGAGCGCCCGTCGCGCCGCCGTCGCCGTGGTGGCCGTCGCCGCCGTCGTGGTGAGGCCGCCGAGGCCGAGGGCGTCGAGGAGGAGGCCGAGGAGGCCGCCGCCGAGGCCGAGGCCGAGGAGGAAGCTGCCGAGGAGGAGGCCGAGGAGGAGGCCGAGGAGGCCCTGTCCTCCGCCGGCAGCCGCCGTCGCCGTCGCCGTCGTCGCCGCAGCGGCGAGGCCATCGAGGCTGAGCCGGGCGTCGACGAGCCCGAGCGCACGGTCGTCAAGGTCCGCGAGCCGCGCGCCCGCACCGAGGGCGGCACCGGCTTCGACGAGGTGCAGTCCATCAAGGGCTCGACCCGCATGGAGGCGAAGAAGCAGCGCCGCCGCGAGGGCCGCGAGCAGGGCCGCCGCCGGGTGCCGATCATCACCGAGGCCGAGTTCCTGGCCCGCCGTGAGGCCGTCGAGCGCGTGATGGTCGTCCGCCAGAACGGCGACCGCACCCAGATCGGCGTGCTGGAGGACAACGTCCTCGTCGAGCACTTCGTCAACAAGGAGCAGGCCACCAGCTACGTCGGCAATGTGTACCTGGGCAAGGTGCAGAACGTGCTGCCGTCGATGGAGGCCGCGTTCGTCGACATCGGCAAGGGCCGCAACGCCGTCCTGTACGCGGGCGAGGTCAACTTCGAGGCGCTCGGCATGGGCAACGGCCCGCGCCGCATCGAGACCGCGCTGAAGTCCGGCCAGTCCGTGCTCGTCCAGGTCACCAAGGACCCGATCGGGCACAAGGGCGCCCGGCTGACCAGCCAGGTCTCCCTGCCCGGCCGCTACCTGGTCTACGTGCCCGAGGGCTCGATGACCGGCATCAGCCGCAAGCTGCCCGACACCGAGCGCGCGCGTCTGAAGCAGATCCTCAAGAAGATCGTCCCCGAGGACGCGGGCGTGATCGTGCGCACCGCCGCCGAGGGCGCGAGCGAGGACGAGCTGCGCCGTGACGTCGAGCGGCTCCAGGCGCAGTGGGAGGACATCCAGAAGAAGTCGAAGCAGATCTCGACGAGCGTGCCGAGCCTGCTGTACGGCGAGCCGGACATGACCGTCCGCGTCGTCCGCGACATCTTCAACGAGGACTTCTCCAAGGTCATCGTGAGCGGTGACGACGCCTGGGAGACCATCAACGGCTATGTCTCGCACGTGGCGCCCGACCTGGCCGACCGGCTGCAGAGGTGGACGTCCGAGGTCGACGTCTTCGCCACGTACCGGATCGACGAGCAGCTGTCGAAGGCGCTGGACCGCAAGGTCTGGCTGCCCAGCGGCGGCTCGCTGGTGATCGACCGGACCGAGGCGATGGTCGTCGTCGACGTCAACACCGGCAAGTTCACCGGCCAGGGCGGCAACCTCGAGGAGACGGTCACCAGGAACAACCTGGAGGCGGCCGAGGAGATCGTGCGCCAGCTGCGGCTGCGCGACCTCGGCGGCATCATCGTGATCGACTTCATCGACATGGTGCTGGAGTCCAACCGGGACCTGGTGCTGCGGCGCCTGCTGGAGTGCCTGGGCCGGGACCGTACGAAGCACCAGGTTGCCGAGGTCACCTCGCTGGGCCTGGTCCAGATGACCCGCAAGCGGGTGGGCCAGGGCCTGCTGGAGTCCTTCTCCGAGTCCTGCGTGCACTGCAACGGCCGTGGCGTGATCGTCCACATGGACCAGCCGGCGGTCGTGGGCGGCGGCGGTGGCGGCGGCAAGCGCGGCAAGAAGAAGGGCAAGGCGGCCGTGGAGGCCCCCGAGCCCGCTGCCGTGGAGGCCGCCGAGGCGCCCGAGCTGGAGCCCGTGCCGGTGACGGAGGCGGAGCTGCAGCCCGCAGTGGGCGGCGGCGAGGAGTGGTTCGGCAGCCCGGCCGAGGCCGAGGCCGCCGCCAAGCGCGGCCGTACGCGCCGCCGGGCGACCCGCAAGGTGACTGCCCCGGCGGGTGCGCCGAAGGCCGCGCCCGTGGAGCCCGAGATCGTGGTGCAGGCGCCGGCCGAGCCGGTCGCCGAGCCCGCGGTCGCGCCCGCTCCGGTGGTGGAGCCCGAGGTGGCGGAGCCGGTGGCCGAGGCCGTCGCGGCGGCGGAGGCCGCTGCTCCGCCGCGGCCGCGGCGCCGGGCGACCCGGCGGGCGTCCGCCCCGGCGGGCTCGCCTGCCGCGGCCGAGGAGGCCGTGGTCGTCGTCAGCGCCCCGGCTGTCGCCGAGGAGCCCCTGGTGGTGGCCGAGGCCGACGTCGAGGCAGTGGTCGAGGCGGTTCCCGCCGAGGCTGCCCCCGCCAAGGCTGCCCGTCCGCGCCGCCGTGCCGTGCGCGAGGCTGCCGCTCCCGAGGCGCCCGCCGCCGAGGCCGCGGTCGTCGTCGAGGAGGCTCCTGCCGAGGAGCCCGCCGTCGAGGAGGCCTCCGCCAAGAAGACGGTGCGCAAGACGGCCGCCAAGAAGACCGCGGTGAAGAAGACCGCGGCCAAGAAGGCGACCACGGCGAAGAAGACGGTCGCCAAGAAGACCACCACGGCCAAGAAGGCCACGGCGGCGAAGAAGACGACGGTCAAGAAGACCGCCGCGACGAAGAAGACGGCGGCCAAGAAGACCGCTGCGGCCGCGGAGTCCTCCTCCTCGGAGGAGTGACGCCCGGTGGGGGTGGGGACAGGATCCCCGCCCCCACCCCGGCCGGCGGCCCGGTTTGACCCCTGCGGTCGACGGGCCGTAATCTTGACCCTCGGCGTCTGTGTACGCCAAGCCCCTGAGCAAACACCTCCCGGTTCACCGGGAGAGGCCGCTCGTTCATCGGATGTCACGGACCCCCGTGGACCGTGTGAGCGGCTGGCATCAGAGGTCCCGTTCTAGCGAGAGAGAGTTCCGCGTGTACGCGATCGTGCGCACCGGCGGCCGCCAGCAGAAGGTTTCTGTCGGCGACGTCATCGAGGTTGACCGCATTTCCACCAGCAAGGCCGGCGACACCGTCGAGCTCTCCACGCTGCTGGTCGTCGACGGCGACTCTGTCACCAGCGACCCGTGGGTCCTGGCCGGCGTGAAGGTCCAGGCCGAGGTTGTGGACCACCACAAGGGCGACAAGATCCGCATCCAGAAGTACAAGAACAAGACCGGTTACAAGAAGCGCATCGGTCACCGCCAGCTGCACACCGCGCTGAAGATCACCGGCATCGACGCTCCGGCGAAGTAAGGGACTGAGAACACATGGCACACAAGAAGGGCGCATCGTCCACCCGGAACGGTCGCGACTCCAATGCTCAGCGGCTCGGCGTGAAGCGCTTCGGCGGTCAGGTCGTCAACGCCGGTGAGATCCTGGTCCGCCAGCGTGGCACCCACTTCCACCCGGGTGCCGGTGTCGGTCGCGGTGGCGACGACACGCTGTTCGCGCTGAACGCCGGTGCGGTGCAGTTCGGCACCCACCGTGGCCGCAAGGTCGTCAACATCGTTCCGGTTGCCTGATCTCTCTCGGATCAGCTGACGCCGTAGAGCGGTAAGCGAGGGCGGACCTCACCTTCCCTGCGGGGAAGCGGGTCCGCCCTCGCTGCGTTACAACTGAGACATTCCCGTTCGTATCTGGAGGCACACCGCTATGACCACCTTCGTGGACCGCGTCGAGCTGCATGTCGCCGCGGGTAACGGAGGCCACGGCTGCGCCTCCGTGCACCGCGAGAAGTTCAAGCCGCTCGGCGGCCCCGACGGGGGCAACGGAGGCCGTGGCGGTGATGTGATCCTGGTCGTCGACCAGTCGGTCACCACGCTTCTCGAGTACCACCACAGCCCGCACCGCAAGGCCACCAACGGCAAGCCCGGCGAGGGCGGCAACCGCTCCGGCAAGGACGGCACGGACCTCGTCCTGCCGGTTCCGGACGGCACCGTCGTCCAGGACCGGCACGGCAATGTGCTCGCCGACCTGGTCGGTGAGGGCACCCGCTTCATCGCCGCCCAGGGCGGCCGCGGCGGCCTCGGCAACGCCGCGCTGGCCTCGGCCCGCCGCAAGGCCCCGGGCTTCGCGCTGCTGGGCGAGCCCGGCGACATGCAGGACATCGTCCTGGAGCTGAAGACCGTCGCCGACGTGGCCCTCGTGGGCTACCCGAGCGCGGGCAAGTCCTCGCTGATCTCGGTGCTCTCGGCCGCCAAGCCGAAGATCGCGGACTACCCCTTCACCACCCTCGTCCCGAACCTGGGCGTGGTGACCGCCGGCGCGACCGTCTACACCATCGCCGACGTCCCCGGCCTGATCCCGGGCGCCAGCCAGGGCAAGGGCCTGGGCCTGGAGTTCCTGCGGCACGTCGAGCGCTGCGAGGTGCTCGTGCACGTGCTGGACACCGCCACGCTGGAGTCCGAGCGCGACCCGCTGACCGACCTCGACGTCATCGAGGCCGAGCTGGCCGAGTACGGCGGCCTGGAGAACCGGCCCCGGATCGTCGTCCTCAACAAGGTCGACATCCCGGACGGCAAGGACCTCGCCGACATCATCCGTCCCGAGCTGGAGTCCCGCGGCTACCAGATCTTCGAGGTGTCGGCCGTCTCCCGGCAGGGCCTCAAGGAGCTGTCCTACGCGCTGGCCGGCATCGTCGCGGAGGCGCGTGCGGCGAAGCCGAAGCAGGAGGCGACCCGGATCGTCATCCGCCCGAAGGCGGTCGACGACGCGGGCTTCACGGTCACGCGCGAGGAGGACGGCCTGTTCCGCGTGCGCGGCGAGAAGCCGGAGCGCTGGGTGCGCCAGACCGACTTCAACAACGACGAGGCCGTCGGCTACCTGGCCGACCGCCTCAACCGCCTCGGTGTCGAGGAGGAGCTGACCAAGGCCGGTGCCCGTGCGGGCGACGGCGTGGCGATCGGCCCCGAGGACAACGCGGTTGTCTTCGACTGGGAGCCGTCGATGGCGGCCGGGGCGGAGATGCTGGGACGCCGTGGCGAGGACCACCGCTTCGAGGCACCGCGGCCGGCGGCGCAGCGGCGGCGCGAGCGGGATGCGGAGCGGGACGAGGCGGCGCAGGAGTACGAGGGCTTCAACCCGTTCGGGTAAGCGGGCCTGTTGCCTGCAGGGGCGGGGTCGGGGTTTTCTTTCCCCACCCCGCCCCTTCCCGTAACCGGGGCTGCGCCCCAGACCCCGGGACCGCGCTGCGCGCGGTCGTCCTCAAACGCCGGACGGGCTGGAAATCCAGCCCGTCTGGGGGCACCTCCCAGCGGTAGCTGGGGGAGTTTGAGGACCGGGGGTCCGGGGGCAGAGCCCCCGGTTACGGGAAGGGGCGGGGTGGGGAAAAGAAACCCCAGCCCCGCCCCGCAAGGGACCCGCGCGGCTACGCCGTGACCGTTGCTCCCGCCCGCGGGCCGGGGATTTCCGAGGAGCGGGCGTCCATGCGGGCGCGCCGCTCGTCCGCCTTCGCCGCGAGCGCCAGCGCCGCCCCGTTGAAGCGGACCAGCGACGGCGGGTCGGACGGACCCAGCAGATCGACCTTCAGCTCCGCGCGCGCGGCCGCCAGCCCGTCGAGGGAGGGGTCGCGGACGGCCGCGAGGAGACCGGCGACGCCGTCCGCCTCCGGCGTGAGGATCGTCGCCGCGCTCACCGTCGGGAAGTTCGCCCGGAACTCCTCCTCGGACATGCCACTGGTGTTCGCGACCGCGTACGGCTTCTCGCTGATCAGGTAGTCGGAGACGACGCTCGACACGTCGCTGATCAGCAGGTCCGACACGTTGAAGCAGCTGAAGAGCGCCGGCCGGGCGTCCGTGATGATCTGGTGCTCCCACTCCGGCAGGGAGGCCCAGTACGCGTCCTCCCAGGCGGCGGTCGCGGCCTCGACGGTCGCGGCGCGGCCCTGCTCCGGGGTGCCCTGGAGCAGCATGCGCTCGAGTTCGTCGGCGCTGTCGCGGAAGGTGCTGGTGGTGAGCCGGTCCAGCTCGGCCGTGCGGCGCGCCAGCTCGGCGGCGGCCTCGGCGCCCGGGCGGGCGCCGGAGCGGCCCGCGTTGGCCTCGCGGATCATGGCCTGGATGCGCTCGTTGGCGCGGCCCGCGCGCGGGTCGACGGAGCCGGTCATGGGGTGCGGCTTGTAGAGCAGGCGCACGCCCGGGTCGGCCAGCAGGGCGCGGACGATGTTCTCGCCGGCCAGCATGACCGAGGTGTTGCCGGGGTTGCCGTCCCAGCCCTCCCAGGTGGGTGCGTACAGCACGGTGGTGTACGTACCCGCGGGCGCACCCGCGTACGGCCGGATCGGCGCCAGCTGCGGGCGGCCGACCTCGACGACGTCCTTGTCCTCGACGCCGATGTCGGCGAGCTGGTAGCGCTCGCGCGCAGCGCGACCGGCGACCCAGATCTCGTCGTACGCCTTGGAGTAGGGGTTGCAGCTGGAGAGCTTGTCGCTCTCGCCGTGGTTGATGAAGGCGTGCTTGATCGACGGCATGCGCAGGACCTGCGAGGTCTTACCCGAGTTCGCCGGGTGCAGCATCATCTTCAGCGAGGACTTCTCCAGCGCCATCAGGTGCACGACCTTGGGGATGCAGACGATCGGCACGTCCGTCGCCTCGATCTTCTGCATCATGAAGCGCTCACGGAGCACGATGATCGGCTTGCCGTCCAGCTCCGCGAGGGTGGAGAGCCACATGTTGGCCTGGTAGGCCGAGGTGGTGCCGCCGGAGAAGTACATGCCGACGGTGGGCCGGTAGTCGTCCAGCCACTTGTCCAGCCACTGCAGGGCCTGCTGCTCGCCGGCGATGCGCTTCGCGGGCCGCAGCCAGCCGGCCAGCACGACCGTGCCGCCGAGGGCGAGCAGCGCGGCGACGCCCATGCCGATCTCCGCCCAGAGCACGCGGTGGGTGCCCGCGGTGACCAGCAGGCCGGTCGTGGCGGGGATCGCGAAGCGCAGCAGGCGGCGGCCGTGCTGGCGGGCCAGCAGCCGCGGCGGGGCGGCGGTCAGGCGCAGCCCGGAGGCGTCGATGTTGCGGGTGAGGAACGGCAGCGTGCGGGTGCGGCGGACGAGGATCGCGGTGGCCTGGCAGGCCAGGTGCCCGCCGTAGAAGAGGACCAGCCCGGCGACCACGGGGACGTAGCCGCGCAGCGAGTCGTCACCGGTGAGCCGCACCAGTCCGACCAGGACCAGCATGTCGCGCAGCAGCTGCCGCACCATGACATCGAAGCGGATCTTGCCGAGGACGGCGACCAGACCGGGGTCGCGGTGCTGCAGATAGAGGTCGAGCGCGAGGCCCGCCGCCGAGGCGGTGATGAGGATCGGTACGGCGGGCAGCAGCGCACCGACGAGCTGTGCGGCGAAGAACACCAGCATGGCGAGCAGCGCCGCGAGCTGGACCGCTCGGCGGGAGGCTGTTCCGGCAGAAGGCACTGGACGGGCTCCTGGCAGGAGGACTAGGGATCGGGGGGAACCGTCGTGGGCACGGTCATGGGCACGCGGACCCCCGCTGGACAACGGTCGACCACCGACCGTATGACGGCCGCTGGTCCGGGAGCAATCTTCCATCACGCCAACCCTCACAAAATAGGGTCGAACGACCACAATCATCAGACGGTAGATTGGCCGTCCTGGACAGCACCGGCCGAGGTCACGGTCGGGACACGGCATCGGCGAGCACAGGGGTGTACGAACGTTGACAGGGGCAGGGGAGTCGCAGCAGCTCCGGCGGGAGGTCGCGGAGGCCCGCAGGATCGTGGTCAAGGTGGGATCCTCGTCACTCACCACCGCGGGCGGCGGTCTGGACGCCGACCGGGTTGACGCCCTGGTCGACACGCTCGCCAAGGCGTCCGGCGACAAGGAGATCGTCCTGGTCTCCTCGGGCGCCATCGCCGCGGGGCTCGCGCCGCTGGGCCTCGACCGGCGCCCCAAGGACCTGGCCCGGCAGCAGGCCGCGGCCAGCGTCGGCCAGGGGCTGCTGGTGGCCCGCTACACGGCTTCCTTCGCCCGCTACGGCCGCCGGGTCGGCCAGGTGCTGCTGACAACCGACGACACCAGCCGCCGGGCGCACTACCGCAATGCCCGCCGCACTCTGGACCAGCTGCTGGCGATGGGCGCCGTCCCGGTCGTCAACGAGAACGACACGGTGGCCACGGACGAGATCCGCTTCGGCGACAACGACCGGCTGGCCGCCCTCGTCGCCCACCTCGTCCGCGCCGACCTGCTGGTGCTGCTCTCCGACGTCGACGGGCTCTACGACGGCGACCCCAGCACCCCGGGCACCTCGCGGATCGCCGAGGTCGCCGGGCCGCAGGACCTGGCGGGCGTCTCCATCGGCAGCGCGGGCAAGGCCGGCGTGGGCACGGGCGGCATGGTCACCAAGGTGGAGGCCGCCCGGATCGCGGCCGCCGCCGGCATCCCCGTGGTCCTCACCTCCGCCAGCCACGCCGCCGACGCCCTGCGCGGCCGCACCACCGGCACGCTCTTCCACCGCACGGGCCGCCGCTCGGCCGACCGGCTGCTGTGGCTCGCGCACGCCTCCACCCCGCGCGGCGCCCTGACCCTGGACGAGGGGGCGGTGCGCGCGGTGATCGGGGGGAGCGCCTCGCTGCTGCCGGCGGGCATCGCCGCGGTCGAGGGCGAATTCAGCGCGGGCGACCCCGTGGAGCTGCGGGACACCGAGGGGCGGGCCGTGGCCCGCGGGCTGGTCGCGTACGACGCGGGGGAGATCCCGCAGCTGCTCGGCCGCTCCACCCGGGAGCTGGCGCGCGAGCTGGGCCCCGGCTACGAGCGCGAGGTCGTGCACCGCGACGACCTGGTCGTGCTGCACCGCTGACGGCCGTCCGCGGACGGCCGTACCGGCGATGTGACGGCCGTCCGGCGACGCCGTCCGCCGACGTGACGGCCGTCCGCCGACGCCGTCCGGCGATGCGACGGCCGTACCACCGATGCGCTCCGGCGACGCCCGTGCCGCATGGCTGACGGGCGTCACCCCCGGGCGAGAAAGCCGCAGTAAGCGAAGCCTTTCCATGCCTTTCCACGGGGCCTTTCCGTAAAACCGCCACGCGGCCGCCCGCAGGCTGGTCAACTTTGATGCGGGGACGTTCGCGGACTGCGCGGCCCCGCAGCACCACACGGCTCCGCCGCGTGCGGAGCAGCGAGCAACAGGAGGCCGCCGGTGAGACGAGGGCGCCCAGGGGCGCTGCCTCGAGGTGGGGGCACCCCCCAGGCCCGCAGGGCGGTGGGCGAGGAGCGCACACTGACCAGCGTCGGGGCAGGCGAGACGGCAGGCGGGACGGGGGAGCGCACGGGGGAGGAGAACGCATCGCGGCTGTGGCACGTCACACTGAGCGTCTCGGGCGAGGAGGCGCCGCTGAAGGAGGTCCGGCGGGCCCTGGAGCAGCTCGCACACGACCATCCCTTCCTCCTGACCAGCCGCTACGCCAACGACCACGCCGAGATCCGCTACTGGGAGGAGGCGCGCGACCTGCACGACGCGGCGGCCGTGGCGCTGCGCCTGTGGGGCGAGCACCGGTCCACGGCCCGGCTCCCGCCGTGGGAGATCGTGGGGCTCGAGGTCATCGACCGCGAGACCTATCACCAGCGCATCGCCGAGGGCCACGGCCCGCTGCCGGCCAGCCCGGTGGGGGTGCACCCGTTCTGACGGCGCCGACCGGGCCCGGCACCGTCCGGGCTCCGGTCCCGGCCGTCCCGCCCGTCCCGCGGAGTGGAATGCCGTCCGGTCGCGGCCCCGGCCCGGTTAGGCTGCGGCCATGAGCAGCGATTTCCCCTCCCCCCTCGCCGACCCCATGCCGCAGTCCCCGGTCCTGCGTGCCGCCTACCGCGCCCGTGCCGCGGCCGCCGAGCTGGCACCACTGCCGCGCGCGGCGAAGGACGAGGCGCTGCTCGCCGTCGCCGACGCCCTCGAGGTGCGCACCAAGGAGATCGTCGAGGCCAACGCCGAGGACGTGGCGAAGGCCCGCGCCGCCGGCACCAGCGAGAGCGTCGTCGACCGGCTGACCCTCACCCCCGAGCGGGTGCGGGCCATCGCCAAGGACGTGCGGGACGTGGTGGCCCTGCCCGACCCCGTCGGCGAAGTGGTGCGCGGCTCCACCCTGCCCAACGGGCTCGACCTGCGGCAGGTGCGGGTGCCGCTGGGCGTCGTCGGGATCATCTACGAGGCCCGGCCCAATGTGACGGTGGACGCCGCCGCTCTCTGCCTGAAGTCCGGCAACGTCGTTCTGCTGCGCGGCTCTTCCTCTGCCTACGCCTCCAACACCGCGCTGGTGCGCGTCATCCGGGACGCGGTCGGCGGTGCCGGGCTGCCGGCCGACGCCGTGCAGCTGGTGCCGGGCGAGAGCCGGGACTCCGTGCGCGAGCTGATGCGTGCCCGGGGCATGGTCGACGTGCTGATCCCGCGCGGCGGCGCCTCGCTGATCCGCACGGTCGTCGAGGAGTCCACGGTCCCGGTCATCGAGACGGGCACCGGCAACTGCCATGTGTACGTGGACGCCGAGGCCGATCTGGACATGGCCGTGGACATCCTCGTCAACTCCAAGGCGAGCCGCGTCAGCGTGTGCAACGCGGCCGAGACCCTGCTGGTGCACCGGGACATCGCCGAGCGCTTCCTGCCGCGCGCCCTGGCCGCGCTGGCCGATGCGGGCGTGACCGTGCACGGTGACGAGCGGGTGGTGGAGCTGGCGAAGGGCTCCCCGGCCACGGTCGTGCCCGCGACGGCCGAGGACTGGGAGACGGAGTACCTGTCGTACGACATCGCCGCGGCGGTGGTGGACGACCTGGACGCGGCCGTGCGCCACATCCGGCTGTGGACCTCGGGCCACACCGAGGCGATCGTCACCACCTCGCAGGCGGCCGCCCGCCGCTTCACGCAGCTGGTGGACTCCACGACGGTCGCGGTCAACGCCTCGACCCGGTTCACCGACGGCGGTCAGTTCGGCTTCGGCGCCGAGATCGGGATCTCCACGCAGAAGCTCCACGCCCGCGGGCCGATGGGGCTGCCGGAGCTGACCTCGACCAAGTACATCGTCACCGGCGACGGGCACGTGCGATAGCTCCGGGAGTCCTTAATTCCCGTACCACCCGCGCGGATTGACCGGTTCGGGTCTACGCTGGACGCGTGCTGGACGACGTGGGGGGCAAGCCGTTCCCGGACGGCGAGGAGCCCGACAGCCACCGCCACGGAGACGCGGACGATCCGTTCGCCTCCGTGGTCTTCGACGAGGACTTCGTGCGGTCCGCCGCGATCCACGAGCCCTCCGCGGCCGAGCGGCGGCTGGCCGCCGACCGGGCCCGTGCGGAGGCCGACGCCGCGCGCTCCCGGCCGGGCGGCGGCCCCGCCGACGACGAGCCGTACGAGGACGCCGGGGGCTACGGCCCCGGCGGCCCGGCCGTCCGCCGCCACGGCCGCCTCGGGGAGCCGCCGGGCCTCGCCCACGACCTCGACCCGGACGACGCCTACGGCCCCTACGGGCGCTACGGCACCGCGCGCGGCCCCTACCGCGGCCACACCCGCTGGCACCGCCCGGTGGCCTGGGTGCTGGCCGTGGTCATGGGCATAGGCGTGATCGCGCTCGCCTTCACGGCCGTCTACCGCGGCGTTTCCTCCGGCAGCCGGCAGAGCCCCGCCCCGCCGCCCGCCACCTCCGGGGTGGACGCCCCGGGGGCCCCGGCGGGGGAGCGCCAGGCCCCCCTGCCGTCGGTCTCGGCCGACTCCGAGCCCCCCGTGGCCTCCGCCGCACCACCCCGCCGGTAGGCCCGCGAGGCGGTCACACCGAGTGACATCCCGCCGTTCGGGTGACGGACGGTGGATGTGCGCCCGCCCCCTTGGCCAGGGATTTCCGGGGTCCTCGGTCAGCTTGAAATTTCGTCGGAACTTGTCGCGTACCTGCGCGTTTACCTGGGCCCATACGGACCTACTCTTGAGATATGAGTGGGCCTGGCGACCCACCCGAGGGCACGCCCGAGGGTGCCCCGGGAGGCGGCGACGAAGAGTACCGATCCGTCGTCTTCGACGAATCGTTCGTGCGCGCTGCCCGGCTCCGGGAGTTCTCCGCGCGCGAGCGGATGGACGACCACGCTCCCGCCGTCCGCACCCGGCACGCCTGGGCCCGCGTCAGCGCCTCCCGGCAGGTGCTGCTCCTGGTGATCCTGATCGCCCTCGCCTTCGGCACGGCCGTCTACATGGGCCTGCGCCACCCCTACAAGGAGGCCCGGACGCCCGCCGCCGAGCCGCTGCGCAGCGCCGTGGTCCCGCTCGCCCCGCGGGATCCCGTGCCGGGCGGCCCCGCCAAGGACCTCTTCGGCAACAGTCCCGCCGCGCAGTTCCGCGACGGCACCGAGGGCATCAACCTCCCGGCCGCGCGGCGCACCCAGAACTTCTCCGAGAGCCTCGTCATGGCCGCGCTCGCCACGGCCAAGGAGTACACGGTCAAGTCCGCCCTGGACCCGGGCGTTCTCATGGGCGGCAGCCAGCGGCCCGTACGGCTGCTGCTGGCCCCCTCCCAGCTGGAGCAGTTCGACCGCAGCTTCGACCACCCTGCGAGCGACGGGCGGCACGCCGCCACCGCCTGGCTGATCCGCTTCGACCCCGGGCAGGTCGCCCTCGCCGACCCGACGGTGCGCACCCAGGGCACCTTCACCCTCAGCGAGGTCTCCCCGGCGGCCCTGGAGGTCCAGGCCGACCACACCTTCGTCTACGCCGTCCGCCCGGCCAAGGGCCCGGCGGAGGCGTCGCTGTTCGTCGTACGGCGGGTGATGGTCTTCCGCTTCGATCGCGACGACCTCCAGGACCACCATGTGCAGGTCCTGCAGAGCGCGGTGCAGGCGGGCCCGCAGTCCTGCTCGGCCGACGACGCGGCGTACCTCCGCCCGCTCCTGTCCGGCCAGAAGGCAAGCCCCGCCGGCCCGGCCGAAACGGACCCGTTCACAACGGGCCCGACCATGGCGACGCTATGCGGCGCGTTGGCTCCGAGCGCCATGCGTTAGCCCAAGAGAAACCCGCTCGGACCACTACGGCAGCGGCCCGTCCCCCGCCCCGCCCTTGCGCTCGTCCCCCGGCTCCTCCGGAGCCTTCGGCGCAGGCCGACGCCCCGCAAACGTGTCCCGCAGCCGACCGCCGAGGTCCCCCGCCCCGCCCGCAATGTCCCGCACCAGCCCCATCAGCGGATCCTTGCTCGCCCGCACCGACTGCGCGTAGTGGTTCGCCGACTCCCGGAAGGAGTCGGACACCGAGGTGTCCTTGTCCTCCGACCGGCGCGGGTAGTGCCCGTCCAGGATCCGCTGGTAGTCGCGGCTCTCGGCCCACTTCTTCAGCTCCGCGGCCCGCACCGTCGCGAACGGGTGGCTGCGCGGCAGCATGTTCATGATCTTGAGCACGGAGTCGCGCAGGTCGCCGCCCGCCTCGTACTCCTCCGCCTGCGCGAGGAACGCGTCCACGTTCATCTCGTGCAGGTGGTTGCCGCCCGCGACCTTCATCAGGCCGCGCATCGACGCCTGCAGGTCCTGGCCGGCCAGCAGGCCCGCCCGGTCCGCCGACAGCTCCGACTTGCGGAACCACTCGCGCAGGCCCGTCACCAGCGCCATCACCGCGATGTTGCCCAGCGGGATCCAGGCGACCTTCAGCGCGAAGTTCGTCAGGAACAGCAGGATCGTGCGGTAGACGGCGTGCCCCGACAGGGCGTGGCCCACCTCGTGGCCGACGACCGCCCGCATCTCCTCCTCGTCCAGCAGCTCCACCAGGCCGGTGGTCAGCACGATGATCGGCTCGTCCAGGCCGATGCACATCGCGTTGGGCTGCGGGTCCTGGGTGACGTACATCGCCGGGACCTTCTCCAGGTCCAGGACGTGGCAGGCGTCCAGCAGCATCGAGTGCAGGTGCGGGAACTGCTGCTCGCCCACCCGGACGGAGTCGGACAGGTACAGCAGCCGCAGGCTCCGCTCCGGGAGCAGCCCGCTCAGCGCCTTGAAGGCGGTGTCGAAGCCGCTCAGCTTGCGCAGCGCCACCAGCGCCGACCGGTCCGCCGGATGCTCGTACGCGCGCGAGGAGATGTCCGGGAAGCGCTTGCGCTCCCGGCCCGGCACCTGCTCGTGGCCGCCGTCCTTCTGCTGCTTCTCCTGGCCGCCGCCGCTGTTGCCGTCGCTCATCGAGACCCCCTACCTGGGCTGGATCAGTACTGGATCAATGTGCTCGATCATGGCCCGTCCCCCGGCTTCCGGACCCCAGCCTAGGCCGTGTTGCCCGCAGGGCTACCGTGGAGGCATGTCCCACATCGCTGCCCTCGCCACCCACCCCGCGTTCACGGAGTTCCTCGCCGTGTCCAAGGGCGACCAGGGGCCCGGCGCCCTGCTGCGCACCGTGCTGATCGTCTCCCTGATCGGCGTCCCCCTCGTGGCCTGGCTGCTCCTGCGCGGCTACCGCAAGGACGGCTGAGCGGCGCCCGGGAACGATCCGGCCGGGCGGACCCGCGGAGTCGGCGTGAGCGCGCCCGCACGCCCCGCATACGATGTGGCAGAAGTCTCCACCCGATCCCATCCCGGATAGGTCCTGCCGACGTGAACCTCATCTCCGCCCACAGCGCCCTCGTCGACCTCGCCTCCAAGAGCGAGCACGTGGACGAGCACGAGAGCATCAGCCCCTTCATGACCGGTGGCGCCGCCCTGGTCATCCTGCTGCTCCTGCTCTGGGTCACCACCCGCTTCAACCGCGACCGCTGAGCCGGAAGGTCCCTGAGGGGCAGGCGTGAAGGCGCGCCCAGTAGGGTCTGCACGCATGGGAGAGCAGACAGGGCCCGTGAAGCGGCGGCTCGGAGTGATGGGCGGGACGTTCGATCCCATCCACCACGGCCACCTGGTCGCCGCGAGCGAGGTGGCCTCGCAGTACCACCTGGACGAGGTCGTCTTCGTGCCGACCGGGCAGCCGTGGCAGAAGAGCCACAAGCAGGTGTCCCCGGCCGAGGACCGCTATCTGATGACGGTGATCGCCACCGCGTCGAATCCGCAGTTCTCGGTCAGCCGCATCGACATCGACCGCGGGGGCCCGACCTACACCACCGACACGCTGCGTGAGCTGCGGGACCTCAACGAGAACTCCGACCTGTTCTTCATCACCGGTGCCGATGCGCTTGCGCAGATCCTGACCTGGCGGGACACCGAGGAGCTGTTCTCGCTCGCGCACTTCATCGGCGTCACCCGCCCCGGCCACATACTGGCCAACCCCGGCCTGCCGGAGGACCGGGTCTCCTTCGTCGAGGTGCCCGCCCTCGCCATCTCCTCCTCGGACTGCCGCGCCCGCGTGGCGCGGGGCGAGCCCGTCTGGTACCTGGTGCCCGACGGTGTGGTGCGCTACATCGACAAGCGCAAGCTGTACCGTCACGACGGCTGAGACGACTTTCGGCCGATGGGCACCGAGGGGCACTGGTGAACGACCGACAGGACCCGTACGCGCACGACCCGTACGCACAACCGCAGGTGTACGGCTACGACGCCTACGGCCAACCCGTGTACCGGCCGGACGCCCCCGAACGCGTGTACGACCAGTACGGTCAGCCCCTCCAGCAGCAGCCCCCCGCCCGCCAGGGCGGCTACGGATACGACCCGTACGCGCAGCCCTACGACCCCTCGTACGAAACCCCCGCCGCCACCCCGGCCCAGGCCCCTGCTCCCGCCCAGGCCCCCGCGCCCGCCCCTGACGGGGCTCCCGCCCCGCCGCAGCAGACCGTGCGGCAGGAGCGCGTCCCGGAGCCGCGCACCGCACCGGACGCCGCGCCGGGCACCGCAGCGGATTCCGCGCCGGAGGCGTACCGCACCGAGCAGTTCTCGTTCATCGAGGAGCCCGACGAGGACTCCGAGGACGTCATCGACTGGCTCAAGTTCAGCGAGAGCCGCACCGAGCGCCGCGACGAGCGCAAGCGCAGGGGCCGCAACCGCATCGTGGCCCTCGCGGTGGTGCTCGTCCTGGCCGTCGGCGGCGGCATCGGCTGGTTCCTGCTCTCCGGCGACGACGCCAAGAAGGGCGGCGCGGCCGCGGGCGGCGGGCAGAAGCGCGACGTCATCGTGGTGCACCTGCGGGAGACCCGGGGCGGCGCCAGCTCCACGGCCCTGCTGGTCGACAACGAGACGACCAGGAAGGGCACCACGGTGCTGCTGCCCAACTCGCTCACCGTCTCCCGGGACGGCAGCGGGGCCACGACGCTCGGCAAGTCCGTCCAGGACGCGGGCACCGGCGACACCAGGGACTCCCTGAACACCCTGCTCGGCGCCGACATCAAGGGCAGCTGGCGGCTGGACACTCCGTACCTGGAGAACCTCGTCGAGCTGGTCGGCGGCATCTCCGTGGACACGGACGCCACCGTCGCCGACCCGAAGGCGGGCGACCGGCCGCTGGTGACCCAGGGCAAGGACCAGACCCTCCACGGCCCGGCCGCGGTCGCCTACGCCACCTACCGGGCCCCGGGCGAGGACCAGAACAAGCAGCTGGCGCGGTTCGGGCAGGTCATGCAGGCCGTGCTGCGGAAGGTGTCCAGCGACCCCGGGGCGGCGACCACCACCGTGGAGTCGCTCGCCCAGATCCCCGACCCCTCGCTGTCCGTGCCGCAGCTCGGCGCCTCGCTGGCCCACCTCGCGGCGAAGGCCAAGCAGGGCTCGTACGAGACCACCGTGCTGCCCGTGCAGCCGGACGGGACCCTGGGCGACCAGGCCGCCGACAAGGTGGTCAAGGACGTCCTGGGCGGCACCGTGAAGAACGCCGGCAAGAACGCACCGCCCCGGGTGGGCGTGCGGAACGCCTCGGGCGGCGCGGCCGCCGCCCGGACGGCCCAGGTCGCGCTGGTCAACGGCGGCTACACCTACCTCGACGCCGGCACCGCGGGCTCGGCCGAGGCGGCCTCCTCCGTGGTCTACGCGGACGACGGGCGGGCGGCCGAGGCCAAGGAGGTCGCCAGGACGCTGGGCCTGCCGGACCGCGCCGTGAAGAAGGGCAAGGGCGCGGGGAACGCCGACATCACCGTGGTGCTGGGCAAGGACTACAAGGGCTGACCGGCCCCGGAGGGGGGCGCACCGAGGCCCGGAAATAACCCCGGGAGCGCCCGCGGTGGGTCGTGAGACCCTTGAGGTGTACTGACCCTCTTTACCGAAAGCATGGCTTGTGACCGCCACGGACCGCTCCATCGAGCTCATCCAGGCCGCCGCCCAGGCTGCCGCCGACAAGCTCGCGCACGATGTCATCGCCTACGACGTCAGCGACGTACTGTCGATCACGGACGCCTTCCTGCTGGCCTCCGCCCCCAGTGACCGCCAGGTCAAGTCGATCGTCGACGAGATCGAGGAGCGGCTGCTCAAGGAGCTGGGCGCCAAGCCGGTCCGGCGCGAGGGCGACCGCGACGCCCGCTGGGTGCTGCTGGACTACATCGACATCGTCGTGCACGTCCAGCACAGCGAGGAGCGCGTCTTCTACGCCCTGGAGCGGCTGTGGAAGGACTGCCCGGAGATCGGGCTGCCCGCCGACGCCGTCGCCACCCGGGGCAAGGCCGAGGAGCACGCCCGGGCCCAGGGCGCCGAAGCCGCCGACGGAGAGCTGCGCTGAACGGCAGCGCGGCCGGCCGGGGCCGGCGCATCGTCCTGTGGCGTCACGGCCAGACCGCCTGGAACGTCGAGCGGCGCTTCCAGGGCTCCACGGACATCGAGCTGACCGGCACCGGCGTCGCGCAGGCGCGCCGGTCCGCCCGGCTGCTGGCCGCGCTGCGGCCGCACGCGATCGTCGCCTCCGACCTGAAGCGCGCCCGGGACACCGCCACCGAGCTGTCGACCGTCACGGGCCTCGAGGTCTCCACCCACGCCGGGCTGCGCGAGACGTACGCGGGCGTGTGGCAGGGCCTCACCCACGAGGAGATCATCGAGCGCCACGGCGAGGAGTACGCGGCGTGGAAGCGCGGCGAGCCCGTGCGGCGCGGTGGCGGCGAGCTGGAGACCGAGGTCGCCGAGCGGGCCGCCCCCGTGGTGCTCTCGCACGCCGAGAAGCTGCCGGACGGCGGCACTCTCGTCGTGGTCAGCCACGGCGGCACCATCCGCACCACCATCGGCCGGCTGCTCGGCCTGGAGCCGCGCTCCTGGGAGGCCCTGGGCGGCCTCTCCAACTGCTGCTGGTCGGTGCTGGGCGAGGGTGCCCGGGGCTGGCGGCTGCTGGAGCACAACGCCGGGACGCTGCCGGAGCCGGTCCTCGGCGACGACGACTGAGCGACGGCCGAGCGACGGCTGAGCACCGCCGGGCCTGTCGCCGGGAGGCTCCTGAGGCCCGATTTCACATCCGGGCTGGTGGCAGGCTAAAGTTCTTCTTGTTCGCGGGGAACGCGGGGGAAAACCTCCGGGGGAGCCGAGAACAGCGGGGCTATAGCTCAGTTGGTAGAGCGCCTGCATGGCATGCAGGAGGTCAGGAGTTCAATTCTCCTTAGCTCCACAGTCGAGACGATCCCGTCCTCTGGTTCAGAGGGCGGGATCGTTGCTGTTCCCGCGGGGTCTCGTGGCAGAATCGGACAGTCGGGGCCACGCGGGCCGAAGGGGAGGGAACGGGCTGCCCATGGGTGCTCACAGCCGGAAGTGCGATTGGTGCGGCAGCGGCACGCCGATCGTCCGCGACATGGAGCCGCTCAACTCCGCCTATCAGTACTGGTGTGTGGAGTGCGCACGCGCGCTGATCATAAAAGGCGACCCGATCGAGACCTACCGCGAACTCGAGGGCGAGCCGATCTACGGCCGGCTGCTCGACGAGCACTGCGCGCTGAAGCGGTTCTACTCCTTCGTCGCGGCGTAGGTCCGTCCGCAAATCCCCCCAAAGAGGGCCGGGCCGGTCCGCCCGGGGAATCGATTTGGCAGATGGGGGGTAGGTCCGTGTAATGTAATCCGTGTCGCCAGGGGGAACCGGAAGGGAAGCCCGAGGGAAACCCGGCGGAAAACAAAACAAGGGGCTATAGCTCAGTTGGTAGAGCGCCTGCATGGCATGCAGGAGGTCAGGAGTTCAATTCTCCTTAGCTCCACAGGAAACGAGAGGGCCGTCCGCAAGGGCGGCCCTCTCGTCTGTTGTGTGCGGCTCCGGCGGGACGGGGCCCCGGTCCGGCGAGTGCACCCCGGCGCGTACCACAACCCCCCTTCCCCCGGCGCCTCTTCAGTCCCGCACTTCCCAACAAACCACCCTTGCAAGGGTGTTGCTTGCCGGTTCCTGGCGCTCCCTTGATCATTTCTTGGCGAACACATGCCCCATGGATGAACTGTTCATCGACAGAGTGACGTGACCATACGCATCAATGGGGGTTTTCCTTTGACTTCACGTCGCTCCAGAGTGCGCACCGGCCTGTCCCTGACGGCCGCGCTGCCCCTGGTCGCCGGGGCCCTGGCCCTCGGCACGCCCGCCGCCCACGCCGACACCGTCCCGCCGCACCGGCAGGCGCTGGCGGGCACCAAGCCGCAGTGGGCCACTGACCAGGCCGACCGCGGCACCACCTCCTCGGACAACGCCGTCACCGCCCGGGTCTACCTGGCCGGCCGCGACGCCAAGGGGCTGGCCGACTACGCCCGTGCCGTCTCGGACCCGAAGTCGCCGTCGTACGGCAAGTACCTCACCGCCCAGCAGGCGAAGGAACGTTTCGGTGTCTCCAAGGAGCAGATAGCCAAGGTCACCGCCTGGCTGAAGTCCTCCGGCCTCAAGGTGACCGGCACCAACGACCACTACGTCACCGTGACCGGTGACGCCAAGGCGGCCCAGAAGGCGTTCGGCACCGAACTCCACGACTACGTGAAGGACGGGAAGACCTACCACGCCCCGTCCCGCACGGCCTCCGTGCCCGCCTCCCTGGACGGCGCCGTGCTGACCGTCGTGGGCCTGAACAACGCCCCCCGGCTCGCCCGTCACCAGGACACCCTGCCGGGCCCCAGCTCGGCCTTCCGCAACGCCGGGCCGTTCTCCACGTACTACGGCTCCAAGGTGAACGACAGCCTCCCCTCGGCCTTCGGCGGCCACGTGCCGTACGCGATCAAGGGCTACACCGGCAAGCAGCTGCGCGCCGTGTACGGGGCCAAGAACTTCACCGGCAAGGGCGTGACCGTCGCGATCACCGACGCGTACGCCTCGCCGACGATCGCCAAGGACATCTCGGAGTACGCCAAGCGCAACGGCGACAAGCCCTACCGCAAGGGCCAGTTCTCCCAGGTGCTGCCCGCGAACTGGACGCACGCCGACCCCAAGGAGTGCGACGCGGCCGGCTGGTACGGCGAGGAGACCCTCGACATCGAGGCCCTCCACGGCGTCGCCCCGGACGCGAACGTCGTCTACGTCGCCGGCTCCTCCTGCCAGGACGACGACCTGATCGACTCCCTGCACAAGATCGTCGACGGGCGGCTGGCCGACATCGTCTCCAACTCCTGGGGCGACATCGAGACCAACGAGACCCCCGACGTGGCCGCCGCCTACGACCAGCTCTTCCAGCAGGGCGCCGTCGAGGGCATCGGCTTCTACTTCTCCTCCGGCGACGACGGCGACAACACCGTCAAGCACGGGGTGAAGCAGGTCGACACGCCCGCCAACTCCCCTTGGGTCACCTCCGTCGGCGGCACCTCGCTCGCCGTCGGCAAGGGCGACAAGTACCTGTGGGAGACCGGCTGGGGCACCCACAAGGCCAACCTGTCCAAGGACGGCCTGACCTGGGAGGGCTTCCCCGGCGCCTTCACCGGCGGGGCCGGCGGCGGCACCAGCAAGGCCTACGAGCAGCCCTTCTACCAGCGGGGCGTCGTGCCGGACGCGCTGTCCAAGGCGAACGGCACCGCCAAGCCGATGCGCGTCGAGCCGGACATCGCGGCCGTCGCCGACTCCAGCACCGGCTTCCTGGTCGGCCAGACCCAGACCTTCCCGGACGGCTCCCAGAAGTACGACGAGTACCGCATCGGCGGCACCTCGCTCGCCGCTCCGGTGATCGCGGGCGTCCAGGCCCTGGCGCAGCAGGCCCGGCACGGCGTGCCGATCGGCTTTGCGAACCCGGGCATCTACGACCGCTACGGCACCGCCGCGTACCACGACGTCACCGACCACCCGCTGGGCCAGGGCCAGGGGCTCGGCGTCATCCGCGTCGACTACGCCAACGGTGTGGACGACAAGGGCGGCCTGGTGACCTCGCTGCGCAGCATGGGCGGCGACACCTCGCTGTCCGCGACCGTCGGCTATGACAACGTCACCGGCGTCGGCACCCCGGGCGACGGCTATGTGACCTCGTACGTGCCCCGTCAGCACCGCTGACCACGGACGCCCCGGGGCTCGCACCGGCCGCCCGGTCTCGGTGCGGGCCCCGTGGGCCCTGGGGTACCCTGAGCCCATGCGTGCCGTACGCCTCCTGCTTAGCGAGCCGCGCTGATCAGTGCCGGCCGGTGAATCCCGGTCGGAATCGGCGCGGCGTCCCCTCCTGTGCGAGGGGATTTTTCATTTCCTGGAACACCCTCCGGGGAAAGCCGGCCCCGCCGGTTCCTCGCAGCGCAGGCAGAGACGACGACGATCGATGGAGCTTTGAGGACGATGAGCGAGACCCCCACTGCCGCCGAGCCGGCCGCCCCGCACCGCTACACGGCCGCGCTGGCCGCGGACATCGAGGCGCGCTGGCAGGACCTCTGGGACGCGAACGGCACCTACGAGGCGCCCAACCCCGGCGGTGAGCTGGCCGGCGACCCGCAGATCGTGGAGCGGCCCCGGAAGTTCGTCATGGACATGTTCCCGTACCCCTCGGGCGCGGGCCTCCACGTTGGTCACCCGCTGGGCTACATCGCGACCGACGTCTACGCGCGCTTCCACCGCATGACGGGCCACAACGTCCTGCACACCCTCGGCTTCGACGCCTTCGGCCTGCCCGCCGAGCAGTACGCCGTGCAGACCGGCACCCACCCGCGGGTGTCCACCGAGGCCAACATCGTCAACATGAAGGCGCAGCTGCGCCGCCTGGGCCTGGGTCACGACAAGCGCCGGTCGTTCGCGACGATCGACCCCGCGTACTACAAGTGGACCCAGTGGATCTTCCTCCAGATCTTCAACTCCTGGTACGACGAGAAGGCGCGGACGGCCCGCCCGATCGCCGAGCTGGTCGAGCAGTTCGAGAGCGGGGAGCGTACGACTCCGGACGCGCGCCCGTGGAGTGAGCTGAGCGCCGCCGAGCGCTCCGACGTCCTGGGCGAGTACCGCCTGGCGTACGCCTCCGACTCGCCCGTCAACTGGTGCCCCGGCCTGGGTACCGTGCTGGCCAACGAGGAGGTCACCGCCGACGGCCGCTCCGAGCGCGGCAACTACCCCGTCTTCAAGTCCAAGCTGCGCCAGTGGAACATGCGGATCACCGCCTACGCGGACCGCCTGCTCGAGGACCTGGACGCCCTGGACTGGCCCGAGGCCATCAAGCTCCAGCAGCGCAACTGGATCGGCCGCAGCGAGGGCGCCCGCGTCGACTTCGCGGTCTCGGACGGTGTCGACGCCAAGGTCACCGTCTTCACCACCCGCCCCGACACCATCTTCGGCGCCACCTACATGGTGCTGGCCCCCGAGCACGAGCTGCTGGACTCCATCGTCCCGGCCGCGTGGCCCGAGGGCACCAAGGAGGCATGGACCGGCGGTGCGGGCACCCCGGCCGAGGCCGTCGCCGCGTACCGCAAGCAGGCCCAGGCGAAGTCCGACGTCGAGCGCCAGACCGAGGGCAAGGACAAGACCGGCGTCTTCACCGGCGCGTACGCCGTCAACCCGCTGACCGGCGCGAAGCTCCCCGTCTTCGTCGGCGACTACGTCCTGATGGGCTACGGCACCGGCGCGATCATGGCCGTGCCCGGACAGGACGAGCGCGACTGGGAGTTCGCCACCGCCTTCGAGCTGCCCATCATCCGCACCGTCCAGCCGCCCGAGGGCTGGGAGGGCGAGGCGTACACCGGCCAGGGCCCGGCGATCAACTCCGCCAACGAGGAGATCGACCTCAACGGCATGCCGGTCGACGAGGCCAAGCGCACCGTCATCGCCCACCTGAGCGAGCGCGGCATCGGCGAGGGCACCGTCAACTTCCGCCTGCGCGACTGGCTGTTCAGCCGTCAGCGCTACTGGGGCGAGCCCTTCCCGATCGTCTACGACGAGGACGGCATCGCCCACGCGCTGCCCGAGTCGATGCTCCCGCTGGAGCTGCCCGAGGTCGACGACTACACCCCGCGCACCTTCGATGCGGACGACGCCGACACCTCCCCGGAGACCCCGCTCTCCCGCAACGAGGACTGGGTCAACGTCGAGCTGGACCTGGGCGACGGGCCGAAGGCGTACCGCCGCGAGACCAACACCATGCCCAACTGGGCCGGTTCCTGCTGGTACGAGCTGCGCTACCTGGACCCGCACAACGACGAGCAGCTGGTCTCCGCCGACGCCGAGCGCTACTGGATGGGCCCCCGCGAGGGCAAGCCGCACGGCGGCGTCGACCTGTACGTCGGCGGCGCCGAGCACGCCGTGCTGCACCTGCTGTACGCGCGCTTCTGGTCGAAGGTCCTCTTCGACCTGGGCCACGTCTCCTCGGCCGAGCCGTTCCACAAGCTCTACAACCAGGGCATGATCCAGGCGTACGTCTACCGCGACGCGCGCGGCATCGCCGTCCCCGCCGCCGAAGTGGAGGAGCGCGGCGAGGCCTTCTACTACGAGGGCGGCAAGGTCAGCCGGCTGCTCGGCAAGATGGGCAAGTCCCTGAAGAACGCCGTGACGCCCGACGAGATCTGTGCCGAGTACGGGGCCGACACGCTGCGCCTGTACGAGATGGCCATGGGCCCGCTGGACGTCTCCCGCCCCTGGGACACGCGTGCCGTCGTCGGCCAGTACCGCCTGCTGCAGCGCCTGTGGCGCAATGTGGTGGACGAGAACACCGGCGAGGTCACGGTCGTCGACACCGAGCCCGACGAGGCGACGCTGCGCGCCCTGCACAAGGCCGTCGACGGCATCTCCCAGGACATGGCGAACCTGCGCTTCAACACCGCCATCGCCAAGGTGACGGAGCTGAACAACTTCGTCACCAAGCTGCCCGAGGTCCCGCGGACCGTCGCCGAGCAGCTGGTGCTGCTGATCGCCCCGCTGGCCCCGCACATCGCCGAGGAGCTGTGGCGCAAGCTCGGCCACACCGACTCGGTGGTCCACCGCGACTTCCCGGTCGCCGACCCGGCGTACCTGGTCGACGAGACGGTGACCTGCGTCGTGCAGATCAAGGGCAAGGTCCGGGCCCGCCTGGAGGTCGCCCCGTCGATCTCCGAGGAGGAGCTGGAGAAGACCGCGCTGGGCGACCCGGCGGTCGTCGCGGCGCTGGGCGGCGCCGGTGTCCGCAAGGTCATCGTGCGCGCGCCGAAGCTGGTGAACATCGTTCCGGCGTAAGGGCGCAGGGACGCAAGGCGCAAGGACGTAAGGGCATAAGGGTTTGTCCTTAAGGGCAGGTTGGGGGTTCTTCCGGAACCCGCGACCTGCCCCTTGCGTTTACGGTGGAGGGAAGGCGGGGGAGGTGACGGTCCCCCGCCGATGACCGCCGGGGCCGGAAGGGCCTGCCGAGGGCCGCCGGGCCGTGGAGGAGGGCATGCATGTGGAAGCCGCAGCCATGATCATCGCGTTGGTCTTCGCGATCGTCACCGCCTTCGTGGTGGTCGCCACGGTCAGGACGGTACGGGCGGTCAAGCGCGGCGTCGACCGCACGGTCACCCAGGCGCGGCGCACCGTCGAGGACACGCGGCTGAAGGCGAAGCAGTACACGCAGGCCGGCCCGGCGGGTGAGGTCGCCGAGCTGCGGCTGTCCCTGCGCACGTCGATGCGGGCCACGCAGGAGGTGCTGCGGGCGGGCGTCGCGGAGGATGCGTCCCTGTCCGAGTCCCTGGCCCTCTTCGAGCGGCTCAGCACGCACGGCCGCGAGCTGGACGAGGACCTCAGGAAGCTGGAGGCCGAGCCGGACCGGGGCCGCGTCGCCTCCTGTCTGCCGGAGCTGCGCGAGCGCACGGAGCGGATCACGCACTCGGCGGACTCGCTGCGCTGGGCGGCCCAGGACCGGGCGCGGCAGTTCGCGGAGGACGACCTGGCGGTGCTGAACGAGCAGATCCGGCTGGAGACGGGGGCGCTGCGGCACTGGGAGCCCGGCGTGGGGGCGGGTGCCGGGGCGAAGGACGGCGCGGCGGCGGGCGGGGCTACGGGTGTCCGTGCGGCCGCCGGGACCGGGGCTGCGGACGCCGCCGGCGACGTTGCGGACGCTGCCGTCGGCGAGTCCGCGCGGCCCGCGCTCACCGGGCGGAATGCCCAGTGGCAGGCGGGGTACTCCTGGCAGAAGGCGAAGCGTCCGGAGAGCACTGCCTGACGCACCCGGCGGAGGGGTCGGCGGGGCGGCCGAAACGATCATGAAGCCTGGGGCCGCACTGCCGCCGGGGCGGCCCGAGGGGTAACCTCCGGGGCATGTCCCGCCATGTCGCGATCATCACCGATTCCACGGCCTACCTGCCACCGCAGGAGATGGCGCGGCACAGCATCACCGCCGTACCGCTGACGGTCGTGCTGGGCGACGAAGCACTCGAGGAGGGCACCGGGATCTCGGCCCGGTCGGTCGCCCAGGCCCTCCAGAAACGCAGGCCGGTCACCACCTCCCGGCCGGCCCCCGAGGTCTTCGCGGCCGCCTACCGCGCCGCCGCCGAGGCCGGTGCCGAGGGCATCGTCTCCCTCCACCTCTCCGCCGAGTTCTCCGGCACGTACGACGCGGCGCTGCTCGCGGCGCGGGAGGCGCCCGTGCCCGTCCGGGTCGTCGACACCGGCATGGTCGCCATGGCCCTGGGCTTCTGCGCCCTGGCCGCGGCCGAGGCCGCGCAGGCGGGTGGCACCCTCGACGAGGCGGTGGTCGCCGCCGAGAAGCGCGCCCAGGGCACAGCCGCGTACTTCTACGTCGACACCCTCGACTACCTGCGGCGCGGCGGCCGCATCGGCGCGGCGCAGGCGCTGCTGGGCTCCGCACTGGCCGTCAAGCCGCTGCTCCAGCTGGACGGCGGCCGCATCGAGCTGCGGGAGAAGGTCCGTACGGCCGCCAAGGCGATTGCCCGCCTGGAGGAGATCGCGGTCGAGCGGGCGGGTGCCGCGCCCGTCGACATCGCGGTGCACCACCTGGCCTCTCCCGAACGGGCCGAGCGGCTGGCGGAGCGGCTGCGGGAGCGGGTGCCGGGGCTGGCGGACCTGCACGTCAGCGAGGTGGGCGCGGTCATCGGGGCGCACACGGGCCCGGGGCTGGTGGGTGTGGTGGTCTCGGCGCGGTAGGGCCGGGGTGTCTTCGGGGTGCCGGTGTGACTCATGTGAGCCTTGCGGGTGACCGGGTTTTCCACAACTGCCGGGTTTTCCACGGAATTCGATCCGTCTCTGCGCGGTGCAGCGGATCCGTCTAGGGTCGCGTGCCATGACCGCCTCGTCACACACCGTTACGGCCCCGGCTTCCCCTGTGGCTCCTCCTGTGGCTTCTCTTGTGGATGTCGGTGCGCTGCGCGACCGCGTCGCGTCGGCGTCGCCCGGCCCCGGCCGGCTGCGGGGCGGCCGGTGGGACGCCGTGCGCGAGCGGCTGCCGGGGTGGCTGCGCCCGCGGTGCGGCATCGAGCCGAGGGCGCTCGCCGCGCTGGCGGTGGTGCTGCTGGCGGCGGGGCTCTTCGCGGCGTACCACCTCTGGGCCGGGCGCCCGCGGACGGTGCGGGCGCCGGTCAGGGACGCCCCGGTCGCGGCGGTGGCCTCACCGGCCGCTTCGCCGGTCCGTGCCCCGGTCCCCGATCCTGTCCCTGCCCCGGGGCCGCCGCGGGCTCCCGCGCGGGAGGTGGTGGTGGACGTGACGGGCAAGGTGCGGCATCCCGGAGTCCTGCGCCTGCCGTCCGGTTCTCGGGTCGCCGATGCACTGGAGGCGGCGGGCGGAGCCCGGCCGGGGGTGGACACGGACGGGCTCAACCGGGCGCGGCTGCTCGCCGACGGCGAGCAGATCGTGGTGGGCGGCACCGCGGCGCCGGGGCCCGCGGGGGTGCCGGGCGCGGGCGTGGGCGTGGGCGGCCCCGACGGTCCGGGTGGCTCTGCCGGTCCGGTCAGCCTGAACTCGGCGACCCTCGAACAGCTGGAAGCCCTACCCGGCGTGGGCCCGGTCCTGGCCCGGCACATCCTGGACTACCGCACCCAGCACGGCGGTTTCCGCTCCGTCGCCGACCTCCGGCATGTCAACGGCATCGGCGCCCGCCGCTTCACCGACCTCGAACCGCTGGTCCGGCCATGACGGCCACGACAGGCATGACGGCCATGACGGCGACCGCCGGAGCCGGGAGCGACGTCCGGCCCGCGCCGCGCCAAGGCGGCCCGCCCGACCTGCGGTTGGTGCTCCCGGCGCTGGCCGTGTGGGGCGCGGCGGCGGTGGCGCTCACCGCGGACGGCGGGACGGTCGCCGCCGGATGCGCCGTGGCGGTGCTCGCGGCCGTGGCGCTGCTCGTCGTGACGCGCCGCGCCCCGGGCGGCACCGGAGGCGGAACGACTGGGGCAGGTGCGGGAGTTCGCGCCGCGGTGGCGGCCGTCCTGCTGTGCGCCGCGGCCGGTGGGGCGGTGGGGGCGGCGGCGGGCGCCGGAGCGCGCCGCGGGCCGCTGCCCGAACTGGCGCGGCGGTACGCCCGCGTGACGGTCGAGGCAACGGTCACCGCGGACCCCCGGGCCACCCGGCCCCGGGTGCGCGGCTCCGAGCACACCGAACCGGCGGTGGTGGTCGAGGCCGAGGCGACCCGGGTCACGGGCCCGCGGGGTGCGACCGCCGTCCGTACCCCGCTCCTGCTGATCGCCCCACGCTCCTGGCTGGGGCTGCTGCCCTCCAGCCGGATTCGGGCGGAGGGCCGGCTCGCCCCGCCCTCCCGCGACGGCGACCGGTTCACCGCAGTCCTGCGCATCGCCGGCCAGGACCCGCCCCGCGTCGTCGAACCGCCCTCGGCCGTGCAGCGCGCGGCCGCCCGGCTCCGCGCGGGCCTGCGGGCCGCGACGGACGGACTGCGCCCGGACGCCCGCGCGCTGCTGCCGGGACTGGTGGTCGGCGACACCTCCCGGGTCCCGCCCGACCTCGAAGAAGCCTTCCGCACCACGGACCTGACACACCTGCTGGCCGTGTCGGGCGGCAACTTCACCATCCTGCTCGCCTTCCTCATCGGGCCTCCTCACCTCGCCGGGCGCGCCGAGCGGCGCGGGCTCGCGGCGCGGCTGGGGATCCCGCTGCGGCTCACGGCCGTGCTCGGCGGCGTACTCGCCCTGGGCTTCGTGGTCGTGTGCCGCCCCGGTCCGAGCGTGCTGCGGGCCGCCGCCTGCGGCCTGATCACGCTGCTGGCCATCGGCACGGGGCGCCGCCGCAGCCTGCTGCCCGCCCTCTCGGCCGCGGTCCTGCTGCTGGTCCTCTACGACCCCTGGCTGGCGCGCAGTTACGGCTTCCTGCTGTCCGTACTGGCCACCGGGGCGCTCCTGACGGTGGCCCCGCGCTGGGGCGCGGCCCTGCGGCGGCGCGGGGTGCCGCCGCGGCTCGCCGAGGCCCTGGCCGCGGCGGGGGCGGCGCAGGCCGTGTGCGCGCCGGTGATCGTCGTGCTGGCGGCACGGGTGAGCCTGGTGGCGGTGCCCTGCAACCTCCTCGCCGAACCGGCCGTCGCCCCGGCCACGGTCCTGGGCTTCGCCGCCCTGGCCGCCGCCCCGGTGGCGCTGCCGGTCGCCAAGTGCCTCGCCTGGCTCGCCGGGTGGCCCGCCGCCTGGACGGCGGCCGTGGCCCGTACGGGCGCGGAACTGCCCGGCGCGGAGCTGTCGTGGCCCGGCGGCTGGGCCGGCGCGCTGCTGCTCGCCCTGCTCCTGCTGCCCGCCGTGCCGGTGGCCCGGCGGGTGCTGCGGAGCCCCTGGGCGCGGGCGGGCTGCGCGCTGCTGCTGGTGCTCGCGGTGGTCCGCCCGGTCCCGCTGACGCGCGCCGTCACGGGCTGGCCGCCGCCCGACTGGCGGCTGGTGGCCTGCGACGTGGGGCAGGGGGATGCGCTGGCCCTGGCCGCGGGCGACGGCGCGGCCGTGGTCGTGGACGCCGGGCCCGAGCCGCGCGCGGTCGACCGCTGCCTGCGGCGGCTGGGCGTCGAGAGGGTGCCGCTCCTGCTGCTGAGCCACTTCCACGCCGACCACGTCGACGGGCTGCCCGGCGTGCTGCGCGGCCGGGCGGTCGGGCTGATCGAGACGACCACGCTCGACCGGCCGCCCGGCCGGGCCGCGTTCGTGCGCCGCGAGGCCGAGCGGGCCCGCGTCCCGGTGGTGGCGGCCGTGGCGGGGGAGCGGCGGCACCTCGGCGGGCTCTCCTGGGAGGTGCTGTGGCCGCCGCCCGCCGGGACCTCCTTCGCCGCCGAGGACGGGCCCAACGACGCCAGCGTCGCGCTCCTCGTCCGCACCGCCGGCCTGACCGCGCTGCTCCTGGGCGACCTGGAGCCGCCGGCCCAGCGGGAGCTGTGGGCGGCCCACCCGGACCTGCCGCAGGTGGACGTCCTCAAGGTCGCCCACCACGGCTCCGCCTACCAGGACCCGGCGCTGCTGGGCGGGCTCCGCCCCCGGCTGGCACTCGTCTCCGCAGGCGCCGGGAACCCCTACGGCCACCCCGCCGCCCGCACGCTCGCGGCACTCCGCTCCTGGGGCGCGGTGGTGCTGCGCACGGACACCGACGGCCCGATCGCCGTGACCGGTGCGGCGACTGCCGTCACCGGGCGGCGGAGGGGCACCCGCCGCCGGGCGCGACCTAGGACCGCAGCCCGATGCCGAACCCTCCCCACCTGCGGCATAACTGATCCATGGACACCACAGGCATCGACGCCTACCTCCGCCGCATCAACGCCACCCGCCCGGCCGCCCCCGACGCCGCGGCCCTCCGGGACCTGCACTTCCGGCACCTGGGCGCCGTGCCGTTCGAGAACCTCTCGATCCACCTCGGCGAGGAGATCGTGCTCGAGGGCGAGGCCCTTGTGGACAAGATCGTCCACGGTGGGCGGGGCGGCTTCTGCTACGAGCTCAACGGCGCGTTCGCGGAGCTGCTGACGGCCCTCGGATTCCGGGTGAGCCTGCTGGCGGGGCGGGTCCTGGGGCCGGACGGGCGGTTCGGGATCCCCTTCGACCACCTGGCGCTGAAGGTCGAGACGGCCGGTGCGGACGGGAAGCCGGAGGCGTGGCTGGTGGACATCGGGTTCGGCCGGAACAGCCACTACCCGCTGCGGTTCGACGAGCGCGGCGAGCAGTCCGATCCGGCCGGGGTGTTCCGGATCGTGGAGGTGGCGGGCACGGACGGCGACCTGGACGTCGTCAAGGACGGCCAGGTGCAGTACCGCCTGGAGCAGCGGCCCCGGGAGCTGGGCGACTTCGAGGCCGGTGCCTGGTGGCATCGCACCTCGCAGAAGTCGCCGTTCACCCAGATGCTGCTGTGTTCGCGGCTCACCGGGACCGGCCGGGTCACCATCAGCAACCGCACGCTGGTGACGACGACGGGGCACGCGGGCGACGCCGGGGGAGAGGAGCGCCTGGAGCGGACGCTGGCCGAGGACGAGGTCCTGGCCGCCTACCGGGAGCACTTCGGTATAGCGCTGGACCGGACCCCCGAGGTGAGGGCCGCGGCCCACTGACCGCTAGGGGGTGTCTGATGGATCTCCGCGGGGAAGGAGCGCCCGCCGCGCAGCGGCCGAAGACCGCAGTCGGTGCGTGCTCTCGGCGTGCCGGCCGGAAGCCCTCGTACTGGGCGTACTTGGGCTTTCGGCCGGTGCGCCGAAGGGGGCACCTCCCTGCTCGAGCGAAGCCGAGAGCTTGGGGGCGCGTGCCGGGCGTCGCGACGCCGCGGAGATCCATCAGACACCCCCTAGGGGGTCATTCGGTCTCGAGCCAGCCGTCGTACTCCTCGGCCAGTTCGCGGAGGGCGGCGGCGCTCAGCTCGCCGTCCGGGTCCTCGATGACGACGAGCCACTGGGCGTCCTCGGCGTCGTCCTCGCCGGCGAGGGCCTCCCGCACGATCTGCGGGTCGTCGTCCAGGACGAATCGCCGGCCGGCCTCTTCCGCCACCTCTTCGGCGGCGTCGCGGTCGGGCAGCACCAGCAGGTGCCGTACGGAATCGGAGGAAGCGGAGTAGGAGAAGGCGCTGGTCACCCGCATATTGTGCGGCATGCCTCCCGGTGCTTCGGAGGGGAGTGTCACTGTTGCATGGGATGCTGGACGCGATGGCCAGGAAGACTGCAACCGACGACCCCCTCGCGCCCGTCACGCTCGCCGTGGGGCAGGAGGATCTGCTCCTCGACCGCGCCGTGCAGGAGGTGGTGGCGGCCGCCCGGGCCGCGGACGCGGACACCGACGTGCGGGACCTCGCGCCCGATGCCCTCCAGCCCGGCACGCTCGCCGAGCTGACCAGCCCGTCGCTGTTCGCCGAGCGCAAGGTCGTGATCGTCCGCAACGCCCAGGACCTGTCCGCGGACACGGTCAAGGACGTGAAGGGCTATCTCGCCGCGCCCGCCGAGGAGATCACCCTCGTGCTCCTGCACGCGGGCGGCGCCAAGGGCAAGGGCCTGCTGGACGCGGCCCGCAAGGCCGGGGCCCGGGAGGTCGCGTGCCCGAAGATGACCAAGCCCGCCGACCGTCTGGCCTTCGTCCGCTCGGAGTTCCGGGCGACGGGCCGCTCGGCCACGCCGGAGGCGTGCCAGGCCCTGGTGGACGCGATCGGCAGCGACCTGCGCGAGCTGGCGAGCGCGTGTGCGCAGCTGGTCGCGGACATCGAGGGCGTCATCGACGAGTCCGTCGTCTCCCGCTACTACACGGGCCGTGCCGAGGCGTCGAGCTTCACGGTCGCCGACCGTGCCGTGGAGGGCCGGGCGGCCGAGGCGCTGGAGGCCCTGCGCTGGGCGCTCTCCACCGGGGTCGCCCCCGTGCTGATCACCAGCGCCCTGGCCCAGGGCGTCCGCTCCATCGGCAAGCTGGCCTCCGCCCCGCGCGGCGCGCGCCCCGGCGACCTGGCCCGCGACCTGGGCATGCCGCCGTGGAAGATCGACCGGGTGCGGCAGCAGATGCGCGGCTGGTCGGCGGACGGCGTGGCAACGGCGCTCACGGCGATCGCGGAGGCGGACGCGGGCGTGAAGGGCGGCGGGGACGACCCGGAGTACGCGCTGGAAAAAGCGGTAGTGGCAGTAGCCCGAGCAGCCCGCACCCGCGGCTGAGGGGGGGGCAAAATCAGCCCGTCCGGCGTTTGAGGACGATCGCGCGCAGCGCGGTCCCGGGGTCTGGGGCGCAGCCCCAGTTTCGGGGAGGGGCGGGATCGGGGAAAAACACCCCCCCCAACGCCCGAAGGCCCCGCGTCACCCTTGGGGAAAGGGCGACCCGGGGCCTCCGAGATCGTTCATGCGAGCCGTCAGGCTCGTGCCGCACCCGCGTGGCGAACGACCGGGCGCGGCGGGTTGCCGGGAACGGAGCGGTAGAGGGGCCGCTTCAGTCCGTACCGGCGGGGGGCCGGGGCTCACGCCCCGGAGAGGCTTCAGCCCTTGAGGGAAGCAGCCTGCTTGGCCAGCGCCGACTTCTTGTTGGCGGCGGCGTTCTTGTGCAGGACACCCTTGCTGGCAGCCTTGTCGAGCTTCTTGCCGGCCAGGGCGACGGCGGCGGTGGCCTTCTCGGCGTCGCCGGCGACGATGGCCTCGCGGGCCGCACGGATGGCGGTCTTGACCGAGGACTTGACGGCCTTGTTACGCAGGCGCGCCTTCTCGTTGGTCTTGATCCGCTTCATCTGGGACTTGATGTTCGCCACGAAAAGAGCCTTTTCAGGTTCGTTGGATTTCGATCAGTGCCCGGTCGGGAGACCGAAGCCGCGTGAGAGGCACGGCAGGCACAGTGCACCAGGCTACCAGCAGCCGCTCGGCCGTCCCAAACCGGACCGTACCCGTCGCTCGTGGGACCATGGAGGAGTCGTATACCCGACTCCCGCCGAGACTGGCGTTCAAACGCCGAAGTCACCGAATGGATCCTGCGTGCCCGCGACCCCTACCAACGTGCCCGAGCCGAGCCGTACCGACCCGGCTCTGATCCGTAACTTCTGCATCATCGCGCACATCGACCACGGCAAGTCGACGCTCGCCGACCGGATGCTTCAGCTGACCGGCGTGGTCGACCAGCGGCAGATGCGCGCGCAGTACCTCGACCGGATGGACATCGAGCGCGAGCGCGGCATCACGATCAAGTCCCAGGCGGTCCGGCTGCCCTGGGCGCCCACCGAGGGCGAGGGCGCGGGCACGACCCACATCCTCAACATGATCGACACGCCGGGTCACGTGGACTTCACCTACGAGGTCTCGCGCTCCCTCGCCGCCTGCGAGGGCTGCATCCTCCTGGTGGACGCCGCCCAGGGCATCGAGGCCCAGACCCTCGCCAACCTCTACCTGGCGATGGAGAACGACCTCACGATCATCCCGGTCCTGAACAAGATCGACCTGCCGGCCGCCCAGCCCGAGAAGTTCGCCGCCGAGCTGGCCAACCTCGTCGGCTGCGAGCCCGAGGATGTGCTGCGGGTCTCCGCCAAGACCGGCGTGGGCGTCGACGCCCTGCTCGACCGCGTGGTCGCCACCGTCCCGGCGCCGGTCGGCGTCAAGGACGCCCCGGCCCGCGCGATGATCTTCGACTCGGTCTACGACGCCTACCGGGGCGTCGTGACGTACGTGAAGGTCGTCGACGGCACGCTCAGCAAGCGCGAGCGCATCAAGATGATGTCGACCGGCGCGGCCCACGAGCTGCTGGAGATCGGCACCAACTCGCCGGAGATGACCCCGGCCGACGGCCTGTCCGTCGGTGAGGTGGGCTACCTGATCACCGGTGTGAAGGACGTCCGCCAGTCCAAGGTGGGTGACACCATCACCCAGCTGAACAACGGCGCCACCGACGCCCTGGGCGGCTACAAGGACCCCAAGCCCATGGTGTTCTCCGGCCTGTACCCGCTGGACGGCTCGGACTACCCCGAGCTGCGCGAGGCCCTCGACAAGCTCCAGCTCAACGACGCCGCGCTGGTGTACGAGCCGGAGACCTCGGCGGCGCTCGGCTTCGGCTTCCGCGTGGGCTTCCTCGGCCTGCTGCACCTGGAGGTCGTCCGGGAGCGCCTGGAGCGCGAGTTCGGTCTGGACCTCATCGCCACCGCCCCCAACGTGGTCTACCGCGTGAACATGGAGGACGGTTCCGAGCACACGGTGACCAACCCGAGCGAGTTCCCCATCGGCAAGATCGCCGAGGTGCACGAGCCGGTCGTCCGGGCCACCATCCTGACCCCGAGCGAGTTCATCGGCGCGATCATGGAGCTGTGCCAGACCCGGCGCGGCGTGCTGCTCGGCATGGACTACCTCTCCGAGGACCGCGTCGAGATCCGCTACACCCTGCCCCTCGCCGAGGTCGTCTTCGACTTCTTCGACCAGCTGAAGTCCAAGACCCGCGGCTACGCCTCGCTCGACTACGAGCCCACCGGCGAGCAGACCGCCGACCTGGTCAAGGTCGACATCCTGCTGCACGGCGACAAGGTCGACGCCTTCTCGGCGATCACGCACAAGGACAAGGCGTACGCGTACGGCGTGCGGCTGGTCGCCAAGCTGCGCGAGCTGATCCCCAGGCAGAACTTCGAGGTGCCGATCCAGGCCGCCATCGGCTCCCGGGTCATCGCCCGCGAGACCGTCCGCGCCATCCGCAAGGACGTCCTCGCCAAGTGCTACGGCGGTGACATCTCCCGTAAGCGGAAGCTGCTGGAGAAGCAGAAGGAAGGCAAGAAGCGGATGAAGATGGTCGGCAACGTGGAGGTGCCGCAGGAGGCCTTCATCGCCGTCCTGTCCAGCGACGAAGGCGGCGAGAAGGGCAAGAAGTAGCCCAAGCGGCCCAAGCGGCCATTTGGGCCGGCAGGCCGGAGACCGCCGCGAGGCGGCCGAAAGGGGCCCGTTCCCGTTCCGGGGGCGGGCCCCTTTCGCATGTCGGCCCGCTATGGGCTCTTACGCGACGGCCGCCTCGGCTCTACTCTGATCACTGCTCGAGGTTACTCACGAGTCACCAGCAGTCCAGCAACGAAGCGGGCCCCGGAGGATGCCGTGACCGAGACACAGACTTTGATCGAGAACCGGCCGCCCTCCGTCGCGGCCCTCTTCCTCGAGCGGGTCGAGGCCACCCCGGACGCGGAGGCGTACCGCTATCCCGTCCCGTCCCTCTCCGGCCAGGGCCCCGACGACTGGGCGTCGCTCACCTGGCGCCAGGCCGCCGACCGGGTGACGGCCGTCGCCGCCGGCCTGATCGACCTCGGCATCCTCCCCGAGGAGCGGGTCGCCCTCGCCTCGAGCACCCGGGTGGACTGGATCCTGGCCGACCTCGGGATCATGTGCTCCGGCGCCGCCACCACCCCCGTCTACCCCAGCACCAACGCCGACGAGACGGCGTTCATGCTCGGCGACGCCGAGTGCCGGGTCCTGATCGCCGAGAACGCCGCCCAGCTCGCCAAGGCCCGCAAGCACCGCGCGGAGCTGCCCGCGCTGGCCCACGTCGTCGTCATCGAGGCCGCCGACGCCGTCCCCGCGGAGGACGACCCGGACGGCTGGGTGCTCTCCCTCGCCGAGCTGGAGAAGCGCGGGGCCGCCCGCCTCGAGGAGCAGCCCGGCCTCGTACGGGACCGCGTCGCCGCCCTGCGCGCCGACCAGCTGGCCACGCTCATCTACACCTCCGGCACCACCGGACGCCCCAAGGGCGTGCGCCTCCTGCACGACGCCTGGGCGTACATGGCCCGCGCGATCGAGGCGACCGGGCTGGCGCGCCCCGACGACGTCCAGTACCTGTGGCTGCCGCTCGCGCACGTCTTCGGGAAGGTGCTCACCGCGGGGCAGATCGCGGTCGGCCACGTCACCGCGGTCGACGGGCGGGTCGACAAGATAGTGGAGAACCTCGCGGTCGTCCGGCCCACCTACATGGCCGCTGTGCCCCGCATCTTCGAGAAGGTCTACAACGGCGTCGCGGCCAAGGCCCGCGAGGGCGGCGGGGCCAAGTACAAGATCTTCCGCTGGGCCGCGGAGACCGCCCGCGAGTACGCCCGGGTCTCCCAGGACAACTTCCGCCGCACCGGGAGCAAGAGCGTGCCCTTCGGGCTCGCCGTCCGGCACCGGGCCGCCGACGTGCTCGTCTACGCCAAGATCCGCGAGGCCTTCGGCGGCCGGCTGCGCGCCTGTGTCTCCGGCGCCTCCGCCCTCGCCCCCGACATCGGCCTGTTCTTCTCCGGCGCGGGCATCCACATCCTGGAGGGCTACGGCCTCACCGAGACCAGCGCCGCCAACCTCGTCAACCCCGGCGAGGCCTATCGCACGGGCACCGTCGGCAAGCCGCTGCCGGGCACGGAGGTCCGCATCGCCGACGACGGCGAGATCCTGCTGCGCAGCCCGGGCGTCATGGCGGGCTACCACCGGCAGCCGGAGAAGACCGCCGAAGTCCTGGAGCCCGACGGCTGGTTCCACACCGGCGACATCGGCGAGCTGTCCGCGGACGGCTACCTGCGCATCACCGACCGGAAGAAGGACCTGATCAAAACGTCCGGCGGGAAGTACATCGCCCCGGCCGAGGTCGAGGGCCGCTTCAAGGCCGTGTGCCCGTTCGTCTCCAACATCCTGGTGCACGGCGCCGACCGGAACTTCTGCACCGCGCTGATCGCCCTGGACGGCCCCGCCATCCAGGGCTGGGCGGACGAGCACGGCCTCGCGGACAAGCCCTACGCCGAGGTGGTCGCCGCCAAGGAGACCGAGGAGCTGATCCAGGGGTACGTGCAGCGGCTCAACGAGGGCCTCCAGAGCTGGCAGACGATCAAGAAGTTCCGGCTGCTGCCGCGCGACCTCGACGTCGAGCACGGCGAGCTGACGCCCAGCCTCAAGCTCAAGCGGCCGGTCGTCGAGCGGGAGTACAAGCACCTGATCGAGGAGATGTACGCGGGCGCGCGGGAGGCGTGAGCCACGGGCGACGGGACGGGCGGTACGGGCGGGACGGGGCGAGCGGGAAGAAGGTGACGCGGCCGCGGTGCGGGCGGGACGGCCGCCCGTCTGCACACCCGGGCCTGCCCGGGCCGCTCACCCCCCGCCCGCGCTGCCCGTCCCGCCCCGCATCCGCCGCAGTGAGTCCGCCACGCCCGTGACGCACGAGCGCAGCTCGGCGAGGCCCGTGCCGTCGCCGGACAGCCCCGCCTCGGCCGCCGCCAGCCGGTCCGCCAGCTCCTCCAGGCACTCGTGCTCGTGGGCCCGCTGCCGGCACAGCCGGTGCAACTGCCGGTTCTTGCGGTGCAGTTCCAGGAAGACCGCGACCTTCGCACGCAGCACCCAGGGGTCGAACGGCTTCGCGACATAGTCGGCGGCGCCCATGGCGTAGCCGGGGGAGGCGTAGTCGCGCCAGGTGTCCCAGCCGGCGTCGCCGCCGGTCAGCAGGATGATCGGGACGTCCTTGGCCCGGCCGAGCCGTTTGACGTGCGCCGCCGCCTCGAAGCCGTCCCCGCCCGGGCCGGCCGCGGCGTACGCGCCGTCCCCGTCCGGCAGCGCCGCGTCGAGCAGGACGACCGCGAAGTCCCCGCGCAGCAGGGCGGCCACGGCCTCCTCGCCGGACCGGGCCCGCACCAGGGGCTCGCCCAGCGGCGACAGCACGGCCTCCAGCGCGGTGAGGCTGTCCTCCAGGTCGTCCACGAGGAGGATGCCCGCACCCGCGCCGCCCGCCGTCCCGTCACACGTCCGAACAGCCGTTTCCCCACTCATAGCGGCTCACTTACCCGACTCGGTGCACCTGGGCACGGCCAGTCTGACACTCTGGCCGTGGTGAAATCCGCACTATGCCGTAAGCGTTCAGGAGCATCGCCGTGAGGACACCGCCGACTTCCGGGAAAGAAGGGGCGGTTGCGCATGTGCCCGCCCGCAGAGCCGACCCGCCGAACGGTCCCCTGGGCGATTCCCGGACGGACCCCGGAACGGACCTCCGCACCGATCAGCGGCCCGGGCCGCCGCCCACGGCCCGCACCAGCCTGCCCGGCGACGCCCGAGCGCCCTCCGCCGCCCGCCGGTTCGTACGCACCGTGCTCGCGGGCTGGAACGCCCACACCGTGGTCACCGACGATGCGACGCTGTTGGTCAGCGAGTTGGTCACCAACGCCGTGGTGCACGCCGGGACCTCCGTGGACCTCGAGTGCCGGCTCGACCCGGAGCGCGGCGGCAGCCTCGTCGTGGAGGTCACCGACCATCACCCCGCCCGCGAGATCCGCGCCCGCCCGCACCGCCCGCCCGGCGGCCCCGACGGCCCGGCGCACGCGGGCCACGGGCTGCGGCTGGTCGCCGAGCTGGCCGAGACCTGGGGCACCGCCTACCGCCGCACCGACAAGACCGTCTGGTTCCACCTGCCGACCAGCCCCGGGCCGGGCGGCGCGCCCCGCGGCGGCGCCCTCTCCGAGCAGGCCCTCCTGCGCGACCTGCACGTCGCCGAGGTCCTCGCCCCCGGTGCCCGGCCGCTGCCGCCCGTCCGCCGCGGCCAGCACCGCGCCCTGTCCTTCCTCGCCGAGGCGTCCGAACTGCTGGCCGGGCAGCTCGACGAGGACAAGGTCGCCTCCCTCGCCACCCAGCTGGCCGTGCCGCGCCTGGCCGACTGGTGCGCCGTCTGGCTCGACGCCGAGGCGGCGTCCGGCGCCGTCCGCCCCGGCGCGGCCCGCTCCGCCCCGCGCCTGTCCCGGGTCTGGCACGCCAGGGAGAGCCGCATCGAGCCCCTCCGGCTCGCCCTCCAGCGCACCCCGCCCGCCCTGCCCGCCGCGGGCCGTGCCGTCCCCTGGCCGTACGGGCCCGACGGACCGGCGCTGGCCTGCCGCCTCGTCGCGGGCGGCCGGGGGATCGGCACCCTCCTGCTCGGCCGGTCCGGGGCGCCCGCCATGACCGGCGAGGTGGTCTCCCTCACCGAGGACTTCGCCCGCCGCGTCGCCCTGGCCCTCGCCTCCGCCCGCCAGTACACCCGCCAGGCCACCATCAGTCACATCCTCCAGCGCGGCCTGCTGCCCCGCGGCGTCGCCCGGATCCCCGGCGTCGACCGGGCCGTCGTCTACGAGCCGCGGGGCGACGCCTCGGCGGGCGGGGACTTCTACGACGTCTTCGGGGTCGGCGGCGGCCGCTGGTGCTTCGCCCTGGGCGACGTCTGCGGCAGCGGCCCCGAGGCGGCCGTGACGACCGGGCTCGTACGCCCCTGGCTGCGGCTCCTGGCCAAGGAGGGCTACGGCGTCGGCGACGTCCTGGACCGGCTCAACCGGATGCTGGGCGAGGAGGCCGCCGAGGCGGAGGCCGGGGCGGCGCCGCGCTTCCTGTCCCTGCTCTACGGGGAGCTGGTGCCGCGCGCGGAGGGCGGCGGCGTCCGCTGCACGCTCGCCAGCGCCGGGCATCCGCTGCCGCTGCTGCTGAGCCCGGACGGCTCGGTGCGGGCCGTGGCGGCCCCGCAGATGCTGCTGGGCGTGATGGAGGACGTCGGCTACGGCAGCGACGCCTTCGACCTCGCGACCGGGGACACGCTGCTGTGCGTCACGGACGGCGTCACGGAGCGCAAGTCGGGGAACCGCCTCTTCGACGACGGCGACGGCCTCGCCGCGGCCCTCGCGGGCTGTACGGGCCTCACGGCCGAGGGCGTGGCCCGGCGCATCCGGGACACGGTGCACGGCTTCGCGCGCACGCCGCTGGACGACGACCTGGCGCTGCTGGTGCTGCGGGCGGAACGATCAGTGGAATGACCACCGGCCGATCACCGGCCGATCACCGGCCTGCCGAGCAACCCCCGGCATGCCGGACAATGGGACTCATGCCTTCCGTACTGCCCGATGGTGAGCCCATGCCCGAGGACGGGGCGCTGCCCCGCCGTGCCCTCGACGGCTCCGGGCAGCGGCCCCTCGGCTTCTACCTGCACGTCCCGTACTGCGCCACCCGCTGCGGCTACTGCGACTTCAACACCTACACCGCGAGCGAGCTGCGCGGCTCCGGCGGCGCCCTCGCCTCCCGCGACAACTACGCCGAGACGGTCGCCGAGGAGATCCGCCTGGCCCGCAAGGTCCTGGGCGACGATCCGCGGCCGGTCGAGACCGTCTTCGTCGGCGGCGGCACCCCGACCCTGCTCCCGGCCGCCGACCTGGGCCGGATGCTCGCCGCCATCCGCGACGAGTTCGGGCTCGCGCCCGGCGCCGAGGTGACCACCGAGGCCAACCCCGAGTCCGTCGACCCCCGCTACCTGGCGGAGCTGCGGGCCGCCGGCTTCAACCGCGTCTCCTTCGGCATGCAGAGCGCCCGGCAGCACGTGCTGAAGATCCTCGACCGCACGCACACCCCCGGCCGCCCGGAGGCCTGCGTGGCCGAGGCGCGCGCGGCGGGCTTCGAGCACGTCAACCTCGACCTGATCTACGGCACGCCGGGGGAGAGCGACGACGACTGGCGCGCCTCCCTGGACGCGGTCATCGGCGCGGGCCCCGACCACGTCTCGGCCTACGCCCTGATCGTCGAGGAGGGCACCCAGCTCGCCCGGCGCATCCGGCGCGGCGAGGTGCCGATGACGGACGACGACGTCCACGCCGACCGCTACCTCATCGCCGAGGAGACGCTCTCGGCGGCGGGCTTCTCCTGGTACGAGGTCTCGAACTGGGCCACGAGCGAGGCGGGCCGCTGCCGCCACAACGAGCTCTACTGGCGCGGCGCCGACTGGTGGGGCGCAGGCCCGGGCGCGCACTCCCATGTGGGGGGCGTGCGGTGGTGGAACGTCAAGCATCCGGGCGCCTATGCGCAGGCGCTGAGCGAGGGCCGGTCGCCGGGGGCGGGACGGGAGGTCCTGGCCGAGGAGGACCGGCGGGTCGAGCGGATTCTGCTGGAGCTGCGGCTGGAGGAGGGGTGCCCGCTGTCGCTGCTGAAGCCGGCGGGCCTGGCGGCGGCCGAGCACGCCCTGGCGGACGGCCTGCTGCGGCCGGAGGAGTACGAGCGCGGGCGCGCGGCGCTGACCCTGCGGGGGCGGCTGCTGGCGGATGCGGTGGTCAGGGACCTGGTGGACTGACGAAGTCGATCAGCTCCTCGACCCGGCCGAGGAGCGTCGGCTCCAGGTCCTTGTACGAGCGGACCGATCCCAGAATCCGCTGCCACGCAGCCCCCGTGTTCTCGGGCCACCCCAGCGCCCGGCACACCCCCGTCTTCCAGTCCTGCCCCCGCGGCACCGACGGCCACCCCGGAATCCCCACCGACGACGGCTTCACGGCCTCCCACACGTCCACGTACGGGTGGCCGACGACCAGCACGTGCCCGTACCCGCGCGTCACCGCAGCCGCAATCCGCGACTCCTTCGAGCCCGGCACCAGGTGGTCCACCAGGACGCCCAGCCGCGCGTCCGGCCCGGGTGCGAAGGAGGCGACGATCGCCGGCAGGTCGTCGATGCCCTCGAGGTACTCGACCACCACGCCCTCGATCCGCAGGTCGTCGCCCCACACCCGCTCCACCAGCTCCGCGTCGTGCCGCCCCTCCACATAGATCCGCCCCGCCCGGGCGACCCGGGCCCGCGCGCCGGGGACGGCGATGGACCCGGAGGCGGTGCGGGCGGGGCCACGCGGCACGGCGGCGGACGGCCGCACGAGCGTCACCACCCGCCCCTCCAGCAGGAAGCCCCGCGGCTCCATGGGGAAGACCCTGCACTTGCCGAAGCGGTCCTCCAGCGTGACCGTCGGCCCCTGCGCCGTCTTCTCGCACCGGATCACCGCCCCGCAGAAGCCGGTCGTGACCTCCTCGACCACCAGATCGGGCTCGGCGGGGACCTCAGGGACGGGGGCAGACCGCTTCCACGGCGGGGTCAGGTCGGGGCTGTACCGCTTGCTCCACATGCGGGCCATTGTCGTTCAAGATCGACACCGCGGTCACGACGGCCACGACGGTCACGACACGCCGAACCGCTCCGCCAGCGCCGCCCGCTGCCCCCGCACGAACGCCGCATCCACCACGGCCCCGTGCCCCGGCACGTACACCGCGTCCTCGCCGCCCAGCGCCAGCAGCCGGTCCAGCGCCGCGGGCCATGCGTGCGGCAGCGCGTCCGGGCCGGCCTGCGGTTCGCCGGACTCCTCGACGAGGTCGCCGCAGAAGACCACCGGGCGCCCGCCGGGCACGGCCACCAGCACCGCCAGGTCGTGCGCCGTGTGCCCCGGCCCCACGTTGACGAGCACCGCCCGCCGCCCGCCGCCCAGATCCACCGTCAGCTCCCCGGAGACCGCGTGCCGGGGCCGGACGAGCAGGTCCACCGACTCGGCCACCAGCTCGGGGTCCAGGCCGTGGCGCACCGCGTCCCGGCGCATCTCGTCCTGCTCGCGCAGCAGCAGGTCGTCCGCGCCCACCGCGCCGTACACTTGCACGCCCGAGAACGCCGCCGTGCCCAGCACGTGGTCGAAGTGCGGATGGGTCAGTGCGATGTGTGTCACGGACCGGCCGAACAGCTCCTGCAGCTCGCCCCGGATCTCCGCGCCCTCGCGCAGCGACGAGCCGGTGTCCACGACCAGCACTCCGTCGGCCCCGGCGATCGCGCCCGTCGTCGCGTCCCAGCCCGGCAGCCGACGGCGCACGACACCCGGCGCGAGCCGTTCCCAGCGCGCCCCCGGGCCGCCGGATTCCCCTCGGTTCTCCATGCCGCTCTCCATACCGTGACGCTAGCTCCCGGGCGGTACGGTTGCCCGCCCGGAGGGGCCTCGGCCGCCCGTGACGGGGACGGCCCTTGCCCTTGCCGTGGTGCCCGGCCGTACACTTGGCGGGAGGGGTCTGGCACTCGTGACCATTGAGTGCCAAGAGTGGAGACACTGTGAGCGACCCCGTACGACGGCTTGACCACAGGACTGGAGGTGCGCGCGATGCTGAGTGAACGCAGGCTCGAAGTGCTGCGCGCCATCGTCCAGGACTATGTGGGCACCGAGGAGCCAGTGGGCTCCAAGGCTCTCACCGAGCGCCACAAACTGGGCGTCTCCCCGGCCACCGTGCGCAACGACATGGCCGCGCTGGAGGAGGAGGGCTTCATCGCCCAGCCGCACACCAGCGCCGGCCGCATCCCGACGGACAAGGGCTACCGCCTCTTCGTCGACAGGCTGGCGGGCGTCAAGCCCCTGTCGACGCCGGAGCGGCGCGCCATCCAGAACTTCCTGGACGGAGCCGTCGACCTGGACGACGTCGTGGCCCGCACGGTCCGGCTGCTGGCGCAGCTGACCCGGCAGGTCGCGGTGGTGCAGTACCCCTCGCTGAGCCGTTCGACCGTGCGGCACGTGGAGCTGCTCTCGCTCGCTCCCGCCCGCATCATGCTCGTCCTGATCACCGACACCGGCCGGGTCGAGCAGCGCATGATCGACTGCCCGGCGCCCGTCGGCGAGAACACGCTGGCGGATCTGCGCGCCCGGCTGAACAGCCGGGTCGTGGGGCGGCGCTTCAAGGACGTGCCGCCGCTGGTGCAGGACCTCCCCGAGGCCTTCGAGCAGGACGACCGAGGAACCGTTTCCACGGTCCTGTCCACGCTGCTGGAGACGCTCGTCGAGGAGACCGAGGAACGGCTGATGATCGGCGGCACCGCCAATCTCACTCGTTTCGGTCATGACTTCCCGCTGACGATCCGGCCCGTGCTGGAGGCGTTGGAGGAGCAGGTCGTCCTGCTCAAGCTGCTCGGTGAGACCAAGGACTCGGCGATGACCGTGCGCATCGGTCACGAGAACGCCCACGAGGGTCTGAACTCCACATCGGTCGTCGCCGTCGGCTACGGTTCGGGCGACGAGGCCGTCGCCAAACTCGGCGTGGTCGGACCGACCCGCATGGACTACCCCGGAACGATGGGAGCGGTACGCGCAGTGGCACGTTACGTCGGACAGATCCTGGCGGAGTCGTAAGTGGCCACGGACTACTACGCGGTCCTGGGCGTACGGCGTGATGCCTCGCAGGACGAGATCAAGAAGGCCTTCCGCCGTCTCGCGCGCGAGCTGCACCCGGACGTGAACCCGGACCCCAAGACGCAGGAGCGGTTCAAGGAGATCAACGCCGCCTACGAGGTGCTCTCGGACCCGCAGAAGAAGCAGGTCTACGACCTCGGCGGCGACCCGCTCTCCTCCTCGGGCGGCGCGGGCGCCGGCGGCTTCGGCGCCGGTTTCGGCAACTTCTCCGACATCATGGACGCCTTCTTCGGCCAGGCGTCGCAGCGCGGGCCCCGCTCGCGCACGCGGCGCGGCCAGGACGCCATGATCCGCCTCGAAGTCAGCCTCACCGAGGCCGCCTTCGGCACCACCAAGGACATCCAGGTCGACACGGCCGTCGTCTGCACCACGTGCAGCGGCGAGGGCGCGGCCCCCGGCACGTCCGCCCAGACCTGTGACATGTGCCGCGGCCGCGGCGAGGTCTCCCAGGTCACGCGGTCCTTCCTGGGCCAGGTCATGACCTCCCGGCCGTGCCCGCAGTGCCAGGGCTTCGGCACGGTCGTGCCGACCCCGTGCCCGGAGTGCGCGGGCGACGGCCGCGTCCGCTCGCGCCGCAACCTGACCGTCAAGATCCCCGCCGGTGTCGACAACGGCACCCGCATCCAGCTGGCGGGCGAGGGCGAGGTCGGCCCCGGCGGCGGCCCCGCCGGCGACCTCTACGTGGAGATCCACGAGAGCAAGCACCCGGTCTTCCAGCGCCGCGGCGACGACCTGCACTGCACGGTCACCATCCCGATGACGGCGGCGGCGCTGGGCACCAAGGTGCCGCTGGAGACCCTGGACGGCGTCGAGGAGATCGACATCCGCCCCGGCACCCAGTCCGGCCAGTCCATCCCGCTGCACCAGCGCGGCGTCACGCACCTGCGCGGCGGCGGACGGGGCGACCTCGTCGTGCACGTCGAGGTGATGACCCCGAGCAAGCTGGACCCGCAGCAGGAGGAGCTGCTCCGCCAGCTGGCCAAGCTCCGCGGCGAGGAGCGCCCGATGGGCGAGTTCAAGCCGGGCCAGCAGGGCTTGTTCTCCCGCCTGAAGGACGCGTTCAACGGCCGTTAGCCGCAAATGCCGGACGGGCTGGAAAATCAGCCCGTCCGGGGGCACCTCCCAGCGGTAGCTGGGGGAGTTTGAGGACCGGGGGTCCGGGGGCGTAGCCCCCGGTTTCGGGAAGGGGCGGGACAGGGGAGAAAACCACGCCCCAAGCCCCCGCACCCCCATGTGACACGATGACCCCATGGCCTTTGATTCCAGGGGAGCCGAGGGAGCCGGGGCACTGACGGACCTGTTCCGGCACCCGATCGTGCAAGCCCCCATGGCCGGCGGCATCTCCGCCCCACCCCTGGCCGCCGCCGTCTGCGAAGCCGGCGGCCTCGGCTTCCTCGCCGCCGGCTACAAGACGCCCGCGGCGATGTACGAGGAGATCAAGCAGCTCCGCGCCCGCACCGCACGCCCCTTCGGCGTGAACCTCTTCATGCCGCAGCCCCCCGCCGCCGACCCGGCCGCCGTCGAGGTCTACGCCGAGCAGCTCGCGGGCGAGTCCACCTGGTACGAGACGCCGCTCGGGGACACCGACCTCGGCGGCGACGACGCCTACGACGCCAAGCTCGCCGTGCTCCTCGACGACCCGGTGCCGGTCGTGTCCTTCACTTTCGGGTGCCCCTCCCGTACGACCGTGGACGCGCTCGCCCGCGCCGGGACGGTCACGGTGGTGACCGTCACCTCGGCCGCGGAGGCGGTGGCGGCGCAGGAGGCGGGCGCGGACGCGGTCTGCGTCCAGGGCATCGAGGCGGGCGGCCACCAGGGCACCCACCACGACGACCCGCACGCCGACGGCGCGGGCGCGGGCATGGGTCTGCTCGCACTGCTGACGGAGGTCCGCGAGACCGTGCGGATCCCGGCCGTCGCGACGGGCGGCCTGATGCGCGGCGCCCAGATAGCGGCCGTCCTCGCAGCGGGCGCCTGCGCCGCACAGCTCGGCACGGCCTTCCTGGCCTGCCCGGAGTCGGGCGCGCAGCCGATCCACAAGCGCGCCCTGACCGACCCGCTGTTCGTCCGGACCGAACTGACCCGGGCCTTCACGGGCCGCCCGGCACGCGGCCTGGTGAACCGTTTCATGCGTGAGCACGGGCCGTACGCCCCGGCCGCGTACCCCCAGCTCCACCACCTGACCTCCGGCCTGCGCAAGGCGGCCGCCGCCAAGGGCGACCCCCAGGCGATGGCCCTCTGGGCCGGCCAGGGTCACCGCCTGGCGCGCGAGCTGCCGGCGGCCGAACTGATCGACGTACTGGTCGCCGAACTGGACGCGGCACGCGCGTCGTCTACGTCGTCCGCGTCGTCCGCGTCGTCGAACCGTTGAACCGAGAGAGCGAGTAAGAAAATGACAGCGCCGGTCTTCCTGGTCGAAGAGGACGCCCTCACCGGTGTCTTCCCCGGCACCGTCTTCTCCCTGAGCGGCCCCGAGGGACGCCACGCGGTCTCGGTGCGCCGGCTCCGTGTGGGCGAGGAGATCGTCCTGACGGACGGCGCGGGCACGGGGGCGTACGGCACGGTGGCGGCCGTGGAGGGCAAGGACCACCTCGAGGTCTCCGTCACCTCCGTGCGCTCCGAGCCCGAGCCCCGGCCCCGCATCACGGTCGTCCAGGCCCTGCCCAAGGGCGACCGGGGCGAACTCGCCGTGGAGACGATGACGGAGACGGGCGTCGACGCCGTGGTCCCGTGGACGGCCTCGCGCTGCGTCACGCAGTGGAAGGGCGACCGCGGCCAGAAGTCCCTGGGCAAGTGGCGCGCCACGGCCCGCGAGGCGGGCAAGCAGTCGCGCCGGCTGCGCTTCCCGACGGTGGCCGAGGCGATGACGACCCGGCAGGTCGCGCAGCTGCTGGCGGAGGCGGACTTCGCCGCGGTCCTGCACGAGGAGGGCAGCACTCCGCTGGCCACGGCGGAGCTGCCGGAGACGGGCCACATCGTCCTGGTGGTCGGCCCGGAGGGCGGCGTCTCCCCGGAGGAGCTGACCGCGTTCGAGGAGGCGGGAGCCCACCCGTACCGCCTGGGCCCGAGCGTGCTGCGCACCTCGACGGCGGGCACGGCAGCGGTGGCGCTGCTGCTGGGGCGCACGGGCCGCTGGGGCTGACGGGCTGTTTGACGGGCTCCGGGGAGGGGCGGACCGCCGTATGACGCAGTTACGGAAACGGGACTACGAGCGCATGCTCGACCTGGTCGTCTCCGTCCTGGAGAGCGACGACACGGACGCGGCATGGCATCTGATCACCCATCAGCTGCTGGAGGTGGCGGGCTGTGACTCGGCGACGTTCTCGGTGGTGGACCTGAGGGACGGCACCGGCCAGGTGGAGGGATGGGCGCCGGAACGGATCGGCCGATTTACGGACGATCTGGTGCAGCGGCGGGTGGCCCAGCGTCACCCGCTGATCGCGTATGCGGAGAGCGGCGACCGCGCCCCGGTGACGGTGGGCGAGCTGTGCCGGGAGTGGCGCCACACCCAGTGGTACAGCGAGGCGCGGCGGGACTTCAACATCACCCAGCAGCTGGGCCTCCCGCTCGCCGGCGAGCCCAACGCCATACGGATGGTCCTGATAGGCCGCGACGGCCGCTTCGGCGCCCGGGACATGGCACTGGAGACCCGGCTCAGACCGCTGCTGAACAGCGTGAGCGGCCACATACGGGAACTGCACCGCCTGCGCTCGGCGGCAGCCGCGGTGCCTGCACCCACTCCCGCTCCGGCGACGGGCCACGGCCTGACACCCCGTGAACTGACCGTGCTGGGTCTGCTGGCAGAGGGCCTGACGACGGAGACGATGGGCCGCCGCCTGGTGATCTCCCCGCACACGGTCAACCGCCACCTGGAGAAGATCTACCGGAAGCTGGGCACCAACAACCGGCTCTCCACGGTGCTGCTCGCGCGGAGCGCGGGGCTGGTGAAGTAGGAAGTTCTTCCCATGGCGGGGGACTGCCGGAGCAGGCATGATCATTCCCGCACACAGGCGAACGCCGACGCCGAACGCGGGGGGATCGACGTCGGCGCGCTTGTGCACGGAGCGATCGAGCGATCGGGGGAGCGCGCGGTCGCGATGGCAGGATGACGGCATGGTGACGAATCAGCCGTGGTCAGGGCTTCACGAGGACCTGCTGGCGGCAAAGGCGCTGGTGTACGACCCGAGCGGTTTCGCCTGCTCGCTCCCGGTGCCCGAACCGGATGAGTTGAGCGAACCGGGAAGTCGGGTGGTTCCCTGGGGTTCGACGGACAACGGGGAGTTTCTCTACTGGCTCGCTCGTTCGGGCCAGAGCCCTGCCGAGTGGACAGTGCTCGTAAACGAGGCCCGCGGAGAAGCCTGGGAGCATTACCCCATGGGTTGTGTTGAATTTCTCGTGTCCACTCTGGAAAGTAGGGTGAGATCCGGCATTCTGTCCTCGGCGTACCCAGCTTCAATTCACGACTTTCAAGCGGCTATTGACTTTGTTTAACCGATAGCCCGTTGACCAGGGCGATCAATGTTCAGTGTCAGAAAGGCTCGGGGTCTTGGCCGGAGCTGAGTGCTGAAGAGGTCGTGGAGCGGGCGCTTGCGTATCGGTCTATTGCCCTGTAGCCCTTCCGGGCACGGAAATTCGGTGGCGAGGCCGACCGTCCTGTGGTCACACTGCGGCTCATGACTACTGCCGAGCAAATGGTTCTCTCCGTCGGTGACCAGGATGCCGGGCTCACCGAGCGGTTGGAGCACGAGCTGGGCGCCTTCAACGACGCGGCCACGGGGCATGTCGCGCGCGGTGAACTGTCGGTGCAGGTGACCGATGCGGACGGGCAGCTCGTGGGTGGGCTCACCGCGTGGACCTGGGGCGGGTTGTGCGGCATCGAGTTGCTGTGGGTGCGTGAGGACTGCCGCACGGGGGGCTGGGGGTCGAAGCTGCTGTTGGCCGCCGAGGCGGAGGCTGTGCGGCGCGGGTGCGATCGTGCGATGGTCTCGTCCTACACGTTCCAGGCCCCGGGCTTCTACCAGCGGCACGGGTACGCCGAGGTCGGCCGTGTGCCGGGGGTTCCGGGTGGGCATGCGGATGTGTACCTGTACAAGCCCTTGGCGGGGGCGGAGTGCCAAGGCGCGTCCCCTGGCACGGCCTCCGGCACAGCCCGCGGGTGCTGACGCCCGATACGCACAAGGAGGCCGGCCCTGTTGACGAGTCCGTATCTCCCCCGGCAGGGGGACGTCTCCGGCCCTCCAGGAGGACGTGACGCCGCCGCCCATGGGCAAGGCTGGACGCATGACGAACACTCCGGCTCCGGCACCCCGTTGGGCGGTCCGGGCCGCACACGCCGCGGCCCTCACCACCGTGCCCTCAGGGCTGTGGCGGATCGCGCTGGCCCTCGGTATTCCGGCGGGTTACAGCGACCAGGTGCTCCGCGACGACTTCCACATCCCCGGCTGGGGTGCGGCCTACGTTGTCGGGCTCAGTGTGGTTTCCGAGGCCTTCGCCCTGCTGACGCTCGGCCTGGTCCAGCCCTGGGGCGAGGTGGTGCCGCGGTGGATCCCGTTCATCGGCGGTCGGCGCGTTCACCCGCTCGCCGCCGTCATTCCCGCTGCCCTCGGCTCACTGGCCCTCATTTTCCTCTGGAGCGACTTCGTGTTCTGGTGGAACGTCGACGAGACTCCAGCGATGCTCGGGCCCTGGCACACCATTGTCGGCATCCTCTACCAGCCCCTGGTCCTGTGGGGCCCGCTGCTTGCCGCCGTGACGGTCTCCTACTACCGCCGCCACCGGACGCCGCCAATCGTCAGCCAGCACCCTTCAGCCGTTGGCGTACCGATCAAGAGGATTGCTGATCGAACGAAGTCCTGATCGGGTGATCGCGGGGTGGCCCCGCGCGAACAGTTCGCCGTCAGAGCGTTAGACCGTCACCCTCGCCAGAATGCCTCAGCGATGTCTTCCGTCGCATCGAGAACGATCGTGTGTGAGCCGGCGATCCGGGACACGATGGCCTCACGCGGGCCGCTGACACCCCCACCTGCCGGTAGCTTCACACTGCGAGGCACGCGTTAGAGCATGTCCGACGGGCCGTTCGTTCCGGGTGCCCCTCCGGGGAACGGCTCGACTCCCACCACGCGACGTACTCGTGACGGCTCGATCAGCACGATGACCCGCCGTTCACCGGGGATCCGCCACTCGAACCGCTCGGACCCCAGGTAGACGCGCGCCAGCCTGTCGATGTTCCGGTCCGCCTCCGGGCCTTCCACGAACCGGACGGCACGGCCGCAGATCTGTACCCGGTCGTAGGGGTCGGCCGGGTCCGCATGGGAAAGGCACACGCGTGGGTCACGCCGCAGGTTGCGTTCCTTGACCCGGCTGATCGCGGTGTTGAACAGGAGCAGGTCCCCTTCGAGGCCCAGCCACATCGGGCTCACATGGGGCGACCCGTCCCGGTTGACCGTGCCGACGTACCAGATGTGCGGTGCTTCGATCCTCAGGCGTATGTCCTTCGGGAGCGCAGCCATGGGACAAGTGCTGCCCAACTGCGGCTCGTCGGACACGTCCTGGGTCACAATTCAGCCATGACCGAAGATCAGTCCCGCATTCCCGCCCGCGCCCTGCTGCGTCGCCGCCAGGACGGCGAACTCATTGACGTCGCCGGTGTCGCGCACTTCTTCCGGCTCACCGCCGAGCACACGGACGGGCACTTCGCCTTCGAGGAGTTCAGCCTCGCCCCCGGGACCATTGGTGCCCGGCCGCATGTGCACGACGGCCACGACGAGTACTTCTACGTCCTCGAGGGCGAGTTGACGCTCCACAACGGGGACGGTGAAGTGACCGCCGGTCCCGGGGATCTGCTCGCCGCCACCCGCGGCACCCCGCACGGTTTCCGCAATGCGGGTACGGTCGTCGCCCGCGCCCTGTGCCTCTACACCCCGGCCGGCTACGAGAACTACTTCCGCGACGTCCACGCCGCCGTGAGCGCCGGAGCCGAAGCGACCGACGAGCTGCTGGCCGAATTCCGCAGCCGTTACCGGACCAGCTCCTACCCGGTTCCCCCGGAGAAGTCCTAGCGGAAGCGTCGTCGGACGAATGTGCGAGGATCCCGGGGTGAATGATCTATGCGTTCGCCCCGCCGCCGAGGCCGATCTGGCCACCCTCGTCCGCCTCCGCGACGACGCGGCACGCTGGATGCTGTCCCGCGGCATCACTGGGCAGTGGCGGCCGGGAGAGCTGGACGAGGACCACTTCCGCCGCATCATGGCGCATGGCGAGGTCTGGCTCGCGGAGGCAGACGGGCGCACCGTCGGCGCCTGGGAACTGTGGTGGGAGGACGAGGACGCCTGGGGCCCGCAGCCGCCCGTGGCCGGATACGTGCACCGGCTCATGGTGGACCGGGGCACCGCCGCGCCGGGGACCGGGCGGCGGCTGCTGGGGGCCGCGGAACGCCGAGTGGCTGCGGTGGGACGGACATGCGTGCGCTTGGACTGCTTGGCCGGTAATGCCCAGCTCAACGGCTACTACCGGGAAGCCGGTTACCGAGTTGTGGGCCACAAGGAGGGCAAGCCGCAGCCGGGCGGGGCGCCCAAGTCGTTCACGCTGCTGGAGAAGGAGCTTCGGCCCATCCTCTAGCCGAGCAAGTGGCTGATGCCGCCCTGTCCGTCCGTGCCGTTCCAGATCACGGCTCCCACCCAGATCGGGAACCAGAACACCTGATCCGGCAGGACGGCGGCGGCGAGGAGCCAGAGCACTGGCAAGAGGGTGAAGAACAGGCAGCAGCAAAAGCCGGCTCTGCCGTCGGATGAAGGCTGTGATGTCGAGTTCTCGGGCACCCGGAGAAGCTACGTGGTGCCACCTCTCGGTTGGCTCTTGGGTCGTCGGTCCACGAGACCGTCACCTCGCGCCCCTACGACCACCTCGTCGAGAAGGCGCTGCCCTCCTCCTTCACTGGGACCGATCTCGACGAATGGCTTCGCGCCCGCGGCATCGGCACGATCACCATCGTCGGTAGCACGGAGGCGGGGCGCCGCCAGGCGGCCGAGGTCTGACGCAGAGTTTCGCGCAGTACAAGGCCCCGGCCCGCAGCCGCCGGGGGATGCCCTGACCTGCGGAGACACAAAGCCGGGTGCGACACCGGAACCTTGCCATCTCACTTGAAGTTGTCGGCGGAGCGGGAGCGGCGGTCTCCCCTTCGCGCGAGGCTTGTGCTGGACTGTCCCGACATAACCCGTACACGGCAATGGGGTGAATGCGATGCCTCTTGAGGGCGAGTACGAGCCGAGTCCGGCGCAGTGGGTGCGCGAACAGGTCGAGCTGTATGAGAGTTCGGGTGGCACACAGGGCACAACGCTCTGGGACACGGGCCTGCCGATCGTCATTGTCACGATGCGCGGCGCGAAGAGCGGCAGGATCCGCAAGATTCCGCTGATGCGCGTGGAGCACGAGGGGCGGTACGCGGCGGTGGCCTCGAAGGGCGGCTTCCCGCGCCACCCGGTCTGGTACTTCAACCTCAAGGCCGACCCGCAGGTGGATCTCCAGGACGGCCCCAGACGCCAGGGCATGATGGCCCGTGAGCTCACCGGGGACGAGAGGGCCCAGTGGTGGCAGCGCGCGGTTGCCGCGTATCCGCCGTACGCCGAATACCAGGAGAAGACCGACCGCGTGATCCCGGTCTTCGTACTCGAACCCGAGCACCTGGCCGGGCCGGCGAAGGCCCCGGCGCCGACGAGGAACTGAGCTTCGGACCCCACTCGCTCGGCCCGGCAAGGCGCCGCGCGGCTGGGAGAGGACTCCTCACGCGCCCGAATCCCCGCGGGTACATCGCGGGCTGTCAGGCCGGGGAGTCCTCGTTGGCGCAGGTCAGCCAGGACCGGGTGATCGTCCTTGCCTCGTCCGCCTGTTCTGGGGTGACGACGCCCTCCATGTCCGGGCCGCGGCCCAGGAATTCCCTGACGCGTTCGCGTTCATCGGCGCTGACTACCCAGATGGACGAGGTGGAGGATCCGTCGTCGTGCCAGTCGAGCACGCTCAAGGTATGCCGGTGGGTCATCGCGTCCTCCCAGCTCCTCGGTAACGGGATGCTCAGAGCGGCCTGACGTTCTCGGCCTGCAGTCCCTTCTGGCCCTGGGTGACGTCGTACTCCACCTTCTGGTTCTCCTCCAGGGAGCGGTACGAGCCCGGGCCTGCCTCGATCGCCGAGAAGTGGACGAAGACGTCGGCGCCGCCGTCGTCCTGCTCAATGAAGCCGAAGCCCTTCTCGGCGTTGAACCACTTGACCTTGCCTGTAGCCACGGCCCCTCCTGAGGGGGGTGAGGGCGGCGTCCCGCTGATTGATCAGCGGATATACCGCCAGACAGCGACTGCCGGTTCCACGGTATCGCCGACGCCCCCTCGCCGCGCGTCACCGGAACTCGCAGCGCAGGATCCGCCCCATGTCGCGGAATCCGGGGGTGTGTGCCAGCACCCGCATGGCCAGCCGGCCCGTACCCGACGTATCGGCGCTGCCGACCACATCGAGGCCAGCTCCCACAACCCGCCGAGGTAGTCGTCGGCAGACCGGCGCAGCAGCAGGACCGGCCGCCTTCTTGCGGCCGGTACTACGGCGACCCGTCTACGCGGCGGGGGTGAGTTCGGCGCGGCCGAACAGCAGCGCGTAGCCGGAGGGGAGCTGGTGGAGGATGCGGGTCAGGAGGTCGGGGCCGGCACAGGCCGCAACGGCGGAGAAGACGGAGCCGGTGTCCCAGCGGGTGGTGGCGAGGGAGGCGCCGGTGCGGGCGGCGAGGTCCTTGACGAAGGCCCATCCGGTCAGCGGCTGCGTGTCGGGGATCTGCGCGGTCAGGACACGTGCGGCCTCCAGGGGCAGCCGGGCGGCCAGGTCGACGCGTTCGTCGCCGGTCAGCTGGCGTCCCAGCCCCGCCAGGACCAGGCGGACAGCCTCCTCGGCTTTCTCGCGGGTGGGGTAGGCGCCTTCGTAGCGGACCTTCTCCAGCATCTGCTCATACGCCGTCCCGTATGGCTGCTGGTGCTCGAGCGGTACGCGCACGTCGGTGATCACTGCGGTGCATGCCTTTCGTGGAGCCAGGGTGATGTGGTGCCGGTGTGCGGCACCGAGCCAGTGGTCAGGTGGGCTGGGGGTGGCCGAAGAGGAGGTCGTAGCCGGCGGGGAGCTGGAGCAGGATCTCTTTGAGGAGGTCGTCGCCGGCGGTGTCGGCGACCGTGGACAGTACGGCGCTGACGTCCCACGTCGCGGTCTGCTCGGTGGCGCCCTCGATCCAGGCTGCGGTCGCCCGCACGAACCGCTCCGGCGACAGCGGTTCGGCGCTCTGGAGCGGGTTGAGGAGGATCAGGGCGAAGCCCTCCGGCAGGCGGGCTGCGAGCTGGGCGCGGACTTCGCCGACCAGGTCCGCGCCGAGCAGGGCGAGCACCACGCGGGCGGCGCGCTCGGCTTCCTCCACAGTGTCGTACTCACCGCGTTCCTTCACATGGTCGAGGAACGCCTCGCGTCGCAGAGTCATCTCGGCCATCACCCCTTGTTCTTCGGACTGCCCACGGGGGTGCGGAGGGCGGGATGAGGGGAAGATCAGGTGCCCTCCGCACCCGTCCGGCCGGTGTCAGCCGGAGATCTCCTTGCGGCCGGATCCGACGCCGATGGAGATCTTGCGGGGCTTGGCACGCTCGGCGATCGGGATGCGCAGGGTGAGCACGCCCGCGTCGTAGTCGGCCTGGATGTGCTCGGTGTCGAGGGTGTCGGCGAGCACGATCTGGCGGGAGAAGACGCCCAGCGGCCGCTCGGACAGCTCCATCTGCACGTCGTCGGACTTCGCCACCGGCCGGCGCTCGGCCTTGACGGTGAGCATGTTCCGCTCGACGTCGATGTCGATCGCGTCCGCGGTGACGCCGGGAAGGTCGAAGGCCACCACGTACTCGTCACCCTCGCGGTAGGCGTCCATCGCCATCGCCGACGGCCTCGACCAGGTGCCCGGGCCCATCAGCTGCTGCGCCAGACGGTCCAGCTCACGGAAGGGGTCAGTGCGCATCAACATCGTGAAAACACCTCCAGCAGGTTCGGGCAGTTGCTGCCAATGCGCCTCACTCACACCGTTGTAACATGTCATCCAATGGATGACAAACATGATGTCGTCGACATGATGACAACCCGAGGGAGGTGTCCGTGACCCCGGCCGGCCAGCCGCCCACGACCAGCACGAATGCCCGCATCCCGGCGTCGTTCCTCGCCGCCGCGGCGGCCCTCAACGCCATAGACGACGCCCTGCGTGACGCCCGGCGAGAGTCCCCGGACACCCCCGATGTGCCCGGTCCCGAGCCGGAGCAGGCGCTGGCCTCCCTGCTGCTGCTGCGGCAGGTCCGCGAGCAGCTCGCCGGATGGGAGACCGGTCTGATCGAAACCGCCCGCGACGCGGGCGCCAGCTGGGCCGACCTCGCCCACCCCCTCGGCGTCGCCAGCCGCCAGGCCGCCGAGCGCCGCTATCTGCGCGGCCGTCCCGGCCCCGCCGGGACCACCGGCGAACAGCGCGTGACGGCCACCCGCCAGGCTCGGGCCGCCGAGCGCAGCACCGCCACCTGGGCCCGCCGCAACGCAGCCGACCTGCGCCGCATCGCCGGCCAGATCACCGCCCTCACCGATCTGCCCGCCGCAGCACGGCGTCCGCTCAGCGAGCTGCACGCGGCCCTCGCCCACGACGATCCCGCCGACCTCATCGCCCCCCTGGCCGCCGCCCGCCCCCACCTGGCCGCCGCCCACCCCGACCTCGCCGCCCGGCTCGACACCCTCACGTCCCCCTGATCCCGCCCATCGCCGCCCCGTTGTCCACGGTGCACCGCGACATGGCCAGGGCCGGCCGGAGGTCGATCGACCGTTACTGAACGTAGTCAGTGCTAGCCGAATCGCGGATTTGCTACCACTTCATTGCTGATGGAGTCGCGGATCCTAGAGGGTCATAGGCGGCCTTGGCCGCGACCAGCCGGGGCAAGTTGTCGCCGTAGTAGGCGCGGCCGGGGTTCCGGAGGTACGGGTCGGCGTAGTTCACGTACGCGCTGTCGTTCGTCCACGGGGCCATGGCCTGCCGCAGTTCCTGTTGCCAGCGGACCGCGCCGTCCAGCGAGGATCCCGGGGCGAGTTCGCTGTAGTACTGGCCGCTGAACAAGGCCGAGCGATAGGCGAATGCGGTGGCATGCGGAGCGACGCGGCCGATGGCGCCGCGCATGCTGTCCAAGAGGACGTAGTCCGATCCGCTGTCGGCGGCCCGGCGGCTGACGCTGCCGGTCAGTGCCTCGATCCCGGCAGCCGACAGCCTGCGCAGGAAGAAGTTGGACGCGGCCACGAACTGCTCCCGTTCCACCTTGCCGTCCGGCGTCTGGCCGGGCAGATGGCATTGCGACAGAGTGTCGCCCTCGCACTTGGCCGCCGCGTAGATCATGTCCCGGTAGGAGCCGACGCGGCTGGATGTCTCGGTCGGACTCTTCCCGACGATTCCGGCGAGTTCACCGGCGGTCTCCGGTCTCTTGCCGAGTACGACCAGTTTCACGCGGATCGAGCACTTGCCGTGGTCTTCGGCGGCCAGGGAGAGACTGGACCAGACCTCGTCATCCTGGGTCGGCGCCCACCGCTGCCAGGCGGCGACGACGTGCGCGGCGTCGGTCCAGTCCCAGTGCAGCACGGCTTGCGTGACGTCGGAGGTCGGGTGGGTGAGGTAGGTGAATTCGGTGACCACTCCGAAATTGCCGCCGCCTCCGCCGCGCAGCGCCCAGAACAGCTCCGCTTCCTGCTCGCCCGAACAATTCCGGATGCGGCCGTCCGCAGTGACCACTCGGGCGGCTGCCAGCCGGTCGCAGGTCAGCCCGTAAGCCCGGGTGACCGGCCCCAGGCCGCCGCCCTGGGTCAGCCCCGCGACGCCGATCGTCGGACAGGTCCCGCCGGGAATGGAGCGTCCTTGGGACAGCAGTGCCTCGTACACGTCGATGAGCACCGCGCCCGCACCGACCGCGGCACGGTCCCCGTCGACGCTTACCGACTTGATGCGCGACAAGTCGAGGGTGATGCCGGGGCTCGTCGACCATCCCGCGTAACAGTGGCCACCGCCGCGGGCGGCCAATGCCAGGCCGTACCGGCGGGCGAAGGCGAGGGTGTGCACCACGTCGGATTCCTGCTGTGCGAACACCACGGCCTGCGGGTGGATGTCGAAGCGCGCGTTGTACGGCAACCGGGCCTGTGCGTATGCAGCGTCGTCCGGACGGACGACAGTGCCCGCGAGGTCGCGGGCGAGCCCGGCCCAGTCCGCCGGACCAGGGCGCGAAGCCGTGTGGTTGCCTGCGCCGAAGCAACCGACTCCGACCGCACCGACTGCTGCTCCGAGCAGGCCGCGTCGCCTCATGGAAATCTCCCGTGACGGTGGAATCGGTGTTTGCGGGCAAGGCTATCGAGATGTGGTGGAATCCTCCTGAACCGGATCGAGGGAGCCCGCTTTGATTCGGGATATGAGGGGGCGGAGTCTGGCGGGGGTGATGGCGAGTATGACGTCGGGGGTGTCGCTCTCGCGGAGGCGGAGGGTTCCGGCGCGGGCTATGTAGAGGCAGGCGTTGCCTTCGCCGCTGAATGATGACTTCTGCCAATTTATGCTGCGCACGTCAGTTTCCCTTGAGTGACTGCATGATGCCGTGGATCAACTTGCGTGACTCGGTCGAGTCAAGTGCGACTGCTTCCATGCGATCCAGAACGACACGGTACTTTTCCAGCAGGGCCTCGGCGTCGATGAGTTCTGAGCCGTGCTCTGTATCAAGTTGCACGGTGTCGAGCTGAGGTACTGGGCCGGTCGCGTAGAGGATGGTCTGGCCCGATCCAGGAAATGCGCCGGCGTCGAACGGAATAACCAGCACGCGAATGTGCTCGCGCTCGGACATGTCGAGGATGTGTTGCAGCTGTTGCAGCGCCGTGGACGCTCCCCCGAAGCGCATACGTAGAGCGGCTTCATGGACGATGGCTGTGTACGGTGTCGGCTCGGCGCGGTAGAGCACTGCCTGCCGTTTGACCCTGTGCGAAACGCGATGTTCGACCTCGGGTGGCGAAAGTGGTGGCACGACTTGCCGGAAGATCTCGCGTGCATGCTCGGCGGTTTGTAGCAAGCCTGGTAGGTGGGCGACATAGGCCGTGCGCAGGGCAACCGCGTGATGTTCAAGTTCTGCAAGGTCGAGGAGCCCCGTGGGCAGGATGTCCCGATACTCCTCCCACCAACCCCGCTTGCGTTCGCGGGCCATGTTGATGAGTGATTCTACGAGTGCCTCGTCGGAGCATGAATAGTTGCGTGCCAACGCGCGTACACGGTCGGGGCTCACCCCGAAGCGGCTTGCCTCGATGTTGCTGATCTGCGCCTGGTTGGTGCCGAGGAGGCGGCCGGCCTCCGTAGAAGACAGTCCGGCGCGCTCGCGCATCTTCCTGAGTTCGGCCCCGAAGCGGACCTGGCGTGCAGTCGGACTGTTCCTGACTGGCATGTGCTGGGCTCTCTCTGTCCGTACACAGTGCGCGGGTGTCACCCACGCGAGTGGATGCTCTATAGATTCTGCCGAATCCGCTGAATACCTTTTGCGGGCGACGCTACGGTGTGACCCAAGCCACTCAACCCGTAACTCCGCCAGGAGACCTCCATGGCCACCGTATCGCCGCCGCACCCCTGGTCGTACACCCTCGAACTGCCCCGTGACCCACGCGCACCCGGCATCGCCAGGATCACGCTTCGAGCTGTCCTGGACAGTCACAACATGTCAGAACTGATCTACCGCGCCGAGCTGTTGGCCAGCGAGCTGGTCACCAACGCCTGCCTGCACACCAACGGCCCCTGCACGCTGCGGCTGAACGGTCGCGAGGACGGGCGCCTGCGCGTCACCGTATGGGACACCAGCCCCGTCGTTCCCCCGCTGTTCAGCCCGGGGGAGGGCCACACCAGGTGCCGTCCCGACGGTGAGGCCGGGCGCGGGCTGTGGCTCGTACGGCTGCATGCCGACGCCTGGGGCAGCCACACCTACGACAACCGCCGCTTCGGCAAGTCGCTCTGGTTCGAGCTGCTGAACGCCGCCGATTGCGCCGAGTGCGGCGAGCTGGTCACGGCGCAGCGGGCGGCCGTGGACCGCGGTGACAGGGTGGAGGCCGTAGCCGCGACGATCGAGGTGTACGGGCACTACCGCGAGGCTCACTTGTCCCATGCGGGAGACGCGTGGTGAGCGGCCTTCGGGCAAGCGACTGCCGGCACGTACGAGGCTGGACCCACGCCCGAGGCGAATCGCGCTGCGACGGGTGCGGCACCCGGCGGTTCACGGACTACGGCGCCCTGCGGCCCAAAGAGCTGCCGGACGCCGTGGCGCCGAGCGCAACCGATCGTCGTGCAGCCGATCGCGCCGCGGCCTGGTGGATCGCGCAGACCATGCGCGGCGTCACCCACTGGGGCAGGGGCTGTCAGGGCCTGCGCTCCTGGCGGTAGCGCCCCGCCGAAGTCCCGTACTCGCGCTTGAAGGCATGAGCGAACGCGAACTGCGAGGTGTAGCCGACCCGTTCGGCGATGGTCGCCAGGGTCGCGTCCGACTCGCGCAGCAGTCGGGCCGCCAGGGTCAGTCGCCACCACGTCACATACGTCAGCGGCGGTCTGCCGGCCAGCATCGTGAACCGGCGGGCGAACGCCGCCCGGGACAGGCCGGCCGTCGTCGCGAGTGCCGCCACCGTCCACGGCCGCGCCGGTTCCGCGTGCAGGGCGCGTAGCGCGGTGCCCAGTGCCGGGTCGGCCAGGGCCTTGCACCAGCCGGTGGTCGTCTCGGCGGATCGCGCCTCGTACACGGCGCGCATCAAGTAGACCAGCAGCAGTTCGAGGAGGGCGGGCAGGGCGGCGTCCGTGCCCACGCCCGGAGACTCCAGTTCACCGCTGAGCAGCCGGATGGTCGTGTGCAGCGCCGGGTGCTGTGCGGCGCGCGCGGACAGTGGGATGACCTCGGGGAAGTCCTGCACAAGGGGGTGTGCCCGGGCCTGGTCCATCCGGTAGCCGCCGCTCAGCAGCACCGCGGGCACGTCGGCGCAGGTCTCGGTGAGCGTGTGCGGGGTGCCGTGCGGCAGGTAGACGGCGTCGCCCTTGCCGAGCGTCACCGGCTCCCCGGCACGGTGCCTCAGCCGGCACGAGCCGTCCAGCACCACGTGGAAGCCCACTCCTGCGAAGGGGGCGACCTCCGTCGTCCACCGTCCCTGCTGCCTGCTCAGGGACGAGTACGGGCGGCCGGTGCGCAGGGCGGAGAGGGTGTCGCTCAGTACGTCCATGTGGAGAGCGTACGGACGAGTGAGACGATCGCGTATATCCAGTGGACTCTGGCGCATTGGGCGTCTCGTCCGCGCTCCCTAGCCTCGTACCCATGCAAACGATCACCTTGGGCGCGGTGGAGATCACCCGTGTCGTCGAATGGCACGCGGCGATGCCCGCAGCAGACGTCTTCCCTGACAGCACACCCCGGATGTGGCAGGAGAACGAGTCCTGGCTGGCCCCGGACTTCTGGGACCCGCAAACCGATGGCCTCGCCTTCAACATGCAGACCTGGCTCCTGCGTAGCGAAGGTCGCACGATCCTCGTCGACACGGGGATCGGCGACGACAAGGAACGTGCGGACCGGCCTGCCTGGTCGCACCTGCGCACCGGCTTCCTCGACCGGCTGGCCGCCGCCGGGGTGCGGCCGGAGGACGTGGACGTCGTGGTCAATACTCATCTGCACAGCGATCATGTCGGCTGGAATACGCGGCTTGCGGGCGATGAGTGGGTCCCCACTTTCCCCAACGCCACCTATCTCCTCCCCAAGGCCGACTTCGACCACTGGAACCGGCCGGGCGGACTCGGCGGCCTCTCCGGTGCCGCGTTCGCGGACAGTGTCCTCCCGGTGCACCGCGCCGGGCAGGCAGTGCTGTGGGAGGGGGAGTACCGCATCGACGCGGGCCTCGTGCTCGAGCCCGCCCCCGGGCACACCCCTGGCTCGTCCATCCTCCGGCTCGATTCCGGTACGGACCGCGCCCTGTTCGTGGGCGACCTCGTGCACAGCCCGCTCCAGTTCGCCGAGCCCGACTGCGACACCTGCCTGAGCGAGGATCAGGTGGCGGCGACCCGCTCGCGGCGCCGGATCCTGGAACAGGCCGCCGATACGCGGTCGCTCGTCCTCCCGGCACACCTGCCGGGGCACGGAGCCGCCGAAGTGCGCCGGGAGGGTGCGAAGTTCTCGGTGACGCGCTGGGCGCCGTTCACGGCGGATCGATGAGCCTTCGCCGTCGGTGACGTGTGCTACGTCACTCGCTTCTCGCCGCCCCTCCGTCACATTCTCGCGTCGCGATCCGTCAGTGCAGTGACAGTGCACGACACGCGACGCAGAGGAGACCAGCCATGCAGGCACGTATCCAGAACCCCGCCGGCCTCATTCCCGAGGCCATGCCCGCCATCCTCGACCTGGTCAAGGCCGCCAAGAAGGGCGGCGTGCCCGAGGAGACGCTCCAGCTGGTGCACCTGCGCGCCAGTCAGATCAACGGGTGCAGCTACTGCGTGGACGCCGGTCTGCGCACCGCCCGGAAGTCGGGCGTGGGCGACGAGAAGCTCTTCGCCGTGGCGGCCTGGCGGGAGACGTCCTACTTCACCGACGCCGAGCGCGCCGCCCTGGCGCTCTCCGAGTCCGCCACCCGGCTCAGCGACCGCGCGGACGCGGTGCCGGACGAGATCTGGAACGAGGCGGCGAAGCACTTCGACGAGCGGCAGCTGGCGGGGCTGACCATGTGGATCGCCCTCACCAACTTCTTCAACCGGATCAACGCCACCACCAAGCAGCCCGCGGGCGTCGCCAGCTGGGAGTAGTCCGGTACGCAGGCTGTCGGGGGAGGGGAGGGCGGCCGGACCGGCCCCACACGACTCCGGCCACCCTCCCCGCACGTTCGGCTACGGCACGCCCAGCCCGTCCTTTGCGAACGTCGAACATCCGCTTCCGTCAAGCAAGTTGGCGAAGACCTTTACCGGACGGGGACCGGGGCCCCTGGCCGATGGGCGTTCTTCCGTACGGAACGGGCCGGTGGGACACTCCCGGCTATGGGTGCGTTCGGGCGCATACGCATACGGGCACGCATACGGGTGCCGTTGCCCGCCCGCCGCGCGGGGTGGGCGGCGGGCGCCGTTGTCCTCGCGGGCGCGGCCGTCGTCGGGCTCACCGGCTGCGAGCCCGCCGCGGGGCTCGACCCGGTGGGCGTCGCGGTCACCACCCAGCGGCAGGCGGCCCCCGCGCTGGACCGCGAGGGCGTCCGCGTCTCCTGGCTGACCTGCCGGGGCAAGGCGGAGAACGGCGGTGGGGACGGTTCCGGGCACACCCAGCCGGTGACGGTCGTCGGCGTCGACTGCGAGGGCCGCACCGACAAGGGCCAGAAGATCATCGTCTTCGGCCGCGTCTCGGGCGTCACCGACAAGGCGTGCGTGCGCGGCCTGCTGACCGCCAAGGTCGACGGCAGGACGGTCTTCACCACGGGCGTGCTGGGCGACTGCACGCACACGGGCGGCGGCAGCGGTGGCAATGGCGGCAGCGGCGGCAACACCCCGCCGCCCCCGCCGAGCGCGCCGTCCACGCGGACCCCGCACCCCACCGAGAGCTGCTCCGGCAAGCCACCGCAGCACGACGGCCACAGCCGGCCCCCGCCGGGCAAGTAGCGGGGCGGGTAGCCCGGTCCGTACGGACGGACCGGTAACATCCGGGGCGTACGTGCCGACGACCCGGGAGGAGCCATCCGGTGGCGGGAGAACCGCAGGCCGACTGCCTGTTCTGCAAGATCGTCAAGAGGGAGGTGCCGGCGACGATCGTCAAGGAGACGGAGACGACCGTGGCCTTCCGCGACATCAATCCCCAGGCCCCGGTGCACTGCCTGGTGGTCCCCAAGGTGCACTACCCGGACGCCGCCTCCCTGGCCGCCGCCGAGCCGTCGATCGCCGCCGACATACTGCGCGAGGCGGGCGAGGTCGCCCTCCAGGAGAACGGGGACAAGGGCTTCCGCATCGTCTTCAACACCGGTGCGGGCGCCGGTCAGACGGTCTTCCACGCCCACGCCCACGTCCTCGGCGGCCGCGGCTTCAACTGGCCCCCCGGCTAGAGAGAACCGGACCGGCAGGCCCCGGCAGACCCGGTGGCCCCCGGTAGACACAGCTAGGTGGAACACCCTTGTCCGTACGCGAACTCGTCGTCCTCGGCACCGCCAGCCAGGTGCCCACGCGCCACCGCAACCACAACGGCTACGTCCTGCTCTGGGACGGCGAGGGGATCCTCTTCGACCCCGGGGAGGGCACCCAGCGGCAGATGCTGCGGGCAGGGGTGGCCGCACACGACCTCAACCGGATCTGCGTCACCCACTTCCACGGTGACCACTCGCTCGGCCTCGCCGGGGTCGTCCAGCGCATCAACCTCGACCGGGTGCCGCACCCGGTCACCGCGCACTATCCGGCGAGCGGGCAGCGGTTCTTCGACCGGCTGCGGTACGCCACCGCGTACAAGGAGACCGTCAAGCTGGCCGAGGAGCCGGTCGCGGGCACGGGTGCGCTGCTCGCCGACACGGGCTCGTACGTCCTGGAGGCGCGCCGGCTCTCCCACCCCGTCGAGTCCTACGGCTATCGCATCGTCGAGCCCGACGGGCGGCGCATGCTGCCCGAGCGGCTGGCCGAGCACGGCATCGCCGGGCCGGACGTGGGCCGACTGGTGCGCGAGGGTGCGTTCGGCGGGGTCACCCTGGACGAGGTGAGCGAGGTGCGGCGCGGGCAGCGCTTCGCATTCGTGATGGACACCCGGCTGTGCGAGGGCGTGCACGCCCTGGCCGAGGAGTGCGACATGCTCGTCATCGAGTCGACGTTCGTCGACGAGGACCAGGATCTGGCCGCCGAGCACGGTCATCTGACGGCGGGCCAGGCCGGGCGGGTGGCGGCGCGGGCGGGTGTGCGGCACCTGGTGCTGACGCACTTCTCGCAGCGCTACGACGACCCGGCCGTCTTCGAGCGCCAGGCCCGGGCGGCGGGCTTCGACGGTGAGCTGACCGTCGCCCGGGACCTGATGCGCGTGCCGCTGCCGAAGCGGCGCTGAGCGCCGCCGGGCACGGTTCTAGGGCCGTAAGGCCTTACGGCAGGAAGTACATCGGGTTCGGCAGCTTGTAGGTGCGCTCGGCGTAGCCGCCCTGGAGGTCGCTGAACTGGTCGCCGAAGTTGGCGACGATGCGGTAGCCCTCGGACTCGATGTGCTTGCGGGTACCCGACTTGTACTCGACGGTGGTGCAGGCCGAGCCGCAGGACAGGTAGGCCGGCGGGTTCTTCTTGTTCTTCAGGAAGAAGTGCTCGGTGTCGGCAGCGGGCTTGTAGCCGGCGTTCTTGAGGTTGCGGACGCTCCAGTCGCGCTGGTGCTCGTCGCGGCCGGTCACGAAGAAGACCGTGATGCCCTTGGACTGCGCCCAGTTGACGAGCTGCGGCATGCCGAAGACCGGGGCCATGTCGGTGGACTTCAGGTAGGCGTCCTGCGAGTCGGGCGTGAAGTGGAAGCCCTGCTGCAGCTCGTAGTTGTAGGTCAGCAGGGTGGTGTCGTCCACGTCCAGGACGATCGCGGGCTTGCCCTTGCCGTCCTTGCCCTTGGCGGTGTTCTTCACGACGGTCTCGAGGTGGGCCTTGGCCTTCTTCTCGATCTCCGCCACCTGCTTGGCGTAGTTGCTGTCGGCCGAGGCGTAGTGCTGGCCCGTCTTCTTGTCGACGGTGTCGCCGTAGTAGGAGGTGATCTTCTCCTCGACCTTGGTGAGGTTCGGGATCTCCTTGTCCGTGCGGGGCGCCTTGTGGTCGGCGGAGGCCGCACCGGCGGTGAAGAGACCGGCGCCCGTCACGGCGGCGGCGAGGGCCGCGCCGGCGATGCGGGCGCGCTTGGAGGCGAGGGGAGAGCGTGACACGTGTGAACTCCTGAGTAACAAGGACGGTGCAGCGCGAAGCTAAAGGGCTTGATCTGGTCTGGTCAAGAGTTCGGCGGGGGGTTCTCTACGCGCGAAGATGATCGCCCCCGGCGTACGGTGAGATCCACAGCAGTGAGGGCAGTGTGGACAGAAGGGCGGGGCCAGCCATGGCGCAGGAAGTACGCGGAGTCGTCGCACCCGGCAAGAACCAGCCGGTCCGGGTGGAGACCATCCTGGTGCCGGACCCGGGCCCCGGCGAGGCCCTGGTGAAGGTCCAGGCGTGCGGGGTGTGCCACACCGATCTGCACTACAAGCAGGGCGGCATCAACGACGACTTCCCCTTCCTCCTCGGCCACGAGGCGGCGGGCGTCGTCGAGGCCGTGGGCGAGGGCGTGACCGAGGTGGCCCCCGGCGACTTCGTCGTCCTCAACTGGCGCGCCGTGTGCGGCCAGTGCCGCGCCTGCCTGCGGGGCCGTCCGCAGTACTGCTTCGCCACGCACAACGCCAAGCAGAAGATGACCCTCGCGGACGGCGGCGCGGAGCTGACGCCCGCCCTCGGCATCGGCGCCTTCGCCGAGAAGACCCTGGTGGCGGCCGGCCAGTGCACCAAGGTCGACCCCGCGGTGTCCCCGGCGGTGGCGGGCCTGCTCGGCTGCGGAGTGATGGCGGGCATCGGCGCCGCGATCAACACCGGCGGGGTGGGGCGGGGCGACTCCGTCGCCGTCATCGGCTGCGGCGGCGTCGGCGACGCGGCGATCGCCGGCTCCCGGCTCGCGGGCGCGGCCCGGATCATCGCCGTCGACATCGACGACCGCAAGCTCGAGAAGGCGCGGGCGATGGGGGCGACCCACACGGTCAACTCCCGGACGGTCGGCGACCCGGTCGAGGCGATCCGGGATCTGACGGGCGGCTTCGGCGCGGACGTCGTCATCGAGGCGGTCGGCCGCCCCGAGACGTACGAGCAGGCGTTCTACGCCCGGGACCTGGCCGGGACGGTGGTCCTGGTCGGCGTCCCGACGCCGGAGATGAAGCTGGAGCTGCCGCTGCTGGACGTCTTCGGGCGGGGCGGGGCGCTGAAGTCGTCGTGGTACGGGGACTGTCTGCCGTCGCGGGACTTCCCGGTGCTGATCGATCTGCATCTGCAGGGGCGGCTGGATCTGGGGGCGTTCGTGACGGAGACGATTGAGCTGGGGGATGTGGAGAAGGCGTTCGAGCGGATGGGGGAGGGGGACGTGCTGCGGTCGGTTGTGCTGCTGTAGCCGTCGGCGGGGGCGGGGTGCGCCTGCGGCGGGCCTTCCCCACCCCGCCCCTTCCCGGCTGCATCGATTTGCGGCTCCGCCGCGTGGGGGGCTGCGCCCCAGACCCCGGGACTGCGCTGCGCGCGGCCGCGCGGCGGAGCCGCGAATCGAGCACAGCCTCAAACGCCGGACGGGCTGGAAAAGCCAGCCCGTCCGGGGGCACCTCCTGGGGGCACCCCCAGCGGTAGCTGGGGGAGGTAGCTGGGGGAGTTTGAGGACCGGGGGTCCGGGGGCAGAGCCCCCGGGTCCTGCCCCCGCGCGCAGCGCGAGGGGCCCGGGGGTCCGGGGCGAAGCCCAGGTTTCGGGAAGGGGCGGGATCGGGGAATCAAACCCCCGCCCGCGCCAGGATGCGGGCCGCCACCGCAGGGGAGTCCACCAGCGGGTGCAGGGCCATGGCCCTGAGCGCCGCGCCGGGGCGGGCGCGGAGCGCCGCGTCGATCGTCGCCCGCTCCACCGCCTTCAGCTGAAGCATCAGCCCCAGCTGATCCTCCCGCAGCGGCGCACACGGCAACGGCCGAGCCCCCTTCGAATCCACCTCGCACACCGTCTCGATGATCGCATCGGGGTCGAGCGCCGAAACGGTCGTGCCGTTGCGGACGTTCAGGATCAGCCTTGCCCCCGCATCCCCCGCAATCGCCCGCATCAGCGCGAGCGCCACCCGGTCGTAGCCGCCCCCCTCCAGGTCGCAGGAGTCCCGCTCCCAGCCGCCGCTGGCCGCCCGGCTCTCCGCCATGTACGTCTCCTCGCGGCGCAGCCGCGCCCGCTCCCACAGCTCGTACGCCCGCTCGGGGCGGCCCACGGCCGCGGCCTGCGCGGCCGCCGCGAAGAAGCCGCTCTGCTGCTCGTCCAGGAATTCGCCCCGCGTCCGCTCCGCCTCCTGCACGGAGCGCAGGGTCTCGCGCCGGAAGTAGTAGTAGTGCAGGTATTCGTTGGGCAGGGCCTCCAGCGCCCGCAGCCACTCCGCGCCGAAGAGCTTGCCCTCCTCGAAGGAGGTCAGGGCCGCCGTGTCGGCGAGCAGCCCGGGCAGCAGCTCCCGCTCGTCCAGGGAGAGCCCGCGCAGCCAGCCCAGGTGGTTGAGCCCCACGTAGTCGTACGCGACCCGGTCCGGGTCCGCGCCAAGCGCCCGCGCGGCGCGGCGGACCAGCCCCACGGGTGAGTCGCAGATGCCGATCACCTTGTCACCCAGTACGGCCGACATGGCCTCCGTGACCATGCCGGCGGGGTTGGTGAAGTTGATGACCCAGGCCTCGGGGGCGAGTTCCGCGATCCGCTCCGCGATGCGCACCGCCACCGGGATCGTGCGCAACCCGTAGAGCACGCCGCCCGCGCCGACGGTCTCCTGTCCCAACACCCCCTCCGCGAGCGGAATGCGCTCGTCCAGCACCCGTCCGGCCGTACCGCCCACCCGGATCGCGGAGAAGACGAAGTCCGTGCCGCGCACGGCCTCGTCCAGGTCGCCGGTGGCGCGCACGGACGGCGCGCCCGGCACCGCGGCCGCTCTCGCCTCCAGCACCGCCGACATCACCTTCAGGCGCGTCGAATCCGTGTCGTAGAGCACGAGTTCGGTGCAGCGTCCCGGCGCGTCGCGCCGGGCGTCGTCCAACAGGGCCCGGTGCACCAACGGCACCCGGAAACCGCCACCGCCGAGAATCGTCAGCCTCATGGTCCGGAACGTACCGCAGCATCGGGCACACTGTCCGGACCCGCACCCGTGCATCCCTGAGAGGAGCAACGAGCGAGCATGACGGTCCCTTCCCACCAGCCGGCCCGTGCCCACGGCGAGCGCTTCGAGGGGGCGGCCCCCGTGCTCGATCCCCTCGCCGAAGTCCGTTCGGAGGACGACCCGGTGACGGACGTCTACCTGACCGGGACCGTCTTCCTCGACATCATCTTCACCGGCCTGGACTCCGCCCCCGTGCGCGGCACCGAGTCCTGGGCCCGGGGCATGGGCTCCAGCCCCGGCGGCATCGCCAACATGGCGACCGCCCTGGCCCGGCTGGGCCTGCGCACCTCGCTCGCGGCCGCGTTCGGCGACGACATGTACGGGGAGTACTGCTGGGAGGCCCTGTCGCGCGGCGAGGGCATCGACCTCGGCCTGTCACGCATGGTGCCCGGCTGGCACTCGCCGGTCACCGTCTCGATGGCGTACGAGGGCGAGCGCACGATGGTCTCCCACGGGCACGAGGCCCCGCCGCCGGAGGAGCCCGCCCCGGAGTGCCCGCCGGCCGCGCGGGCCTGTGTGGCGCTGCTGGTGCCGGGGCGGCAGGAGGAGTGGATCGCCAGGGCGGCCCGCAAGGGGAGCCGGGTCTTCGCCGACGTGGGCTGGGACGAGACCGGCCGCTGGGACCCGGCGGACCTGGCCGACCTGGAGCACTGCGAGGCGTTCCTGCCCAACGCCGAGGAGGCCATGCGCTACACCCGCACGGACTGCCCGCGGGCCGCCGCCCGGGCGCTCGCGGACAAGGTGCCGGTCGCCGTGGTCACGATGGGCGAGCGCGGCGCGTACGCGGTGGACGGGGCCACGGGCGAGAGCGCCGAGGTGCCCGCCATCGCGGTGGAGGCGCTGGACCCCACCGGCGCCGGGGACGTCTTCGTGGCGGGCTTCGTCACCGGCACCCTCGCGGGGTGGCCGCTCGCGGACCGGCTGGCCTTCGCGGGGCTGACCGCCGCCCTGTCCGTGCAGGAGTTCGGCGGCTCGCTGTCCGCCCCCGGCTGGGTGGAGATCGCGGCCTGGTGGCAGCACGTGAAGTCGTTCAACGACCAGTCGCCGTCCGCGCTGCGCCGCTACGCCTTCCTGGACGGCGTGCTGCCGGCCGCGGCCCGGCCCTGGCCGCTGCGCCGGGCGGTGCCCACGCTGGGCTTCCGGCAGCCGTAGCGGGAAGGTGCGGGAGGGTGACGGGCCGTGGCGGGCGGGACGGACGGGCGGGGTGGCCCGGGGGCACCCGGAAAAAGCCCTCGGGCCTGCCGGTGCACCGTCGTACCCTTGGATTGTCAAGGTTCTTCGGACACGGAAAGAGGGATGAGCAGGCCCGAGCGCCGGCCCATGACTCAGACACCCACACGCCCGCAGGCGACAGCCCGCTTCACGGTCCCGGCCAAGCACCCCATGGTGACGGTCCTGGGTTCCGGGGACGCGCTCCTGCGCGTTATCGAGAAGGCCTTCCCGTCGACGGACATCTTCGTACGGGGCAATGAGATCAGCGCTACGGGGGAAGAGCGGGAAGTCGCCCTCGTCCAGCGGCTGTTCGACGAGATGATGCTGGTGCTCCGCACCGGACAGCCGATGACGGAGGACGCGGTGGAACGCTCGATCGCCATGCTCAGGGACGAGGAGAGCGGGGTCGAGGCCCCCTCCGAGGTCCTCACCCAGAACATCCTCTCCAGCCGCGGCCGCACCATCCGCCCCAAGACCCTCAATCAGAAGCGGTACGTCGACGCGATCGACAAGCACACGGTCGTCTTCGGTATCGGCCCCGCCGGTACGGGCAAGACCTACCTCGCCATGGCCAAGGCGGTCCAGGCCCTGCAGTCCAAGCAGGTCAACCGGATCATCCTGACCAGGCCCGCCGTCGAGGCGGGCGAGCGGCTCGGCTTCCTGCCCGGCACGCTCTACGAGAAGATCGACCCCTATCTGCGCCCGCTCTACGACGCCCTGCACGACATGCTCGACCCCGACTCCATCCCGCGCCTGATGGCCGCCGGGACGATCGAGGTCGCGCCCCTGGCGTACATGCGCGGCCGGACGCTCAACGACGCGTTCATCATCCTCGACGAGGCGCAGAACACGAACCCCGAGCAGATGAAGATGTTCCTCACCCGGCTCGGCTTCGACTCCAAGATCGTGATCACGGGTGACATCACCCAGATCGACCTGCCCGGCGGCACCAAGAGCGGCCTGCGCCAGGTGCGGGAGATCCTCGACGGCGTCCCCGACGTCCACTTCTCCATGCTCACCAGTCAGGACGTGGTCCGGCACAAGCTCGTCGGCCGTATTGTCGACGCCTACGAGCTGTACGACAGCCGCAACGGAAAGCAAAACGGAAAGTAACCCGCAAAACCCATGTCAATCGACGTCAACAACGAATCCGGCACCGAGGTCGACGAGCAGGCGATCCTCGACATCGCGCGCTACGCCCTGGCCCGGATGCGCATCCATCCCCTCTCCGAACTCTCGGTCATCGTTGTCGACGCCGAAGCCATGGAGCAGCTCCACATCCAGTGGATGGACCTCCCCGGCCCCACCGACGTGATGTCCTTCCCCATGGACGAGCTGCGCCCGCCGGCCAAGGACGACGACGAGCCGCCGCAGGGCCTCCTCGGCGACATCGTCCTCTGCCCCGAGGTCGCGAAGAAGCAGGGCGAGGAGGCGCCCACCGGTCACTCCATGGACGAGGAGCTGCAGCTCCTGACCGTCCACGGCGTGCTGCACCTCCTCGGCTACGACCACGAGGAGCCCGGCGAGAAGGCCGAGATGTTCGGCCTCCAGGCGGCGATCGTCGACGGCTGGCGCGCGGAGCGCGGCATCGAGGGCCCCTCCCCGGCCCCCACGTTCACGTGACCGGCCGGCTGATCGCCGCGGCGGTCCTGCTGCTCGTCGTCGCCTGGCTCGCGGCCTGCGCGGAGGCCGGCCTGGCCCGGACCACCCGGTTCCGGGCCGAGGAGGCCGCGCGGCTGGGGCGGCGCGGCAGCGCCCGGCTGATGGCGGTCGCCGCCGACCCCACCCGCTATCTCAATGTGGCGCTGCTGGTGCGCGTCGCCTGCGAGATGGCGGCGGGGGTCTTCGTCACCTACGTCTGCCTGGAGTCCTTCGACGCCACCTGGCAGGCGCTGACCGTCGCCGTCGCGGTGATGGTCCTCGTCTCGTACGTGGCCGTCGGGGTCTCCCCGCGCACCATCGGCCGCCAGCACCCGCTGGGCACGGCGACCGCGGCGGCCTATGTGCTGCTGCCGCTCGCCCGGATCATGGGCCCGGTGCCCCGGCTGCTGATCCTCATCGGCAACGCCCTCACCCCCGGCAAGGGCTTCCGCATGGGCCCGTTCGCCTCCGAGGCGGAGCTGCGGGCCATGGTCGACCTGGCCGAGAAGGAGTCCCTGATCGAGGACGAGGAGCGCCGCATGGTGCACTCGGTCTTCCAGCTGGGCGACACGCTCGTCCGCGAGGTCATGGTGCCGCGCACCGACCTGGTCGTCATCGAGCGCGGCAAGACCATCCGCCAGGCCCTGACCCTGGCCCTGCGCTCGGGCTTCTCCCGCATCCCGGTGACCGGCGAGAACGAGGACGACATCGTCGGCATGGTCTACCTCAAGGACCTCGCCCGCAAGACCCACATCAGCCGTGACGCGGAGACCGAGCTGGTCTCCACGGCCATGCGCCCCGCGGTCTTCGTCCCGGACACCAAGAACGCGGGCGACCTGCTGCGCGAGATGCAGCAGCAGCGCAATCACTGCGCGGTCGTCATCGACGAGTACGGCGGCACGGCTGGCATCGTCACCATCGAGGACATCCTCGAGGAGATCGTCGGCGAGATCACCGACGAGTACGACCGGGAGCTGCCGCCCGTCGAGCCGCTGGGCGAGGACCGCTACCGGGTCACGGCCCGCCTCGACATCGGCGACCTGGGCGAGCTGTACGGCCTGGCGGAGTTCGACGACGAGGACGTCGAGACGGTGGGCGGCCTGCTGGCCAAGTCCCTGGGCCGGGTGCCCATCGCGGGCGCGACGGCGGAGGTCCCGCTCTCCGAGCCGCGCAAGGACCCGACCCTGACGGGCCTGCGGCTGACGGCCGAGGCGGCGGCGGGGCGGCGGAACCGGATTGTGACGGTGCTGGTGGAGCCGGTGCGGGACGTGAACGCGGCGTAGCCGTAGCCGTGGCCTGGCCCTGGCCCAGCCCTGGCCTAGCCCGCTCGTGGGAATTGCCCCCGGCGCGGCTTTGCGGCCCGGCCGCGGCGGGGAGGGCTCCCGAGTGGTTCTCCTCAGAAAGATCGCCCGCCCCCTGCTGGCCTCGGCCTTCGTGACGAGCGGGCTGCAGGCCCTCCAGCACCCCGAGGTACTCGCGCCGATGGCCGAGCGCGTGGGGCTCGCCATCGCGGACACGGTCCCGGGGCTGCCCCGGGACGCGGTCGCGCTGGTGCGCGTGAACGCGGCGGTCCACGTCGGCGCGGGCGCGCTGCTGGCGGCGGGAATCCTGCCGCGGCTGTCGGCGCTGGCGCTGGCGGGGAGCCTGGTGCCGACGACGCTGGCGGGGCATGCGTTCTGGGAGGAGGACGAGCCGGGCAAGCGGATGCAGCAGAAGATCGGTTTCTTCAAGAATCTGTCGATCTTCGGCGGCCTGCTGATCGCGGCGGCGGACGGGGGTCGTTGACTTTCCCCACCCCGCCCCTTCCCGAAAGTCCTCAAACGCCGGACGGGCTGAATTTCAGCCCGTCCGGGGGCACCTCCTGGGGGCACCCCCAGCGGTAGCTGGGGGAGGTAGCTGGGGGAGTTTGAGGACCGGGGGTCCGGGGGCAGAGCCCCCGCCCTGCGGCGGAGCCGCATATCGGATACAGCGGGAAGGGGCGGGGTGGGGAAAGTCAACGACCCCGGCGTGCACCGGCACCGCGCAGGCCCAGGCCCGCCAGGATCGCCACCACCGCCACCAGCACCGTGTCCGCCCCCAGCGCCAGCTTGATGCCGCCGAGCGTCGCCGACGCGAAGCCCTCGCCGTCCTCCGTCAGCGCAGCCACCCGCGCCGACGACACCGCACTCAGCAGCGGAATCCCCACCGTCAGCCCCATCTGCTGCGAGCTGGTCACCAGGCCCGTCGCCAGGCCCTGCTCGGTGTCCGCCAGCCCGGACGTCGCCGTCACCCCGTACGCCACGATCGCCCACAGGTGCCCCACACAGCCCAGGGACACCGCGACCAGCGCCAGCCACGCTCCGGAGGAGACGCCGATGCCCAGCAGCCCCGCCGTGAAGACGGCCTGCACCAGCAACCCGCCCACCAGCGTGCGCACCGCCCCGAAGCGGGCGATGACCTTGGGTGCCGTCACCCCGGCGAGGACCGCCAGCGCGCCCATCACGCCGAAGAACAGGCCCGTCAGCGCGGCGGACAGCGCCAGCACCTCCTGGAGGTACAGCGTGAGCAGGAAGACGACCGCGGTCATCGTCGCGAACGTGGTGAGGCCGGCCAGGTTTCCCCAGGCCACCGTCCGCCGCCGCAGCATCGACAGGGACACCAGCGGCTCCGCGGCCCGTGACTCGACGACCACGAAGGCCACGAGCAGGGCCACCCCGGCGACCAGCGTGACGATGACGTCCGTGCCGCCGAAGCCGCGCTGGGCCGCGGTCGACAGCGCGTAGATCAGTGCCAGCAGACCGCCCGTCACCGTCACCGCACCCGGCACGTCGAGCTTCGGCCGCCGGTCGTCCCGGGACTCGGTCAGCAGCCGGGGCGCCGCCAGCAGCACGCCCGCGCCGGCCACCGCGAGCAGCCCCACCGTGGAGCGCCAGCCCAGCGAGTCCGTCATCACCCCGCCCAGCACCATGCCGATGGTGAAGCCCAGCGACATCAGCGTGCCGCTGATGCCCAGCGCCCGCTCGCGCTGCGGGCCCTCGGCGAAGGTCGTGGTCAGCAGGGACATGCCCGTCGGCACGATGGCCGCCGCACCCAGGCCCTGGAGCGCCCGCCCGGCCAGGAAGGAGGCCGGGTCCCAGGCGAGCGTGGCGAGCACGGAGGCCACGGTGAACAGCGCCAGCCCGGCGAGGAAGAGCTTGCGGCGCCCGTACAGGTCGGCCGTCCGGCCGAAGAACAGCAGGAAGCCGCCCGACGGCAGGGCGAACGCCGTGACCGCCCACTGGAGGTCGGCCTGGCTCATGCCGAGGTCGTCGCCGAGGACCGGCAGTGCCACGTTCAGGATGGAGAAGTCGAGCGCGACGATGAACTGCGCGGCGCACAGCACCATCAGGATGAGCTTCGCACGGGTGGACATGACGGGGGTCGGGGTTCCGGGTTCCGCCCGGACGGGGGTGTCGATCGCCATGCAAGCACTCTCCGGCTCCCGGAATGCCCGTGGGGAGAGAGTGCTTATGGTGGTGGTCGCACCACCAGGAGGCAGGGGGAGAGAGTTGAGAGAGCCGAGCGTCAAGCCGCGCCGCCGCCACGAGCTGCGCGACTTCCTGATGAGCCGTCGGGCCCGGGTGAGCCCGGCCGAGGCCGGGCTGCCGGACGGCGGGGCCCGCCGCCGCACCCCGGGCCTGCGCCGCGAGGAGGTCGCGGTGCTCGCCGGGGTGGGCGCCTCCTGGTACCAGTGGCTGGAACAGGGGCGGGACATCACCGTCTCCCCGCAGGTGCTCGACGCCGTGGCCCGCGTGCTCCGGCTGGACGGGCCCGAGCGCCGCCACCTGTACGTGCTGGCCGGGCTGAACCCGCCGCAGCCCGAGTCCGCGGACGACCCGGAGTACCTGTGCGACGGGCTGCACCGGCTGATCGACGGCTGGATGCCCTACCCCGCGCACATCATGGACCCGTACTGGAACATGGTCGCCTACAACGACGCGGCCGGCGCGGTCTTCGGCTTCCGCCAGGAGACCCGGCAGAACTGCCTGATCGACTTCTTCACCGACCCCGTCTACCGCTCGCGCGCCGCGAACTGGGAGCAGAACGCCCCGCACGTCGTCGCCTCGTACCGCGCGGCCTGCTCGGAGCGCCCCGACGACGAGGGCTTCCAGGAGGTCGTGGCGGAGGTGTCCGCGGAGAGCCCGGAGTTCGCCGAGCTGTGGGCGCGCGGCGATGTGCGGCCCGCGGGCCTGGTGCGCAAGGCCATGCACCACCCGCTCGTCGGCGAGCTGCTCTTCGAGAGCACCCAGCTGCGCGTGCCGGCCCGCCCCGACCTGACGATCGTGATGCACAACCCCGTGGCAGAGACCGAGACCGCCGCGAAGGTGGAGCGGCTCCTCTCGCAGGGCCGCCGGGGAGCCCTGTACCCGGTGGCCGGATAAGAGCCCGCCATGTGCCGCCCCTATGCTCCGGGTATGACGGAGACGCTGGATCCCGAAGACCGCAAGCTGATCACCCTGGCCCGGGCCACGCGTGCCCGCAACGCCGTCGCCGAGGGCGCCGCCGTCCGCGACGAGACGGGACGCACCTACGTCGCCGGGACCGTCGCCCTCGACTCGCTGCGGCTGAGCGCCCTGCGGACGGCCGTGGCCATGGCGGTGGCCAGCGGCGCGAAGTCCCTGGAGGCGGCCGCCGTGGTGTCCGGGGCGCAGGCCGTGCCCGACGAGGACCGCGCGGCCGTGCGGGACCTCGGCGGCCCGGACACCCCGGTGCTGCTCGCGGGCCCGGACGGCACCCCGGGCGCGATCGTCACCGCGGGCTGAGCCCGGGGCACGGGCGCTGGTCGGCGCTGTTCGGGGGATCGGGGAGAATGTGAGACATGGATAGAGCTTCCTCCCCTTCCCAGGCCCCCCACCGCGCGGGCTTCGCGTGCTTCGTCGGCCGCCCCAACGCGGGCAAGTCGACCCTGACCAACGCACTGGTGGGGACGAAGGTCGCGATCACCTCCAACCGCCCGCAGACCACCCGGCACACCGTGCGCGGCATCGTGCACCGCCCGGACGCCCAGCTCGTCCTCGTGGACACCCCCGGTCTGCACAAGCCGCGCACCCTGCTCGGCGAGCGGCTCAACGACGTCGTGCGGACCACCTGGGCCGAGGTCGACGTGATCGGCTTCTGCCTGCCCGCCGACCAGAAGATCGGCCCCGGCGACCGCTTCATCGCGGGCGAGCTGGCGGGGATCAAGAAGACCCCGAAGGTGGCGATCGTCACCAAGACCGACCTGGTGGACTCCAAGACGCTCGCCGAGCAGCTGATCGCCATCCAGAAGATGGGGCAGGACCTCGGCATCGAGTGGCGGGAGATCATCCCGGTCTCGGCCGTCGGCGACAAGCAGGTGTCGCTCCTCGCCGACCTGCTGGTGCCGCTGCTGCCGGAGAGCCCGCCGCTCTACCCCGAGGGCGACCTCACCGACGAGCCCGAGCAGGTCATGGTCGCCGAGCTGATCCGCGAGGCGGCCCTGGAGGGCGTGCGGGACGAGCTGCCGCACTCCATCGCGGTCGTCGTGGAGGAGATGCTGCCGCGCGAGGACCGGCCCAAGGACAAGCCGATGCTGGACATCCACGCCAACGTCTACATCGAGCGCCCCAGCCAGAAGGGCATCATCATCGGCCCCAAGGGCGCGCGCCTGAAGGAGGTCGGCATGAAGTCCCGCAAGCACATCGAGGCGCTGCTGGGCACGCCGGTCTACCTCGACCTGCACGTGAAGGTCGCCAAGGACTGGCAGCGGGATCCCAAGCAGCTGCGGAAGCTGGGCTTCTAGCCTCTCACTCAGGCTCCCTCCTTCAGCACCGTCCTGATCAGCTCGCGCTGCTCCTGGGTGAGATGCGGGTCGGCCAGGTGGACCGAGCGGCCGTCCACGTTGATCTCGTAGCGGAAGCCGTCCGGCACACCCCTGGCCGCTGTCATGTCGCGGCCAGGGGCGAGGGCGCGGTGGGCGAGGGCTTCCAGGTGCGTCGCGTCGGGCCGGCCTTCGGTGTCCAGCTCGGCCCGGCGCTCGATGCCCGCGAAACCGCCGGTTCGGGTGATGACGATACGCATGCCGTCATCCCTACCCCATGGCTCGCGATCATTCCCGGTCCGCAGGGCCCGCTTCCGGGGCCGTCCGGCCCTATGCCGCGGGGACGCCCACCTGGCTCCACGCCTTGAGCACGGCCTGGACCGCGTCCCCCTCGCCGTACAGCGTGCGGGCCGTGGCCGCCGTCAGCCGGGCGAAGGCCGCGAAGTCGGCGTCCTGGGCCAGCTGCCCGCCGGTCAGCGCGGCGTACCAGATGTTCCCCGCGCGCTCCCAGGCGTGCCCGCCGAGGGCCGTCGCCAGCAGGTAGAAGGCGTGGTTGGGGATGCCGGAGTTGATGTGCACACCGCCGTTGTCGCGGTTGGTGCGCACGAAGTGGTCCATGGTGGCGGGCTGGGGGTCCTTGCCGAGCTTGTCGTCGTCGTAGGCGGTGCCCGGCGCCTTCATGGAGCGCAGCGCCTGGCCGGTGACGTCGGGGCCCAGCAGCCCCGCGCCGATCAGCCAGTCGGCCTGGTCGGCGGTCTGGCCCAGGGAGTACTGCTTGATCAGCGAGCCGAAGACGTCCGAGAGGGACTCGTTGAGCGCGCCGGACTGGCCGTAGTACTCCAGGTTGGCCGTGTGCTGGGTCACGCCGTGGGTCAGCTCGTGGCCGATGACGTCCACGGAGACGGTGAAGTCGACGAACAGGTCGCCGTCGCCGTCCCCGAAGACCATCTGCTCGCCGTCCCAGAAGGCGTTGTCGTAGCCCCGGCCGTAGTGGACGGTGGCGTTCAGCGGCATTCCGGCGTTGTCGATGGAGTGCCGGCCGTAGACCTTGAGGTAGAGGTCGAAGGTGGCGCCGAGCCCGGCGTTGGCGCGGTTGACCGTGGCGTCCTTGGAGGGCGCGTCGCCCTCGCCGTGCACCTTGCGGCCCGGGGTGGCCTCCACGTGGCCCGCGTCGAAGATGGTGCGCTGCGGCTTGTCGGAGAGGGCCGCGCCCGCGGCCGAGGAGTCCACCGTGGTACGCGATGCGGCGATGCGGCGGCGGGTGCGGAGGACACCGTCGTGCTCGAGCGTGCGGCGGGCGGGCTCGTGGTGCCGGGGATCCTCGGACTGGGCCAGCCGGTCGAGCAGGTGCGGCGGCACGATGCCGCGGAAAAGAGTGCTCTCGGTGGGGTTCATGGCGGCAATCTGGCACCGGCTGACGGGAAAGTCACTGCCTGCGACCGGGATTCCCGCAATCGAGTGGCCGCATTCCGCGCGTCCCGCATAGTGGACCGCGGGTTCACTTTTCTCCCGTCTCGGCTAGTGTGCTGTGCACCATGCGTGACGTGCTGCTTCTCCTTAGCTGCCGCGGCGAGGGCCTGTAGTCGATAGGCCGACCCCCTCCCCGCGGAGTTCGGTGTTGCGGTCACCTTCTCGTGATCAGCCCCGTCGGCCCTCCCGAGCGGATACCCCGAGGAGCCCTCCGCAGATGCCCGAGATTTCCGAATCCGTCGGTCGCCCCACGCCCGTTACCGCGGCCACCGTCACCCAGCGGCCGTCCGGGATGCCGGTGCACAAGTACCGCCCGTACGAGGCCGTGGACATCCCCGACCGGACCTGGCCGGACCACCGCATCACCAAGGCCCCCCGCTGGCTGTCGACCGACCTGCGGGACGGCAACCAGGCGCTGATCGACCCCATGTCGCCCGCCCGCAAGCGCGAGATGTTCGACCTGCTGGTGAGCATGGGCTACAAGGAGATCGAGGTCGGCTTCCCCTCCTCCGGGGCCACGGACTACGAGTTCGTACGGTCGATCATCGAGGAGGGCGCCATCCCCGAGGACGTGACGATCTCCGTCCTCACCCAGGCCCGCGAAGAGCTGATCGAGCGGACCGTCAGCTCCCTGCGCGGCGCCCGCCGCGCCACGGTCCACCTCTACAACGCCACCGCCCCGGTGTTCCGCCGGGTCGTCTTCCGGGGCTCGCGCGAGCAGGTCAAGCAGATCGCGGTCGACGGCACCCGGCTGGTGATGGAGTACGCCGACAAGATCCTCGGCGACGAGACGGTCTTCGGCTACCAGTACAGCCCGGAGATCTTCACCGACACCGAGCTGGACTTCGCGCTGGAGGTCTGCGAGGGCGTCATGGACGTCTGGCAGCCCGAGGCCGGCCGCGAGATCATCCTGAACCTGCCGGCCACCGTGGAGCGGTCCACGCCCTCCACCCACGCCGACCGCTTCGAGTGGATGTCGCGGAACCTCTCCCGCCGCGAGCACATCTGCCTGTCGGTCCACCCGCACAACGACCGGGGCACCGCCGTCGCGGCCGCCGAGCTGGCCATCATGGCGGGCGCCGACCGGATCGAGGGCTGCCTGTTCGGCCAGGGCGAGCGCACGGGCAACGTCGACCTGGTCACCCTGGGCATGAACCTCTTCTCCCAGGGCGTCGACCCGCAGATCGACTTCTCGGAGATCGACGAGATCCGCCGGACCGCCGAGTACTGCAACCAGATGGAGGTCCACCCGCGCCACCCCTACGCGGGCGACCTGGTCTACACCGCCTTCTCCGGCTCCCACCAGGACGCCATCAAGAAGGGCTTCGAGGCGATGGCGGCCGACGCGGCCGCCGCCGGGAAGACCGTGGACGACATCGAGTGGGCGGTGCCCTACCTGCCCATCGACCCGAAGGACGTCGGCCGCTCGTACGAGGCGGTCATCCGCGTCAACTCCCAGTCCGGCAAGGGCGGCATCGCCTACGTCCTGAAGAACGACCACAAGCTGGACCTGCCGCGCCGGATGCAGATCGAGTTCTCGAAGATCATCCAGATGAAGACCGACGCGGAGGGCGGCGAGGTCACCCCGCAGGAGATCTGGTCCGTCTTCCGGGACGAGTACCTGCCCACCCCCGACAACGCCTGGGGCCGCATCGCCCTGCGCGGCGCCCACACCACGACGACCAGCGAGGGCCGGGACGCGCTCACCGTCGACGCCGTGCTGGACGGCGCGGACACGGTGCTGACCGGTTCCGGAAACGGCCCGATCTCGGCGTTCTTCGACGCGCTCGCCGGGGTAGGAGTGGACGCGCGGCTGCTGGACTACTCCGAGCACACGATGAGCGAGGGCGCGAGCGCACAGGCGGCCTCGTACATCGAGTGCGTGATCGACGGCAAGGTGCTCTGGGGCATCGGCATCGACGCCAACACCACCCGGGCGTCGATCAAGGCAGTGGTCTCCGCGGTGAACCGGGCATACCGGAGCTGACGGGACCGACCGGACTGACGGGCCCGCCCTCCCGGCGGGCCCTGTCAACGCGGCGCCACCGAAAACACCGCATCCGGTGGGCTCGGTGGCGCCTACGGCCAGCAGCCGCCCGGACTCCGGGCCGGAGGTACTGACGCCACATCACGGATGTGGCTAACATCACGTCAACGCGGCGACGAGGCCGTGGCGTTATGGAGGTGCGCCGTGATGGACGCGCAAGGCCGACACAGCCCGGACCGGTGTGTGGTGGGCGTACGCACCGTATGGCGCACCGTCGGTGACGGCGAGTTCTTCTGCCCCGGCTGCGGTGGCGACCGCAACTACCACCGCCGTACGGGGCGCCGCCGCCTTGTCGCGTTCGGGGTGCCGCTGCTGCCGCGCGGGCCGGTCGGGCCGATCGTGGAGTGCACGGCCTGCCGTGGCCGCTACGCCATGGACGTCCTCGACCACCCCACCACCACCCGCTTCTCCGCGATGCTCCGCGACGCCGTGCACACGGTGGCCCTGGCGGTGCTGGCCGCGGGCGGCACGGAGGCCCGTACGGTGCGGCGCGCCGCGGTCGGGGCGGTGCGGGCGGCGGGCTTCGCGGACTGCAGCGAGGAGCAGCTGGTCACGCTGATCGAGGCGCTCGCCGCGGACACGGGGCGGCTGCCCGGGCGATATGCCTCCGCCCCGCCGCCGGGCGGGGCCGGGCGGGACGGCTTCGACCCGTGCGGCACGGCGCTGGCCATCGAGCTGCACGAGGCGCTGGAGCCGCTGGCTCCGCACCTTGCTCCGGCGGGGCGGGAGTCGATCCTGCTGCAGGGGGCGCGGATCGCCCTTGCGGACGGGCCGTACCGGCCGGCGGAGCGGGAAGTTCTTGCGACGGTGGGCCGGGCGCTCCTGATCTGCCCCGAGGACACGGACCGCCTCCTGGCGGCGGCGCGAACGCCGTCGTAGGGGGCCTGCGCGCATTCCCCACCCCGCCCCTTCCCGGCTGTATCGATGTGCGGCTCCGCCGCGCGGCCTCAAACGCCGGACGGGCTGAAAATTCAGCCCGTCCGGCGTTTGAGGCCGCGCTTGATTTGCGGCTCCGCCGCGCGCCGCGCGGTCCGGGGTCTGGGGCGCAGCCCCAGTTTCGGGAAGGGGCGGGGTGGGGAAAGCCCCGCAGGGCCGAGCCACGTTCCGCCGTACGGGACAATGACCCCATGAGTCTGTTCCGCGACGACGGCATCGTGCTGCGCACCCAAAAGCTGGGCGAAGCGGACCGCATCATCACCCTCCTCACCCGCAGCCACGGCCGCGTCCGCGCCGTCGCCCGCGGCGTCCGCCGGACCAAGTCGAAATTCGGCGCCCGCCTCGAGCCGTTCTCGCACGTCGACGTGCAGTTCTTCGCCCGCGGCAGCGAGCTGGTCGGGCGCGGGCTCCCGCTCTGCACCCAGAGCGAGACCATCGCCCCGTACGGCGGCGGCATCGTCACCGACTACGCCCGCTACACCGCCGGCACCGCCATGCTGGAGACCGCCGAGCGGTTCACCGACCACGAGGGCGAGCCCGCCGTGCAGCAGTACCTGCTGCTCGTCGGGGGCCTGCGGACGCTCGCCGCGGGCGAGCACGCCCCGCACCTCATCCTCGACGCGTTCCTGCTGCGCTCCCTCGCCGTCAACGGCTACGCACCCAGCTTCGGCGCCTGCGCGAAGTGCGGAATGCCCGGACCGAACCGGTTCTTCTCGGCCGCCGCGGGCGGCGTGGTCTGCGGGGAGTGCCGGGTACCCGGAAGCGTCGTACCCTCCTCGGAGTCGATCGAGCTGCTGGGCGCGCTGCTGACGGGCGACTGGGCCGCGGCGGACGCCTGCGAGGCCCGGTACGTCCGGGAGGGCAGCGGACTCGTCGCGGCCTATCTGCACTGGCACCTGGAGCGCGGCCTCCGCTCGCTCCGGTACGTCGAGAAGTAAGCGAAACAGGGATCAAGGAGAAGTGGCACCCATGGCTGTACGCGGGTTTCTGGGCCGTCCCCGACGCGAGTACCGCACCCCCGACCCGCACCCCTCCGGCGCGCGGCCGCCGAAGATCCCCGGCGAGTTGGTGCCCGGGCACGTGGCGATCGTCATGGACGGCAACGGCCGCTGGGCCAAGGAGCGCGGCCTGCCCCGCACCGAGGGGCACAAGGTCGGCGCCGAGCGCGTGCTGGACGTGCTCCAGGGCGCCGTCGAGATGGGCGTCGGGAGCATCTCGCTCTACGCCTTCTCCACCGAGAACTGGCGGCGCTCGCCCGACGAGGTGCGCTTCCTGATGAACTTCAACCGCGACTTCATCCGCAAGACCCGCGACCAGCTCGACGCGCTGGGCATCCGGGTGCGCTGGGTCGGCCGGATGCCCAAGCTGTGGAAGTCGGTGGCCAAGGAGCTGCAGATCGCCCAGGAGCAGACCAAGGACAACGACCGGCTCACGCTGTACTTCTGCATGAACTACGGCGGCCGCGCCGAGATCGCGGACGCGGCGCAGGCGCTGGCGGCCGATGTGAAGGCGGGCCGGCTCGACCCGTCGAAGGTCACGGAGAAGACCTTCGCGAAGTACCTCTACTACCCGGACATGCCGGACGTGGACCTCTTCCTCCGCCCGTCCGGCGAGCAGCGCACGTCCAACTACCTGATCTGGCAGAGCGCCTACGCCGAGATGGTCTTCCAGGACGTCCTGTGGCCCGACTTCGACCGCCGCGACCTGTGGCGCGCCTGCCTGGCGTACGCCCAGCGCGACCGCCGCTTCGGCGGTGCGATCCCCAACGAGGAGCAGCTCGGGAAGGAGCCGGCGGCCGGTGAGTGAGGCCCCGACGGCGCCGCCGGTGGCGGACGGGGTCATGCTCGAGTTCGACCTGACGGTCGCGGACCTCCGGGCCGCGCTCGTCGCCCGGGGCCGCGCGGTGCGCAGGGCGCGCGTCCTCAACTGGGTCCTCGTGGCCGCGCTGGTGATGAATGCGTGGGGGCTGACCCTCGCCATCGCCCGGGACGGTCTCGGCGGGGTCGCCCCCAAGGACTGGGGGCCGGCCGTCTTCCTCATCGTGTTCGCCGCCTTCCAGGTGCTGGGCCTCCAGGCCTACCTGGCGCGTGGGCGCCTGCGGCAGCACGGCCCACGGCGGGTGACGCTGAGCGCCGACGCCGTCTCCTGCACGGGGGCGCAGACGGCCACCACCCAGGCATGGCCGCAGTTCAGCTGCTACCTGGAGCGGGAGAAGCTCTTCGTCCTGCTGAGCGCGGACAAGCGGTGCCTGACCGTCCTGCCCAAGCGGGGACTCGCCACCCCCGGCGACGCGGACCGCCTCCGGGCGCTGCTCGACATGCGGCTGCCCCGCGCCTGACGCACGTACTACACGAATCGCCCCGGACACCGAAGGGTGTCCGGGGCGATTCACGTTATGGACCGGGCACGGTCACCGCTTCGCCGCACACTCCCCGCACGTGCCGAAGATCTCGACCGTGTGGGCCACGTCCACGAAGCCGTGCTCCTCCGCGATGGTGTCGGCCCACTTCTCCACCGCCGGACCCTCGACCTCGACGGCCTTGCCGCACATCCGGCAGACCAGGTGGTGGTGGTGCCCGCTGGAGCAGCGGCGGTAGACCGCCTCGCCCTCGCTGGTGCGCAGGACGTCGACCTCTCCGGCGTCCGCGAGGGACTGGAGGGTGCGGTACACGGTGGTCAGGCCCACCGAGGCGCCGCGGTGCCTGAGCATGTCGTGCAGCTCCTGTGCGCTGCGGAACTCGTCCACCTCGTCGAGCGCGGCCGCGACCGCGGCCCGCTGCTTGGTGGCTCGGCCGCGTACCGGGGGACCGGCGGTCGCCACAGTTGCCTCCTCAAGCTCGCTGAACGCCTCTGCACGTCTTGCCAGCCCAATTGTGCCAGGCCCGGCAGCCGCGCCCGGCAATCAGTCGAACCGGCGGAACGGATCCGGCCGCTCAGACGCGGACGTCGTCGGCCGGGGCGCCGGGGCCCTCCGCGTCGAGCGTGCAGCGCTCGGCCGCGGCCGCCCTGTTCGCCCGTTTCCTGGCCAGCGGTGTGGCCAGCGCGGTGAGGGCGATGAAGACGCCGATGGCCATCAGGACGATCGTCGCCCCGGAGGGCACGTCCACGTAGTACGAGGTGACGGTGCCCGAAAGGGTCACGAGCACGCCCACCGCGACCGCCATCGCGAAGGTCGTCGCAAAGCTGCGGGCGATCTGCTGCGAGGCGGCCACGGGGATCACCATCAGGGCGCTGACCAGCAGCAGGCCGACCACGCGCATGGCCACCGTGACCGTCACCGCGGCGGTGACCGCCACCAGCAGGTTCAGCAGCCGCACCGGCAGCCCGGTGACCCGGGCGAACTCCTCGTCCTGGCAGACCGCGAACAGCTGCCTGCGCAGGCCGACGGTCGTGAGGATCACGAAGGCCGCCAGCAGGCAGATCGCGACGATGTCCTGCTCGGAGACGGTGGTGATGGACCCGAAGAGGTAGGTCGTGAGGTTGGCGCTGGAGCCGCTGGGGGAGAGGCTCATCAGCATCACGCCGCCGGCCATGCCGCCGTAGAACAGCATGGCGAGCGCGATGTCACCGCGTGCCTTGCCGTAGGAGCGGATCAGCTCCATGACCACCGCGCCGAGCACACACACGGCGGTGGCCACCCACACGGGGCTGGTGTTGAGCAGGAAGCCCAGGCCCACGCCGGTGAGGGCGACGTGGCCGATGCCGTCGCCCATCAGCGCCTGGCGGCGCTGCACGAGGTAGATGCCGATCGCGGGGGCGGTGACGCCGACGAGGAGGGCGGCGAGCAGCGCCCGCTGCATGAAGGCGAGTTCGAGGATGTCCATCAGCTCAGCAGCCCCGTTCTGATCGGTTCCGCGGACGGGTCGGCGTGCGGGTGCACATGGTCGTGGCCGGGCAGGGCGTGCTGGCCCACGGCCTTCGGCGGGGCGCCGTCGTGGACGACGCAGCCGTCGCGGAGCACCACCGCCCGGTCGATGAGCGGCTCCAGCGGGCCCAGTTCGTGCAGCACGAGCAGGACCGTGGCGCCCCGGGCGACCTGCTCGCGCAGGGCGTTCGCCAGGACTTCCTGGCTGCCGAGGTCCACGCCGGCCATCGGCTCGTCCATGATCAGCAGTTCGGGTTCGCCGGCCAGGGCGCGGGCGATCAGCACCCGCTGGTGCTGGCCGCCGGAGAGGGCGTTCACGGAGTCCTTCAGCCGGTCGGCCATGCCGACCAGCTCCAGGGCGCGGTGCACGGCCTCGCGGTCGGCCTTCCGGGTCGGCCCCAGCTTCGTACGGGCCAGCCGGCCGGCGGAGACGACCTCGCGCACGGTCGCGGGCACCCCGCTGGCGGCGGTGGTGCGCTGCGGCACGTAGCCGACGCGGGCCCAGTCCCGGAAGCGGCGCTGCGGGGTGCCGAACAGCTCCAGCTCGCCGCCGGTGAGCGGGACCTGGCCGACGACGGTCCGGACGGCCGTGGACTTGCCGGAGCCGTTGGCGCCGAGCAGGGCGACGACCTCGCCGCTCCGCACGGTGAGATCGACTCCGCGCAGCACGGGCCGCGAGCCCAGCGAGGCCGTGGCCCCGCGCAGGGCTATGACGGGCTGCTCCGATATGGGGGGCCGCTCGGATATGGCGGGCTGCTCCATGGCTACCTCCTTCAAGGCGCTCATCGCGCTCGCTGTGGTCACTTGGTGCCGAGCGCCTTCTGCAGGGCGGCGAGGTTGGACTCCATGACCTCGAAGTAGTCACGGCCCTTCGAATCGTCCGTGATGCCCTCCAGCGGGTCCAGGACGTCCGTCTTCAGGCCGAGGTCCTTGGCCAGGGTCTGCGCCGTCTTCGGGCTGGCGAGGGTCTCGAAGAAGACCGTGCCGACGTGGTGGTCCTCGGCGAGCCTGTGCAGCTCCTTGACCCGGGCGGCGCTGGGCTCGGACTCCGGGTCGAGGCCGCTGATGGCCTCCTCGGTCAGCCCGTAGCGCTCGGCGAGGTAGCCGAAGGCGGCGTGGGTGGTGATGAAGGTGTCCGAGGCGCGGTTCTTCAGGCCCTCGGCGAACCTGGTGTTCAGTGCACCGAGCTTCGCGACCAGCGCGTCGGCGTTCTTCCGGAAGTCGGCCTCGTGCTCCGGGTCGGCCTCGGCGAGGGTCTTGGCGACACCCTTGGCGACCTCGGCGTACTTCACGGGGTCGAGCCAGATGTGGGGGTCGGCGCCCTCTTCGTGCTCGGAGTGGGAGTCGTTGTCACCGGTGGTGTGGTGGTGGCCGTCCACCTCGGTGCCGTGCTTCTCGAGCGCGGTGAGCGAGGCCGCGTCGACGGCGTGCTTGTTTCCGGACTGTTTGACGGCCTCGTCGACGGCCGGTTGGAGACCCTTGAGGTAGACGACCGCCCCGGCCTTGGCGAGGGACCCGGTCTGCCTCGGGCTCAGCTCCAGGTCGTGCGGCTCGACGCCGGGCTTGGTCAGGCCCTTCACGCTGACGTGCTCGCCGCCGATCTCCTCCGCCAGGAATTCCAGGGGGTAGAACGACGCCACGACCTGCAGTTTCCCGTCCTTGTCGCGGCCCGTGCCCGTGTCCGAGGAGCAGGCGGAGAGCGTCGCCAGACCGAGCGCGGCGGCCACGGCGACGGCGGCGGTGCGTATTCGGCGGGAGCGGATCGGTCGTACGTTCATGACACTCATTTTCAACAAAGATGGAAACGATTGTCAACAAAGCTGCGGTCCGAGGTTGGAGTCAAGCCAAGGCCAGAGCCGATTTGGTGAGGAGGGCGGCAGCGCCGGTAACCTGAATCATTCGCTGTTCGTCGTCGCAATGAAGAGAGCACCGTGGCCGCCGACAAGATCGACACCATCGTCAGCCTGAGCAAGCGCCGTGGCTTCGTCTATCCGTGCAGTGAGATCTACGGCGGACAGCGTGCCGCCTGGGATTACGGACCGCTCGGCGTGGAGCTCAAGGAGAACCTCAAGCGCCAGTGGTGGCGCTACATGGTCACCTCGCGCGAGGACGTCGTCGGCATCGACTCGTCGGTGATCCTGGCCTCCGAGGTGTGGGTGGCCTCCGGTCACGTCGCGACCTTCACCGACCCGCTGACCGAGTGCACCTCCTGCCACAAGCGCTTCCGCGCGGACCACCTGGAGGAGGCGTACGAGGCCAAGCACGGCCGCCTGCCCGAGAACGGCCTCGCCGAGGTCAACTGCCCCAACTGCGGCAACAAGGGTCAGTTCACCGAGCCCAAGCAGTTCTCCGGCCTGCTCTCCACCCACCTCGGCCCGACCCAGGACACCGGCTCGGTCGCCTACCTGCGCCCCGAGACCGCCCAGGGCATCTTCACCAACTTCGCCCAGGTCCAGCAGACCTCCCGGAAGAAGCCGCCGTTCGGCATCGCCCAGATGGGCAAGTCCTTCCGCAACGAGATCACGCCGGGCAACTTCATCTTCCGCACCCGCGAGTTCGAGCAGATGGAGATGGAGTTCTTCGTCAAGCCGGGCGAGGACGAGCAGTGGCAGGAGTACTGGATGGAGCAGCGCTGGAACTGGTACACCGGTCTCGGCATGCGCGAGGAGAACATGCGGTGGTACGAGCACCCGAAGGAGAAGCTCTCCCACTACTCCAAGCGCACCGCTGACATCGAGTACCGCTTCCAGTTCGGCGGCAACGAGTGGGGCGAGCTGGAGGGCGTCGCCAACCGTACCGACTACGACCTCGGCGCGCACTCCAAGGCCTCCGGCCAGGACCTGTCGTTCTTCGACCAGGAGGCCGGCGAGCGCTGGACCCCGTACGTCATCGAGCCGGCGGCCGGTGTCGGCCGTGCCATGCTCGCCTTCCTGCTCGACGCCTACGTCGAGGACGAGGCCCCCAACGCCAAGGGCAAGCTGGAGAAGCGCACGGTGCTGCGCCTCGACCCGCGCCTGTCCCCGGTGAAGGTCGCCGTCCTGCCGCTCTCCCGCAACCCGGAGCTGTCCCCGAAGGCCAAGGGCCTGGCGGCGGACCTGCGCAAGCACTGGAACATCGAGTTCGACGACGCCGGCGCCATCGGCCGCCGCTACCGCCGCCAGGACGAGATCGGCACGCCGTTCTGCGTCACGGTCGACTTCGACACGCTGGACGACAACGCGGTCACGGTGCGCGAGCGCGACACGATGAAGCAGGAGCGGGTGTCTCTCGACCAGATCGAGGGGTACCTGGCCTCGCGCCTCATCGGCTGCTGACGGCTGCCCGACCTGCTTGAACGCCGGGGGCCCGGCACCGTTTCACGCGGTGCCGGGCCCCCGGCGTTCGTGCGCTCGGGCTCAGGCCTTCCAGCCCTCGGTGTCGAGTTCGAAGTCGAAGGGGGCGGGGATACGGACCTTGTCGCCGAACTTGACCTGGGTGTGTGCCCGGTAGCCCTCGTCCGGGGCCGGGTCGTGGTAGACGGTGACCGTGGCCTTCTTCATGTCGATCAGGACGTATACGGGCACCTCGCCCAGGCCGTAGACCTTCACCTTGTCGGTGAGGTCCCTGGTCCTCGTCGAGGGTGACGTCTGCTCGGCCACCAGGGACAGCGCCGAGCCGGGTAGCAGGATGTCGTCGATGCAGATGGCTTCTGTGTCCGCGACGTGCAGGTCCGGGCCGTAGCCTCGCTCCTGCTGTGGGAAGACGTACAGATTCGGGGTCGTCATGGCGTCGTGGCCCGACGGGACGTGGGGGTCCAGCTGGTGCCGCAGCGAGTTGAGGATCGAGAGGTACCGACCCTTGGACCACGGCGACATGACGATGTTCCCCCCGATGATTTCCGCCTTGTAGCCGATGGGCAGGTCCTCGTTGGCCTGCTTCAGGTCGTGGCAGAGTTGTTCGAACTCGGTCTTCGGCTCGTCGTCATTTATCGGCTGGAACGCTTCTCGCGGGGTCTCCACCATGACTGCCATGATGCACCTCCTTGCTCGGTGAGCGATTCGACACACACCGTAGCGACCCCCACTGACAACCACCCCCCCGCTTCAGCCCTCCCCGCCCGATCCGCCCCGCAACGCCACCCCCGCGCACACCATCGCCAGGGGCAGCTCCGCCGCCAGGGCCATGGCGAGGGCCGAGCCGAAGTCGGTGCCGGGGGCTGCCGTCATCACGTCGAACCACGTGTCCACGACCAGCAGCGTCGCCGTGACCAGGGCGGCCGGGGCGCGGCGGGGGTCGTTCCGGGCGGTGAGCAGGCCCGTCGCGATCAGGGCGCCGGCCTCCAGCGCGTCCAGGCCGATCCAGGCGTTGGGCTGCGACGTGGCCGGCAGGCCGTTGGCCAGGCAGACCAGCCAGGGGAGCAGGGCCACCCCGCACGCCACCAGACCGCGCCCCAGCAGGCGGCGGCGCCGTTCGGGCGCCGTGGCGAAGCGCTCGGAACGGCAGGGGAGTTCGAGGACGGCCATGGCGCCGGGCTCCTTCTCGGGTCTCGTACGGAGGGCGGGGGACGGTGTTTCCGCTGCTTCCCAGCCTCCCCCGCCGGGCGCCCGTTGTCGGTAGCGCGGCTGTCCGTCCTGGGGGTGGCACTGGTGTCACCCCGGAGCGGGCAGCAGCGCCATGGACCAGCGCCGACCAGGCGTTTTACCGTTCTCGCATGCGTTCTTCCAGTTTCCTGCGCCCCTTTGACGGGGCCGGCCGTGCCACTGCCTTCCTCTCCGTCGGCGTGCTGCTCCAGCTCGTCGCGCTCCTCGTTGTGGCAGTGCCCTGGCTGCCGGGCGGGCCGACGCAGGCGCTGAGCGTGCTGGCGGCCCTGATCGTGCCGCTGGCGGCCCTGGCGGCCGCCGCTCCCGTGCTGAGCGCCGCGCAGCGGGCGCGGTTCCGGACCCGGCTCGGGGTGGAGATACCGGCGCCGGAGGCGGCCGGGGGAGTGCTGCCGTGGCTGCGCTCGGAGACGGCCTGGCGGCAGGTGCGCTACCACCTGGTACTGGGGCCGCTGCTGGGGCTGGCCGGGGCGTGCGTGCTGCTGCTGTGGGCGGCGGCCGCGGTGGCCGCCACCGTCTACGTGTGGATCTGGGCGGTACCGCCGGAGACGCGCCTCGATGTCTTCGGCTACACCACCCAGGCCGCGTACGTCACCGCGGGCGGCATCGCCGGGCTGTACGGGGCGGCCTGGCTGTCCGGCGCGCTGGCGCGGCTCGACACCCGGCTTGCGGTGCACCGGCTCGGACTCAGCCGCGCCGAGCAACTCGCCCGCCGCGTCGAGGACCTGACGGAGCGTCGCTCGGAGGTCGTGGCCGCGACGGACGCCGAGCGGCGGCGGATCGAGCGGGACCTGCACGACGGCGCCCAGCAGCGGCTGGTCTCGCTGGCGGTCAACCTGGGCCTGGCGAAGGCGACGCTGCCGGACCTGCCGGAGGACGCGCGCAAGGTCATCGACGAGGCGCACCGCGAGGCGAAGGACGCGATCGAGGAGCTGAGCAACCTCGTGCGCGGCCTGCACCCCGCCGTCCTGGAGGACCGCGGCCTGGACGCGGCGCTGTCCGGCATCGCGGAGCGGGCCCCGCTGCCCGTGCGGGTGAAGGTGGACCTGCCCGCGCGGCCGGCCCCGACGATCGAGGCGGTGGCCTACTTCGTCGTCTCCGAGGCGCTGGCCAACGTGGTCAAGCACGCGCAGGCGTCGGGGGTGGATGTCACGGTCGAACGCTCCGGGGGCATACTGCTCGTCGTCGTCTCCGACGACGGCGTGGGCGGAGCCGACCCTTCGGGCGGCACGGGGCTGGCGGGGCTGGCCAAGCGGGTCGCGTCGGTCGACGGCACATTTTCGATCAGCAGCCCCGTGGGGGGCCCGACCGTAGTGACCGTGGAGCTGCCGTGCGCGCTGTGATCGCCGAGGATTCCGTCCTGCTCAGAGTGGGCCTGGTGAGGGTCCTGGAGGCGGCCGGATTCGAGGTGGTCGCGGAGACCGGGGACGCGGAGTCCCTGCTGGCCGCGATGGAGCTGCACCGGCCGGACCTCGCCGTGCTCGACGTCCGGATGCCGCCGGGCTTCACGGACGAGGGGGTGCGGGCCGCGCTCGAGGTACGGGCGCGGTGGCCGGAGACGGCGGTGCTGCTGCTCTCCCAGTACGTGGAGGAGCGGTACGCCACCGATCTGCTGACCGGTGACACGGCGGGCTTCGGCTATCTGCTCAAGCAACGGGTCGCGGACGTCGAGGAGTTCATCGAGGCCCTGCGGCGCGTGGCGGCGGGCGGCACGGCGCTGGACCCGCAGGTGGTCTCCCAGCTGCTGGTCCGCCGCCACAGCGACCCCCTGGACCGGCTGACGCCGCGCGAGCGGGAGGTGCTGGCGTCGATGGCGGAGGGCCGGTCGAACGCGGGCATCGCGGAGCAGCTGGTGATCAGCGAGAGTGCGGTGGCGAAGCACATCAACAGCATCCTGGCCAAGCTGGACCTGCCGAAGGCCGACGCGGACCACCGGAGGGTACTGGCGGTGCTGAGGTTTCTGGGGGTGGGGTGACTTTCCCCCGTTCCGGGGGCAAATGCAGCCCCTCCGGCGTTTGAGGAGCGGGGGTCCGGGGGCGGAGCCCCCGAACTTCGCCCCCGCGCGCAGCGCGAGGGGCCCGGGGGGGCTGGGGGCTTGCCCCCAGTTTCGGGAAGGGGCGGGTAGGGGAAAGCCCCGCAGGGCCCCTACGCCCGCAGCCCCCGCAGCACCAGCTCCACCACTGCCTCGAACGCCGCGTCGATGCCCGGTTGCGACCACTCCGCCGCATACCCCGGATCGTGGAAGCGATTACTCGCATCCCAGATCGCCCGCGCCGTCGTCGCCGCGTCCACCCCCCTGAACTCGCCCCGCGCGACGCCGGATTCCACGATCCGGGCCAGCTGCTCGAGCATCATCCCGATGTGCCGCTCGACGGTTTCGCTGTTCTCGCCGGCGAGGACCATGTACGTCGCGAACAGCTCCGGATCGTCGCCCGCCTTGCGGCGCTTCGCGGCGAAGAGGGCGGCCAGCCAGCTGCGCAGGCGAGGCTCGGCAGACTCCTCGGAGTCGGCGATCGCCAGCAGCTCCACGTGCGACCGCGCGAGCCAGCGGTCGGTGACCGCCTCGCGCAGGGCGGCCTTGCTGCCGAAGTGGCGGTAGACGCTCCCGTGGCTGACGCCGAGCGCACGGGCGACGTCGACCACGGTCGCCTTGGCGGGGCCGAAGCGGCGCAGTACGTCCTCGGTGGCTTCGAGGATGCGGTCGGGGGTGAGCGGCTCGGGCGGCGGCATCAGGGTACGGATCCCTTCGGGGAACGGAGGCTCGTACGACCGTACCCGGCCCTCAGTGCTCGCTGTCCAGGTGGGCCATCTGCGCCGCCGGGTAGCGCTCGCCCGCGGCGGCCCCGGCCGGGACCGCCTTCTCGATGGCGGCCAGATCGCCGGCGCCGAGCGTGACGTCCAGCGCGCCCAGCGCCTCCGTGAGGCGGTCGCGGCGGCGGGCGCCGACCAGCGGGACGATGTCCTCGCCGCGGGAGAGGACCCAGGCGATGGCGATCTGCGCCACCGTCGCGCCGCGCTCCTCGGCGACCTTGCGGAGGGCGTCGACCAGGTCGAGGTTGTGCTGGAGGTTCTCGCCCTGGAAGCGCGGGCTCATGCCCCGGAAGTCGTTGGCGGCGAGCTTCAGGTCGCGGCCGAAGTGACCACTGATCAGGCCGCGCGAGAGCACGCCGTACGCGGTGACGCCGATGCCCAGCTCGCGGCAGACGGGCAGGATCCGCTCCTCGATGCCGCGCGAGAGCAGCGAGTACTCGATCTGCAGGTCCGCGATGGGCGCCACGGCGGCGGCCCGGCGGACGGTGTCGGCGCCCACCTCGGACAGGCCGATGTGGCGGACGTGGCCGGACTCGACCAGCTCGGCGATGGCACCGACGGTCTCCTCGATCGGCACGTCGGGGTCGACGCGGGCGATCCGGTAGACGTCGATGTGGTCGACGCCGAGCCGCTGGAGCGAGTAGGCGGCGAAGTTCTTCACGGCGGCGGGGCGGCCGTCGTAGCCGGACCAGCCGCCGTCCGGGTCGCGCAGGGCGCCGAACTTCACGCTGGTCAGGGCCTTCTCGCGGTTGGCGGCGCCGGTCGTGCGCAGGGCCTCGCCGATGAGCATCTCGTTGTGGCCCATGCCGTAGAAGTCGCCGGTGTCGAGGAGGGTGACGCCGGCGTCGAGGGCGGCGTGGATCGTGGCGATCGACTCGGTGCGGTCGGCGTCGCCGTAGAGGGCGGACATGCCCATGCACCCGAGGCCGAGTGCGGAGGTCAGGGGGCCGGTGGTGCCGAGGGTGCGGTGCTGCATGGGGGTCTCCTTCGGGGAGGGGAGAGAAGGAAGAGGGGGATGGGGCGGGGCGAGGGGGAAACCTCGCCGCGCACCGCCCACTGAAGAGTGACACATGGACTGACAGATTTCAATATCTGTCAGTCCATGTGCGTGTCTCCGTGTCTCCGTGTCTCCGTGTCCGAGCGTCTCCGCGTCTCCCCGCGTCAGCGCACCGTCCGCGGCAACCGCAGCGTCAGCAGCACCGTCGCCGCCACCAGCACCAGCTGCACCCCCAGCGTGATCACCAGCGCCTCCCGCATCCCCGAGCCCGGCGCCAGCGACAGGAAGAGCGAGCCCAGCGTGGCCACGCCCAGCGCCATGAACGACTGCTGCGTGGTCACCAGCACCCCGCTGCCCACCCCCGCCCGGTCCACCGGCACCTCGCTCAGCACCAGCCGGATGGTCAGCGGCATCAGGGTTCCCTGGCCCAGCCCCTGCACAGCCAGCCCCGGCGCCAGGCCCAGCGGGCCCAGCCCGTCCCAGCCGAACCAGAACGTGGCGGCCACCGTGATCAGCCCGGACGCCTGGATCAGCGCCCCCGCGGTCGCCAGCCGCCGCCCGTACCGCAGGGCGAGCCGGGGCCCGGCCAGCGAGCCGGTCAGGAAGGTCACGCACATCGGCACCAGGGTCAGGCCCGCCGCCATCGGCCCCAGCCGCAGCCCCTCCTGGAGCGCCACCGCGAGGACGAACATGAAGCCGCCCCAGCCGATCGAGAACGGGACGATCAGCGTCAGCCCGCGGCGCACCGCGTCCACCCGCAGCAGCGACGGCGGTACCAGCGGCGTCCGCCCGGCCCGCTCCTCGCGCCGCTCCACCACCACGAGCGCCGCGGCCGCGCACGGGAACACCGCCAGCAGCACCCAGGACCACACCGGCCAGCCCGTCGCCCGGCCCTCGGTCAGCGGTATCAGCAGCGACACCAGGGTGACCGAGAGCAGCACCGTGCCCCAGCCGTCCACCGCGGTCGGGTGCTCCGAGCGCGTCTCCGGCACCGCGCGGACCGCCAGCAGCAGCGCGGCCAGCGCGATCGGCGCATTGATCAGGAAGATCGACCGCCAGCCGGTCCCGGCGACGTCCATGGAGACCAGCACCCCGCCGAGCACCTGCCCGACCGCGCTCACCACCCCGGCCGTGCCGCTGTACAGGCTGAGTGCCCTGGTCCGCCGGTCCCCGCTGGTCGTGGCCTGGATGGTGGCCAGCACCTGGGGCAGCATCAGCGCGGCCGACGCGCCCTGCGCGACCCGGGCCGCCACCAGCGTCCACGCGTCCGGCGCCAGCCCGCAGGCCACGGAGGTGAGCCCGAAGGCGACCGTGCCCCAGACGAACAGCCGCCGCCGGCCCACCATGTCGCCGAGCCGCCCGCCGAGGACGAGCAGCACCGCGTAGGCGATGCCGTAGCCGCCCACGATCATCTCCAGCACCGCCGGGCTCGCGTGCAGGTCGCGGCCGATCGTCGGCAGGGCCACGTTGACGATGAAGAAGTCCAGGAACGGCAGCGCCGCGCCCAGCAGCACGGTCGCCAGGCCCAGCGGGGTCAGGGCGGGCGGGGCGGATCCGGCCGGGGGCACCGGGGCCGCCGGGACCGTCGAGGGAGCCTGCTTCTGTGTCGTAGTCGCAGGAGTCGTAGGGACAGAGGCCGTGGCTGCTATGCGCGGTTCACTCACGGATACGACGATGGCGGCAGCCCCAGCCCGGTACCAGAGTGTCCTCATCCTGGTACAAGCAGTACCTGGCAACAGGCTGGGAGGTCCCGCACCCTGGAGTCATGACGACGATGACGCTCGATCCTCCCGCCGTACCCACTCCTACGGCGGACGACGTACGCCGGAGCGAACTCGCCGCCTTCCTGCGCTCCCGCCGCGAGCGCATCACCCCCGAGCAGGTCGGCCTCCCGCGCGGCCCCCGCCGCCGCACCCCCGGCCTGCGCCGCGAGGAGGTGGCCCAGCTCGCCGCCGTGGGCGTCACCTGGTACACGTGGCTGGAGCAGGCGCGCGACATCCAGGTGTCCGTCCAGGTCCTGGACGCCGTCGCGGGTGCCCTGATGCTCGACCGCAGCGAGCGCGCCCACCTCTTCGCCCTGGCCAACGCCGCGGACCCGCGGCCCGGCGCCGACTGCCCGGGCATCACTGACGAGCTGCGGATGATGCTGGAGCGGCTGGAGCCCTTCCCCGCCTGCATCCAGAACGCGCGGTACGACATCCTCGCCTACAACCGCACCTACCGGTATCTGATGGGCGACCTCGACGAGCTGCCGCCCGAGGACCGCAACTGCCTGTGGCTCTACTTCACCCACCCCGGCTGGCGCGCCACCACCGCCGTCGACCGGGAGGAGGCGGTGCGCGCCATGGCCGCCAAGTTCCGCGCCGCCATGGCCGAGCACCTCGCCGAGCCCGCCTGGAAGTGCCTGCTCAGGCGGCTGCTCGACGCCTCGCCCGAGTTCCGGCGGGTGTGGGCGAGGCACGAGGTGGTGCACCCCGCCAGCCACCGGACCCGGATCCTCCAGTCGGAGCGCGTGGGGCCGCTCCGCCTGAACTACACCAGCCTGTGGACGGGCCCCACGCCCGGCGCCCGCATGCTGACCTTCACCCCCGCCGACGAGGAGACCCACGCGGCGCTGCGGCGGCTGCACGCCTTCGCACTCGGCGAGGAGCGCGGCGGCTCGCCCGAATGAGGGACAATGGACGGTCCGCCCACCTCCGTACGACTTCGAGGAAGCTCCCTCCATGACGCTCCAGATCGGTCCGCACTCGGTGCAGCCGCCGGTGGTCCTGGCCCCGATGGCGGGGATCACCAACGCTCCCTTCCGCACGCTGTGCCGTGAGTTCTCCGGGGGCAAGGGGCTCTTCGTCAGCGAGATGATCACCACCCGCGCGCTGGTGGAGCGGGACGCCAAGACGATGCGCCTGATCCACTTCGACGGGACCGAGAAACCCCGCTCGATCCAGCTCTACGGCGTCGACCCGGTGACCGTCGGCAAGGCCGTCCGCATGATCGTGGACGAGGACCTCGCCGACCACATCGACCTCAACTTCGGCTGCCCCGTGCCCAAGGTCACCCGCAAGGGCGGCGGCTCCGCGCTGCCGTACAAGCGGAACCTGCTGCGCTCGATCCTCCGCGAGGCCGTCGGCAACGCCGGCACGCTGCCGGTGACCATGAAGATGCGCAAGGGCATCGACGACGAGCACACCACCTACCTCGACGCCGGGCGGATCGCCGTGGAGGAGGGCGTCACCGCCATCGCCCTGCACGGCCGCACCGCCGCCCAGCACTACGGCGGCACCGCCGACTGGGACGCGATCGCCCGCCTCAAGGAGGCCGTCCCCGAGATCCCGGTGCTGGGCAACGGCGACATCTGGTCGGCCGAGGACGCGGTGCGGATGATGCGCGAGACCGGCTGCGACGGCGTGGTCGTCGGGCGCGGCTGCCTGGGCCGGCCGTGGCTCTTCGGCGACCTCGTGGGCGCCTTCGAGGAGGACGGCGGCCGCCCCGCCGCCGCGCCCGCCCTGCGGGAGGTGGCCCGGGTGATGCTGCGCCACGCCGAGCTGCTCGGGCAGTGGCTGGAGAGCGAGGAGCGCGGGGTCATCGACTTCCGCAAGCACGTCGCCTGGTACACCAAGGGCTTCTCGATCGGCTCGGAGCTGCGAAAGAAGCTGGCAATCGCCTCTTCTCTGGACGAACTGGACGCTCTTTTGAGCGAGCTGGACCTGGATCAGCCCTGGCCCGTCGGCGCCGACGGGCCGCGCGGACGCACCTCCGGCCGCAATCGGGTGGTCCTTCCGGACGGGTGGCTCGACGACCCGTACGACTGTGCGGTGGTGGGTTCGGATGCCGAACTGGACACTTCCGGCGGGTGAACGAGGCGTGATTCTCGCCACCTCTGATAGGGGGCTCGCTCAGATGAGCACTCTTGAGGGGGTTGCACCTTTCCAAGGGGTGGCACTGCGTGCCACCCCTTTTGCCTTCAAGTCTCGATGGCGTGCAATGCAATCCATCGACGATCAGTGATGAGGTGATCGGTTTTCAGTCATCTTGCGTTCAAGAGGTAAACGAAGCTCAAGGGTCCCTCATTTGAGCGCGCAACTTTCGATCTGCTGGCGGATGGGTGGTTGCGCCCCCAGGTTGGCGGAGTAGACCTCCCTAGAAGCCTTCGATCTGGGTACGCTCCCCGCCGTCAGGGCAGCCCTCCCCCCAACTGCGTCCCGGGAGGCCCCAGTGAGGAGTCGATTCCCGTGCCGGTATCCGAAGATCGCCAGAAGTTCGTCTACGACTTCACCGAGGGCAACAAGGACCTCAAGGACCTGCTCGGCGGGAAGGGTGCCAACCTCGCCGAGATGACCAACCTCGGTCTGCCCGTGCCCCCTGGCTTCACCATCACCACCGAGGCCTGCAAGGTCTACCTGGAGGGCGGCGAGGAGCCGCCGTCGATGCGGGACGAGGTCACCGCCCACCTCGAGGCGCTCGAGCAGCACATGGGCAAGAAGCTCGGCCAGGCCGACAACCCGCTGCTGGTCTCGGTCCGTTCGGGCGCCAAGTTCTCCATGCCCGGCATGATGGACACGGTCCTCAACATCGGCCTCTCCGACGAGTCCGTGACCGGCCTCGCCGCCCAGGCCGGCGACGAGCGCTTTGCCTGGGACTCCTACCGCCGCCTCATCCAGATGTTCGGCAAGACCGTGCTGGGCGTCGACGGCGAGCTGTTCGAGGAGTCCCTGGAGGAGGCCAAGCGCGCCAAGGGCGTCGCCACCGACGTCGAGCTGGACGCCGCGGACCTCAAGCGGCTGGCGGACGAGTTCAAGGCCATCGTCGCCAAGGAGACCGGCCGCGACTTCCCGCAGCAGCCCCGCGAGCAGATGGACCTCGCGATAAGGGCGGTCTTCGACTCGTGGAACGGCGACCGCGCCAAGCTCTACCGCCGCCAGGAGCGCATCCCCGGCGACCTCGGCACGGCCGTCAACATCTGCTCGATGGTCTTCGGCAACCTCGGCCCCGACTCTGGTACCGGCGTCGCCTTCACCCGCGACCCCGCCAGCGGCCACCAGGGCGTCTACGGCGACTACCTCCAGAACGCGCAGGGCGAGGACGTGGTCGCGGGCATCCGCAACACCATGCCGCTCGCCGAGCTGGAGCGCATCGACAAGGCCTCCTACGACCAGCTGATGCAGATCATGGAGACGCTCGAGACGCACTACAAGGACCTGTGCGACATCGAGTTCACCATCGAGCGCGGCAAGCTCTGGATGCTCCAGACCCGCGTCGGCAAGCGCACCGCCGGGGCCGCCTTCCGCATTGCCACGCAGCTGGTGGACCAGGGCCTGATCGACGAGGCCGAGGCGCTCCAGCGCGTCAGCGGCGCCCAGCTCGCGCAGCTGATGTTCCCGCGCTTCGACGACAAGGCGAAGACCGAGCTGCTCGGGCGGGGCATCGCCGCCTCGCCGGGCGCCGCCGTCGGCAAGGCCGTCTTCGACTCGTACACCGCCGTGAAGTGGTCGCGCTCGGGTGAGAAGGTCATCCTGATCCGCCGTGAGACCAACCCCGACGACCTCGACGGCATGATCGCCTCCGAGGGCATCCTGACCTCGCGCGGCGGCAAGACCTCGCACGCGGCCGTCGTGGCGCGCGGCATGGGCAAGACCTGTGTCTGCGGCGCGGAGGAGCTGGAGGTCGACACCAAGCAGCGCCGGATGACCGCCCCGGGCGGGGTCGTCGTCGAGGAGGGCGACGTCGTCTCCATCGACGGCTCCACCGGCAAGGTCTACCTCGGCGAGGTCCCGGTCGTCCCGTCGCCGGTCGTCGAGTACTTCGAGGGCCGGATGCATGCGGGCGCCGACGACGCGGACGAGCTGGTCCAGGCCGTGCACCGGATGATGGCCTACGCCGACCGCACCCGCCGGCTGCGCGTGCGGGCCAACGCCGACAACGCGGAGGACGCCGCCCGCGCCCGCCGCTTCGGCGCCCAGGGCATCGGCCTCTGCCGCACCGAGCACATGTTCCTCGGCGAGCGCCGCGAGATGGTCGAGCGGCTCATCCTGGCCGACACGGAGACCGAGCGCGACGAGGCGCTGGGCGAGCTGCTGCCGCTGCAGAAGGCCGACTTCGTGGAGCTGTTCGAGGCCATGGACGGGCTGCCGGTCACGGTCCGCCTGCTCGACCCGCCGCTGCACGAGTTCCTGCCGGACATCACCGAGCTGTCGGTGCGGGTCGCGCTCGCCGAGGCCCGCCAGGAGGCGCACGAGAACGAGCTGCGCCTGCTCCAGGCCGTGCACAAGCTGCACGAGCAGAACCCGATGCTGGGCCTGCGCGGCGTCCGCCTCGGCCTGGTCATCCCCGGCCTGTTCGCCATGCAGGTGCGGGCCATCGCCGAGGCCGCGGCCGCGCGCCGGGCCGCCAACGGCGACCCGCGGGCCGAGATCATGATCCCGCTGGTGGGCACGGTCCAGGAACTGGAGATCGTCCGCGAGGAGGCGGAGCAGGTCATCGCCGAGGTCGAGGCCGCCACCGGCACCGATCTGAAGCTCACCCTGGGCACGATGATCGAGCTGCCGCGCGCCGCGCTGACGGCCGATCAGATCGCCGAGGCCGCCGAGTTCTTCTCGTTCGGGACGAACGACCTCACGCAGACCGTGTGGGGCTTCTCCCGCGACGACGTCGAGGCCAGCTTCTTCACCGCGTACCTGGAGAAGGGCATCTTCGGCGTCAGCCCCTTCGAGACGATCGACCGCGACGGCGTCGGCTCGCTGGTCCGCGCGGCGGCCAAGGCCGGCCGGGCCACCCGGCCCGACCTCAAGCTGGGCGTCTGCGGTGAGCACGGCGGCGACCCGGAGTCGGTGCACTTCTTCCACGAGGTGGGCCTGGACTACGTCTCCTGCTCGCCCTTCCGGGTCCCGGTGGCCCGCCTGGAGGCGGGCCGCGCGGCGGCGCTGAACGGCAAGGGCGGCAGCGACAGCCGCTGACCGCCGGCCGATAAGGCTCCGGAGCCGTGTATGGGATGACCTCGACCCTCACCCCCTGACGGCTCCGGACTGAACGGAGGGGCGGCACCCGTGCGGGGGGCCGCCCCTCCAACTGTCAACGACCGAACAGGCGGTTTGTGGGCAGGCGTTCCGCAGGGCGATGGGGGTGCCCCCATGCCGTTCAGGCAATGGGGGAGGGTGGGCACAAACCGGACCACCGGCCCGCACTACGAGGGGGTCCGGGGCGCAGCCCCGGTTACGGGAAGGGGCGGGATAGGGGAAGAGTCCCGGCTCAGCCCCGGCACCGGGTAACCGCTCCGTAACCCACCCGGCACGAACGATCAAGGCGGCACAGCCGCCCGCGGCACGGTGAAGGGGCGACGCCCGTGCGGGAGCGCCGCCCCTCTTTACTCCCCCACCGGGAGTTGTTGCCGCCCGCATCGGCTCGGGCGGCAACTTACGTACTCAGCGGCCGCTTTTTCGCTCGCCACCCCCCACGGGAACGAGCGGGGCGGCCCTGAGTGCGTGAATAGCATTTCGCTTGTGCGATGTTCGCCGCGAGTCCTTTCAACTGTGGCCAAAAGGGCGTGGTAACACCACGTGTCGGTGTGCATACTCAGTGAGCGGGGGGTGGCCACGGATGTCTCATGTGGGGGTTTGGTGCTGCGTGTCCATTTCTCTGGACTCGATCTGGCCCGGTTGCGCCTGGCCGGTGACCCGGATGTGCTCTGGGAAACCGTATTGAGCCTGCACCGGCTCCGGGACAAACAAGCTGAGTCGATCTTCGGGGATTGGCGCTCGGAAACCCGCCCTCGGTTGAATGGTGAAACGCGGCTACTGGCCCCGCTGGTTCCGCCGCGTGGGTATTTCCCGGACTTCCTGACGCCCGCCGAGGGCTTACTCGGACTCGAGTCCGGCATTGAGGCGCTGCGGGCCACCCCGGTCGAGCGGGTGCACCAGGAGCTGGGCCGGCTGTCCACCGTCCGCACCCTGCCCGCTTGGATACGATCGCTGTCCGAGGGCGACGCCCGGGCCTTCGGCAAGCTGATAGGCGCCCTGCACGCCTACCACGACGCCGCCATAGCCCCGTACTGGGCGCACATCCAGGCCCAGATCGAGGCCGACCGGGCGGTGCGCGGCCGGGCGCTGCTGGACGGCGGGGCGGATGCGCTGCTGTCCTCGTTACCGCCCACGATGCGCTGGCGGGCTCCGGTGCTGGAGGTCGACTACCCCGTCGACCGCGATCTGCACCTGAACGGGCGCGGCCTGGTGCTGCTGCCGTCGTTCTTCTGCCGGCGCACCCCGGTGACCCTGCAGAACACGGAGCTGACGCCCGTCCTCGTCTACCCCGCCCGGACGATGTCGGAGACGGCGCCCGCCGTGCCCGCGGCCCCGCGCTCGCTCGGCAAGCTGGTGGGGCACACCCGCTCGGCGGTCCTGGGCTCCATCGGCGGCGGCTGCACGACCAGCGAACTGGCCCGCAGGGTGGGCGTGTCGGCGGCCTCCGCCAGCCAGCACGCCGGGGTGCTGCGCGAGGCCGGGCTGGTGCTGACCCTGCGCAACGGCAGCGCGGTCATGCACACCCTGACGCCGCTGGGCGCGGCCCTACTACGCGGCGGCCACCGCCCGCAGTCGCGCCCGAGGGCGCAGTCGCCGCTGCAGGGGCGCTCGACGCAGGCCACGATGTAGCGGCGGATCTCCCCGGCCGGACCGTACCGACCGTCGATCGGTCGATCAACGGAGGGCCGGGCCCCGCGCCCGCCGCTCCACCGAAGCATGTCGGCCACTCCGCCGTGCACCCTGCCCCGGCCCCCGCTGATCATCCTCGAACGCCGGTACGAGTGCTCGTATACCCTGAAACGACCTGTGCCGGGACCCCGGCCCCCCACCCCGCGCCCCCGAGCGGCCAGCAGGCCCGCAGGCCGCAGGAACGGAGTACGCCCCATGTCCGGCCCGGACGTCACGGTCATCATCGCCGCGTACAACGCCATGCCGTACCTGACCCGCAGTGTCACCTCCGTCCTGGAGCAGACCCTGGGCGCGGACCGGATCGAGCTGATCGCCGTCGACGACGGCTCGACGGACGGCACGGCGGCCGAGCTGGACCGCCTGGCGGCCGGCGCACCGCGGATGCGGGTGATCCACCAGGCGAACTCCGGCGGCCCGGCCGGCCCCCGCAACCTCGGCCTCGACCTCGCCGCCGGCCGCTACGTCTTCTTCCTCGACGCGGACGACCACCTCGGCCCGGAGGCGCTGGAGCGCATGGTCGCCGCCGCGGACGAGAACGGCTCGGACGTCGTCCTCGGGCGGATCGTCGGGGAGGGCGGGCGCCGCGCCCCGAAGTCGATGTTCGGGCGGAACCAGCCCGGCACCGACGTCTTCGCCTCCCGCGTCTACTGGACGCTCAACCCGATGAAGCTGTTCCGGCGGACGCTGATCGACAGGCTCGGGCTGCGCTTCGACACCGGCCTGTCCATCGGCGAGGACCAGCCCTTCACCGCCACCGCCTACCTCAAGGCCGCCGCGATATCCGTCGTCGCCGACTACGACTGCCTCTACTGGGTCGCGCGCGAGGACGGCAACAACATCACCGCGCAGCCGCACGGCACGCGGATGCGCATGGACCTGTTCCGGATGATGACGGAGCTGGTCGCCCGGCACACGGAACCCGGCCCGGACCGCGACACCCTGATGCACCGTCACTTCGCCGTCGAGCTGCGCGACGCCGTGCTCCAGCTGTGCCGGGAGCCCCACCGGGACGTCCAGGACAAGCTCCTCAAGGAGCTGGGCGACATGGTCGCGCCCTACTACCACGAGGGCCTGGCCGCCCGGCTGCCCGCCGTGGTCCGGCTGCGCTGCCACCTCGTCCGGCACGGGCTGCTGGACGAGCTGCTCACGCTCGTCCGCTGGGAGCTGGACCGGGGAGCCGCCAGCTACGGCATCACGACCCTCGCCGCCGCGGCCGCCGACGGCCCCGAGGTCCTCGTCGAGAACGGCCGGGCCTACGCCCAGTACCCGTACTTCCGCGACTCCACGCTGAACATCCCCGACGACTGCTACGACATCACCGCCGAGCTGCGCGCCCGGCACCACGTGGAGTCCGCGCAACTGGACGCCGCGGGGCTGCGGCTCACCGGCCACGCCTATGTGCACCGCATAGCCACCCGCGACGTCACCACCGAGCTGATCCTGCGCAAGCGCGGCACCGCCACCGAGCACCGCCTCCCCGTGCGGCACACCGCCACGCCGGGCCTCGGCGCCGACGAGGACGGCGGCCTCTTCGACTACTCGACCGCCGGCTTCGAGGTCACCGTGGACCTCGCCACCGCCGCCGACGGCGCCCCGCTGACCGCCGGAATGTGGGACCTGTCCCTGGCCATGGGCGCGCAGGGCGTCGTCAAGGAGGCGCGGCTGGGCAGCCGCCGCGCCGAGTCCGTCGGCACCGGCACGACCACGCTCGTCACCGAGCGCGGCACCGCGGCCGCGCTCTTCACCACCAAGCCCTACGGCAACCTCACCCTCGACCTCGGCGAGACCCGCCACAAGGTCCGCCCCCACCTGCGCGTCGGCGGCGCGGCCTGGGCCCCGGACGCGCCCGCCACCCTCGCCGTCAGCGGACGCTGCACGCTGGCCTCCCGGCCGCCGGGCTCGCTGACGCTGCGTGCCACGGGCGGCGACGGCGCGGCGGTGCGGGTGCCCGTCGAGCCGGGCCCCGACGGGAAGTTCACGGTGCTCGTGCCCTGCACCACCGCCGGGGAATGGCGGTTCGAGCTGTGCCTGTCCGTCTCGGACAAGAAGTGGTCCGTGCCCGTGCCGCCCCAGCCCAAGCTCAAGGTCGCCCGCTGGCGCCGCCTGGGCCTGCCCTGGTATGCGAAGCCGGTGCCGGGCGCGGAGGGGCTGACGCTGCGCGTCGGCCGGGTCGAGGTGCTGAAGGCCGTACGGGGCCGGCTGGCCCGGCCGTGAGCGCGCCCGGGGCCCGGACACTCGGTGTCCGGGCCCCGGGCACGGTCACGGAGATCGGCGGAAGGGTCAGCCCTCCTGGGCCCCGATCCGGAACCGCAGCCGGCAGATGACCGCGTCCGTGTCCCGCCGCACCGCGTGGGCGACGACCGCCCCGCGCTGGTTCTGCAGCAGCCGCTGCCAGAGGTGCGCGGGCTCCACCTCGGGGATGAGGACCGTGACCCGGTTGTCGGGGTGCCGGTCGGACAGCTCGCGGACGTAGTCGACGATCGGGCGGCCCAGGGCGCGCGTGCGGGAGGGCAGCTCCACCAGGTCGACGCCCGGGCTCCACAACTCCCAGTCGCGGCGCAGTGATTCGGCTGCCCGGCGGCCCTCCTCGTCAGGGTGGGTGACGGTGACGGCCACGACCTCGTCGCCCAGCGACACGGCCGAGGTCAGCGCCTTGCTGGTGAGCCGGGACAGCGAGGAGACGGGCACCACGACCACGGAGTGGCAGCGGCGGGGCGCCTCGGGCACCCGGCCCAGCTCCAGGCGCTCGCCGATCCGCCCGTACGAGCGGTGGACGACCTCGAAGGCCAGGACCATCAGCGGGAGCGCGAGGACGATCAGCCAGGCGCCCTCGGTGAACTTCGTGGCGGTGACGACGATCGTCGAGACGCCGGTGAGCAGCGCGCCGAAGCCGTTGAGCAGCGCCTTGCCGCGCCACCCGGCGGAGCGCTCCTCGCGCCAGTGACGGACCATGCCGACCTGGCAGATGGTGAAGCCGACGAAAACCCCGATCGCGAAGAGCGGTACGAGCGTGTTGACGTCGCCGCCGGAGAAGACGAGCAGCAGCGCGGAGACGGCGGCCAGGGCGAGCACGCCGTGCCGGTGGACCTGGCGGTCGGCCTTCAGGCCGAAGACGTGCGGCAGGTAGTTGTCCCGGGCGAGCAGGCCCATCAGCACCGGGAGCCCGCCGAAGGAGGTGTTCGCGGCGAGCGCCAGCAGGATGACGGTCGCGAACTGCACGACGTAGAAGGCCCAGTTGTGGCCGAGCGAGGCGTCGGCGAGCTGGGCGAGGACGGTGACGCCCTCCACCGGCTGGAGGTGGAAGCGGCCGGTGAGCACGGACAGCCCGATCAGCATGATGCCCAGCAGGGCTCCCAGTGCCACCTCGGTGCGCTGCGCGCGGCGGGTGGCCGGGGCGCGGAAGGACGGCACGGCGTTGGCCACGGCCTCGACGCCGGTGAGGGCGGAGCAGCCCGAGGCGAAAGCTTTCAGCAGGAGCAGGGCGCCGACGGAGGTGGCGTTGTCGGCGAGCACGGACGCGTGTCCGGTGGCGGCCTCGGTGCTCGCGGGCGCGTCGCGGAACAGCCCCATGACGATCATGACGAGGATCGAGCCGACGAACACGGCGGTCGGCACGATGAACGCCTTGGCCGACTCGGCGATGCCGCGCAGATTGACGCCGGTCACCAGGACGAGGACGCCCAGGCATATCCACACCCGGTCGTCGTAGAGGGAGGGGAAGGCGGAGGTGAGGGCGGCCACGCCGGCCGTGACCGAGACGGCCACGTTCAGGATGTAGTCGAGCACCAGGGACGCCGCGGTGACCAGGCTCGTCCGCCGGCCCAGGTGCCGCTTGGCGACCGCGTACGAGCCGCCGCCGTCGGGGAACGCCGCGATGACCTGCCGGTAGGAGGCGACGAGCACGGCCAGCAGCGCCGCGATCGCGAGCGTGACCGGCAGCGTGAAGCCGATGCCGTGCGCCCCGGCCGCCGCCAGCACGAGGACGATCGCCTCGGGGCCGTAGGCCACCGATGCCATGGCGTCCAGGGACAGTGCCGCCAGTCCTTGGGTGGCGGTCAGCCGGTGCCGGTCCTCCGCGGTGGTCCGCGCGGCGCCGGTATCAGGCGGTTCTTCGCCGGTCCCGGCGGCGTGCTCCGATTTGGCCAGCATGGACATCTTTTGTCGTACCTCCGTTACGTCCGGAGGCTCAGAGTGCGCTCGCACTGATCGGGCGTCGCCGGTCCTTGGCGCTGTCTTGTCGCCTTTTGGCGTAATCCAAACGCGTTCTTGACGCCCCGGCCCGTGCCCCGTCAGGGCGGCGCAAGGATTGGACAAGACCACGTCAGCGCCCCGTCAACATCCGCTGTGGGGACTGCCCGGCCGCTCTAGCGTCTGCATTATGGGACGCCGACAGACATTCCGGTCGCGAGCACGGGTACGCGAAGAGGGCGGTGCGCACCCCGGCACGCTCCGGCCGCCGGCAGGCGCCGTGCTCGCCCGGGACCGCACCTGGCGGCGCGAGATGCTCTGGGCCTGGTGGAGCGGACTCCTCCTCGGCGGCGTGCTCGTCCTCGCGGACCTGGCCCGGGGCAGCCTGGACTGGCCGCGCGGCGGCTGCTGGGCGTTACTCGGCGCCCTGCTGATCGCCGTACTCCACCCGTCCCGGGTGACCGCGGGCGAGAACTGGCTGGCCTCCCGCGGCCTGCTGCGCGAACACCGCGTCCGCACCGACCTCCTCACCCAGGTCCGCCGAGCGGACGGCATCGCCCCGCGCCTGGTCCTGCGCGATGCGGGAGGCGGCCGCGTGGAACTGGACCCGAAGGTGCTGGCGGCCAACCCCCTGCTGTGGCACTGCCTCGACACGGGCGCCCGCCGCGCCCGCGAATCCGGCCTCCTCCGCGAGGGCGCGGCCCCGCTGACGGCCCTGGCGGAGCGCATCGACGGGGAGGGGGCGCGGGGGGTGCTGCGGGCTTCGGGGCTGGAGTAGGGCCGTTGGCGTTGTGCCTGTTGCTGCTGTCCGCGAGCCCGGCCGCCCGGCCCGGGCCCTGGTGAGGGCGCGGGCGCGGGCGCGGGCGTCGGGCGTCGGCTACTTCGGAATTGTTCCTTCGGAACGACTACTTCGAACGACTACTTCGGGACGGCCCAGAGCTGGCGCTGGTACGTGTTCGCCGTGTGCAGCTCGACCGCCGTGCCGTCGGCAGTGCTCCCACCGGTCACGTCGAGGACCTTGCCCGACGCGACGTGCACGATCTGGCCCTTGGCGTTGACCGACCAGCGCTGCGAGGCGCCTCCGTTGCAGTCGAAGAGCTCGATCTTGCTGCCGTCGGTGCCGGCGTTGCGTGCGTTGTCCAGGCACTTGCCCAGCGCACGGAACGTGCCGTCCTTCCCCAGGATCCACGACTGCGCCGCCGAGCCGTTGCAGGCGTAGAGCTGGATCTGCGTGCCGTTGGCCGCCTTCCCGCCCTTGACGTCGAGGCACTTGCCGCCGAGTCCGGTCACCTTGCCCTGGGGCGGGACGGCCGCGCCGGCGCCGGCGGCGAGGTAACGCAGGCCCTGGGTGTCGAACTGCTGGACGTAGCTGCCCGCGCGGGCGTCCTGGTAGCCGTGGTTCGCCGTGCACATCACCGGCTTCTCGCCGGAATCCTTGCCCACGGCGCAGTCGCCGCGCGTCGCGCTGCGGTCCGCGTGCGTCAGCCCCATGGTGTGGCCGAGTTCGTGGCTGATGTGGTTCCGCATGAACGTCTCGCCCCAGGAGGGCGCGGGCTTGCCGTCCGCGGTGAAGAATTCGCTGTCGATGTAGGCGTGCCCGCTGGTCACCGTGCCCGGGACCGACGAGGAGATGAGACCGCAGCTCAGGTTGGGCGTGCCCGATCCGTCGCGGACGATCTTCCAGCCGCTCTGCCCGTTGTCGGTCGGCGGCACACACGGGCGCTTGAGCACACCGATGACGATCTCGCCCTTGGGCCGGACGTAGTTCCAGCCCACTGGGGTGGTGTCGACGGAGATGGGCAGGCCGGTGACGCGCTGGAGTTCGGTGGCGGACGCCTTCACATAGCGGCCCAGCCAGTCCACGGCCTGCTGGTCGTAGAACTTGACCGTGTAGCCGGTCGCCAGCGACTTGGTCATGCCGGTCGCGAGCTTCCAGCCCTCGCCCTGGGTCGCCGCGGCCACCGCCGCCCTCGTGTGCGCGGGTGCCGCGCCCAGCGACATGACACCGTTCTGGAAGACCGTCCCGTCGGCCTCGGAGGCGGTGCCGGAGTCCGCATCGCCGGACGGCTCGTCCGCTCCCGGACCGGCACTCGCCGGTGCGGTGGCGGTCTCCGCCCTGGTGCCCTCGGTGCCGAACGCGCTGGGCATGACCTGCGTCGTCACCGCGATCGCCGCCACGGCACCCGCGGCGGCGACGGCTATTCGGCGCTTGCCGGTAAGTCGCATGTCCTTGTCGAACCTTCCCCGTTGACTCACTGGTCGCCCGGGCACACGCCGTTCCGGCGGCCCGGGCCGGAGTGATCCTAAAGGGTGTCCGATGACGCGCGGGGAGGGCTGCCGGACCCTCCCTAAGGCTTGCTCCGCCACGGGTAGCTCACCCCGGTGAGCCGCTCCGAGGCCGCCCAGAGCCCCGCGCTCGCCCGGTCGTCGAGCGTCCACCCGGCCCGGACCGACCGCGCGGGCGCCCCGCGCCAGAGCATGATCCGCGGCCCGATGAAGTCGTCCGGCCGCACGCCGGGCGCGGTGGCGGCGTACAGCGAGGGCAGCGCCCCGTCCTCGGCGCTCTGCGCGACGGCGCGATTGAGCAGCTCCACGGCCCGCTCGGCCCAGGCGCGCTCCTCCATCCGCACTCCGGCGGTCTGGAGGTTGGTCGCGGCGTACCCCGGGTGCGCGGCCGCGGCCACGATCGGCGACTTCTCGGCGACGAGCCGCCGTGCCAGCTCGTGGGTGAAGAGCAGATTGGCGCTCTTGGACCGCCCGTAGGCGATCCAGCGGCGGTAGCGCCGGTCCATGTGCAGATCCCGCGGATCGACCGTCCCGAGGTAGTGCAGCCCACTGGACACGGTCACGACCCGCGCCCCGGCCCCGGCGGCGCGCAGTCTGGGCAGGAGCAGCCCGGTGAGCGCGAAGTGCCCGAGGTGGTTGGTGCCGAACTGCATCTCGAACCCGTCGACGGTGCGGCGCTGGGGCAGCGCCATGACGCCGGCGTTGTTGACGAGCAGATCGATCCGCTGCTCGGGAAGCTCGTCGGCGAACGCCCGGACGGAGGAGAGATCGGCGAGATCGAGCAGCTCCAACCGGACATCAGAGCCGGGAACTTGAGCCCGCATCAGTTCTTCGGCGGCCTTCCCCCGAGTGGCATCCCGACAAGCCAGCACCACCCGAGCCCCCCGCCGCGCCAGCTCGCGCGCGGTCACGAAGCCGATGCCGCTGTTGGCCCCGGTGACGAGGGCGATGCGGCCGCTCTGATCGGGGATGTCGTCGACGGTCCAGCCATTCCAGCCATTCATCTACGCTGCGCTCCTTCGCGATCCGGGGTGGTGCGGTGGAGATTGGTTACGGGCGAGTAGCTGCAATGGGGCCCAGGTTACGCCGGGCGGGGCAGTGGCACAGTGTTCCCATCCGACACGCTTTGTGTCTGATGTCACTTGCGATGCGTGCTCGCTATGGAGTCATTTGATGCCTTTAGCGTCATATTTCGAGTATGGACCGCGTGGTCCTGGCTGCCCTACGTTCCCTTGCACACGAGTTCGAGTGTTCTTCAAGTTCTGCGTGTTCGGCTCTGGGGAGGGCTGGGGGATGTTTCGTCATGCGCGCATGCGCGCATGCGCGCGTTAGGCGGCGCCGTCGCTTGCGGGATGGGTCTCGCGCTGGCGATCGGCGCGTTACCGCAGGTGGCGGCAGAGGCGGCGGCGCCACGGAGCACGGCCCGCGCACCGGGCGGCGAGGCGGACGGTTCGTTACCCGCCTCCTCCGAAGCGGAGGCACTGGCCCGGGCGAAGCGATCGGGCAAGAACGTGGAAGTCGCCTCGCTGCGCGGCGAGACCCGGGACGTGTTCGCCACACCGCAGGGAAAACTGGAAGCGCGCGTATATCTGCGCCCGGTACGCGCGAGAGTCGGCGGCGAGTGGAAGCCCGTCGACACGACATTGGCCAAAGGCGGCGACGGCAGGATCGCCCCGCAGGCCACGACCATCGGCGTGAAGTTCTCCGGCGGCGGTGACGCCCCACTCACGGAACTCGACCGCGGCGGCCGCAAATTGGCACTGACCTGGCCCTCGAAACTGCCGGCCCCTCGCCTCGCAGGCGACACCGCCACGTACCCCGAGGTCCTGCCGGACGTCGATCTGCGCGTGGCCGCCCAGCCCGACGGCTTCACCCAACTGCTCGTGGTGAAGTCGGCCAAGGCCGCGGCGAACCCGGAACTGTCGCAACTGCGCCTGAAGATGAGCGGCGACGGCCTCACGGTCCAGCAGACCGCGCAGGGCGGGCTGACGGCAGTCGACCAGGGTGCGGGCGGCGCGGTGTTCGAGGCGCCGACGCCCATGATGTGGGACTCGAGCCCCGGCCCGGCGACGCTCAGGAACAAGGCGGCCGCAAAGACCGCAGCCGGCACGGCCGTTGTCCCGGCCCCCGCCCGCCAGGAGCCGGGCCCCGGGGAGTCCGGCAAGCTCGGCCAGGTCGGTGTGAACGTCCCTTCCGGCGGCCGCGAACTCGTCCTCACACCGGACAGGAAAGTGCTGGCCGCCCCGGACACGGTCTACCCGGTCTACATCGACCCGCACTGGTACTCCCCGCGGTCCTCGGCATGGACCATGGCCTCGAAGTACTGGTCCGACACCCCGCAGTGGCAGTTCAACGGCAACAAGGACGCCGGCATGGGCTACTGCGACTGGGCCCACTGCAACCCGGGCGACACCAAGCGCCTCTTCTACGAAATCCCGACCTCGGAGTTCGCGGGCAAGAACATCATGTCGGCGGAGTTCGTGGTCCCGGAGACCTGGTCGGCCTCGTGCGACAGGAAGGGCGTGCAGCTCTGGCGCACCAAGGACATCTCGTCCTCGACCACCTGGAATTCCCAGGACTCGTCGAGCTTCTGGCTCAAGAAGCTGGGCGAGTACGAATTCGCCTACGGATACGAGGGCTGCTCGGGCGGGGATGGCGAGTTCAACGTCCTCGACGCGGTCAAGGAGGCGGCGGCGAAGTCCTGGTCCTCGCTGACGTTCGGCCTCAAGGCATCCGACGAGGACGACACGTACGCCTGGAAGCGCTTCTCCGACCGCGCGTACCTGCGCGTGCACTACAACCAGCCGCCCCCGCAGATCGCCATGTCCCAGCTGTCCATGGAGTACGGAGGCTCCTGCCGCATCCCGGAACAGGCTGTGCATGTCCGCAGCCTGGGCCAGGTCTACGCGAGCAACGTCACCGACCCCGACGGCGACGACGTGGCGGTGGAGTTCATGGCGGAGTGGGATGCCGGTGACGGCAAGGGGGACGTCCCCCGCTGGACACCCGGGCTGACGAGCTTCAAGAGGTCCGGCTCGGACTTCTCGATGACGTTGCCGAGCACCATCACGGTCAACACGTCCGTCAACTGGTACGTACGCGCCTACGACGGGGAGGGATACTCCCCGTGGTCGTACGCGGGATCGCCCAGCGGCTGCTACTTCGTACGCGACCCGAAGACGCTCCCGGCACCGAAGGTGACGTCCGGCGACTACCCCGAATCGAAGCCGTCGGGGACCGGAACCGGGCCCGACGGCGGCGCGGACGACCCGTGGTTCGACGGCGTGGGCAAGTACGGCACGTTCACTGTCGGCCCGGCGACGAAGGACATCACGAAGTACCTCTACGGGATCAACGGCGACGCCACCCCGAAGAACACGATCGAGACGACTGAGGGTGCCGCACGGGCGATCAAGGCCCTGCCGGGCGAGCCCGGGCTCAATTTCGTCACCGTGCAGTCGATGGACGCCGCGGGCAACATGAGCGAGCCGTACACCTACCGGTACAAGGTGCGCGCCGGGCAGCCGGAGCGTGCGGTGTGGTCGATGGACGACGGCCCGGACGCGACGCAGGCGCAGGGCTCGACCCCGCCCCGTACAGCACAGCTGCACGGCGGTGCGACACCCGGTACTGACGGCGGCGTGCAGGGCAAGTCGCTCTCCCTCAACGGGGCGGACGGCTACGCGAGCACGGACATCCCGGTGGTGGACACCTCACGCGGCTTCACGGTCTCGGCGTGGGCGAAGATGGCGAAGATGCCGAGCGAGACCGCGATCATCGCGGCGCAGCCGGGCAACCACTCCCCGGGCTTCGAGCTGTACTACTCCAAGGATTACGACCGCTGGGCGTTCAACCAGTACGGCGCGGATGCCGAGGGTTCGTTTCCGGTGCGGGTGATGCAGAAGAGCCCGGGTGGTGTGAAGGCGGGGGAGTGGACGCACTTGGTGGGCGTCTACGACAACGTCGCCGGGGAGCTGCAGCTGTACGTCAACGGCCGTCAGGAGGCGGCGGTCCCGTACAGGACGCCGTGGGAGGCGCGCCGGGGCCTGCAGATCGGTGCGGGCTCGTACAACGGCAAGCCGGCGAATTTCTTCTCCGGCCAGATCGACGAGCTGCAGATCTTCGACATGCCCGCCTCGGCGAACGAGGTCTCCCGCCTCTACGCGAAGCAGAACATCCGGGGCCCGGGCCGTCCGGCGCGCGCGGTCTTCTCCTTCGAGGAGGAGACGGGCGCCAAGGAGCTGACCGGCCACGCGGACGTGATGCCCGCGGTCTTCCACGGCGGCCCGAAGCCGGGTGCGGAGGGTGTGGACGGCAAGGCGCTGTCGCTGGACGGTGTGGACGACTACGCCACGGTGGACGCGCCGCACCTCGACACCACGGGCAGCTTCGCCGTCTCGGTCTGGGCGCGTCTGGCCAAGACCAAGCCGAATCGCGCGGCAGCGGTCCTGACGTACGCAGGTGCCAATGCGAGCGGTGCGGAGCTGTACTACTCGAAGGACTACGACCGGTGGGTTTTCAACCAGCACACGGCTGACGTGCCCAATCCCGCATTCAACAAGATCATCCAGAGCGCGGGCCCGGCACCCGAGGGCGGTGAGTGGGCGCACCTGGTGGGCGTCCGTGACACCGTCGCCGGGACCCTGACCTTGTACGTCAACGGGACGGCAGCGGGCACGGTGCCCATGACGAACACGGTGTACGGCAGGCAGCTGCAGATCGGCGCCGGGGTGTACTCGGGACAGGCCGGCTACTTCTTCCCCGGCGAGATCGACGACATCCGCCTCTACGACCGTCCGGTGTCGGCCCGGGAGGTGCAGCAGCTCTTCAAGCAGCGCGCGCTGGTGAAGGGGCGGTGGCAGTTCGACACGGCTGCCGGCAACCCACTGGTGTCCCCGGACGCGCTGACGGACAAGGGCGCGGTACGGCACGACATGACGCTGACCGGCAAGGCCGCGATCGGCGAGGGGCGAGTGGACACGGGGAGCTTGAGGCTCAACGGGGTTGACGCGGCTGCTTTCACGAACGGGGTGCCGGTCGACACCAGCGGCAGCTTCACGGTGACCGCGTGGGCGCAGCGGGTGGCTGACAGGCCGGGCCGGGCGATGACGGTGCTGAGCGCGGAGGGGAAGTACCAGAACGCGTTTGCGGTGCGGTACGTGCCGGGGACGAAGGGGCCGGACGACCAGGGCGCCGAGGGGCATGGGCGCTGGCAGGTGACGATGCCGGGGAAGGACGCGGAGAAGGACGTCACGGTCACGACGGTGGAGAACAGTGACTTCGGTGATGCGAGCAGCTGGAATCACCTGGCGGTGGTTTACGACGGCTTCACCAATGAGCTGCGTCTTTACGTGAACGGGAATTTGGAGCAGTTCTCCTGCCCGGCTGGCACCGCCGGAACGGTGTGCGCGGACCGGTCCTCCCGCACTGCCAACGCGCTGACGTTCGGCGCCACAAAGTCGCTCCAGGTCGGACGGGCCATGGTCAAGGGGACGGGCGATGAGTACTGGTCGGGCCAGGTCGACGACGTGTGGGCCTTCCAGGGGGCGCTGACCGGCAAGCAGGTCAAGCAGCTCGTCGCCGATGTCGACGGCACGCCCACGCGAGTACCGAACGACTGAGCCGGACGCGGTCCGGGCGCTGTTGCCGACGGCGCCCGGCCGGCATGACACGCCGCAATCACGGCTTCCGCAGCATCACGCCTGCCCTTCAGTGCATCCGTGATGCCTCAGCGAGGGATGACGAAGGATGAAACGCAGATCCAGATTACGTAGATCGGTATGGCAAGCCCGTATAGCCCTGACCGTCTCGGGCGTGCTGATGGGCACGCTCCTGCAAGGAGCCGGATTTCCCGCACCCGGCGGCAGCGGTATCGGCTTGGCCGGTTCACCCGTGCCGGGCAAGGCGGTCAGAAGCAAGGCGAGAACGGTCGATCAGACGCCCAAGAGCCCAAAGGAGCCTCCCAGGGCCGCTTGGGCAAAAGGTAAGAGCGCAGTCATCGACCTGGCCGCGCTCTCGAGCACCGGAGGGAACAAGCCCGGCAAGGCGTTGACCGCCGACGGCATGCCGGTAAGCCTCCTCGCAGCCCCTCAGAACCAGCACGCCGGCAGCCCGAAGGAAGGATTTGCCGCCGCTGCGCCCCTGGGCAAGGCCGAGCTGCGCGTCCTCGACCAGAAGGCCAGTCGAAGGGCAGGAATCAATGGCCTGCTGTTCTCCGTCACGCCCGATCGCCCGAAGTCTCATGAGCAGGCGGCAGACGGAATCACTGGCATACGTGTGGATTACTCCCGCTTCGCCCAGGCGTATGGGGGCGGGTATGCCTCTCGTCTGCAACTCTTCGAATTGCCACCCTGCGCTCTCACCACACCCGACAAGGCCGGCTGCCGGGCGGCCAAGTCAGTCCAGACCCAGAACGACACCGAGAAGCAGACGCTTACTGCCCGCAAGGTATCCCTGAGGGCAGGCGCGGCGACAGTACTCGCGGCAGCCCCCGCAGCATCCGGTGAAAAGGGCGACTACCAAGCCACTCCCCTCTCGCCGTCGTCACAGTGGAAGACGGACCTGAATTCCGGCGCCTTCAGCTGGTCGTACAAGATGCCGGTGCCTGACGTGCCCGGTGGCTTGAAGCCCAACCTGGGGCTCGACTACTCGTCCTCCTTGATCGATGGCCGCACCGGCAACACGAACAACCAGTCCTCCTGGGTGGGCGACGGATTCGATCTTTGGCCCGGCTTCATCGAGCGCCGCTACAAGGCGTGCTCGGAGGACGGAGAGGAACGAGCCGACGGCAACAAGCCCGGCGACCTCTGCTGGGCGTACGACAACGCCTTCATCTCCTTCAATGGCAAGACCGGCGAACTGGTCCCGGCCGGGGACAACCAGTGGAAGCTGAAGAACGACGACGGCACAAAGATCGCCCGCCTGGCAGGCAGCGAGCACGACAACGGCGACAACGACAGTGAGTACTGGCGGGTGACCACGCCCAACGGGACTCGCTACTACTTCGGGTATCACAAGCTCAACGGCTGGGCGAAGGGCAAGGACACCACGGACTCCACGTGGACCGTCCCGGTTTACGGCAACAATGCCGGTGAACCCTGCCACAAGGATGCCTTCAAGGACTCCTGGTGCCAGCAGGGCTGGCGCTGGAACCTCGACTACGCGGTCGACCGGCACGGAAACGCGGTCGCCTACTACTACGGCCAGGAGACCAACTCCTACGGACGCAACCTCGAGTCCAAGGACGGCACGTCCTACGTCCGTGGCGGCTACCTCAAGCGCATCGAGTACGGCCTGTCCTCGTCCGACCTGTATGCCAAGCCGCTGGCGAAGGTCGAATTCACCAACGCCGAACGCTGCCTCCCGCAAGACAAAGTGACCTGCGCGGAAGACACCATCGACGACAAACGGCAGTACTGGTACGACACCCCGTGGGACCTCAACTGCAAGGCCGGCACCGAGTGCGACAAGGGCCGTCTGGCCCCGTCGTTCTGGACCCGCAAGCGGCTGACCGACGTCTCCACGAGCATCCTCAAGAGCGACGGCAGCTATGCGCCCGTCGACTCCTGGAAGCTGGGCCACCGCTGGGGCATGGCCGACACGGACTACCAGCTCCTGCTGGACTCCATCGAGCACACCGGCCGGTCCGCCACTCCGGCGATCACGCTGCCGAAGACCACCTTCGCCTATGCGCAGCGACCGAACCGTCTCGACAGGACGGGCGACGGGAAGGCGCCGTTCATCAAGGAACGCCTTTCCACGATTGCGGACGAGACCGGCAGCCAGACAGACGTCACGTACTCGCAGCCGGTCTGTGACTGGGACAAGCTGCCCTCACCCGAGTCGAATACGACCCGCTGCTTCCCCCAGTACATCGGGGGCAGCGGCAACGCAGACCCGACCCAGCAGTGGTTCAACAAATACGTGGTCGATTCCGTCACCGCCACGGACCGCACGGGCGGGGCCCCGGACATGGTGACGCGTTACGACTACCTCGACGGTGCCGCATGGCATTTCGACGATGACGACGGGCTCGTCAAGGAGAAGTTCAAGACCTGGTCCCAGTGGCGGGGCTACGGACACGTACGGGTACAGACCGGCAGCCAAGGCGTCGGTGGCATGAAGACCCAGTCGGACACATACTTCCTGCGCGGCATGGACGGTGACAGGAAGACGACCGGCGGTGGGACCAAGTCCGTTGCCGTTTCTCTCGGTGCGGGTGAGGGAGACCCGCTCACCGACCACGAATCGGGCGCCGGATTCTCCTACAAGAAGGAGACCTACTCCGGGCCGGGCGGCAAGGTGCTCGCGAAGACGGTCAGCCGCCCGTGGCACCACGAGACCGCCAAGAAGGAACGCTCCTGGGGCACCGTCACCGCCAACTTCACCGGCACTGAATCCGCCCGGACGTACACCTCTCTCGACGACGGTGCGGGCGCGAAGTGGCGAGAGACCGCCACGGCCACCGCCTACGACGAGGCGACCGGCCGCGCAACCCAGGTGGACGACTACGGCGACGCGGCCACTACTGCCGATGACCGCTGCACTCGCACGACCTACGCGGACAACGCCGAGGCGAACATTCTGAGTCTGCCCTCCCGCATCGAAATAGTCGCGGCGTCCTGCAACGCCCCGGTCGTCGACCGGGCAAAGGCCGTCATCTCGGACGTCCGCACCGCTTATGACGGTGGCGCTTATGGAGCCGCCCCGACCAAGGGCGACACCACCAGTGTGGCCACCCTCAAGAAGCACGACGGCAATCAGGCCACGTATGTGGAGTCCGGTACCACTGTCGACGGCTTTGGCCGCCCTCTGACCGTCACCGACATCACCGGGGCTGTCGTCTTCGACACGGCGGGCAAGCTGATCTCCTCCGCCAAGCGCACGGATGGCCACACGATCAGCACGGCCTACACCCCCGACACGGGCTACGCCACTACCGTCACCATCACCACGCCCCCGGCCAAGGTCGGTGACGCCTCGACCGCGCAGACCAGCGTGACCACCCTGGACCCGCTGCGCGGGCAGCCGCTCGCCAAGACCGATGCCAACAACAAGCGGACCAGCTTCGAATACGACGCCCTCGGCCGCTCCACCAAGGTCTGGCTGCCCAACCGGCCCAAGCGCACCGACGGAGCGCCCAGCCTCGAGTACACCTACACGATCAGCGACGGGAAGCCGGTAGCCGTAGGCACCAAGTCCCTGAATAACAAGGGCGGACAGCTGACTGCGTACACCCTGTACGACGGCTTCCTTCGCCCCCGCCAGACCCAGGCCCCCGGCCCCGACGGCGGCCGTCTGCTCACCGACACCTTCTACGACGACCGCGGCATGACGGCCAAGGTCTTCGCCTCGTACTACGCGACCGGGGCACCGGCCACGAGCCTGTTCGCTCCGGACAACGCCCTGAAGGTGGAGTCGCAGACCTGGAACGCCTACGACGCACTCGGCCGACGAATCGAGTCCAAGCAGGTCGCTGGCAACAGCGACGCCGGAAAGGTGCTGGCCACCACTCGCACCATCTACGGCGGTGACCGCACCACCGTCATTCCGCCGGTCGGCGGTACGGCCACCACGACTGTCGTGGACGCCCGGGGCCAGACGACGGAGCTGCACCAGCTGCACGACCGCAGCGCGACGGCAGAAGCGGACATCACCCGCTACACCTACAACCCGGCCGGGAAGCTGGCACAGGTCACCGACCCGATGGGCAACTCCTGGTCGTACGAGTACGACCAGGCAGGCCACACCGTAGGCGTCAACGATCCCGACAAGGGCACCACGACCAGTTCCTATGACGACTTCGGCCGACTGATCTCCACATCCGATGCCCGGAAGAGCAAGAACATCCTCTTCTACGGCTACGACAATCTCGGTCGCAAGACCGAACTCCGCGAAGGCTCTGCGACCGGCACCAAGCTTGCGGAGTGGACGTACGACACGGTCCCTGGCGCCAAGGGACAGCCGGCTTCGAGCATCCGCTACGCGGACGGCAATGCCTACACCTCGCGGGTCGACGAATACGACGCGCTGTACAGGGCGACGCGCTCCAGCGTGGTCATTCCGGCTGCCGAGGGAGCCCTGGCCGGCACGTACCGTTCCGGCACGGTCTACGACCCGTCCGGCACGGTCCAGAGCGTGAGCTTCCCCAAGGCGGGCTCGCTGCCGGGCAATGCCGTCGTCTACATCTACGACGACATTCTGCGCCCCACCGAACTCAGCACCTTGGATGGCATCAGGGCAGCCGTCAGCAGCTACAGCCTTACCGGGTTACCGCTGCAATCCAAGCTGGACCGCAACGGCGCAAGATTCACCCAGGTCACCAACGGCTATGAGTGGGGCACTCAGCGCCTGTCCACTTCGCGGGTCGACCGCGAGAATGCCCGTGCCGCGGACAAGGCGGCCACGTACACCTATGACGAGGCCGGCAACGTCCGAGCCGTGTCCGATGCGGCATCGGACGGCATGGACACCCAGTGCTTCAACTACGACTACCTCAGTCGCGTCACCGACGAGTGGACCCAACCCACCGCGACGTGTGGCCCCGCCCCTGCCGGGAATCTGATTGGCGGCCCGGCTCCGTACTGGAACTCGTACACGTACGACCAGACCGGAAATCGCCTGACCGAAACACGGCATGACTTGGTCGGCAATGCCGCAAGGGACACGAAGCGCACGTACGCGTACCCGCCCGCCGGCAAGCCTCAGCCGCACACGGTGACCGCGGTCGAGATGAACGGCCCGACGGGCACGGCCAAGGACTCCTACACCTACGACCCGGTTGGAAACACGGCGACTCGCACGATTGCCGGCGACACCCAGGCATTGGACTGGGACTCTGAAGGCCATCTGGCCAAGGTTGTGGAGCCGAAGAACGACAAGACGGCCAAGGCCACCTCGTATCTCTATGACGCTGACGGTCAGCGGCTGATAGGCCGTACCGACATCGAGACCACTCTCTATCTCGGAGCCACCGAGATCGCGCTGGACAAGGGATCCAACAGCCCCAAGGTGACCAGGTACTTCGACCTGGGCAATGGGCAGCAGGCGGTCCAGAGCGACGACGGCAGCGCTTCCTTCATCGTCAGTGACCACCTCGGCACCGGTCAGCTGGCCATCGACAGCGGTGCTGTGTCTGCTGCACGACGCCGTACCACGCCGTTCGGAACACCCCGTGGCGAGCAGCCGGCGAACTGGCCGGGCAGCAAGGGATTCGTGGGCGGGACTGTCGACACCACGACGGGACTTACTCACCTGGGTGCTCGTGAGTACGACCCCTCAATGGGGCGCTTCATCAGTGTCAACCCGCTCATGAACCTGGGGGACCCCCAGCAGAATCATGGCTACACGTACGCCAACAACAACCCGGCCACGCTTTCCGATCCATCCGGTCTGATGCCTGCCGACTGCGTCGTCATCATCGGCGTCAGCTGCACGCGTCATGAGAACGGCAGTTGGGATGTGGTGGCGAATGAAAACTATCGCGGTAACACCCCTGAGCCCACTCAGAACGACTACGAGAGCGACTATCGGTTCAACGAGGCGCGCAACTACGCACATTGTGGTTGGTCTTCCTGCGGCAACATCTGGGATGTCCCGGAGCCGGTGCAGAAGAAACAGCAGGTGGACTCGTGGAAGCCTGATCCGACATGGCTAAAGGTCGTCAAAACCTTTGTCGAAGAAGCCCCGAAAATGATTGGGCCCGACACAGACGCATGGAAGGACTGCTGGAACTTCCAACTCTCGGGGTGTAAATGGGCTGCGGCTGACCTTCCCTGGCTCAAATCGGTGAAGCTTCTCAAAGAGGCCAAGGATGTCAAGAAGGTAGCCGACGCGGGCAAGGAGGTCTCGCCGCTGTGCCACAGCTTCCTGCCTGGAACGGAAGTCCTGCTTGCTGACGGGTCGAGCAGAAAAATCGAAGACGTCAAGACCGGTGACGTGGTCCTCGCTACGGACCCCGAGACAGGTGAGACAAGGCCGCGGGAAGTCGTTGCTGGGATTGTCACGGAGGACGACAAGGACTTCACCGAACTCACGGTGAAGACCGAGCAGGGCGAAGCGCATATCGTTGCCACTGACACGCACCCCTTCTGGGATGCAGCCCGGGCAGCCTGGGTCGATGCCGGCAAGGTGCATCCCGGCGCTCAGCTGAGCAAGCCGGACGGTGGCGTGACCGAGGTTGCGACGGTCAGCCACTTCCGCAAGCGTCAGCGCACGCATGACCTGACTGTCAGTGGTACGCACTCGTACTATGTGCTGGCAGGGGCTACGCCGGTCCTGGTGCACAATTGTGACCTCCAAGCGTATGCCGACAGCTTGCGCCCCGGGTTCAATAAGGTAGATGGTCCTTTCTTCGCGGCAAAATATACGTCCCCGTCAGGTGGAACTTACTTTGGTCACTCAGGTCATGGCCTGACGCCAACTCCCGATGGAGAGGTGGATTCGCTGGTTCGGCAGTTCGCGCCGGAGGGCGGTCGCTATCATGCGGGATGTGCTGAGACGATGTGTCTCATCCAGGCTGAGGCGGCCGAGGGTGCAGCCGGAGTTCGAGGGGGATCGTTCGAAGTGGTAAAGGTGAGGGGCTTGAATTCGCCACCCGGCGGCGCACACGGTACCCCCGCCAGTCCTTGCCTGACGGTTTGCCAGCCCAGGCTGCGGAATCAAGGAATAACCTTCCAAGGGGATTGACGTGAGTAGACAACACCTCCGGGTCAATCGATTCGGCTTCGCCGAATATGAAGACATGATCGAACTCTCCCGTGGAATGGATATCTCTGAATTGACGGGAGTCTTGAGTTCAATCGTGGAGCTGGTCCTCTCGGAGGAATCGAGTTTGCTTGATTCGCTAACGGATGGCGCCCAAGCAGACTTTGTGGTTCCTCTGGGAATGTGTGCGAGGATGCTGTCGATCGGAGAGTACTCGCCAGTGGAGTTGGTCTCTGCGGCCTGCACCGTGAGGTATTGCGCCGAGGCGCACATATCAGAGTTTCCGAGTGATCTCGCACAGATGCTGTCTCAGCTACCTCGCTGAGCTATAGCGATAGCAAACTGGAAGCCCTGTCAGGAGTGTCCTGGCGGGGCTTCTGCGTGCGGTGACGGAAGTAGTTGACGCATACATCAGCGGACGAGGGCAGGACAGGGTGGCGGTTTGTTGCTGCCGCCGTTGGTCGCCTCGGTGGTCTCCGGGGTGCCGAGCGCGGTGCTGAGGGTGTCGATGGCCTCGCGCTTGAGGCGGAGTCGGACGTGGGCGTAGACGGCGGTGGTGACGCCGATGTAGGCGTGACCGAGCAGTTCTTTGATTACGTCGAGTTCGACAGCACAAGGCCGGGGCTGTCAGACGTCGCTGATAGCCCCGGCCATCACCTCGCCGTGCATTACATCCCCAGCCAGGCCCCGTAGTTGCTGAACGTGTCCGGCATCCGCCGCTTCGCCGATTCCAGTCCCGCGTACGTCTCCCGGACGGTCGGGTGGTATCGCGTCTGCTGCGGAGCCACCTTGCGGGCCAGCTGCAGGTTCTTGAAGGCCGCGTCCGTACGGCCGGTCCACATCGCGGCGCGGGCGACCTCGGTGAAGTGGTGGGCCCGACGGGAGGGAGGCCAGCCGTCGGGGATCGGTGCCTCCTCGGCCACCCGTATGGCCTCGGGATACTGGTCCAGCTCGGCGAGGACGCTCACGCGGTGGGCGAGGACGTTGGTGGGCCCGAACGACAGCCAGTGAATCTTCTCTGCCGCACCCGTGCGCTCGGCGATCCGCTGCGCCTCCGCGAGGTGTCCGTCGGCGGTGGCCTCGTCCTTGTCGCGGCCGGCCAGCACCGCCGCGCCCAGGTGCAGCTGGCCGGTGACGACATCCCGTACCCGGCCCGGCTCGGCCTGTGCCAAGGTGGCCATTCCCAGCTCTATGAGCCGCTTGCCCGTGCGGTAGTCGCTGGCGCGGAGATAGGCCAGGGCGCGGAGGTACTGGAGCATCCCGCCCAGCACCGGGTCCGACGCGCGCTGCGCGGCCCAGTCCAGCCGGTCCAGGGCAACTGTGCACAGGTCAGGGAAGCCGAGCTTCGTGGTCACGTCGTAGGCCGTGCGGTACGCGCTGGCTAGGACACGCCAGTTGCGGTCCTTGACGGTCGTGTGCGCCGCGGTGGTGGCCTCGTGGATCAGGCCGGGCAGACCAGCGGCGACCTGCTTGATGCGCGTCGCCCGGACCAAGGCGCACAGCTCCTCGGCATGCGCTTCCAGATCCCCCACAGCGCGCGGAGTCACGTCCGGGTCCGGCCCGAGATCGTAGATGTTCAGAGCCTCGCGGATCGGCTGGATCAGCCCGTCCAGCTGGTCCGCCCGGAGTTCGTCTAGATAAGGCTGACCAGTGAGTTCGGTGACGGGCACCGAGAGGGCGCGGGCCAGGGCCCCGGTGACGGAGGGGCTCGCGGGCAGAGCACCTTGTTCCACTTTGGTCAGCGTGCTGTAGGAGACGTGGGAGAGTTCCGACAACTCCCTCTGAGTCAGGCGGCGGACCTTGCGCGCACGCGCGATGCGGGCGCCGGTGTGCTCGTCACTGTGCGTGGGCATATAGAGCTCCGTTCTGACACGACACAAGAACGGTACCGCCGCCTACGGACAGAGCAATGGCGAACGTTCTTGGCCACCACGGCGGTTGGGGCCGCTTGCGACCGCCGACCGGACCCGGTGAACTGCCGAAATGACCAACCGGACGCTGTACCTGATCGCCTGTGCCGCCCCGCCTGCCCGCCGGATCGATGTCGGCATCCGCGCCGCACAGGCCGCAGACTGGGATGTCTGTCTGATCCTCACCCCGTCGGCCCACCGCTGGGCTGCCGAGGACGCTCACGGAGAGATCGACCGGTTGAGCGAGCTGACTGGTCACCCCATCCGCCATCAGTACAAGCTGCCCTCGCAGGAGGATGTCCTGCCCGCCCCCGACGCGATACTCGTTGCCCCGCTGACCACGAACACCCTCAACAAATGGGCGGCCGGCATCAGTGACACCCTCGCCTTGGGCCTCATCGTCGAGGGCATCGGCCTCGGCCTTCCCATCGTCGCGCTCCCGCACTGGAACGACGCTCAAGGGCAACACCCTGCCGTGCCCCGCAACGTCCAGACCCTGCGCGACGCGGGCGTCACCCTGCTCCTCGGTGACGGCGGGTTCGTCCCCCACAAGCCGCGGACGGGCGACCCCGATGCGTACCCGTGGCATTCGGCCGTCGATGCCCTGGCGCAGTGCGTGAGTGTCAGCGGTGTGTGACAGCCTCCTGCCCATGAGCTTCGACCTTGCAGTCTGGGAGGGCGCGGTGACATTGCCGCCCTGCCTCTGAGGCCCTCTGCGTCAGCAGCCGAGTGTTTCCAGGAGATGGTCGTCCAGCTCGGAGAAAAATGCCTCTCGCCGCCAGGGCTTGAGTTCCTGGCGTGCGCACCGGAGCCGGATGGCCGGGACTCTGCCGCCGGTCTTGTTCGTTGCGTCGATGCAGTCGTGCAGTAGCTCGGCGGCGCCCCGGGGATCGCTCAGGCGTACTCGGGCCAAGGCCTGGTCTGTGGTGACGATGGTGCGTTGGACCCGTTCCCTGGGGGAGCCCAGTGATGCTGCTGTTCGAGCGAAATTGTCGTGGGCGCTCTGCGGATTGCCTACGTGAAGAGCGCAGACACCTTCGAAGCCGCGCAGATGCTCTGCGCTGAAGCTGTGTGGTGCTGGGTCGTCATGGTGTGCGTTGCTCACGTCGTACCAGGCCAGTTCCAGTGCCCCGTGGGCTTGCGGTGCATGGCCCGCCCGTGCGGCGATTTCCGACTGCAGGGCGTGAGCGCGGGCTCGCACCATGAGGCTTCCGCCCGATTGTGCTTCCTGGACCGCGGCATCGACGAGCTGGCCTGCCTTGTCCAGTCCGGGCATCGAGTAGAGGGTGACCAGGGCGTGGCTCAAGTGGAAGGCGGCTCGCCGCCAGGGGGAGGCCAGGAACTGGGCGGCGTTTGCGGCCTTTGCGTAGAGGGCCTTCGAAGTCGCGTCATCTCGGCTCTCGAAAGCCAGGCGGCCGGCCAGCGTATATGCCGACGCAGCAGCGAGCCGCAGGCTCGGAAGGACCGAGGCCGGGACTGAAGCAGTCAGCAGCCGGTTGCAGGCCTCGACAGCGGGAGACAGGAGGAGCTGCAGTCGTGAGAACGGGAGGGATCCGACCTGGGTGTTGACGTCGTCGACCAGCCCTATCAGTACAGCGGGTAGCCCTTCGTCGATCTGGGATGGGTCCGCCAGGCCCCTGGTGAGTTCGTCTTGTGCGGTGGGGGACAGGAGGGCGAGGAGGCCGCCGCCGTGTTCCGTAGCGGTTCGCGCAATGGTCGATTTCAACTCCTCGAGATGTGCTGCACTTTCACCCAGATGGGCAAGTGCCTCCAGCAGTTCGGAGAAGTCGGACCCGGGCCCGAGCGCGATGCCGCCTGCCGGGGTCCGGGCATAGAAATGGGCCAGCAGCAGCTGGTAGCGCATGTTCGGCAGGACCGGTTTGTCGCTCTCCCAGCGAGCGACAGAGCGCTGGACTCCGGACACGTCCGGCAAGGCGCTCAGAGGCTGCCCCGCGTGGCATGCCTGGGCGAGAAGACCACGCGCGGTGTCGGCGAGGGACAGCCCACGTCGGCGACGCAGTGCCTTGAGCATGGCTGCTCCTGCTGACTTGTCGCGGACGTTCATGGCGTCATTGTGCGACAGCGTCGGCCTCAGATGGGCACGATCAGATGTGGCTTCCCCTGCTGGGCACAGTAGTTCAGGGTTTGCCATGTGCCGGACCCGCCGCTGGGGTTGCTCTCTTTGAGAGGGAATCCAATGGTCATTCGACTGCGGTCGACCATCCAGCGGTTGCGGGCGTGGTACGAGTCGGCGTTCAGCTCGGTGGCTGCCAATTCGACTACCTGCTCGATCCGGTCGCTTGCCTGCTCCACGGCCCGTCGGGCTTCCTCTGGCTGGCGGGCGAGGGTGCTGGGCGTGACGACGGTCAGCCGAGCCTTGGTTCGTTCGGCCAGCCATGTCAGGGCGAGGCTGTCGATGCCCGGGGCCCCGCCGATGAGGAAGCGGGTGTGTTCATCGGCGAACGGGCCGAGGTAGGCGCCGAACAGCTGGCGATAGTCATCGAGATCACGGTGATTCGTGGACCGAGTACCGGTGATGGCCACCGCGAAGTCTGTGATCAACTTCGTGTCATAGGTTGTCATATCCCTCTGCTGCCCTCTGCACGCTGAGATCGTCATATGGACACCTACAGCCAATCTTTCACGCATTGGCTCGCGCAGGCTTTTGACGACCCCGAGAAGGCGGTGGCGTACTGGAGCACTGGTCAGGCGGTTCCGCTGCCCAGTGGCAAGCGCTGGGATGTGGCCGAAGTAGACGTCGAATCGGCCCGCGTTGCATTCATGTGGCTCCGTAGGTACGGGCGCCCGACTGGCCCGTGCCTGGTCAGCCGCGCTGCGAGAGCCGCATGGTGGCTGCTGCCCCTCGGGACTGGCTACCGTCTCATCGGTGCGGCAGGAGTGACGCTGTACGCCGCCGGGCGGACGCTCCTCGCGCCTTCGCCCTCGACGTTCGTACGGGACCGCGTCTGGATCATGCCGGCCCGGAATGCCATGTTGACCTGGTCTGATGATCTGCGCGAGGCGTTGGAAGCCGTGCAGAAGCTGACCGAGGCAAGGGGAAGGGGGTTCCCATGCCGATGAGCCGCCGGACCGTTCCGAAGTCCGGATCCACCCGGGCCGAGGTCAGGCCGACGAGGACCAGTCGCTCGCCCTCGTACTACGTTGCGTAGGGGTTGGCGATCGTGTGCGGCCGCTGTGCGGTGGCCAGTACGTCCTTCGGGAACTCAGGTCCGGCGACGTAGTAGCGGCCCTTGGTCTGGCCCACGGCGGTGAGCAGCCCGGCGCGGGTGAGGGCCTGCATGTCCCGCGTCGCCTGCTGTGTGTTGAGCCCTTCGGCCTCCTCGTAGCGCGAGCGCCGGACACGGCCCGCCATCGCCACCTCGTGCAGGGCCGTCACCTGCCGCTCGGTGACTCCGCCGGTCTCGGCCGCCGCCATCAGCTGCATCCAGCACTCGTTGGACCGGTCGACGCGGCGTTGCACCCGCTGGGCCTGCTGGTGGTAGGCGAGGAGGTTGAACTTGATCCACGGCAGGGTGTCGCGTTCGGGCGACCAGACAGGGCCGCCGACTTCGCGGAGCACCTTGTAGTACTCCCAGGTGTTGCCCGGCATGCCCAGCCACTCCTCGATCGAGGAGAACTCGGGCGCGAGGACGCCGCCGCGGGCGATGAGCAGGGTCTGCAGGGAGCGGGACATCCGGCCGTTGCCGTCGGACCGCGGATGGATCTTCACCAGGTTCAGGTGCGCCATGGCGGCCCGGATCAGGACGTGCTGATCGAGGTCGCCCTCGTTGAGCCAGCCGACGAGTTCGCTCATGAGCCCGGGGACCAGCTCCTGGCCCGGCCCCTCGTAGTCGGTGGCGAGTTCGTCGCCGGGGGCCGTGATGCGGATGTGGGTCCTGCGCCACTGGCCGGCGGTCCTGATCGGGTGGTGGCGGCCCTGGAGCATCCAGTGCAGAGCGTTCAGCAGCTCCTTGCTGTACCGGAAATCGGCCACATCGTGGAGGGACTGGATGTACGTCATGGCCTGCTGATAGGCCAGTGTCTCCGCCTTGTTCTCCTCGCTCGCCTCGACGGCCTCGCGCTCGCCGTCCATCAGGTCGGCGACGTCCTTGGCGTCGACGCGATAGCCCTCGATCGTGTTCGACGCTGCTATCGCGCTCGCCGTGAGCGCCTTGTGCAGATCCTGGGTCCACTTCATCGGGATCTGCTGCACCGCACGACGCAGCTGTTCCCGCATGGCATCGACCTGGTTCAGGACCTCACGATCGACGGGCTCCAGGCGCGGCGTCTCATACAGCATGAATCAATCATTGCTACATATCTCCTGTCATTGCGTCGATGCTGGGATCTCGGTCCCCGGGGCGTGCCGTGACCGGGTGTTCACGGGGTGGGCTGCCGTGCCCCGGCCAGGCGGCCTCAGGGGATATTGGCTGGCTGATAGCTGGTTGGGCCGGTATGGTCCGAGCCCTTGATCCATTGCCTCGGCAGCCAACACGCCCGGAAAGTGACCCTCATGACCAGCCGACCCGCAACGACAACCCTGTGGCGCCCGACGGGCCCCGTGGAGCTGGAGCTGGTCCGGCAGCTGGAGTGGCGGGCCTGGCCGCCCCGTCTGCCCGAGCAGCCGATCTTCTATCCGGTCCTCAACGAGGACTACGCGATCAGGATCGCCAGGGACTGGAACGTCAAGCACGACGGCGCCGGCTTCGTGACCCGTTTCGAGGTCGAGACCGAGTTCCTGGCCAGGTATCCCGTGCAGCAGGCAGGTGGGCAGACGATCCTCGAACTGTGGGTCCCGGCCGAGGAGCTGGATGACTTCAACGCTCACATCGTCGGTGAGATCAAGGTGATTCACGAGTTCCACACCTCGTAGGGTGAGTGAGGGCCGTGACTGGCGCTGAAGGTGGAGTACCACCGGGGAGCGGCTCGGCCGTCGTGGCCTGTGCCGCGCGCCTGGGCGATTCACGGCAAGGCTCAGGAGTGTGCGTGACCAGTCCCGTTGCGTTGAGTACGACCGACATCGATGGCCTGATCGATGACGTCGTCCGGTCGAGCAGCCGGCTTACCGAGGCCGTAGCCGGCCGGACCGACGCCGAATTGCGAGCCCCCTCGCGGCTCGAGCGCTGGACGCGTGGCCATGTGCTTGCCCACGTGGCCCGGACCGCCGACGCCTACGTGTGGCTGCTGCGCCTGGCCCGTACGGGCACCGAGCCGGGGCCGCGTGGGGATGCGGCCGCCCTGGCCCGGGCGACGGAGGAGACCGCCGCGCTGCCCGCTGCCGACCTCGTCGCCGAGGTACGTGGCTGCCTGGCGCGGTTCGCGGCGGAGACGCAGCGCATGCCTGCAGCGGCGTGGGGCAGCATGGTCACGGCCCTGGCAGGGTGGCGGCACCCCGCCTGGTACATCCTCCGGCGGTGCCTGCGGGAACTGGAAACCCATCACCTGGACCTGGACGTCGGCTACCGCACGGCGGACTGGCCGACTGCCTACGTGTCCTGGGCACTCGACGACACACTCGCCGCACTCACGGCCCAGGGCTTTGCCCTCTCCTCGGTCGAAGCAGTGGATCTCGGCCGGTCCTGGAAAGTCGGCGACGACGGCGGTCATGCGATCGTCGGTCCCGGACACGCACTGCTCGGCTGGCTCAGCGGCCGGACTTCCGTCGCCGGGCTCGTGTCCGACCAAGTGCCGACGGCGCTGCCGCGTCCGCCGGCCTGGCCGCAACCGCCGTCCCCGGGCTGGGGGCGGGTCGGCGAAGGCGGCGGCGTATGAAGCAGATCGCGCCATGCACGCCCGGCCCGAACCCGAGGGCTACTCGGTAGGCAGGGCCTTTCGCATCGCCTCTGCCGTGCCGGCCGGGTCGTAGTCCTCGGGCACGCCCGGGACAAGGATGATGTCGCCCTCGATGTGCCGCGAGCGCAGCGGTGCGATTTCCTGGTACGCGGGTGACTCCCACCAGGCCCGCGCCTCGGTGATCCCCGGGAAGGAGATCACCACGACGTGTCCGGGCCAGCTGCCCTCCTTGACCTCGTGCTGAGTGGCGTGCACGAGGAAACGGCCGCCGTACGGCTCGAAGGTGGCGGTGATGCGCTCGATGTACTCGGCGATCTCCGGGTGCGGGGCGGCTTCCTGCAAGTGAGCTATGGCGTAGGCGGGCATGACGTCCTTCCGGTCGGTCCGGCTCCGTACGCCGACGATCGTGGCATGCGGGCGTGCCGGGGTCGATGACCTGACAGGTAAGGGCCCTCGGACGCGGGGCGGCGGCTGGGATCGGGGCTGGAGCGGCGAACTCCGTTTGTCCTCGCCCGGCATCCCCGGCACCGCGCCCCCCCCGGAAGCTACCCGCACCCCATCAGGGGTATCGCCGCGGGTAGGCCCCAAAGCCGCCGATAGTCAGGCGAAAGAGTGCGAGCTGGAGCCCGTCCGCCCCACCAGTCGATACTGTCCTGATGTTCGACACGTTCGACCGGATTCGCGGCCCCTGGAGTCAACGGAGTCCCTGGGCCGTCGACGCCCTGATCACCGTCGTCGTCCAGGCGGCCGTGACCATTCCCTTCGTCGTGCCTCGCTCGGCCGATGTGCCGCCCGCGACCTGGGCGTTCTACGGGATGACCACGTTGTCCGTCCTGCCGCTCCTGTGGCGCACCCGGGCGCCGCTGGTCTGCCTGCTGGCGATCACCCTGGCCGGGTTCGCCTATCTGCCGATGGACGGGCCCGGCCAGCCGATGCCCTACAGCCCGCTGGTGGCGATCTTCACGGTCGCCGCGCAGGGAGGGGTGCGGCAGCGGCGGGTGACCATCGGCATCGGGCTGCCGCTCGTCGCCGCCGCGGTCGCCCTGCGGACCAACACCGCGCGCGAATACCTCTTCGCCTTCTTCCTCTTCACGATGGCGTACGTGCTCGGTGTGCTGGCCCGGACCCGGCAGGCGTACACGCAGGCTGTCGAGGCGCGTGCCGCCGCCTTGGAGCGGGCGCGGGAGAGGGAGGCCGAGCAGGCCGCCGAGAGGGAACGCGCCCGGATCGCCCGCGAGATGCACGACGTCCTTTCGCACGCCGTCAGCCTGATGGTGGTTCAGGCCGAGGCCGGCCCCCTGGTCGTACGGTCGGATCCCGAGCGGGCGGAGGCGGCGTTCGATGCGATCGCCGGGGCCGGGCGGGACGCCATGGTGCAGTTGCGGCGCATGCTGGGCGTGCTCAGGGAGGAACCGGCCGGCAGCACGCTCACGGCTCGCGCCCGTAGCCCTCAGCCCACGCTGGACGGGCTCCACGACCTGGTCGGCCAGGTGCGGCGGGCCGGGCTCTCCGTGGCTCTGCTGACGGAGGGCGAGCCACGGCCGCTCGCAGCCGACGTACAGGTCACCGTCTACCGCGTCGTCCAGGAGGCGCTGACGAACGTCCTCAAGCACTCCGACGCCCGCACCGTGACCGTGCGGCTCGCCTGGGCGTGCGGTGGCGCTCCCGACCGGCTGACGGTCACCGTGACCGACGACGGCTCCGGCGTCCGCAAGCCCGGCGGTGAGGGGAGCGGCAGGGGCTTGATCGGCGTCCGCGAGCGGGCCGTCGCACACGGCGGGACGGCGTCGGCCGGGCCGGGGCCGGACGGCCGCGGCTACCGCGTTTGTCTGCGCCTGCCCTTCGTGGTCTCCTCACAGGCAGGTGTTGCAAGTGCTGCAGATGTTGCAGGTGTTTCTGCGGAGGCGGGGGAGATGGGGGAGATGGGGGAGATGACGTGACGATCCGTGTGGTGGTGGCCGACGACCAGGAGCTGGTGCGGAGCGGCTTCGCGATGATCCTGTCCGCTCAGCCGGACATCGAGGTCGTGGCGGAGGCCGGTGACGGCGCCGAGGCCGTGGCGGCCGTTCGCCGGCACGCGCCCGACGTCGTCCTGCTCGACATCCGTATGCCGCGCATGGACGGCATCGAGGCGGCCCGGACGATCTGCGCGGAGAGCGCCTGCAAGGCCGTCATGCTCACCATCTTCGATCAGGACGACTACGTCTACGAGGCGCTGCACGCGGGTGCGAGCGGGTTTCTGCTGAAGGACGTGCGCCGGGACGACCTCGTGCACGCCGTACGCGTCGTCGTGGCCGGGGACTCCCTGCTCGCGCCATCCGTGGCCCGCCGCCTGGTCGCCGACTTCACCAGCCGCGGGCAGGCCGCTGCCGCCGGGCCGGAGCTGGCGGCGCTCACCGCGCGCGAGCGGGAGACTCTGGTGCTGCTCGGGCGCGGCCTGTCGAACGCGGAGATCGCGGCCGAGCTGGTGGTCAGCGAGCACACCGTGAAGACCCACGTCAGCAATGTGCTGTCGAAGCTGGGGCTGCGCGACCGGATCCAGGCGGTCATCTGCGCGTACGAGACCGGACTGATCGCCCCCGGCGGCTGACCCGGTCCGCCCGCCACTGCGCAGTCGGTCCTCGGCGTCTCCCTCGCGCGAGGGAGACGGACCGCGGCCGATACCCCTCGCGTCGGCGATTCGCCGGCCGGCACGGATCACGAGGATGGAATCCGTTGTGAAGATCCGGCATCACCAGGGGGAATCCTCATGCGCCGTAACCGCATTGCCGTCCTTGCCGCCATCGCCGTCGCGTTGGGGGTGACGGCCGCGCCCGCCATTGCCGCGGCCTCCCACGTCACCTCTCAGGCATCTCGGGCATCTCAGGCCTCCCAGGTGACCACCCATGCCTCCGCGACTCCGGCGCCGTCCGCCGCCAAGGCCGCTGCGCTGCAGAAGGCGATCGACGGTCTGCCGGACGGCACCGCCACGGCCGCGCAGGTCCGCTACAAGGACAAGGACCTGCGCTGGAGCGGGGCTTCGGGACAGGCCGACGTGTGTACGCGCCAGCCGGTCAAGGGCGATGAGCGGTTCCGCGCGGGCAGCATCACCAAGACGTTCACGGCGGCCGTCGTACTGCAGCTCGTCCACGAGGGGAAGCTGGACCTGGACGGGACGGTGCAGCACTACCTGCCGGACCTGCTGCCCGCCCGCTACCCCGACGTCAAGGTCGGGCAGTTGCTCAACTACACCAGCGGCCTGCCGGGCGGCGACACCCGGGGGACCCCGAAGGCCCCCGACTGGGACAAGGGCCGCTACACCACCTGGGACCACAGCGCCCTTGTCAAGGCAGGTTTCGGCAAGCCCATGGAGTTCACGCCCGGCACCCAGCAGCACTACTCCAACATCGGCTACAACGTGCTGGGCCTGCTGATCGAGAAGGTCACGGGACGGACGTACGAGCAGGAGCTGCGCGACCGGGTGATCGATCGGGCCGGTCTCAAGGACACCTACAGCCCGGGGACGAGCTTCGGCATCAAGGGCCGCCACACGCACGGCTACGAGGCGCTCAAGGACGACAAGGGCGTCACCCGGCTCGTCGACACGACCGAGTGGGACCAGTCCGAGACCTGGGCCTCCGGTGACCTCATCACCACGACCGCGGACCTGGACCGTTTCATCTCCGCCCTCTTCTCCGGCCGCATCGTGCCGAAGCCCGAGCTGGAGCTGATGTTCACGGTGCCGAAGGTCCCCCAGTACGAGGGCACGGAGGTCCCCCGGCCCGGGGGCACGAAGCCCGCCGTCTACGGCAGCGGCCTGGCGCGCGTCCAGCTGACCAAGGACGGCCCCGTCTACTGGGGCAAGACCGGCAGCCGCTACGGCTACCTGAGCGGCTTCGCCGCGACGAGGGACGGTTCGCAGTCGCTGATCTACTCCGTGAACTCCACGGACGCGAAGAGCGAGGACGCCTCGCCGGACTCGCGCGTCGGCCGGATCATCGCGGCCGGGTTCGGCAAGCCGGCCGCGTAGAGGGGGTCTCGCCGCTCCGGCCAACCCCATCGAGCCTCAAGGTCAACTACTGGAGGCTCTTGAGTGCACCGCGGCGATACGCCCATCAGCCCATGTTGGCCCCGGGCTCGTAGTTGGTGAGGACACAGCCCGGGACGGACGCCTTCTCCAGCCGGTAGCCCTGGGGCGCGCTGAAGCCGGGCTCGCAGTTCAGGTAGAGGAACTGCTGCTGGTAGAGGCCGACACGGGCGGCTTGGTTATTGGTCTCCACCGCGATGTTCTGGCCGACGAGCACCATGCTCGCCGTGGCCTTGAGACGGCCGTCGTCCTGCAGGTCCTGCAGCTGTGCGGCCTTGGCCTTCGCCTGGAACGCCGCCATGTCGTTCACGGTGTCCAGCCAGGTGAGGTCGTGGGCACGCATGCCGCCGGACGCCGGGTATCCGCACATGCCGCGGTCGCTGATGCCCCAGGCGTGGGGATCGCCCGTCACGGCGGGCTGGTAGTCGATGGACTGGATGCCGACGGACTGGGGATCCGTGGTGAACTTCTTGCAGTCGACGCTCGAGCCGATCAGCTTCTTCAGGTCGGCCATGCTGTCGGCACGCGGCAGCCCCATGCTGCTCGTATCCGGCGTCCGCGGCTCACCGCTCGCGCCGCCGGGCGTGGCCTCGTCCTGGTGCGGCTGTTCGGGATTCGCACTGCCCCGCCCGTCCGTACTGTCGACGAAATTGCTGAGCACACAGCCGTCGACGAGGGCCTGCTCCTTCTTGTACCCGTCGGGCACGGCGAAGGTCGGGTTGCACGTCAGGACGCGCAGCCCCGACTTGGCGAGTGAGACGGCCGTCTTCGTCTCCGTCGGCTCGACGGCGAAGCCCTTGCCGACGAAGACGTGGCTGAAGAGGCCGTACGTCGGCTTCTTGGCAAGGTGGTCCATGACGCGCTTCTTGTAGCTCGCCTGGAACTCCTTCATGTCCGAGACGACGTAGAGGGAGTTGCGCCCGCGGTCGGGCCGGTCTTCGCAGATGCCGTGCGCGGTGATGGACCACTGCCCCACGTGGGCGAGCGAATCGTGGTCGAAGTGCTTGTCGTAGACGGCGCTCGGGTCGTTTTCGTCGGCCAGGTTCTCGCACGAGGTGTACTTCTGGACGTACTTCTGCGCTTCGGCCAGGGAGTTCGCCGTCGGCGTCCGCGTCACGGACGGTGCGATGACGCCGCCACCCGGCGGTGCCGCGGGCCCGTTGCTGTGCGCACTGCTTCCCTGTCCGCCGCCTTTGCAGGAGGCGAGGGCGGCGAGTGCCGCGGTTACGGCCAATATTCGCTTGATGCGCATGTGTTGCTTTCGTCGCGTGGGGACGGGACGCCCGGCCGGACAAGACCGGATCGGGCCTGGTCTGGATGGCGTGCACATGCTAGTGGGCTGCCGGGTGAGGGGTGGTCGGCGTTTCGGCAGGATGGTTGACGCCGTGGCGATAACGCTGTTTTTATTGAGTAACAGCGTTTTTCGAAACGGAGGGGGAAGCGCCATGCGCACGACTGCGACTGCGATCACGACCGCGACCGAGAGCACCACCCGGACCGTCCTCGGGCTGACAGTCCTGGACGACCACGTCGAGAGCCGGGCCGACGCCGAGTTCCGAGCCGCCGAGGACGGCGCGGGCCCGCACGTGTGGCTCGCCTTCGCAGACGCCGAGCGCACGCTCGGCTTCACGCGCAAGCCGCAGGGCTGGTGCCGGGGTGACGTCTGCATCCCGGCGGCCGCCGTCGCGCGGATCGAGGGCGCAGATGCAGGCGCAGACGCCGGGATGCTGGACGTCACCGCCTTCGCCGAACTGCTGGGCCGGCCGGTGGCGGTGGAGCCCGATGCGGGGGTCATGGCGCTCGGTGCGTCGGCGGCAGACCGGTCGGCGGCCCTGGTCGGCGGCGTGGCACCCGACTTCACACTGCCGGACGCCGACGGTGTCGAGCACTCGCTGGGCGAGCTGCGCGGGCGGAAGGTGGCGCTCGTCTTCTGGGCCTCGTGGTGCGGCTGCCGTTACGACCTCCCCGAGTGGGAGCGCCAGCACGCGGCGTTGGCCGCCGTGGGATTCTCGGTGCTGAGTGTCGCCGTGGACCGCCGGATCGAGGACGCGGCGCCCTGGATCGCCGAGGCCGCGCCGACGCACCCCGCGCTGATCGACGTCGACGGCCGGGTCGCGGACCTGTACCAGCTGCTGAACGTCCCGACCGTGGTCTGGATCGACGAGGAGGGCCGCATCGCCCGTCCCAACGACACCCAGTTCGCGACCGACCTCTTCCGCTCCATGAGCGGCCTGGACTCCGCGAAGGCGCTCGGCGCGCTGCGGCGATGGGTGACGACCGGCGACTCGGGCCTGGACGCCGACTCGGTCGCCGAGCTGACCCGGTCGAGCACCCCGGAGCAACAGCGTGCCCGCACGGAGGCCGCGCTGGCGCTGTGGCTGCTGCGCCACGGCCACCAGCAGGCCGCGCAGCGGCACTTCGCGGTGGCGTCCGAGCTGGCGCCGGAGGACGTGACGACATGGCGCAGCGCGATGCCGCTCCTGGGGGTGGACCCGATGGGCGACGAGTACTTCGCCCGGCGGGCGGCGCTGGAGGAGGCCGGCGTGCCGGTCTACCGGCCGTTGCCGGACTGGCAGTAGCGGCCGGCCGCCGCGCCCGACAATCACCAGGAGGAACGTTCCCATGCCCGCCAGTTCACCCACCGGCGCCTTCGCCCGGGCCCAGGCCCAGGGCGAGGCGGCCCTGCGCGCCGCCATGCTCGACATTGCCGCCGGGCTGCTGGCCGCCGAGGGCCCGGCCGCGCTGAGCATGCGCCGCCTGGCCGCCGCCGCCGACTGTTCGACCACCGTCCTCTACCGTCTGTTCGGCGCCAAGGACGGCATCGCAGCGGCGCTGTACCGCGAAGGCTTCGCCCGGCTGAGCCGCCGCCTCGGTGCCGTGCCGCGCGGCGACGACCCGGCCGAGTACCTCGCCGCCCTCGGCCGCGCCTACCGCGCCAACGCCCTGGAGGAGCCCAACTTCTACCGCGTCATGCACGGCGAGGCCATCCCAGGTTTCGTTCCGGATGAGGAGTCCCGCGCTGCAGCCGCGGCCAGTCTGGACGTGCTGCGGGAGGCGGCCCGTGCCGCTGTCGAGGCGGGCGTGCTGCGAGCGGACGCCGACGTCGACGAGATCACCGACACGCTGTGGGCGGCGGCCCACGGGGTGATCAGCCTGGAACTCGGCGGGCACTTCCCGGGCGGCCTGGGCGACGAGCGGTTCCGGACCCTTACCCGGGCGGCGGTGGGGGCGTTCCTGCCCTGAGGGCGGATGCCTCCTGTGACGGTACGTCAGGACATGGGCCGTTGATACGTTCTCGACATGTCACAGACACACGCATCAGCGACCCCCGCCCGCACCCCCGTCACCCCCGACGACCTCGAGGAAGTCATCCGCCTCGCCGTCGGCTTCCTGCGTGCCGCGCCCGCCGACAGCTGGGCCGTGCCGGCCGGGGAGCTGGAGTGGGACTGCTGGGAGGCCATCGAGCATCTCGCCGATGACATGTTCTGCTACGCCCTGCAACTGTCCCCGCCCGTCCCGCCGCTGGACGGGTACGTGCCCACCGTGCTCAATCGGCTGCGGCCCGGCGGGCCCAACGAGACCGTGCACGCCGATCGTGACGCCGGACTCGACGGGTTGGTCCAGGTCCTCGAGGGGTGCACGGGGCTGCTGGTCGCCGTCGTGCGGACCAAGTCGCCCGCGACCCGGGCCTTCCACTCCTACGGCGTCTCGGACCCCGAAGGGTTCGCCGCCATGGGCATCATCGAGGCCGTTGTGCACATGTACGACGTCGCCAAGGGGCTCGGTGTCGCCTGGGAGCCGCCTCTCGGCATCTGTGAGCGCGTGATGGCGAGGCTGTTCTCCGATGTGGTCATCGGGGACGAGGGGGCGTGGCAGGCCCTGCTCTGGGCCGCGGGGCGCATCGAGCTGCCTGGGCGGGCCCGACGGGACTCGTGGCGGTGGAACGGTGCCCCCTTGGCCTGAGGTCTGAGCACCAACTGGCTTCACGACGGGCCCTTTTGCGGTTGATCGGCAGCCCATTCATGGGTGACCCGCCGTCGCCCACGCCCGTACGATCACGCCGGTGAACCTCATCTCCGACATATCCCCGGCGACGCTCCTGGCCCTCTGCCTCGCCGCCGCAGCCGCCGGGTGGATCGACGCCGTGGTCGGCGGCGGTGGGCTGCTCCAGCTCCCGGCGCTCATGGTGGGGCTGCCTCACGTGGCGCCCGCGCACGTGCTCGGCACCAACAAGGCCGTGGCCATTTGCGGGACGACCGCCGCCGCCGTCGCGTACAGCCGCAAGGCGTCCCTGGACCTCCGCACCGCCGTGCGGATCGGGCTCGCCGCCCTCGGCGGTTCGCTCGCGGGGGCGTTCTTCGCGTCCGGGATCAACAGCGCCGTACTGCGGCCGCTGATCATGGCCGTGCTGCTGGCCGTGCTCGCCTTCGTCCTCCTGCGGCCCTCCTTCGGTTCCGCGAACCCCTCCACCGAGCCGCCCACCCGCCGCCGGGTCCTGGCCGCGATCCTCGTGGCCGGGCTCGGCATCGGCTTCTACGACGGGCTCATAGGTCCCGGCACCGGGACGTTCCTCGTCCTCGCCCTCGCCGGAATCCTGCACATGGACCTGGTCTCGGCCTCCGGCACGGCGAAGATCGTCAACGTCTGCACCAACATCGGCGCCCTGGTCACCTTCTCGCTCCAGGGCTCCGTGCTGTGGCAGGTGGCGGCGCCGATGGCCGTCTGCAACCTCACGGGTGGGGCGCTGGGGGCGCGGATGGCGCTCAAGAGGGGGAGCGGATTTGTGCGCGGGGTGTTGCTCGTCGTCGTGGTGGCGCTGGTGTGCAAGCTGGCGTACGACCAGTGGGGCGGGTGAGACGAGGGCCGGCGCATGGTTCCGTTTGATGCCGATCGGCCGGCGATGGGCCAAGTCCGGGGTGATCGTCCCCTACAGCCTGTTCATCTCCTGTGCACCCTATTCATTCCCTGTGAATCCGCCCGTTCGCTTGCCCCCTGCCGTCACGGGTGACAGATTCGACCAGGGTTTGTCAGTCATTCGTACTACTGACCATGCGGAAAGCAGTCCGGTGCCAGGTGAACCGGTTGGTTCCGGTTAGCCTGTCGACTACCTTCCTGACGTGGTGGGGGTGCATGTGCGTTTCTCCCGGTGGCGGCGGGCCCGGTGGGTCCGGGCCGTGCTCGCGGGGCTCTATGTGGTCACGCTGGCGGCCGCCGTGCCCAGGGGGGCCGGCGGGCACGGCCGGGACGGCAACTGGTCCAGCGAGGAGGCCCGGCGGTTCTGGGGCCCCTCGCGGATGTCGACCGCGACCCAGGAGGACGACGCCGACGGCGATGCCGCGGACGGCGCCCAGCGCATCACCGGCAGCGCCCGCCACTTCGACGGGGTGCCCTCGGTGGGGGTGCTTTTCTACGTCGGTGACGACCTGAAGGACCACTACTGCACGGCCAGCGTGGTGCACAGCCCCAAGGGCAACATGCTCATCACCGCCGGGCACTGCTCGCACACCGACGAGGCCCCGTCCGCCTTCGTGCCGGACTACCAGCAGGGCTCGGACAAGCAGCCGTACGGCGTGTGGGCCGTCGACCGCTCCTTCGTCGATCCCCGCCGTGACAGCACCGGCGAGGGCTCCGACCTCGACTTCGCCTTCGTCACCCTCAAGCCCGACCGCCTCGGCCGCCAGATCGAGCGCGTGACGGGCGCCAACCGGCTGATCCGCACGCCGGACTGGACGAACCGGACCACCGTCATCGGCTACCCCAGCTCGGACGCCGACCCCGTCGACCGGGCCATCCGCTGCACGGCCATGACCACCCGGCTGGACGGCTACAAGCAGCTGAAGATGCTCTGCAACGGCTTCTACTCCGGCACCTCGGGCAGCCCCTGGCTCGTCCACTTCAACGAGAAGACGAAGACCGGCGACCTGATCGGAGTCCTCGGCGGCCTCAACGGCGGCGGCCCCGACGGCGAGGAGAGCGACAAGGTCTCGTACAGCCCCATAAACGACGACGAGATCTTCAAGCTCTACCTCGACGCCATAAACGACCGGGAGCCCAAACGCGGCTGACGGAAACCCGCCAGTCGGCGCATTACCGGCGCCGGCCGGGACGGCGGCGGGCAGGGTGTGTCCTCCACACAGAGGGGGACAGCCATGCCTCACATACCTCGTCGGAGTCGTGCCGTCGTGGTGACGGCCGTGCTCGGCGGTCTGCTGGTGCCGGCCGCCACCGGTACCGCTTCGGCCGCCGGGCCGAATCCGGGTACGAGCAGTACGAGCACAGCAGCGCAGCAGAGAGCTGACGAACCGTCGGGGCCGCAGCTTCACGCCCGCGTGCTTGCCAGGCTCAACGGCGACTTCGGCATCGCCCGCGCGATCAACAAACACGGCGACGTCGCCTACCGCACCGCCGACGGCGTGCCCACGGTCTGGAATCCGCGCACCGATCGGCGCCGGGTGCTGGAGGCGCCGGGGGGCGGGATGCCGACCGACATCGCCGACGACGGCAGGGTCGTGGGCATCATGGGCGGCGGGCTGGCGCTGTGGGACAGCGCGGGGGCTCCCACCGTTGCCGGTGTGCCGGACGGTGAAACATGGGTCCAGGGCGTGCCCCGGCTGGGGGAGGACGGCACGGTGCTGCTGGAGGCCGGCCACTGGATCATCGGCTGGCCGGGCGGTCACCCGCGCGTGGTTTCGTCGTACTACCGCTGGCAGGCCGGCGCCGGGTTCCAGAAGATCGCCGGTCCGGGCGACGGCAGCGTCCCCTACGCCATCAACGACGAGGGTCTGATCGTCGGTTGGACGTCCGCGTCCGCCACCGCCTGGCGGCCCGACGGCCGGACCGACGCCTACGCCGCGACGCCGGGGCACATCTCCCGCAGCTGGGCGTGGGGCGTCAACAACAGCGAGACGCTCGTGGGCGGTCAGCTGCGCCCGGACGGTCTGACGAGCACGCCCACGAAGTGGGCCGCGCCCGACGCCCCGGAGGAGCTGACCGACCTCGGCTTCGGAGGGTCGGCCACCGGAATCAACGACCGGGGCTGGATCGCCGGCCACGTCCGTACGGAGTCGGCCGGCGGCCCCGACGTCGCGGTGGTGTGGGACCCGCACGGCGGACTGCACCGGCTCGACGAGCTGCTGGATCCCGGGGAGGGCGGCAGGCCGGAGACGGTCGAGGCGATCGGCGACCACAACGAGCTGCTGGTCCTCGTGCGCGGTGCCGACCAGAAGGTGTCCCGGCTGATCGTCCAGCTCGACTGAATCCCGATTCGAGTCCCCACGCGAGTCCCCACTCGGGGGCCGGTCGCCGCCCCGCTATCGGCCCCCGCCCGTCAGCGCCCGCTCCACCCCCGGCTCGTGCGGGCCCAGGAACGTCGGCGACGGGCGCAGCAGCGCGTCGAACGCCGCCTTGCCCGACGCGAGGACCTCGCGGGCGCCGCCCGCGTACCAGGTCACGTCATGGGCGTCGCCCGCCGCCCCGACCCCGTACGCGTCGATGCCCGCCGCCTCGCACAGCGCCAGCGCGCGCCGTATGTGGAAGCCCTGGCTCACCAGCACCGCCTTCTTCACGCCGAAGACGCGCTCGGCGCGGGCGCACGAGTCCCAGGTGTCGAAGCCCGCGAAATCGCTGACGATCCGCCCGGTGGGCACGCCGTGCCGGACCAGGTATGCGCGCATGGCGTCCGGCTCGTCGTAGTCGTCGCGGCTGTTGTCGCCGGTCACCAGCACCACGCGGACCTTGCCCACGCGGTACAGCTCCGCCGCCGTGTCCAGCCGGTGCGCGAGGTACGGGGACGGTTCGCCCTCCCACAGGCCCGCGCCGAAGACCATCGCCACCGGCGCCGGGGGCACGTCCGCCAGGCCCCGTACGCGCGGCGTGGCCGAGACCCACACCCAGGTGACGGGCGCGAGCGCCAGTACGCAGGCCGTCATGAGCGCCCACAGGGCGCGCCGCTTGCCGCGCCTGGTCGAGGGCAGCCGGAAGCGCGGCCGCAGCCGGACCGACGACAGCAGCCTTCGTGCCGAACCCATGCGGACCTACCTCCCCGTTCGCCAGTGATCAACGCCCCCGGCCGCCGCGCGGTTCCCGGCACGCGGCTCCGATGTGCGGCTCCGATGTGCGCCCGGACCTGCGGAAAGGAGCCGGGACGGCCGGAGCCGCACCCCTCGGGACGGACGCGTATCGCCGCTGTCAGACCCGGCGGCTACCGTCGGGGATATGAACGGCAGCAGCTCAGGCAGCAGGAGTCCGCACACCGGCGTCGGCCCGCAGAGCGGCGGCGGTCCGCACACCGGCACCGCGACCGAGAACGGCATCGCCGGATACGACGCGGCCGACCTGGAGCGGTGGGCCCCCGAGCCCGACAAGCGGCCCGGCCGCACCGCCTTCCAGCGCGACCGGGCCCGCGTGCTGCACTCCGCCGCCCTGCGCCGCCTCGCCGGCAAGACCCAGGTCGTCACCCCGGGCGTGAGCGCCCAGGCCTGGGATGCCAGCCCCCGCACCCGCCTGACCCACTCCCTGGAGTGCGCGCAGGTGGGCCGGGAGCTGGGGGCCGCCCTCGGCTGCGACCCCGACCTGGTCGAGGTCGCCTGCCTGGCGCACGACCTCGGCCACCCGCCCTTCGGGCACAACGGCGAGCAGGCGCTCGACGAAGTCGCCGCGCCCTGCGGCGGCTTCGAGGGCAACGCCCAGTCGCTGCGCCTGCTCACACGGCTGGAGCCCAAGCGCTTCGTGCCCGGCCCCGGTGCGGGGGAGCTGGTCAGCGTCGGCCTCAACCTCACCCGCGCCGCCCTCGACGCCGCCACCAAGTACCCCTGGCCGCGCGGCGGGCACCCCACCGACCCGGCCTCCCGCAAGTTCGGCGTCTACGCCGACGACGTGCCCGTCTTCGAGTGGTTCCGGCAGGGCGCGCCTGCCCACCGCAAGAGCTTCGAGGCCCAGGTCATGGACTGGTCCGACGACGTCGCCTACTCCGTGCACGACGTGGAGGACGGCCTGCACGCCGGCCACCTCGACCCCAACGTCCTGCTCGCCGACCCCGAGCGCCGCGAGGTCTTCGAGGTCGCCGCCGCCCGCTACGCCCCCGGGGCCGCCCACGAGGAGCTGGCCGATGCCCTCAACCGGCTGCTGGAGCAGGAGTGGTGGCCGCACGGCTACGACGGCTCGGCCGTCGCCCAGGCCCGGCTCAAGGACGCCACCAGCCAGCTCATCGGCCGCTTCTGCCTCGCCGCGGAGGGGGCCACCCGGGCCGCGTGGGGGCCCGGCCGGCTCGGCCGCTACCGGGCCGAGCTGGTCGTCCCGCGGGAGACCAGGCTGGAGTGCGCGGTGCTGAAGGCCGTCGCCGACCGGTACGTCATACAGCGCGAGGACCAGGAGAAGCTCCGCGCCGAGCAGCGCGTCGTCATCGCCGAGCTGGGCGAGGCGCTGGCCGCCCGCGCGCCCGACGGCCTCGACCCGCAGTTCCGCACCCTGTTCACCGAGGCCCCGGACGACGCCGGGCGGCTCCGCGCGGTCGTGGACCAGATCGCGGCCCTCACCGACAGCTCCGCGCGGTCCCTGCACGCCCGGCTCACCGGGCGGCCGGACGGCCCCCGGGTGGTGCCCGCGTGACCCCTTGCGGGCCGTTACCCGTCCGGGGTAGTCCCTCTACCGGCGGCACCCGGGGTGCGGGACGCTCGGCAGTGGCGCTTTCGGACCGGGGGCGACTAACGCAGGCGTGAGACCGACCGATCACGGACTGCGCGGCAGCGAGGAGGCAGCAAGTGGTGGACGCACACGAGACGTTCGTCATCGTCGGAGGAGGTCTGGCCGGTGCGAAGGCCGCCGAGACCCTCCGCAGTGAGGGCTTCACCGGCCGGGTGATCCTCATCTGCGACGAACGCGAGCACCCCTATGAGCGCCCGCCGCTCTCCAAGGGGTACCTCACGGGCCGCGACGCCCGCGACAGCGTCTTCGTCCACAAGCCCGACTGGTACGCCAGGGCCGACGTCGAACTGCACCTCGGCCAGCCCGCCGTCCACCTGGACCGCGCGGCCAAGTCCGTGCGCCTGGGCGACGGCACCCTCGTCCACTACGACAAGCTGCTGCTCGCCACCGGCGCCGAGCCCCGCCGCCTGGACATCCCCGGCACCGGTCTGGCCGGCGTCCACCACCTGCGCCGCCTCGCCCACGCCGAGCGGCTGCGCCAGGTGCTCGGTGCCCTCGGCCGCGACAACGGCCACCTCGTCATCGCCGGAGCCGGCTGGATCGGGCTGGAGGTCGCGGCGGCCGCCCGCGGCTACGGGGCCGAGGTGACGATCGTCGAGCCCGAGCCCACCCCGCTGCACACCGTCCTCGGCCCCGAACTCGGCCAGCTCTTCACCGAGCTGCACAGCGAGCACGGCGTCCGCTTCCACTTCGGGGCCCGCCTCACCGAGATCGCCGGGCAGGACGGGATGGTCCTGGCCGCCCGCACCGACGACGGCGAGGAGCACCCCGCCCACGGCGTCCTCGCCGCCATCGGGGCCGCCCCGCGCACCGCCCTCGCCGAGGCCGCGGGCCTCGCGCTCGTCGACCGCGCCGACGGCGGGGGCGTCGCCGTCGACGCCTCGCTGCGCACCTCCGACCCCGACATCTACGCGGCGGGCGACGTGGCCGCCGCCGAGCACCCGTGGCTGGGCACCCGCCTGCGCGTCGAGCACTGGGCCAACGCCCTCCACGAGGGCCCGGCCGCGGCCCGCGCCATGCTCGGGCAGGAGGTCTCCTACGACCGGGTGCCCTACTTCTTCTCCGACCAGTACGACCTGGGCATGGAGTACTCCGGCTACGCGCCGCCGGGCTCGTACGACCAGGTGGTGTGCCGGGGGGACGTGGGCAAGCGCGAGTTCGTCGCCTTCTGGCTGGCGGAGGGGCGGCTGCTGGCGGGCATGAACGTGAACGTGTGGGACGTCACGGAGCCGGTCCAGCGGCTGATCCGGTCCGGGGCGCGCCTCGATCCGGAGGCGCTGGCGGATCCGGCGGTGCCGCTGGATTCGCTGGAGTGACTTTTCCCCACCCCGCCCCTTCCCGAACTGGGGCTGCGCCCCAGACCCCGGGCCCCTCGCGCTGCGCGCGGCAAGGCTCGGGGGCTCCGCCCCCGGACCCCCGGTCCTCAAACTCCCCCAGCTACCTCCCCCAGCTACCGCTGGGGGTGCCCCCAGGAGGTGCCCCCAGACGGGCTGAATTTCAGCCCGTCCGGCGTTTGAGGCTGCGCTCGATTTGCGGCTCCGCCGCGTGGCGCGCGCAGCGCGGTCCCGGGGTCTGGGGCGCAGCCCCCCACGCGGCGGAGCCGCAAATCGATACAGCCGGGAAGGGGCGGGATCGGGGAAAGAAACAGCCGGCCCGGCCAGGCATGTCCTACCCCCGCCGTAGAATTCACGCGTGGCAGGCAGGATCAACGATGACGATGTGAGGGCGGTCCGGGACGCGGTCCCGATCGACGCCGTCGTGTCCGAGTACCTCCAGCTGCGCAACGCGGGCGGCGGCAATCTCAAGGGCCTGTGCCCGTTCCACGACGAGAAGTCCCCATCCTTCCAGGTCAGCCCCGCCAAGGGGCTCTTCTACTGCTTCGGCTGCCAGGAGGGCGGGGACACCGTCGACTTCATCATGAAGATCGACCACCTCTCCTTCACCGAGACGATCGAGCGCCTCGCCTCCCAGGCCGGCATCACCCTGCGGTACGAGGAGGGCGGCTACACCCCCGGCCGCCAGCAGGGCGAGCGGATCCGCCTGGTCGAGGCCCACAAGATCGCCGCGCAGTTCTACGCCGAGCAGCTGGCGAGCCCCGAGGCCGAGATCGGCCGCACGTTCCTCGCCGGGCGCGGCTTCGACCAGGCCGCCGCCGAGCACTTCGGCGTGGGCTACAGCCCGGCCGGCTGGGACCACCTCACCCGCTTCCTGCGCGGCAGGGGCTTCTCCGACAAGGAGCTGCTGCTCTCCGGCCTCGCCCAGGACAGCCGCAGCGGCAAGCCCATCGACCGCTTCCGCGGCCGGCTGATGTGGCCCATCCGCGACATCACCGGCGAGGTCGTCGGCTTCGGCGCCCGCAAGCTGCGCGACGACGACAACGGCCCGAAGTACCTCAACACCCCCGAGACCGCGATCTACAAGAAGTCGAACGTCCTCTACGGCATCGACCTCGCCAAGAAGGAGATCGCCAGGACCAACCGCGCCGTGGTCGTCGAGGGCTACACCGACGTCATGGCCTGCCACCTGGCCGGCGTCACCACCGCCATCGCCACCTGTGGCACCGCCTTCGCGGGCGACCACATCAAGATCCTGCGCCGGCTGCTGATGGACAACGCAGCCTCGGAGGTCGTCTTCACCTTCGACGGCGACGCCGCCGGGCAGAAGGCCGCGCTGCGCGCCTTCGAGGACGACCAGAAGTTCGCCGCCGAGACCTCCATCGCCATCACCCCCGGCGGTATGGACCCCTGCGAGCTGCGCCTCGCCGAGGGCGACGCGGCCGTGGCGGCCCTGGTCGAGTCCCGCACCCCGCTGTTCGCCTTCGCCATCCGGCAGGTCGTCGCCCGGCACAACCTGGACACCGCCGAGGGGCGCGCCGCCGCCCTGGAGGCCGCCGCGCCCATCGTCGCGAACATCAAGAACGGCGCCATCCAGCACGAGTACGCCGTCCAGCTCGCGGGCATGCTCGGCATCCTCGACACCCAGTTCGTGGTGCGCCGCGTGGGCCAGCTCGCCCGCTGGGCCCGTGAGCGCGGCGCCCGGCGTCCGGGTGCGGAGCAGGGGCGCGGCCCGCACGGCGGGGCGGCCGCGGCCGTGCAGGCGCCCCCGCAGGCCCCGCGCGGCGGCCCCGCGCTCAACCTGCGCAGCCCCGCCCACCGCACCGAGCGCGAGCTGCTCAAGCTCGCCCTCCAGCGCCCCGAGCTGGTCGCCCCCGCCTTCGACGCCTACGGCGCGGACGAGTTCACCGCCCCGCCCTACGCCGTGGTGCGCGGCTGCATCGAGCAGGCCGGCGGCGTCACCGCGGCCGGCGGCGACTACCTCACCGCCGTCCGCGAGGCCGCCCCCGACGACACCGTCCGCGCCCTGGTCACCGAGCTGGCCGTGGAGGCGATCCACGCCCGTACGGTCGACGAGGTCTACGCCGGCACCCAGCTGGTGCACGTCCGGCTGCGGGCCGTGGAGCGCCGCGTCGAGGAGGTCCAGGCGAACCTCGTGCGCCTCGGCCCGCACGCCGCCCCCGAGCAGCTGGCGGCCGTGCAGAACGAGCTGTGGGTCCTCCAGCAGTACGGCAAGTCCCTCAAGGACCGCGGCGCGGCCGCGCTGTAAGCGCCGGGGCGGCCCTCCTGAGCGGTGGAGGCCGGGCCCGTAAGCGGTGGGGGCCGGCCCCCTTCGCCGCCGCCCTGTAACCGCCCGGTCACGGTCCGGGCTCAGAAAGTGCCCGCACGCCCCTCGTGGCGGGCCCGCGTCGTGCCCCACACTGGTGGGCGGTGCCCGAGTCCCGGAGCGCGGCAGGTCCGGCCTGCCGGCCCGAACTCCCCCCGAGCCGCGCCGGCCCCCGGCACGGGCGGCGGCCCGGCGGTCGCCGCGCCCGACTGCTCCGCCGCACGTTCTGCCGCACGCTCTGCCGCCTCAGCAGCGATCACACTGGAGGTCGCCCCCGTGCAGACCCGGACCCCGACCCTGCCTCAGGCCCCGGCCCCGCCGGCACCGACCGTGCCGCAGCAGGCCGAGCCCCCCGCGTCCGAGACCCTGGCCCTCACCGAGGAGGCGGCGCCGGAGCCGGCCGTGCGGGCCGATACCAGCGGTCCCTCCTCCGACCTCTTCCGCCAGTACCTCCGCGAGATCGGCCGCATCCCGCTGCTCACGGCGGCCGAGGAGGTGGAGCTGGCCCGCCGCGTCGAAGCGGGCCTCTTCGCCGAGGAGAAGCTGGCCAGCACCCCCGACCTCGACACCCAGCTCGCCCTGGACCTCGACCGGCTGGTCGTCCTCGGCCGGATGGCCAAGCGCCGCCTCATCGAGGCCAACCTGCGCCTGGTCGTCTCCGTCGCCAAGCGCTACATCGGCCGCGGGCTGACCATGCTCGACCTCGTCCAGGAGGGAAACCTCGGTCTCATCAGGGCCGTCGAGAAGTTCGACTACGCGCGCGGCTACAAGTTCTCGACCTATGCGACCTGGTGGATCCGCCAGGCCATGTCGCGGGCGCTCGCCGACCAGGCCCGTACGATCCGGGTCCCCGTGCACGTGGTGGAGCTGATCAACCGTGTGGTGCGGGTCCAGCGGCGCATGCTCCAGGAGCGCGGCTACGAGCCCACCCCGGAGGAGGTCGCCGCCCACCTCGACCTGTCCGAGGAGCGGGTGAGCGAGGTGCTGCGCCTGGCCCAGGAGCCGGTCTCGCTGCACGCGCCCGTGGGGGAGGAGGACGACGTCGCCCTCGGCGACCTCATCGAGGACGGGGACGCCACCTCGCCCGTGGAGTCCGCCGCCTTCCTGCTGCTGCGCGAGCACCTGGAGGCCGTGCTCTCCACCCTGGGCGAGCGCGAGCGCAAGGTCGTCCAGCTGCGGTACGGGCTGGTCGACGGGCGGCCCCGGACCCTGGAGGAGATCGGGCGGATATTCGGCGTCACGCGGGAGCGGATCCGGCAGATCGAGTCGAAGACGCTCAACAAGCTCCGCGACCACGCCTTCGCCGACCAGCTGCGCGGCTACCTCGACTGATCCCGGGCCTGGGACGGGGTCGTCAGACGGCGTCGAAGGCCCCGGGGTGGGTCTGCTCGCGCACGGTCGTGTACTGCTGCCGCACCGACTGCCCGACCGCGAGATCGTCGCCCGTCGGCTCGAACACCTGGCTGGCGGCGGCCGGCCACAGCGGGGCCTGCTGCGGGGAGAGCGTGCCCTCCTGCACGCCCAGCGCCCAGGCCGCCTGCCGGGCCGCGCCGATCGCCGCGTAGTCGGCCGGCTGGGGTACGACGACCTGCGTGCCGAACAGCGCGGGGGCCATCGCCTGCACGGCGGGCAGCTCCGCCGCCGCGCCCAGCAGGAAGACCCGCCGCACCTCCACGCCGCGCCCGCGCAGCACGTCCAGCGCGTCCGTCAGCCCGCAGAGCATGCCCTCGAAGGCGGCCCGGGCCAGGTGTTCCCGCTTCATGCTCTCGCGCCGCAGGCCGGTGAGGGTGCCCGCGGTGTGCGGCAGGTGCGGGGTCCGCTCGCCCTCCAGGTAGGGCAGCAGCACCATGCCGTACGAGCCGGGCGAGGAGTGCAGCGCGAGGTCGGAGAGGCCCGGCAGGTCCGTGCCCAGCAGCTCGGCGGTGCCGCGCAGGACGCGCACGGCGTTGAGGGTGTGCACGACGGGCAGGTGCAGGCCGGTGGCGTCCGCGAAGGACGTGATGGTGCCCGTGGAGTCCGCGAGCGCCGAGTGGTGCACGGCGAAGACCGAGCCGGAGGCGCCCAGGGAGATCACCGCGTCGCCGGGGCCGACGCCCAGGCCGAAGGCCGCGGCCATCGTCTCGCCCGTCCCGGCGGAGATCAGCAGGCCCTCCGGGGTGTGCCCGGCCGGCTCGGCGGGGCCCAGCACGTCCGGCAGCACCGCCTGCCGGCCCAGCGCCAGCTCCACGAGGTCCGGCCGCCAGTCGCCGGTGGCCGCCGACCAGAAGCCCGTGCCGGAGGCGTCCCCGCGGTCCGTCGTACGGCGCAGGGGGCGGCCCAGCAGCTGCCAGACCAGCCAGTCGTGCGGCTGGAGCACGGCCGCGACCCGGGCCGCGGACTCCGGCTCGTTCCGGGCCATCCAGCGCAGCTTCGCCAGCGGCTGCGCCGCCTGCGGCACCGTTCCGACGGCCTCCGCCCACGCGCCACGGCCGCCCAGGGCCTCGGTGAGTTCGGCCGCCGCGGCCTGCATGCGCTTGTCGTTGCCGAGCAGGGCGGGGCGTACGAGCACCCCGCCGGCGTCCAGGGTGAGCAGCCCGTGCTGCTGGGCCGAGACGCCGATGGCCTGGACGCCCTCCAGCAGGCCGCCGGTGGCGGCTTCACCGAGCGAGATCAGCCATGCCTGCGGGTCGCCCTCGGGCGAGGAGGCGGGATGGGGCGCATAGCCCTGCCGGAGCACGGCGCCCGTGTCCGTATCGCAGACCACGATCCGCGTGCTCTCTGAGGAACTGTCCAACCCGGCGACTATGCCCATGCCGAGATGATGCCAAACCTTTGACCGCGGAACCGCATCCGGCCGGGATCCGGTCAGGATCCGGCCGGGGATGTACCGGCTGTTCGCTCAGGTGTTGCTGGTGCCCCAGTCGTCCTCGTCCGAGGCGCGCTGCTCCCGCAGCGAGCGGACCCGCTCGGCCACGGAGCCGGGCAGCCGCTCGCCGACCCTGTCGCCGATCTTGCTGCAGGTCTTGGTGACCAGTGCGCGGCCGTTCACCGCGGCCGATTCCGCGGTGTTGCGGACCACCGGGTTCTGCGCGATCCGCTGCGCCCCCTTACGCAGCTCCTCGTACCGCTCGCGCCCGGCCCGCGCGCCGAGCACATAGCCGACAGCTGCTCCGGTGATGAACGTCAGCCGGTAGCGCATCGCGCCCCATCCTTCCGTCGGATCCGCCGTGCCCGCCGCCTACCCGGCCGGGCCGAAGGTCACTCCCGGGCCCGCGGGCATACCGATTGGCGGAGCACCCCCCTGCTTGCGCTAATGTATGTCTCGCAGCGAGCGCGCGCCGCCCGGGAGACCGAGCGGACGGGCATTCGAGGCACACGCGCCGATCCCCTGTAGCTCAATTGGCAGAGCAGCCGGCTGTTAACCGGCAGGTTACTGGTTCGAGTCCAGTCGGGGGAGCGCGCGATCCTCTGTAGCTCAATTGGCAGAGCAGCCGGCTGTTAACCGGCAGGTTACTGGTTCGAGTCCAGTCGGGGGAGCGGTAGGAAGAGAGGACTCCTGAGGGGGTCCTTTTTTCATGCCGGGTGGGAACCGAACCGGCGTGATCGAAGTCCTCATGGTCAGACCGATCACACGATACGGCCCCACCGGGGCAACAGATCGTATGAGCGGCTATGCTGCGGCAGACGGCGCGCACAGATGTGCGCGACGCGCCGTGAACGGGGCGGTAGCTCAGCCGGTTAGAGCAGCGGACTCATAATCCGTCGGCCGTGGGTTCGAGTCCCACCCGCCCCACTTCACGTTGCAGGTGCAGAAACGATCTGTCCTGCGCTTTCGGAGCCCCGCCCGGTGATCACCGGGCGGGGCTCCGTGCTGTCGGGGGTAGATCGCGGGCCCGGCCGGGCGGGCGTCAAAGCTTGGGTCAAGTACTTGCGTGTTTGCGCAAGTATCACGCTATGCTGCTGGACGGTCCTGTCACGGCGCCCGCGTGCGCCCCGGCCGGGAGGAGGCGAGAGACATGGACGGCAGTAGTCACAGTCCGGGTCACAGTAGGCCCCGCATCCGTATGTCCTCGTTGACCTCCGGTACGCGGTAACGACCTTCCCTGCGCGCGTCCCACGCGCCACAGCGCATCCATGCGCCACAGCTCCCGCAGTCGGTACCCGTGCGGCACCCCGCCGCCTCGGGTCCTCGTGCTGCCCGCTCGCAGGGGGGATTGCTGCTGCGTGCCCCAATCCTCCCCCGGACGGGGGACGGGAGGCTGTCATGACCGACCTCACCACCACCGCAGGCACCACCGCACCGACCGTGTCCGCACCACCGGTTCCCGCCCCGCGCACCGCCGTGCTCGACGACGCCCACGTCGGCGACATCCGCGGCGCCCTGGGCACCATCAGGCTGGACGACACCGCCCCGCGCCGGGGGCTGTCCGCCAGGCTCAAGACGCTGCTCGCGATCGTCGGCCCGGGCCTGATCGTGATGGTGGGCGACAACGACGCCGGTGCCTTCGGCACATACGGCCAGGCCGGGCAGAACTACGGCACCAGCCTGCTGTGGACGCTGCTCCTGCTGATACCGGTGCTCTATGTGAACCAGGAGATGGTGCTGCGGCTCGGCGCGGTCACCGGGGTCGGGCACGCACGGCTGATCCTGGAGCGCTTCGGCAAGTTCTGGGGCGCCTTCTCCGTCATCGACCTGTTCCTGCTGAACGCGCTGACCATTGTCACGGAGTTCATCGGCATCACCCTGGCCGTGGGCTACCTGGGCCTGCCGAAGGTGCCCAGCGTGCTGCTGGCGGCCGTGATCGTGGTCGCCGCCGCGTCCACCGGATCGTTCCGCCGGTTCGAGCGCACCGCGATCCTCCTGTGCGCGGGCTCGCTGCTGCTGATCCCGGTCTACTTCATCGTCCACCCCTCGACCGGACAGATGGCGCACGACTTCGTCGTGCCGGGCATGCCGCACGGCTCCCGGCTCTCGGACGTCATGCTGCTGATCATCGCCATCGTGGGCACCACCGTGGCGCCGTGGCAGCTGTTCTTCCAGCAGTCGTACGTCATCGACAAGCGCATCACCCCGCGCTTCATGCGCTACGAGAAGGCCGACCTGGTCCTCGGCATCGGCATCGTCGTCATCGGCGCCGCCGCCATGATGGGCTTCTGCGCCGCCGCGTTCGCCGGCCACCCGGAGTCCGGCACCTTCACCGACGCCGCCGGCGTCGCCGCCGGGCTGGAGAAGTACGCGGGCAAGACCGCGGGCGTGCTGTTCGCCATCGCGCTGCTCGACGCCTCGATCATCGGCGCCAGCGCCGTCTCCCTGTCGACGGCCTACGCCATCGGCGACGTCATGGGCCTCAAGCACTCGCTGCACCGGGGCATCGGCGGGGCCAAGGGCTTCTACGCGGTCTTCGCCGGGCTGATCCTGACGGCCGCGATCGTCGTGATCATCCCGGGCTCGCCGCTCGGCCTGCTCACCGAGGGCGTCCAGACCCTGGCCGGCGTCCTGCTGCCCTCCGCCTCGGTCTTCCTGCTCCTGCTCTGCAACGACAAGACCGTCCTGGGCCCCTGGGTCAACGGGCGCGCGACGAACATCTTCACGTCCGTCGTCGTGGCCGTCCTGGTCACCCTCTCCGTCATCCTGACCGCCGCCGTCGTCTTCCCGGACATCACCTCCGGGGCGATCCTCGACATCATGGGCGTGTGCGGCGTCGCGGGCATCCTGGCCCTCGGCTACGCCGAGACGCGCCGCCGCCGCAAGGGCTGGGCCGTGGCCGGGCCCGTCGACCGCACGGGCAAGGAGGACTGGCGGATGCCGCCGCTGGAGCAGCTGCCCAAGCCGGTCATCTCCACCGGCCGCAAGGTCGGCCTCACGGCCCTGCGCACCTATCTGCTCGCCGCGATGGTCCTCGTGATCGTCCGCATCGTGCAGCTCGCGCTCGGCCACTGACCGCCCGGATTCCCGGTGATCTTCCTCCTCGCCGGGGACCACGCGGCGTCCTAGACTCCTTGCATGGATGCGCAAGATTCACCGGATGCCGCCCCGAGGATCGAGCAGGCCGTCGCCGTGCTGAAGGCCGTGGCCGACACGACGCGCTTCCAGGTGCTGTGGGCGCTGGCCCAGCGGGAGCACTCCGTGGGGCAGCTCGCCGAGCTGGCCGGTGCCCATGTGGCGGCGGTCTCCCAGCACCTGGCGCGGCTGCGCACGGCGGGGCTGGTGGTCTCGCGCCGCGACGGCACGCGTATCTACTACCGGGTCGCCGGGGACCACGTGCGGACGCTGCTCGAGGGCGCCGTGCTGGCCTCCCAGGCCGAGCCGGCGGCGGACGGGGCGGCAGACCGGACGGAGACCGCCGCCGCGGCGGAGGCCGCCGTGGTGAAGGGCGCGGTACGGGGCCGCCTGCGGCCGCGGCCCGCGCCGGGCGGCTGACCCGTCAGACACCCCCCGGGCCGGCGCCGCCCTCGTCGAGCGCGTACTGCTCGGGCCCGGCGTCGTAGGAGTACAGCTCGGCGTAGCGGCCCCAGTCGGTGGCCGTCTCCAGCTGCTGGACGACCTGCTCGCTGGTGTAGTGGTGGGCCAGCAGGTCGCGGAAGAAGCCGGCGCGCAGGGTGCCGTCGCTGCGCTGGAGGCTGGTGAGGACGAGGCGGACCAGCGGCGCGGTGTCCAGGACGGCCCGGGCGAAGATCTTCTTGGACTCCTGGACGTCCGCGCCCGCGAAGTCGCGTCCGGCCGGGGTGAGCATCAGCTCGCCGTTGCGGACGACGGCGAAGCCCAGCAGGTCCAGGGCGTCGACCAGGGGCAGCAGGTCGTCGACCTCCAGGCCCAGCTCCTCGGCCAGGTCGGCGAGGTCGCAGCGGTTGCCGTGCCGGCCGAGGATCTCGGCCAGGCCGGAGATGCCGTCGACGCCGGCCTGGGGCAGCGGGGTGCCGGCGACGGTGCGCTTCGCGGGCTCGCCCGCCTCGTGCCCGCCCCGGCCCAGCAGGGCGGGGGCCGCGGCCTTCTCACGGCCCGTCATGACGTGGTAGATGCCGTCGATGAGGGCGTCGAACTCGGGCGCGTTGCGGTCCCGGGGGTGTTCCAGGGGCACGTCGAAGGACGCCTTGAGGGAGCCGGGGCGGGAGCCGAGCACGAGGACGCGGTCGGCCATCAGCACGGCCTCCTCGATGTTGTGGGTGACCAGGAGGACGGCGCGGGTGGGGAACTGGCCCGAGGCCCACAGCTCCATCAGCTCGCCGCGCAGGTTCTCGGCGGTGAGCACGTCGAGGGCGGAGAACGGCTCGTCCATCATCAGCACGTCGGGCTCGACGACCAGGGCGCGGGCGAAGCCGACGCGCTGGCGCATGCCGCCGGACAGCTCCTTGGGGTAGGCGGACTCGAAGCCGTCGAGCCCGATGAGGTCGATGGCCTGGAGCGCGGCGGCCGCGCGCTGCCCGGCGGGCACGCCGCGCGCCTCGAGGCCGAGTTCGACGTTCTGCTGCACGGTGAGCCAGGGCAGCAGCGCGAAGGTCTGGAAGACCAGGGCGGTGCCGGGGTTGGCGCCGGACAGCGGCTTGCCGCGGTAGGCGACGGTGCCCGAGCTGGCGGGGATGAGCCCGGCCAGGCAGCGCAGCAGCGTGGACTTCCCGGAGCCGGAGCGGCCCAGCAGGGCGACGATCTCCCCGGCCCGCACCTCCAGGTCGATGCCGGCCAGGACGGGCAGTTCGCGGTCGGCTCCGGCGTAGGACTTGGTCAGGGCCCGGGCGGCGAGCAGCACCTCGCCGTCGGCGGGGCGGGGGCGGGCGGCCCGGTCGGGGCCGGCGTGGGACGCCATGGCGAGGCTCCTTTCGAAGGGCCGGGGTCAGAGGGAGTAGCGGGTCTCGGCGAGGCGGAGGAGCCTGCGCCACAGCAGCCGGTTGAGGCCGACGACGTAGACGGCCATCACCGCGATGCCGGCGATCAGGTGCGGGTAGTCGCCCTCCGACGTGGCCCGGGAGATGTAGGCGCCCAGGCCGGTGGCGGTCAGCGTGGTGCCTCCGAAGGTGACGATCTCGGAGACGATCGAGGCGTTCCAGGCGCCGCCCGAGGCGGTGATCGCGCCCGTGACGTAGGCCGGGAAGATGCCCGGGATGATCAGGCGTTTCCACCGCTGCCGGCCGTGGACGCCCAGGTCGTCCATGGCCTCGCGCAGGTCGGTGGGGATGGCGGAGGCACCGGCGATGGTGTTGAAGAGGATGTACCACTGGGCGCCCAGCGCCATCAGGAGCATGCCGCCGACGTTCAGCGACAGCCCGGTGCGCAGGAAGAACCAGGTGGCCAGCGGGAAGAGGAAGTTGGCGGGGAAGCTCGCCAGGATCTGCACCAGCGGCTGGGCGATCCGGGCCAGCCGCGGCGAGAAGCCGATCCGCACCCCTACGGGCACCCAGACCAGCGTCGCCACCGCCACCAGCACCACGACGCGCGCGAGCGTCGCCAGACCGAGCAGCAACGGCTCCCAGAAGACGCCCAGGCCGGTGCGGTGGTCGAGGTAGCCGAGCAGGTCGGCCAGCCCCCAGGCGATCAGCCCGCCCGCCACCACGCCGAAGGCCAGGTCGCCGGCGCGCCTGCGGCCCGGGCTGACCCTCAGCGGCCGGTCGTCGACGCCGAAGACCCGCCCGGCCCGGCCCAGCAGTTCGCCGACCGGGCGGAGCAGGCGCCCCAGCAGGCGCGGCCAGGACGAGCGGCGCAGGAAGTCCAGCACCAGCGACCGCGGGACGTCGGTGGCCTCGGACTGCTCGTTCTTGAACCGCTCGGTCCACGCGGTCAGCGGCCGCCAGAAGAAGAAGTTCACCCCGACGACCATCACGGTCATGGCCGCCACCGCCCAGCCGACCTTCCCCAGGTCGCCCTCGGCGATGGCCGTGCCCGCGAACGACCCCACGCCGGGCAGGGCGTACTTGTGGCTGGAGACGCTGATGGCCTCGGAGGCGACGAGGAAGAACCAGCCGCCGCCGAAGCTCATCATCCCGTTCCACACCAGGCCGATGGCCCCGGCGGGCAGCTCCACCTTCCAGAACCGCATCCAGCGGGTGAACCCGAACGAGCGCGAGACCTCGTCCAGTTCACGCGGCAGGGTGATGAGCGAGTGGTAGAAGCCGAAGGTCATGTTCCATGCCTGCGACGTGAAGATCGCGAAGATCGACGCGCACTCCAGCCCCAGCACCGAGCCCGGGAAGAGCGAGACGAAGCCGGACACCGCCACTGTCAGGAAGCCCAGCACCGGCACGGACTGGAGGATGTCCAGGGCCGGGATCAGCACCCGCTCCAGCCGCCGGCTGCGCGCCGCGGCATAGCCGTACACCAGCGTGAAGACGACGGAGACGGCCAGCGCGGCGAACATCCGAAGCAGGCTCCGTGCCGCGTAGTACGGCAGCTTCGCCGGGTCGGTGTCCACCTTCGCCACATGGGCCGGGTCGAAGGAGACGGTCGCGCCCCTGCCGACCCGCAGCAGCAGGTACATCCCCACCAGCACCGCCGCCGCCACCGCGAGGTCCACCCAGGACAGCCGGGACAGCCGCCCGGCCACCCGCGCGGGCAGGGAGGCCCGCGACGCGGCGGAACGCGACGGAAACGTCATGGGACAACCCCCGGAGCACGGCGGCCTGCGAACTGACGATAGGACAGGCAGGCCGCATCGGAGCGGACGCGGCGCAGGCTCCGCCCCTGCGGCGGGGATGCCGCGCTGAGTCTGCCGCTGGTTGCGTACATACGCAAATATATGCGACAGGAATACGCCGCCTCCCGGCCCCGTTGCCGCCCGTGGGCCACACTGGACGGACGAGACACCGGAAGCGGGTAGGCGCTCATGAGCAACAGCACCGTGGAGCTGACCAAGGACAACTTCGACGAGGTCGTCTCCGGCAGCGGATTCGTGCTCATCGACTTCTGGGCCGAGTGGTGCGGCCCCTGCCGCAGCTTCGCGCCGGTCTTCGAGCGCGCGGCCGAGCGCCACGACGACCTGGTGTTCGCCAAGGTCGACACCGAGGCGCAGCCCGAGCTGGCCGCCACCTTCGAGATCCGGTCGATTCCCACGCTGATGATCGTCCGCGACAACATCGCCGTGTTCGCCCAGCCCGGCGCCCTGCCGGAGGTCGCGCTGGAGGACGTCATCCGGCAGGCCCGCGAGCTGGACATGGACGAGGTGCGGGCCTCCGTCGCGGCCGCGCAGCAGGCGGGCGGGGCCGCGGGCGGCGATGAGTGAGCTGCTGCTGATCCGGCACGGCGAGACCGAGTGGAGCCGTGCCGGGCGGCACACCAGCTGGACGGACCTCCCGCTGACCGAGCGGGGGGAGCGCGAGGCGGAGGCGCTGCGCCCGCTGCTGGCGGAGCGGCGCATCGGGCTTGTCCTGACGAGCCCCATGGCCCGGGCCGCCCGGACGGCCGAGCTGGCCGGGCTGACGGGCGCGGGGGCCGATACGGAGACCGACACCGACCTGCGGGAGTGGGACTACGGGGGGTACGAGGGGATCACCACACAGGAGATCCAGCGCGGCCGGCCCGGGTGGTTCCTGTTCGAGGACGGGGTGGTGCCGGGGCCGCCGGGCCATCCCGGCGAGACGCCCGGGCAGGTGGGGGAGCGGGCCGACCGGGTGCTGGCGCGGATCGCTCCGCGGCTGGCGGAGACGGACGGCGGCGACGTCGTGCTCGTCGCCCATGCGCACTTTCTGCGGGTCCTGACGGCCCGTAGGCTCGGGCTTCCGCCGTCGGCCGGGGCGCTGTTCCGGCTGGACACCGGGACCGTCAGCCGGATCGGCACCGAGCACGGGCGTCCCGCGCTGCTCGTCTGGAACGGGCGTGTCGGAACCGGTGGGGATGCGGCGGGGGCACGATGATCGGGCATTGAACCCGATCGTCATATGAGACGTTCGACTGGGTGTTCGGCAAAGGCCGTGCGCTCTCGTTCCGTTCGGCACGTTTCTTCCCGGAAGGAATCACCGTGGCCACCAACCGCATCGCGACCACCGTCTGGACCGGCGAGCTGATCAAGGGCAATGGCGAGATCACCTTCGAGTCGTCCGGCATCGGGAAGTACCCGGTCACCTGGGCCTCCCGCGCGGAGCAGGCCAACGGCAAGACCAGCCCCGAGGAGCTGATCGCGGCCGCGCACTCCAGCTGCTTCTCGATGGCCCTCTCCCACGCGCTGACCGGGGCCGGGACGCCGCCCACCCGCTTGGAGACCAAGGCCGAGGTCACCTTCCAGCCGGGCGAGGGCATCACCGGCATCCACCTCACCGTCCGGGGCGAGGTGCCCGGCCTGGACGAGGAGGCCTTCGCCGCGGCGGCCGAGGACGCCAAGAAGAACTGCCCGGTCAGCCAGGCCCTGGCCGGTACGACGATCACGCTCGCCGCCGAGATCGCCTAGCCGCCGCAATCGCTTGCGTCAGGACTTCAGCGTCGCGTAGACGATGAGGTTCTCCGCCGGGTGGCCGTCGCCGGCCGGCTCGCCCGCGCAGGTGACCAGGCGCAGCGCCCTCTCCTTGGTCGGGCCGTAGACCTTGCGGGTGGGGAAGGCGCTCTTCCGGGCCTTCTCGGTGCCGGTCACGGTGAAGTGCAGCACCTTGCCGTCACCGCGCTTGACGTCGACGACCGTGCCCTCGGTCAGCTTGTGCAGGTCATGGAAGACGGCCTTCCCGTCGCGGGCGTCGTCGTGGCCGACGATCACGGCCGCGCCGGGGTCGCCGGGGCGGGCGCCGCCCGTGTACCAGCCGGCGGTCATGCCCTTCTCCGGCGGCGGCACCTGAACGCCGTCGCCCTTGTCCGGGCCCAGCCGGATCAGCGGGCTGTCCACGCCGATGGCCGGTATGACGACCCGCGACGGCTCCTCGGGCGCGGCCGGACCGCCGATGACCTTGTCCGTGCCGCCGCCCGGCGCGCAGGCGGCCAGCAGCAGCGCCGACAGTGCGGCGGCGGGCAGGGCTGCGGTCGCCACGAGGGCGCGGAAGGGCTTGCGGCGGCCGTTGCGGGGCTTGCGCGACATGCCGACCACCGTAGGGGGCCGCCCGCGGCCCGCGCCTCGGCCGATCGGCCACTTCGCGCTCCGCCCGGAGACGGAGTGCGCCCCCTGTCGCGCCCCCGCGTCCTGCCCCTGCCCCGCTCCGTCACGGCACCAGCCGCTGGAAGAGCCCCCAGGTGAACTCCGCCACGCAGTCGCGGCGCACCCCGGCGGCGTCCGGTGCGGTGAAGGCCAGCTGCCAGCGGGTGGGTGCCGTGCCCTCCATCGGCCGGGCGGGCGCGAAGGCGCGGGCCACCTCGTCCACCGTGCACGACCAGGGCCGCAGGTCCTCGATCGTGCGCAGGACGGGCCCGGGCGCGCCCGGGGCGCGCACCAGCCACTCGTTCCAGACGGCGCCGCCGGGCGCGGCCAGCACCTCGAACCGCAGGTCCGGCCAGAGCGGCACGCGCCACGTCATGGCCTCGAAGGCCAGGTCCCCGACGCAGCGTTCGCCGGTGGTCCCGGGCGGGCCGAGCACGGACCGGTAGCGGGGCCCGGCCGCGCGTCCGCGCGGTGCGTGCAGCATGGCCTGCCAGCGGCGGTTGGCCTCGCGCATCTCGGCGCGCGGGACGCCCAGTTCGCGCAGCGCGTCCTCGACCAGGCCGGGCTGGTGGTCGGCCATCCGGCGGAGCAGGACGAGCTGGAACTGGAGGGGCCCGAAGGCGTGGTCGGTACCCCGGGGTGCGGGGTCGGGAGCCGGTTTCATGGGTGTCATCGTGGCGCATCGGGCGGGTGGTTCGGGTGATCCGGCGGGAAACCGAAGGGAGTTGCGGTGCGGCGGAGCCGCGCCGGGCCGCGGCGGGGCTTTCGCGCAAGCTTTACCTCCCGGCAGCCGGGAGCTGGCCGGGAGGCCGCCCATGCCGAGTTCGCGGCCGGTACGGTCTGGGCCATGACGGAAATCGACCCCCAGCGCAGCGCACTCGTCCTCGTCGACCTCATGGAACGCCTGGTGGCGTTGCCGCTCGCCCCGCACCGGGGCGATCAAGTGGCCGAGAACGCCGTGGAGTTGGCGCGCGCCTTCCGCAAGGCGGGGGCGCCGGTGGTGGTCGTGCGGGTGGAGCGGCCGGGCCTCGCCGAACAGCCGCCCGGCAGCGGGCTGCTGGAAGGGATCGCCGAGCCCGGGGACATCGAGGTCGTCAAGCGGACGGTCGGGGCGTTCCACGGCACGGACCTCGACGCCCGGCTGCGGGAGCGCGGGGTGCGGACGCTGGTGCTGGCGGGGGTGGCCACGAATCTCGGTGTGGAGTCCACGGCCCGGGCCGCGGCGGACCACGGCTACGACCTGGTGTTCGTGGAGGACGCGATGAGCGCCCTGACCGCCGAGGAGCACCGGGCGTCGGTGACGCTGGACATGCCGCGGCTCGGGACGGTCGTCACGGCGGCGGAGCTGCGACTGCCCGGCTAGCCGGGCAGTGGGCGGGCGGTTTGCTCGGCCCGGCGGCCTCGTCAGCCCGTGGCGCCGTTGCCCAGCATGCGGCGCAGCAGGTCGCGCAGCGCCGTGCGTTCGTCCTTCGAGAGTTCGGCCAGCGGCTCGCGCGCGAAGTGCAGGGTTTCCCGCAGCCGGGCCGAGGTCGCGCGGCCCTCGTCCGTCGCGGCGGCCAGCTTGACGCGGCGGTCGTCCGGGTCGGGGCGGCGCTCGACCAGGCCCCGGACCTCCAGGCGGTCCACGATGCCGGTGACGTTCGAGGGCTCGCACTTGAGCTTCTGGGCTATTCGCCGCATCGGCATCGGCTCGCGCGCGAGGAGGGCCAGCACGCGCGCCTGGGCGCCCGTGAGGGAGTGCTTGCCGGCGGCCTCCTCGTACTCCTCGTGGTAGCGCGCCACGACGGTGCCGATGAGTTCGACCACCTCGAGGGTCAGGGCGTCGGTCGGGGGCGTGTGGGGAGTCATGGGAACCAGGCTACTCCTTTGCTTGACAACATGAAATATCGAGGCGCATGGTTGTTTCAGTTCGTGAAGCATTAGGAAGGTCGGTCCCATGTCCGCCACAGCTGCCGGAACCCCCGCCATCCCCGCCACCAGCCGCGAATGGCACCTGATCGCCCGCCCCGAGGGCTGGCCCAAGCCGGAGGACTTCGCCCTGCGCGAGGTCCCGGTGCCGGAGCCCGGTGAGGGGTGGCTCCTGGTGCGCAACACCCACCTCTCGGTGGACCCCTACATGCGCGGCCGCATGTCGGACCGGAAGTCGTACATCCCGCCCTTCGAGCTGGACAAGCCGATGACCGGCGGCGCGATCGGCCAGGTCGTCGAGTCCCGGGCCGAGGGCTTCGCGCCCGGCGACTACGTCCTGCACGACTTCGGCTGGCGCGAGTACGCGGTGGTCCACGGCAAGCAGGCCCTCAAGGTCGACCCGGACGCCGCCCCGCTCTCCGCCTACCTCGGTGTACTGGGCATGCCGGGCCTGACCGCCTACGCGGGCCTGCTGGAGGTCGCCTCCTTCAAGCCGGGCGACACCGTCTTCGTCTCCGGCGCCGCCGGGGCCGTCGGCAGCGCCGTGGGCCAGATCGCCCGGCTCAAGGGCGCCGCGCGCGTCATCGGCAGCGCGGGCTCGGACGCCAAGGTGAAGGCCCTGACGGAGGAGTTCGGCTTCGACGCCGCCTTCAACTACAAGAACGGCCCGGTCGCCGAGCAGCTGAGGGCCGCCGCGCCCGACGGCATCGACGTCTACTTCGAGAACGTCGGCGGCGAGCACCTGGAGGCCGCGATCGACTCGATGAACGTGCACGGCCGGATCACCATCTGCGGCCTGATCGCCCAGTACAACGCCACCGAGCCGCCGCCCGGGCCGCGCAACCTCGCGCTGGTCCTCGGCAAGCGGATCCGCATGCAGGGCATGATCGTCATGGACCACCAGGCGCTGCGGCCGCAGTTCCTCGCGGAGGTCGGCGGCTGGATCCGCTCGGGGGAGTTCAAGCGCCCCGAGACGGTCGTCAGCGGTATCGAAAACACCGTTGAGGCATTCCTCGGCCTGCTGCGCGGCGAGAACATCGGCAAGATGATCGTCGCTCTCGACGCCTGACCCTCCCTCCCCTTCCCCACGTCACTTCTTTCCTGGAGAACATCGTGTCCGTACAGCCCGTGGACGTCCTCTACACCGCCGTCGCCACCGCCGAGAACGGCCGTGACGGCCGCGTCGCCAGCGACGACGGCAAGCTCGACGTCGTCGTCAACCCCCCGAAGGAGCTGGGCGGCAGCGGCGCCGGCACCAACCCGGAGCAGCTCTTCGCGGCCGGCTACAGCGCCTGCTTCCAGGGTGCGCTGGGCGTCGTCGCCCGCCAGGAGAAGGCCGACATCTCCGGCTCGACCGTCACCGCCGAGGTCGGCATCGGCAAGACCCCGGGCGGCGGCTTCGGCCTCAAGGTCGCCATCTCGGCGACCATCCCGAACGTCGACGAGGCCACCGCCCGCGCCCTGGTCGAGAAGGCCCACCAGGTCTGCCCGTACTCCCAGGCCACGCGCGGGAACATCGAGGTCACGCTGACCGTCGGCTGACGGCTACGCTTGCCCGCCATGCGAGATCTTGTGGCGGGCATGTCGTACCTGGTCAAGGGCCAGCGGTGGGTGGGGCGCAACCGCCGGCAGTGGGGGTTCGGGCTGCTGCCCGGGCTGATCACGCTGGTCGGTTACGCGGCCGCCGTGGTCGCGCTGGTCGCATGGTCGGACGACGTCATCGCCTGGGTCACGCCCTTCGCCAACGGCTGGGGCTCGCCCTGGCTCGGGCTCTTCCGGGGCGTATTGACGGCGCTGTTCTTCGGCGGCTGCCTGGTGCTTGCGATGATCTCGTTCACGGCGGTGACGCTGCTGGTCGGGCAGCCCTTCTACGAGGAGCTGTCGGCGCGGGTCGACCTTGCGGAGGGCGGCTACGCGCCCGAGTCGGGGATGCCGCTGTGGAAGGAGCTGTGGGTCTCCGCGCGGGAGGGCCTGGCCGTGGTGGTGCGGGCGGCGCTGTGGGGGCTGCTGTTCTTCGTGCTGGGCTTTGTGCCGGTGATCGGGCAGACCGTGGTGCCGGCTGTGGGTATCTGCGTCTCCGCGTTCTTCCTCACCGAGGAACTCACGGCCGTGGCGCTGCAGCGCCGGGGGATGCCGCTGGGGGAGCGGCTGCGGTTGCTGCGGTCGCGGCGCATGCTGGCGCTGGGTTTCGGGGTGCCGCTGGCGTTGCTGTTTCTGGTGCCGGTGGTGGCGGTGCTGGTGATGCCGGGGGCGGTGGCGGGGGCGACGATGCTGGTGCGGGACCTGCTGGCGGAGGGGGCTTTTCCCCAATCCCGCCCCTTCCCGTAACCGGGGGCTCTGCCCCCGGACCCCCGGTCCTCAAACTCCCCCAGCTACCGCTGGGGGTGCCCCCAGGAGGTGCCCCCGGACGGGCTGAAAAATCAGCCCGTCCGGCGTTTGAGGACGATCGCGCGCAGCGCGGTCCTGGGGAAAAGTCACCCCACCTCCGCCGGCACCAGGCACTCCCCGGCCCCCGGGCCCTCCGCCCGGACGTCGCCCTCCGGCCCCCACACCCCGCTCAGCCCGCACGCGTCGTACGGGCCCGACCGGCCCACGTGGTTGGCCAGCAGCACGTACAGGCCGTTGTCCTTCGCCAGGCGCGGGAAGACCTCCGCGCGCTCCGCCTCGCCCCCGCCCCGCCCGTACAGCGAACTCGCCAGCAGCACCCGGCACTTGTCCGCCGCCGCCCGCGCCGCGAGGTCCGGGAAGTGGGCGTCGAAGCAGATGGCGAGGGCGAAGTCCACGCCGTGCAGCGAGAAGCGGCCGCACCCCGTGCCCGCGACGAAGCCCGCCGCCTGCTCGGTGGGCGTCACATGCACCTTGTCGTAGCGGGTCAGCAGCTCGCCGTCCGGCCCGTACACGTACGAGCTGATCGTCGGGCCCTGCGCCGTGCGCCCGGCGCAGTTGACCACGGCCGCCACGCCCGCCGCCCGGCACGCCTCGCGGACCGGGGCGAGCCGGGGGTCGTCCGGGGCCGTGGTGAGCCGGTCCTGGTCGGCGACCACGGCGTCCAGCTCGTAGCCGGTGAGCGCCAGCTCGGCGAAGACCACGAGCGCCGCACCCCGCTCCCCGGCCTCGGTGACGAATCCGGCCATGCGGGCCGCATTGCCCTCGATGTCGCACGGCCGGGGGGCGAACTGCGCTGCTGAAATGATCATGCCGACATCATGGCCGCCCGAGGGTCCCCACCGCGACCCCGAGCAGCGACCGGATCTGCGCGGTGATCGCCAGCCGGTTCCGTACGAGGCCGGGGTCGGTGACCCGGCCCGTCGCCGGATCGCCGTTGCCCTCCCCGAACTCCAGCACCGGCGTGTGCAGGTGCCCGCCCGGCACCCGCAGCCGCACGGCGTCGCGCAGCAGCGTCGCCCGGTAGGCGATCTCGTTGGAGAGGTAGTCGCCCCCGCCGCCCGCCCGGGCCGTGGAGCCCGGCGTCGGGCCGTCCGCGCGCACCACGGGACCGGTGCCGCCGGCCGGGATCTCGGTGACCGAGGTGTGGTCGTGCACCGGGAACGGCCCGCTGTCCGCGGCCGTGAGCGCGGCGTACGGCAGGCTGGTCGTCGTCCACTGCGGCTGCGGGCGGACCGTCGGCACCCCGGCCGGCACGGGGACGGTCTCCGTCCGTGAGACGTCCGCGTTGTCCGGGTAGCCGCCGCGCCAGGCGCCGTTGGTGCGCTCCACGTCGAAGCGGCCGGGCCGGCCCTGGCTGATCGTGGTGAACAGGTCCACCTGCCGCGGCCCGGGCCGGAAGTGCGGCAGCAGCGTGCGCTCCACCGTGCCGTCCGCGAAGTCCGCCCAGCGCACCGGGAAGACGACCGCCTCGACGCGGGCCGGGCCCGCCGGGGTGTCGAGCACGGTGCCGTCCAGGGCGAGCGCCGCCGCACCGGAGGGGTTGGAGCGCCGGATGTCGGAGTCGAGCTGGAACGGATCGAAGCCGGTGATCAGCACCCGCTTCACCGCGTTCCCCGCCGGCAGCTCCACGGAGTCCTGGCCGCGCGAGCCGCGCTCCACCCGTGCCACCAGGCCGGCGCGCCCCCGCTCGTCCAGCGCGAAGTCCGGCCGCCACTCGCGCAGCGCCCGCGTCATGCCCAGCCGCGCCCAGTACAGCGGCCGGTCGTCGTCCCGGCTCAGGTCCCCGCCGTCCGGGCCCCTGCCCTGCGCCCGGTCCACGGCCCGCCGCCACAGCCGCCGCCCCTCCCCGGCCGTCAGCCGCTCGGCCTGCGCGAGCGAGCGGGTACGGGCCAGGGCGCGGGCGAAGCCCGGGGCGACGTCGTCGAACCCGCTGCGGCGCAGGATCTCCTGCGGCACGGCGCCGGCCAGCCGCTGCTCCTCGACGGTGAGCGGCGCACCCTCGGGGCGCGGGGCGGCCGAGGCGGGGGTGGCCAGGGCGAGCGGGACGCAGACGAGGAGGGCGGCGCCGAGCACGCCGAGCCGGACGGTGCGACGGGGTGTGCGGCTGGGTGTGCGGCTGGATGTGCGACGGGGTGTGTGCCGGGGGACAGCCTGAGGCATGCGAGGTATCCATGTGGGTCTCATGAGGCCGAAGGAAATCACCGTGGCCGCTTTGACGGCCAGAGGGCCGCCAACTCCCTTCTGCGGAAGTCGGTTTCAGGCCACAATGGCCTGATGGGCATAGTGGAGTTCCTCACGGACCCGTTCGCACCCTTCGGAAGAGACCGCGCCGCCCCGCTGTTCGACCCCGGCAGCGGCCAAGGCGCCCGGCAGTTCGCGGAGTTGGCCTTCGCGTTATTGCTGTCGTCACTGATCGGGCTGGAGCGCGAACTCCATCAGAAGAGCGCCGGGCTGCGCACCCACACGCTGGTGGGCGTGGGCAGTGCGCTGTTCATGGAGGTGTCGATCCACGGCTTCGGCGCGCTGGGCGGGGACGTCCGGACGGACGGCTCGCGGGTGGCCGCGCAGATCGTGTCGGGCATCGGATTCATCGGCGGCGGCCTGATCTTCGTCCGCCGCGACGCGGTGCGCGGCCTGACGACGGCCGCGACGATCTGGCTGACCTGCGCCGTCGGCATGGCCTGCGGCGGCGGTCTGCTGCTGCTCGGCACGGCCGCGACCCTGGTGCACTTCCTGGTGGTCCGCGGCTTCCCGGTGATGACCAGGCGGCTCGCGGTGGCGCCGACCACCCGCAGGATCGAGCTGCGGCTGTCCTACCGGACCCGGCGCGGACTGCTGGGCCGGGTACTGGAGCTGTGCACCCAGCGCGGCTTCCAGGTGACGGACGTGCGCATCGACGCCGTGACGGCGGCGGGCGAGGGGCACGAGCCGGGCCGGGGCAAGCCCAAGCAGGCGGGCGTGGTGCTGGGCCTGGAGGGCAAGGCGTCCCCGCATCCGCTCGTGGAGGAGCTGACGGACTGGGAGGGCATCCTGGGGGTCGGCCTCAGGGCCCAGCGCGACAGCACCGAGTGACGGGCCGGCGGCGGGGGTTGTTCCCCGGGGCGGGTGAACTCGCTTGTGAGAACGGCCTCTTCATCCGATAACGTGCTGCGCAGAGGGCGAGCGCGGGATCCGCGTCCGTCCTCGGCCGAGGCCTGGGCCCCGACGGCGGGGTGCGCGGGGCGCTGGTCAGCCCGGGGCGAGGGTACGGGCGTCCGTGCCGCGTTCGCGCCCCCGGTGCCGGTGGCGGTCCGGGCCGCTCCCGGGGGCGGGGCCACCTGACAGGCCCCGCCCCCGCTTCCTCGGCCGACCGCTTCGTCAGCCGGCCGCTTCGTCAGCCGGCCGCCGGGCCGTCGGCGGGTCGGTCGCCTGCGGCGGTGATCGTGCGGTACGCCATCTCGGCCAGCTGCCCCTGGCCCTTCTTGCTGGGGTGGAACCAGTCCCACTTGCTCAGCTCCTGCCCCGTGAAGCCGTAGCCGTGCACGCTGTCGTCGAAGCGGCACAGCGCATCCCGCGAGCAGACGTCCTTGAGCGCGGCGTTGTACTCGCCGATCCGCTGGTCGACCCGGTCGCGCCGGGCCTGTGCCGCCGCGTCGTCCGACTCGGCGTCGTGCAGCATCGAGGGGCAGACGCGGCCCAGCTTCCACACCTGGCGGCCGATCAGGTTCTTCCGCCCCTCGGACCACAGCCGCTTGAGGTCCGGCACCCCGGCCACGTACACCTGGGCGGTGGGCAGGGCCTGGCGCAGCTCGTGGAGGGACGCCTCGAAGTCCGCGCGGTAGCTGTCGACGGGCGTCATCTGGTCCTCGTCGGCGCGGCAGGCGTCGTTGGCCCCGAGGAGCACGGTCACCAGCTGGGGCTTCCGCTCGACGGCCGACTGCATCTGGCCGGGCAGGTCGGTCATCCGGGCGCCGGTCTTCGCGTAGTTCCAGCTGGCGGCCTCCGGGGAGGTCAGCAGCCGGCGGGCGAGGCTGTAGACCTGGGTGCCGGTGGCCCAGGAGGCGTCGGGGCAGTCCTCGAGCATGGTGCAGGCGTCGAAGCCGCGGGTGATGGAGTCGCCCAGGGAAGCGATCGACCGGGGGTGGGTGTTCCAGACGGGGCCGGTGGGCCTGGCCTTGGGCTTGGCGCTGGGGGCGGCCTCCGCCTTGGTCTCGCTGTTGCCGCTGTCGCAGCCGGTGGCGAGGAGCGCCGTGGCGAGCACCGCCGCGGCCGCCCGCACGGCCGTCCGCGCGGTCGCCCGTGCGCCTCCCGCCGGCTTGCCCCACCTGCTCGCGACCATTGTGTTTCCCCCTCCGGCCGGGTGATATCTCTCCGGGACCGACGGTACGTCACCCCTGGGCGGTTCCCGCACGGTAGCTTGGGCGGGGGTGATCAACTCTTTCCGGCATCTTTCGCACCGCGGCGACACCACATCACAACACGTCACATCCTGTCCCTTTTCAGGAGAAATGCTCCCCGATGGTGTTTACTGTAGGTAACCTCGCGAGCTGGTGCGGGAGCGCCCATTACTGGAGGACCCGGTGACGACACGTGGAGTTCTGTACGTGCACTCCGCGCCCCGAGCGCTCTGCCCGCACGTCGAATGGGCCGTGACGGGCGTCCTCGGAGTGCGCGTCACCCTCGACTGGATCCGGCAGCCCGCCGCCCCCGGCACCTGGCGCTCCGAACTCTCCTGGCAGGGCCAGGCCGGTACCGCCTCCAAGCTCGCCTCGGCGCTGCGCGGCTGGCACCTGCTGCGCTTCGAGGTGACCTCCGAGCCCTGCGCCACCGCCGAGGGCGAGCGCTACAGCTCCACCCCCGACCTCGGCATCTTCCACGCCGTCACCGGCATGCACGGCGACATCCTCGTGCCCGAGGACCGGCTGCGGGCCGCTCTGGCGCGGGCGGCGCGGGGGGAGACGGAGCTGGAGGCCGAGGTGGCCAAGCTGCTCGGGAAGCCGTGGGACGACGAGTTGGAGCCGTTCCGGTATGCGGGGGAGGGGGCGCCGGTGCGGTGGCTCCACCAGGTGGTGTGAGGGGCACCTCCTGAGCCCCCCCCGCGCGCGGCGGGGTTGTCCTTGAGTGCGCTTCAGCGCCTAGCTTCGGGGCATGTCGGAAACTCGCACCGCCTCAGTCAGCGTCCTCGGCACCGGGATCATGGGTGCCGCCATGGCCCGTAACCTCGCCCGTGCCGGGCTGTCCGTAAGCGTCTGGAACCGCAGCCGGGAGAAGGCCGAGCCGCTGGCCGCGGACGGGATCACCGTGGCCGCCACGCCCGCCGCCGCGGTGGAAGGCGCCGACGCCGTCATCACCATGCTGTACGACGGCCCGGCCGCCCTCGACGTGATGCGCGCCGCCGCCCCGGGGCTGCGCCCCGGCACCCCGTGGGTCCAGTCCACGACCGCCGGGCTCGACAGCTTCGGCGACTTCGCCGCCTTCGCCCGCGCACAGGGCCTGGTTCTCGTGGACGCGCCCGTCCTGGGCACCCGGCAGCCCGCCGAGGAGGGCAAGCTCGTCGTCCTCGCCGCCGGGCCGGAGGAGGTCCGTGCGGGCCTGGCGCCCGTCTTCGACGCCATCGGCACCCGTACGGTGTGGGTGGGCGACGACGCGGCCGCCGGGACCGCGACCCGGCTCAAACTCGTCTGCAACAGCTGGGTGCTGGCCGTCACCCACGGCACCGCCGAGGCGCTCGCCCTGGCGAAGGGCCTCGGCGTGGACCCGGCCGGCTTCCTCGACGCGGTCGCGGGCGGGCCGCTGGACATGGGCTACCTGCGGGCCAAGGCGGCCGTCATCCTCGGCGGCGGCTTCACCCCGCCGAGCTTCGCCACCACCACCGCCGAGAAGGACGCCCGTCTGATCGTCGAAGCGGGCGAGGCGGCCGGAGTGCGGATGGACGTCGCGGCCGCGGGCGCGGAGCGGTTCCGTCGGGCCGTCGAGCAGGGACACGGGGACGAGGACATGGCGGCCTCGTACTTCGCGGGGTTCGGGAAGTAGCCCGGCAGATCCGGCGGATACGTGCATGCATGCGGCGAGGGCCCGCCCCGGGAAACCGGAGCGGGCCCTCGGACGCTCGTCGCGAAAGGTCGGTCAGACCGTCCGCAGGGCGAGCACCACGTTGTGGCCGCCGAAGCCGAAGGAGTTGTTGATCGCGGCGATCGGGCCCTCCGGGAGCTTGCGGGGCTCGCCGATCACGATGTCCGCGTCGATGTCCTCGTCCAGCTCGTCGACGTTGATGGTCGGCGGAGCCGTGCGGTGGTGCAGCGCGAGGACGGTCGTGACCGTCTCGATGCCGCCCGCGCCACCGAGCAGGTGACCCGTCATCGACTTGGTGGCGGAGACCGCGACGTGGTCGAGGTCCTCGCCGAGGATCGAGCGCAGCGCCTTGATCTCGGCGGCGTCGCCCTGCGGCGTGGAGGTGGCGTGCGCGTTGAGGTGCACGACCTCCGACGGCTTCAGGTCGGTGCTGTCGAGCAGGTTCTGCAGCGCGGCCGCGATGCCCCGGCCGGTCGGCTCGGGCTGGGCGATGTGGTGGCTGTCCGCGGACAGGCCCTGGCCCAGCACCTCGCAGTAGACCCGGGCGCCGCGCTTGGCGGCGTGCTCGGCCGACTCCAGGATGACGATGCCGGCGCCCTCGCCGAGGACAAAGCCGTCACGGCCCTTGTCGTACGGACGGGAGGCCTTGGTGGGCTCGTCGTTGTTCTTGGACATCGCCATCATGCTGGCGAACGCCGCGATGGGCAGCGGGTGGATGGCCGCCTCGGTACCGCCCGCGACGACGACGTCGGCACGGCCGGAGCGGATCATCTCGTAGGCGTAGCCGATGGCCTCGGCGCCGGACGCACAGGCGCTGACCGGGGTGTGCACGCCCGCCTGGGCGTTCACCTCCAGGCCGACGTTGGCGGACGGGCTGTTGGGCATCAGCATCGGCACGGTGTGCGGGGAGACGCGGCGGGCGCCCTTCTCCTTGAGCACGTCGTACTGGTCGAGCAGGGTGGTCACGCCGCCGATGCCGGAGGCGACGACCGTGCCCAGGCGCTCGGGGACGACGGACTCGTCGTCGCCGGCCTTGGCGGTGAAGCCCGCGTCGGCCCACGCCTCACGGGCGGCGATCAGCGCGAGCTGGGCCGACCGGTCCAGCTTGCGGACCAGGGGACGGGGCAGTACGTCGACGGGGTCGACGGCGGCAGGCGCGGCGATGCGGACCGGCAGGTCGGCAAAGCGCTCGCCCTCCAGGGGCTTGACGCCGGAACGCCCGGCGAGCAGCCCTTCCCAGGTCGATGCGCTGTCGCCACCCAGCGGTGTGGTTGCGCCGATACCGGTGACGACCACGGTGCGATTGGTCGAGTTCACAGGAATTCTGTCTCCACGTGTAGAGGTGCTGGAACCGCCACCGCATGGGTGGCGACTAGCGCGGTGCCCGAGATCAGGCCTGGTGGTCCAGGATGTACTGGGCGGCGTCGCCGACGGTCTTGAGGTTCTTGACGTCCTCGTCCGGGATCTTCACGTCGAAGCGCTCCTCGGCGGCGACGACGACCTCGACCATGGACAGCGAGTCGACGTCCAGGTCGTCGGTGAAGGACTTGTCCAGCTTGACGTCCTCGACCGGGATGCCCGCGATCTCGTTGACGATCTCGGCGAGGCCCTCGAGGATCTCTTCCTGGGTGGCGGCCATGTGCGGCGCTCCTTCTATCGATAGTGCGGTGGAACTGCGGTAAGGGAACTGCTGAGGCGGGGGACCTCCGGCGGCCGGCCGGGGCCGGCGCCGTGGATCCTGTGCCTAGGGGAGGGTAACGACCGTCGCGGCGTAGACGAGACCCGCCCCGAAACCGATGAGGAGGGCGGTGTCCCCGCTCTTGGCCGCCCCGGTCGCCAGGAGGCGCTCCATGGCCAGCGGAATGGAGGCCGCGGAGGTGTTGCCCGTGGTCTCCACGTCACGGGCGACCGTGACGCTCTCGGGAAGCTTCAGGGTCTTGACCATCGAGTCGATGATCCGCATGTTCGCCTGGTGCGGGATGAAGACGTCCAGGTCCTCGGGGCGGACCCCGGCCTCGTCCAGCGCCTGCTGGGCGATCTTCGCCATTTCGAAGACGGCCCAGCGGAAGACCGCCTGACCCTCCTGGGTGATGGCGGGGAAGCGGACGTCCGTCTCCTCGCGGTACACGTCCCAGGCGACGGTCTGCCGGATGGTCTCGGCCTTGTCGCCCTCGGAGCCCCAGACGATCGGGCCGATCGCCGGCTCCTGCGACGGGCCGACGACCACGGCGCCCGCGCCGTCGCCGAACAGGAAGGCCGTGGCGCGGTCCTCCAGGTCGGTCAGGTCGGAGAGCCGCTCCACGCCGATGACGAGGACGTGCTCCGCGGAACCGCCGGTGACCATGTCCTTGGCGAGCGTCAGGCCGTAGCCGAAGCCCGCACAGCCGGCCGAGATGTCGAAGGCGGCGGGCTTGCCCGCGCCGACCCGGTGGGAGATCTCGGTCGCGATGGCCGGGGTCTGCTTGAAGTGCGAGACCGTGGCGACGACGACGGCGCCGATCTGCTCCGGGGTGATGCCCGCGTCGGCGATGGCCTTGCCGGCCGCCTCGATGGACATCGCGGCCACGGTCTCCTCCGGGCCGGCCCAGTGCCGGGTGGCGATGCCCGAACGCGAGCGGATCCACTCGTCGGAGGAGTCGATGTGCTTGAGGATCTCCTCGTTCGGCACCACCCGGGTGGGGCGGTAGCCGCCCACGCCGAGGATGCGCGCGTACGGCGCCCCCTTGGCGGCCTTGATCTTGGTGGTCATGCTCTGGGGCTCCTTATTCGGCCGGGACCGCGCCGTCGGCCGGGGCGGCCTCGGCGGCGTGCTCGGCGATCAGCTCGCGAGCGGCGTCGAGGTTGTCCGGGGTCTTCAGCGCGAGGGTCTTCACGCCCGGCAGGGCGCGCTTGGCCAGGCCCACGAGAGTGCCGCCCGGCGCCACCTCGATGATCGCCGTGACGCCGAGCTCCTTGAAGGTCTCCATGCACAGGTCCCAGCGGACCGGGTTGGCCACCTGGCCCACCAGCCGGGAGACGACCTCCTGGCCGGAGGAGACGACCTGCCCGTCCTTGTTGGAGACGTAGCGGGTGTGCGGGTCGGCCGGGGTCAGCTCCCGGACCGCGGCGTCGAGGGCCGAGACGGCGGGCGCCATGTGGTGGGTGTGGAACGCGCCCGCGACCTTCAGTGTCACGACCTTGCGGGTGCCCTCGGGCTTGTCCTCGACCAGCGCGTCGATCTGCGCCTTGGTGCCGGCCGCCACGATCTGCCCCGCGCCGTTCACATTGGCCGGAGTCAGGCCGAGCTTCTCCAGGTGAGGGAAGACGGCCTCGGGCTCGCCGCCGAGGAGGGCGGCCATGCCGGTCTCGGTGACCGCGGCGGCCTCGGCCATGGCCAGCCCGCGCCTGCGGACCAGCTCCATGGCGGAGCGCTCGGACAGCACACCGGTGAGCGCGGCGGCGGCCAGCTCGCCCACGCTGTGCCCGGCGGCGGCGCCGACCAGGCGGCCGAAGTCCTCGGGCGTGGCGAACAGCTGCCCCGCCGACACCAGGGCGGAGGCGACCAGCAGCGGCTGGGCCACCGCGGTGTCGCGGATCTCGTCGGCGTCGGCGTTCGTGCCGTAGTGGACAAGGTCCAGGTCGATGGCGGCAGACCAGTCCCGCAGGCGGTCTTCAACACCGGGGAGGTCGAGCCAGGGGGTCAGGAAGCCGGGCGTCTGAGCGCCCTGGCCGGGAGCGACGAGTACGAGCACCCTCACACTCTCTCTCGGGGACGGCATCGGCCACCCGTGGGGACAGGGACGAAGAACCGTCGGGGGAATTGTTGGCGTTCGACAAAAGCCTAAGGGTGTCACTCCGTGTCGGCCAGACGCCCGAGGATCAAGGCGATCCGCAGCGTGAATGCCGAGCGGACATCGGAGGGTGACCAGCCGGTGACGTCCGTCACACGTCGGAGCCGGTATCGCACGGTGTTGGGGTGGACGAACAACATGCGGGCCGCGCCCTCCAGGCTGCTCGCCTGCTCCAGGTACACGCTGAGGGTCTCCAGCAGGGCCGAGCCCGCTTCCTCCAGCGGTCTGTAGATCTCCTCCACCAGCTGTTCCCGCGCGACAGGATCCCCGGCCATCGCCCGCTCCGGCAGGAGATCGTCGGCGAGCACGGGCCGGGGGGCGTCGGGCCAGGCCGCGCTCGCCTTCAGGCCGGCCGCCGCCGCCTGCGCGGACCGGGTCGCCGCGAGCAGGTCGCCCACCACGGGGCCGGCCACCACCGGGCCCGGCGCGAACGGGCCGATCAGCGCCTTCGCGGCCTGGATCGGGCTCTCCGCGCCGCCCGCGATCACCACCAGCCGGTCGCCGAGCACCCCCGTCAGCACCTGCACCTTGGCGTGCCGTGCGGCCCGGCGGATCGCCTCCACCGTCAGCTCGCTGTCCCCGTTGGGGGCCGTGCCCAGCACCACGCAGACGTTGTCGGGCGAACTCCAGCCGAGCGCCGCCGCCCGCGACAGGGCGCCCTCGTCCGCCTCGCCCGACAGCACCGCGTTGACGACCAGCGACTCCAGCCGGGCGTCCCAGGCGCCGCGCGCCTCGGCGGCCTGTGCGTACACCTGGGCCGTGGCGAAGGCGATCTCCCGCGCGTACACCAGCAGCGCCTCGCGCAGCGAGCGCTCGTCGCCCGGCGCGGCCACCTCGTCGATGGCCGATTCCATGACCTCGATGGTGGTCCGCACCATCTCCACGGTCTGGCGCAGGGTGATCGCCCGGGTCAGCTCGCGGGGCGCCGTGCCGAACACGTCGGTGCTGATGGCCTGCGGGGTCTCCGGATGCCGGAACCACTCCGTGAAGGCCGCGATGCCGGCCTGGGCCACCAGGCCGATCCAGGAGCGGTTCTCCGGGGGCATCGCCCGGTACCACGGCAGCTGGGCGTCCATCCGGGCGATGGCCGCGGCGGCCAGCGTTCCGGAGGACTTCTCCAGGTTGCGCAGGGTGGCGCTGTGGGGGTGCGGGGTCTCAGCAGCTGGTTCAGGCACGGGACAAGCCTGCCTTATTCGGGTGCGGTCCGGAGCCGCCGGGACCCCTGCGAGGTGTCTCACAGGGCTACGGTGGGCCGATGACGTACGTGCAGCGGGCCGCCGAGCGCTACCGGGGCGGCGAACCGGCGGCCGGGATCGAGACCTGGCACGCCTTCTCCTTCTCCGGCTTCTACGACCCCGACAACGTGCGGTTCGGGCCGCTCGCCGCCTGCAACGAGGAGCGCCTGGCGGGCGGCGCGGGCTTCGCCGCGCATCCGCACCGGGACGTGGAGATCGTCACCTGGGTGATCGAGGGCGAACTCACTCACGAGGACTCCACCGGGCATGTGGTCACGGTACGCCCCGGCGACGTCCAGCGGCTCAGTGCGGGCTCCGGCGTGCGCCACTCGGAGCGCAACGAGGGGTCCGTTCCGCTGCGGTTCGTCCAGATGTGGCTGACCCCGTCCGAGTTCGGGGGCGAGCCCTCGTACGAGGTGGTGCGGGGCATCGCCGACGGCACGCCGTTCGCGCTGACGCGGGCGGAGGCGGTGCTGCACGTGCGGCGCCTGGGGCGTGCCGAGCGGGCGGCGCTGCCGGATGCGCCGTGGTTGTACGTGCATGTGGTGCGCGGAGCGGTCCGCCTGGCCGGCGAGGTATTGCGCGAGGGGGATGCCGCACGCCTCCTGGACGCGAAGGGCGTCACCGCCGAGGCCATCACCTTCCCCGCGGAGTTGCTGGCGTGGGAGATGCACGCCGAGCCGCATTTCGGGTAGCCCCGGCGCTGCGCGCCGGGGATTCCGCCCACCCGCCCGCCCGTTACCCGGCACGTCATGGTGCAGTGGGCAACGGACGGGCGGGCGGGTCATGCCGAGCGGAGTTCGGCGAGGACCGCGTCCGTCAGGGGCGGCCATGCCTCCACGGCCCACGGGCCGAAGTTGCGGTCCGCGAGGGCCACGCAGGCCGCGCCCGCCTCCGGATCGACCCACAGGAACGTGCCGGCCTGGCCGAAGTGCCCGTAGGTGCGGGGCGAGGACGAACTCCCCGTCCAGTGCGGCGACTTGGCGTCCCGGATCTCGAAGCCGAGCCCCCAGTCGTTGGGGCGCTGGTGCCCGTAGCCCGGCAGCACGCCCGTGACCCCGGGGAAGGCCACCGAGGTGGCCTCCGCCACCGTGCCGGGCGACAGCAGCCGCGGCGCCTGCAGCTCCGCGGCGAAGCGGAGCAGGTCCTCCACCGTGGAGACGCCGTCCTTGGCCGGCGAGCCGGGGAGGTCCGTCGACGTCATGCCGAGCGGCTCCAGGACGGCCTGGCGCAGGTACTCGGCGAAGGGGATGTCCGTGGCCTTGGCGATGTGGTCGCCCAGCACCTCGAAGCCCGCGTTGGAGTACAGCCGCCGGGTGCCCGGCTCGGCCATGGCGCGGTGCTCGTCGAAGGCCAGCCCGGAGGTGTGCGCCAGCAGGTGCCGCACCGTGGCCCCGGCGGGCCCGGCCGGCTCGTCCAGCTCGATCGCGCCCTCCTCGACGGCGATCAGCGCGGCGTAGGCGGCCAGCGGCTTGGTCACGGACGCCAGCGCGAACCGGCGCTCCGTCGGCCCGTACCGCCCGGCCACCGTGCCGTCGGCGCGGACGACGGCCGCGGCGGCGTTCTCCACCGGCCAGTTCTCGATCAACTGCAGGCTTTCCATGCGGTGGAGCCTACTTGCTTGGAGTGCACTCCAACTCTCTAGCGTTGGGGACGACGCATGAACGTGCGGCTCGCGAGGGGGAAGTGGCATGACCGTGGTGGAGAGCATCCCGGTACCGGAGCTGGTCCGGGTGCGCAGGTGCGCGGAACTCGACCGGCACCGCGACCGGCGGCCGGAGGGCCGGGACCGCTACACGATCAGTGAGGTGGCCGCCTACGCCGGGCTGTCCGCCCACACCCTGCGCTGGTACGAGCGGATCGGGCTGATGCCGCACGTCGACCGTTCCCACACGGGCCAGCGCCGCTACACCGACCGCGACCTCGACTGGCTGGACCTGGTGGGCCGGCTGCGGCTGACGGGCATGCCCGTGGCCGACATGGTCCGCTACGCGGAGCTGGTCCGGCAGGGGGAGCACACCGTCGCCGAACGCGAGCGGCTGCTGAGCGTGCACCGCGAGGACGTACGCAGGCGCATCGACGAACTGCGCAGCACGCTCGACGTGCTCGACTACAAGATTGACATCTATGCCGACGCCCGCCGCCGGGCGTCCGAAGGGGCATGACGTACACATGAGCAGTGAGAAGATCGCAACCGTCGCACTCGGCAACGGCGGCCCCGAGGTCGGCGTCCAGGGCCTCGGCTGCATGGGCATGAGCTTCGCCTACGGCCCGACCACGGACGAGGGCGAGGCGCGGGCGGTGCTGGAGCGGGCGCTGGAGCTGGGCATCACGCTCTACGACACCGCCGACATGTACGGGATGGGGGAGAACGAGAAGTTCATCGCGCCCTTCATCCGTGCCAACCGCGAACACGTGGTGCTGGCCACGAAGTTCGCGATCGCCCCGGACCCCGAGGACCCGACGAACACCTCGAAGCGCACCATCCGCAACGACCGCGCGTACATCCGCCAGGCCGTCGAGGGCAGCCTGCGGCGGCTGGGCGTCGACGAGATCGACCTGTACTACATGCACCGGCGCAACCCCGAGGTCCCGCTGGCGGAGTCGGTCGGCACGATGGCCGAGCTGGTGGCGGAGGGCAAGGTCAAGCACCTGGGCCTCAGCGAGGTGACGGGCAGTGAGCTGCGCGAGGCGCAGGCGATCCACCCGATCGCGGCGGTGCAGTCGGAGTGGTCGCTGTTCAGCCGGGACATCGAGACGAACGTGGTGCCGACGGCGAAGGAGCTGGGCGTCGCCCTGGTGCCGTACTCGCCGCTCGGCCGGGGCTTCCTGACCGGTGCGTTCGTCAGCGCGGACAAGGAGCTGTCGAGCGACGACTGGCGGCGCACGCAGCCGCGCTTCACGGGTGACAACGCGGCGGCCAACGCGGCGCTGCTGGAGCCGGTGCGGAGCATTGCCGAGGCGCACGGTGCGACGGTGGGTCAGGTCGCGCTGGCGTGGGTGCAGCAGCGGGCGGCGGTGCACGGCCTGCCGGTCGTCCCGATCCCGGGCACGCGGCGGCGGTCGCGGCTGGAGGAGAACGCTGGGGCGACGCGGGTGTTGCTGAGCGCGGAGGAGTTTGGGGCGCTGGAGCCGATTGCGGGAAAGGTGGCCGGGGGGCGGTACGCGGACATGGCGTACACGTCGGAGGGGCGCGAGTAGGCGCCTGCGGCGGGCCCTTTCCCCACCCCGCCCCTTCCCGTAACCGGGGGCAGAGCCCCCGCCCTGCGGCGGAGCCGCATATCGGATACAGCGGGAAGGGGCGGGGTGGGGAAAAGTCACCCCTCACCCGGCGTCACCAGCCCCGACTCGTACGCAAAGATCACTGCCTGCGCCCGGTCCCGCAGGCCCAGCTTCGCCAGCACCCGCCCCACATGCGTCTTCACCGTCTGCTCCGCCAGCACCAGCGACGCCGCGATCTCCTGGTTGGACAGCCCGCGGGCGATCAGCTCCAGGACCTCCGTCTCCCGCGGCGTCAGCCCGTTCAGCCGGACCGAGCGGTTGCGCCGGGGCGCCGGGCGCTTGGCGAAGTCGGCGATGAGGCGGCGGGTGACGGAGGGCGCCAGCAGGGCCTCCCCGGCCGCGATCACCCGCACCGCGGAGATCAGGTCCGCCGGCGGGGCGTCCTTGAGGAGGAAGCCGGAGGCGCCCGCGCGCAGCGCCTCGTAGACGTAGTCGTCCACGTCGAAGGTCGTCAGCATCAGCACCTTCGGGCGGTGCACCACACCCGGCGGCGGGTCGAGGATCTGGCGTGCGGCCTCCAGGCCGTCCATCTCCGGCATCCGGACGTCCATCAGGACCACGTCCGGGTGCGCGGAGCGGCTCAGCGCCACGCCCTGCCGCCCGTCCGGCGCGTCGCCGACGACGTCGATGTCGGCCTGGGCGGCCAGCAACGCGGCGAAGCCCGCCCGCACCATGGCCTGGTCGTCGACGATGATCACCTTGATGGTCATGCGGGGGAACTGTCCTCTTCTCTCGTGAGCGGGAGCCGGGCGGCCACGCGGAAGCCGCCGTCCGGCAGCGGCCCGGTGTCGAGCGTGCCGCCGACCAGGCGGACCCGCTCCCGCATGCCCACCAGGCCGTGGCCGGTGCCGGAGGTCTCCAGCGGCCCGCCGGGCGCCCCGGTCCCGGCCGCGTTGACCACCACGAGCGTCAGGCCCGTGGCGGCCTCGTCGACCGACACCGACACCCGGGTCGCCGCTCCGGGCGCATGCCGGACGACATTGGCCAGGGCCTCCTGGACGATGCGGTACGCCGACAGGTCCACGGCCTGCGGCACCTCCGGCAGCCCGGACACCCCGGGCATCACCAGCTCCACCGGTAGCCCGGCCCGCACGGTCGACTCGACGAGCTGCCCGATCCGCGCCAGGCCGGGCTGCGGCGCCCGCTCCGGGCCGCCGTCCGCGCCGCCGGAGGCGTCCTCGCTGCGCAGCACGCCGAGCAGCCGGCGCATCTCGGTCAGCGACTCCCGTGCGGCGGCGGCGATCGAGGCGAACTCCTCGCGGCCCTCGTCCGGCAGACCGGCGATCCGGTACGGGGCGCTGTCCGCCTGGACCGTGATCACGGACATGTGGTGGGCGACGACGTCGTGCAGTTCGCGCGCGATCCGGGCGCGCTCCTCCAGCAGCGTCCGGCGGGCGCGCTCGGCCTCGCTGATCGTCTCCTGCTCGGCCAGCGCCCGCTGGGCGTCGCCGCGCTCCCGCAGGGCGCCGCCGGTCAGCAGCAGCACGCCGCCGACCAGGAACAGCGCCAGCCAGGCGCCGTTGCTGCGGGCGGGGGAGACGCCCTGGAAGAGGACGCTCACGGCGCCCAGCACGGCCCAGACCGTCAGCAGCGTGCCGCGCCGCTCGCGCAGGCCGAGGGCGAGCAGCAGCAGGAGCATCCCGATGATCCCCATCGGCGTCCACGGCCAGATGCGGTCCATGCGCGCCGCGCCGGCCAGTCCGAGGAGGGCGCCGACGACGTGGGAGGGGAACGCGATCTCCCAGGCGAGCAGCGGCCGGCGCACGGCGATCAGCAGGGGCACGGTCTGGGTGACGGCCAGCAGTGCGGCGAGGGCGGGGTTCAGCCCGTAGACCTTGGTCAGCTGCACGGCCGTCACCGGCAGCAGGATGGCGATGAACAGCGCCGCGACGGCGTACGGCAGGCGCCGCACCCAGCGCCTGCGGGCATGGCCGAGCAGCGGCGCCGGCTCTCCGGCCGGGGTGAAGGACTTGCGCAGGCGTACGAGCACGGAGGGGGCGGAGGGGTCCGGGGCGGCCGCGGACGGCGGGGATGGCGGGGGCGGTGACTTGGGCATGACGCGCTCAGCGTAGATCGCCGGGCGGGTCCGGGGCGTCACACTGGGGTGCCGTATGCGAGGGCGGGACTCATACCCCGGTATTGGTTCGCGTGGCCGGGCAAGGCCGCGGGCCGAAGCGGAGTCGCGGCCGGATCCGGGCTCCTGAGCAGGGGCGTACGTCCCGGCCCGGGCCGGAGCCGAGGCAGGTCGCGCGGGCAAGGCGGCAAGGCGGGCCGGACGGGCCTGCGGCCCGGTTACAGCTCCGCCAGCAGCTCGGCCTTCTTCGTGCTGAACTCGTCGTCCGTCAGCAGCCCCGCATCGTGCAGCTCGCCCAGGTGCCGGATGCGCTCGGCGATCCCGCCGGGGTCCGGGCGGGCGGCGGGCGCGGTGTGCGCGGGCACGGCGGGGGACTTGGCCCGCACCGCGGCCAGGACCGCCGCCGCGAACGGCAGCGACTCGTGGACCAGGCCGTAGCCCCTGCCGAAGACGACGGCGGCCGGATCCTGGTCGGCGGGCTCGGGCCGGTGGCCCTCGGTGCCGCGGCGGACGAGCCGCAGGTGCCCGCCGTGTGCGTCGGCGGCGTCGGGGGAGCGCCACTCCACGCCGGTCAGCTCGTCGACGGGGAAGCGCTGGTCGCCGGCCTTCCACTTGGCGGAGGAGGCGCCGGTCCAGAACCAGCGGAAGGAGACGGCGTCGCCGTCGAAGGACGCCTTGCCGTCGTACGCCTTGAAGGAGAGCGGCGGCACCGGGGCCGCCACCAGGTGGTGCTCGGCGGGCTCGGCGGCGGCGGGGCCGAGCCGGGTCCGTATCTCCTCGGCGTAGTACTCGGCGAGCAGCTCGCGCTCGGCCGGGAGCACCAGCCGGTACGGGTCGTAGGCCTCCTTGAGCCGGCCGCCCGCGGCCTCGACGAGCGGATCGGCGCCGGGTCTGGGCACGGCGCGCAGCACCACCGTCCCGTGCTTCCCGGGGGCCTGCTCGACGCCCGCCAGCGCCTCGTAGGGGATGCGCCGCTCGCCGAGCGCCTGGAGCAGCTTCGGAGTGCGGATCCCCCGTTCGAAGCGGATGAGCACGGAGTCCGCGTCGAACTCCCAGACGGTGTGGAAACCGGCCAGCACATCACCCATGCCGCTCATCGTATGCGCCGCCCGCCCGGTAGTCCCCCTTCCGGGCGCCGGGCGCGCTACGCGCGTCAAGCCGCGGGGACGGCGGCGTCCGCCTCCACGCCGGCCGTGCAGTCACTGGAGTCACCGGCGCACCGGACGGAGCCGGGGTCCCCCACGCCGATGCCGGCGAAGTTGGCCAGACTGGTGGTGCCGGGCGCGAAGTAGCCGGCGTGGCCGCGGGCCCCGGAGGCGGAGAGGACGCGGGCCCCGAAGCCCTCGGAGACCGGGTCGGCGCCATGGCCGAGGCCGCCGACCTCCATGTGGGGCACGCCCTGGATCCAGTCGTCCGGGTCGCGCATCGCCCATATCCGGGCGCTGGTGCGCAGGTCGGAGGCGTGCTCGGCGCGCATGCCGGGGCTGCCGGCGACCGCGACGTCCGTGACGCGCGGGGACATGTCGCGGGCGGCGACGCCGCACACCACCGATCCGTAGCTGTGGCAGATCAGCGAGACCTTGGAGCCGCCGGGCAGCGTGCGCACCAGCTTCCGCAGCCGCAGCGCGCCCTCGGCGGCGAGCTTGCCGGTCGCGGCGTCCATGCCGACGCCCACGGGCGAGGTGTAGTCGGCCCAGGCGATGACGGCCGTCCGGGTGCCGGGGCGGGCCTTCCCCTCGGCGGCGTAGAGGGAGCGGGCCATGCCCACCGGGGCGCTGTAGGCGCGCTGGGTCTTCTCGAACGTGAGGATGTTGGTGTCGACGCCCGGGACGACGACGGAGACCCGCTCGGCCCGGTCGAGGTCGCCGAAGACCTCGGCGACGCGGCCGGGGCCGGCGGGGTCGAAGGCGAGGATCTGCCGGCCGTCGGCGAGCAGGGAGTCGAAGCGGTGCATCCGGCGGCCGGCCTCGTAGCGGCCGGCGGCGGTGAGGGCGTTGTCGTGGGTGCGGCGCTCCTCGACCGTGCGGGCCGCGGCGAGCGCGGCCCGGTTGGCGTGGTAGCGCAGCTCCACGGGGGCGCCGGCGAGGTTGCCGACGACGAAGGGGTAGTGGTCGGCGAGCCACTCGCGCTGGCCGCCGGAGAGCGAGCCGAGGAAGCGCGCCACGGTGCCGGGGTCCGCGTCGGGCGAGGGCAGCGGACGGCCGGCCACGGAGCCGTGCAGCCATGCCTTGAGCGAGGCCGCACGCAGGTCGGTGGCCTCCCGCTGGCCCCGGACGGCGGTCCAGCCGGTGGTGGCGAGCATGACGAACACCACGGCCAGCGCAAGCAGTGCGCGCCAGACCGTGGTCGCGTTCGTCCAGGGAATCGGGGAGGGGGAGCCGAGCTCCGGGAAGGAAGTCACCGCGGACCACAGTAGGAGAAAGCCGCGCGCCGCTGTGAATCCGGTGAGCTATCTCACGTTTGGATCAACGGCAATTGGGCTCACTCGGTCCCCTGCCGTTCAGGAACGCCAGCTTTCCGCCAGGGCCGGTCCGATCTGGTCCAGATACCGTGCGGTGGCCTGCCGCAGCTGGGCCATGTCGCCGTTCACCACGTCGGCCCAGAGCTTGCCGGTCTCCCGCATCACCCCGCTGAACGCGGCGACCAGGATGCGCGGCCGGGGATCGTCCGCGGGCAGCCCCTCCCGCCGCGCCAGCTCCAGGGCCAGCTGGTCCTCCAGCTCGGCGAGGCGGCGCAGATGGGCGGCGAGCAGCTGCGGGGTCTCCTGGATCATCCGGTAGGTGCGGATGTGCAGCTCCAGCGGGACGACCGCCCGGATGGCCTCCTCGATGGTCTCCCAGGAGGCGAGGACCGCGGCCCGGAGTGCGGTCAGCGGCGGCTCCTCGGCGGGGCGCTCGTACACGGCGGCGAAGAAGTGCGACTCCACCATGTGCTGGACGGAGAGGGCGACTTCCTCCTTGTTGGCGAAGTAGCGGAAGAACGTGCGCTGCGAGACGTCCGCCGCACCGGCGATCTCGTCGACGGTCGTGCCCTCGTACCCCTTGGCCGAGAACAGCTCCAGTGCGGACCTGATGAGGGCGTCCCGGGTCCGCTGCTTCTTGCGCTCGCGCAGCCCGGCCGAGGGCGGCACCGCACGCCCCGGCGCTCTCTCGATCGCCTGCATCCTCGCCTCTTCTCGCTGTCTTTCCGCTGCTCAGGATAGCTGTGGTCGATATGACAGATCATGACGGATGAAACTGTTTGTCAAGTGGCAGTGGCTGTCATAATCTCGGAGCATGACGTCTCAGACCACCGTCGCCGACGCGACGCCGGAACTCGGTCCCCGGAACGGACTGCGGGGCCATCCCTGGCTGACACTTGTTACCGTCGCGATTGGCGTGATGATGGTCGCGCTCGACGGCACGATCGTCGCCATCGCCAACCCCGCCATCCAGAAGGACCTGGACGCCTCGCTCGCCGATGTCCAGTGGATCACCAACGCCTATCTCCTCGCCCTCGCCGTGGCCCTGATCACCGCCGGCAAGCTCGGCGACCGCTTCGGCCACCGTCTGATCTTCCTCATCGGCACCGCAGGCTTCGCCGGCTTCTCCGGGCTCATCGCCCTGTCGGGCAGCGTGTCGATGATCATCACCTTCCGTGTACTCCAGGGCCTGTTCGGCGCGTTGCTCATGCCCGCCGCGCTCGCCGTGCTGCGCGCCACCTTCCCGGCCGAGAAGCTCAACATGGCCATCGGCTTATGGGGCATGGTCATCGGTGCCTCGACGGCCGGCGGACCGATCGTCGGCGGACTGCTCGTCGAGCACGTCAACTGGGAGTCCGTGTTCTTCATCAACGTGCCGATCGGCATCCTCGCCGTCGTCCTCGGCCTGGTCATCCTCAAGGACCACCGCGCCGAGGAGACCCCCAAGTCCTTCGACTTCCTGGGCATCGCGCTGCTGTCCGCGGCGATGTTCTGCGTCATCTGGGCGCTGATCAAGGTGTCCGTCTGGCACTGGACGAGCAGCAAGACGCTGCTCTTCCTGGGCGTGTCCTGCCTGTGCTTCATCCTCTTCGCCCTCTGGGAGTCCAGGACGCGCGAGCCCCTGCTGCCGCTCGGCCTGTTCCGGTCGGTGGCGCTGTCCGCCGGTACGGTCCTGATGGTGCTGATGGCCTTCGCCTTCATCGGCGGCGTCTTCTTCGTCACCTTCTACCTGCAGAACATCCACGGGATGGCCCCGGTCAACGCGGGTCTGCACCTGTTGCCCCTCACCGGCATGATGATCGTGGCCTCACCCATCGCGGGCGCGCTCATCACCAAGTACGGACCGCGTGTCCCCCTGGTCGGCGGCATGGTGAGCACGGCGGTCGCCTGCTTCGGGATGGTCACCCTGGACGCCGACACCGGCACGGGCGTGATGTCGGTGTGGTTCGGCCTGCTCGGCTTCGGCCTCGCGCCGGTGATGGTCGGCGCCACCGAGGTCATCGTCGGCAACGCGCCGCTGCGGCACGCCGGTGTCGCGAGCGGCCTCCAGCAGGGCGCCATGCAGATCGGCGGCTCGCTCGGTACGGCCGTGCTGGGCGCGGTCGTCGCCTCCCGGGTCGACAACCTGCTGCCCGACAAGTGGGCCGACGGGGGCCTGCCGCAGCTCCCGCCCGAGCAGATGGACCACGCCAAGGAGGCCGTCCAGCTCGGCATCGCCCCCGTGCCGCCGCACGCCGCGCCCGATGTGGCAGCGAAGATCACGTCCATTGCCCATGACACCTTCATGTCGGGCATGGGACAGGCCTTCACCATCGCCGGGGTCGTCTCCGTCTTCGCCGCGGTCGTCGCCCTGTTCACCAAGCGTGGCGAGAACGTCGAGGCCGGAGGCGGCGCGGCACACATCTGAGCCACCTGAGGCATCTGAGCCACCTGAGCCACTGTGTCCCCCGAAGGGAGCGGGGGCGGTACCTCGGTACCGCCCCCGCTTCTGCTGCGCTTCCCCTATCAGGGCATGGCCGGGTCGGCCCTCTTGGCAGTGCGGATCTTCGGTGACGAGACTCGTCTGACCATTCGACTGTGCGACTGGGGAGGGACCCGTATGCGTAAGTTCCGGCGTAACGCCGTTGTTGCTCTCGGCCTTGCGGCCGTGCTGGGGTGCGCGATTGCGCCTGCGGCCAGTGCGGAGCCTGCGGGCCGTACGGGCAGCTGTGCGGCAGGGCAGCTGTGCATGTGGCCCAAGACGGGGTACCGGGGGGCGCGGACGACGAGCGAGCTGGCGGGCATCGACATCGAGAGCTGTATCGCCTTGCCGGGCGGGGGGACGGCGGCTTCGTTCGTCAACCGGACGGGGCGGCCCGTCACGACGTATCAGAGCGCCACGTGTGCCGAGACCGGGGAGTTCTCGACGTATCCGTCGGGGTCGTGGGTGCCGGAATCGCCGTACGTGGTGCGGGCGTACAAGGTGTGGGAGCAGTAGCGGGGTTGCCGTCTGGGGTGGGCGCCGGTTTCCGGCTGCGGGTGGCTTGCGCCCACCCTCCCCCATTGCCTGAACGGCATGGGGGCACCCCCATCGCCTGGGGGCACCTCCCAGCGGTAGCTGGGGGAGGAACGATTGCCCACAAGCAGGACGGCTCCCGACCGGCAAAGCCGGTCGGGAGCCGTCGTCAACCTGTCAACGCTTACGCGTCGCCGCCCGCTGCGCCCGGGTCGGCTGCTGCCACGTCGAGGAGCTGGTAGCGGTCGATCGCCTGCTTCAGGGCCGAGCGGTCGATCTTGCCGTCCTTGGCCAGCTCGGTGAGCACGCCCAGGACGATCGACTGCGCGTCGATGTGGAAGAAGCGGCGGGCCGCGCCACGCGTGTCCGCGAAGCCGAAGCCGTCCGCGCCCAGCGACTGGTACGTGCCGGGCACCCAGCGCGAGATCTGGTCCGGAACCGCACGCATCCAGTCGGAGACGGCCAGCTTCGGGCCCTCGGCGTCGGCGAGCTTCTTCGTCACGTACGGGACGCGCTGCTCCTCCTCCGGGTGCAGGAGGTTGTGCTCCTCCACCGCGATGGCGTCACGGCGCAGCTCGTTCCAGGAGGTCGCCGACCAGACGTCCGCCTTGACGTTCCACTCCTCGGCGAGGATCTTCTGGGCCTCGAGGGCCCACGGCACGGCCACGCCGGAGGCGAGGATCTGCGCCGGGATGGCGCCGGCCTCGCCCGCCTTGTAGCGGTACAGACCCTTGAGGATGCCCTCGGCGTCCACGTTCTCCGGCTCGGCCGGGTGCTGGATCGGCTCGTTGTAGACGGTGAGGTAGTAGAAGATGTCCTCCGCGTTCTCGCCGTACATGCGGCGGAGACCGTCCTGGACGATGTGCGCGATCTCGTAGCCGAACGCCGGGTCGTACGCGACGACGGCCGGGTTGGTCGAGGCCAGCAGGTGCGAGTGGCCGTCGGCGTGCTGGAGGCCCTCACCGGTGAGGGTGGTGCGACCGGCGGTGGCGCCGAGCACGAAGCCGCGCGCCAGCTGGTCGGCCATCTGCCAGAACTGGTCACCCGTGCGCTGGAACCCGAACATCGAGTAGAAGACGTAGATCGGGATCAGCGGCTCGCCGTGCGTGGCGTAGGCGGAGCCGGCGGCGATCAGCGAGGCGGTGCAGCCCGCCTCGGAGATGCCGTCGTGCAGCATCTGGCCGGTCGGGGACTCCTTGTACGCCAGCAGCAGCTCGCGGTCCACGGCCTCGTACTGCTGGCCCAGCGGGTTGTAGATCTTCGCCGACGGGAACAGCGAGTCCATGCCGAAGGTGCGGTACTCGTCGGGCGCGATCGGCACGAAGCGCTTGCCGATCTCCTTGTCCCGCATGAGGTCCTTCAGCAGGCGGACGAACGCCATGGTGGTGGCGATCGACTGCTGGCCGGAGCCCTTCTTGATCGGGGCGTAGACCTTGTCGCCCGGCAGGTTCAGCGGCTTGGACCGCACGACACGGGTCGGCACATAGCCGCCCAGCGCCTTGCGGCGGTCGTGCATGTACTGGATCTCCTCCGAGTCGCGGCCCGGGTGGTAGTACGGCGGCAGGCCGGACTCCAGCTCCTTGTCGGCGATCGGGATGTGGAGGCGGTCCCGGAAGCGCTTGAGGTCGTCGACCGTCAGCTTCTTCATCTGGTGGGTCGCGTTGCGGCCCTCGAAGTTCGGGCCGAGCGTCCAGCCCTTGACCGTCTGCGCGAGGATCACGGTCGGCTGGCCCTTGTGGGCCTTGGCCGCCGCGTACGCCGCGAAGATCTTCTTGTGGTCGTGACCGCCGCGGCCCAGGTGCAGGATCTGGTCGTCGGTCATGCCCTCGACCATCTTGCGGAGACGCTGGTCGTCGCCGAAGAAGTGCTCGCGGATGTACGCACCGGTCTCGGTGGCGTACGTCTGGAACTGGCCGTCGGGGGTGCTGTTGAGCTTGTTGACCAGGATGCCGTCCCGGTCCTGGGCCAGCAGCGGGTCCCAGGAGCGGTCCCACACCAGCTTGATCACGTTCCAGCCGGCGCCGCGGAACTGCGACTCCAGCTCCTGCATGATCTTGCCGTTGCCGCGCACCGGGCCGTCGAGGCGCTGGAGGTTGCAGTTGACGACGAAGGTCAGGTTGTCCAGACCCTCACGGGCGGCCAGGGACAGCTGGCCGAGCGACTCCGGCTCGTCCATCTCGCCGTCGCCCAGGAACGCCCAGACGTGGGACTTGGAGGTGTCGGCGATGCCGCGCGCCTCCATGTAGCGGTTCATGCGGGCCTGGTAGATCGCGCCGAGCGGGCCGAGGCCCATCGAGACGGTCGGGAACTCCCAGAAGTCCGGCATCAGGCGCGGGTGCGGGTACGACGACAGGCCGTAGGGCGCCTTCGACTTCTCCTGGCGGAAGGCGTCCAGCTGCTGCTCGGACAGTCGGTCCAGCAGGAAGGCGCGGGCGTAGACGCCCGGGGAGGCGTGGCCCTGGAAGAAGATCTGGTCGCCGCCGTCGCCCTCGTCCTTGCCGCGGAAGAAGTGGTTGAAGCCCACGTCGTACAGCGAGGCGGAAGAGGCGAAGGTGGCGATGTGGCCGCCGACGCCGATGCCCGGGCGCTGGGCGCGCGAGACCATGACGGCCGCGTTCCAGCGGGTCGCGTTGAGGACCTTGCGCTCGATCTCCTCGTTGCCGGGGAAGAACGGCTCGTCCTTGGTCGCGATGGTGTTGACGTAGTCCGTGCTGCGCATCTCGGGCACGGCCACGCGCTTCTCACGCGCCCGTTCGATCAGGCGAAGCATGAGGTAGCGGGCACGTTCGCGGCCTCGCTCGTCGACGGCCGCGTCGAGCGAGTCGAGCCATTCCTGGGTCTCTTCGGGATCGAAGTCCGGGACCTGGCTGGGAAGACCGCCAATGATGATCGGGTTGCGATCGGATCCGGAAGCCACGCTGTTCCTTCGCTGTTCGGTCGTGTCGTGTCGTGCACTGCGCGCAGCCTGTTCCTGGCGCGCGCTCTTGCTGTGCACGCGGTCGACACGGTCTTTGCTTATATGTCGCGCCGGCTCCCATCGTGGACCTCGGCGGCGGAAACGTCATCTCTACTGGGCGGTAACCACCACCCATGAGACGAATCGTCCAGGGTCGGTCGCCTGCGGCGGCCAAATCGCAACCATACGCCCCCTATGAGGGAGGCCCGCGTACGGCCGTTCGGGTCCGAGGGGCGTCATCGCAAGGAGTAACTTCATAAACTCGGCAAAATGCTGTGCTGTGAATCACGCGCCGCTCCTGCCTCATGGTGGGAGATGCCCGGAGACCGCCGCACTCGTCACCGTTTCGGCGGGCTCGGCGGCCGGGTACTTGCGCGATCCGCCCGGCACGTGTGGACTACGCCCATCGCTTCGCGTATGCGCGGAGCGGAGTATCTTTCGGAAAATGACAGGAGGAAATCTGTGAGCGCGACCGCGGACCACGCGGAGGAGCGGACCAACCCGGCTGCACGCCTGGGGTTCGAGCCGGGACAGGTGGTCCAGGAGATCGGTTACGACGACGACGTCGATCACGATCTCCGTGAAGGTATCGAGTCCGTCGTCGGCCAGGAGCTCGTCGACGAGGACTACGACGACGTGGCTGACGTCGTCCTGCTGTGGTTCCGGGATGAGGATGGCGACCTCACGGACGCGCTGGTGGATGCCATCGGCTGCCTCGAGGACGGCGGCATGATCTGGCTGCTGACCCCCAAGACCGGCCGCGACGGCTACATCGAGCCGAGCGACATCCAGGACGCCGCGCAGACCGCGGGGCTCTCCCAGACCAAGAGCATCAGCGTCGGCAAGGACTGGTCCGGCACCAAGATGGCCTCCCCCAAGCGGTAGGTCTGTCGGAGGGCGGCCGCGCCGCCGCCCCCGCGTCCCCTCGACGTGTGCCCAGGGCGTGTCCGACGGGCCGGCACAGGCCCCGTGCCTCCCCCGGCCGCCGCTGGGGGTGCCCCAGGAGGTGCCCCGGCGCCGGATGCCGCGGGGCCCTCACCGACCCGTCGGACACGCCCTTGCGCCCCCGCCGCCCCGCGGCCGGGGGCGCAAGGCGTTTTCCGCCACGGGCGCGCCCGCGGCGGCCCGCCGGAGGGTGCCCGCCGCGGGGCGGCCGCGCCGGCAGTGACACACTGGTCCCGCCGACAGGCTCCGTCACCAGAAAGGTGTTACCCATGGCGATCGCCGTAGGCGACAAGGCGCCCGACTTCGCGCTGAAGAACCAGCACGGTGAGACCGTCCGCCTCTCCGACTTCCGGGGCGAGAAGAACGTCGTGTTGCTCTTCTACCCCTTCGCCTTCACCGGCGTCTGCACCGGCGAGCTGTGCGCCCTGCGCGACGAGCTGCCGAAGTTCGCCAACGACGACGTGCAGCTGCTGGCCGTCTCCAACGACTCGCCGTTCTCGCTGCGCGTCTTCGCCGAGCAGGAGGGCCTCGAGTACCCGCTGCTGTCCGACTTCTGGCCGCACGGCGACGCCAGCCGCGCCTACGGCGTCTTCGACGAGGAGAAGGGCTGCGCCCTGCGTGGCACCTTCGTCATCGACAAGGACGGTGTCGTCCGCTGGACGATCGTCAACGGGCTGCCCGACGCGCGTGACCTGAACGAGTACACGAAGGCCCTCGCCGCGCTCTGAGTGACTCCCGGGGCGCCTGGGGCAACCCCCGGCGCCCTGCCCGGCGTCCTTCGCCGCAAGAGCCTGTAATCGGTGGGAACCGGTCACTAGCATCAAACCGTTGATCGGATGCCATCGCACAACCCGGGGGCACGGGCCGCCATCGTCCGCCCGGCCCCTCGAACCTATGGAGGACTCGTGGGAGTCAGTCTCAGCAAGGGCGGCAACGTCTCGCTGACCAAGGCGGCCCCGAACCTGACCGCGGTTGTCGTCGGTCTCGGCTGGGACGCCCGTACCACCACCGGCACGGACTTCGACCTCGACGCCAGCGCGCTGCTGACGAACGACCAGGGCAAGGTCGCCAACGACCAGAACTTCGTCTTCTTCAACAACCTGAAGAGCCCCGACGGCTCCGTCGAGCACCAGGGCGACAACCTCACCGGTGAGGGCGAGGGCGACGACGAGGTCATCAAGGTCAACCTGGCCGGCGTCCCCGCGGACGTGCAGAAGATCGTGTTCCCGGTCTCCATCTACGAGGCCGAGACCCGCCAGCAGAGCTTCGGCCAGGTCCGCAACGCCTACATCCGTGTGGTCAACCAGGCGGACAACACCGAGCTGGCCCGCTACGACCTGAGCGAGGACGCCTCGACCGAGACCGCCATGGTCTTCGGCGAGCTGTACCGCAACGGCGCCGAGTGGAAGTTCCGCGCCATCGGCCAGGGCTACGCCTCCGGCCTGCGCGGCATCGCCCAGGACTTCGGCGTCAACGTCTGACGTCAACGTCCGACGGCCGATACCACCGCGTCCGGCGCCGCACACCCTGCCAGGGAGTGCGGCGCCGGACGTGCACCGCGCAACGACCTGCACCGCGCAACAACGTCATCTCGGGGAGGAACCAAGATCATGGGCGTAACGCTCGCCAAGGGGGGCAATGTCTCCCTCTCCAAGGCCGCACCGAACCTCACCAACGTCACCGTCGGCCTCGGCTGGGACGCGCGCTCCACCACCGGGGCCCCCTTCGACCTCGACGCCAGCGCGCTGCTGTGCGCCTCGGGCCGGGTGCTGGGGGACGAGTACTTCGTCTTCTACAACAACCTCAAGAGCCCCGAGGGCTCCGTCGAGCACACGGGCGACAACCTCACCGGTGAGGGCGAGGGCGACGACGAGTCCATCCTGGTGGACCTCACCAAGGTGCCGGCCGCCTGCGACAAGATCGTCTTCCCGGTCTCCATCCACGAGGCCGATGTGCGCGGCCAGAGCTTCGGGCAGGTCAGCAACGCCTATATCCGGGTCGTCAACCAGGCCGACGGCAGTGAACTGGCCCGCTACGACCTCAGCGAGGACGCCGCCGGCGAGACCGCGATGATCTTCGGCGAGGTCTACCGGTACAGCGGCGAGTGGAAGTTCCGGGCCGTGGGCCAGGGGTACGCGTCCGGGCTGCGCGGCATCGCCCTAGACTTCGGGGTCAACGTTTCGTAAAGCCGCGTTCGCGCGGAGGGACCCGAACAGCGAAGGATTGGGTAGCCAGTGCTCCTGAAAACCTTTGGATGGTCGTTCGCCGTCACGGCGGCCGGACTGGCCTTGGCCGGACTTCTCTGGGGGTGGCAGGGGCTGGCGATTGTCGCGATCCTGTCCGTCCTCGAGATCTCGCTCTCGTTCGACAACGCGGTCATCAACGCCGGAATCCTCCGGAAGATGAACCCGTTCTGGCAGAAGATGTTCCTGACCGTGGGCATCCTCATCGCCGTCTTCGGCATGAGGCTCGTCTTCCCGGTCGTCATCGTGGCCATCACGGCCAAGCTGGGGCCGATCGAGGCGGTCAGAGTCGCGATCAACGACCACGACCGGTACGAGCAGCTGGTGACCAGCGCCCATCCGGCCATCGCCGCCTTCGGCGGGATGTTCCTGCTCATGATCTTCCTGGACTTCATCTTCGAGGACCGGGACATCAAGTGGCTGGAGTGGCTGGAGAAGCCGCTGGCCAGGCTGGGCAAGCTGGAGACCCTCTCCACCGTCGTCGCGCTCGTCGTGCTGCTCGTCGCCGCGACCACCGTCGCCACGGGCGTCCCGGTGCACGGCGGCGAGGGCACGGTCGACAAGGCCGCGACGGTGCTGCTGGCGGGCATCGGCGGTCTGATCACGTACCTGATCGTCGGCGGCATCTCCGACTTCTTCGAGGACCGCCTGGAGTCCGAGGAGGACGAGGACGACGCCGCCGACGGGGCGCAGGGTGCCGCGCCCGCCAAGAAGGGCGGCCCGTCGATCGCCGCGGTGGCCGGCAAGGCCGCGTTCTTCATGTTCCTCTACCTGGAGGTCATCGACGCCTCCTTCTCCTTCGACGGTGTCATCGGCGCCTTCGCCATCACCAACGACATCTTCGAGATCGCGCTGGGTCTGGGCATCGGCGCGATGTACATCCGCTCGCTCACGGTCTTCCTGGTCCGCAAGGGCACCCTGGACGACTACGTGTACCTGGAGCACGGCGCGCACTACGCCATCGGCGCGCTGGCCGTGATCCTGCTGATCACCATCAAGTACGAAGTCAGCGAGGTCGTCACGGGCCTGATCGGCGTCGTGCTGATCGGCCTGTCCTTCCTCTCCTCGGTGGTGCGCAACCGCCGTGAGGCGGGCTCGGACGATGGCTCGGGAACGAGGGCCGAGGTCTCCTCCGGAGTGTGACTCCGGCACATTTGAGGAACGCTCTGTTCGGGGCGGTCGCGAGGATCATCCTCACGACCGCCCCGCTGCGTTTCTGCTCATCCGGTGGGGGTTCGGCAATGAATCTGTGGGACAAGCTCTTCGGCAATCTGGGAGGCGCTGCCGCACGTCAATTCGACAGCATCGGCACGGCCAGCGGTGCGGTCGAACTGACCAAGCGCCATCCGACGTTCTCGCTGACCAAGCAGGGTGCGGTCACGGGCAACCTGCGGGTCAACCTGTCCTGGCGGATGCGGACCTCCGACTTCGCCGACAAGCCCCCCCGCGGCTCGGGGGTGCGGCACCCCTTCCGCAAGTTCACCCCCGAGGTGGTCCAGGCGCAGGGACCGGCCATGGTCAACGTGGACCTCGACCTCGCCTGTATGTACGAGCTGGCGGACGGGTCCAAGGGCGTAGTGCAGCCACTCGGCAACATACTGGGCAGCATCAACTCGCCGCCGTATGTTCAGCTCAGCGGTGACGACCGCTTCGGGTCGGGGTCGGGCGAGACGATCTACATCAACATGGACCACCGCGACCAGTTCCGGCGCCTGCTGATCTTCGTCTATATCTATGACGGCACCCCGGCGTTCGACCGTACGCACGCCATGGTGACGCTCTACCCGGGCAACGGCCCCCGCCTGGAGGTCCCCCTCCACGAGCGCGCCCCGGAGGCGCGGTCCTGCGCGGTGCTGATGATCGAGAACAAGGGGGGCGACATCGTGGTGCGGCGCGAGATGCGGTACGTGTACGGCTTCCAGTCGGAGCTGGACCGGCTCTATGGGTGGGGGCTGCAGTGGGGGCGGGGGTACAAGTCGAAGGTGTGAGGGTTGTTTTCCCCGATCCCGCCCTTTCCCGAACTGGGGCTGCGCCCCAGACCCCGGGGCCCTCGCGCTGCGAGCGGGGCCAGCAGCCGGGGTGGTTGCTGCCCGGTAGGCCGGCTTGTGCCCACCCTCCCCCATTGCCTGAACGGCATGGGGGCACCCCCATCGCCTGGGGGCACCTCCCAGCGGTAGCTGGGGGAGGAACGATTGCCCACAAACTGGGCGGCGTCCAATTCAGCCCCTCCGGCGTTTGAGGAGCGGGGGTCTGGGGGCGGAGCCCCCAGTTTCGGGAAGGGGCGGGATCGGGGAAAGGAAACCCCTACCGCCCCGGCTGGAACTGGGGCCCCTGCGGCGGCAGCCGGAAGGACGGGTCCGGGACCGGGCGCTGCGGGGGGTAGCCGTACGCCGGCTGCGGCGCATGATGCGACTGGTGCTGTGGCGGATACCCGTACGCAGGCTGCGAAGCCGGCGCCGGCGAATGATGCGGATAGCCATAAGCCGGCTGCGGCGGAATCGCGGGCGGCTGCGCAGGCGGCGGCGGATACCCGGGCCCGGGCGCAGGCGGCGCCGGAGATGCCGCAGGCACAGAGGCAGGCGCAGACGCAGACGCAGGCACAGACGCAGGCACGGGCTCCGGCGCCGACTCCGCCCCGTCCGCCCCGTCGCCCTCGTCCACCGAGATGCCGAACTCCGTCGCCAGCCCCACCAGCCCCGACGCATACCCCTGCCCGAGCGCACGGAACTTCCAGCCGTCCCCGCGCCGGTACAGCTCTCCGCAGAGCATCGCGGTCTCGTCGCCCGTCTCGGGCTGCACGTCGAAGCGTGCGACGGGCGCGACGTCGGTCACGGTCGCACCCGCGGTCGCGCCCGCGCCACCCCGCTCCACGTCGTACAGCAGCACGCACAGGTCCTTGACGAGCCCGAACGGCCCGCCGTCCGCGGACGCGGCCAGCACCACGCGGGCCACGGACGCATCGAGGGCCGACAGCTCGGTCTCCACCGAATCGGTCATGCCCTCGACCAGCCGCTTCTTGGGCAGGTGGCGGACCAGGCCGGAGGGGTGCCGCGGCTGGTTGTAGAAGACGAAGTCCTCGTCGGAGCGCACGCGGCCGCCGTCGCCCAGCAGCAGGGCGGAGACATCCACGTCGGGGATGCCCGGGCCTGGGGTCCAGCGCAGTACGGCCCGTACGGTGCGGGCCTCCAGCGGGATGTTCGACCCCTTGAGCATGGCGTGCGTCATGTCCGCAATCCTGCCTTCCCGTGCGGGCGCCGGACAACGCAGGGGTGGCCGGCCGCCTACCGGTTACCGGATCCATCGGCGCCGGTCATGGGTTTTTCACTACCTTGGGGAACTCTTGACCCGCTCCCGGACGTACCATAATCGGCCACGCTTCCGTGCCGGGCCGACCGGAGGGGAAGGCGTCCAGGGTGCGGCAATCGGGGAGAACAATGAGGCATTTCGGACACCTTGCGCCTGCGGTGCGCAGTGGGCTGTTCCACCGGGAGCCGGGCGAGTTCGACGCCGGCTCCCCCGCTCGTACGCTCGCCGTCGCCCTCGGAGCCACCCTCTACAGCCCCGCCACGCGCCCCACCCTCGCCGAGGACATACGCAAGCAGGCGCGGCGCGGGGTCGTCTCCATGGTCCTGTGCCTGGAGGACTCCATCGCCGACGCCGAGGTGGCGGGCGCGGAGGAGAACCTCCTCCGGCAGTTCGCCGAGCTGGCCGCGGGTCCCGGGGATCCCGAGGGCTCCGGCGGGCTGCCGCTGCTGTTCGTCCGGGTCCGCGAGCCCGAGCAGATCGGCAGTCTGGTGCGGAGACTCGGCCCGGCCGGCCGGCTGCTGACCGGATTCGTCCTGCCCAAGTTCACCGAGGACCGCGGACTTCCGTTCCTGGAGGCCCTGACCGAGGCCGAAGCCTTCGGCGGGCAGAGGCTTTTCGCAATGCCCGTCCTGGAATCCCCCGAACTGCTCCATCTGGAGACCCGCACCGAGACCCTGGCCGGCATAGCCCGCACCGTCGAGAAGTACCGCGACCGCGTGCTCGCCCTGCGCCTCGGCGTCACCGACTTCTGCTCCGCGTACGGGCTGCGCCGGGCGCCCGACATGACCGCCTACGACGTCCAGCTCGTCGCCTCCGTCATCGCCGACGTCGTCAATGTGCTGGGGCGCGCGGACGGCAGCGGCTTCACGGTCAGCGGCCCCGTCTGGGAGTACTTCCCGCAGCCCGAGCGGATGTTCAAGCCGCAGCTGCGCCGCAGCCCCTTCGCCGGCCCGGCGGAGGCGCTGCGCACCGCCCTGATCGAGCACGACATGGACGGCCTCCTCCGCGAGATCCAGCTCGACCGCGCCAACGGCCTCCAGGGCAAGACCTGCATCCACCCCTCGCACGTCGCACCCGTGCACGCCCTCTCGGTCGTCAGCCACGAGGAGTTCAGCGATGCACAGGACATCCTCCGGCCGGAGCGGGGCGGTGGTGGAGTACTGCGCTCCGCCTATACGAACAAGATGAACGAAGTGAAGCCGCACCGCGCCTGGGCCGAGCGGACCATGCTGCGCGCCGAGGTGTTCGGCGTGGCGCGGGAGGATGTCAGCTTCGTGGAACTGCTGGCGGCGGGGTTGCAGAGCGCATGAGGAGTGACGGAGTGGGCGGGGCGGACGGGTCTGTCTGGTCGGGGCAGTGGGTCGCGGACCGGCTGGGTGTGCGCCTGGAGGGGGACGCCCGGCTGCCGGGGCTGCTGGGCCTGGCCCTGCGGCGCAACCCCAAGCGGGCACATCTGCTCGTGTCGAACGTCCTGGGCAAGCACGTGCCCCAGCGTCCCTCGGCGGTGTACGAGGCCGGGGCGGGCCTCGGCCGCCGGGTGCGGGCGCTGCTGGGCGAGGAGGCCGCCGCGCGCGCCGTGGTGCTCGGCTATGCCGAGACCGCGACGGGGCTGGGCCACGCGGTGGCGGACGGCGTCGGCCTCGCCCCGTACCTGCACTCGACGCGGCGGGCGGTGGCGGGCGTCGCGCCCGTCGGCGGCTTCGAGGAGGAGCACAGCCACGCCACGTCGCACCTGCTGCTGCCGGAGGATCCCCGCCTCTTCGCGGGCGACGGCCCGCTCGTGCTCGTCGACGACGAGTTCTCGACGGGGCGTACGGTCCTGAACACGATTGCGGCGCTGCATGCGCGGTTTCCGCGGGGGCGGTATGTGGTGGTTGCGCTCGTCGACATGCGGGGCGTGGAGGACCGCGCGCGGTTGCGGGAGTTCGCTGCGGAACTGGGCGCCCGTATCGACCTGGTCGCGCTGGCGACGGGGACGGTGGGGTTGCCGGAGGGGGTGCTGGAGCGGGGGCGGGAGCTGGTGGCGGAGTACGAGTCGGTGGGGGCCGGGGCCGGGGCCGGTTCGGCACCGCCGGGTGCCGCCGCGGTGGCTGATCGCCGTTGCGGCGGAGGGAGTTTCCCCAGTCCCGCCCCTTCCCGAAACCGGGGCTCCGCCCCGGACCCCGCGGCGACCCGTATCGACCTCGCCTGGCCCCCCGCCCTCCCCGACGGCGCCCGCCACGGCTTCACCCCCGCCCACCGGGCGCAGCTCGAAGCCGCCCTGCCGGGCATGGCAGCCCGCATCCGCGAAGCCGTCCCGCAGGGAGCCGAGCGCGTACTCGTCCTCGGCAACGAGGAGTTGATGTACGCCCCGCTGCGGCTCGCCCACGCCCTCGAGCCCGCCTTCGCGGACGTGCGCTTCTCCACGACCACCCGGTCGCCCGTCCTCGCGGTCGACGACCCCGGCTACGCGATCCGCACCCGCCTCGCCTTCCCCGCGCACGACGCGCCCGGTGACGGCCCCGGCGAGCGCTACGCCTACAACGTCGCCGACGGTGGCTTCGACGCGATCGTCGCGGTCGTCGACTCCGTCGGCGACACCCCCGAACTGCACGCCCCCGGCGGCCTCCTGGACCGGCTGTCGGCGCACACCGCGCACCTGCTGCTCGCCGTCATCCCCTCGTACGTACCCGACGCACCCGATCGACAGGCTTCCCCCATGCTGCCCGAACCGCTCCGCGGCCCCGCCTTCTCCTCGTACGACGCCGACGACGTCGGCTGGCTGCTCCAGGACCTCTCCGGCGTGCGGCTCGAGGCGCCCACCGAGGAGCGCGAGGAGGCGATCCAGAGCGGCGGGGCGCACTACGCGGAGTCGCTGCCCGTCGAGTACCAGCCCAGCGAGCGCTACCAGGCGCTCTACCGCGCCGCCCTCGACGCCTCCGCGACCCGCATCGCCCGTGCGGTCGGCACCGTCACCGAGGCGGTGCTGGCGGAGCGGTCGCCCCGGCCGGTGCTGGTCTCGCTGGCCCGCGCCGGGACGCCCGTCGGGGTGCTGATGCGCCGCTGGGCCCGGCACGCGCACGGCCTGGACCTGCCGCACTACGCCGTCTCCATCGTGCGCGGCCGCGGCCTCGACCCCAACGCCCTGCGCTGGCTGGCCGCCCACCACGACCCGGCCGACGTCGTCTTCGTCGACGGCTGGACGGGCAAGGGCGCGATCACCCGCGAACTGGCCGAGGCCGTAAGCGCCCATGGAAAAAATTCAAGGGGCGCGGGCTTCGACGCACGCCTGGCCGTCCTCGCCGACCCCGGCCACTGCGTGGAGACGTACGGCACGCGCGACGACTTCCTCATCCCCTCCGCGTGCCTCAACTCGACCGTGTCCGGCCTGATATCCCGCACGGTGCTGCGCGCCGACCTCGTGGGGCCGCAGGACTTCCACGGCGCCAAGTTCTACCGCGAGCTGGCCGGGGCCGACGTCTCGCGGTCGTTCCTGGAGTCCGTCGCGGCCCGCTTCGCCGCCGCCGAGGACGACGTCGCCGCGGACGTCAAGGAGCTGCTGGCCGCCGACCGCACCCCCACCTGGGTAGGCTGGGCGGCCGTCGAGCGCATCAGCGAGGAGTACGGCATCGACGACGTCAACCTCGTCAAGCCGGGCGTCGGCGAGACCACCCGCGTCCTGCTGCGCCGGGTGCCGTGGAAGATCCTGGCGAAGCGCGGGGCCGGCGCGGACCTGGACCACGTGCGCCTGCTCGCCGAGCAGCGCGGCGTACCGGTCGAGGAGGTGGACGGCCTGCCGTACAGCTGCGTCGGGCTGATCCACCCCCACTACACGCGCGGCGCCACGGGCGCCGACGGCAAGGCGGTGGCCGCGCAGTGACCGCCGCCCCCGTGCTGGTCGCCAGCGACCTCGACCGCACCCTGATCTACTCCACCGCCGCCCTGGCCCTGTCCGTCCCGGACGCGCAGGCGCCGCGCCTGCTGTGCGTGGAGACGTACGAGCAGAAGCCGCTCTCCTACATGACCGAGGCGGCGGCCGCCGGGCTGGCCGAACTGTCCCGCACGGTCACGTTCGTGCCCACCACCACCCGTACCCCCGAGCAGTACGCCCGGGTCCGGCTGCCGGGCCCCTCCCCTGAGTTCGCGATCTGCGCCAACGGCGGGGAGCTGCTCGTGGGCGGCGAGCCGGACCCGGAGTGGCGGGCGCTGGTGCGGCGCAGGCTGGCCGCCGAGTGCGCCCCGCTGGCCGAGGTCGACGAGCGCCTGACGCGCACGGTCGACCCCTCGTGGCTGCTCAAGCGGCGGACCGCGGCGGACCTCTTCGCCTATCTCGTCGTGGACCGCCCGCGGCTGCCCGAGACATGGGTGAAGGACCTGACGGCCTGGGCCGGGGAGCGGGGCTGGACGGTCTCGGTGCAGGGCCGCAAGGTCTACGCGGTGCCGCAGCCGCTCACCAAGAGCGCGGCCGCGGCGGAGGTGGCCCGGCGCACGGGCGCGGCCCGGATGCTGGCCGCCGGCGACTCGCTGCTGGACGCCGACCTGCTGCTGGCCGCCGACCGCGCCTGGCGGCCGGGCCACGGCGAGCTGGCCGACGTGGGCTGGAGCGCGCCGCACGTGACCGCGCTGGCGAGCCGGGGTGTGGCGGCGGGGGAGGAGATCGTGGGCGCATTCGCAGCGGCGGCGGCGCGGGGCGGGGCGTAGGCTCGCTGTCGAATCAACTGAATCAACTGAATCGACTCGACTGAATCAACTCCGTTGACTCGTGCCGACTTCGACGAGCGACTTCAGCGACTTCGACGAGGAGACCACGTGCCCCAGATCAAGAGCGCTCCGCTCACCGCAAGCCTCTACGCGTACGTGCTCGCCAACAACCCGCCCCTCGACCCCGTGCAGCGCGGCCTGGTCGACTCCACCCACGCCCTCTTCCCGGACCGTTCGGTCATGCAGGTGGCAGAGGAACAGGTGGCGCTGCTGGGCTTCCTGGTCCGGCTCACCGGCGCCCGGCAGGTGGTGGAGGTCGGCACCTTCACCGGGCTGTCGGCCCTGGCCATGGCCAGGGCGCTGCCCGCCGGCGGCAGACTGATCGCCCTGGACATCTCGGAGGAGTGGACGGCCCACGCCCGCCGGGCCTGGGCCGAGGCCGGCGTGGCGGACCGGATCGACCTGCGCATCGCCCCCGCCCTGGACTCGCTGCGCGCCCTGCCGGCCGAACCGCACATCGACTTCGCGTTCCTCGACGCGAACAAGGACGGCTACATCGACTACTGGGAGGAGCTGGTGCCGCGGCTGCGCCCGGGCGGCCTGATCGCGGTCGACAACGTCCTCTTCAGCGGCCAGGCCGCGGATCCGGCGGTGGTGAGCGGTACGGGGGCGTACGTCCGGAAGTTCAACGAGCACGTGCTCGCGGACGACCGGATGGAGTCCGTGATGCTCACGGTGGCGGACGGCCTGACGCTGGCCCGCCGGGTGGGCTGACTCAGCCGGTGGGCTGACTCAGCCGCAGCAGCCGCCCCCGCAGCACCCCCCGCCACCTCCGGCGGGCGCGGGGGCGGTCGCCGCACCCGCGGTGCCGGTGACGGCGACGGTCGAGAGCAGCTTGACGGTGTCGGTGTGACCCGCGGGGCAGGTGGCGGGCGCGGAGGACTCGGCCATGGGCCGGTTCAACTCGAAGGTGCTGCCACAGGGCTTGCAGCGGTACTCGTAACGGGGCATGGGGGCAGGATAGCCAGGGCCACCGGACACCCCCTAGCCCCGGCCCGCACCCCCACGCTCCTCCCGGATCTCCCGCACCACCCGCGCCGCGGTCTCCCGCACCGCCTCCGTCTCCCGCAGGAAATGCCACCAGTCCGGATGCCGCCCCTCCAGCCCCGAGACCGCCCGCTCCAGCCGCCCCACCGCCTCGTCCAGCGGCCCCGCATGCCGCGGATCCGGCGTGCTGCGCCCCGTCATCGCCAGCCGCTGGGCGTCGCGGATCGCGAAGCGGGTGCGCTCGACCTCTCCCTGGTGGTCGAAGGACACCTCGTCCAGCCGCCGCAGCCGCTCCCCGGCCGCGGACACCGCCTCGTCGGTCGTGCTCAGCAACGCCCGCACCGTCGCGAGCAGCGCCGTGGCGTCCGGCCAGCGCTGCTCGTCGCGGGCCGCACGGGCCTCCCGCAGCTTCTCCTCCGCCTGCGCGACCGCCCGCTCCGCCTCCTCCGGCACCCGCTGGAGGTCCTGCCAGCAGGCCGCGCTGTAGCGGCGGCGCAGCTCGCTGAGGACGGGGGCGACGCTCGCCGCGCGCGTGGTCAGGGCCTCCGCGCGGGTGCGCAGCGAGACCAGCCGCTTGTCGATCTCCGCCGCCCGCTGCGGCAGCTGCTCCGCATCGCTGCGGATCGCCTCGGCCTCCCGCAGCACGCGGTCGGCGCGGTCGACGGTCTGCTGCACGCCGTGCTGCCCGGCGCCCTGGTTGAGCTTGGTCAGCTCGGGGGAGAGCGCGGCGAGCCGGGCGGCCAGGTCGTCGGCCCTGAGCCCGGTGGCGCGTGCGGCGTCCAGCGCCTCACCGGCCGCGCGCAGCCCCTGCCGGGCGCGCTCCACGGCGGGCGCGAGCTGGGTCAGCTGGTGCTCGGCGCGGGTCAGCAGCGAGGCCAGGCTCTGGTCGAACCGGTCCAGGTCGGCCTTGGCGCGGACCAGCTCGTCCTTGGCCCGGGTCAGCTCGGTGCGGGCGCGGGCGGCGGCCGCGGCGTCCAGGTCGTCACGGTCGAGGTCGTGGGCGTCGACGGCCGCGATGTAGGCGCCGGAGACCTCGTCTATGCGCCGGCCGAAGGCCTCGAAGTCGGCGGACGCCTTGCGCGCGGCGGGGGAGGAGTCGACGGCGGTGATCGTCTCGATGGAGATCCGCAGTTCGCGCTGGGCGGTGTCCAGTTCGTAGAACGCGGCGGCGGCCGCGTCCTTGGCCGCCTGGGCGTCCGCCCGCTGGCCCTCCGCACGGAACCGGCCCCAGCGCCGCGTGCTGCCGCCCGAGAAGGCGGCCGGCGCGGCGGCGGCCAGCAGGGGCAGCGGCAGCAGGACGAGCGCAAGGGTCTCCCGGACCGCAGCCGTCACCGTACGTGCGAAGGTCCCCGTCACTTGCCGTCTCCCGATGGATCGCCCCAGGTCCGGGTGACATTCTCCCATCCACCGGGGGCGAACTCATCAGGGCGGTCGGCCGGGCACGTCAGCCGGGCGGCTCAGTCGGCGGTGCGGATGTCGATGCTGCCGTTGCTGCTGCGCGCGGAGACCGAGTGCCCGGCGGCGTCGTCGCGGGGGACGCCCACCTTGACCTGGCCGTTGCCGGTGCTGGTGTCGACCTTGTAGCCGGCGCGGGGCAGCAGGACGGTGGTGGCGCCGTTGTCGGTGTGGGTGTCGACCTGCTCCGGCACTCGTACGAAGCCCAGCTTGATCTGGCCGTTCAAGGTGGTGGCCGACACCTTCGGGGAGCCGAGGCCCTGGGCGTCGATCCGCCCGTTGGAGGTCTTGATCTCCACGGGCCCGCCGGCATCCCGGACCTCGATGCTCCCATTACTCCCGTTGATCTTCAGCGGGGCCGAGAAGCCGTGGGCCTTGATGGAGCCGTTGTCGTCCTTGACCTTGACGGCGATCCCGCGCGGCACCTCGATCCTGTGCTTGGCCTCGCAGTCCACGCTGATCCCGCTGCACTTCAGCCGCAGCTTGAGGGTGCCGTCGTCGAGCATCTCCCACGTCGCCTTGGCCGACCCGCCCACGGACCACCCGTCGAACCACCGGGTGACCTTCACGTCCTTGCCGTCGCCGCTGCCCTGCACCAGCTCGATGGCGGAGTTGTCCGAGTCCACGGTCAGCTCCTGCCCCTTGACCGAGAAGGCCCGGTCCTCGGGCGTGGCATCGTCCGCGTTGGCCGTGCCGCACCCCGTGAGCACGGCTCCGGCAACGAGCGCTCCGCCGACGAGGGCGGACAGACGGACGGCACGGCGTGCCATGGAGACCTCCGGGTAAGGGTGGGGCAGGTACGTTGTCGATCTTAGGAACGGACGTACGGGCGGGGGATCCCACGGGCTACCGAATCGGGGGTGGGGATAACCCCCGGCTCACCCGGGTACTGGGTACACCCCAGCCCGTGGTCCCCAGTCCGGTCCTCGGCCCCCGGCCGCCCTCGGTCCTGGCCCCAGGCCCCCGGCGAATGCGGGTTTGCCGGGACCCGGTGGAGGCCATGTAGGCTATCGCTTCGTATGCGGGCGCATAGCTCAGCGGTAGAGCGCTGCTCTTACAAAGCAGATGTCGGCGGTTCAAATCCGTCTGTGCCCACCAGAGCAGAGGCCCCCAGTCGATCACGACTGGGGGCCTCTGACATCCGCCGGTGACATCAACGGCGTCGGCGACCGAGCACCGGCCCAGGTGGGCGACCGTCTCCCGCATCAGCTCGCCGGGCACGTTGCCCTGCCGTCAGGCGTCCGACCAGGCACCTCGGTGGCGGGCAATCGAGTACAGGGTGTCGACTTCCTCCGGGGAGAGCCTTCCCGACACCGGTCCGAGGGCAGCGATGTCCCGTTGTCGCCATACCCGTACGTCGGTGAGGGTGGAAGCCTTGGTCACATCCGAGACTCCGACGAAGACGAGGACGGGCTGGACCTGAACTGCCGTTCCGCTGTAAATCTCGAGCACGCGCTGTACTCGCCGTGCCTCGGCCCGGACCTTGCGTGTGTACGGCTGCGGCGGACCGTGGTTGACCTTGGCCGAGTCATTGCCGACCCAGACACTCTTCCCGGGGTGGTTCTTGGTGTTGATGCTGAAGACCCCGCCCGGGCCTATCAGGAGGTGGTCTATGTCCACCGAGTTCGGCGGCAAAGGGATCGAGTGCAAGATGCGCCAGCCACGGCCGGACAAGCGTTCAAGCTCACTCCCCACCCGCCGCTCGCCCACCAGCCCCAGGCGCCAGGTATCCCACCCGGAGTCGCGACGCAGCAGCCAAGAGAGGAGCCGCTCGAAGCGGTTGGGCCCTTCGTTTGCGAGCTTCTCCCTCAGTGACTCTCCTGGGCGGTTGCGGGCCAGATCAAGGTCCGGCGTGAGAGGCGGCAACGAAGGTCGCTGAGGCTGCTCAACCTTTGGAACGGCCCCGTTCGGGTGCGCCCTGTACGGAGCGAGAGCCCTGAGCGCAGCAGACTCGTACTCCTCTCGAAGAATCTTGATCTCACCGGTCCTTCGATCAAGCCACGCCACGACCACGTCATCTGGCAGTACGGCATAAAGGCGATCTCGCCCGGGTTGGTTCCCCTCCACGATCCTGAGATCGTCCACACGAGCCCCCCAACTTCGTGCCATCCCCATCCATATGGCACCAGCCAGGACTCATGACCACAAGACGGCGTGACCGGTCGGAGGGCGCTGGGCGGGGAGGCCGAGTCGAGCGGCACGAGTTCGCTCACGTGGAACCTGTGCCGTGCCCAATGCACTGGGGCGGTCGCCTCTGGAGGAGAGCGCGAACCTCGTCGGCACTTGCGAGCATCGCATCCTCGTGGGGGGGGGGTGACAGAAGCCAGTAGGCTCCCGGACAATCGCGACGGCCCGGATGCGGCGCGCCGAGGTAGTCGTGATTCCTCTTCCCGCCGATGGCCCTCGTGCCGGGCTCATCCCAGTTCTTGGCGGAGCCCGGCCGCACGAGCACCTTGTAGACGTCTTGGCGCCGAGGGACGACCACTCCGGCAGTAATGCCGGCCGCCCTGAAGGCGGCCTCGATCGCAGGGCCGTCCTTGATGCCGTGGATGCTGGATTCCAGCAGGCGAGCGGGAATCTCGATCACGTCGAATCGCTGGCCGATGGGGATGCCGGGAACCCGTCCATCGGCCCACGCCTCGTGTACTTGCCATGGGGAGACGACACGGGACACGAGCCACCGCGCGGCCGGGTTGTTCTGCGTCGGGTACTCGTGGTTCACGGTGTAAGTCATTGCTGCTTCTCCGGAAGGTGGGGGCGTTCGGTCGGCCGGGGCTCACGTGGGGGCTCCGGATGGCAGGTGCAGGCGCAAGGCAGTGGCTCGGTGGAGGCGGTGCGGGGAGGCGCCACCACGAGGCGGATCGGTGTGGCACCGGGACACGCGGGGTGCTGACCGGTACGGCATTGCTCCGTCATGTGAGGGCGAGCCGGTCGGCGTACTGACATGGGGACGGCCTCGGCTTGGCCGGTACCCGGCCGTGCTCTTCCCTGTCCGTGTTCCGCATCGCCTGGGTGCGGTTCGACCAAGCTGGATCGGCGAGACACGATGTACGCCCTTCGGATTCGTGCGCTCTTGTCTCGGTTGACCGGTCACAGCTGTTGCGTGGCGTGGACGGCCGAGGCCACGAACGTCGGCGACATCGCCATCGAGCAGCTCATGGCGGACGCCCGCGCCCTCTCCGAGGACTACCTGACCCGGGACCCGGCATACGTCTTCGTCCAGACCCGCAGACTCCGCGACCGCACCTTCACCCTCCTCGAAGGCCGGCAGCACCCCCGGCAGACCAGCGACCTCTATGTGGTGGCCGGGTACGTCTGCACCCTGCTCGCCTGGATGTCCAGCGACTTGGGCCAACTCCGTGATGCCGAGGCCCACGGCCGTACCGCGTGGCTGTGCGCCGAGCTGGCAGGTCACGCGGGGCTGAGCGCCTGGGTGCTCTCCACCCGATCGAAGATCGCTTTCTGGGATGGGCGGCTGCGCGACGCCATCAACTACGCGCGACGCGGCAGCGCATGCCGAGCACGCGGCACCGTGGCCGTGCTCCTGGCGTCGCAGGAGGCGGACGCATGGGCGGGACTCGGCGCTGCCGACGAGGATCGCGCAGCACTGGCCCGCGCCGCCGATGCCCGTGATCACCTTGGAGGCGACGACGAGATCGGCGGGCTGTTCTCCTGCCCGGAAGTCCGCCGGGCCAATTACGCCGCTGCCGTCCTCATGCGGTCCGGCGACGCCAACGGCGCACTGAGAGAGGCCGATCACGCGCTGCGGAGCCATCCGGCCCGCTCCTACGGCACCAGCGCTCAGATCCACATTGCACGCGCCTCTGCATGTCTGCTGCTCGACTCGCCCGATGGCGCAGCCGACGCGGTCGCTCCTGTGTTGGCTCTCGCGCCTGTACACCGGCTCGAACCGGTCACGTGCCGCATGCGCGAGCTGGCGACCACAGTCGCCCGGTCCCGCTGCTCCGCAGCGCGACCGGCCGTACGCCTCCAGGAAGAGATCGACAGCTGGTGCATGACGACGGCACCGCGGCTTCTCGCCCTCTCGCCAGGCGGCAGCTCGGACTGATTGGATGGTCGGCCATGAGTGCTCAACCATCGACCATGGCCAACCACTGGTGGTGGAGGCCAGGTTGGCGATCAGGGCGACGGTTCTACACCTGGCATTTCACCTTTCAGGATGCCGCAGAGGTGCATCGGCTCGCCGAGGCCTACCGGCAGGGCCTGGCCGAGGTGCCGGGGCTCGACCTGGTACCGGACCTGTGGCTGCACCTGACGATGCAGGGCTTGGGCTTCGTGGACGAGGTTCCGGAGAAGGACGTGCGAGCCATCGTCGAAGCGGCAGCCGTACGTCTGCGCGCGGTGCCCGCGTTCCAGCTGGTTCTTGACCGACCTGAGATCACGCCCGAGGCGATCCGGTGGGAGGCTGCGCCGAACCAGCCGCCGGTCGACGTCCGGGCGGCGATCCGCGTCGAATTGATTGTGCTGAACCGCGATCACCAGATGTACGAATGGGAGACCTTCGCAAGAGTGCCGCTCGGCTGACTGCACGCCACGCCGCTGTTCTCAACAAGCTATAGGTAAGGGCTCTCGCGCGTTGTGGGCGGCTGGGCGCAGATGGAGTACTTGCTCAATGCCTCGGCTGTCCAGCGCATAGATAGTGGTCTCGTGAAACTACCTCATATGCCTAAGACTGCCTGGTCATCGCTCGTCACTCGGCGTCGGTTCATTGAAGCGCTTGTGATGGCTCTTGGTTTGCTGATCAACGGCATCCTGCTCAGCATGCTGGGGGCGGAAGCCCTGGACGGGGCGCTGACCTATGCCGGGAGGCTCGGCGGCTTCCTTGCGATGGTCGCCGGTCTGGTGACGATCGTCGCAGCAGTGGCTGCTATCGACTATGGGGGGAAGCGGGCCAACAAGGCCTCGGGGCCGGTGCTCCTCATCGGTGCTCTCACTATGCTGACCGTCAACCTGATGCTGCTGGTAGTGCAGGCGCTGGGAGGCGAGATCACGCTCTATGTGATCGCGTGGTGCAGTTTGACCGCCTGGTCCGTCTGGGCGCTGTGGACGCTGCTGCATCGCGAGAAGGTGTGGAGAGATATTCATGCTCCACGAACGTTTGCGGTGGGAGTCCTGGTGACTGGGCTGATCGCTGTAGGGAACTTCGCATATGCGCAGGTCTATGCTCCTTACTCATCCCCGGTGCTCCTCACTCTTACCGCAGAATTCGAAAAGCCCATCGCAAACCCGGTGACCGGCGGAACGTCACTGCCACTGCGTCTAACAGTGAAGAACACCGGGAAGGTCGGCGGCTACATCGTCCAGAATCTCTATTCAGTCAGCGGCCTGACCGAGTCGGAAAGCCCGCTCTCGGAAGGCCGTGACTGGCTCAGCCACGTCGGTCAGGGGTATACCGAAGTGCGGAACGGATTCGAGATCAGCGGTGCCACCTTGGTCGAGAGCGGTAATTTCACAGAGCCTGGGGGGTGGCTCGATCCGGGGGATTCTCAAACCGACGAGCGGATCATCGAAATTCCAAAAAATGCACCGTACCGGATGGTGAAAGCCGATGCGCAAATTGTCCTGCTCAGGAAGGACAGAGTGAAGCTCGATTCTCCCGGGCAGGCGGTGGTGTCTTGGGACGAAAAACTCCAGCATGTGAGCGATGCGCCTAGTTGGGTGGCTGACAAGGGCGCAGACTTTGTTCAGCAGACCACCAATCTGCATGAGGGGAACGCCCTGATCGAGGCCGTAAGAAATTCGAAACACATCACCACCTGGTGGGTACTGCAGCGGCCGACGTCCGAAAACCCGCAAAACGTTCCCTACCTGCAGAGCACCATCGCCTCATCGCAGAGCGAAGAGAACACGCCGCGAACCGAGAGTCAGCTGAGCACCCTCCTTGCCCGGTACGGCTTGTCTGTAGTCACAAGCGGCACGGCAGAAATTCCGGTAGGGGAGCTGACGTCTCGGTGAGTGAGAGCATGTGGCAGCCCTCCGGTTGCCGAGGCGAGGCCGGCCGGGAGCGGTGCTGCCCGGTCCAGCGGGCGCTCACACAACCGTGTTGCTTTTCCGGCTAGTTCGCCCCACCAGAAGCCAGGTGTCCTACCGTGTGCCCCACGCACAGCAGCCGGGGCCAGGGGGACACCGTGAGCACGCCGCAACCGTTACAGAGGCCGCCGCGCCCGGATGAAGTCCTCGCCTTCCACAACGGCGACACCCTCAAGGACATCCCCGTCATCCGTGACGCTCCACCTCAGCGCTTCCCCTGGAAAGCCGCCATGTCTGCGGGAGCCGTCGCGATCGTCATCGGTGCTTGCGCAGCCGTGCTCCTGCGCCAGCCGGCGGGGAACGATCGCGCCGTTGACGCCGAAGCGCAGCCCCAGGCGACGCGCAGCACCACGGGAGCTGAGCGGGCGCAGAGCGCTGTCTCCTCCCCGCCTGCGATGCCGTCTCCCTCGGCAAGCGGGGCTCCGCCATGCCTTCGCGTGACGTACAAGTCGGCCGGCGGGATGGCCGGCTGTGAGTCGCAGACCGATATCTGCACTCCAGGGGCACCCTGGCATGTGGACGACATCGAGGCACTCTGCGGCGGGCCCGCGCCCCTCCAAGCCGTTCACGTCATTTCGGAGCCGGCCACCGGCGGAGATCCCGGTTCCACCTACTGCCTCGCATGGACAGGCAGCAGCGATGGTGTCGGGAAGGACGCCACCCTCCTCATGAACGCACCGAGGTATCAGTGCGGGGCATTTCTGGTCGGTGCGGACGGGCAGGCGGTACAAGCGGACGGCACGTCCGTCTTCTCCGCGGGCCTCCCGGATTGCGCGGAGTTGTACCCGGGCACGAGGATGGCCTACCCGGCTGTACTGGACTTCCCCAACGATGGGGGTGCGCGACCCCCTGAGTACGTTTGCGTTCTGACGAACGCAGGTGCCTGAGCACCGGCCGTCCTCCGCTGCGCTCAGTGGCTCCCCACCGACGGCAGCAGCGGGCTTCCTTTGCGGTCCAGCCAGGCGCGGTAGGTGGCGTTGGCCGCGGCCAGGGCCACGTATGCGGCCATCAAGTCGGCGAACAGCGCGTCCAGTTCCCGCAGTGGCAGCGAGCCCGAGCGGGAGGCCAGGGACAGCTGGGTGGTGAGGGGGTCGCCGTGCAGGGGGCGGATGACCGTGCCCGGGGCCGGGTCGGCCGTGGGCTGGGTGGTGCGGACGGCCTCGCCGGAGGCGACCAGCTCCGCGGCCGTGGTGTTGTCGCGGACGTGCAGCAGGCGGGGGTCGAGCCCGGCGGCGGTGAAGGCCCGGCGCAGGGCCGTGACCTCGTCGTCGGCGGTGGGGTCGACGATCCAGGCGTCCCGGGCCAGGTCGCCGAGGTGGACCACCGGGCGGTCCGCCGCCGGGTGCCGGGCCGGGAGGGAGACGAAGCGCGGCTCGCTCGCGATGAGCACGCGGCGCTCCACGCCGTCCGGGACGGCCAGCGGGAAGCCCGGCGACTCGTGGACGAAGGCCACGTCGAGCTGGTTGGTGGCCAGCAGCTGGAGGAGGGTGTTGGAGGACACCTCTATATGGATCGTCGTATCGGTGTCCGGCAGCCGCTGGTGGATGCGGCGCAGCCAGCCCGTCACGGTGCGGCTGCCGACGCTGCCGATGCGCAGCCGCAGCCCGCCCGCGCCCAGGGCCGCCTCCCGGGCCGCGGAGACCAGGGCGGTCATCTCGGCGATGATGGGCCGGGCGCGGGAGAGCACCGAGTGGCCGAGGGGCGTGGGGCGGCTGCCGGTCTGGCCGCGGGTGAACAGCAGGCCGCCGACGGCCGCTTCGATGCGGCGGAGCTGAGTGGTGAGCGAGGGCTGGGTCATGCCCAGTTGCACCGCGGCCTTCCGCACGCTTCCGGCGTCCGCAATGGCGCAAAGCGCACGGAGGTGCCTGACCTCAAGCTCCATCGGGGAAGGATAACGGCGCCTCGTACGTCACACCAGACACACGCCGGACACATGCCGGGCGCTTGAACGGCGTTGGTGAGGCCTGGCTGGAACCGGGTGGCGCAGGATAGGCGATTGAACGGCGCTATGGCCAACTGGCATCATCCGCACCATTGATATCTCGTCAGAGACTCAAGGGGAACAAGAGTTCACCCGGTGGACCCCTGCCGTCGCGTCCCACCTCGCGGCGGCCGAAGAGGTCCTCGGCATGAATGAGGAGTCCCCCACATGAATCGCTCCACGATGGTGCTGTCGGCTGCCATCGGCCTCGGGCTGGCCGCCACGATGACCGCCGTTCCCGCCTCCGCCGTCACCACGGACCGGCAGGCGTCGCACACCTCGGTCACCACGTCCTCGTACGTGGGCTCGAAGGCCGAGGAGGCCAACAACAAGGCCTTCTTCGAGGCCGTGATGAAGTCCGCGAAGGCCAAGCAGGCCGCGTCGCCCGGGCTGCAGACCGTCACCGTCACCTACGACGCCAGCCAGGCGCCGAGCTTCCAGACGGAGATAGCCAACAGCGCGCGGATCTGGAACAGCTCGGTCCGTAACGTCCAGCTGCGCGCCGGCTCGAACGCCGACTTCAGATACTACGAGGGCGACGACGAGCGCGGCTCGTACGCCTCCACCGACGGTCACGGTCGCGGCTACGTCTTCCTCGACTACCAGCAGAACCAGCAGTACGACTCCACCCGCGTCACTGCGCACGAGACCGGCCACGTGCTCGGCCTCCCGGACCACTACTCCGGCCCGTGCAGCGAGCTGATGTCCGGCGGCGGCCCCGGCCCGTCCTGCACCAACCCGTACCCCAACTCCACCGAGCGTTCCCGGGTGAACCAGCTCTGGGCGAACGGCCTGCGGGCCTTCGACAAGGACGCGTTCACCAAGGCGCACTGAGTGCGGTAGACGCGCGGCGGTAGACGGCCGACGAAAGGGCAACGGCCCGGCTCCCCTTGGGGAACCGGGCCGTTGCCCCATCGGATATGCCTTAGTGGGCCTGCTGCGGCTGCGGCGGTGCCTCCGCCTCCACCGGCCGGCGCATGAGGTACACCGCCCCCGAGCCCGCCAGGAAGAGCGCGAGCACCGAGACCGCCGTGCTCAGCCAGCTGGCGCCCAGCCAGTGCCCGCCGAAGTAGCCGAGGCTCACGCTGTACGCCGCCCAGGTCAGGCCCGCCAGTGCGGACCACGGGAGGAATTCGGTCACCCTGCGGTGCATGACGCCAGCGCCGAGGCTGACCACCGAGCGTCCGGCGGGCGCGAAGCGGGCCAGCACCACGAGGGGGCCGCCGCCGCGCAGCAGGGCCGTGCCCAGCTTGGCCTGGGCCGCGGTGAGCCGGCGGGAGCGGGCGATGGCGCGGTCGAAGCGGTCGCCGCCGCGCCAGGCGAGCCGGTAGGCGACCATGTCGCCCAGCACGGACGCGGTGGCGGCGCACATCACGAGCGCGAACATGTCGGAGAAGCCTGCGTGGCCTTGGGCGGCCTCGCCCACCGCGCCTGCGGCGGAGCCCGCGGCCGCGGTGGCGGCGGTGATCACCAGCACGCCGCTGGGCAGCACGGGCAGGAACACGTCCAGGAGTACGGAAAGGCCGACGATCACGTATATCCACGGGGTGTCGGCCAAGGCCCCCAACTGCTCCAGCACGTCCTGATCTCCCGGTACGGTCCCCCGCCGCGACGTCGCAGGGGAGCGGCAGGGGCGGCCTTCACAACCGTACAGCGTACGCCTGGGGCTGATGGGGAAAGGGCATAGGGTCCGCGATGTTGTTCGAATCACGCCACGGCAGGACCCCGGGCCCGTGGGGCACCGGGGTCTGCCGTTCAAGTGGCGCACAAGTGAGAGCCGGTCAGCTCCTCCGTGCGTTCTTGTGCACTTCCGCTCTGCCGTTCTTCGAAGCTCTTCCGGTTTTCTGCTCGGGCGGCGTCAGCTCTGCTGCTTGCGGCCGATGAAACGATCCAGCGCCAGCGGGCCGGGGCCGGTGAAGACCAGCAGCAGGAGCGCCCAGCAGAACATCGCGGAGGCCTCACCGCCGTTCTGGATCGGCCACAGGGCCACCTTCTGGTGGACGTCGAAGTACGCGTAGGCCATGGACCCCGAGGAGATGAAGGCCGCGCTGCGGCTGCCCAGGCCGAGCAGCACCAGGCCGCCGCCGACAAGCTGGATCGCCGCCGCGTACCACCCCGGCCAGGTGCCCGCCGCGACCGTGCCGCCGTGGCTGCCGGGCGCCCCGCCGAGCACTCCGAAGAGGGAGGCGGCGCCGTGGCAGAGGAAGAGGAGGCCCACGACGATGCGGAACAGGGACAGGACGTACGGGCGGGCCTCGTCCAGGCGCTGGGTGAGCGACGGAGCGGAGCCGCCCGAGGAGGACCGGGCCGAGGTGGGCGCGGCCGCGGTGGGCGTGGGGGACATGGGTCGGGCTCCTCGAGGTAGGGGACGGTACGACGAGGGGTTCAGGTTAGGTGGGCCTTAGAGTACTTGCAAGTTCAAGTTTCTTGATTTCTTGCTTACGACACGAGTTTTTTACGCGGGCCTACCCGGCGGCAGGCCCACCGCCGGGCGGCCCCCCGCCCCGGCTCAGCAGCCGCCGAGGATGCGGGTCAGGGCGTTCTTCTCCGCCGAGTCGGCCGACAGCTTGTACGTGTACTTCACCGCGACCCACATCTCCGCGTACGTGCAGCGGTAGGAGTTCAGCGGCGGCATCCACTTCGCCGGGTCCTTGTCGCCCTTCTCCCGGTTGACGCTGTTGGTGACCGCGACCAGCTGCGGGTGGGTGAGGTCGTTGGCGAACGCCTGGCGCTGCGCGGTGGTCCAGCCGCTGGCGCCCGACCGCCAGGCCTCGGCGAGCGGCACGAGGTGATCGATGTCGATGTCGGAGGCGTCGTTCCAGGTGGCGCCGTCGTACGGGGAGACCCAGGTGCCGGAGACCGCCGCACACCGCTCGTCCTGCTCCACGTCCCGGCCGTCCCGCTTCAGCACGACCTCGCGGGTGTTGCACTGCCCGTACTGGGTGATCCAGTGCGGGAACTTGGCGCGGCTGTAGCCGTTCATCGAGCCCTCGGACTTGACCGTCAGCTGCGCCAGGTAGGTGCGGGCGGTGGCGGCGTCCGGCACGCCGGGCGGTGCCGCGTGGGCCGCCGGGCCGCTGAGTGCGAGGGTGCCGACGAGGGCGGCGAGGCCCGCTCCGACGGCGGTGCGACGCGCGTAGACGCTGAACATGGGAACTCCCTTGGTGGTGGAGGGGTATGGAGTTGCCGTTCGAGAGATTGCGGCCAGGATCGCGGCGGTGGATGGCAGGGGGGTGGTCACCAGGTGACAGGATGGCGACGCGCTCATGTCAAGGCAAGGGTTTCGGCGTGCGTGGCCCGAAGCTGCCGCCGCCGCTTCTCCGCCCCTGTCGCCGACTCCCCGGACCTGTCGCCGCCTCTCCAGCCCTGTTGCTGACACGCCGCCAGGAGGGCGGACGGGGGCGGGGGTTGGCGGCCGTAGGGTGGCCGCGTGCCCGTCGCCGCAGCTCTGCTGCCCGTCAACGCCACCCTCGGTGTGGTGCTCGCCGTCATGCTCGCCGCCGCCGTGACGGTGGCCGCGGTCGCCCGCCTGGCGGACTCCCGGGAGCGCGGCTACGCCCGCGCGATCGGCCTCGCCGGAGTGCGCGCGGCCGTTCAACTGGCCGCCGTCTCGGCGCTCATCGGGTGGGTGGTACGGGCCGTTCCGCTGCTCCTCGGCTTCCTCGTACTGATGTTCGGTGTGGCCGTGCGCACGGCCGGGCGCCGCATCACGGACAACGACACGTGGTGGTGGGCGGCGGTCCCGATCGCGGCGGGCGTGCTGCCGGCGGTCCTGACGCTGCTGCTGACCGGGCTCGTCCCGCTCAAGGGCATCGCCCTGGTCCCGGTCACCGGCATCCTCATCGGCGGGGCGCTGACCGGGACGGTGCTGTCCGGCCGCCGTGCCCTCGACGAGCTGCACACGCGCCACGGCGAGGTCGAGGCGGGCCTGGCGCTGGGCCTGCTGCCCCGCGAGGCCCGCCTGGAGATCGCCCGCCCGGCCGCCTCCGACGCCCTGCTGCCCGGTCTGGACCAGACCAGGACTGTGGGGCTGGTCACGCTGCCGGGGGCCTTCGTGGGGATGCTGCTGGGCGGCGCATCGCCGCTGCTGGCCGGGGCTGTGCAGCTGTTCGTGCTGGTCGCGCTGATGATGGTGCAGGCGGTGGCGGTGACGGTCGTCCTGGAGCTGGTGGCGCGCGGACTGCTGTACCGATCACGTACCCTGGGGGGAGCAGAAGGGGAGTAGCTCTTCGCCGGACCGTCGACATACTGCTGGGCCTCGCGCCCGGCCGGCGCCCGGAGGCCGCGCGTTCCGCGCGTGGGCCAGCGAGACCTTCGGCCGCAGTGTCCACGACGCTGCCGTGCCGAAGCGACCCCTGATTCCTTGCAATTCCTTGCACAGGCCGGTGTTTCGGCGGGGCGGCGTCACCGCCAACCGACGACAGAGGAAAACGACCCCTGTGTTCAGCTTCACCATCGCCGCCCTGGTCTTCGGCGTGATCTTCCTTGCCGAGCTGCCGGACAAGACGGCCCTGGCCTCCCTGATGCTCGGCACCCGCTACCGCGCCTCGTACGTCTTCGCGGGCGTCGCGGCGGCCTTCCTCGTCCACGTGGCCCTGGCCATCGCGGCGGGCAGCCTGCTCACCCTCCTCCCGCACCGTCTCCTCCAGGCGATCGTCGGCCTGGCCTTCCTGGCGGGCGCGGCGATGCTGCTGCTGAACAAGGACGACGACGAGGAGGAGATCAAGAAGCCCGCCGACCAGTCCTTCTGGAAGGTGTCCGGGGCGGGCTTCATGCTGATCCTGGTCGCGGAATTCGGCGACCTCACCCAGATCATGACCGCGAACCTCGCCGCCCGCTACGACGACCCGGTGGCGGTGGGCGTGGGCGCGACGCTCGGCCTGTGGGCCGTGGCGGGCCTGGGCATCGTGGGCGGGAAGACGCTGATGCGGCACGTGCCGCTGAGGCTGATCACGAAGGTGGCGGCGCTGGTGATGCTGGCGCTGGCGGGGTTCAGCTTGTACGAGGTGGCGGTGGGGTAGCGGGGGAGCGCTGCTCCGGGGCGCCGGGGCCTTCTACCCTTCTACCCTTCTACCCTTGTGCCCGCCGGTCCGGCAGCCGGCATGTGACGAGCACGAGGGAACGGAGCGAACGGTGGCCACGGGGGAGTCGAAGGACGGCGAGCTGGTCGGGAAGATACTCGGAGGGCGTTACCGGGTGACCGCGGTCATCGGGCGCGGCGGCATGGGAGTGGTCGCTCGGGCGATGGACGAACTGCTCAACCGAGAGGTTGCCGTCAAGGTCCTGCGGGCCTACACCGACGCCTCCGCGCCGGAACTGTCCGATCTGCGGGCCCGGATGCAGCGGGAGGCCCAGGCGGCCGCCCGTATCCGGCACGCCGGAGTGGTCACCGTGCACGACGTGACCGAGGAGGAGGGCCTGCCGGTCATCGTCATGGAACTCGTCGACGGACCCTCGCTCGACGACGTCCTGGCGGAGCGCGGCACGCTGGAGCCGCACGAGGCCGCGGCCATCGGCGCCAAGCTGATGGAGGCCCTGGACGCCGCGCACCGGGTCGGCGTACTGCACCGGGACGTCAAGCCGGGGAACGTGCTGCTGGAGCGCGGCGGCCGGGTCGTGCTGACCGACTTCGGCATCGCCACCGTGGAAGCCTCCGACGGGGATGCCGTGAGCAAGCTGACCCAGAGCGGCCAGATCATCGGCTCCATCGACTATCTGCCGCCCGAGCGGGCACAGGGCAGGGAGCCCGGTCCCGCATCCGACATCTGGTCGCTCGGTATGACGCTGTACGCGGCCGTGGAGGGCGCTGCGCCGTTCCGCCGCACGTCCGTGTGGTCCACGATGACGGCGATCGTCAACGAGCCGCTGCCGGAGCCCCGGCGGGCCGGACCGCTCACGCCGGTGCTGCAGGCGCTGATGGCGAAGGAGCCGGAGCACCGGCCTACCGCCGATGAGGCGCGCCGGATGCTGGAGCAGGTCGCCGCGGGTGGGGTGGCGAACTCTGTTCCACCGACGCCCGTTCCTGCGGCGCCCGTTCCTCCGGTCGTACCCACGCCCACTGCCGTCGTCACGCCGCCTCCGCCGGGGGCGGCCGGCGCCGTACCGTTTCACCAGCCGCAGCCGCAGCCGCAGCCGCAGCCGCAGGTCGGCTTCCCGCCGGTCGGCGGGCCGCCCGCCCTCGTTGCCCAGCCCGGCGCACCGGACGCGGGACGTGCGCGGCGCCGCAGCCGTGCCGTGATCGCGGCGGCGGCCGCGGCCGCCGTACTCGCGGGAGGCGGCGTCACCTACGCCTTGGTGGGCCAGGACGGCGGTACGGGCGGTGACAAGGCGCAGGCGGCGTCCCGCACCGTCTCCCCTTCGCACGACGGCCGGCACAGCGGGCACAAGGGCGCCGACGCCACGAACTCCTCGAGCGCTTCACCGTCCGACGCCCCCTCACCCTCAAAAAAACCGAGCGGCGATCCCGACACCAAGACGCCGCGCGCGTCGGCTCCTCCCTCTCCGTCGGCCAAACCCAGCTCGGTGTCGAAGAGTTGCAACGGTTGGAACCACCGGGACCCGGCCCCCGGCGCGTACGGCTATATGTCCGGCAGCTACCACATACAGACCGGGCCGTACGAGGAGTGCCCCTCCGTGTCTCTGGCCAAGGCCGGCACGAAGCTCTGGTACCACTGTTCCGCCGTCAACGCATACGGCAACACGTGGACGTACGTCCGCGTGGCCGGCACGAGCACCGCAGGCTGGATGTCCAACGACAACCTCACGCGGCAGAGCGGAGAGCCGCCCCGCTGCTAGCCGGGGGCATCCGACGAGGTCAGGCTGCTGATGCACCTCCCGCGTGACAACGACCTGCACGACTGCCGCGTCGACCAGTGGAAGAAGGTGGCCGACGACTGGGTCGCCCTCTCCCGGCGCTCCGAGCGCGCTGCCGAGGACATCCGCGCCCAGGGCAAGAAGCCGCTCGACGAACACTGGCCGGACGCCACGGGCAAGAAGGCCGGCAAGCGCCTGGAGGACCTCGCCGACCGCATGGAGGCCGGCGGCGACATCACCAAGGGCGTGGCCATGGTGCTCGACGGGCTGGCCTCGTCGATGGAGTGGGCCCAGCGCACGCTGTTCCACGCGGTGGAGCTGGCGAACGAATACGGGCTGCGTATCCAGGACGGCCGTGCTGTGGGCCCGTACACGGGTGCCGCACCCACGGGCCCAATATTCCGCAGAACGTGCGCGATGACTACTCCAAGGATTGTGCGCACATAGCCGAGATCGACGGCCTGATCGAAGAGGCCCTGCGGCAGGCTTCGCAGGCGGACTCGAAGGCGTCCGCCGAACTGGCCAAACTGGCGAAGACGGTCAACATCGCCAACACGAGCAAGGCACACAACGAGCTTGAGGTCGAGGCCTCACAGGTCGAGTTCGCCATGCTCAGGGGAAGCATCCCGGTCGGCAAGGACCCGCACCTCGTCCGCGCCTGGTGGGACGGCTTGAAGCCGGAGCAGCAGAAGGCCCTGATGCGGGCCGATCCCGTGACCATCGCTGACCTCAAGGGGATCCCCGAGGACGCCTATTGGGAACTCCATGGACGAGACAACAAGATCGACAGAGTCGAAATGGTGCGGTACGCCCTGGACCACTGGAACAAGGGGGATGACACGAACTACGGGAGTGTCGGTAACTGCACCAATTTCGTGTCGTCAGCCCTCGAAGCCGGCGGCATGGAGAAGAAGCTTGACCCCTGGCTGGGGCTTCATGGCGGCAACACGTGGGGCCGGGAGAAGGGCTTCGGATGGGGTTGGCTGGACAGGCCCCTGTTTCACTCCGATTCGTGGGCGCGGGCCGAGGGCCTGCAGAACTTCCTGCGGCGCAACGGCGGCAAGGAAGTCACAAGGTCGGAGGCACGGCCGGGTGACATCATCTTCTATGAGCAGCTGGCCCCCGGCGCTGAGACGGCCCAGGGCGAGACCCATCACGCCGCCATCGTCACCTCGGTGACCCCTGATAGAGACATCAAGTTGACCCAGCACACCAACTCCTTCCAGAACGTGAGCCTGGAAAACCGAGAACACGTCACCACTAGGAACGATGGGGAGCAGCGGGTCCGCATCGTCCGACCGCATCCGAATTGGTACTGATGGCTACTTCACCTTCCTCCGCCACACTCGACAACACCACGCCGAAGCGCCCGATCCCGCCCGGCATGGCGATCGCTGCACTGTTGGTGCCGGTCATGACCGTTGCCGGTGTGGTCAGTTCCCAGCATGCGCAGGACATCCAGAGGGACTGGCACTGGCGGCAAGAGCTTGAGCACCGACAAATGCCCTTTCCTGTGGCGGAGTACGCAGCCGCGTGGCTGGGGGTGATGTTCGGCGTGGCAGCCGTGGTCGTCTGCGTACTGGTCGGCAAGTGGATTCACCGTCGGGACAACGTCCCGCTCTGGCGGAGATGGCCGGGGCTGGTGGCCTTCATTTGCGTGTGGCCCAACATGCTGACCATTCCGTTGGAGCTGGTCATGCTGTATGACGCGTACTCCGTGGCCAGGTCGGGCGTGTACTTGGGGGACTTGTGAGGGTGCCGACGACCACTTCCCCTACCGCCGCACCTGATGCAGCCATCCCGCAGCGGCCCGTCACGCCCGGCACGGTGATTGCGGCACTGTGGGTGCCGATCGCGACCATTGTCGGCGTGGTCACTTCCTGGCAGGTGCAAGGCATCGACCGCGACTGGGTCGAACGGCAACAGGCGGCATGCCGGCACATGCCCTTCCCGAAGATGGAATATGTCGCCGCGTGGACGGGGCCGGTCCTCTGTATTTCAGCAGTGGTTGTTTGCAGGCTGCTCGCCAAGCGAATCCGTCGGCTGTACGGCGTCCCGCTCCAGGAGACGAAGCGAGGACTCGTGGCCTACATCGGTGCATGGCCCGCAGTGCTGACGATCCCTTTGGGGCTTTTCCTGCTGTATGCGACGTACTCGCCCGTCGACTCGGGTCCCATCCTGGGCGACTGCGGGTGAGCGTCCCTGCCTGAGCGGCCTGCGGGGTGATCGAGGATCCGATGTGGTCGGCTTGCTCGTTGGGGGTGTCAGTGACCGCCAGTAGTGTCGAGTGTGACGGGCATGGAGTGCTGTGCCGAGTGTTGACCCGCTATACCGCAGGAGACTGGCTGTGATTTTTGAGATCCGCACGTACCGGCTGAAGCCGGGCACCGGCGACGAGTTCGTTCGTGTGATGCGGGAGGAGTCTGTGCCGTTGCTGGAGAAGGCCGGTATCCGGGTTGTGGACTGCGGGGCCTCTCTGGTGGCAGAGGGCGGGCACGAGGAGGCGTACCTGATCCGCGCGTTCGCTTCTCTTGAGGAACACCGCGTTCAGGAGGAAGCGTTCTACGGCAGCGACGCGTGGCGGCACGGTCCGCGCGAAGCCATCGTGTCCCGGATCGACGGCTGCCACTCGATCGTTCTCGACGCTTCGGAAGAGATCGCTGAGGCGTTCCAGCGCAGGTGACGCACGCGCGGGCCGACGGGTGTCTTTGGTGTCGGCCCTTGCGAGCCTGTCGTGACATGGCAGCGGCCCTACGGGTTGGCGGCCTGCTGATCAACCACCGGCCGACCCACCAGGTCGGCGTGCCCCAACCTCAATCGCGGACCGAGTCGTCAGCCGTCCAGCAGATTGGTGATCAGCTTCCGCAACCGTCCCTCGCGGACGGTCGCCACGCCGTGGACGAGCTGGGCGCCGTAGACGACGGCGGTCCCGGTGGGCGGGGCGCTGGTCCAGCGGGTGCGGGGGATGCGGCTGAGTGCGGCTGTGGCCTCGAGGCCGCCGTGGTGCGATATTTCGCGGGCGAAGCGCGTGCCGGGCGCGAAGGCGCTGCCGGGACCGGCGGTCCGGTCGGTCCACAGCTTCTCGGAGGAGGCGGTTTCGACGTAGAACTCCCCGCCGTGCTCGGCCTCCTGGAGGTGGAAGGCCACGCGTGCCACGCGCTGCGGCCGCCTGTCGGGCTCGCCCACGCCGTGGAGGTGCGGGTCGATGCGGTCGCCGGGGCGGAGGTCGTGGTAGTCCCACGGCGTGGCGGTGGCCACGGACGGGAAGACGCGGCGTATGGCGGGCAGCGCCCGCGCGATGCCGGCGGCCAGGATCTCCTGGACCTCGTCGGGGGCGACCATTCCGTCGCTGGGGCGCGCGGGCGCCCAGCCGGTGGCGATGAGGTGCTCGTCCAGGAGCTTGGTGAGCCGGTCGGTCTCGTCGGGGGTGAGGAAACCCTCCACGGTGTGGACGGCCAGGGTCTCGGTCATGTGGATCACGATCGGACTCCTCTCGCGGGGCCCGCGGGTGCTCGCGGGGAACGGCGCCTCGCATTCCAGTTCAGCTGGTGCGGATTGCCAAGTGCTGCAGCAGAGGGCGTGGGAGCAATGGGGGCGCACGCGGGCGCGTTTGGGGGCTCTTGCAGCTGGGGCGAGGGCCGGTGCGGTGACTTACGGCTTGCCCCTGGCGCTCCGCCGGTTCGCTTCGCGGAGCTTTCGGAGGAGTTCGGTGCGGGTCCGTGGGGGCGGCGTCGGTCTGTTGGTCATGGGGCCGGTACAGGTGGCTGTCGGTGCGTAGAGCGCGGTCCGCTCGGGCAGCTCCAGGGCGTGGGCGAGAGCCTGGAAGTCGAGGATGCGCTGCGTGCCGCATCTGCCGCATGTCCTGATGCCGTTGTCGGTGGCGCAGTCGGCCTGGGGATGAGGGCAGTTGACGTACGGCGCGCGCCGTTCCTGCAGGTGGGGGACTGTCATCACGAGTGTGCCGCTCGCAGGTGCCGACCCATGGCCATGGTCATGGGTCGGCTGTCTGTGAGTCGCCCTGTCGAAGGGCTTCGTAGCGGGTCGCCTTGATTGCTTTGCACCTGGTGCAGTTCCACGGCGGGGGCTGGGCGCTGTCAGCTGTTGGCGTGTCGGCCTGAGAGTGCATCGAACCTCCTGCTCGGATCAGGGGTTGAGATGTCGGCCTGCTCGCGAGGCCTACCTGCGCAGTGATGGCGCAATCGCAGAAAGTAGCAGGCTAACTGCGAAGCTACTCGCAGTTTTTCTGCTAGTCAAGGAAAACTGTGGCTATCTCCCTTCTTCGCGTTCTGAGAGTCTTGGTGTGACCTGAGGGGAGGGCGAAACATGGCCGCAGGCTTTGGCCTGGTCGTACGCTTCACGCTGCGTGACCTGGAAGCCGCCGAGGCCTTCGACGAGTTGGTCTCTCGCACGCTGGATGGGATCCGGCAACAGGAGCCGGGCACGGTCGTCTACGTGAACCACCGGGTGCCGGGCGAGCCGAACGTACGGATCTTCTACGAGTTGTACGAGGATCGAGCTGCGTTCGAAGCTCATGAGCAGCAGTCGCACACGAGGCATTTCCTCGAACAGCGCGAGAAGTTCGTGACCAAGACCGATGTGACCTTCCTGGAGCACCTCGACGGAAAGGCGTGAGAAGTCCGATGAGCCCCGATGGGCAGCGTGCGTTCGGTGCGCGAGTAGCGGAATTGCGTACGGAGCGGGGGCTGACCCAGAAGGGCCTGGCAGCCGAGATCGGCCGCACGACAAGCTGGTTGTCCCAAGTGGAGCGTGGCGTCCAGCCGGTCAATCGGTTGGACGTCTTGCGCCTGCTGGCCGATGCACTCGGTGTCCCAGTGCATGAACTGCGCCCGGACGCTCCTCAACCGACCCCATCGGTCGAGCCCGCACCAGTGCCGAACGATCTCGATCAGGTTCGGCTTCTCCTCTCGGGGCCCCCGGCGCTCGAGGTCATCCTCGACCCGGAACCGAGACATGCGAGGGCCTCGCTCGCCGACCTTCGGGGAGCTGTTGACCAGGCATGGTCGCTCGTCCATGGCAACCGCTTCTCGGAGCTGAGCGTTTCACTCGGTTCGGCCATCCCGACGCTGGAGCGCATGGCTCGGACAGTTGGCAGGCGAGATCAGACTGAGGCGTATGTCCTGCTCGCTCGCGCATATCAGGCGATGTCGGCTGCCTTCGTGCGTCAGGGCGAGGCGGACGCGGCCTGGGTGGCCGCGGATCGCTCCATCGCTGCCGCCGAGCGGTCCGGTCGTGCACTTGAAGTGGTAGCAGGGACGTTTCGGCTTACCCACGCCTGCGTACGGCTCAAGCGATACGATCAGGCTGAACATGTGGCCCAGTCCGCTGCCAATGCCCTCGCCCGGCACATCGAACGGGTTGGTGCATCACCGGAGAGGCTGTCTCTCCTGGGTTCCATGCATCTGGCGCTCGCCCTGGTGCACGCGCGGTGCAAGAACCGTGCCGATGCTCGCTGCGAGATGCAGCAGGCACGCCTGGTGGCTACGCAACTGGGCGAAGACCGCAACGACTTCGACCTTGAATTCGGGCCGACGAATGTCGAGATCCAGGCCGTTTCCATAGCGGTCGATCTCGGTGATGCCGGTGAAGCTCTTGAAATCGGCTCGCAGTTGGATGCTTCCGGCCTGTCCATCGAGCGTCAGGCCAGGCTCGCACTTGACCTGGGCCGGGCGCATGCGCAACTCCGGCACGTCGATGACGCTCTTGAGTGCTTCCTCAAGGCTGAACGACTGGCCCCGGAGATGGTTCAGACCCACGTCACAGCGCGCGCGGCAGTCCGGGACCTGATGCTCGTGGCCGGTCGGTCCGCTTCGTCGGAACTGCGGGCGCTTGCGCGGCGCACCGATGCGATGTCCTGAAGCGACGATTTGAGGACAGCCCCGGGCAAAGTGCGTCAGCCCTTGGGGCTCCGCACCTCCCGCCGCACCAGCGCCCGCGCAATCGGCTCCCCCGAACGCCCCGCATACGCCATCCGCTCGCGCACCTCGCTCAGCGTGCGAGGCCGGTAGCCCGGGCCGTCGCCGCAGCAGCCCTTGTGGAAGCGGATGCCCGCGTGCAGCAGGACCGAGAGCGTGCGCCATGCCGCCTTGTTGCGGCGGCGTGGGGGTGCGAACGCCGAGCCGACGTGGATCAGGGGTTCTGTGCAGCGCGGGCACGGCCGGGGGCGGGCTGCGTCGTGCAGGCCGGGGTACGGCTGCTTGTACGAGGCCCGGCAGGGCAGGCACACGTACGAGGTCTTCGTGTGGGGCACTCGCGCAGCCTAGGAGGCTTCCCTGCGCTGTGCACGCCAGTTCCGTTGTCGCCCCGGAGAAAACTGTGCAAGCCTGACAGCAAGGAGATTTCTGCCTGGATATCGGCATCTTGTTTCCCTGGGGAGGCAAGCCCTATGAGTTTCTCCTCCAGCGGCCCCAACGAGCCCAACACTTCCGGCATCCCCCACGAAGAGCAGCCACCCCTCGGCATCCCCGCCGGCCTGCGCATGTTGGCCAATGCCGGCTGGCAGGTGATGGTGAGCGCGGGCGTCGCCTCCCTGGCGCTCGGGGTGATCGTCCTGGCCTGGCCGGGCGCCAGCCTCGCCGTGGTCGGTGTGCTGTTCGGCATCTATCTGCTGGCAATCGGCGTGTTCCAGCTTGCCGGGGCCTTCGGCTCCCATGTCCCGGGGCACATGCGTGTTCTCGGGTTCGTCAGCGGTGCCCTTTGTGTGCTACTCGGGCTGGTTGCCTTTCGCGGGCCCGCGCAGTCGCTCCTCCTGCTCGCCCTCTGGATCGGGTTCGGCTGGCTGCTGCGTGGCGTCATGCTGACGGGCGTGGCGCTGTCCGTTCCGGAGCTTCCGGCCCGCGGCTGGCAGATCTTCCTCGGGCTTGTCAGCGTTCTGGCCGGGATCGTGGTGATCTCCTCGCCCTTCGCATCGATCGCCGTCCTGACCATGGTGGTCGGCATCCTGCTGATCGTCATGGGCCTCATCGAGGTCGGGCACGGCATTCAGCTGCGCACCCGCCTCGGCAAGCTCTCCGGGCACGGCGCGCACCGGGGTGGGCATGGTCATCGCTGGCACCTGCGTCCGCAGCACTAGCAGGCCGGGCCGGTACCGAGGGCGTCCCCCCTCAGACGAAGCGGATGTGCTTCGCCCCCGTCCACGCCCTCCGCAGGCGTCCCTTCAGCGGGCCGTCCGTGTTCGGGGTGAGTGCCAGGCTCGCCGATGCCGCCATCTTCTCCGCCACCTGCGGGATCGTCAGGTCGTCCGTCCAGATGTGGTCCGCGAACTCCGGGCCGCGCAGGCGGTCCAGGCACATGTCCAGCTTCGACACCGCGAAGCTCTCCCTGCGCAGCGGGGCGTCCTTGCCCGCGATCAGCTGCATCGCGTGGCCGAAGCCGCGCTCGCGCAGTCGGCGGAGGACCGTGCTGCGGTCGGCCAGTAGGGCGAAGTGGCGGACGTCGTGGCCGCGGTCCCGGAGGCGGCCCACCGTTTCGGCGAAGTACGTCGGGTCCACGACCGTCATCGGGACGATCACCGGGCCCCCGTGCCGCGTCAGGGCCAGGTCCAGCACCTCGTAGACGCCCTGGCGCCACGCCGCGAGGTCCTGGAAGTCGCCCCGCAGCGCCGGTGGCAGCATCCGGTGCAGGCCGAAGCCCGCGTGTTCGGGGTCGCAGATGACGCTTCCCGGCAGGCGGCGTTTCAGCTCGTGCGCGGTCTGTGTCTTGCCGCCGCCGAAGGGGCCGTTGATCCACAGGAGCATGTGCGGACCCTATTCCACCCTGCCTATCGTGAGAGTGGGCGGCCTCCCCGTGGACGAGGAGGAGGAATCATGACGTCGACAACGCGCGAGGACACGCCGGTCACGATCCAGGGCGAAGGCGTCGAGATGCGCACGCAGGAGATCGGCGGCGACATGACCGTGCTGTACGCGCGCGCGGCCAAGGGCCTGGATCTCGGGGCGTCCCTCAAGGGTCTGCCCGACGATCTGTGCCCGTGTCCGCACTGGGGTCTCATGACCAAGGGCACGGTCAAGCTGCGGACGAAGAGCGGTGAGGAGACGTACGAGGCCGGGCAGGCGTTCTACTGGGCGCCCGGTCATGCCCCCGAAGCCGTCGAGGACAGCGAGTTCATGCTGTTCTCGCCGACGGCGGAGTTCAACACGGTCGTTGCGCACATGCAGAAGCAGGCGGGCTGAGTCGGCTGACCCGCCTGCCTGCCTACCTACCTGCCTGCCGCTCAGACCTCGTCGATCCGCAGGACGATCCGGCCCGACGGGCCCGCCGTCACCCGGACCTGCGACAGGTCCGCCACCGCCGCGTCCGGCCCGTGCGCCGCCGCGCGCGGGCCCACGCCCACGACCCGCATCCCGGCCGCCTTCGCCGCGGCGATGCCCGCCTCCGAGTCCTCGAAGACCACGCACTCCGCTGCCGCGAAGCCCAGCTCCGCCGCGCCCTTGAGGAAGCCCTCCGGGTCCGGCTTGCTGGCGCTGACGGACTCGGCCGTCACCCGGACCGTCGGCATCGGCAGGCCCGCGGCGCCCATGCGGGCCCCGGCGAGGGCGCGGTCCGCGGAGGTGACCAGGGCGTGGGGGAGATCCGCCAGCGCGGCCATGAAATCAGCGGCACCCACCACCGGGACCACGCCGTCCATGTCGGCCGTCTCCGCGTCCAGCATGCGGCGGTTGTCCTCGTGGTTCTGCGCCATGGGGCGGTCCGGGAGCAGGACGGCCATCGTGGCGTAGCCCTGGCGGCCGTGGACGACCTTCATGACCTCGTCGCCGTCCAGGCCCTGCTCCTCGGCCCAGCGGCGCCAGCAGCGCTCCACGACCGCGTCGGAGTTGACGATCGTCCCGTCCATGTCCAGGAGCAGGGCACGTGCCGTGAGAGTGGTCATGGGGCAGCTCCAGAGCGCGCGGAAGAAAGACAAGCGGCTCCACCCGCCGGTCAGGGAGTGCGGGCGGAGCCACTTTGTTTCTCAAAGATACAAAACGAATCCGGCCAAACGCCAACGGCCCTGGTCGAGCCCTGGTCGGCGTAGCCCGGCAGGCCGGAAACCCCCGCTCGGCGGAACATGGGAGGGAGCGACCCCGAAACCGGAGGAGCTGCCATGGCCCAGGACACCCCGGGCCCCGCACCGGTCGCCACGGGCCCCGCGCCCCTGCCCGGCGAGGGGCAGTCGCGGAGATCCGTGTTCGCCGCGATCGGCGCCCTGCTGCTCGGCATGCTGCTGGCCGCCCTGGACCAGACCATCGTCTCCACCGCCCTGCCCACGATCGTCAGCGATCTCGGCGGGCTGGAGCACCTGTCCTGGGTCGTCACCGCCTACATGCTGGCCTCCACCGCGGCCACCCCGCTCTGGGGCAAGCTCGGCGACCAGTACGGGCGCAAGAAGCTGTTCCAGACCGCGATCGTGATCTTCCTGGCAGGCTCCGCCCTGTGCGGCATCGCCCGCGACATGCCCCAGCTGATCGGCTTCCGGGCCCTCCAGGGCCTCGGCGGCGGCGGGCTGATGGTGCTGTCGATGGCGATCGTCGGCGACCTCGTGCCGCCCCGCGACCGGGGCCGCTACCAGGGGCTCTTCGGCGCGGTCTTCGGCGGTACGAGCGTCCTGGGACCGCTCCTCGGCGGCCTGTTCGTCGATCACCTCAGCTGGCGCTGGGTCTTCTACATCAACCTGCCCATCGGCGTCGTCGCCCTCCTGGTGGTCGCCGCCGTGCTGCACATCCCCGCCAGCCGCGTCCCGCACCGCATCGACTACCTCGGCACCTTCCTCATCGCCGCCGTCGCCGTCTGCCTGGTCCTGATGACCTCCCTCGGCGGCACCACCTACCCGTGGTCGTCCTGGCAGATCATCGGCCTAGGTGTGCTGGGCGTGGTGCTGCTCGTGCCCTTCCTGCTCGTCGAGCAGCGCGCCGCCGAGCCCGTCCTCCCGCTCGGGCTGTTCCGGATCCACGCCTTCGCGCTCTGCTCGGTGATCGGCTTCGTCGTCGGCTTCGCGATGTTCGGGTCCATGACCTACCTGCCGACGTTCCTCCAGGTCGTCAAGGGCGTCTCGCCGACCCTGTCCGGCGTCCACATGCTGCCGATGGTGGCCGGTCTGCTGATCTCCTCGACCGGCTCCGGCCAGATCGTCAGCCGCACCGGGCGCTACAAGGTCTTCCCGATCACCGGCACCGCCGTGATGACCCTCGGCCTGCTCCTGCTCCACCAGCTCGCCCCGGCCACCACCACCTCGGTGATGAGCCTGTACTTCTTCGTCTTCGGCTTCGGGCTCGGCCTGGTCATGCAGGTGCTCGTGCTGATCGTGCAGAACTCCGTCGGCTACGAGAACCTCGGCGTCGCCACCTCCGGCGCCACGTTCTTCCGCTCCATCGGCGCCTCCTTCGGCGTCTCCGTCTTCGGCACGATCTTCAGCAACAAGCTCGGCCCGCGCATCGCCGACGCCCTCGCGGGCGTGCACCTGCCGCCAGGCGTCACCCCCGCCTCCCTCCAGGCCGACCCGCGCGCGCTGCACCGGCTGCCCCCGGCCCAGCGCACGGGCGTCCTGGCCGCCTACTCCCAGTCGATCACCGATGTCTTCGTCTACGCCGTGCCCCCCGCCCTGCTCGCCTTCGCCCTCGCCTGGCTGCTCCGGGAACAGCCGCTGCGCGGCAGCGTCACCGTCCCCGACACCAGCGAGGTCGTCGCCAGCAACCCCGTCGAGCGGTCCTCGCACGAGGAGTGCGCCCGCGCCCTGTCCGCGATCGGCAGCCGCGAGGGCCGGCGCAAGGCCTACGAGAAGATCACCGAACGGGCGGGCCTCGACCTCAAACCCGCCGCCAGCTGGATGCTGCTGCGCATCAAACGCGACGGGCACGCCGAGCCCGCCCTGCTCGCCGAGCGCGTGGACGTGCCGGTGCGGGTCGTCACGGAGGCCGACCGGCAGCTGGAGTCACGCGGGCTGGTGGTGCGCGAGGGGCTGGGGCTGGTCCTCACGGACGAGGGGCGGCGCCAGGCCGAGCTGCTGTTCCGGGCGCGCGAGCAGATGCTCGCGGAGCTGCTGGGGGACTGGTGGACGGCCGCGGACCGGCCGCACGATCTCCAGCAGCTCGTCGAGGAGCTGAACCGGGAGCTGAGCGGATCGGACGCGGAGCAGCCGCACAACGGCGACGCGGGGGGCCCCAAGCCCGACCACCGCCGTTAGGGGGACGGGGACGCCTCTAGGGCGTGACCAGCTCCTTGCCGAGCCACACCTCCGCGTACGCGTCGCCCTCCTTGTACGGCGCGACCTCCCCGAAGCCGTGCCGCGCGTACAGCGCCCGCGCCTCCACCAGGTCCAGCCGGGTCTCCAGCACGATCCGCCGCGCACCCCACTCGCGCGCAGCCTCCTCCCCCGCGCCCAGCAGCGCGGCCGAGCCGCCCAGGCCGCGCCGGTCCGCCCGTACGTACATCCGGCACAGCTCCGCCGTACGGGCGTCCAGCCGCCGCAGGCCTGCGCAGCCCGCCGGCTCCCCGCCGTACCGGGCCACCAGCAGCACGCCGTCCGGCGGGACGAGGTCGTCGCTGGGCATCTCGGCCAGGTGCCGCTCGATCTCCTCCGGCGTGGACGCGCGGCCGCGGTGCAGCTCGTACCAGCGGTCGGCGACGTCGACGAGGTACTCCCGCAGCAGCGCGGCCGACTCCGGCGAGCCGACCGGCTGCGGGGACACGCTCCAGGCGGGCGTGGGCATGGGCGTGGGCGTGGTTATGGGCATGGGCGATGGCATGGGCATGGGCATGGGCATGCGGCGGATGCTCGCACGCCGGCCGACGGGCAGTCAGCCCGTTTTCGCCCCGGCCCTTTTCGGCCTTCCGGCTCAGCCCTTCTTCGGCGCCGCCTGCTGGACGACCTCGAAGGACCACAGCGTGGAGCCGGAGGCGGCCGGGCGCTGCTTGGGCGCACCCTCGCCGCCGCTCTGGTGGGCGGCCTTCATCGGGCCCTCCATCCACGCCTGGAAGTCCTCCTCGCTGCGCCAGCGCGTGTAGACGAGGTAGTTGTCGGTGCCGTCGACCGGACGGAGCAGTTCGAACCACTCGAAGCCGTCGGAGCTCTCCACGGAGCCCGCGCGGCCCGCGAAACGCTGCTCAAGGACCTCGCGCTGCTCGGCCGGCACGGTCAGGACGTTGATCTTCACGATGCTCATGACGGCACCCTAATGGCCGGTCTTGGTCGCTGACGCGTTGGATTCGGTCCACCTGTGGGAGGTTGTCAGGTGACCTGGGGGTGACCTGCGTCTGTTCTGCGGGCCTCAGTAAGGTTCAAAGAGTCCATTCGAGGGTGACCGAGCCGGTCGACCGGAGGAGCGGCAGAGCGTGGCGGATGCGGAGCGGGGCGGGTTGGGGAGTCCGCCGAGGGCGGGCTCACGGACCGGCATGGTCCTGGGAGTGCTGTGGCTGCTCGCCGGACTGCTGGCTGTGCGTCAGGCGGCAGCGGTGCTGCGGCTGCCACCGGAGCGCCGGTTCACCGATCTGGAGACCTGGATCGGCGAGAACGGCGTCCTGCACGTCAAGGGATCCCTCTACGACACCGACAAGTTCACCGGAACCCCCTTCGCCGGGCTCGTCCTCAAACCGCTCACCAAGGCGGCCGAACAGAGCCTCGGCGTCGTCTGGACCTTCGGCACCCTGCTCCTCGTGGTCGCCGTCGCCCTCGTCGCCGCGCGGGCCCTGCCCGGGCGCGGCACCGAGGGGCCGGTCAGCCGGCGCACCGCGCTGCTGGCGGCGCCCGTCGCCGTCAGCCTGACCGTCCTCTCGCTGCCCGTGCGCAACACCTTCACCCTCGGGCAGACCAGCATCATCCCGGTGCTGCTCGTGCTCCTGGGCTGCTGCCTGCCCCGGATCGCCGGGGGCCCCGGCCGGGCGACCGGCGTGCTCGTCGGTGTCGCCGCCGCACTCCAGCCCGCCGTGCTGCTCTTCGCCCCGCTGCTCTGGCTGACCGGCCGCCGCCGCGCGGCCGTCACCGGCGCCGCCACTTTCGCCGCGTGCACGGCCCTGGCCTGGGTGGCCATGGCCGACGACTCGTGGACGTACTGGATCCACCACATCGCCGGGGCCGGCCTCGGCGAGAAGCCCGACGGGCTCGCCAACCAGTCCCTGCACGGCCTGCTGCTGCGCATCGGCCTGCGCGGCCCGGCCGAGCTGGCCCTGTACGCGCTGCTGTGCGCCGGAGTCGTCTGGATCGGCCTCCGCCGCGCCGTGCGCTACGCCAAGGACGGGCAGCCGCTGCTCGCCACGGCCATCACCGGCTGCGCCGCGGTCGCCGTCTCGCCCACCGCCTGGCAGCACCAGCAGCTGTGGATCCTGCTCGCCGTCGCCGGCCGGGTCGGCAGACGGCGCGCCGACCGGCCCGTGTGGCCGGTGCTCGTCGTGCTCGTCATGACGCTGACCAGCACCGTCCTCGTCCCGCCCAACCCCGTCATGGGTCCCGTCGGAGAGAACGCCCCGCTGCTCGCCGCCCTCGCGGCGGCCTGCGCGGTGCCCTTCCTGTCCCGTGCCTCGGGGCTGTGGGACCGGCCCGTGCCGACCCCGGTCGCCGAGCCGCAGCGCGGCCGCTTCTCCTGGGTGCCGCTGCTGGGCTTCTTCAAGCGCTCCCTCAACCGGCCGAACCTGGTGCTGGAGCTGATGCTGATACGGCTCTTCTACTGGGCCTACTCCTACGTCCGCGCCCAGGCCCCGGACTCGCGCAGCCTCGCCGAGTCCCACGGCCGGCAGATCCTCGGCATCGAGGAGTTCCTGCACATAGACGTCGAGCACGCCTTCAACCACTTCGTGGCGGGCGCGGACTGGCTCGCGGACAGCATGGACTACTACTACGGCACCTTCCACTTCCTGGTGCCGCTGTCCCTGCTGGGCTTCCTGTACCTGCGCCGCCCGGCGACCTACCGCTGGGCGCGCACGGCGCTGGGCTTCGCCACGCTGATGGCGCTCGTGGGCTTCTGGGTCTACCCGCTGGCTCCGCCGCGGCTGATGCCGGGCCGCGGCTTCATCGACACCGCCAACGGTCCGCAGGACCTGTCCAACCCCGACTTCGGGGCGCTGACCGAGCTGTCCAACCAGTACGCGGCGATGCCCTCGCTGCACATCGGCTGGTCGCTGTGGTGCGGCGTCGTGATCGCCGTGGTGGCGCCGAAGCTGTGGATGAAGTGGCTCGGCATGCTCTACCCGCTGCTGACCTTCTCGGTCATCATCGGCACCGCCAACCACTACGTCCTGGACGCCGTCGGCGGTGCGCTCGTGGTGGCTTGCGGCTTCGGTATCCAGTACGCGCTGACCGGCCCCGGCCGGGTGGCGCTGGCGGTGATCCCGGGTGCGCGCGGGGAGAGCGACGCGCTGCGTCCGGAGCCGGTACGGGCCGGGAGCTGATCCTCCCGGCCCGCAGCGCAGTGGCGGTCAGCCGCCGACCGTGATCTGCGATGCCGGGTCGGTGACGTCCGTGACGTCGTACACGGCGTTGAACAGCGAGAACGTCGCGCTGGTGGGGCAGCCGAAGCCGCCCTCGGCCTTCACGGGGACGGCTCCGTCGGTGACGGTGATCTGGGACGGGGCCCCGTTGGTGAAGGTGGCGGGGAAGGTCGCGGGGCCGTCGGGCGCGGCGGTGACGGTGCAGTTGGCCAGGCCGGTGGTCTTGAGTACCAGACCGCCGCTGGGAATGGTCAGCGAGGCCGTGATCGGGGACCCGTTCTGCATGGAGACGCCCCAGGCGCCGGAGGTGGTGACGGTGACGTCCACGCCGGGCAGGCTGGCGGAACAGTCCGAGTACGTCGGCGGGTTGAGGGCGCTGACGACGGGGCCCGCGGGGTTGGCGTTGCCCGGGGCCGCGGGCACCTGGTTGGCGCCGCTCGCGCCGCCGCCGCCCGGCTGGGAGCTGGAGACGTTGCAGGTGACGGTGACGGAGCCGGCCTTGAAGGTGGCGGTGCCGTTGAGGGTGGCGGCGAAGTTGTGGCCGGCGGGCTGCACGGTGGTGGATGCGGCGTCGTCGAGGGTTCTTGCGTCTGCCGTCGCGCTTGCGGCCAGCGCCGCGGCTGCGGTGAGTGCTGCTGCGGTGGCGGCGAGGGCGCGGGGGCGTAAGGACATGGGGTCTCCTTGGGTGAGGGGCGCGTCTGCCGGGTGAGGGTCGTTGGCCGGGTGCGGGCCGGGGGTCGGTTTGTGCCCACCCGTTCCGCCGTGCGGAACGCCTGCCCACAAACCGACGGCGTGCGGGGCAGGCGGAACCGAGGAACGCCTGCCCACAAACCGTCACTCAGGCTCGTGCGGCTGCCAGGCGAAGATCATGGCCCCGCCGATGTTGCCGGCGATCGTGCCGAAGAGGAATCCGCCGAGGTTGGACATCACCAGCGTGGCGGTGGCGACCAGGACCGTGAGGATGCCGGCCAGGGTCCGGTACTGCGGGGCGAACCATGCGGACAGGCCCATCACGATCATGACCAGGCCCATCAGGACCCCGGGGATCCCCGCGATGCCCTGCTCCAGCATGATCTTCAGCGGCGCCAGCGGGATGGCGCAGATCTCCACGCCCGCGACGACGGCGGCCAGGCCGCCCCAGAAGGGGCGCCCCTTGCGCCACTGCCGCCACGCGGCCCAGAGCCGCCGGGGGCGTGCCGGGGCGGTCAGCGGCTCGGCGCCGCCGCCCGGCACGTCAGAAGCACTCATCCTTGCCGAGCTTGATGTTCAGGTTGAGGCCGGCGAGCTTGAACTTCCCGGCGTTGGTCGCCCAGGCGGTCTGGTGCACGTCCGTCATCTTGATGCTCTTGGCCTGCTGCCCGAAGGCGTCCTGCAGGCCCTGGGCGGAGGCGGGGCCCTTGTTGAGGGTCGACGCGTCGCGCCCGATCTCGATGTTCTCGAACTCCGCGTCGCCGGACATCTGCGTGGCGTCGATGAACAGGTCGGTCGCCTCGACGGTCTTCTTGCCCTGTCCGGCGTAGAGCTTGAGCGAGATGTCGCCGAGCACCGGCAGGGTGGTGACCACGGACTGGCACAGGTCGTGGATCTCGGCGTTCTTGATGGCGGTGACGGCCACGGGCAGCAGCTTGCCGCGCGCGTTCTTGTCCACGCCGCCGTACTGCGCGAAGCCGGTGCCGGTCAGGCTCGACGCCCCGACCTTGAACTCCTGCCCGGAGACCGCGAACGAGGCCGCCAGCGCGCCCTGGGCGAGCGCGACGGCCAGTGCGGCGGTGGCGGCGAAACCGGGGACGGCCAGGACGGCGAACTTGCGCCACCTGACGCGGCCCGTCACCTGTCTCCCCTGTGCGTCCTTCATGCTGATGTCCCCTCGTCCTCTCGTCCCCTGGGAGAACTGTTGAACGGCCGACCGGAAGGTGTACCCGAGAGTAAGTCCGGCCGGGGTAGCTGACAAGGGTTCAGGTATGGACCGATTCCCGTCATTCCAGGGGCAGTTGAGGTTGACCGAGACGGTGGGTGTCGATGGGGTGAAGCGGCTGCCGCCGCCCGCCTACGCGCCGTAGTCCACCCTCAGCTCCTTGATCCCGTTCAGCCAGGCCGAGCGCAGCCGCCGGGGCTCGCCCGTGAGCCGGATGTCCGGCAGGACGTCCGCGATCGCGCCGAAGATCAGGCCGATCTCCAGCACCGCGAGGGACTTGCCCAGGCAGAAGTGCGGCCCGCCGCCCCCGAAGCCGAGGTGGGGGTTGGGGTCGCGGGTGATGTCGAAGGTGCCGGGGGAGTCGAAGACCTCGGGGTCGTGGTTGGCGGAGGCGTAGAACAGCCCGACGCGCTGGCCCTCCCGGACGGTCGCGCCGCCCAGCCGGGTGTCGCGGGTGGCGGTGCGCTGGAAGGAGACCACCGGGGTCGCCCAGCGCACGATCTCCTCCGCCGCGGTGACCGGGCGCTCGCGCTTGTACAGCTCCCACTGGTCGGGGTGGGTGAGGAAGGCGTGCATGCCGTGGCTGATGGCGTTGCGGGTGGTCTCGTTGCCGGCGACGGCCAGCATCAGGACGAACAGCCCGAACTCGTCGGAGCCCAGGTTCCCCTCGTCCTCGGCGGCCACGAGGCGGCTGACGATGTCCCGCTCCGGGTGCTCGGTGCGCTCGGCGGCCAGGTTCATGGCATACGAGATCAGCTCCAGCGCGGAGTGTGCGCCGGTCTCCTCGGTGACGGCCAGCTCGGGGTCGTCGTAGGCGATCATCTTGTTGGACCAGTCGAAGATCCTGGCCCGGTCCTCCTGGGGGATGCCGATCAGCTCGGCGATGGCCTGCAGGGGCAGTTCGCAGGCGATGTCGCCGACGAAGTCGCCGCTGCCGTGCTTGGTGGCTGCGGTGACGATGGCGGCCGCCCGGCTGCGCAGGGATGCCTCCAGGGCTTTGATCGCGCGCGGGGTGAAGCCGCGCTGGACGATCCTGCGGACCCGGGTGTGCTCGGGCGGGTCCATGTTGAGCATCATCAGCCGCTGGGCGTCGATGTTCTCCGGCCGGATGTGCGGGTGGAAGCGGATGACGGAGGTGTTGCGGTGCGAGGAGTAGACCTCCGGGCGGGCGGAGACCTCCCTGACGTCCGCGTGCCGGGTTACGACCCAGTAGCCGTCGTCGCCGAAGCCCGCCAGGCCGTGCGGCTGGCTGTTCCACCACACCGGTGCGGTCCGCCGGAGCAGGGCGAACTCCGGCAGCGGGAGGCGGTCCCGGTAGAGGTCGGGGTCGGTGAAGTCGAAGCCGTCGGGCAGGGCGGGGTGGGGGTAGGGGCAGGGTGGCATGGCGACCACTCCCTTCGGCTTTCGCCGGAGTGCTGACAGCCGGCCCCGACCGCCGTTCCCGGCAGTGGGGCTGACGGTCAGTCAGGAGCCCCCCTCGACCCGACGGTAATGACGGGTCGAGGGGGCGGCAACCCGGGTGACGCCATCTGTTGCGCGCGCGGGGGTTGCGCGACCCTTGCGTACCGGGGGCGGCGGTCGTAAGACTGCCGGACAGAACTAGAACGCGTACTAGTTCTGGCCGTGGGCGCCGGGACGCCCTGCGGACCGAGGAGAGGACGAGTCAGTCATGGCTGCGGAACCCGTCATCGTCGAAGCCGTACGCACCCCCATCGGCAAGCGCGGAGGAGCGCTCGCCAACCTCCACCCCGCCTACCTCCTGGGGGAGACCTACCGGGAGGTGCTCGCCCGCACCGGCATCCAGCCCGACTGCGTCGAGCAGATCGTCGGGGGCACCGTCACCCACGCCGGCGAGCAGTCGATGAACCCCCCGCGCACCGCCTGGCTCGCCATGGGCCTCCCGTACGAGACCGCCGCCACGACCGTCGACTGCCAGTGCGGCTCCTCCCAGCAGGCCAACCACATCGTCGCCAACATGATCGCGGCCGGGGTCATCGACATCGGCATCGGCTGCGGCGTCGAGTCCATGTCCCGGGTGCCCCTCGGCAGCGGCTCCAAGCACGGGCCGGGCAAGCCCTTCCCCGACGAGTGGAACGTCGACCTCCCCAACCAGTTCGAGGCCGCCGAGCGCATCGCCCGCAAGCGCGGGCTCACCCGCGAGGACGCCGACGCCCTCGGCCTCCGCTCCCAGGAGCGCGCCGCCCGCGCCTGGGCCGAGGAGCGTTTCAAGCGCGAGACCTTCGCGGTGCAGGTGCCCACCACCGAGGAGGAACAGCTCGCCGGGCAGGGCATGTGGCGCCTCTTCGACCGCGACGAGGGATTACGGGACACCGGCATGGAGGCCCTCGCCGGCCTCAAGCCCGTCATGCCCACCGCCGTCCACACCGCGGGCAACTCCTCCCAGATATCCGACGGCGCGGCGGTCCTGATGTGGGCCTCCAAGCGCATGGCCCGGGCCCTGCGGCTGCGCCCCCGGGCCCGGATCGTCGCCCAGGCCCTCGTCGGCGCCGACCCGCACTTCCACCTGGACGGGCCCGTCGACGCCACGCGCGCGGTGCTGGGCCGGGCGGGCATGTCGCTGCGCGACATCGACCTGGTGGAGATCAACGAGGCGTTCGCGTCCGTGGTGCTGTCCTGGGCCCGGGTCTTCGAGCAGGACCTGGAGAAGGTCAACGTCAACGGCGGCGCGATAGCGCTCGGTCACCCCGTGGGCGCGACCGGCGCCCGCCTGATCACCACGGCGCTGCACGAGCTGGAGCGCCGGGACGGGGAGTTCGCGTTGATCACCATGTGCGCGGGCGGCGGGCTGGCCACGGGGACGATCATTCAGCGGCTGTGACGGACGTGTCCTCCCGATGGTCCCGGGCCGCCTCTGCGAAGGTCACCGGCGCCTCGAAGGCCGCCCGCCGGGTCGCACGGCGCAGCGCCTTGAGGACGGTGGGGCCGACGGTGAGCGTGGCCACCACCGTGACCAGGGCGCGGGGCAGGTCCCAGCCCAGGGAGGTGGCGAGACAGTACGCCGTGAACCGCGCGAGGTTGTCCGGCAGCGGGTCGCCCGGGACGAAGGCGACGTCCGAGACGAGCGAGCCGATGTAGGGCCAGCCCTGGAGGTTCATGACCGTCCCGTAGCAGACGGAGGCCACGGCTCCGTACGCCGCGAGCAGCGCCAGTTCGCGCCGCCCGCGCAGCCGGTCGGCCCCCGGCAGCAGGCCCGCGCCCATGGTCACCCAGCCCATGGCCAGCATCTGGAACGGCAGCCACGGGCCGACCCCGCCGGTCAGCAGCGCCGACGCAAACATCGACAGGGCGCCGAGGACGAACCCGAAGCCCGGCCCCAGCACCCGGCCGGACAGCACCATCAGGAAGAACATCGGCTCGATGCCGGCCGTCCCGGCGCCCAGCGGCCGCAGCGCGGCCCCGGCGGCGGCCAGCACGCCGAGCATCGCGACGGCCTTGGCGTCCAGGCCGGTGTCGGCGATCGTCGCGACGACCACGGCGAGGAGGAGTGGCAGCAGCGCGGCGAAGAGCCAGGGGGCGTCCTTGGAGTGGGCCAGGCCGGAGGCGGAGTCGGCGAGGAGGGGCCAGCCGAAGGCGGCTATGCCGATGGCGCTCACGAGGGCGAGTGCGGTGACGGACCGCGGGCCGAGGCGGATGGGGCGGGCGCGGTGGTCGGCCGGGGAGGTTTTTCCCCCACCCCGCCCCTTCCCGTAACCGGCGGGCTCCGCCCCCCGGACCCCCCGGTCCTCAAACGCCGGACGGGCTGGAATCATGCCTCCACCCCCAGTGCATCCCGCACCTGCGGCACCGTCAGCCAAGGCTGCGGTGCCAGCACCTTCGCCACCTGCGGGGCGAACGCGGGGGAGGAGACCACCACTTCCGGCGTCGGCCCGTCCGCCACCACCTCGCCCTCCGCCAGGATCACCACCCGGTGGGCCAGCTCGGCCGCCAGCTCCACGTCGTGCGTGGCCAGCACGATCGCATGGCCGCGGCCGGCCAGGTCGCGCAGGATCCCGACGAGGCGGGCCTTGGCCGCGTAGTCGAGGCCGCGCGTCGGCTCGTCGAGGAGCAGCAGCGGGGGCCGGGCCGTGAGCACGACCGCCAGCGCCAGCGCCAGCCGCTGGCCCTCGGACAGGTCGCGCGGGTGCGTGGTGTCCGGTACGTCCGGGAGCAGCCGGGACACCAGGGCGCGGCAGGTGCCGGGTGCGGCGTCCGCGTCGCGGTCGGCGGCCGCGCACTCGGCGGCGACCGTGTCCGCGTACAGCAGGTCGCGCGGCTCCTGCGGGACGAGTCCGACGTGCCGCAGGAGTTCGCGCGGGGCCGCGCGGTGCGGCACGACGTCGCCGCTCAGCCGCACCGAGCCGCGGGCCGGCTCGTGCATGCCGACCAGGGTGCGCAGCAGTGTGGACTTCCCGGCTCCGTTGCGGCCCATGAGGGCGACGGTCTCCCCGGCCCGTACAGACAGGTCGACGCTGCGCAGGGCGGGGACGGGGCCGTGGTGCACGGCGAGACCGGAGACGGCGACGACGTCTGTATCTGTTGGCGTTGCGGCGGCAGCCGCCTCCGCGCTTAGCGGCGCCAGCCGCTCCCGCAACGGTGCCGCCTTGCGGCGGGCGTCCCGTACGGACAGCGGCAGCGGCGACCATCCGGCCAGCCGGCCCAGGGCGACGACCGGCGGGTGGACCGGCGAGACCGCCATGATCTCGGCGGGGTCGCCGGAGACGGGGGCCGTGCCCGGCCCGGGCAGCAGGACGACCTGGTCCGCGTACTGCACGACGCGCTCCAGCCGGTGTTCGGCGAGCAGCACGGTGGTGCCCAGGTCGTGCACGAGGCGCTGGAGGACGGCCAGCACCTCCTCGGCCGCCGCCGGGTCCAGCGCGGACGTCGGCTCGTCGAGGACCAGTACCTTCGGGTGGGTGGTCAGCACGGATCCGATGGCGACGCGCTGCCGCTGGCCCCCGGAGAGCGTGGCGATGGGCCGGTCGCGCAGGGGCGCCAGTCCGAGAAGGTCGAGGGTCTCCTCGACGCGGCGGCGCATCGTGGCGGGCGGGACGCCCAGGGACTCCATGCCGTAGGCGAGTTCGTCCTCGACGGTGTCGGTGACGAAGTGGGCGAGCGGGTCCTGCCCCACGGTCCCGACGACGTCGGCCAGTTCGCGCGGCCGGTGGGTGCGGGTGTCGCGGCCCGCGACGGTGACGCGGCCGTGCAGGGTGCCGCCGGTGAAGTGCGGCACGAGGCCGCTGACGGTCCCGAGGAGGGTGGACTTCCCGGCGCCGGAGGGTCCGACGAGGAGGCACAGCTCGCCTTCGGGGACGGTGAGGTCGACGTCGGTGAGGGCGTGGTGAGTGGTGGTGCCGTCGGGGCCGTCGTAGGAGACCGAGACGTGCTCGAAGCGGATCACTGGGGGGTCTCCTTGTCGGGGGCGGCACCGGCGGGCCGGTGGGGGCGGGGGAGGAACTGGGGCTTCGCCCCGTTCCCTTCGGGGGTCCGGGGGCTTGCCCCCGGTTTCGGGAAGGGGCGGGATCGGGGAACAACTCCCGCCGCAACGGCGGGCAACCCCCCGCGGCCGGCCCGGCGGTGCCCAACCGCCCCCGGCCCCCGGGTAATCGACGGGGACGTCGGCGCCACAAACGCCGGCAGCAGGCCCAGCAACACCCCCGCCGCCGGCCATAGCGGCAGCACCGGCGCCGTCAGCGGCACCGCCGGCGGATGCAGCGCGTCCGGCGCCCAGTCCCCCGCGACGATCATCAACGCAGCCACCGCCACCCCCGAGCCCGAGACCAGCCACGCCCGCACCCCCCACCGGTCCGGCCGGTAGCGCGTGCGCACCGAGCGGCGGCCGCCCAGCCACAGTCCGCCCAGCGCCGCGGCGAGCCCCGCCAGCAGCAGGGGCAGCCCGTAGCCCGCGCCCTCATCGCCCAGCAGTCCGTACGTCCCCGCGCACACGCCCAGCAACCCGCCCAGCGTCAGCACGTTCGTGGTGAGCCGGACCGGGCGCGGCACCTCCGCGGTGCGGCCGTAGCCGCGCGCGTCCATCGCCGCCGCCAGTGCCACGGAACGCTCCAGCGCACCCTCCAGCACCGGCAGTCCCACCTGGAGCAGCGCCTTCAGGCCCCGGTCCGGTCGGCCCCGCAGCCGCCGCGCTGCGCGCAGCCGCTGGACGTCCGCGACCAGGTTCGGGGCGAAGGTCATGGCGACGACGACCGCCACGCCCGCCTCGTACAGCGCGCCCGGCAGGGACTTCAGCAGCCGCGCCGGGTTGGCGAGCGCGTTGGCCGCGCCCACGCAGATCAGCAGTGCGGCCAGCTTCATCCCGTCGTACAGGGCGAAGACCAGCGCCTCGGCCGTCACCCGGCCCCCGATGCGCACCCCGCGCGCCCAGTCCGGAAGCGGCACCTCCGGCAGGGTGACGAGGATGTGCGTGCCGGGGATCGGCGAGCCCAGGACGACCGCGAAGACCAGCCGGATGCCGATCACGGCCAGTCCGAGCTTGAGGAAGGCCCCGTACGAGCGCGCCCACGGCGCGTCCGTGCGGCGCGCCGCGACGACGTACCCGGCGACGCCGACCAGCATCGCCAGCAGCAGCGGGTTGGTGGTGCGCGAGGCGGCCGTCGCCAGCCCCAGCGCCCACACCCACCACGCGCCGGCGTGCAGCGCGGACGCGCGCCCCCCGGCCGGGTCCGTACGGCGGCTACGGCTCGCCCAGTTCATGCGGACCGTCCGGCTCATCCGCGACGGCGTCGGCGGGCTTGCCAGAACCCGGCGGCGCCGAGGGCGGCCACGACGGCGATGCCCCCGATCAGTCCGGTGGAGGGACCGCCGTCGCTGCCGTCGCCGTCGTCGTTCTTCTTCTGCTGCTCTGTTGCTTTCTGCTCCGCGGCCGAGGTGTCGACCTTCTCCGCGCACCCGCTCCTCGGATACCCGGCGATCGCGCACAGCAGGGCGGAGGAGTCGTAGCGGAGCGGCTTGGCGACGGCCGCCAGCGCGTCGCCCGCGCTCGCGTCCCCGCCGAGCCGCGCGCAGGCCGTGCGGGCCGCGGGCGGGGTCTCGCCGCCCGGTGCGTCGGCGGCCGTGCCGAAGTCGAGGACGACTGCGACCCGCTTGGCACCGTCCTCGGCGGGCGTGCCGTCGCACACCGCGCCGAAGTCGGCCGCCGCCCGCGGCTTGGCGGCCTGCGCGGAGTCCTCGCTCACGGCGAAGCGGAAGCCGACGACCTCGCCGTCGCGGGGCCGCAGCGTGGCGGGCCCCTGCGTGGCGTACGTCCAGTCCTTGCCGGAGGCCTGCCAGAACGACCAGTAGCGGTAGCCCTGGGCGGCGTGGGCCGGTGCCGCGCCGAGGGCGGCGAGCAGCCCGGTGAGGAGCGCGGCGAACAGTGACGCGCGGACGGTGCGGCGTATGCGGGTCACAGCTGGTTCTTCTTCTTGCGGCCGCTGATCAGGAAGCCGACGCCGACGCTTGCGACGAAGAAGATGCCGACGAACAACCAGATCTGGGAGCTGTCGCTGACCCCGTGCTTGTTCCGCTTCTCGTTCTTCTCCGGCGAGGCCGACGCGACGCTCGCGGGCGGGGGGCCCGTCAGGTTCAGGTCCGTGACCAGGTCGTTGCTGCCGAAGGAGCGCGGGTCGGCCCCGCCCGCACGGGCGGCGAGGACGAGCTTGGCGAGGCGGCCCGGGTCGCCCTTGGCCCACTCGGCGGCCTTGTTGCCCGGGTCCTGGAGCCACTTCAGGGACTTGCCGGCGGCGTCCCGGTGGCCGCCCGTGGCGAGGGCGAGGACGGTGTCGGCGGTGGTGCCGAAGTCCGGGCCCTCGGGGGCGCCGGGCATGGCGGACTTGAGGTAGCCGCCGTTCGCGTCGAGCTTCCTGGCCAGGTAGGCGGCCACGGCGTCGGCGGACGCGGCAGGGTCCTGCGGCTTGGCCTGCCCGTCGCCGCCCGCGCAGTCCAGCGGCTTGACCGGCCGGTCCGCTGCGTCCTTCTTCGCGGGCTCGGTCAGGAAGCCCTTGCCGAGCACCGCCTGCGCGGCGGCGGCCGAGGCCAGGTCGTTGGGCGCGAGTTCGTTCTGCTGCGGCTGGTAGGCGAACGCGCCGCGCTCGTCCTCCTTCTTGTCGCAGCCGAGCTGGAGGGCGAGCAGCGCGTCGTACGGGCTCTTGCCGCCCTTCGCCGTCGTCTTCGCCGGGTCCTGGCCGGCGGCCGCGAGGGCGCCGACGGCGATGGCGGTGGAGTTGGCGTCGCTGGGGCTGCCGGGGTTCATGCCCCAGCCGCCGTCCTCGTTCTGATGGGCCTTGAGCCAGTCGACGCCCTTGGTGACCGCCGCGGCCCGGCCGCCCACCGCCGCCAGGCCCTGCACGGCCGCCGCGGTCGCGTCGGTGAACTCGCCTGCCTTCGCGTCGCAGGCCTGGGCCGTGTCGGCCCGGTAGGAGGCGAAGCCGCCGTCCGCGCACTGCTGGCCTGCCAGCCAGTCGACGGCCTGCGGCGCGGGCGAGACGCCCGTCGCGTGCTGCGCGACGAAGGCCAGCGACTGCCGGAACACGCCGTCGAACTTCGGGTCCTTGGCCCCGTACAGCCCCGGTGCCGGGGACGGTGCACCGTCGGCGAAGGCGGCGGGGGCCGCGGCCGCGCTCAGGACGGCGGCGGTGGCCAGTGCCGCGGCGCCGCGGCGCGCGTGGACGGCGAAGGAGGGGGCCATGGGCTCGGTGCCTCTCGGTGTCGTTTTGGTGGGGAGCTGAACACTTTATCCGGCCGTTTTCCTGCCGCTCAGGCCGCCATACCGCCACGGGACCGGCAGGGAATCGCCACCGGAACGGCGCGGCCGGGGTGATATCAGGGGATATGCCGGATCCGGCGCCTGCGGCCTTGCCATTGCCCGCCCTCACGGGAGCTGCTATCAGTTCTGAAGCACGCTGCTTCTGATGCACCGTCAGATAGGGGGCCCCGGCCATGGCCGAATACGTCGAGCACGGGCAGCTCTTCATCGGCGGCAGGCCGGCCGACCCGGCCGCCGGTTCCGCCGGAGAGGTCATCGAGGTGGTCTCGCCGCACACCGAGGAGGTCATCGGGCGCGTCCCGCACGCCTCCCGGGAGGACGTGGACCGGGCCGTGACCGCCGCCCGCGCCTCCTTCGACTCCGGGGTGTGGGCCGGGCCGCCCCTGGCCGAGCGGCTCGCGGTCGTCACCCGGATCAAGGACGGGCTCGCCGCCCGCCACGAGGAGATCGCCCGGCTCGTCTCCGCCCAGAACGGCTCCCCGTACTCCTGGAGCGTCCTCGCCCAGGCCCTCGGCGCGGTGATGGTGTGGGACGCCGCGATCGCCGTCGCCCGCTCCTTCCCGCACGAGGAGCGGCGCATCGGGGCGCTCGGGCCGCTGCTGGTCCGGCGCGAGCCGGTCGGGGTCGTGGCGGCGGTCGTGCCGTGGAACGTCCCGCAGTTCACGGCCGCGGCAAAGCTCGCGCCCGCGCTGCTGGCGGGCTGCTCGGTGGTGCTCAAGCCGTCGCCCGAGACGCCCCTGGACGCGTACGTGCTCGCCGAGATCGCCGCCGGAGCGGGGCTGCCGGAGGGCGTCCTGTCGATCCTGCCCGCCGGGCGGGAGACGGGCGAGTACCTGGTCGGGCACCCCGGGGTCGACAAGGTCTCCTTCACCGGATCGGTCGCGGCGGGCAAGCGCGTCATGGAGGTCGCCTCCCGGCATCTCGCCCGCGTCACCCTGGAACTGGGCGGCAAGTCCGCCGCGATCGTCCTCCCCGACGCCGACCTGGACGCGGCCGTCGCCGGCATTGTGCCCAGCGCGTGGATGAACAACGGGCAGGCATGCGTCGCCCAGACCCGCGTCCTCGTCCCCCGCACCCGCTACGCCGAACTCGCCGAGCGTTTCGCGGCAGCGGCTTCCGCGCTGACCGTGGGCGACCCGCTCGACCCCGCCACGCAGGTCGGCCCGCTGGTCACCCGGCGCCAGCGGCAGCGCTCGCTGGACTACATCGCGCTCGGCCGCAGCGAGGGCGCCGAGGTCCTGGCGGGCGGCGGCCGCCCACCAGGCCGGGATCGCGGCTGGTACGTCGAGCCGACGCTCTTCGGCGGGGTCACCAACGCCATGCGGATCGCCCGCGAGGAGATCTTCGGGCCGGTGGTGTGCCTGCTCCCGTACGGGGACGAGGACGAGGCGGTGCGCATCGCCGACGACTCGGAGTACGGGCTCTCCGGCAGCGTCTGGACCGGTGACGTCGAGCACGGCATCGACATCGCGCGCCGGGTGCGCACGGGTACGTACTCGGTGAACACCTTCAGCCTCGACATGTTCGGCCCCTTCGGCGGCTACAAGAACTCCGGCCTCGGCAGGGAGGGCGGGCCCGAGGGGTATGCCGAGTATCTGGAGCAGAAGACGATTCACCTGCCGAAGGAGGCCGCGGTCGGCTAGAGGGTGCCGTTGAGTATGCCTGCGCGGAAGGCGTTCCATTCGTCGGCGGTGTAGCGCAGGTCGGGGCGGTCGGGGTTTTTGGAGTCGCGGACGGCGATGCCGCCGCCGGGCAGGTCGGTTATCTCGACGCACGACGCGCCACCATTGCTCTCGGGCGACTTGCGCCATGCGGCTCCGGACAGGTCAAGGCTGTAGAGGTCTTCCTTGCGATCCATTTCTAGTCCTTCTCCATGACGTGTTTGATGATCTCCCGTGAGTCGTCTACGGGAAGTGCGGCGGCAACGATGCGCTCGAACGCCTTCTCGAAGAGGTCTACGTGTTCGGTACCCTCGACGAACTGCCCACCCACCAGGTTTTCCGTGAGGACGACTGTCGGCCACGGGGCGGGGAACCGGACGACCTCGAACAGGCCGACCATCCCGGGGTTCGGTGGCATGGCCATGGGCAGGAGCTGGATGGTGATGTTCGGCAGCTCGATCATGTCCAGCAGGTGTCGCAACTGATCGCGCATGAGGGCCGGCTGGGAAGCGAATCGCTGGTGCAGCACCGACTCGTGGATGACGGCCCAGAAATTCAAAGGGGGCCTGCCGTCGCGGGCGGTGAGTACGGACTGACGCGCCTTGCGGACTTCGGCGAGGGCGATCACTTCCTCCTGGTGTCGCCAGAAGGTCGAGGAGGCGATGATCTCCCGGGCGTAGCTGCCCGTCTGCAACAGGCCAGGGACCAGTCCCATGGAGCAGACGCGGGTGCTCTCGGCGTCCGATTCCAGTGACAGGTAGTCCTTGATGTGCGCGTCGACCACGCTTCCGTAGGTCGTCCACCAGCCCTTCTTGCCTGCGTCTCTGGCCAACGCCTCGATCGCCATGAGCACATCCGGCGCGTCCACGCCGTAGACGCCGAGAAGCTTGGCGGCCTCGACGGGCCGGATGTGGACCTTGGCGTTCTCGATTCTGGAGAGCTTGCTGTTGTCCCAGCCGATAAGGGAAGCGGCTTGTTCGATGGTGAGACCGGTTTCGGTGCGGAAGCGGCGGAGGGCTTCACCGAGGCGTCGACGACGGAGGGTGGGCACCAGCGGAACTGTCGGCATTCCTTCGTTTCGCCTTCCTGTCGGCTATTGGGTTCCAGTAAGCGCAAGTTGGGTCTCTTGATGGGGCAACCAGGGGCATGCGCGGGATAGTTGGGTCCCGAGGATCTCCATCTGGGTGCAGTGTGTCGTGAAGCGGGTATGCAAGTCGATAGAACACCCTTTCTTTCTTTGGGGATTGGCGCCCCAATATTGCGCGACCCGTGTGCGTGCGGGCATGCTGCATGAGTCGAGGTGATGCGCATCACGCAAGCGCTCGCCCGGCCGTTTCCGTGCGTGGCAACCCGCCGCGCCCACCCGCATCCGCTCATACGGAGCTGCCCCATGCCCTGGTTTCCCGGTACTGCCGTGGCCCCGCTCCCGCCCCTGGAGCGACGGACGCTTCAGCAGCGGCTCAAGGCCCGGCACCAACTCGTCGAGGAACCGACGGAGGTCATCACCTCGGACGAGGACGACAACGACGAGGAGCCGCACGCCGAGGGCGCCTCGTGAGGGGGCTCGTCGGACTGGGCCGCAGCCTCCTGCGCCCGGCCAGGCGCGACACGGTCACCATGACCGTGGACCCCCGCCCCTTCCACGGCCTCCTGGAGGCGCCCCCCGTCCCCCACACCGGCGGCCCGCCCTCCTGGCCGACCAAGGAGGAGTGCGGTGTCTGCGTCCGGCACCGGGCCGCCGTCCGCCGGGCCGAAAACCACGGTTGCCCCGAGCACGCAGCCGCGTACCGCACGGCGTGGGCGCGGCACTGCGCGGAGATCCCCCACAAGGAGACGCCGCGGGCTGCCCGGACACACGACACCGCCCACCCCGCCTCGGCGGGAGGCGGCGTGGGCGGCGGCTGAAGTGAATGCCGGCCGGGTTACGGCAGCCGGTCGAGGATGAAGGTGCACAGCTCCTCGGTGACCAGCGTGTGCTCCTCGTTCTGCGACGCGACCAGGAACTCGTCCAGTTCGCTGTCGTCCGGCGTCAGGTCGTCGATCACGGTGTGCAGCTTGTCGTGGGTGTCGATGTCGCGGACCGCGACGGCGCTGACCGCCGGGACGAAGCAGTGCTCGCGCACCGGGTCCTCGACCCCGAAGCCCAGGATCTTGTTGAGCTGGTCGGCGAGGATGCCGAAGCCTTCCAGCGTGCCGCCGGGCGCGCCGTCGACGTCCGGCAGGCCGACCGCGTGGATCTCCGGCTTGTCCAGGGTGATGACGCGCAGCGTGGCGACCAGGGTGTCGGTCCCGGTGCCCTGGGTGCGCAGGTCGGTGCCGGTGACGGACAGGCCCTTGCCCCGTACGGCGGTCACGCCCGGGTCGATGCCGTTGCCGGTGCCCGAGCCGACGCCGTTGGACACACCGATGAGGCGGGGGATGCTCGGCCAGCCGCCGACCCGCTCCAGCTCGGCGAGGAACTCGGTCCGCTCCTTGTCGATGCCGGGGGAGTCCCGCCACTCCGCGATGTGCCACCGCAGCAGCTGGCGGGAGGCCGGGCTGTTGATCTGGTCCGAGAACCGGGGGTCGAGCTTGCGGATGTAGTGCGCGAACGCCTGGAGCGAGATCGGGATGTACGCGCCCCGGTGCGGGCTGTCGTAGGAGAAGTACAGCTCCGTGTGATGGCGCATCTTCATCGTTTCGAGCTTGGCGAGCGCGTACCGGGTGACCAGGCCGCCCATGCTGAACCCGCCGACGGTGAGCGCGTGGTTCCCCTGCCGCCGTTCGATCGCCTCCTGGATCGCCGCGACGGCGGTTTCGGCGTTGTCCAGAATCGATGCGCTCCGCTCGGTGAACCCGACGAGGACCACGTCCCGGCCGCGCCTGCGCAGTTCGCTGATGAAGCGGTAGCCCCGGAACTCCAGGACGCTCCAGGAGAACTCCGGCGTGCTGGGACCGGTGTTGAACCCGTCCGCCATGATCACCGGCCGGGTGAGACCGTCGTTGCCCTCCCCGTAGTAGACCCAGGCGGTGCCGCCGGGCAGCTCCCATACGTCGTCGGGCGGCGGGGGAAGCTCGGTCGGCGGCTCCTTGGGGCCGGGCGCGAGGACGATGGGCGGGGCGGCGCGCAGGGCTTCGGTGATCTGCTGCTCGGTCGGTTCGCTCATGGTGGTCCCCTCCGATGGCAGTGGCAGTGGGCGTCATCCTGGGTGCGGAGGGCGGCCGTCGGAAGGTGGCCTCGGCGTACGCCCCGCGCGCCGGGCGGCTTTTTGGACAGCGGCTGCACCCGCTGCACCCGCTGCACCCGCTGCACCTGCTACGGGCGCTACCGGGCTCAGCGGGTGGAGCCGTGGGCCGCAGGTGCCACGGGGCCGATCAGCCGGCACACCGTCTCTATGTCCGTCCGCACCTGCGCGATGGACGCCCGCCCCGACAGCCAGGTGATCAGCGCGGAGTGCCAGGTGTGCTCGATGACCCGCACCACCGACAGCTGCTCCGGCGTGGCCGGCCCCGTCAGCCCCATCGCGTCCAGGACGATCGCCGTGGTCAGCCGGGAGACCGTGTCGACCTCGGCGCTCACCGAGCGGTCGGCGAAGGTGAGTGCGCGCACCATCGCCTCGGCCAGGTGCGGCTCGCGCTGCATCGCGCGGAAGGCCCGCATCAGGGTCTGCGCGACCCGGGCCGCGGGGGCCGGGTCGGTGGGCGGGCGCTTGCGCAGAGTCTCGTGCAGGTGCTCCAGCTGGTCCTGCATCGTGGCGACCAGCAGGTGCACCTTCGAGGGGAAGTAGCGGTAGAGCGTGCCCAGCGCGACGCTCGACAGCTCCGCGACCTCGCGCATCTGCACCGCGTCGAAGCCGCCGCGCCCGGCCAGCTGCGTGGTGGCCTGGAGGATCCGGCGGCGCCGGGCCTCCTGACGGGCGGTCAGCGCACCGGGCGGCGGCGTCACGGCGGACGCCACGGGCGCAATGGCCGACTTGGGGGTTGGCGTCGTCTTGTGTCCCATTCCGTGGCAATCCATCCAGCGGTGTCTGTGCGGCCCGGACGGCACAGCATGGCAGGGGTAGGGCCGTGGCGCGAATCACCCGGTGCGGACCTTTCGAGTCCCTGACATCCCGGTAGATTCAAGCTTCTGGACGACCCAGTCTGAAACTTGTTCTAGATTAGCGCGACCCGTTACGCTCCGGCGGAACAGCCAGCGAGAAGGAGGCCGGAGTGACCGCTGAGGCCACGGAGGCATCGCTCACGCGAGACCCGCGAAACACGCGAGACCGCAGCCTCCTGGACGGCGGCGACGCCGGCACCGACCGCCCGCTGCGCATCGCCCTCCTCACCTACAAGGGCAACCCCTTCTGCGGCGGCCAGGGCGTCTACGTACGCCACCTCTCCCGCGAACTCGCCCGGCTCGGCCACAGCGTCGAGGTCATCGGAGCCCAGCCCTACCCCGTCCTGGACGAGGGCGTCACCCTCACCGAGCTGCCCAGCCTCGACCTCTACCGCCAGCCCGACCCCTTCCGCACCCCGGCCCGCGACGAGTACCGCGACTGGATCGACGCGCTGGAGGTCGGCACGATGTGGGGCGGCGGCTTCCCGGAGCCGCTCACCTTCTCGCTGCGCGCCCGCCGCCACCTGGCCGCCCGGCGCGGCCGGTTCGACGTCATCCACGACAACCAGACCCTGGGCTACGGCCTGCTCGGCGGCCCCGCCGTGCTCGGCGCCCCGCTGGTCACCACCATCCACCACCCCATCACGGTGGACCGGCAGCTGGAGCTGGACGCCGCCCAGGACTGGAAGCGCCGCGCCTCCGTGCGCCGCTGGTACGGCTTCACCCGCATGCAGAAGCGCGTCGCGCGCCGCCTGCCGTCCGTGCTGACCGTCTCCGGCTCCTCCCGGCAGGAGATCGTCGACCACCTCGGGGTGCGCCGCGACCGCGTCCACGTCGTGCACATCGGCGCCGACACCGAGCTGTTCTCGCCCGATCCGGCCGTCGCCGAGATCCCCGGCCGGATCGTCACCACCTCCAGCGCCGACGTCCCGCTCAAGGGTCTGGTGCACCTGGTGGAGGCGCTGGCCGCGGTCCGGCGCGAGCACCCCGGCGCCCACCTCGTCGTGGTCGGCAAGCGCGCCGAGAACGGGCCGGTGGCCACGGCGATCAGACGCCACGGGCTCGAGGACGCCGTCGAGTTCGTCAAGGGCATCAGCGACGCGGAACTGGTCGACCTGGTGCGCTCGGCGCAGGTCGCGTGCGTTCCCTCGCTCTACGAGGGCTTCTCCCTGCCGGCCGCGGAGGCCATGGCCACGGGCACCCCGCTGGTGGCCACGACCGGGGGCGCGATCCCCGAGGTCGCCGGCCCCGACGGCGAGACCTGCCTGGCGGTCCCGCCCGGGGACGCCGGGGCGCTGGCCGCCGCGCTCTCCCGCCTCCTCGGCGACGCGGACCTGCGGGGCCGCCTGGGGGCGGCGGGGCGGGAGCGGGTACTGGCCAAGTTCACCTGGCGGCAGGCGGCGATCGGGACGGTGGAGCGCTATCGGCGGGCGATTGCGGTGGCCGCGGTGGCCTCCGGCCGGGGCCTGGGGCCGGGGCCGGGCCGGTTCGGCACCGCCGGGCTGCGCCGCAGTGGCTGAGCGCCGTGGCGGCGGGGGTTGGTTCCCCAGCCCCGCCCCTTCCCGAAACCGGGGGCAAAGCCCCCAGACCCCCGGGGGGAACGGGGCGAAGCCCCAGTTCCGGCCCCGGCGGGGGTCCGGGGCGAAGCCCCGGTTCCTTCCCCCCACCCCCGGGGTCCGGGGCGGAGCCCCGGTTTCGGGAAGGGGCGGGATCGGGGAATCCCACCCCGCCGCCACGGCGCCCAGCCTCCACCGCCTTCCCCGGCGGTGCCGAACGACCTGTAGCGACCTGTAGTCCTCCCCGACACGAAAGCAAAAACGTGCTGACCGTCGATTTCTCCCGCTTCCCGCTCGCCCCCGGCGACCGCGTCCTCGACCTCGGGTGCGGCGCCGGCCGGCACGCCTTCGAGTGCTACCGCCGCGGAGCCCACGTCGTCGCGCTGGACCGCAACGCCGAGGAGATCCGCGAGGTCGCCAAGTGGTTCGGCGCCATGAAGGAGGCCGGCGAGGCCCCCGCGGGCGCCACCGCCACCGCCATGGAGGGCGACGCCCTCGCGCTGCCCTTCCCCGACGAGAGCTTCGACGTCGTCATCATCTCCGAGGTCATGGAGCACATCCCGGACGACAAGGGCGTCCTCGCCGAGATGGTCCGCGTCCTCAAGCCCGGCGGCCGCATAGCCGTCACCGTGCCGCGCTACGGCCCGGAGAAGGTCTGCTGGGCGCTCAGCGACGCCTACCACGAGGTCGAGGGCGGCCACATCCGCATCTACAAGGCCGACGAGCTGCTGCGCAGGATGGAGGAGGCCGGCCTCAAGCCGTACGGCACCCACCACGCCCACGGCCTGCACAGCCCGTACTGGTGGCTGAAGTGCGCGTTCGGCGTGGACAACGACAAGGTGCTGCCCGTACGGGCGTACCACAAGCTGCTGGTCTGGGACATCATGAAGAAGCCCCGCGCCACCCGCGTGGCCGAGCAGCTCCTCAACCCCGTCATCGGCAAGAGCTTCGTGGCGTACGCGACCAAGCCGCACCTCCCCGCGGGCGCCGCCAAGTGACCACCTTCAGCCGGGGCCCCGGCCGCACCGAGCGCCTCGTCCTGCCCGGCGTGCTCACCGCCGAGCAGGCCGCCCGGACCGTCGCCGGGATCGCCGACGCCCAGCGCCCGGACGGCGCCATACCGTGGTTCCGCGGGCACCACCTCGACCCCTGGGACCACGTCGAGGCCGCCATGGCCCTCGACGCCGCGGGCGAGCGCGGGCGCGCCGAGGCCGCCTACCGCTGGCTCGCCGAGCACCAGAACCCCGACGGCTCCTGGTACGCCGCGTACGCCGACGGGCAGGCCGGTGAGCCCACCGACCGGTCCCGCGAGACCAACTTCGTCGCGTACGTCGCCGTGGGCGTCTGGCACCACTACCTCTCCACCGGCGACGACGCCTTCCTCGACCGCATGTGGCCGACGGTCTTCGCCGCCGTCGAGTTCGTCCTGCGGTTCCAGCAGCCGGGCGGCCAGATCGGCTGGAAGTGCGAGGAGGACGGCACCGCACGCACCGAGGCGCTGCTCACCGGCTGCTCCTCGATCCACCAGGCGCTGCGCTGCGCGCTCGCCATCGCGGAGCACCGCGAGGAGCCGCAGCCGGACTGGGAGCTGGCGGCGGGCCTGCTGGCGCACGCCATAGGCCGGCACCCGGAGCGGTTCCTGGACAAGGGCCGCTACTCCATGGACTGGTACTACCCCGTGCTCGGCGGCGCGCTCACCGGCCCGGCGGCCAAGGAGCGCATCGAGGCGCGCTGGGACGACTTCGTGGTGCCGGGCCTGGGCGTGCGCTGCGTGGTGCCGAACCCCTGGGTGACCGGCGGCGAGAGCTGCGAACTGGCGCTCGCGCTCTGGGCGATGGGCGAGTCCGACCGTGCGGTGGCCATCCTCCAGTGGATCCAGCACCTGCGTGCCGACAACGGCATGTACTGGACCGGGTACGTCTTCGCCGACGACGCCGTGTGGCCCGAGGAGCAGACGACCTGGACGGCCGGTTCGCTGCTGCTGGCCGTGGCCGCGCTGGGCGGCGACGAGGCGACCACGGCCGTCTTCGGCGGCGAGCGCCTGCCCAGGGGGCTGGAACCGGACTGCGGCGACTGCAGCGACGGCTGAGACCCGGAGGCTCCGGCGGCCGTTCCGGCGCACGCTCCGACGGGCCGCTCCGGACGGACCAACCCGGTGGCGGCGCCCCGCGGCGTGGGCGACCCTGGGAGGGACCGCACCGAGCGCCCGCCGGAGGTACCCGTGTCCCAGCGAGCCCGCGCCCGCGTCCGCCGCGCCGCCGTCGCCCTGCCGCTGGCCGGCTGCCTGCTGCTCACCGGGACGGCCTGCGGGGGCGGCGAGAAGAAGAAGGAGAAGGCGGCGGCCGGCGAGGAGCCCACGGCCACCAGCTCCGCGGAGCGGCAGAAGTTCGCCAAGACCCGCTTCGTCGCCAACGCGGGTCTCGCGGCGGGCGCGACCTACCAGTGGATTATCAAGCCCTTCCGGAGCGGCGCCTTCAAGAAGGGCGCCGACGGCCGTACGGTCGCGCTGGTCAAGGCGGGCCTCGCGGGCACCTTCGCGTACAACCGCCTCAAGGCCGCGATCACCAACGCCAAGGGCGACCCCACGCTGTCGAAGGCGCTGGCCCCGCTGGGCGCCGGAATCGACTCGCTCAAGGGCCTGGGCAGCAAGATCCGCAAGGGTGATGCACAGGAGAGCGACTTCAACGCCTTCGACAAGGTCGTCGGCGACGTCAAGGACGCCGGGAAGAGCGCGGGCGCGCCCGTGACGGACAAGGTGCCCTCGTACTCCGAGATCCAGAACGGCTGAACGGGCGCAACTGAACGGCCGCAACGGCACTGGGCGTTGTCAGTGGTGGCGCCTACTGTTCCGTCATGACCCTTTTCACTCATGAACGTTACTGCGACGAGATCGTCGCCCAGGCCGACCTGCTGTGTGCCGCCGTGCGCGGCGCCGACCCGACCGCCCCCGTGCCCTCCTGCCCCGACTGGACCCTCGCCGATCTCGTGCTGCACACCGGAAGGGCGCACCGGGCCGCCGAGACGGTCGTGCGCACGGGAGCCAAGGAGTTCGTGATGCCCGACGTCTCGCCGGAGGCGGGCGGCCCGGACCCGGCCGACGCGGGCGCGCTCGCCGACTGGCTGGCCGAGGGGGCCCGGACGGTGGCGCGGACCCTGCGGGAGGCCGGTGCCGAGACGGTGGCGTGGACGTGGGCGGGGGAGCAGCCGGTCGCGTTCTGGTCCCGCCGCATGACGCACGAGACGGTCGTGCACCGGGCGGACGCGCTGCTGGCCGTCGGCGGCGAATTCACCGTCGGGCCCGACGTCGCCGCCGACTGCCTCGACGAGTGGCTGGACATCCTCCGGCTGCTCCAGGACATGAACTTCCGGCCGGAGTACAAGGAGCTGCAGGGCGAGGGGCGCACGCTGCACTTGCACTCCACGGACACCGAGCCCGCGCTGAACGCGGAGTGGTTCCTCGACTCCACGGAGGAGAAGCTCACCTGGCGCCGTGCCCACGAGAAGGCGGCCGTCGCCGTCCGCGGCCCGGTCGCGGACCTGCTGCTCCTCTTCTACCGCCGGCTGTCGCTGGCGGAGGCCGGCCGGGTCGAGGTGATCGGCGACCGCGAGCTGCTCGAGTTCTGGCTGGAGCGGGTCAAGTTCTGACCCAGTTCTGACCCATCGGACAAGCTCTAGGAGTTGAGTTCGGCGAGTACGCGGAGCGTCGTGCCGTCCTGCGTGTTCACCAGCAGGTCGGTGACGGGCCCCGCGCGCCAGGACTCGAGCCGCTCGGCGATGCGCTCGCGCGGGCCGACCAGGGAGATCTCGTCCGCGAAGGCGTCCGGCACGGCCGCCACTGCCTCGTCCCGGCGGCCGGCCAGGAACAGTCGCTGGATCCGGCGCGCTTCCTCGCCGTACCCCATGCGTGCCATGAGGTCGGCGTGGAAGTTGCGGGAGGCGTGGCCCATGCCGCCGATGTAGAAGGCGAGCATGGCCTTCACCGGGCGCAGCCCCTCGGCGACGTCCGCGCAGACGCGTGCCCGGGCCATGGGGGCCACCATGAACCCCTCGGGGGTCCCGGCGAGCGGGGCGGTGTAGAGGTCCGCGCGGGCCGGTGACCAGTACAGCGGCAGCCAGCCGTCGGCGATGCGCGTGGTGAGGGCGATGTTGCGGGGGCCCTCGGCGCCCAGCAGCACGGGCAGGCCGGGGCGGAGGGGGTGGGTGACGGACCGCAGCGGCTTGCCCAGGCCGGTGCCGCCGGGCCCGGTCCAGGGGAGGGAGTGGTAGCGCCCGTCGAGCGCCACGGGGGCCTCCCGCCGGAGCACCTGCCGGACGACGTCGACGTACTCGCGGGTGGCGGTCAGCGGGCTGTCCGGGAACGGCCGCCCGTACCAGCCCTCGACGACCTGCGGTCCCGACAGGCCGAGCCCGAGCAGCACCCGGCCGCCGGAGAGGTGGTCGAGGGTGAGCGCGTGCATGGCGGTCGCGGCGGGGGTGCGGGCAGCCATCTGGGCCACGGCCGTGCCCAGCCGGATCCGGCGGGTGTGGGCGGCGATCCAGGTCAGCGGGGTGAAGGCGTCCGAGCCCCAGGACTCGGCGGTCCAGACGGAGTGGTAGCCGAGCCGCTCCGCCTCCCGGGCGAGGCGGAGGTGCCGGGGGTCGGGGTGGCGGCCCCAGTAGCCGAGCGCGAGACCGAGCCGCATGCGAGCCTCCTCGGGTCAGCCGACGGTAGCTGACGTAGCTGACGGTACGTCAGCTCGATCGGGTGGGGGAGGACTCTAGGCCCGCACAGGGTCGGGGGCAAGCCCGGTACGGGCCGCACGGTGTGCGGCGGCAAGCCCGGCGCGGGCCGGGCCGCCCCGGACACGCCGACGGCCCCGCCGGGAGAACCCGGCGGGGCCGTGCGGAGCGGGGCGGGCGGGGCGTCAGCCGCGCTGGATGCCCGAGGTGTCCTGCAGGACGCCGCGGCGGCCGTCCTGGGTCTGCGCGATCAGCGCCGGACCGCGCTGGTCCACGGCCAGGTACCAGGTGCCGGGCGTCAGCTCGGCGATCTGCGCCGGGGAGCCGTCCTCCGCGAACAGCGGACGGTTCACCGGAACCGCGAACCAGAACGGCGCGAACTCGCCGCCGCCCGCGGCGGCGGGCTGTGCGGCGGCCGGCTGCGGGGCCGCGGCCTCCGGGCCCGGCTGCGGCTGGACCTGCGTCGGGCCGACCGGCTGCACGCCGCCGAAGGACGCCTGCTGCGGCTGGCCGCCGTAGGGGGCGCCGGGCTGCACGCCGCCCGGACCGGGGTAGCCGTAGCCCTGGTTCGGGGCGGGGGCGCCGTAGGGGGCCGGGGCGGCAGGGCCCGGAGCGGGCAGCAGCGGGGCCTTCAGGGCCGGGACGCGCTGGGTGAGCAGCGCTCCCGCGGCCATGGCCAGGGTGGCGATCAGGGCCAGGATGCGGCCGATGCCGACGCCGATCTTGTCGTTGTCCGCCAGCTGCCCGCCGAACATCGTCCACAGCGTGGTCCAGGCGGCGAAGACCGCGAGCGCCGTGCCCCACTGGTCGAGGCTCAGGCCGAGCATGTTGCGGCCCTGCGGCTGGAAGCGCGCGGCGACGATCAGCGCTGCGGCGACCAGACCGGCGAGGACGATCGAGCCCAGCGCGGGGAAGACCTTCGAGTCCCACAGGTTGGGGACGTCGAGCTTCTCGCAGATCGGACCGCTGCAGTCGACCGAGTAGTAGTCGAGGAACGAGGCGATGAACAGCAACACCGCTGCTCCGCTCACCACGCCGTCGCCTCGAGTGAGGGAGCGGAGGTTCACCTAAAATCCTTTGCTCAGTTTGTGTCGCTGTCGTCGCTGTCGCCGGTATCGAAATGCCGAGGGCGCGAAGGCGCGGGGGTGGCGGCCACCCATCGTACGGGGAACCTATCGTCCGGATGTCCGGGGCGTCCTCTTCGTATCACCGTCGTGACACGCCCGTGGCCTGCCGTTACGTCTACCTGCGCAAGAAGTCCGTGATGCCGTCCGCAATGCCCTGTGCGGCCTTCTCGCGCCACGCCCCGTCGGTGAGCAGCGCGGCGTCCTGCGGATCGCGCATGTTGCCGCACTCGATGAAGACCTTCGGAACGGTCGAGAGGTTGAGGCCGCCGAGGTCGCCCCGGGTGTCGAGCCCGGTACCGCCGCCGATGTAGTTGGAGGGTGCGCTGCCCGTCACCCGCACGAAGTTCCCCGCGATGCGCGCCCCCAGCTCCTTGGACGGCCCCACGATGGCGGAGGTGTCCGCCCGCCCGGCGTGCACCTGTGCGGGCAGGATCACATGGAAGCCCCGGTCGCCGACGCCGGCCCCGTCCGCGTGGATCGACACCGCGGCGTCGCCGTGCGCCTTGTTCCCGATGTCGGCGCGCTCGGTCACGCACGGTCCCCAGGGCCGGTCGCCGTCGTGGGTCAAGACGACCTTGGCGCCACGGGATTGGAGGACCATCCGGAGCCGGTGGGCGACGTCGAGGCTGAAGGTGGCCTCGGCGTAGCCGGAGTTGGTGGAGGTGCCGGTGGTGTCGCACTCCTTGTGGCCGTTGCCGATGTCGACCTGGCGGTCGATCTCGGCGGTGTGCTCGCTGTTGTGGATGTTGTGACCGGGGTCGATGACGACGGTCCTGCCCTTGAGCGGCCCGTCGGCGGTGGGCCCGTCCTCGTGCGGGGCGGCCGAAGAGGCCGAACCGGAGGGATCGGATCCGCTTGCGCTCGGCGACCCTGAGGACTCCGAGGGCTCCGACGGCTGCGGCCGCGGCTGGGGCGGCTGCGCGGCCGCCGCGGAATGGCCGGCGGCGGGGTGCCGGTCGTCGCCACCGCTCAGGTCCGGTCCGCCGTCCGGCCCGCCGCAGCCCGTCAGCGCACCGGCGGCCAGGCACAGCAAGGCCACCCCGGCGGCCAGGCGCCGGGGCGCGCGGACGAAGCTGCCGTGGGTCACGCTGCCGTTGAACACGCGGGCGATGCTAGCGCTGCCGCTCAGCAGCCGGGGCCCGTACGCCGGAGTACGCGGAGCGAGTGCGTCACCGAGATTTCGGTGAACGCCCCGGACTCCAGCGCCCGGCGGTACACGCGGTACGGGGCCTGGCCGCCGTCCGCGGGGTCGGGGAAGACGTCGTGGACGACGAGCAGCCCGTCCGGCGCCACCCGGGGCGCCCAGCCCTCGTAGTCGGCGGTGGCGTGCTCGTCGGTGTGCCCGCCGTCGATGAACACCAGCCCCAGGGGCGTCTGCCAGACCTTCGCCACCTGGGGCGAGCGGCCGACGACGGCGATGACGTGCTCCTCCAGCCCGGCCCGGTAGAGCGTGCGCCGAAACGTGGGCAGGGTGTCCATTCGCCCGATGCCGGGCGCGTCGTCGACCACGGACGGGTCGTGGTACTCCCAGCCCGGCTGCTGCTCCTCGCTGCCGCGGTGGTGGTCGACGGTCACCGCCACGGTCCCCGCGTCGCGCGCCGCGGCGGCCAGCAGGATCGTGGACCGCCCGCAGTACGTGCCCACTTCGAGCAGCGGCAGGCCCAGTCGGCCCGCCTCCTCGGCCGCCGCGTACAGGGCGAGCCCCTCGTCGACGGGCATGAACCCCTTCGCGGCCTCGAAGGCGGCGAGTATCTCCGGCTTGGGCGCCATGCTGTCCCTGTCCTCCTGTTGCCCGCGTGCGTGGTGTCGGGTGCGATGCGTGCGGGGTGCGACGACGTGTTCGGGGTGCGACGTTACAGCCAGCCGTTCTGCCGCGCCGCGCGGACCGCCTCCATGCGGTTGCGGGTCTGCGTCTTGCCGATGGCCGCGGAGAGGTAGTTGCGGACCGTCGCGGGGGACAGGTGCACCTTCGCCGCGATGTCGGCGACCGTGGCGCCGTCCACCGCCGCGGCCAGCACGTCGCGCTCGCGCTGGGTGAGCGGATTGGGCCCGGCGCTCAGCGCGGCGGCCGCGAGGGCCGGGTCGATGACCCGCTCGCCCGCCAGCACCCGGCGGATGGCCGCCGCCAGCTCCTCCACCGGCCCGTCCTTGACCAGGAAGCCGGAGGCCCCCGCCTCCATGGCCCGCCGCAGATAGCCGGGCCGGCCGAAGGTGGTGAGTATCAGCACCCGGCACTCCGGCAGCCGCGCCCGCAGGTCCGCGGCGGCGTCGAGGCCGCTGCGGCCGGGGAGTTCGATGTCCAGCAGGGCGATGTCCGGCCGGACCTCCAGGGCCTTGGGCAGGATCTCGTCGCCGTCCGACACCTGGGCGACGATCTCGATGTCCTCCTCCAGGCCCAGCAGCAGCGCCAGCGCGCCGCGCATCATGCCCTGGTCCTCCGCCAGCAGTACCTTGATCACGCCGGTCACGCGGCCCGCTCCTCGTCCATGTCGTCCACCGGAAGTTCCGCCACGAGCCGGAAGCCGCGCCGCCCGTCGGGACCCGCCGCCAGGGAGCCGCCCGCGGCGGCCAGCCGCTCGGTCAGCCCCTTGAGACCGTTGCCGCCCGTGCCCGGAGCACCGGCGTCCGAGCCTACGCCGCGCCCGTCGTCGCCGATCTCCAGATGAACGCGGTCCGGCAGCCCCCGCACCTCGATCGCACACCGCTCCGCACCGCTGTGCCGTACGACGTTGGTGACCCCTTCCCGCACCACCCAGCCCAGCAGGGCCGCCGTCTGAGGCGGCAGCGGCGGGCCCGACTGGCGGATGTCCACGGCTATCCCGGACGCCTCCAGGACCGAGCGGGCGCGGTCGAGTTCGGTGACGAGGCTGCCCTCGCGGTAGCCGGTGACGGCCTCGCGGATCTCGGTGAGCGCCTGGCGGCCCACCGCCTCGATGTCCGCGGCCTGGCCCAGCGCCGCCTCGATGTTGCGCGGCGCCAGGCGGCGCACCGCCTCGGACTTGACCACGATGACGGAGAGCGTGTGCCCCAGCAGGTCGTGCAGGTCGCGGGAGAAGCGCAGGCGCTCCCGCTCGACGGCGGCGTGGGCCAGCTCCTCGCGCGTGGCGCGGAGTTGGGCGACCGTCTCGGAGAGATTGAGGATGGAGGCCGCGACCAGCCCGGACAGCGAGGTGCCCCAGGCGATGGCCAGGACGTTCTCCGTGCCGCTCTGGACGGTGAGGATGATGCCCACCGTCGTGCCGAACAGGCCCATCGCGGCCCCGAGCCAGCGGTGCCTGTCCCGCAGGACGACCCCGGCCGAGAGCGAGAGCAGCGGGAAGCACAGCAGCCAGTCGTCGCCGTACCCGATGGCCAGCGCGTAGGTGACCGCGGTCAGCAGGCCCAGGGAGACGAGCGGGGTGCGGGCGGTGCGGCGGTGCACGTCGAGCCCGGTGCAGACCGTGACGACGTAGAGCACGACGACCGTCACCAGCGCGGGAACGGCCAGCCACGGCAGCGCGACCCGGCCCCGGCAGAGGTCGACCACATCCCCGGTGAGGATGAAGAGCGCGGGCATGAACGTGCGCCAGTCCGGCCGTTTCGGCCCCCGCGGCTGCGTGCTGTCGTGCGTGTCCTGCATGGCTCGAAACCCTACGGAATGCGCGCATGAGCACGTCAGGGGCGAATGTCGTCCCGTACCCGTGACATTTGTCTTCACACGCCATCCGCCGTCGGCTATACATGACCGGTTGGCCCTAGAACGAGTTCTAGTCATGCTGTCCGGGCCGCCGCGCCGCCCGCCACCGCCGTCGTCACACCGCCGTACCTGCCATACGCGCCACACCCGTCACGCCCCATCACGCCCCGTCACACCGTCACCGGCGTAAGGAGTGCCCCCTTCATGCCCATCGACCCCGTCAAGGCCACCGCGGCGAAGCCGCGCATCGCTCCGCTCGCCTGGGACCAGAAGGACATCCTGCTCTACCACCTCGGCGTCGGCGCCGGTTCCTCGCCCGACCGGCGGCACCCCGCCACCGACCCCGACGAGCTGCGCTACACCCTGGAGAGCCGGCTGCACGTCCTGCCGAGCTTCGCGACCGTGGCGGGCGGCGGCATGGGCGAGGACGGAGGCATCTCCGCACCCGGCCTCGACGTCGACCTCGCCGCCGTGCTGCACGGCGGGCAGTCCGTCACCCTGCACCGGCCCATCCCCCTGCGCTCCTTGGCCGGCACCACCCGGACCCGCCGGGTCGAGGCCGTGTACGACAAGGGGAAGGCCGCCCTCATCGTGCTCCGGGCCGACGTTGTGGACGGCGACGGCCCGCTCTGGACCAGCGTCAGCGAGATCTTCGTCAAGGGGGAGGGCGGCTTCGGCGGCGAGCGCGGCACCGGCAGCCGTCTCGAAACCCCGGACACCGACCCCGATCTGACGGTCGACCGGCCCGTCCGCCCCGACCAGGCCCTCCTCTACCGCCTCTCCGGCGACTGGAACCCCCTGCACGCCGACCCCGAGTTCGCCAAGCTCGCCGGCTACGACAAGCCGATCCTGCACGGCCTGTGCTCGTACGGGATCGTGCTCAAGGCCGTCGTCGACACCGTGCTCGGCGGCGAGGTCGCCCGCGTCCGCTCGTACCGCACCCGCTTCGCCGGGGTCCTCTACCCCGGCGAGACGCTGCGCGTGCGGATGTGGCGGGACACCCCCGCCCCCGGCCGCGTCCAGGTCATGGCGACGGCCGTGGAGCGCGGGGACGCGGCGGTGCTCACGGACACGGTCGTCGAACACTCCTGACGGGCACTTACGCCGTACGAAGGGAGCACAGCATGCGCGCCGCCGTACAGCACGAGACAGGGCAGGACAAACTCGACGTCCTCGACGACGTCGAGCCCGCGGGCTTCGGCCCGGGCAAGGTCAGAATCCGCCTCCGGGCCGCCGGGCTGTGCCACTCGGACCTCTCCGCGATGTCCGGCGTGCTGCCGCAGCCCGCCCCCTTCGTCCCCGGGCACGAGGGCGCGGGCGACGTCGTGGAGGTCGGCGAGGGCGTCACGGGCGTCAAGCCGGGCGACCGCGTCCTGATCTGCTGGCTCCCCGCCTGCGGCAGCTGCCCGTCCTGCCGGCGCGGCCAGACCCAGCTGTGCCTGGCCGGCTTCGCCAACAGCGGCACCCCCAACTTCCGCCGCCACACCACCGACGTCTTCGGCTTCGCCGGCACCGGCACCTTCGCGGAGGAGCTGGTCACGGGAGCCGAGTGCGCCGTGCCCATCCCCGACGACGTGCCGTACGAGATCGCCGCCCTGCTCGGCTGCGGCGTCACCACCGGTCTGGGCGCGGCGCTCAACACCGCGTGCGTGGCGCCCGGCTCCTCGGTGGCCGTCATCGGCTGCGGCGGCGTCGGCATCTGCGCGCTGCAGGGCGCGCGGGTCGCGGGCGCCGCGCAGCTCCTGGCCGTCGACCCCGTCGAGTCCCGCCGCGAGGCGGCCCTGCGCTTCGGCGCGACCGAGGCCGTCGCCCCCGAGGGCCTGGCCGACGCCAAGTCCCGCATCACCGGCGGCGAGGGCTTCGACTACGTCTTCGAGGTCGTCGGCAAGTCCGCCACCGCACGGACCGCGTACGAGGCCACACGGCGCGGCGGCACGCTGTGCGTCGTGGGGGCGGGCGCGATGGACGACCACCTGCACCTCAACATGTTCGAGCTGTTCTTCGACGAGAAGCGGATCCTGCCCTCGCTCTACGGCGGCGGCGACGTACGGCGCTCGTACGGGCGCGCCGTCGCGCTGTGGCGGGCGGGCCGCATCGACCTGGAGGGGCTGATCACCCACCGGGTGCCGCTGAGCCGGATCAACGACGCCATCGACCAGATGCGGACGGGCGAGGCGCTGCGCACCTGGATCACGCTGTGACGGGCGGGCTGCTGGCGGGCCGGACAGCAGTCGTCACGGGCGCGGGGCGGGGGCTGGGCCGCGCCGAGGCCCTGGAACTCGCCCGCCAGGGCGCCCGGGTCGTCGTCAACGACTACGGCCGCGCCGGCCGCGACGGCTCCGGCGAGGCGTCCGCCGCCCCGGCCGGGTCGGTCGTGGCGGAGATCCGCGCGGCGGGCGGGGAGGCCGTGGCCCACACGGGCGACGTGTCCGACTTCGACGAGGCCCGCGGGCTGGTGGAGCTGGCCGTGAAGACGTACGGCTCGCTGGACGTGCTGGTCAACAACGCGGGCATCCTGCGCGACCGGATGGTCTTCTCGATGACCGAGGACGAGTGGGACTCGGTGGTCCGGGTGCATCTGAAGGGGCACTTCAACACGATTCGGTTCGCGGCCGCGTACTGGCGGGAACGCGCGAAGTCCGGGGGCCCCGGCTTTTCCGGCTCCTCCGGCTACGGCCGGATCGTCAACACTTCCTCGGAGGCGTTCCTGGCCGGCTCGGCCGGGCAGCCGAACTATGCGGCGGCCAAGGGCGGGATCGTCGGCCTGACGACGTCGACGGCGGAGGCGCTGCGGAAGTACGGCGTGACGGTGAACGCGATCTGCCCGCGGGCGCGGACGCGGATGACGGAGGACGTCTTCGCGCGTGTCGACGCGGCGGGCCCGGACGGCCTGGACCCCCTGTCCCCGGAGCACGTCGCCCCCCTGGTGGCCTATCTGGCCTCGCCGCGGGCGGCGCGGATCAGCGGCCAGGTGTTCGTGGTGCACGGGGGGATGGTGGCGGTGCTGGAACGCCCGAGGATCGCGGCGAAGTTCGATGCGCGGGGGGCGGCGTTCGGGGTGGGGGAGCTGGATGGGTTGCTGACGCCGTACTACGAGGGACGGCCGGAGGGGGAGACGTTCGGGGCGGTGGAGGTACTGGGGCTGCGACGGGGGTAGCGCCTGCGGCGGGCCTTACCCCACCCCGCCCCTTCCCGTAACCGGGGGCGGGGGGCAAATCCAGCCCGTCCGGCGTTTGAGGCTGCGCTCGATTTGCGGCTCCGCCGCGCGGCGCGCGCAGCGCGGTCCGGGGTCTGGGGCGAAGCCCCCCACGCGGCGGAGCCGCAAATCGATACAGCCGGGAAGGGGCGGGGTGGGGAAAGGCGCCGCAGGCACCCGCACAGCAAACCGCCCGGCCAGGCCCGTACGAGTACGGACCCGACCGGGCGGCAGCCGGAAGTGCAGAGGACCTGCGAGGGCTAGTTCGCCTCGCCCGGGCGGCGGTGCTTGCCTTGGGCGGGGGCGCGGTTCTCGTCCGAGGCGGACGCCGGACCGCGGTGCTTGCCGGAGCCGGCGGCTGCGGCCTGGGCGGACGCCTCTACGCGGCGCGCCTCGGTCGTGTCGGTTCGGGCATCGGGCATGGGGAAAGTCACTCCGTCGGATTGGGGTGCGTGCGCATCGGGGCCCACAGCGGCGCTCGGCACGGCACAGAGCTCGCCCGACGACCTCACCCGGCAACAACGCGCTCTCCGTGCAAGGCCGTTGCGGCTGCCTCGGTGCCCGCCGGAACAGCTGCGCGACCCCCGCCCAATTCTAACGGGACCTTGATCACCGAGCCACCCGCACCACCGGCGTGTCCACGGCAAACAAAGCGCGGTGAACCCTCACAATCCAGACGTACGGGCGCATGGTGCCTGTTGCAGCGGCACCGGCCGCGGCGCGGCGAACGGATCCGCGTCCGCCTCCTCCGACGGCGCCGAAGACGCCGAAGACGGCGCTGAAGACGACGGCGAAGCCGAAGCAGAGGCCGCGGCCGAAGCCGAAGCCGAGGCCGAAGCCGCGCCCGCGGTCCCCTCCACCGCGGGCGCGGCAAGCTCTCCCTCCACCGCCCCCTCCCCGTCCGGCACGCGCAGCCGCGCCAGCCCGCACGGCACGTCGGCCGTCACGAACGGCAGCCGCAGCTCCCCGTCGGCCGTCCAGAGGCCCGCCCCCGCCAGCCACCCCGCCGGGCCCGCGAGCTGCCGCAGCCGCTTGGTGCCCGGCCGCCACACCCCCAGCCAGCTGCCCGCCGCCTCCCGCTCCACCCGGAAGGCCACCGAGCACCCCTCGGGGGTGAGCCCCTGGCCGGGCTGGGCGGCGAACGGGGTGACCGAGGTGTCCGGCAGCAGCAGGCACTCGGGGAAGCGCACCGGCCGCGCCGAGCCGAGCACGCCCCAGCCGAGCCGCTCGACGCCGGGCGCGTCGGACCGCACCACCAGCAGGCCGCTGTCCGGCTCGGCCAGCAGCAGCCGGTCGTTGCTCTTGTCGGTGATCTGGAGCAGCGGGCTGGTCTCGCCGCCCCGGCCCAGGTCGACCACGACGGCCTTGGTCAGCCCGTCCAGCTCCCGGTCCAGGGCCAGCAGCCGCCCGGTGCGGTCCAGCCAGGCCCCGCCCTCGCACCGCCCCGGCACCGTGGCGAGCAGCTCCGGGCCGCCGGTGCCGCCGTGGACGCGCCAGAGCGTGGTCGACCGCTCGCCGTGCACCAGCGCGTAGGCGGAGGTGCCGTCCGGTGCGGGCGGCAGCAGGGAGAGATACAGGCACTCGATCGTGCCCAGCGGCAGCTCCCCGGTGCCGGGCCCGGTGGGGTAGAGCAGCGAGAGCGCGTACCGCTCGGCGACCCGGCGGCGGATCAGCACCCGGCCGTCGGAGAGCGGCAGCACCTCGCTGTCCGCCTCCTCGGGCTGGGTGCCGGGCAGGGACACCGCGTACGGCTCGGGGCCGTCCAGGGTCCAGCGCTCCGGAAACCAGCCATCCGTGCCCCGGCCGAGAGCGAGCCGGGCCGCGTACGAACCGTCCGCTGTGACCGTGAATGCCCTGCGTCTCATGTCCGGCGGCGGAGCACTGCGAGGAGTACTCGGAAGGGTGCTCTGGGCGCCTTGGGGAGCACAGACAGTCATGAGATGCGTCACCTCCGGCACTGAACGTAGTTATCGCTTCTCCGGCTTAACCCTCCGACCCCGGGTGGTTCACGCGTAAGGGTGTTAGATGTCCGGTTCGCCTGAGGAATGGGGAGCGGGTGTGCTTCGCCCCGGCGGGGTGAGGCGGGGTGATGAAGGCAAGGCGAACCCAAGTGGCCAAGGGTTGGCCGACCGGCCCCCTTGACCAGGCAGGGCCGGGCCGGACGTCGTCAAGTTCTCGTGACGTCCTCGTGAAGCGGTGACGGCCGGGCTTCAGTGGGGTACGGGTGCGGGGGGCAGGTAGCCTTTCCTCCGTGCCCGTACTGTCTGAAGTCATCGCCGCCCTCGAAGCCCTCTGGCCCCCGGAGCGCGCCGAGCAGTGGGACGCCGTCGGTACGGTCTGCGGCGACCCCGATGCCCCCGTCGGCACGGTCCTGTTCGCCGTCGACCCCGTCCAGGAGATCGCCGACGAGGCCGTACGGCTCGGCGCCGATCTGATCGTCGCCCACCACCCGCTCTACCTGCGCGGTACGACGACGGTCGCGGCCGGCACCTTCAAGGGCCGGGTCGTCCACACCCTGATCAAGAACGACATCGCCCTGCACGTCGCGCACACCAACGCCGACAGCGCCGACCCCGGCGTCTCCGACGCCCTCGCCGGCGCCCTCGACCTGCGCGTCACCGGCCCGCTCGTGCCCGACCCGGGCGACCCCTCCGGCCGCCGCGGCCTCGGCCGTATCTGCGAGCTGGACCCGCCGATGCGCCTCGCCGATTTCGCCGAGCGCGCCGCCAAGCGGCTGCCCGCCACCGCGCAGGGCATCCGCGTCGCGGGCGACCCCGAGCGCACCATCCGCACCGTCGCCGTCTGCGGCGGCTCCGGCGACTCCCTCTTCGACCAGGTCCGGGCGGCCGGCGTGGACGCCTACGTCACCGCCGACCTGCGCCACCACCCCGCGTCCGAGGCCCAGCAGCACAGCCCGCTGGCCCTCGTCGACGCCGCGCACTGGGCCACCGAGTGGCCCTGGACCGAGCAGGCCGCCGCCCAGCTCGACGCGATCTCCGACCGGCACGGCTGGGGCCTGCGCACCCATGTCTCCCGTACGGTCACCGACCCCTGGACCGCCCACGCGGCGTCGTCCGTCCACAACCACTGACACAGGAGCTTCCACTGAACGCCGCGCCCGCCGACCAGATCCGCCTCCTCGATCTCCAGGCCCTCGACGTCCGCCTGACCCAGCTCGCCCACAAGCGCAAGAGCCTGCCCGAGCACGCCGAGATCCAGACCCTCGAGGGCGACCTCGCCCAGCACCGCGATCTGCTCGTCGCCGCGCAGACCGAGGAGAGCGACTGCGCCCGCGAGCAGAACAAGGCCGAGCAGGACGTCGACCAGGTCCGCCAGCGCGCCGCCCGGGACCAGCAGCGTCTGGACTCCGGCATCGGCATGTCCCCCAAGGACCTGGAGAACCTCCAGCACGAGGTCGCCTCCCTCGCCAAGCGCCAGGGCGACCTGGAGGACGTCGTCCTCGAGGTCATGGAGCGCCGCGAGGCCGCCCAGGAGCGGGTGAAGGAGCTGACCGGCCGCGTCGAGTCCGTCCAGGCCAAGGTCAACGACGCCGTCGCCCGCCGCGACGCCGCCACCGAGGGCCTCGACGCCGAGGCCGCGACCGTCACCAAGGAGCGCGAGATCGTCGCCGCCTCCGTCCCCGCCGACCTGCTCAAGCTGTACGACAAGCTGCGCACCCAGTCCGGCGGCGTCGGCGCCGCCCGCCTCTACCAGCGCCGCTGCGAGGGCTGCCAGCTGGAGCTGAACATCACCGAGCTGAACGAGGTGCGGTCCGCCGCTCCGGACGCCGTGGTGCGCTGCGAGAACTGCCGCCGCATCCTGGTCCGTACGCCCGAGTCCGGCCTGTAAGCGACCATGGCGCATCGCTTCGTCGTCGAGGCGGACGGCGGTTCCCGGGGCAACCCGGGTCCCGCCGGCTACGGCGCGGTGGTCCTCGACGCGGCGACCGGTGAGGCGCTGGCCGAAGCGGCCGAGTACATCGGCACGGCCACCAACAACGTCGCCGAGTACAAGGGCCTGATCGCCGGGCTGGAGGCCGCCAGGGCCATCGACCCGGAGGCGAGCATCCAGGTCCGGATGGACTCCAAGCTCGTCGTCGAGCAGATGTCCGGGCGCTGGAAGATCAAGCACCCGGACATGAAGCCGCTGGCCGCACAGGCCCAGCGGATCTACCCCGCGGACCGCGTCTCCTACCAGTGGATCCCGCGCGAGAAGAACAAGCACGCCGACCGGCTGGCCAACGAGGCGATGGACGCGGGCAAGGCGGGCAGGCAGTGGGAGCCGGGCCGCTCGGCGGCCGCCCTCGCGGCGTCCGCCGCGGCGAGCGGGGTCGCCGCCGCGCTGGAGGTCCCCGCCGCCGAGCCGCTCGCCGAGCCCAAGGCCGCCCCGGTCGGCTGGGCCGCGCCCGCCGACCTCGGCACGCCGACGACCCTGGTCCTGCTGCGGCACGGCGAGACCGCGCTCACCCCGCAGAAGCGTTTCTCGGGCAGCGGGGCCGGCGCGGACCCCGAGCTGTCCCCGGCCGGCCGCCGCCAGGCCGAGGCGACGGCGGCCGCGCTCGCCGCGCGCGGCACGATCCAGGCCGTCGTCAGCTCCCCGCTGCGCCGCTGCCGGGAGACCGCGCAGACGGTCGCCGACCGGCTCGGCCTGGAGGTCCGCGTCGAGGAGGGCCTGCGCGAGGCGGACTTCGGCGCCTGGGAGGGCCTGACGTTCACCGAGGTGCGCGAGCGCTACCCCGAGGACCTCGACGCCTGGCTCGCCTCGACCAAGGCCGCGCCGACCGGCGGCGGCGAGAGCTTCGCGGCCGTCGCCCGCCGGGTGGCCGTGTCGCGGGACAAGCTCCTCACCCGGTACGCGGGCCGCACGGTCCTGCTCGTCACGCATGTGACGCCGCTCAAGACGCTGGTGCGGCTGGCGCTGGGCGCGCCGCCGGAGTCGCTGTTCCGGATGGAGCTGTCGGCGGCGTCGCTGTCGGCCGTGGCGTACTACGCGGACGGCAATGCGTCGCTGCGGCTGCTGAACGACACGTCGCACTTGCGGTAGTCGCGACAGGGGGGTGGGGAGGGGGAAGCACGTGCTTCCCCCTCCCCACCCCCACCTGCCCGACCGCTATGACCGAAGGCCCGGCCAGACCTCGAACAGGTTCAGGTCCTCGACGAAGCTGCCGTCGCCCCACCGGCACTGGACGTACTGGTCGCCCCTGATGAAGCGGGGGTCTCCGTCGGGCCCGAGGAAGGCCGCGTCCAGGTGATCCGTCATCTGGGCCTGCACCAGCCCCGGCCACACTTCGGCGATCTTCCGCGTGTACCCGACGCGGGTGCCGTCGCTCCACGCGCATTCGGCGTACTGGTCACCGTTCGGTCCGCCGAAGAAGCGGGGGTTCCCGTTCGGGCCCATCAGCGCCGTGTTGACGATGTACCCCATGTCCTCCAGCCCGGGCCAGACGGCGGCGATGTCCCGGACGTCGCCGATGCGCTGCCCGCTGTCCCAGTCGCACTCGACGTACTTGCCGCTGCGGAAGAAGCGCGGGTTGCCGTTGTTCGTGCCGGGGAAGACCGCGTCGAGGTCGCTCTGCATCTCGGGCGGCAGGCCCGGCCAGACCTCCTTGATCTCCCGGGTGAACCCGACGCGGGAGCCGTCGGACCAGTTCAGCTCGACGTACTTGTCGCCCCGCTCGTCGCCCCCGAAGAAGCGGGGATTTCCGTTGGAGCCCAGGAACACTGCGTCGACCTTGTTCATCTGTGCGCTCCTCTTTCCGGTGAATGTCGCGGACCAGGTCGGGTCGTTGTCGACCCAACGCGCCTTGTAGAAGTCCTTCCAGCCGACCTTGCGCGTCTCGGTGGGCCGGTAGAACTCGATGCGGTCGGACGAATAGCCGCTGTCCGGCAGGTCGTGGCGGAGGAGGGTGATCTGCTGTGACTGGGGGTGGATTCCGAGGCCCTTGACCTCGAAGAGGTCGGCGATTTCCTCGGGCGCGTCGGTGAATTCCCCGCGGGCGGTGTCGAATGAGACCACCTTGACGTCGGTGGTGACGAGGAAGTTCCGGGTGCCGGGGACGGGCGCGATGTCGTGCGGGGACTCGTACCAGCCGGGCCAGCCGCGGAAGTGGTCCGAGATCTCCTGGAGCGGCCGCGGATCGGTCGGCACCGTGAACTCCTCGGAGAGGGAGAGCGGTGCGGCGGCCGCGTACCCGTTCCACGTGTACTTGCGGAGCAGGCCCGAGCCGCCCGGCGTGGTCGGCCCGGTGCGCTGCCGCCCGACCGCCCAGAGGACCTGGCTCGCCTCGTCCCAGAGCACGCCGTGGGCGTCGAGCAGCCGGTCGCTCCAGTCGGCGAGCGGGGCGCCGTCGGCGTAGAGGTGCTTGCGGTGCACGGTGAGCGAGCCGATCTGCCCCTTGCCGTCGGGGGCCGTCCCGTGCGGCGCCGCGCTGATCACCGCGCCGTCGGGCAGGAGTTCGGCGGAGTGGGTGCTGGGGTGGGCATCCGTGTCGAGCACCGGTTCCCCGTGAGGGAACCGGACGACGATTAACCTGCCGCTCCCGGCCGCGACGACGAAGCGATTGCCGCGGGCATCCTGGCGGACTTTCGCGTCGGTGGGGCCATTCCAGCCGTCCCGGTCCCAGGACCAGAGCGGGGAACTCCAGTCGGGGTCCGAGGTGTCGAATACGTAGATTGCTTTCGCCGAGGCAATGACCAGGCTCATGGAATTGAGTGTGGTGGCCCGCGCGGAGACGTATCAACGGGGCGGTGGCGCGGCGCGGGTGCAACCGGCCAGTACGGACCTGGCCGGATCCGGAAGCGGGTAATTCCGGGGGACGGCGCTGGTGGGGCCGGGCGTTTCGAAATCCCGCTCGATGCGCTGCGGGCCGGTGCAGGAACGTCATTTCGCCGAGTTCTCGCCAGCGGACGATCCGGGGCGGGGCGGCGGCGGTCGGCCCGGACGGCCGAAAGTGTCAGTCCCCTGTGCAGTCTCCGACGCTCGGCGCCAGACGACGCTGCCGCCGCCGCTGCTCACGCTCCTCGATGTCCTGCGCGCTCTCGCCGGTGGCGGCGACCCTCGGGCAGACGGGGCACTCCCACAGATCCGGACCGCCGAGCACGGGTGGCGTCATGTCGACGTCGCACCGCGGGCACCGCACGACGACCGGCTCCACATGCCCGCACGTACCGCAGACCCAGAGCGGCCCCTCGGAGTCGTGCTGCCGCCAGGCCGTCCGGTGGCACCGCCCACAGCCGGTCGTCACGATCCCGGCGCCCCGGCTCATGACCGGGGGCTCCGGGGTGGAGTCGGCGTACTCGATGATCTGTGCCCTGATCCGGTCGTCCGTGGTGTTGGCCATCCTGAGCAGGTGTGCGACTCGCGAGCGTGCTTCGTCAACGAAATCGTTCATGGCGGCAGCAGGCTATCGCCTGGCGGTCAGAAGAAAGCAGTTGTTGTCAGTGTGCCGCCCTTAGGTGTCGTCCCATGGCCTCGGTCATGGCGACTGCGGTATCGACGTCCTGCGTGCGGACGGCGTCGGTGCGCCGCCGCTTGATGTCCTCGCATTCCGGGCAGTGGCGGACGATCAGCCGCCGCAGCCCGGCGATGATCTGCCGGGCGACATCCACGCGCAGGGGCGGAAACTCCACGTATGCGGTGCCGCTCACGGGCTCTCCGGCGGCGATGTGCAGGGCCCAGCCGTGCTCGCGACACACGTCCTGGAGAGCGGCGGCGGTCTGGGCGGCGATGCGCCGGAGGTCGGCTTCGGTGGCGCGGCGGGGGGCGGCGGGGGAGGGGATCGGGGCCATCGGGTTCCTTGTGCTCGGCCGGTAATTCACCCCATGTGGGTGACCAACTACTCGTTGCCGGTACAGAGTTCCGCGGTGCGGCCTAGGCTCACAACGTTTTGCACGTGCCATGGGCAAGGTGTCACAGGGGGCGGATGTGAAGCGGCGCAACGGCGACGGTCCGGGTTCGGCGGCGACGACGGCAGCGGTCTTCGGGGAGGTGCTGCGGCACCACCGGGAGGGGGCGGGCCTGACGCAGGAGGAGCTGGCGGGGAAGATTCCGTGCGATCGGTCGCTGGTGGCGCGGGTGGAGGCGGGGACGCGGGTTCCGCAACGTCACTTCGTGAGGGCTTGCGATCAGGTGCTGGGGACGGGGGAGTTGTTCGGGCAGCTTTGGCGGAGGATCGACTGGTATCCGGAGGTCAGCCATCCCGACTGGTTCAAGCGGCGCGTCGCCATGGATGCAGAGGCAGTTGCACTCCGTGTCTATCAGGCGCAGGTAATGCCCGGCCTTTTGCAGACCGAAGAGTACGCGCGGACGCTACTGTCCCGGGTATCGCAAGGCCGGGAGTTGGACGAGCGGGTGGCGGCCCGAATGAGTCGCCAGGCGCGATTTCTGAGGGCCGACGGCCCGCTTCTGGTTGTCGTCCTCGACGAGAGTTCGATCCGGAACATGGTCGGCAGCGCGATGGTGATGCGCGACCAATGCGCTCAACTGCTGCTCGCGGGGGCGCGCCCTAACATCCGCGTCCAAGTCGCGCCCTTCAACGATCCGTTGATCAAGCGGCCGGACACCTCGATGACCTTGATCACGATGCCTGACGGTCACGTCTGGGCCTACTCGGAGTCCCTGGACAGGGGGCACTTCAACGACGATCCGACGCTTATCGCGCGTCATGCTCACACCTATGATGTGCTCAGGGCGGACGCCCTTTCTGCTCATGACTCTGCTGCTCTGATCAGAGAAGTAATGGAGAGGTGCGGGCACGATGACTGTATGGCGCAAGAGCAGCTACAGCGGAACCAATGGCGGCGACTGCATAGAAATAGCCCCCGATATCCCCGGCTTCGTCCCGGTAAGGGACAGTAAGAATCGCGACCTCCCGGCCCTGGTCTTCCGGTCCGAGGCCTGGGCTGCCTTCGTGTCCCGCGTGAAGACGGGCTACTGGCTGTCGTAACGGGGTCCGGGGCGGAGCCCCGGTTACGGGAAGGGGCGGGGTGGGGGAGATCAAACCTCCGTCACCACAACGTCCAGCCCCCACGGCCTACCGCCCCGCTCCGGCGCCCCGCCCTCCACCACGTACCCCAGCCCCCGCAGCGCCTCGGCCAGCTCGGCCGGGCGACCGGGCTCGTACCCCGCGGTCAGCAGATCCCGTACGAGCCGCCCCTTCGTGGCCTTGTTGAAGTGGCTCACCACGGACCGCTTCTCGACCCCGTTCACCACCTTGGACTGCAGCACCCGCACCGTCGCGGTGCGCTCCGCGAGCGCCCCCTTCGGCTTCCATGCCGCCGCGTAGGCGGCGGACCGCAGGTCCAGCACCAGTCCGTCCCCGGCGGCCTCCGGCAGCACGTCGGCCATGGGCCCGCGCCAGTACGTACCCAGCCCGCCCAGCCCGGGCAGCTTGACGCCCATCGAGCAGCGGTAGGAGGGGATCGCGTCGCCGATGCGCACGGCGCCCCAGAGCCCGGAGAAGACGAGCAGCGACCGCTCGGCGGCGAGCCGCGCATCGGGGCTCAGTGTGGCGAGGTCCAGGGCGTCGTACAGCACGCCCGTGTAGATCTCGCCGGCCGGACGCGTCCCGGCGGTCCGCAGTCCGGCGTTCTTGGCGATCTCGCCGCGGAGGCCGGGGCTGAGCCCGAGCACGTCGGCGGCCTTCTCCTCGTCGCCCGAGCACAGCTCGACCAGCTCGTTCAGCACCGCCTCGCGCGCCGCGCCGAGGCCCGGCAGGGACAGCCCGCCGACCTCGACCGCCGGCCCGGTGCCACCGGTGGCCTTCCCTTCGGACGGCGGCAACAGCACGAGCACGGCGGGTCTCCTTCGGGGGCTTTCGCAAGGTCGAGGGTGCCCCTGCACCTTACGCTGTCGGCTGCGCCGGTAACGCTGTGCTGTCTGCGCATACGCAATTGGTTACGTCCGGCCCGCCGGATTCCGGCCGGGTTCGCCCCGGCCTGGGCGGCCGGTAGCATGGTCGTCACGGCGGACGAGCCGGCCGGGCGGCCGCGTGGGATCTTCGGATCTCCCGAGGAACGTCCGGGCTCCATACGGCAGGGTGGTGGGTAACGCCCACCCGGGGTGACCCGCGGGACAGTGCCACAGAAAGCAAACCGCCGGGGATCTTCGGATTCCCGGTAAGGGTGAAACGGTGGTGTAAGAGACCACCAGCGTCCGAGGTGACTCGGACGGCTAGGTAAACCCCACCCGGAGCAAGGTCAAGAGGGGCAGCCGCCTTGGCGGCGGCCCTGCGCGGACGATCGAGGGCTGCCCGCCCGAGTCCGCGGGTAGACCGCACGAGCCTGCCGGCAACGGCAGGCCTAGATGGATGGCCGCCTTCCCGGCGCCCGCAAGGGCTTCGGGAGACAGAACCCGGCGTACAGGCCGACTCGTCCGCCTTCCCCTCCGGCCTGCGCTGGTGTTTCACGCTCTGATCAGAGCACCGTGATCTGCAGGACGTAGACACACTGCTGGCGGGGCACGATCTGGTAGACGAACATCCCGCCACTGATCACCTCGCGACGCAGGGGCGGGGACGCTCCCTGGTAGGCGCACCCGTCGAGGTACAGGGCAGCGGCAGCGCGGACGAGTTCTTCAGTACGGGTCTCGACGCGGGCGATGAATGCGAGGTCATCGAGACCGCCGATGACGTGCTCGGCATCCGGGTTGTACTCCCACCGCCAGCCTTCAGCCACCGGCCACCGCCGCCTGGGCCTCGTTGTGGACGGCAAGGGCTTCGTCCATCGCGGCCCGCCACGCGGGATCGTCCCGTTCCAGGGCGTGGATGGCTCTCTGCGCATGGTCCATCCGCCGGGCCAGGCCGGGAAGGCGCAGAATCTCGATCTCAGTGGCCCACTTGACCAGGAACCCCCGGATCGGGCTGAACGACTGCTCCGCGGTCGCCAGGTTGAAGAGCACATCGCGGTCCGCGAGGAACTCGGGCATGCGCGCGGGTGCGACGCGGGCAAGAGCTACCCGCAGGGCGGCGAAATTCATCTCGGGCCGGGGGATGATCTCTTCGGCGGGCTCTGGAGCAGATGCGGTGGTCACGCGGTGTACTCCCGACGGTGTGGTTCTCCGCGACGCGTGCGCTGTTCCGCGTCCCGGACGGCGCTTCCAGGCTACCGAGGGGACAGCCGTCCCGTGGGCCACGTTGCGTAGGCAACAGGACCTGCGGTAAGGCCTGACGTCATGAGTGGTCCCAGCAGGGGATTTCGCAAACGCTGCGCGCTCTGGCCCCTGGACGCCTACGACCGGATGATCGGCCTCGACCTGGGCGAGATCTCGGTGGACGGCTGCATCACCAAGGCCCCGTCCGGCGGGGAGAAGGCCGGCCGTTCGCCGGTCGACCGGGGCAAACAGGGCCTTGAAACGCTCCGCTGCCTGTGACGCCCGCGGTGTCCCGCTCGGGATCGTCTCCGACGGGGCCAACCGGCATGACTCACCGCTTCTCGGGCCAACCCTGGACGCCGCGAAGAAGCAGGTCGGGCCGCTGCCGGAAACCGTCAACGTCAACCTCGACCGGGGCTACGACAGCAACAAAAGATCCCGAGCTTCGTCGAACACCGTTTCCCCCCAAGGTGATTCGACTACGCTTGCGAGTCCAAGATCGAACGACTGGGGGCACCCATGCCGTACGAGGCCGGCACGAGGGTCACGCTGACCAGGGATGCGCAGGTCACCGCAGGTGACACCGCGACCAGGGGCGGCGTCCCCGGTCCGCTGTTCCTCGCCGAGGGCCTGGCGGGAACGGTCATGGGCTCGACCACGGAAGCCGGCCGCGCGGGCCAGGACTACCTCGCGAGCTTCGATCAGCAAATTCGCGGCCATCGGTTCGACGCGTTCGCGGCGAGCCTGATCGATGACCTCCGCCAGAACGTCGCCCGGGTGGGAGCGGTCAACGCCGGAGCGGGCGCTCGGACGACCTACCGGGTGCGCTTCGACAACGGGTTCGTCCTTGACGGTCTTGAAGAAGGCTGGCTGGCCCGAGCCTGAGCACCTGCCACCCTCACCACCACCGAGGAGATCCATGGCCGACACCGTCACGTCACTGACCGCCCGCGTGCACGATCTTCAGGTGGCGGTCATGACCCATGGCCTCACCCCGCGGGGCGTCGACGTCGTCGCCGGCCTCCACGACATCGTCGTGCGCGCCTCGGCGCTCGGCCCCGACGGCAGGTGGCTCGTCGCGTCGGGGCACTCGGGCCTCGGCGGTCTGGCCATCGCACAGGGGCAGGTGGATCAGGGCCTCCTCCACTTCGACGCCGCCGTGGCGAACGGGTTCAACGACTGCGTGGCGTTCCACATGCCGCTCGTGCGCCCGTTGCACCACGACCCCCGGTTCCGGGCCCTGTACGAGCGGATGCGCGTCACCCCGGCCGACCTCGACGAGTTCCTCTGGCTGCACCGGGAGATACAGATCACGGCGAGGGAGGCCCAGCAGGCGACCGTCGACAACATCGGCCGCCTCGACACCGGGGTCTCGCTGCTCCCGCAGGCCCCCATGCCGACCCGCGAGCCGAACACCCCCGGCGTGCTGATCACCCGCCTCGACCTCGCCGCCACGCAGACCGCACTGCGGCAGGCCGCCGTGAAGGCGGACTTCCAGCGCAGCGCCGGCAACGTCAGCCTCAGCCTCATCGACGACTCGTGGGACTACACCCGTGCCAGGCACGACGCCTGGCACGCCGACGATCTGGACACCCGACGCGAACAGGCCGCCGCAGCCCGGGCTTTCGTCGAACGCCCGGGCATCGGCACCATGCTGATCCCCTGCCCACCGCTGGGCTCGATCGTCTACCCGTCCTGACGAGGGACAAGCGCACGCGCAGGAAGTCGACCCTGCCGACGTCCTGCGCCGGGCACACAGCAGCTTGAGAACGACTGCCTGAACGTCTGCCAGACGGGTACAGGATCCATCCTCGTCCAAGGCGACGTGTCCGACGCCTTTGCACTATCAGGAAGGCACATCATGACCGACCTGTACGGGCTCAACATCGACAGCGCCCAGTTCTCGAAGGCGTGCGGTGGCAACACCCACCCCCGACGGCGAAGCGTGCGTGACGCTCGCCCGCATCGGTGACGACGCCTGGGCCATGGGCGACAGCAAGCGGCCCGGGGCGGAGCCGCTGAGGTTCACCACCGCCGAGTTGAACGCAGCCGGTATCGACCCGGCGCGCTTCAACCTCACGGCCTGACCCACGGCCTCACCGGCCACTTGTTGACCGGCGGCCTTCACCCTCTGGGGAGGGTGGGGGCCGCCTTCCCTTGCTCTGGACAGGACGACCAGTTGCACGTACACGGGTATCTCTGGACCGGCGAGAAGACACCGAGTTCGAGGGCGGCAATTACCGCGACGCGGTGCATGCCGCTGGCCTGCTGCGATGCCAAGAGGACCTCGTTGGAGCCCCGGGACCGTCAGAAGGTCTACACCCAACGCGTTTCACCCGTCGCTGAGGTAGATAGCTCAGGACAATCGCCAGCGACCACCTTGTTGGGCTAATAAAAGCGAGTTGCTGCTGAACAGGTATGTGAGTCTTGGGAAGGCGTTCAAAACGCAGCCCAGACCGAATGTTAGGCCGTTACTGAGCTGAAGGAGGCTTTACGTGAGTGACATGATTTTTGAGAAGAAGGACGCGTCGGGCAAGGTCGCGATCGCCGTGTTTCGGGAGCAGGCATCGGCAGACTCGCAACATTTCCTCGACTTCCCTTGCACAGTGCCCGAAGACATGGTGGTTGTGGGTGGTGGGGCCACCGGGGCAGAGCAGCCAGGCGGAGCATTGCTGACGGCCTCGTACCCCAGCTCCGACCGGACAGCATGGCTGGCGTCCTCCAAGGACCACGAGGTGCCCAACCCGCACCGCCTGGTGACTTTCGCCATTGGCATGAAGATTAACGGTATGGACCGAGGGACCCTCCTGAGTAACCTCCAGTACAACCAGAGAGACAGCGACCAGATGGATCATCCCGACCTCGGCGTGGAAGTCGCGGACGATTTCACCCTCATCAGCGGAGGCTTCCGCGTGAACTGGCCGCCTGGTGCTGGAAATCTGGCGACCGATTCCTTCCCCGAAATCGGCAACAGGTGGCGAGCCCGCTCCAAGGACCAGGATGTCTCCGACCCCTGCACCATCACGACCTTCGCCATCGGGCTCCGAACGGTCCTGCCCAATATTGGACGGATCCAGCGCGGTGAAAACAGCGACGGCAGCGTTCAGGCAGCACATCCCGTGACCCAGACCCTGCTCGACGATCGCTTCGCTCTCACAGGATTTGGCGCGGAGACACGCACCTGCGGACCAGGCCAGCTGCTGTGGCGTATGGAACCAATTAACCAGGGAGCCGTCGTTTCCTCCAAGGACCACGTGAACTCCTCACCGGGTACCATCAGGGCATTCGCGCTCGGAATCCAGATTGTTTAGTTGGCTGCCAGGCCCTCCACTCAGGCGGCCTCAGCCATGTAGCGCCGCCCAGTCCGGGGGGAGCATGTCCGGCTCCGCACCGGCCGCTTCCGTAGCCATCGCGTGCGGCATGTGCATCAGGTGCGCCATGACCACCGGCGGGGTCGCGGACACGGCGGCCACGACTGGCCGTGACGTCCGCGCGGAGGCTGTCTCTCTGTTGGTCAGGGCCGACTGGGTCCGCGATGGGGCAGTGTTCGGCTGTAGACGACGCTCGTGGTCGTGCTGCCGAAGCCGGCCAGCTCGTCCACGAGTGTCTCCAGGTGTTCCATGGAGGTCGCGGCCACCTTCAGGGTGTAGCAGTCGTCGCCGGTGGTGCGCAGGCACTCCAGGATCTCGCGGCGTTCGGCGAGGAGGCGGTGCAGTGGCTGGTGGCGGTTGCCGGGGTACTTCAGGCGGACGACGGCGAGCACCGGGTAGCCGACCTTGGCCAGGTCCACGGTGGCGTGGTAGCCGGTGATGACGCCCAGCGACTCCAGATTGCGCACCCTCTCGGTGGTGGCCGACGGGCTGAGGTTGACGCGGCGCCCCAGCTCACTGAGGGAGATGCGGGCCTCCTGCTGGAGCTGCTCGATGATCACCCAGTCGATGTTGTCGAGGTTCACGGCCATAGCGCGATATTACCGGGAAATTTGCTGTGGAAAGCGGGGACCGCCGCGAGGATCCTGTTCACTCGGGCACGATCGCCGTCATAGCCTCGGGGCATGCAACTTGGCGTCAACGTACCGAACTTCGGGCCCGGAACCGACCCCGGCGTCCTGCGCGAGTGGGCGCGGGTCGTGGCGGGGCTCGGGTTCGACCTGCTGATGGTGTCGGACCATGTGGCCGTCACTCCGGATGTGGCGGAGCGGTATCCGGAGCCGTTCTACGACCCGTTCACCACGCTGTCCTGGCTGGCCGGAATCAGCGGTGGCGAGCTGCGGCTGGGCACGACCGTGCTGGTGCTGCCGTACCGGCATCCGCTGCTGGTGGCGCGGATGGCAAGCAGCCTGCAACGGCTCAGTGGTGGGCGGTTCGTGCTCGGGGTGGGGGTCGGGTGGGCGCGGCAGGAGTTCGACGCGCTCGGTGTGCCGTTCGGCGCGCGGGGTCGGCTGACCGACGAGTACCTGGGGTTGGTGCGGGAGGCATGGCGGGCGGAGGACGGAGCCGCGCCTCCGGTGTGGGTCGGCGGGCACAGTGCGGCGGCGATCCGGCGGGCGGTCAGGTTCGGCGATGCCTGGCATCCGCTGCGGCTTCCGGTGACGCGGATGCGGTCGGTTCTCGCGGACAACGCGTTGCCGGGGTTCGCGCCACGGATTGCGCTGCGGCTGACCGACGCTCCGGCCGAGGAGGTCGAACGGCCTGCCGGCGTCGGGGATCTGGAGCAGATCGTGGGTGATCTGGGGGAGCTTCGCGGGCTCGGTGCCGAGACGGTGGTGCTCGACCCGTACCACGGGGACCCGGCTCAGACCCATCGGCCCGAGGCCGCGTGGCGGGCGCTCACGGCGGTGGCCGAGCGGTGGAGGATGGCGTCGTGATCACCCCTGCTGACGAGGCGCTGCTGCGGCGCGCCATCGGTATCGCGGCGCGAGCGGTGGAGCTGGGCGACGCGCCGTATGGCTCGCTGCTGGTCGGGCCGGACGGGGCGATCCTCGCCGAGGCGCACAACACGGTCCGGCGAGACGACGACATCACGGCCCATCCGGAGCTGAAGCTGGCCCGGTGGGCGGCCCGTGAGCTGGAGGCGGACACGGCCGCCCGCACCACCATGTACACCAGCTGCCAGCCGTGCAGCATGTGCAGCGGCGGCATCGTCCGCTCCGGCATCGGCCGGGTCGTTTACGCGCTCTCCACCGAGCAACTCGTCGAACTCAACCCGCAGTCGGGTGACTGGCCGACGGTGGCCCAGGACGGCCCGGCCCTGTTCGACGAGGCACGCACACCCATCAATGCCTACTACCGGCAAATCTGATGGCATCGGCCAGTTTTCGAGTTGCGCAAGCAGCCGTCTGTCGGGGAGCGACCACCTTCAGCGCCGGCTCACCTGGTGGGCCGCGGGTCGTGAGCAACCCGGACGACACTCAGGTGAGCGAACCCGAGCCTGCTACTTGGAAAAGCCTTCCGAACACCGAAGACTCGTGGGCGCCGCCGACGGGGCCGATGTCGTTGTCGGACCAGACTACGAGGGCGTGAAGCGGAAAATCGCCGAGGGCGGTGGAGGCGCATACCTGAGCCGGCGCGTGCGTTTGCCCCGTGTTGGCCTGGACCTCGTCTCCGAGGGCCCCCTTGGTGCCGCCCCCGAGCGCATCCGAGCTGCCGGTGAATATTCTTGCCTTGACCACCGGTGGCTGGGCAAATGTTTCGGCGCTGCGCTCCACCCAGGTCGGTTTACGCCGCGAACAGTTTCAGCCGGGCCGCCTCCCGAGGAACGGCCCCCGCGGCTTCTGCGGCGTCTCCGCGTCACCGCCCTGGTCTCCGGCGCCTGCCGGCCCCGTCGGGCCCGGAGCCTTCTGGCCGCCCGTGGAGTCGTCCCCGCCGAGAGACTTGGCCATGCTCTGGGCGGTGTTCGAGACGGCCTTCAGGCCGAGATACGCCGTGGTCATGGTGCTCACCGCCGTGAACGCGGCGGAGAGGACGCCCACGAACACCGCGTTCTTGACGCCCAGTACGTGGGCGCCCCAGATCACGGCCACCACGATCGCGGCGTCGCCCGTCAGTACCGCCAGCAGGCCCGTCAGGGACCGGATGCGTTCGTTTGCGCTCTGGCTCGGGCCTTCCTTCGGAGTGATGAACAGCGCCCTCGTGGCTCCCCATACGAGAGCCAGGACCGCCACGGCCAGGATCACCACTGCCACTTGAGTTGCGATGGGCATTCTCATCCCCGTCCCCGGACGCGGGACGCTCCTACGGGGTCGCACCGGGACATTTCATCCACCTGATTCCATCGTTGCTCGCACGGCCCCGCACCGCACGCGCAGTGCGCCCCGGGCCCGCACCCCGGGCGCCCCTCGCCCGCCGCTCGAGTTGCGCGATGGCCGGATAGGGTGTAGCCAGAGGCGCGATGCAGAGGGAAGGGTGCGGGAGCTGTAGGGAGACAGCCCCGCGCCGGGGGCCCAGAGCGGGGGCTGCGTCGAAGAGGGGCGGATCAGATCATGTCCTTTGTCACGTCAGCAATTGCCGCTTCGATAATGGTGGCCTCGCCCATGAGTCCGCAGTGCTACGGAACCCACGTGGACGGGTGGTTCGAATCCGCGGCCGGTGGCGGCACGTACGCGGCGGTCACTTTCAAGACGGACGCGGTACCGGAAGGCAGCCACATTTCGGTGGTCGAGCGCACCGGCCACGACAGCACCCGCATCGAGTTGCGCCTGCACGGCATCGAGCCGGACCGTGCGTTCGGCGCCCATGTCCACTCCAAGCCGTGCGGCACCCGCCCGGAGGACTCGGGGTCGCACTACCAGAACGTCAAGGACCCGAAGCAGCCGTCCACCGATCCCGCCTATGCCAACCCCGACAACGAGGTGTGGCTGGACTTCACCACGGACGGGAACGGCAACGGCGGCGCCACCGCGACCGTCGACTGGCGCTTCCGGGCCGGAGAGGCCCGTTCCGTCGTGGTGCACGAGCACGCCACCGAGACCGGTTCCGGCCACGCCGGGATGGCCGGTGCGCGGCTGGCCTGTGTGAACGTTCCCTTCAAGTGACCGAGTGACCGAGTGACCGAGTGACCGAGTAGCCAAGTGGTCAAGTGACCAAGTGGCGGAAGGTGGTCGTCATTTCGCAGGGGGCCCGCACAAGGCCCCCTGCGTAACACCTGCGCCCTTCCCTCCCATGTGCGCCACGTTGCCCTGAGCCCTGCTTGCCGTGCGGGGCTCTTTTCGTCCCGTCCGCCGCCCGCCGTCCGCCATGGCGGCTGCCTGAATGGCATCTTCCTGACACGGGACTGTGCGCGTCTCGCGGCTTCCCGCATGCCCGCCCGAGGTTCCTGCTTGCACATCATGCGCTGAACGCCATGGCCGATCGGCCCTGCCCTCCACAGGAAACTCGGCTGGTCAAGTGGCGTGCCGGCGTCCGTCCCGACCTTCCGCGCGATGGCCCGATGCGGTTGTGTGCGGCGGGAGTTCAACCATCCAGTGAATGTCGCAGCGCGCAATTGGGCGGTTGATAAACGGCATTGACAGTTCCGTCGGGCCTGATAGATCGTTCCGGATCACGCGGCCTCCGTGCTGCCGCCGTGTCTCTTCCGGTCAAAGGCCGGTTCCGGAGCGGGAATTGGTTCACGCGAAAGGTTGGGGGACGTGAGTCCGAGCAAGCGCTGGACCTTGCTGCCGGTGGTGGCCCTGCGGCACGCGGGCTTCTCGCCTGCTGTCCTCGAACCGCTCTCCGGGCCGGGCGTGCAGGACGAGGCGGCCGCGCTGCGCACCGCCGTCGTGCGGGCCCGGGAGGCCGGGGCCGCCCTTCTGGAGAAGCTGCGCGGCACGCCGGAATCGGCCGTGGCCGGGCCCCGGATCGGCATGCTCGCCGACCTGCCGTACGGTGTGCCGCACGCGGAGGAGTACCGGCGGGCGCGGGCCCAGTTGGCCGACCGGTGGGAGCGGTACGAAGCGGGGCACCGGGACCGGGTCGCGGCGGGGCGCCGTCACGTGGCGGCGGCTTTCCGCGAGGACGACGCGCTGCGCGAGGTGCTGCTGCTCTCCAACGACGCGCACTACCCCCGGTTCGCCTCCTGGCTGGACCGCGGCACGGAGGGCCACGGCAAGGCCGACCGCCGGATGTCCGACCTGCTCGTCCGCTATCTCCAGCGGGTGGCCACCAAGAACGAGACCACCGCGCACTTCGGACCCATCGCCGCCGGACGGCTGGCGCCCAGTGCCACGGGGGTGCACTGGGCGGACGCCGGAACGCCGCAGCGGAGGGTCCACTGCGCGTACTGGGCGGCGGAGGCCCTCGCCGCGGTGCTGAGCGCCCGGCCCGGGCTGCGCGACCTGGTCCGGCCGCGCCGGCGGCCCCTCGCCTTCCCCGGCGACGGGCGGATCACGGTGTACGCGCCCACGACGACCACCGGCTTCCTGGCCGACTGGCGCTTCGAGCGGGTGGCGGAGGCCGGGCTGACGGAGCGGCAGGAATGGCTGCTGGAGCGGTGCGACGGTGAGCGGACCCTGGCCCGGCTGCGGCAGGAGTGGCCGTTCGGCGACGAGGGCGGCGACAAGGGCGGCGATGCGGGCGCCGGGTTCGACGCCACGCTCCGTGACCTCGCCGAGCGGGACTGGGCCGTCGACCGGTTCGAGATCCCCGTCGGCACCGCCGACCCCCTGGGCGCGCTGCGCGACGCACTGCCCCCGGCCGCCCACTCGGCGGCCGCCGCCGAGGCCCACCGGCAGGTCGGCGCCCTGCAACGGAGGCTGGCGGACTTCGCCACGGCCGCCACACCCGGCGCCCGCGCCACCGCGCTCGCCGCCGCCAAGGACGAGTTCACCGCCCTCACCGGCGCCCCGGCCAACCGCGGCGAGGGGCGGCACTACGCGGACCGGGCGATCTTCTACGAGGAGTGCCACAGCCGGGTGGCTGACCTGACCCTCGGCTCCGACGTCGAGCGGCTGCTCGCCGACGAGATGGCGCCCGTCTACGACCTGATCCTGGCCGGTCCCCGGCTGCGGATGCGGCGCGAGCGCAAGATCCTCGCCGACTGGGCCGCCGGGCGCTTCGGGACCGGCCGCCGCATCCCGCTCACCGAGTTCTACGCCGGGTACTTCGCGGACCGCGCCGCGCTGGCGGCCGCCTGCGACGAGGTGGACCGCGAACTCGCCGCCCTGGACGACACCGTCACCGACGCCCTGCTCGCCGACGCCCGCCCCGGGGCGTCCGAGATCGAGGTGACCGCCGACCGGCTGACCGGGCTGGCCGCGCCCCGCCCGGACGACCCCGCCGTGGTGTGCAACCCGGACGTCCTGCTCGCCGCCCGCAGCGCCGCCGACATCGCGGCCGGCCGGTTCACCGCCGTCCTCGGCGAGTGCCACGCCGTGCGCGAACTGCTCTGCCACGCCAGCTACGCGCCCCTGCTCGCCGAGCGCGAGCCGGACCTCGCACAGCTGGCCCACGAGGCGTACCAGCAGCTGCTCGGGCCCGGCGAGATCCTGTGCGACCTGGTCCGTTCCCACCCCAACAAGACCGGCGCCCAGCTGCTCTTCCCGATCCCCGACGTGGAGATCACCGGCAAGTCCGGCAAGCCCCGCGACCAGGTGCTCCAGCCCGACCGGCTGTACGTCGTCGTGCGCGACGGACGCGTGGAACTCCGCGCCGGGACGGCCGATGGCAACGACCTGCGGCTGCGCCCCCTGTCCGTGCCCGCGGGCGGGCAGAGCATCCGCCAGGACCCGCTGGCCCCGCTCGGTTTCCCCCGCCACTACGGCGGCGTCAGCCTGCGCTCCCGCCACCGCGACCACGTGCCCAGGATCCGCTGCGGCCGCATCGTGCTGCGGCGCGAGAGCTGGCGGGTGCCCGCGGAGGCGTTCCGGGGCGCCCGGCCGTTCCCCGGCACGGGCGACACCGACGCCGCCGACTTCCACGCCGTGCAGGAGCTGCGGGACCGGCTCGGCCTGCCCCGGCACCTGTTCGCCAAGGTGCCGGGCGAGCCCAAGCCCCTCTACCTCGACCTCGACGCACCGCTGCTCGTCCGGCAGGTGTGCCGCGCGGTCCGCGCCGCCGACGGGTCCGTGGAGCTGAGCGAGATGCTGCCGGGCCCCGACGGGCTGTGGCTGGACCTCGGCGGCCGGGGCCACACCGCGGAGTTCCGCTACGCCGTCTTCTCGCAGCCGGAAGGGCGGTGACCGCCGTGCAGCAGCCTGCCACGGGCGCCACCCGCCGGGTGTGGGCCTACGCCGGACGCGACCGTCGCCGGCTGTCCAGGCTGGGGCTCGTCGCCCTGGCCATGGCCCTGGTCAGCTCCGCCGCCCCGATCCTCATCGCCCAGGGGCCCGGGTACGGGCTGCGGTCGGCGGGCGGCGGAGCCGCGCTCGCCGCCGGGGTGATCGCCAGTGGTGTGGTGGTCTGGGCCCTCAACCGGCTGCGCGCCTACCTCACCAAGTGCCTGGTGGCCGATGCCGTGCTGGAGATGCGGCTGGACGCGCTGCGCTCGGCGCTCGGCCAGGACCTGGAGTTCTACGACCGCAACGACCGGGCCGCCGTCACCAGCCGGATCACCAACGACCTGGAGTCGTTCGGCGAGGCCGCGTTCAACCTGCTGGAGCTGCTGCAGCAGCTGCTGGTCGTCCTGCTGCTGGTGCCGCTGATGTTCGTCCTCGAGTGGCGGCTGACGCTGGCGACGCTCTTCGGCAGCCTGCTGATCGCCCTGACCACCCGCCGGTTCGGGCGGGAGACCCGCAGCCGGGCCGGCCGGGCCGGTGCCGCGACCGCGGACCTGACCGCCTCGGTCGCCGAGAGCGTCGCCGGGCTGGCCACCATCCGGGCCTTCGGCTGCGAGGAACCGCTCGCGCGGACCGCCGCCGAGCACAACGACCGGCTGTTCGAGGCGAACCGGCGGGCCGATGTCTTCGCCGCCCTGCTCCAGCCCGCGCTCTCCGTCATCAGCGGGGCGATCATGACGATGCTGGTGCTGGCCGGCGGCATCATGGTCGGGCACGGGGTGCTCACCGTCTCCTCCTGGTACCTGTTCGTGCTGGCCACCGACCGGGTCGCGTGGCTGCTGGGGTCCACCGGAGCGCTCGACGGCCAGGCGCAGACGGCACTCGCCGCGGCGGAGCGGGTCTTCGAGCTGATCGACGCCCGCGTCCCGGACGGCCCCGCCGCCGCGGACGGCCCGCGGCCCGCGGGCGCGCTGCGGGTGACCGGACTCACCCTCACCTACCCCTCCGGGAACCAGGCCCTGCGCGGCATCTCCCTGGACGTGCCCGCGGGCTGCCACCTGGGCCTCGTCGGGCCGTCCGGCTCCGGGAAGTCCAGCCTGCTGAAGGTGCTCGCCCGGATGCAGTCGGCCTCCGGCGGCGAGGTGCTGCTGGACGGCAGGCCGCTGTCCGGGGTGCCCGAGACGGAGCTGCGCCGCGGCGTGGCGTACGTACCGCAGCACCCGCAGCTCTTCGACGGCACGCTCGCCGACAACCTCCGCCTCGCCGCCCCCGACCGGACCGACGAGGAGCTGACCCGGCTGCTGGCCGACGCCGGGCTCGAGGACTGGCTCGACGCCCTCCCGCAAGGGCTCGCGACCCCCGTCGGGCCGCGGGGCGAACTGCTCTCCAACGGCGAGCGGCAGATCGTCTGCCTGCTGCGGGCGCTGGCCAAGAAGCCGTTCCTGGTCCTGCTCGACGAGCCGACTGCCAACGTGGATGCCGCGACGGACGAGCACCTCCAGGCCGCCCTGCGCACCCTGCTGACCGGAGTCACCTGTGTCATGATCGCGCACCGTCTGAACACCGTCCGCAGCGTCGACCGGATCGCGGTGCTGCGCGAGGGCCGGATCACCGAGACCGGCACCCACGCCGGACTGCTCGCGGCGGGCGGGGAGTACGCGGCCCTGCACGAGGACTTCGCGTACGCCTCGGCGGAGGGCCGGGCCCCGGTCGGGGGCGGTGAGGCATGGTAGACATCGAGCAGCTCCGCTGGCTGGCGCCGCGGCTCCGCGGCTCCCGGGGCACCCTGCTGTTCGTCGTCGTCGGCGGTGTCGTCTCCTCGCTCCTCGCGGTGGTGGCGTCCTGGGCCACCGGGCTCGCGCTCGACGAGGCGCTGAAGAACGGCGTGGGCACCGGGCCGCTGCTCGCCGTCGCGGGCGCGCTGCTGGCCAGCCAGCTGATCCGGGCCGTCGTGCTCTACGTACGGCAGGCCGCGAGCATCCGCCTCGGCACCGCCCTCGAACGCGACCTGCGCCGGGAACTGGTCGCCAAGGTGCTCCGGGAGGGCCGCCCCGGCGAGCACAACGGCCGCCTCGCGACCCTGATCAGCGATGTCCGCGCCCTGCGGTACATGATCACCCCGGGCGTCGATGTGGGCATCTCCTCCTGCGCGTTCGTCGTCGTGGTGCTCGGCTCCGCGGTGATCTGGTCGCCCCAGCTCGTGCTCGCGCCCCTGCTGTACGCGATCGGCTTCTGCTGGGTCTCCGTCCGCCTGCTGGGCGGCATCGGCAAGGCGGCGCGCACGGCGCGGGACCGGTCCGCGGGCATGACGGAGTGCGTCACCGAGGCGCTCGGGAACATCGAGGCGGTACGGGACGCGGGCGGGGCCGCCGCCGTGTGGGGGCGGCTGCAGGCCGCGGCCGCCGCCCACCGCGACGCCGTCGTCCGGCAGGGCCGTGCCGAGCGCCGCACCCCGCTGTTCCTGCTGCTCGGCGTGGTGCAGGGCATCGGCTTCGCCCACGCCCTGGTGCTGGCCCGCGACGGGCAGCTGACCGTGGGCGACATGGTGGGCTACCACAGCCTGCTCCTGCTGCTCGGCGGCCCCACCTTCTCCGTGGGCGCGGCCTTCCCCGCCCTGGCCGGCGGCCTGGCCGCCGTCGCCCGGATCCGCCAGGTGCTGCTGCCCCCGGCCCGCGACGGGGAGGGCGGACGGTTCCGGCCCGCCCCGGACGTACCGCACATCGAGGTCGCCGACGCGGCCGCGCCCCCCGGACGGCAGCTGCCCCCGGTGGTCTCGCTCGCGCTCCCGCCGCGCTCGCTCGCGGTCGTCACCGGGCCCACCGGCTCGGGCAAGTCGACCCTGCTGCGGCTGCTGGCCGGAGTGGAGACGCCCGTCTCGGGCACGGTGCGCATCGGCGGCGCCGACGTCACCGAGTGGCACCGGGAGGAACTCGCCCGGCGCGTGGTCCTCGTCGCCGACCACGACTCGCTGTTCTCCATGACCCTTGCCGAGAACATCGGCCTCGGACGGCTGGACGCCACGGACGACGAGATCCGTTCCGCCGCACGGCACGCGGGGGTCGGCGAGTTCGCCGCGGCGCTCGCCGACGGCTGGGACACCCGGCTGGGCACCCGCGGCACCACTCTGTCCGGCGGGCAGAAGCAGCGCATCGCCCTCGCCCGCGCCCTGCTGTCCCGCGCCGACGTCCTGCTGCTCGACGACCCGTTCAGCGCGCTGGACGCGGCCATGTCCCGCTACCTGGCGAACGAACTGATCGAGGCGGCGCGGCAGCGCACCGTCGTGGTGGTGTCCGATCGCGCGGACCTGCGCGCCCACGCCACCCACGTGCTGCACCTCGGCGACGCCGAACTGACCGTCACCACCACCGAACTGCGAGGAGCATGACGTGCCGCACGCCCTGTCGAGCGTCCGCGAGCTCTACATCTGGCCCCACGCCGGGTGCAACCACCGCTGTGTGTCCTGCGACATCTGGCAGGACAAGTCCCGCCGCGAGCTGTCCGCCGAGGACATCGAGCGCTGGGTCGAGGAGTGGGAGCGCCTCGGCGTCAAGGAGGTCATCCTCACCGGCGGCGAGCCGCTGATGCACCGCGACCTGTCCGCCGTCGCCAGGCCGCTGCGCGAGCGCGGCATCCCGCTGGTCCTGCTCTCCACCGGCATCCTGCTCAAGAAGCACGCCCGGCAGGTGGTCGACGACTACGCGGTCGTCCTGGTCAGCCTGGACGGGCCGCCCGAGGTCCACGACCGGGTGCGCCGGGTGCCGCGCGCCTACGACCACCTGGTCCGCGGGCTCGACGCGCTCCGCGCGCTCAAGCCCGACATACGGGTGGCCGCCCGCTGCACCGTCCACCGCTACAACTACCGGCACCTCGCCGAGACCGTGCGCACCGCACAGGAACTCGGCGTCTACCGCTTCAGCTTCATCCCCGCCGACGTCACCAGCGAGGCCTTCAACCGGGCCGGCGGCTGGGACGCCGACCGCCAGGAGGACCTGGTGATCGGCCCGGACGCGCTGCCGGAGCTGGACGCCGAGCTGGACCGTATGTTCACAGAGTGCGCCGACGCGTTCAGCAGCGGAATGATCCAGGAGTCCCCGGAGCACATCCGCACCTACGTCCGGCAGTACTACGAGGCGTTCCACCGCAAGGCCGAGTACCCGCCCGTCTCCTGCAACATGCCCTGGGGCTCCGCGGTCATCGAGGTGGACGGCACCGTGCGGCCCTGCTTCTTCCAGAAGGAGTACGGCAACCTGCACGAGGCGGAGAGCCTGGACGCGCTGCTCAACTCCCCCGAGGCGGTGCGCTGGCGCGCCGAGCTGGACGTGGCGAACGACCCCACCTGCCGGCGCTGCGTCTGCTTCAACACCCTGGAGCTGCCCGCGGGGGTCGGTCCGCAGTGAGCATCGTCCTCGACCGGCCCGTCGCCACCGCGCGCACCACGGTGGACCTGCACCTGCACAGCGTGGTGTCGGACGGCGACGACACCCCGGCCGTCCTCGCGCGCAAGTGCGCCGAGGCCGGGCTGAAGATCGCGGCCGTCACCGACCACGACAGCATGGCGGGCTTCGAGGAGTTCCGCGCCGCGGCCGGGCCCGCCGGGCTGACCGTGGTGCCGGGCACCGAGATCACCGCCCGCTGGGCCGGGCAGGAGGTGCACTGCCTGGCCTACTTCGCGGACCCCGCCGACACGGCCTTCCGGGCGCGCGTCGACGCGGTGCGCGGCGCCGAGGTGGAGTGGTGGCGCACCTGGTTCGGGCAGGCCGCCGCCCTGGGCGTGGACATCTCGTGGGCGTCGGTCGCGGACCGGTTCGGCGCGGACCGGGTCGCCTTCCTCGGCGACTACCTCGACACCTTCCTCGCCGCCGCCGGGGACGACCCGCGCTTCGCCGGGTACGAACGCGGCGGCCGGCACGGCGAGTTCATCGCCGACTGGTGCCGGGCGGGCAGGCCGCTGCACGTGCCGCACCCGCAGCGGCCCGAGCTGGCCGAGGTCGTCGGGTGGATCCGCGAGGCGGGCGGCGCGGCCGTGCTCGCCCACCCCGGACGGATCCGGGACGAGCCCGGGACCGAGCTGTCCCGCCTCCGCGACCTGGGCCTGGCCGGGCTGGAGGCCTGGACCACCTGGCACGACCCGGCGGACACCCGCAGGGTCCTGGCCGCCTGCGAGGCCCTCGGGCTGGTCGCCACCCAGGGCTCCGACTTCCACGGCGGCCGGCTCAAGCCCTGGTCCCCGGCCCCGGGCCTGGTCCCCGAGGCCGCGCCCGACCCCATGGCCGTCGTGGACCGGCTCCATGAGGCGCGCGGCTGACCCGGCCCCGCCCGACCCCGGCCCGCACCCGACGACAGAACGCCCACACCACGTGAACGCCACAGGAACCCAAGGGAGGCGGCTCGCATGAGCGCACAGTCCGACCAGGGCCGCACCGGCGACTGGCAGCTGCTGCCCGTCTTCGCGCTGCGGCAGTCCGGCTTCGGCTTCGAGCTGCTCGAGCCGTACGCCGAGCCGGAGGCGGTGGCAGAGGCCGGCCGCATGACGGAGACCAGAGAGCGCCTGGAACGGCTGGCGCCCGAACTCAAGTCGCTGATCAGACAGGCCCGTCCGGCCGACAACGGGGCGTCCGCCTCCGCCGTCGGCGCGCTGCGCCCGCTGTCCGCACCGCACGCCGCACTTGTCGGGGAGCTGCTCGCGCCCGACGCCCTGCCGGTGCTGCGGGACTACCAGGCGGCGGCCGGCGAGCTGGCCGCCGGATGGCAGCGCTGGGAGCAGGAGTACGAGGAGCGGCTGCACCGGGCCAAGACGGTGCTGCGCGAGACCTTCCGCACCGACCCGCTGCTGCGGGACGCCCTGCTGCTCTCCAACGAGGCCGGCTACCGGCTCTTCGCCGACTGGCTGGACGGCGCCGAGGGGGTGGGCGGGCCGCGCGGCCGGAAGATGACGGACCTGCTCGTCCGCTACCTCCAGCGCGTCACCACCAAGAACGAGACCGCCTCCCACTTCGGGCCGCTGAGCGTGGGCCGCGTGGACCGCTCGCTGCGCGGGATGGTCTGGGAGCCGGCGCCGCTGCGCCGCCGGGCCTTCCTCGCCCACTGGGCGGCGGAGAAGGCCGCCGGGGCGCTGGGCCGCGACCCCGCCCTGGCCGAGCGGGTCCTGCCGCGCCGCCGCCCCTGGGCGTTCGAGCGCGACGGGGAGGTGACGCTGTACGAGTTCACCACCGAGGACGGCTTCTCCGCCGACTGGCAGTTCCGCAACCGCCCGCCGGTCGCCCTCTCCGGCGACGAACTCGCCGTGTTCCGCCGGTGCGACGGCAGCACCACCCTGGCCCGGCTGCGCGCCGACTTCGGCGACGGGGTCGACGCGGTCCTCGGCTCGCTGGTCGAGCGCGAGCTGGTGGTCTCCCGCTTCGAGGTGCCGGTCGGGGTGACCGAGCCGCTGCTGGCGCTGCGCGAGCAGGTGGGCGACGCCCCGGCCGTCGAGCGGCTGGCCCGGGACCTGGCCGCGGTGCCCGAGGCCGCACCGGCCGACCGCCCGGCGGCGATCGAGGCGCTCAAGGACACCTTCGTCGAGGTCACCGGCGCCGCCGCCAACCGCGGCACCGGCATGCACTACGCCGACCGCAGCGTCTTCTACGAGGAGTGCCACGGCCCCGTGGGCTCCCTGCGCGCCGGGGCCGACATCGCCGAGCTGATCGAGCGCGAGCTGGCCCCCGTCTACGCGCTGGCCTCGGCCGTGCCCCGGCTGCGGATCCTGCGCGAGGGCGAGCTGCTCACCCGGTGGGCGACCGAACGGTTCGGCACCGATGCGGCCATCCCCCTGGACCGCTTCTACGCCGCCTACTTCGCCGGCAAGGCGGCCCTGCTGGAGCAGTGCGACAAGATCGACGCGGAGCTGGACGGGCTCGACGAGGACCTCACCGACCTGCTCCTGGGCGACGCCGACCCGGCCGCGGCGGAGGTCGAGGTGGCGCCCGAGCGGCTCCGGGCGTTCCTGGCGCGCTGCCCCGACGGCCCGCCGTCGCTCCTCAACCCGGACGTCATGCTGGCCGCCGCGGACGCCGACGCGCTCGCCCGCGGCGAGTTCCTCGCGGTCGTCGGCGACTGCCACGGCACCCGCGAGCTGCTCAGCCACTCCAGCTTCGCCCCGCTCATCGCCGAGGAGCAGCCGGGCTTCACCGACGACGTGACGGCCGTCTACCGGGCGCTCGTCGACGACGACGAGACCCTGTGCGACCTGGCGCGCAGCCACCCGGACAAGACGGCCGCCCGGGCCCGCCTCGACATGGCCGACGTGGAGATCTTCGGCCGCTCCAGCCGGCCCCGGCAGCAGGTGATCCAGCCGTCCGCGCTGTACCTGAAGGTGACCGGCGGGCGGCTGGGGCTGCACGCCGAGGGCGTGCCCGGGCGGCTGCGGCTGCTCGCCCCGCCGTCCGGCGGGCCCACCATCCGCCTCGACCCGCTCGCCCCGTTCGCCTTCCCGCGACGGCTCGGCGGGCTCGTCCTCGAGGCCGACCGGCACACCCACGTGCCCCGCATCCGCACCGGCCGGATCGTGCTCCAGCGCAGGCTGTGGCGGGTCCCCGTCGCCGAGCTGGCGGGCACCGGGGCCGACGGCATGCGGCGCAAGGGCAACGCGGCGGAGTTCTACGCCGCGTGCGAGCTGCGCCGCCGCCACGGACTGCCGCGCCACGTCTTCGTGAAGTTCGACTCCGAACCCAAGCCGCTCTACGTGGACTTCAGCGCCCCCCTGCTCGTCCGGCAGATGTTCCGGCTCGCCCACGGCGCGGGCGGCATGGCGACCTTCAGCGAGATGCTCCCCGGCCCGGACCAGCTGTGGCTGCACCGGGACGGGCGGCGCTTCACGACCGAGCTGCGCTGTGCCGTGTCCACCGTCCGAGCCGATTCGACCCCGGAGAGCTGACGTGACCTTCGACCACCGCATCGCCGACATCGGCCTGGCCGGGGAGGGCCGGGTGGCCATCCGGCTCGCCGAGCACGAGATGCCCGGCCTGATGGCCCTCCGGCGCGAGTACGCCGGCAGCAGGCCGCTCGCCGGGATCCGCATCGCCGGCTCGCTCGGCATGACCGTCGAGACCGCCGTGCTCATCGAGACGCTCGTCGAGCTGGGCGCGGACGTCCGCTGGGCGACCTGCAACGTGCTGTCCACCATGGACCACGCCGCGGCCGCCGTCGTCACCGGCCCCGACGGCACCCCCGACGACCCGCGCGGCATCCCGGTCTTCGCCTGGATGGGCCTGACGCTGGACGAGTACTGGTGGTGCCACTCCCGGGCGCTGCAGTGGCCCGACGGCGGCGGCCCCGACCTCATCCAGGACGACGGCGGCGACGCCACGCTGCTGCTGCACCGGTCGGTGGCGTACGAGAAGAGCGGCACCGCACCCGACCCGGCGACCGCGCACAACGCCGAGCGCGCCGCGCTGCTGAAGCTCATCGCGGATTCGATGGCCGAGGACCCCGGCCGCTGGACCGGCATCGCCGCGAGCGTGCGCGGCGTCGCCGAGGAGACCACCTCGGGCGTGCGGGCGCTGCGCAGGCTGGCCGACTCCGGGGAGCTGATGTTCCCCGGCATCAACGTCAACGACGCCGTGACCAAGTCCAAGCTGGACAACATCTACGGCTGCCGGCACTCCCTCATCGACGGGCTGAACCGGGCCACCGACCGCATGATCAGCGGCAAGACCGGCGTCGTCGTGGGCTACGGGGACGTCGGCAAGGGCTGCGCCTCCGCGCTCTCCGGGCTGGGTGCCCGGGTGATCGTGGTCGAGGTCGACCCGATCTGCGCGCTCCAGGCGGCCCTGGACGGCTACCAGGTGACCACCCTCGAGGAAGCCGCGCCCGTGGGCGACATCTTCATCACCGCGACGGCCAACCGCGAGGTCATCCGCCCGGAGCACATGGCCCGGATGAAGCACCTCTCCATCCTGGGCAACATGGGCCACAGCGATGTCGAGGTCGACGTGGCCGCCCTGGCGGCCGTCCCCGGCATCCTCAGGCGCGAGCTGAAGCCACAGGTCGACGAGTGGATCTGGCCCGACGGCCGGTCGCTGCTGGTCCTCTCGCACGGCCGGGACCTCAACTTCGGCAACGCCACCGGCCACCCGGCGTTCGTGATGTCGGCCTCCTTCACCAACCAGGCCCTCGCCCTTCTCGAACTCGCCGGGAACCGCGGTGGCTACCCCGTCGGGGTGCACAAGCTGCCCCGCAAGGCGGACGAGCAGGTGGCCCGGCTCCACCTCGGCGCGCTGGGCGTCCGCCTGGCCGAACTGACGCCCAGTCAGGCCGAGTACGCGGGCGTCCCCGTGGACGGCCCGTACAAGCGGGAGGACTACCGGTACTGACCCGGGGCGTGTCCGACGGGCCCGCACCCCTCCCACCGGGCGGGCACGCCCCGGCCGCACCACCGCACCGACACCGGCACCACCGGACAGGACCCGACCTTGCATATCCGTCTGCTCGACCTCCCGCCCGCTCCCGGCGCCACCGGCCCGCGGGAGACCACGACCGCACAGGTGGCGGACCGCCTCACCCGCGCGGGCCACACGGTCACCCTCGCGGGCCCCGGCGCCGACGCGCCGCCGGGACCCGTGCCCCGGCTGGTGTTCGTGCTGCCCTCCGGGCAGGAGCACGGCCTCGTGGCGCGCCGGGTCGCCGAGGCGCGGGCCGGCTGCCCGGGCGCGCCCGTGATCGTGGCCGGGCCCGCGGCGAGCCTCGACCCGGAGGGCGCCCGGCGCGCCCTGGGCGCCGACGGCAGCCTGCCCGGCACACCGGAGGAATCGATTCCGTGGCTGGTCGGCGCCTGCGCCGAGGACCCGGGGGTGCTGGAGCCGGACGCCATCGGCCGCGTCCGCCCCACCTTCGGGCGCTGGGACGCCGCGGCCCGGCGGGACGCGGCACGGCAGCAGGCGGAGGTCGGGGAGATCGCCGACCGGGCGGCCCGCCGACTGGGTCTCGGCACGCCCGTCCCGGCCGGCACGGGCCTGGAGTTCGCGGTCTTCCGGGCCCACGGCAGGGAGCTGGGGGACGTCGCCCTCCGGGTGCCCCGGCAACCCGTGATCCACTACACCGCCCGGGACCCCTTCACCGCCCGGCAGGCGCTGGAGCAGGAGCGGCTGATCGCGGCGCACCTCCACCCGCGGGGGCTGCCGGTCGCCGAGCCGCTCGCCCTGGTGGAGACCCCCACGGCGCCCGTGCTGGCCTCCCGCTTCCTGCCCGGCGCGGGCTCCGCCCCCGCCTCCGACCGGATCGGCGAGCTGCTGGCCCGGCTGCACAACGAACCGCCGCCGCCCGGGATCCGCCCGCTGGACCACGACGGCTGGCCCATCGACGTGAACATCGCCCGGCGGGTCTCCCTGCGCTGGGCCTGGCTCGCCGAGCAGGTCCCCGGCCTGCCGCCGCTGCCCCCGCTCGACCGGCTCGTCCCGCTGCTGGCCCCGCTGGCCGGCCACCCCCGGCTGCTCCACCTCGACGTCCGCGCCTGCAACATGGCCGCCTCGGACGGCGAGGTCACCGGCCTGTTCGACTGGGGCTGCTCGATGATCGGGCACCCGGCCCTGGAGCTGGCCCGCGTCAAGGAGAACGCCGCGCTGCCGGAGAACGGGCTGGACACCGAGGCGCTGCTGGCCGGCTACCGCCGCCACGCCCCGGAGCCCGTCCTGGACCGGGCCGTGGACGCGGTGCTGCGCCTGGACGGCGTGACCATGCTCTGCGTCGTCTTCGGCGGCGACGACCCGGACACCGAACGGATGGCGATGCTCGTCGAGCGGGCCAGGACCCTTGCGGAGGACGTGAAATGAGCACGCCGAGCACCAACGGAGCCACCGGACCGTCAGCCGCCCCCGCACCCCTCAGCGGCCGGGTCACCGGCAGCCCCAGCGAACTGTGGCACGAGGAGGTGCTGGGCCCCCACTTCCGGTACGAGGTGACGCACCTGCTGCCCTGGTACGTCGCGATCGAGAAGGTGCTGGCCCTCGAGTACGCGCGGCTGGGCGTGCTCGGCGAGGAGCAGGCCCGCCTGCTCGGACAGGCCCTGCACACCGCGGACGCCGCCGCGCTCGTCGCGGACCCGGCGGCCAACATGTCCGACATCACCTTCGCGCTGGAGCGGCACGTCGAGCAGCGGCTGCCGGAGCCGGTCCCGGCCTGGCACGTCGACCGCAGCCGCAACGACCTCCAGTCCTGCGCCCAGCTGATGTACGGCCGCCACGAGCTGGCCGCGGCCGCCGGTCGGCTGCTGGACTTCGGCACGGCCGTGCACCGCCTGGCCGGCTCCGGCCGGGAGCTGCCGATGCCCGGCCACACCCACTTCCAGGCCGCCCAGATCATCACCCCCGGCTACTACCTGGCCGCGGTCTCCGAGCAGATCCTGCACACCCTGCGCCGGCTGCTGGCGACCTACGACGGCCTCGACGCCTGCCCGCTCGGCTCCGGCGCGATGGCAGGCCAGGAACTCCCCTGGGACCGCGACCGGATGGCCCGGCTGCTGGGCTTCCGGCGCGCCCAGCCCGTCGCGCTGACCGCGGTCGCCTCGCGCGCCTGGGTGGCCGAGGTGACCGCCGAGCTGGGCCTGCTCGGCGTCGCCCTGAGCCGCTTCACCACCGACCTGCTGACGTGGGGGAGCAGCGACCTCGGCTTCATCGACCTGCCGGACGAGCTGTGCGGCATCTCCTCCGCGATGCCGCAGAAGAAGAACTTCCCGGTCCTGGAGCGGATCCGGGGCCGCACCGCACATCTGACGACCTATCACCTCGATGCGGTGCTGGGCCAGCGGAACACCCCGTACACCAACCTGGTCGAGGTGGGGAAGGAGGCCGGGGCCAACCTGGCCACTGCCTTCGGCACGCTGCGCAGCGTGCTGCGGCTGTTCACCGAGGTCGTCGAGCGGCTGACCTTCCGGGCGGACCGGATGCGGGCCGCCTGCGAGCGCGAGTACCTCGGCGGCTTCGGCCTGGCCAACGCGCTCACCCTCGGCGAGGGAGTGCCCTGGCGCCGCGCCCAGGTCGTCGCGGGAGCGTACATCGTCGCGGCGATGGCGGCGGGCCTCTCCCCGGACCGGCCCGACCCGGAGCTGCTGCGGCGCGTCGCGGCCGAGCGCGGCTTCGCGCTGGCCGACCCGGCCGCGGCGCTGCGGGCCGTGACGGACGTCGACGCGGGCCTGCGCCGCCTGGCGTCGGCCGGCTCGGCGCACCCGGACGCCACCGCCGCCGTGCTCCGCGAACAGACCGCCGAGTACGAGCGGTTGCGCGCCGAGTGGACCCGGCGCAGTACCTTCGTCGGCGACGGCCTCGCGGAGACCGACGCCCTGCTCGGGACAGGCCGGTGACCCGCTCCCCGGGCACGGCGGGCCGGCTCGGCGGACCCGGCCTCGCGGAGCCCGGCGACGCGGCGGGAGCCACCGGCACCGGCACGGCCTTCGGCACCTTCGGCGAACTCCTCCAGGGCGTGCTGCCCGACGGCGGGCACTTCCTGGTCACCTTCCCCATCGACACCTGGGCCCGGGCCAGGTTCCGGCTGTGGGACGCCACGGACGGGCCCGCCGCGCAGGACGTCCTGGCCCGGCCGGAGGGCAAGCGCAAGTCCCGGACCGCCGCCCGGCTGGTGCTGGACGCCCTCGGCCACCGCGGCGGCGGACTGCTTGAGCTGGAGAGCGACCTCCCCGAGGGCAAGGGCCTGGCCAGCTCCTCCGCCGACCTCGTGGCCACCGTGCGGGCGGTGGGCGCGGCCCTCGGCGTCCGCTTCGGACCCGCCGAGATCGAGGCGTTCCTGCGCCGCATCGAGCCCTCCGACGGCGTGATGTACGACGAGATCGTCGCCTTCGACCAGCGGGAGGTGCGGCTGCGCGAGCGCCTGGGCCGGCTCCCGGCCCTGGCCGTCGTGGCCCACGACGAGGGCGGACAGGTGGACACCGTCCGCCACAACCGGATCCCGCTCCCGTTCCGCGCCCCGGAACGGGCCGAGTACGCCCGGCTGCTGACCGAACTGCAGGAGGCCGTCGCCACGGGCGACCTCCCCGCGGTCGGCCGCGTCAGCACCCGCAGCGCCGAACTGAACTCCCGGGTACGGGCCCGCGGCGACCTGGAAGTGCTGCGCCGCGCCTGCCGCGACCTGGACGGAATCGGCCTGGTGCTCGCCCACAGCGGCACCATGCTCGGCGTCGCGTTCGCCGCCGACGACCCGGAGCTGGCCGACAAGACGAAGCATCTGCGCACGGCGTGCGCACCGCTGCCGGGCACGGTGTCCGTGTTCCGCTCGCTCGGCGAGGGCAGCGCGTGGTCCGCCGTGGCCGACGGGGGAGGAGAGCCGTGATCCACGACAGCATGCATGAGGTGATCGGGCGGACCCCGCTCGTCCGGCTGCGCCTCGACGCCCCGCCCGGCGTCGAGGTGTACGCCAAGCTGGAGCTGGCCAACCCGTTCGCGATGAAGGACCGGGTCGCCCGGCACATCGTCCTCAGCGCCCGGCAGCGCGGGGTGCTCCGCCCCGGCGCCCCGATCGTGGAAAGCTCCTCCGGCACGATGGCGCTGGGCGTGGCCCTGGTCGGCCGGGCGCTCGGCCACGACGTGCACATCGTCACCGACCCCAGGATCGACCGGGTCACCCGCGCCAAGCTGCGCTCACTGGGCTGCACCCTGCACGTGGTGACCGAGATGTCGGACCAGGGCTGGCAGGGCGCCCGGCTGGAGCGGCTGGCCGCGCTGATGCGCGAACTGCCCGGCGCCTTCTGGCCCCAGCAGTACAGCAACCCGGACAACCCCGGCGCCTACCGGCAGCTGGCCGGTGAACTCTGCGAGGACCTCGACCGGATCGACATCCTGGTGGGGGCGGTCGGCTCCGGCGGCTCGCTGTGCGGCACGGCGCGGGCGCTGCGGCGCACGCAGCCGGGCCTGTGGGTCGTCGGCGTCGACTGCGTGGGCAGCGCCCTGTTCGGGCAGCCCGACGAGCCCCGGCGGCTGCAGAGCGGGCTCGGCAACAGCCTGCACCCCAAGAACCTCGACCGCCGGGTCGTCGACGAGGTGCACTGGCTCAACGACCGCGAGGCCTTCGAAGCGGCCGCGGCCCTCGCCCTCGAACAGCAGATCTTCGCGGGCAACACCTCCGGATCGGTCTACCGCGTGACCGGCGACGTCGCCGCCCGCGCCCGGCCCGGCGCCAGGATCGTCTGCATCTTCCCCGACCGGGGCGACCGCTACGCCGACACCGTGCACAGCCCCGAGTACTGGCGGGAGCAGGGCCTCGACGCCCTGGAGTCGTCCCGGTCGCCGGAGGCGGTCGACTACGGGACCCCGGTCCGGGCCTGGTCCCGCGCCGTGGTCAAGGACGTGGAGGGCGAACGGCACCTGCTGTTCGTCGAGTCCAACACCACCGGCACCGGGATGATGGCCCTGCGGTCGGCCGCCGCGCTGGGCCTGCGGCCCGTGCTGCTGACCGGCGCGCCCGAGCGCTACGCCGGGCTCGCGGAGACCGGCAGCGAGGTCCTGCGCTGCGACACCAACGACGCCGACGCGCTGCGGGCCGCCGTCCAGGACCGGTTCACCCGCGAGGAGATCGCCGGGGTGACCACCACCAGCGACTTCTACGTGCCCGCCGTCGCCGGCATCGCCGAGTGGCTGGGCCTGCCCGGCAACCCGGCCGACGCCATGACCACCTGCCGCAACAAGGCCCTGATGCGCGAGGCCCTCACCGCGGCCGGGGTGGCCCAGCCCCGGTACGCCCTGGTGCGCGACCCGGCCGAAGTGCCGGACGCCGTCACGGCGGTGGGCCTGCCCTGCGTGGTCAAGCCCGCCGACGACTCGGCCTCCAGCAACGTGCTGCTGTGCGCCTCGCCGGAGCAGGCCCGCGCCCATGCCGAGCTGGTCCTCGGCATCCGCACCAACGTCCGCGGCATGCCCACCGCCCGCACGGTGCTGGTCGAGGAGTTCGTCGACGCCCCCGAGTTCAGCGTCGAGATGTTCAGCCGCGACGGCGTGGCCGAGTGCGTCGGCATCACCGCCAAGCACGTCACCGGCTCCCCGTACTTCGTGGAGCACCGGCACGTCTTCCCGGCGCCCCTCCCGGCGGATTCCGCCGCCGCGCTCGAGCGCACGGTGGCCGCCGCCCTGACGGCCTGCGGCGTCGAGCTGGGCCCCACCCACACCGAGGTCAGGCTCACCGCCGCCGGACCGGTGATCATCGAGATCAACCCGCGGCTGGCCGGCGGCATGATCCCCGAACTCGTCCGGCTGGCCACCGGGACGGACCTGCTGGAGCAGCAGCTGAGGGCGGCGGTCGGCCTGCCGCCCCTGCTGCTGCCCACCCGGAAGGAGTTCGCGGGCATCCAGTTCCTGCTGGCCGACCGGGAGGGCGTCCTGACCCGGGTGGACGGCGAGGCCGAGGCGGCCGGCGTCGAGGGCGTCGCCCAGGTGAAGGTCACCGGGCGGCCGGGCAGCCGGGTGGCACCGGCCCGCAGCGCCTACGACCGCCTCGGCCATGTGATCGCCGCAGCGTCCACGCCCGAGGCCGTGACCGCGGCCCTCGACACGGCCGCCGCCGCGATCCGCCTCGGTGTGGCGGACGGCACGGCGGACGCGGGCTAGAGCGAAAAGGTGCGGGGCACCCGGGCGAGCCGGGTGCCCCGCACCACTTTCACTGCGCTGTCCTGCCGTGCCTTCGGCTGCTGTTACCAGCCGCCTGTTACCAGCCGCCGGTGCCGATCTCGACGCGGTCGCCGAGCTTCTTGCCGTTGCCGGGGTAGAGGTAGAGCTTTCCGGTCTGGCCCGGGTCGGAGGCGACGGCGGCGAGGTCGGCGATGCCGTCGCCGTTGAAGTCGGCGGCTGCGTAGTCGCTGATGCCGTTCCAGCCGCCGGTGCCGATCTGGGTGCGCTCGCCGAGGGTGTCGAGGCCGGACTTGCCGGTGCCCGGGTAGAGGAACAGCTCGCCGGTCTCGGTCTTGGTGGCGACGATGTCGGGCTTGCCGTCCTTGTTGAAGTCGCCGGCCACGACCTTGTTCATGCCGTTCCAGCCGCCCGTGCCGATCAGGACGCGGTCGCCCAGGGCGTCCGGGCCCTTCTTTCCGGTGCCGGGGTAGAGGAACAGCTCGCCGGTCTCCTTCTTCGAGGCGATCAGGTCGGTCTTGCCGTCGCCGTTGAAGTCGCCCGCGCTCAGGTTGTCCATGCCGTTCCAGCCGCCGGTGCCGATGAGGATCCGGTCGCCGAGGGCGGCGAGGCCGGACTTGCCGGTGCCGGGGTAGAGGAACAGCTCGCCGGTCTCGGCCTTGGAGGCGATGATGTCGTCCTTGCCGTCGCCGTTGAAGTCGCCGACGGTGAGGTTCTTCATGCCGTTCCAGCCGCCCGACCCGATCTGGACGCGGTCGCCGAGCATGTCGAGGCCGGACTTGCCGGTGCCCGGGTAGAGGAACAGCTCCCCGGTGTCGACCTTGACCGCGACGAGGTCCTTCTTGCCGTCGCCGTTGAAGTCACCGGCCGCCAGCTGCGTCATGCCCGGGTCGTTCGGGGGCTTGGGCTTGTCCGGGAACGGGTCCGCGTGGTCGCTGCCCAGCCCGGCCTGGCGGCCGCACTCCGGCCAGGCGCCCGGGCCCTGGCCCTTGAGCACCTTCTCCGCGATGCGTATCTGCTGTTCCTTGGTGGCCAGGTCGGCGCGCGCCGCGTACTGCTTGCCGCCGTAGGCCTGCCAGGTGTCCTGCGAGAACTGGACACCGCCGTAGTAGCCGTTGCCCGTGTTGATGTGCCAGTTGCCGCTGCTCTCGCAGTCGGCGACCTTGTCCCAGGTGGCGACCGAGGCGGCGGAGGCCGACGAGCCGGAGCCGAAGAGGGAGAGGGCTGCGACGGGAGCGATCACCAGGGGGAGGAGCCGCCTGCCGATGCGGGTCTTGGAAGACATGGGAAGCCTGTTCGGTGAGAAGTGAAGGAGAGAGAAGAAGAAGGGGAGAAGGGCCGGCCGGGGGCGCCTCGGTCGTCAGGCGCCGCGCCTTCGGGGGCTGTTACCAGCCGCCGGTGCCGATCTCGATGCGGTCGCCGAGCTTCTTGCCGTTGCCGGGGTAGAGGTAGAGCTTTCCGGTCTCGCCCGGGTCGGAGGCGACGGCGGCGAGGTCGGCGATGCCGTCACCCGTGAAGTCGGCGGCCGCGTAGTCGGAGATGCCGTTCCAGCCGCCGGTGCCGATCTGGACGCGGTCGCCCAGGGTGTCCATGCCGGACTTGCCCGTGCCGGGGTAGAGGAACAGCTCGCCGGTCTCGGTCTTCGCCGCCACCAGGTCGACCTTGCCGTCCTTGTTGAAGTCGCCCGCGACCAGCTTGTTCATGCCGTTCCAGCCGCCGGTCCCGATGAGGACGCGGTCGCCGAGGGTGTCGAGGCCCTTCTTGCCGGTGCCGGGGTAGAGGAACAGCTCGCCGGTCTCGCTCTTGACCGCGCCGAGGTCGGTCTTGCCGTCGCCGTTGAAGTCGCCCGCGAACAGGCCCTTCATGCCGTTCCAGCCGCCCGTGCCGATGAGGATCCGGTCGTCCAGGGCGTTCAGGCCGTTCTTGCCGGTGCCCGGGTAGAGGAAGAGTTCACCGGTCTCCGTCTTGGAGGCGATGATGTCGTCCTTGCCGTCGCCGTTGAAGTCGCCGACGGTGAGGTTCTTCATGCCGTTCCAGCCGCCGGATCCGATGAGGATGCGGTCGCCGAGCGTGTCGAGGCCGGACTTGCCGGTGCCCGGGTAGAGGTACAGCTCGCCGGTGTCGACCTTGACCGCGACGAGGTCCTTCTTGCCGTCGCCGTTGAAGTCGCCGGCCGTCAGCTCCGTCATGCCCGGGTCCGTGACGGACGGGGCCACGTCGACGTAGTTGCGGTCGATGCCGAGCGTGGTGCCGCCGTGCGACTCGCTGACGTCGCCCGAGTACTGGTGGACGCGCTGACGGTTGGCCCAGTAACCGGACGGTATGTAGCTGTCGTCGGTGTCGGCCTTGCCGTTCCAGTTGGCCGACCACACCACGTCCGGGCGGTGGTAGGAGTCGTTGTTGTAGACCGACGCGAGGTCCTTCATCCCGCTGGACGCCGAGCCGTACACGCCGGAGCGGAAGCCGAGCTGGCGCACGCGCTCGGACCAGCCGGACAGGTAGTTGAGGACGTTGGAGCGGTAGTCCGGGTCGTAGTTCTCCATGTCGACGTAGAGCACCGTGCCCGGCGCGAAGCCCAGGTCCTTCGCCAGCTCGACGGCCTTCTCGGCGGCGGCGCGGCCCTGGCCCGCGGCGTTGCCCGACGAGATGCCCGCGGCCTGCGTGCCCGCGTAGATGGGCATCATGTGCCAGCCGGCCTTGGCCTGGGTCTGCACCCAGGAGGCGTTCAGGTTGGGCTGGGCGCACACCCGCGTCGGGCCGCCGATGTAGATGCCGACGCCGCGGTACGGGGAGTCGGCCCAGTCCGACATCGTGGAGTTGGACGGGGCGGCACAGGCATCGAACGCCTTGCCGGTGAAGCCCGTGCTGGGCGTGACCGTGGCGGCGCCCGCGGCGGCGAGGGGTGCGCGGCGGAACTTGGGGGCGGCGGCGGGCTTCGCCGCGCCACCCGTCTTCGCGGTGGAGAGGATCTTCTGGACGGTCGCGGTGGAGCCCTCGTAGCTGGCGGTCGCCAGCAGGCCCGCGCCCTCGAACGCCACCCGTACCTCGCGCCCGTCGTCGGTGGGCAGCGAGCCGGGCACCTGCTTGCCCGCGGGGACGGTCACCGTCGGCACGTCCGTACGGGCGGCGGCCCCCGCCACCGGCTCGACGACCAGCGCGTCGGTCTTCTGGCCGACCAGGTGGGTGGGGCAGTTCTGGTTCGCGCCGGGGTGGCCGAGGTAGAGGGTCTTCTGGTCGAGGCGGACACAGGTGTCCGGGTGGTCCTCGAGGTTCACCACGTTCCAGCCCGCGGGGACGTTCAGGGACATGCCCTGGTACGAGACCGGGGTGCCGGACTGGCCGGCGGCCGGGCCGGCCGCGAAGGCCGCGGTGGCGGACTGGACCGGGGCGGCGACGACGGCGGCGGCAGCCACGAGGGCGGCCAGGCCGCGCATGTGCTTGGGGCTCATGGAATCTCCAGGGAGAGCGCCGGCAGGCGGGCGCGGGCCGGCCTGGGCTGAGGGCATCGGGGCAAGGGGTGAGGAAGGGGCGGGGTGGGCCCGTGCACGGTGGGGGCGGGCCCACCCCTGTCGAGGGGGCGCCTGGTCGTCAGGCGCCGTGCCTTCGGCTGCTGTTGCCGGCCGCCTGTTACCAGCCGCCGGTGCCGATCTCGATGCGGTCGCCGAGCTTCTTGCCGTTGCCGGGGTAGAGGTAGAGCTTTCCGGTCTCGCCCGGGTCGGAGGCGACGGCGGCGAGGTCGGCGATGCCGTCGCCGTTGAAGTCGGCTGCGGCGTAGTCGGAGATGCCGTTCCAGCCGCCGGTGCCGATCTGGGTGCGCTCGCCCAGGGTGTCCATGCCGGACTTGCCGGTGCCCGGGTAGAGGAACAGCTCGCCGGTCTCGGTCTTGGTGGCGACGATGTCGGGCTTGCCGTCCTTGTTGAAGTCGCCGGCCACGACCTTGTTCATGCCGTTCCAGCCGCCGGTCCCGATGAGGACGCGGTCGCCCAGGGCGTCGGGGCCGTTCTTGCCGGTGCCCGGGTACAGGAACAGCTCGCCCGTCTCGTTCTTGGACGCGATCAGGTCGGTCTTGCCGTCGCCGTTGAAGTCGCCCGCGCTGAGGTTGTTCATGCCGTTCCAGCCGCCGGTCCCGATGAGGATCCGGTCGCCGAGGGCGGCGAGGCCGTTCTTGCCGGTGCCGGGGTAGAGGAACAGCTCGCCGGTCTCCGTCTTGGAGGCGATGATGTCGTCCTTGCCGTCGCCGTTGAAGTCGCCGACGGTGAGGTTCTTCATGCCGTTCCAGCCGCCCGACCCGATCAGGATGCGGTCGCCGAGCATGTCCAGGCCGGACTTGCCGGTGTTCGGGTAGAGGAACAGCTCGCCCGTCTCCACCTTCACGGCCACGACGTCCTTCTTGCCGTCGCCGTTGAAGTCACCGGCCGTCAGCTGCGTCATGCCCGGGTCGTTCGGGCCGTCGTCCACGACGGACTTGTTGCGGACGGGGAAGAAGGTGCCGTAGCCCGAGTAGTAGGGGTACGGGATCTCGCGGTAGTGCACACCGCTGGGCGTGAACTCGTAGCCCATGTAGGCCGAGTGGTCGGAGTTGGACCACTTCTCGAAGAGGACGACGTGGCCGTTGGCACCGCTGCCGTCCTTGAGGAGGGCGTCGCCCGCCTTCAGCTCGCTCTTGCTGATCTTCTCGGTCACACCGCGGTCGGCGAAGGTGTCGGTGGTGAGGGAGTCGTCCAGGTTCCAGGCCATGGAGACGTAGCCGGAGCAGTCGGTGCGGTAACCCCCGTGCGAGCCGTCCCAGCTGTACTGGAGGCCGATGCCCACCCAGGTCTTGGCCCGCTTGATGGTCTCGGAGCGGGATATCTTCGGGGCCATCTTGCTGAAGCCCGGGGAGGCGAGGAGGCCCTTCGCTCTGGGGTGCGCCGGGGTGATCTTGCCCTGGCCGTTGCTGCCGTATTCGCCGTTCGTCTGCTGCGCGGCGCTCGCCGGGGCCTTGGGCGCCGGGGCCGCGAAGGAGGCGGTGGCGGAGGCGACCGTGCCGCCCGTGATGGCGGCCACCAGGGCGATGCCGATGGCGGTCTTGCGCAGGGAGGGGCTCTTGGACATGGAATTCTCCGGTTAGGAAGTGTTTTGCGGCATGCGAATCGGTCGGACCGACCGAGATGCCGTGCTTGGTCTTCGGGAAAGCGGCTCAGCGGATGGCTGCGACTACTGCGCCGTGCGGCGCGTCATAGGGCGCCGCTGCTCCGGGGCAGCATCAAGAGGCAGTGCCAGTGCTCGACGCGAGCCGGATTGCGATGAATACGCGGGGAAAGTCAGGGGCCCGAATTACGGGGCGGTGGATGGTGGCGGCTGAGGAGGCGGAAGGGCCGGTCTGTCGACTGGGGACCGGCCCCGCCGCTGCTTACTGCCAGCCCATGGACTGCCAGCCCATGGAGGGGTTGGCCACCGTCGACGTCTGACCCTGCGCCGGCGCCTTGGCCTGGACGGCGGCCGCCGGAGCGGTGGGCCCGGCGACGGCCTGGACGGCAACGGCGGACCCGAGTGCGAGCGCGGCGACCGCGGCGGCCTTGGCGATTCGGGTGCAGAACATCTCTGGTGGTCCTTTCCTGCGGAAGCTCAGTGGTGACGAGCCCGGTGGCGACGGTGGCATCCCGCGGTGATGCCGGTCCGTTCGTACGGGTCCTTCGGTTCTTTCGGTCTTGCTCTCAGCCGGTGTGCCGTGCTGATGAGCAATAGCTTCGTCGCAGGTCAGGCGGGTGGGAAGAGGTTTCCGGTGGCCCGAAGGGGCCCTGGCCGGATCGGTCCAGGGGACCGGTGGCGTGGCCGGATCGGTCCACGGGGGCGGGGTGGCCGGCAGTTCAGTCCAGGAGCCCGGAGGGCTGGAGCGGCCCGTACAGATCCAGCAGCGGAACCTCTGCCCCGGCCAGCTCCCACTGCGCCAGCTCGGGGCGCTGCCGGAGGGTGCGGCGGCAGGCGTCGGCGGCATGGCGTTCCGCAAGCTCCAGCCGATCGGCAAGAAGCCACACCCCCAGGACGGGGTGTGGCTCGGCCCGGGAGTGGACCACGACGTGTTCGACGCGTTCCCGGGGAAGTGAATGGGCGCGGACCAATTCGCCGGTTCCAGGTGGAAGAGTCGCTTTGTTCGGCCCGCGCAGGGCGACGTGCACGAGGTACATGGCGCCAAATGTTCCAAGCGCGGCGCGTCATGTCAGGCATTGAAACGGAGCGGTTCCGGTCTTGGCCCAAAGCGGCCAGCGGCAATGCCCGGATAGGGCTATAAATAGCCGTACATACATGCAATGATCTTCGGTGTTTTGGAGACACATCTCTTTTTTCGGGGGTTGAGGTGCTGGACACTCTGGGGCTCGATGCCGGATCCGAGCAGGTCTACCGCGGCCTGCTGGCCATGCCGGGGGCGGGCGTGGCGGCACTGGCCGAGTACCTGGGAATGGCCGAGGCCGACGTGCGCCAAGGGCTGGACGTACTGAGCGAGTTGTCGCTCGTACGCCCCTCGGCGGAGCTGGGCGGGCTGCCTCGCGCGGTCTCGCCCGACATCGGCCTCGATCTCCTGATGTCCCGTCAGCAGGCCCAACTCGCCGCGCAGCAGAAGCGACTGGAGGAGTCGCGGGTGGCCGCGGCCCAGCTCATCGCGGAGTTCGCCGACCACCGCTCGGCCTCGGCGGGCTTCGGCGGGGAGCAGCTGGTCGGCCTGGACGCGATCAGGGACCGGCTGACCCGCCTCACGCGCGACGTCCGCGCGGAGGTGATGTCCTTCAGCCCCGACGGCGCCCAGACCGAGGACAACCTGGAGGCCTCACGCCCCCTGGACCGCGAACTGCTGGGCCGCGGCATCCGCATGCGCACGATCTACCTCGACAGCGTCCGCAACAGCCCCCACTCGGTGGAGTACGCGCAGTGGCTGACGGACCTGGGCGGCCGGGTGCGGACGGTGCCCTCGCTCCCGACCCGAATGATCATCGTCGACCGCACGACCGCGGTCATCCCCGTGAACAGCGAGGACTCGGCGGCCCGCGCGCTGGTCCTGACCGGCCAGGGCATGCTCACCGCGCTGTGCGCCCTCTTCGACACGGTCTGGGCCGGCGCCCAGCCGCTGGGCGAGGCCCCGTCGCGCGACCCCCTGGGCCTGACGGCACAGGAGGCGGCGACGGTCAGGCTCCTGGCGGAGGGCAGGACGGACGAGGCCATCGCCAAGCGCCTGGGCGTCTCCCAGCGCACGGCGCGCCGGATAGCGACGGGCCTGATGGAACGCCTGGGGGCGCGCAGCCGCTTCGAGGCGGGGGTGCTGGCGGTGCAGGCGGGGTGGCTGCCGGGGCGGCGGGAAGGGGAGTAGGGCCGCTCAAGGGCGCATGGGGCGCATAGGGCGCACGGAGCGACGGCGGACCGAGATCAGCCAGCTCTCCACGCGGGTGGTGTCGGGGTGTTCCGGAAGCGGGCTCGTGGCCGGTGCCCGGTCCAGACGCGCGGACAGCTCGTCACGCCAGGCGCAGACCTCGTCCCAGGACAGCTCGCCGCGGCGTACGGCCAGCAGGCGTTCGCGGTAGGGGCCGGCGTCGATGTGCAGGGTGCCGGTCTCCAGCAGCACGGCACCGCTGATCATCAGCCGGAGCATGTGCATGATGTGCTTCCACCGCGGCTCGCCCTCGTGCTCCCGGCGGCTCTCCGCCTTGGCGAACTGGGAACCGGCGTACCGCGCGAACGTGGTGTGCGCCCTGCGGGAGAGGAACGCCGGGGCGAGGTCCTGCAGTTCGGCGCCGAGCGCGGAGCGCTGTTCGACGAGCGGGCTGTGCAGGACCTCGAGGATGTTGGGGTTGCCGGAGAGCGCAAGCTCGCAGAACCGCTCCACCTCCCAGCTGAACTGCTCGGGCAGCGGGCCTTCCACGTGGGTGGGCGGCTTGGCCAGGCGCCAGAAGTCGGCGGTGGGGGCGACGTATACGCCGCGGCGGTCGACGTCCGAGGCGGCCGTGGAAAGCCCGAACGCGCGCGATCCGACGACCACCGACAGGATCGTGTGCCGCTCCACCAAGTACGTGTGCTCCGCCTCTGACATGCGGCCCATCTTTCACAGAACCGCCGCCACCGGCCAAATGCTTTCCGGATGCCTTCCGGATGCCTTCCGGCTTACGGGGCCTCCGGAGCCACGGCCTCCAGCTCCTCGACACTCCCCGACATGACCGTCCGGATGTGCCGACTGAGGTGCTCCAGAGGCCAGTCCCACCAGGCGAGGGCGAGCAGACGATCGATGTCCTCGCTGCTGTACCGGTGGCGGATGAGCCGGGCCGGATTGCCCCCGACGATGCCGTAGTCGGGAACGTCGTCGACCACGACGGCACCGGAGGCGATGATGGCCCCGTGCCCGATGCGGACGCCGGGCATCACGGTGGCCCCGTGGCCGAACCAGACGTCGTTCCCGACGACGGTGTCACCGCGGCCGGGCAGCCCGGTGATGAGGTCGAAGTGCTCGGCCCAGGAACCACCCATGATCGGGAACGGGAACGTCGAGGGCCCGTCCATACGGTGGTTGGCGCCGTTCATGATGAACCGCACCCCCGTACCCAGCGCACAGAACTTCCCGATGACCAGCCGCTCGGGCCCGTAGTGGTAGAGGACGTTGCGCGTCTCGAAGGCGGTCGGGTCGTCGGGGTCGTCGTAGTAGGAGAACTCCCCGACCTCGATGAGGGGCGACGTCACGAGCGGCTTGAGCAGCACCACGCGGGACTGGCCGGGCATGGGGTGCAGGACGGTGGGGTCGGCGGGCATGGGGGCCTTTCGCTGGTGCGGAAGTGGAGATTGTCGGGCAAGAACCCCGATGGGGGCCAACGGATTGCGCCCCCCCACGTAGAGTGCCGCGAAGGAGGTCTCCAAAACGGTTGCCACAAGCGGAGCTTGGCCGCTCTCGCGCGTTCGTTCGCACGACTCAGTTGAACGGAGTCCTGCCGCCATGCCGGAAACAGCTGCGGCCTCCCCTTCAGGATCCCCTGCCTCCTGGTGATGCGGATCCGCGACGGTCGGCTGGTGCATGTGCGCGACTACATGGACGGGCTCGGCGTGGCACACGCCATGGGGCGGCTGAGTGCGGTTGTCGCCGGGCTCGGCGACCCTTCCTGAGCGCCGGACTTCGACCACGAGCCCTGCGCACCGTAGACGCGCTCGGCACTGCCAGGTAGTGAAAGCGCCAGGCTGCCGGGGACTGCGTACCGAGCTGCTGCACGTACTCGTCGGTGCACAGGGCGCAGCCCTCTCGCTCCACAACACGGCGACCGCTCATGACGGCCGCAAGCTCGATGAGTACCTCGCGACCGTGCTGAGCTTCCGCGACGGCCGGATCACGGCCATCGACAGCTACCTGTCGGACGTCGACGGCATGAGCGCGTTTTTCACCGCGCCCTGATACTTGCCGATGCCGTCGACAGGTCTGGGAGGGCGCTCAGCAACGGGATTCAAGGCTCTGCCGGTCGTTCCGAAAGCCTCCGCGAACGGTACGATTGCTGTTCGATATTGGGGGAATTTCGGCGATACCCCGCCACGGCGCCCTGGAGAGAAAATGCGGCGATTAGTCGCCCTTGTCGGTTCCGTTGTCCTGCTGTGCTCGGCATGTTCCACGGACCGGACGAAGAAGCCGCAGCAGCCCGCAGCGGCGTCCGCATCTGCCTCCGTGGCCAGTGCGCCTGCCGATCATGGTGCGGTGATACGGGCCGCGGTGGCTGCAATGACGAACACGACGGCTCGGATCGACGAAGAGGTCGAGATGAGCTATGACAGTGAGACGCTCACGGTGTCCGTCAGAGGCAGCTTTGACATGACCGGCGGCAAAGGCCTTCTGACGGCCAGCCTTCAGGGCGCTGGAAGACCAGTGCGCCTCGACGAGGTCTTCGCCGAGGGCACCGTATATTTCAGGATGCCGGAAGAGAGAAACGGCGACACTGCCTGGCGATCGACTCCCCGGGACCAGGCCGAGGCCCACTACCTGTTTCGCGCACCAGTGAACGACCCCGAACACGTCCTCCGTCAGGTGGCACGGTTGCGCCACGTTACGAAGGTTGGCGAGGAGAACGTGAACGGCGCGTCGGCGGTGCACTACCGCGGCAGGGTGGACCACGAGACGCTCACGCTCCGGATGGCGGAGGAGAGACGCGCCAAGGTTGATGCCGCACGCCAGAAAATAGGCGGAGATATCCCCGCCTTCGCGGACGTCTGGCTCAACCGAGATGGGCGCATAGTCCGCATCCGCCTCAACTGCCCCATGGGGTCGGCCGGGGTCAAGGCAACGATAAACCTGGCGGACATCGGTAAGCCCATGGAGACTCCGGTCGTCCCGGAAGCCGCCGAGGCATTGCCTCCAACGGCGGTCGGTGGCCCGCTCACAGGCTGAGTGAAGGAAGGCATGCTGAGTACGGTTGCGGTCATGACCAAGGCGAAGGGGCGCTGGCCCAAGCTGGAACCGGACAGCGGCGTCGAGGATGCGACGCTGCTCATTCTAGAGTGGCTTGGTGAGCAGGGCGTGGGGGCCATGATCCGGGTCGATGCTGAACGTTTGCGGGAAGGCCGACCAGCGTGGACTTTCGCCGCCGGCGGTGGACCGCTGCCTATTGGCATGAGAGGTGCGTCAGGCAAGCGCCTGTTCCCAGCCGAATCGCGAACGCACGCGTCCGGTCGCGATGTGCGCGAGGGCGGCCGCGTGGTACGGCACGGTGTTCTCCGGGATCTCGTCGAACGTGAACCAGCCGATCCCGCCACACTTCGAGGGCTCGGCGTTGTACGGCTCGCCCTCCCAGGAACGGGCGAGATAGAAGACGCCGAGTCGGGGCTCCTCGCCCGGTGCACGATGGTCGATGAAGTGTGCGAACTCCAGCCGATCGGGGAGAACGCGGACGCCGATCTCCTCCAGTCCCTCACGGACCGTCCCGTTGTCCGTGGGTTCGAGGGCTTCCAGGTGCCCGCTGGGGACCTGCCAAAGCCCCGAGGCGTAGCCGCCCCGGCGGAGACTGAGGAGGACCTGGTCGTCCCGGACGAGGAGAAGGTGAACGTCGCAGATGCGGCGGTGCCGTTCGGTAGTGGTCACAGCGGTGCGCGTTTCTCGTGGGTCTGGTCTGGTGAATGACAGCGATTATGGCCGCTCGTATGCGCCCGTGGTCCCGTTTTCACCCATCGAGTGAAAGGGACTCACGACGGCTCGGTGCGCAAGAAAGCCTCAGCTGCTGCGAGCTGCTGCCGGATCATGGGGATGATCCCACGCGTAGGACGGGCGAAGAGTTCGAACCGTACGGTCCGGGTCCTCTTGTCCCATGCCCAAGTGCCGATGATCCGGCCGGCCATGGTGATCGTTGCGTGCACTTCGCCAATTGCGTTGAAGGCGCGTGTCGCGTCGGCGGGGTCGAGGTAGCGGGTGCGGGTGCTGAAGTAGCCCTTGAACGTCGGGTCCTCGAACGCGAGCAGACGGACATCGTCGGCGGGTAGCGGCGGCGTGGCACGGAGATGCTCAAGGTCCTCGTCGAGCACCAGGAGCGGATCGGCGAGTCCTTCGACACGTACGGGTGCGATCTCTGACTGAAGTGCCGCGAGAGCGGGGGCCACCTCGGCGCGGGTGAGGCCCGACCACCACAGCAGGTCGGTCTCGGCGGCGGGTCCGTAGGCGTGCAGGTACCGGCGGACGAGTGCCACGGTGGCGGAGCGTGGATCAGTGTCGTTAAGGGTCAGGCCGGGGTGGGCGTGCTCGAGGAGCGCGAACTCTCGCTGCTCGCGGTGCAGCGAGGAGGCGGTGTTGCGGCAGGTGAGGTGTCCGGACTCCCACGCCCACTTGATCCCGAGCCTGATGGTCTCGATGGGAGTACCGGACTGTTCCTTGGCCAGGTGCGCTTGCAAGCTGCGGTAGTCGAGGGGGCCGACAGCGAGCGCTTCGCGGGCGAGGCCGCCCCAGCGTTCCAGTTCGAGCGGGCTTATGTTGTGCCGACGCGCGGTGGCCTTGGTGGCTCCAAGCCGGAGGCGCAGCGTGGCGGTGTGGGCATCGGCGGCCTGGCCCAATGGCCACAGGTGCAGGGTGCGACGCATACAGCGCACCTTCACCAACGAACCGTCCCGGGTCAGGGCCTGTCTGAGGTGCAGGGCCGCGAAGGACGGAATGCGCGTGTGGGCGGTGACGTAAGGGGTCAAGAGCCGGGCCGCGTGCAGCCCGGCCTGAGCATCTGCAAGTGCGGCCAGAGCGTTCGGGCCGGGCGCGTGGCCCCAGCCATGGCGGGTGGCCACCGCTGCCCGTTCGACATCTGCGGGCAGCGTCACAATGGGGGCCACTGGGATGCTCCTCTGAGGGCGGGGGCTATTGAGGCCCGGGAGTCATAAGGAACATCCGAGCGTAGTGGTTGCGATCAGTCCGTTGTGGCCGATGTCGGAGGTTGGTGCCGGTCCGGCCACAGCTCGCCGACCATGGTCGCCAGCTCCTCGTACCCGGCCTGGACTTCGGTGAATTGGTCCTGGGTGCCCCACCAGTGCTTGTCGTTGTGATGGATGTGGTATTGGCCCCAGTCGCCGGTCCAGCCCGGTTGGCTGCTGGTCCCGTGGAGGTCGAACTCCTCCGGATGGTCGTACACGTACGTGCCCGGCAGGGGGACGAAGCGGAAGAGAGAGACGCGCTCTACGGCGGGGGAGACCTCCTCCAGGAGGTCCATCGTTTCCCGGGTGGTCTGCCGGTCTTCTCCTGGATAGCCATGGATGAGGAAGAGCTTGATGTTGATTCCTGCGTTGCGGGTCCATCGGACGGTGCGGCGGATGTGGTCACCGGTGATGTTCTTCCGCATGGCCTTGAGGATCTTCGGGCTGCCGGACTCCATGCCGTACTTGATCTCCAGGCAGCCGGAACGCGCCATGTCCTCGAGAAGCGGTTCGTCCACGGTGTCCACGCGAGACAACGCCGACCAGCGGAGGCCGAGGTCGGTGATGCTTGCGCAGATGTCGCGAACCTTGTTTTTGTTGACGATGAAGTTGTCGTCCACGATCGCGAAGCCCTCGATCCCGTATCGCTCAATCATGCCGATCAGCTCACGACGGGTGTTCGGTCCGGACCGGTACTGGATACGGGTCTGGGCTGCTGCGCAGAAGCGGCAGGGGAACGGGCATCCTCGGCTGAACATGACGTGCGCCATGCGCAGGTCGGTGTTCGAGAGCCGGTCGGACATCACCAGGTCTTCGGTCGGCAGCAGGTGCCGGGCGGGTAACGGCAGGCTGTCGATGCTCTTGAGCAGCGTGCGCGGCGGGGTGCGTACAACGGTGCCGGAGCGTTGATAGCAGATTCCGTTGATCTCGTCGAAGCGCCGGTTGCGGCCTGCGGCGAGGAGCTGGAGGAAGGTCTCCTCGCCTTCACCGATGCCCACCGCGTCCGGCTCGATGTCGAGGAGGGTCTGCTCAGGGTAGAAGTTTGGATGGACGCCACCCGCGATCACTAGAGGGTGGCCGTGGTACGAACTGTCACGGCGGCAGTCGCGGATGACCCCGTAGGTGGCCGAGGACGGAATCGTGAAGGCAACTGCTTCGAAGCCGGAGAAATCGCGTACGTGGTCACCGCTGCTGACCTTGATCACTCGGACTTCGTGGCCGGCCGCCTCGGCGACGGCAGCCAGATAGAGCACCCCGAAAGGTGGGAACTCCTTGCGGTTTTCCTTGAACCGTGCCAGATCCAGTACCTCGGGATATACGAGAGCAACACGCATGTGGTTCCTCCGTTCTTCGCGCGAGGGGGGGCTGCGGCGCGAGAGAGCCGGCTGGGGGCTCTGCTCGCGCTCAGCTAGTGGTCATGGGGTCACCATTGCTCGCTGGGTGAGCTGATGGCGGGCGGAGTGAACGGCGGCGCACAGGCTGCCGGGTGAGGTGAGGGCGGGGCATTGGTTGCTTGCCTGCGTTTGTTCTGGGAGGACCCAGACGCGGCTGCCGACGTGCTTGGCAGGCGGCGGTGCGACGAATGACCAACCGGTGGGGCAGACGATGACGCCGGGCATGCCGGTGAGGCGGTAGCCGGTGCCGAGGGGGAGCAGCCACCACATGAGGCGTTCGGTGCCGCTCATGAGGTAGGGGCCGATGCGGTGGTTCTGAGTCTTGAGGTGCGTGATGGCAGCGGTGGCCAGGGTGAAGTCGAGCTGGACCACGTCCCACTGGTCGCCGGCCCGGAGAGGGGCGGGCCTGCCCGTCTGCCAGAGGCTGGTCGCAAACAGGGGATCGGTGGAAGCCAGAGACAACCAGTGGGGTAGCTCAGTCACGAGGGCCTCCGACGGATGCGGCTGTGGCTGGAAACGTCATGCCGCAAGCACATCGTTGACCGGAGCCGTGGGCCAGGCCGGATCTGCGGCCGCTTCGCAGGACATTTGGCAGGACGTTTCCCAGTCCTCCCTGTAGTTGTCACGCTACGTTGAGGTACACGACAGACCTGCGGAGGCCATCCATGCCCAACGGGCCAGGAAACCCGCTCTTCGTGCAAGCACGTATTGCGCAGGGGATCCACACACAAGAGGAACTCGTCGAAGCGTTCGAGCAGATGGCAAGAGGGCTGGGCCTCAACCTGACGATCTCGGTCCGGCAGGTGCGGCGCTGGGAGTCCAGACAGCCTGGCTGGCCCCACCCGACTACGCGGACAGTCCTTTGCGCTCTGCTTCAACGGTCCGTTGAAGAACTAGGGTTCCGTCGGACGAGTCGGCGGCCCGGCAATGTGGTGGCGAGCAGTACAGCGCAGGATGGTCCTGTGAAGAGACGCGATTTCATGGCGTGCTCGCTTGCCGCGGTCGGAACAATGGCCGTCCCCGCATCTGTGGAGAACCTCCTTTCCCCGCCTGCCGTCGATCCCATGGAGCAGCTTCGGGAGGTCCTTACAGGTGGCGTGACCTGCACGACCGAGCCGAGCACCCCCAGAGCACTCGAGCGATCCGCGGCCGCTGCCAAGCGACAGGTTCAGGGGTGCCGGTACACGCGGTTGGCAACCACCCTTCCTGGTCTACTGGTTGAACTCGGGACGCAGCGCTCCTCTGCTGACGAACAGCATCGGGTCGATCACATTGCTGCTCACGCGTATCACACGGCTGCAACGCTTCTCCTGAAGCACAACGACGCGGCGTCGGCTTGGATTGCCGCTGATCGTGCCGTAGCAGCAGCTCGTCGGACGGAGGATCCCAAGGCTGTTGCTTCCGCATCCCGCATCCTGACCCATGCGGTGGCTGCCGTCGGGCATGTGGCCCAAGGGGTCGGTGTGGCCGTCCGAGGGGCGGATCAGATTGCTGGTTCCGTTTCCCGGTCGAGTCCTGACATGGTCGCCGTGTTCGGTGCTTTGCTGCTTCGGGGAGCTTGGGCGGCATCTGTCGCGAACGACCGGCATACAGCCGAAGTACTTCTGGACGAGGCCGAGCGCGCGGCCAAACTTTTGGGAGAGTCGAACCGGCAATGGACAGCCTTCGGGCCGAACAATGTCCTTCTGCACAGGGTCTCCATCGCGCTCACCCTCGGAGACGCAGGGCGGGCACTTTCCGAAGCCCGGAAGGTAAGCGTCGACAGGCTGACCGTGGCGGAACGGCGAGCGGTTTTCTGGACTGATGTTGCCCGCGCTCTCCAGGCGTGCGGGAGGACGGAGAAGGCTACCGCGGCCCTTTTGGCAGCTGAAAGAGAGGCTCCTCAGGAGGTACGGTCTCGTACGGTGGTCCGAGAGCTGATCGGAGAGTTGCTGATGCGTGACAGGCATGGGCGAGTGCCTCAGCTGCGTTCTTTGGCGTCTCGGGCACGGGTTGTTGCATGAGCCGCCCGGTCTTGTACCTGATCGTCTGCGCCGCAGGCCCGGCAGGGGATGCTGTGCGACTGGTGACGGACGCGATGGACCGGGGCTGGGACGTCTGCGTCATCGCGACCCGAGCCGCCGTCGAGGGCAATTTCATCGATCAGTCGGCCCTGGAGGCCGCATCCGGACGCCCCGTGCGCAGCGACTGGCGGCGCTCAGGCGAGGAGAAGCGCAACCCGCCCGCGGACGCGGTCATCGTGGCGCCGATGACGATGAACACGGTCAACAAATGGGCGGCCGGTATCGCCGACACGTATGCCCTCGGGCTCGTCGCCGAGGCTGTGGGCATTGGCTTGCCTGTGGTGGCGTTGCCCTCCTGGTCGACGGCTCTGGATACACATCCGGCTACGCGGCGCTCGATCGAGACTCTGCGTAGCAGCGGGGTGCGGGTGCTGTACGGCTCTGGGGAATGGACACCGCACGCCCCGGGAACGGGCGGCAGCCGGGTGGCGTCGTACCCGTGGGATTTGGCGCTGGACGCGGTACAGCAAGCGGCCAACTGCTGCCGCCGTCCCTCCTTGTGAAGCGAGCCGGAACCCTTAGGCGATCGTGTACGTCACGCGGCGTCCTCGCCGAGCATCGCTTCGACCTGGGCCGTGGTGAACGTGGGGCCCGGGTGGGACTTGACGTGCAGCGCGAGGGCGATGTCGGCGCAGTCGACGGCGACTTCGCGAGAGGGCTCCTCCGCGGAGTCGGCGATGGCCTGCACCCACCAGTGGTCGAGGAACGCGTCGAACGTGGCGCCGTCGCCGAGGCGGGCCAGCTCTTCCCGGTAGGTGCCGCGGCGCTGCTCTGCCAGCGCGGCCTCGATGTCTGCGACGGTTTGGCCCGGGATCGGCCCGCTGTAGCCGGACTGCTCACGGGCTTCGGCGAGGATGCTGTCCCACTGAGCCTCCGCCAACCTGAAAATCCCAGGTCAGCAGGGCTGGTGTGACCATGCTCCGGGGTGCTCGTGCTGGTCGTGGGCGACAGTCTGCGCCGTAGATCGTCCGTCAGCGGTTGACTTCAAGGTTCGTCAGGACGAGCAGAGCGCGCAGGAGCTGGGTGGCGCGGGCGGGATCGGTGCGGAGCTTGGTCAGCACGCGCCAGTTCTTGAGGTGGGCGAAGCCGTGCTCGACCGGCGCCCGTCCGACGGCCAGGACGCGGTTGGCTTCCTTCTCGCCGGGGGTGAGCTTGTGGGTGCGGCTGGCGTGGAATCCGGTGACGATCACAGGGTCGAGTACGTCGTTGTCCAGGCCGCGGAAGCCGAGGTCCGCGAGGGCGCCGAGGCCGGCGGCACGCAGATGGGCCAGGATGTGGTCGTGGCGGGCTGCGGTGTTGTCGTGGGTACGGCCGGGCCGGGTGGCGGAGATCCAGACCAGGCGGCCCCTCTCGTCGGTGAGGGCGAGGAAGTGCAGGCCGTGATGGCGGTGCTTGCCGGAGTAGTTTCTGCGGTCGGCCTTCCCGGTGCGGCGCTGAGTGTGGACAAGGGTGCCGTCAATCAGGATCAGTTCTCCACCTTGCCGAGCGATTTTCTTCAACGCGCGGTCCAGGCGCGGGGCCTGCACGGCGAGCAGGGCGATCACCTCGTCGCGCCAGCGCCGGACGGTGGACTCGGACACGTTGTTGCCGCCGGCCATGTCGGCCAGGCGCTGGTCGTGGCGCAGCACGGCCAGGACGATCACCGCGATCCGTCCGGGCGGCAGGATCCGCCACCTCGACCGGATCGTCTTCAGATGGTGCCGCAGCAGACCGGCGAGGTAGTTGACGGTGCGCGTGGACAGCGGCAGGCGGCACTGGTAGACAAACGGGCAGGTGTCCTCGGTGTGTTCTTCGGATTTCGTCACACATTTCCAACGGCCACCGGGGACACCCCGGTTACGCCCGTTCAGCACCGACCACGGACAACAGCGTCCGTGGTCACAGCCGGGTGGTGAACCGGCCGTCGGGCTGTTTCCGCAGCCAGCCGCGGTCGACCAGTCTGACCAGCTTCCCGCGCAGCGGCTCCAGCTTGCTCCTCACGCTGACGTCCACCCCCAGCACCTCGCCGACCTGCCGGGCCATGACGGGACCGGCGGCCTGCCGCACGACGGCCAGGATCCGCTGGTAGTCCGGCGGGAGCGCCGTCTCCTCCACATCAGGCGCGCGGTGCGGGATCATCATCACCGCCCGGCCACCCACCTGCCCGGGCGTCGGCGCGAACGCGGCCCGCTCCTCGGCGAGCTGCTCGCTCATCCGCTCCAGGACCTTCTCAGCAACGGCAAGTTCGTCGCGCTCGGCCTTCACCTCCGCCAGTTGCTTGGCCAGCTGTTCTTCGAGTTCGTCCAGTTCCGCCCGCCGCGCGGTGATCCGTTCCAGCAACTCAGGATCCATACAACGGATCGTAGAAGGCCGCCCGGCCACTGCGAGTAGAAACCGGCTGCCCAGCGACGGGTGAACCTTCACCGATTGCCAGGGGAGGCTGGGCGCGGCTTACTTTCCTACCAGCCCATGTCCTTGGCGACCTCCGCTTGCGCAGCCGCGATCTCCTCGCGGGTAGATGCTGTGACATCTACATCAGCTGCCCACTCGAACCGGGACAGCAGGTCGGCCAGTGCCTGCTTCTGAGCTGGATGCGTGATCGGTACCGAGTTCAGGTCGGTACTCATCAGCCAGTCGAACAGGACGACGGCGTCTGCGTGCCACAGGCGTACGTTAACGGTTGGCACGGATTCCAATGTGTCATTGGTATTCATGGAGCAATCGTGCCAGGTCAGGGGCCTGGGCAGATCAGTCAGCCTCCGCTGGCGTGAACTCGCGTCCGGCGAGGTGGCACATGCTCAGAGTCCGATGCCACCGGACACCGGTGAGTCGACTGCCCCGTCAGACGATCTACTCCTCAGACAGCCGCCCACGACCAGCGTGAGCACCCCGAACGGGCGTCACGCCAGCCCTTTGACCTGCGAATTCAAGTTGGCGGAGGCTCACTGCTGATCACTCACGGATGGCACTCCTTGCGGTGTCGGCATGCCATCCACCGTAGCGGTCGGGCAGCGGATGTCGGCCTGTTTCCCGGTGCGGCACTCCACCAGCGGGAATCCGAATCCGACTGAGGCGGGAAGCCCCGCCTGAGCGGAGCCCCCTCCGGCGCGGCTCCCTGCCCCCCTCAGCAGCCCGCCGCCGCCCTCACCGCACCACCACCGAGAACTCCGGCGAGATCGCCCCGCCCCCCGCCACCCGCAGCGCGTTCTTGCCCTTGATGCCCAGCTTCACGCGCATCGAGTACGTCGACGCCTTGTTCACCGAGACGCTCGCCGGGAGCGAGACCCACTGCTTGCCCTGCTTCTGCTGGAGCGTGACCACCGTGCCCACCTTGATCCCCGTCGCCTTGCCGCCGACGCGGAATTCCTGCCAGGCGTTGACCGAGGACGCGCTCGGCTGGGCGGTCAGGGCGGGGCGCGGGGCCGCCGCCGTGGCGGTGGCGGCGAGGGCTGTGGTGCCGGTGAGGACGGCGGCGCTCAGGGTGCCGGCTATGGCCAGGTGGCGTGCGTGGTTCATGGGGGGCCTCCCTGTGGTCCTGTGCTCGTGCTCGTACTGGTGCTTCATTGGGGAACACGGGGCGGGGAGCGGTCGGGTTGCCTGCTGTTCGGCCAGATTTGCGGTTTCTACGGTGTCTTGAAAGTGAAGTGCGAGTGGTCCGTGGTCAGTTCCGTGCCGTCCGGGCCGTACGCCCTCACCTCCAGTTGCCAGGGGACCGGTGGCGTCTCCACCGCGATCACGGGCTTCCAGTCGGTCGTCTCCCAGCCCAGGACCGGGGATGTCAGGGTGCCGTCCTCGCTCATGGCCAGCTTTGTCTCGTCGTTGTACGTGTGCCAGGAGAGCGAGGCCGCCTTGCCTTTCAGGCCGGTGAAGGTCACTTTTACCTTCACCCTCGTGACGTCCGGGGTTGCGGGCTCCGCCTTCAGGGGGGAGAGGGCGGTGATCCTCGCCGAGCCGTCGAGGGTGGCTGGGCGTTGCCCCGGGGCGTCCTCGGCTCCGGCCCAGGGGCCGGCCTTCGCCGCGATCGGGACCAGCGCCGCCAGCAGTAGCGCCAGCCCGCCCGCCGTCCCGTAGAGCCAGGCACGGAAGCGTCGTGGTGGAGGGTCTTCGTCCGGATTCACGTAGCGGGACGGTACACCTCGAATCGGCCATCCCGGTGGTGTACGGCCGTCGTTCCCCCTTGCCACGCAAGGTTCAGTACCACACACCTTCACAGTCACGCCCGTCACGCGCAGTCTGAGGGCATGACCCCCCAACAAACCTTCGACGTCAATCCGTTCACCCTCGGCGTCGCCTCCGGTGATCCCCTCCCCGACTCCGTCGTCCTCTGGACCAGACTCGCCCCCAAGCCCTACGAGCCGGGCAACGGCTTACCCGCCGACGGCGCCCTCGACGTCCAGTGGGAACTGGCATCCGACGACTCGTTCCGTCGGCTCGTGCAGAGCGGTACCGCCACCGCACCCGCCGCCGACAACCACACCGTCCACCTCGACGTGCAGGGGCTCGAACCCGCCACCACCTACTGGTACCGCTTCCGCACCGGCCGGTGGATCAGCCCCGTCGGCCGCACCCGCACCGCACCCGCCGCCGATGCCGCCGTTGCCGGCGCGAGCTTCGGGCTCCTCTCCTGCCAGCAGTACGACGAGGGCTACTACACCGCACTCGCCCACCTCGCCCAGGAAGACCTCGACGCCGTCTTCTTCGTCGGCGACTACATCTACGAGAACGCGATCAACGCCCAGGCGGGAGCGCGGAACTACACCGATACGCCCCTCCCCGACTTCTTCAGTCACTGGACCTGGAACCTCACCGACTACCGGCTCCGCTACGCCCTCGGGAAGTCCGACCCCGACCTCCAGGCCGCCCACGCCGCCCACCCCTGGTACGTCACCTGGGACGACCACGAGGTCGAGAACAACTACGCGGCCGACATCTCGCAGCACAACGACCCCGTCGACGTCTTCCGGGCCCGCCGCGCCGCCGCCTACCGCGCCTACTGGGAGAACATGCCGCTCCGCGAGGCACAGCGGCCCTCGGGCCCCGACGCGCTGCTCCACCGGCGCTTCCTGTACGGGCGGCTGGCCCAGTTCGACATCCTGGACACCCGCCAGTACCGCTCCGACCAGGCGTACGGCGACGGCTGGCAGTACCCGGGGCCCGAGTCCGAGGACCCCGCCCGCACCCTCACCGGCGAGGCGCAGGAGCGCTGGCTGCTCGACGGGTTCCGCAGCTCCACCGCCCTGTGGAACGTCGTCGTCCAGCAGGTCGTCTTCTGCCGCTGCAAGAACACCACGGCGGACCGCTCCCCCCTCAACATGGACGCCTGGGACGGCTACCCCGCCTCCCGCGACCGCATCCTCGCCGGGGCCGGGCAGGCCGGGCTCCAGAACCTCGTCGTCCTCTCCGGTGACAACCACAACCACTACGCCATGGACATCAAGGAGGACTTCGACGACCCCGGCTCCCGCACCCTCGGCGTCGAGGTGGTCGGGACCTCCGTCTCCAGCGGGTTCGACGGCGCCGAGCGGCCCGAGGACTGGACGCTCCAGCTCGCCGCCAATCCCCACATGAAGTACTACGACGAGCGGCGGGGGTATGTGGTCGTCTCGCTCGACGGCAGCAGGCTCCAGGCCGACTTCCGCTCGATGCCCTATGCCGTCCGGCCCGGCGCCCCCATCGAGACCGCCGCGCGGTTCGTGTCGGAGGCCGGGGCTCCGGGGTTCAGTGCGGCGTAGGACACAGTTCGGATCTTCCGGGGTCGGATTCGATCGTTTGTGTGTCTCCATGAGGTATTTTTGAAAGTTGCAGTAAATCCCCGTGTGTCCTTGTGCCCCACGCGTGACCCCCATGGAGTGCCGAATGACGGATTCCGGCCCCGGTACGGCCGCCGCCTCCGACCGAATAGCCGACGGGTCGGCCGCAGCGGCGGCCCCCGCCTCCGCCGCCCGCCGTACGAGCCTGATCGTCACCCTCGTCCTCGGCGGGCTCACCGCCCTCCCGCCGCTCTCCATGGACCTGTACCTCCCGGCCCTGCCGCAGGTCACCGACTCGCTGCGCAGCCCGGCCGCGACTGTCCAGCTCACCCTGACCGCGTGCCTGATGGGCATGGCCCTGGGGCAGCTCGTCGTCGGCCCCATGAGCGACAAGTGGGGGCGCCGCCGTCCGCTGCTCGCCGGCATGCTGGTCTACATCGTCGCCACGGCCGTCTGCGCCTTCGCGCCCACCGTGGAGCTGCTGATTGCCTTCCGGCTGGTCCAGGGGCTTGCGGGTGCGGCCGGGATCGTCATCGCCCGCGCCGTCGTCCGCGACCTCTACGACGGCGTGGCCATGGCCCGCTTCTTCTCCACCCTGATGCTGATCTCCGGCGTCTCGCCCGTCGTCGCGCCGCTCATCGGCGGGCAGGTCCTGCGGCTGACCGACTGGCGCGGTGTCTTCGTCGCCCTCACCGCCGTCGGCATCGGCCTCACCCTGCTGGTGTGGCGCAGCCTGGGCGAGACCCTGCCGCCCGCGCGCCGGCACTCCGGCGGGCTCGGGCAGGCCCTGCGCACGATGAGCGGGCTGCTCGCCGACCGGGCCTTCACCGGCTACATGCTCTCGGGCGGCTTCGCCTTCGCCGCGTTCTTCGCCTACATCTCCGCCTCGCCCTTCGTCGTCCAGGACATCTACGGGGCCTCCCCGCAGACCTTCAGCCTGCTCTTCGGCCTGAACTCCGTCGGCATGGTCGCCGTGGGGCAGATCAACGGCAAGCTGCTGGTCGGGCGGGTCAGCCTGGAGAAGACCCTGGGCGTTGGCCTTGCAGTCGTGGTGGCCGCGACGGCCGCGCTCCTCCTCATGACGTCCGGAGTCTTCGGCCGGCCGGGCCTGGCGCCGGTCGCGGCCGGGCTCTTCGTGCTGACGTCGGCCATGGGCCTGGTCATGCCCAACACCAATGCGCAGGCGATGGTGCGGTCGCGGGACGCCGCCGGGACGGCGTCGGCGCTGCTGGGCACGTCCACGTTCCTGCTGGGGGCGGTCACCGCGCCGCTCGTGGGGATCGCCGGTGAGCACAGCGCGGTGCCGATGGCGGCGGTGCAGCTGGGGTGCACGCTCGCGGCCGTAGTCTGCTTCCTCGGCCTGTGCCGGCCGTGGCGTACGCGGCAGGGTGCGGGCGAGGGCGTGAGCGACGGCGCATAGCCGCCGAGTGCGCCTAGAATTCGCCAAATGCACGCCCCCGCAAACCCGCCGACCGGCGAGAACCTCCGCACCGCCCTCGCCGGTCTCCTCGACGGGCTGCCGCCCCGCCAGGCCGCCCAGGCCGTCGAGCGGCTGATCGCCAACTACCGGGGGCGCACCCCGACCCACACGCCCGTGCTGCGCGACCGCTCCGACGTCGTCGCCTACGCCGCCTACCGCATGCCCGCGACCTTCGAGGCCGTGCGCTCCGCGCTGGAGGCGTTCCGCGACCGCCTCCCGGAGTGGGCGCCCGCCTCGCACGTGGACGTCGGCGGCGGCACCGGGGCGGCCACCTGGGCCGTCGCGGCGGCCTGGCCGGGCGGCGAGCGGGAGACCACGGTCCTGGACTGGGCCGAGCCCGCCCTCGCCCTGGGCGCCGAGCTGGCCCGTGCGGCCGCGTCCCCGGCGCTGCGCGCCGCGAAGTGGGAGCGGCGGACCATCGGGGACAGGCTCACGATCCCCGACGCGGAGCTGGTCACCGTCTCCTACGTGCTCGGCGAGCTGACCGAGGACGGCCGCCGGGCGGTGACGGACGAGGCCGCCCGCGCCGCCCGCGCCGTCGTGATGATCGAGCCCGGCACCCCGGACGGCTACCTGCGCATCATCGAGGCCCGCGACCGCCTCGTCGCCGCCGGCTTCCGCGTCGTCGCCCCCTGCCCGCACAGCGCGGCCTGCCCGATAGAGCCGGGCAGCGACTGGTGCCACTTCTCGGCCCGGGTGAGCCGCTCCTCCCTGCACCGGCAGGTCAAGGGGGGCTCGCTGGCGTACGAGGACGAGAAGTTCTCGTACGTAGCCGCCGTGCGCGCGGACGAGGCCCCTACCGACGAGGCCGGCGCGGCGCCCGCCCGGATCGTCCGCAAGCCGCAGATCCGCAAGGGGCAGGTCCTGCTCGAGCTGTGCACGCCCGCGGACGGGCTCGCCCGGGAGACGGTGACGAAGCGCCACGGCCCCCTCTACCGCGCAGCCCGCGACGCGGACTGGGGCGACGAGTGGCCGCCTGCCGAGGACTGACGGCGGCGGTCAGTATGGATGTGCGGGCCCAGTTCCGGGCCCGCACATGACAAGCCGAACTCCCTGAGCAGGGCGGCTACTCGCGCAGCTCCAGCGTGCAGCACTTCACGCTGCCGCCGCCCTTGATCAACTCGCCCAGGTCCATCCCCAGCGGCTCGTACCCTCTCGCCCGCAGCGGCTCGAAGAGCCCCACCGCCGCCTGCGGCAGCAGGACGTGTCTGCCGTCGCTCACCGCGTTGAGCCCCAGCGCCGCCGCGTCCTCCTCGCTCGCGATCAGCGCGTCGGGGAACAGCCGCTCCAGCACGGCCCGGCTCCCCGCCGAGAAGGCGCCGGGGTAGTACATGACGTCGTCGCCGTCGAGCACGCACAGCGCCGTGTCCAGGTGGTAGTAGCGCGGGTCCACCAGGTCGAGCCCGATGACCGGGCGGCCGAAGAACTCCTGTGCCTCGGGGTGTGCGAGCGGGCTGCTGCGGAAGCCGCGCCCGGCCAGCAGCCAGGAGGCGGTGACGGCGAAGTCGCCCTCGCCCTCGTTGGCGTGCTCGGGCTCGCGGACGTGCGTGAAGCCGTGCTCGCGGAACCAGGCCAGGTGCGCGGCGGCCTCGGCCCAGCGCTCGGGGTGGGTGAAGCGGGCGCCGAGCACCCGCCCGTCCACGACCGTGGCCCCGTTGGCGGCGAAGACCATGTCGGGCAGGCCGGGCCGCGGTGTCAGCTCCTCGACGGTGTGGCCGAGGGTGCGGTAGCGGTCGCGGAGGTCCTCCCACTGTGCGAGGGCGAGCGGCAGGTCGACCGGCTTGCCCGGGTCCATCCAGGGGTTGATCGAATATGTGACCCGGAAGTACGTCGGCGGGCACATCAGATAGCGGCGGCGGGTGGATGCACGCGGGGCGTCACCGGTTCTCAAGTCGCGCTCCTCACAGTGGCTTTGGGCACGCACGTGGTTCCCGTGCGTGCCCAAATGGTCCTCGCTGCGCGACCGTTGCGCATGAACCGTACGGGTGGTTTACGGACCGCCCGCTCATGCGCTGTTCACGCTTCCGCGGTGCCGCCCCGCCGCGCTTCCCGCAGGGCGCGCAGCAGCTCGCGCTTCTGCGCGTTCGGGTCGGTGCCGCCGCCCGGTCCGCGGCCGCCGCGCCCGGCGCCGCGGAGGGCCTGGCGCCCGAGGTTGCTGCGGGTGCCGCCGACTCCGAGCATGTTGCCGTTGCCGCTTCGGGTCATGGGGTTCCCCTTTCGATCGACGTCCGACGGCGTGCGATGACGCCCTCATGAACGAGACGTATCGTCTCGCAACATGCTCAAGCTTGAACGAGACGGTTCGTCTTGTCAATGGGAAAGAAATGGGGAAGGAACGGGAAAGGAGACGATACGTTTCGCCTCAACACCCCGCTAAACTGCCCGTCATGGCCTCCACGAAGACCCCCGACTCCACCCGCCGCAGCGAGCGCTCCCGTCGCGCGATCTTCGACGCCGCCCTGGAACTGATCGCCGAAGTGGGCTACGACAAGCTCACCATCGAGGGCATCGCCGCCCGCGCGGGCGTGGGCAAGCAGACGATCTACCGCTGGTGGCCCTCGAAGGCCGCCGTGCTGCTCGACGCCTTCACCGCGGACGCGGGCGACCAGGAGGGCGGGGTGCCCGACACCGGAGACCTGGCCGCCGACCTCAAGGCCGTACTCCGGGCCAGCGTCGACGAGTTCAACGACCCGGTCTTCCAGGCCCCCTACCGGGCCCTCGCCGCGGCCGGTGCGCACGACGCCGAGCTGTCCGCCGAGTTCGTCGGCAGGCTGATGGAGCCGGGCATCGGGCTCTACATGGACCGGCTGCGCAGCGCGCAGGAGCAGGGCCAGGTGGCCGAGGACGCCGACCTGCGCATCGCCGTCGAAATGCTCCTCGGCCCCTTCACCCAGCGCTGGCTCATGCGTACGGCCCCGCTCACCCACGACTTCACCGACACTCTCGTCGACATGGTCCTCGCCGGCATCGCCAAGCGCTGAGCCGTGCCCCGAACCGGGCTCCGGAGCCGCTCGGACGCGGCCGGTCTCACACCCCCCGGATACCTCCGGCGGTCACGCCGGGAGCAGGATGGTGGCAGCATTGACCGGAGACCGCGGTCGAAGTGAGGGGATAGATGGAACGCAAGAGCAGGTTCTCCCAGTGGCTGCGCCGCCCCAGGAGCGGAGCGGGCGGCGATACGGGCACGGGGGCGGCCGCCGGAGCCGCCCGCGAGGAGCTGCTCCTGGCCGCGGCCGCCGCGGGATTCCCCCTGGCCCCGGCCGCGCACCCGTCCGGGTACGGCTGTTCCTGCGAGCGCATCGGCTGTCCCACCCCCGGCCGTCATCCGGTCTCCTTCGCCTGGCAGACCCTCGCCAGCACGGACGCGGACAAGGTCGCCAAGTGGCTGCGCAGCCATCCGGAGGCGAACTTCGTCACGGCCACCGGCATCGCGCACGACGTGCTGGACGTCCCCGCCGAGGCGGGCAGACAAGCCCTGGACCGGCTGACATCGGCCGGCGTCGAGGTGGGACCGGTCGCCACCGTCGACCCCGACCGCATGCTCTTCTTCACCGCCACCCGCGGCACCCCGGACGACGAGGACGAGTGGTGGCCCTGCGAGCTGGACTGCCATCCCGAGACGATGGACGAGCACCCGGGCCTGCGCTGGCACTGCCGGGGCAGCTACGTCCTGCTGCCGCCCTCGCAGCTGCCCAACGACGAGCGCGTCGCCTGGCTGCGCGGCCCGGAGCACCCGCTGCCCGACCCGCTGACCCTGCTGGAGGCGCTCACCGACGCCTGCGCCCAGTACGCGGGCGAGCAGCAGGACCACGAGCAGCCCCACCCCTGGCCGATCGGCCGCTGACCGCAGCAGGCCCTGCCCGCACGGGCTCCGGCCGCACCGGCCCGCGCCGTCAGCAGCAGGCCGCACCGGCCCGCGCCGTCACTCGCCCTTCGCGGCGGTCAGCATCTCGATGCGGTTGAGGAAGACCACCCGATCGCCCCGACCGCCGGAGGAGTTGCCGGAGGGGTTCCCCTGCTTCGGCGGCACCACCACGGCCGACTCCGACACCCGCGTATAGGTGATCGCCGTCCGCAGATCCCCGGTGAGCAGCGCCTTGGTGCGCTGGTCGGTGACGGTCGGCCGCAGACCTTGGGCCATGGTGCGCTTCTCCCGGTGGTGCGCGGTGAAGAAGACGACCGCGCCGCCGTCCTTGGTGCGCAGGGCGGGCGCGGGGAAGTCCGGCGCCTGCTCGGGGGAGTCGATGTACTCGGTCCAGAAGCCGGTCGTACGGGCGAGCTTGGCGCGCTCCTCGCGCAGCTGCGAGGTGGCGGCGCCCTCGGCGAAGAGGCTTCCGCCGCCGGTGCGCAGGTAGTCCGTGTACGCGCCGCTCACCGCGGCCGGTTCGGCGGCCAGCCCCGTGGCGGGCTTCTCCGGGCCCACGGGCACCGCCTCGGCGTACCCGTCCTCGCCGACGGCGAACTCGGGCACCGTCCCCTCGGCCAGCAGCGACAGATAGGCGGCCTTCCACGGCTGGCCCGCGCCGTCCCGGGTGAACACCACGAGCCAGCGGTTGCGGTCGCGGTTGCTGCGGGTGTCGGCGACGAAGAACTTCGGCCAGCCCGCCATCTTGGGGATGCCGAACCGGGCGTCGTCCAGCACCAGGGCCGGGTAACCGGGATTGCCGCCCGGCGTCAGGGCGCGCTGGGCGGCGAGGTCGGCCCGGCCGATCTCCGCGAGCGCACCGGTCTCGACCCGGTTCACCAGGGTCGGGTCGAGCTTCCGGTACGCCTCGGTGTAGCCCTCCGTGAACGAGCGGAGGACCTTTGCGGCCTCAGCCTTCCCGGTCACCGCCGGGAGCACCGCCCGTTCGCCGTGCACCGTCACGCAGCCCGTCGCCGTCAGCAGCACCGTCAGCGCCGCCGCCAGAGCCGGGAACACTCGACGTGGCGACCGGCGTCTCATCGCGCTTCGACTCCTCGGTGACTGCTGGGGACGGCGCCACCCTACCTGTCCGCCCCGGAGCGAAGAACACCACCAGGGTGGGGACGAGGTACAGCGCCCACACCCCGACCTGGAGCCAGGTCGGGTCCGGCTGGAAGTTGAAGACGCCCTTCAGGAGGGTGCCGTACCAGCTGTCGACCGGGATCTGCGAGCTGATGTCGAAGGCCTTGTCGCCGAGGCCCGGCAGGACGTCGGCCTCCTGCAGGTCGTGGAAGCCGTAGGCGAGCACGCCCGCGGCGACGATGATCAGCATGGCGCCGGTCCACGTGAAGAACTTCGCGAGGTTGATCTTCAGGGCGCCGCGGTAGAACAGCCAGCCCAGCACGACCGCGGTCAGCAGCCCCAGCAGGGCGCCGACGAGCGGCCGCACGCCGTCGTCCGTGGCCTGTACCGCGGTCCAGATGAACAGCGCGGTCTCCAGGCCCTCCCGGCCGACCGCCAGGAAGGCGGTGACGACCAGGGCGGTGGTGCCCATCGCCAGCGCGGCGTCCAGCTTGCCGTGCAGCTCCTTCTTCAGGTGCCGCGCGGTGCGCCGCATCCAGAAGACCATCCAGGTCACCAGGCCGACGGCGATGACCGACAGGGAGCCGCCGAGGGCCTCCTGGGCCTTGAACGTCATCGTCTGCGAGCCGAACTGGAGCACGGCGCCGAAGGCCATGCTCAGCAGCACGGCCGTGCCGATGCCGAGCCAGACCGGGGGCAGGGCGTCCTTGCGCCCGGTCTTCACCAGGTACGCGACGAGGATGCAGACGACCAGGCTGGCCTCCAGGCCCTCGCGCAGGCCGATCAGGTAGTTGCCGAACACGCGGCTTCCCCTTCCACAGAAAAAACAAGGGTCACGCGGAAACCAAGGGTCATGCGAAGCCCCGGGGGCATATGAGGACCCGGGGTCAGACGCAAACCCGGGGTCACGCGAAGAGCGCCTTGCCCCACCAGTCGTCCTTGTCCTTGACGCCCGGCGGCACGGCGAAGATCGCCGAACCCACGTGCTGGATGTACTCGTTCAGCGCGTCGGAGCGGGAGAGCTGCGTCTGGAGCGGCACGAAGCCGTCCCGCACGTCGCGCTGGTAGGCGATGAAGAACAGTCCCGCGTCCAGCCGCCCCAGCCCGTCGGTGCCGTCGGTGAAGGAGTAGCCGCGGCGCAGAATCGTCACGCCGTTGTTGCTGTCGGGGTGGGCCAGGCGCACGTGGGCGTCCGGCTTCATCGCCTTCAGCAGCGGCTCGTCGTGCTCGCGGTCCTTGCCCACCGGGGCGCCCTCGGACTTGTCCCGGCCGAAGACGTCCTCCTGCTCCTTGAGCGAGGTGCGGTCCCAGGTCTCGATGTGCATCCGGATACGGCGGGCGACGAGGTACGAGCCGCCGGTCATCCAGTCCGGGCCGTCCTTCTCGCCGACCCACACGTGCTTGTCGAGGCGCGCGGTCTCGGTGCCGGCGATGTTCCGGGTGCCGTCCTTGAAGCCCATCATGTTGCGCGGGGTCTGCGCGTCCGGCGTCGTGGAGGACGTCTTGCCGAAGCCCAGCTGCGACCAGCGGATCGCGACCGTGCCCATGCCGATGCGGGCCAGGTTGCGGATCGCGTGCACCGCGACCTGCGGGTCGTCGGCGCAGGCCTGGACGCACAGGTCGCCGCCGCTGCGCGCCGGGTCGAGGTTGTCCTTGGGGAAGGCGGGCAGGTCGATCAGGGCCTGGGGGCGCCGGGACTTGAGCCCGAAGCGGTCCTTGCCGTCCTTCTCGAACAGGCCCGGGCCGATGCCGAAGGTGAGGGTCAGCCGGGAGGGCTTGAGGCCGAGGGCCTCGCCGGTGTCGTCCGGCGGCAGCTCCTCGTTGTCGCTGATCGCGCCCTCGCCGACCTCGTGCCCGGCGGTCATGCGCGCGGCGGCGGCCGTCCACTCCTTGAGCAGCTTGATCAGCGCGTTGCGGTCGGTCGTGGTGACGTCGAAGGCGGCGAAGTGCAGCCGGTCCTGGACGGGCGTGGAGATGCCGGCCTGGTGGGCGCCGAAGAACGTCACCGCGTCCCCGGCGGAGGCGGCCGGCTGGGCGTCGCCGCCCGTGCGCAGCGCGGCGGCCGTGCCGCCGGCCGCGGCGGCGCCGAGGGCCAGGCCCGCGCCGCCCCAGCCGAGCAGGGCGCGGCGGGACGGGCGCGCGGTCTTCACGGCGGACGCCTCTTCGACGGGCGCCTCGGTCTTCGCCGACTCGGCGGCGGTGTTCGCGGCAGTGTTCGCGGTGGTGTTCGCGTCAGTCATCGTCCGATCCCCTACTTGACCACGACGCCGGCGAGCTTGGACAGCGGCTCGGACAGGGCGTTGACCGCGTCCGAGAGCTTCTTGCGGTCGTCCTTGCCGACCGAGTCGTACGCCTTGAAGCCGTCGCCCTCGCGGTAGTCGCCGAGCGCCTTCTTCACGGCCTCGAACTGCTTGTCCAGTTCCTGGGTGAGCGCGGCGTCGTTCTTGGCGGCGACCGGCTTCAGCAGCTGGTAGGCCTTCTCGGCACCGTCGACGTTGGCCTCGAAGTCGGCCAGGTCGGTGTGGCTGTAGCGCTCCTCCTCACCGGTGATCTTGTTCCGGTAGACCTCGTCGAGGAGTTCCTTGGCGCCGTTGGCCATGCTGGTCGGAGTGATCTCGGCGGTGCCGACGCGCTTCTGCCACTCCTTGAGGTCCGTCATCAGCTGGTCGGCGAGGGCCTTGTCCTCGTCCGTGATGGCCTTGTTCTCCCAGAGGGACTTCTCCAGCCGGTGCCAGCCGGTCCACTTCTGGTCCTTCTCCAGGCCGTCCTCGCGGGTGTCGGTCTTCGGGTCGATGTCACCGAAGGACTCGGCCACCGGCTCGGTGCGCTCCCAGCCGGTGCGGGAGGGCGCGTAGGCGGCCTTGGCCGCGTCCAGGTCGCCGCTCTTGACCGCGTCGGCGAACTTCTGGGCCAGCGGGATGGTCTCGTCGGCCTGCTGCTGCACGTACTTGCGGTACTCGGCGACCGCCTTGTCCAGCTCCGGGTCGGCCTTCTTCTCCGCGCCGTCGCCGGTCACGGTGATCTTCTGCCGGATGCCGTCGCCCTTCATGCCGGGCTTGCAGGCGATTTCGTACGAACCGGCCTTGATGGTCGCGGTGATCTCGGCCTTGGTGCCCGGGCCTATGTTCTCGCGCTCGGTGACGATCCGGTCGTCCGGGGCGTAGACATAAACCTCGGTGACCTTGGAGCCCTTGTTCTCCACATTGATCTTCACGTGCCCCGCGGCGAAAGAGGTCGTGGAGACCTCGCACTTGTCGTCGGAGGCGGTCACCTTGACGGCGTCCGAGCCCTTGCCGTCGGACTTCTCGGCGCAGCCGGACACGGCGGTCAGGGCCGCGGCCACCGCAATGGCGGTGACGGCGGAGGAGCGGAGGACTCGCATGGGGGCTCCCAGGCTCTCGAAATCAGGACGGAACAGGGCATGGCCGAAAACGACCGGCCGGATAAGGCCGCCCTAACTTATCTGAGGCTTGCCTTCCCTGTTCCCCATTCGGTGCGTGATTCAGCTCTCACGAGGCAAAATTTCGCCCATCGCGCAACGGGATCACCATGGGTTCTCCCGTGCGCGGATGATCAATTACTTCGACCGGCTGGGAATAGACGCGGCTCAGCAAGCCGGGCTCGAAGACCGTCCGGGGCGGGCCGACGGCCGCGACCCGCCCCTCGTGCAGGACGGCCACCCGGTCCGCGTACGCACCCGCGAGCCCGAGGTCGTGCAGGACGACCACCACGGCGTCGCCCGCCGCGGCGCGCTCGCGGCAGATGCGCAGGACGAGTTCCTGGTGGCGCAGGTCGAGCGCGGCCGTCGGCTCGTCGAGCAGCAGGAGCGGGGCGCGCTGGGCCAGCACCCGGGCCAGCGCCACGCGCGCCCGCTCGCCGCCCGAGAGCGCCGCGAACGAGCGGGAGGCGAAACCGGCCACCTCGGTGGCGGCCATGGCCGCCCGCACGGCCTCGTCGTCCTCGTCCTCGGCGGCCGTCCCCGCCCAGGGGGTGCGGCCCATCCGCACGACCTCCGCCACGGTGAAGGGGAACGACAGCTCGGCAGCCTGCGGCAGCAGCGCCCGGCGCAGGGCGAGTTCGGCGGCCGTCCAGGCGCCGGCCGGGAGGCCGTCGACGAGGACCTCGCCGGACTCGGCGGGCAGGTCGTGCGCGAGGGCGGCCAGCAGGGTGGACTTGCCGGCCCCGTTGGGCCCGACGAGCGCGAGGACCTCACCGGCGGCGACGGTCAGATCCACGCCGGAGAGCACGGTCCGGCCGCCGACCCGCATGCGCAGCGAGCGGGCCTCGGCGCGCACGGAGCCGGGCGGGGTGGGAGAGGGGAGGCGGCGGGTGCGCGGTCGGAGAAGCGTACGGATCATGCCCAACCCCCTTGCCTGCGCCGCGTCCTCCGCAGCAGCCAGCTGTGCTTTCCCGGGGGACAACCCCCGGACCCCCGGCCGGACACCCGCCGGGGCAGGCCGCCGATGTCGAGCGCACACGTCACGCCCAACCCCCTTGCCTCCGCCGCGTCCTCCGCAGCAGCCAGAAGAAGAACGGGCTCCCGAAGAGCGCAGTCAGGACCCCCAGCGGCAGCTCCGCGGGCTGGGCCACCGTGCGGGCCGCCAGGTCCGCGGCCACCAGCACCAGCGCACCGCCCAGCGCGCTGCCCGGCACCAGGAAGCGGTGGGCCGGGCCCGCCGCCATCCGCAGCAGGTGCGGCACCAGCAGCCCGACGAACGTGATGATGCCCGCGACGGCCACCGCGGCCGCCGTCAGCAGCGCGACCACCAGCACCAGCACCATCCGCAGCCGCTCGACGTCCACCCCCAGGTGCCGCGCCGGGCGTTCACCCAGCGCCAGCAGGTCCAGCTTCCGGGCGTACCAGGGCGCGATCGCCAGCCCGGCCAGGGCGCACGGCAGGACGGCGAGCACCTTGGGCCAGGTCGCCTGGGCGAGCGAGCCCAGCTGCCAGAAGGCGATCTGGGAGACCTGCGCGTTGTCCGCGAGGAAGACGAACAGCCCGATGAGGGCGCCCGAGAAGGCGTTCACCGCGATGCCGGTGAGGATGAGCGTCACCACCTCCGTACGCCCGCCCGAGCGCGACAGCGCGTACACCAGCACCACCGTCACCAGCCCGCCCACGAACGCGCAGACCGTCACCGTCCAGGTGCCGAAGAGGCTCAGGCCCAGCGAGATGGAGGCGACCGCGCCCACGGCTGCGCCCCACGAGATGCCGATGACGCCGGGTTCGGCGAGCGGATTGCCGAACACCCCCTGCATCAGCGCCCCCGCGCACCCCAGTGAGGCGCCGACGAGCAGTGCCAGCACCACGCGCGGCAGCCGGACGTTCCACAGCACGCTCTCCCCGACCCGGTCGAGCGGCTCGCCGCCGAGGCCGGTGCGGTGCAGGAGCGAGCCCAGCACGTCGCCGACGGGGATGTCGTACGCGCCGAGGCCGGCCGACAGCACGCAGAGCACGACGAGCGCGGTGCTCATCCCGCACGTCAGCAGGAACGCGGTGCGGGCGCGGCGGGGCGGGGCGGTGGCCGTCGGCAGGGTGTCGGCAGAGGCGCCCGTGCCCGTCTCCGTATTCGTCTCCGTGCCCGTCTCCGTAACGGCGGCCATGTCAGCGACCACCGCCGTGAATTTGGTCGACCAGGGACTTGAGCACGGCGTCCGTGCGAGGCCCGAAGTTCAGCAGGACGCCGTCGTCGACGGAGGCGATGCGGCGGTCGAGCCCGGCCGGGGTCTGGCCGACGCCGGGCACCTTCAGCAGGCCGTCCACGCCGCCGACGGACTCGAGGCCCTTGGTCATCACGAGGATCACGTCCGGCGCGGCCTTGGCCAGGGCCTCGCTGGTGATGGGGGTGAAGTCCTTCTTCAGCCCGGACTCCTTGCCCGCGTCCACGCCGCCCGCGGCCTCGATGAGCGAGTCGGCGCCCGACCCCGCGCCGCCGAGGAGGTAGACGGAGGCGGAACCGCGCAGGTAGAGGAAGGCGACGCGCGGCTTCTTGCCCGCGGCTTCTCCAGGGATGCCCTTCCTCGCCGTGTCCATGCGCTGCTCGGTCCGCTTGCGCAGCTCGGCCCCGGCGGCGGGCGCGCCGAGGGCGGCCGCCACCTTGTCGATGCGCGTGCCGACGTCGTCGAGCCGCTTGGCGGGGTCGAGGACGACGAGCGGGACGCCCGCGGCCCGGATCTGACCGACGGCCTCGGCGGGGCCGGTGGTGGTCTCGGCCAGGACGAGCGTGGGCTTGAGGGAGAGCACGCTCTCTGCCGAGACGTCGTGCGCGCGCGTGACGACGGGCAGTTCGCGGGCCTGCTCGAAGGTGGCCGTGACATCGCGGGCGACGACGCGGTCGCCCAGACCGAGGCTGAAAACCACCTCGGAGAGCGAGCCGGAGAGTGGGACGATTCGATCAGTGGCGTGCACGGTGACGTCACGGCCGTCGGCCGAGCGCACGGTGACGGGCAGTTGCTGTGCAGGAGTGCCCGCCAGCGGCTCCACCCGGTCGGCCGCAGGCTGCGTGCCGCTCGCGCCGTTGCCGTGCTTCCCGGAGCCGCCGTCCGCCGTGCCGCAGCCGGTGAGGGCGGCCAGGAGGGCGAGCAGGACGAGCAGGGCCGTGAGGACGCCGGGGAGGCGTGGGAGGCGCATCTGCGCTTCCACCGGCTGGCGTTGGGACACGTTCCCGCCTTTCCGCTGTGGGGTCTGCTGCGAGGGATTCCGGATCTAGCTTAGGTTAGCCTTACCTTAATTGCTATCGTTCGAGTCGTTCGAGAGTCCGTGGAGAGGGGTCCCCCGATGCTGCCGTCCAGACCTGCCCATGCGCCCGTGACGGCGCTTCTTGCGGCATTGCTGACGGCCCTGCTGACGGCTCTGCTTCCCGTGGGCGCCTCGTACGCGGCGGGGAATCCGGATGCCTCGGGCGCCCGCGAGGTGTCGGGCGGCCGTCTGGACTGGGGCATCAAGTCCTCCTTCCAGGGCTATGTCACCGGCCCGATAGCCCAGGGCAGTTGGCAGCTCCAGGGCGGAGCGGCGACGATCGGCGGCAGCCGGTTCCGCTTCCACTCCGCGAAGGGCTCGTACGAGCCCGGCAGCGGCGACTTCACGGCGGGCTTCGCGGGCGGTGTGCACTTCACCGGCCACCGGAAGCCGGACGGCTCGTACGAACTCGACCTCACCGTCAGCCGCCCCACCGTCCGCATCCAGGGCGGCCGCGGCACCCTCTACGCCGACGTGACGAGCAAGGCCAAGGGCTCGGGCCAGGTCACCAGCGCCTCTCAGGTGGCCTTCGCCGCGCTGGACCTGTCCGGCGTGAACCTGCGCGGCGGCGGCACGGCGGTGACGCTCGCCGGCATCCCGGCCACGCTCACGGAGGAGGGGGCGAAGTCCTTCGCGGGGTACTACACGGCGGGCACGGCGCTCGACCCGGTGGGCCTGTCGGCGGACATCGTCCCCGAGCGGGCGACGGCATCGGAGCCGCCGTCCCCTACGCCCTCCGCGCCCGAGGAAAAGGGCGAATTCACGAACGCCGCCGTGGACTGGGGCGTCCGCCGCACCTTCCGCGAGTACGTGACGGGCTCCATCGCTCAGGGCGCCTGGCAGCTGGCCGACGGCGCCCAGGACGGCGGCGCGCTGTTCCGCTTCACGGCCGGCAAGGGCACGTACGACAAGGACCGCAAGCAACTGGACGCCGCCTTCGCAGGCACCCTCCGCTTCACCGGCAAGCACCTGGACCTCACGCTGAGCGGGGCCAAGGTGACGGCGGCGGACGGCAGGGGCACGCTCGCGGCCGATGTGACGAGCGGCGGGAACGGCACCCGGAAGGGCGTTCCGCTTGTTGCCTTCGACGCCTCTGGCCTGGCGGAGAAGGACGGCCTCGCGGCGGTGACGGAGGCCCCGGCCAAGCTCACGGCGGAGGGCGCCGAGGCGTTCGGCGGGATGTACCAGGAGGGCACGGACATGGACCCGGTGTCCTTGGCGGTGCCGCTGGCGGCGGACGCGAAGCTGCCGCCGCTGCCGGACCTGGGGAAGGGGGCGGGGGCGACGCCCCCGGCTTCCGCTTCGGCCTCCGCGGAGCAAGGGACCACGATGGAGGAGACGTTCTCCCAGGACGACAAGTCGTCCTCCGATTCCTTCCCGGTGCTTGCGGTCTCGGCGGCCGGTGCGGCCCTGCTGGTGGTGGCCGGAGCGGCGTACGTGCTCGTACGCAGGCGCCGCCTGGCGGCCGCGGGCACCCCGGCAACGGATTCCGCTTCCGGGCATCGCAATTGACTCCGCGTCGGCCGTGACGAACCCCTCACCCGCCACGGCCGGCGCGGCCCTTCCCCGCCCCCCACGTCACTGCTGTCATAGGCAGCGCGCATACCTCGCATATCCCAAGTCCCCTTAGGAGAGAACCGACGATGACCGTCACCGCACGCCGCGCCGCCCTCGCCGCGCTGGCCACGGCGACCGCCCTCGGGGCCACGGTGCTGACCGTGCCCGCGTATGCGGCGGACACCGCCCCCGGCGCGGACGGGGCGCCGAAGTTGGAGCTGAAGGACGGCACACTCGACTGGGGCGTGAAGAAGTCGTTCCGGGAGTACGTCACCGGCGACTTCGCCGAGGGCGACATCCAGGTCGCCGACGGCGCCAAGCGGGCCGGTGACGGTGCCTTCACCTTCACCGAAGGCGTCGGCTCGTACGACATGAGCACGCATGCCGTCGCCACCACATTCAAGGGCAGCGTGCGCTTCGTCGGGCACCCCGACGGCCAGGGCAAGTGGGCACTCGACCTCAAGCTCACCGACCTGAAGGTCAAGACCGAGGGCAAGTCCGGCACCATCACCGCCGACGTGACCGTGGGGGACGAGACCAAGGACGACGTCGCGATCGCGGCGCTCGACCTGACGAACGTGAAGCCGGGGCACGGCGCGGGCGGTGCGATCACCTACGCGCGGATACCGGTGAAGCTGACGGCGGACGGCGCGAAGGCGTTCGTGTACAAGCAGCCGAACGACAAGGTCAAGGAGTTCTACAAGGCGGGCGACGAGCTCGACCCGGCGACGCTGTCGGTCAAGCCGGGCGGCGGCGCCAAGCAGCCGACGGGAGGGGAGAAGACGGACGACAAGTCGAAGACGGACGACAAGTCCAAGACGGATGACAAGTCGAAGCACGACGAGAACCCGAAGACGGACGGCAAGTCGAAGGACTCCTCCGACAAGAAGAAGCCCTCGAACGCCATTTACGACGGCAATCTCGACTGGGGAGTGAAGGAATCCTTCCGCAAGTACATCACCGGCTCCTTCGCCAACGGAAAGGCGGAACTCTTCGGTGACGCCGTGAAGTCCGGCGACGGTTACCGCTTCACCAAGGGCCACGGCACGTACGACGCGAATGCGTCCTCCCTCGACGCCACCTTCAACGGGCAGCTGCTCTTCACCGGCCACGAAGACGAGCTGAATCTGCGGTTCAGCAACTTCAAGGTGAAGGCTTCGGGTGCGACGGGCACGCTCAGCGCGGACGTGGGCATCAAGGACAAGAAGACCGGTACGACCAACAAGACGAATGACGTACCGCTCGCGGACCTGAAGCTCGGTGCGGACGCTCTGAAGGCCAAGGACGGGATCGTGACGCTCTCGGCGGTCCCGGCGACGCTGACCAAGCAGGGCGAGAAGGTCTTCCTGTCGCAGGGCAAGTCCATCTACCACGCGGGGGACGCCCTCGACCCGGTGACGGTCGCGATCGCCGTCGACAAGAACGCCAAGCTTCCGGACGTCCCGTCGGGCACCGGCTCGGACAAGGGCACCGGCGCCATGGGCAGCACGGGCTCCGAGGCCACGACCGGCAGCGGTACCGGCACCGGCGGCGGCACCGGCAGTGTCACGGGCGGCGGCGACACCGCCGCCAACGGCTCCTCCGCTTCCCTCGCGGCGACGGGCGCGAGCGCCCCGACCGGCCCCCTCGTCGGCGCGGCAGCCGCCCTCATCGCGGCAGGCGGCGCAGCGGTCTACGCCACCCGCCGCCGCACCGCCCGGGACTGACACCCGGCCTCCGTCCCGAATCCACCCGCGCCCGCCGGTACGGTCCCGGCGGGCGCGGGTTTTGTATGCGTCACCCGTTCGGGGGATAGGGCAGGCGCTCCCGTTGCAGGGCGGCCCGGTCCGTGCGGTGCTCGAATGAGAGGACCCGCTTCCTGTACGGAGGGTGTTACTCATGTCTGTGCGGAGCGTGACGTCAGCGCGGCTGACGGATGGCCGACCGCAGCTCTTCGCGGCGACGGGGCAGGGGATGTTCACCAACTGGAAGGTGTCCACGGACCCCGACGCGGGCTGGACCGGCTGGCAGCCGTTCGACTTCCCCCATGGGCGTGCGACCTCGCTGGTGGCGGTGCCGCTCACGGACGACCGGCCGCAGGTCGTCGCGACGACCGAGACCGGGGAGGTGTGGACGACCTGGAAGGTCTCCACCGATGCGAGCGCGGCGTGGGCCGACTGGACGAAGTTCGACGGTGTGCCGGGCACGGCCCGGAGCGTGGGGGCGGCGTCCCTGACGGACGGCCGTCCGCAGCTCGTGGTGGGTACCGAATCCGGGGCGTTCACCTCCTGGAAGGTGAGCACGAACCCCGATGCGGCGTGGACCGGATGGGTCGTCTTCGACAGCCTGCCCGTGTGAGGTCAGCGGCTTGCACGCACCATGGCGCGCAGCTGTGAGACGCGGGCGTGCACTTCGGCCTCTGCCGGACCGGGAGGGGCGAGGAGCGGAGCGTCACCGTGGCAGGTGCGGCAGAGCCCGCCGGGGAGGTTTTCGGGGCGGCCCGGGCGGCCGCAGCCGGTGCATTCCATGATGCGGCGGGGTGTGGGCGTAGGCGCGGCCGGGGGTGGCTCGGGCGGCATTTTGTCAGCAAGCCTCTTGCGGGTGAATGCGCCCGGGCAGTGGATGACGTCGGGGAGCCCGGCGGTGAGGTTGCGGACGAGGTCGGGCGGGGTGATGCCGCGGGCGAGCCATTCGGCGGCGAGTTCTTCGAGGGCGGCGCACTCGGCGGCGGAAAGGGCCAGCCGGGGCTCGGCGCGCCCGAGGGAGGCGAGGGCGTCGTAGGCGGGGGAGCGGGTGGGGCGTACCGGGTGCGGGGACGGCGCGCCCTCAGGCTCTGCCTCCGCCTCTGCCTTCGCCACTGTCGGAACGTCGTCTGCGAGGAACTTCTCCCACCAGGCGTCGTCGCGCGCGGTGCGGGAGAAGTACGAGCGTGTCACCCACTGGGTGCTGCCCTTGGCGATGGGTTCCTGGATACGGCGCAGGTGGCCGGCCTCGGAGAGAGCGTTGAGGGCGGTGGTCACGGCTTGCTGGCCGTAGGCGGGGAGTTCCCGGGCGAGGGCCTTGATGTCGATGGCCGCGCCGTCGGGCAGCCGGTCGATGTGAGCGGCGATGTAGGCCTCGCGGGCGGGCAGGTGTGCGAAGTCGCCTCGGGTGCGGGGGGCTTGGTCGGGCGCGGAGTGCTTGCCGTATCCGGGCGCGGCCATGGGGGCAGCGGTAAGCTTGGCGTCAGCCACGAGATCGTCCTTACCGATCTAGGTGGTCAGACCCCGGCATGGTGTTGGTAGCACCGGCCGGGGTTGTTTGTTGTGCCGCACGCTACACGGCGACAGCGGTTCGTGGCGACTCGGTTGCGGAAAGTCACTCGCGTGTGCTTGCACGGGAGTTGGGTGGGAGGGTGGGTTGTCACCCACCTCCCATTCCTTGAAAAAGGCGCTCGGGTCTCGGTACCCGAATCCCGGATCTCGGGTTTCCGGGGCGGCAGGGTCTGTGTCGACTGACACTTTGCGGGGCCCGAGACTCGGGGCTGAGAGTTAGGCAGTGCGGGAACTGATGGATATATGCATGCCGCTTGAAGCGAGAGTCCTGCAACTCCTGCAATTCACCCGTTAGTTGGAGTTAAGCGGTTCGAGCGCGCCCGTATGCCAATCGCGTTGTAGTCTCTGCGTGCGCTTCAAGTGCGCCCCCCTTAAGAGGAGGTCGCTGCCGGGACATTCGGACAGGGTGTCCCGTCGTGGGCCCCTCCGGTGCAGCCACCGGCCATGGCTGCAATCCCGAAAGGGGGGCGCCAATGGGGCGCCACAGGAAGCCGAAGCTCCCGATCTGGAAGCGCGTCGCGCGGAAGGTGAGGGGGTGGTTCAAGGGCTGACCGGAGCCTCAATACACGAGGCTCCGATCGGATAGCCCTTGTGCTTCCGGCGGAACCCTCGTCGCGGAGGCCACCGCGGCGGGGGTTCTTTGTGCTGCATCCCGCTGGGTACACCCCGGGCAAGCGTCTACCCGGTGAGACCCTGACCAGCACCGTACCGTGCCCGGCCCGCGGCGACAACGTGAACCACCCGTTCGTCACGCCGTGCGTCCAGTTGTCCCGCCACGGCTGCGCCAGAAGAACTGACGGGGCGTCCACCTGGGGCTGTCCCCACCCCCAGGTCGGTGGTTCGCCGGATGGGCAGTGACGCCCGTGACCCCGAGGATCTACGGAAGAGATCGACTTCTGGGGTCATCCGGGATCAGGGGGGAACGGCAATGAAGACGGTGAACCGTCGTGCGGTGCTGGGCGGGGCGGTGGCAGCCGCAGCGGGGATGGTGTGGGGCGCCGCGGGACGGGCCGGAGCGGCCGGTGGCGGAACGTCGCACCCGGCGTTGCCCGGCCTGATCGAGCTGCGGCGGGATCTGCACGCGCACCCCGAGGCGCCGGGCCAGGAGGCACGTACCGCCGCCGTCGTGGCGAGCCGCCTGCGGGCGGCCGGGCTGTCCGTCACCACGGACGTGGGCGGCCACGGCGTCGTCGCCGTCCTGCGGGGCGCGCGACCGGGACGGACGGTGGCGTACCGGGCGGACATGGACGCGGTGCCGCCGGAGAGCATCGTCGGGGGCGGCACGGCCCCGGCCCACGTCTGCGGCCACGACATCCACACCACGGTGGCCGTCGGCGTCGCCGAGGCCCTGGCGTGCCGGCGGCAGCGGCTGAGCGGAAGCGCGGTGTTCCTCTTCCAGCCGGCGGAGGAGGCCCTGGCGGGGGCCCGCGCACTGCTGGACGCGGGCGTGCTGGAACGTCACGGGATCGAGGAGATCCACGCACTGCACTGCGGACCGTTCCCCGTCGGGCAGTTCGCGGTGATGCCCGGCTACGGGCTGCCCGGCCAGGACCACGCCCAGATACAGCTGACGGGCCCGGATGCACCGGACGCGGCCCGGCGGCTGGCCGCCGGGATCGCGGCCCTTGCCACCGTCACGCCGCCGCAGACCCCGGCCGAACTGGAGCGGATGGTCGCCGACGTGCAGATCCCGGACGGCCCGCTCGCCCGCTTCGTGGCCGTCCGGGCGAAGGCGGAGGACGCCGCGGTCCGGGTGTCCTTCCGCTGCTGGCCGCAGGAGCGGTACACGGAGATCCGCCAGGAGATCCGCCGCCTGGCCGGCGCGTACGCGGGCGCCGAGGTCACCTTCCCCGCCGACCCCTTCCCGGCCATGGTCTGCCCGGAGCGCGATGCCCGCGCCCTGGCCCGCCACCTGCGCGGCACCCTCGGCCCGGAGTCCGTCACCGAACTCCACGCGGCCTTCCCTTTCAACGGCGAGGACTTCGCCCTCTACCTCGACCGCGTCCCCGGCACGTACACCTTCCTCGGCGTCCGCACCCCCGGCGCCCCGGTCACGACCGCCTACCCGCACTACCCCGACTTCGACCCGGACGAACGCGCGATCGGCGTCGGGGTGCGCGCGATGGCGGGCTGGATCGCGGAACGGACGCGGCGGGGGTGAGTTGCGAAGCCGCTGCTGACAGTCGCAGTTCGGGTGGGAAGCCGGTCCAGCTGCGCCGGACCCTCGCTACCGAGCTGCCGGCATATTGCCGCTACGCCAATCGTCCACGCGCTTCCGGATGCTGGGGACCATCGGCAGTGTCTCGACCTCCACCGGATCGAACCAACGGACGTCCGTGGACTCCCCGGAGACCGACAGTTCTCCTGTCACAGGCCGTGCCAGAAAGCAGATGGAGAACTCCTTCCGCACCTCGCCGTCGTCGTACGCAAACACGTGGCGCGGGTTGGAGCACGTGCCAACGATGCCGACGACCTCGACATCCATCCCAGTCTCTTCTTTGGTCTCCCGTACGGCACACTCCGGCAGCGACTCGCCGATATGCATCGCACCCCGGGGAGAGCCCACATACCGTTGTCGCTTCGGCGCTGGAGCAGGACGCGCCCGCCGTCATCGACGACGGCAGAAGCAGCCGGAACAAGGCTGTTCGCGGCGGGGGCGTTCGGATCGTCCTCGTAGTCGCGCCTACCCATGGCATTCTCCTTCCCATACCGGAGTGCCCCGCTCCTCTTTCTGAGAGCACGGGGCCCGATGTCGTGGGGGGGATCCGACTACCGCAGGTAGGTCTGCTGCCACTCCACCGACGACATCTTCAGGGCTGCCTCTGCGAGAGCCTGCGCCGAAGCCGTCTTGAGCTTGGCCTGGCTGGTGTCGATCCAATTCTGCACATTCTGGATGCCCTGCTCCCGGTACTCGACGGCCTGGATGAGGCATTCGAGCTTGTCGGCATCGTGTGCGCACAAGACTTCCAGGCTGGTGCCGTTCTCGTACTCCTCAACGACACGCTGGACACCCGAAGCCACGGCAGGGTGGGCTGCTGACACCTGGTCCGCAGTGACCTTCTCGTTCGAGGACGCGTCAAGGTAACGACGACCGATGTGCGGGATGTCCCCGACCCGTGTCTCCTGAGTGTCATGGAAGAGGCACAGCAGGGCTACCTTGGCCGGATCAGCGCCCTCCATCATGGCCAAAACCGAGCCGATGATGCCCGTGCGGAATGAGTGCTCAGCGATGGATTCAGGGTCTTTGACACCAGCGATCCACCAGCCGGACCGCTTGGCACGCTTGAGCATGCCCATCTCCAGCAGAAAGCTCGCAGTGCCCTGAACGTGGGCCGTCTCGTCCGCCATGTGGCGCCCTTCGGTTCGTCAGTTACTCCGCTCTCCGTAGACGGTATTGCACGGCGCTCAGCTCACGTCGGGATCTTGTCGAGATGCCTCCCTCACTCAGGATTCGCTCAATGCGTTCGTCGAGGGCTGCGGCAAGTGGCGGTGCCGCCAGAGGGAGCCAACGGAAGGCTTCCAGGAGGGCCCAGAACGAGTGTGCATACAACTCAACGTACGTCGGCGCCTCGTCCACGCCCTGGATGAGCAAACGCAGGAGCGTCACGGGATCCCAACCAGCCAGGTTCCGGTCGCGCATGAAGCCGTCGTCGGCTTGCGGGCCATCGGCGGCACCTAGCCAATACGCCCAGTAATTCAGATTTGCAGCCTCGGCCGCGTCGTCGTCTGCCAACGCACGCTCGATGAAGTCCAGCAGCGGCTGCTGGTCGCCCTGTCGGGCAAGCGCGGCAGCGACCGAGCGGCCTTCCACCCAATGTGGCGACCACCCGCGTACAGCGAGCACACCGCGTCGGCTGTGCACCGTGTGAGAGGTCCAGGCTGCAGCGTCGAGGCTCCGGTCGTAAGAAGTGAGATACAGAGCCTGCCGACGCAAGAGCGCAGCAACATCCCCGGCCCGCTGTGCAGCCTCGGCGGTGTCGCGCAGGTGCACGAACAGCTCCGCCCTGTCCTGAGCCGGCAGCCTGGGCGCGGTCGGCACAGCGCCCCGGCGAGAGGGAGCGGGCAGACTCGCGATCAAGGGCGGAGGCGTGCCGTTCACGGCCCAGGCAATCATGTGTGCGGTGGCGCGGGTGTGCACCCACTCGGCGCTCCTGCTCATGACAGCGCTCCCGGCCGGCCCCCTCCACGGCACTACCGCGAGCGTGCAACGAGCCCGCGCTGAATCGCAGTCCACAGCACCACCCCTGAGAGGTGAAATTCCGTGATCACCCACGCCACCCCGCAGATGCGCGACCTGAGGTACGACGAGCGGTCACAGCGGTTCGTGATTCCGATCGACGTGCACCATCTGAACGGCAACACCGAGCCCATCAAGCTAGTTCTTACGTGCGACCAGATGGCCACGCACGCCGTCCAGGTCGAGCAGAAGTACCACGAGCATCGCGAGGCCGTGCCCTCCCGCCCTTAAGACGCGGCGCCACCGCGGTAGCTTGCGGCACTCCCCCTCAGGGCGGACTTCCCACTTGGACCGTACACACCGGCGGCCCAGATCGAGGGCTGGTGCAACCTCAAACGGCTGGACAGCAGCCTTGGGTACCGAAGTCCCGCCGACTACGGAGCCGCCGCTGTGGCGGCCTGATCACCGCACCGATGGTGTCCGTCGAAGCGGAACAAGCTCACAAGGACGTCGTTCGAGCCATGAAGACTGCCCAGCTCATGGAACGAGCGACGCGCAGCGACGGCAAGGAACGGCAGATCCAGGGCTTCATCGCGCCCGATCAGCAGCCTCGACTCCCGCACCGCGAAGAGAGCTGAGCACACCTTCCACAGACTCCCGTCCCGGCATGGGCCGGGCCGGGACACCGGGCCTGCCAGGACGTTCTCGTGGCAGTGGACTCCGGGCGGGTCAGCAACAGCGCGTCACTTCCAGAGAAAGAGAAGCACTATGAGTAGCAATAGGCCCCAGGCAGCCATGCCCAACGGCGTCCTGACCGACATCGTGTCGGCCGTCCAGGATGACCCCGTCGGTGTGGCGTCCTCCATCCGTCAGCGCATCGAAGCAGCTCAGGAGTCCGGGCACGTCGTGATGATGGGCGGCTGGACCGACAACAAGTAGTCCGGCCCGCTCTCCGCTGAGCCCCGAGTGCGCCCGGAGCGGCCTTGCTGCTCCGGGCGCACGTCCTCACCCACAACGGAAGGAAGAGGTTCATGCACTTGCTCAACGCAGGGCACCTCTACGAGACGACCGCCCGCTTCGCTCATGCAATCAACGGTACGTACCCGAATGGCACCGATGATCTGCGTGGCGAATACGTGGCGGCGATCAATGACCTACGCCCCCGGTCCCTACCCGCGAAGGCAAATGGCTTCGCCATCTCCTACGAAGACGGCGGATGGGCCGAACACTGCCGGACCAGCGGTGTTTTCGCACACATCGTCGGACCGTCAACTCCTTCCACCGGACCGGTCCGAGAGGCGTGGGACACCAACATCACACAGGCCGTAGAGCTGGTCCACAGCATTTACCCGGACCTCGGCCGAATGGTCGATCTCCTGGTGACTGATGTGATCGTGTTCAACAGCGGTGCGGACGGCGGAGGCAGCGCGAACAAGATGCCCGGCGTGGTGCTGATGAGCCCCGGCACCAGCTGGCAGGTTCTGGACTACGCCATGTGCCTCGTGCACGAGGGTCTGCACACCAGCCTGTTCATCCTGGACATGGTCAACGGCATGTTCACGCTCGCCCCCGAAGCCCTCGGAGGTGAGCAGTACCGGGCCCTGTCCGCGGTCAAGATTGGACAGAGGCGCCCGCTGCACGCCGCCTTCCACGCGGCACACGGCAGGGCAGTGGTGGCGTCGGTAGCTAGGGTGGCCGCCCACACGTGGGAAGGGTTACGGCATGGACGCAGAACAAGCCCGCCAAGTGGAAGCCGCACTGAGGCGCCTGGGCATCCCTGGCGTGGTTGCGCCGGAAGATCCGGATGACCCCACGGGGCCGTGGCGGGTGTACGACCAGGCCGATCCTGAGAGCCGCAAGGACACGACCGTTGAAGCGTTGGCGGCTTTGAAGGGCGAGTTCCTTGAGGACATCCCTGAGCCCGTCCGGCGCGGCAACGGCCCGACCCGCGGATTCGTCTTCTGACTTCCGCGAGTGGTCCACGGAGGGCGGCGAGGGTGCACAGTACACGCCACCGTCCGCGGCAACTCCCAGACGGAACCGTCGTCACGCAGGGCAAGTAGGAGCCAGTCGGGCCAGCCGCGGTGGTGGACCCCTTCAGGGGCGATACCGTGCAGGTCGGCTATGGGGTTGGGCCCTGATATTCCCCTAAGCACTCAACGGGAACTCCCGCCCCAGCTCCCGGAACACCGCCGTGTTCAGTGCGAACGCGCGCTTGCACTCCTCGATCACGCGCTGTTTCTCCAGGTCGTCCAGCGGCAGTCCGTCCAGCAGCTCGCGGTACTCGCGCTTGAACGCGGCCGGGTTGCCGATGGACTCGAAGACGTAGAAGCGGACGCCGTCGCCCTTGCGGGCGAAGCCCCAGGTCTTCTCCGCGGTGCCGCGGATGATCTGGCCGCCGGAGAGGTCGCCGAGGTAGCGGGTGTAGTGGTGGGCCACATAGCCCGCGGGCCAGGCGTGGGCGCACTCCTCGATGCGGGTCGCGTACGCCGCCGTCGCGGGGAGCGGCTCCAGGTCCGTGTGCCAGTCGGGGCCGGCCAGGTGGGCCAGGTCGCGCTCCAGGTGGGCGGTGCGGGCCAGTTCGGGGCGTATGAAGGGGCCCGCCACGGGGTCGGCGGCCAGGGTCTCGGAGGCGGCTTCCAGGGCTCGGTAGACGAACCAGAGCTGCTCCGTGTAGCGGCGGTAGGCCTCCACACCCAGCCGGCCTCCGAGCATGTCGCTCATGAACGACGACGTCTCGGCCTCCGTGTGCTGTTCGTGCGAGGCCGTGCGGATCAGCGTGGAGAACGGAGTCGGGGCGGCGGGTGCGTCCAAGGCGGGCCTCCGGAGACCGAGCGTGCGGGAAGAAAAGGGGGATGGCAGGCGGTGGCGGTTGCGCCGCAGCGCAGCCGCCACCGCCGCCCATCCTCGCCACTTAGGCTTACCTAAGTCAATTGCTTCCCGACGGGCTGTCGGTAAAACCTGTCGGTCAAACCCTAGGGCAGCGTGAGGATCTCCGCACCCGTTTCCGTCACGACCAGGGTGTGCTCGAACTGCGCCGTCCGCTTGCGGTCCTTCGTGACGACCGTCCAGCCGTCCTCCCACATGTCGTACTCGTACGTCCCCAGCGTCAGCATTGGCTCGATCGTGAACGTCATGCCCGGCTCGATGAGCGTGTCGTGGTACGGGCTGTCGTAGTGCGGAATGATCAGGCCCGAGTGGAAGGACGAGTTGATGCCGTGGCCCGTGAAGTCGCGGACGACGCCGTAGCCGAAGCGCTTCGCGTACGACTCGATGACCCGGCCGATGATGTTCACCCGGCGCCCCGGCTTGACCGCCTTGATCGCCCGGTTCAGCGCCTCGCGCGTGCGCTCGACGAGCAGCCGCGACTCCTCGTCCACGTTGCCGCAGAGGTAGGTGGCGTTGTTGTCGCCGTGCACGCCGCCGATGTAGGCGGTCACATCGAGGTTCACGATGTCGCCGTCGCGCAGCACCGTCGAGTCCGGGATGCCGTGGCAGATGACCTCGTTGACCGAGGCGCACAGCGACTTCGGGAAGCCGCGGTAGCCGAGCGTCGACGGGTACGCGCCGTGGTCGCACATGTACTCGTGCGCGACGCGGTCCAGCTCGTCCGTCGTCACGCCCGGGGCGATGTGCTTGGCCGCCTCCGCCATCGCCCGCGCGGCGATGCCGCCGGCGATCCGCATCCGCTCGATCGTTTCGGCGTCCTGGACCTCGGGCCCGGCGTACGGGGTGGGTGAGGGCTTCCCGACGTACTCGGGACGCGGGATCGAGGAAGGGACGGAGCGGGCGGGGGAGAGGGTCCCCGGGACAAGAAGCGACTGGCCAGACATGTCAGCGAGTGTAGTCAGAGGGCGTGGGGGAGCATGGGGGCGAGATTCCCGAGCGAGGCGAGGAGAGGGCTGTGGCGCTGTTCAAGAGGCGTACCGCGGGCAAGCCGGGCGAGTGGTACTACTGCCTGAAGCACGGCACGGTCGAGGAGGGGCCGGAGTGCCGGGCGGCCGACCGCATGGGGCCGTATGCGACGCGTGAGGAGGCGGGGCACGCGATGGAGACGGCGCGGGAGAGGAACGAGGCCTGGCGGGAGGATCCGCGGTGGAAGGACGAGGAAGAGGGCGAGGGTAAGGAGGGCTGAGGCGGTTCGGGACCGCCCGGCGCTCCGGGAGGAGGCGGCGCTACGCCGCCTCCGTCACCTCCGTCGTCGTTCGCGCTGCGCGCATCCGTACCGCGTGTTCGTTCGTCCGCTGGTCGTACGACATCAGCTTGGGCAGCGTCAGTGCCAGCAGGCCCACCGATGCCACGCAGGCCAGGCCGCCCGCCCACACCGACGTGCGGACGTTCGTCAGCGAGGCCATGCCGCCCGAGCGGACCTGGCCCAGCTGCGGGCCCACCGAGTACGAGAGCACCTCGATGCCCGCCAGGCGGCCGCGCAGCTCGTCGGGGATCGTCTGGTCCCAGATCGCCGAGCGGAACAGGCCGCTCACCGTGTCGCAGCCGCCCGCCACGGCCAGGAACAGCAGCACCAGCCAGACGTTGTGCATCCAGCCCGCCACCGCCATGGCCAGGCCCCAGCCGAGCGCGGCGACGACCACCATCCGGCCGTGCCGGTTGATGCGCGACACCCAGCCGCTGGTCAGGGTCACCGTCAGCGAGCCGACCGCACCGGCCCCGTACATCAAACCGAGCGCCCAGGGCGCGTCCAGGTCCTCGGCGAGGAAGGGGAAGATCGCGTTGGGGAAGGCGAAGAACATCGCCGCCAGGTCGACCGCGTACGTCCCCAGCAGCTCCTTGCGGCCCCACGCATAGCGCGCGCCCTCCAGGATGCCGCGCAGCGACGGCTTCTCGGCGTCCTTCGAGGCGGGGGAAGGGGCGAGCCGCACGGTCAGGGCGATGGAGATCACGAAGGAGGCGATGTCCAGCGAGTACGCCAGCGGGAGCCCGGCGAAGGCGATGACCAGGCCGGCCAGGGACGGTCCCGCGATGGCCCCCGCCTGCCAGCGCAGGGAGTTCAGGGCGATGGCGGCGGGCAGCTGCTCGTGCGCGACGATGCGCGGCACGATGGCGTGCAGCGCCGGGCGCTGGAGCCCGGTCAGGGCGCTGGTCAGTGCGGCCACCACATACAGCGGCCAGATCATGGGGTGCGGCAGGACCGTGTTGAGCAGGAGGATGCCGCTCAGGACCGCCAGGCCCGCCTCGGTCCACAGGATCAGATTGCGGCGGTCGAGCGCGTCGGCGAGGGCGCCGCCGTAGAGGCCGAAGACGATCAGCGGTACGAGTTCGACGGCGCCGACCGCACCGACGGCGAGCGCCGAGCCGGTCAGCTCCTTGAGCTGCAGCGGTACCGCGACGATGGTCAGGAAGCTGCCGAAGACCGTCACCAGGCCCGCCAGCCACATGCGCCGGAAGTCCGGCGAGGAGTGCCAGGGGGTCAGATCCGGCAGCAGCGCGCGCAGCCGGGACGTGCGGGGGGCAGGGGGAGAGGGAGGGGGATGGTGATCGGTCACGGGGAACCATGGTCCGGGCCGGGGGCGTGGCGCGGCAAACGATTTTCCGGGGCCGGGGCCGGGGCCGGGCCAGAGCCGGGCTTCCGCCTGCCGGGCGACACGTCCGGCCCCCGGGGCGCGGTTGCCGCAAAGCCCGGGCCCGCTCGCGGGCCCCTCGCTCACCAGCGGTTCGGCACCGGTGCCGTCAGCTGGTCCGCCAGTCGCGACAGGCGGTCGCGGAAGCGGCGGTGGCCGCGCGGGACCGGCAGGCCGTTCTCCCCGGCGGCCGCGCTCACCAGGTGCTGGACCGTGTCCAGGTCCACGGCCGCCGAATCCGGCACGACCAGCGCGTCATGGGCGAGCGAGAGCATCTCCGAATGATCTGAGTGCTCCGAGTGCTCCGGGTGCGCCGCGCCGGGCGCGTCGCCGCCGTCCAGCGCCAGTACCGTCGCCCCGCCGCGCCGGGCGTCGTGCACCCGCTCCAGCAGCCCCGCCCCGGCCTGCCCCTCCGTCACCACCAGCAGCGTCTCCCCGCGCCGGGCCGCCTCCAGCCGGCCCAGCCCCGTCGCCAGGTGCGGCGGGGCGCCGGGCGGGACCCGGTGCCGGACGAGCGTGGGGGACAGCTCCGGCAGCCCGGCCCAGGCCGCCTCGTCCTCCAGGTGCGCGGCCAGGTGCCAGGGCTCGTACTCCGCCGTGCCCACCAGGAGCAGCCCCCCGCCGTGCGCCCCGACCGAGGTCCGCAGCGCCCCGGCGAACCTCCGGGTGGCCTGCAGCCACTCCGTTCCGGCGAGCACCTCGCGCAGCAGTGCGACCCGTACGGCGTCCATGACCGCATGCTGCCCCAACCGCCGCTGGCAAAAGCGCAGTTGCGGTGCGCCTCACCCGTTCGGGCGCGGGGCCCCGCGGGGCTCGCACACCCGGGGTCAGGGGGCGGAACGGGCGTGACAGTATCGCTGTCATGACTACTTCTGATGAGGCGAAGAAGGCTCCCGCGAAGGACCCTTGGGACCTTCCCGACGTTTCCGGCCTGGTGGTCGGCGTGCTCGGCGGCACCGGGGACCAGGGGCGCGGCCTCGCCTATCGGCTGGCCAAGGCCGGCCAGCGGGTGATCATCGGCTCCCGGGCCGCCGAGCGCGCCGAGGCCGCGGCCGCCGAGCTGGGGCTGGGCATCGAGGGCCACGACAACGCCGAGTGCGCGCGGCGCAGCGACATCGTGATCGTCGCCGTGCCGTGGGAGGGCCACGCCAAGACGCTCGAGTCGCTGCGTGAGGAGCTGGCCGGGAAGCTCGTCGTCGACTGCGTCAACCCGCTCGGCTTCGACAAGCAGGGCGCCTACGCGCTCAAGCCGGAGGAGGGCAGCGCCGCCCAGCAGGCCGCCGCCCTGCTGCCGGACTCGCGGGTCACGGCCGCCTTCCACCACCTGTCCGCCGTGCTGCTCTCCGACCCGGAGATCGCGGAGATCGACACCGATGTGATGGTCCTGGGCGAGAAGCGGGCCGACACCGACGTCGTGCAGGCGCTGGCCGGCCGCATCCCCGGCATGCGCGGCGTCTACGCGGGCCGGCTGCGCAACGCCCACCAGGTGGAGTCCATGGTCGCCAACCTGATCTCCATGAACCGCCGCTACAAGGCGCACGCGGGCCTGCGCGTCACCGACGTCTGACCGCTCGGGGGCATGGGGGACAATGACCGGGATCGTACGCACATGCGCCCCCGGACACCGGACAGGAGCCGCCCCCATGCCCCGTCTCGCCATCTACGCCTTTGTCGTCTGCGCCCTCGCGACGGCGGCCGCCGTCGTCTCCTTCGCGCGGGGCAGCTGGCTCGGTGCGGTGTGGATCCTGCTCGTGGGCGTCTCGTCCAACATCGCCTGGTACTACATCCGCAAGCAGAAGAACGACCGGGCTGCCGCGGCCGCTGCCGCCGGGCAGGGCGGCGGCGCGGCGGGCTGAGGCCGGTCGGCCGGGGCTTTTACGGCGCCGGTCAGCTGGCGCCGGTCAGCTGGCGCCGGTCGTCAGCCGACGTTGACCGTGTTCAGCGGCGGTATGTCCGGCGTGCCGCGCCAGAACTCGAACAGCTCGCGGCCCCAGTAGGTGTCCCACTCGGTCACGCCCAGGGTCCGCAGGATCGCGTTGATCATGTCGAAGAAGGCGTGGTTCACCTCGGGGATCCGCAGGAAGCCGAAGACCGCGAGCAGACCGATCCACGCGTACGGCGCCAGCTGGCGGCGCACGTTGTACGGCAGCCAGGGCTCGATGATGCCGAAGCCGTCCAGGCCCGGGATGGGCAGCAGGTTCAGCAGCACGGCGGTCACCTCGAGCAGGACCATGAAGGCGAGCGCGTAACGGAAGTTGTCCGGCGCCCCGTCCATCACGCCCAGCCAGAACGGGGCGCTGACCACGGCCGCGAACACCAGGTTCGTCAGCGGGCCCGCCGCCGAGACCAGGCTCTGCTTCCAGCGGCTGCGGATGCGGTGCTGCTCGATGAAGACCGCGCCGCCGGGCAGGCCGATGCCGCCCATGATCACGAAGATCACCGGCAGCACGATGCTGAGCAGGGCGTGGGTGTAGAGGAGCGGGTTGAGGGTGAGGTACCCCTTGGCCCCGACCGTGATGTCACCGCCGTGCAGGGCGGTGCGGGCGTGCCCGTACTCGTGGAGGCAGAGCGAGACGATCCAGCCCGAGGTCACGAACAGGAACACGGCGAAGCCGGGGCTCGCCGAGAAATCGGTCCACACCGCCCATATGGAGACCGCCATGATGGCGACGAGGGCGAGGAATACGGGGCTTATGCGCCGTTCGCCGCGGGTCGCGGTGAATGACATTTCTGTGTGCTCCTGGTGTCGGGTGGGGCCAGTGGATCCCGGCGGATCTCAGTGGCGGGTGGATATGGGTGGGACTGCCGGGGCGGGCCCCGGGCGTACGAACGTACCGGGCGACGGTACTTCGTCGGCCTCGGGGAGACGAAGAGGCGTAGCGGGCGGCCGTTGCGGGATGTTCTGGCCCGAGGGCGGCCGGGGGACAATGGGCCGATGCGTTACGGCATCCTCGGCTCCACACAGGCGTTCTCCGACGACGGCCGGCCCCTGGCCCCCGGCGGGGCCCGGCTGCGCGCGCTGCTGGCCGCGCTCGCGCTGCACCCCGGGCGGGTCCGCGGGGTGGACGCGCTGATCGACGACGTCTGGGACGGCGAGCCGCCCGCGGACGCGGTGGGTGCGCTCCAGGCGCTGGTGGGGCGGCTGCGGCGGGCCCTCGGGCCCGGGGCGGTGGCCTCCGAGGCCGGCGGCTACCGGCTGTGCGCCGAGCCCGACGACGTCGACCTGCACCGCTTCGAGCGGCTCGCGGACGAGGGCGAGCGGGCGCTCGCGGACGGCGACCCCGCGAAGGCGGCGGGCCTCCTCGACGACGCGCTCGCGCTGTGGCGCGGGCGGCCCCTCGCGGACCTGCCGGGCGGCTCCGCCTATGCGGTGCGGCCCGAGGCCCGGCACTTCGCCGCGCGGCGGGCACGGCTGGCGGCGGGCCTGGCCCTGGGTCATGTGGATCAGGTCCTTCCGGACCTGGCCGGGCTGTGTGACGCCCATCCGCTCGACGAGCCGCTGCAGGCCCTGCGGCTGCGGGCGCTGCGGGCGGCGGGGCGGTCGGCGGAGGCGCTGGCCGCGTACGAGTCGATTCGCGCGATGCTTGCGGAGCGGCTGGGGGCGGATCCGGGGGCGGAGCTGAGGGCGCTCCACGCGGAGCTGCTGGCGCCGGGGGCGGGTTCGGCACCGCCGGTCTCCCCGGCGGGGGGTGCGCGCCGTCGCGGCGGGGATCAGCCATCGGCTGCGTTCCCGGCGGTGCCGGACCGGCCCCGGCCGCCCGTCACCCCACCCCGCGGCAACCTGCGCGCCCGCCTCACCTCCTTCGTCGGTCGCGAGGACGATCTCGCCCTCATCCGTGCCGATCTCGCCGCCCACCGGCTCGTCACGCTGCTCGGACCCGGCGGTGCCGGGAAGACGCGGCTGTCGCAGGAGGCCGCCGAGGCCGCCGCCTCGGCCGACGGGGCCTGGCCCGACGGGGTGTGGTTCGCGGAGCTGGCTCCTGTCGACGATCCCGCCACCGTGCCCGAAGCCGTCCTCACCGCACTCGGCGCCCGCGAGACCGTGGTGCGCGCCACCGCCGCCGAGGGGCTGCGGGCGGCCACCGACGCCACCGCCTCCGACCCGCTGGCGCGGCTCGCCGAGCACTGCGCGCCGCGCCGCATGCTGCTCGTACTCGACAACTGCGAGCACGTCATCGACGCGGCGGCCGGTCTCGCCGAGACCCTCCTCGCGCAGTGCCCCGGCATCACCGTGCTCGCCACGAGCCGCGAACCGCTCGCCGTGCCAGGCGAGTTGGTGCGTCCCGTGGAGCCGCTGCCCGACCCCGTCGCGCTGCGGCTGCTCGCCGACCGGGGCGCGGCGGCACGGCCCGGCTTCCGGATCGACGACGACCCCGAGGCGTGCGCCGAGATCTGCCGCCGCCTGGACGGCCTGCCGCTCGCCATCGAACTGGCCGCGGCCCGGCTGCGGATGCTCACCCCCCGCGGCCTCGCCGACCGCCTCGACGACCGCTTCCGCCTGCTGACCTCCGGCAGCCGGACCGTCCTGCCGCGCCAGCAGACCCTGCGGGCCGTGGTCGACTGGTCCTGGGACCTGCTGGACGAGCCAGAACGGGCCGTGCTGCGCAGGCTGTCCGTCTTCTCGGGCGGCAGCGACCTGGCGGTCGCCGAGAAGGTGTGTGCCGACGGCAGGAACGACGGCACGTCCGTCGCTGCAGCGGACGTGGCCGCCCTGCTCGGCTCCCTCGTCGACAAGTCCCTCGTGGTCGCCGCCCCCGCGGGCGACGGCGAGATGCGCTATCGCCTGCTGGAGACCGTCGGCGAGTACGCCGCTGAGCGCCTGGACGAGTCCGGCGAGCGGGCGGCCACGGAGCGGCGCCACCTGGTGGCCTACCGGGAACTGGCCCGCACCGCCGACCCGTTGCTGCGCGGCCCCGAGCAGCACGCGTGGCTGGACCGGCTGGAGCTGGAGCACGACAACCTCCGCTCCGCGCTCCGGCACGCCGTCGCCGCCGGGGACGAGCAGGAGGCGCTGTGCCTGGTGCTCTCCCTGAACTGGTTCTGGCAGCTCAGGGACCATGGCGCGGACGCCCGCAGCTGGTCGCGGGCCGTCGCCGAGCTGGGCCCGGACCCCTTCGCCGAGCCCGTGACCCCGGCCCCGCCGCTGCTGGTCTCGTGCACGGAGCAGCCGCCGCCGATGCCGCCGGACCTGCTGGAGGAGGCACGGCGCGGGGTCCGGCTGGTCGGGCTCTCCAACATGGAGTCCGACATGCGGATAGTCGAGACCCCGGAGATGCAGCACCTGCTGCGGGGCATCGTCACCGCCTACGGCGACGGGCAGCCGCAGAACTGCCGCATTCCCGGCATGATGTGGTTCTACGCACGGCTCCTGACGGGCGAGATCCGCCAGCTCTTCGATCTCGTCGACACCGCCGTGGAGCGCTGCCGCAGCTTCGGCTTCGACTGGGAGCTGGCCAACGCGCTCCAGCTGCGCGCCAAGCTGTTCAACGACAGCGTGGACAGAATGGAGCAGGGCGTCCTGGACGCCGACGAGAGCCTGGAGATCTTCCGTGGCCTGGGCGACTCCTGGGGCGTGGCCGAGGCGCTGTCCGGCCGCGCCGAGGCCCGCGAGCGCAGCGGTGACTACGCCGCCGCGGCGGAGGACTACCGGGAGGCCATCCAACGCGTCGCGGAGCTGGGCTCCACCGGGCAGGTGCCCCTGCTCCAGGCCCGGCTCACGGACGTGCTCATGGAGAGCGGGGCGATCGGCCTGGCCGAGGCAGAGCGGATGATCCGCGAAGCGCTCTCGGACAGCGAGCGTCTCAACGGCGACGCCGCCACCTTCGCCCGCATCCAGCTCGGCCTGATCGTCGGCCGGTCCGGTGACGTCGCCCAGGCGAAGGAGATCTTCGAGGAACTCGCGGCCGTCTTCGACGACCGCTCCATTGCCGTGTTCGAGGGCATGATGAGCGGCCTGCTCGCCTGGACCGACGTCCTCGACGGACGGCCGCGGGACGCCCTGCCGAAGGTCCGCCGGGCGCTGTCGAAGGGCCACGACCCGATCTCGGAGCTGGTCGCGCCGCAGCTGGAGGCGGTGCAACTGCTCCAGGGCGCCCACGCTTACGCCGTGCTGGGCGAGGAGCCGGGCGGCGAGGAACACGCGCGGAAGGCGGCCCTGCTGCTGGGCGCCTGCGCGGCGCTGCGCCCGGCCGGCTTCAACGTCACCTCGATGGAGCGCGAGATCCGGGACCGGTCGGCGGCCCGGGCCTCGGCGGTGCTGGGCGCCAAGGCGTACGAGCTCGCATACGCCGAGGGCGCTCGCCTCTCCCCTGCGGAGGCGACCGCCCTCGTCTGACGTGCCCGGGGCCGCCGGCCCCGGCTCCCCGTTCCCCTTGCCCCCTCGGACCTCAGGTCTTCTTGCGGAACTTGGAGATGGCCAGGGGTGCCGTCACCAGCGTGATGGCCGCCGACCAGGCCAGCGTCATCCACACCGAGTGGGCCACGGCGCCGCCGTTGATGAGGGCGCGGGAGGCGTCGGCCAGGTTGGACAGCGGGTTGTACTTGGTGAAGCCCTCCAGCCAGCCCGGCATGTTCGTGGTCGGGGCGAAGATGGAGCTGCCGAACTGAAGCGGCATCAGCACGATCATCGCCATCCCCTGCACGGCCTGGGCACTGCGCATCGTCAGCCCCAGCAGGATGAAGATCCACATCAGCGAGGCGCCGAAGATCATGGCCAGCGCGACCGCGCCGAGCAGGTGGAACACGGACGTGCTGACGGTCAGCCCCAGCAGCAGGCCCATGACCAGCAGGATCGTCACCGCCACCAGCATCCGGCCGACCTCGACCACGATCTTCGCGATGAGGACCGAGGACCGGGCTATCGGCATGGTGCGGAAGCGGTCCATCACCCCCTTCTTGAAGTCGTCGTTGACGCCCGTGCCGACGGCCATGGAGATGTTCATGCCCATCATCGCCATGAGGCCGGGGACCAGGTAGTTGATGTAGTCGTGCTCGTTGCCCTTGCCGGCGATCGAGCCGCCGAAGACATAGGTGAACAGGAGGATGAAGATGACCGGCATGAGCACCGCGTCGAACATCGACTCCGGGTCCGCCTTGATCTGCAACAGGTTGCGGCGCGCCAGCGCGCCGATGTGCCGCAGGTTGGCCCGCAGGCCGATCCGGCCCTCGTCGGCCGCTGCCGCTGCCGCGTTGGCGGGCGTCTGCTGCTTCGGGTATGCCGTTGCCGCGCTCATGCCGCGACCTCCTCGAGTGCGTCGGTGGGTTCCGCTGCCGCGGGGGCGGACGACTTCTGGCCGGTGACGGCCAGGAACACCTCGTCCAGGCTGGGCAGATGGGTGCTGATCCCGGAGATCCGGAACCCGCGCTCCGAGAGCAGCCCGACCACGGCGGTGAGCTGGTCGTCGCTGACGATCGGTACGTTGACCAGGCCCTCCGCCTCGTCGGCCGTGGCACCGGCGATGCCGTCCAGGCCCGCCTGGGCGATCGCGCCGACCATGCGGGCCAGCTCGCCGCGGTCCGCCGGGCGGATCTGCAGGGTGCGCCCGCCGACCTTGGCCTTCAGCTCGTCGACCCGGCCGCCGGCGATCACCCGGCCCCGGTCGATCACGGTCAGCTCGTCGGCCAGCTGCTCGGCCTCCTCCATGTACTGCGTGGTGAGCAGGACGGTGCTGCCCTCGCCGACCATCCGCTGGACCTCGGCCCACACCTCGTTGCGGGTGCGCGGGTCGAGGCCGGTCGTGGGCTCGTCCAGGTAGAGCACGGCCGGGCGGCCGATCATGGAGGCGGCGAGGTCGAGCCGGCGCCGCATGCCGCCGGAGTACTGCATGGCGGGGCGCTTGGCGGCCTCGGTGAGCGAGAAGCGCTCCAGCATCTCGTCGGCCCGCCGCCAGGCCTCCTTGCGGGAGAGATCGAGGAGCCGCCCGATCATGTAGAGGTTCTCGCGCCCGGCGAGCTTCTCGTCGACGGAGGCGTACTGCCCCGTCAGTCCGATCACGCGGCGCAGCTGGCGAGGCTGCGTCAGCACGTCGTAGCCCGCGACGCGGGCGGTGCCGGCGTCGGGCCGGACCAGGGTGGACAGGCACCGCACGAGGGTGGTCTTGCCGGCGCCGTTGGGGCCGAGGACGCCGAGGACGGTGCCTTCGGGGACGTCGAGGTCGACGCCGTCGAGGGCTTTGGTGTTGCCGAAGTGTTTGACCAGGCCCCGGACTTCTACGGCGTTGCCGCGGGGGGTGGGGGTGTTGATTCGCGTCATGCCGCTTACGGTGTCAGCGGCTGCCGACAGGGGGCCGACGTGGCTGCCGCCCCACCGACAGACGGCCGACAGGCCGCCGACAGGGGGGCGGGTGGCCTTTTCCCCAGTCCCGCCCCTTCCCGAAACCGGGGGCGGGGGACAAATCCAGCCCGTCCGGCGTTTGAGGACACCGCGCGGAGCGCGGTCCGGGGTCTGGGGCGCAGCCCCAGTTTCGGGAAGGGGCGGGGTGGGGAAAGAACCACCCCGCCCCCACCGCCTAGTGGAACGCGTGCTCCTTCGCCGGGTACGCCCCGCTCACCACGTCCTCCGCGAACGCCTTCGCCGCGCCCCCGAGCGTCTCGCGCAGCTGCGCGTACTGCTTCACGAAGCGCGGCAGACGGCCCGCCGTCATGCCCGCCATGTCCGTCCACACCAGCACCTGCGCATCGCACTCCACCCCCGCGCCGATCCCCACCGTCGGGATGTGCAGCATGCGCGTCACCTCGGCCGCCAGCTCCGCCGGGACCAGTTCCAGGACGACCGCGAAGGCGCCCGCGTCCTGGACGGCCTTGGCGTCGCGGAGCAGCTGCTGGGCCGCCTCCTCGCCGCGGCCCTGCACCGGGTAGCCGCCGTAGGCGTTGACGGACTGCGGGGTGAGGCCGATGTGGGCCATGACCGGGATGCCGGACTGCACCAGCAGCTCGATCTGGTGGGCCGAGCGCTCGCCGCCCTCCAGCTTCACCGCGCCGACGCCGGCCTCCTTCACCAGCCGGGTGGCGCTGCGGAGCGCCTGTACCGCGCCCTCCTGGTACGAGCCGAAGGGCAGGTCGCCGACGATCAGGGCGCGCTTGGTGCCCCGTACGACGGCGGCCGAGAGGATCGTGATCTCGTCCATGGTCACCGGGACCGTGGACTCGTAGCCGAGGTGGCAGTTGCCCATCGAGTCGCCCACGAGCATGACGGGTATGCCCGCCTCGTCGAAGACGGAAGCGGTCATCGCGTCGTAGGCGGTGAGCATGGGCCACTTCTCACCGCGCTCCTTGGCGGCGGCGATGTCGCGGACGGTGATGCGCCGGGAACTCGTACCGCCGTACAGCGCCTTGCTGCTCTGCTGGCTGCTCTGGCTGCTGTCGGGGGTCTTCAAGGCATGCGTCATTGCCGTGGCTCCTGTGTTCTGTCGTCTCGAGGCGCCCTGACGGCGTCCCCGGATCACCTCCATGCTTGCACGGCCCGTCCGGGCGGGGAAGTGACCCCCCGGCCCCCGTTCGACCAGTCGTTCAAAAAATCCGATACGAGACGGGTTCGTATCGAAATAGGCTTAGGCTGTGCCCATGGCAACTCCGATAGCTCCACCGCGCAAGGTGCCCGAGGCCGTGCACCGCAGGCGGTGGGCGATCCTGACCGTCCTGCTGTTCAGCCTGCTGATCGTCGTCCTGGACAACTCCATCCTCAACGTGGCGATGAAGACGATCGCCACGCCGGCCCCGACCGGCCTGGGGGCCACCCAGAGCGAGCTGGAGTGGGCGATCAACTCCTACACGCTGGTGTTCGCCGGAATACTGTTCACCGCCGGACTGCTGGGCGACCGGCTCGGCCGCAAGAAGGTCCTGCTCTTCGGCATGACCGTCTTCGGCATCGGCTCGGTGCTCTCCGCGCTGGCGGGCTCGCCCACCGAGCTGATCGCCTTCCGCGCGGTCATGGGCTTCGGCGGCGCCTTCGTGATGCCCACCACGCTGGCGATCATCATGAACGTCTTCGAGCGGGACGAGCAGCCCAAGGCCATCGGCATCTGGGCCGGCGCGGTCGGGCTCGCCATCGCCATCGGGCCGATCACCGGCGGCATCCTGCTGGACCACTTCTGGTGGGGCTCGGTCTTCCTCGTCAACGTGCCCATCGTGATCACCGCCATGACGGCGATGGCGATCCTGGTCCCCAACTCCAGAGACCCCAAGCCCGGCCGGCTCGACCCGGTCGGCGTGCTGCTGTCCGTCGTCGGGCTCGTCCTGCTGGTCTACGGCATCATCAAGGGCGGGCAGCTCGCCGACTTCACCGAGCCCGAGGTCTTCGGCACGGCCGGCGGCGGCCTGCTGGTGCTGGTCCTCTTCGTGCTGCACGAGCGGCGCAGCGACCACCCGGCCCTGGACGTGCGGTACTTCCGCAACCCGGCGTTCTCCGCCGCCGTCTCCTCCATCGCCCTGGTGTTCTTCGCCCTGATGGGCGTGACCTTCTTCACCGTCTTCTACACCCAGAGCGTGCGCGGCTACAGCCCGCTGCAGAGCGGGATGCTCCTGCTGCCGATCGCCGTCTCCCAGATGTTCTTCGCGCCGCGCGCCCGCCTCGTCGTCGAGAAGTTCGGGGCGCGGGCCGTGTGCACCTGCGGCATGCTGCTCGTCTCCTGCACCATGGCCGGTCTGACGCTGATGGGGCGGGACACCCCCATCTGGGTCCTGGAGGTGCTGTTCTTCTTCCAGGGCGCCGCGATGGCGCACATCATGCCGCCCGCCACCGTCTCGATCATGCAGTCCCTGCCGCGCGAGAAGGCGGGCTCCGGCTCCGCCGTGAACAACACCTTCCGGCAGATCGGCGGTGCGCTCGGCGTGGCCGTGCTCGGCTCGGTGCTCTCCACCACCTACCGCGACGGGATCTCCGGCCGGCTCGACGCCGTGCCGGGCCTGACGGGGGAGGCCCGGCATGTCGCCGGGGAGTCCGTCGAGGCCACCCTGGTCGTCGCCCGGCGGCTCGGCCCGGCGGGCCAGGGCCTCGTCGGCCCTGCCAAGGACGCCTTCATCCACGCCATGCACGTCACCGTCCTCTGCGCCTCCTCCGTCGCGGTGCTCGGCGCCGTCGTCGTCGCGCTCTTCCTGCCGGGCAGGGGCGGGGCGGGAGCCGGAGCGGGCTCGGCCCGGCCGGGGGCCGAGCGGCAGCAGGCGGCGGGAGCGGGCAAGTGAGCGCGGCGGGGTGCGGGGCGCGGGCCGGAGCGGCCGCCCCGGCCGCGAGCGCAGTCGCCGGCGGGGCGGACGGGCGGCGCGGGCGGCCCCGCAGCGCCGCCGTCGACGCGACCGTCGTCGAGACCGTGCTGCGGCTGCTCGAGGAGGGCGCCACCGCGGGCGAGCTGTCCATGGAGCGGATAGCCCGCGAGGCGGGCGTCGGCAAGGCGACCGTCTACCGCCGCTGGGCGGACCAGGAGGCGCTCATGCTCGACGTGCTGCGCTCCGTGGAGGAGACCGCGCCCGAGCCGGCCGGGCTCTCGGTGCGGGACGACCTCGTGACCCTGCTTCAGTTCGTACGCCGCCGCGTCCTCGCCAAGCGCTCGTCCGCCGTGATGCGCACGGTCATCGCCCAGGTGCAGAGCCGGCCGAAGCTCTGGCGGGAGTACCACGACACCGTCGTCGCGGCCCGCCGCCAGGCCTTCTTCGACGTGCTGCGGCGCGGCGCGGTCACCGGCGAGATCCGCGCCGGGCTGGACGTCGAGCTGCTCACCGATCTGCTGGTGAGCCCGATGCTCTCCCGGGTCATGCTCCACGAGTGGCGGGAGCTGCCCGAGGAGCTGGTCGAGCAGATCGTCGACACCGTGCTGGACGGAGTGCGGCCGGCGGGCGGCGTACGCCCGGTGGGCGGCCCTTCCGGCGGCTGATCGCCGGCCGGCCGCGCACGTCTCCGCGCACGTCTCCGCGCATGTCTCCGGGCACGTCTCCGCGCCCGCGGTCCGATTGTGCCCGTTGTGTCACAGCTCCCCGTCACGGCCTCCGCGCAGGAACCCGCGCCCGCCGGACGCACGTCCTCCACCCCGACACCCCCGCCAGGGGCGTCCGGTAAGCCCCGCCGCCCGTTGGTGATCAACACGACCGTTGATCGCCTATCGTCTGGTGGCGGGGGCGGAGCACACGAAGCAGTGAGGACAGCCGATGCCGCAGGCGCACATGGAGGAGACGGGTCTCGAGGGAGCCGCTCCGGAGCGGACCGGCTCCGGAGCCCGGCACTTCCTCGGCCGGTGGCAGGGAACGGGCCGGTGGCAGAGCCCCGGCATCTGGCGGCGCGGCATCGTCATCGCGGTGCTCGCGGCGCTGCTGGGCCTGCTGATGCTGCTGCATACCCACCTGCCCAACCGGGTCGGCAACCTCGGCAGCCTCACAGAGACGTTTCTGCCGTGGCTGGGGCTCTTCGTCCCGGTGCTGCTGGTCCTCGCCGTGCTCCGCCGCTCCGCGACCGCCCTGATCGCGCTGCTCCTGCCAGGCATCGTCTGGGTCAACCTCTTCGGCGGCCTGATCAGCGACAAGTCCGGCAAGGGCGGCAACTTCACGGTCGCCACCCACAACGTCAACGCCGAGAACCCCGACCCCGCCGCCACCGCCAGGGCGGTCGCCGCCTCCGGCGCGGACGTCGTGGCCCTGGAGGAGCTGAGCGACGCCTCCCGCTACGAGCGGGCGATGGCGGGCGCGTACAAGTACCACTCCGTGCAGGGCACCGTCGGCGTGTGGAGCAAGTACCCGCTGAGCGACGCCCGCCCCGTCGACATCAAGATGGGCTGGACCCGGGCGCTGCGCGCCACCGTCGAGACCCCGCAGGGCCCGGTGGCCGTCTACGTCGCCCACCTGCCCTCGGTGCGCGTGAAGTTCAACGCCGGCTTCACCGCCGGGCAGCGCGACAACAGCGCGGCCGCGCTCGGCCAGGCCATCGCCCACGAGTCCGTACGGAAGGTCGTCCTCCTCGGCGACCTCAACGGCACCATGAACGACCGCTCGCTCGCGCCCGTCACCTCGCAGCTGCGCTCGGCACAGGGCGCGGCGGGCGACGGCTTCGGCTTCAGCTGGCCCGCGAGCTTCCCGATGGCGCGCATCGACCAGATCATGGTGCGCGGCATGGACCCCGTCTCGGCATGGACCCTGCCCAAGACCCCGAGCGATCACCTGCCGGTCGCCGCCCGGATGAAGATCTGACGCCCTCGGACACGCCCTAAGCTGGAAGGCTGCCTCGTACACCCTTCCGAAAGGCCCTCTCATGCCCCTGGCGCTGCTGGCGCTCGCCGTCTCCGCCTTCGGCATCGGAACCACCGAGTTCGTGATGATGGGCCTGCTGCCCAACGTCGCCGACGACCTCGGAACCTCCGTACCCACCGCCGGTCACCTCGTCTCGGCCTACGCCCTCGGCGTGGTGGTCGGCGCCCCGCTGCTCGCCGCCCTGGGCGCGCGCCTCCCGCGCAAGCGGATGCTCGTGCTGCTCATGGCCCTCTTCACGGTCGGCAACCTCGCCTCGGCGGTGGCCCCCGACTTCGAGCTGCTCCTCGCGGGCCGGGTGCTCGCCGGGCTGCCGCACGGGGCGTTCTTCGGCGTGGGGTCGGTCGTCGCCGCCCGGCTGGTGAGCGAGGGCCGCCAGGCCAGGGCGGTCGCGACGATGTTCCTGGGCCTCACCGTCGCCAACGTCGTCGGCGTCCCCACCGCCACGCTCCTCGGCCAGCACCTCGGCTGGCGCGCCACCTTCCTGGTGGTGACGGGCATCGGGCTGGTGGCCATGGCCGCCCTCGCCCTCCTCGTCCCGCACATACCCCGGGAGCAGGGCGGGGGACTGGGCAGGGAGCTGCGCGCCCTGGGCGGCCGGCAGGTGCTGCTCGCGCTGCTCACCGCGGTCTTCGGCTTCGCCGGCGTCTTCGCGGTCTACAGCTATCTCGCGTCGATGAGCACCCAGGTCACCGGCTTCTCCGAGACCTCCGTGACGTTCGTGCTCGCCCTCTTCGGCACCGGCATGACCCTCGGCGCCCTCGCCGCCGGCCCCCTGACCGACCGGGCGCTGCGCCCCACCCTGTACGGCTCGCTGGCCGCGCTCGCGGTGGTCCTGCTGCTCTTCGACTTCACCGTGCACGTGAAGTGGGCGGCGCTGGTGACGGTCGTGCTGCTGGGTGCGGTGGGCTTCATGACGACCACTCCGCTGCAGATGCTGGTCATGCGCAAGGCCAGGCAGGCCCCGACCCTGGCGGCCGCCTCCAACCACTCGGCCTTCAACCTCGCCAACGCGGGCGGCGCCTGGCTGGGCGGCGCCGCCATCGCGGAGGGCTGGGGCTGGACGTCGCCCACGCTGGTGGGCGCGGTCCTGGCGATGGCGGGGCTGGCGATCGCGGCGGTGGCGGGGGCGCTGGACCGCGGGGAGGAAGAGGGCTCGCGGGTGGTCGCGGGTGCACACTTGGAGCATGTGCCGGAGCATCAAGACGCTGAGGCCGCCCGTCAGGCCTGAGGCGGGCGAGGAGGACATCCGGGCGGCGGCGCTGCAGTACGTGCGGAAGGTGTCGGGCTTCCACGCCCCGGCCGAGCACAACCGGGCCGTCTTCGAGCAGGCCGTCGACGAGGTCGCGGAGGCGACGGGGCGGCTGCTGGAGGGGCTGGTGGTGCGCGGACGGCGCGATGCCCCCACCGCCGGGTCGTCCCGGGAGTGAGGGCATCGTCGTGAGGGGCGTGCGTCAGCCGATGAGCTGGATCTCGTCGTGGGTGCCGGAGGCGTCCACGTCGACGTAGTAGCTCAGGTTGCCGTCGGCCCAGCGGACGAGGAGGTCTTCCTTGCCGCTGCGTCCGAAGGAGCCGGCCGTCACGGTCTTGGCGGACTTCCAGGACGAGCCGTCCGCGCGGAGGCTGGTGCTGCCGTGGAAGCCGGTCGTGTCGAGGCCGGGGAAGAGGTCGGCCTTGCCGTTCCTGGTGCGGATGATCAGATCGTCCGTGCCCTTGCCGGTGAACTGGCCGGAGGTGATCTGAGCGTCGACCCGGGTCTTGTCCGACCCGGTCAGCTGGGTCTCCTTGGAGACGCCGAAGGCGTCGGTGTCGGAGTACATGGAAGTCGAGCCGTCGGCCCACAGGACGACCAGGTCGTTGCGCCTGTACTTGTCGGTGTGACGGCCGGCTGCGATGGAGCGGGCGTACTTCCAGCTGTTGCTGTATGCCAGCGTGGTCTCGTAGTGGACGCCGTACGTGTCGACCTCGTTGTAGGTCGAGAGCTTGCCGGTGTTCCAGCGGACGGTGAGCCCGTCGTGGCCGGAAGGGCTGGCCTGGGTGCTGGTGATGGCCTCGGCGTTCTTCCAGTAGCTGCCCGGAAGAGCAATCTTGTACTCGTTCATGAACGGGTACTTGGGGTCCTGCTTGCCGGAGCTCTCGAAGATGCTGGCAGAGCCGTCGGCCCAGACGACGAAGAGGTCCGAGCGCTCACCGTCGAGCGAGGCGAAGTGGCCCGGGACGACATGGACCGCGTCCTTCCAGTTCACCCGGGACAGGACGTTGCGGGAGGCGACGGCCTGGATCCAGCCGGCGATGTCGTCGACGCGGGTCTCCGACGCGGTCCGGCGCTTCTCGGACTCGTCCGTGCCGAAGCAGCCGGCCTGGCCGGAGGTGCTGTGGATGCCGTACAGCTGGGCGTAGTCCTGTTCGTACGTGAAGACCGGGCCGCCCGTGTCGCCCTGGCACACGGCGGCGTCAGGGGACACGCCGTCGAGGCGCAGGGTGGTGGCGGTCGTCGAGCCGACCTTGAAGTCGGCGGAGTGCAGGCGGTCGGGAACCCACTCGTCCTTGGTCCGGCCGTAGCCGGTCGCCCGCAGGGTCTTGTTCGGCAGCGGCAGTTCGTACCCGAGGGCGTCCACCGGCTTGACGTTGGTGACCGGCTGCGCCAGCCGGGCCATCACCAGGTCGCGGTCCTCGCGCGGGACCAGCTCGACGACGTCCACGACCGTGCCGCTGTCCTCACGGCCGAGGTCGGTACGGCCGATGGTGGCAGTCGTCTTCCACTTCGGTGCGCCCGGGGCGACCTTGAAACCCTTTGCCGGGTCCTCGGTGAAGCAGCTGGCGGCCGTGATCAGCCACTCCTGCTGGACGAGGGCGCCGGAGCAGCTGCGCCTGCCGTCGTCGATGTCGAGCTTCGCCGTGAAGGCGTAGGCGCCGTCGGCAGCCGGTTCACCGACGACGGCGTGCGCCGGAACACTGGTCAGCAGGCTTGCCGCGACGGCGGAAACGGCAAGTCCGGTCATCCACGCGGCGCGCGGACGGATGGCAGTCATGCGGTTGTTCCTCCAGGGCCCCTTGTGTCACGGGGCCCGAGTAGTGAGCGTGCCTGGAACGCGAGCGCGGTGGCGTCAGAACTGGAGCGCCAGCAGCTCGGCGGGCTCGCCCCAGACCGGCTCACCGACGGCCTTGGCATCGTTCTTGGGCACGTTGACCATGCCGGTGGGGCCACCGACGGAGGCCCAGATCTCGCGGTCCCCGGCACCGATCATGAGCACGTCGGGGATGTCCAGGGAGAGGTAGCCCTTCTTGGCGCTCTTGCTGACCTTGAAGCAGATCTTGCCCTGGTTGACGTCGTCGCGCTTCTTCGTGATGACGGTGATGTCGCTGGCGGCCTTGCAGTCGGCCAGCAGGATGTGCCCGTCACCGCTGTAGAGCTTGATGCCGCGCTCCTTGAGGATCTTCGCGGCGCCCGGGTACTCGAACGTCTCGACCGCGGAGGGCAGCGTGTCGCCCTGCTGGTCGGGCGTGCCCGCGGCGATGCCGGGAGCAGCGGCCCCCAGAACGATGGAAGCGGCACCGAGGCCGCTGAAGAAAAGTGTGCGCGTACGCGAAATCAACGCGAATCCCCCGATTCGGTATGCATATAGCCATATGTGATGGCGGTCCGGGCAAACCTACCACGGAGTTCCGCTTCGTACGGCTGGCCCCCTGATGGGCCGTGAAGTGCGGAGTGGCCGGGATGTCCGGGCGAGTTGGGCGCCGAGAACGCACTGAGCGGGCCGCTCGGAGCGGCCCGCTCAGTCGTGGGTCGGACGGCTCAGCCCGACTCCCGCCACCGGTTGGTGATCGGCAGTCGCCGGTCCTTGCCGAAGCCCTTCGCCGAGATCTTCGTGCCCGGCGGGTACTGGCGCCGCTTGTACTCGGCCGTGTCCACCAGCCGCAGCACCCGCGTCACCAGCTCCGCGTCGAAGCCCGCCGCCACGATCGCCGCGCGGCCCTGGTCGCGGTCGACGTACAGCTCCAGGATGCGGTCCAGGACGTCGTAGTCCGGGAGGGAGTCCGTGTCCACCTGGCCGGGGCGCAGCTCGGCGCTCGGCGGCTTGGTGATGGAGTTCTCCGGGATCGGCGGGGTCTCGCCGCGCTCCGCGGCCGCCGCGTTGCGCCACTTGGCGAGGTGGAAGATCAGGGTCTTGTAGACGTCCTTGATCGGGCCGTACGCGCCCACCGAGTCGCCGTACAGGGTCGAATAGCCGCACGCCAGCTCGGACTTGTTGCCCGGCGCGAGGACGATGTGGCCCTCCTGGTTGGAGATCGCCATCAGCATGGTGCCGCGCAGGCGGGACTGGAGGTTCTCCTCGGACAGGCCGGTCAGGCCCAGCTCGCCCATGTACGCGTCGAACATCGGGGCAATGGGCCGCACCCGGAAGTGCAGGCCCGTACGGCGGGCGAGTTCCTCGGCGTCCGCGATCGAGTGCTCCGAGGAGTAGCGGGACGGCATCGCCACGCCGTACACGTTCTCCGCGCCCACCGCGTCGACCGCGATCGCGGCGACGAGGGCCGAGTCGATGCCGCCGGACAGCCCGATGAGGACGCTGCGGAAGCCGTTCTTGGCGACGTACGCGCGCAGGCCCGTGACCAGCGCCTTGTAGACCTCTGCGTCGTCGCTCAGGTGCTGCACCGCACCCGCCGCGGGCTCCGGCTCGTACGCCGGGAGCGGCTCCGCGGAGAGGGTCACGTGCTCGATGCGCAGTCCGTCGTCAATGGTTCCCGAGGGGGCCTCGGCGGCGGCCGCCGGCAGGTCGAGGTCGACGACGACGCAGGTCTCCTCGAACTGCGGGGCGCGCACCACGACTTCGCCGTCGCGGTCCACGACGATCGTGTCGCCGTCGAAGACCAGCTCGTCCTGGCCGCCGGTCATCGCGAGGTACGCGGTGGTGCAGCCCGCCTCCTGGGCGCGCTTGCGGACCAGTTCGAGCCGGGTGTCGTCCTTCTCGCGCTCGTACGGCGAAGCGTTGACGGAGAGCAGCAGCCCCGCCCCGGCGGAGCGGGCGCCGGGCACCCGGCCGCCCTCCTGCCAGAGGTCCTCGCAGATCGCCAGGGCGACGTCCACGCCGTGCACGCGGACCACCGGCATCGTCTCGCCCGGCACGAAGTACCGGAACTCGTCGAAGACGCCGTAGTTCGGCAGGTGGTGCTTGGCGAAGGTCAGCACGGCCGCGCCGCGGTGGAGCACGGCGGCGGCGTTGCGCGGGGCACCGGCGGGGCGGCCCAGGCGGGGCTCCGCCGCCTCGCTGCGGTCGAGGTAGCCGACGATCACCGGCAGCTCCCCGAGTCCCTCCGCCTCCAGGCGGACGGCGAGCGCGCGCAGCGCCTCCCGGCTGGCCTCCACGAAGGAGGAGCGGAGCGCGAGGTCCTCGACCGGGTAGCCGGTCAGCGCCATCTCGGGGAACGCCACCAGATGGGCGCCCCGCTCCGCCGAGCGGCGGGTCCAGCGGACGATCGACTCGGCGTTCCCGGCGAGATCGCCGACGCAGGAGTCGATCTGGTTCAGGGCGAGACGAAGCTGAGGCACATCCGTCAGTGTAATCGTCTGACTGACACAATGGGGGGTTGGGAAGGCGGCCGTGCCGCGAGCCGTCCCGGGGTGCCCCGGTGTGTGCATGGTCACGATGCCCGGCGCCGATGTGCGCGCGGCGCCGCCGAGGCCCGATCATTGGCCGGGGCATTCGGCGCGAATGCCCGACCGCACCACCGCACGACCGCACGACCGCACTACGCAAGGCCGAAGGACGCTCTTCCCCCACCATGACCACCACGCAACAGGTCCGGGACGAACGTCCCCCCGCCGCTGCCGCCGCCCCCCTCCCCGCCCCGGGTGCCCCGCAGACCCAGTTCATCTCCTGGGTCACCCTCGCGATGATGACCACCGCCTCGGTGGCGAACCTGCGGCCCGCCCCCTCCATGGCCCTCTACGGGCTGGCCGCCGTCTTCCTGTACCTCGTCCCCGCCGTCGTCTTCCTCCTGCCGACCGCACTCGTCTCCGCCGAGCTGGCCTCCGGCTGGCCCGGCGGCATCCACCGGTGGGTGAGCGAGGGGCTCTCCAAGCGGCTGGGCTTCCTCGCCGTCTGGTGCCAGTTCGCGATGACGATCGCCTACTACCCGAGCCTGCTGGCCTATGTGGCGAGCACGTTCGCGTATGTCATCGACCCCTCGCTCGCGAGCAACGGCCTCTATATCGCCGTCGTCATCGTCGTCATCTACTGGGCGGGCGTCCTGGTCTCCTCGCGCGGCACCAAGGCGGTGGCCGGGCTCGCCGGCATGGGCCTGGTCGTCGGCACCCTGATCCCCGGCGTCGTCCTGGTCGCCCTGGGCCTGGTCTTCCTCGGCCAGGGCAATCCGTCCGCGGCGCCCATGGACTCCGGCCACGTCCTGCCGCCGTGGACCGGGCTGGCCAGCCTCGTGCTGATCGTCAACAACTTCCTGTCCTACGCGGGCATGGAGATGAACGGTGTGCACGTCTCCGCGCTGCGCGAGCCCGGGCGGGAGTACCCGCGCTCGATGTTCACCGCCACCGGGCTCGTCCTGCTGATCTTCATCCTGCCCGCGCTGGCCATCAGCTGGGTGATGCCGGGCGAGAAGCTGAGCCTCACGGCCGGCGTGATGCAGGCGTTCCAGGGCTTCTTCGACCACTTCCACGTCGGCTGGCTGACCAAGGTCGTCGGCCTGCTGCTCGTCGCGGCCGCGCTGGGCGGCATGCTCACCTGGATGGCCGGGCCGTCCAAGGGGCTGCTGATGGTCTCCCGGCAGGAGGGCTATCTGCCGCCCGTCCTCCAGAAGACCGACAGGAACGGCGTCCCGCGCAACATCATGATCGCGCAGGGCTTCCTGACCACGCTCATCGCGCTGCTCTACGCCTTCCTCCCCGACGTCTCCAGCGCGTACTGGATCTTCTCGGTCGTGACCACGCAGATCTACCTCGTCGTCTACCTGCTGATGTTCGCCGCCGCCGTCCGGCTGCGCCGCACCCGCCCCGACCGGCCGCGCGGCTTCCGCGTCCCGGCCCTGCACCTCGTGGCCGGGACCGGCTTCGCGGCGTCGGTCGCGGCCATGTGCATCGGATTCGTGCCGCCGGAGCAGTTCGGCGGCCAGCCGCTGTGGCGCTATCTGCTGATCGTCGGCGGCGGGCTGCTGACGCTCGGCTTCGTCGCGCCGCTGGCCTTCCTGGCCTTCCGCAAGCCGCACTGGGCGGCGGCCGGGGACCGGGAGCCCGCCGCGGTCGAGTAGCTTGTCCGTGCCCTCCGCCGAGAGGGCCGGACCAAGGGGGACTCGATGACCGGTACCGAACGCCCGCCGGGGCGGATGCTGCGCGTCGGCGGGGTCGCCCTGCACGTCCTGAGCGAGGGCTCGGGGCCCGTGTGCGTGCTGAGCCCCGGGCTCGGCATGAGCTGGTTCGACTGGGAGCCCGTCGTGCCGCTGCTCGCCCCGTACCGCACGGTGGTCCGCTTCGACCGCCCCGGCCTGGGGTTCAGCGCCCCGGCCGTCGAGCCGCCCACCGCCGCCGCCGAGGCCGCCCGGCTGGCGGGCGTCCTCGGCGTCCTGGGCCTGACCGGGCCGGCCACGGTCGTGGGGCACTCCCTGGCCGGGTTCCACGCCGAGGCGTTCGCCCGGCTGTACCCCGAGCGCACCGCCGGGATCGTCCTGGTCGACACCAGCGTCGAGGAGGACGCCCGGCCGGTACCGGCCCGCGGGCTGCGCACCGCCGCCGCCCGGGCGCACGGCGCGGCCCTCGCCGCCGCCGGGCTGCCCCGCGCCCTGGGCCCCGCCCTGCGCCGGCTGACCGTCCGCTCCGCCTCCCTCCACCGGCACGACCCGGCCCCCGCCGAGCTGGTGCGCCGCACCTACGGCACCGGGCGCGTCGCCCGCGCCGTCCTCATGGAGAACGCCCGCTACCGCGACGTCGCCGCCGAGCTGGAGGAGCTGCGCGACCGGTGCGCACTGCCGCCCGTCCCGGTCACCGTCCTCGCCGCCTCCGCGGGCACCGGCTCCTGGCCGGAGCGCCGCCGGCTCCAGCGCCAGCGCGCGCTCGCCGAGCGGCTCGACGGCCGCTTCGAGGCCGTCGCCCCGGCCGGCCACCTGCTGATGTACGACCGGCCGCAGGCCATCGCCGCGGCCGTGCTCGCGACGCCCTACATACGGGCCTGAGCACCGCCCCGCGCCGATGTGCGGTGACGCGTTGCATACGGGCATCAGTACGATGCACCCATGAGGCGGAACGGTGCGGAGGCCGCCCGGAAACCCCCCGGAAACCCGGGGACGTGATACTCGGGTCCCAGCCTGCGTCCGCGAGCTGAAACGAGCCGTCTGACCTGCAAGGATAGGTAGCTATGGATAAGCAGCAGGAGTTCGTGCTCCGCACGCTCGAAGAGCGCGACATCCGGTTCGTTCGGCTGTGGTTCACCGACGTGCTCGGCTATCTGAAGTCCGTCGCCGTCGCCCCGGCCGAACTCGAGCAGGCCTTCGACGAGGGCATCGGCTTCGACGGCTCCGCGATCGAGGGCTTCGCCCGGGTGTACGAGTCCGACATGATCGCCAAGCCGGACCCGGGCACCTTCCAGATCCTGCCCTGGCGCGCCGAGGCCCCCGGCACGGCCCGCATGTTCTGCGACATCCTCATGCCGGACGGCTCGCCCTCGTACGCCGACCCGCGCTACGTCCTCAAGCGCATCCTGGCCAAGACCTCCGACCTCGGCTTCACCTTCTACACCCACCCCGAGATCGAGTTCTTCCTGCTCAAGGAGAAGCCCGTCGACGGCACCCGGCCGGTGCCCGCCGACAACTCCGGCTACTTCGACCACACCCCGACCGGCGTCGGCATGGACTTCCGCCGCCAGGCCATCACCATGCTCGAATCCATGGGCATCTCGGTCGAGTTCAGCCACCACGAGGGCGCCCCCGGCCAGCAGGAGATCGACCTGCGCTACGCCGACGCGCTCTCCACCGCCGACAACATCATGACCTTCCGGATCGTGATGAAGCAGGTCGCCCTGGAGCAGGGCGTGCACGCCACGTTCATGCCCAAGCCGTTCTCGGAGTTCCCCGGCTCCGGCATGCACACTCACCTCTCGCTCTTCGAGGGCGACCGCAACGCCTTCCACGAGTCGGGCGCCGAGTACCAGCTGTCCAAGGTCGGCAAGTCCTTCATCGCCGGCCTGCTCCGGCACGCGGGCGAGATCTCCGCCGTCACCAACCAGTGGGTCAACTCCTACAAGCGCATCTGGGGCGGCTCCCAGCGCACCGCCGGCGCCGGCGGCGAGGCCCCCTCGTACATCTGCTGGGGCCACAACAACCGCTCCGCGCTCATCCGCGTGCCGATGTACAAGCCCGGCAAGACCGGCTCCACCCGGGTCGAGGTCCGCTCCATCGACTCCGGCGCCAACCCCTACCTGACCTACGCGGTGCTGCTGGCCGCGGGTCTCAAGGGCATCGAGGAGGGGTACGAACTCCCCGCGGGCGCCGACGACGACGTGTGGGCGCTGTCCGACGCCGAGCGCCGCGCCATGGGCATCGAGCCGCTGCCGCAGAACCTGGGCGAGGCCATCGATCTGATGGAGCGCAGCGAACTGGTCGCCGAGACCCTCGGCGAGCACGTCTTCGACTTCTTCCTGCGGAACAAGAAGCAGGAGTGGGAGGAGTACAGGTCGGAGGTGACCGCGTTCGAGCGGCGCAAGATGCTGCCCGTGCTCTGACCCGGCCGCCCCGGCCCGCGGCCGGGGCCCGATCCACCCGGGTCCGTCCAACCCAGGTCCGTCCACCGAGGTCCGTCCACCGAGGGGAGTCCGATGACCGTGCCCGAGGGGCGTCGCAGCAGCACGTACACCCGGCTGCTGAGATACGGGTTCACCGACGCGGCCGCCGCCGAGCGGCTGCTGGACGAACCCGGCCTGGCGGCCGTGCGCGCCGACCCGGTGCTCCTCGACGCCTTCGGCGCCACCGCCGACCCCGACCTCGCGCTGCGCGGCCTGTCCCGGCTCGTGGACGCCCTCGGGGAGGCGGCGGACGAGCGGCGGACGCTGCTGGACACCCTGATCACCGCCAAGCCGCTGCGCGACCGGCTGCTGGGCGTGCTCGGCGCCTCCGAGGCGCTCGGCGACCACCTCGCCCGCCACCCCGCCGACTGGCACGCCCTGGACAGCTTCGAGTCGGCCGACCTCAACCCCACGACGGCCGACTTCGAACGGGCCCTGGCCGAGGGGCTGCGCGGCGAGCGCGGCGCCGGACGCACGCCCCCCGACGCGCTGCGCGCCGCCTACCGCCGCTGCCTGCTGGCCATAGCGGCCCGGGACGTCGGCGGCACCGCGGACCTCGCCCGGACCGCCGCCGAGCTGGCCGACCTGGCCACCGCCACCCTCCGCGCCGCCCTGGCGATCGCCGCCGAGGAGCTGCCGGAGGACGCCGCCGCCTGCCGGCTGGCCGTCATCGGCATGGGCAAGTGCGGCGGCCAGGAGCTGAACTACGTCTCCGACGTGGACGTCGTCTTCGTGGCCGAGGCCGCCGACGGCGCGGCCGAGGGGCCCGCGCTCCAGGCCGCCACCCGGCTGGCCTCCCGCATGATGCGCGTCTGCTCCGACGTCACGCCCGAGGGCACGATCTGGCCCGTCGACGCCAACCTCCGCCCCGAGGGCCGCAACGGCCCCCTGGTGCGCACGCTCTCCAGCCACCTCGCCTACTACCAGCGCTGGGCCAAGACCTGGGAGTTCCAGGCCCTGCTCAAGGCCCGGCCCGTGGCGGGCGACGCCGCCCTCGGGCAGAGCTATGTGGACGCGGTGTCCCCCCTCGTCTGGCAGGCGGCCGAGCGCGAGAACTTCGTCGCCGACGTCCAGCAGATGCGCCGCCGCGTCGTCGACTCCATCCCCGCCGGGCAGATCGAGCGCGAGCTGAAGCTGGGCCCCGGCGGGCTGCGCGACGTCGAATTCGCCGTCCAGCTCCTGCAGTTGGTGCACGGCCGCAGCGACGCGGGCCTGCGCTCCCGCAACACCCTGGAGGCGCTGGCCGCCCTCGCCGCGGGCGGCTACGTGGGCCGCGCCGACGCCAAGGCCCTCGACGCCGCCTACCGCTTCCTGCGCGCCATGGAGCACCACATCCAGCTCCACCGGCTGCGCCGCACCCACCTCGTCCCCGAGGACGAGGGCGACCTGCGCCGCCTCGGCCGCTCCCTGGGCCGCACCTTCCGGTGGCCGGGCGGCAAGGAGCCCGTCGCCGAACTCGACCGCCAGTGGCGGCTGCACGCCCGCGAGGTGCGGCGGCTGCACGAGAAGCTCTTCTACCGGCCGCTGCTCGACGCCGTCGCCCAGCTCGAGCCCGCCGAGGCCCGGCTCAGCCCCGAGGCCGCCGGACAGCGGCTGGAGGCCCTCGGCTACGCCGACCCGGCCGCCGCCCTGCGCCACCTGGAGGCCCTCGCCTCCGGCGTCACCCGCAAGGCCGCCATCCAGCGCACCCTGCTGCCCGTCCTCCTCGGCTGGTTCGCCGACTCCGCCGACCCGGACGCCGGGCTGCTCAACTTCCACAAGGTCTCCGACGCCCTCGGCCGCACCCCCTGGTACCTGCGGCTGCTGCGCGACGAGGGCGCGGCCGCGGAGAACCTCGCCCGGGTGCTGTCCGCCGGCCGCCTCGCCCCCGACCTGCTGCTGCGCGCCCCCGAGGCCGTCGCCCTGCTCGGCGACCCCGGCGGGCTGCACCCGCGCGGCCGGGAGGCCCTGGAGCAGGAGGTGCTGGCCGCCGTGGGCCGCGCCGAGGACGCCGAGGCCGCGATCGTCGCCGTGCGCGGGGTCCGCCGCCGCGAGCTGTTCCGCACCGCGGCCGCCGACATCATCGGCGCGTACGGGCACAACGGCACATACGCCCGCACCCACGCCTCGGGGGAGCGGGGCACCGGCTCGCGCGGCGTGGCCGAGACGGCGGGCCCCGACCACGCGGCGCGGGCCGACATCGTCGGGGCGGCCGTCTCGGACATCAACGCCGCCACCGTCGCGGGCGCCCTGCGCGCGGCCGTGCGGGCCGAGTGGGGCGACACCCTGCCCACCCGCTTCGCCGTCATCGGCATGGGCCGCTTCGGCGGCCGCGAGCAGGGCTACGGCTCCGACGCGGACGTGCTGTTCGTCCACGAGCCGCGCGAGGGCGTCGGCGACGAGGAGGCGGCCAAGGCGGCCTTCGCCGTCGCCGGGGAGATGCGCCGGCTGCTGCAACTGCCCACCACCGACCCGCCGCTGCTCGTCGACGCCGACCTGCGGCCCGAGGGCAAGTCCGGGCCGATTGTCCGCAGCCTCGCCTCCTACGCCGCCTACTACCGGCGCTGGTCGCTGGTGTGGGAGAGCCAGGCCCTGCTGCGCGCCGAGCCGGTCGCCGGGGATGCGGAGCTGGGGCGGCGGTTCATCGAGCTGGTCGACCCGCTGCGCTATCCCGCCGAGGGCCTCGGCGAGGACGCGGTGCGCGAGATCCGCAGGCTCAAGGCCCGTATGGAGAGCGAGCGGCTGCCGCGCGGCGCCGACCCCACCACCCACACCAAGCTGGGCCGGGGCGGGCTCTCGGACGTGGAGTGGACCGTCCAGCTGCTCCAGCTGCGGCACGGCTGGGCCGAGCCGGGGCTGCGCACCACCCGCACCCGCGAGGCGCTCGCCGCGGCCTGCGCGGCGGGCCTGATCGGCACCGAGGAGGCCCGGACGCTGGACGAGGCGTGGATCCTGGCGACCAGCGTGCGCAACGCCGTGATGCTGGTCCGCGGCCGGCCCGGGGACACCTTCCCCGGCGACGCCCGGGAGCTGGCCGCCGTCGCCCGCTGCCTCGGCTACGGGCCGGGCCACGTCGGCGACATGCTGGACGACTACCGCCGCACCACGCGGCGGGCCAGGGCCGTGGTCGAGGAGCTGTTCTACGGGGCTTGAGATGTACGGGGTTTGAGTTGCGCGGGGCCCGGATCGGCGGGTCCCGCTTCTCCCCAGGATCGCGCTAGGCGCCCTTGACCGCCACATGGCGGGCCAGCCGCAGCGGGAACGCCCCGTACCAGGCGCGGGAGAGCCCGAAGCCGAAGCCCAGGCACAGCAGGCCGCCCACGGCGTCCAGCCAGAAGTGGTTGGCGGTCGACACGATCACCATCAGCGTCGCCACCGGGTACAGCGCGCCCAGCACCTTGGCCCAGGTGCGCCGCGCCAGCGTCGCGATGGTGATCCCGCACCAGGTCGACCAGCCGATGTGCATCGACGGCATCGCCGCGTACTGGTTGGACATGTCCGCCAGGTTGCCCGAGGCCATCGAGCCCCAGGTGTGGTGCACCACCACCGTGTCGACGAAGCCGGTGCCGTCCATCAGCCGCGGCGGGGCCAGCGGATACAGGTAGTAGCCGAGCAGGGCCACGGCAGTGGTGGCGAAGAGGACCAGCCGCGCGGCCGCGTACCGCCCCGGATGCCAGCGGTAGAGCCAGACCAGCACACCGACGGTCAGCACGAAGTGCAAGGTGGCGTAGTAGTAGTTCATGCCCACGATCAGCCACGTCACCGAGTTCACCGCCCGGTTGACGGTGTGCTCGACGGCGATGTGCAGCGATTGCTCCGCCTGCCAGATCCAGTCGGCGTTGCGCATCGCCGCCGTTCTCTGCTCGGGCACGGCGTTGCGGACGAGGGAGTACAGCCAGTAACTCACCGCGATCAGCAGCACCTCGAACCACAGGCGTGGGTGCCGCGGTGAGCGCAGTTTGCGTACGAAACCCTGGACGGTACGGTCCGCCGGAGCCCGCTCCCCGCGTTCGTCGGTGGGTGGCGGGACGGCCGTCCTGCCTTCCAGGGTCCTTGCTGTCGCTTCACCCATAAGACACGAGTCTGCCAGAAAGCCCCTGGCGGCAGATCATCGCAAGGTCAGCTCTTCACCCGTTTTCGGCCACTTTCGCCGCCGCCTCGCGGGGGCTTGTACGAGCGTCCGTGCGCACCCCCGGAGCCGACGCCGTCGACCCCCGGACGACGAGTTCGGGAAGGAAGACGAACTCGCTGTGCGGAGCCGGGGTGCCGCCCACCTCCTCCAGCAGTGCACGCACCGCGGCCTGCCCCATCGCCTGCACGGGCTGCCGGATCGTGGTCAGCGGCGGGTCGGTGAACGCGATGAGCGGGGAGTCGTCGAACCCCACCACCGAGACGTCGCGCGGCACTTCGAGCCCGTGCTGCCGCACCGCCCGCACCGCCCCCAGCGCCATCATGTCGCTCGCGCACACCACCGCCGTGCACCCCCGGTCGATGAGTGCCGAGGCCGCGGCCTGACCACCCTCAAGAGTGAACAGCGAATGCCGGACCAGACCCTCCGCCTCCGGACCGGCCACCCCCAGCTGCTCCCGCATGCTCGTCAGGAAGCCCTCGATCTTCCGCTGCACCGGCACATACCGCTCGGGCCCCAGGGCCAGCCCGATCCTGCGGTGCCCCAATGCGGCCAAATGGGTGATGGCGAGCCGCATGGCCGCCCGGTCGTCCGGCGAGACGAACGGCGCCCGCACCTTCGACGAGAAGCCGTTGATCAGCACGAACGGCACGCCCTGGGCGCGCAGCCGCTCGTAGCGCTGCATGTCCGCCGAGGTGTCCGCGTGCAGCCCCGAGACGAAGATGATCCCGGCGACCCCGCGGTCGACCAGCATCTCCGTCAGCTCGTCCTCCGTGGAGCCGCCCGGCGTCTGGGTGGCCAGCACCGGGGTGTACCCCTGGCGGGTCAGGGCCTGCCCTATCACCTGGGCGAAGGCCGGGAATATGGGGTTCTCCAGCTCGGGGGTGATCAGCCCGACCAGCCCCGCGCTGCGCTGCCGCAGCCGCACCGGCCGCTCGTAGCCCAGCACGTCGAGCGCGGCCAGCACGGACTGGCGGGTGGAGGCGGCTACCCCCGGCTTCCCGTTGAGGACACGGCTGACGGTCGCTTCGCTGACACCCGCCTGGGCTGCGATGTCGGAGAGCCGGGCGGTCACAGGAGGTGACTGTACCGGTCGCATGTCAGACTGCCCACCACACGCATGAATCGGCAGGAATACGCACCGTTCCGCCACCGAATTCCAGGGCGGCGGACGAGAGCACCGGCCGTCCCGGCACCGGCAGTGCCACCTCGCCACCGAGCGTGTTCAGCGTGCACACGAACCCCGGCCGGGAGAAGGCCAGTACGCCCTCCGGCGCCTCCAGCCACGTCATCTCCCCGTCCCCGAGCCCGGGCAGCTCCCGGCGCAGCGCCAGCCCCGAGCGGTACAGCTCCAGCGTCGAGCGCGGGTCGCCCGACTGCGCCTCCACCGACAGCGCTCCCCACTCCGCCGGCTGCGGCAGCCAGCTGCCGCCCGGGCCGAAGCCGTACGGGGCCGAGTCGCCCGACCACGGCAGCGGCACCCGGCAGCCGTCCCGCAGGCCATCCTGGCCGTCCCCGCGGAAGAACGCCGGGTCCTGGCGCACCTCGTCCGGCAGGTCCACGACCTCCGGCAGCCCCAGCTCCTCGCCCTGGTAGACATAGGCCGACCCGGGCAGCGCCAGCATCAGCAGCGCGGCCGCCCGCGCCCGGCGCAGGCCCTGCTCGCCGCCGCCGTAGCGGGTGGTGTGCCGCACCACGTCGTGGTTGGACAGCACCCAGGTCGTGGGCGCCCCGACCGACTGGGTGGCCGCCAGCGACGCGTCGATGACCTCGCGCATCGCCGCCGCCTCCCAGTCGCAGGTCAGGAACTGGAAGTTGAACGCCTGGTGCAGTTCGTCCGGGCGCACGTACAGCGCCAGCCGCTCGGACGTGGGCGCCCAGGCCTCGGCCACGCCGATCCGCTCGCCCGGGTAGGAGTCCAGCAGCCGCCGCCAGTCGCGGTGGATCTCGTGCACCCCGTCCTGGTCGAAGAACGGCAGCACCTGGGCGCCGATCAGCTTCGCCTGCTCGCTCAGCCCGATGTCCGGCAGCCCGGCGGCCTTGACCATGCCGTGCGCCACGTCGATGCGGAAGCCGTCCACGCCCAGGTCCAGCCAGAACCGCAGCACCGACGCGAACTCGGCCCGCACCTCCGGGTGCTCCCAGTTGAGGTCCGGCTGCTCGGACGCGAACAGGTGCAGGTACCACTCGCCCGGCGTGCCGTCCGGCCCCGTCGTACGGGTCCAGGCCGGGCCGCCGAAGACCGACTCCCAGTCGTTCGGCGGCAGTTCGCCGTGCTCGCCCTTGCCGGGGCGGAAGTGGTAGCGCTCGCGGGCCGGCCCCCCGGCACGGTCCGCGAGCGCGTCCTGGAACCACGCGTGCCGGTCCGAGGTGTGATTGGGCACGATGTCCACGATCACCCGCAGGCCCAGCCGGTGCGCCTCGCGCACCAGGTCGTCCGCGTCGGACAGCTGCCCGAACAGCGGGTCCACGGCGCGGTAGTCCGCGACGTCGTAGCCGCCGTCCGCCTGCGGCGAGGCGTAGAACGGCGTCAGCCACAGCGCGTCCACGCCCAGGCCCGCCAGGTGGGGCAGCCGCTCGCGGATGCCGCGCAGATCCCCGATCCCGTCGCCGTCGCTGTCGGCGAAGGAACGCACGTACACCTGGTAGATGACGGCGCTGCGCCACCAGCCGTCCGCACGCTCGGCGGGGTCCCCGGCGGCCGGGCGGACGGAGGGCGCGAGATCCTGGGTCATGTACTTCCTATCGGCTCGTAGTCTCGTGGTACGTCGCGAGGTTGCGTCTCGCGGTTGCGTCTCGTGGTGCGTGGCGGCTGCCAACGGCTCAACGACGGCCGGGGGCCGAGGTCAGCCCTTGGTGCCGCCCGCGGTCAGCCCGGCGACCAGGTGCCGCTGGGCGAGGAAGAAGACCAGTCCGGCCGGGACGGTGATGAGCACGGCCGCCGCCGTCATCAGCCCCCACTCGGCCTTCTGCTGGCCCACGAAGGTCTGCAGGCCCACGGCCAGCGTGTAGTGGTCCTCGCTGCTCATGAACTGGCTGGCGAAGGCGACTTCGCCCCAGGCGGTGATGAACGAGTAGAAGCCGGTGACGGCCAGGCCCGGCCGGGCCAGCGGCACGATCAGCCGCCAGAAGGTGCCGAACGGCGTCAGCCCGTCCACCCGGCCCGCCTCGTCGATCTCGGGCGGTATCGAGTCGAAGTAGCCCTTCAGCATCCAGGCGCAGAACGGCACCGATACCGAGCAGTAGGTGAGGATCAGGCCCGCGTACGAGTCCAGCAGCTCCAGCTGCCCGAGGATGTTGTAGAGCGGCACGATCAGCACCGCCATCGGGAACATCTGCACGACGAGGAAGGTCCACATCAGCGGCCGGTGGCCGGGGAAGCGCAGCCGGGACACCGCGTAGCCCGCGGTCGCCGCGATCAGCACGCCGAACACGGTCGCGCCCAGCGCCACGACGAGCGAATTGCCGAACCAGGTCAGGAACTTGGTCTCGCCCAGGATGTGGCTGTAGTTGGAGAAGCCGAACCCGACGAACCGGGTGGGCTCCTGCCAGCCGTCGCGCCCGCGCAGCGAGACGAAGACGATGAACAGGACCGGGAAGAGCGAGACGGCCGAGGCGAGGATCAGTGCCGTGTGCAGGGCGACCGACGCGCTGCGCGAACGCTGTCCGCGCAGCCGCGGGGCCTTGCCGGCGGCCTTTGCGGTGGTCCTGGCGGTGGCCTTGGTGGTGCTGCCGCTCATCGCGTCTCGGCCTCCTGTCGAGTCAGCATCCGGCGGTAGAAGACGGCGAAGACCAGCAGCAGGGAGAGGATGAGGATCCCGTATGTCGCCGAGCCCGCGTAGTCGCGGATGCCCTGGAAGGCGAGCCGGTAGGAGTAGGTCACCAGGATCTCGCTGTCCGAGCTGGCCCCCTGCCCGATCAGCAGGTAGATGACCTGGAACATGTTGAACGTCCAGATGACGCCCAGCAGGATCACCGTCCCGCTCACCGACCGCAGCCCCGGCAGCGTCACGTGCCGGAACCGCTGCCAGGGCGAGGCGCCGTCCATCTCGGCGGCCTCGTGCAGCTCGCTCGGGATGGACTGGAGCCCGCCGAGGATGGCCACCATCATGAACGGCACGCCCAGCCACACGTTGACCGCCACTGCCGACACCTTCTGCAGCGTGCTGTCGCCGAGCCAGTCGACCGGGTCCATGCCCAGCTTCGTCAGGAAGGCGTTGAGCACGCCGTACTTCTCGTTGAACATCAGCCGCCACGAGAAGGTGGCGACGAACGCCGGCACCGCCCACGGCAGGATCAGCAGCACCCGGTACAGCGCCCGGAACCGCACCTTGCGGTTGAGCAGCAGCGCCAGCCCGAGTCCCAGCGCGTAGTGCAGGATCACGCAGGACGCGGTCCAGACGACGGTCCAGGTGAGCCGCGAGTAGAAGTGGCCCTCCTGGCCGGACAGCACCTTCCAGTAGTTGTCCAGCCCGACGAACCGGTAGGTGGACGGGATGTGGTTGACGCCGATGGTGCGGCCGACGTTGGCCTCGTTGGCATCGGTGAAGGACAGGTAGATGCCCCGCCCCAGCGGATAGCCGACGAGGACCGCCAGCACGATGACGACGGGCAGCACCATCGCCCACGCGTACCAGTGGGTGCTGAAGGAACGCCTGACCCGGGTGACGACTGTGGCCATGAGGCCCTACTCCTCGATGCCGTAGTCCTTGAGGAGCGCGGACTGCCAGGCCTTGGCCGTGGCGTCCAGGCCCGCCTTGGGCTCCTCCTTCAGCGTCAGGATCTTCGTGTAGTGCTGGAGGTACTCGGTGAACAGGTCGCCGCCCTGCGGGATCGGCGGCCGCGGGTGGGCCTTGTCCAGCGCGCTGTGGAAGGCGTTGCGGACCGGGTCGGCGAGCACGGTCGGGGTGTAGGCCGACTTGCGGGTCGGCAGCACGCCGATGGCGTTGGAGACGCCCTCCTGCTGCGCGGCGTCGGTCATGAACTGCGTGAAGAGGTAGGAGGCATCGAAGTTCTTCGAGCCCGCGTAGACGACGAGGTTGTGGCCGCCGACCGGGGCGCCCGCGGTGCCGGTGGAGCCCGCCGGAATGGGCGCGATGCCCAGGTTGTCCCGGGACTTGTAGGCGTCGCCGCCGAAGATCTCCTTGGTCGCCCAGGGACCGTCGATCATCATCGCCAGCTTGCCGTTCTTGAAGTCCGTCTTGAGGGCGTTGTAGCCGTCGGTGCCGGCGGGCTTGGGCGCGGCGCCGGACTTGACCAGGTCGACGGCGGTCTCGATGCCCTTGAGCGAGGCGGGGGAGGAGATGGTGATCTTCTTCTTGGCGGCGTCGACCATGTCGCTGTTCTCGCCGTAGAGGAAGGGCAGGGAGTAGTAGCTGTCCGGGCTGAGGCCGATGCCGTCGGCGCCCGTCTTGTCCTTGATCTTGGCGGCCGCGTCCTTCACCTCCTGCCAGTTGGCCGGGGCCTTGTCGATGCCGGCCTTCTGGAACAGCTCCTTGTTGTAGAGGAGCCCGAGGGTGTCGGTGACCTGGGGGACGCCGTACGTCTTGCCCTGGTATGCCGCGTTCTTCAGCGGGCCCTCGAGGAAGTCGTCGCTCTTGTCGAGGGCGGGGGTGCCGGTGAGGTCCTTGAGGTAGCCGAGCTGGGCGAAGCCCGGGGTCCAGCCGACATCGGAGCGCAGGACGTCGGGGGCGCCCTTGCCGGTGGCGGCGGCGGTCTTGAACTTCTGCTGCGCCTGGTCGAAGGGCACGTTGACGTAATCGACCTTGATCTTCGGGTACTTGGCCTCGAAGTCCTTGACCAGCTTCTTGAAGGCCGGTGCCTCGTTGGTCGCGTCCGAGGTGTCCCACCAGGTGATGGTGCCGCTTACGCTGCCCGGGTCACTGGCCGCCTTGGCGCCGTCGCTCTTGCTGTCGCCGTCACCGCCGCACGCGGTCGCGGTCAGGGCCAGCACGCCGACGATGGCAGCGGCCGATATGCCTCTTCGCATATGGACTCTCCTCTTCAGGGAGGCCGCCTGAGGGGCAGGGCGGCCCGAGCTGAGGAGGAAGTTAACAGGCTGAAATCTCTTGCGAAAGACCTTGCAAGAACGAAACGGCGAGATTTCTCGGTTGTAACCGTCTCGTGTCCAGGGGGTTGACCGGCGCTGACGGGGCTCGTACGGTCTCGTGCGCGGCAAGTTCTCAATGGCTTGCGAACGGCTTGCGCAAGAACCTTCATCGGCCTTACGGGCACGGTGCGTTGCCGGACGCGGCCCCCGCTGCCTCATTCGCTCCGCTTTCCCCCACCTCCGGGAGCCCCCTCATGCCCGCGTTGCCCGCGTTGCCCGTGAAAGCCCGAAGAAGCCTGGCCGCGACATTCGTCCTCGCGGCCGCCGCCACGGTCTGCGCCCCGCAGCCGCCGCAGGCGCGGGCCGCCGCCCCCGGCGACAAGGACGTCACCGCAGTCCTCTTCGAGTGGAAGTACGACTCCGTGGCCAAGGAGTGCAAGGACGCCCTCGGCCCCGCCGGATACGGCTACGTCCAGGTCTCGCCGCCCCAGGAGCACGTCCAGGGCCCGCAGTGGTGGACCTCGTACCAGCCCGTCGGCTACCGCATCGCGGGACGGCTCGGGGACCGCACTTCCTTCGCGAACATGGTGACCGCCTGTCATGCGGCGGGCGTGAAGGTCGTCGTGGACGCCGTCGTCAACCACATGGCCGCGGCGCCCGGCACCGGCACCGGCGGCACGTCGTATACGAAGTACTCCTACCCCGGCCTCTACGGGGACACCGACTTCCACACCTGCCGCAAGCCCATCAGCAACTACACCGACCGCGCGGACGTCCAGAACTGCGAACTCGTCGGCCTCGCCGACCTCGACACCGGCAGCGACCACGTCCGCACCGCAATCGCCGGATACCTCAACGACCTGCTGTCCCTGGGCGCCGACGGCTTCCGCATCGACGCCGCCAAGCACATCGCGGCCGCCGACCTCGCCGCAATCAAGGGCAAACTGGCCAAGCCGGACGTCTACTGGAAGCAGGAGACCATCTACGGCGCGGGCGAGGCCGTGCAGCCGGAGGAGTACCTGGGCACCGGGGACGCGCAGGAGTTCCGCTACGCGCGGGACCTGCGGCGGGTCTTCCTGAACGAGCGCCTGGCGTACCTGCGGAACTACGGCGAGGGCTGGGGCTACATGCCCGGCGACCGGGCGTCCGTCTTCGTCGACAACCACGACACCGAGCGCGGTGGCGACACGCTCTCCTACAAGGACGGCGCCGCCTACACCCTGGCGAACGTCTTCATGCTCGCCTGGCCGTACGGCTCGCCCGACGTGCACTCCGGATACGAGTTCACCGACCGGGACGCGGGGCCGCCGAACGGCGGCGCGGTGAACGCGTGCTGGCAGGACGGCTGGAAGTGCCAGCACAAGTGGCCGGAGATCAAGGCGATGGTGGCCTTCCGGAATACGGTGCGCGGCACGGCGGTCGGCGACTGGTGGGACAACGGCTACCAGGCGATCGCCTTCGGGCGCGGCGACAAGGGCTATGTGGTCGTCAACCACGAGGCCTTCGCGCTGACGCGCACGTTCCAGACGAGCCTGGCGGGGGGTACGTACTGTGACGTGCAGAGCGGTCGTGAGGTGACGGTGGGTACGGACGGCCGCTTCACGGCGACGGTTGCGCCGAACACGGCCCTGGCGCTGCATGCGGGCGCGCGTACGTGCGGTTAGTTTTCCCCGATCCCGCCGGGAAGGGGCGGGGTAGGGGAAAGAAACCCCTCCCACCCCAAGGAGCACCCTTGACCCGAATACGCCTCGCCGCCCTCGCAGCGGCAACCCTGCTACCACTGGCCGGCATCGCCACCGCCACCACCCAAACCCCGCCCGCCGACGCCCAAGTCCAGTGGATCGACCGCGACACCGTCGCCTGGCCCAAGGGCCTCGGCGATCCCACTCGCCCCCACCACCTCGTCCACCAGAACGGGCGGTTCACGCTCGCCCGGCAGGCCGGCGGGCTGACCCCCGGCCAGCGAGCCCGTTACCCCCACCTGGCAGCCGCCGACTACGACGCCTTCCACGTCGAGGCAGCCACCGACGAAGCGGAGAGAACCGCCCTCACCGGCCCCCTCACCGCCGAGACGGACGACGGCGTCACCACCGGCGTCCAGACCCCCGGCGTCCTGGACGACCTCTACGCCGCCCGGGCGGCCACCGCACACCTCGGCCCCGTCTTCGACCACGACGGCCGCCCCACCCTCTCCGTCTGGGCCCCGACGGCCCAAAGCGTCGCCCTCGAACTGGCGGGCAGCACAGTCCCCATGCACCGCGACCCCGCGAGCGGCGTCTGGAGCGTCACCGGCCCCCGCCAGTGGACCGGCAAGCCCTACCGCTACGCCGTCACCGTCTGGGCCCCGACCGTCCGGGAGACCGTCACCAACCACGTCACCGACCCCTACTCCACCGCCCTCACCGCGGACTCCACCCACAGCCTGGTCACCGACCTCGACGACCCCGCCCTCGCCCCGCAGGGCTGGGCGCGGCTGCGCAAGCCCCCGGCCGTGCCCTTCCGCGACGCACAGATCCAGGAGCTGCACGTCCGCGACTTCTCCGTCGCCGACCGGACCTCCCGCCACCCGGGCGGCTACCTCGCCTTCACCGACCGCGACTCGGCCGGCATGCGCCACCTGAAGCAGCTCGCCGACGCCGGGACCTCGTACGTCCACCTGCTGCCCGTCTTCGACTTCGCCACCGTCCCCGAGCGGCGCGCCGACCAGAGCGGGCCCGGCCCCGACTGCGACCTCGCCGCCTTCCCGGCCGACTCCGACCGGCAGCAGGAGTGCGTCTCCCGCACCGCCGCCCGCGACGCGTACAACTGGGGCTACGACCCGCTGCACTACACCGTGCCCGAGGGCTCGTACGCCTCCGACCCGGACGGGCCGCGCCGGACCCTGGAGTTCCGGCGCATGGTGCAGGGGCTGGCCGGGTCCGGGCTGCGGACCGTGATGGACGTCGTCTACAACCACACCGCCGCCTCCGGCCAGGACGACAGATCCGTACTCGACCGGATCGTCCCGGGCTACTACCACCGTCTCCTGGCCGACGGCACCGTCGCCACCTCCACCTGCTGCTCCAACACCGCGCCCGAGCACGCCATGATGGGCAAGCTCGTCGTCGACTCGGTCGTCACCTGGGCGAAGGAGTACAAGGTCGACGGCTTCCGCTTCGACCTCATGGGCCACCACCCCAAGGCCAACATCCTGGCCGTGCGCAAGGCCCTCGACGCGCTGACGCCCGCCAAGGACGGCGTCGACGGCCGCTCGATCGTCCTCTACGGCGAGGGCTGGAACTTCGGCGAGGTCGCCGACGACGCCCGCTTCGTGCAGGCCACCCAGCGCAACATGGCCGGGACCGGCATCGCCACCTTCTCCGACCGCTCGCGCGACGCGATCCGCGGCGGCGGCCCGTTCGACGCCGACCCCCGGATCCAGGGCTTCGCCTCGGGGCTGTTCACCGACCCCAACGGCGCGCCCGCCAACGGCTCCTCCGAGGAGCAGCGGGCGCGGCTGCTGCATGCCCAGGACCTCATCAAGGTCGGGCTGAGCGGCAACCTCGCCGGCTACCGGTTCACCGACTCGACCGGCCGTACGGTCCGCGGCGCCGACGTCGACTACAACGGCTCGCCCGCCGGTTACGCCGCCGCGCCGGGCGACGCGCTGTCCTACGCCGACGCCCACGACAACGAGACGCTCTACGACGCCCTCGCCTACAAGCTCCCGCCCGCCACTCCGCCCGCCGAGCGGGCCAGGGCCCAGGTCGTCGCCATGGCCACCGCCGCCCTCTCCCAGGGCCCGGCCCTCTCCCAGGCGGGCACGGACCTGCTGCGCTCGAAGTCGCTGGACCGCAACTCCTACGACAGCGGCGACTGGTTCAACGTCATCCACTGGGACTGCACCCAGGGCAACGGCTTCGGCCGCGGGCTGCCGCGGGCCGCCGACAACGCGGCCAAGTGGCCCTACGCCAGGCCGCTGCTGGCCGACCCCGCGCTGCGGCCCGGGTGCGGGCCGATCACCTCGGCGTCGGCGGCGTACCGGGATCTGCTGCGGATCCGCACGACGGAGAAGGCGTTCAGCCAGGCCACGGCGGAGGGTGTGCAGTCGGCGCTGTCGTTCCCGCTGTCCGGGAGGGACGAGACGCCGGGGGTCGTGACGATGCGGCTCGGTGACCTGGTGGTCGTCTTCAACGCGACGCCGCGCGAGCAGGGCCAGCGGATCGCCGACTCGGCGGGCACGCCGTACGCCCTGCACCCGGTGCAGGCCCGCGGGGCGGACGCGACGGTGAAGTCGGCGTCGTACGAGGCGGGAACGGGGACGTTCCGGGTGCCGGGTCGGACGGTGGCGGTGTTCCGAAAGGGGTGACTTCCCCCGATCCCGCCCCTTCCCGAAACTGGGGGCAAGCCCCCAGCCCCCGGACCCCCGGTCCTCAAACTCCCCCAGCTACCGCTGGGAGGTGCCCCCAGACGGGCTGGATTTCCAGCCCGTCCGGCGTTTGAGGACACAGCGCGAAGCGCTGTCATGGGGTCTGGGGCGGAGCCCCCCACGCGGCGGAGCCGCAAATCGATACAGCGGGAAGGGGCGGGGTGGGGAAGGAAAAACCCTCACCCCAGCTGCTCCAACGTCCCCCCATCCCGCAGCCGCGCCGCCAAATCTACATCCACCCCCTGCCGCGTCGGCACCACAAGCATCGCCCCCGCCGCACTCCCCCGCACCCCGCCCCCCGCCGTCACCGAGGCCACGTCCTCGCCCCCGGCCACAGCCAGCGCGTACCACGTGCCGCCCTGGGACTTCCACAGCACGCCCGTCAGGACGTGCGGCTCGCGGGGACCGCAGAAGGGGGAGTCCTCGGCGCGCGCCACGACCGTGGCCGGGGCGCCCGCCCGGGCACCGGGCGGCTGGAACTGGCCGAGCACCCGGCTGCCCGCGCCCCGCCACGTCTCCGCCCGGGTGCAGGACCACAGCGCGCTGCCCGCACCCCCGGGCAGCGGCTGCGTGGCGAACTGCCAGGAGTTGACCGAGCGCACGCCCTGGCCCCGCACGGTCGCCAGGTGGCAGGCGGTGTGGGCCCAGTCGGCCCGGTCGGCGGGGCTGTTCACGTCGTGCGGGGCGGTGGGGGCACCGGAGGTGAGCCGGGCGGGGACCAGCTCGGCCAGGTCGGTGACCAGGTGGGTGCCGAGCTGGAGCGCGTTCCAGCTGCGGCAGTCGTCCGTGGTGGCCGGGCTGGCCACGGGGTCGGTCACCCCGTCCGCGTCCCGGCGCAGCGGCAGCACGGAGCCGGAGGGGTCGAGGAGGTCGCGCACCCCGGCGCTCGTGAGCCAAGGGGCGGTCAGATAGCGGACGTTGCCATCGCTGCGGCCGAGTACGAGCGCGGTGGCGGTGGCGGCGTCGGCCGCGTCCACGCGGGCGAAGTCCAGCGCCGCGGAACCGTTGCCGCCGTTCCTGGCCTCGGCGTAGCGCACGATGCGCAGGCCGTCGTGGAGGAGGACGACCGCCGCCGCGTCGACCTCGCCCGCGTACAGCAGCTGCGGCGGCCCGGCAGCGGGACCGGTGGGGGTGCCGGGGGTCGCCGTGACCTGGACGGCGTGCCCGGGCCGGGCCCAGACCGCGAGGGCGCGGCGCAGCAGCGCCCGGTCGTCGGTGCGGTTGCCCCGCGCGGGCCAGGAGGCGAAGCCGGGGCGGTCGGCCTGCTTCCAGGCGGTGGCGCCGGCCCGGGTGAGCCGGGCGGGGTCCAGGGCCTGCTGGGCCGCGGGGTTCTGGGCGTACGGCGGTGCCGCGGGGCCGTCCGGGCCCCAGCCGTCGCCCGGCAAGGCCAGGAGCGTGCCGCACACGACGACGGCCGCGAGCGCCGCGAGCACGGCCCGGGTGTGCTGGCGGCGGCGCATCAGGTCGGTGGGCCGGGCCTGGAGGGAGCAGGGGTCGAACTCCACGGACTCCAGCAGCGAGGCGTCCCGGCTGCCCGCCGGCACGCGCACCAGGTCGGCCTCGGCCAGGGCCGCCGCGGGGTCGGCAACCCCGGCGGCGGACAGCAGCTGCCGCACGGCGTGGTCGCCCGGCAGCTCCAGGGCGTGCAGCACGTACGCGGCCCGGGCGGGCCCGGAGAGCGTGGCGAGCGCCTGGTCCAGGGCCAGTTCGTCGGCGCCCCCGGCGCGGGGGAACAGCCGCAGCCCCCACACCTGCGGCAGCAGCGGGGGCAGCTGCCCCGGGCGGGGCAGCCCCCACCGGCCGCGCGGGCGCCCGGCGTCCAGCGCCGCCCGCAGCACCCGCTGCCGCACGTAGGCGTAGCCCGGGTCGCCGGGCGAGGAGTCGCCGCCGCGCGGCAGCGGCACGGCCGGCTCCGGGCTGCCGGAGCGGTTGCGCGGCAGGGCGCGCTGGACGAGGGCGTGTGCGGTGAGGACCCGCCGGTTGCGGCCCAGGGCCGGGGGGAGCACGAGGTACGCGAGCCGCACCAGGCGGGGGTAGTGCTCGATGAGCGCGGCCTCGGCCTGCTCGACGTCGACGGGGGCCGGGGCGAAGGGCCGCGGTGCCGTAGCTTGCTGCTCCACGTCCGTAGAACGAGTGAATGATGAGATGGTCACTTCACCCGTGTGGGCGCACGCCCCCGGCGCGGCCCCCGTGGCGGACGCCCCCAGGAGCGTCCTAGGCCACGCAGCGGGCGCGGATGCGGTCGACCGCCGCGTCGGGGATGCCCAGCCCGTCGCGCACGTACCCCTCCACGTCGCCGTACGCCGCGTACATGGTCTCCAGGGCGGCGGCCAGGTAGGCCGGGCGCACGCCCAGGATGGCGTCGGCGATGTCGGGGTCGCCGCCCACCTGCGTGAAGCGGTCGATGACGGGCCCGAAGGCGGCCCGCACGGCCGGGATGACGTCGAGGTACTCGCGCTCGACCGCGGCCTCGTCCGCGCCGAGCAGCATGAGCACGACGGACGCGGCCCAGCCGGTGCGGTCCTTGCCCGCCGTGCAGTGGAAGAGCACCGGACCGCAGTCCGGCTCGGCCAGCGTGGACAGCAGCAGGCCGTAGGCCCGGCAGGCGGACTCGGAGGCCACGAAGCCGCGGTAGGTGTCGCACATCAGCTTCTCCGCCTTGCCGCCGCCCAGGTGCTCCTCGGCCGCGGCCGGGCTGCCCAGGACGTCCTCCAGGCGGGCGGGCGCCTCGCCGCCCAGCGGGGCGCCGCCGGAGCCGTCGAACATGCCTGCGAGGACGTCCGCGACGACCATCCGGGCCCCCTCGGGCAGCCGGTCGGGCCGCTCGGTGCGCTCCTTCTCGGTGCGCAGGTCGACGACCGTGTGGATGCCGAGGGCGGCCACGGCCGGGTCCACCGCTGGGTCCAGGCGGTCCAGCTGGCCGGAGCGCAGCAGCAGGCCCGGGCGGACGGCGGAGTTGCCGACGAGCGCGATGCCGCCGAGGTCGCGGAGATTGGTGATCGTCGAGGCATCGAACTGCTGCGGCATGGGCCGTCTCCCTCTGTCTGCCGTATGGGGCTTGTCTGCTGTAGCGGTTTTTCGTGTTTTCTGCCTTTTATTGTGGGGAACGGTAGCCGACTCCGCGACGGCTCCGGCAGGCGAGGCCGGGGCCGATTCCCATGCCCAGCAGCAGGGCGAGCAGATGCCCGGTGTCGGTGAAGGTCGCGCGGCCGCGCCCGCGCACGAAGGGGCGCGCACCCAGCGCGAGCAGCGCAGCGCAGGCGCCCGTACGAATGTATCCGCGGGGCAGCACGGCGGCGAGCGCACCAGCCACGGCGTTGAGGCCGTAGCTGGGGCCCACGTCGACGGCGGAGCGCGTCCCCGCCCCCGCCCGGACGGCGCGCAGGCCCCCGTACACCAGGAGCGAGGCGCCCACGTGCCCGTAGGCGAAGGCGGCGGCCGCCCACCAGGCGCCGTACGCGTACTCCGCGTAGCCCAGCACGGCCAGGAGCAGCAGCGCGTAGGGCAGTTCCAGCGGGCTCCCGACCACCAGGGCGCTGTCGGCCAGGGTGTGCCAGCGGCCGGCGCGGAGGTTGTCGACGTTGGTCGAGCAGCGGCGCAGCACCCGCTCGCGCGCGGCGGGCGTGAGCAGCCGGCGCATGGCGCAGGCGCCGAGCTGCACACCCCCGACGTACAGCGGGGCGAGACGGGGGAGTTGGGGGAGGGCCGGGAGTTGCAGGTGACGGGCGGTGAGGGCTATGGCCATTCGGCAATGATCGGACGCCGGCCGCCGGTCTGTCAGCCCCGGTCCTTCGGTTGGTTACCCGCTCCGGCGGTCAATGGCCGGTCGGGGGCGCGTACTTGTAGCCGACGCGGCGGACAGTGACGATCGACGAGCGGTGCTCGGCGCCCATCTTGCGGCGGAGCCGGGCGACGTGGACGTCGACGGTGCGGCCGTCGCCCACGTGGCCGTAGCCCCATACGGTGTTCACCAGCTGGTCGCGGGTGTGCACCCGGTGGGGGTTGGCCACCAGGTGGGCCAGCAGCTCGAACTCGAGGTAGGTGAGGTCCAGGCGGCGGCCCGCCACGTGGGCGGTGCGCTCCTCCGGGTCGATGCGCACCAGCTCGTCCCCCTCGGTGACCGCCCCGGCGGCCCCGGGCGGCGCCTGCTCGGCCGGCACGAGCACCAGATAGCCGATCATGGGCGGCTGGCCGGGCAGGGTGGGCAGCGCGTGCTGCGGGGCCGGCAGCCAGGTGGCCCGCGGGTGCAGCAGCTCGGCGACCGGCGGCACCTCGTCCGGGGCCACGGCGCGCAGCCGGTGGCGGTGGGCGAGGTGGCCGCCGGCGGCCGGGAGGGCGGGAGCGGTGGAGGCGGCGGGGGCCGCGGCGAGGGTGCGGACGTTCGTCATGGGGCTCAGCTCTTTCGCGCGAGAGGCCGTCGAGAAAGGACGTGCTGTGCGCGGGCCGCTTTGCCGGGACCGGTGCCGGCGGCTGACTTCGACGTGGGGGTCAGCGGGAGGAGTGGGCCTGCGCGAGGGGCGCGCGACAACACACTCGGTCGAAATCGTCATGCTGACGAGAAGGCCAGAAGGGCTCGAGGTCGTGGCGACCCGTCGCGGTGTTCTGGTAGCTGGCCATGCCCCCTATTGAAACACGAGCCGCCCCGGGACAGCAGACCCCCTTCGGCCACTTGATCCGGAACCTTGACGGCCGGAAAACGATCAACGCACCCGGGAACCGGGCCCGGGGCGCCGTCCCCGGCACCGCTCGGCCGGGCAGCGGCCACCGACAACGACCTGTCCGTACGGTCAGCCCGCCGAGGCGATCACCGGGTAGTGGTCGCTGAGGTCGGTGTACGTGTACTTCTTGCCCCAGCTGGAGACGGTCCACGGCGCGGACTGCTCCTTGATCACCGTGTTGTGCCAGCCCTGCGGCCGCGCATGCCCGTTGCGGTGGAGCACGTAGTCCAGGTCCTCGCGGGGGTCGGCCGGGTAGCGGTAGGACGTGATCGAGTTCTCCTTCGTGTCGAAGGAGTACGGGTGGCCGTCGCGGGCGTCCGCCGGGGCGACGTCGGCGTCGGCGAGCAGGGAGCGGTACTCGGCGCTGCGCGAGTCCACGTTCAGGTCGCCGACGAGCATGACCTGCTCGTCGGCCGGGATGTTCTTGGCGTCCAGGAACGCGTCGATCTGCTGGAACTGCTTCGAGCGGTCCGCGGCCGCCTCGCCCGCCTTGCAGCCGCTGTCGGTCGACTGGGTGTGCGTGCCCACGACGTGCACCCGGGCGCCGTTGACGTCCAGGACGACGTACGCGAAGCCCTTGTTGGACCACCAGTCCGAGCCGCACGCGTCCTTGTAGATCACCTGCTCCTTGCGGAGGATCGGCCACTTGCTGAGCACCGTCACGCCGCCGTCCTCCGGCGTGGTCGCGGAGTAGCTGCCGCCGGTGGCGTCCCAGCCGTCCTTGCTGCGCCCGACGACAGGCGTCTGGTACGGGTACCGGCCCGCCGCACGCGCCTTGAGGTGGTCCGAGGCCGCGTTGTCGAAGGCCTCCTGGAGCACGACGACGTCGTTCCCCTGGAAGAAATCGGCCGCGGCTATCTCCTGGGCCCGGTGCTCCTGGCCCCAGTTGGGGTAGAGATTGGTGCTCATGAGGAAGGTGTTGTACGTCAGCACCTTGAGGCGGGGCGTGGGGGCGGCCGCGTCCGCGGCCCGGGCGCTCTGCGGAAGGGACACGGCGAGCGCGGCCGCCGCGGCGGCGGTCAGCGCGGCGGATCTGACGGTCTTCGAGAACGGCACTGTGACTCCCTCGGCGGGTGGGGACCCTCTGCGGGCGGGCTGGTGCGGAACGAGCCTGGCACATCAGATCAGTTGCCGTTAGCTCCGCGTGACCGCCGGATGGCGCCCCGGGAACCGCAGCCGTAACCCTGTTCACCGCCCCCGCGATACCGCCCCGCCGCTCAGCGACCGGACCGGGACAGCGCCTCCCGGACCGCCTCCTCCGAGCGCCCCACGACCGCGGTGCCGTCGTCGGCCGTGATGATCGGCCGCTGGATCAGCTTCGGGTGCCGGGCGAGGGCCTCCACCCAGCGGTCCCTCGCCGCCGCCTCGCGCGGCCAGTCCTCGATCCCCAGCTCCTTGGCCTCCGCCTCCTTCGTCCGCGTGATGTCCCACGGCTCCAGCCCGAGCCGCCCGAGCACCGCCCGGATCTCGTCCGCGCTCGGCACGTCCTCGAGGTAGCGGCGCACGGTGTAGCCGGCCCCCTCGGCATCGAGCAGCGAGATGGCGCTGCGGCACTTCGAACATGCGGGATTGATCCAGATCTCCATGGCCCACACGGTAGCGCGTACTCCGGGCAAAGGGCGTCGCAAAGGGCGTCTGACCAGCGCTGATCAGGGCCGGTTGTCAGTGCCCGGCAGTAAAATTGAACCCAGTTGAGAGAGGGACCGTGGCCCTGTCAGGAGGACGCCGATGGCCGTAGCAGCAACACCTCTGCCGGATCTGCCGACCCTTGCGACCCTGCCCAAGAAACGCCTGCCCGCCGGCCGCCCGCGCGACTGGTACGAGGCCCACAACCGCCAGCTGAAGGCCATGCGCCTGGCCATCGCCCTGCTCCACGCGGGAGTGGTCCGCCCCCAGCAGGCGGACAACCGCCGCATACGCCGCACGGCCGTCCGTATCGGGGTGCACCGCCCGTCGAACACCACGTGCCGGCTGGTGCGCTCGCTGATCCCGGCCGACGCCGCCTGAGCCGGGGGCCCGGCGCCGGAGAAAGGACCGGCCGCCCCTGCTTCCGCGGGGGCGGCCGGTCCGTATCGGGGGCGTGCGCTCAGACGCGGTCCGCGGCGATGAGCAGGTAGTGGAAGCTGCCCTCGCGGTACGCGGTCAGGAACGGCTCCTCGACGCCGGTGGCCAGCGAGGACTTGGCGCGCAGCTCCCAGTACGGGATGGCCGCGGGCGTGAGGTCGACGACGTTCATGGGGACGAGACCGTTGGCGGCCATGGCCTTGAAGTAGGCGCTGCGCGGGTGGATGTTGCAGGTGTAGTGCTCGTCGATGCGGCTGACGGCCTTGGAGCGGCCGCCGGTCACGTCGTTGGAGCAGCCGGTGATGACGACGTAGCGGCCGCCGAAGGCCAGCTGGCGGGCGTGCTCGGCGAAGAGGTCGAACAGGTCCACGTACATGGTGGACTCGTTGTTCCAGATGCCCTGGAAGGCACCGGTCGGCAGGCCGGTGTCCAGCATGTTGGCGAAGTGGTAGCGCACCTTGTCGTCCACGCCCCGCTTGCGGGCCTGCTCGTTGGCGAAGTCGACCTGTGCCTGGGAGATGGACACGCCGTCCGTCCGGCAGCCGAAGCGCGCGTTGGCCATGATGCTGGTGCCGCCGCGCCCGCACCCGGCGTCCAGCAGGCGCTGCCCGGCGGTGACGGGGCCCAGGTGGTCGAGGAGGACGTCGGCCTGGGCCGACTCGAGCCGGTGCAGCTCCTCGACGATGCGCTCGTCGCGCGTCTCCTGCGGACCCTCCAGGACGGAGGGGTCGTAGTCGCCGAGCCCGTAGTGGTGGTGGTAGAGGCCGTCGACGTCGCCCAGGCGCAGGTTGACCGGGTCCTTCTCGTTGTTCCAGTACTCCGCGACGGACTTCTGGTACGCGGTGCGCAGGACGGGCGTGGGGACGGTGCTCATGGACGTGCTCCTTGGGACGGGCAGGGGAAATGCAGAGAAATGCAGAGAAATGCAGGGGAATGCGAGGGGTAGGGGAACGGGGTCCGGCTCAGGCGTTGTTGTAGCGGGGGCTGCCGCTGTGCCATGCGCGGTTGCCGCCGAGCCAGGCCCACACCCCCGCGAGGAAGCGGCGCAGCAGGGGCGAGCCGGTGAGGGCAAGGGCGGCCGCCTCCGCCTCGTAGGCGCGCACCAGCTCGTCGTGGACCTCCGCGCTCCGCTCGATCGCCTCACGGGGCGAGCACCGCTCCTGCTCGGCGATCACGGTCGGCAGGTTGAACTCCACGCCGGAGGCGTGGTGTTCCTTGGTCATGGAGTAGAGGTCGTTGACGAGCGTGGCGGCGGTGGCCGCCATGGTCACGGCGCGGCGCACCCGCGGGTCGGCGTACTCGCTCGCGGGCAGCGCGTAGCCGCCCACCGCGTCGGTCAGCGCGATGCAGGGCAGGAAGCTGTTGATCTGCCGGTGCGCCAGGTATTCGGGAACGGTGGGCATGTGGCCGCGCGAGCGCCAGGAGCCCTCCTGCCCGTAGCCGACGAAGAGGACGGCCACCTCGTGGCGCAGCCGGGCCAGTTGGGACGGTTCGGCGTAGCGGGCCAGGTGCTCCATGCCGGCGCGCAGGGCGACCCGGACGGGGTCCTCGCGCATCTCCCGCTCCCAGGCGAGGGCGTAGCGGGCGGGGAGGTGGGACGGGTCGACGGCTGCGTACGCGGGGCCCAGGTGCGAGCCCAGGAGGTCGGGGCCGGCCCCGTCGTCGCAGTAGTAGTCGTCCGTGGCCCACTCGGCCAGCGCGCACTTGCCCGCCGCGAGCAGCCGGTCGGGGTCGTCGGTGTCGGGGTGGGCCAGCATCATCAGCCGCCCGAAGTCGGCGGCGCGGACGCGGTCGAGCCGGCCGGCGTAGATGCCGGTCTCCTCGGCCCAGGCCAGCAGCCGCTCGTTGACCTCCCCGCCGAGCGCCGGGTCGTCCCGGAGCGCGGGCGGGCAGTACAGCTCCGGGACGCCGGAGGCGGACGCGGCGGCCGGCTTGCGGGCCGCGACGCGGGCGGCGGAGGTGCCCAGGCCGGTCGGCCCGGAGGGCAGCCGGAGGGCCCTGGGCGCGGCCGGGACGCCCTGGCGGTCGAGCAGCGCCGCCGCGAGCCGCGCCACGTCGTGCCGGGCCGCGGGCGCGGACATCCGCGACAGCAGAGACACCGATGCTCCTCTTCGATCCGTCAGGAGGGAGTGTGGAAGACCTCGACGTTCTCGAGCACGCCGAGCGCGTCGGGCACGAGGACGGCCGCCGAGTAGTAGGTGCTGACCAGGTAGGAGATGACGGCCTGGTCGTTGATGCCCATGAACCGCACGTTCAGGCCCGGCTCGTACTCGTCCGGGATGCCCGTCTGCCGCAGCCCGACCACCCCCTCCTCCTTCTCGCCCAGGCGCATCGCGAGGATCGAGGAGGTGCCCTCCTCCGAGACCGGGATCTTCCCGCAGGGGAGGATCGGCACGCCCCGCCAGGCGGGCACCGCGTGGCCGCCCACGTCGGCGCTGTCGAAGGACAGCCCCCGCTTGTTGCACTCGCGGGCGAGGGCGGAAACGGCCCGCGGATGAGCGAAGAACGCCTTGGTCCCCCGCCGCATGCTGAGCAGCTCGTCCATGTCGTCCGGGGTGGGCGGGCCGGAGTGGGTGGAGATGCGCTGGCTGTAGTCGGCGTTGTGCAGCAGCCCGAACTCGGGGTTGTTGACCAGCTCGGACTCCTGGCGCTCGCGCAGCGCCTCGATGGTCAGCCGCAGCTGCTGCTCGACCTGGTCCATCGGCTCGTTGTAGAGGTCGGCGACCCGGCTGTGCACCCGGAGGACCGTCTGGGCCACGCTCAGCTCGTACTCGCGCGGCCGGAGTTCGTAGTCGACGAAGGTGCCCGGGATGACGGGCTCACCGGTGTGGCCTGCGGCCAGCGCGATGTCGGCCTCGCCCTTCTTGTTCCGCGGCCGCGCCCGCTCGGCCTCGCGCTGCCGCACGTGCTCCCGGAGCCGCTCGCTGCGCCCGGCCACCTCCTCGTACGCGGCCCGGGGCAGGGACAGCACGGTGCACGCCGTCAGCGCGCGTGCCGTGAACTCCCAGGTGCCCGGCTCCCCGGCCAGCGCCTGCCCGCCGAAGAAGGCACCGTCGGCGAGCACGCCGCGCCGGGTCTCCGCGCCGTACTTCCCGGAGCCGGCCTTCTCCACCTTGCCGTGCGCAAGGAGGTACACGTGGTCGACGGCCCGCCCACGCTCGGCGATGACCTGCCCGGCCTCGTACGTACGCTGCTCGCAGCGCCCGGCCAGCGCCCGCAGCACCTCGTCGTCGGCGAAACCGCGCAGCAGCGGCAGCTCGGCCAGCTCGGCGGGCACGACCTTGACCGCCGCCCCGTCCTGGACGAAGGTCACCCGCCCGTCCCCGACCTCGTACACCAGCCTCCGGTTGACCCGGTACGTACCGCCCTTGACCTCGACCCAGGGCAGCATGCGCAGCAGCCACCGCGAGCTGACTCCCTGCATCTGCGGGACGCTCTTGGTGACGGTCGCCAGATTCCGCGCGGCGGCGATCCCCAGACTGAGCTGTGCCCGGCCTGCTGACTGCTCGGCTCGCTCCGGCTGCTGCCCGTGCACTGCGGTCGACATCCCGGTCCCTCCATCTGGGCGCATGCGTCAAGAAGGAGCCCCTGGAACGGCCCGTTCGGGCGAGGAGGGACTCCCGGCGCGTAAGTGAAGCAGCGTCAGATGATGTTGGTCGAGGTGAGTGGGGGAGAGACGGTGGATTCGAGCCATGGGGTGGGGGCGGGCCACGTGTGGCGATCAGGTCCACTATGCCGCGATGACCTGCACTTTGATCACGGCTGACAGGTGGCTGAGGCCCCGTGCCCCATGGGTGAGGTGGCCGATAATGTGCGGTCGCGCGTCAGCTGTCGAGCACCGGCAGGTCGAGCACCGACAGGTCAAGGTCGCGCAGGCGGTCCGAGTCGGCCAGGACGTCGATGGCGGCAATCCTGCCGTCCGTGACGGTGAAGGCCATGACGGACAGCGGACGGCCGTTCGCGACCACGACGACTCCCGCGGTGCCGTTGATCAGGGCGGGACGGACGAAGGGGGCGAGGCCGCTGAAGGTGACGGCCTGGGAGGCCACGGTGCGGGCACCGGAGAGGGCGACGGAGAAGCGGGAGCCCCGGCCTGCGTCGGAGCGGAGGACGACCTCGGGGTCGAGTACGGCGACGAGCGCGTCGAAGTCGCCGTCGCGGGAAGCGGCGAAGAAGGCGTCGACGACCTCGCGCTGGCGCGTGAGGTCGGGGTCGGGGGCCGGGGACCGGCCCTGGACCCGGCGGCGGGCGCGGCTGGCGAGCTGGCGGGTGGCGGCCGGAGTCCGCTCGATCACCGCGGCGATGTCGTCGAAGGGCACGGCGAACATGTCGTGCAGCACGAACGCCAGCCGCTCGGCCGGCGACAGCGATTCGAGGACGACCAGCAGCGCCAGACCGACCGAGTCGGCCAGCAGGGCCTCCTGCTCCGGGTCGACCCCGGAGACTGGCGCGATGAGCGGGTCGGGCACGTACACCTCGAGGGGCTCCTCGCGCCGGTGTTCGCGCGAGCGCAGCATGTTCAGGCACACGCGGGCCACTACGGTCGTCAGCCACCCACCAAGATTCTCTATCTCTTCGGCATCGGGATCGGCCTCGGTTCGAACGAGCCGCAGCCAAGCCTCCTGAACGGCGTCGTCGGCCTCGCTCACCGACCCGAGCATCCGGTAGCCCACGGCCCTCAGCCGGGCCCGGTGCTCCTCGAACCGCCCCGTCGGATCCTCGTGTTCGTCCACCGTGTCACATTCCTTCCGCACCGGGTGTCATAGCAGCGGAAACCACGAAACAGCAGCCCTGGCCGGAGATCAACTTCCGGCCAGGGCACACGGGAAGCGAACGGGAAGAAGCCATGACGACGTCCACGATCCTGGTCACCGGCGGCACGGGCACGCTCGGACGCCTGGTCGTCCCGCTGCTGCGGGACGCCGGCCGCGAGGTGCGGGTGCTCAGCCGGCACCCGCACGAGTCCGCGGACGGCATCGCCTACGTCACCGGCGACCTGCTCAAGGACGAGGGGGTCGAGGCCGCGGTCGAGGGCGCCGGCATCGTCCTGCACCTCGCGGGCGGCCCCAAGGGCGACGACGTGGCGACCCGGAACCTGGTGCGGGCCGCGCAACGCGCCGGGGTGGGACACCTGGTGTACATCTCGGTCATCGGTGCGGACCGCGTCCCGCTGGGCTACTTCAGGGCCAAGCTGGACGCGGAGCGGGCTGTGGCCGAGTCCGGGCTGCCGTGGACGACACTGCGCGCCGCCCAGTTCCACGACCTGGCCCTGAAGGTGGTGGAGAAGATGGCGAAGCTGCCGGTGCTCCCGGCCCCCGGCGGAGTCCGCTGGCAGCCGGTCGACGCCCGCGAAGTGGCCGCCCGCCTCGTGGAACTGACCCTAGGCGCCCCGTCCGGCGCGGTCCCCGACCTGGCCGGCCCGGACGTCTACGAGCTGGCCGAGCTGAGCCGCGGCTACCTGCGCGCCCGGGGCAAGAAGCGCCCGATGCTCCCGGTCCGCGTACCCGGCAAACTCGGCCGCGCGTACCGGGCCGGGGAGAACCTCGCCCTCAGCGGGGCGGTCAAGGGGGAGCGGACGTGGGAGGGGTTCCTGGCGGAGCGGGTGGGAGGGTGAAGGCCGGAATCGGGATCTACGAGGCAGTCTCGCTCTCGTCCGTCACGTCCGGGATGGATACGCTGGCGGCGCGCACCCTTGGAGGACACCGACTCTACTGGAGGCCCGGGTCGGGCCTGCCCGTGTAGTTCTTGAGTTCCTCGGTGTCGAGTGTGATGTCGAGGCCGGGAATCTCCACCCGGTCGCCATAGCCGTATGAGGGGGCGCTCTCGTACTTGCCGTCCACGGGGTCGCTGTAGACGGTGATCCTTTCCACGTCCCGGTCGATCAGGATGAACGCCGGGATGCCGGACTCCGCGTAGGCGCGGGGCTTCTCGTGGCGGTCCCGTGTGTCGGTGTCGGAGTCGAAGGAAGTGATCTCCGCGACGAGAAGCACAGGTGCGGGGTCGCCCCACTCGCCTGTGCCCGCGAAGGCGCCGGGCGGAGCGAGGGCGATGTCCGGGCGGGCCATCCCCTTGCGGTAGGCATCCACGCGCAGGCCCCGGTTTCCGTGGACGCGCAGGTCGGGCCGGAACTGCATGCACTGCGCGGTGAGCCAGGTGGCGATCTCGTCGTGGTTCCCGTCCCCCACCGGCTTGACCCCGATCCGTCCGTTGATGAACTCCAGCGTCACGTCCTGGCGCGCCGCTTCTCTGGCGATGTGCTCGAACTGCTCGGGGGTCATCTGCGGGCGCGGAGCCGACACGTCGTGCAGCGGTGCCCGGCCCCGGCGGGCGGGCGGCTGCGGACCGTGGCCGATGGGCTGCGCGGTCACGACGTCCTCCTCTCGGTTACACGACCGACGGTATCGCGCCGGTACAGCTGCTGGCGCAGGTCATCCGTCCGCTCCCAGGTGAGCGGCACGTCTTTGGCCGACTCCTTCGACCGCCTGGGCTTCACGCGCTTGACCGACCCGATCTCGCAGGGGTTCTTCGGGATCAGGTCGTCGTTTACCGCCATGGCCAGGATTGACGACAGGTGGGTGAAGATGAGGCCGAATGTGGTCTCGTCGAGGACCTGCAGTCGGCACTTTTCCGTGGGCCTTGCACCTCTCGTCGCCGGGTTGAGGGCGCTTCTTGTACCAGCGGTCGTACGGCTCAGCCAAGAAGGGCCTCCTGTATGGGGTTGAAAGTATGGGCGGCGGAATGAGAGGCGGCACCGTGAGCCACCCACTGGGGTAGCGGAGCACCAGGGGATACGCCGACGGTGGCGGAAATGCCGTGGGTCATACCCGCCATCGTTCGTTCATGCGGTCGGGCCTGTGACCTGTGCGAGGAAGTCGGTGTTCGCCTTCACGTCGTGCCCCAGAGCCAGGACGTTCCGGGGAAGTTCGCCGAGCAGTTCGAGCAGGGGCTGAGTGTCGGGGAGGTCGGTAGGCAGGAGGTCGAAGACGTCGGGGTAGCGGTCTTCGGTACCGGCGGTGAAGAAGTCGCCGGCCCCTACACTTCGGTCCTCGCCGAGGAGGGAGGGCTCGGTGCCGGGGGTGATCTTGGGGAAGAGGATGCGGGCGGCGTGTCCCTCGGTGGCCAGGCTCAGGCCGAGCCAGGAGTGGAGCTGGTCGGGGAAGAACTGGGGCTTGAGTTCCTTGCCGGACTCCTTCCATAGGGGTGTGCGGCTGCCGGAGTGGAGGGCGTCGGTGACCTTCTGGTGCTGGGTGGGGTGGAGCTGTTCGCCGCTGCGGAGACGTTCACGGACGGTCTCGTACCAGTCGAGGGCGTCCAGAAGCCCCAGGCCGATGGCGGCGGCGGACGGCCAGGGCAGGACCCGCAGCCGGTCGCCCTCACGACGGATGAAGACGCGGTCGTTGGCCAGCAGCTGCCAGCTGCCAGCTGGCACGGGCCAGGATGAGGGCGGTGGTGGTCTTCCCGGCGCCCTTGCCGCCCAGGGCCAGCACGGTCTGCCCGTCGTGGACGACGGCGGAGGCGTGCAGAATCGACCAGCCGTCCGCCAGGAGCTGCCCGCGGACGACCTCGCGGGCGAGGCGTGCGGCGGCCAGGGCGATGGGAACATCTTCGCACCCGTAGATGCGCAGGGGGCCGCCGCCGGGCTCGGCCCGGTAGACGAGCTTGTCGTCAGGCTGGTAGGCGAGGACGGTGCCGTCATCGTCCCGGCGGAAGAGCATGGTCGAGTTCGCGTAGACGGTCTCCTCGTGCGCGTGGTCGGCCACACGCTGGGCGATCTCGGTGACTCGGTCGGGGTTCACGTCGGCGATCACCGCTGCGTTGGCGTCAGGGGCGGTGCTGGTGGCATTCCACCAGGGGCCGAAGTAGCGACGAGTCCAGTCGGTGATCACCGGCGCGTTGCTGGTGACGGTCGCGGCCTGGGTGGCCGTGGCGATACGGACAGCGGTCTGGAGCACTGCGGTCTTCTCCTTCTGCCGGGGTGTGTGGGGACGTACCGGCGGGCCAGGGGGCTCGTAGGCATCACGGAGCTTGGCGTCGGCGGCAATCAGCTGACGGGCCTCGGCGGCGTACAGCCAGGAGAGGCACACGGTCGGGGTTACGGCGGTGAAGTGCAACGGAATTCCCCTCCACTGCCCCACGTGGTTGACGCACAGCTCCGTCACCGCGTCGTCCAGGCCCAGGCCCGCGCGGAGGGCAGCGATCACCGCTCCGGCCGGTCCGCAGCGGGTACGGCCCAGCCCTGCGTTGATCCGCCGGGGACGGCCGGTCAGCTCGTCGCGGACCTGGCGCAGGGGCACCGGAGCAGGCACCGAGGTGCCCCCGCCCGCGCCGGCCACCGGCCCAGCCAGAAAGCGGCTGTGGAGGGCAGAGCCTGGCCCGCGGTCGAGCCGTCATGCGGCAGGAGTTCGGTGGGGGCGATGTAGCCCTCGCCGGGGTCCAAACGTATGCGCAGGCAGCGCAGGGGCCGACCCTCTGCGACGTATTGGCGCAGGTCATTGGTGTGGGGGTAGAACGGCCCGCGCCCGTCATGCGGTGGCTGGCTCACCTCTTCGATGTCCCGGTCACCCAGCAGGAGGTACCGCCGTCCTGGGCCGAGGTTCAGGCACAACCTGCGTCGGCCTTCGCGACGGGCTCCGTGGGAGAGACGGTCCCAGTTGTCGACGTGGAGCCCGAGTCGACGGCCGGTGGCGGGGTCCACAGTGACCGTACGGGCATTCGCAGGGCTGGTAGCGCAGCCCAGGAACTTCGCAGGCCATCGGCCTTCGAATGGATGGCGTCGAGCGGTCGGCTCGTAAAAGTCCTGCTCACTGTCAAGGGGCAGGCCAAGCACAGGCCCTCTCACCAACTCGACCAGAGTCCCGTTGTGGTTGTCGGTGCACGCCCGAAAGTGAAGAGCTTCCCTGGGGCTCAGCGGTTGCCAGTCCCCGACCGGCAGCACGGCCCCGTCATCGTAGTTCGGTTCCCCCGCGTACTGGCGGACGGGGCCGATCTCACACCGTTCCAGCAGGCCCTTGCAGTCGTCGAAGGCCAATCGTGTTGCCATGCCGGTCCCTCCCGTCGGCACTGCCGGGCATTATTCGTCGCCGGTGTCCTCGCCGTAGGTGACGTCCAGCTCGGCTGCCAGGGCCTCGGCCAGCTGAAGCGTCTGGTTGCGGTCGATGATGATTCCCTTCAGGGCTCCCACGCCCCGCACGGAGGCCAGGTCGTTCCCTCGCAGGTCGAAGTCCCAGTACTTTCCACCGTCGAACTCAGCCAGCCCGAGATCGCATGCCTCGAGGAGGGCGGCGGTGAGGTCGGACGACTTGAACGTCGCCTCCCGCAGGGTGCACTTGGAGAAGATCACGGGGCCGGCGGCCCGGACCCGGTCGAAGGTGGTGTAGTCGATCTTGCAGTTGTCGAAGAGGACGTTGTCGAGGATCACTTCCTCGAACAAGGCGCCCATGATCTTGCAGTTGGTGAACGTGACGCGGGACAACTTGCTTTCCATCCACTGCACCGAACCCAGATCGCAGTCCGAGAATTGGACTGAGTCGACACGGACCTCATGGAGCCGGGTGCGCTGGGTCGTCACCCTGGTGATGCGCCCGTCCAAGAGGTGGGTGGCGGCGAGGTCCAGCTCGCGGAGGTCGGCATCGGCGTACTGGAACTCCGAGAGCCTGCCCCGGCCGGCTTCCAGAGATGTCACGTTCGACAGGTACAGGCCCGGCGCGTCCAGAGCCGGGAGGGTGACGCTTGTGCTGCGTACCGTGCGGGTTCCCATGGCTTCTTTCCTAGCTCAGATCGTCCTCTGCCTGTCGGCGCCCGCGAGGGGCACCGACAGGCAGAGGGTGTCTACTTTTTCTTGTTCCAGTTGTCCCAGGTCGGCCGGTTGTCGAAATGCGTTGGTGACTTCGCCCAGTTGTCCCAGGTGGGCTGGTTGTTGAACTTGGCGATGCAGGCGGGGCCGGACTCCGCGTCGTCGTAGGCGCTGACCAGGTCACGGACGACAGGCGCGTCGGTGGTGACGAGCTGTTCCAGCAGGGTCATGCGGCTTGCTCCCTCTCTGCAGCTGTGGATAGGTCCATGACCAGTGCTTGCCTTGAGACGCGGCAGTAGTTCGTTTCCGTGGTGGCCAGGCTGCCGTTCTCGAAGTAGCGATTGCCTGCCTGGGCTCCCCGGCAGAAGTCGAAGAACTCGCACTCGGCCCGGCAGCGGTCCAGGCCCACGAGGAAGTCACGCACGTAGCGGAGACGGTGGGCGTTTCGCAGTATGGCCGCGATGCTCTGCTCCCGCACATTTCCGGCCAGGAAGTCGCCGTACCCGGCGTCGGTGGTGTCCGCCAGTTCCGGGGACAACAACACGACATCGCCGTTCCAGGTCACGGTTGGTATCGGGTCGAGACGGCGCCGATCCCAGTCGGCCCGGTGGCCCCTGCGCGCGAGGCTCAGATACTCGGACAGCCGCTCCAGTTCTCGGATCGGCAGACCGCCGTGGGTGCGCGACCAAGCGAGCACCCGTCGCCAGAATTCCTCGGCTTGCTCTCGGCTGGGTGGCCGACGCGCGGTGTTGACACCCTCGACCTCCTCCACGTTCAGCCCTACTGAGTGGCAGCCCAGGCCGGCCAGGAAGTCGAGGAGTTCCTCGGGGTGCCCGATGGCTTCCGCAGCGACCACCGCGATGACCGAGAACGGGATACCGCGATCGCGCAACCGGACGATTCCGCGTGTGATCCGGTCGAAGGCGGGGCGACCGTGCCGGTCGACGCGCTGGGCATTGAGCCCATCCGGCCCATCGATGCTGATGCCCACGCGGAACTCGAACTCCGTCAACAGGTCGCACCAGGCATCGGAGACGAGCGTGGCGTTCGTCTGCACGTAGTGATGGACCCGGCCTTGCAGCCGCAGGACCTCGAATGGGGCGAGCAGATGGGAGAACTTTCGCGCCCCCAGCGCCAGTGGCTCCCCGCCATGCCACACGACGTCGATCGGATGCCCCTCGGTGGCGAGGCCGGCCACGGACGACGCCACTGCCTCGGCAACCTCGGGAGACATGTTGTTCTTCACACCTCGGTGCGGCAGATAGCAGTAGAGGCAGTCCAGGTTGCAGAAGCTGGTCGGCTGAACCACGACCGTCTGCGGCCTGGGGGCGATCCACTGGCTGTACCAGGCGCGATACCAGCCACTCGAGTGCGTTGCCATATCGCTCCTCACTGACTCAAGGCGCCGGTTCAGGGCTGGACGGTCTGGTGGTCGGCGGTCCAGTGGGCTACCAGGTTGATGGCGTGCTGTTCCTCGGCACGGACATCGCCATATTGTCGGGCGATCCGGAGAGCCTCGTATTTCGTCAAACAGAAACGGCAGCGCTTCTTGACGAGGGTGGCCTGGCCGGGGCCGGCAGTGTGAGGAAGGGTGACGACGAAGCGCCAGGCTTGGTCGAGGTCGGGCCGTCGGGCCCTACCAATAGGGCTGTTGTCCCCTGTGGCCAGGGCACGGGGCGGGTGGGGTTTGATCACAGTGGGACAGCCTTTCGTCGGTGGTAGAAGGTGATCGCTCGTCCCCCAGGTCATGGAAAATCTCCGCGGGGATTCAAGCCAAGGGCGGCGCGGTCGGTCGGGGATGCGAGGACCAGGTGATCCTTGGGACAGGCCCACGGAGGCATCTGTTTGTCCGGAGAAGTTAGGAGTACGGACCGTCCTTCGTCGCTCCGGACCACCCCGACACGGCCAGTACAGGTGTCCTTGACCAGCCGACCTGGGAGAACGTTCACTGTTCGTCCTCGCTGGGCTGGCCCTCCGCACGCGGCTCGATGTCGGCGACGTTGGCACGCCATTCGTGACCGCCGCCGATGGGCAGAAGCCAGACACAGGAGCGGTCGGAATCGGTGGCGAATTTCACCGGGTCGCCGATGCCATGGATCACACCGGTCCGGTTGTTGGACGTGTCACGCACAGGTGTGCCCAGGGTGAGCCACCTACTCGGGGTGCTGCCGGGTGGCGCGGCTTTCGCACTCACCGCAGATCACCGCCAGTACACCTGCCGACGTGGAACCGTGCATGTCTCCGGCGTCCAGAAATAATCAAGATGAAGGGGCCTTCCAGATCGAGACCGAGGCTCGTAGAGGGGCAGGAGCCGTCACCCGTGGATCCCTATGCGGATCACGACCGGGTGCTCGTCTCCACAGAACTCCTTACCTGCGCACAGAACCAGGGCAGAATTGACGCGCTTGTGCGGCATCCGTGTGGCACAGCTGGGCATGACCTGGGGAGATCCCCTCACGCGCGAGGGCGGGGAGATGACGTCATGGGGCTGAAGCGGCACCGGTTCGTCCAGCAGCGGGAGTCCAGGGGGTTCACCCAGGAGTCCCTGGCGGAAGCCCTGGGCGTGGACCGCTCCACTGTCGTGCGGTGGGAGGGGGGCCGTGGGGCCCCGCAACCGTGGATGCGCCCTCGCCTCGCCCAGACCTTAGGAGTCACCACCGACGAGTTGCGAGATCTGCTGGGTGCCCCGACAACCGGCGCCTCCCTTCGCGACGAGCGTCACGATTACGCTCTCCGGTATCCGGAGAAGTCCGACCTCGGAACCTGCGCGATGCTCCGTACCGACTTCCAGGAGCTGAGCGAGCGCTACGACCGGGAACCGTCCGCCGGCCTCCTCGCCGACGCCGGGCGTCAGCTCAGCCAGGTCGTTCTCCTGGCGAACGAAGCTTGCCGAGGCCGGGTGCAACGCGAACTACGGACCCTTCAGTCCGACCTCGCCACGTTCATGGGCCAGCTCGTGTGGGACGCCTCCCAACGCCGTGACCACGAAACCGCGAAGTCCTTCTACGCACAGAGCCTCAGCGTCGCCCGCTACCTGCATGACCGCATCCTCGAAGGCCATGTCCTTCTGCGCACCGGATACATCGCCCTCTACGGTGCCCAGACCCCACGAGCTGGGCTCGATCTCTTCCTCCAAGCAGCAGCGACAGCCAGGGGTACCAGTCACGCCCTCGCCGGACTCGCCATGCTGCATGCGGGAGAAGCCCATGCCAGGCTCGGAGAGGCCGACGACTGCGAACGTGCCCTCGCGAAGGCGGACGACCATCTGTCGAGGGCCGATGCCACCGACGCGGCGACGGAACTGATCTCGCCCAGCCAGCCTGGCCGGCTCACCGGAGCCTGCTATCTCTCCCTGGGGCAGTATGCGCGTGCTGAGAAGGTCCTTACGACCACAGCGGCCCTGTTGACGGAGCGGAGGAAGTCGCGTGCGATCGTGCTGGGAAACCTCACCCTCGCCCTCATCCGACAAGGGGAAGTCGACGCTGCAGTCGACACCCTCCACGAAGCCGTCGGAGATCTTGAGCTGACACGCGGCGGCGGAGGTATGAACATCGTCTTCGGTGCGGCCCGCGACCTCCGCCCCTGGCGCCAGCAGCCTCGTGTTCAAGACGTCCATGACCGGATGCTGGCCCTCATGGCAGCGACGTAACGGCAAGGAGAACCACCCGGTGTCCATTGCGCACGATGAGGCCAAGCGACAGGTACGACAGGCAGTCTGGGACGCCCTTGACGCCGCCTCCGCCACCTACGATGACACTGCCCACGGGCGCATCCCGAACTTCAAGGGAGCCGACCGGGCAGCGGAGCGCCTGGCTGCCCTACCCGCTTGGCAGAGAGCCACCACTGTCAAAGCAGTACCGGACAAAGCCCAGCTCCCCGTTCGGGCCCGCGCGCTGGAGGAGGGTAAGACGGTCTACATGGCAGCCCCCAAGCTCGCCACGTCGCGCCCGTTCTATCTGCTGGATCCCGCCGCCCTGACCGTCCCGCCGGTCGAGGCGGCGACCAGCCGCGTCGCGGCCATGGTTGCGCCCACCGTCGATGTAGACGGGCTCCGCCCTATCCAGGTCGTGGTGCTGGGCAGCGTCGCGGTCAACAGAGATGGCATCCGGATAGGCAAGGGCGCAGGCTACTCGGACCTGGAGTACGCCCTCTTGACCGAAGCCGGGCTGATCAGTCCCGAGACCCTCGTCGTCACCACCGTTCACCAGCTCCAGGTGATCGACGACACCATCCCTGCCATTGAGCATGACGTCAGCGTCGACCTGATTATCACTCCCGATGAGATCATCACCTGCCCGGCCCCGCACCGCCCGAAGGGCATCCTCTGGGATCACCTGGATGCCGCCAAGGTCGCGGCCATCCCTGCGCTTCAGCGCAGACAGTCGGCTCGATGATGTCCGGACCAACTTTCGAAGAGATAACGTCCTTTATCGGCCCGAACGGTGCTGGGAAGTCCACTGTTCTTCGAGCGCTTGACTGGTTCTTCCATGGTGAGAAAGAGGTTGGGCTCAGCTCCGACGACCTGCACTCGGCAATGGTTGGTGAGCGCATCTCCGTGGAGGTCGAGTTCGATGGCCTGACCACATCCGACTACAAGGCACTCGGCCGCTATGCCCCTGAGAGAGCCGGAAGCGTAAGCGTCTGGCGTACTTGGGAGAAGGAGCGACCTCGGTGACTGCCTGGCCCTCAACCGTGGCCGAGGCCACGTATGCGGTTTTCCGTGACGACCTAGAGACGTATCTCGGCGACGGTCGAATTCACCCGCCGCCGACAACGTACCTTCAGGCCGAGTGGCCCGGATGGGGAATGCGCAACCGGGAGTTGATCAGCTCGGGCGACGGTGTAGCCGGCAAGGACCCGACAACCTACAGGGAGGCAACAGTGACGGCTACTTCTGAGCCGCCGTACCACCTGGTCGCCATGTTGGATGGTGTGCGGAGCATGGCGAGAAGAGGAGTTGTACCGAGCTATTTGTAGCTCGATCGTCGATCCAATGGGACCTGTGATCAGGCCCCCTGCAGACATACTGAGCCCCGTCGGCGCCCAATGGCGCCGACGGGGCTGACAGGAACTCGTTGCAGGCCAGAGGGGCTTACGAGCCCTCAAATCATCCGGTCGCCGGGCTTAGATGTCGAAGAACTGATGCGGCGGCTTCCTGGCCTGCGGTCATGTAATCGATCAACCTGCTGACTTGCGGCTTGACTGTCGACGGTTGTCAGCGTTGGTCGTCGTCGAGCACCCTTCGACGGCCCCAAGACGGCCCCGGCGTGGGCGCGGATGGACTGGTCAGCCGTCTGGGGGAGCCGTGTAGTAGTTTCCGCGAGTTAGGACCGCACGCATAGGTTCTCGCTGGTACGTGTAATGCCCATGGCGAACGGTGATGACCCCATCCAAGAGAGTGTTGAGCAGGCGTTGGCTGGCGTGCAGGGGCAGCCGACAGAAGTCAAAGTGGCTGTAGCGGCCGGTGCTGCCGCCGGAGCGGCCGCCGGAGCGATGATCCCGCCTCCGGCCCCGGCGACAGCGAGTCAGCTATGGCTGGCACTGGTGATCACGCTTTGCGTGATTCTCACTCTCGACCTGGTGGGCATCGTTTACGCGCTGGCCACGCAAAGGAATACTGATGTCCTCTTTGGGATCTTCACGACGGTGCTGTCCGGCCTGCTCGGTCTATTCGTTCGCCCGCCTGCACCCGCAACGCAGTGATCTGGCCTCATTAGGAGATCACGTGCCCACGGGGTCGGTGGAGCCTCGGTGGCGAGTAGAAGTGCTCCACCGACCTATCCTCTCGATGCGAACTATGGGCCTCACGGTCGCTGGGGTCTCCCGCCCTGGTGAGTAGAACGTTGGCGGGGGCTTGGGGTCGCCTACGGTCGGTGCGGTTGCTGTACTTCGCTGCTGTACCGCGACGTGTCGCCGGAGTCCTGCGCGAGGGCGGCTCCGAGGCTTTGGCCGGTGTCCTGCCCGGTCTGGGGTCGGGCATGGCCAGGGGGCCGTACGCTGGTTGGCAACTCGGGCAGGCTTCACCCCTGCCCGCAATGTGCACGAGTGGCCCCCTGGTCTTGCTCGACGCGGGACCCGGACCGGGGAGGTGGGTAAAGCCTCGGAGCCGCCCGGACCCCCCACCGGCTGGCGCTTCTCTTCTCTGGCCCCGGCTTGGTCGTCCGAGGGCGCGCAGTGGCGCAGGCGCGCGGAGCGGGCCGGAGGCAGGAGCGGCAGCGCGGCCGGAGCCGCAGCGCGCCCGGCGGAGCGACAGCGGAGCCGGGTGCCTTGATGAGGTAGAGAAACCCGTAACAGGTCCCAGGGGTGCCTAGCGGCTTTCGAGTGGCCGCAGCGCATCCCCGATGGCGTTCATGGACTCGATGACGGACTCAGCTCCAGCTTGGGCAAAAGCTTGCCGCTTGCCAGGCTTGTTGGCGTAGCCAATCGCGGCGCTGCCGACAGCATGAGCGGCCTGAATGTCGGTCAATGAATCGCCAACTAAGGCACAGGTAGTGACATCAACACCGAGCAGCCGGGCAGCCATTGTGAGCGAATACGGGTTCGGCTTCATAAGGTCTGGTCGTTGCCTAGGTCGCCCCACGATTTCCTCTACATGCTGACCAATCCCATGCTGGTCGAGGAAAGAACGCACACACTCGGCCGAGTTATTACTTACAACCGCGACTCTCCGCCCTGTCGCCCGCGCTAGCTCCAGAGCAGAAGTTGCCCCCGGCGTAGGACTACCCGCCAGCTTGACAGCATCCATCTCAGCTTCGATCAGGGCCCGTTCTACCGTGTGCCCCAAATCGCAGTTAGCAGCGTGCGTGAGGCGCAGCACTTCGAGGGGATCATCAGTGCCGGATAGCTTTGCCGTAAGTGCCAGATCCTCGCCATCAGCAAGCTGCGCCAACTCCCTCGCAACCTGGGGAGCGGGGTGCCCAGCGAACACATCACACAGGGGGCCATCGAAGTCGAATAGAACGGCGGAAGCGTTGGCCAAGACGGAGGCTAGGTTGTCAGTTCCCATCGAGATCGAATTCCCTCGCAATGGTCTCCCAAACGCTGTCAAACCACATGCGGGCTTGCTCAACCTGCTGCACACCGCTGGACGGTTCACTGTCGTTGACCGAGTGATGGAAAAGCACAGTATCCTTGCCTACGAGGTCGTAGATGTCGACAGATTCCCCCTGAGCTACAACCTTGTTGGGCTTAATCGGGTAATAGCCGAAGAAGACGTCTTCATTATTGATCACGTACAGCTTGAAGAACTGCGTACCGCCATGAACTCGCACTTCAACGCGGGTCTCCGGAACTAGACCCAAGTGGCATAGCTCGGCCATGGAGTCACGAATACTGCGAGCGTAGCCGACCATCATGTCGTGCATACGCCTACGAAGTCGTTCGTCGTCGCCACAATCTTCGCGACGCACCGGAGCGGCTTGCGGCACAGACATATCTGGGACAAGTATCCGAACCTTGATGCTCGACGGCGTGAGCCGACCGACCCGGATTTTATCCAACGGCTCCTGTAGAGCACCGTGCAGAGTCTCGCTGGAGAACCCGGCGAAGTCGATAGTGACATCCCTGCTAGAGAATGCCTGTTCAACGTATGGACGCAACCCCGCAGGGCGCTCCGTCCGGTTCCGTACGTAGACACCGCTGCCCTTGCGCGACACCACAAGGCCCTCGTCTTCGAGATCACGCAGTGCGCGTTGGATCGTCGCCCGGGCGAAGCCATAGAGCTCCGTCAGCTCCTTATGGGAGGGCAACTTGTCGCCCGGGCCAAGCTTCCTGGTTCTGATCGCAGCCCCGAGGCTGCTCGCCACCTGCTCGTAGGGCGGGCGGTCGTCGTCTGGGTCCAGCGGGTCCGGAACGAACGTCATGGGTCCGATGGTACGCGGCGGCACCGCCATCAGGACAGCCAAGTTAGTCATGTTATTGACATGGCTAGCCACGTCGCCCTACCTTGAGAGTGTGGCCAACCAGGCTAGCCAGGCTGGTCATCTCGTAGACCATCCGGGGACGGCGTCTACCGCCAAGCAGACCCGCCGCCCCCGGTTCCCTCGAAGGGAGCTTCCATCATGCCCACAACGCTCGATGCCTGTGTAGCCGAGACCGTGAGCGCGGTCGATTTATGTGAGGACTGCGGAGGGTCTGGGGTCGACGTCGACACGGACGGGTCGCACACCGGCACTGTCGGCACTCCCATCGTGTGCCTCTGCGCGGAGCTGAGCCGATGAGCACCGCGACGACTCCTGTGCAGCCTCTCGGCCTGCGGGCTGCGGACACTCCGCTGGGTCGGGCGCGTCTTGCCCATGGCTGGTCGGCCACGAAGACCGTTCGCGTGATGATGGCCCTGGCGGATGAGTGGGGCTGGCGGATCGCTAGCGAAACGTCGCTGAAGACGCAGCTCAGCTACTGGGGGCACGGTGTCCGTGTGCCCGGCGAGACGTACCGGGTACTGCTGTGCGCGATCTACCGGCAGACCCCCGACGCTCTTGAGTTCACGCCCCGGCACCGCTGCCTCGGTGAGCGGATCGCCCAGTTGGAGACCTTCATTGAGGAACTCGTCGCTCAGCGTACGGCGGTGGTCTCGTGACGGCCTTCCCCGTCGACCCCGAGGCCGTGGCGGGTGTCGTGGCCTCGGTGGGCACCGACCCTCTCACTCTCGCTGACATGCTCCGCGTCGCCGGTGATCCCGGGTTCGAACGGTGGCGGGAGCAGATCCGCCGTACCGGGGGCTGTGCCCAGCCGATCCGGCTTCAGGGCTGGTCCACCACGGTCGACCGGGCCACAGGCGAGACCCTGCACACCTACACCACCGCCAACGAGCCCGGGGGCACGCTGCGGATCGCGTGCGGCAACCGCCGCGCCTCCCGCTGCCCGTCCTGCGCCTGGACCTACGCCGGAGACACCTACCACCTCATCCGCGCCGGACTCGTCGGCGGCAAAGGCATCCCCGCCACCGTCGTCGACCACCCGCGCGTCTTCCTCACCCTGACCGCCCCCGGCTTCGGCCCCGTCCACAACCAGCCCGCCACGGGCTCCTGCCGCTGCGGCGCCCACCACACCGACGACGATCCCGCACTCGGCACCGCGCTGGACCTTGGGCGCTACGACTACGCCGGGGCGGTGCTGTGGAACAACCACGCTGGACAGTTATGGCAGCGCTTCACCATCTACCTCCGCCGCGAGATCGCCCGCCGCGCCGGACTCACACAAAGCTCGTTACCGGATCACTGCCGCGTCTCCTACGGCAAGGTCGCCGAGTTCCAGCGCCGGGGCGCCGTCCACTTCCACGCGATCGTCCGCCTCGACGGACCCGAAGGACCTGACGACGTACCGCCCCGCTGGGCCACCCCCGCACTCCTGACGGACTCCATCCGCGCCGCTGCCGCACGCGTCAGCGTCCGAATCCCGGCCGCCGGCGCCTACCCGGCACGCGACCTCACCTGGGGCAAACAGGTCGACGTCCAGACCATCACCATCGGCGCGGACACCGAGCTGAGCGAACAGGCGGTCGCGGCCTACGTCGCCAAGTACGCCACCAAAGCGGCTGAGACCACCGGCACCCTCGACCACCGCATCGGCGAACTCGCCGAACTCGACCACCACGCCACCCTGCCCGACCACACCCGCCGCCTGATCGAAGCCTGCTGGCACCTCGATGACGCCTACCCCGAACGCAAGCTCGCCCACTGGGCCCACATGCTCGGCTTCCGAGGCCACTTCTCCACCAAAAGCCTGCGCTACTCCACCACCCTGGGTGCCCTCCGTCAGGCCCGCGCCGACTACCGCGCACGCGAAGAACGCCAGGTTCGAAACCTGCCCGAGCCCGTGGACGACGGGGAGGGCACCACGCTCGTCCTCGCCCACTGGACCTACGCCGGACAAGGCCACACTCCCGGCGAATCCTGGCTCGCCACGACCATCGCCCACGACATCCGGCACAACCGCGAAACCGCCCGCGAAGCACTCGCTGACCTGGACGACGGGGAGGCGTGCGCATGAGCCGCCCTCTGCCGATCCGCTACCTGACCCCCATCGACGTAGCTGACCTGCTCGGAGTCCCCGCCGAGACGGTCTACCAGTGGCGCCGTAAGCGCACCGGCCCCCGTGGCTTCCGCGTCGGCCGCCACCTGCGCTACGACCCTGAAGACGTTCGAGCCTGGGTTGCGTCCCTGATGGAAGGGGCGGCGTAGTGGCCGGACACATCCAAGACCGCTGGTACAAGACCGAAACCGGCCCCGATGGCAAGCTCATCAAGGTTAAGACCGACCGCTACGGCATCGGCCTGCGGTACCGCGCCCGCTACATCGGCCCCGACGGCACCGAGAAGTCCAAGAGCTTCCCCGACAAGCAGAAGCGGCGGGCCGAGACGTGGTTGTCCACGATCGAGGCTGACATGGCGCGCGGGCAGTACACCGACCCCACTGCTGGCCGGATCACCTTCCGGAACTTCGCTGCGGACTGGATGGCCTCGCAGACGACGGATCCGGCCACTCGTCAGGCGGTGGAACTTCGGCTCCGGCTTCACGCCTTCCCGCACCTGGGCTCCCGCTCCATGTCCGCGTTCACCCCAGGCCACATCCGGGCATGGGCGCGTGCGCTCCAGGACTCGGGCATGGCCCCGACGTATCAGCGGGTCGTTTTCGCCAATGTCTCGTCGGTGTTCACGGCGGCGGTCGACGATGGACTGATCGTCCGAAATCCGTGTCGTGCGCGCTCCGTTCGCGCCCCCAAGGTAGAGCGTCGCAAGGTGCAGCCTTGGTCGCATGAACGTGTCCGCACGGTCCGCCTCGGGCTGCTCGAGCAGTACCGCTTGACTGTAGACCTCGGCGCTGGCTGTGGCCTACGTCAAGGGGAGGTCTTCGGCCTCGCCGTTGATGACGTGGACTTCTTGGATGGTGTTGTTCATATCGTGCGACAGGTCAAGATGATCGGCGCGGAACTCGTCTTCGCTCCACCCAAGGGCGGCAAGGTCCGTGACGTGCCGCTCGCCGACGTGACGTCGATCGCCCTCACGCAGCACATCACCCGGCGCCCACCGCTGGAAGTGACGTTGCCCTGGAAGACTCCCGACGGACCGCCGGTCACTGCCTCGCTGCTGCTCTATACCCGCGAGCGTAAGGCGCTGAACAGGAACTACTTCAACATGTATCTGTGGAAGCCCGCTCTGGTCTCCGCAGGGGTCATCCCGGAGCGACAACCGGGGGAGCGCTTCAAGGAGTCCCGCGAGCACGGGATGCACGCGCTACGCCACTACTACGCCTCGGTGCTTCTCGACGCGGGCGAGAACATCAAGGCCCTGGCTGAGTACCTGGGCCACTCGGACCCGGGCTTCACGCTCCGCACGTACACGCACCTGATGCCCAACAGTAGTGAGCGCACCCGCCGTGCCATAGACGCCGCCTTGGCTGCATAGCTGATCGGGCAACCGCACATTCAACGACCGTGGGCCGTGCCCTCCTCCCGAGTGGGGAAGGGCACGGCCCACGGCCCATGCGCGGCCCAGAGCTTCACAAAGTGGCTCTGACCTGTGGGTTTTCTAGATGTCGAAGTACAGCTCGAACTCGTGCGGGTGCGGACGCAGCTGCATCGGCGCGATCTCGTTCGTGCGCTTGTAGTCGATCCAGGTCTCGATCAGGTCGGACGTGAAGACGCCGCCGGCCTGGAGGTACTCGTTGTCCTGCTCGAGGGCCTCGAGGACCGCCGGGAGGGAGGTCGGGACCTGGGGGACGTTGGCGTGCTCGTCGGGGGCGAGCTCGTAGAGGTCCTTGTCGATCGGCTCGGCCGGCTCGATCTTGTTCTTGACGCCGTCGAGGCCGGCCAGGAGGAGAGCCGAGAAGGCGAGGTAGGGGTTCGAGGACGGGTCCGGGGCGCGGAACTCGACGCGCTTGGCCTTGGGGTTGGCGCCCGTGATCGGGATGCGCATGGCGGCCGAGCGGTTGCGCTGCGAGTAGACCAGGTTGACCGGGGCCTCGAAGCCGGGGACCAGGCGGTGGTAGGAGTTCACCGTCGGGTTGGTGAAGGCCAGCAGCGACGGGGCGTGCTTGAGGATGCCGCCGATGTAGTAGCGGGCGGTGTCCGACAGGCCCGCGTAGCCCTGCTCGTCGTAGAAGAGGGGCTCGCCGTTGCTCCACAGCGACTGGTGGACGTGCATGCCCGAGCCGTTGTCGCCGAAGATCGGCTTCGGCATGAAGGTGGCGGTCTTGCCGTTGCGCCAGGCGACGTTCTTCACGATGTACTTGAAGAGCATCAGGTCGTCGGCGGCGGCCAGGAGGGTGTTGAACTTGTAGTTGATCTCGGCCTGGCCGGCGGTGCCGACCTCGTGGTGCTGGCGCTCGACCTGGAGGCCGGACTTGTTCAGCTCCAGGGAGATCTCCGCGCGCAGGTCGGCGAAGTGGTCGACCGGCGGGGCCGGGAAGTAGCCGCCCTTGTAGCGGACCTTGTAGCCGCGGTTGTCCTGCATCGCGCCCGTGTTCCAGGCGCCGGCCTCGGAGTCGATCTCGTAGACCGAGCGGTTCGCCGTGGTCTCGAAGCGCACGCTGTCGAAGACGTAGAACTCCGCCTCCGGGCCGAAGAACGCGGTGTCCGCGATGCCGGTGGAGGCGAGGTACGCCTCGGCCTTCTTCGCCACGTTCCGCGGGTCGCGGCTGTACTGCTCGCCGGTGATCGGGTCGTGGATGAAGAAGTTGATGTTGAGGGTCTTGTCACGGCGGAACGGGTCCATGCGGGCCGTGGACAGGTCGGCGCGCAGGGCCATGTCGGACTCGTGGATGGCCTGGAAGCCACGGATCGACGAGCCGTCGAACGCCAGCTCCTCGGCCGGGTCGAACGCCTCCGCCGGGACCGTGAAGTGCTGCATCACACCAGGCAGGTCGCAGAAGCGGACGTCGACGAACTTGACGTCCTCGTCCGAGATGAACTTCTTGACCTCGTCGGCGTTCTGGAACATCCAACCCTCCTAGCCCGGCCGCACGCGGTCGGGGATTGCTTCGGTGGCACGGCCGTGTCGCATTGGGCGCGCGCTGGGGCCGACACTAGAGAGACGGGATTTCCCGGGCATGACCCGTTTGTTTCGCAGAGGTTAACCGGAGTGAAGTGCCGGAGCGGCTGTTCTGTAGTGATCTTTGGTGATCGTGTCGCCGTGGAGAGCGGGCGCGCTCGGCGACCCGGGAGGCCGGGGACGAATGCGGGCGCAGTACCGTGGACGGGTGGACAACAGGCAAGCAATCGGCTCATGGCTCTCCGGCCCCCGCGCGGCGGCGGAGGACATGGGCGTCGAATTCGGCCACCGGGGCCAGCGGCTGGGGCTTCCGGAGAGCGGGCCGGGGTCCGTCGCAACGGTCGGGCGGCGCTTCGCGGCGCTCCTCGTCGACTGGGCGCTCTGCATGCTCATCGCATACGGCTTCCTCGCCCACGGTGACCCCCAGCGGGCGGGTAGGTGGGCCCTGGCGATCTTCTTCGTGTTGAGCGTGCTCACCGTCGGCACGGTCGGCTGCACCCCTGGCAAGCGGCTCCTCGGGATGCGTGTCGTCTCCGCCGGCGGCGGGCGGCTCTCGCTGCCGCGCGTCCTCCTCCGCAGCCTGCTCATCGTGATCGTCATTCCCGCCGTCGTGTGGGACCGCGATACGCGAGGGCTGCACGATCGGTTTGCCGGGGCCGTTCAGGTGCGGATCTGAGCTGCGGATCTGAGTTTCGGAGCGATCCCGGGTACGTGAATCCCGGGTATGTGAAAGGGCGGGGCGGAACCTTTCGGTTCCGCCCCGCCCTTTGCGTTCGTTTACCCTCAGCGGCCCTTCGGCGTCCGCATGCCCTTCGGCATCGGCCCCTTCGGGATCGGCATGTTGCTCATCAGGTCGCCCAGCGCCCGCAGGCGGTCGTTCACGGCCGTCACCTGTGCGCCCGGCAGGACCCGGGGCAGCTTCAGCAGGGTGGTGTGCAGCTTCTTCAGCGGCACCTGGCCCTCGCCCTCACCCACGACGATGTCGTGCACCGGCACGTCCGCGACGATGCGCGACATGCGCTTCTTCTCGGCCGCCAGCAGGGCCTTGACCCGGTTCGGGTTGCCCTCGCCGACCAGCACGATGCCCGCCTTGCCGACGGCTCGGTGGACGACGTCCTGGTTGCGGTTCATCGCGACCGCCGGCGTCGTCGTCCAGCCACCGCGCCGGATGTTGTCCAGCACCGCGGCGGCCGCTCCCGGCTGGCCCTCCATCTGCCCGTAGGCAGCGCGCTCGGCACGGCGTCCGAAGACGATCGCCATGCCGAGGAACGCCAGCAGGAAGCCCAGGATGCCCAGGTAGATCGGGTGATCGATCCAGAAGCCGATGGCAAGGAGTACACCGAAGGTGACAATGCCCACAGCCGCGACGACAAGACCGACCTTCGAGTCGACCTTCTTGGTCATCTTGTAGGTCAGGGCGATCTGCTGCAGTCGCCCGGGGTTCTCGGATGTTTCCTTCCTCGCCATACGGCGAAGTTTACGTGGCCTGCGGACCGGGGGCCGCCACGGCCTCCAGCACGTGCTGCGCCTCGCGCCGGTCCTTGGCCCGGCGGCGGTCCTCCAGCACGGCCGTCCAGGCGTTCCGGCGGGCCGTGCGCTGGCCGCGGCGCATCAGCAGTTCCTCCAGCGCGCGCAGGGCCCCGGTGACGGACGGGGGCCGTACGGAGAGTGTGGACGGCAGAGCGGTAGACGCGCGTGTTGCGGTCGCCAGGGCTGCGTTACCGGGCGCGGCCTGCATGTCGTATCCCCTCGAGAGCGGAAAGAATTCGGTTGCGTGGAGGGTGTCGCACTGCTGTGCGTGGTCCCATCGTCACCGAACGGTGTTACCAACGGATGACCTCTTGGTCAAACACCTATGAAACGTTGACGCGGCCCGTACCATCCGCCGCCATTCGGGTGAGGCGGGGCGGTACGGGCCGCGTCGAGTTGCGGTGCCGCGGGGCGCTTACGCGTCTTACACGTTCGCCCGGTTCCGGCGGTCCATCGCCTGCTGGTGCAGCCGGCCGGCCCGGTACGAGGAGCGGACCAGGGGGCCGGACATGACGCCCGCGAAGCCGATCTCCTCGGCCTCCTCCTTCAGCTCCACGAACTCCTGCGGCTTCACCCAGCGCTCCACCGGGTGGTGGCGCACCGACGGGCGCAGGTACTGGGTGATCGTGATCAGGTCGCAGCCCGCGTCGTGCAGGTCCTGCAGCGCCTCGCTGATCTCCTCGCGGGTCTCGCCCATGCCGAGGATCAGGTTCGACTTCGTCACCAGGCCGAACTCACGGGCGCGGGTGATGACCTCGAGCGAGCGCTCGTAGCGGAAGCCGGGGCGGATGCGGCGGAAGATCCGGGGGACCGTCTCCACGTTGTGGGCGAAGACCTCCGGGCGGGACTCGAAGACCTCCTCGAGGTGCTCGGGCACCGCGTTGAAGTCGGGGGCCAGCAGCTCGACCTTGGTGTGCCCGCCCTCGCGGCCGGCGGTCTGCCGGTGGATCTCGCGCACGGTCTCGGCGTACAGCCAGGCGCCGCCGTCCGGCAGGTCGTCGCGGGCGACGCCGGTGATCGTGGCGTAGTTCAGGTCCATCGCGACGACGGACTCGCCGACGCGGCGCGGCTCGTCGCGGTCGAGCGCCTCGGGCTTGCCGGTGTCGATCTGGCAGAAGTCGCAGCGCCGGGTGCACTGGTCACCGCCGATGAGGAACGTGGCCTCACGGTCCTCCCAGCACTCGTAGATGTTGGGGCAGCCCGCCTCCTGGCACACCGTGTGCAGGCCCTCGCGCTTCACCAGGCCGTGGAGTTCCTTGTACTCGGGGCCCATCTTGGCGCGGGTCTTGATCCACTCGGGCTTCCGCTCGATGGGGGTCTGGGCGTTCCGGACCTCCAAGCGCAGCATCTTGCGTCCGTCGGGTGCGACTGCGGACACGACCGGCTCCCTATGACTTCGATTCCTCGGCGGACCCCAGGGTACGCCCGTTATTTCCTATGCTCCTACTGCGTCCAGAGCAACCCATGGGGCTCGGGCCGCATTCCCGGCGTGCGGCAGGGTCCTCGCGGCCCGCCCGGCCGGGGCTCCGGGCGCTACCCCGCCTGGCTCTCCACCGCCCGGGGGAGCGGCTCCGTCGACTCCAGGACCTCCCGCAGGTGCTTCTCCACCAGCGGCAGCACCTCGGCCACCGGCACCCGGCGGCCCAGCTCGTTCGAGAGCGAGGTCACGCCCGCGTCGCGGATCCCGCAGGGGACGATGCGGTCGAACCAGGTGTTGTCGGGATCACAGTTCAGCGAGAAGCCGTGCATCGTGACGCCCTTGGCGATCCGGATGCCGATCGCCGCCAGCTTGCGGTCCTCGCGGCGCTGGCCCGCGTTCGACGGGGCGTACTCCGGGCCGTTCAGGCGGGGGTCGAACTCCTCGTCCGTCAGCCGCGGGTCGAAGTCCAGGCTCAGGCCGGGGATCGTCGGGCGTTCCTCGACGGGGTCCCCCAGGACCCACACCCCGCTGCGGCCCTCCACGCGCGTCGTCTCCAGGCCGAGTTCGGCGCAGGTGCGGATGAGGGCGTCCTCCAGGCGGCGGACGTGCGCGATGACGTCCACCGGGCGGGGGAGCTTGAGGATCGGGTAGCCGACGAGCTGACCGGGGCCGTGCCAGGTGATCTTGCCGCCGCGGTCGACGTCGATGACCGGGGTGCCGTCCAGGGGGCGCTCGCTGTCCTCCGTGCGCCGCCCGGCCGTGTAGACCGCCGGGTGCTCCAGCAGCAGGACCGTGTCCGGGATCTCGTCCGCGAAGCGCGCCGCGTGGACTGTGCGCTGCTCCTGCCACGCCTCCTGGTACTCGACGGCGTCCGCCCCGAAGCCCAGGTGGACAAAGCGCAGCTCACTCACGGCAGCTCAGCTCCTCTTCGTGCCGGTCCCGCACGGTTGCGGACCGGCTCGGCGTTCCTTGGGCGCGCACTCGCCGGATGCACGCCTCCGCCCACTGTACGGCGGCGCTCCGGCGACCCCGCAGGCGGCCGTGGACCGGAGCGATCTTCGCGGGCCATTTGATCTGTCCTCACACGATCGGATGAATGCGGGGCGAAGGTGGCGATCGGGGCGGCGGGGGCCGTTAAATTCACGCCGTTCCAGAACAGAGATCAGGGAGACCGGGCAGGCTGATGACGGAACGACCCCCACAGCGCATTCCCAACCGTCAGCTCGCAGCGCTCATCGCGGAGGCCGGGTTTTCCAACGCGGGCCTCGCCCGCCGCGTCGATCAACTGGGGCTCGAGCACGGGCTCGACCTGCGGTACGACAAGACCTCGGTGACGCGGTGGCTACGCGGCCAGCAGCCGCGCGGCACGACGCCCGCCCTGATCGCCGAGGTCTTCACCCGGCGCCTGGGGCGTCGGCTGTCCGCGCAGGACCTGGGGCTGGACGCATGTGCCCCCGTCTATGCGGGGCTCGAATTCGCCGCCTCTCCAGAAGAGGCCATTGACATCGTCAGCGGGCTGTGGCGAAAGGACTCCGGCAGCCACACCGAGCTACGGAAGATCGCCTTCACCCCGGCCGGGCTGGTGGTGCCGAGCCGGGACTGGCTCATCGGGCGCGCGGACGAACGGGTGGCGCGCGGCGCCGGGCCCGCGCCCTCCGGGGAAGGCGCGCGCCTCCCCCTCCAGGCGCGCGGCGGCGGCCAGGCTCCGCTGCCGCGGCAGCGCCTCGCCGAGCGTGCACCGGGCAGCCGGGTCTCCATGGGCGATATCGCGGCACTGCGGTCCGTCGGCGAGCTGTTCCGCACCATCGACCACGCCTACGGGGGCGGGCACGCCCGCCAGGCACTCGTGCGCTACCTGGAGCACGAGACCGAGCCGATGCTGCGCGGCACCTACGGCGAGACCACCGGGCGGCGGCTGTTCGCGGCCGCGGCCGATCTGACCCGGCTGGCCGGCTGGACGTCCTTCGACATCGCCGCGCACGGGCTGGCCCAGCGGTACTACGTGCAGGCCCTGCGCCTCGCCCAGGCCGCCGGGGACCGGGCCTACGGCAGCTATGTGCTCGTCACGATGAGCCGCCAGGCGGTCTACCTGGGCCACGGGCGGGAGGCCGTGCAGCTGGCCCGGGTGGCCCAGCAGGGGATCGGCTCCGGCGCGCCGCCCGTCGTGCAGTCCCTGCTGCACGCCGTGGAGGCCCGGGGGCACGGGGTGCTGGGGGAGGTGCGGGCCTGCTCCGCCTCGCTGGCCCGCGCCGAGCGGGCCCTGGAGACGGCGCGGAGCGGTGACGACGTGCCGTACTGGGCCCGGTTCTTCGACGAGGCCGAGCTGGCCGACGAGTTCGCCCACTGCCACCGGGACCTCCAGCAGTACCGGGCTGCCGCACAGCACGCCGAGCGCTCGCTCCAGCTGCGCCCGCAGGCCTATGCGCGGAGCCGGCTGTTCTGCCGGGTGGTGCTGGCGGCGGCGCGGCTGGGGCTGGGGGAGCTGGAGCAGGCGTGCGCCCTGGGAGTGGAGGCGGCGCAGCAGGCCGGGGAGATGCGGTCGGTCCGGGCGCTCGAGTACGTACGGGACTTCGAGCGGCGGCTGGAGCCTTACCGGGATGCGGCGGCGGTGCGGGCGTATCGGGAGAAGGTGGCTGCGTTGTAGGTGGCCGCGGTGCGGGTTCTGTGGTGCGGGTGCGGGTGCGTGGTTCCGTGCGGGGCCGGTGCGGGTCTGTGGTGCGGGTCCGTGGTTTCGTGCGGGGCCGGGGTGGGACGCGTGGGTCCTTCTGGGGCTGCAATTTCGTGGGGTGAACGGTGTTGCTTTGGGTTCCCCGCATTACCCACGAAACCGCTTGACGCCCCTGCCAGGACCCACCCGTCCCACCCCGGCCCCTCCCGCCCGTGGGTCCCCCGGGGAGCTACCCCCCCGTGGGTGCGGCCCCTCCCGCCGGTGGGCTTCCTAGCGGTACTCCTCCGCGCTTGCCTTCTTGCCGCCGAACACGACCTCCTTGAAGTACGTGAAGCAGTCCGGGCGCGAGCCGTCCGTGTCCGTGAAGCCGTATGCCTGCGCCAGCTCTCCGCTCGACACCGAGCAGCCGTTCCAGCGGGCGCGGTCCGGGTCGGTCGCCAGGGCCGCGACGGCCCGGCCGATGAAGGCTGGGGACTCCGCGATCGCGAAGTGCGGGTCCTTCTGCACTGCATCCCGCCAGTTGGTCTCCGTGACGCCGAAGTGGTCCAGCATCTCCTCGGAGCGGAGGAAGCCCGGCGTGAGCGAGACCGCCGTGCCGTCGTACTCCTTCAGTTCCTGGGCGAGTCCGAAGGCCATCCGGATCGGTCCGTACTTCGCGAGGTCGAAGAAGAGGTTTCCGCGGTAGCTGCGGTTGAACTCCTCCGTGCCGTCCGTGATCTCCACGACCAGCCCGCCCGGGCGACGGATCAGCAGCGGCAGCGCGTAGTGGCTGGTGATGGCGTGGGTGTCGATGGACAGCCGGAGCATTCGCAGGCCTTTCGCAAGGTCGGCGTCCCATGCCTTGGTGTCGAACTCGATCAGGTGGTCTCCGCCCCATACGTCGTTGACCAGTACGTCCAGGCGTCCGTGCTCCCGGTCGATCCGCTCGGTGAGGGCCTGCACCTGACGGGGCTCCAGGTGGTCGGTGGGGACGGCGATGCCGGTGCCGCCCGCGGCGGTCACCAGCTCGGCCGTCTCCTCGATCGTCTCGGGACGGCCGACCTCGCTGCGCCTCTCGCGTGTGGTGCGGCCGGTCACGTAGACGACGGCGCCGTTCGCGCCCAGTTCCACGGCCATGGCCCGGCCGGCGCCCCGTGTCGCGCCCGCGACGAGGGCGATCTTGTTCGCTAGTGCCTTGTCGTTTTTCACGGGGGTGAGCCTGGCACTGATACCTGACAACTTCTGTCGTGTATTACGGGTCACAGCCTCACCGGTAACAACACGGCTGCATCCGGCCTCCTCCGGGTGCGTGGCCCCGCGCCAGGAACGATGCTTGTGCCGTGATGGACGAGACGGAGTTCTGGGAGCTGATCGACAGCGCACGTGACGCCGCAGAGGGAGACCCCGAGGACCAGGCGGACGCACTGGTCGAGAGCCTGGTGCAGCTCGAACCGGACGAGGTGGTGGACTTCGCCCGGCACTTCGAGTCGCGCTACAACCGCGCCTACCTCTGGGACTTGTGGGGCGCTGCGGCCGTGCTGCTGGACGGCGCCAGTGACGACGCGTTCGACTACTTCCGGTGCTGGCTCATCGGGCAGGGCAGAGAGGTCTTCGAGGGCGCGGTGCACGAACCGGACAGCCTCGCCGATCTCCTGGACGACTTCGACGAAGAGGTGGATGGGGACGCCGAGGACCTCGGCTACGCGGCGGACGAGGCCTACGAGCAGCTGACGGGGGCGGAGACCCCCGACCTGGGGCTGCCGCCGCAGCCGGGCGAGCCGCTGGGCACGGCGTTCGACCTGGAGGACGAGCAGGTGCTGGCGGAGCGTTTCCCCAGGCTCTGGGACCGTTTCAAATCCTGACACCGGCGGGAGGCCGAACATGCGGATCGCCGTCACCGGCTCGTCGGGGCTCATCGGCACGGCGCTCGTGCGGTCCCTGGAGGCCGACGGGCACGAGGTCGTACGCCTTGTGCGCCGACCGCCCCGGGACGCGCGCGAGGTGGAGTGGGACCCCCTGCGGGGGCAGCTCGACCGGGACGCCCTGGCGGGCTGCACAGGCGTCGTCCACCTGGCAGGGGCCGGCATCGGCGACCACCGCTGGACCGCCGCCTACAAGAAGGAGATCCGGGACAGCCGGGTGCACGGCACGGGCGCCCTCGCCGAGGCCCTGGCAGGCCTCACCACGCCGCCGCGCGTTCTGGTCAGCGCCAGCGCGATCGGCATCTACCCGGAGGCCGGGGACCGGGTGATCGACGAGGACACGCCGCCCGGGCGGGGCTTCCTCGCGGACGTCTGCCGGGACTGGGAGGAGGCGACGGGCGCGGCCGCCGAGGCGGGCGTGCGGACCGTGCTGCTGCGCACCGGTCTCGTCACCACCCGCCGGGGCGGCGCACTGGGGCGGCTGCTGCCCCTGTTCCGGCTGGGGCTGGGCGGCCGGCTCGGCGGCGGGGAGCAGTACTGGAGCTTCATCGCCCTGCGGGACCACATCGCCGCCGTGCGCCACCTGCTGGACTCCCCGGGCCTCTCCGGCCCGTTCAACCTCACTGCACCGCATCCCGCCACCAATCGCGAGGTGACCGAGGCACTGGGGCGCGCACTGAGGCGTCCGACGCCGTTCCCCGCGCCCGCTCCGGCGCTCAGGCTGGCCCTGGGCGAGATGGCCTCGGAAGTCCTGGCCAGCAGGCGCGTGGTGCCCCGGCGGCTGCTGGACTCGGGCTTCTCGTTCTCGTTCCCGGACGCCGAGAGCGCCGTACGCGCGGCGCTGACGGACAGCTGACGGGGTACGGACCGGGCGCCGCGGCCCCGATGGTGCGACCACTGTGCGACCGTGCTCTGTTCGTGCGCGACTGTTATTGACCGGATTTCTCTCTACGGTCAAGGCGAACTCGCGCATCGCCGCATCCCGTTGAGGGCATCAGGCCCCCGAGCGAGAGCGGACCGACCCCGGGAGGGCACGTGCTCAGCAGCGCACGCGACACCGCACACCACGCTGACGTCGTCATCGTGGGGGCCGGCCTGGCCGGCCTCTCGGCGGCTCACCACCTCACCGGCGCCGGGGTGAACGTCACCGTCCTGGAGGCGGCCTCCCGCCCGGGCGGCCGCATGACGACCGACGAGGTCGACGGCTTCCACCTCGACTGCACCGGACAGCTGCTCAACACCTCCTTCCCGGAGCTGTTCCGCACCCCCGGCCTCGAGGACCTCAAGCTGCGCCCCTTCACCCCCGGGGTGCTGGTCCACGCCGACGGCCGCAACCAGCGCACCGGCGAACTGCGCGGCGCCAAGCGCGCGTTCACCACGGCGCGTGCCTTCGCCGCCGCCCGCGCCTCGCGGAGCGCCGGCCTCGATCAAGCGCGGCTCGGCGCGGCACTGGCCCGCCTCGCCGCGCTGCCCATCGACCGGATGCTGGCCCGCCCGGACCGGCCCACGGCCGCGACCCTGGGCGCCCGCGGCCTGCCGTCCCGCACGGTGGAGGGGTTCCTGCGCCCCCTTCTGGCCTCGCTGCTCTCCGACCCGGACCTCACCACGTCCAGCCGCTGCGCCGACCTGGTGCTGCGGGGCTACGCGCGTGGCCGCCTCTGCCTGCCCGCGGGCGGCGCGGGCACCCTCGCGGAGCTGCTGGCCGACGGGCTGCCGCCGGGCACGGTCCACACGGGCGTACAGGCCAAGTGCGTCGGCACGACCTCCGTGGGCACGGCCGAGCACGGCGACATCACCTGCCGGTCCGTCGTCGTGGCCACCGGGGCCCGGGCCGCCGCCGAGCTGATCCCGGGCCTGCGGATGCCGGACTTCCATCCCGTGACCGTCCTGCACCACACCACCGACGACCCGCCGCTGCGGGACGCCTCGCTCATCCTTACGGGGGGCCGGCGGGGGCCGGTGGCCCACACCACGGTCGCCAGCGAGGTGGACCCGGACCGGGCGCCCGTGGGCCGGGCGCTCATCACCTCGACCGTGCTGGGGGCGGCGGCTGGGCTTCCGGTGGCCGAGCTGGACCGCGCGGCACGGGCGCAGCTGGCGCGCGTGTACGGGACGTCCGCCGCCGGGTGGCGGCTGCTCGGGGCCTACCACGACGCCGATGCGGTGCCTGCGATGCCGCCGCCGCACGATGTGCGCCGGCCGGTGCGGCTGCTCTCGGGGCTGTACGTGTGCGGTGATCACCGGGATACGAGCACGGTGCAGGGGGCGCTCTTCTCCGGGCGGCGGGCGGCGCTGGCCGTGCTGCGGGATCTGGGGGTGCGGCCGGAGTACGGGGCGCAGGCGCTGCGGGCGGCGTAATTTCCCTTTCCGGGTACTCGGTGTGCCCACCCCGGCAACCCCGGTACCGGGCAATCTGTACCTACTCGTACAGCCCCGCCGCGCGGCGTGCCGCCTCCGCGAAGCGGGCCCTCAGCTCCGGCGGGGCCAGTACCTCTGCCTCCGGGCCGAGGGAGAGGAGCTGCTCGTAGGCCACTTCCAGGGATTCCACCGGCAGCGTCACCGTGACGCGCTCCCGCGCGTCCGGTGGCGGGGCCGCCGCCAGGGACTCCTGGGCCGCCGTGCGGTCCGTCACATGCGGGAGGCGGCGCGCGCCCTCCGGGCTCAGCCGCAGCTCCACCGTCTCGCGGAGGATCGAGCGGGCGAACTGCGCCGCGCGCTCCTCCCAGAACGCGGGCAGGTCGAAGTCGGCCACGCGGCCGAAGTGCTCCTCGCGCGGTACGGCCGCGGCGAAGCGGTCCAGGCGGTAGACGCGGAAGCGGCCGTCCACCCGGGCCGCCAGGTACCAGACGCCCGCCTTGAGGACGAGCCCGTACGGCTCCAGTTCGCGCTCGACCTCGCCGTCCCGCCTGCGGTAGACGACGCCCAGGCGGCGGTCGGCCCAGACCGCCTCGGCGACGGCGGGCAGCAGGGGCGGTGGCTCGGCCGGCTGCCACCAGCCGGGGGCGTCGAGGTGGAAGCGCCGGGCCGCGCTCGCGGGGGCGTCGCTCAGCTCCGGCAGCAGGGCGGCGGAGACCTTGAGGCGGGCCGCCGAGGCGGCGTCCGCGAGGCCCATCTCGCGCAGCGCGGACGGCACTCCGGAGAGGAAGAGGGTTTCGGCCTCGGTGCGGTCGAGGCCGGTGAGGCGGGTGCGGTAGCCGCCGACGAGGCGGTAGCCGCCCGTCCTGCCGCGGTCGGCGTAGACCGGCACACCGGCTTCGGACAGGGCGAGCACGTCCCGGGCGACGGTGCGCTCCGAGACCTCCAGCCGCCGTGCCAGCTCGGGGCCCGTCATGGACGCCCGGGTCTGGAGCAGCAGGACCAGTTTGATCAGACGGGCCGCGCGCATGCCCCCATGATGCGGGGACCCACTGACAGTGGGGCGTGACGACAGGAGCCCGCGTGCCAGCCAGGGCAATGGATTGAGCGCGCGGGGTCCTGTCGTCACCCCTGAACCGCTCCGCGACACAGGACAGGGCGCGCGGGCGGCTCCGGCGGAGACGATACGCCTTTGATCGATGATCGATCAATCCCGCGCGGTGAAGGATGTGTGGAGAAGGTCCGTGCTGCGGGGGACCGCCGGTCAGATCCGGGGAGCGCAGCTCAGCACATGGGTCTTGAGGATCTCGCCGATGTGCGGGTCGCGCCGCAGGAAGGCCGCCACGATCTCGGCATGGTCCTCGGCGTGGGCGCGCGGCTCGGGGCTCAGCCAGCGGATGGACAGCGCCGTCCACACCTCGATGCCCAGCGACTCCCAGGTGTGCAGCAGGACGGAGTTGCCCGCCGCCCGGACGATCTCCCGGTGGAAGGCGACCGTGTGGCGCGCCTGCGCCTCGCTGTCGCCCGCCCGGTCGGCGACCCGCAGCGCGGCCACCTCGCTCTCCAGCGCCGACACGTCCTCGGCCAGGGTGCCGGCCGCCAGCTCGGCGGCCACCTGCTCCAGGCCCGCCCGCACCGGGTAGCTCTCCTTGAGGTCGGCGGCGGTCAGCTCGCGGACCCGTACGCCCTTGTTGGGCGCCGACTCGATCAGCCGGAGCGACTCCAGCTCGCGCAGCGCCTCGCGCACCGGGGTCTGGCTCACCAGCAGCTCGGCGGCGATCCGCCGCTCCACGATCCGCTCGCCCGGCTGCCAGCGCCCGCTCACGATCCCCTCCAGGATGTGCTCGCGGATCTGGTCGCGCAGCGAGTGGACGACGGGCGGTGCCATGGGGACTCCTTGAACGGGTGTACCGGCTGACGGGCGAGCCGGTGACCGCAGCCATTATCGCGGCAGGCCGGGAAGGGCCGAAGGGCGCGGCCCCGGCCCGTACGGATACGGAACCGGGGCCGCGCCCTTCGGAACGCTCGGCGCGCTTACAGACCGATCTCGGCCTCGAACTCGCCGGCCTCCAGCAGCTGCTTGACCGTCGTCAGGTAGCGGGCCGCGTCGGCACCGTCCACCAGGCGGTGGTCGTAGGACAGCGTCAGGTAGGTCATGTCCCGGACACCGATGGTCGTGCCTTCGGCGGTCTCGATGACGACCGGGCGCTTGACCGTGGCGCCGATGCCCAGGATCGCGACCTGGTTCGGCGGCACGATGACCGTGTCGAACAGCGCACCGCGCGAGCCGGTGTTGCTGATCGTGAAGGTCGCGCCGGACATCTCGTCCGGGCTGATCTTGCTGGTGCGGACCTTGCCGGCCAGCTCCGCCGTCTTCTTGGCGATGCCCGCGATGTTGAGGTCACCCGCACCCTTGATGACCGGGGTCATCAGGCCCTTCTCCGAGTCGACGGCGATGCCGACGTTCTCGGAGTCGAAGTAGGTGATGGTGCCCTCGTCCTCGTTGATCCGGGCGTTGATGACCGGGTGGGCCTTCAGCGCCTGGACGGCGGCCTTGACGAAGAACGGCATCGGGGAGAGCTTGACGCCCTCGCGCTGGGCGAAGGAGTCCTTCGCCTTGCCGCGCATCCGCATGATCTTGGTGATGTCCACCTCGACCACGGAGCTGAGCTGCGCCTGGCCGTGCAGCGCCTTCATCATGTTGTCGGCGATGACCTTGCGCATGCGCGGCATCTTGACCGTCTGACCGCGCAGCGGCGACGCCTCGACGGCCGGGGCCTTCGGGGCGGCGGCAACCGGAGCGGCAGCGGCGGCCGGGGCCGGAGCAGCGGCCTTGGCGGCCTCGGCGGCGGCGATGACGTCCTGCTTGCGGATGCGGCCGCCGACGCCGGTGCCCGCGACGGTGGTCAGGTCGACGCCGGACTCGGCGGCGAGCTTGCGCACCAGCGGGGTGACGTAGGCGCCGTCAGCCGCGGGGGTGACGGCGGCCGGGGCGGCCGGGGTCACCGGCGCGGGGGCCGGAGCGGCCGGAGCCGGGGCGGGGGCAGCGGCGACCGGAGCCGGGGCAGCCGGAGCGGCGGGGGCCGGAGCCGGAGCCGCAGGCGCGGCCGGAGCCGCGGGGGCCTCGGCGACGGGGGCCGGAGCCGGGGCGGCGGCGGTGGCCGGGGCGGCCGGAGCGGCGGCAGCGGCCGGAGCGGCGCCGGCGGCACCGATCACGGCGAGCTTGGCGCCGACCTCGGCGACCTCGTCCTCACCGACGTGGATCTCCAGCAGCACACCGGCGGCGGGGGCCGGGATCTCGGTGTCGACCTTGTCGGTCGAGACCTCGAGCAGCGGCTCGTCCTCGGCGACCTCCTCGCCGACCTGCTTCAGCCAGCGGGTGACGGTGCCCTCGGTGACCGACTCGCCCAGCGCGGGCAGCACGACGTCGGTGCCGGCGGCAGCGGCGGCCGGGGCGGCGGCCGGAGCCGCGGGGGCCTCGGCGACGGGGGCCGGGGCGGCAGGGGCCTCGGCGACCGGGGCCTCGGCAACCGGGGCCGGAGCCTCGGCGGCAGCGGCGGCAGGGGCCTCGGCGGCGGCCGGGGCGCCCGTGCCGTCGTCGATGACGGCCAGCTCGGCGCCGACCTCGATCGTCTCGTCCTCGGCCACCTTGATGGAGGCGAGGATGCCCGACGCGGGGGCCGGGATCTCGGTGTCGACCTTGTCGGTGGAGACCTCGAGCAGCGGCTCGTCGGCCTCCACGCGCTCACCCTCGGCCTTGAGCCAACGGGTGACGGTGCCCTCGGTCACGCTCTCGCCGAGCGCCGGCAGGGTTACGGAAACCGCCATGATTGCGGTTGCTCCTTACGAGTAGTGCGGATGGTGGTGCGCTCGGGACTCAGTCGTGCGAGTGCAGCGGCTTGCCGGCCAGGGCCAGGTGGGCCTCGCCCAGAGCCTCGTTCTGCGTCGGGTGCGCGTGGATGAGCTGCGCGACCTCGGCGGGCAGCGCCTCCCAGTTGTAGATCAGCTGGGCTTCGCCGACCTGCTCACCCATACGGTCGCCGACCATGTGGACGCCGACCACAGCGCCGTCCTTGACCTGGACGAGCTTGATCTCGCCCGCGGTCTTGAGGATCTTGCTCTTGCCGTTGCCCGCGAGGTTGTACTTCAGGGTGACGACCTTGTCGGCGCCGTACAGCTCCTTGGCCTTCGCCTCGGTGATACCGACCGAAGCGACCTCGGGGTGGCAGTACGTGACGCGCGGCACGCCGTCGTAGTCGACCGGCACGGGGTTCAGACCGGCCAGACGCTCCGCTACCAGGATGCCCTCGGCGAAGCCGACGTGCGCGAGCTGGAGGGTCGGGACGAGGTCACCGACGGCCGAGACGGTCGGCACGTTGGTCTGCATGTACTCGTCGACGAGGACGTAGCCGCGGTCCATGGCGACCCCGGCCTCCTCGTAGCCCAGGCCCTGGGAGACCGGGCCGCGGCCGACGGCGACGAGCAGCAGCTCGGCCTCGAAGGTCTTGCCGTTCTCCAGCGAGACCTTCACACCGTCGGCGGTGTACTCCACACCGGCGAAGCGGGAACCGAGGGAGAAGTTGATGCCGCGCTTGCGGAAGGCGCGCTCCAGCAGCTTGGAGCTGTTCTCGTCCTCGACCGGGACGAGGTGGGGGAGCGCCTCGACGATGGTGACGTCGACGCCGAAGGACTTCCACGCGGAGGCGAACTCGACGCCGATGACGCCGCCGCCCAGCACGATCGCGGACTTCGGCACGCGGTCCAGGACCAGCGCGTGGTCGGAGGAGATGACGCGGTTGCCGTCGATGGTCAGGCCCGGCAGCGACTTCGGCACGGAGCCGGTCGCCAGCAGGACGTGGCGGCCGGTGATGCGCTCGCCGTTGACGTCCACGGAGGTCGGGGAGGACAGGCGGCCCTCACCGGTGATGTAGGTGACCTTGCGGGAGGCCACCAGGCCCTGCAGGCCCTTGTACAGGCCCGAGATCACGTCGTCCTTGTACTTGTGGACGCCCGCGATGTCGATGCCCTCCAGGGAGGCCTTGACACCGAACTGCTCGGCCTCACGGGCCTGGTCGGCGACCTCGCCGGCGTGCAGCAGAGCCTTGGTGGGGATGCAGCCGCGGTGCAGGCAGGTGCCGCCCAGCTTGTCCTTCTCGATCAGAGCGACGTTGAGACCCAGCTGGGCTCCGCGCAGGGCAGCGGCGTAACCACCACTACCGCCTCCGAGGATCACTAGGTCGAAAACGGTGCTGGCGTCGTTCGCCACGTCACGTCCTCCATGCATGGGTACGCCGGAGCCGGTCGTCGGTGACCGGGCGGCGGCTGTCTTTCGGCCGCATTTCGACGGCCCTGTGAACAAGGGGGCCCTGTCCTGCCGAGACAACATCTTCGCACTTGTTGACGGACGGCGGGACGCCGGGCCGGGCTCAGGGGCGGCCGGAGGACCGCCTGCAAGGGTTACTCGCGCGTACGAATATGCGTTTTCGTTGCTGTTTCGTCGAGAGCGAACGCGGGACGGCCCCGGGGCATTCCCGGGGCCGCGCCGAGCCGTCCGGAGGTCAGCCCAGCTCGCCCTCGGCGGTGCGCTCGGCCAGTCGCACAAGGGTGCGCACCGCGGAGCCGGTGCCGCCCTTCGGGGTGTAGCCGTACGGGGCGCTCTCGTGGAAGGCCGGGCCCGCGATGTCCAGGTGGCCCCAGGTGATGCCCTCGCCCACGAACTCCTTCAGGAAGATGCCGGCGATCAGGCCGCCACCGTACCGCTGGCCCATGTTGGCGATGTCGGCGGTGGCCGAGTCCATGGTCTTGCGCAGCTCGGCGGGCATCGGCATCGGCCAGGCCGGCTCGCCGGCCTCCTCGGCGATCTCGTACAGGGAGGTGCGGAACGCGTCGTCGTTGGCCATCACGCCGATGGTGCGCTCGCCCAGCGCCATGACCATGGCGCCGGTCAGGGTGGCGACGTCCACGATCGCGTCCGGGTTCTCCTCCGAGGCGCGGGTGAGGGCGTCGGCCAGCACCAGGCGGCCCTCGGCGTCGGTGTTGAGGACCTCGACGGTCTTGCCGTTGTACATGCGCAGCACGTCGCCCGGACGGGTGGCGTTGCCGGAGGGCATGTTCTCCGCAAGGGCCAGCCAGCCCGTGACGTTGACCTCCAGGCCCAGCTTGGCCACGGCGACGACCGCGGCGAACACGGCGGCGGCGCCGCTCATGTCGCACTTCATGGTCTCGTTGTGGCCGGCCGGCTTCAGCGAGATGCCGCCGGAGTCGTAGGTGATGCCCTTGCCGACCAGGGCGAGGGTGCGCTCCGCCTTGGGGTGGGTGTAGGCGATGCGGACCAGGCGCGGCGGGGTCTCCGAGCCCTGGCCGACGCCCACGATGCCGCCGTAGCCGCCCTTGACGAGCGCCTTCTCGTCCAGCACCTCGATCTTGAGGCCGAACTCCTTGGCCGCGGCCTGGGCCTCGGCCGCGAAGGTCTTCGGGTTGAGGTCGTTGGAGGGCGTGTTGATCAGGTCGCGGGCGCGGTTGACCTCGGCGCCGACGGCCAGGGCGCGCTCGATCGCGGCCTTGAACGCCTTGTCGCGGGGCTTGCCGCCCAGGATCGCGGCCTCGGCGAGCGGGGCGGACTTGTCCGCCTCCTTCTTCGCCTTGCCGTTGGTGCTGCGGTAGGCGGTGAAGGCGTACGCGCCCATGATGGCGCCCTCGCCGATGGCCGCGGCGGACTCCGCGTCCTCGACGGGCAGCGCGAACGCGGCCTTCTTGGCGCCGGCCAGCGCACGGGCGGCCACGCCGGCGGCGCGGCGCAGCGTCTCCTCGCCGTAACCGTCGCCGTCGGCGGGCTGGTCGCCGAGGCCGACCGCCAGCACCACCGGGGCCTTGAGGCCGGCCGGGGCGGGCAGCTTGACGGCCTCGCCCTCGCCGCCGGAGGCGCCGAGCGTCTCCAGGACGGCGGCCAGCTTCCCGTCGAAGGCAGTGTCGACGGCATCGGCGCCGGGCGCGACGACGGGCCCCTTCGGGCCCTTCGCCACACCGACGACAACGGCGTCCGCGCGCAGCGTCGCCGCACTGGAAGTGCTGAGAGTCAGAGCAGTCACGGTGGTGGGTGTCCCTACTTCCGTCGAGTTCCTCGGCCGCTGGGGGTGATGGGCCGGCCGCACCCTGCGCCATCGTATGTGCCGTGCAACGGCCGCCACGGCTGGGGCCGTCCGGCACGCGAGAGCGTATCCCCGCGGGGGACGTCAGCCCAGAGTCAGGACGAGCAGGGCGGCGGTGCCCGCGGTCTCCGCGAGGGCGCCGAAGACGTCCCCGGTGACCCCGCCGAACCGGCGCCGGCAGCGCCGCAGCAGCAGCTCGGCGCAGGCGGGGGCGAGCAGGGCGGCCAGGGCCGTGTGCAGGGCTGCTGACGGGCCGTGGAGCGCGCCCGCGGCGGCGGCCGCCCCGGCCGTCAGCGCGGTCACCGCCAGCGCGGCCGGTACGGGCACCACGCCGGCCACCGCGGCGCCCAGCCCCTCCGGGCGGGCGGCCGGGACCCCGGCGCGGGCGGCGAGGGTCAGGGCGCAGCGCGCGGCGAGGGCGGCCACGACGACGGCCACGGCCCCGGTCGCGGGCCCGGCCGCGTACAGCCGGGCGAGGGCGGCGACCTGGCCGAGCAGGGTCAGCAGGAGGGTGACGACGCCGAACGGGCCGATGTCGGACTGCTTCATGATGCGCAGCGCGTCCTCGGCGGGCCTGCCGCTGCCCAGCCCGTCGGCCACGTCGGCCAGGCCGTCCAGGTGCAGCCCCCGGGTCAGCACCGCCGGTACGGCCACCGTGGCGACGGCGGCCAGCAGCGGCCCGGAGCCCAGCAGCAGGAACAGCAGGCCGGCCGCGGCGGCGCAGCCGCCCACGACGAGCCCGGCCAGCGGCGCGGCGAGCATCCCGCCGCGCGCGGCCGCCCGGTCCCAGCGGGTGAGGGGCACCGGGAGCACGGTGAGGGTGCCGAAGGCGAAGCGCAGGGCGTCCCCGGGGGTGGCCCGGGCGGGCGTCGTGTCGGTCATCGCGGGCAGGGTATCCCGGCGGTTCCGGCAGTAACTTGGCCGGTAGGCGCGATGCGGGAGCGGGAAGTCATGGGTCACTGGCTGGCACGGAACATCGTCGACCCGGGAAAGCTGCCGCTGCTGCTCTCACTGGCCGCGTTCGTCCTGACGTTCCTGGTCACGCGGGTCATCACCCGGCTGATCCGGGCCGGGAAGGGGCCGTTCCGGAACATCCGGCCGGGCGGGCTGCACGTCCACCACGTGGTGCCCGGGGTGGTGCTGATGGTGGTCGGCGGCTTCGGCGCGGTCGCCGAGGGGCGGCACGGGTTCGGGGCGTCGGTGGCGGCCGTGCTGTTCGGCACGGGCGCCGGGCTGGTGCTCGACGAGTTCGCGCTGGTCCTGCACCTGGACGACGTGTACTGGACCGAGCAGGGCCGCAAGAGCGTCGAGGTCGTGGTGCTGACGGCGGCTCTGGTGACGCTGGTGCTGGCCGGCTTCCTGCCGTTCGGGGTGAACGAGCTGACCCCGCAGGAGCTGCACGACCGCGGCCTGGTGGTGGCGAACGTGTCGGTCAACTTCCTGATCGCGCTGTTCGCCCTGGCCAAGGGCAAGCCCCGGATTGCGGTGATCGGTGCGGTGGTGCCGTTCGTGGCGCTGTTCGGCGCGGTGCGGCTGGCCCGGCCGGGCTCGCCGTGGGCGCGGCGCTTCTACAGGAACCGGCCGCGGGCCCGGCGCCGGGCGCGGGTGCGCGCGTACCAGCATGATGCGCGGTGGGCGGCGGTGCGGCACCGGCTTCACGATCTGGTGGCGGGCGCTCCGGACCGCTGATCCCGCTCCCGGTGGGCGTCGCGGCGGGGCTTGCGGCGCCGCCGCAGCTCGTCCGCGCCGCACACCACCAGCATCACCGCGACCGCGGCGATGTGCTCCTTGCCCGCCAGGTTGGGCTTGATGAGCACCTCGCCCACCATGGCCAGCACCACCAGGCCGCAGGTGAGCCAGGCGCGGAAGCGCCAGGAGACGTACACCGCCAGGCCGACGACCGCCGCCGAGGGCCCGGTGTCGACGACCTGGGCGGCCTCCGGCGGCAGCCCGAAGGGGGAGTCGGGGCCGATGGCGACGGCCAGCCGGGCGTACATGGTGCCCGCCAGCGTGGCGAGGTAGGAGATGGCCAGGGTGCGGCGCATGCCCAGGCAGGCCTCGGCGATGCCGAAGACGAGCAGGATCTGGGCGAGCGCGCCCCACACGGGCAGGTCCAGGGCCGGGACGAACAGCGACAGCGGCGTCCGCAGCAGCGCCAGCCACCAGGGCAGCCGGGCCTGGACGGAGCCGAGCCGCTGGACCGGCTCGAAGCCCCAGGGCTGGTTCTGGACGATCTGGAAGACGGCGGTGAGGGCGACGGCGGTCAGCGTCATCGGGACGGCTCGGAAGCGCTTGGCGGCGAACGTCCCCCGCACGGCCGCATACAGCGGACCCCACTCGGTGCGCGCGGCGCGGAGCAGCGCCGCGCGGTTCATCGCCGGCTCTCCAGGTGTTTGCGGTTGAGCCACTTGGGCAGGCCGGGCGCCTCCAGGAAGCCCTCGGCCCGGGCGCTGGCGATGCCGATCCTCAGCAGGTCACTGCTCTTCTCGAACAGCATGAAACGAGGCTCCCAGATGGGGCGGTATTTCGCATTTGCTCGGTAGAGGGACTCGATCTGCCACCAGCGGGAGAAGAAGCTGAGCAGCGAGCGCCACATCCGCAGCACCGGCCCGGCGCCCAGCCGCGAGCCGCGCTCGAAGACCGACCGGAACATCGCGAAGTTGAGCGACACCTGGGTGATGCCGAAGGACTTCGCCCGCTGGAGCAGCTCGATGACCATGAACTCCATCAGGCCGTTCTCGGAGTCCCGGTCACGGCGCATCAGATCCAGCGACAGCCCCTTGGGGCCCCAGGGCACGAAGCTGAGCAGGGCGCGCAGCTCCCCCTCGGCGTCATGGCACTCGAGCATCACGCAGCGCCCGTCGTCCGGATCCCCCAGCCGGCCCAGCGCCATGGAGAAGCCGCGCTCGGTGGCGCCGTCGCGCCAGTCGTCGGCCCGGCGCAGCAGCTCGGCCATCTCCTCCTCGGGGATGTCCTCGTGCCGCCGGACGGTGACCGTGTACCCGGCGCGCTTGACGCGGTTGAACGCCTGCCGCACGGTGCGCATCGCGCGTCCCTCGAGCGTGAACTCGGCGGTGTCCACGATCGCTTCGTCGCCCAGCTCCAGGGCGTCCAGGCCGTGCCGGGCGTAGATGGTGCCGCCCTCCTCGCCGGCGCCCATCACGGCGGGGATCCAGCCGTGCTCGCGGGCCTCCGCCAGCCACGGCTCGATGGCGCCGGGCCAGGCCTCGGGGTCGCCGATGGGGTCGCCGGAGGCGAGTGAGACGCCGCCGATGGCGCGGTAGGTGACGGCGGCCTTGCCGGAGGGGGACCAGATGACGCTCTTCTCGCGGCGCAGCGCGAAGTAGCCCAGCGAGTCGCGGTCGCCCCACTTGTCCAGCAGCTCGCGCAGCCGGGTCTCGTCCTCGGCGGTGAGCGGGTCGGCGGCGCGGCGGGAGCGGAAGGCGGCGAACGCCACGAGGATCAGCAGGGCGGCGCTCATCACGTTGATGACGACGTTGACCCAGCCCGGGGGAGCGATGCCCGCGTAGCGGGAGTCGTCGGCGGCGATGGAGACGAGCCGCATCACGCCGTAGTGCCAGCGGTCCAGGAAGGTGGACCGCTGCTCGTCGGTGGCCTCGTTGGTGATGGTCACCAGCCCGGCCGCGATCAGCGAGGTGACGAGCAGACCGCCCACCGCGACCGCCGAGGCGAGCTTGGGGTTGGAGCGGTCGCCCTTGGCGTAGAACTCCTTGCGGCCCACCAGCAGTGCCGCCACGAAGAGGCCGGTGACGATCAGTGAGAACCAGTTGAGGCCGTGCTTCCGGAACTCCGGGAAGGCCATCACGAACGCGAGCAGCAGCAGGAGCAGTCCGGCCAGCACCAGGTTGAGGATCCACGCCGCGCGCTTGCGGCGGCGCAGCGTGATCGCCATGAAGGCGGACACCACCGCCGGGGCGAAGCCGGCCGTCAGCAGGTACGGGGTGAAGTACTCCTCGACGTTGTGCCGCCGGATGTCCGCGCCGAAGGACACCCAGACCGCGCCGAGCAGATTGACGAACGTGACGGCACGCAAGTACCACACCGCGAAGCCCGCGGCGCGTCGCTGCCTGATGCCACCGTGGGCGCCCTCATCCGGAGTCAAGCGGACATCTCCCATGAAAAGTGATCATATGGGGCCCCTGTGCGGCGGGATTCCGAGCGCTTGACGGCAACAGCCCGGCCATGGGCCGGGCTGTCGCTGTCAGGTGCGCTCGGGCAGCTCCGCCGCCAGGGCCGCGGCCGCCTGCACCAGTGGCAGGGCCAGCAGCGCCCCTGTCCCCTCGCCCACAGTGACGCCGTGATCGAGGAGAGGGTTGAGCGCCATCCGGTCGAGTGCCTTCGCCTGGGCCGGGTCGCCCGTCGCCTGCCCCGCCAGCCACCAGTCCGGCGCCCGGAACGCGACGCGCTGGCCGACCAGCGCGCACGCGGCGGAGACCAGCCCGTCCAGGACGACCGGGGTGCGCCGCACCGCGCTCTGGAGCAGGAAGCCGGTCATCGCGGCGAGGTCCGCGCCGCCGCTCGTCGCCAGCAGCTGGAGCTGGTCGCCGAGGACCGGGCGGGCCCGGCGCAGCGCGTCGCGGATTGCGGCGCACTTGCGCATCCAGGTCAGGTCGTCGATGCCGAAGCCGCCGCGGCCGGTGACCACGGACGCGTCCGTGCCGCACAGGGCGCCGACCAGGGCGCCCGCCGCCGTGGTGCCGCCGACGCTCAGGTCGCCCAGCACGACGAGGTCCGTGCCGGAGTCGGCCTCCTCGTCGGCGACGGCCATGCCCGCGCGGAACGCCTGCTCCGCCTCCTCGAGGGTCAGCGCGTCCTCGACGTCGATGCGCCCGGAGCCGCGGCGCACGCGGTGCCGGGTGACGTCCGCGGGCAGCTCGGCCGGGTCGCAGTCCACGGACATGTCCACGACGCGCACGTCCGCGCCGAGGCGGCGGGCCAGGATCGCACCGGTGCTCGCGCCGTCCAGGACCGCGCGTACGAGCGTCTGCGCGCCGCCCGCCGGGCCGCCCGAGACGCCCAGTCCGGCCACGCCGTGGTCGCCCGCGAAGAGGACGACCTTGGGGCGCTCGATCGGCTTGACCGGCACCACGCCCTGTGCCCCGGCGAGCCACTCGCCCAGCTCGTCCAGCCGCCCCAGCGCGCCGGGCCGGGGCCCGACCCGCTCGCGCCGTTCCTCGGCGTCGCGGCGCACGCCGGGATCGGGGCGCTCGATCAGCGTGGCGAAGTCATCAAGGTTGAGAGCGCTCATTCGCGACACATTACCGGTGCGGGGGGTGCCGGTTGGGGTGGTGGCGGTTCGGGGGGCGGGTGGCTGGGCGCCGCGGCGGTTGCGGGATGTGGGCGGTGGGGCACCGCCGGGCTCTCCGGTGGGGGTTGCGCGCCGTGGCGGCGGGCTTTCTTTCCCCAGTCCCGCCCCTTCCCGAAACTGGGGGCTGCGCCCCCAGACCCCCGGGGGAGGAGGGCCGGGGCTGCGCCCCTGGACCCCGGGGCGGGTGGGGTCGGCCGGGGCTGCGCCCCTGGACCCCGGGGCGGGTGGGACCCGGGCGGGTGGGGCCGGGGCTGCGCCCCTGGGCTCCCGGGTGGGCGGGGGAGACCGGGGCTGCGCCCCTGGGCCCCTGGGCGGGTGGGGTTGGGGCTGCGTCCCGGGGCTGCATCCCCGGCCCCCGGCCCCCCGGCCCCCCGCCCTCGCGGCCCCCCCGGCCCCCCGGCCCCCCCGGGCCAGGGGGCGCCCTACCCCCGCAAAGTCAGTGCTTGGCCTGCCACCACCAGCACCACGTGTTCGCACTCGTCGCCCACCGCCGCGTTCAGGCGGCCCAGTTCGTCGCGGAAGCGGCGGCCCGAGGACGTTGCCGGGACCACGCCCGAGCCCACCTCGTTGCTCACCGTCACCACCGTCCGCCGGGTCGCGCGTATCGCCGCGACCAGGTCCGTGACGCGCCGGGCCAGGGCCTCCGAGCCGCTGTTCGTCCACGTCTCGTCGTCCCACGCCCCGACCGAGTCCATGGCGTCCGTCAGCCACAGCGCCAGGCAGTCGATCAGCAGCGGCGGGCCGTCCTCGGCCAGCAGCGGGACCAGGTCGCACGTCTCGACCGTGCGCCAGGAGCCGGGGCGCCGCTCCCGGTGCCGGGCGACCCGCAGCGCCCAGTCCCGGTCGTCCTTGCGGGAGCCGCTCGTGGCCACGTACAGGACGTCGGGGAAGGACTCCAGGCGCCGCTCCGCCTCCACCGACTTGCCGGACCGGGCCCCGCCCACCACCAGCGTCCGCCGCGGCACGTCCGGCACCGCGTGGTAGTCGCCGACGGTCAGCGTCGTCCCGTCCGGCACCGCACGGGCGCCCGCCGCCGCCAGCCGGCGGTGCAGCTCCCGGCCCGGGGGGACGTCGTGGCCCATGTGCACCGCCAGCACGTCCGTCGTCGGGCCGACCGCGCCCGCCTCCCGGAGCCGGGCCAGTGCATCCGGCCGCCCCACCACGTCGAGCAGCACCATGCCGTACGGGCCCGGCACCCCGGACAGCCCGGCCGGTGCGCCGCCGGGCGGCAGGTAGAGCAGCTGCTCACCGTCCGGGCCGGTCACCTCGTAGCCGGTGCCCGGCGAGTCCAGCGCCACCGCCCGCACCCGGTGCCCGCTGATCACCGACAGCTCGCGCCCGTCGGGCACCCGCACCGGGGTGGGCAGCCCGGCCGGGAACTCCACGGCGGGCCCGTCGTGCGGGTGCGAGAGCAGCACCTGCCGCACCCCGGCGATCGAGCGCCCCGCACGGGCAGCGGTGAAGGCCGGGCCGGGGGTGAGGTCCAGCAGCAGCGCGTCGTCCACCAGCAGGGCGGTCGCGGCCCGCGCCTCGTCGCCGACGGCGGTGGCACAGGCCGCGCAGGGGCAGCCGGGGCGCGGCAGCCCGTCGGGGGCTCCGGTGCCGAGGAGAGTCAGTTCCACCCCCTGATCGTCTCGCGTCGCCGCGCGACGGGCGCGCGGGGCTCACCCTTTCTCGTAGGCTTCGGACGCACGACCCAGGACCCAGCAGCCCCAGGAGGCGGACATGGTGTGGACGTGGCGGTTCGAGAAGGCCGACGGCACGGAGACGGCTCCGGCGGTGGAACCGGAGGAGTTCACCACGCAGGGGGACGCGGAGTCCTGGATCGGCGAGACGTGGAAGGAACTGCTGGAGGGCGGGGTGGACCAGGTCCGCCTGTTCGAGGACGGCGAAGAGATCTACGAAGGCCCGATGAGCCTGCACGCGGCAGCGGAGAGCTGACGAGCGGACGTACCCGCGCCCGACCACGGGCGGGAGGGGCCGGGGTGGGACGGGTGGGTCCTGGCAGGGGCGTAAAGCGGTTTCGTGGGTAATGCGGGGAACCCAAAGCAACACCGTTCACCCCACGAAATTGCAGCCCCAGAAGGACCCACGCGTCCCACCCCGGCCCCGCACCGGAGTGAACAACGTCAGCCCCGAACCCCGCACAAGTGCAGCAGCGCCGCCACCGCCCGGTACGGATCGGTGCGCCCGGCCCGGTCCTCGGCGACCAGCAGCTGCTCCAGCTCCGCCCCGCCCGGCGGCACCGAGCCGTCGGCGGCCAGGTCGGAGAAGACCCGCACCCCGTACCAGGTGTGCAGCGGCGCCCCGATCCCGGCCAGGGTCGCCGTCAGGGTCTCCAGCCGGTCGGCGCGCACGTCGAGGCCCAGCCGGTTGGTGTAGGCGGGGGAGTCGAAGGCGGCCAGGGCGGTGGCCCAGTCACCGGACAGCCCCGGCCGCATGGCCAGGGCGTCGGCGTTGCGCACCAGGATCGACAGCAGCCCGCCCGGCGCGAGCACCCGGGCCAGCCCGGCGAGCATGGGGTCCGGCTCCGGCACGTACATCAGCACACCGTGGCAGAGCACGATGTCGAAGGCGCCCGGCAGGAAGTGCGCGCCGGTGTCCCGGCCGTCGCCCTCTATCAGCCGGACCCGCTCCCGGATGCCCTCGGGCTCGGCGGTCAGCGCCGCGCGCACGGCGGCCACCATCTGCGGATCGGACTCCAGGCCCGTCACCTCGTGCCCGGCCCGGGCCAGCCGCAGCGCCTGGGTGCCCTGGCCGAGGCCGACGTCGAGGACGCGCAGCCGCCGCCCGACCGGGAAGCGCGCCGCTATCTGCTCGTCTATCTGGCGTGCCACCAGCTCCTGACGAACGGTGTTCCGCAGCCCCCCGAGCCCGCTCAGCCACCCCTCGGCGCCGCCCCCGAAGCCCGGTGCGAAGGCGCTCAGGGCTTCTCCCCGCGCTGCACCTTCGGCTTGGGCAGGCGCAGACGGCGGACCTGGAGGGTGCGCATCAGGCCGTACGGGACGGCGCCGCGCAGGTTCTCGTTCGGGAAGCGCTGCTTGAGGGCACGCTTGAGGGTGATGCCCGTGATCACGGAGTTGATGACGATCGCGACGATCACGACCAGCCAGGCCAGCAGCACGTACGACTGGAACGAGCCACGGTTGATCATGCTCAGGATGAGGATCAGCACGGCCAGCGGCAGGAAGAACTCCGCCACCGAGTACCGGGCGTCCACGTAGTCGCGGACGAAGGAGCGCACCGGGCCCTTGTCACGGACCGGGAGGTACCGCTCGTCCCCGCTGGCCAGGGCCTCGCGCTGCTTGGCGAGGTCGGCGCGGCGGGCCTCGCGGGCGCGCTTGGCCGCCTCCTTGCGGTCGGCGGGCGCTGCGGACACGGAGCGGCGCTGGGCGTTGGCCTCGCTGCGCTTGGGGGTGGGGCGGCCCTTGGGGGCCTGCGGGTCACGGGGCTGCTTGGGCTGGTCCGCGGTCACGTTTTCGGTGGCCTTGGCGGACTGCTCTTCCTTCGAACGGCTTCGGAACACGGAACCCAAGGGTACGGGGTTCCGGGGCCCGACCCCAGCCCGGCCGAACACGATCCGGCAACGGCGCCCCGTGCCGCACCCGGGCTGCCCCCGCCTTCCCGCGGAACCCCTGATCACTCCTCTACTCCTTGCGCCGGAGAAGACCACCCCGTGATCGTCCTGCAGGATGAGCGCATCGGGGCCCGAACAGTGCGGTAATGGAAGCAGGGCCCGTACTGTGGGTTCTGATAGTTGTGATGGAGCCTGGAGCCCGATCCAGTCGGTTCAGAAGGGGGCGCGCGAGGCCCATGAGCGGTGTCATGAAGCGGATGGGGATGATCTTCCGCGCGAAGGCCAACAAGGCCCTGGACCGGGCCGAGGATCCGCGCGAGACCCTCGACTACTCGTACCAGAAGCAGCTCGAGCTGCTGCAGAAGGTGCGCCGCGGCGTCGCCGACGTGGCGACGTCCCGCAAGCGCCTGGAGCTGCAGCTGAACCAGCTGCAGAGCCAGTCGGCCAAGCTGGAGGACCAGGGTCGCAAGGCGCTCGCGCTCGGCCGGGAGGACCTGGCGCGCGAGGCGCTCACCCGGCGTGCCGCGCTCCAGCAGCAGGTCAGCGACCTGGAGACGCAGCACCAGACCCTCCAGGGCGAGGAGGAGAAGCTGACGCTCGCCTCCCAGCGCCTGCAGGCGAAGGTCGACGCGTTCCGCACCAAGAAGGAGACGATCAAGGCCACCTACACGGCGGCCCAGGCCCAGACCCGGATCGGCGAGGCGTTCTCCGGCATCTCCGAGGAGATGGGCGACGTCGGCATGGCCATTCAGCGTGCCGAGGACAAGACCGCGCAGCTCCAGGCCCGCGCCGGGGCCATCGACGAGCTGCTGGCCTCGGGTGCGCTCGACGACCCGACGGGCATGGCCAAGGACGACATCACGGCCGAGCTGGACCGCCTCTCCGGCGGTGCGGACGTGGAGCTGGAGCTCCAGCGGATGAAGACGGAGCTGGCGGGCGGTGGCCAGAAGCAGGCCATTGAGGGCGGCTCCGCAGGCCAGTCCGCGACCGGCCAGCACAACCAGCAGAACCAGACCCGCTTCGACAAGAGCTGACAAGAGCCGACTGAGAGCTGATCAGAACCGACCGGGAGACGTCATGATCGTACGGATCATGGGGGAGGGGCAGGTGAAGCTGGCCGACAGCCACTTCGCCGAGCTCAACACGCTGGACGACGAACTGCTCGAGGAGATGGAGAGCGGTGACGAGGAGGGCTTCCGCCGCACGCTGGGCGCGCTCCTCGACGCCGTGCGCCGGCTGGGCACGCCGCTGCCCGACGACGCCCTGGAACCCTCGGAGCTGATCCTGCCCGCGCCCGACGCCTCCCTGGCGGAAGTCCGCGAGATGCTCAGCGACGACGGCCTGATCCCCGGCTGATCCCCAGGCTCCCGGCCGCCCCCGGCCGGCCCGGTGCTCCGGCACGCACCGCGCCCCCGTCCCCGCCCGGGGCCGGGGGCGCGGCCGCCTTACGGCGCCCGTACCCCGTCGGCCGGAGCGGACGATCGGCGCACCCCGGGCGAACCGGACAGACAGCCCTCGAAGCCCTGCCGGAGGCCGCCCCGGCCGTCCCCGCCGGGGCGGACAGACCTGATCAGCCCCGCCGGGGCAGAGCCGGCCACCCGCCCGGCCGTCCCCGCCGCGGCTCCGCCGCGCCCCGCACGAGCCTCCCGATCCCTCCCGAGCCGGACCGTCCGATCGGATCGCGATGACCTCCCTCGCCGCCACGGGCCTCGCCCGCCCGCACCGCTGGCTGCGCGTGCACCCGCTCGCCGCCGACGCCCTGCTCGCCGCGCTCGTCCTGGTGCTCGTCGTCACCAGCGCCTGCATCAGCCCGCGCGGCTTCCGGCATCCGCCGGGCGCGGCCTTCCTCCTCTCGGCCGTCGTCTCCTGCGCCTGCCTGGCGGCGCGCCGCCGGGCGCCGCGCGCGGTCCTCGGGCTCACCTGCGCCGCGAGCCTGCTGGCGACCGTGGTCAGCCGGGGCGGGCCGCCCCGCACCCAGATCGCGATGACCGCCGTGGTGGCCCTCTACACCGTCGCCGCCCGGACGGGACGCCCCACCGCCTGGCGCATCGTCGCCGTGACCGTCGCCGGGCTCACCGGCACGGCCATGCTGCTCGGCCCGCCGCCCTGGTACGCCCAGGAGTACCTGGCCCTGTTCGCCTGGACCGGCATGGCGGGGGCGGCCGGGGACGCCGTCCGCAGCCGCCGGGCCTATGTCGCCGCGATCGAGGAGCGGGCCGTGCGGGCGGAGCGCACGCGGGAGGAGGAGGCGCGGCGGCGGGTGGCCGAGGAGCGGCTGCGCATCGCCCGCGAGCTGCACGACGTGGTGGCCCATCACATCGCGCTGGTCAACGTCCAGGCGGGGGTGGCGGCGCACATCATGGACAGCCGCCCCGGCCAGGCCAAGGAGGCGCTGGCCCACGTCCGGGAGGCCGGCCGCTCGGCCCTGGAGGAGCTGCGCGCCACGGTCGGCCTGCTGCGGCAGTACGGCGATCCCGAGGCCCCCACGGAGCCGGCCCCCGGGCTCGGGGTGCTGGACCAGCTCGTCGAGGGCTTCGCCCGGGTGGGGCTGCGCGTGGAGGTGTCGGTGTCCTCGACGCTGCCGGGCCGCTGCCGGGACGCCACGAGGCGGGCCGCCGAGGCCGCGGAGGTGGTGGGGCCGCTGCCGGGTGCGGTCGACCTGACCGCCTACCGGGTGCTCCAGGAGGCGCTCACCAACGTCCACAAGCACGCGGGCCCCGGCGCGGGGGCCGAGGTCTCGCTGCTGCGCGGCCGGGACAGCCTGGTCCTGACGGTCCTGGACGACGGCGCCGGGCGGGCCGCCGCGGCCCCGGGCCCGGCCACGCCGTTCGGCGGGCATGGGCTGGTCGGCATGCGGGAGCGCGCGGTCGCGCTGGGCGGCAGCTGCGAGGCGGGCCCGCGCGGCCCGGACACACCGGGCTTCCGGGTGCGGGCGGTGCTGCCGCTCCAGGCCCGTGGAACGGGGCCGGGGGCGGCCACGGCCGACCCTAGGCTGGGTCCATGACTGAGCCGATCACCGTTCTCCTGGCCGACGACCAGGCGCTGTTACGCAGCGCGTTCAAGGTGCTGGTCGACTCGGAGCCGGACATGCGGGTCGTGGGGGAGGCGGCGGACGGCGCCGAGGCCGTGCAACTGGCCCGTGCGCACGTGCCCGACGTGGTGCTGATGGACATCCGGATGCCGGGCACGGACGGTCTCGCCGCGACCCGGGCGATCTGCTCGGACCCGGCGCTGGCGGAGGTGCGGGTGGTGATGCTGACGACGTTCGAGATCGACGAGTACGTGGTCGGCGCGCTGCGCGCGGGCGCCTCGGGCTTCCTGGGCAAGGGGGCGGAGCCGGAGGAGCTGCTGGCGGCGATCCGGATCGCGGCGGCGGGGGAGGCGCTGCTGTCGCCCGCGGCGACGAAGGGACTGATCGCCAGATTCCTGGCACAGGGCGGCGGCACCGCCGCCGACGGGGACCGCGCGGCGGTCAGCCTGGAGGCGCTGACGGTGCGGGAGCGGGAGGTGCTGGTGCAGGTGGCCGGGGGCCTGTCCAACGACGAGATCGGGGAGCGGTTGGCGGTGAGTCCGCTGACGGTGAAGACGCACGTGAACCGGGCGATGGCGAAGCTGGGGGCGCGGGACCGGGCGCAACTGGTGGTGGCGGCGTACGAGTCGGGCCTGGTGCGGCCGAGGACGGCGGGTTAGCTTTCCCCACCCCACCCCACCCCACCCCGCCCCTTCCCGTAACCGGGGGCGAAGCCCCCGGACCCCCCGGGGGTGGGGAGCGGGGGCTGTGCCCCCTGCCCCCTGGGCCCCTCGCGCTGCGCGCGGGGGCAAGGCTCGGGCGCTGTGCCCCCGGACCCCCGGGTCCTCAAACGCCGGACGGGCTGGATTTGCCCCCGCTCCAGGGGGCCTGGGTGCGAAGCCCCCATGTTCTCTACCTGGAGTCTGGGGCGAAGCCCCAGTTTCGGGAAGGGGCGGGGTGGGGAAAAGCCCCCGAACCCCCTACGGCAGCGCCAGCATCCGCTCCAGCGCCAGCTTGGAGAAGCTCGCGACCTCCGGGTCGACCTGGATGCGGTTGACCGTCTTGCCCTCCGCGAGCGACTCCAGCGCCCACACCAGGTGCGGCAGATCGATCCGGTTCATCGTCGAGCAGAAGCACACCGTCTTGTCCAGGAAGACAATCTCCTTGCCCTCCCCGGCGAATCGATTCGCCAGCCGCCGCACGAGGTTCAGCTCCGTGCCGATGGCCCACTTGGAGCCGGCCGGGGCCGCCTCCAGCGTCTTGATGATGTACTCCGTCGAGCCGACGTAGTCCGCCGCGGCCACGACCTCGTGGCGGCACTCCGGGTGCACCAGCACGTTGACGCCCGGGATGCGCTCGCGCACGTCGTCGACCGAGTCGAGCGAGAAGCGGCCGTGCACGGAGCAGTGCCCGCGCCACAGGATCATCTTCGCGGCGCGCAGCTCCTCGGCGGTCAGGCCGCCGTTCGGCTTGTGCGGGTTGTAGACGACGCAGTCCTCGAGGGACATCCCCATGTCGCGGACGGCGGTGTTGCGGCCCAGGTGCTGGTCCGGCAGGAAGAGGACCTTGCTTGTTTGAGGTTCCCCCTGCTCGAAGGCCCACTTCAGCGCCCGCTCGGCGTTCGACGACGTGCAGATCGTGCCGCCGTGCTTGCCGGTGAAGGCCTTGATGTCGGCCGACGAGTTCATGTACGAGACGGGGACGGTCACCTCGGCTATGCCGGCCTCGGTCAGCACGTCCCAGCACTCGGCGACCTGCTCGGCGGTGGCCATGTCGGCCATCGAGCAGCCGGCGGCCAGGTCCGGCAGGACGACCTGCTGGTCGTCCGTGGTCAGGATGTCCGCGGACTCGGCCATGAAGTGCACACCGCAGAAGACGATGTACTCGGCGTCGGGCCGGGCCGCGGCGTCGCGGGCCAGCTTGAAGGAGTCGCCGGTCACGTCCGCGAACTGGATGACCTCGTCCCGCTGGTAGTGGTGGCCGAGGACGAAGACCTTGTCCCCGAGCTTCGCCTTGGCCGCGCGGGCACGCTCCACCAGGTCCGGGTCGGAGGGCGCCGGCAGGTCGCCGGGGCACTCCACGCCGCGCTCGCTGCGGGGGTCGGACTCGCGGCCCAGCAGCAGGAGGGCGAGGGGGGTGGGCTGTACGTCCAAGGGCTGGGCGGTGGTCACGACACGCACCCTTTCTGTTCTGCGGGACGGCCGCTTCGGGCCTTGTCGTCAATTTGACGCTATCTATCATAACTGCTTCACGTCAGTTTGACGATGATGATCGCGTCGATGTGACGCATTCCCGATCGGGCGGGCCGTATGGGAGCATGAAAGCCGGAAGTGACAGTCCAGCGCCCGGAATGAATCCGGGACGACGGCGGTTGCTGGCACCAGGCAAGCAGTCCGCATCCGCACCGACCCCGGGAGTGAAGCAGATGTCCGTTCAGGACGAGAAGACCACTGTGAGCGACGGCATCCTTCTGTCCGACGCCGCGGCCGCCAAGGTCAAGAGCCTGCTGGAGCAGGAGGGCCGCGACGACCTGGCCCTGCGCGTCGCCGTTCAGCCGGGCGGCTGCTCCGGTCTGCGCTACCAGCTCTTCTTCGACGAGCGCTCGCTCGACGGCGACGTCGTCAAGGACTTCGACGGCGTCAAGGTCGTCACCGACCGCATGAGCGCCCCGTACCTGGGCGGCGCCTCCATCGACTTCGTCGACACCATCGAGAAGCAGGGCTTCACGATCGACAACCCCAACGCCACGGGCTCCTGCGCCTGCGGCGACTCGTTCAGCTAAACCGGCCGCGCGCCCGAGCGCACGGACGGAAAAGGAGGGCGGCGCCCCGGCACGGCCGGGGCGCCGCCCTCCCGCGTTTCCGGAATCCGGCTACTTCTGCTGCAGCTCCCGCAGGGTGTCACCCGTCGCCAGGTCCACCACCTTCCGGGAGTCCAGCGGCTTGTCGAGCGTCACCTCCGTGTCGAAGCGCTTGATCATCAGCACGCAGTACCGGCCCGGCTGCTTCTCCGTGCCCGTGACCTTGACCGTCACGGCCGCGTCCGACTCCGTGGCCGACGCCGAGTAGTCGCTGCACACCCCGCCCCAGAAGTGCAGGACGAGCTTCTTGCCGTCGTCGGCCGTGCTGTACGTCTCCACCCGCATCACCGTCGACGCCGGCGAGCCCGAGGGCCTGCCGCTCGGCTGCCCGGACGGCCGCGACGGACCCTGGGCGATGTACTTCGGGTCCACCGCCGGCTGCGCCACCGTCACCGTGCCGCCCTGCTCCCCGGTGCCGGGCAGCCTGACGGAGAACAGCCACGACGGCACCAGCGCCGGCCGCCCGCCCACGGACTGCGCGGACAGCCCGAAGACCGCGCCCGTCACGGTCGCCGGCTCCGGCCCGCCCGGCTTCTCCTTGCAGGAGTCGCCCGCGTCCTCCTTGAAGGGGACCGGCGTCGCACAGCCGCCGATGCCCCCGCGGCCCGGGCCCCCGCCGCCCTTGTTCAGCTCGTCCAGCGCCCGGCCCGCGGTCACCACCGGATAGTCGGCGCCCTTCTCCGGCATGTGCAACTGCCCGCTGCCGCCGACCAGTTGCGCATCCGAACCCACCTGGAGACCGGTCTGCCAGCCGTAGGTGGGCAGCGAGTTCACCACCGGGTCGGCCGTCACGGTGCGCACCGCCCCGTAGTGCCTGCTCGCGTCCACCTTGGCCGAGTCCCGGCCCAGGGCCTTGAGCACCGGCGCGGCGGCGGCCTTCGCCCGGTCCTCCGACACCGGCTGCGCGGCGGCCGGATCCGGGCCCGGGGAGCCGTCCCGGAACGACGGGCAGGTCGGCACGGGGGCGTCCGTGCCCGGGCCGGGAGCAGCACCGGGAGCCACGTCGGCGTCCTTCCGGGGCCCCGCGCCCGGCGGGTGCTCGCAGTGCGCCCCGCCCGGCACACCGTACTTCGAGTACGACCAGTTGCCCGGCCCCTGCCTGCTCACCTGGAGCGTGGGCCCGGCCGCGTCCGGGGCGCCGCCCACCGTCCAGGTGTCCTGGACGAGCCGGGGCGTGCCGCTCACGTCCAGGGCCTTGGCCAGCTTCGCCACCTCGTCGCGCGTGACCTCCGCCCCGGACAGGTACACGGGCGCGCTGCGCGGCCCGTCCGGCAGCTTGCCCTCGGCCCGGTACCGGGTGCCGTGCGGGTCCGGCTCGCCCACCGCGATGCCCTGCGAGGGGCCGTTCGCGCCGCGCCCGTAGCCGTCCAGGGCGAGCGGCGGGGGAGAGCCGCTCCCGTCGGCCGCGCCCGGCCGGCCGCCGTCGTCGCCGCCCGACGCGGTGGCCGCCCAGTAGGCGCCGCCCCCGCCGGCCAGCAGCACCGCCGCCGCCACCGATGCCACCGCCAGCGGCGAGTGCTTCCGCTGCCGTTTGCCGGTGGTGCCGCCCGGAGTGCCGCCCTCGGTGCTCACCGCATCGCTCCTTCGCTCCGCTCAAAATGTGTAGTGCCGCATCCCCCGGGTGGGGGACGCCGCTTGGACGGAGCGCAGGAGCGGGCGGTTCCACTGTGTCGTCCGGTGTGAGACCTCCGGGGGTCGCCGTCGGCCGGTGCGTCAGTCGCCGTCGGTCCCGTACTCCGCCATGCCGTCCAGCAGCCGGGCCGACCGGGCGGGCACCGAGACCCCGTGGATGAGCGACAGCGGCGTCCGCCCGCCCCGGGCCGGACCGGGCCCGGCGGCGGCGGACGGGGTGCCGATCCAGTGCGGTGCCATACGGGCGCAGTCCCTGCGCAGCTCGGCCAGCGACTCCGGATCGTGATCCGGAGTGACGTGCTTCACAGTCTTCGGCATACCCGCACCGTACGCACCGCAGGGCACCCAGTGAAAGACCTACGATTAGGTAGATTTGCCCGCCGAGTGGCGAGATACGGACCTGGCGCGGGGCACCGGAGCCGCTAACGTGGTGTGGCTCTTCTTGTTCTTGTCATTTCATTGGTTCTTGTCGTTTCCACCGTCCCCGCAGGGAGCAGACCCGTCGTGCGTATCGCTGTCACCGGCTCCATCGCCACCGACCATCTGATGACCTTCCCCGGCCGCTTCGCGGACCAGCTCGTGGCCGACCAGCTGCACACGGTCTCCCTCTCCTTCCTCGTCGACGAGCTGGACGTGCGCCGCGGCGGCGTGGGCCCGAACATCTGCTTCGGCATGGGCGTGCTCGGCCTGCGGCCGGTCCTGGTCGGCGCCGCGGGCGGTGACTTCGGCGACTACCGCGCCTGGCTGGACCGGCACGGCGTCGACACCGCCTCCGTGCACATCTCCGAGGTCCTGCACACCGCGCGCTTCGTCTGCACCACGGACACCGACCACAACCAGATCGCCTCCTTCTACACCGGCGCGATGAGCGAGGCCCGGCAGATCGAGCTGCAGCCGGTGGCCGAGCGCGTCGGCGGCCTGGACCTAGTGGTCATCGGCGCCGACGACCCCGAGGCGATGCTGCGCCACACCGAGGAGTGCCGCGCCCGCGCCATCCCCTTCGCGGCCGACCCCTCCCAGCAGCTGGCCCGCATGGACGGCGACGACATCCGCGTGCTGGTCGACGGCGCGACGTACCTGTTCACCAACGAGTACGAGAAGGCGCTCATCGAGTCCAAGACGGGCTGGACGGGCGACGAGATCCTGGCCAAGGTCGGCACCCGCGTCACGACGCTGGGCTCCCGCGGCGTGCGCATCGAGCGCGTCGGCGAGCCCGTGATCGAGGTCGGCTGCCCGCAGGAGGAGGCCAAGGTCGACCCGACCGGCGTCGGCGACGCGTTCCGCGCGGGCTTCCTGGCGGGCCTGACCTGGGAGCTGTCCCTGGAGCGCGCGGCGCAGCTGGGCTGCATGCTCGCGACGCTGGTCATCGAGACGCTGGGCACGCAGGAGTACGAGCTGCGGCGCGGCCACTTCATGGAGCGCTTCACCAAGGCGTACGGCGAGGACGCCGCCGCCGAGATCCGCGCCCACCTGGGCTGACCCCCTGCGGGGGCGGGACCGCGAACGGCGGGACTACGAACTGCGCCGCACGGTGTAGGCGGTCCCGCCCTCCACGGGCTCCTCGCCCACGTACTCCTGCCCCCGCATCCCGCACCACGCCGGGATGTCGAGGCGCGCCGCCTCGTCGTCCGACAGCACGGTGACGAGCCCGCCCACCGGCACCTCGCCGAACACCTTCGCCAGCTCGATCACCGGGATCGGGCACCGCTTCCCCAGCGAGTCGACGACCAGCGCCGGGGCCTCCCCGGCCGCGGCGGCCGGCTCCGCGGGGGGCGCGCCCAGTTGCTCCCGCACCGAGGCCACCACCCCCGGCAGGACGTCGAGGAAGGCGTCCACCTCCACCGCGGTGGTCCCCATCGGCAGGGACACCCGGACGTTTCCCTCCGTCAGCACCCCCATCGCCTTGAGCACATGGCTCGGCTGGAGCGTGCTGGACGTGCACGAGGACCCGGAGGAGACCGAGAAGCCCGCCCGGTCCAGGGCCTGCATCAGCACCTCGCCGTCCACATAGAGACAGGAGAAGGTGACGAGGTGCGGCAGCCGCCGCACCGGGTCGCCCACCACCTCCACGTCCGGCACCAGTTGCGGCACCCGGGCCCGTACCCGCTCCACCAGCTCGCGCAGCCGGGCCGACTCGGCGGCCGCCTCCGCGCGCACCGCCCGCAGCGAGGCAGCGGCCGCCACGATGGCGGGGAGGTTGGGGAAGCCCGGCGCCCGGCCCGACTCCCGCTCGTCCGCCGGGCCCTGGGGCGCGTACCGCACCCCCTTGCGCACGGCCAGCAGGCCCACGCCCGACGGGCCGCCCCACTTGTGGGCGCTCGCCGTCAGCAGCGACCAGCCCTCGGCGACCGGGCCCCAGCCCACCGACTGCGCCGCGTCCACCAGCAGCGGCACCCCCGCCGCCCGGCAGGCCGCGGCCGCCTCGGCCACCGGCTGCTCGGTGCCCACCTCGTGGTTGGCGGACTGCAGCACCGCGAGCGCCGTGTCCGCGCGCAGCGCGCCGGCGTACGCCTCCGGTGCGACCCGGCCCGTGCGGTCCACCGGGACCTCGGTGACGCTGCCGCCGGCCGCGTCGAGCGCGGCGGCCGACTGGAGCACGGCCGAGTGCTCCACGGCGGACACCACCAGATGGCGGCCCACCCGCCGGCGCCCGGCGAGGGCACCCGCGATGCCGTCGTGCAGGGCGCGGGTACCCGATGGAGTGAAGACCAGTTCATCGGGGCGGCAGCCGACCGCCTCCGCCGCGGCCTCGCGCGCGGCGTCCAGCAGCAGCCGGGCCCGGCGGCCCTCCCGGTAGAGGCGGGTGGGGTCGGCCCAGCCCTCGTCGAGGGCGGCGAGCAGCGCCTGGCGGGCTACCGGGTGCAGCGGGGCGGCGGAGGCGGCATCGAAGTAAGGCACGTGAGGAACGCTAGCGCCCGCCTGCGGCCCCGCCCGGCAGCGGCCCTCGAAGGGGCGGAGAGTGCGCAGGCCAGGGGGTGTGCGGCCGCTGTCTGACGGATCGCCGGAAGCCCTGTGGAGCCCTTGATTCCACCCCTTCGGGGAGTGACCCGGCGCGTTGGGCACCCTCCCCGCGCGACCCCAAATAGCGTCCAGTAGGGTTTGGTCCGCATAAACATCCAAACCCCTGCCCGCAGCGGGCCGGCGACCGACCAGCGAGACGGCCGCAGCCGGCCGCACGGGCGAGACTCTCGGGAAGGCGCTACGTGAGTCCCAACGGCTCCGACCGCTCGTCGCGGCGCCCGGTGCGGCGGAAGCTGCTGCAGGCGCTGGCCGCGGGCGCTGTCCTGGCGACCGCCACCGGTTGCACATCGAAGGACTTCCCCCGCCTCGGCATGCCAACGCCCGTCACGGAAGAGGCGCCGCGGATCCTCTCCCTCTGGCAGGGCTCCTGGGCCGCGGCTCTCGCGGTCGGTGTCCTGGTGTGGGGCCTGATCATTTGGAGCGTCATCTTCCACCGGCGCAGCCGGAGCAAGGTGGAGGTCCCCGTCCAGACGCGGTACAACATGCCTCTCGAGGCGCTGTACACCGTGGTCCCGATCATCGCCGTGTCGGTGCTCTTCTACTTCACCGCGCGTGATGAGAACAAGCTTCTGACCAACCCGGAGAAGCCGCAGCACGTCATCAACGTGGTGGGCTTCCAGTGGAGCTGGGCGTTCAACTACATGGAGAACGTCGACGGCAACACCGCCACCCCGGCGAAGCCGCTCCGCGAGAACAAGGAGCTGGAGGCGATCCCGGACCGGTTCCTGAAGAAGGCCCCGGCCGGTGCCGAGGGTGTCTACGAGGTCGGCACGCCCGGCGAGCGGAACCCGCAGACCAACAACCCGGGCCCCACCCTGTGGCTGCCCAAGGGCGAGACGGTCGAGTTCGTCCTCACCTCGCGGGACGTCATCCACTCCTTCTGGGTGGTGCCGTTCCTGATGAAGCAGGACGTCATCCCGGGCCACACCAACAGCTTCACGGTGACCCCGAACAAGGAAGGCACCTTCCTGGGCAAGTGCGCCGAGCTGTGCGGCCAGGACCACTCCCGGATGCTCTTCAACGTCAAGGTCGTCTCTCCTGAGCGGTACCGGGCGCACCTGAAGGAGCTGGCGGACAAGGGCCAGACCGGTTACCAGCCGGCGGGCATCGCGCAGACGGATCACGCGAAGAACGCGGAGACCAAGAACAAGTGAGCATCCTCAACGAACCCCAGGGTGCCGCCGCCGCAACAGCCACGGCAGCACCACCCGTACGCCAGAAGCAGCCCGGGAATCAGGTCATCAAGTGGCTCACCACCACTGACCACAAGACGATCGGCACGCTGTACCTGGTCACGTCGTTCGCGTTCTTCTGCATCGGCGGCCTGATGGCGCTCCTCATGCGCGCCGAGCTGGCCCGTCCCGGCACGCAGATCATGTCGAACGAGCAGTTCAACCAGGCGTTCACGATGCACGGCACGATCATGCTGCTGATGTTCGCAACGCCGCTGTTCGCCGGATTCGCGAACTGGATCATGCCGCTGCAGATCGGTGCGCCCGACGTGGCGTTCCCGCGGCTGAACATGTTCGCCTACTGGCTCTACCTGTTCGGCTCGCTGATCGCGGTGGCCGGCTTCCTCACCCCGCAGGGTGCCGCCGACTTCGGTTGGTTCGCCTACTCCCCGCTGTCGGACGCGGTCCGCTCGCCGGGTGTCGGCGCCGACATGTGGATCATGGGTCTGGCCTTCTCCGGCTTCGGCACGATCCTCGGTTCGGTCAACTTCATCACCACGATCATCTGCATGCGCGCCCCGGGCATGACGATGTTCCGCATGCCGATCTTCACCTGGAACGTCCTGCTGACCGGTGTCCTGGTCCTGCTGGCCTTCCCGGTGCTGGCCGCCGCGCTGTTCGCCCTGGAGGCGGACCGCAAGTTCGGTGCACACGTCTTCGACGCGGCCAATGGCGGCGCATTGCTGTGGCAACACCTCTTCTGGTTCTTCGGCCACCCCGAGGTGTACATCATCGCCCTGCCGTTCTTCGGCATCATTTCCGAGATCATTCCGGTCTTCTCCCGGAAGCCGATGTTCGGTTACATCAGCCTCATTGCGGCGACGATTTCCATCGCCGGTCTGTCGGTGACCGTGTGGGCGCACCACATGTACGTCACGGGCGGTGTGCTGCTGCCGTTCTTCTCCTTCATGACCTTCCTGATCGCGGTCCCGACCGGTGTGAAGTTCTTCAACTGGATCGGCACCATGTGGAAGGGCTCGCTGTCCTTCGAGACCCCGATGCTCTGGGCCGTCGGCTTCCTGATCACCTTCACCTTCGGTGGTCTGACCGGCGTCATCCTGGCCTCGCCCCCGATGGACTTCCACGTCTCCGACTCGTACTTCGTCGTGGCGCACTTCCACTACGTCATCTTCGGTACGGTCGTCTTCGCGATGTTCGCCGGCTTCCACTTCTGGTGGCCGAAGTTCACCGGCAAGATGCTGGACGAGCGCCTGGGCAAGATCACCTTCTGGACGCTGTTCGTGGGCTTCCACGGCACCTTCCTGGTGCAGCACTGGCTGGGTGCCGAGGGCATGCCGCGCCGTTACGCGGACTACCTCGCCGCCGACGGCTTCACCACGCTGAACACCATCTCGACCATCAGCTCCTTCCTGCTGGGCCTGTCGATCCTGCCGTTCATGTACAACGTCTGGAAGACCGCCAAGTACGGCAAGAAGGTCGAGGTCGACGACCCGTGGGGCTACGGCCGCTCGCTCGAGTGGGCGACCTCCTGCCCGCCGCCGCGGCACAACTTCCTCACCCTGCCCCGGATCCGCTCCGAATCCCCGGCGTTCGACCTGCACCACCCCGAGATCGCGGCGCTCGAGCTCGAAGAGAACCCCGAGATGGCGGCCAAGGCCGTTGCGGGCGGCAAGGAGGCCGGCAAGTGAAGGTCCAGGGCAAGATGTTCATCTGGCTCTCCGTCTTCATCCTCGCCATGGCGATCGTCTATGGCGTGTGGGCGAAGGAGCCGGCCGGTGCCACTGCGCTCTTCCTGGCCTTCGGCCTGTGCGTCATGGTCGGTTACTACCTGGCGTTCACCGCGCGCCGGGTGGACACCGGCGCCGGGGACAACAAGAACGCGGACGTCTCCGACGACGCCGGTGAGCTGGGCTTCTTCGCCCCGCACAGCTGGCAGCCGCTGTCCCTGGCCCTCGGTGGCGCCCTGGCGTTCATGAGCATCTGCTTCGGCTGGTGGCTCATGTTCTTCTCGGCCCCGATCATCCTGATCGGCCTGTTCGGCTGGGTGTTCGAGTTCTACCGCGGCGAGAACCAGAACCAGTAGGTTCCGGCATCGCCCCTCGGGCCCCGCACACCGTCCGGTGTGCGGGGCCCGCTGCATGTCCACCCGTTCGTACGCACACCGCAAGCCGTGTCGCCGGAACCTTCCTACGGTGTGACCATGAGTCACTCACCTCGCATCCGCATGGTGCCGCTCTGCTTCCTCACGCTGGTCACCGTGGCGCTGGGGGCCGCCGCGTGCGGCTCGGGGAACCCGCTGGCCGCCCGGCCCTACGACGCCTCGGGGATGGTCGACATCGCCGGCACCCACGAGGGCCACAAGGCGGATCCGAGCAAGCCCCTGGAGGTGCGGGCGACCGGCGGCGACCGGATCACGGACGTCACCGCGACGGACGCCGCCGGGCGGTACATCAAGGGTGAGCTGGCTCCCGACGGCTCCACCTGGCACAGCACCGGCGCGCTCGCCGCCGGGGCCCACTACACCGTGCGGGTGAGCACCGAGGACGAGGACGGGGCCCAGGGCCGCCGCGTGATCGGTTTCGACACCAGCCCGGCCGACCGGCTGCTGAGGGTCGCGTTCGGCCCGCAGAGCGGCAAATACGGCGTCGGACAGCCCATCACCGCCGAGCTGAGCGCCCCCGTCCAGGACCCGGCCGCGCGGACCGTCGTCGAACGCACCCTCAAAGTCGAGTCGCAGCCCGTCGTCGAGGGCGCCTGGCACTGGGTGGACAACCGGACGCTGCACTACCGCCCCAAGGAGTACTGGCCCGCCCACTCCGTCGTCGAGGTGCGCGCCGGACTCGACGGCATCAAGGTGGGCGGCGGCCTCTACGGGGGTCCCTCCAAGCCCGTACGGCTCACCATCGGCGACCGGGTGGAGGCCGTCACCGACGCCGCCGCGCACTACATGACCGTGCTGAAGAACGGCCAGGAGATCCGCTCCATCCCGGTGACCACCGGAAAGCCCGGCTACGCCACCCGCAACGGGGTCAAGGTGATCCTGGGCCAGGAAGCCTTCGTACGCATGCGCGGCACCAGCATCGGCATCTCGGAGGACAGCGCGGACTCCTACGACCTGCCCGTCTACTGGGCCACCCGGGTCACCTGGAGCGGCGAGTACGTCCACGCCGCGCCCTGGTCCGTGGGGTCCCAGGGCGCGGACAACGTCAGCCACGGCTGCACCGGGATGAGCACCGAGAACGCCAAGTGGTTCTTCGACAACGTGCGCGTGGGCGACATCGTCAAGGTCGTGGGCAGCGCGGGCGCCACCATGACGCCCTTCGACAACGGCTTCGGCGACTGGAACATGCCCTGGAAGGAGTGGCGCGAGGGCAGCGCCCTGGCGGCGGGCAAGCGGGAGGGCGCCGACCCGGGCGACGCCGCCCCCCTCCGCCCCAGCGTGTGAACCGGCGGACGAACCGGCGGACGCGTCAGGCGCCGACGGCCGTACGCTGCCTCAGCAGCCCCGCCAGCGCCTCCGCGAAGGCCACCGGGTCCAGCGGGTGGGTCACCGCCGCGTCGGCCCGGCTCCAGGTCGCCAGCCAGGCGTCCTGCGGGCGGCCGATGAGCAGCAGCACGGGCGGGCAGCGGAACACCTCGTCCTTGAGCTGCCGGCACACCCCCATGCCGCCCGCCGGAGCCGTCTCCCCGTCCAGGACGCAGACGTCGACGCGGTAGTCCGCAAGGGTCTTCAGCACGGCGGGCAGGGTCGCGCACTCCAGGTACTCCACCGGCGGCACGTCGGCCGCGGGGCGCCGCCCGCCGGCCAGCCGCACCTGCTCGCGGGTGCTCGCGTCATCGCTGTAGACCAGCACCGTGGCAGTCGGCCGCATCGTTCCTCCAAGCTTGTGGCAGCACAGCTGTGGGTCGGACGTTGCGCGATGCTACTCCGCGGAAGGCCCCCGCGAGGAGGGTTGGACAGGCTCTCCAACTGCCCCGGAAGCAGCGCTTCCCCCCTTTGGGGGACGCTTCCGTCCCCCCTCGGGGTCGCCCGTGTGCAGCAAGGCGGGGGCCGTACGAGCAGTGCATACGGTCTTGACACACCGAACGGCACCCCCCGGAGTGAGCGCGAGATAAGCGACCGACATAATGTCGGTCGTGGCGACAGCAACAGCAACAGATACCGGGCACGCACACCCGTCGGTCAATCGACCGAACCTCACCAGCGTCGGAACCATCATCTGGCTGAGTTCCGAGCTGATGTTCTTCGCGGCCCTCTTCGCGATGTACTTCACCCTGCGATCGGTGATGGGTACCGACCACTGGAAGGAAATGGCGTCCGCGCTGAACCTTCCGTTCTCGGCCACCAACACCACGATCCTGGTGCTCTCCTCCCTCACCTGCCAGCTGGGCGTGTTCGCCGCCGAGCGGGGCGACGTGAAGAAGCTGCGCATGTGGTTCGTGGTCACCTTCGTGATGGGTGCCATCTTCATCGGCGGCCAGGTCTTCGAATACACCGATCTGGTGAAGGAGGAAGGCCTCTCGCTCTCCTCCGACCCGTACGGCTCGGTGTTCTACCTGACCACCGGCTTCCACGGCCTGCATGTGACGGGCGGTCTCATCGCCTTCCTGCTGGTCCTGGGCAGGACGTACGCGGCCAAGAGGTTCACCCACCACCAGGCGACGGCGGCCATCGTCGTGTCCTACTACTGGCACTTCGTCGACGTGGTGTGGATCGGCCTCTTCGCCACGATCTACTTGATCAAGTAATCGGTCCTGTCCCGCACCGGACCATCAGTCCAGCATCGACGCAGAAGATCCTGACACCGGGGTAATCCGTGAAAAAGCTCTCCGCACGACGACGCCATCCGCTGGCGGCGGTCGTCGTCCTACTCTTCGCGCTGGCGGTAACTGGGGGGCTGTACGCCGCGTTCGCGCCCGCGGACACGGCCAAGGCCGATGACACCGCCCAGTCCCTCGCCATCGAGGAGGGCAAGAAGCTCTACTCCGTGGGCTGCGCCAGCTGCCACGGCACCGGCGGTCAGGGCACCTCCGACGGGCCGAGCCTGGTCGGCGTGGGCTCCGCCGCCGTCGACTTCCAGGTCGCCACCGGCCGCATGCCGCTGCAGCAGCAGGGCGCGCAGGCGCCGCGCAAGAAGGCGATCTACTCCCAGGCCGAGATCGACCAGCTCGCGGCCTACATCGCCTCGCTCGGCGCGGGCCCCTCGGTCCCGAACAAGAGCCAGTACAGCCCCGAGGGCGCCGACATCGCCAAGGGTGGCGAGCTGTTCCGTACGAACTGCGCCCAGTGCCACAACTTCGTCGGCAAGGGCGGCGCGCTCTCGAACGGCAAGTACGCCCCGTCGCTCGAGGGCGTCAACCCGAAGCACATCTACGAGGCCATGCAGACGGGCCCGCAGAACATGCCTTCCTTCCCCGACACCACCATGTCGGAGAAGAACAAGAAGGACATCATCGCGTACCTCGACACGGTCAACAGCGACAAGACGAAGAGCCCGGGCGGCCTCGAGCTGGGCGGGCTGGGCCCGGTCAGCGAGGGTCTGTTCGCGTGGATCTTCGGTCTGGGCGCGCTGGTCGCCGTCGCCATCTGGGTCGCCGCCCACACCGCCAAGGCCAAGAAGTCATGAGTAGCCAAGACATTCCAGAAGAGACCCTGCCCAGCGCGCAGGGCGCGCACGAAGGCGCGGTAGCCACCGCGGGCGACCCGTTCGCCGACCCGGGACTGCCGCCGCACGAGCCCCGCATCCAGGACATCGACGAGCGGGCCGCCAAGCGCTCCGAGCGCGTGGTCGCCTTCCTGTTCACGCTCTCGATGCTGGCGACGGTCGGCTTCATCGCCTCCTATGTGACCCTTCCGGTCGACAAGAGCATCTACGTCTTCCCGATCGGTCACGTCAGCGCCCTGAACTTCGCGCTGGGGCTCACCCTCGGCGTGGCGCTGTTCTGCATCGGCGCGGGCGCGGTCCACTGGGCCCGCACCCTGATGTCGGACGTCGAGCACGCCGACGAGCGGCACCCGATCGAGGCCTCCCCGGAGGTCCGGGCCAAGGTGCTGGCCGACTTCAAGCAGGGCGCCGAGGAGTCCGGCTTCGGCCGCCGCAAGCTGCTGCGCAACACCATGTTCGGCGCGATGGCCCTGCTGCCGCTCTCCGCCGTGGTGCTCTTCCGCGACCTGGGCCCGCTGCCGGGCACCAAGCTGCGCAAGACCGCCTGGTCCGAGGGCAAGATGCTCATCAACCAGAACACGATGCAGCCGCTGCGTCCCGAGGACATCCAGGTCGGCTCCCTCACCTTCGCCATGCCCGAGGGCATGTCGGAGGAGGACCACGACTTCCAGCAGCAGATCGCCAAGGCCGCCCTGATGATCGTCCGGCTCCGCCCGGAGAACATCAAGGACAAGCGCTCGCTCGACTGGTCCGCGGACGGCATCGTCGCGTACTCCAAGATCTGCACGCACGTCGGCTGCCCGATCAGCCTCTACGAGCAGCAGACCCACCACGTGCTGTGCCCGTGCCACCAGTCCACCTTCGACCTCTCCGACGGCGGTCGCGTGATCTTCGGCCCGGCCGGCCACGCCCTTCCGCAGCTGCGGATCAAGGTCAATGACAAGGGCTACCTCGAGGCCATGGGCGACTTCGCCGAGCCCGTCGGTCCTGCCTTCTGGGAGCGCGGATGAGCACTGCAACCGATTCACGCCGCAAGGCGCCCGCGGGCGAGCGGGTCGCCGACTGGGCCGACGGCCGGCTGGGCATCTACAGCCTGGCCAAGGTCAACATGCGGAAGATCTTCCCGGACCACTGGTCCTTCATGCTGGGTGAGATCTGCCTCTACAGCTTCGTCATCATCATCCTCACGGGTGTGTACCTGACGATGTTCTTCCACCCCAGCATGAACGAGGTCGTGTACCACGGCTCGTACGAGCCGCTGCAGGGCCTGCAGATGTCGGAGGCGTTCAAGTCGACCGTCGACATCAGCTTCGACGTGCGGGGCGGTCTGCTCATCCGGCAGATCCACCACTGGGCCGCGCTGATCTTCCTGGCCGGCATGTTCGTGCACATGATGCGCGTCTTCTTCACCGGTGCGTTCCGCAAGCCGCGTGAGGTCAACTGGCTGTTCGGCTTCCTGCTGTTCGTCCTCGGCATGTTCACCGGCTTCACCGGTTACTCCCTGCCGGACGACCTGCTCTCCGGCACCGGTGTCCGGTTCATGGAGGGTGCGATCCTGTCGTTCCCGATCGTGGGCACGTACATCTCGATGTTCCTGTTCGGCGGCGAGTTCCCCGGCTCGGACTTCGTGCCGCGGTTCTTCTCGATCCACGTCCTGCTGCTGCCGGGCATCATGCTCGGCCTGCTGGTGGCGCACCTGATCCTGGTCTTCTACCACAAGCACACGCAGTTCCCCGGCCCCGGCCGGAAGAACGAGAACGTGGTCGGCATGCCGCTGCTGCCGGTCTACATGGCCAAGGCCGGAGGCTTCTTCTTCCTGGTCTTCGGTGTCATCGCGGCCATCGCGGCGATCGCCACGATCAACCCGATCTGGGCCATCGGCCCGTACCGTCCGGACCAGGTGTCCACCGGCGCCCAGCCCGACTGGTACATGGGCTTCGCCGAGGGTCTGATCCGTGTCATGCCGGGCTGGGAGATCAACGTCTGGGGCCACACGTTCGTCCTGGGCGTGTTCATCCCGATGATGATCTTCCCGGTGGTCCTCGCGGCCATCGCGGTCTACCCGTTCATCGAGTCCTGGGTCACCGGTGACAAGCGCGAGCACCACCTGCTCGACCGCCCGCGCAACGCCCCGACGCGCACCGCGTTCGGCGTGGCCTGGCTCACCGCCTACGGCGTGATGATGATCGGTGGTGGCAACGACCTGTGGGCGACCCACTTCCACCTGTCGATCAACGCCATCACCTGGTTCGTCCGCATCTCCTTCTTCGTCGGCCCGGTCCTCGCGTTCATCGCGACCCGCCGGATCTGCATGGGTCTGCAGCGCCGCGACAAGGACAAGGTGCTGCACGGCCGCGAGTCGGGCATCATCAAGCGCCTGCCGCACGGCGAGTTCGTCGAGGTCCACGAGCCGCTCTCGCAGGAGCAGCTGCACACCCTCACGGCGCACGAGCAGCCCAAGCCGCTCGAGCTGGAGCCCGAGGTCGACGAGAACGGCGTCGCCCGCAAGGCCGGTGCCGGCCAGAAGCTCCGCGTGAAGCTCTCGAAGGGCTTCTACGGCGAGGGGACGCACATCCCCAAGGCCACCGCGGAGGAGTACCACGAGATCACCAGCGGTCACGGTCACCACTGATCACGACACGGCTGATCTCCGCGCACTGATCACCAGACACTGATCGCCACGGCAAGAGCCCCGTCCAGCGCTTGGACGGGGCTCTTCGCCGTCCGCGATCTGGATAGGCTGGACGGGTATATCAGTGGACCCTCGCGCGTCCGTGCCGAGGGCCGACCACCAGGAGTGTGGACCATGAACGTTGCGACCCCGGCAGGCGGCGAGCGCTCGGTGGCCCCTTCCTGGCCCCGCCTCCTCGACGCCCTCCTCAACCGCGTGGACCTGACCGCGGACGACACCGCCTGGGCCATGGACCGGATCATGCGCGGCGAGGCCACCGACGCCCAGATCGCCGGCTTCGCGGTCGCGCTGCGGGCCAAGGGCGAGACCGTCGCCGAGATCTCCGGCCTGGTGCGGGCGATGTACGAGCACGCCAACCTGATCGAGGTGCCCGGCCCCAGCGTGGACATCGTCGGCACGGGCGGCGACGGCGCCAAGACGGTCAACATCTCCACCATGTCCTCGATCGTCGTGGCCGGGACGGGCGTGAAGGTCGTCAAGCACGGCAACCGCGCCTCCTCCTCCGCGAGCGGCGCCTCGGACGTCCTGGAGAAGCTGGGCGTCAACCTGGACCTGAAGCCGCACCGGGTGGTGGAGGTGGCCGAGGAGGCCGGCATCACCTTCTGCTTCGCGGTGAAGTTCCACCCCGCGCTGCGGCACGTGGCGGGGGCACGGCGCGAGTTGGGCATCCGTACGACCTTCAACGTGCTCGGCCCGCTGACCAACCCCGCGCGGGTGCGCGCCCAGGCGACCGGCGTCGCGGACGCCCGCATGGCGCCCATCCTGGCCGGGGTGCTCGCCGAGCGCGGCTCCTCGGCGCTGGTCTTCCGCGGCGACGACGGGCTGGACGAGCTGACCACGACGGCGACCTCGCGGGTGTGGATCGTCCGCGACGGCTCGGTGCGGGAGGAGCCCTTCGACCCCCGTGACGTGGGGATCCCCCTGGTCCCGGTGGACGCCCTGCGGGGTGCGGACGCCTCGTACAACGCGGATGTGGCGCGGCGGGTGCTGGGTGGGGAGACGGGGCCGGTGCGGGATGCGGTGCTGCTGAACTCGGCTGCGGCGTTGGTGGCGTTGGCGCCCACGGAGGCTCCACTGGTGGAGCAGATCACGGCTGCGATGGTCCGGGCGGCGGAGTCGATCGACTCGGGGGCGGCGCGGCGGGTGCTGGAGCGGTGGGTGGCGGCGAGCAACGCGTAGGGCGCGCCTGCGGCGGGCCTTTCCCCACCCCGCCCCTTCCCGTAAACGGGGGCTCTGCCCCCGGACCCCCGGTCCTCAAACTCCCCCAGCTACCGCTGGGAGGTGCCCCCAGACGGGCTGAAAATTCAGCCCGTCCGGCGTTTGAAATGAAACCCCCGCCCACCCCAACCTGTGCCATACTCCTCCGCAAGGTCACGAGTGACAGCGACACGGCCCCGGCCCGCTGTCCGGCAACCCTCCTTCCGTGGCGGGGTGCCCCGGGTGATGACCAGGTCGCAGGCAGCAGAGCCTGTGGCAAGCGCGGATCCCTCGCCAGGGATCCTGGTTGTCGAGGGAGAACTTCCGTGATGCAGCGAATGCGCTAGGGCTCCGAGAGCCCTTTTCCGTACACCCTTCACCCTTTACCCCCTTGAATTCGCCTGCCTCGTACGGGAGTTCGCCATGCCTGTCCTCACCCTCTCCCCGCTGCCCGTTCTGGGAAGCAATGTCCGCGTGCCGCTCGTCACCGGAGGCGAGGTGACGTACGCGGCGCTCGACTACGCCGCCAGCGCCCCGGCCCTGCAGCGCGTGTGGGACGACGTGGCCGCGTACGCGCCCTACTACGGCAGCGTGCACCGCGGCGCCGGGTACCTCTCGCAGCTCTCCACCGAACTCTTCGAGAACAGCCGGGCCGCCGTCGCGGAGTTCCTCGGCTGCCGCCCGGGCGACCAGGTCGTGTTCACCCGGTCCACCACCGACTCGCTCAACCTCCTCGCGGCCGTACTGCCCGCCGACTGCCAGGTGTTCGTCTTCGAGACCGAGCACCACGCCGCGCTGCTGCCCTGGCCCGCCGGCCGCGTCACCTGCCTGGACGCCCCGCGCTCGCCCCGGGCGGCGGTCGAGGCCCTGGAGCGGGCCCTGGCCGGCCGTGACCCCCACGGGCCCGCCCTGGTCTGTGTGACCGGTGCGTCCAACGTCACCGGCGAGCTGTGGCCCGTGCGCGAACTGGCCGCGGCCGCCCATGCCCACGGTGCGCGGATCGTGCTGGACGCTGCGCAGCTGGCGCCGCATCACCCGGTGGACATCGGGGAGTTGGACGTCGACTGGGTGGCCTTCTCGGGGCACAAGCTGTACGCGCCGTTCGGCTCCGGCGTCCTGGCCGGGCGCGCGGACTGGCTGCGGGCGGCGGAGCCGTACCTGGCGGGCGGGGGCGCGAGCCGCCGGGTCGCGCGGCGCGCCGGCGGGGGAGTGGACGTCGAGTGGCACGCCACCGCCGCGCGGCACGAGGCCGGTTCGCCCAACGTCATCGGCGCCTACGCCATCGCCTCCGCCTGCAAGGCGCTCGCCGAGGCGGGCTTCGGCCGGCTGGTCGAGCGCGAGCGGCGGCTGGTGGCGGAGGTCCGGGCCGGACTGGCCCGGGTGCCCGGGGTGCGGGTGCTGTCGCTGTTCGGCGACGACGCACCGCGCGTGGGCGTCATCTCCTTCGTCGTGGACGGCTGGAACAGCTCCCACTTCGCCGCCGCGCTGTCCGCCGAGTACGGCATCGGCGTCCGCGACGGCCTGTTCTGTGCGCACCCGCTGGTCCGCACGCTGCTGGGCGGGGACCGGGCGGAGCCGGGCGAGTGCGGGGCGCCCGACGAGGGGCAGTCGCTGAACGCCGTCCGGGTCAGCTTCGGCGCCGGGACGCCCGACGAGCACGTCGAGCGGTTCGTCCGGGCCGTCGGGGAGCTGGTGGCGAACGGCGCCCGGTGGCTCTACCGCACCGAGGGCGGCCGCTGCGTCCCGGACACCGCGGCCGTGGCGGGCTGAACCGCCGGATCGGGCCGGTCCGTTGCCGCCGTGCGGGCGTGCGGGCCGGCCGGTCCGTCAGCTGTCGAGGCCGATCGCGAACGCGGCCTCGAGGTCGTGGTGGGAGTAGGTGCGGAAGGCAATGTGGGTCTCCGTCGAGGCCACGCCCGGCACCTTGCTGATCCGGCCCGGGATGAGGTCCGCGAGGTCGTCGTGGCGGGCCACCCGCACCAGCGCGATCAGATCGGCCCCGCCGGTGACCGAGTAGACCTCGCTGACGCCCTCGATGGCGGCGATGGTCTCGGCGATCTCGGGAATCCGGTCCACGTCGGTCTTGATGAGCACGATCGAGGTGATCACGTCGCTTTGTCTCCTTCGGTGGACCTGGTTGCGCCCTTCACTTTAGCCGCACGGCTCCCGCACACCCAGGCGAAGCCGAAGCCGAGCGCGAAGCCCACGACGTGGGCGAGATAGGCGACCCCGGGCCGTCCCGCCGCCGTGCCGGCCGCCAGCCACTGGAGGACGAACCAGAACAGCAGCACGGCCCAGGCGGGCAGCCGCAGCGGCAGGAAGAAGAGGAACGGCAGGAGGCTGGTGACGCGCGCCCTGGGGAAGAGATAGAGGAACGCGCCGAGCACGCCGGAGACGGCGCCGGACGCCCCCACGAGCGTACGGCCGGAGTCGGCGTGCACGGCTGCGTAGCCGAGCAGGGCGAGACAGCCGGTCACGAGGTAGCACAGGGCGAAGGAGGAACGGCCCATGCGCGCCTCGGTCATTGCGCCGAAGACATAGAGGAAGAGCATGTTGCCCAGCAGGTGCAGCCAGTTGCCGTGGACGAACAGCGCCGTGAACGGGGTGCCGAGAGCCAGGGGGGAGCCCAGCCACAGCTCCCGCGGCACGACGCCCCAGCGCTCGAAGTAGGCGCTCTGGGCCGCCTGGAGCGCGGCCCCGGTGCCGTAGGCCGGGTTGAGGCCGGACATCGGCCCGACCAGGAAGACCGCGCCGCAGACGGCCAGGATTGTCCACGTCACCACGGGGGTGCCGGTTCTGCCCGGGTGCTCTGCGTTCTCGATCATGGCCAGATCATGGCGTACCGGGCGCAACCGGACCGGAGCGCCTCGCCGGGCGTTCGGCTACGGCCGGTGGCACCGCCCCGGGTGACCACCAGGCCGTAGGGTTACGGGGAGCACCTCGCAGACCGCAGACCACTCGACGAGGACGGACGACACGATGGGCGTACCCCAGCCGACTGCCGGCACCCGGTGGCGCTGCACGCTGTGCGGCAACCTGACGCGCTTCGACGTGACCCGGACGACCAGGTCCGTCGACTTCGTGCACCTGGATCTGGCCGGAGAGCCGACGGTTGAGGAGCGCGAGGTGGTCAGTGAGACGATCGAGTCGGTGCGGTGCCGTTGGTGCAACGCGGTCGACCAGATCGAGCTGGTGGACCGGCCGGGCGCACATGCCTGAAGAACGGGAGCGATGAAGCGGTGGTGGAGCACACGGGCGACGGCGTGGAGGCGGCCGGTGACGCCGGCGGGGCCGACGACGGCGTCAGCGAGGTGCTCGACCGCCCGTTGCCGGAGGGGATCCGGCGCAAGGTCATCGGGCTGGTCGCGGAGGCCTTCGGCGGTCTGACGGTCGCCGAACTCCCGGCCCAGCTGCGGCAGTACGCGCGGTTCACGCCCAGCCGGCGGGCCAAGTTCGCGGGCAACGCCATGGCGGCCGCGGTGGAGGGCGACCCCGCCTTCCGGCAGCGGATCTCCGCGCGGCTGCGCGAGCTGGAGTCCGAGCTGGTCGAGGCGCTGGACGCCGGTTCGCCGCCGGCCGCCGCGGACCCCGAGGACGTGGCGGCCATGGCCTTCGTGCTGCGGCCGGCGGGCTGGGTCAAGCTGGTCACGGCGGCCGGCGAGGAGGCCCAGCGGGCGAGCGCCGAGCGGGCCGGCGAGGAGACCCGGCGCGAGCTGGAGCGGCTGCACGAGGAGCTGGCGGCGGCACGGGCCGAGGCGAAGGCGGAGGCCGAGCGGGTCCGCGGCGAGCTGGACGCGGCCCGCCGGGAGGCCGAGTCGCTGCACCGCAAGCTGCGCAGTGCGCAGAGCGACGTGCGGCGCGGCGAGGCGGCGCTGCGCAAGGTGCAGGCGGAGCTGGAGGCCGTGCGCGCGGAGGCGGCCGCAGAGAAGGCGGCGGCCTCGGGCGAGACCCGGCGGTTCAAGGCGCGGCTGGCAGAGGCCGAGGCGGCCCTGGAGGCGAGCCGCCGGGCCGCCCGTGAGGGGCGCAGCGTGGAGGACGTGCGGCTGCGGCTGCTGCTGGACACGGTGCTGGACGCGGCGCAGGGGCTGCGGCGCGAGCTGGCGCTGCCCCCGGTGTCGGTGCCCCCGGCGGACACGGTGGACGCGGTGCGGCCGGGCACGATGACGCCCAAGGACATTGCGACGAGGGCACTGTCGGAGACCGATCCCGCCCTGCTCGACCAGCTGCTGGCGCTGCCTCAGGCGCATCTGGTCGTCGACGGCTACAACGTCACCAAGACCGGTTACCCGACGATGCCGCTGGACAAGCAGCGGCTGCGGCTGCTGGGCGGGCTGGCGATGCTCGCCGCACAGACGGGCGCGGAGGTGACCTGCGTCTTCGACGGCGCCGAGCTGGCCGCGCCGGTGCTGCTGGCACCGCCGCGCGGGGTGCGGGTGCTGTTCAGCAAGCCGGGTGTGACGGCCGACGAGCTGATCCGGCAGCTGGTCCGGGCGGAGCCGCCGGGCCGTCCGGTGGTGGTGGTCTCCACGGACCGCGAGGTGGCGGACGGCGTCGCCAAGGCGGGCGCGCGGCCGGTCGCATCGGCGCTGCTGCTCAAGCGACTTGCGCGCACCTGACCGGTACCCGGCTGTCCGGCTTGTGCCTATCCGACCGTCAAGTCCCCGCTACTGACCGTCGAGTATTGGCAAAGGATGCAACGGCCGGTGCAGATTTTTCGTCAGAGAATTTGAAAGGATCATATTCCGCTCACTAGGGTCGGGCCTCGAACCTTCGCGCGGTGATCATCCATTCGGGGTGGCGGTGAAGGTCCCGCCATGCGCGCGGAGTCCGGCGCGGCAGGCGGCCGAGAGATGAAAAGGAGCTTGTCTCCGTGGGGTCCCACCGTCGTCCCAAGCCGCCGTCCCGTTCCCGGGTGACCTTCCTGACCGCGACCGCCGCCGCGACCGTCGCGCTCTCGGCCCAGGCGGCGTACGCCGACGGCCCCCAGATGTCCAAGGCGGAAGCCAAGGACAAGGTCGACAAGCTCTACGAAGAGGCGGAGCAGGCCACCGAGAAGTACAACGGGGCCAAGGAGCAGAAGGACAAGCTGGAGAAGGAGGTCAGCGACCTCCAGGACAAGGTCTCACGCGGTCAGGAGGAGCTGAACAAGCTCCGCAACGCCCTCGGCGGGGTGGCCACGGCCCAGTACCGCAGCGGCTCCATAGACCCCACCCTCCAGCTGCTGCTCTCCTCCGACCCGGACAGCTACCTGGACAAGGCCTCCACGCTCAGCCAGCTGAGCGCCAAGCAGGCCGACGCGCTCCGGCTGATAGCCGACAAGCAGCGCACCCTCAAGCAGCAGCGCGAGGAGGCCGCCCGCAAGCTGGCCGACCTCGAGTCCACGCGCAAGGCCGCGGCCGAGCGCAAGGACGAGGTCCAGGGCAAGCTGGCCGAGGCCCAGCAGGTGCTCAACGGCTTCACCGAGAAGGAGCGCGCCGAGATCACCGGCGCGGACAAGAGCGCCGACGGCAGCAAGGGCGGGGACAGCGCGAGTAGCGGCAAGAGCGGCGGCAAGGCCGGCTCCGGCGGCGGCTCCTCCAGCCGCCCGAACATCCCCGCCGGTTCCGGCCGGGGTGCCGCCGCGCTGGCGGCGGCCGAGAGCCAGGAGGGCAAGCCGTACAGCTACGGCGCGACCGGGATGGACTCCTGGGACTGCTCCGGGCTCACGCAGTGGGCGTACGGGCAGGCGGGCGTCTCCCTCCCCCGGATCTCCCAGGACCAGGCCAACGCCGGCACCCGGATCTACGACCAGAGCCAGCTCAAGCCCGGCGACCTGGTGATCTTCTACGGCGACCAGCACCACGTGGGCCTCTATGCGGGCAACGGCCAGGTCTTCCACGCCCCGCGGACCGGTGCGTTCGTCCGCTACGAGGCCATGAGCAACATGCCCTTCCAGTTCGGCGTCCGCGTGGGCTGACGCCCCCGCCGCCCCGCCGCGCCACACCGCCCGTTCGGGCGAATCGCGGCGTCGCGCGCCGACTCCGCGCCCCGCCGGTGACCTGCGTCTCCGGTGGGGCGTCAGTTTTCCCACCCCGTAAGGTCTTTGAACGGAAGGTGAGCGCGCCGCTACTGTCTGCCGCGCGGTGCCCCGTCGGCGACCGCCCGTCAACCGGGTGGACAGGGCCCGCACACAGTGGAAGGAAGTGCGGCACCCCGTGGCGTCCCATCGCCGTCCGATGCATTCCGGTCTCACCCAGAGTGTCCGGGTCACCGTCCTGTCCGCCGCCGTGGCCACCGCCGCGGCCGCCTTCTCGGCGGCCCCGGCGACCGCCCGGCCCGGTGACACCGCCGAGGACGGCCACGGCTCCGGGACGGTGAAGGCACAGCTCGACCGGCTCTACGAACAGGCCGAGCGAGCCACCGAGCGCTTCAATGCGGCGGGCGAGCGGGCCGACGCCCTGAAGGAACAGGTGGAACAGGCCGCGGACCAGGTCGCGCGCGGCCAGGAGAAGGTCAACCGGATGCGTGCCGCGCTCGGCATGATCGCCACCGCCCAGTACCGCAACGGAGCCGTCGACCCGGCCCTCCAGCTGCTGCTCTCCTCCGACCCCGAGGGCTACCTCGACCGCGCCAGCACCCTCGACCGCGTCACCGGCCGCCAGGCCGAGCAGCTGCGTGCCCTCCTCACCGCGCAGCGCACGCTGCGCCAGCAGCGCCAGGAGGCCGCCCGCACGCTCGCGGAGCTGGAGGACAGCCGCAAGGCCGTCGAGCAGCACAAGCAGGAGGTCGAGCGGAAGCTGTCCGCAGCGCGCCGCCTGCTGAACGCCCTGCCGGAGCAGGACCGGGCGGAGTACGCCCGCGCCTCGCGCTCCGGCGAGCGATCCGGTGAGCGCTCCGGCGGCGGTCTGTTCCGGTCCGCCCTGCCGGACCTCTCCGCCCTCGGCTCCGGCCGCGGCGCGGCCGCGGCCATGGCGGTCCGCTCGGCGATCGGCTCCCCGTACGCCTGGGGGGCCACCGGGCCGGGCGCCTTCGACTGCTCGGGGCTGATGCAGTGGGCGTACGGGCGGGCCGGGGTCGGTCTGCCGCGTACCTCGCAGGCGCAGCGCAACGCGGGTCACCACGTCTCGCTGGCCGAGGCCCGGCCCGGCGACCTGGTGATCTACCGGGACGACGCCAGCCACGTGGGCATGTACGTGGGCAACGGCCAGGTCGTGCACGCCCCCTACCCGGGCGCCCGGGTGCGCTACGACCGCGCCGACATGATGCCGATCTCCTCCGTCACCCGGCCCTGACCGTGCCCTGACCCCGGCTCCGGGGCCCCCGGCTCGTACGATGCGGGCGTGACGGGCGGCTGGAGGCGGAGCGGGCGGCGGGCGGCATGCTGCCTGGCGGCCGTGCTGCTCGCCCTCCAGACCCTGGCCGGATGCGGCCCGTCCGGCGGCGGCGCGGATGCCGGGGAGACCAGCATGCAGCGGCTGCTGGACCGGTGGTCCGCCGCGGTCCGGGACCGGGACGAGAGCGCCTATCTGGCCGCCGTCGACCCGGAGGCCGCGGACTACCGGGCCGAGCGGCGCCGGGTCTTCGCGAGCCTGGCGGCCGTGCCGCTCGCCTCCTGGGAGTACCGGCTGGTCCGCACCGGGGGCTTCACCCCCGCGCCCGGCTCCGGCCGGCGGGTCGCCGCCCGGGCCGAACTCCGCTACCGGCTCGCCGGATACGACAGCGCGCCGGTCGCCGCCGGGATCCGGCTGACGCTGGTGGAGCGGGACGGCCGCTGGTACGTGGCCGGGCAGGACACCCGGGAGGGCGGCGCGCAGCTGTGGGAGCAGGGCGAGGTCACGGCCGTGCGCGGCCGGCACAGCCTGGTCCTCGGGGCCGGGCAGGACCGGGACCGGCTCCGGGCGCTGGCGGACCTCGCGGACCGGGCGGTGCCGGATGTGGCCGCCGCATGGCGGGGCGACTGGTCCGGCCGGGTCGTGGTGGAGATGCCCGCCTCGCTGGACCGCATGGCGGCGCTGCTGGGCGCGCCCGCGGCCGGCTACCGGGGCATCGCGGCCGTCACCACCGGGGAGGCGGGTGGCGCCGGGGCGGCGCCCGCGGACCGGATCATCGTCAATCCCGAGGCGTACGGGACGCTCGGCGACTTCGGCCGCCGGATCGTGCTCACGCACGAGACCGCCCATGTCGCCACGCGCGCGGCGACCTCGCCCGCCACGCCGCTGTGGCTCTCCGAGGGCTTCGCCGACTGGGCCGCCTACCGTGGCACCAGCCGCACGGCCCGCCAGGCGGCACCCGAACTGGCCGCTGCCGTGGCCTCCGGCCAGGCCCCGCAGTCGCTGCCGGAGGACGCGGACTTCGGCTTCACCGGGGAGGCGGGGCGGCTGGCGCGCGCGTACGAGGGGGGCTGGCTGGCGTGTCGGATGATCGCGGAGGAGTGGGGCGAGGAGAAGCTCGTGGCGTTCTACCGGGCGGTGGGGGCGCGGAAGGGGCGGGCGGGGGCGGTGGAGGGGGCGTTGCGGGAGGTGCTGGGGACGGATCTGTTGGGGTTGACGGCCAGGTGGCGGTCATACGTGGCCGGCGCCTTTTGATCCCCCACCCCGCCCCTTCCCGTAACCGGGGGGCTCCGCCTCCCGGACCCCCCGGTCCTCAAACGCCGGACGGGCTGGATTTCACCCCGGCACCAGTGCCGACTCCCGTTCCGCCGGCGGCTCCGGCTCCTCCGTTGCCGTGTGTCGCTCCGTCACCGTCTCGCGCCACAGCCGCGTGCACGACAGCAGCGTCGCCACCACCAGCAGCCCGTTCCGCAGCGTCAGTGTCGCCACCCCCAGCTTGTCGCTGGCGACCACGTGCGAGAACCAGATGGGGAATTCGAGCTGGGTCAGCGGTGTGGCCAGGAGCACCAGGAACACCGGGAGTCCCTGCCGGGGCGTACGCATCGTCACGCACACCGCGGCCAGGCCGATCAGCCACACCATGTACTGCGGGCTGATCACCCGGCTCGTCGTGGTGAACAGCAGCACCGCCGCGAACGCCGCGTCGTACAGCGTCGTCGGCGTGAAGCGGCGCGCCCGCACCCGCCACAGCAGCAGCCACGCGAAGGCGAGCACGCTCAGCCCCAGCGCCAGCGCGCTCACCGCGTGGACGTGCCGGCCGAGAAACTCCACCGAGCCGTAGTTCAGCCGCGCCTTGCCGTGCCAGCCGAAGTGCCGCGCCAGGTGGAAGACCAGCGAGCCCAGGGACTCCACCTCCGTGCCCCGGTCCCGCTGGAAGGTCAGGAAGGCCAGCGCCCCCGGCATCGCCGCCGCGAAGAACATCGTCAGCACCATCGCCGTGAGCACCGCCGAGCCCCACACCGAGCGGGTGCGGGCCCCGCGCGAGGTGCCCGCGAGCAGCAGCACGGGCCACACCTTCAGCAGCGCCCCGAGGCCCACCAGCGCCCCCGCCAGCCGGGTCCGGCGCCCGGCGGCCAGCAGGGCCGCGACCGCGACGGCCGTGACCATGACGTCGTAGCGGGCGTAGACGATCGGGCCCAGCAGCGGCACCCCGGCCACCCACACCCACACCCCCAGCGGGCTGCGCGTCCCGCCCCGCACCGCGTACAGGAGCAGGCCCATGACCGCGGCGTCCGCCAGGAAGCACATCACGAAGAACGCCGGGGCGTAGCCGAGGAAGGGCAGCAGCCCGGGTGCGAGTACGGCCAGCGCGGCGGCCGGCGGGTACTGCCACGTCACGTCGTCGTACGGGAAGATCCCGGTGCGCAGCACCCCGTACCAGCCCTGGTAGATCACCTCGATGTCGACGGAGACGTCCGAACCCGGCAGGACCCACACCCGGAACACGCACATCAGCAGAACGGCCCGGGTGACGGCCCACACCACGATCGAGAGCCGCAGACCTGTGCCCGACACCATTTCCCACCTCGCCACCACTCGCCGCACATGCGCCGTCACAGGAAGGAATGATGCCGGTCGAGGGGGCCGGTGCGCGACGACGTGGCGGGAAGCGGCGCGGACTGCGCCCGATCGCACCCGGTACTGTCGGCGGCGATGCACAAGACCCTGATCGTCACCAATGACTTCCCGCCGCGGCCCGGCGGCATCCAGGCGTTCCTGCACAACATGGCGCTGCGCCTGGACCCGGCGGGCATCGTGGTCTACGCCTCCACCTGGAAGCGGAGCCGCGAGGGCGTCGACGCCACCGCCCGCTTCGACGCGGAGCAGCCCTTCCCGGTCGTCCGGGACCGGACGACCATGCTGCTGCCCACGCCCCGGGTGACCCGGCGCGCCGTCTCCCTGCTGCGCGAGCACGGCTGCACCTCCGTGTGGTTCGGGGCCGCCGCGCCGCTGGGCCTGATGGCCCCGGCGCTGCGCCGGGCGGGCGCCCGGCGGCTGGTCGCCACCACGCACGGGCACGAGGCGGGCTGGGCCCAGCTGCCCGGCTCCCGGCAGCTGCTGCGGCGGATCGGCGAGGGCACCGACACGATCACCTATCTGGGTGAGTACACGCGGTCGCGGATCGCCTCCGCGCTGACGGACGAGGCGGCGGCCCGGATGGTGCAACTGCCGCCGGGCGTGGACGAGAAGACCTTCCACCCCGACTCGGGGGGCGATGCGGTCCGGGCCCGGCTGGGGCTGGCCGACCGGCCCGTGGTGGTCTGCGTCTCGCGGCTCGTGCCGCGCAAGGGACAGGACACGCTGATCGAGGCCATGCCGCGGATCCTCGCGGCCGTGCCGGACGCGGTGCTGCTGATAGTGGGCGGCGGGCCGTACGCCGCGGATCTGCAGAAGCTGGCCGCCGAGCGGGGCGTCGCACATGCCGTGCGCTTCACCGGGGCGGTTCCGTGGGAGGAGCTGCCCGCCCACTTCGGCGCCGGCGACGTCTTCGCGATGCCGTGCCGCACGCGCCGGGGCGGGCTGGACGTCGAAGGCCTCGGCATCGTCTACCTGGAGGCCTCGGCGACGGGGCTGCCGGTGGTGGCCGGGGACTCCGGGGGAGCGCCCGACGCGGTGCTGGAGGGGGAGACGGGGTACGTGGTGCGGGGCGGCTCCGCGGCGGAGACGGCGGACCGGATCGTGACGCTGCTCCGGGATCCGGAGCTTCGGCGGCGGATGGGGGAGCGGGGGCGGGAGTGGGTCGAGGAGCGGTGGCGGTGGGACCTGCTGGCGGAGCGGCTGCGGGGGCTGCTGTAGGGGGTTCCGTAACCGGGGGCTCCGCCCCCGGACCCCCGCTCCTCAAACGCCGGAGGGGCTGAAATTGCCCCCGGAACGGGGGCCTGGGGGCGGAGCCCCCAGTTCCTACCCGTGGTAGATCGCCTCGATCTCGTCCGCGAAGTCCTTCGCCACAACGCTCCGCTTGAGCTTCAGCGACGGCGTCACATGGCCGGAGGCCTCCGTGAACTGGGCCGGGAGGATGCGGAACTTCCGGACCGACTCCGCCTTGGAGACGGCCGCGTTCCCGTCGTCCACCGCCTTCTGGACGTCCGCCAGCAGATCCTCGTCGTCGGACAGCTCCGCCGCCGTCAGCCCGGCCGGCTTGCCGTGCTGTTCCAGCCAGCGGGGCAGGAAGTCCTCGTCCAGGGTGATGAGCGCGCCGACGAACGGGCGGCCGTCGCCCACCACCATGCACTCCGCGATCAGCGCATGCGCCCGGATGCGGTCCTCGATCACCGCGGGGGCGACGTTCTTGCCGCCGGCCGTGACGAGGATCTCCTTCTTGCGGCCGGTGATGCGCAGGAAGCCGTCCTCGTCGAGCGTGCCCAGGTCGCCGGTGTGGAACCAGCCGTCCGACAGCGCCTCCGACGTGGCCGCCTCGTTGTTCCAGTAGCCCGTGAACAGGTGCTCGCCGTGCAGCAGTACCTCGCCGTCGTCCGCGATCCGGACCACCGAGCCCGGCAGCGGCTGGCCGACCGTGCCGATGCGCGGCTTGTCCCACGGGTTGAAGGCGGTCGCGGCGCAGGACTCGGTGAGCCCGTAGCCCTCCAGGACCGTGAAGCCGATGCCCCGGTAGAAGTGGCCGAGCCGCTCGCCCAGCGGCGCGCCGCCGGAGATGGCGTGGGTGGCCCGGCCGCCCAGCACCGCGCGCAGCTTGCCGTAGACGAGCTTGTCGAAGACCTTGTGCTTGACCTTCAGGCCGAAGGACGGCCCGGCCGCGGTGTCCAGCGCCCGGCTGTAGGCGATCGCGGTGTCCGCCGCCTTGTCGAAGACCTTGCCCTTGCCGTCCGCCTGCGCCTTGGCCCGGGCCCCGTTGTAGACCTTCTCGAAGACCCGGGGCACGCCCAGCACCAGCGTCGGCCGGAAGCCCTGGAGGTCGTCGGTCAGATTGCGGATGTCGCTGACCAGGCCCAGCCGGATGGGGGCCATCACCGAGCCGATCTCGACCAGCCGGCCGAAGACGTGCGCGGCGGGCAGGAAGAGCAGCACGGAGGAGTCGCCCGTGCGGAACAGCGGCTTGAGCCGTTCGACCACGTTGCCGCACTCGGCGAAGAAGCTGCGGTGGGTCAGCACACAGCCCTTGGGGCGGCCCGTGGTGCCCGAGGTGTAGACGATGGTCGCGGGCGAGTCCGCGGTGGCCACCGAGCTGCGCTCGTCCACCTCCTGGTCCGTCACCGGCTCCCCGGCGGCGCGCAGCCGCTCCACGGCATCGCGCTCGATCTGCCAGATGTTGGCCAGCTCCGGGAGCCGGTCGCGCACGGACTCCACGGCCGCCTCGTGCGCCGGGGACTCCACCAGGCAGGCCACGGCCCCGGAGTCGCCGAGGATCCACTGGATCTGCTCGGGCGAGCTGGTCTCGTACACCGGCACGGTGACCGCGCCCGCGGTCCAGATGGCGAAGTCCAGCAGCGCCCACTCGTAGCGGGTGCGGGACAGCAGGCCGATCCGGTCGCCGGGCTTGATGCCCGCGGCCATCAGGCCCTTGGCCACGGAACGGACCTCGGCCAGGAATGCGGCCGCGGTGACGTCCTCCCAGCGGCCGTCCACCTTGCGGCCTATGACGGCGACATCAGGGTGCTGCGCGGCGTTCCTCCGGATGAGATCCGTGAGGTTTCCGTCGGCGGGGACCTCGTACAGGGCCGGAAGGCTGAACTCGCGCAAGACTGCTGCTCCTCGTCGGGCGCCGGCGCCGCCGCGTCTTCGAGGGGCGCTGCGTCGGCTGCGGTCCATGATCGGGCAGGGGACACAGGACTGCCCGGACGTTACCCACCGGTATGGCTTTCGAATAGGGGGTCGCGTCCAGATGTTCGCTGCGTCACATGCGGCGTGACCGCTCACCGCACCCTAGCCTCCCGTCCGGGTAACCCGGAAGTAACCGCAGGTAGGGGGGCCTTCCGGGCACCTGTCGCACGCCCTAGGGTGATCCGTATGCGAGTCCATGTGGTCAGCGATGTGCACGGCAACGCCGAGGGCCTGGCCCGGGCGGGAGACGGTGCCGACGCCCTCGTCTGCCTGGGGGACCTGGTCCTCTTCCTCGACTACGCCGACCACTCGCGCGGCATCTTCCCCGAGCTGTTCGGCGTCGAGGCCGCCGACCGCATCGTCGAGCTGCGCACTGCCCGCCGCTTCGAGGAGGCCCGCGAGCTGTCCCGCGGGCTCTGGGCGGGCATCGACCGCAAGGCCGCCGTCGAGGCGGCCGTCCGCAAGCAGTACGCGGAACTCTTCGCCGCCTTCCCCACCCCCACCTACGCCACCTACGGCAACGTCGACATCCCGCCCCTCTGGCCGGAATACGCCCGCGACGGCATCACCGTCCTCGACGGCGAGCGGGTCGAGATCGGCGGGCTGGTCTTCGGCTTCGTGGGCGGTGGCCTGAGATCGCCCATGCGCACCCCGTACGAGATCGACGACGAGACGTACGCGGCCAAGCTCGCCGCCCTCGGCCGGGTCGACGTCCTCTGCTCGCACATCCCGCCCGACGTGCCCGAACTCTGCTACGACACGGTGGCCCGCCGCTTCGAGCGCGGCAGCCCCGCCCTGCTCGAGACGATCCGCGCCACCCGGCCCAGGTACGCGCTTTTCGGCCACGTCCACCAGCCTCTGGCGCGCCGGATGCGCATCGGCGCCACCGAGTGCGTCAACGTCGGCCACTTTGCATCCACTGCGGAACCCTGGGTGCTGGAGTGGTGACGCGCGGCCCGAGGTAGCCTTCACCGGCAGACATTTCGAGGCCGCGGATCCGGTACGGAGGAGCCACGCAGATGGCGGAACACACCAGCTCGAGCATCACGATCGAGGCGACCCCGGCCCAGGTCATGTCGGTGATCGCCGACTTCGGCCGGTACCCGGAGTGGACGGGGGAGGTCGAGAAGGCCGAGGTGCTGGAGCAGGACGAGCAGGGCCGCGCCGCCAAGGTGCGCCTGGTCCTGGACGCGGGCGCCATCAAGGACGACCACACCCTGGCCTACCGCTGGCCCTCCGCGAACGTCGTCGAGTGGTCCCTGGTCAAGTCCCAGATGCTGCGCCAGCTCGACGGCTCGTACAGCCTGGAGGCCGTGGCCGGCGGCAAGCACACCGAGGTGACGTACACGCTCACCGTCGACGTGAAGATCCCGATGCTGGGGATGATCAAGCGCAAGGCGGAGAAGGTCATCATCGACCGCGCGCTCGAAGGGCTCAAGAACCGCGTGGAGAGCACCGCCACCGCCTGAGCCGTCTCCCGAACGTCTCCCGAACCACCTCCGGACGCCCGGTCCGGCGACCCCGGACGACCTTGAACCACGCCCCGGAGGCTCCACCTTGCGCACGGTCCTCGTCACCGGTCCCGGCGGCGCGGGCCGCACCACCGTCGCGGCGGCCACGGCACTCGCCGCCGCCCGCGACGGCCTGCGCGTCCTGCTGCTCACCTGCGACCGCGGCCCGGCCCCCGACGCGGTGCTCGGTACCGCGCTGAGCGCCGAGGGGGCCGACGAGGGCCCGGGGACGGCGCTGCCCTGGGCGCCGCCCGTCGAGGCGGCCCCCGGGCTGCGGGTCGCCCGGGTGGCCCCCGGCCCGCACTTCCGCGGCCTGGCCCGGGACCTCCAGGACCGCGGCACCTCCGTCTTCGACATGCTCGGCGCCACGCCCCTCGACCCCGAGGAGCTGACCGAGCTGCCCGGCGCCGAGCAGCTGGCGACCCTCGCCGCCCTGCGCGCCGCCCACGCCGACCCGGCCCACGGCGACCTCCTCGTCGTCGACATGCCGCCCGTGCACGAGACCGTGCGCCTGCTGGCCCTGCCCGAGCAGCTGCAGCGGTACCTGCGCCGGCTGCTGCCCCCCGAGCGGCAGGCGGCCCGCGCTCTGCGGCCGATGCTCGCCCAGCTCGCCGGTGTCCCCATGCCCGCCCGGAAGCTCTACGAGACCGTGGAGCGCTGGCAGGAGGAACTGGCCGCCGTGCAGAGCGTGATCGAGGCCGGCGGCACCACCGTCCGCCTGGTCGCCGAGCCCGGCCCGCTCGGCCACGAGGTGCTGCGCACCGCCCGCGCCGGGCTCGCCCTCCAGGGCTGCCGGATCGATTCGCTGGTGGCGAACCGGCTGCTGCCGGACGCCCCCGCCGACCCCTGGCTCGCCGGGCTCGCCGGGGAGCAGCGGGCCGCGCACCAGGCCCTGAGCGCCGAGTGCCTCGCCGACGGGGTCACCGTGCGCGACCTCCCGCACCTCGGCCGGGCCCCGCGCGGCCTCGCGGACCTGGAAGCCCTGGCCGCCCGGGCCGCCCTGCCCCGCGAGCCGCACCCGCCCGCCGGGCCCTGGACCGTCGAGGACCGGCTCGCCGACGACGGCCTGCTCGTCTGGCGGATTCCGCTGCCCGGCGCGGAGCGCGACACCCTGGGCCTGGTCCGCCGGGGCGACGAACTGCTCGTCGCCGTCGGCCCGTTCCGCCGCGTCCTGCCACTGCCGTCGGCGCTGCGCAGGTGCACCGTCTCCGGTGCCGGGCTGCGCGACGGCGAGCTGTGCGTGCGCTTCGTGCCCGACCCCGGTCTGTGGCCGCGGACCCCGTGAACGGGCCCCTGTCGTTCGGGTAACGTCGAAGGAAAGTCCAGCTGCAGGAGTCCGTCATGAGCGATGCCACCGAGCGCCCCGGACCGGCGCCCGACCCCGACGCCTGGGAGCGGGCCTGCGCCGAGGACCTGGCCGCCGAGCAGGCCCGCCGGCGCGCGCACGAGCGGGAGCCCGGCAGCGCCGCCGAGGAGCTGCGCAAGCTGGTCGACGCCGTCGCCGACAAGGTCTCCGCCTTCCAGCTGCCCGCCGCCGCGGCGGGCGCCCAGGACGCCGTGCAGCAGCTGATCTCCCAGGCCAGAGCCGCCGTCGAGCCGGTCATCGAGCGCAACCCCGAGGTCTTCGACCACCTCGCCGCCGCAGGCTCCGAGCTGCTGGCCGCCTACCGCGCGGCGGTCCACGGCCAGGAGGCGCGCTGGACCCGCGGCGAGCCCGGCCCCGGCCCCGGCTCCGCCGATCCTTCCGGCCCCGCCGATCCCCCTGGGCCGCGCAAGGGCGAGGGTGCGGGCGGATCCGAACGCATCGACCTCGACTGATCCCGGCCTCCGGTACGGTTAGCCACGGCGGGGTTCGAGCGAAAAACTGAGGGACACATGGGACTCACCATCGGCGTCGACATCGGCGGCACGAAGATCGCGGCCGGCGTGGTCGACGAAGAGGGCTCGATCCTCGCGACGTGCAAGGTGCCGACCCCGGCCACCCCCGAGGGCGTCATCGACGCCATCGCGGACGCCGTCCGCACGGTCAGCGAGGGCTTCGACGTCGAGGCCGTCGGCATCGGTGCCGCCGGCTACGTGGACGACAAGCGGGCCACCGTCCTCTTCGCCCCCAACATCAACTGGCGGCACGAGGCGCTCAAGGACAAGGTCGAGCAGCGCGTGGGCCTCCCGGTCGTCGTCGAGAACGACGCCAACGCCGCCGCCTGGGGCGAGTACCGCTTCGGCGCCGGCCAGGGCCACGAGGACGTCATCTGCATCACCCTCGGCACCGGCCTCGGCGGCGGCATCATCATCGGCAACAAGCTGCGCCGCGGCCGCTTCGGCGTGGCCGCCGAATTCGGCCACATCCGGGTCGTCCCCGACGGCCTGCTGTGCGGCTGCGGCAGCCAGGGCTGCTGGGAGCAGTACGCCTCCGGCCGCGCCCTCGTCCGCTACGCCAGGCAGCGCGCCCAGGCCACCCCGGAGAACGCCGAGATCCTCCTCGGCCTCGGCGACGGCACCCCCGAGGGCATCGAGGGCAAGCACATCAGCGACGCCGCCCGCCAGGGCGACCCGGTGGCCATCGACTCCTTCCGCGAGCTGGCCCGCTGGGCCGGCGCGGGCCTGGCCGACCTCGCCTCGCTCTTCGACCCGTCGGCGTTCATCGTCGGCGGCGGCGTCTCGGACGAGGGCGACCTGGTCCTCGACCCGATCCGCAAGTCCTTCCGCCGCTGGCTCGTTGGCGGCCAGTGGCGCCCCCACGCGCAGGTGCTCGCCGCCCAGCTGGGCGGCAAGGCCGGCCTGGTGGGCGCGGCCGACCTGGCCCGACAGGGGTAACCGGCGGCCGTACGTACCCGCGGTGGCGGTGGCGTCTCTCCCGTAGCGGCGGAAAGAGGTGAACGGCGTGAACGGCGTGCTGCACGACCTTCCGGCGTCCACTACGGAGCCCGACGGCTCCGCCGTGGTCCGCGTACTGAGCTACAACGTCCGCTCGATGCGGGACGACGTCGCCGCCCTGGCCCGGGTCATCCGGGCCTGCGCGCCCGACGTCGTCTGCGTGCAGGAGGCGCCGCGCTTCTTCCGCTGGCGCAAAAAGGCCGCCCGGCTCGCCCACGAGTCGGAGCTGGTGCACGTCACCGGCGGGGCCACCACCTCCGGCCCGATGCTTCTCGCCTCGCTCCGTGCGCACGTCGAGCGCACGGACGAGGTGCTGCTGCCCCGCAGGCCCGGGCTGCACCAGCGGGGCCTCGCCACCGCCGTCCTGCGCTTCGGCCGGGCGCGGCTGGGGGTGGTCAGCTGCCACCTGAGCATCGACGCGGACGAGCGGTACGCCCAGGGGCGCCTGGTCCTCGCGAAGCTCGCCTCGCTGGACGTCGCGCACACGGTGCTGGCGGGCGACCTCAACGACCGCCCCGACGGCCGCACCTTCGGCCTGCTGGCCGGGACGCTCCAGGACTGCTGGGCGGTCGCGCCGTGGGGGCGGGAGCACACGACGCGGCTCGGTGATCCGCTGCAGCGGATCGATGCGGTCTTTGCGAACAAGGGGGTGGGGGTGCTGGGGTGCGGTGTGCCGATGGGCCTGCCGGGGCTGTCCGAGACGGACCTGCGGTCGGCGACGGACCACTTGCCGGTACTGGCAGCACTCCGGGTGCCGGCTGGGTAGGGGGGTGTTCTTTCCCCTACCCGCCCCTTCCCGAAACTGGGGCTGTGCCCCAGACCCCGGACCGCGCTGCGCGCGCCACGCGGCGGAGCCGCAAATAGAGCGCAGCCTCAAACGCCGGACGGGCTGAATTTGCTCCCGTTCCGGGGAAAATTCAGCCCCTCCGGCGTTTGAGGAGCGGGGGTCCGGGGGCGGAGCCCCCGAGTCCTGCCCCCGCGCGGAGCGCGAGGGGCCCCGGGGTCTGGGGCGCAGCCCCAGTTTCGGGAAGGGGCGGGGCTGGGGAGAGGAAACCGCGGTCTAAACCACCGCGCCGCGTCCCGGATCGTCGTCGTCCTCGTCGCCGCCGTCCTTCATCCGCAGGACCAGCGTCGCGAAGCCGCCCAGGAAGCCGCCCACCCCCAGCGTGGTGATCCACCACGTCAGCTCCTGCCGCAGCAGCACCATCACGAGCAGCAGCAACGGGCCACCCAGCACCGCGATCCACGCGAAGCGCGACGTCACGTCGCCCGTCGGCAGGGGCGGCGGCTCCGGCGGAACGAAGTGGCCCTCGTCCGGTTCGTCGTCGCTGTCGTCCGCCGCGGAGGGGGTGCCCCAGTCCCGGGGGCCGACGCCCGGCGCGTAGACGACGAAGCCGCCCGGCCGCTGCGGGGCGGCGGCATCCTCCGGGGCAGCATCGCCGGAGTCGGAGTCGGACTCGTCCCCGGACGCAGGCCAGCGCCCCTTCTCCGGATCCGGCTGCTCGCCGTACGCGGCGACCAACTCCGCCCAGGCCCGGTCCTCGTCCAGCGGATCGCGGTCGCGATCCCGGTCGCGGTCCGCGTCCCGCTCAGCCACGGGAGACCGCCTCCGGCGCGGACGCGGAGAGCCGGCCGATGAAGGCGTACGTCTCCTCGAAGATCGCCGGAGCGTCGTGGTCCAGCGTCGCCACGTGGTAACTGCGCTCCAGGAGCCGCTCGGTGACGTCCAGCGACGAGACGCGGGCGAGGATGCGCGCCGAGTCGGCCGGCGGCACGACGTGGTCCTGGGGGCTGTGCATCAGCAGCAACGGCTGGGTGACCTGCGGCAGTTCGGAGTCCAGCCGCTGCAGGAACCGCCGGAAGGAGTGCGCCGCCTGCAGCGGCACCCGGTCGTAGCCGACCTCCGCCCCGTCCGGCTTGGCGATGTCACTGGCGATGCCCTTGGTCGTACGGACCACGTGGCGCATCACCGGCAGCGCCTTGGCCGCCAGGCCGTGCACCTTGTTGGCCGGGTTCACCAGGACGATGCCGGAGATCGCGTCGCCATGCTTCGCCGCCAGCCGCAGCGTGAGCGCACCGCCCATCGACAGGCCGCACACGAAGACCCGGGAGCACCGCTCGCGCAGCGCCCGCAGCTCGCGGTCGACCTCCGCGTACCAGTCCTGCCAGCCGGTGATCGCCATGTCCTGCCAGCAGGTGCCGTGCCCGGGCAGCAGCGGCAGCGAGACCGTCAGACCGCGATCCGCGAGATAATCGGCCCAGGGACGGACGGACTGCGGGGAGCCGGTGAAGCCGTGACACACGAGGACGCCGACCTCTCCGCCGTCGTGGCGGAACGGCTCGGCACCGGGGAGGAGCGGCACCGGATTCTCCGATCGATGGTGCGGGACGACAAATACGAGGGGCTGGCCCTCAGCCTACGCGGAGCGCCGCACGGCGGGTAGGCAGGTTAAGGTCTCCTCGTCACACACAGGAGGTTCTCGGTTGTTCTACGGCGCAATGAAGCTGTCCATCGGCGGGTCGCTGAAGCTTGCCTTCCGGCCGTGGGTGGAGGGCTTGGAGAACGTACCGGCCGAGGGGCCCGCGATTCTGGCGAGCAACCACCTGTCCTTCTCGGACTCCTTCTTCCTGCCCGCGGTGCTCGATCGCAAGATCACCTTCATCGCGAAGCAGGAGTACTTCACCTCCCCCGGAGTCAAGGGAAAGCTGACGGCGGCCTTCTTCAAGGGCGTCGGCCAGCTCCCGGTCGACCGCTCGGGGGCGCGCGGGGCCGGTGAGGCCGCGATCAAGAGCGGCATCGAGGTGCTCGAGCGCGGTGAGCTGTTCGGCATCTACCCGGAGGGCACCCGCTCTCCCGACGGCCGCCTGTACCGCGGCAAGCCGGGCGGGCTCGCCCGGGTGGCGCTGGCCACGGGTGCGCCCGTGATCCCGGTCGCGATGATCGACACGGAGAAGATCCAGCCGCCCGGCAAGATCGTGCCCAAGCTGATGCGGCCGGGCATCCGGATCGGCAAGCCGCTGGACTTCAGCCGCTACCACGGCATGGACGGCGACCGCTTCATCCTCCGCTCGGTGACCGACGAGGTCATGTACGAGATCATGAAGCTCTCCGGCCAGGAGTACGTCGACATCTACGCCACCGCCGCCAAGCGGCAGATCGCCGAGGAGGCGAAGCGGAAGGCCGAGGAGGAGAAGGCGGCGAAGGCTGCCGGACTCGACAAGGCGGACACCGAGGCGGACGCGAACGCGGACACGAAGGCGGAGGACGAGCCCGGGGCGTAGCCGCCCCGGCAGGGGGGGGCGGTCCATGACACAGCGCACCGGGCGCCCGCGTGCCGTGCGGATGTCGGTGGAGCTGCCGCTGTGGCGCGCCGTCACCGGCTACCGCATCCTGACACTCGGCTACGCGCTGGCCCTGTTCTTCATCAACTACCACGAGTACGCCCATCCGCTCGGTGCCGCGCTCTACATGGGCGTACTCACCCTGTGGATGCTGCTGACCTGGAACCGGGTCTCCGCGCCCGAGCGCTGCACCAGGGCCTTCCTCATCGCCGATCTGACGATCGCGCTCACCGGAGTCCTGCTCAGCGCCGTCGTCGACACCGCCGAGCGCATCGACGGAGGCGCGGCCACCCTGCCGTCCATCTGGACCGGCGGCGCCGTACTGGGCCTCGCGATCAAGGGCGGCTGGCGCTGGGCGGCGGTCGGCTCCACGCTCGTGGCCGCCGCCAACCTCGTCGAGCGCGGCCACCCGGCCCGGGACACCGTGCACAACGTGGTCCTCGTCTGGGTCTCCAGCATCGCCATCGGCTACATCGTCGAGGTCGCCCGGGCCAGTGAGCGCACGCTCGCCCGCGCCATCCGCATGGAGGCCGCCACCCGCGAGCGCGAGCGCCTGGCCCGCGACATCCACGACGGCGTCCTCCAGGTGCTGGCCATGGTCCAGCGCCGGGGCGCCGCCATCGGCGGCGAGGCGGCCGAGCTGGGCCGGATGGCCGGCGAGCAGGAGATCGCCCTGCGCAGCCTGGTCGCGGGCGGCCTCGTGCCCCCACAGCGCTCCGCCGAGCAGCTCGCCGAGGACGCGGAGCTGGTGCGGGCCGTGGCCCCCGGCCCCGCCGCCGTCGCCCTGCGGGGCTGGGAGGCGCCTCCGTCCCCCGCCGGCCCCTGCGACGTGCGGGCCCTGCTGGCGCCGTACGAGGGCGCCGCCGTCACCTTCGCCGCGCCCGGCACGCCCGTGCTGCTGGAGGCCGCCGCGGCGACGGAGCTGGCGGCCGCCGTCGGCGCCGCCCTGGACAATGTGGCCAAGCACGCCGGAGGGGGTGCGCGGGCCTGGATCCTGGTCGAGGACGAGCCGCACGAGGTGATCGTCACCGTCCGGGACGACGGCCCGGGCATCCCTGAGGGCCGGCTGGCCGACGCCGAGCGGGAGGGGCGCATGGGCGTCGCCCTGTCCATCCGCGGACGGCTGCGGGACCTGGGCGGCACGGCCGAGCTGGTGTCGGTGCCGGGCCAGGGCACAGAGGTCGAACTGAGGGTCCCACGGGGGAGCGAGGACAAGCGATGAGCACGGAGACGGCGGAGACGGCGGAGACGTCAATGGCGGAAGCGGCTGAAGCAGCGGCGGCGCAGCCGGTGCGGGTCATGGTGGTCGACGACCACCCCATGTGGCGCGACGCCGTCGCCCGCGACCTGGCCGGCGCCGGGTACGACGTGGTGGCCACGGCCGGCGACGGCCCCCAGGCGGTGCGCCGCGCCAGGGCCGCCGCCCCCGACGTGCTGGTGCTGGACCTCAACCTCCCCGGCCTGCCCGGCGTGGCCGTGTGCAAGGAACTGGTCGCCGAGCGGCCCGCGCTGCGCGTCCTGGTGCTCTCCGCCAGCGGCGAGCACGCCGACGTCCTGGAGGCCGTCAAGTCCGGCGCCACGGGCTATCTGCTCAAGTCGGCCAGCACGGAGGAGCTGCTGGACGCCGTCCGCCGCACCGCCGCGGGCGACCCCGTCTTCACCCCCGGGCTGGCCGGCCTGGTCCTCGGCGAGTACCGCAGGCTCGCCGCCGAACCCGCCACGGCCGCCCCCGACGAGCCCAAGGCGCCGCAGCTCACCGACCGCGAGACGGAGGTCCTGCGGCTCGTCGCCAAGGGGCTGTCCTACAAGCAGATTGCAGAGCGGCTGGTTATTTCCCACCGCACGGTGCAGAACCATGTTCAGAACACCTTGGGCAAGCTCCAGTTGCACAACCGGGTGGAGCTGGTCCGCTACGCGCTAGAGCGAGGTCTCGACGACGCCTGACCGCCCTCCGCGGCCGGGCGTACCGGCTGTACCGGCGGAAGGAAGGTGTCTGTCATGCGGATCGGAGTGCTCACCGGCGGCGGGGACTGCCCGGGGCTCAACGCGGTCATCCGCGCCGTCGTCCGCAAGGGCGTCCAGGACTACGACCACCAGTTCATCGGCTTCAAGGACGGCTGGCGCGGACCGCTGCACGGCACGGTCACGGCCCTGGACATCCCGGCCGTGCGGGGCATCCTGCCGCGCGGCGGGACCGTTCTCGGATCCTCGCGGACCAACCCCCTCAAGGAGCCGGACGGGGTCCGCCGCATCAAGGAGAGCCTCGCCAAGTACGAGGTGGACGCGCTCATCGCCATCGGCGGCGAGGACACGCTGGGCGTGGCCCACCGGCTGGGCGCCGAGTACGGCATCCGCTGCGTCGGCGTCCCCAAGACCATCGACAACGACCTGTCCGCCACGGACTACACCTTCGGCTTCGACACCGCCGTCAACATCGCCACCGAGGCCATCGACCGCCTCCACACCACGGCCGAGTCGCACATGCGCGTCCTGGTCGTCGAGGTCATGGGCCGGCACGCGGGCTGGATCGCCCTGCACACCGGCCTGGCCGGCGGCGCCAACGTCATCCTCGTCCCCGAGCAGCGCTTCGACCTCGACGAGGTCTGCGCCTGGGTGACCTCCCGCTTCCGGGCCAGCTATGCCCCGATCGTCGTGGTGGCCGAGGGGGCCATGCCGAAGGACGGCGACCTCATCCTCAAGGGCGCCGCCGCACACGACTCCTTCGGCCACGTCCGGCTGTCCGGGGTGGGGGAGTGGCTCGCGAAGGAGATCGAGGCGCGTACGGGCAAGGAGGCCCGGACCACGGTGCTGGGGCATGTGCAGCGGGGCGGCACGCCCAGCGCGTTCGACCGGTGGCTGGCCACGCGGTTCGGGCTGCATGCGATCGACGCGGTGCGGGACGGGGACTTCGGGAAGATGGTCGCGCTCCGGGGTACGGACATCGTCCGGGTGCCGCTTGCCGAGGCCACGGCGCGGTTGAAGACCGTTCCGGTCGAGGTCTACGAGGAGGCGAAGGTCTTCTTCGGCTGAGCGCCGCGGGGGTTTCCCCCACCCCGCCCCTTCCCGGCTGTATCGATTTGCGGCTCCGCCGCGCGGCCTCAAACGCCGGACGGGCTGAATTTCAGCCCGTCCGGCGTTTGAGGACACCGCGCGAAGCGCGGTCCGGGGTCTGGGGCGAAGCCCCAGTTTCGGGAAGGGGCGGGGTGGGGAAAGAAAACCACCGCGTCGGGTCAGACGCGTACGGACGCCAGCAAATCCGCCACGATCCGCGCCCCGTTCAGGGTGAGCACCGACTCCGGGTGGAACTGGAGGCCTGCGACGCCGGGCCCGCGCAGCGCGTGCACCTCGCCCGTCACGGGATGCCGGGCCAGCTCGACCCCGTCAACCGCCGCCCCCCGCGCGGCAACCGCGGTGAACGTGTTGTAGAAGCCCACCACCTCCTCCCTCCCGAAGAAGTCGATCCGCTCCTGCGCCCCCTGGAACGGCACTTCCTTCCGGACGATCTCCAGCCCCAGCTCCGCCGCGATCAGCTCGTGCCCCAGGCACACCCCCAGCAGACCCTGGCGGTGGCCGCCCAGCAGCTCCGCCGCCAGCCCGCGCAGCAGCCGCATCTTCGGATCGGCCGTGTCCGAGGGGTTGCCCGGGCCGGGGCCCAGCACCACGGGACCCTCGTGCGCCAGCGCAGCCTCCCGCAGCCCGGGGGTGTCGTAGCGCCGCACCGTCACCGCCAGCCCCGAGGTGCGCAGCAAGTGGGCCAGCATGGCCGTGAAGGTGTCCTCGCCGTCGACGACCAGCGCGTGCCCGGTCAGCGCTCCGGTGGACCCGGGCGTCTGCATCCGCAGCCAGAACGGGGCCAGGTCCGCGCGCCGGGCGTCCAGCGCCGCCCGTACCCGCAGATCGTCCCCGAGCCGTACCGGCGGGGCGGCCGCCGGACGTACCGGGCCGCGCCGCACGCCCAGGGCGGCCAGCACCCCGGCCGCCTTGGCATGGGTCTCGGCGACCTCGCCGTGCGGGTCGGAGTGGCGCACGAGCGTGGCGCCGACCCCGACCCGCAGCCGGCCGCGCCGGTCGATGTCGGCGGTGCGGATGAGGATGGGGGAGTCCAGGGTGCGGACGCCGCCCGCGTCCCGGCCGATCAGGGCCAGCGCGCCCGCGTAGTAGCCGCGCCCGTGGGGCTCGTACCGCTCGATGACCCGGCAGGCGTTCTGCACCGGGGACCCGGTGACGGTCGCCGCGAACATCGTCTCGCGCAGCACCTCGCGGACGTCCAGCGAGGAGCGTCCCCGCAGCTCGTACTCGGTGTGCGCGAGGTGGGACATCTCCCGCAGCCGGGGGCCGACGACGACGCCGCCCCTGTCGCCGACGGTGCACATCATCTTCAGCTCCTCGTCCACGACCATGGACAGCTCCTCCACCTCCTTGCGGTCGTGGAGGAAGTCCAGCAGCCCGTCCGCGGTGGGGCCCGCCGCCGGGTAGCGGTAGGTGCCGCTGATCGGGTTCATGACGACGGTGCCGCCGGCCATCCGCACGTGCACCTCCGGGCTGGCGCCCACCAGCGTGCGCTCGGGCGTGTGCACCACGTACGTCCAGTAGGCGCCGCGCTCGCCGGACAGCAGCCGCCGGAACAGGGCCAGCGCGTCCGCCGCCTGGAAGCCGTGGATCTCGCCCTCGAAGGTGCGCCGGATGACGAAGTTGGCGCCCTCGCCCCGGCCGATCTCGTCCTCGACGACCCGCCGGACGATCCCGGCGTACTCCTCGTCGGTCACGTCGAAGGCGCCGCCCTCCACCCTGACCTCGTGCCGGGGCAGTGCGTCCAGGACGTCGGCGAGCGGCAGGTCGTGGGCCTCGTCGGGGCGCAGGACGAGCAGGGGGGTGCCGTCGTCGCGGACGTCGAAGCCGCGCTCGCGGATCTGCCGGAAGGGGACGAGGGCCAGGGCGTCGTGGGCCGGTCCGCCGTGCGCGGGCGGCCCGTCGGGCAGCGGGATGCCGGCCAGTTGCGCGACCTCGCCGACCGGGCCGAGCAGCAGCTCGACGACGTCCTCCCGGTGTCCCGGGGTGCGGCGGTGGAGCAGGGCGAAGGGCGGGCAGCCGGCGGCGGTCAGCCGGGCGAGGAGCGCGGCCGTGCGCTCCGCCGTGCCGTCCGGGACGCCGTCCGTGGTGTCGTCCAGGGTGTCGTTCCGGCTTCCGTCCGGTGCGGTGTTCGCGGCGTCGTCCGTGGTGTCGTTCGTGGTGTGGGTCGTGGTGTGGTTCGCGGACATCCGGGGTCTTCCTTCCTGAGCGGGAGGAACGGCCCCGGGCTGGGTCCTTCACCAGCGCCGAAGGCCGCCCCTCGGGGCGGCCTTCGCGAGCGTTCTGCGGTACGCGCGATCAGTGGGCCGCCGGAGGGACGGTCCACCACCAGTTCTGGTTGCAGGTCTCGAGCACGTACACGTCCGGCAAGTTACCGGACGAGCCGGGCCTTCGGCAGGTAATTCACAAAGTTGTATCTCAGGATTTGTCTCACACTGCGGTCTCGCTGCTGAACGGGCACCCCGACCCCGTAGTGTTGACGTGTGACCGTGAACGCTGAATCCCACGCCGGTGGCCACACCTGGCGCTCCCTGCCCGCGGCGCAGCAGCCTGACTGGCCGGACCATGAGGCTCTGCGCGATGTGATCGCCGAGCTCGAGTCCTATCCACCTCTCGTCTTCGCCGGCGAGTGCGACCAGCTGCGTCAGCGTCTGGGAGCCGTTGCGCGCGGCGAGGCGTTCCTGCTCCAGGGCGGTGACTGCGCGGAGGCCTTCGACGCCGTCGGTGCCGACCAGATCCGCAACAAGCTCAAGACCCTCCTCCAGATGGGCGCGGTGCTCACCTACGCCGGGTCCGTGCCCGTCGTGAAGGTCGGCCGCATCGCCGGCCAGTACAGCAAGCCGCGCTCCAAGCCGACCGAGACCCGCGACGGCGTGACCCTGCCGACCTACCGCGGCGACTCCGTCAACGGCTTCGCCTTCACGCCCGAGGCCCGCACCCCGGACCCGCAGCGGCTGAAGCGGATGTACCAGGCCTCGGCCTCCACGCTGAACCTGGTGCGTGCCTTCACCACCGGCGGTTACGCGGACCTGCGTCAGGTGCACGCCTGGAACCAGGACTTCGTGCGCTCGTCGCCGTCCGGCCAGCGCTACGAGCAGCTCGCCCGCGAGATCGACCGGGCGATGAACTTCATGAACGCCTGCGGGGTGGACCCGGAGGAGTTCAAGACGGTCGAGTTCTTCGCCTCCCACGAGGCGCTGATCCTGGACTACGAGTCCGCGCTGACCCGCGTGGACTCGCGCACCGGGCAGCTGTACGACGTCTCGGGCCACATGGTCTGGATCGGTGAGCGCACCCGGCAGCTGGACGGGGCTCACATCGAGTTCGCCTCGAAGATCCGCAACCCGATCGGCGTGAAGCTCGGCCCGACGACCACGGCCGACGAGGCGCTGACCCTCATCGAGCGGCTCGACCCGGACCGCGAGCCGGGCCGGCTGACGTTCATCACCCGGATGGGCGCGGGCAAGGTCCGCGACAAGCTCCCCGCCCTGGTGGAGAAGGTCACGGCCTCCGGCGCCCAGGTCGTCTGGGTCTGCGACCCGATGCACGGCAACACCTTCGAGGCCGCCTCGGGTCACAAGACGCGGCGCTTCGACGACGTGCTGGACGAGGTCAAGGGCTTCTTCGAGGTCCACAAGGGCCTGGGCACCCACCCGGGCGGCATCCACGTGGAGCTGACCGGCGACGACGTCACGGAGTGCGTGGGCGGCGGCGACGAGATCTTCGTCGACGACCTGCACCAGCGCTACGAGACGGCCTGCGACCCCCGCCTCAATCGCAGCCAGTCCCTGGACCTGGCGTTCCTGGTCGCGGAGATGTACCGGGACCAGTAAGCGGCAGGGGCTGTCCCCGCACCGTGCGCGCCGTGGGGCGCGGATCACTTCGGATCCGCGCCCCACGGCGTTGTTTTTCGGCCGCCGGGCCGGGTAAGGTAAGGGTAACCTTATTGATCGCGAATGGTGATCAATTCGATCAGTTCCCTCGGACCGGCAAGGCGGTGACCGCGTGTACGTCTGCTCGTGCTTCGGCATCACGGAGCAGCAGGTGCGCGAGCACGCGGACAAGGGGGCGTGCACGCCCCGCAAGATCGCCTCCGCCTGCAAGGCCGGCACCGACTGCGGCAGCTGCGTCCGGCGCATCCAGGCGCTGCTCGGCCGGGGCGAGTGCCCGCGTCGCGAGCTGGCCGACCGGGGTGAGGACGACGTGCTGGCCTCCGATGTGACGCTGCTGGCGGCGCCCCCGGCGTCCTCCGTGTCCGCGGCCCCCTCGGGGACCGTCGCGGCCTGAGGCCTATGCGCTCTGCCCGTTCTCCTGCTCGATGAACTGGGCGAGGTAGAGCGGCTCACCGAGCTTCTCGATCAGCTCCAGCTGGGTGTCGAGGTAGTCGATGTGGTCCTCCTCGTCCGCGAGGATCGACTCGAAGATGTTGGCCGAGGTGATGTCGCCCTTGGCCCGCATGACCTCCACGCCCCGCCGCAGGCGGTCGATGGCCTCGACCTCCACCTGCCGGTCGGCCTGGAACATCTCGGTGATCGTCTGGCCGATCCGGACGTGGAAGAGCCGCTGGTAGTTGGGCAGCCCCTCCAGGAAGATGATCCGGTCGGTCAGGACCTCCGCGTGCCGCATCTCGTCGAAGGACTCGGCGCGGGTGTGCTGGGCGATCTTGGTCCAGCCCTTGTGCTCCTGCAGCTTCGCGTGCAGGAAGTACTGGTTGATGGCGGTCAGCTCGGCAGTCAGCTGCTCATTCAGGAACTCGATGACCTCGGGGTCGCCCTGCATCGCAGAGGCTCCTTCCTGGGGGCACCTCCCGCGGCCGTCCGGGCCTGCGGGGAGGATGACTGGCAGGTTGCGCGCATCCTTGCACCGCCCCTCGAAACCGTCCAGTAAGTGCACACTTAGTGGGAGTTGCCCCGATACCGCAACCCCTGGTCATCGGCACCCCCGAAGGTCTGACACCATTGAGCCATGGGGCCCTCGAAAAACACCGAAAGCCGCGAAGGGGAGCATCTTCAGCTGCCTCCGGGGCAGCGGCTTCAGCGCGGATGGCCGGTGACGCACTACGGCCCGGTCCCGAAGTTCAAGCCGGACCGGTGGGAGTTCCGTGTCTTCGGGGCGACCGCCGACGGTGACAAGCACTGCTGGAACCACGACGAGTTCTCCGCCCTGCCGTACACGACCGTGGTGGCGGATCTGCACTGCGTCACGAAGTACAGCATGCTCGGTGCGGAATGGGGTGGGGTTTCGGCCCGTACGATCCTCGAACTCGCCCCGCCGGCACCGGAGGCCACCCATGTGATGGTGTGGGCCGAGTACGGTTTCAGCTCAAATCTCCGGCTCTCGGACTTCACCGCCGAGAAGACGATGTTCGCCACCCACAAGGACGGCGAGCTGCTCACCGCGGAGCACGGCTTTCCCGTACGGCTGGTGGTGCCGCACCTGTATGCCTGGAAGGGGCCCAAATGGGTGCGCGGCGTGGAGTACATGACCGCGGACCGGCGGGGCTTCTGGGAGGAACGCGGCTACCACAACATCGGTGATCCGTGGCGGGAGCAGCGCTACTCGTACCAGGAGCAGCCGGGCGAGGGCCCGGAGCTGTAGGGGCGCCCCCGGGCCCGGGAGGGCGCTAGGCCCTGTCGTCAAAATCCCGCCTGCCCCGCGGCGTCTGGCACGCACTCCCCCAGCTACCGCTGGGAGGTGCCCCCACGCCGCGTTGTCGGTCGTCGGCGCAGCCCGCTGCGCTCTCCTCCCTCCGCCTTGCGATCGCACGCACCAGACGCCGCGGGGCCCGCCCTCCGGGCGGACGGCGCTATTTTGACGACAGGGCCTAGGGCAGGGAATCCCGCAGGTCCTTCAGCCGTGCCACGTCCGCCGCATGGCCCTCCGGGCCGCCCGGCGTCTCGATCGTCAGCGGCACCCCCGCCGTCTCCGGGTGCCGGAACAGCTGCCCGAACGGCTCCAGGCCGATGTGACCGGAACCGATGTTCTCGTGCCGGTCCTTGTGGGCGCCGACGACGTCCTTGGAGTCATTGGCGTGAATCAGCCCCAGCCGACCCTCGCCCACCACGGCCACCAGCTCGTCGAGGGCCTGCTTCATCCCGCCGATCCCGGCCAGGTCGTGCCCGGCCGCGAACAGGTGGCAGGTGTCCAGGCAGACGCCGAGCCGAGGGTGGTGCTCCAGCGCGCCGAAGTACGGGCCGAGGTCCGCCACCAGTGAGCAGAGCGAGGCGCCCTGGCCCGCGGTCGGCTCCAGCAGCAGCCGGGGGCCGTCCTCGGGCAGCTCCTCGAGCAGCGGCAGCAGCCGCTCGTGCACCTGGGCCAGCGCCTCGCGGCGGTGCCGGCCGCCGGTCGCGGAACCGGTGTGCACCACGACGCCGCGGGCGCCGATCTCCCCGCCCCGGCGCAGCGAGTGCCGCAGCGACTCCACGGACAGCTCCGCCGTCGCCGCGGTGTGCGAGCCGAAGTTGATCAGGTAGGGGGCGTGCACGTACACGGGCAGCCCATCGGCGGCGCAGCCGGCGCGGAACTCCTCGTCCTGCCGCGGGTTGCCGGGCGGGGTCGCCCAGCCGCGGGGGTTGGCGACGAAGACCTGTACGGCCTCGGCGCCCATCCGGCGCGCGTACGGCAGGCCGACCTTGGCGAGCCCGCCGGCCACGGGGATGTGCCCGCCGACGGGGTTGCGGTCCCGGCCGGGGAGCGCGGAGGTGGTGGCGGGGGTGGGGGACGTCCGGTTCATGGCGTGCTCAGAACCCGCTCTTCAGCCGGATGACGATGGTGTCGCCCTTGGCGGCCTGGTCGCCGCCGCGGACGGACTGGGCGTCGACGGAGTCCTGCGGGAAGAAGAAGGGCTTGTCGACCTTGACCTTGAAGCCCGCGGCCTTCAGGGTCCGCTTGGCGTCGGCCTCACTCTTTCCGGTGACGTCCGGGACGATGGCCATCTCCTTGCCCTTGGAGACTGTGACCGTGACGGCGTCGCCCTCGGCGGCCTGGGTGCCCCGGGCCGGGGACTGCTGGGCGACGGCGCCCTTGTCCCGGTCGGAGTAGACCTGGTTGTCGTCGACCTTGATGTCCAGGCCCGCGTCCCGCAGCACGGCGGTCGCGGCCGTCACGGACAGCCCGGTCACGTCCGGCACGTTCACCGGCTTGCCCTTGCTGACGACCAGCGCCACGGCAGAGCCCGGCCGGAGCTGGGTGCCCGGCCCCGGGTCGGTGGAGAGCACCGAGCCCTTGGGCGTCTCGCTGCTGAACTGCTGGGTGACGTCCCCGGCCGTCAGCCCCAGGCCCTCGATCTTGCGCTTGGCGTCGTCGAGCGGCATGCCGACCAGGTTCGGCACCTCGGCCTTCTCCGGGCCGCGCGAGATGGTGATGGTCACGGTGCCGGTGTTGCGGATGCGCTCGCCGGGCTTGGGGTCGGTGGAGATGACGTGGCCGCGCTCGACCGTGTCGCTGAACGCCTGCTTGACCTTCACGCCGAGCCCGGACTTGTCCAGCGTGCCCGTCGCCTTGTCCTGCGTCATGTCCAGGACGGCGGGCACCGAGGTGAACTGGCCGGAGTTGATGTACCAGACGCCCGCGCCGCCGAGGACGACCAGCAGCGCGGCGGCCACCGCGATCGCCCAGCGCCGGGACAGCCGCGCGGGCCACCGGGGCGCGGCGGCCGGTGCATGGCCGGGCGCCGCGGGAGGCAGCGGGGGCGCGGGCGGGTGCTCCAGCCGGGTGGTGCGGTTGAGCAGCTCCTCCTCGGCGCGGGGCGGCATCGGCCGCGACACGGCCGGGCGGGGGATGACGCTGGTGCGGTCCTCGGAGCCGACGGAGCCGACGGAGCCGACAGGGCCGGCGGAGCCGGCCGGGGTGGAGGCGGACGCGCCCGGCGGGACGGCGTCCAGCTGCGCGTCCGGCAGCGCGGCGCGGGCCGCGCGGACCCGGCCCAGCAGGGCGGCCGCGTCGGCCGGGCGCAGCTGCGGGTCGCGGGCGGTGGCGGCGGCCACCAGGGCGTCCAGCTCGGGGGCGAGCCCCGGCACGGCGGCCGACGGGGGCGGCACGTCCTCGTGGAGGTGCTGGTAGAGCACCTGGGCGGGGGTGCCGCCGGTGTGCGGCTTGGCGCCGGTGAGCATCTCGTAGAGGACGACGCCGCAGGCGTAGACGTCCGCGCGGGTGTCGGCGGTGCCGTGCTCGATCTGCTCGGGGGCGAGGTAGGACACCGTGCCCAGCACCGAGCCGGTGCTCGTGCTGGTGTTGGTGTCCACGGCCCGCACCAGCCCGAAGTCGGCGACCTTGACCCGGCCGTCGTCGCCGATCAGCACGTTCTCGGGCTTCATGTCGCGGTGGATGAGCCCCGCCAGGTGCGCGGCGCCCAGCGCGGCGAGCATGGGCTCCAGGATGTCCAGGGCGGCGCGCGGGTGCAGGGCGCCGCGCTCGCGCAGGACGTCCCGGAGCGTGCACCCGGCCACGTACTCCATGGCCAGGTAGACGTACTGCCCGTCGGTGCCCTGGTCGTAGACGCCGACCACATTGGGGTGGTCGAGGCGGGCCACGGACTTGGCCTCGCGGATGAAACGTTCCACGAAGGCGTTGTCGGCGGCGAGGGACGGGTGCATCACCTTGAGGGCGAGCACCCGGTCGAGCCGGGTGTCCATGGCGCGGTAGACCGTGGCCATGCCGCCCACGGCGATCCGCGTCTCGATGCGGTAGCGGCCGTCGAGCAGGTGATCGACGAGGGGGTCGGGCAAGGTCGTGTCCACGGCACACGAGTCTACGAGCCGAGTCGGGCGGGGCCGTACGGCGTGGGGCTCGCGCGCATGTTTGAAGCGGAACGGTGACAGGGGGTGGGCCGGGGGTTGTTTTTCCCCGATCCCGCCCCTTCCCGAAGTAACCGATATGCGGCTCCGCCGCAGGGCGGGGGCTCCGCCCCCAGGCCCCCGCTCCTCAAACGCCGGAGGGGCTGAATTGGTTGGGTGGGGAAAGCCTCACACGAACGCCGGGCGCTCCGGGTCCAGGGCCGCGCGGCCCGCCATCGTCGACGACGCCTCCGCGAAGTGGCGGCGCGGGATGCGCCCGGCCCGGTGGGCCAGCCGGCCCGCCTCCACCGCGTGCCGCATCGCCTCCGCCATCAGCACCGGCTCCTGCGCCCGCGTCACCGCCGAGGCGAGCATCACCGCCGCGCACCCCAGCTCCATGGCCAGCGCCGCATCGGACGCGGTGCCCGCGCCCGCGTCCAGGATCACCGGGACGGTGGCCCGCTCGGTGATCAGCTGGAAGTTGTGCGGATTGCGGATGCCCAGCCCGGAGCCGATGGGCGCGCCCAGCGGCATGATCGCCGCACAGCCGACGTCCTCCAGCTTGCGGGCCAGGACGGGGTCGTCGTTGGTGTACGGCAGCACCGTGAAGCCGTCGTCCACCAGGATCTCCGCGGCGTCCAGCAGCTCGATCGGGTCGGGCAGCAGGGTGCGCTCGTCGGCGATCACCTCCAGCTTGACCCAGTCCGTGCCGAGCGCCTCGCGGGCCAGCCGGGCGGTGAGGACGGCCTCGCCTGCGGTGAAGCAGCCCGCCGTGTTCGGCAGCACCCGGATGCCGTGCTTCTCCAGGACGGAGAGCACCGAGCCGCGCACGGTCGCGTCGAGGCGGCGCATCGCGACCGTGGTCAGCTCCGTGCCGGAGGCCAGCAGGGCGCGCTCCAGCACGTCCAGGCTGGGGGCGCCGCCGGTGCCCATGATCAGGCGCGAGGTGAACGGGGTGTCCGCGATGGTGAGCAGATCGTCTGCCATCTGTGCTGATCAGCCTCCCTGAACCGCGGTGAGCACCTCGACCCGGTCGCCGTCGCCGAGCGCCGTGAGCGGCCACCGGCCGCGCGGTACGACCGCCTCGTTGACGGCCGCGGCGACGCCGCCGCGGGCGGGGGTGAGCGCCGACACGAGCCCGTCGAGCGTCGTCCCCGCGGGCACGACGCGGCGTTCTCCGTTGACGCTGATGGTGTGGGTGACGACATCGCTGCCGGTCATGCGGACTGCTCCTGAAGTGCGGGGGTGAAGCGTCGGGGGGAGAAGGGGCGGGCCACCTCGGGCAGCCGGCCGGTGGTGAGCACCTCGGCCATCACCTCGCCCGTGAGCGGGGTGAGCAGCACGCCGTTGCGGTGGTGCCCGGTGGCCGTGAGCAGGCCGGGCAGCAGCGTCGGTCCGAGCAGCGGGGCGTTGTCGGGGGAGCCGGGCCGCAGCCCGGCGCGGGCCTCCACCAGGGGCAGCTCGGTGATGCCGGGCACCAGCTCGTGGGCGTCGCGCAGCAGCTCGTAGACGCCGCCCGCGGTGACGGTGGTGTCCCAGCCCAGCTCCTCCGTCGTGGCGCCGAGGACCAGCTCGCCGTTCTCGCGCGGCACCAGGTACACAGGGCCGCCGCGCACCACCGCCCGGACGGTGCGGGACAGGAAGGGCCGGTACGCGTCCGGGACGCGCAGCCGCAGGATCTGGCCCTTGACCGGGCGGACCGGCGGCACCGCGTGCTCGGGCAGGCCCGCGAGCCGTCCGCTGTGGCTGCCCGCGGCCAGCACGGTCTGCCCGGCGTCGACGCGGGTGCCGTCGGCGAGTTCGGCCCCGGTGGCCCGGTCCCCGGCCAGCAGCGCCCGTACGGCCTCCGAGCGGTGGAAGTGCACTCCGGTGCGCTCGCAGGCGGTCAGCAGCGCGCCGGCCAGTCTGCGCGGGTCGGTCTGGTGGTCGCCGTCCACCCGCAGTCCGCCGCGCACGCCCGGCGCGAGCATCGGCTCCAGGCGGCGGCACTCGCGCCCGGACAGCCACTGGGAGTCCAGGCCGGACCGCAGCTGGAGCTGGTGCAGCTCCCGCAGGTGGGCCCGGTCGTCGGCGTCGAGGGCGACCGCCAGGGTGCCGCAGGCGCGGTAGCCGGTCTCCCGGCCGCTGGCCTCCTCCAGCTCGGCCGTGAAGGCCGGGTAGCGGCGCGCGGAGGCGAGGTTGAGGGCCAGCAGGCCCTGCTCGCCGTAGTGCAGCTCGGTCACGGCGGCCAGCATCCCGGCCGCCACCTGGGCCGCGCCGCCGCCGGGCGCGGGGTCGGCGACCGCGGTGCGCAGCCCGCGCTGGGCGGCCCGCCAGGCGGTGACCAGGCCGATGATCCCGCCGCCGATGACCAGGACGTCGTACGTGTGGTGTGTGTGGGTTCGATGCGCTGGGGTTCGATGCGCGTGCACGATGCTCCAGCCCCTCCCTTCGCCGGCATGACCCGGATCAGGTTCGTACGGTCGGAGGCCGTCCAGCCTCCCTCTCAGCCCGGTGCGTCCGGGCTCCCGCGAGTGCTTGCAGCGGCCACCCTAGTACGCCCCGAGGACGGGCAGGAAGGGCGGCCGGGCCGGGGTGACGGCCATGTGGCCCTCCGCGCGCGTTCGAGCGCCGGCGGTTCGCCGGCGGTTCGTCGACCGTTTGCCGACCGGAGACCGTCAAACATCGTGACGCTGTGTCAGAGGTCTCCCCACCCGGTGCTCCGACAGACGCAGGCCGCCGCCCTAGAGTTGATCGGGTGAGCGAGCAGACGAACACCTCCAGTGACCGGCGCGTCGTCATCGTCGGCGCGGGGATGGCCGGCGTGCAGACCGCGGTCGCCCTGCGCGAGCAGGGCTGGCGCGGCGCGATCTCCCTGCTGGGCGCCGAGCCCCACCAGCCGTACGACCGCCCCCCGCTTTCCAAGGCCGTCCTCCTCGGCAAGGCCGAGGGCTCCGCCTTCGAGGTGGACTTCGACTCGCTCGGCATCGACCTGCGGCTGGGCGTGGAGGCCACCGGCCTGCGGCCTGCCGAGCACCTGCTGGACACCGCGGCCGGCCCGGTGCCGTACGACGTGCTGGTCGTCGCCACCGGCGCGGAGCCCGTGGGCCTGCCCGGCAGCGAGGGCGTGCCCGGCGTCCACGTGCTGCGCACCGTGGACGACGCGGAGCGGCTGCGCCCGCTCCTCGCCGAGCAGCGCGACATCGTCGCGGTCGGGGCCGGCTGGATCGGCGCCGAGGTCGCGACGGCCGCGCGGGAGGCGGGCTGCCGGGTGACCGTCGTCGAGGCCGCCGACCGGCCGCTGGCGGGCGCCCTGCCCGCCGAGGTCGCCGCCCACATGGCCGGCTGGTACGGGCACAGCGGCGCCCGGCTGCTCACCGGCACCGCCGTGGCCTCCGTGGAGCCGGGCGCGGTGGTGCTGGCCGACGGGACGCGGCTGTCCGCGGACGCGGTGATCGTGGGCATCGGGGCGCGGCCCGCCACCGGCTGGCTGGCCGGCTCGGGCGTCGAGCTGGCCGCGGACCGCTCCGTCGCCGCCGACGACCGGCTGCGCGCCTCCGTCCCGGACGTCTACGCGGTCGGCGACTGCGCCTCCTTCCCCTCCGCCCGCTACGGCGAGCGGCTGCTGGTGCACCACTGGGACAACGCCCTCCAGGGCCCGCGGACCGTCGCCGCCAACATCGTCCACGGCCCGGGCGGGGCGCCGGTGTACGACCCGGTGCCGTACTTCTGGTCCGAGCAGTTCGGCCGCTTCGTGCAGTACGCGGGGCACCACTCGGACGCGGACGAGCTGGTCTGGCGCGGCGACCCGGACAGCGCAGCCTGGTCGGTGTGCTGGCTCCGGGCGGGCGTCCTGGTGGCCCTCCTGGCCGTGGGCCGGCCGCGGGACCTCGCTCAGGGGCGGAAGCTCATCGAGCAGGGCGCGGCCGTGGACCGGGTCCGGGCGGCGGACCCCTCGGTGCCGCTGAAGTCCGCGGTGCTCTAGGAAGTCCGCGTTGCTCCAGCCGCCGCGTGCCCCGGTCGGGCGTGTCCGACGGGGTGCGCAGGGGGGCCGCGAGGGGCCGGTGGGGTGACCTCCGGCCCGGCTCGGACCCCGGCTCGGGTCAACCCGGCTACCGGCTGTCAGTCCCAGATGGCAGGCTTGTCCCCGTGACCGAGATTGACGCAAAGATCGATGCTCTCGTCCCCGCCTGGCACAACCTCCCCGACATCGCCGAAAAGCTCGGCGTCGAGGTGACGCGCGTCCGGCAGCTGGTCAAGGAAGGCCAGCTGATCGCGGTGCGCCGCGGCGAGAACCGAGTGCTCATGGTGCCCGCCGACTTCATCGGCGAGGGCAAGGTGGTCAAGGGCCTCGCCGGGACCTTGACGCTGCTGCGGGACGACGGCTTCAGCGACGAAGAAATGCTGGAGTGGCTGTTCACCCCGGACCCCACCCTGCCCGGCACCCCTGCGCAGGCCCTGCGCGAGAATCGCGGCACGGAGGTGAAGCGCCGCGCCCAGGCGCTCGCCGTCTGACCCGCGGCACCGCCGCGGCCCAGTGAACACCGTCCGGCGTACGGGCCGGGGACGCCGTATAGGCTGCCCCGGCCCGTACGCCGCCGACCCGGGGGAGATACCCGATGCCCGCCACCGCACGCCAGCGGCTCGCCGACGCGCGGCTGTACCTGTGCACCGACGCCCGCAAGCGCCAGGGCGACCTGCCCGAGTTCCTGGACGCCGTGCTGGCCGCCGGGGTGGACATCGTCCAGCTGCGGGACAAGGGCATGGAGGCGGGGGAGGAGCTGGAGCACCTCGCCGTCTTCGCCGACGCCGCCCGCCGCCACGGCAGGCTCCTCGCGGTCAACGACCGGGCGGACGTCGCGCACGCCGCCGCCTCGGACGTGCTGCACCTGGGGCAGGGCGACCTGCCCGTGCCCGCCGCGCGGGCGATCCTCGGCGCGGACGTGCTGATCGGCCGCTCCACGCACGCGGAGGACGAGGTGGCCGCCGCGGCCGCCGAGCCCGGCGTGGACTACTTCTGCACCGGCCCCTGCTGGCCCACCCCGACCAAGCCGGGCCGCTACGCCCCGGGCCTGTCCCTGGTGCGCTACGCGGCCGCCCTGCAGCCCGAGCGGCCCTGGTTCGCGATCGGCGGGATCGACGCCGGCAACCTGGACGAGGTGCTGGAGGCGGGTGCCCGCCGCGTCGTGGTGGTCCGCGCCATCACGGAGGCCACGGACCCGGGCGAGGCCGCGGCCCATCTGGCGAAGCGCCTCCGCGAGCACGCGGCGCGCTAGCGGCGCACCGGCCGAGAGGGCCGGAATCCCCGGGGGCCGTCCGGGGAAGCCGTCCGAGGAATGAGACACCTCGTGGACGGCGTCCGGGCGAACGGGACAAATGGCAATTGTGGGTTGGGACCCCGCCCCACCGCTGGTTAACTTGCCGGTATGGCCCTTGGCACTGCCTCCACCAGGACAGACCATGCGCTCACCGTGCGTGAGCTGCTCGCCTCCGGCGAGCGTTCCTACTCCTTCGAGTTCGCCGCGCCCAGGTCGGAAAAGGGCGAACGCACGCTCTGGAACGCCATCCGACGCATCGAAGCCGTCGGTCCCACCTTCGTCTCCGTGACCTACGGCGCCGGCGGCTCCTCCCGGGAGGGCACCGTCCGCGCCACGGAACGGATCGCCACGGACACCACGCTCACCCCCGTGGCCCACCTGACGGCGGTCAACCACTCCGTCGCCGAACTCCGCAATGTCATCGGCCAGTACGCCGACGTCGGCATCCGCAACATGCTCGCGCTCCGCGGCGATCCGCCCGGCGACCCCATGGGCGAGTGGGTCCGCCACCCCGACGGCGTCGGTCACGCCGTCGAGCTGGTCCGGCTGATCAAGGAATCCGGCGACTTCTGCGTGGGCGTCGCGGCCTTCCCGGAGATGCACCCGCGCTCCTCGGACTGGGAGACGGACATCCGGCACTTCGTCGACAAATGCCGGGCGGGCGCGGACTTCGCGATCACCCAGATGTTCTTCTGTCCCGAGGACTATCTCCGGCTGCGGGACCGCGTTGCGGCCGCAGGTTGCGACACTCCGATCATTCCGGAAATCATGCCGGTCACCAATGTGCGCCAGATCGAACGGTTCGCACAGCTCAGCAACGCCGCTTTCCCGCCGGACCTCGCGGAGAGGATCCTCGCGGTGAAGGGCGACGCGGCCGCTGTACGCTCGGTCGGGATCGAGTACGCAACGGACCTGTGTGCCCGGTTGATGGCCGAGGAGATTCCCGGGCTCCACTTCATTACCCTGAACCACTCCACGGCCACGTTGGAAATCTACGAGAATCTGGGACTGCATCAGCGGTCCTGACGGCCGGCCGGTGAACGGCGGCCGACGAGAGGGGCGTTAATGGGCTGGACGGTCCTCTACATCGCGTTCGGTGTCGTCGCGCTCTGGCTGCTCGGCGAGGTGCTGCTGCAGTACAAGGCGCGGCTGCGCTGGCGGCTCCTCGCCTTCGTCGGCTTCCTCGGGGTGGTCGCGGGCGTGGTCGTCCCGTCCGTGGCCGTCATCGTCGTGGGCGCGATCGCCTTCGGCGTGGGCCAGACCTTTGTGACACTCTCCTTCCGCCGCGGCTTCTCCCGGGGCTGGGCCATCCGCCGCACCGGCGAGGACGGCGGCAAGGAAGCGGACCGGGGCGCGCGCAGGACCAAGTCCAAGCCCAAGGGCAGCGGCAGGGGCAGGGGTGCGGCAGCGGACGGCGGAAAGCCGCGGGCCGGGCGCCGCCGCAAGTCCGAGCGGCCCGCCCGCACCGCCTCCGACGTCACCCTGCCGGTCTCCGGGGACGGCGCCCTCCCGCCCGTGCCCGGCGCCGGCGCCGACCGCCCGGACCTGATGCCCAACGTGCCCCAGCAGCCCACCTCGGAGCCCGTGCACCCCGCCGGCTACGACGGCACGGGCGGCAGCGGCTACCAGCCCGCCGTGGACCCCGCCGCCGAGACGTCCGTCTTCGGCGCGTACGACGGCTACGCCGCCGCCCAGCCCGCCGAGGCCGCCGGAGCCCCGGCCCAGGGCGGCTACGCCGGGCAGTTCGACTACGGCCAGGGCCAGTACGCGTCGTACTCCGACCCGTACATCGGCAACCGCTCCCCGGCCTACGAGCAGTACGACGCCTACGGGCAGCAGCAGCCGTACGCGCAGCAGCAGTACGGCTCCGGGTCCTACGGCTCCGGCAGCTACGCCCCGCAGTACGACATCGACACGCCTCCCGGCGGTGTGTGGGTTCCGCAGCAGCGAGACGGTGATGGCGCGGCCGGAGCGCCCGGCGGCGTCGGCAACGCGCCGCAGGGCCAGCAGCCGCCCTACCCGCCGCAGCAGCCCGGCCAGGGCTACGACGAGCAGCAGCGCTACCGCTACTGAGGCCGGCGCCGGGGGCCGGCGGCGCGGCTCACTGGGAGCCGCGCCAGTCCGCCCCCTCCACGATCAGCCCGGCGACCAGCGCCCCCGACATCCCTGCGTGGGCGAGCCCGCCACCGGGGTGGGCAAAGCCGCCCACGAGGTACAGACCGGGCAGCCGCGTGGCATTGGCGGGGCGCAGGAACGCGCCCTCGGCACCGGCCAGTACGGGCGCGGGCACCCCGCCGCCCTCGGCCCCGGTGGCCGCCTCCGTGTCGGCCGGAGTGCGCACCTCCCGCCACAGCACCCGGTCGCGCAGCCCCGGCACCGCGGCCCCGGCCGCTTCGACCATGCGGTCCGCGAACTCCTCGGCCGTCCCGGCGCCGGTCCAGTCCACGCTGCCGTGCGGCGCGACCGTCGCGGTGAGCGTCATCGCCTCGTGCGCGTCGTCGGGGCAGGCGCCGGGGTCGTCCGGCCGCAGGACGGTCACCGTCGGCCGGTAGCCGGAGGTGCCGTGCCCGCCGCCGAAGACGGCGTCCAGTTCCGCCGCACGGTCGCCGTGCACCACCGTGCGGTGCGCCGTGCCGTCCGGGCGGGCCCCGGAGAGGGCCAGGAACACGCTGAACCTGCCCGGCGGAACGGGCTGCCGGGGCGCTTCGGCCGCGTCCGGCGCGAGCACCTCCAGGCGGCCGGGCGAGACGCCCGCCACCACCATGTCGGCCTCGGCCACGCTCCCGTCGGCCAGCCGCACCCCGGCCGCCCGGCCGTCCTTCTCCACCAGGCCCGTGGCCTCGGCGCCGAAGACGAACTCCACGCGCCGGGCCGCACAGCGCTCGTACAGGGCGTCCGCGAGGCCGCGCAGCCCCCCGGCGACGTACCAGCTGCCGAAGGTCTGCTCCATGTACGGCAGCACCGTCGCGCTCGCGGGGGCGCGGCGCGGGTCGAGCCCGTACGCCAGGGCGTGGCTCTCCAGGAGGGCCACCAGCCGCGGGTCCTTCAACTCCCGTTCGGCAACGGCCGCCAGCGTGAGCGGCCCGCCCCGGCGCCGGAACAGCCCGCGGCGGGGCGGCGCCGGATAGGGGTCACGGCCCAGGCCGGGCACCCGGTCGGCGTGCAGTGGCTCCTCCAGGAGCGGCCGCCGAGTGGCGTCCCACACCTCGCGGCCCCGGTTGACCAGCTCGCTCCAGCGCTCGCCCGCCCCGGCGCCGACCGCGGCGTCCAGCGCGGCCACGACACCGGCCCGGGAGGCGTTGGGCAGCGAGACGTCCGTGCCGTCGGCGAAGACGTGCCGGCTCGCCGGGTCGACCTGGGTGAGCGAAAGGGTCTGCTCCAGGGACTCCTTGCCGGTCTTGACGAACAGATCGCGGTAGACGGCGGGCAGGTGCAGCAGCCCCGGCCCGGTGTCGAAGACGAAGCCGTCGCGCTCGAGCCGGGCGACGGCGCCGCCGTGCGTCGCCGCGCGCTCGTAGACCGTCACCCGGTGCCCTGCGACGGCCAGCCGGGCGGCGGCGGCCATGGCGCCCATTCCGGCGCCGATTACTGCGATCCGTGCCATGCGCCGAGCCTATCCGGCGGGGGTAAATCCAGCCCCTCCGGCGTTTGAGGAGCGGGGGTCCGGGGGCGGAGCCCCCGCCCTGCGGCGGAGCCGCATATCGGTTACTTCGGGAAGGGGCGGGATCGGGGAACAACCACCCCCTCTGAGTACGCGTACTCAGACGCCGAGATGAGTACGAGCACGGATGAGCTGCACCCGGCCGGCAGGGAAGAGTGGTGGTCGCGGAAAGGATGCGGCACCGGCACCGCCGACACGGGGTGGCGGAACGGTGCGGCATCCCGATGCGACCGGGGGACAACGAGGGGGGACGGGGGAACACTGTGCCGGTGCGGGCCGAGGGGGATCGGTCCGCACCGGCACAGTGGACACCCCCTCAGCCCCCGGCGCCGCTCACCCGCCCCTGCAACAGCCGCGACAACGCCGAGTGCACCTCGTCGATCGACCGCTCCGGCTGGAACGACTGCCAGTCCAGCGCCGCCACCAGCACCATGCCGAACAGCGCGGACGCGGTGAGCGGAATGTCGATCTCCGGGCTCAGCTCCCCCTCCGCGACGGCCTCCCGCAGCACGGACTCGATCACTGCGATGGCCTTCTGCCGCACCTGCATCAGCGTCGACTGCCAGGCCCGGTTGGTGCGCCACAGCTCGGCCACGTACAGCTGGGTGAGCGAGGGATAGCGTGTGATGAAGTCCAGCCCGGCCCGGATCATCGCGTCCAGGGCGTCGACGCGGCTGCCCCCGCGCTCGGCGGTCTCGTCGGCGGCGGCCTGGAGCGAGGCGGTGAGCAGCTCGATGCCGTGGCGCAGCAACTCCTCGAAGAGCACGGTCTTGCTGGCGAAGTTGTAGTAGACCGTGCCCTTCGCCACCCCCGCCCGCTCGGCGATCTCGTCCACCGTGGTGGAGGAGAATCCCTGCTCGGCGATGAGGGTGACCGCCGCCTCGAAAAGCTTCCGCCTGGTGTTCTGACGGCGTGTACTGCTGCTGTCCATGAGGGTGATTCTCCCTGTACCCGTCGTGTGCGCGCTCACAGACTCAGCTCCGGGTGCAGCCGGTCCACCGACCAGACCTGCTTGCCGCGCGCGGCCCAGGCGGTCAGCGCGAGCGCACCCGCGGTGAACGCGGCCAGCACGCCGCACGCCTGCCACACCGGGCCGAGCCCGCCGCCCGTGATCAGGTGCCGCAGCCCCTCGACGACGTAGCTCATCGGCAGGAAGGGGTGGAGGGCATTGAAGAACCCCGGACTGGTCTGCACGGGATACGTGCCGCCCGCCGAGGTCAGCTGGAGCATCAGCAGGGCGAGGACCAGGATCCGGCCCGCGGGCCCGAAGCGGGCGTTGAGCCACTGCACGATCGCCGCGAAGCAGGCGGTCACCAGGACGAGGAAGCCGACCGTGCCCGCGGCGCGGGCCATGTGCAGCCCGAGTGCCCAGTGCAGCACGGCCAGCAGCGCACCGGTCTGCAGCACCCCGACCGCGACGACCGGCAGCCACCCGGCGACGGCGATGCGCCAGGCCGGGGCCCCGGCGGCCAGGGCGCGCCGGTTGAGGGGCTGGATCAGCATGTAGGCGACCATCGCGCCGACCCACAGGGACAGCGGGATGAAGTAGGGGGCGAAGCCGGTGCCGTAGTTGGGCGCCTTGTGGAGGGCCTGGGAGGCCAGCCTGACGGGGTCGGCCATCACCTCGGTACGGGCGTCCCGGTCCTTCTTGCCGTAGTCGGGAATCCTGGCCACGCCGTCGTGCAGGCCACCGGCCAGCTGTGCGGAGCCGTCGGACAGCTTGAACATGCCGTCCTGGAGGTCGCCTGCGCCCTCGCGCAACCGGCCGATGCCGCCGTCGAGATCGGCGGCCCCCTGCCGGGCGGTGCCCAGCCCGGCGTGCAGCCGCCCCGCCCCGGTGTGCAGGCGGCCCGCGCCGTCGGCGACCTTCCGGGCGCCGTCGTTGAGGGCGTTGACGTCGCGCACCGCGCCGTCGATGTCCCGGGCGAGGTCCGGGGCCTCCGCGGCGAGCCGCAGGGCGTACGAGCGGAGGGTGTCCAGCTGCCCGGGAAGCCGGTCCAGTTCGCCGTTCTTGTTCTGCATCAGGGTGTTGAGCTTCGCGGCGCCGTCGGCGGACTGCTCTGCCGCAAACACGGCCTTCTTGAGGGCGGGGCAGAAGTCCGGGGTGCCGGTGCCGGTGCCAGTACCCGTGCCGGTGGCGGTGGTGGTGGCGGCGGTGGCGCACAACTTCCCGTACGCCGCCGCCAGGTCGTCCGCACCGCGCCTGCTGCCCGTGGCGAGCACCGCGGTGGTGGCGGGGGAGGGCAGGTCGTCCAGGTGGTCCCGGAGGGTCTTCGCCTCCTTGGCCACGTCGCGCGCGGTGTCCCCGATCTCCCGGGCGTGCTCCTTGACGAACGTGCCGTCCTTGTCCGCCGCCTCGTTGACCTTGTCGGCCAGCCGCTGGGTGCCGGCCGCGACTTTCTCCGCGCCCGTCGCCAGCTCTCCCGAGCCCGAGTCCAGGGTGCCCGCGCCGGAGTGGAGTCCGGCCACGCCGTCCTCCAGGTCGCCGCTGCCGTGCTTGGCCCGGTTCAGGCCGTCCTTGAGGGCCCCGGCCCCCTGCTCGGCCTTGCCCAGGCCCTCGCCGAGCCGGTCGGCGCCGTTCGCCGCCTGCTGCGTCTTGTCGTGGAGGCCGGAGAAGGAGACGAAGATCTTGTCGTAGAAGGAGCGCGACGTCCTGCGGGACGCGGTGGCGCGGACCTCGGAGAAGACCGTGCGGGAGATCTGCCCCACGATGTAGTTGTTGGAGTCGTTCGTACGGACCTGGAGCGCACCGGCCTCCGGGCTCCCGCCCGAGCTGGAGGCGATCCGCTCGCTGAAGTCGGCGGGAATGGTCAGCGAGAGGTAGTAACGGCCCTTCTCGACGCCCTTGCGGGCCTCGTCGGCGCCGGTCTCGTGCCACGCGAACGACTTGCTGCCGCGCAGCCCTTCGGCGATGGTGTCGCCCGCGGTCAGCCGCTCTCCGTCCACGGTGGTGCCCCGGTCGGCGTTGACGAGCGCCACGGGCACCTTGTCGAGCCGTCCGTACGGATCCCAGAACGACCACAGGTACAGGGCGCCGTAGAGCAGCGGCAGCAGCAGGAGCGCGACGAGCGCGGCGCGGGGGAGCCTGCCCCGCCCGAACCGCCGTAGCTCAAGCGCGGCCAGTTTCGGCGAGCGCATCCGCCGCTCCCTTCGGGTCGTGCTTCGGCTCGTGCTTCGGGTCGTGCGCGTCCGCGGGGCGCGGGTATGGGACGGTCGGGACCACGAGCGCGTCGCCGGGTGCCTCGGCGCAGACGGCGAGCACGGTCGTGCCCGCTCCGGCGAGCGACCGCAGCAGCGCCCAGGTCCGCTCGCGCTCGGCGGCGGAGAGCTTGAGGTCGGTGTCGTCCACGGCGAGCAGCCGCGGCCGGCCGATCAGGGCGAGGGCAACCGAGAGCCGCAGCGCCTCGGGCCGCCCCAGTGCCCGTACGGGCGTGCCGCCGCCCCTGGGCAGGGCGTCCACGTCGAGCCCTGCGGCGGTCAGCGCCGCCTCGATCCGGGCCGCGGTCGGGTCGGGTGCCCCGGCGCGGGGGCGGACCAGGCCGCGCAGCGGGCCGCCGAACCTGCGCTCCAGCAGGGCGCGTTCGCGCAGGTGCTCCTCGACGGTCAGGGCGGCGTCGAGTTCCGCGACGCCCGGGACGTGGGCGAGCCCGCTCACCCGCCGGACGGCCGCCATCCGGCGGGGCAGCGGGAGGCCGGCGACCTCGGCGCGGCCGGCGGTGGGGCGCATCCGGCCGGTGAGCGTGAGCAGCAGAGAGGTGCGGCCCGAGCCGGAGGGACCGGCGACGGCCATGAGCGAGCCCGGTGGCGCGGCGACGTCCACATCGCGGAAGACCCAGCCGCGCGGGCCCCTGACACCGAGGCCCTCGGCCGTGATCGCGGCTCCGTACGGGGTGCTGTCCACGCGACCTCCCACTCTCGGACAACTCTCCGACAACCCTCGGACGGCGATTCCGAGCGTCTTGAACTGACCGGTCAGTGCAAAAAGTATGGCGCACCGTGTCCGGCCTCCGTCAAGCCGGGCCCGCGGGCCCATTAGGCTGGGGCCGCCTACGTCCAGTCATTCCGCCGCCGTCCAGCGGCGGCGGCACGCGCCGAGGAGCCAGCCGCCGTGTCAGACCCCCAGCGCCCCCGGGCATCCCTCCGTACCGCCGTGGTCTGGGAGGTCCTGCGGGACGCCCTGGACCGCCGGGTCAAGGCCGCCGGGCGGGACGCCCTGGAGGTCCTCGACACCGGGGGCGGCTCCGGCAAGTTCGCGGTGCCGCTGGCCCGCCTCGGCCACCGGGTGACTGTCGTCGACCCCAGCCCCAACGCGCTGTTCGCGCTGGAGCGCCGGGCCGCCGAGGCCGGGGTCGCCGACCTCGTGCACGGCGTCCAGGGCGATGCGCACGGCCTGTTCGACGTCGCCGAGCGCGGCGGCTACGACGTGGTGCTGTGCCACGGCGTGCTGGAGTACGTCGAGGACCCCGCCGAGAGCGTGCGCAACGCCGTCGCGGCCCTCCGTCCCTCCGGCACCCTCAGCCTGCTCGCCGCCGGGCTCGGCGGTGCCGTGCTCGCCCGGGCGCTCTCCGGGCACTTCACCGAGGCCCGCCAGGCCCTCACCGACCCCTCCGGGCACTGGGGCGCGGGCGACCCGGTCACCCGCCGCTTCACCGCCGGGCAGCTGACCGAACTCGTCGATGGCGCGGGCCTGGACGTCACCGCCGTCCACGGCGTGCGCGTCTTCGCCGACTTGGTGCCCGGCGTGCTGGTCGACGCCGAGCCCGACGCCTTGGACGCGCTGCTGCGGCTGGAGGCCGCCGCGGCCGAGCTGCCGGCCTTCCACTCGGTGGCCACCCAGCTGCACGTCCTGGCCGAGCGCGACTGATCCCGGACCTGATCCGGACCTGATCCCGGGCCCTGATCGCGGACCGGAACACGGCCCACCCGATCAGGCCGTTCGCCCCGTATGATCGGGGGACACCGTCCGGCATGGCGGATCGGCGGAGAGGGAATGTACGTCCCGACGGGATCGATCGCCACGCCGGGCCCGGTGGCCGAATTGGCGCAGAGGGGCGGGTTTCACGGGGGCGATTCCCTGCCTATCCTGAAAGGGTCGCACCCCGGTCGCCCCCCGCGACCGACGAGTAGGAGGACTCCGTGCCGCTCTCGGAGCACGAGCAGCGCATGCTCGAGCAGATGGAGCGAGCGCTGTACGCCGAAGACCCCAAGTTCGCGACAGCGCTCGAGGGCAGCGGCCTGCGTACGTACACCCGGCGACGGGTCTACCAGGCGGTCGCGGGTTTTCTGGTGGGCATCGCGCTCCTCATGGCCGGAATGGTCGCCCAGCGCATCTGGATCAGCGTGGCGGGCTTCCTGGTCATGCTGGCGTGCGCCGTACTCGCGGTGACGGGGTGGCGCAAGGCGCCGAGGCCCGGGGCACAGCGGGGGCCCGGGGGCGGGATGGCCCGGCGTCAGGCCGGCCGCCGCCGCTCCATGATGGACCGCATCGAGCAGCGCTGGCAGCGCCGCCGAGACGAGCAGGGCCACTAGCCCGTATTGCAGCCAAACGCCGGACGGGCTGGATTTCCAGCCCGTCCGGCGTTTGAGGACACGGGGTCTGGGGCGCAGCCCCCCCTGCGGCGGAGCCGCATATCGGTTACTTCGGGAAGGGGCGGGACTGGGGAAAGACCCTCCGGGCCACCCGCACCCGCGCCGCCCGCAGGCGGCCCCGCACCCCCGCCCACCGGCGCGCCAGCGCCCACCGCACTCGCACCGCCGACCGCGGCGCCAGCAGCGCCCGCACCCGCACCCCCCGCGTCGCCGAGCCCCGCAGGCCGGCCCGTACCAGCTCCGCCTCGGCCGCCGGGTCGCAGGCCGGCCGGGGCCGGGGCGCGTACAGCACCTGCTCGACCGCCGAGGCCAGCCGCTCCGCGGCCGCGGCCGCGGAGCCGTCCAGCCGGGCCGCGCGGACCACGCGCTCCGCCGCCATCCTGGGGCTCAGCGAGTCGTCGGGCGGGACGCCGTGGTCCCACGCGGAGTCGGTCGCCTCGCGCCAGGCGGCCAGCGTCCGCTCGGCGGGGTCCCGGGGATCCCGGGCGGCACCCGGCCCCAGCCGCCGGGCCCGCACCCTCCTGCGCCAGAGCAGCGGCAGCAGAGGAAGGCCGAGCACGGCCAGCGCGACGGCCACGATGCCGGCGATTCCGGCCGCCGGGAGGCCCCCGCCGGAGGAGCCGCCGTCCGCCCGCGACACGGCACCGGGGCAGGCGTCCAGCTTCTTCTGCTGCGGGGTGCAGTCGGCGCCCGCCGAGGGCGCCGCCGACGGAGCCCGCGTACGGCTCGGCAGCGGGGCGGGCACCCCGGGATCCGACGGGGCGGGCGTCTCCGCGAGCGAGTAGTCGGGCTGGGTACCCCGGCTGGGCGTGGGCTCGAAGCGGGTCCAGCCGGCGCCCTCGAAGTACAGCTCGGGCCAGGCGTGGGCGTCCTTGGACCCCACCGACATCGAACCGTCCGTCTGCGGCGCGCCCGCCGTGAAGCCGACCGCCACCCGGGCCGGGATGCCCAGCGTCCGCGCCATGGCCGCCATGGAGAACGAGAAGTGGATGCAGAAGCCCCGCTTCTCCTCCAGGAAGCGCGCGATGGCGTTGGTGCCGCTGCCCGACCGCACCTCGGTGTCGTACCGGAAGCCGCCGCTCGAGGAGAACCACTCCTGGAGCTTGACCGCCTGCTCGTAGGCGTTCGCGGAACCGGCCGTCACCTTGCGGGCTGTCTCGGCCACGACCGCGGGCATCGCCGCGGGCACGGCCGTGTACTCGCGCAGCAGCTCCCCGGGCGGCGCGGGCGCGGCCGCGAGCTGCGCGGCGGTGGGCACCACCTGCAGGCTCGAGACCTGGTAGTGCAGGCCCTTGGTGGTCTGCCCGTGGTCGCCGACGAGCGTCCGGCCTGCGGGCTCGTACCGCCACTGGCCCGAGACGCTCACCCGGTCCGCCGGGTAGGGCATGGGCAGGTAGTTCTGCCCATAGGCGGGGGCGGCCGAGAAGGAGGTGTCGATCTGCTCCCGGCGGGTCTCCGGGGCCAGCCCGGCGGGCGTGGGCAGTGGGTCGGGCACATCGGTGATGCGGCGCTCCGAGGCACGCCAGGACGCGCCGTCGAACCGGTCGAGGGCGACGATGCGCAGGTACAGCTCCTGGGTGGCGTTCGCGGACGTGCGGTACCGCAGCACCTCCCGGTTCTGCGGCTGGTTGAGGCTGTTCTGCAGCGACACCAGGGGGTTGACCGCCGAGATGGTGCCGCCCCCCTGGCCGCCCGGGCCGTCGCCCCGGCCGCCCGGCTGCAGCAACCCGCCGTCGATGGAGGGGAGCAGGGCCGGTATCGCCAGGGCGACCCCGAGCACGAGGACGCCGATCCGGCGGCCGGTCCGCACCGGGGCGACGGCGGGGCCGCCCGCCGCGACGGCGAACCCGTCGGCTGCCGCGCCCGGTCCGGACGCGGCACCGCCGAAGACCCTGCCCCAGCGCGAGAGCCGGTCGCGGCCCTCGGCCAGGAGCAGCAGCAGATAGCCGGCGGCCGCGGTCAGGAACCACAGCCAGTCGGCGCCGCCCCGGGCGATCCCGGCGCCGACGGAGTACAGCGCGAGCAGCGGCAGCCCGGCCGGTGCGGCGCTGCGCAGGGTGACCGCCAGCGCGTCCACCACCAGCCCGATCAGCAGTACCCCGCCGACCAGCAGCAGCCGGATGGCCGTGGTCGTGGGTGCCGGGATGGCGTACCGCCCGACGTCGTCCGCGCCCTCCCGCAGCAACTGCCCGAATTCGACCAGGACATCGGGGCCGGGCAGCACCCAGGCGATCGCCTGCTGCCGGGCGAAGACCACCGTGAGCAGCAGCAGCGTCACCAGCGCCTGGAGGGCGACCGTCAGCGGCCGGGCCAGCGGCACCCGGCGGGCCACCGCCCCGACGGACGCCTGAACGGCCAGCAGCAGCGCGGCCTGCACGATCCAGGTGGACCGGTCGACCAGGGGCAGTAGCGCGCAGGCCGCCGCCAGCGTCGCCAGCACACTGCACACCGACAGCCGTGCGTGCCCGCTCATGCCCGGCCGCCCACGGTCGTGGCCGGGCCCGGCACGGCGCCCTGCGTCTCGAACCGGCCGGCCGGGCCGGCGAGCCGCCAGAGCTCGGGCAGTGCGGCGCCCGGGCCGACGAGCAGGGCCGTCCAGCCCGCCTCGCGCAGCACGCGCACCCCCTCCTGGCCGGGGGACCGCGGGTCGTACTGCCCCGGGGAGCCCGCCCAGGCGTCCTGGTCCAGGACGAAGGCGACCGCCGTGCCGCTGCGCTGCCGCATGCGCGCGGCCACCACGGCCTGCTGCTCGTCCAGTTCGCCGAAGAACGCCACCAGCAGCCCCCCGCTGCCTCCGCGCAGCATGTCGTAGGCCGGGGAGAGCCCGGCCCCCTCGGAGTGGTCCACCACCGCGAGGGTGTCCAGCAACAGCCCGGCGGCATCCGCCCCTTCGGCCCCGGAGCCGAAGCGGCCGCCGGTGCTCTCCGGCCCCGGCACCGTGCTCCCGGTGTCGGTCAGCAGCCGCACCGAGAAGCCCCGCTCCAGCAGGTGCACCGCCGTGGAGGCGGCCCCGGCCACCGCCCACTCGAAGGGCGAGCCGGGCCCCGCGCCGTCGAAGGCGTCGAACCGGGTGTCCAGCAGCACCGTGCAGTGGGCGCGCCGCGGCTGCTCCTCCCGGCGCACCATCAGCTCGCCGTGCCGCGCGGTGGAGCGCCAGTGCACCCGGCGCAGGTCGTCGCCGTAGCGGTAGGTGCGCGGAATGACGTCGTCGTCACCGGCCAGGGCGAGCGAGCGCTGCCGGCCGTCGCCGTGGCCCGCCGCCTCGCCGCCCAGCCGGACCGCGGGCAGCGGCTCGACGCGCGGCACCACGGTCAGGGTGTCGTGGGCGCCGAAGCTCCGGGTCAGCTCGCACATCCCGAACGGGTCCGTCAGCCGCAGCTGGAGCGGCCCCAGCGGATAGCGGCCGCGCAGCTCGGCGCGGACCCGGTAGGACACCTCGCGCCGGCCGCCCGGCTCCATCCGGTCCAGGACGAACCGCGGACGCGGGCCCAGCACATAGGGCACCCGGTCCTGGAGCATGAGCAGGCCGGTGGGCAGCCGCGAGACGTTGTCGACGCGCAGGCTCACCCGGGCCTCCGCCGAGGCAGCCACCCGGGCGGGCGCCAGCATCCTGCTGCCGGTGACCCGGTGCCGCGTCAGGTGCAGCACGATCACGCACACCAGGGGCAGGGCGGTCAGCAGCAGCCCCACCCTCAGCAGCTCCTCCTGGCCCAGCACGTACGAACAGGCGACGGCGGCGACGCCCGCCGCAAGGAACGAGCGGCCGCGGGTGGTCAGCCCGCCGAACGCCGTCCACAGACTTCCCTCGGCCCCCTGCGGGCCGGGCTCCTGCGGTCCCCCGGAAGCCATCACATTCCCCTGGCGCCCGGCGGTCGGCCGTAGGGGTCGGACACCGGCACGCGCTGGAGGATGTCCAGGACGACCTGCTCGGACGTGCGCCGGTTCAGCTGTGCCTGTGCGGTCGGCAGCAGCCGGTGCGCCAGCACCGCCACCGCCAGCGAGCGCACGTCGTCGGGCAGGGCGAACTCGCGGCCCGCCAGCGCCGCGGCGGCCTTGGCCGCCCGCAGCAGGTGCAGCGTCGCCCGGGGCGACGCACCGAGTCTCAGCTCCGGGTGCTGCCGGGTGGCGGCGACCAGGTCGACGGCGTATCGCCGGACGGGCTCGGCGACGTGGACCGTGCGGACCGCGTCGACCAGCTTGACGATCTCGTGGGCGTGGGCGACGGGCTGGAGGTCGTCCAGCGGGGACGGGCCGGCGTGCACGTCGAGCATGCGCAGCTCGGCCTCCGGACTCGGATAGCCCATCGACACGCGGGCCATGAAGCGGTCGCGCTGCGCCTCGGGCAGCGGGTAGGTGCCCTCCATCTCGACCGGGTTCTGCGTGGCCACCACCATGAAGGGGGAGGGGAGTTCGTAGCTGTGGCCGTCGATGGTGACCTGCCGCTCCTCCATGGACTCCAGCAGCGCCGACTGGGTCTTGGGGGAGGCGCGGTTGATCTCGTCGCCGATCACGACCTGGGCGAAGATCGCGCCGGGCTTGAACTCGAACTCCCGCCGCTGCTGGTCGTAGACGCTCACGCCGGTGATGTCGGACGGCAGCAGGTCCGGGGTGAACTGGATGCGCCGCACCGAGCAGTCCACGGACTTGGCCAGGGCCTTGGCGAGCATCGTCTTGCCCACCCCGGGCACGTCCTCGATCAGCAGGTGCCCCTCCGCCAGCAGCACGGTCAGCGCGAGCCGTACGACCTCGGGCTTGCCCTCGATCACGCTCTCCACCGACCTGCGGACGCGCTCCGCCGTCGCCGTCAGATCGGTCAGGCCCGCTCGTTCGTCATAGGTCGTCACCCGGTACCCTCCTCGGCCCTCTTCGCCAGGGCCGCGGTCCGAACGGCTCCGGACCGGCCCACCCCACAACACGGGACACCGCGCTCGCGGCGGCGCCTTGCGTGCATTCTCGCCGCCCGCGCGGTGTCCCGTCACCGCCTGTGGATAACTCCTCCGTAGCCGGTCAGGGCCGCGGGTCGATCTCCCGCAGCCTGCCTGTCGCCACGTCGAAGACGAAGCCGCGCACATCGTCGCGGTAGGGCAGGAACGGCGAGGTGCGCACGCGCTGCATGGACTGGCGCACGTCCTGGTCGAGGTCCTTGAACGCCTCCACCGCCCACGCCGGCCGCTGGCCGACCTCCGCCTCGATCTCGTGCCGGAAGTCCTCGGTGAGGTCCAGCAGGCCGCAGCCGGTGTGGTGGATGAGCACGACCGACCTGGTGCCCAGCGCCCGCTGGCTGATCGTCAGGGAGCGGATGATGTCGTCGGTCACCACGCCGCCCGCGTTGCGGATGGTGTGGCAGTCGCCGAGCTCCAGGCCCAGCGCGGCGTGCAGGTCGAGACGGGCGTCCATGCAGGCGACGACCGCCACCTTGAGCACCGGCCGGGCGTCCATGCCCGGATCGGTGAACGCGTCGGCGTACTCCGCGTTGGCTGCCACCAGACGGTCGGTGACCGTGGGCTCGCTGCGGCCTGGCTCGGGACTCTCGGGCTGAGGCGCGGGTATCGGCATGGGTACGACGGTAGTCGGCCAAGAGCGCGAAGGCTCCCTCTGCAGGTGGGCAAATCCTGGTCAACACCGCGCCTTGTGAGGTATGCCACAAGGGGCGCCACCCGGCCGCCCGGCCGCGGCCGAACGGGTGAACGCACCGCCGGGGCGTGCCGCTCCGGGGGTGATCCCCGTCGACCGGCGCCCCGTCGCACTCCTATGGCGGGACGCGCATGGCGGTTGGTTGACCGAGGGGACGAGTGGACTAAAGTGACGCGAAGTGGGAGGCGTGACGCTCCCCTTGGATCCGAAGAAACACCCGTGCGCGCCGCGCACGCACCCCTCGGCCTCCTCCCGCTCCCCGGTCGCCCCGACGCCTCTTCCCCGGCGCCGGACCGGCCACTTCCCCTTCGAGCGGGCGGGGACCCGGCGGTGCGTCGCGCCCGCGCCTCCCCGTTCTCAGAAGGGCGCATGAGCAGCAACGCGCGACACGTCCCCGTCATGCTCCAGCGCTGTCTGGACATGCTCGCCCCCGCACTCGCCGAGCCCGGCGCGGTCGTCGTCGACTGCACCCTCGGCGCGGGCGGCCACAGCGAGGCGCTGCTGAAGCGGTTCCCCGAGGTCCGGCTCGTCGCCCTGGACCGCGACCCCACGGCCCTGAAGCTCGCCGGCGAGCGCCTCGCCCCCTACGGCGACCGCGCCACCCTGGTGCGAGCCGTCTACCACGAGCTGCCCGAGGTGCTCGAGCGGCTGGGCATCGAGAAGGTCCAGGGGGTCCTCTTCGACCTCGGCGTCTCCTCCATGCAGCTCGACGAGGCCGACCGCGGCTTCGCCTACGCGCAGGACGCGCCCCTGGACATGCGCATGGACCAGACGACCGGGGTCAGTGCGGCCGAGGTGCTCAACACCTACCCGCCCGGCGAGCTGGTGCGCATCCTGCGCGCGTACGGCGAGGAGAAGCAGGCCAAGCGCATCGTCTCGGCCATCGTCCGGGAGCGCGAGAAGGAACCCTTCACCAACAGCGCCCGGCTCGTCGAGCTGATCCGCGACGCCCTCCCGCAGGCCGCCAAGCGCACCGGCGGCAACCCCGCCAAGCGCACCTTCCAGGCCCTGCGCATCGAGGTCAACGCCGAGCTGGCCAGCGTCGAGCAGGCCATCCCGGCCGCCGTCGCCGCGCTCGCGGTGGGCGGCCGCGTCGTCGTGCTGTCGTACCAGTCGCTGGAGGACCGCATCGTCAAGAGCGTCTTCGCCGCCGGGGCCACCAGCACCGCGCCGCCCGGCCTGCCGGTCGTGCCCGAGCGCTACCAGCCGCGCCTGAAGCTGCTGACGCGCGGCGCCGAGCTGCCCACCGAGGAGGAGGTCGCCGAGAACCGGCGGGCCGCCCCCGCCCGGCTGCGCGGCGCCGAGCGCATCCGCGAGGACGTCGTCCCGTGACGCCCGCCGCCCGCCGGGGCGCCCGGCTCGGCCGGCTGCTGCCCCCGGGGGTGGCCGGGGCCCGGCGCACCCCCTTCGTCCTGCTCGTCGTGGTGCTGCTCGGCTCCGGCCTGATCTCGCTGCTGCTGCTGAACTCCGCGCTCAACCAGGGCTCCTTCGAGCTGAGCAAGCTCCAGCGCAGGACCACCGAGCTGACCGACGAGCAGCAGGCCCTCCAGCAGGAGGTCGACCAGCTCGCCGCCCCCGACGCCCTGGAGCGCCGGGCCCGGCAGCTGGGCATGGTCCCCGGCGGCAGCCCCGCCTTCCTCAACCCCGACGGCTCGGTCAGCGGCGTCCCGGGCCCGGCCTCCTCCCAGGTCCCGGCCGCCCCCGCTGCGTTTCTCCCGCCCACCCGCCCGGCGTTTCTCCCGCCCACCCGCCCGGCGTTTCTCCCGCCCACCCGCCCGGCCTTCGTACCGCCCGCACTCCCGCCCGCCGTCCCGCCAGCCGCCGTCCCGGCGCCGGTCCCCGCGGCGCCCATGGTCCTCCAGCCGCCGCTGCGGCCCGCCCTCGTCCGCCCCCCGGCGGGCACCGTCCCCGCCCTCCCCCCGCCACCGGCGGAGGGGAACCTCCGACAGATCAGGTAGGTGAGGCCGTGACGGCGCCCAGGCAGCCCCGCCGCCCGGTACCCGGGCCCGCGCGCCCCGTCGCGCGCCCGGCCCGCCCCCGGCCCGGCTCGCAGACCCTGCGGCTGGGCAGCCCGCGGCCCCGGCTGCGGCTGATCGGGGTCGGGTTCACGCTCGTCCTGATGGTCTTCACCGTCCGGCTGCTCCAGGTGCAGGCCGTCGACGCCAGCGCGTACGCGGCCCGGGCCAACGTCAACCGCTACATCCCGGTCACGCTGGCCGCCGAGCGCGGCGCCATCACCGACCGGGCCGGCATCGACCTGGCCACCACCGTCGACGCCTACGACATCACCGCCGCTCCCGACCTGCTCACGCCCGAGCGGGCCAAGACCCAGGGCGCCGCCCGGCAGGCCGCCGGGCTGCTCGCGCCCGTCCTCGGCGAGGACGCCGGGGTGCTGGAGCGCAAGCTCACCGCCAACCCCAAGTCGAAGTACGTCGTCCTCGCCCGCCGGCAGACCCCCCAGGTCTGGAAGAAGATCACGGAGCTGAAGAAGGCGCAGCAGGAGAAGGCCCGGCACACCAAGGGCACCAACGTCCTCGCCGGGGTCAACCGCGAGTCCCACAGCAAGCGCGTCTACCCCAACGGCGAGCTGGCCGCCGGCCTGCTGGGCTTCGTCAACGGCGACGGCCAGGGCGGCGGCGGCCTGGAGGCCCAGCTCAACGAGGTCCTCGCGGGCAAGAACGGCAAGCGCGTCTACGCCCAGTCCGGCGGCCGCCAGGTGCCCACCGGCGACGTCAAGGAACAGGCCGCGGTGCCCGGCTCGGACGTGGAGCTGACCATCGACCGGGACATCCAGTGGGCCGCCCAGAACGCCATCACCCAGCAGGTGCGGGACTCGGCGGCGGACCGCGGCTACGTCGTCGTGCAGGACACCCGCACCGGCGAGATCCTGGCCATGGCCAACGCCCCCGGCTACAACCCCAACGAACTGGACCGCGCCGACCGCGGCGCCATGGGCAACTTCGCCCTCCAGGACGCCTACGAGCCGGGCAGCGTCAGCAAGGTCATGACCATGGCGGCCGTCCTGGAGGAGGGCGTCGCCACCCCCTCGACCCACGTCGAGGTACCCAACCGGCTGCCGCGCGCCGACCGCGCCTTCGCCGACGACGTCGACCACCCCACCTGGCACCTGACGCTCAACGGAGTCCTGGCGAAGTCCAGCAACATCGGCACCATCCTGGCCAGCGAGCAGCTCGGCAAGAGCCGCGAGGAGGCCAGCAAGGTCCTCTACACCTACCTGCGGAAGTTCGGCGTCGGCCGCCCCACCGGCCTCGGCTTCCCCGGCGAGACGCCCGGCATCCTCGCCCGGCCGGGGGAGTGGACCGCCTCCCGGCCCTACACCATCCCCTTCGGCCAGGGGCTGTCCCTCAACGCCGTGCAGGCCGCCTCGGTCTTCTCCACCATCGCCGCCGGCGGCGAGCGCGTACAGCCCACCCTGGTGCGCGGCACCAAGGGCCCCGACCACCGCTTCACCCCCGCCCCGGCCCCGCCCCGCACCCGGGTGGTCGGCGAGAAGACCGCCCGGGAGCTGTCCGAGATGATGGAGTCGGTCGTCGACGACCAGGAGGGCACCGGGACCAAGGCGAAGATCCCCGGCTACCGCGTCGCCGGCAAGACCGGCACGTCCAACCGGGTGGATCCGGCCACCGGCCGCTACCACGGCTACACCGCCTCCTTCGCCGGCTTCGCCCCCGCCGACCAGCCCCGGATCACCGTCTACTGCGCCATCCAGAACCCCACGAAGGGCAGTTACTTCGGCGGCCAGATCTGCGGGCCGGTCTTCAGGCAGGTGATGGAGTTCGCGCTGAAGACCCTCCAGGTCCCGCCGTCGGGCTCGCAGCCGCCCCGGCTGCCGGTGAGCTACGACGGCCAGTGAGCCACCGGACACCTGGACCCGCCGTGACGACGATCACTCCCGACCCGGGGAACCACGGCCCGGCGCGCCCCTCGCTTCGCGACGAGGCGGGTGCGCCCGGTACGCTCACCGCCGTGCCCCACGCTGATCAGTCCCACACCACCCCCCAGGACGCCCCCGCCGTGACGACGTCCGTCACGAGCCCGGGAGCGCCCCGCCCCACCCGGGTCCGCCCTGTGCCCCTCGCGGAGCTGGCCGGTCAGCTGGGCATCCCCGCACCGCAGGGCGCGGGGGACACCGCGGCCACCGGCATCACCCACGACTCGCGGGCCGTCCGCCCCGGCGACGTCTACGCCGCGCTGCCCGGCGCCCGCTTCCACGGCGCCGACTTCGCCGCCCAGGCCGCCGGCCTCGGCGCCGTCGCCGTGCTGACCGACCCGGCGGGCGCCGAGCGCGCCGCCGCCACCGGCCTGCCCGTCCTCACCGTGGCCGACCCGCGCGCCCGCATGGGCGCCCTCGCCGCCGCCGTCTACGGCGAGCCCGGCCACGACCTGCTCCAGATCGGCATCACCGGCACCTCCGGCAAGACCACCACCGCCTACCTCATCGAGGGCGGCCTGCGCGCCCTGGCCGGGCCGACCGGCCTGATCGGCACCGTGGAGTCCCGCATCGGCGACGAGCGGATCAAGTCGGAGCGCACCACCCCGGAGGCCACGGACCTCCAGGCGCTCTTCGCCGTCATGCGCGAGCGCGGCGTCCGCTCGGTCGCCATGGAGGTCTCCAGCCACGCGCTGCGCCTCGGCCGCGTCGACGGCTGTGTCTTCGACGTCGCCGTCTTCAACAACCTCAGCCCGGAGCACATGGAGTTCCACACGGGCATGGAGGACTACTTCGCCGCCAAGGCCGAGCTGTTCACCGAGCAGCGCAGCCGCCTCGGTGTGGTGAACCTCGACGACGAGTACGGCCGCCGGCTCGCCGCGGGCGAGTCCGGGGTCCCCGTCGTCACCTTCTCCGCCGAGGGCCGCGAGGACGCCGACTGGCGCGCCGTCGACGTCGAGTCCGGCCCGTTCGACTCCACGTTCACCATCCAGGGCCCCGAGGGCCGCTCCGCACGGGCCAGAGCGCCGCTCGCCGGACCGTTCAACGTCGCCAACGCGCTCGCCGCCGTCGTCGCGCTCGTCGCGGCCGGCGCCGACCCGCAGGCCGCCGCCGACGGCGTCGCGGCCGTCCCCGGCGTGCCGGGCCGGCTGGAGCGCGTCGACGCGGGCCAGCCCTACCTCGCGGTGGTCGACTACGCCCACAAGACGGACGCAGTCGAATCGGTTCTCCGCGCGCTGCGCAAGGTCACCAAGGGCCGCATCCACGCCGTGCTCGGCTGCGGCGGCGACCGCGACGCCACCAAGCGCGCCCCCATGGGCCGCGCCCTCGCCCGGCTCGCCGACACGGCCGTGCTGACCTCCGACAACCCCCGCTCCGAGGACCCCCTCGCGATCCTCGCCACCATGCTTTCGGGCGCCGCCGAGGTGCCCGCCGCCGAGCGCGGCACCGTCCTCCTGCTGGAGGACCGCGCCGCGGCCATCGCCGCGGCCGTCGCCCGCGCCGAACCCGGCGACACCGTCCTGGTCCTGGGCAAGGGCCACGAACAGGGCCAGGACATCGCCGGGGTGGTACGCCCCTTCGACGACCGCAAGGTGCTGCGCGAGGCCATCGAGGCCGAGCGGCTGCGTTCGTCGACCAAGGACCGGAACGACCAGGGATGACAGACCGCCATGCGCGCACAACCCTTCCCCCGGAAGCCCTCCTCGACGGCCGGAGGTGAGGACCGGTGATCGCACTGTCCCTCGCCGAGATCGCCGCCATCGTGGGCGGGCAGCAGCACGACATACCGGACCCGGGGCTCACCGTCACCGGCCCGGTGGTCATCGACTCCCGTGAGGTGCGGCCCGGCGGCCTGTTCGCGGCCTTCGCCGGGGAGCACGTCGACGGCCACGACTTCGCCGAGCGCGCCGTCGCGGCCGGTGCCGTGGCCGTGCTGGCCGCCCGGCCCGTCGGCGTCCCCGCGATCGTCGTCGACGACGTCGTGGCCGCCCTCGGCAAGCTCGCCCGCGCCGTCGTGGGGAAGCTGGGCACCACCGTCGTGGGCCTGACCGGCTCGGCCGGCAAGACCAGCACCAAGGACCTGGTCGCCCAGCTCCTGACGGGCCTGGGCCCCACGGTGTGGACCCCGGGTTCCCTCAACAACGAGATCGGGCTGCCGCTGACCGCGCTGCGCGCCGACGAGGGCACCCGCCACCTCGTGCTGGAGATGGGTGCCCGCGGCATCGGCCACATCCGCTACCTGGCCGAGCTGACCCCGCCGCGCATCGGCGTCGTGCTGAACGTCGGCACCGCCCACGTCGGCGAGTTCGGCGGCCGCGAACAAATCGCCCAGGCCAAGGGCGAGCTGGTCGAGACGCTGCCGGCCGCGGCCGAGGGCGGCGTCGCCGTGCTCAACGCCGACGACCCCTTGGTGCGCGCCATGAGCGCCCGCACCAAGGCCCGTACGGTGCTGTACGGCGAGGCGTCCGATGCCGACGTCCGCGCCGAGGACGTCCGTCTCGACGCGACCGGACGGCCCTCCTTCACGCTCCACACACCCACCGGGTGCGGGGACGTGACCATGCGGTTGTACGGTGAGCACCACGTGTCGAACGCGCTCGCCGCGGCCGCCGTCGCCCATGAGCTGGGCATGCCCGCAGCGGAGATCGCCGCAGCGCTCTCCGGGGCGGGCCAGCTCTCGCGCTGGCGCATGGAGGTCACCGAGCGTGCGGACGGCGTGACGATCGTCAACGACGCCTACAACGCGAACCCCGAGTCCATGCGAGCCGCGCTGCGCGCGCTGGCCGCGATGGGCGAAGCCGCACAGGCTAGGGGCGGACGTACGTGGGCAGTACTCGGTCGGATGGCCGAGCTGGGCGAGGAGTCACTCGCCGAGCACGACGCGGTCGGGCGGCTCGCCGTCCGGCTCAACGTCAGCAAGCTCGTGGCAGTCGGGGGCAGGGAAGCGGCCTGGCTGCGGATGGGCGCCTATAACGAGGGTTCGTGGGGTGAGGAGTCGGTGCACGTGTCCGACGCGCAGGCGGCGGTCGACCTGTTGCGCAGCGAGTTGCGCCCGGGAGACGTCGTACTGGTGAAGGCGTCCAGGTCGGTGGGGCTGGAGCGGGTGGCCGAGCAGCTGCTCGCCGTCGACGGTGAGGTCGCCGGCTGATGAACCAGATCCTCTTCGCGGGTGTCATCGGTCTGTTCCTGACCCTCATCGGCACCCCGCTGCTGATCAAGTTCCTCGCCCGCAAGGGCTACGGCCAGTTCATCCGCGACGACGGCCCGCGCGGCCACGCCGGGAAGAAGGGCACGCCCACCATGGGCGGCATCGCCTTCATCCTGGCCACGCTCATCGCGTACGCCGTGACGAAGGTGATCACCAGCAAGGAGCCGACGACCTCGGGCCTGCTGGTGCTGTTCCTGACGGCGGGCATGGGCCTGGTCGGCTTCCTGGACGACTACATCAAGATCGTCAAGCAGCGGAGCCTGGGCCTGCGGGCCAAGGCGAAGATGGCCGGCCAGCTGATCGTCGGCATCGCCTTCGCCGTCCTCGCGCTGCAGTTCGCCGACACCCGGGGCCAGACCCCGGCGTCCACCCGGCTCTCGTTCACCCAGGACTTCGGCTGGTCCGTCGGCCCGGTGATCTTCGTGGTCTGGGCGCTGTTCATGATCCTCGCGATGTCGAACGGTGTGAACCTCACCGACGGCCTCGACGGCCTCGCCACCGGCGCCTCGGTGATGGTCTTCGGCGCGTACGTCTTCATCGGCACCTGGCAGCACGGCCAGTGGTGCGGCAACTCGCTGACCGCGGGCGCCGCCTGCTACGAGGTGCGGGACCCGCTGGACCTGGCCGTCGTGGCCTCCGCGCTGATGGGCTCCTGCTTCGGCTTCCTGTGGTGGAACACCTCGCCGGCCAAGATCTTCATGGGTGACACCGGCTCGCTCGCCCTCGGCGGCGCCCTCGCGGGTCTGGCGATCTGCTCCCGCACCGAGCTGCTGCTCGCCCTCCTCGGCGGCCTCTTCGTGCTGATCACGATGTCCGTGATCATCCAGGTCGGCTCCTTCCGCCTGACCGGGAAGCGCGTCTTCCGGATGGCTCCGCTCCAGCACCACTTCGAACTCAAGGGGTGGAGCGAGGTCCTTGTGGTGGTCCGCTTCTGGATCATCCAGGGCCTGTGCGTCGCCGTCGGACTCGGGATCTTCTACGCGGGATGGCTGGCGGTCAAGTGACCTCTGCGGAATTCAACGGCAAGCACATCACCGTCGCCGGCCTCGGCGTGAGCGGCATCAGCGCCGCCCGCGCCCTGGCCGGCCTCGGCGCCCGTGTCACCGTCGTCGACGGCGGGGACAGCGAGGCGCTGCGCGAGCGCGCGGACGCCCTGGAGGCCCGGGGCATCACGGTCCGCCTCGGCGACGCGGCCACCCTCCCCGAGGGCACCGACCTCGTCGTCACCTCGCCCGGCTGGCGGCCCGACAGCCCGCTCTTCGCGGCCGCCGCCGAGGCGGGCGTGGAGGTCGTGGGCGACGTGGAGATCGCCTGGCGGCTGCGCGACGAGGGCTCCGCCCCCTGGCTCGCGATCACCGGCACCAACGGCAAGACCACGACAGTGCAGATGCTCGCGTCCATCCTGCAGGCCGCGGGCCTGCGCACGGCCGCCGTGGGCAACATCGGCACGCCGATCATCGACGTGGTGCTCGGCGACCGGCCGTACGACGTGCTCGCCGTCGAGCTGTCCAGCTACCAGCTGCACTGGGCGCCCTCGCTGCGCGCCCACTCCGCGGCGGTCCTCAACGTGGCGCCCGACCACCTCGACTGGCACGGCTCCATGCGCGCCTACGCCGCCGACAAGGGCCGGATCTACGAGGGCAACACGATCGCCTGCGTCTACAACGCCGAGGACCCCCGCACCGAGCACCTGGTCCGCGAGGCCGACGTGGAGGAGGGCTGCCGGGCCATCGGCTTCACCCTCGGCGCCCCCGGCCCGTCCATGCTGGGCGTCGTCGACGGCCTGCTCGTCGACCGGGCCTTCGTGGAGAACCGCCACCAGCAGGCCCAGGAGCTGGCCGAGGTCTCCGACATCGCGCCCGCCGCGGGCCCCCCGGCCCCGCACAACATCGCCAACGCCCTGGCCGCCGCCGCCCTGGCCCGCGCCTTCGGCGTGGAGCCCCGGGCCGTGCGGGACGGGCTGCGCGCCTTCCGCCCGGACGCCCACCGCATCGCCCACGTCGCCGAGGTCGGCGGCGTCGCCTACGTGGACGACTCCAAGGCCACCAACACCCACGCCGCCCAGGCGTCGCTGGCCGCCTACGAGTCCATCGTGTGGATCGCCGGCGGCCTGGCCAAGGGCGCGACCTTCGACGAGCTGGTCACCGCCGCCGCCAAGCGGCTGCGCGGCGTCGTCCTGATCGGGGCCGACCGGGCGCTGATCAGGGAGGCTCTGGCGCGACACGCCCCGGATGTCCCGGTCGTGGACCTCGACCGGACCGACACTGGGGCGATGGCCGAGGCCGTCCGGCAGGCGGCCCGGCTGGCCGCACCAGGGGACACCGTGCTCATGGCCCCGGCCTGCGCCTCGATGGACATGTTCACCGACTACAACAAGCGCGGCGAGGCCTTCGCCGAGGCGGTACGGGCCCTGGCGGCCGGCCGCGCCGCGGACGAGTAGCCGCCGGACCCGCGGCGCGGGCCGGCGGCGCGGGACACCAGCGGAGGGGAACATGCGGATGCACGCGGAGTTCGCCGACGACGCCCTGCCGGGCGGCGCCTGGACGGCCCTGCGCGGCTCCCCGGCCCGCCCCCGGCCCGCCCGCGCGCCCCGTCCGGCGCCGCGGGCGGCCACGGGCGGCCCCCGCCCGCCCCGCGGCGGCCCGGGCGGCCTGCGCGGCCTGCACCTGCGCGCCAAGCGCGCCTGGGACCGCCCGCTGACCGCCTACTACCTGGTACTCGGCGGCTCCCTGCTGATCACCGTGCTCGGCCTGGTGATGGTCTACTCCGCCTCCCAGATCAAGGCGCTGCAGAACGGCCTCGCCCCCAGCTACTTCTTCCGCAAGCAGCTGCTGGCCGCAGCCATCGGCACCGTGCTGCTGCTGGCCGCCGCCCGGACGCCCGTCCGGCTGCTGCGCGCCCTGGCCTACCCGCTGCTCGCGGGCTCGGTCTTCCTGCTCTGCCTGGTCCAGGTGCCCGGCATCGGCCAGACCATCAACGGCAACACCAACTGGATCTCCCTCGGCGGGCCCTTCCAGCTCCAGCCCAGCGAGTTCGCCAAGCTCGCGCTGGTGCTCTGGGGCGCCGACCTGCTGGCCCGCAAGCATTCGAAGAAGCTGCTCACCCAGTGGAAGCACCTGCTGGTGCCGCTGGTGCCCGTCACCTTCCTGCTGCTCGGCCTGATCATGCTCGGCGGTGACATGGGCACCACCGTCGTCCTCACCACCGTGCTGCTCGGCCTGCTGTGGGTGGCGGGCGCTCCCACCAGGCTCTTCTCCGGTGTGTTCGGCGTCACCGCCGCCCTCGCCGTACTCTTCATCAAGACCAGTGCGAACCGCATGTCCCGGCTGGAGTGCATCGGGGCCACGGACCCGGGTGATCACGACCAGTGCTGGCAGGCGGTGCACGGGATCTACGCCCTGGCCAACGGCGGCTGGTTCGGAGCCGGGCTCGGGGCGAGTGTGGAAAAATGGGGTGAACTGCCCGAGCCGCACACCGACTTCATCTTCGCGATCACCGGCGAGGAGCTGGGCCTCGCGGGGACGCTGTCGGTGCTCGCCCTGTTCGCGGCTCTAGGCTATGCGGGTATCCGCGTGGCCGGACGCACGGAGGACCCCTTCGTGAGGTATGCCGCGGGAGGCGTGACCACCTGGATCACGGCCCAGGCCGTGGTCAACATCGGTGCGGTGCTCGGCCTGCTGCCGATCGCCGGAGTCCCGCTCCCGCTGTTCTCCTACGGAGGGTCCGCCCTGCTGCCGACCATGTTCGCCATCGGGCTCCTGATCGCCTTCGCGCGCGACGAACCCGGTGCGCGGGCGGCGCTGGCCATGCGGCAGCCTGGGGTGAGATGGAAGACGATGAGACGGCGCGTCAAGAAGCGGCCGTCCGGAGAGCGGTGAATTTCGGTGCATGTCGTACTCGCCGGTGGGGGGACCGCCGGCCACATCGAGCCCGCGCTCGCCCTCGCGGACGCCCTGCGCAGGCAGGACCCGACCGTGGGGATCACGGCGCTCGGCACGGAGCGGGGCCTGGAGACCCGGCTGGTGCCCGAGCGGGGCTATGAGCTGGGGCTGATCCCCGCCGTGCCGCTGCCCCGCAAGCCCACCCCGGAGCTGATCACCGTCCCCGGGCGGCTGCGCGGCACCATCAAGGCCGCCGAGCAGATCCTGGAGCGCACCAAGGCGGACTGCGTGGTCGGCTTCGGCGGCTATGTGGCACTGCCCGGCTATCTGGCCGCCAAGCGGCTGGGCGTGCCGATCATCGTGCACGAGGCCAATGCGCGCCCCGGCCTGGCCAACAAGATCGGCTCGCGCTACGCCGCCGGCGTCGCGGTGTCCACCCCGGACAGCAAGCTGCGCAACGCCCGCTATGTCGGCATCCCGCTGCGCCGCACCATTGCCACCCTGGACCGGGCCGCCATGCGCCCCCAGGCGCGGGCCGCCTTCGGGCTCGACCCCAACCTGCCCACGCTGCTGGTCTCCGGCGGCTCGCAGGGCGCCCGCAGGCTGAACGAGGTCATCCAGGCCGTCGTCCCGTTCCTCCAGCGCTCCGGCATCCAGGTGCTGCACGCGGTCGGCCCCAAGAACGAACTGCCGCGCGCAGACAACATGCCCGGAATGCCGCCCTATATCCCGGTATCGTATGTTGACCGGATGGACCTCGCGTACGCCGCGGCCGACATGATGCTCTGCCGCGCGGGCGCGATGACCGTCGCGGAGCTGTCCGCCGTCGGCCTCCCGGCCGCCTATGTCCCGCTGCCCATCGGCAACGGCGAGCAGCGGCTCAACGCCCAGCCCCTGGTCAAGGCGGGCGGCGGACTGCTGGTCGACGACGCCGAGCTCACTCCCGAGTGGGTGCAGAGCCAGGTGCTCCCGGTGCTGTCCAACCCGCACCGGTTGTACGAGATGTCCCGTGCCGCCGCCGAGTTCGGCCGACGGGACGCCGACGAACTGCTCGTCGGCATGGTGTACGAGGCGATTGCCGCACGCAGAGCGGGCTGACGGCCCGTAGGAGCAGGAGGCTGGAGCGTGGCCGGATCGACGACCGCCCGGCGCGGTGGCGAGAAGAACGCAAGGCCCAAGTCGTCCAAGTCGTCCAAGTCGCCGAAGCCGGCCAGGGCTTCCGCGGCGTCCAGGTCGTCGAAGCCGTCCCGCCCGTCGTCCGCCCGGCCCCGGCCGGGCGGCGGCTCCCGCAACGCCCGTACGCGCCCCTCGCGGCCCCGCCCGCGCGCCCTCCGGCGGCGCAGGCTCGTGCTGTGGGGGGCGCTCGCCGTTCTGCTCGGCGCGGGCGCCTGCTGGGCGCTCTACGGCTCCGACTGGCTGCGCGTCACCCGGGTGGACGTCAGCGGCACCACCGCGCTGACGCCCGACCAGGTGCGCACGGCGGCCGAGGTGCCCCTGGGCGACCCCCTGGCGTCGGTGGACACCGACGCCATCGAGGAGCGGCTGCGCACCCGGCTGAAGCGGATCGAGTCGGTTGACGTCGTACGGTCCTGGCCACACGCGATCGGTCTCAAAGTGACCGAACGACGGCCCAAGGCGCTCCTCGAAAAGGGCGGAAAGTTCATCGAAATCGACCGCGAGGGCGTGCGGTTCGCCACAGTCGATCAAGCCGTCGAGGGGGTGCCGCGGCTGGTACTGGAGGCCGTGGACTCGCCCAGCACCCGCCGGTTCGGCACCGAGCGGCTCGAACAGGAGGCGGTCCGGGTCTCGGCCGCCCTGCCTGCGGAGATCCGCGGCGACACCCAGGTCATCCGCGTACGCTCGTACGACTCCATCACCGTGGAGCTGACGGGCGGCCGGACGGTGGTCTGGGGCAGCGGCGAGCGGGGCGAGGCGAAGGCCCGTACGCTCACCGCACTGCTCAAGGCCGCCGGGGGCGCGAAGCGCTTTGACGTCAGTGCTCCCGGTGCCCCCGCGGTGTCCGGGAGTTGACGCCGATCCCGGCTGGCCAGCACCCTGGTTGGCTACGGCTATGGGTGATCACATAGGGTGAAAAGAAAAACGGGAGGTTCGGCGTGTTCGTTGAAGCCGCGCCACTTGTCGACTTAGTGTCCTGCTTCAGAGAACCCAGGGAACAGTGGCACCGGTAACCCTAAACTTCAACGTTAGGGTTCGGGTCGGCATTGAGAACCGCCCCCAGGCATACGTAACTCGAGGCGAGAGGCCTTCGACGTGGCAGCACCGCAGAACTACCTCGCAGTCATCAAGGTCGTCGGCATCGGCGGCGGTGGCGTCAACGCCATCAACCGGATGATCGAGGTCGGTCTCAAGGGCGTCGAGTTCATCGCGATCAACACCGATGCACAGGCCCTGCTGATGAGCGACGCCGACGTGAAACTCGACGTCGGCCGGGAACTCACCCGCGGCCTCGGTGCCGGCGCGAACCCCGATGTCGGCCGCAAGGCGGCCGAGGACCACCGCGAGGAGATCGAGGAGGTCCTCAAGGGGGCCGACATGGTCTTCGTCACCGCCGGCGAGGGCGGCGGCACCGGCACCGGCGGTGCGCCCGTCGTGGCCAACATCGCCCGCTCGCTCGGCGCCCTGACGATCGGTGTGGTCACCCGCCCGTTCACCTTCGAGGGCCGGCGCCGTGCCAACCAGGCCGAGGACGGCATCGCGAGCCTCCGCGACGAGGTCGACACGCTCATCGTCATCCCCAACGACCGGCTGCTGTCCATCTCGGACCGCCAGGTGAGCGTGCTCGACGCGTTCAAGTCGGCCGACCAGGTCCTGCTGTCCGGTGTCCAGGGCATCACCGACCTCATCACCACCCCGGGTCTGATCAACCTCGACTTCGCCGACGTCAAGTCCGTGATGTCCGAGGCCGGCTCGGCCCTGATGGGCATCGGCTCGGCCCGCGGCGACGACCGTGCGGTGGCCGCGGCCGAGATGGCGATCTCCTCGCCGCTGCTGGAGGCGTCCATCGACGGCGCCCGCGGCGTCCTGCTTTCCATCTCCGGCGGCTCCGACCTCGGTCTCTTCGAGATCAACGAGGCCGCCCAGCTGGTCAGCGAGGCCGCGCACCCCGAGGCCAACATCATCTTCGGCGCCGTCATCGACGACGCCCTCGGCGACGAGGTCCGGGTCACGGTCATCGCGGCCGGGTTCGACGGCGGCCAGCCGCCGGCCAAGGGCAGCCGGGACAAGGTCCTCGGCTCCTCCTACGGCTCCGCCCGCGAGGAGGCCGCCCCGGCCGCGGCCGCCGGCCGCCAGTCCGCCGCGCCGGCCGAGCCGGCCCGCCCGGCCTTCGGCGGCCTGGGCAGCGTGACCCCGCGCACCGAGGAGCCCGCGCCGGCCGAGCCGGCCCCGGTCGCCGAGGTCCCGCCGCCCCCGGTCGCCTCGCCCCAGGTCCCCCCGGCCCGCCCGTACCAGGACTCGACCGCCGAGGAACTGGACGTTCCCGACTTCCTGAAGTGACGTCGGTGATAGGGAACTCGGCCCCGCAGGCGCGGGGCGGGCCCCAGGTGGCCCACGCGAGCGGCGCGCACTTCGCCTTCACCGACAGGTGGGGCGGGGTGAGCGCCGCTCCGTATGCGGAGCTGAACCTGGGCGGCGCGGTCGGCGACGACCCGGCGGCCGTGCGGACCAACCGCGAGCGGGCCGCCCGGTCGCTGGGCCTCGACCCGGCCGCGGTGGTCTGGATGAACCAGGTCCACGGCCGCGATGTGGCGGTTGTGGACGGACCCTGGCAAACGGGTGAAATCCCCCGGGTCGATGCCGTGGTGACGGCGCGTCGGGGGCTTTCCCTCGCGGTGCTGACCGCCGACTGCACGCCGGTCCTGCTGGCCGACCCGGTCGCCGGGATCGCGGGCGCCGCCCACGCCGGGCGGCCCGGGCTGGTGGCCGGGGTCGTGCCGGCGGTCGTCGAGGAGATGGTCCGGCTCGGTGCCGACCCGGCCCGGATCGTCGCCCACATCGGCCCCTCGGTCTGCGGCCTCTGCTACGAGGTCCCGGAGACGATGCGCGCCGAGGTCGCGGAAGCCGTGCCCGAGGCCTGGTCCACCACCCGCCGGGGCACCCCGGCGGTGGACGTGGCGGCCGGGGTCGTGGCCCAGCTGGACCGAATGGGTGTCACCATCGGCGGCAAATCCCACATTTGCACGCTGGAGTCGGCGGACCACTTCTCCTATCGGCGCGAGCGCACCACGGGGCGGCTCGCGAGCTATGTGTGGCTGGACGAGCTGTGACGGACCGTAGAACCCAGTTGGCGGACAACCTCGCTCGGGTGGAGGAACGTATCTCTGCCGCTTGCGCCGCCGCCGGTCGCAAGCGCGAGGAGGTGACCCTGATCGTGGTCACCAAGACCTACCCGGCGAGCGACGTCCGCCTCCTCGCCGAACTGGGGGTCCGGCACGTCGCGGAGAACCGTGACCAGGACGCCGCCCCGAAGGCGGCCGAGTGCTCGGATCTGCCGCTTACCTGGCACTTTGTCGGTCAGTTGCAGACCAACAAGGTCCGGTCGGTGGTGAAATACGCCGATGCGGTGCACTCAGTTGACCGGAACAGACTGGTCACGGCGCTCTCGGCGGCGGCCGTCGGGGCCGGCCGGGAGCTGGACTGCCTGATCCAGGTGGCACTTGACGCCGAGTCCGGGAACCGCGGGGACAGAGGAGGCGTCGCTCCCGACGGGGTGCCGGCTCTCGCCGCGGAGATCGCGGCGGCCGAAGGGCTGCGGCCCGCGGGTCTGATGACGGTTGCTCCGCTGGCCGGGCCGTTTGCGGGGAGACCCCGGGCGGCGTTCGGCCGGCTGATGGAAATCGCAACGGACCTGCGCGCGGCCCATCCGACTGCGAACATGGTGTCCGCAGGGATGAGCGCGGACCTCGAGGACGCCGTGGCGGCCGGTGCGACACATGTACGTGTCGGCTCAGCGGTGCTCGGAGTCCGACCCCGGCTCGGGTAACGTCGCCAAGAAGTCGGACCACAGCAGAAAATATGGTCATTCCCGCCAAAAGGCGGGCGGACCACGTGGATCCGGGCGCCGTTGACGGAGCCGATCCACCACAGAGCGGAGGATGCGGAGAATGGCCGGCGCGATGCGCAAGATGGCGGTCTACCTCGGCCTCGTGGAGGACGATGGGTACGACGGCCCGGGGTTCGACCCCGACGACGAGTTCGAGCCCGAACCGGAGCCGGACCGGCGCCGACAGCACCAAACGCATCAAGCACAACAGACGCAATCGGACGAACCGGTTCGAGTCGCCCAGCCGCCCGCGCAGCGCGAACCCGCTCCGCTCGTAGCGGAAACGGGACGACCCGCCCGAATCGCCCCCGTGTCGTCCATCACACCCGAACGCCACTCTCTGGAGAAGAACGCACCGGTGATCATGCCCAAGGTTGTGTCCGAGCGGGAGCCCTACCGCATCACGACATTGCACCCCCGGACCTACAACGAGGCCCGTACCATCGGGGAACACTTCCGCGAAGGTACGCCGGTGATCATGAATCTCACCGAGATGGACGACACCGACGCGAAGCGGCTTGTCGACTTCGCCGCCGGTCTGGTCTTCGGACTCCACGGCAGCATCGAGCGGGTGACGCAGAAGGTGTTCCTGCTGTCTCCTGCTAACGTCGATGTCACGGCGGAGGACAAGGCCCGCATCGCAGAGGGTGGGTTCTTCAACCAGAGCTGAGACGCAACACCGGGCAATCCGGACAACGGCCAGTCAGGCCGAGTACGAGCAAGGGGAGAGGGACGCGCGAGATGGGCATCGCACAGCAGGTGATCTACATCGCGCTGTACTGCTTCCTGATCGTCCTGATCTTCCGGCTGGTGATGGACTACGTCTTCCAGTTCGCCCGCTCGTGGCAACCCGGTAAGGCGATGGTGGTCCTCCTGGAGGCCACCTACACTGTCACCGATCCGCCACTCAAGCTTCTGCGGCGGGTCATCCCGCCGCTGCGTCTCGGGGGCGTAGCGCTCGACCTGTCCTTCTTCGTACTGATGATCATCGTCTACATCCTGATCACCGTCGTGAGCCGGCTGTGAACGCGGCTGTGAACGATACGGTCTTGCCGATTGCCGACGACTACGTTGAGGTGAAGAAGAGATGCCGCTGAGCCCCGAGGACGTGCGGAACAAGCAGTTCACGACCGTCCGCCTCCGAGAAGGCTATGACGAGGACGAGGTCGATGCCTTTCTCGACGAGGTCGAGGCAGAACTGACCCGCCTGCTCCGGGAGAACGAGGATCTGCGCGCCAAGCTGGCCGCCGCCACGCGTGCCGCCGCGCAGAACCAGCAGCAGAACATGCGCAAGCCCGAGCCGCAGGACCAGCGACCCGGTGCTCCCGTGCCCGCCGCCATATCCGGCCCGCAGCCGGTGCCGCCGAACCAGCAGCAGATGGGTGGCCCGCCGCAGCTTCCGGGCGGTGCCCCGCAGCTGCCGGCCGGCCCAGGCGGCCACGGCCACGGTCCCCAGGGCCCGCACGGTCCCGGCCCGATGGGACAGAACGGTCCGATGGGTGGTCCGATGGGCGGACCCGGACCCATGGGACAGAACGGACCGATGGGGCAGAACCCCATGGCGCAGAACGGACCGATGGGCCAGAACGGCCCCATGGGTCAGAACGCCATGGCGCAGAACGGCCCCATGGGCGGCCCGCAGCTGCCCCAGCCCGGCCAGGGTCCGGGCGGCGACAGCGCGGCCCGAGTCCTTTCCCTTGCACAGCAGACGGCCGATCAGGCGATCGCGGAGGCCCGTTCCGAGGCCAACAAGATCGTCGGCGAGGCCCGCAGCCGTGCGGAGGGCCTGGAGCGGGACGCCCGTGCCAAGGCGGACGCCCTGGAGCGGGACGCGCAGGAGAAGCACCGCGTGGCCATGGGCTCGCTGGAGTCCGCCCGCGCCACGCTGGAGCGCAAGGTCGAGGACCTGCGCGGCTTCGAGCGCGAGTACCGCACGCGCCTGAAGTCCTACCTGGAGAGCCAGCTGCGCCAGCTGGAGAACCAGGCGGACGACTCGCTGGCCCCGCCGCGCACCCCCGCGACCGCGTCGCTGCCGCCGGCCCCCTCCATGAGCGGGTCGATGGCCCCGGCCGGTGCGGGTATGAGCGGTCACTCCATGGGCGGCAACCAGTCGATGGGCGGCAACCAGTCGATGGGCGGCCACGCCGCTCCCTCGACGGGCGGTCCGTCGTACGGCGGTCAGCAGCAGATGTCCCCGGCCATGACGCAGCCGATGGCTCCGGTGCGGCCGCAGGGACAGCAGCCGATGCAGGCGCCGTCGCCGATGCGGGGTTTCCTCATCGATGAGGATGACAACTGATCGCGGTTGCACCGCGGTGAGCATACGGGCCGGGGCCCCTGGGAATCCCAGGGGCCCCGGCCCGTTTTGCCGCGCCTTCGGCGCGGTTTTCGCCCACCCACCCGCCCATTACCCGGCACGGTCAGCAGGATCTCTTGGGTTCGCTGAACGATCCGGGTAAACGGGCGGGTGGGTGGGCGAAAACCCCCGGCGCGTCGGCGCCGGGGGCATCACCCGATTGCTTACGCCTTACGGAGGCGGAACGTCAGTCCGAGGCCCTCGTCGACGAACGGCTCGCCGTAGGAGTCGTCCGCTTCCCCGGATGCGAAGTCCGTGGCGAGGACCTCGTCCGCGATGAGGCTCGCGTGCTCGCCCAGAGCCGTGACGACCTCCTCGTCCGCGGAGACCCACCGCAGCGCGATGCGGTCCGCCACGTCCAGCCCGCTGTTCTTCCGCGCCTCCTGGATCAGCCGGATCGCATCGCGGGCCAGGCCCGCGCGCCGCAGCTCCTGGGTGATCTCCAGGTCGAGGGCCACGGTCGCACCGGAGTCGGAGGCCACCGACCAGCCCTCGCGCGGGGTCTCCGTGATGATCACCTCGTCCGGGGCCAGCGAGACCGTCTCGCCGTCGACCTCCACCGAGGCCGTCCCCTCGCGCAGGGCCAGCGACAGCGCCGCCGCGTCGGCCGCGGCGACGGCCTTCGCCACCGCCTGGACGCCCTTGCCGAAGCGCTTGCCCAGGGCACGGAAGTTGGCCTTGGCCGTGGTGTCGACCAGCGAGCCTCCCACCTCGGACAGGGAGGCGAGCGAGGAGACGTTCAGCTCCTCGGCGATCTGCGCGCGCAGCTCCTCGCCCAGCGCCTCGAAACCGGCCGCCGCGACCAGCGCGCGGGACAGCGGCTGGCGCGTCTTGACGCCCGACTCGGCGCGCGTGGCGCGGCCCAGCTCGACCAGGCGCCGGACCAGCACCATCTGCTTCGACAGCGTCGGGTCGACGAGCGCGGTGTCCGCCTTCGGCCAGGTGGCCAGGTGCACCGACTCGGGGGCCTGCGGGTCGACCGGGACGATCAGGTCCTGCCAGACCCGCTCCGTGATGAAGGGGACCAGCGGCGCCATCAGCCGCGTCACGGTCTCGACGACCTCGTGCAGCGTCCGCAGCGCGGCCGCGTCGCCCTGCCAGAACCGGCGGCGCGAGCGGCGCACGTACCAGTTGGACAGGTCGTCGACGAAGACGGACAGCAGCTTGCCGGCGCGCTGGGTGTCGTACGCCTCCATCGCCTCGGTGACCTGGGCGATCAGTGCGTTCAGCTCGCCGAGCAGCCAGCGGTCGATCAGCGGGCGGTCGGCCGGCGCCGGGTCGGTGTCACCCGGTGCCCAGCCGGACGTACGGGCGTAGAGGGCCTGGAAGGCGACGGTGTTCCAGTAGGTGAGCAGCGTCTTGCGCACCACCTCCTGGATCGTGCCGTGGCCCACGCGGCGCGCGGCCCACGGGGAGCCGCCGGCGGCCATGAACCAGCGGACCGCGTCGGCGCCGTGCTGGTCCATCAGCGGGATCGGCTGGAGGATGTTGCCCAGGTGCTTGGACATCTTCCGGCCGTCCTCGGCCAGGATGTGACCGAGGCAGACCACGTTCTCGTACGACGACTTGTCGAAGACGAGCGTGCCGACGGCCATCAGGGTGTAGAACCAGCCGCGGGTCTGGTCGATCGCCTCGGAGATGAACTGCGCCGGGTAGCGCTGCTCGAACAGCTCCTTGTTCTTGTAGGGGTAACCCCACTGGGCGAACGGCATGGAGCCCGAGTCGTACCAGGCGTCGATGACCTCCGGCACCCGGACGGCGGTGTGCGCGCAGCCCTCGGCGGTGCAGGTGAAGGTGACGTCGTCGATGTACGGGCGGTGGGGGTCCAGGTCGCTCTGGTCGGTGCCGGTCAGCTCCGACAGCTCGGCGAGCGAGCCGACGCAGGTGAGGTGGTCCTCCTCGCAGCGCCAGATCGGCAGCGGGGTGCCCCAGTAGCGGTTGCGGGAGAGCGCCCAGTCGATGTTGTTGTTCAGCCAGTCGCCGAAGCGGCCGTGCTTGACCGACTCGGGGAACCAGTTGGTCTTCTCGTTCTCCTCGAGCAGGCGGTCCTTGATCGCGGTGGTGCGGATGTACCAGGACGGCTGTGCGTAGTACAGCAGCGCGGTGTGGCAGCGCCAGCAGTGCGGGTAGCTGTGCTCGTACGCGATGTGCTTGAAGAGCAGGCCGCGCTCGGCCAGGTCGGCGACGAGCTTCTCGTCGGCCTTCTTGAAGAACTGGCCGCCGACCAGGCCGAGCCCCTCCTCGAAGGTGCCGTCCGGGCGGACCGGGTTGACCACCGGCAGGCCGTAGGCGCGGCAGGTCCGGAGGTCGTCCTCACCGAAGGCCGGGGCCTGGTGGACCAGACCGGTGCCGTCCTCGGTGGTGACGTACTCGGCGTTGACGACGAAGTTGGCGCCCTCCAGCTCGACCAGGTCGAACGGGCGGCGGTAGGCCCAGCGCTCCATCTCGCGGCCGGTGAAGGACTGCCCGGTGGCCGTCCAGCCCTCGCCCAGGGCCTTCTCCAGCAGCTGCTCCGCGACGATCAGCTTCTCGCTGCCGTCGGTGGCCACGACGTAGGTGACGTCGGGGTGCGCGGCGGCAGCCGTGTTGGAGACCAGCGTCCACGGGGTGGTCGTCCACACCAGGAGCGAGGCCTCGCCGGCCAGCGGGCCGGAGGTCAGCGGGAAGCGGACGAACACGGACGGGTCGACGACCGTCTCGTAGCCCTGCGCCAGCTCGTGGTCCGACAGGCCGGTGCCGCAGCGGGGGCACCAGGGGGCCACGCGGTGGTCCTGGACCAGCAGGCCCTTCTGGAAGATCTCCTTCAGCGACCACCAGACGCTCTGGACGTATGCGGGGTCCATCGTCCGGTACGCGTCGTCCAGGTCGACCCAGTAGCCCATGCGGGTGGTCAGCTCGGCGAACGCGTCGGTGTGGCGGGTGACGGACTCGCGGCACTTCTGGTTGAAGGCGGCGATGCCGTACGCCTCGATGTCCTGCTTGCCGGAGAAGCCCAGCTCCTTCTCGACGGCCAGCTCGACGGGCAGGCCGTGGCAGTCCCAGCCGGCCTTGCGGCCCACGTGGTAGCCCTGCATGGTGCGGAAGCGGGGGAAGACGTCCTTGAAGACGCGCGCCTCGATGTGGTGGGCGCCGGGCATGCCGTTGGCGGTCGGGGGGCCCTCGTAGAAGACCCACTCGGGGCGGCCCTCGGACTGTTCGAGGGTACGGGCGAAGATCTTCTGCTCGCGCCAGAACTCGAGCACGGCGTGCTCCAGGGCGGGCAGGTCGACCTGAGCGGGTACCTGGCGGTACTGCGTCATCGGCTTCCTCCGGCGGGACGGTTGTGCGCTGTCCGTCGGAGGGACGAGAAGGCGGCTTGCGCCGGGCTCCCGCGGTACCACCCTCCTTGGCCGCAGGCAGGCTCTGCCTCCGGCCCCCTCATTAGGGTCGCGACGCCGGTTCTACTGACCCCGAGGGGGCGTTCTTCCGGCGGCTCCGGGTTGATCTTCACCCCGCGCACGCCCCCCGGGCTCGCACCGTCCCCGGATCGCTGATGGCTGCGTGCGGCGCTACTCGTCCCATCCACGCCTTTCGCTGCGCCCAGTGTACGGGGCGCAGCCGCGAGCGGCCGACCGATTACGGGGCCGGAGGGCGGGCACAACGCAGGAGACCGGCGTGCCCCGTTGCCGCGTGCCCTGAGCCGATTTATCTTTCCCGCACGATTCACACGCAAGATCATAAAATGTGAAGGGATCGCGGCCATGGCGGAGAAGTCGGCGACGAGGGCCGTCCGGGCCGCGCCCGTTCGGGGGACGTCCGCCCTGCCGAAGTCCGCGAATGCCGGTGCGAATGCCGGTGCGGCGGCCAGGAAGATCACCAAAGCCGACGCGGTCGGCCGGGCGGCGCCCAAGAAGACGGCCGGAGGTGCGTCCGCCGCGAAATCGGCCGCCAAGAAGGCCGTCCCGGCCGAGAAGGCCGCGGCAGCCACGGCGGGCACCGCCAAGAAGGCTGCCGCGGGCAAGAAGGCGGCCCCCGCCAAGGCCGCGTCCGCGAAGAAGTCCGCGGCCGCCGCGAAGGCACCGGCGAAGAAGGCGGCCGCCAAGGAGGCGATCGCCAAGAAAACCGGTGCGAAGAAGACCACCGCAGAGAAGTCCGCGGCGGCGAAGGTCCCGGCGAAGAAGACAGCCACCAAGGAAGCCGCGGCCAAGAAGGCGATCGCGAAGGCCTCGGCCAAGAAGGCGGCCGCCGGGAAAGCCGCCCCGGAGAAAACCGCCGCGAAGAAGACCACGGCCGGGACGGCCGCCCCGGTCAAGGAGTCCGCGTCGGTCAAGAAGGCCGCATCCGCGGTCAAGAAGGCTCCGGCGGGGAAGACTGGCACGGTGGCCGGGACCGCCCCGCAGGGGAAGGCCAGGGCGGCGGGGGCCGCCGCCGAAACCGCCCCGGCCGCGAAGGCCGGGCCGAGGAAGAGAGCCGCACCGGCCGGGAAGGCCCCGGCAGGGAAAGCCGCACAGGCTGGGGAAGCGGAGCGCGCGCACAAGGCAACGGCCGGCAAGGCGCCCCGCAAGGCCGCCGCGCCGAAGCGGGCCGCGGCCCGCACCGCACCAGCAGAGCCAGCAGAGGCAGTGGAGAAGGCCGCACCGGCCGCAACGGCGGTGCCCGCTGAGGAGACGGGAGCCAGGACGGTGGCTGCGAAGAAGACCATGGGTGAGGCACAGGCCGCCAAGAAGGTGCCGGGAGCCCGCGCCGCGGGCACCGGGGTGCTCGCCGTGCGGCCGGGGGAGGAGCCCTGGTCGCCCGCCGAGGTGGCCGAGGCCCGGACGGAGCTGCAGAGCGACGCCCTGCGGCTCCAGGCCGAGATCGACGCCGCGGACGAGGCGATCAGCGGGCTGATGCGCGACTCGGGCGACGGTGCGGGCGACGACCAGGCCGACACCGGGACCAAGAACATCACCCGGGAGCACGAGCTGGCCCTGGCGGCCAACGCCCGGGAGATGCTGATCCAGACCCGGCGGGCGCTGGAGCGGCTGGACGCCGGGACGTACGGCCTCTGCGAGAACTGCGGCAAACCCATCGGGAAGGCCCGTATGCAGGCATTTCCCAGGGCCACCCTGTGCGTGGACTGCAAACAGCGGCAGGAACGTCGCTAGACCCGCCCGGCAGCGCGTGCCGTACCCTCGTCCTCAGTCAGCAGGGACGACATCCAGGGACTCACGTGACAGAGGCGGAACAGGCCGGACGGCCCACCGGGCCCACCGAGCGCGGCGGAGCCACGGCGGTGACGGCCGCGGGCGGCGGGAACAGCGGAACCGTCGGCAGGCGGCGCATCGCGGTGCTGCTCGTGGTGGCCGCCTTCGCCTACCTCCTCGACCTGGGCAGCAAGCTGCTCGTGGTGGCCCACCTGGAGCACCACGACCCCATTCGGGTGCTCGGCACCTGGCTCCAGTTCGAGGTGATCCGCAACCGCGGTGCCGCCTTCGGCATCGGCGAGGCGATGACGGTCGTCTTCACCGTCATCGCCGCGGCCGTGATCGTGGCGATCGCGCGCATCGCCCGCAAGCTCTACAGCCTGCCGTGGGCGATCGCGCTCGGCCTGCTGCTCGGCGGTGCCTTCGGCAACCTCACCGACCGGATCTTCCGGTCGCCCGGCGGCTTCGAGGGCGGGGTGGTGGACTTCATCGCCGCCCCGCACTTCGCGGTCTTCAATCTCGCCGACTCCGCGATCGTCTGCGGCGGCTTCCTGATCGTGATCCTCTCCTTCCGGGGCCTGGACCCGGACGGCACGGTCCACCAGGACTGACCCTCCGCGGACGGCTGCGCGGGCCCGCGCGTACGGGCCCGCCGGAGCCGTCCGTCATACTCGACAGGTGAGCACCATTCCCGAGATCCGCGCCCTTCCCGTACCCGACGGCCTGGAAGGCGAGCGCGTCGATGCCGCGATCGCCCGCATGTTCGGTTTCTCCCGTACCAAGGCGGCGGAGCTGGCGGCCGCCGGCAAGGTACAGCTGGACGGGGCCGCGGCCGGGAAATCCGACCGGGTGACCGGCGGGGCCTGGCTGGAGGTCGAGATGCCCGCGCCGCCCGCGCCGGTGCAGATCGTGGCCGAGCCCGTCGAGGGCATGGAGATCGTCCACGACGACGACGACATCGTCGTGATCGTCAAGCCGGTCGGCGTGGCCGCCCACCCCAGCCCCGGCTGGACGGGCCCCACCGTGATCGGCGGCCTGGCCGCCGCGGGCTACCGCATCTCCACCTCGGGCGCGGCCGAGCGCCAGGGCATCGTGCACCGCCTCGACGTCGGCACCTCCGGCCTGATGGTCGTCGCCAAGTCCGAGCGCGCCTACTCGCACCTCAAGCACCAGTTCCGGGAGCGCATCACCGACAAGCGCTACCACGCGCTGGTGCAGGGCCACCCGGACCCGATGAGCGGCACCATCGACGCCCCCATCGGCCGGCACCCGAACCACGACTACAAGTGGGCCGTCATCGCCGACGGCAAGCCGTCCGTGACCCACTACGACCTCATCGAGGCGTTCCGGGCCGCCAGCCTGCTGGACATCAAGCTGGAGACGGGCCGCACCCACCAGATCCGCGTGCACATGTCCGCCCACCGGCACCCCTGTGTCGGCGACCTGACGTACGGCGCGGACCCCACGCTCGCCAAGCGCCTGAAGCTCACCCGCCAGTGGCTGCACGCGGTGCGGCTCGGCTTCGAGCACCCCTCGGACGGCCGCTGGGTCGAGTTCGAGAGCGCCTACCCCGACGACCTGCAGAACGCCCTGGACAAGGTGCGCGCCGAGAGCGCGTAGCCGGCCGGCCCGGAGGGCGGGCCCGAGGCGGGTGAGGCAGGCTGGAAGCCTGCCGCGGCAGTCTCCCGCACCGACCCGCCCGGAGGGCATCCGTGGACCAGCTCGCCCTGCTGTTCGTGCTGCTGCTGGGGGCGCTGGTCACCGTGCCGCTGGGGGACCGGCTGGGGCTGCCGCCCCCGGTCCTGATGACGATCGGCGGGATCGTCCTCGCGCTGCTGCCGTTCGTGCCGAACGTCGCGATCCCGCCGGAGTTCATCCTCCCGCTGGTGCTGCCGCCCCTGCTCTACGCCACGGCCCAGCGCACCTCCTGGCGGCAGTTCGCGGCCAACCTGCGGCCGATCCTCCTGCTGGCGGTCGCGCTCGTGTTCGTCACGACCGCGGCCGTCGCCGCCGTCGCCAATGCGATCGTGCCCGGCATCTCGGTCGCCGCCGCGGTGGCGCTGGGCGCGCTCGTCGCCCCGCCCGACCCCGTGGCCGCCACCGCCGTCGCGGGCTCGGTGGGGCTGCCGCGCCGCCTCGTCTCCATCCTGGAGGGCGAGGGGCTCTTCAACGACGTCACCGCCATCGTGCTCTACCACGTGGCCATCGCGGCCGCCGTCAGCGGCAGCTTCTCGGTGCCGAGGGCGGTCGGCGAGCTGGTGCTGTCCGCGGTGGTGGCCGTCGTGGTGGGGCTCGCGCTCGGCTGGACCTCCAAGCGGCTGATGGACGTCCTCGGCGACGCCACGCTCCAGATCGGGCTCACCCTGCTGGTGCCGTTCGTCGCCTACGTCCTCGCCGAGGAGCTGCGCGGCTCCGGGGTGCTCGCGGTGCTGACCACCGCGCTCTACCTCGCCGAATACGCGACGGACGCCGACGACGTGCTGGGGCGGCTGGCCGGGCACACCTTCTGGGAGGTCGTCGACACCCTCGTCACCGGCGTCGCCTTCGGCCTCGTCGGCCTGGAACTCCACACCGCCGTCGCGACCGCCTCCGGCCGCTGGGGCGCGATGCTGGGCATCGGCGGCCTCGTCGTCGCCGTCGTGGTGGGCGTACGGCTGCTGTGGCTGCTGCCAGCCGCCTGGCTGGCCAGGAAGCTCCACAACCGCCGGGACGTCGACGAGGACGTCCCGATGAGCTGGCGCGAGACGGTGGTGATGTGGTGGTCCGGCATGCGGGGCGTGGCCTCCGTGGCGCTCGCCCTGGCCATCCCCCTGACCATGCACGACAAGTCGCCCTTCCCCGCCCGCGGCGAGATCCTCTTCATCGCCTTCGCCGTCATCATCGCCACCCTCGTCCTCCAGGGCCTGACGCTGCCCCGGCTGGTCAAGTGGCTCGGGCTGCGCGTGGACACCGACGCGACCCGGGAGCTGGAGCGGCAGCTGGCCGTCCGCGCGGCGACGGCGGCCAAGCACCGCCTGTGGGAGATCGTCGAGGAGGAGGACCTGCCCGAGGACATGATGGAGATGCTCGGCCGCCGCGCCTACGACATGGGGGCCCGGATCAGCCCCGACATGGTCGACGAGGAGCGCCGCGACGCGCACGCGCATCGCCTGGAACGGCTGCGCACCCTCCACCGCGTCCAGGGCGAGCTGCTGTCGGCGGCCCGGCGCGAGGTGCTGGCGGCGCGCAGCGAGGCGGGGGCGGACCCGGAGGTGGTGGACAGGGTGCTGCGGCACCTGGACGAACGGACGCTGCGCGGGGTCTGAGCCGGGCCGGGCCCTCCGCGCCGCCCCTCATTCCGTCTTCGTATCCGTTTCCGTCCCGGGGCCGGTGTCCGCCGCGCCGGGCGCGGGGGCCGTGCTGATGCGGGGGAGTGCGTACGGGTGCTCCCGGCGCAGCCAGGACACCAGCTCCTCGCGGACCACGCAGCGCAGGGCCCATATGTCGTCGGCGTTCCTGGCCGTCATCAGCGCCCGCACCTGGATGGTGGAGGGGGTGGTGTCGGTGACCACCAGGCCCCAGGCGCGGCCGTCCCACTCCAGGGTCGCCTTGAGGACGTCGTGCAGCCGCTCGCGGAGCAGGGCGAGGGGGGCGGAGTGGTCGAGGTGCAGGAAGACCGTGCCCGTCATCCGGGGGGTGCCGCGCGACCAGTTCTCGAACGGCCGTCCGGTGAAGTACGAGACCGGCATGGTGATGCGCCGCTCGTCCCAGGTGGCGACGACCAGATAGGTGAGGGTGATCTCCTCGATGGTGCCCCACTCGCCGCCGACCACGACCGTGTCGCCGATGCGCACCATGTCCCCGAAGGCGATCTGGAGCCCCGCGAAGAGGTTGCCCAGCGTCGGCTGGGCGGCCACACCGGCGACGACGCCGATCAGACCGGCCGAGGCCAGCACCGAGGTGCCCACGGTGCGCATGCCGGGGAAGGTCAGCAGCATCGCCGCCACCGCCACCACGACGACGACCGCCGTGACGACCCGCCGGATGAGCGTGACCTGCGTCCGCACCCGGCGCATCCGGGCCGGGTCGCGGGCCCCGGCGGCATAGCGGGCGTACCCGGCCTCGACCACCGCCGTGGCCAGCCGTACGGCCAGCCAGGCGCAGGCCCCGATCAGGGCCAGGGTGAGCACCTGGCCGAGGATCGTGTCGTGGCCGCCGCTCGCCACCTCCGCGGAGGGGTACCCCGCGCGCAGCAGCGCCGCGCACAGCACGAAGCGCAGGGGCATCCGGCAGCGGCGCAGCAGGCCCCACAGCGGGTCCTCCGGGCGTCTGCGGGCGACGTGGCGCACCACCAGGTCGGCGAGCCAGCCGACCACGACGGTCACGAGGAGCGCCCCGCCGAGGACCGCGAGCGGCCGCAGCACGACGTCCATGGGCACCAGCTCCTTCCGGCGTCCGCCGGTGCGCGCCCCTTCCGAACGTAACTGGCACGATGGGGGCACGCGATCCAGCTGTAAGGAAGTGTCTTCAGTGGCGTCCCCTACCACGATTGTCCTTTTCCATTCGGCCTACGGGCTGCGCCCCGCGGTGCACGCCGCCGCGGACCGGCTGCGGGCCGCCGGCCACGAGGTGCACGTGCCCGACCTCTACGAGGGACGGACGGCCGAGACCGTCGAGGACGGCATGGCGATCAAGGACGAGATCGGCCGGGAGGAGCTGCTGCGGCGGGCCGTGACGGCCGCCGCGCCGCTGTCCGCCCGTGGCCTGGTCTACGCGGGCTTCTCCCTCGGCGGGTCCATCGCGCAGAACCTGGCGCTGAACGACGAGAAGGCGCGGGGGCTGCTGCTTCTGCACGGCACGTCGGATCTGGCGGAGGACGCGTCGGTGGACGGGCTGCCGGTGCAGCTGCACGTCGCGGATCCGGATCCGTTCGAGCCGCACGACTGGCTGAACGCGTGGTATCTGCGGATGCAGCGGGCCGGGGCGGACGTGGAGGTGCACCGCTACCACGGCGCGGGCCACCTCTTCACGGACCCGGAGCTGCCGGACTACGACGCGGAGGCGGCGGAGACGGCGTGGCGGGTGGCGGGAGGGTTTCTGGAGGAGGTCGGGCGCGGGTAGTTGGTGGCGGGTTTCTTTTCCCCACCCCGCCCCTTCCCACAACCGGGGGCTCTGCCCCCGGACCCCCGGTCCTCAAACTCCCCCAGCTACCGCTGGGGGTGCCCCCAGGAGGTGCCCCCGGACGGGCTGAATTTCAGCCCGTCCGGCGTTTGAGGCTGCGCCCGATGTGCGGCTCCGCCGCGCGGCGCGCGAAGCGCGGCCCGGGGTCTGGGGCGAAGCCCCCCACGCGGCGGAGCCGCACATCGATACAGCCGGGAAGGGGCGGGGTGGGGAAAGCCCCGCAGGGCCACCCCTACCGCACCGGCTCCCCCACTCGCTCCAGCCGCTGCGTTCCCGACAGCGTGCGGTACGAGCGTGCCCACGCCGACGTCGCCTTCGGGTCTCGCTTGTCCGACAGAACGTAGTAGTCCATCTGCGCCCGCTCCGGCGTGACGTCGAGGACGCCGTAGCCGTGCGAGTCCATGTCGATCCACTTCGCGTGCCGGTTGGACGCCCGCAGGGCGGCCGCCGCGGCGAGGGAGACCGTGTGCGGCGCCACGTGCAGCGTGTCGTCGAGGTTGTCCGCCGTCACGGACGTGACCACGAACTCCGTGGCCACCGACGGCGACAGCGGATACGTCGCCGCCGTCTTCGGCACGTCGTTGGCCCACGCCATGTGGATGTCACCGGTCAGGAAGACCGTGTTGCGGATGCCGCGGTCCACGAGGTGGGCGATCAGCTCGCGCCGGTCGTCCGTGTAGCCGTCCCACTGGTCGGTGTTGACCGCGATGCCGCCCGCCGGCAGCCCCAGCATCTTCGCCAGCGGCTCCAGGATGTGCGCGGGCAGCGCGCCGAAGGCCACCGGGGAGATCATCACGGAGTTGCCGACCAGCCGCCACGTGGTGTCCGAGCCCGCCAGCCCGTCCTTGAGCCAGTCCAGCTGCACCCGGCCGGTGATGGTGCGGTCGGGGTCGTCCACCTTGCCGCTGCCGGGCTTGACCTGCTGGGAGCGGAACGACCGCAGGTCCAGCAGGTGCAGGTCGGCGAGCTTGCCGAAGCGCAGCCGCCGGTAGGTGGTGCCCTCGATGGAGGGGCGCACCGGCATCCACTCGAAGTAGGCCTGCTTGGCGGCGGCCATGCGCACCGACCAGTCGCCTTCGGCACCGGGGGTGTGGTTCTCGGCGCCGCCCGACCAGGAGTCGTTGGCGAACTCGTGGTCGTCCCAGATGGCGACGGTCGGGTGCGTCCGGTGCAGGGTCTGGAGGTCCGGGTCCGTCTTGTAGTGGCCGTGCCGGATGCGGTAGTCGGCGAGGGTGAGGATCTCGTGCGTGGGGGCGTGCTGCCGCACGACGTACTTGGCGGCGGGGTACTCGCCGGACTTGTACTCGTAGATGTAGTCGCCGAGGTGGAACACCGCGTCCAGGTCGCGCCGGTCGGCGAGGTGACGGTACGTCGAGAACCAGCCCGACTCCCAGTTGGCGCAGGACACCACGCCGAAGCGGACGCCCGGCACGGCCGCGTCGTGGGCGGGGGCGGTGCGGGTGCGGCCGACGGGGGAGGTGACGCCGCCGGCGGCGAAGCGGAAGAAGTAGGCGGTGGCGGGCCGCAGTCCGCGCACGTCGGCCTTGACGGTGTGGTCGGCGGCGGCCGTCGCCCGGGCCGTGCCGCGGGCGACGACGCGGGCGAAGCCGCTGTCCTCGGCCAGCTCCCAGCCGAGTTCGGTGTCCGGCCCGAGCCCGGAGCCGGGGACGGCCTCGGGGACCGGGGTGACCCGGGTCCACAGCAGGATGCCGTCGGGCAGCGGGTCGCCGGAGGCGACGCCGTGCAGGAAGGCGGGGCCGGAACCGGAACCCGGCGCCGGGGGAGCGGAGTCGGCGGCGGGCGCCGTCGCGGCTGCGGCGGCCGGGGCCGAGGGCAGCAGAGCGGCGGTCGCGGTGGCTGCGGCGGCCGTGACCGCGGTGCGCCGGGATATTCGGGTGATGTCGTGGGAGGTCACGGGCTGTCACTTTACTGCCCGGTAGAACCAGCGGTAAGGCCACGGACGGGCGCAACTCCAAGAGGACTTCAGGAGTTCGCCCGTCCGTCACGTCACTGCAGGCAACAGCCGCCGCTCGGGTTTACTTCTTGAGCGCCTGGTCCACCAGGGCGGTGAACTGGTCCGCGGTCCTGGGCGACCGGCCCTGCTCGTCACCGAGCACCTTGCCGTCCAGCTTGAAGCCCGGCGTGCCCTGGATGTCCTTGCCCTGGCCCACGACCTTGTCGAAGGCGTCGGACATCGCCAGCGCCCACTTGTCGTAGGTGCCGTCCTTGACGTCCTTGTCGAAGGCGGAGTTGCCCTTCAGGGCCGGGACCTGCTGGGCGATGTCGATCAGCTTCTCGTCGTCGGAGAAGGCGTCGTCCTGCTCGTCGGGGTGGTTCTTCTTGGCGAACAGCGCCTTCTTGTACTCCAGGAAGGCATCGGGGCCGACGTTGAGCGCCGCACCCAGCGCGCTCAGCGCGTTCTTCGAACCCGAGCCCTTGATCATGGGGTTGCGGTCGAGGAAGGTGCCCATCTTGTACTGGGCCTTGTACTTGCCGTCCTTGACGTCCTTCAGCACGGTGTCGCCCGCGGCCTGCTCGAACTCGGAGCAGACCGGGCAGCGCATGTCCTCGAAGACCTCGAGGGTGTTCTTGGCGTCCTGCTTGCCGATGACGACCGTGGTGCCCTGGTCCCCGGTGGTGTTGGCGGGGGCCTTGAAGGCCGTCTTCTTGGCGGCCGCATCCCAGTCCTCGCTGCTGACCTTCGTGTTCTTGCCGCCGTTCGTCGCGTTGGCGACGGCCATGCCGATGCCGACGGCGGCACCGAGGACGACCACGACCGCACCGCCGACCATCAGCTGGCGACGGGTCTTGTCCTTCTTCGCCTGCCGTTCGCGCTCGGCGCGCAGCCGCTCGCGCGCGGCGGCCTTGTTCTGCTGGTTGTTGCGCGTGCTCATGACGTCTTCTCCGCATGCTCGATACGTGGAGGGGAACCGTTCGCCGTGCTCGGGGCGCTCAGGCGCCTGCCGGGCACGGCGGCGGTCCCCGCCGCACGACGGAGTGGACGAGCAGGGGGAGCGCTCGGGCCGGAAGGGGATCCCGCACCGGTCGTACGGGCGCACGGGCCGGGCGGGCGTACGCGGCGAGCACCGCGACGGCCAGCAGCAGCGGCCGGAAGGCCAGCGAGGCCGCCGCGCGCAGCAGGCGGACCAGCGCCACCTCGCCGCGCCGCAGCCAGGCGGCGGCCAGCAGGCCGACCGCCACGTGCGCGGCGAGCAGCAGCCACGGGACCGCGGAGCTGTCCGGGAGGCCGCTCAGCAGGTTCCCGGTGTCGCCCTGGGCGGCCATCCGGGCCAGCGGGGTGCCGAAGTCGCCGCCCCCGCAGACCAGGTCGACGCCCATGGACCGCAGCGGGCCCGCGACGGGGCCGCCGGCCGGGCCGTAACAGGCGTGCTGGCCCGTGGTGAAGACGGTGTCGGCGGCCAGCTCCAGCGGCACGAGCAGCGCGGCGATGGGCCAGAAGCCGCGCTCCCGGCCGGCCAGCGCATAGGAGATCAGGAAGAACGCCCCCGTCAGCGACGCCACCGTGGACACCGGCAGCGGCATCCGGGAGAGCAGCACATGGGAGGCGGCGGACAGGGTGACGCAGAGAGCGGTGAACAGCGCGGCGCGCACCGCCCTGAACCGAACTCCCGTCCCCTCCATGAGCCGAAGTGTGCCACGGCAGCCGTCGGGTGTCGTGTCAAGTTTCGGTATCGGCGGGGGACGGGAGCGGGGTGCGAATGCGCAGGTGGTTCCGGTTACTTCAGCATTCCGTCGATGGCCGAATTGAGCTGCTCGTTGGTCATCGGGACGCCCGGGCCGTTGGCGGTCTGGACGGTGACCTTCTTGCCGTCGAGCTTGAGAGTGGGCGTTCCGGTGACGTCCTTGGCGCTGTCGAACTTGTCGGACACCTCCAGCGCCCACTTGTCGAAGGTGCCCTCCTTGACGTTCTTCTCGAACTCGGCGTTGCCCTTCAGCGCCGGGACCTGCTCGGCGACCTTCAGGAGGACGTCGTCCTTGGCGAAGGTGTCCTTGGTCTCGTCGGGGTGGTTCGCCTTGGCGTAGAGGGCCTTGTTGTACGCGGAGAAGGCCTCGGGGCTCACGTTCAGGGCCGCGCCGAGGGCGCTCAGCGCGTTCTTCGAGCCGGTGCCGGCGATCGCCGGGTTGCGGTCGATGAAGGTGCCGATGCGGTACGAGGCCTTGTACTTGCCGTCCTTGAGGTCCTTGTCGATCGTCCCGCCGACGTTCTGCTCGAACATCGAGCAGATGGGGCAGCGCATGTCCTGGTAGATCTCCAGGGTGTGCTGGGCGTCCTGCTTGCCGATGACGATCTCGGTGCCGTTGTCGCCACCGGTGTTGGCGGGCTTGACGAGGGTCTTGTCGGCGGCGGCCTTCCAGGCCGCGCTCGCGCCCGACTCCTTCTTGCCGCCCAGCTGGGTGGCGGCCACGGCGATGCCGCCGACGACCGCGAGGGCCGCGACGACCGCCGCGCCGACGACCAGCTGGCGGCGGGCCTTCGCCTTCTTCTGCTGCCGCTCGCGCTCGGCGCGCAGCCGCTCGCGGGCGGACTGCTTGTTGTCCCAGTTGTTGCGGTTGCTCATGGTGGTGCTTCTCCGTGGTGCTTGGTGGTGCGGGTGGTTCCGTTCAGCCGAGTGCGGGGCCGAGGGGTGGCCCGCGCCGCACCACGGAGTGCAGCAGCAGCGGTCGCGGCCAGGGCGCGCACGCGGTGCGCAGGGCCCGGACGACCCTTCCGTCCCGGAGCCAGGCCGTCGCCGCGAGCGTGGCGGCGGCGAGCAGCAGCGGCCGGAAGGCCGCGGCCGCGGCGGCGCGCAGCAGCCCGCCCAGGGCCGCCTCGCCGCGCCGCAGCCAGGCGGCGGCCAGCAGGCCGACGGAGAGGTGGGCGGCGAGCAGCAGCCAGGGCGCGGTGCCCGGGGCCGCGACGCCCGTCAGGGGCCGCCCCATGCTGCCGCTGCACAGCCAGGTGAACGCCCCGGGGGCGGCCCGGCCGCCGGAGCCGTAGCAGGTGTCCTGCCCGGCGGTGAAGAGCACGCAGGCGGCCAGCTGGAGCGGGACGAGCAGCCCGGCGATGCGCCAGTAGCCGCGCTCGCCGCCCGCCAGGGCGTAGGCCAGGGCGAAGACGGCGGCGGAGACGGCGGCGACGGTCGTCAGGGGCAGGGCCCGGCCGGACAGCAGCACGTGGGAGGCGGCGGACAGCAGTACGCACAGCGCTGTGAACAGCGCCGCGCGCAGTGCCCGCAGCCGTGCCGCCGATATGTCCATGGGGGAGGAGTCTGTCATGCCCTGTGATGAGGGTGGGCTAAAGGCCCGGGATCCGGCCGTTCCGGAAGAGGTCCACGAAGATCTGGTGGTCCGCGCGGGCCCGGGCGCCGTAGGTGTGGGCGAAGTCCACCAGCAGCTCCGGGAAGCCCTTCTCGTCGGCGGCGATGACGGCGTCGATGGCCCGCTCGGTGGAGAACGGCACCAGCGAGTGGCCGCTCTGGTCGTCGGCGGCGGCGTGCATGGTGGCGGTGGCCCGGCCCAGGTCGGCCACCACGGCGGCGATCTCCGCCGGGTCGTCGATGTCGGACCAGTCCAGGTCGACGGCGTACGGCGAGACCTCGGCGACCAGCTGCCCGTAGCTCCGGCCCCCCTCCTGGATCTCCGTCCAGCCCAGCCACGGGTCGGCGTGCGCCTGGAGGGCGCGCTGGGAGATCACCGTGCGGTGGCCCTCGTGCTGGAAGTACTGGCGCACCGAGGGGTCGGTGATGTGCCGGGAGACCGCCGGGGTCTGCGCCTGCTTCATGTAGATGACGACGTCGTTCTCCAGGGCGTCGCTGTTGCCCTCCAGGAGGATGTTGTACGAGGGCAGCCCGGCGCTGCCGATGCCGACGCCCCGGCGGCCGACGACGTCCTTGACGCGGTAGGAGTCCGGGCGGGCCAGGCTGGTGTCGGGGAGGGTCTCCAGGTAGCCGTCGAAGGCCGCGAGGATCTTGTAGCGGGTGGCCGCGTCCAGCTCGACGGTGCCCTCGCCGGACAGGAAGCGCCGGTCGAAGTCGCGGATCTCGGTCATCGTGGCGAGCAGCCCGAAGCGGGTCATCGAGCGGGCCTCGCGCAGGGCGTCGAGCAGCGGGCCGTCGGCGGTGTCCAGGGTGAAGGGCGGCAGTTCGCTGAAATCGGGGCCCTTGGCGCCGGTGGCCAGGGCGTGGATGCGCTCGCGGTAGGAGGCGGCGTAGATGCGCACCAGCTCGCCGATCTTCTCGTCGCTGAGCGCCTTGGCGTGGCCGAGGAGCGCGACGGAGGCGGCGAAGCGCTTGAGGTCCCAGGTGAAGGGGCCGACGTACGCCTCGTCGAAGTCGTTGACGTTGAAGACCAGGCGGCCGTTGGCGTCCATGTACGTGCCGAAGTTCTCGGCGTGCAGGTCGCCGTGGATCCACACCCGGCTCGTCCGCTCGTCCAGGTACGGGCCGGCCTCGCGCTCGTGCGCGAGATCCGCGTAGAAGAGGCAGGCGGTGCCCCGGTAGAAGGCGAAGGCGGAGGCGGCCATCTTCCGGAACTTGACCCGGAAGGCCGCGGGGTCGGCCGCGAGCAGCTCGCCGAAGGCGGAGTCGAATACGGCGAGGATCTCCTCGCCGCGCTGTGCGGCCAGGTCGTGCTCGGTGGCCATCGCGGGGTCCTCCTTGGGGGCACCCCCAGCGGTGGGCTGGGGGAGGGTCACGGGGCGAACGTCTGTGCTGCCGTCCTCAACGCGTGAGGCTACCCAGGCGTGCCCGCGGCTGTCGGTGGGGGCCGGTAACCTTCAAAACTGCCCCGAGACCGTCGACCGCCCCCCGGAGGACACCCACCGTGACCGCCTCGTCCAAGACGCCGTTCACGCACCTGCACGTGCACACGCAGTACTCGCTGCTGGACGGTGCCGCGCGGCTCAAGGACATGTTCGCCGCCTGCAAGGACATGGGCATGACACACATCGCCATGTCCGACCACGGCAACCTCCACGGTGCGTACGACTTCTTCCACCAGGCGAAGAAGGCCGAGATCACGCCGATCATCGGCATCGAGGCGTACGTCGCCCCTGAGTCGCGGCGCAACAAGCGGCGCATCCAGTGGGGCCAGCCGCACCAGAAGCGCGACGACGTCTCCGGCTCCGGTGGTTACACCCACAAGACGATCTGGGCGGCCGACGTCACGGGCCTCCACAACCTCTTCCGGCTGTCCTCCGACGCCTACGCCGAGGGCTGGCTGACCAAGTGGCCCCGGATGGACAAGGAGACCATCGCCCAGTGGTCCGAGGGCCTGATCGCCTCCACCGGCTGCCCCTCGGGCGAGGTGCAGACCCGGCTCCGCCTCGGCCAGTTCGACGAGGCCATCCAGGCCGCCAGCGACTACAAGGACATCTTCGGCGAGGGCCGCTACTTCCTGGAGCTGATGGACCACGGCATCGAGATCGAGCGCCGCGTCCGCGACGGCCTGCTGGAGATCGGCAAGAAGCTCGGCATCCCGCCGCTGGTCACCAACGACTCCCACTACACCTACGCGCACGAGGCCGAGGCCCACGACGCCCTGCTCTGCATCCAGACCGGCAAGAACCTCTCCGACCCGGACCGCTTCAAGTTCGACGGCTCGGGCTACTACCTGAAGTCCACGGAGGAGATGTACGCCATCGACTCCTCGGACGCCTGGCAGCAGGGCTGCGCGAACACCCGCCTGGTCGCGGAGCAGATCGACACCGAGGGCATGTTCACGGCCAGGAACCTCATGCCCAAGTTCGACATCCCCGAGGGCTACACCGAGGTCACCTGGTTCCGCGAGGAGACCATGCGCGGCATGGCCCGCCGCTTCCCCGGCGGCATCCCCGAGGACCGGATGCGCCAGGTCGAGTACGAGATGGACACCATCATCTCGATGGGCTTCCCCGGCTACTTCCTCGTGGTCGCCGACTTCATCATGTGGGCCAAGAAGCAGGGCATCGCCGTCGGCCCCGGCCGGGGCTCCGCGGCCGGCTCGATCGTCGCCTACGCGATGGGCATCACCGACCTCGACCCCATCCCGCACGGCCTGATCTTCGAGCGCTTCCTCAACCCCGAGCGCATCTCGATGCCCGATGTCGACATCGACTTCGACGAGCGCCGGCGCGCCGAGGTGATCAGGTACGTCACGGAGAAGTACGGCGCCGACAAGGTCGCCATGATCGGCACCTACGGCACCATCAAGGCCAAGAACGCGATCAAGGACTCCGCCCGCGTCCTCGGCTACCCGTACGCCATGGGCGACCGCATCACCAAGGCCATGCCCGCCGACGTCCTCGGCAAGGGCATCCCGCTCTCCGGCATCACCGACCCGAACCACCCGCGCTACAGCGAGGCGGGCGAGGTCCGCGGGATGTACGAGAACGAGCCGGACGTGAAGAAGGTCATCGACACCGCGCGCGGCGTCGAGGGCCTGGTCCGGCAGATGGGTGTGCACGCCGCCGGTGTGATCATGTCCAGCGAGACCATCACCGACCACGTCCCCGTCTGGGTCCGGCACACCGACGGCGTGACGATCACCCAGTGGGACTACCCGAGCTGTGAGTCGCTCGGCCTGCTGAAGATGGACTTCCTGGGCCTGCGCAACCTCACGATCATGGACGACGCCGTCAAGATGGTGAAGGCCAACAAGGGGATCGACATCGACCTCCTGGCCCTCCCGCTCGACGACCCCACGACCTTCGAGCTGCTCCAGCGCGGCGACACCCTCGGCGTCTTCCAGTTCGACGGCGGGCCCATGCGGTCCCTGCTGCGGCTGATGAAGCCCGACAACTTCGAAGACATCTCCGCCGTGTCCGCGCTCTACCGCCCGGGCCCGATGGGCATGAACTCGCACACGAACTACGCCCTGCGCAAGAACGGCCAGCAGGAGATCACTCCGATCCACCCGGAGCTGGAGAAGCCCCTCGAGGAGGTCCTGGCGGTCACCTACGGCCTGATCGTCTACCAGGAGCAGGTGCAGAAGGCCGCCCAGATCATCGCCGGGTACTCGCTCGGCGAGGCCGACATCCTCCGCCGCGTCATGGGCAAGAAGAAGCCCGAGGAGCTGGCGAAGAACTTCACGATCTTCCAGGCGGGCGCCCGGAAGAACAACTACTCGGACGAGGCCATCCAGGCCCTGTGGGACGTGCTGGTCCCCTTCGCCGGCTACGCCTTCAACAAGGCCCACTCCGCCGCGTACGGCCTCGTCTCGTACTGGACCGCCTACCTCAAGGCCAACCACCCCGCCGAGTACATGGCCGCGCTCCTCACCTCGGTGCGCGACGACAAGGACAAGTCGGCGATCTACCTCAACGAGTGCCGCCGCATGGGCATCAAGGTGCTCCCGCCGAACGTCAACGAGTCCGAGGCCAACTTCGCCGCCCAGGGCGACGACGTGATCCTCTTCGGCCTCACCGCCGTCCGCAACGTCGGCGCCAACGTGGTCGACTCGATCATCCGCTGCCGCAAGTCCAAGGGGAAGTACACCTCCTTCCCCGACTTCCTCGAAAAGGTCGAGGCCGTCGTCTGCAACAAGCGCACCGTCGAATCGCTGATCAAGGCCGGCGCCTTCGACACCATGGGCCACACCCGCAAGGGCCTCACCGCGCACTACGAACCGATGATCGACAACGTGGTGCAGGTCAAGCGCAAGGAGGCCGAGGGGCAGTTCGACCTCTTCGGCGGCATGGGCGACGACAGCGCCGACGACGGCCCCGCCTTCGGGCTCGACGTGGAGTTCTCCGACCTCGAGTGGGAGAAGTCCTACCTGCTCGCGCAGGAGCGCGAGATGCTCGGCCTGTACGTGTCCGACCATCCGCTCTTCGGCATCGAGCACGTCCTGAACGACAAGGCCGACGCCGCCATCTCCCAGCTCACCGGCGGCGAGCACGCCGACGGCGCGATCGTCACCATCGGCGGCATCATCTCCGGCCTCCAGCGCAAGATGACCAAGCAGGGCAACGCCTGGGCCATCGCCACCGTCGAGGACCTGGCCGGCTCCATCGACTGCATGTTCTTCCCCGCCACCTACCAGCTGGTCTCCACCCAGCTCGTCGAGGACGCCGTCGTCTTCGTCAAGGGCCGCCTCGACAAGCGCGAGGACATCCCGCGGCTGGTCGCCATGGAGCTGATGGTCCCCGACCTGTCCAACGCGGGCGCCAACGCACCCGTGGTCATCACCATCCCCACGGTGAAGGTCACCCCGCCGCTGGTGGAGAAGCTCGGCCAGGTGCTCACCCACCACAAGGGCTCCACCGAGGTCCGGATCAAGCTCCAGGGCGCCCGCAAGACCACCCTGCTGCGCCTGGACCGCCACCGGGTCACCCCCGACCCGGCGCTCTTCGGCGACCTCAAGCAGCTGCTCGGCCCCTCCTGCCTGGCCGGCTGAGGACGGCGCAGGACGGCGCAGGACGGCGCAGGGAGGATCCGAGCGACTACATATGGATGAGGGCGCGCCCGCCGGCAGCGGGCGCGCCCTCAAACGCATCGAAGCGCCGGTCAGTTGTGGCCGAACCGCTTCTGCTTGCCCTTGCGAGCCATGTCGGCCGGCGTGACCTGCGTCGCGCGATGCTCGGACTGGGACTCGATCGAGGACTTCTGGGCCTGCTGCTGACCGCGCTCGGCCGCGCTGGACTTCTGCGGCTGGCTCCGGTCCTGCTTCTTGTTCTTGGCCATACTGCTGTGCCTCCGGAATCGGGGTGACGCCCCCCATCGATCACCCTTGCACGTACGGATGAACGGCGCATTTCGGGTAATTACCGTCGGTGACAGGGGTACTTGTCGCCGTCCGCCCGTATCCGCCACGCCGAAGATCCAGTTCGGACTGATAACCCCCGCGTGGTCGGGCAGACTCCTGGGAAAAGCCAAGGAATCCGGGGCACGGCAGTGCCGGGGGGCGACCGCACGTCCGAACCGATGGAAAGAGGGTGGAACGTGGACCGCTGCGTCGTCCTGGTGGACGCCGGCTATCTGCTGGGCGCCGCCGCGAGCCTGTTGGCCGGCGAGCCCGCCCGCTCCCGCATCACGGTCGACCACGCGACCCTCATCCAGGGGCTGCGCGAGAGGGCCGAGGCCGAGACCCAGCGGGACCTGCTCCGCATCTACTGGTTCGACGGCGCCCCCGACCGGGTGCCCCAGCCCGAGCACCGCAGGCTCCGCGTGATGCCGCGGGTCACCGTCCGGCTGGGCGCCCTCACCCGCAGCGACGGCCGCTGGGCCCAGAAGGGCGTCGACGCCGCCATGCACGCGGAGCTGACGGAACTCGCCCGCAACCGGGCCTGCTCCGACATCGTGCTCGTCACCGGCGACGGCGACCTGCTGCCCGGCCTGATGTCGGCCAAGGAACACGGCGTCGCCGTCCACCTCTGGGCCGTCCAGGCCGCCGACGGCGACTACAACCAGTCCGAGGACCTCGTCGCCGAGGCCGACGAGCGGCGCGTCCTCGACCGCACCTGGATCACCCGCGCGGTGCGGGCCAAGGAACTCAACGGCTCCTGCGCCCCCCAGCCCGCCCCCCGCCCCGAGATCGCCGCCATCCTCTCCGCACCGCTGCCCGAGACGGCCGCCGCCACCGCCTCGAGCTGCCCCTCCGACACCGCCTCCGCCGAGCGCAACGGCACCCGCCCCGCGCCCGCCGCCTCCGTCACCGCCCCCGAGCGCGGCCCCGACACCCCCGCCCCCCGGGGCGTCCCCACCCCCAAGGACCTCGCCGGCCTCGGCCGCGGCCCCGCCGCGCTCCAGGACCGCAACGGCGGCGGGCAGGGCATGCCCGCGGGCAGCCCCAACGCCACCCTCCGCTGGTCCTCCGACAAGGGCTGGGTCGAGCGCCCCGGAAACGGCCTCGGCGAGCCCCCCGAGACGGCCTGCCTGCCCATGCTCGCCCAGCTCACCAACGCCGAGCAGCGCTGGGCCGACCGGGAGGAGGACATCACCACCGTCGGCGGCGACCCCTTCGAGGTCGGCCAGGTCTTCGCCCGCCGCTGGGCGGAGCGCATCACCGACTCCGTCCACCTCCAGCACCTCTCGACCGAGTACCCGCGCATTCCGCACCGCATCGACGGAGAGCTGCTCCGCTACGCCGCGCGCTTCGGCCTCCTTGCGCACAAGGACGACCAGATCGACGAGCACGACCGCTATGCGATCCGGGCGGGCTTCTGGCGCGAGATCGATGCGCGGACGGCGGCGGAGCACACGCAGGCGGGGGACTGAGGCGTCGACCGAGGGCGGTTCGGCACCGCCGGGCACGCAGCCGGTGGCTGATCGCCGTCGCGGCGGTGGTGAGGCCCCGGTCCCGCCCTTTCTCCCCCAGCCACCGCTGGGAGGTGCCCCCAGTTTCCCGGGGCTCACGCCCCGGACCCCGGGGGGATCCCACCCCGCCGCGACGGCGAGCAACCCCCGCCGGGCAGCCCGGCGGTGCCGGACTCACCGGGGCCGTGCCCGGAAATGGGCGCAACCGTGCCCCGGAGCGAGCCGCAGGCGCCGGGGCGCGTACTCTCATAGCTCGTGAGAACGGTCGGGAAACAGGCGGAGCGAGCCGCAGGCGCAACGGTGTGCACCGTGCGGGGACTCGTCAAGACCTACCCGGCCGCCCGCGGCCGCCGCGGCCGCCCGGCCGCGGACGCCGTCCGCGCCACCGACGGCATCGACCTCGACATCCGGCGCGGTGAGATCTTCGGCCTGCTCGGCCCCAACGGCGCGGGCAAGACCACGCTCGTCCGCCAGCTCACCGGCCTGCTGCGCCCCGACGAGGGCAGCGTCGAACTCCTCGGCCACGACCTGGTCCGGCACCCCGAGCGGGCCGCCCGCCTCGTCGGCTACCTCGGCCAGCAGTCCACCGCGCTGGACGAGCTGACCGTCGCCCTGGCCGCCGAGACCACCGGCCGGCTGCGCGGCCTCGGCCTGCGCGAGGCCCGCGCCGAGCGCGACGCCGTCCTCGACGAACTCGGCCTGACCCCGATCGCCGGCCGGCCGCTGAAGAAGCTCTCCGGCGGCCAGCGCCGCCTCGCCTGCTTCGCCGCCACCCTGGTCGGCGACCGCCCCCTGCTCGTCCTGGACGAGCCCACCACCGGCATGGACCCGGTGGCCCGCCGCGCCGTCTGGGCCGCCGTCGACCGGCGGCGCGCCGAGCGCGGTGCCACGGTCCTGCTCGTCACCCACAACGTCATCGAGGCCGAGACCGTGCTGGACCGGGTCGCGGTGCTCGAGCGCGGCCGGGTCATCGCCTGCGACACCCCCGCCGGGCTCAAGGAGCTGGTGGGCGACGAGGTCCGGGTCGACCTGGTCTGGCGCGCGGAGCCGCCGCTGGACGTCCCCGAGGTCGCCGCTCTGCGCGATGCGGCCCGTGAGACCGGCCGCCGCTGGTCGCTCCGGCTCGGCCCGGCCGAGGCCCGGGCCGCCGTCGCCGCGGTGACCGGCGGCCCCGCCTTCGCCGCGCTCGACGACTTCACGCTCGCCACGCCGAGCCTGGAGGACGTCTACCTCGCCCTGGGCGGCCGCGCCGAGGGGCTGGTGAAGGGGTGAAGTCCGTCGTCCGTTCCGACGTCCGTGCCGAACAGGAGCTGTGCCGCGTGAGTGCCGTATCCGCAGAGGCGGTGTCCGGGACGGTCCCGGACCAGGGCCGGGGCCGGTCGCGGTCCGGGGGCGACGGAGCCGCCCCCCTCGCCCCGCGGGCGAAGCTGCTGCCCGCGCTGGCGGCCGTCTACCGCGCCCAGCTGTCGCGCGCCCGCGTGGCGCGGATCCCGCTGCTGTTCGTGGCGACCTTCCAGTCCATCGGCATCATGGTCCTGATGCGCGGCGTCGTGGACGGCGGGGACGAGGCGCGGGCCGTCGTGGCCGGCTCCAGCGTGCTCGTCGTGGCCTTCGTCGCGCTCAACCTCCTCGCCCAGTACTTCGGCCAGCTGCGGGCCAGCGGCGGGCTCGACCACTACGCGACGCTGCCGGTGCCGCCGGCGGCCGTGGTGCTCGGGGCGGCCGCCGCGTACGCGTCCTTCACCGTGCCCGGCACCGTCGTCACCGCGGTGGCGGGCAGCGTGCTCTTCAAACTGCCGCTGGCCCACCTGTGGGTGCTGGCCGCGGTCATCCCCTTCTCCGGCGCGGCCCTCGCCGGGCTGGGCGCCGCCCTCGGCCTGCTCGCGCCGCGCCAGGAACTGGCGACGCTGTGCGGCCAGTTGGGCATGTCGGCGGCGCTGCTGCTGGGCGTGCTGCCGGCCGCGCACATGCCGGCGCCGATCGCCTGGGCGCGCGACCTGCTGCCCTCCACGTACGGCGTGGAGGCGCTGGCCCGGAGCTTCGACGCCCGCCCCGACTGGCTGCTGGTGGCCGCCGACCTCGGCGTGTGCGCGGCCGTCGGCGTGGTCTCGCTGGCCGCGGCGACCTGGGCCTATCGCCGGGCGGCCGTGCGGTGACGCGCCGCAGTGACCGTCCTGGGGCCGGAGCGGGTGCGGCCACCTGGCACGATGGCGGGGTGACCGCACCACTGACGCCGCAGGACGACTCCTCCTCTACCCCCTCTTCCCCCGCCGGGCACGCGGTGGACGACGCCGCCGCCCGGGAGCGGGCCCGCGAGGAGGTGCGGACCGAGCTGCGCCACGCCGGGATCGTGCTGGCGGCGGTCACGGTGTCCGGGGTGCTGATGGGCCTGCTGTGGCTGTGGCTGGCACCGCGGGTGCCGCTGATCTCCGACGGCAAGGCCGTCTACCTCCAGAACACGGAGGGCGAGCAGGCGATCGGTGCGGACGGCTGGTTCGCGCTGCTGGGCCTGGCGTTCGGCGCGGTGTGCGCGGCCGTGGTCTTCCTCCTCCGGCGCGCCGGGGGCATTGCGATCGTGGTGGGGCTGGCGGTCGGCTCGCTGCTGGGCTCGCTGATCGCCTGGCGGCTGGGTGTCTGGCTCGGCCCGACGGGCAATGTGGCTGCGCATGCGCGGGCGGTGGGGAAGGGGGTCGTCTTCGACGCGCCGCTGCGGTTGGGGGCGAAGGGGGCGTTGCTGGCGTGGCCGCTGGCGGGGATGGCGGTGCATCTCGGGTTGACGGCGCTGTTCGGGCCCCGGGACCCGGAGCCGCCGGTAGTACCGCACTGGCCGGAGGCGTAGGGGGTTTTCTCCCCCACCCCGCCCCTTCCCGGCTGTGTCGATTTGCGGCTCCGCCGCGTGGGGGGGCAAGCCCCCGGACCCCGGGGTGGTTGCTGCCCGGTGGGCCGGTTTGTGCCCACCCTCCCCCATTGCCTGAACGGCATGGGGGCACCCCCATCGCCTGGGGGCACCTCCCAGCGGTAGCTGGGGGAGGAACGCTTGCCCACAAACCGGCGGCAGCAGCAAATTCAGCCCGTCCGGCGTTTGAGGACCGGGGGTCTGGGGGCGGAGCCCCTAGTTTCGGGAAGGGGCGGGATTGGGGAAAGAAACCCCCTACGCCGGCCGACGTCCGTGGTTCGCGCGGCCCTTCTTCAGGCGCCAGCGGCGCTTGCGCGTGCGCTTCGACATGCGTGAACCCTCCCCGGCGGGAACGCACCCACGGCGCCCCCGACTCCGGTCGTAGCGAAGAGTTCGCCAACAGTCCATACCGGCCGTAGGCCAGGGCAGTCACCCCCGCGCGATCGGCGCCACCACCGCACCTGTGAGAAGCCCCAGGTCACCCGGCGCCAGCTCCACCTCCAGCCCCCGCCGCCCCGCCGACACGCAAATCGTCGCGTGGGAGCGCGCGGAGGCGTCCAGCACCGTCGGGAGCCGCTTGCGCTGCCCCAGTGGGGAGATCCCGCCCCGTACGTACCCGGTGGTGCGCTCTGCCGCCGCGGGGTCCGCCATCGCGGCCCGCTTGCCGCCGACCGCCGCCGCCAGGGCCTTGAGGTCCAGCGAGCCGGAGACCGGCACGACGGCGACCGTCAGCGTGCCGTCCACCTCGGCCACCAGTGTCTTGAAGACCTTCGCCGGGTCCACGCCCAGGGCCTCCGCGGCCTCCGCGCCGTAGGAGCCGGCCGCCGGGTCGTGGTCGTAGGAGTGCACGGAGAAGGCCGTACCGGCCTTCTCCAGTGCGACGATCGCAGGAGTGGCGGACTGCTGCCGCTTTTTCTTCGCCAATGCCTTCGCCAACGTTCCTGCTCCGTCCGTTCAGTCGAGGCTCAGTTGGGGCTGGTCGGTCGCCGTGTGAGGTCCACGGCCGGCAGCGACGGGAGCTTGCCCATCACCGCCGTCTCCGCGCGCAGGATCCGCAGCTCGTCCGCCAGCCGCGACGCCGTGTCCGGGGCCTGGAGCAGCCGCTGCTTGACCGGGGTGTCCAGCACCGCGGCCGCCGCGACCAGGTACGACAGCACCTGCGGCTCGCCCGGCAGATCCGCCCGGCCCGCCAGCGAGGCCTCGCTCGCCCCGGCCAGCCGCTTCTGGTACGCCCTGAAGGCCCGTACGACGCCGGAGGCCAGCGCCCCCGCCTCGTCGCCCATGCGCTCCTCGATGTGCTCGACCTCGCCGACGAGGTACGGGCCCGAGGCGTCGACCGAGCGCAGCCGGAAGCGGGTGGTGCCCGTGGCCAGCACCTCGTACGTGCCGTTGGAGCGCTCCCGGATCTGGGCCGCGTCGGCGACGCAGCCGACCCCGTGGAACGCCGTGATCGGGTCGGGCCCGAAGCCCGCGGCGGGGCCGGGCTCGGGGCGGTTCTGGTCGGGCAGGCCGGGCGCGCTGGGCGCGACCTCGTGGCCGTCGCGGATGGCGACCACCGCAAAGCGGCGCGGCGTGTCCTCGGGCAGCCGGGACAGGTCGCGCATCATCGCCCGGTACCGCTGCTCGAAGACGTTCAGTGGAAGCACGAGGCCCGGGAACAGAACCGAATTGAGCGGAAAGAGCGGAAGGCGCGCGGTGGTCACGGCCGGTAAGCCTAATGGGCGCCGGGCAACTGCTGCCCGGGTTACCGGCGACGTCACTGGCGACGGAGCAGCCGGGAGGCCCCCGCCGCGACCGTGGTGGCGAGTATCCAGCCGAGCAGCGTCAGCGCCGCGACCACCCACTGCGCGGCCCCGGCGGGCCGCCAGGCGGTGCCCTGGCCCAGGTCGATGACGGGCAGCAGCAGGTCCAGGGTGTACAGCTCGGGGTTCCACACCGGGCCTTCGCCCTCCTTCAGCGGCGGCAGGGGGTGCCCGGAGAAGTAGACCGTGCCCAGCGCCCACAACACCGCCATCCACACCGCCGCGAGGCCCGGCCGGTAGCCGTAGGCCACGGTCCAGTCCTGGAGGTAGCCCCAGGCCCGGCCCGCCGGGGGCAGGGTCTCGCGGCGGCGGCGCTGCTTGGCCAGCAGCACGGCCCGCGCGTCCGCGTCCTCGCCGCTGCTGCGCAGGGCGCCGGCCAGCCGCTCGTACGGCTCCGGGGCGTACTCCGGGGTGGCCGCTGCCACCCAGTCCAGGCGCAGGGCGAGCGGGAAGTGGCCGAGCGGTATCAGGTTCTCGTAGGCGAAGCCGGCCATCACCAGCCCGCCGGGCCCCGGCCAGCTGTCGAACCGGTCGATCAGGTTGGCCACCCTGGCGCCGGACAGCACCACCCGCCCGCGCTGCGGCCGCTCCCCGAGGAAGCGCAGCTCGGGCGTCTGCACGCGGCGCAGCGACAGCTCCTGGTCCGCCTCCATCACGAACCGCGCCTGGCTGAGGTCGACCGCGTCCCCGAACCGCCCGTCGTCCAGCCGCGCCCCGCCCAGGCACTCGAAGCGCTGCACCCGGGTGCCGTGCTCGGGCGTGGTGGCGGACAGGCCGTACGGGGGAGTGGCGCCGCCGCCGTAGCGGACGCCGCTGACGCCGGCGGGCGTGAGGTAGAGGGTGCGCTCCACGGTGAGCTGGGGGGCGTTGAGGGCGCGCCGCCCGTAGGGGTTGCCGAGGGTGGAGCCGCGCAGGCTCAGCGAGGCGCCGATCGTCGCGCCGCGCAGGCTCAGCTCGCCGTGCGAGCGCATCATCTCGGCCTGGAGGTCCTGCCCGACGGTCATGCCGTCGCCGGCTATGGACACCCCGCGCCGGTCGCGCCGCACGAGCAGCTGGTTGAGCAGCAGATCCGTGCCGATGTGCGCGTCGGTGAGCCGGATGCCGTGCTGGACGACGCAGCGCGGCAGGTGCAGGTCGCCCTCGGTGCGGATCCGGGCGGCCTCGATGCGGGGTATGGCGCAGCCGACCAGGCGCAGGGTGGTGAAGTGGCTCTCGGGCAGCAGCAGCTGCTGGTCGAAGCGGCAGTTGTGCAGCTCCACATAGGGCACGACGGTGCCGCCGGACAGGTCGAGGCTGCCGGTGATCCGCACCCCGTTGAGCTTGAGGGCGGAGACCCGGCCGGGGTTGGCGGGCGGGCCGTCCAGCAGCAGCCGGGCGACGATCTCGGCGCGCACGCTGCGCTCGGCGCCCCAGGCGTGCGGGCCGCCCGGGTCGTTCTGCTCGGGGTAGGGGGTGCGCAGGTCGTGGGTGCTGCCGTTGCGGAAGGCCTGCCACATCCCCCATTCGGCGGTGCTGAGGGCGAGCCCGGGCGGCGGTTCGCCGTCGAACGGCTCGGTCACGGTCGTCCCCCCTTCCCCTGCTACCGGTGCGTAGCCCCTGCTGTCAGCCCCTTTCCCGCCCGTGACCGTTCGGATACCGGCGGTGAGGTCACGATTGTCAGTCCTCGGTCAGGTAAAGATCAACACTTTGGCCGCGTATCACTGAGTGGTACGGGGAGCCGTGCGGCAGGGCGGGTCTGAGACAATTGACGGCGTGATCTCCCGAATCGATCTGCGCGGCGACACCTCCCTCGAGGACGGCATCGACCGCGACCTGCTGCCCCGTGCCGAACTGGACGTCGAGGCCGCCCTGGAGAAGGTGCGGCCCATCTGCGAGGACGTCCATCATCGCGGCACCGCGGCCCTGATCGACTACGCGGAGCGGTTCGACGGCGTGCGGATCGACCGGGTGCGCGTGCCCGCCGAGGCCATCGCCGGCGCCCTGGAGCAGCTGGACCCGGCCGTGCGGGCCGCCCTGGAGGAGTCCATCCGCCGGGCCCGCCTCGTCCACCGCGAGCAGCGCCGCACCGACAAGACCGTCACCGTCGTGCCCGGCGGCACGGTCACCGAGCGCTGGGTGCCCGTCGACCGCGTCGGCCTGTACGTACCGGGCGGCCGCGCCGTCTACCCCTCGTCCGTCGTGATGAACGTGGTTCCCGCCCAGGAGGCCGGCGTCCCCTCGCTGGCCGTCTCCTCGCCCCCGCAGAAGGAGCACGGCGGCCTGCCGCACCCGACGATCCTGGCCGCCTGCGCCCTGCTGGGCGTCGACGAGGTGTACGCCGCGGGCGGCGCCCAGGCGATCGCCATGTTCGCCTACGGCACCGAGGAGTGCCGCCCCGCCCAGCTGGTCACCGGCCCGGGCAACATCTGGGTGGCCGCCGCCAAGCGCCTCCTCAAGGGCCGCATCGGCATCGACGCCGAGGCCGGCCCCACCGAGATCGCGATCCTCGCGGACGCGACCGCCGACCCGGTGCACGTGGCCGCCGACATGATCAGCCAGGCCGAGCACGACCCGATGGCCGCCGCCGTCCTCGTCACCGACTCGCCCGAACTCGCCGATGCCACCGAGGCCGAGCTGAAGACCCAGGTCGCCGCCGCCAAGCACGCCGACGACCGGATCGTCCCGGCCCTGGCCGGCAAGCAGTCCGCGATCGTGCTGGTCGACGACATCGAGGCCGGGCTGAAGGTCGTCGACGCCTACGCCGCCGAGCACCTGGAGATCCAGACCGCGGACGCCGCGGCCGTCGCCGCCCGGGTGCGCAACGCGGGCGCGGTCTTCGTCGGCCCGTACGCCCCCGTCTCGCTCGGCGACTACTGCGCCGGCTCCAACCACGTCCTGCCCACCGGCGGCTGCGCCTGCCACTCCTCGGGCCTGTCCGTGCAGTCCTTCCTGCGCGGCATCCACGTCGTGGACTACACCCGCGACGCGCTCGCCGAGGTGACCCACCACGTGGTCACCCTTGCCGAGGCCGAGGACCTGCCGGCGCACGGTGCCGCCCTCAAGGCTCGGTTCGGGTGGAAGGTTCCCTAAGCACGTGACCCGTATCGACGATCTCCCCATCCGGGACGAGCTGCGCGGCAAGTCCCCGTACGGCGCCCCCCAGCTCGACGTGCCCGTACGCCTGAACACCAACGAGAACCCCTACCCGCTGCCCGAGCCCCTGGTCGCCCGCATCGCCGAGCGCGTCGCCGAGGCGGCCCGGCACCTCAACCGCTACCCCGACCGGGACGCGGTCGAGCTGCGCACCGAGCTGGCCAAGTACCTCACCCGCACCACGGGCCACGAGGTCACCATGGCCGGGGTCTGGGCGGCCAACGGCTCCAACGAGGTCATCCAGCAGCTGCTGCAGACCTTCGGCGGCCCCGGCCGCACCGCCCTCGGCTTCGAGCCCTCGTACTCGATGCACGCCCTGATCTCCCGCGGCACCGGCACCGGCTGGATCTCCGGCCCGCGCCGCGAGGACTTCACCATCGACGTCGGGCAGGCCGAGCGCGCCATCGCCGAGCACCGGCCCGAGGTCGTCTTCGTCTGCTCGCCCAACAACCCCACGGGCACGGCCGTCGAGGCGGAGACGGTCCTGCGGCTGTACGAGGCGGCGCAGGCCGCCAAGCCGTCGCTGGTCGTCGTGGACGAGGCGTACGGCGAGTTCAGCCACCGCCCCTCGCTGCTGCCGCTCATCGAGGACCGGCCGAACCTCGTCGTCTCCCGCACGATGTCCAAGGCGTTCGGCGCGGCCGGGCTGCGCCTCGGCTACCTCGCCGCCGACCCGGCCGTGGTCGACGCCGTCCAGCTGGTGCGCCTGCCGTACCACCTGTCGGCCGTCACCCAGGCCACGGCGCTGGCGGCCCTGGAGCACACGGACACCCTGCTCGGCTACGTCGAACAGCTCAAGGCCGAGCGCGACCGCATCGTCACCGAGCTGCGCGCGATGGGCTGCGAGGTGACCGATTCCGACGCCAACTTCGTGCAGTTCGGCCGCTTCGAGAGCAGCCCGGCCGCATGGCAGGCCATCCTCGACCACGGTGTGCTGGTACGGGACAACGGCGTACCGGGGTGGCTGCGGGTGACCGCGGGCACGCCGGAGGAGAACGACGCGTTCCTGGACGCGGTTCGCGCAGTACTGAAGGAGAACCAACGATGCTGAACACTCCGGGGGATGCCCCCCGGACCCCCAGCCGCGTGGGCCGCGTGGAGCGCACCACGAAAGAGACCTCCGTCCTCGTCGAGATAGACCTCGACGGCACCGGACAGGTCGACGTGTCGACCGGGGTCGGCTTCTACGACCACATGCTCGACCAGCTGGGCCGCCACGGTCTCTTCGACCTCACCGTCAAGACCGACGGCGACCTGCACATCGACACCCACCACACCATCGAGGACACCGCCCTCGCGCTCGGCGCCGCCTTCCGGCAGGCCCTGGGCGACAAGGTGGGCATCTACCGCTTCGGCAACTGCACGGTGCCCCTGGACGAGTCCCTCGCCCAGGTGACCGTCGACCTCTCCGGCCGCCCGTACCTCGTGCACACCGAGCCCGAGAACATGGCGCCGATGATCGGCTCCTACGACACCACGATGACCCGGCACATCCTGGAGTCCTTCGTGGCGCAGGCGCAGATCGCCCTGCACGTCCACGTCCCGTACGGGCGCAATGCCCACCACATCGTGGAGTGCCAGTTCAAGGCGCTGGCCCGGGCGCTGCGCTACGCCTGCGAGCGTGATCCGCGGGCGGCCGGAATCATCCCCTCCACGAAGGGAGCCCTGTGAACGGCCTCTCGACCGTCCTCATCGTCGTCGGGCTGTTCCTGATCGGCGGCATCATCTCGTTCGTCAAGCAGGGCATGCCCAAGAGCGTGGTCGTGCTGCTGGGCATCGGCGCGGCCATGTGCCTGACCGCCGGCCTCCTGCGCGTCGAAGGGCTGTGGTCATGACCGCCCCGAAGACCTCGAAGAAGAAGGTCGTCGTCTTCGACTACGGCTTCGGCAACGTCCGCTCCGCCGAGCGGGCCCTCGCCCACGTCGGCGCGGACGTCGAGATCACCCGCGACTACGACCGGGCCATGGCCGCCGACGGACTCCTCGTCCCCGGCGTCGGCGCCTTCGCCGCCTGCATGCAGGGGCTGCGGGCCGCGCGCGGCGACTGGCTCATCGGCCGCCGGCTCTCGGGCGGCCGACCGGTCATGGGCATCTGCGTCGGCATGCAGGTCCTCTTCGAGCGCGGCATCGAGCACGGCGTCGAGACCGACGGCCTGGACCAGTGGCCCGGCACCGTCGAGCCGCTCAAGGCGCCCGTCGTGCCGCACATGGGCTGGAACACCGTCACCCCCGCCGAGGGCTCGCAGCTCTTCGCGGGCCTCGACGCCGGCACCCGCTACTACTTCGTGCACTCCTACGCCGTGCGCGAGTGGACGCTGGAGGTCGGCAACCCCAACATGCGGCCTCCCCTGGTCACTTGGGCCACCCACGGCGAGCCGTTCGTCGCCGCCGTGGAGAACGGGCCCCTGTGGGCCACCCAGTTCCACCCCGAGAAGTCCGGCGACGCCGGTTCCCAGCTGCTGACCAACTGGATCGAGACCCTGTGATGACCAACGCGTCCAAGCTCGAACTCCTCCCCGCCGTCGACGTCCGCGACGGCCAGGCCGTGCGCCTCGTCCACGGCGAGTCCGGCTCCGAGACCTCCTACGGCGACCCGCTGGCCGCGGCCATGGCCTGGCAGCGCGCCGGCGCCGAGTGGCTGCACCTGGTCGACCTCGACGCCGCCTTCGGCACCGGCGACAACCGGGCGCAGATCGCCGAGGTCGCCGCGGCCATGGACATCAAGGTCGAGCTGTCCGGCGGCATCCGCGACGACGCCTCGCTCGCCGCCGCCCTCGCCACCGGCTGCACCCGCGTCAACCTCGGCACCGCCGCCCTGGAGACCCCGGAGTGGGTGGCCAAGGTCATCGCCGAGCACGGCGACCGCATCGCCGTGGGCCTGGACGTCCGCGGCACCACCCTGCGCGGCCGCGGCTGGACCCGCGACGGCGGCGACCTCTACGAGACCCTCGCCCGCCTCGACCGCGAGGGCTGCGCCCGCTACGTCGTCACCGACATCGCCAAGGACGGCACCCTCCAGGGCCCCAACCTGGAGCTGCTGAGGAACGTCTGCGCCCGCACGGACCGGCCCGTCGTGGCCTCCGGCGGCGTCTCCTCTCTTGACGACCTGCGGGCGATCGCCACCCTGGTACCGGAGGGTGTCGAAGGCGCCATCGTCGGCAAGGCCCTCTACGCCAAGGCGTTCACCTTGGAAGAGGCCCTGGAGGCAGTGTCCGTATGAGTGAGACCCCGGCCCCGCGGCGCGTGCAGACCGACAGCCCCTGGGAAGCGGAGATCGGCTTCGCGCGTGCCGTGGTGGCCGGGGACCGGGTGCACGTCGCCGGCACGATGCCGCTGGTGAACGGCGTCCTCCAGGGCGAGGGCGACCCCTACGAGCAGGCGCTCGCCGCCTTCGGCAACGCCCTGGAGGCGCTGCGCTCGGTGGGCCTCGGCCCCGAGGCCGTCGTCCGCACCCGGATGTACATCACCCATGCGCGTGATGTGGACGCGGTCGGCCGCGCCCACAAGGAGCTGTTCGACGGGATCCGGCCGGCCGCGACGCTGGTCGTGGTGTCCGGGTTCGTCGACTCGCGCGTACTGGTCGAAGTCGAAGTAGAAGCTTTCAGAGGAGAACCGGCGTGACCCTCGCCGTGCGAGTCATCCCCTGCCTGGACGTGGACAACGGCCGGGTCGTCAAGGGCGTCAATTTCCAGAACCTCCGCGACGCGGGCGACCCGGTCGAGATGGCCCGGATCTACGGCCAGGAGGGCGCCGACGAGCTGACCTTCCTCGACATCACGGCTTCCTCCGGCAACCGCGAGACCACCTACGACGTGGTGCGCCGCACGGCCGAGCAGGTCTTCATCCCGCTGACGGTGGGCGGCGGCGTCCGCACCGCCGACGATGTGGACAAGCTGCTGCGCGCCGGTGCGGACAAGGTCGGTGTCAACACCGCCGCCATCGAGCGCCCGGAGCTGATCCGGGAGATCGCCGAGCGCTTCGGCCGCCAGGTGCTGGTGCTGTCGGTCGACGCCCGCCGCACCTCCTCCGGCTCCTTCGAGGTCACCACGCACGGCGGCCGCCGGGGCACGGGCATCGACGCCGTCGAGTGGGCCCACCGGGCGGCGGAGCTGGGCGCGGGGGAGATCCTGCTGAACTCGATGGACGCGGACGGCACGAAGGACGGCTACGACACGGAGATGATCAAGGCGGTGCGCCGCCATGTGACGATCCCGGTCATCGCCAGCGGCGGCGCGGGCAAGCTGGCGGACTTCGCGCCGGCGGTGGAGGCGGGAGCGGACGCGGTGCTGGCCGCGTCGGTCTTCCACTTCGGCGACCTCCGCATCCCGGAGGTGAAGGGCGCGCTGCGGGAGGCGGGGTGCGTGGTGCGGTGAAATCCAGCCCGTCCGGCGTTTGAGGACCGGGGGTCCGGGGGCGGAGCCCCCGAATCCTGCCCCCGCGCGCAGCGCGAGGGGCCCGGGGTCTGGGGCGCAGCCCCCCACGCGGCGGAGCCGCAAATCGATACAGCCGGGAAGGGGCGGGGTGGGGCTACTTCCGCGTCAGCAAGATCGCACAGGCCACCACCGCCGCCAGCACAATCGCCGCCACCCCATACGACAACCGATGCCCCCGCAGCACCGGAACAAAGCGGTCCACCGCATACGCCCCGGGCCCCGCCAGCGCGATCGCCGTCGCCCCCACCGCCACCAGCAGCGTGAACTCCTCGCCGTTGGGCAGCAGGAACCCCCCACCCCACGTCACCGCCAGCGCATTGATCATCGTCCCCAGCACGGCCGCCGCAGCAAGCGGCGTGAGGAAGCCGAGCGCGAGCCCCGCTCCGCCCAGCGTCTCGCTGAGGCCGGCCACGACGGCCATCGCCCGGCCCGCCGGGTAACCGGCCTGGGTGAAGTAATTCGCGGTCCCGTCGATCCCCGGCCCACCGAACCACCCGAAGAGCTTCTGTGTCCCGTGCGTCACCATGATGATGCCCAGCATCAGACGCAACAGCAGGATGCCCGCCGAGAAGGCGGTCGCCGAGGCCGCGGCCCCGCCGCGATGGCGCGCATGGAGAGGGCTTCTGGTGCGGAAAGCCATGGTCGGCACCTTCTTCCCGGTGATCCCTCACCGGCGGGCACCCCTCACGCCTCACGCTTTACATACCCAGTTTCGCCTCGCGCAGCTTCGCCAGCGACTCCTTCTCGCCCTCCAGCTCCACCTTCGCCACGTCCTGCCGCCCGAAGGCGAAAAGGAGCAGCTCACCGGGTTCCCCGGTGACCGTGACCACCGGCGCGCCCCGCCGGGCCACCGCCGTCCGGCCGTCGGGCCGCCGCAGCACCAGGCCGACCGGCGACTTCCGGCCCATCAGGTGTGCCATCCGCTCCAGCCGGCCCCACAGGGCGTCGGCGAAGACGGGGTCCAGTACACGCGGCGTCCACTCCGGCTGGGCGCGGCGCACGTCCTCGGTGTGGACGTAGAACTCCACCGTGTTCGCCGCCTCGTCGATGGGCTTGAGCGCAAAGGGCGACAGCCGGGGCGGCCCGGTCCGGATGAGCTGGATCAGCTCCTCGTAGGGCTTCCCGGCGAACTCCGCCTGCACCCGCTCCAGCCGCGGGGCCAGCGGCTTGAGCACGACCCCGGCGGCCGCGTCGGACCGCCGCTCGCGCACCACGACGTGCGCGGCGAGGTCGCGTGCCCGCCACCCCTCGCAGAGGGTGGGGGCGTCGGGGCCGACGGTCTCCAACAGGTCTGCCAGAAGCAGACGTTCGCGCTGCGCATGGGTTGACATGCCGTCAGCCTACGACCGGGGCCCCGCGCGTGCCACGCCGCCCGGGCGTCAGGCGTGTCCCGCCCGCCTCACTTCGGCAGCGGGGCAGTCAGCTTCTTCCCGCCCTTCTCGTCGAGGGTGAGCGAGCAGGAGATCTTGTCGTCGGTGTGCATGGCGTACGAGCTGCGCAGCGGGTAGAGCACATAGAAGTAGTAGTCGCGGCCGTCGTCGATGGAGTGGCTGCGCTGCCGGGCGTCGGCCTCGCACAGCTCCGTGGCCTTGTCCTCGATCTCCTTCTGTGTACGGAACGTTCCGGTCAGCGTCCGGGTGGCTATCACCTCGGCGTCGTGCGGGCCGTTGCACGACCGCACCTCGACCTTCTCGAAGCCCTCGGGCCGCTGCGGGAAGTCGAAACATTGGCCGGTTTTCAGCACCACATAGGGCACGAAGTCCGGGTCGTCCGACGGAGAGCCCGAGCCGGACGAGCCGGACGAGCCGGAGGACACGCCCGTCGAGGGGTGCCCGGAAGGGTGCGCGGAGGGCGCGGACTTCGCCCTCGGGGCGTGCCGGCCGCCCGCGTCGCCCTTGGAGGTGAGGATGATGCCGGCCACGGCCAGCCCCGCCACCAGCACCGCCCCGCCGACGATCGCGGCGACCTTTGCAGGGTTGCGCCGGGCCGGCGGGGGCGGCGGAAAGCCGGGCTGCTGCCCGTAGGGCCCGTACGGCCCGTAGCCCTGGCCGTACCCCTGCCCCTGGCCCTGGCCGTACCCCGCTCCGTAGCCCTGCGCGGGCACTGGCCCCTGCCCGTAACCCTGCCCGTAGGGCTGCTGCGGCGGCATCGGCGACGCTGCCTGCGATGGCGTCTGCGGCGGCGTCGGCTGCGGCACCTGCGGGGGAAGCTGCGGAGACGGCGGAGTGGTCATGGCCACAGCATTCCGTACCGCACTGACAGCCCTGCCGACGGGATGCCCCTTCCGGAAGGCAGAATGGGCCCATGACCGGCAACGCCCGCCCCCTCTCCGGCCTCGACTCCGCCATCGCCGCCCGCCTCAAGCGCAGCACCGATGGTCTGATTCCGGCCATTGCGCAGCAGTACGACACCGGCGAGGTGCTCATGCTCGGCTGGATGGACGACGAGGCCCTCCACCGCACCCTCACCACCGGCCGCTGCACCTACTGGAGCCGCAGCCGCCAGGAGTACTGGGTCAAGGGCGACACCTCCGGGCACGTCCAGCACGTCAAGTCCGTGGCCCTGGACTGCGACGCGGACACCCTCCTGGTGAAGGTCGACCAGGTCGGCCCCGCCTGCCACACCGGCACCCGGACCTGCTTCGATTCGGACGTTCTGCCACTCGGCCACTAGGTGGACGTGCCCCCTGCGGGGCTCCGGGCGCCAGTAGGCTCCGCAGCATGGCTGCCACGACCGCATCTGTCTCTGCCCCGCAAGGAAACCACGGGGACGTCGTCCCCGACGCGGACACCTTCCGCACGCTCGCCAAGGACCGCCGCGTCATCCCGGTCACCCGCCGCTTCCTCGCCGACGGCGACACGCCCGTAGGGCTCTACCGCAAGCTCGCCGCCGGGCGCCCCGGCACCTTCCTCCTGGAGTCCGCGGAGAACGGCCGCACCTGGTCCCGCTACTCCTTCGTCGGCGTCCGCAGCGCCGCCACGCTCACCGTGCGCGACGGGCAGACCCACTGGCTGGGCACCCCGCCCGTGGGCGTCCCCACCGACGGCGACCCGCTCGCCGCCCTGCGCGCCACCGTGGAGACCCTGCACACCCCCCGCGACCTCATAGAGGGTGCGGGCCTGCCGCCCTTCACGGGCGGCATGGTGGGCTACCTCGGCTACGACATCGTCCGCCGCCTGGAGAAGATCGGCGAGCACCCCGGCGGCCGCGGCCCGGACAGCCTGGACCTGCCCGAGCTGACCATGCTGCTCACCTCGGACCTCGCCGTCCTCGACCACTGGAACGGCACGGTCCTGCTGATCGCCAACGCGATCAACCACAACGACCTGGAGACGGGCATCGACGAGGCGTACGCGGACGCCGTCGCCCGCCTCGACGCCATGACCGCGGACCTCGACCGGCCCGTCCCCACCGAGCCCACCGCCCTGCCGCCCTCCGAGCTGCCCGAGTACACCGCCCGCTGGGGCGGCCCCGCCTACATGGCGGCCGTGGAGGACGTCAAGGAGCGCATCCGGGCGGGCGAGGCCTTCCAGGTCGTGCCCTCGCAGCGGTTCGAGACGCCCTGCACCGCCTCGGCGCTGGACGTCTACCGCGTGCTGCGGGCGACCAACCCGAGCCCGTACATGTATCTCTTCCGCTTCGAGGGCTTCGACGTCGTCGGCTCCAGCCCCGAGGCGCTGGTCAAGGTCGAGGACGGGCGCGCCATGGTGCACCCCATCGCCGGGACCCGCCCGCGCGGCGCCACCCCGCAGGCCGACGCCGCGCTTGCCGAGGAGCTGCTGGCCGACCCCAAGGAGCGGGCCGAGCACCTGATGCTCGTCGACCTCGGCCGCAACGACCTGGGCCGGGTCTGCGAGCCCGGCAGCGTCGAGGTCGTCGACTTCATGTCGATCGAGCGCTACAGCCACGTCATGCACATCGTCTCCACCGTCACCGGCCGCCTCGCCGCCGGGCGCACGGCCTTCGACGTGCTCACCGCCTGCTTCCCGGCCGGCACCCTGTCCGGCGCGCCCAAGCCCCGCGCCATGCAGATCATCGAGGAGCTGGAGCCCACCCGCCGCGGCCTCTACGGCGGCTGCGTCGGCTACCTGGACTTCGCGGGCGACTCCGACACGGCCATCGCCATCCGCACCGCCCTGCTGCGCGACGGCACGGCCTACGTCCAGGCCGGCGCGGGCGTCGTCGCCGATTCCGACCCGGCGGCCGAGGACGCCGAATGCCGCAACAAGGCCGCGGCCGTGCTGCGCGCCGTGCACACCGCCAACCGCCTGGTGCCCCGGGGCTGACCCCCGGGCGCGCCCCCGCCCGGCCGGGGGCGCGCCCGACCCCCGTCCGCGCGGACGGGCGGCGGCAAGGGATAGTGGTATCCGTGAGCGCAGCCGTACCCCACCCCCGTCCCCACGCCGAGTCCGCCCCGCGCGCCGGGCGCGGCGGCAGGCGCAGCGTCGCCGCCGCCCTGGTCCTCGGCGCGGCCGGTGCCGCACTCGTCCTCTTCGCGGGCGGCCGCACCTGGTCCGAGAGCACCGCCGAGGTCGCCCAGGGCGCCGGCCAGCAGGCCAGCGGCCAGGACGTCACGGCGCTGCCCGGCGCGCTGGCCGTCGTGGGCCTCGCCGCGCTCGTCGCCGTCTTCGCGGTGCGCGGCGCGGGCCGCCTGCTCGTCGCCGGGCTGCTCGCGCTGAGCGGCGCGGGCGTCGTCGCCGCCACGCTCACCGGCCTCGGGGACACCGCCGCGCTGGAGGAGAAGGCCGCCAAGGCCGCGGGCCTCACCCGGGTCACCGTCGAGAACGTCACCCACACGGGCTGGCCCTGGGTCGCCGCCGCGGGCGGCGCGCTGCTGCTCCTCGCCGGGCTGCTCGCCCTGTGCTATGGCCGCCACTGGCCGGCCATGTCCGGCCGCTACGAGCGCGACGGCACCCCCCGCCCGCGCGCCCCGCGTACCGCCCCCGACCCGGACCGCCCCGAGGAGCTGTGGAAGGCCCTCGACCGGGGCGAGGACCCCACGGGGGACCCCGGCCGGTGACGTCGGCCGGTGACGCCGGGCGTGACACGCCAACCCCGGCGCACGGCGACCCGGCGCGTCGGGGACAATGACCCGGAGCGATCTCCGCGCCCGGAGGCGCGACACAGCAACTAGGAGTCAACTCATGTCGGGTACCGAGCACGGACACACCCCGGCCGCCTGGACCGGTGTCATCATCTCGTTCATCGGCTTCTGCGTGGCAGGCGCGTTCGTCGTGATGGCGAAGCCGGTGGGCTTCTGGGCGGGGATGGCCGTGGTCGCCCTCGGCGGCGTCGTCGGCCTGGTCATGCGCTCCATGGGCTACGGCCAGGGCCACAAGGTGCCCGTGAAGGTGCGGAGCGAGGCCTGACGCCGCTCCCGCCCCCGGCGCCCGAGGCGCGGCCGGGCCCCGTACCCCTCGTACGACGGCCCTGAGCTGCGCCTTCGTGCTATCCGGCGGAGACTCGGCGGTATGACGAGAACGGGAGCGCGAACGGGAACCGGAATCCTCCTGGCGCGCCGTCTCGCCCGCCCCCTCGGGGTGGCGGCCGGTCTCGGCGCCGCCGTGGCCTGGGTCGGCGCGGTCGACCCGAACGTACCGGGCCGCTACCCGGCCTGCCCGCTGCTGCACTGGACGGGCCTGTACTGCCCCGCCTGCGGAGGCCTGCGCGGCCTGCACGCCCTGGCCCACGGCGACCTCCCGGCGGCCCTGGGCGCAAACGCCCTGGCGGTCACCGCCTACGCGGCCTTCGCCGTCCTGTGGACCCGCTGGCTGACCGCGGCACTCCGAACGGGCGGCGGCATGCCGGTACACCTGCGACCGGCCCACTGCTGGACCCTGGGCGCCCTGGTCCTCGCGTTCACGATTGTCCGAAACCTGCCGTTCGGGGCGGCGCTGGTGCCGTAGGGGGCCGGGGCCCCCGGTTCAGCCGGTTGGGGTGCAGTACCGGCCTGGGGTACGGGACCGGTTTCAGCCGGCCGGGGCCGGAGCACCCAGGCCCCGGGCCCGGCCCGTACGGGGGCGTGCATCCGGCATGGGGCGAGACCCCGGGCCCGGCCCCCGGGTGCGCACATCCAGGCCTGGGGCCTGTGGCGCCGCACCCCGGAATCCGCCCCGCGCGCAGCGCAGGGGGCGGGGGCTGCGCCCCCGGATTCCCGTCCCCCGCGCGCAGCGCAGGGGACCAGGGCTGCGCCCCCGAATTCCTGCCCCCGCGCGCAGCGCAGGGGGCCAGGGGGCGAAGCCCCCATTACCCGCCCGTGCGGCAGCACCGACCCCGGGGTCCGGGGCGGAGCCCCGGTTTCGGGAAGGGGCGGGATCGGGGAAAGATCCACCCCCACATGTCCACGCTACGGACCGCCGTCAACCGGATGCGAAACCTTCGCCCTCCGCCAAGTACCATCGCAAGTGCCTGGTGAGTTCGCCACGAGCCCACCAGCCCAGACCATCCGAGTCCGGAAGGGGGCCGCTCGAGTGAGTGTGCTCGACGAGATCATCGACGGTGTCCGTGCCGACCTCGCGGAGCGTCAGGCGCGCGTCGGCCTCGATGAGCTCAAGGAGCGCGCGGCCAAGGCCCCGCAGGCCAAGGACGGCGCCGCCGCGCTGCGCGGCGAGAACGTCAGCGTGATCTGCGAGGTCAAGCGCTCCAGCCCGTCCAAGGGCGCCCTGGCCGCCATCGCCGACCCGGCGGGCCTCGCCGCGGACTACGAGGCGGGCGGCGCGGCCGTCATCAGCGTGCTCACCGAGCAGCGGCGCTTCGGCGGCTCGCTGGCCGACCTGGAGGCCGTCCGCGCCCGGGTCGACATCCCCGTCCTGCGCAAGGACTTCATCGTCACCGCCTACCAGCTGTGGGAGGCCCGCGCCTACGGCGCCGACCTGGCCCTGCTGATCGTCGCCGCGCTGGAGCAGGAGGCCCTCGTCTCCCTCATCGAGCGGGCCGAGTCCATCGGGCTCACCCCCCTCGTGGAGGTGCACGACGAGGAGGAGGTGCGTCGCGCGGTGGACGCCGGCGCCCGGATCATCGGCGTCAACGCCCGCAACCTCAAGACCCTCGAGGTGGACCGGGACAACTTCGCCCGGGTCGCCCCCGAGATCCCGGACGGCATCGTCAAGATCGCCGAGTCCGGGGTGCGCGGCCCGCACGACCTCATCGCCTACGCCAACGAGGGCGCCGACGCCGTCCTGGTCGGCGAGTCCCTCGTCACCGGCCGCGACCCGAAGGGCGCCGTCGCCGACCTGGTCGCGGCGGGTGCCCACCCGGCCCTGCGGCACGGACGGGGCTGACCTGCCATGACGGCGTACGCACGGCTCGCCCGCGGCTGCCGGCCGCGTGGCTGCCGTGCGCCCGCGCGGCGCGTCCTGGGCCGGCGCGTGCGCTACCACATCGGCTGTGAGCCGGGGCAGATCAACGGGCGCCGATGGCGTCGCTGAGCCGATTCGTCCGCTCAGCCACACCGTCAATCTCACTCATCTCCAGAGGAGATCAGGCATGCCCACAGAACCGACCGGTTCGACTGATCCGACTGCCCCGACCGGCTTTTTCATCCCGGACCCGGAGGGCCGGGTGCCCAGCGCCGAGGGCTATTTCGGCGCGTTCGGCGGGAAGTTCATCCCCGAGGCCCTCGTCGCCGCCGTCGACGAGGTCGCCGCGGAGTACGAGAAGGCCAAGGCAGACCCGGCCTTCGCCGCCGAGCTCAACGACCTGATGGTCAACTACACGGGCCGCCCCAGCGCCCTCACCGAGGTGCCGCGCTTCGCCGAACACGCGGGCGGCGCCCGGGTGTTCCTCAAGCGCGAGGACCTCAACCACACCGGCTCGCACAAGATCAACAACGTGCTGGGCCAGGCGCTGCTCACCAAGCGCATGGGCAAGACCCGCGTCATCGCCGAGACGGGCGCCGGTCAGCACGGCGTGGCCACCGCCACCGCCTGCGCGCTCTTCGGCCTCGAATGCACCATCTACATGGGCGAGGTCGACACCCAGCGGCAGGCGCTCAACGTCGCCCGCATGCGCATGCTCGGCGCCGAGGTCATCGCGGTGAAGTCCGGCAGCCGCACGCTCAAGGACGCCATCAACGAGGCGTTCCGCGACTGGGTCGCCAACGTCGACCGCACCCACTACCTCTTCGGCACGGTCGCGGGTCCGCACCCCTTCCCGGCACTCGTCCGCGACTTCCACCGCGTCATCGGCGTCGAGGCCCGCCGCCAGATCCTGGAGCGCACCGGCCGGCTGCCGGATGCCGCGATCGCCTGCGTGGGCGGCGGCTCCAACGCCATCGGCCTCTTCCACGCCTTCCTGCCCGACCAGGACGTACGCCTGATCGGCTGCGAGCCGGGCGGCCACGGCGTGGCCACGGGCGAGCACGCCGCGACCCTCACCGCGGGCACGCCGGGCATCCTGCACGGCTCGCGCAGCTACGTCCTCCAGGACGAGGACGGCCAGATCACCGAGCCGTACTCGATCTCGGCGGGCCTGGACTACCCCGGCATCGGCCCCGAGCACTCCTACCTCAAGGACACCGGCCGCGCCGAGTACCGCGCCGTCACCGACGACGCGGCCATGCAGGCCCTGCGCCTGCTCTCGCGCACCGAGGGCATCATCCCGGCCATCGAGAGCGCCCACGCGCTCGCGGGCGCCCTGGAGGTCGGCCGCGAACTGGGCAAGGACGGCCTGCTCCTGGTGAACCTCTCCGGGCGCGGCGACAAGGACATGGACACGGCGGCCCGCTACTTCGGGCTGTACGACTCCGCCGAGGGCGAGGGGGACCGATAACAATGGCGGGCAACATCGAACTCCTGAACTCGGTCCTGGCCCAGGCCAAGGCCGAGAACCGCGCCGCCCTGGTCGGCTACCTCCCCGCGGGCTTCCCGACCGTGGCCGACGGCGTGCGGGCCGTCACCACCATGCTCGACGGCGGCTGCGACATCGTCGAGGTCGGCCTGCCGCACAGCGACCCGGTGCTGGACGGCCCGGTCATCCAGACCGCGGACGACATCGCCCTGCGCGGCGGCATCAAGATCGCCGACGTCATCCGCACGGTGAAGGAGGCGCACGAGATCACCGGGGCGCCCGTGCTGTGCATGACGTACTGGAACCCCGTCGACCGCTACGGCGTCGAGCGGTTCGCGGCCGACCTGGCCGCGGCCGGGGGAGCGGGCTGCATCCTGCCGGACCTGCCGGTGGAGGAGTCCGAGGTCTGGCGGAAGGCCGCCGAGGAGCACGGCCTGGCCACGGTCTTCGTGGTCGCGCCGAGCAGCCGCGACGAGCGCCTGGCCAAGATCACGGCGGCGGGCAGCGGCTTCGTCTATGCCGCCTCCCTGATGGGCGTCACCGGCACGCGTGAATCGGTGGGCCGCGAGGCCGAGGACCTGGTGCACCGCACCCGCGCCGTCACGGACCTTCCGGTCTGCGTGGGCCTGGGCGTCTCCAACGCCGAACAGGCGGCGGAGGTGGCCGAGTTCGCGGACGGCGTCATCGTCGGCTCGGCGTTCGTCAAGCGCCTGCTGGACGCCCCCGATCTGGAGGCGGGCCTGGCGGCCGTCCGCACCCTGGCGGGCGAACTCGCGGAGGGTGTGCGCAAGCGCGCGTAACACTTTTGAAGGAACCGGGGACCGGGGGTGCGCATGGTCGCACCCCCGGTTCGTTGTATGGGGACGTGAGCCAGAAGAACAGCGACGGAAAGCGCAGCGCCCGCGAGCGGCTGCAGGAACAGCGCCGTAAGGACGAGGCCCGCGGGAAGCTCAAACGGCAGTTGCAGGTGGGCGGCGTGGTGGTGGCGGTGCTCGCCGTCGGCGCCGGGATCGCGATCTGGGCCACGACGGCCGGCAAGCAGAGCGGCAAGCAGCAGGCGACGGGCCCGGTAGCCGCCCCCCAGGGCGCCACCGGCCAGGACGACCTCGCCATCCCGGTGGGCAATTCCGCGGCCAAGGCCAACCTGGTCGTGTACGAGGACTTCCGCTGCCCCGGCTGCGGCCAGTTCGAGAACGGCTTCCGGGACACGATCCACGACCTGGAGGGCAAGAACCAGCTGAAGGCCGAGTACCACCTGGTCACCCTGATCGACAAGAACCTCGGCGGCACCGGCTCCCTCAACGCGGCCAACGCGGCGGCGTGCGCCCAGACCGAGGGCAAGTTCCTCGCGTACCACGACGAGCTGTACAAGAACCAGCCGCCGGAGACGAACGACGCGTACGGCAAGAAGGCCCGCCTGCTGGAACTGGCGGACAAGGTGCAGGGCCTGAACACCCCGGCCTTCAAGAAGTGCGTGGACGACGGCACGCACAACGGCTGGGTGAAGAAGTCGGCGGTGAACTTCAGCAAGGGCGGCTTCCGCGGCACGCCGACGATCCTGCTGAACGGCAAGAGCCTGTACGACGACCCGACGCATCCGCTGACGCCGCAGAAGCTGCGGGATTTGGTGGCGGAGGCGCAGAAGGGGACGTCGGGCAAGGGCGGCACGCCGGAGAGCAGCGCGCCGGTGAAGGGCGGCGGGAAGTCGTCTTCGTCGCCCTGACGCCGGGGGCGCAGCAGCTATTGAGCCTTAGCGGCTGGAACTGGCGTTTGTCGAGAACGATGACTATGTGAAGTCCGCCACTTGACGGTCACTTGTGTCCGATTTGGGTTGAGTAAGGATCATGTCAGGCAGTAAACATGATCCGTTTCTGTCCGCCTATTGAGGGCACTCGTGCGTTTCATACGGCAAATAGCATTTGCCATGGCGTTTGTCATGGCCCTGCTATGCGGAACCGAACAGGTTGCGCTGGCAGTCGATCAGTGGAATCGAAGATCCGCGGGAGGCGGCCCCGACGCCCCCGACCAGCGTTGGGGCTCTGCCGCAGGCCGTGGCCACCGCGCACCGGCAGGCGCTACGGAGGCGGCTGCCTCGGGCGGTCGCCGGGGCGCGCTGGAGGCGCCGGGGCAGCTGCCGGCGGAGCACAAGCTCACGGGCAAGGAGCTGGGAGGCCGGGCGCAGACGCCCAAGGCCGGCCCCGTCGAGCGGGTCGACGGACCTGACGTCCCGGCTCCGGCAGGCTTCTCGGAGCGGAAGAGCCAGGAGATCCCTTCGGAGCGGAAGGAGCGTCAGAACACCTTCCGCAACGAGGGCGGCACCTACACCACGCGCTTCTACAACGAGCCCGTCAACTTCCGAGGACGGGACGGCTCCTGGCAGAAGATCGATCCCACGCTGACCCGGCCCACGAGGGCCGCGCGAGCCGCCGGCCCGGCTGACGGTCCCCTCTGGGAGACCCGCTCGACCTCGGCCGGTATCCGCTTCTCTCCGTACGCGGACTCCGACCCGGTGATGCGCATGGACCTGAGCGACGGGCCTTCGCTCGGCTACGCGCTCGAGGGCGCAGCCCATGCGACCGGCAAGGCCGACGGCAGCGTCATCACCTATCCCGATGCCCGGCCTTCGGCGGACCTGCAGTACATCGCCGGCAGCGACTCGGTGAAGGAGATCCTCGTCCTCAAGAGCAAGGACGCTCCCACCGAGTGGCGCTTCCCGCTCCGGGCGGACGGGCTGACCGCCAGGCTCGACGACCAGGGCGGCGTGCTGTTCGTCGACAAGGACGGCAGGCAGCGTGCACGGATGCCGGCCGGGTGGATGGAGGACTCGCGCCGCGACGAGCACGGCAACCAAGGCGAGTTCTCCCCGGGCGTCCGCTACCGGCTGGTGGAGGAGCAGGGGCGCCAGATCCTGGCGGTCTCACTGGACAAAGACTGGCTGAGCGCGCCCGAGCGTGTCTTCCCGGTCAAGGTCGACCCCTCGGTCAAGGGCGTCGACGCACGTTCGACATCTACGGCCAGTTGGTCAAGGAGACGGGAACGGGCGCCGAAGCCGACACCGCGAACCGGACGCTTGAGCACGACCTGGCAGGCCGCCTGATCAAGGCCGGCTCGGGCGACCTCCTCAACCCGAACACCTACACCTACAACGACCGCGGCCAGCTGCTCGGCTCCGACGGTCCGGGAGGAAAGTCCACTTACTCCTACGACGTCGACGGCAACATGACGTCGCGGACGGACAAGTCCGGCGTCACGACGTACGCCTACGACACCCGCGGCCGCCTCAACCGGACCGAGGACGGTGTGACGGGCGCGCAGACGTGGACGGACTACGACGCGGCGGGCCGCCCGGTCCAGGAGCAGTACGCCGTCAAGTCCGGTGCCGATGCCGCCGGGACGTGGAGCGTCAGCGCGAAGCGCACGTACGCCTACGACCCGCTCGGCCGTCTGACGAACGACAGGGTCTCCGGCCCTGACGGCAAGACCGAGGTCATGGCCACGTCGTACGACTACGACGCGGATGACCGCCTGACGAAGAAGGCCACCAGCGGCACCGCGGGTGCCGGGGCCGACGAATACAGCTACGACAAGTCGGGCCGGATGATCGCGTGGAAGGGAGACGGCAAGACCACGTCCTACGAGTGGGACGATGCCGGAAACCGAGTGAAGGCGGGCGGCACGCAGTCGGTATTCGATGAGCGAAACCGCCTGTTGAGCGACGGCGGAGCACGCTACAGCTACACCCCCCCCGGGGCACTCTGGCTTCGGTCGACACGGGCAGCGGCTCACCGCGCAAGCTGCGGTCGGACGCCTTCGAGCGCCGGATCGCGGATGGCGATGCCACGTACAGCTACGACTCGCTGGACCGGGTGAAGCAGCGGGGCGATGTCTCGTTCACCTATGACGGCGGCTCGAACGCGTTGGTCTCCGACGAGGCGAGCACGTACAGCCGGACCCCTGGCGGTGGGCTGCTCGCGAGCACGGACGGAAAGACCGCTCAGCGAGCGGTGACCGACGGGCACACGGACGTGACGGCCGGCCTGTCGGCCGACGGCACGAAGGTGATGGGCTCCACCGCGTACGACCCGTTCGGCACGGTGACGGCGAAGGCCGGGGCTCGTTCGTCGCTCGGGTACCAGTCGGGTTGGACCGACCCGGCGAGCGGGGACGTCAACATGGCGTCGCGCTGGTACCAGCCGGGCGCGGGTCGATTCGCTTCGCGCGACACCTGGCAGTTGGGGGCGTCTCCGTCGGTTCAGGCGAACCGGTATGTGTACGGGAATGCTTCGCCGCTCAACGGGACGGATCCCGGCGGGCATTGCCTCGAAGACGCATGCATCGTGGAAGGAGCGATTGCTGGCGAGGCCGCCTGGGAACTCCTCGGCGCCATCGGGGTTCTGGGCAGCGGCGCTTCGGATACTTACGGCGAGCGCTTGCAAGTCTTTGGAGCCGATGCTGCGGAATGGGATAGTCCGCTCGCAGGGGTGAACGACAATGTGGCAGCCAGCTTGATGGCGCAGGCCGAGGCCATGGAAGCGCAGGCCGAGGTCGAAGCGCACAACCGCAGCCATGGCGACCCCGAACCGGACGGGGGCGACCCTGACGGCCCCGACCCGGATGGGCCTGACCCGGATGGGCCTGGCCCCGAGGGTCCGGATCCTGACGGCCCCGACGGCCCAGGTGACGAACCGGTCTACCGCTCGCCATACCGCAACACTGACCGCGGTTCCGCCGGGACGCGTACGCGTACCCGCCCGCCACGCCCACGCATCAAGCAGAACCCCAACAGGGGTCTGAACCCCAGGCTGGCGCCGACGCGACTGCCGCCGAAGGCGGACTGGACGCCGGAAGGCGGTTGGAACCCTGGCGATGCGATGCAATTGACTTTCACCGCGGCACACATCCTCGAGATGTTCAGCCAAGGCTCGAATCAGGTGAAGGGCTCCAGTGGTGGTCAGGCCCCGGTGGATACCACTGGCCTTGGCATACTGAAGTCGGTGTTCCCAAATGAGGACATTGATCCGGACATGGGGAAGGGCGGGTCAGGAGCCGACCCCACCAAGAAGGTGACCCGCAATTCCTGTGCGCGGGACTTCCCATCGAGGGACATCGGATACTATTACGCGCCGATGACGCGCTTTGGAACAGGAGATGAAGATTGCCGGGCTACCGGTGCCGTCGCGGAAATCACAAAATCCACCCTGCGGATCGGCATGAAGAGGCGCGACCCGAAGTGGGCGCCGGCTGGCAAAGAAAAACTCAAAGAAGAAACTGAAGGAAGTGTGCAGGGGCGCCTCCATAATGCAGCATCTCTGCACTCGATAGCAGATAACCTCGGTGGAGCTCCATACACGCTGCGGAACTTCGTGGCCGGATATCATGACCCGGCGAACTATCCGCATATGCGTGCTCTTGAAGCCGATGTGGAGTCGGCTGTGGATGGAGGTGAGACCGTCACCTATGGAGTGCTCCCGGTGTACGGTGATTCCAAGCGTCCGGCCATTCCGACCGAGATAAAGATCAAGGGTGTCGGGAACCATGGGTACCGACTGAATTGCTCCCTTTACAACCGTGCTTCCGGTGGATGCTCATGCTCAGAGAGGAGTTCTGGTGGGCCTCTATCAGTTCCGTAGCTTCTTGGGGGATCCGAAGGTGAACTCGGACATGTTGACTGATTGGATCCCTTTCGAGGATCGCATCGGTTTTCGGCTGCCCGAAGATTACAAAGAGTTCGTGTCGGCCTACGGGCCCTGTGAGATCTTCGGCGATCTGTGGATCTGGCACCCGAGGGCCAATGTGCTCAACCTTGAAGGTGCAATGCAGCGTGTCCTTTCTGGTGCTGAGTCCATACGCAGTCAGTTCCCAGATGCCTACCCGTATCCGCTGTTCCCTTCTCCGAACGGCATGATCCCGGTCGCTGAAAGCCAGGATGGTGCCAACATGTATCTGGCGCCGCCCGGGTGTTTGGGAGATGAGTGGGTGACTGTCGTTGGCTGGCGTTCTTCGTGGAGCCGCTACGACTATGGTTTCTGCGAGTTCCTACTGAAGGCGCTCAGGAACGAGTTGGATGAACCGTTCTTTGATGAGTCCGTTCTGGACGGGTCGACTATTCCTTACCGAGTGGTAGATCAACTCATCTAAGAATATAAGGTCAGTCAGGCGCCAGAATGGCTGATGCCTGAAGGTGATAGCGGCCCTGCCGCCGGTCCTTTACGTAGGGGTCGGCGGCGGCCGTTTATTTCCAGCAAGGGTGGCTTCCGCGATGTGTGCCAGTAGATGTGGGGAGCTGGCGACGGAGGCGTAGAAGGGGAAGGGCTGCCAAAGTGGCGATTTGAAGGGCTGTGTCAGACCCGATCCCTGGAGTCCTGACGTCCTGTATACACAACGTAAATGGACGCGCTGTGAGTCTGGGAACTAGCGTCCCGCAAGACTGGAAGTGAGTGTCGTCGAGAATGCGTAACTCGTACGTGGAGTCTTTGAGGCGCCTGGTTTCTCCGCCAATGGAAGGCGATCGAGTGGACTGGGGTCTCATTCGGCGGATTTCCGGGATTGAGTTTCCGGAGGACTATCGTCAATTTGTTGGCGTCTATGGGGCGGGGCTTCTTGGCTCGTATCTTGTCATTTCTGTCCCTGCCCCCGAAAATTCATTCATCGACTTGCTTGCGTCTCATGCGCGCTTCTCGGAAACGTTCGCAGATATGCGAGATGCATTCCCGGATAGGTATCCTTACGGCTTCCATCCCCGGCCTGGTGGACTGCTGAAGTGGGGGGCAACCGAGGACGGTGATACCTGTTTCTGGGACACATCCGATGAGTGTCCTAGTCGATGGACGGTCGTGACCTACAATGGAATCAGCGACGACTGGGAGGATCACGGTTGTGGATACGGTGAGTTTCTCATCGGGATCCTGAGCCGATCCTTGGAGAGTCCTTTCTCGCGAATCGACTTCCCAGCCAAAAGTCATTCCTACACGCATTGGTCTGACAGGTTGCGGGAATTTGACCTGTGACCCGGCGATTTGCTTCCGCGGTCTTTGACCTGTGACGACTGCCCGCCCCGGCTTGCCGGGGCGGGCAGTCGTGCGTAGGCGGGTGTCAGGGATGGGCCAAGCGCAGGTGCACGCCCATGGCTGCGGTCAGTTTCGTCGCCTCTTGGCGGTTGCCGGTCTCCAGGGCTTGGGTTCTCTTGCGCTTGATGTCCTGGCACTCCTTGCAGCGGGGGTGTTGGGGTGCAGGTGCCGAATCGGCGGCCGGGTGTGTCGTCACTGGTCCCACCGCCGTGTGCTGCGCTGGTTGACGTCGGCCACCTTTGCGCGCAGTTCGTCGCTTGTGGCTGCTGGGTGGATGTCGCAGGGGAGTGCTTCCCAGTCCTGTCCGGTGGCCGGGTCGTGGAGTGTGAGCCGTCCGTGGGCTGTTCCGGTGACTTGGCCGACGCGGTCCCGTCGGGCGTCGACCACCCAGGCGCCGGCCTCGGGGGCTTCTGTCATCGGGTGACCTCCGTCCTGTGGGGCTGCCGGGGGATGATGTCGATTCCGTGCGCGGTCATCCACACGATGACTTCGCTGTTCCGGTCCGGGGCCGCGTAGCAGGCGGGTGCTGCAGGGGTTCGTGGTGTGCCGGTGGTGTGGTTGCAGGGCTGGGCGGCAGGGGCGAACAGTGCCCTTACCCGGCCGAACCAGCGGGCGATATGGTCGGTCACGTCGACGCTCCTCAGTAGCGTTGGCCATGCCCCGGGGCCGGTCCTACGGCCGCCGGGGTCTTGAGCGTCCATGGTCTTGAGTCCCGGAGCTTCAGCGGGAGTTGACGGACGTTGACTACTCTGGCAGTCAACGGTCAACACCCCGGAGCCCGCCATGACCGACTTCGCCGCCCATGCTCGTGAAGCCCTCGCAGCCCAAGGTTTATCCATGCGCGCAGCCGCCCGCGTGCTGAACTACGACCCTGCCTACCTCTCACGTGTACTGAGTGGGAAACAGCGCCCCTCCCTGCAGTTGGCCGAGGCATTGGACAGGCTTGTTGATGCGGATGGGGACTTGGCTTCTCGCGCGGCGCCGAATCCTGTTTCACCTACGGCGGTTGTTGTCTCGGAAGGCGTGGATGCCGACATCGCGCATATGCGTGCCACCATCACCCACGTGCTCGATCACGACAACAGGTACGGCGCCGACGCGGTTGCGGCTGCCGCCGTGCAAGTCTGGCGAGCAGGGCAGCGCAAGCTGGACAACGGTTCCGTGCCTGAACGCTTCAGGCGCGAGTACTTGTCCGTTGTCGCCGAGCTGGCTCAGGTCGCAGGCTGGCTCCTGTTCGACGCGGACGACCGGAACGCTTCCCGTTCGGCCTTCTTGGAATCGCTCATGCTGGCTCGCCATGCCGGAGACCGCTCCCTTGAGTGGTTCGCGATGGACATGCTCGCCATGCAGGGCGTCCAGGACGGTCGCCCAGGCGAAGCCCTTCGCATCGCCGATGATCTCCTGTCCCGGCTCCGCATTCCGCCCCGTGTCCGGCTGCTGGCCCGAGTTCGCAAAGCGCGTGCGATGGCCGATATGGACTGCCGCTGGGATGCGCTATCCGAATTGGAGGCTGCGAGAGTCGGGCTGGACGACTCGATCAGTCCCCGCGACCCGTCCTGGACCTGGTGGGTCAACGAACTCGAGCTTGCGGGCCACGAAGGGGAGGCACTACTGACTCTCGGGGACGTGGGATCGGCTCTTCCTCGGCTGCGGCGCGCATTCGAGCTGTCCAAGGAATGCCATCCAGGCGGTCGAGGGTCGTTGTACTACAAGGTCTCGTTGCTGTCGGCGTACACCGCCGCTCAGGACTGGTCCGAGTGCGAATCCGTCATGAGTTCACTCCCGCCACTGCTGGAGGCCGTGAGTTCCGGACGCAATCGCCGCAGACTGCGGACTGCGCTGGGTGGAATCACCCGCTCGCCCCAGCCCCCTGCATGGCTCTCGGACCTGGCAAGGGACGTGGCGCGCCTTCCTCAACTTGCCACACGGTGAGATATGTTCCGTCGGTGGATCTCTCTCGCATAGCCGACCTCCTCGGCGAACCCCAGCTCAACGGCGACGTAACCCGCGACTGGGAAGCCTTTGAGCAGGCCCTGGGCATGGTGCTGCCCGAGGACTACAAGGCATTCGTCTCGGCATACGGCCCGTGCTGCCTCAACGACAACCTTCTGCTGTTCCACCCCAGAGGGGGCACTGGCGGCGACGGCCTGAACCTCGCCAAATTCGTCGAGGGCGTCACCGAAACCTACGACGATCTCATGTCGAGCGACCCGGAGCTGTACCCCTACCCCGTCCACCCCGCCCGAGGCGGCTGCCTGCCCGTCGGGCGGACCAGTGGCGGCAACCACCTCTTCCTCATGCCGCCCGGCCCTCTGCACCAGACGTGGACCGTCGTCGTCGACATGGGGGAGTGGGCGCTCCTGGAGATGAACTTCACGGAGTTCCTCTGGCTCGCGCTACGCGAGGAGCTGTTCATTCCGTTCCTGGAAGGGGAGCCCACGTACGAAGTTGTGGGCACCGTCTGCTGACCTTCCCAGCCTTCGTCGGCGTAGCCGCAGCCCTCATTGGCCACCGATGTCTCACCTATGTGACCAGGTGACCTCGGGGCGGACCGCCGGAAGTGTCCAGTGCTCTACCGAGCCGGTGGTCAAGTCCGCGAGGAACTGGGTCATTCCGCCGGTGTAGTGCCACCAAACACCGTTACGTGAGGCGACGGTGACTATCCATTCCTGTGTCCCGGCCGGACTGGTGCTCCAGAGGAAGAAATCGCCTTGGTTGGAGGTTCCCCAGGGAAGCAGGCCGCCTGGCTTCGGATACGGGTACAAAGGGACAGCCAGGTCGGCGTCCTCACACCATTCAGCAATGATCTCCAGGTCTTCGCGAACGCCTTCGACCCATGAGACCTCCCGACCTGGCATCGGAGCGACAACCCGGAGGAAGTCGCTCAGGTCGAACGTCGGATAGAGGTCGCACAGCAGCTTGAAGTCGGCTGGTAGGGCCGTCCCCAGCTCGGTCTCCAGCGCGTCCCAGTCCACGCCGGAGGGCACAGGCAGCCGGTGCGCTCCGAGACTGGGGACAGCCAGTTCCAGCTGGGCGAGTGAATGAGCGGCCTCGGCCAGACGGAGTCGAGGTGCCTGGGGCCCAATGAAGTCGTCCACGTGCACAGAATGCCAAACCGACAATGTGCGGCTCGGCTCAGTACGGAGACACCGTCCTGTCCCCGCCGGGCAGTGGCCGTCGTGCCATCGCAGCGGTCTCGACGAGCAATTCGGCGAAGAGGCGAGCCGTTTCCGCGTGCGGCGCGGCAGTTGGCAGCGGGCCCTCGGCCGGTGGCATCGGGGGAACGACGACCACCGCCGAGGACACGGTCGTGGGCGGTAGGGGACGCTTGCTGTCGACAGTCAGCATGTCGGCTATCAGACAGGTCACCTCGCCGTCGCGGTCGCGGCCGATCCAGACCGGGTACGAACCGTCGCCCGCGCCACTCGGGAAGGCGATCGCGTTGGCACCGGACACGGGATCGCGGAACTCCGGGCAGGTGCCCTCGCTGCCGATGGAGGCAGCGAGATCCATCCCGGCGGCGCCCCGGTCGGCGGCCAGGGCGTCGCGCGCGGCGACGTCCAGGAAGGCACCCGTGCCGGAGTCGATGCCGAAGCCGTAGTACTGACCCTCGCCGAGCAGCCGGATCTCCTGGCCGGGGAGGAGAGCCAGCTCCCAGGTCGCGGTGGGCCGCCGCTCCCCTATGCACAGCATCGCCGCCGTGATCTCCTTCCAGGTCAGCTCCTCACCGTCCCACTCGGACCGCCGCTCCACATTGCCCAGCACCAGGGGGTATGTCCCTGGAGGCACGGCCACTGTGAACGGTTCGTCGTCCGCCGAGAGCCAGGCCGGATCGGCCACGATCACCCGGCCCGTGGGCAGCCGCAGGCTCCCCGCCGCCTCGGGCTCGGCCACCGTCATCGGGCCGTCGTACGACTCGAAGCGGCTGCCGGGGATGAACAGCGCCTCCAAGTCCCCCGGAGCCAGCGGCGGGGGCGCGCTCCACAGCGGGGCGCCGCCGGGCGGGCCGGCCGCCTCCGGTTCGGGTGCGGGCACCAGCGTCACCGGGCCGGGCACGCCCAGCAGACCGGCGTCGGCGTAGCGGGTCCAATCGCCGAAGTCTGCGACGGGGAGCGTGCGGTGCTCCTCGGGTATGTGTGTGATGGTCTCGAACCCGCCGGCGTGCTCCAGGCTCCGCCGGGTACTCCCGTCCGGCCGGATGACGAGGGTGAAGTGCGAGGCTGACTCAGGTCGTTCGGCCTCATCGGGCGTGCGGTACAGCCACTGGCGGTGGCTCCGCAGGTGCAGCCGGCCGCGCCGCAGCTCTGCGTAGTCGTACTCCCGGTCGCGCCTGCCGTGCGCATCGAAGAGGAGCATGCCTACGTAACCGGCCCGGCCGGCGATCCGCAGCTCCGCCAGCGGTCGGCCGCCCGCGCGCAGCAGGACGGTGTACGGATCGCCTGCCGTGTGCCGCCGCCGGGCCTCCTCCTCGGACACCGGGCCGACGATCGCGCAGCTGCGGGCGCACCACCCCTCGCCGTACACGACCTCCACCGAGCCCCCGCTCATGTCACCACTGCCCTTCCCCGTTCACGTTCAGTGACGGAACTCTAAGGGCGACCACTGACAAGTCGGCCCCGCCCCCGTTTCCCGGGGGCGGGGCCTGCACGCGCGTCAAAGGCTCAGCGGCTGGTCACCACTGCGTGATGTCCATCACCTTCGCCGCGCTGTGAATGGCCTCGTAGTGCTTTATTGACATGCCGGACTTCTTCTCCTTCGCCGGGAGGTGGGCGTCGGCCTTCCGGAACTCGTCCCGGGAACCGGCCAGCAGGCTGGTTCCGTAGCCGACCGGCACGTCGTCCTTCCCGTGAATGGGGTGCGACTTGGCGGCCGTCTGGCTGCCGGCGTTTGCCAGGATGCTCCGCGCCTGGTTGTACGCGGCCGCCTTGATTGTCTTGGGGTTGGCCACCACCGAGTGCGCGCCGGCCACCGTGCTGGTGTGCTCGGTCCCGGTGGCGGCAGAGGCCGGGGCGACTGCCGCGGCGATGGCGCCCGCGGTCAGCAGTGCGGCGAGTCCGGTTCGGACGATGAGTTTCATGGGTACCTCGTTCGGTCGCTTGCTCGATGAGAGGGATTCCGGCCGGTGTCTCCACCCTGGAGGCGGCAAGTACCCCACGTCCAAGACCTGTTCCGGATCGCCCGATACGGCTTGAACATCGCCACAGCTCAGGCGCCGTGCGTCCGCGGCGCGGATTACAGTCGTTGGTATGCCTGAGACGTCCGAGTCCTCCGTGGATCTCGACTTACGCCTGGTGCGCTACTTCACCGTCGTTGCCGAGCAACTGCACTTCGGCCGAGCCGCCGCCGTCCTGCACCTCGCCCAGCCGTCCCTGAGCCGGCAGATCCGCCGCCTGGAAGCGCAGCTGGGAGCCCGCCTGTTGGACCGCACACCTCAGGGCACCCATCTCACCGAAGCCGGTGAGGTCTTCCTGCGGCAAGCCGGCACGCTCTTGCGGTCCGCCACTCAGGCCGTGGCCCGGACCCGGGCTGCTGCTGAGCCGTCCCGCATCAACATCGGCTACACCACCGGCCTCATCGTCACCCCCGCCGTACGCGACATGCGCCGGCGTCACCCGGAAGCCGAGGTGCGCACGCTGTACCTGGCGTGGAACGAGCCGCGCATGGCCCTGCTGAAGTACCGAGCGGATGCGGTGGTGGCCAGGATGCCGTTCGCGACCGACGGCCTCGACGTGACGGCCCTGTACGACGAGCCGCGGCTGCTCATGGTGCCCGTCGACCACCGCCTGGCCGGCAAGGAGTCCGTCACCCTCGACGACATCGCCGACGAACCCATGGCCTGCCTTCCCGACCCGATGTGGAACGCCTTCTGGCGCATCGACCCCCGTCCCGACGGGCGCCGCGCACCCGGCGGTCCCGTGGTGGCGACGGTCGAGGACAAGCACGAAATCATCGCCAGCGGCCAGGCCGTGGCCATCGTGCCCGAGGGGGCCAGAACCACCAACCGCCGTCCGGATCTCGTCACCGTCGCCCTGGAAGGCGTGGAGCCGGGGCACGTCGTGCTCGCCACCCGTGCCGACGATCGCAGGCGCTTGGTCGCCGCTTTCCGCGAAGCGGCCCTGACTCACCTCACCAGTCCGACCCAGCCCCGGGACACGCCCTAGTACGTACTCCAGTTGCAGTTCGCTATTGCTGCTGGTCAGGAGCACGTTTCCGAGCGTGATCGGTTCGCGCGAAAGCCGTTCGTCGGCCGGCTGCGGGCCCGGCCTGCAAGCGCGCGCATTATATCCACGCATGCAGCTGATGCTCTAAAATTGGCATATGCGCTATTTGCGAAAGAAGGAACGTATGGCGCATGGCCCTGAAGGCAAGCGAGAGGAGTGTGCCTCATGATCGCCAAGCTGCTCGCCAAGTTGTCCTTCACCCGCAACTACGGTGCGTACGGGGCCCACGACTGGGGCACGCACACGGGCGACGACAGGGTGTGACCACACGGTCGGCGGGCGTCCCCGGGCTCCCGTCGGCTCGTGGCCGCGCTGCCGGCGATATCGGCCTGGCTGGTGCGAGAAGCCAGGGGAGATCCCATGGGCCGAGTGAATGAGCCGCCGCGGTTGCCCGGAGGCAGCTTCGCGGCCTGGAGCCGCGACCGGCTGGCAATGGCCCGCCATGGCGCTGCCGAGTGCGGGGACGTCTGGCAGTTGGAGCCGGGTGTCTACGTAGCCGCTACGGCCGGGGTGTGTGAAGAGGTCCTGTGCCGCACCCAGGACTTCCCCAAGCCGTCCTCGCCCCTCTTCCCGCCGTTGAAACGGGCAGGCGGAGCGCCGATGCCCGAGGAGGGTGTGCACGCTCGCGCCGCCCGCATGCGCGGACTGCGCCCGCAGGCGGTTGCGGCCCGGATCGGTGAGATCGCGACCGGCACCGCTCGATTTGCCGACCAGTGGCCCACGGGCCGGGACGTCGAGATTCTGCCCCTGGTCCGGCCCGTCCTGGCAGAGGTCGGCGTGCGCTACCTCTTCTCCGAAGACGCTCCCGCCCTGCTGCCCTTCGCCTGGCAGCTCTTCGTGGCCCGGGAGATGCTCGTACGCCCCACGCGGTGGGTGTGGCCGCGCTGGGTCCCCACACCGGCACGGCGGTTCCGCACACGGCGGCAAGTCGCCTTCACCAACGCTTTGCGGCCCATCATCCGCCGACGCCGCTCATCGGGCCGGCTCGGTGACGACGTGCTGGGACAGATGCTCCGGCCCTCCTCCCGCTACGGCCTACTGCCGGAAGAGGCCATCCTCGACACCCTCCCCGGAATCACCGTCGCCACCTTCGAGGTACCCTCCCGCGCAGCCGGATGGATCCTGCTCCACCTGGCCCGGCACCCCCGGGCAGCGGACCGCGTCGCGGCCGAAGCCGCCCTGCTGCCCGCCGACCCGGCCACGACGACCAGCACCCACCTCGACAACCTGCAATACACCCAGGCACTGGTACGCGAAGTGCTCCGGCTGCACCCCCCGAGCTGGCTACTGACCCGGCGCGCCCCACGACAGACTCAGCTCGCCGACTACACCATCGACGCCGGGTCCACCGTTCTCGTCTGCCCCTACACCGCCCAGCGCGACGCACGGGAACACTCCGAGCCGGACCGGTTCCAGCCCGAGCGCTGGCTCGATGATTCGGGCTCGCCGGCGAATCCCGGGGTCTTCCTCGCCTTCGGTACCGGGCCGCACGGCTGCGAGGGAGCCGCTCTGGCCATGGCCGTCCTCACGCTCATCACCGCGCAGACCGCCCGCCGTTACGACTTGAGCGAGCCGCCCGGCGCGGAACCCGGCTACCGGGTCACCACCTTCGAAGGTCTCGCAACCGCCGGCCTGCACCTGCGTGCCACCTTGCGCGGCTGAGGGCAGTCCTACCGAGTGCCGTTCCCCACGCGCTCGGATCACCGGCTCATGGTTCGCTCATCGTGTGTCGCTGGTCGAACTCGTCGGCGAGCATGCCCATCATGACGAGGTCGTGGTGCCGGCCGCCGAAGAAAACGTGTTCCCGCAAGCGCCCCTCCTCGGTGAAGCCGAGCCCACGAAAAAGCGCCAGCGATGCCTCGTTGGGGGCCAAAACCGCCGCCAGGCATTTGTGATAGCGCCGCTCGGCGAACATGAAGCGCAGCAGCAGCACCACGGCTTCCGTCGCGTAGCCCATGCGCCGGTGGCCGGCGCCGATGGTGATATCGAACTCGAACCAGCCTGAGCGAGGGCCGGTGCGATGTGTGCCGACTGTACCGACCAGCTCTCCCGTGGCCGTCGCTTCGACCGCCAACCGGAAGCGGTCGTCATCGCACTCGGCAACGGCCTGCTCCTTCGCCCAGGCACGGTAGCTCTCGGCGGACCGCGGCAGATCCAGTCGGCCCCCTCGCGGCCCGTCGTCGTCGGCGAAATGCGCGAACGCCGTCCAGTCGTCGGGCTCGACAGCACGCAGGCGTACCCGATGACCAGTCCAGGACGATGCCATGCCCTATTTGATCACGCTGCTGTGCGCGCGAGGCCGACAGGCACGCCGAGGCAGGTGTTGCCCGCCGTGCCGCGTACGCCGGTTCTCCACCAAGGCATCGGGCTCGCCGGTATCGGTGCCCGTTGTTACGCTGATTCCGAGGAAGCGCTCATGTACGCCCCGAACCCCGACGACGCCCAGCGCGACCAGGTGCTACGCGCAGCGGCGGCCTGCCCGGACCAGGCGATCCTGGTCGACCGGTTGGAGGTGCGGCACGCACCGGCGGAGGCGTCGCCGTCATGACCAGTGCCGACAACCTGCGTGCGTTCAAGCGCGATGGCCGCATCGTGGTCGTCGGGGCTTCGCTGGCGGGGCTGCGGGCCGCGGAGGCTCTGCGAGACGAGGGTTTCACCGGATCGTTGACCATGATTGGTGACGAGTTGGGCGAGCCCTACGACCGGCCTCCCCTGTCCAAGCAGGTACTGACCGGGTGGGTGCCGGCCGGGGGCACTACTTTGCCCCGCCGTCGTGGCATCGATGCGGAGTGGCTGCTGGGCGTGCCCGCCAGCGGGCTGGACCTCGCGGCGAACCACGTGCGTCTCGCCGACGGACGCGAGGTTCCCTTCGACCGGGTGCTGATCTCTACCGGGGTACGGGCGCGGCCGTGGTTCGTCGAGTCCGAGGCGGCCCTGGACGGCGTGTTCGTCGTACGTACCCGCGAGCATGCCGAGAGCCTGCAGCGGGCCCTCGCCGCCCGGCCCTCCCGTGTGCTGGTCATCGGTGCGGGATTCACCGGCTCCGAGATCGCCTCCGTCTGCCGCGAGCGGGACATCCCGGTGACCGTCGCCGAACTCGCGCCGGCCCCGCTGGTCGGGGCGCTCGGCGCCATGATCGGCGAGGTTGCGGCCGACATGCAGCGCGCTCACGGTGTCGACCTGCGGTGCGGTGTCAAGGTCGCCCGGCTGGAGGGCGACGCGCAGGGACGGTTTCGCCGTGCCCACTTCGACGACGGCAGTACGGTCGACGCCGATGTGGCGGTGGTGGCACTCGGAAGCATCCGCAACACCGAGTGGCTGCGGGGGTCGGGACTGGCGGCGGGCGTATGGGGAATCACCTGTGACACGGAGTGCCGCGCCCTCGACATCAACGGCCGCGTCACCGACGACGTCTTCGCAGCGGGAGACGTGGCACGTTGCCCGAACCCCCTCTACGAATACCGGCTCATCTCACTGGAGCACTGGGCCAACGCCGTGGAGCAGGCAGAGGTCGCGGCACACAACATGGTCAGTGCCCAGGCGGACCGCCGGCCCTACCTGTCCATCCCGCTGTTCTGGTCGATCCAGTTCGGCGTCAACATCAAGTCCGTCGGCGTACCGGCCTTCGCCGACGAGGTGGTCGTCACCCAGGGATCGCCGGCCGACCACCGTTTCGTCACCGCCTATGGCTATCGGGGCCGCGTCACGGCTGCCGTGAGCTTCGACAACGGTAAGTGGCTGGACCACTACCGACGGCTGATCGAGGCGGCCGCACCTTTCCCGCCCCCCTGCCCCACGCCGGACCAGCCGGCCGACATGAAACCGGTGCCCGTCGACTTCCCCGGCCCCGCCCTGCTCGCGCAGGGTGCCACGGTGGTCGTCACAGGACGTGACCCGGGTGAGCGCCGCGTCACGGCCGTGCACCGGCATCGGCAGGAGGAAGGCCGGACGACCACGACCGGGACGCCCGGCACGTCCGGCACGCCCGGCACGCTGCAACGGATCTACGACTACTCCGCCCGGGCCGACCCCTACCCGCTGTATGCCGAGTTGCGCAGGACGCCGGTGGCTCGGCAGGAGGACGGCAGCTACGTCATCAGCACCTATCGCGAGATCACGGACATGCTCAGTGACCCGCATCTGAGTTCCGACCTGAGCAATCTGTCGTGTCCGGTGCCCCCGGCCGAGGAAGGGGCCACGTCGTCGTTCATCCACATGGACTCGCCCGAGCACGATCGCCTGCGGCGTATGGCGATGCGTCACTTCGGCCCCCCGCACACCCCTGGGCTGGTGACCGGACTTGACGGCTTCCTGACCGCCACCGTCGGCAGTCTGATCGACGACTTGGCGGGCAAGGAACGGATCGACGTCGTCGACGATTTCGCCCTCCCGTTCCCCGTAACCGTGACCTGTCGCTTGCTCGGCGTGCCACGCGGGGACGAGCCGACGTTCCACCTCTGGGTGAACGACATCATGAACTCGATCGACTACAACCCCGAGACCGACCCGAAGGAGAAACTGGACAAGGGTGTACAGGCCCGCAAGGACTTGCGTCAGTACCTCGGCGAGCTGGTGGAACAGCGCCACGGCCGGCCGGGAGACGGCCTGCTGTCACGGCTGGCCAACGACGACGGGCCCGACGGCCGGATGGCCGACGCCGAAATCGTCGCCACCGCCAGACTGCTCCTCATCGCCGGCCATGAGACCGTCGTCAACCTCATCGCCAACGGCATGCTGACGCTGCTGCGCCACCCGCAGGTGCTGCAGCGACTGCGCGACGAACCGGACCTCGTCGTGCCGCTGGTCGAGGAACTGCTGCGCTACGAGCCCCCCGTGCACATCCTTCCCTGGCGGGTGGCGTACAGCGACGTCACCGTCGCCGACACCGTCATCCCCCAGGGCTCGCGGATCATGCTCATGCTGGCCTCGGGCAGCCGCGATCCGAAGCGCTTCCACGATCCGGACCGCTTCGACCCGGATCGGCACGACAACCAGCACCTGGGGTTCGGCAGCGGCATCCACCTGTGTTTCGGCGGCCCGCTGGCCCGGCGGGAAACCCAGATTGCGCTGACCGAGTTGGTACGCCGGCTCGACCGCCCCAGGCTGGTCGCCGACCCGCCGCCGTACCGGCCCAGCCCCGTTCTTCGGGGTCCGATCCATCTGGACGTCGAGCAGGGTGGCGGTTGACGCGGCAGCCGAGGGGCGAATTCGAGGTGGGGGTCTCCGCTCAGCCTGCCGTGTCCTCCTCGCCCCGCAGGAGTTCGCCGATGATCTCGATGCCGAGCGCATAGGCCGGCGTGCCCGAGGTGATCAGCGCGGTTTCGGCCACTCCGGCGAGTTCGGCGAGCCCGGCCCCCGCGTGCAGGGCTCCACGGGCGTGGATCCGGGCGGGACCCGGGCGGCCGAGCGCCAGCAGCTGGCCGAAGTGGACGAGTTGCTGGACCCGCGCGCCGAGCGGGTTGTCGGTCAGCACGATGTGCCGCAGCGTCATGAACGCCTCCTCCGTGTGGAGTCGGCCGAGGGTCCGGGCCACGTGGAGCCGGTCCTCCGCCCCGTGCGGGACGGCGCCCAGCGTCGAGCGGTAGCGGTCCCGCAGGGCCTCGGCTCGCTGGGCGAGGTCGCCGTCCGTCGTGCAGTCACCGTCCGTCATACGCTCGCCGTCCCTCGTGCGGTCGTCGGCCCTCATGAGGCAACCCGGGCCATCGACGCGCGAACGGCCTCCAGGGCGCCGTCGGGGAAGTCCACGGCCCCGCCGAGCGCCCGCGCCGCGAGTTCCGCCTCGGCGCTCTCCTCGATCGCCATCACGAGGTGGGCGGCAGCCTGCGCGTCGGCGCCGAAGACCAGGAGGCCGTGGTTGGCCAGCAGGACCGCAGCCGTCGTCGGGCGACGTTCCAGGACCTCGGTGATGCCCCGGACCGAGACGTCCGAACCGCGCGGCCCCCAGGGCACCACCGGCACGTCCTCGGCCTGCCCGAAGCGGAGCATCGGCTCGGTCCGGCACGGCAGCGGCCGGTGGGCCACTGCGAAGGCCGTCGCGGCCGGCGAGTGGGTGTGGATCACCGCACCCACCTGCGGGCGGGCGCGGTAGACGACGCTGTGCATGGCGATGATCTCGGCGCCGGCGGCCTTCAGTTCGCCCTCCAGGACCTGTCCGTCGAGGTTGAGGGTCGCCAGCTGTTCGGACCGCAGGTCACGCACCCACCCCGGGGAGAGCAGGAAGCGCTCGCCGTCGAGCCGTACGCTCAGGTTGGCGTGACCGGAGTGCGACATCACTCCCGCGACGAAGAGCTGCCTGGCAGCCTCGACGAGCTGGTGAGCCGGGTCGTTCAGTTCAGGTGCGTCTGTCATCGCAGTCTCTCCAAGACTCTCCTGGCCGGCGGCCGCTGGTGCGCCGCCGGTCCGCGTAACAGCAGCCTCCGACTTGAACTAGGGTTTAAGTCAAGCGTCTGCATGAGAGCGGGGGAATGACATGCTGATGACGATCGGCCGACTCGCCGAACTCACCGGAGTGCCCGCCTCCGCCATCCGGTTCTGGGAACGCCACGGCCTGCTGCCGACACCCCAACGCCAGAGCGGGCAACGCCGCTATCCGCCGGAGGCCGCCGAGCGGATCGTGCTGCTGCGTAAGTGCCAGCAGGCCGGGCTGACCCTCGCCCAGATCAGGGAGTTCCAGCAGGAGCAGCCACGCAGAGCAGCAATGATCCGGTCCAAGCTCGTCGAGATCGAGCAGCTCATGGTCGACCTCGACCACGCTCAGCAGCTGCTGGCGCATGCCCTGCAGTGCAGCAAGCAGGACATTCTCACCTGTCCCAAGTTCCAGGAGCAGATGGCGACCTGGCGCCGACCGGCACACGAAGTCGCACCGGAGTACTAGCCCGGGCCCTCGCCCGGAAGGCCGGTGGAGAAGGTGGGGCGGCCCTGCACCGGGTCGGTCGGCCGGAGGTCGTGTGGTGTGACGGTCACGGCGCGCTCGACGATGGTGTACGTGAGGCCGACGTCCATGCCGTCGGCCCCCAGCCCGGCCAGGGGGACATGGACCTCCACCACGTCGCCGTGCGAGGTGCGCCCCACGGCGACATCCGTGGTCCGGCGGCCGTCGGTCTCCACCCGGAGCAGCTCGACCGGTTCGGCGAGATACGCGTACCAGGCGTCGCTTCGCCGCCCGAGTTCGTCGAGCAGCCAGCCGTGGCCGGCAAGCGGTGCGGACGCGGAGTCCGCCGGCTCGTCGTCGGCAAGCCGGGCGGGGCCGACCGCGGCGATCGCCTGCAGGAGCGCGTCGCGGCCGGCCTCGGGGTCGGGCAGGAGGGTGGTGGCGGGGGTGCCGGGCCATTGCACGGTCACCCGTGCATGTCCGGAGGTGAGGTCGATATTCCGGATACACAGGCCGAGTTCGGCACTCCCGCACTGAACGGCACCCAGATCGACGAGCAACGGCGCCCACCACTCGGCCGCAGGCAGTGTGCGGGACGGCCGGACCGGGTGTCGGCTCATCGGGAGGACCCTCCTGGCGCGGGATGGATCAGGGGCGGATCAGATGTTGATGGCGTTCTTGACCCAGTCGGGGCAACGCCCCTGCACGCCCTCGCAGTAGGCGGTGATGACGCCCTTGGGCAGCATCGGGATTTTGACGCTGAAGTCTACTCCCGCACGGACGGCCTGGACCTTGTCGACGCGGCAGGTCCTGAAGATCCACCAGCCGCTGCACTTCACGTGCAGTACGTCGGTGAAGTAGTTCCAGGTGTCCGGATACCCGGCGAACTTCTGCTTCCCCGCGGCTCCCGGGCGCGGGTACTTCGTGGTGGCCTCGACGGCCTTCATGGTGAGGTTGTGCTTCTGTTCTATCTTGGTGAGCCCGAAGCCCTTGTCCTTGACGGGGTCGTAGTATCCCCGCCGCATGTAGACGGTCCAGCCGTCACGGTCCTTCCACTGCCCCACCAGGTCGTCGGGGCCGCTGAGTGTTGCGCTCTCCGTCCCGGTGGTGCGGGGCGCCTTCCCGGCGCCGAGCTGCTTCACCGCGGACTCCGGAATCCCGTGCCGGCCGAGGTCGGCCAGCCGGAACGAGGAGTTCCTCGGAATTCCGGATCCGTTGTCGAAGACGGAGAACTCCACGTCTCCGGACGAGCCCCGAGCGGAGGGCGCTGCTGCCGTTGCGGATGCCGGCACCGCTGCGAACAGCCCGGCCGCGAGCCCGAGGCCCGCCGAGGCGACGGCGTACCGACGTGCATTCACCTTACGCATGGTCCCCCTTGAGGTGACTGCCGTGTACTTCCGTTGCCGAACCCTCACGATGCGATTCGGCCATCAGCAAGCTAGGGAGACCACGTGTGACGCGTCGACCCCTGTGGGGGCGAACCGGCCATCCTCAGTTGCTGTCGACAGCAATCACCATTTGCAACAAGGGGATTGTGCGCCGCACAGCTCACGCGCTTGCGGTCGTGTACCGGGGGTAGGTTCCGTTTTCAGCAGGCCGGGGCCCACAATGTGACCGAAAAGTTTCGGACACCCAGTCAGGCGCCTTCCTCTGGTCCGCCCGCTGATCCGAACGAATCTGCCCAGGCCCCACCCCCGCGCATCCGACGCCGATGGCCGGGGGCAGAATCGCGATCATGAAGGTTCGTCTTGAAGATGCGGTGAGCCGCCCTGGCGGATGGCCGGGCTACGCGGTTGCCGTGTGGGGGCTGGCCTTCGCCATCCCCAGTTTCTACTGGGCCATGGGCGGGCTGGCCGGGGCCGAGTCCACCATTGCGCCGTCACTCGTGAAGCTCGCGGAGGACCGGGACCCCGGATTCATCGCCGTGCTGTGGGTGACCGGTGTGCTCAAAGTCGTCGGTGCCGTGCTGGGGCTCGCTCTTGTCCGGCGGCGGGTCTGGGGGCGCGGGGCCAATCGGGCTCTGCAGCTCATGGCGTGGGGCGGCGCAGTGCTGCTCGTCTTCCACGGGGCGCTCTTCATCGTGCAGGGGCTGCTCGTCGAGACCCACCTCGTCGGCATCGATGCGGAGCTGCGGTCCGTGAGCCGTTGGTACACCTGTCTCTGGGGGCCTTGGTTCGTGGCCGGCGGGGTTGCCTTTGCGCTCGCTGCGCGGGTTCATCTCAGTGGGGTCGGCGACCGCCGGGACGCCGCGATGGCCGGGACGGTCGGCGGGCTCGGTGCGCTGGCGCTTTCCGTCGCCGCCCTCGTCGCCGGAATCGGGTGACCGCCGACGGCTCGCATTTAGCCCGCCTTTACAGTGCTGCTCTCATCTGAAACCCCGTAATACGAGAGAGCGTGCAGTGACCATCGAACCGTCCGAGTCGCCCGAGTCGTCCGCGTCCCGAAGACCTTCGGGAAGCCGACTCATAGGCCGGAATCGGAACCGGAAGCCTGAGAGCGACGCGCCCCGGTATCCCGAAGGCTGGCACACCGGGCCCGCGTGGCAGGCGATGAACGGGCGGGCCGCCCGTAAGCGGCGGATCCTCGGCGGCATCGGGGTGATCGTCGCCGGGGCGGCGGTCGTGCTCGTGCTCAACCCCGGCAACCATCTGCTCGACCGGTTCCGCCACGACCGCTCCGACAAGGCGTCGAGCAGCCACCCCGCCCCCCTCGCCCCCGAGACCGAGCGGCCCAGCGACGCCCCCGACTCGCCCGAGGGCATGGCAACCCTCGACCACCCCTTCGCCGGGTCGCCCGCCGAGCAGTACGCCGACGGCGCGGCCGGCATCGTCCTGCCCGAGGCCACGCCCGTGGGCGACATGTCGAAGGAGCAGGTCGCCGCCGGTCTGAAGCTGACCAAGGACTTCCTCGTCGCCGCCAACCTCGACCCCGCGACCATTCGCGGAGAGCGCCCCACCACCGCGCTGGACCTGCTCGATCCGGGGCAGGAAGCCGTGATCGCCAAGGTGAACGCGGGCCTGAGCGAGCCCAGCCGGGAGAACGATCCGCTCCGGTTTTTCAGCCGCTTCGACCCGAATGAGGTGCGCTTGGTCGGAGACACGGTCAAGACGCGAGGGCGCATGACCTTCGCGGAGGGCAAGAACGGCCGCGTCACCATCCACGCCGACTACACCTTCGTCTATCCGCTGGCGAAGACGGAGAAAGGGGCCCGGGAGGTCGCGCGCACCATCGTGCGCCGTGAAATGGACACAGAGGTGCTCGATCCCGACCGTTTCCGAGTGACGCCCGGCAAGCTCCGGCTCGGTCGTCTCATCAGGGATATCGGCAACACCACCTGCGGCGTTTACGACGGTTTCGTGCACCCCCAGTTCCGCACTGGTGGGCGGCGTCACAAGGAGGCCGAGGATACGAAGCCGTCCGGTCCCGCCGTCGACCCCTACGATCGCAGCCGCGAGCTGGGCCCCGGCGAGTGCGGCAAGGCCACCCGCACCTGACTCACGGTGACCGTGTGTACCCCCGTGCACCCCGTGCCGTTACGCACCCGTTGCGTCGGGTGGGGTGCCACCTGCGCGTTCCGGCAAGGTAGCGTCGGAGGTGTCATGGAACTCGCATACATTCCCAGCCCCTCCACCGGCGTGATCCATCTCGGACCGATCCCGCTGCGTGGCTATGCCTTCTGCATCATCATCGGCGTCTTCGTAGCCGTCTGGCTCAGCAACAAGCGCTGGATCGCACGCGGCGGCCGGGCCGGGACCGTGGCCGACATCGCCGTGTGGGCCGTGCCCTTCGGGCTGCTCGGCGGTCGGCTCTACCACGTGATCACTGATTACGAGCTGTACTTCGGCCCCGGCCGGAACTGGGTCAACGCCTTCAAGATCTGGGAAGGCGGACTCGGTATCTGGGGCGCGGTCGCGCTCGGTGCGGTCGGTGCGTGGATCGGCTGCCGCCGCCGCGGCATCCCGCTCCCGGCCTGGGCCGACGCCGTCGCGCCGGGGCTCGCCGTGGCCCAGGCCATCGGCCGCTGGGGCAACTGGTTCAACCAGGAGCTGTACGGCAGGGCCACCGATCTGCCGTGGGCCTTGAAGATCGACGACAACCCGGCGACCGGGCGCGTCGGCGGGCTGTACCACCCGACGTTCCTGTACGAGTCCCTGTGGTGCCTCGGCGTCGCGGCGCTCGTCATCTGGGCCGACCGCCGCTTCAAGCTCGGGCACGGGCGGGCCTTCGCCGTGTACGTCGCCGCCTACACCGTCGGGCGGTTCTGGACCGAGTACCTGCGCGTCGACGAGGCCCACCACGTCCTGGGGCTCCGTCTCAACGGGTGGACCTCGATCCTGCTCTTCCTCGCCGCGATCGCCTACATCGTGATCTCTTCGAAGAAGGTTCCCGGGCGGGAGCTGGTCGTCGAGCCCGCTGCCGCCGAGGAAGCGGCGGAGGGCGCGAAGGGCTCGGAGGGGTCCGCCGAGGCCGTCCAGGGTGCCCAGGACGTCACGCCCGGGTCCGGGAAGACCGTTCCCAAGAAGCTCTGACGCCTCCGTCGCCTCGTAAGAATCCGCTGCCGCGGCCCCTCGCCGCCGCGGCGGATTTTTTCGTCCCCTGGCCGGAAACCCGTCCCTTCCCCCGCCCCACCCCAACATCCCCAGCCGCATAACCGCAGGTCAGCGAGGTAAGTTCGGCCTTCCTTGCTAGCGGATCACCCCCGATCGTGCGTACCTTCGAGTCAGAGATCAGAGATCAGAAGAGGGGCGGGCTCATGGCGAGCCGTGCCCCTGGGGAAGGGAGCACCCGCACTCATGGCTGTCCTCGACACGGCCGCAGCGACGCACGTCGCCCACCGTGACAACCACACGCACCGCGATGTGAACGGCGGATGGCTCCGGCCCGCCGTGTTCGGGGCCATGGACGGGCTGGTCTCCAACATCGCCCTGATGACCGGCGTGGCCGGTGGCGCCGCCTCCTCCGAGACGATCGTCATCGCCGGGCTCGCGGGCCTCGCCGCCGGTGCGTTCTCCATGGCGGCCGGCGAGTACACCTCCGTCGCCTCCCAGCGCGAACTCGTCCTCGCCGAGCTGGACGTGGAGCGCCGCGAGCTGCGCAAGCACCCCGCGGACGAGCTGGAGGAGCTGGCCGCGCTGTACGAGTCGCGCGGCGTCGAGCCCAAGCTGGCGCGCGAGGTCGCCCGGCAGCTGTCCAAGGACCCGGAGCAGGCGCTGGAGATCCACGCCCGTGAGGAGCTGGGCATAGACCCGGCCGACCTGCCCTCGCCCACCGTGGCCGCCGCGTCCTCGTTCGGCTCGTTCGCGCTGGGCGCGCTGCTGCCCGTCCTGCCGTACCTGCTCGGCGCCACCGAGCTGTGGCCTGCCGTGCTGCTGGCGCTGGTCGGGCTGTTTGCCTGTGGTGCCGTCGTGGCGCGTGTGACGGCGCGGTCGTGGTGGTTCAGCGGGCTGCGACAGCTGCTGCTGGGCGGGGCGGCCGCGGGGGTTACTTACCTTCTCGGTATTGCCTTCGGCACCGCTGTCGGGTGATGCTTATGCGGAACCCCGCATAGGATGTCGCGCGCCAGTCATGCGCCGTGCGTATTTCGCCGCGGTTTCAGGTTCGTGGGTGCAGGGCACAATCCGGTAGCGCAGCGGGCAACGCCGCCCGCTTTGCGGCGTATGCCGGTGCGGTGCGGCCGGGCCGGGTGATCCCCGCAGTTCCGGAGCGTGCACCCGCACCCGCAATCCCACCTTGCGCTCACCAGCGCGTGCACGTGTCCACATGCTGGAATGTTTCATCCACTTTTCGAGAAGCGTTCCATCATGTAGCCTGCACCAAATTTCGCAGCACACGCGCAGCACATTCTTCGCGGAGGGCCAGCGTCGTCCCTCGGCACATGCATCACGACATGACTGCCAAACGACGACGGGAGCGCCGATGCGCCACGCATCCCACCCCGCCCAGCAGGGGATGTACGACCCTCGCAATGAGCACGACGCCTGTGGCGTGGGCTTTGTCGCGACTCTGACCGGCGAGGCGAGCCACGCGCTCGTGGAGCAGGCGCTCACCGTCCTCCGCAACATGGAGCACCGCGGCGCCACCGGCTCCGACCCCGACTCGGGCGACGGCGCCGGCATCCTGATGCAGGTCCCGGACGACTTCCTGCGCCACAGCGTCTCCTTCGAGCTGCCGGACGCCGGCTCGTACGCCGTCGGCATCGCCTTCCTCCCGGCCGACGAGGCCGACGCGGACGCCGCCGTCTCGCAGATCGAGACCATCGCCGCCGAGGAAGGGCTCGCCGTCCTCGGCTGGCGCACCGTCCCCGTCGCCCCCGAGCTGCTCGGCTCCGGCGCCCGCGCCACCATGCCCGCCTTCCGGCAGCTGTTCGTCGCGGACGCCCACGGCAAGGCCACCGGCCTCGCCCTCGACCGCGCGGCCTTCGTCCTGCGCAAGCGCGCCGAGCGCGAGGCGGGCGTCTACTTCCCCTCGCTCTCCGCCCGCACCATCGTCTACAAGGGCATGCTCACCACCGGGCAGCTCGAGCCGTTCTTCCCGGACCTCTCCGACCGGCGCTGCGCCACCGCCATCGCGCTCGTCCACTCGCGCTTCTCCACCAACACGTTCCCCAGCTGGCCGCTCGCCCACCCCTACCGCTTCGTCGCCCACAACGGCGAGATCAACACCGTCCGGGGCAACCGCAACTGGATGCGGGCGCGGGAATCCCAGCTGGCCTCCGAGCTGTTCGGTGAGGGGAAGAACCTCGAGCGCCTCTTTCCCGTCTGTACCCCCGACGCCTCCGACTCCGCCTCCTTCGACGAGGTCCTGGAGCTGCTCCACCTCGGCGGGCGTTCGCTGCCGCACAGCGTGCTGATGATGATCCCCGAGGCCTGGGAGAACCACGCCTCCATGGACCCGGCCCGGCGCGCCTTCTACCAGTACCACTCCACCCTGATGGAGCCCTGGGACGGTCCGGCCTGCGTCACCTTCACCGACGGCACCCTCGTCGGCGCCGTTCTCGACCGCAACGGCCTGCGCCCCGGCCGCTACTGGGTCACCGACGACGGTCTGGTCGTCCTCTCCTCCGAGGTCGGCGTCCTCGACATCGACCCCGCCAAGGTCGTCCGCAAGGGGCGCCTGCAGCCCGGCCGGATGTTCCTCGTGGACACCGAGGGCCACCGCATCATCGAGGACGACGAGATCAAGGCCGCCCTCGCCGCCGAACAGCCCTACCAGGAGTGGCTGGAGGCCGGCCTCATCGACCTGGCCGACCTGCCCGAGCGCGAGCACATCGTGCACACCCACGCCTCGGTCACCCGGCGCCAGCAGACCTTCGGCTACACCGAGGAGGAGCTGCGCGTCATCCTCGCGCCCATGGCCAAGACCGGCGCCGAGCCCATCGGTTCGATGGGCACGGACTCGCCCATCGCGGCCCTGTCCGAGCGGCCGCGGCTGCTCTTCGACTACTTCACCCAGCTGTTCGCGCAGGTCACCAACCCGCCGCTGGACGCCATCCGCGAGGAGCTGGTCACCTCGCTGATCTCCTCCCTCGGCCCCCAGCGCAACCTGCTGGAGCCGACGGCCGCGTCCTGCCGCAGCGTCACGCTGCCCTTCCCGGTCATCGACAACGACGAGCTGGCCAAGCTCATCCACATCAACGCCGACGGCAACCTGCCGGGCCTGAAGGCCGTGACCCTCTCCGGCCTCTACCGGGTCTCCGGCGGCGGCGAGGCCCTGGCCGCCCGCCTGGAGGCGATGTGCGCCGAGGCCGACGCGGCCATCGAGGGCGGCGCCCGGCTGATCGTGCTCTCCGACCGGCACTCCGACGCCGAGCACGCCCCGGTTCCCTCCCTCCTGCTGACCTCGGCCATCCACCACCACCTCATCCGCACCAAGCAGCGCACCAAGGTCGGCCTGCTGATCGAGGCCGGCGACGTCCGCGAGGTCCACCACGTCGCCCTGCTCATCGGCTACGGGGCCGCGGCCGTCAACCCGTACCTCGCCATGGAGTCCGTCGAGGACCTAGTCCGTGCAGGGACGTTCCTGCCGGACACCGCCCCCGAGGATGCCATCCGCAACCTCATCAAGGCGCTCGGCAAGGGCGTCCTGAAGGTCATGTCCAAGATGGGCATCTCGACCGTCGCCTCCTACCGCGGCGCCCAGGTCTTCGAGGCCATCGGCCTCGACGAGGCCTTCGTCGACACCTACTTCCACGGCACCGCCACCAAGATCGGCGGCGCCGGACTGGACGTCGTCGCCCGCGAGGTCGCCGCCCGGCACGCCAAGGCCTACCCCGCCACCGGCATCCCCACCAGCCACCGCAGGCTGGAGATCGGCGGCGAGTACCAGTGGCGGCGCGAGGGCGAGCCGCACCTGTTCGACCCGGACACCGTCTTCCGGCTCCAGCACTCCACGCGCGCCCGCCGCTACGACATCTTCAAGCAGTACACGCAGCGCGTGAACGAGCAGTCCGAGCGGCTGATGACGCTCCGCGGCCTGTTCTCCTTCGCCTCCGGCCGCACCCCCGTCCCCCTCGACGAGGTCGAGCCCGTCGGCGAGATCGTCAAGCGCTTCTCGACCGGCGCCATGTCGTACGGCTCGATCTCCCGGGAGGCCCACGAGACCCTCGCCATCGCCATGAACCGGCTGGGCGCCAAGTCCAACACCGGTGAGGGCGGCGAGGACCCCGACCGCCTCTACGACCCCGCGCGCCGCTCCAGCATCAAGCAGGTGGCCTCCGGGCGCTTCGGCGTGACCAGCGAATACCTGGTCAACTCCGACGACATCCAGATCAAGATGGCCCAGGGCGCCAAGCCCGGCGAGGGCGGCCAGCTGCCCGGCCACAAGGTCTACCCCTGGGTCGCCAGGACCCGGCACTCCACCCCGGGCGTCGGCCTGATCTCGCCGCCCCCGCACCACGACATCTACTCCATCGAGGACCTCGCCCAGCTCATCCACGACCTCAAGAACGCCAACCCGGCCGCCCGCATCCATGTGAAGCTGGTGTCCGAGGTCGGCGTCGGCACGGTCGCGGCGGGCGTCTCCAAGGCCCACGCCGACGTCGTGCTCATCTCCGGCCACGACGGCGGCACCGGCGCCTCCCCGCTCACCTCCCTCAAGCACGCGGGCGGCCCCTGGGAGCTGGGCCTCGCCGAGACCCAGCAGACGCTGCTGCTCAACGGCCTGCGCGACCGCATCGTCGTGCAGACCGACGGCCAGCTGAAGACCGGCCGCGACGTCGTCGTCGCCGCCCTCCTCGGCGCCGAGGAGTTCGGCTTCGCGACCGCGCCGCTGGTCGTCTCCGGCTGCGTCATGATGCGCGTCTGCCACCTCGACACCTGCCCCGTCGGCATCGCCACCCAGAACCCCGTGCTGCGCGAGCGGTTCAGCGGCAAGGCCGAATTCGTCGTCAGCTTCTTCGAGTTCATCGCCGAGGAGGTCCGCGAAATCCTCGCCGAGCTGGGCTTCCGCACCCTCGAGGAGGCCGTCGGCCACGCCGAATTCCTCGACGTCAGCCGGGCGGTCGGCCACTGGAAGGCCCAGGGCCTGGACCTGGAGCCGCTGCTGCACGTGCCGGACCTGCCCGTGGGCGCCGTCCGCCACTGCACCACCGAGCAGGACCACGGCCTGGCCAAGGCCCTCGACAACCAGCTGATCAAGCTCGCCGCCGACGCACTCAACACCGTCGGCGCCGAGGACGCCCGGCCCGTCCGGGCCCGGCTGCCGATCCGCAACATCAACCGGACCGTCGGCACCATGCTCGGCCACGAGGTGACCAAGAAGTACGGCGGCGCGGGCCTGCCCGACGACACCGTCGACATCACCTTCACCGGCTCCGCGGGCCAGTCCTTCGGCGCGTTCCTGCCGCGCGGCATCACCCTGCGGCTGGAGGGCGACGCCAACGACTACGTCGGCAAGGGCCTCTCCGGCGGCCGCATCGTCGTCCGCCCCGACCGGGGCGCCGACCACCTGGCCGAGTACTCCACCATCGCGGGCAACACCCTCGCCTACGGCGCGACCGGCGGCGAGATGTTCCTGCGCGGCAGCGTCGGCGAGCGCTTCTGCGTCCGCAACTCCGGCGCCACCGTCGTCTCCGAGGGCGTCGGCGACCACGGCTGCGAGTACATGACCGGCGGCCGGGCCGTCGTCCTCGGCCCCACCGGGCGCAACTTCGCGGCCGGCATGTCCGGCGGCGTCGCCTACGTCGTCGACCTCGACACCGACCACGTCAACAAGGAGCTGGCCGGCGCCGTCGAACCCCTCGACGACGCCGACCGCAGGTGGCTGCACGACGTGGTGCGCCGCCACCACGAGGAGACCGCCTCCACCGTCGCGGCCGGCCTCCTCGCCGACTGGGACACGGCCGTGACCCGCTTCCGCAAGGTCATGCCCACCACGTACAAGGCAGTGCTCGCCGCCAAGGACGCCGCCGAGCGCGCGGGTCTCTCCGAGACCGAGACCCACGAGAAGATGATGGAGGCGGCGATCCATGGCTGACCCCAAGGGCTTCCTGACCACCGACCGCGAGGTCGCCCGCACCCGCCCTGTCGAGGAGCGCGTCCGCGACTGGAACGAGGTCTATGTCCCCGGCTCCCTGCTGCCGATCGTCGGCAAGCAGGCCGGCCGCTGCATGGACTGCGGCATCCCCTTCTGCCACAACGGCTGCCCGCTCGGAAACCTCATCCCCGAGTGGAACGACTACGCCTACCGCGACGACTGGCGTGCCGCCAGCGAGCGGCTGCACGCGACCAACAACTTCCCCGAGTTCACCGGGCGGCTGTGCCCGGCGCCCTGCGAGGCCGCGTGCGTGCTGGGCATCAACCAGCCGCCCGTCACCATCAAGAACGTCGAGGTCACCATCATCGACAAGGCGTGGGAGACCGGGGACGTCACCCCCCAGCCGCCCGAGCGCCTCTCCGGCAAGACGGTCGCCGTCATCGGCTCCGGCCCGGCCGGCCTGGCCGCTGCCCAGCAGCTGACCCGGGCCGGCCACACGGTCGCGGTGTACGAGCGCGCCGACCGCATCGGCGGGCTGCTGCGCTACGGCATCCCCGAGTTCAAGATGGAGAAGCGGCACATCAACCGGCGCATCGAGCAGATGCGGGCGGAGGGCACGAAGTTCCGTACGGAGGTGGAGATCGGGCGGGACATCGACGCCGCGACGCTGCGCAAGCGGTACGACGCGGTCGTCGTCGCGGCCGGTGCCACCACCTCCCGCGACCTGCCCGTGCCCGGGCGCGAGCTGCGTGGCGTCCACTTCGCCATGGAGTACCTGCCCGTCGCCAACAAGGTGCAGGAGGGCGACCTCGTCGCCCCGTCGATTACTGCCGAGGGCAAGCACGTCGTCGTCATCGGCGGCGGCGACACCGGGGCGGACTGCGTCGGCACGGCGCACCGGCAGGGTGCGGCTTCCGTCACCCAGCTGGAGATCATGCCCCGGCCGGGCGAGGAGCGGAACGCCGGGCAGCCGTGGCCGACCTTCCCCATGCTCTACAAGGTCACTTCGGCGCACGAGGAGGGCGGGGAGCGGGTCTACTCCGTCTCCACGACGCACTTCGAGGGCGACGAGGACGGGAACGTGCAGTGGCTGCACCTGGTGGAGGTGTCGTTCGTCGACGGCAAGCTCGAGCAGAAGCCGGGTACGGAACGTCGCATTCCGGCGCAGCTCGTCACTCTGGCGATGGGTTTCACGGGGACCGACCGTGCGAACGGTCTGGTCGAGCAGTTCGGGCTGGAGCTGGATGCGCGGGGCAACGTCGCGCGGGATGCGGACTTCGCGACGAACGTGCCGGGTGTGTTCGTCGCAGGGGACGCGGGGCGGGGGCAGTCGCTGATCGTGTGGGCGATTGCGGAGGGGCGGTCGGCGGCGCGAGGCGTTGACCGCTACCTGACGGGCACCAGCACGCTCCCGGCTCCGATCCGCCCAACGGACCGCGCCCTGACGGTCTGACCTTTCCCCGGACCAAAGGCCTGAGGGCTTCGCCCCCACCCCCATCCCCGACCTCGGGGGTCTGGGGGCGGAGCCCCCAGTTTCGGGAAGGGGCGGGATCGGGGAAAGGAAACCCCCTACCCATCCCCCCGCGCCGAGATGTCCGTGAACACCACCCGCGCATCCTCCGTGTACACCCCCACATTCCCCCGTACATACGGCCGCTCCCGGTCCTCGTACCCCACCAACCCCCGCCCGTCCACGCTCACTTCCATCCGTGCCCCCCGCTGCCCCACCCGCACGTCCGACGTGCTCCCGATGGGGAAGTGCTCGGAGCCGGTTGCCAGGAAGCGTTGGCCGCCGGGGTAGGCGGGGTCGCGTTTGCCCAGCTCCCAGCCGTTCGGTTTGAGGGTCACGTAGTAGAAGTGCTCCGGGTCGCTGTACGCCCATACCAGCCACGGCACTTCCCAGGGGTTGGGCTTGGGTGTCCGCAGCTGCGCGATCGTGCGCATCTTGGCGCGGAAGTCCACGTCGCCGTACTGCTGCGTGGAGACGATCAGCCCGGCGTGGGTCTCCCCGGCCTCCCGGGACGGCTTGGGGGAGAGGGCCAGGCCGTCGTGGCGGCCGATGTTCTCGCCGTGGCCGTCGAAGACCGACCGCCAGGGGCCGTGGACCGAACCCTCGGCCCACGGCCTCTCCGGCTCCCCGCTGTCCTCCCACATCAGGCCCACGGCTATGGCGATACCCACCACGGAGGCCACGAGCAGGACCAGAGCGAGGAGCCGGCGATCTCTCGTCATGCCGTCGAGTATGACTCCGGGCCGTCGGGCTGGGGGACGATCAGCGCATCCGCGTCCGCATCGGCATTCGCATCCGGCGCGGGCACCGCGTCCGCTCCGGCATCGGCGCCGAAGTCCTCCGCGAGCTGCGCCACGATCCGGTCCGTGGCGTGCCCGTCCCCGAACGGGTTGCCGGCCGTCGCCATCCGCTCGTACACGGCGTCGTCGTCCAGCAGCCGGACCGCCGCGTCGAGCACGGCGTGCGGCTCGGTGCCCACCAGCAGGGCCGCGCCCGCCTCCACCGCCTCGGGCCGCTCCGTGGTCGTCCGCAGGACCAGGGCGGGCTTGCCCAGGCTGGGGGCCTCCTCCTGGATGCCGCCCGAGTCGGTCATCACGAGGTCGCAGCCCGCGAGCGTGGCGGAGAAGTCCAGGTAGCCAAGTGGCTCCACGACGCGGATGCGGTCGTGTCCGGACAGCTCCGGGAGCAGTGCGTCGCGGACGGCGGGGCTCTTGTGCAGCGGCAGCACGATCTCCACGTCGCCCCGGTCGGCGAGCTGCCGCAGCGCCTTGCCCATGGCCCGCATCCGGTCGCCCTGGTTCTCGCGGCGGTGCAGGGTGACCAGGACGCGCCGCAGGCCCTTGCTCTCGAAGAAGTCGCGGCCGGCGCCCTCCTCCAGCACCCACAGCAGGTTGTCGATGACGGTGTTGCCGGTGACGAACACCTCCGCGGCGGGCACGCCCTCGGTGGTGAGGTGCCCGGCCGCGCGCGGCGTGGGCGCGAAGTGCCAGCGCGCCATGCGTCCTATGAGGCGGCGGTTGAGTTCCTCGGGGAACGGGTTGTCGAGCACCCCGGTGCGCAGCCCGGCCTCCACGTGGGCGACGGGGATGTGCTCGTAGAACGCGGCGAGCGCGCCGGTGAGCGCGGACGTGGTGTCGCCCTGGACGACGACGAGGTCCGGGCGCTCCCCGTGGACGACCTCGCCCAGCCCGTCCATCAGCCGGGCGGTCAGCTTGGAGAGGTCCTGCCGGTCGCGCATGACGTCGAGCTGGACGCGGACGGGGACCTGGAGGAGGTCCAGCATCTGGTGGAGCATCTCGCGGTGCTGGCCGGTGGTGACGACGACGGGCTCGAAGAGCGGGGAGTCGGCCATGGCGCGGGCCACGGGGGCGAGCTTGATCGCTTCGGGTCGGGTGCCCAGCACCAGCATGGCGCGCACGGGCGTGGTGATGACGTTCGGGGACATGGTGGTCTCCCTCGAAGGTGCTTGCTCTGCTTGCGGGTGGAGGAGTGGACGGCCGCCGACGCGTCCGCTCAGGTGCGCGCGGTCTTGAGCCAGGTCTGTTTGCCCGTGAGCATCCGCCACAGCCCCCACCATCCGGCGGCGAACCAGATGTAGCCGTAGAAGACGAAGACGTGGGAGAGCAGTACCGCGCGGGCGAGGCCCAGGCCCCGCTCGCGCCGGGAGTAGACCCAGCCGTAGGCGTATGCCGCGGTGAACGACAGGACGTACGGGCCGATGACGAACATCGGCGAGACGAGCAGGCGTCCGGCCTCCACGGAGCCGATGAGCGTGCCGCCCATGGCGATGAGGAAGGACAGCGGCAGCAGTGAGGTGAGCAGGATCAGGACCGGGCTGGACAGGTGGTACATCAGGTCCACCGCGGCCCTGGTGGGCACCTCGCGGAGGATCAGCGGGAGCAGTCCGGCCGACTGGAGATGGCCCTGGAACCAGCGGGAGCGCTGGCGCACCAGGCGGCGCACGTCCAGGACGGCCTGCTGGGAGACCGCGGCGGTGGTGCAGTGCTGGTTGGTCCAGCCGCGGGCGATGAGGCGCACCCCGAGATCGAGGTCCTCGGTCAGCGAGTCGCTCCACGGTCCCTTGCCGTCCGGGCCGCACAGCGTGTCGAGCGCGGCCAGGCGCATGAACTGGCCGTTGCCGCCCATGCCGACGCTGCCGAAATAGCGCCGGGCGGACTGGAAGATGTCGCCGTAGATGACGAACTCCATGTCCTGGAGGCGGGCGAGGAGGCCCTTGTGGCGGTTGTACATCCGCACCCCGATCTGGGTGGCGCCGGTGCGCGGATCGTCGAAGTAGGGGTCGACCGCCTGGACCACGTGCGGGTCGAGCCGGCCGTCCGCGTCGACGACGCAGACGATGACGTCGTGCGGGTCGTGGCCGTCGAGCAGACCGGATTCGCGCAGGTGACGGATGCCGGCGTTGAGGGCGGCGCCCTTGCCCTTGCGGGCGTTCGGGAGGTGCCGCTGGAGGAGCTGGACCTTGTCGTCCGACGCGTGGCCGGCCTCCCGGGCTATGCGGGCGGTGTCGTCGTCGGAGGCGTCGTCGATGACGAGGGCCATGAAGTTCCCTGCGGGCAGGGAGGTGATGCGGGCAAGGCTCTCGGCGAGAACCTTTTCCTCGTTCAGACAGGCGAGGAGGAAGACGTACAGACGCTCGGCACGCGGTCCGCGACCGCGCTTGACGCGGCGCCTGGAGAGGATGAAGAGGGTGGAGTTGTAACAGCCGGCCATCACGATGATGGCGATGCTGGACCACAGCAAAACTTCGGTGATCATGAATGTCCACCGAAGTTTCGGAGTCGGAACCAAAGTTTTGCCGAAAGAAGAACTGCGGCTATCGCGCAGTAGAGCAGAAAGCCGGCTCCGGCAGCTTCCTGCAGGCCCCTGGCAAAGGGTATGCCCGGCAGAACTTCTGGGGCTGCCGTCAGTCCGGCCATGGGCAGGACTGACCCCAGTGCGGGTTTTCCGTACATGCGATCCCCCCGGATTTCGCCTCGTCTTGAGGCGTGCGGTGGGAAGGTACCAGACATCGTTGTGAGTTCTGGGTGTGATGGTGAGACTTGTTGGATCGGAATGATTAATTCTCTGGACCGACCGGTAGTTATGCCTGCTGGAGTAGGGTCTGTTGCTGGTGTGATGTTTGGTCTGTACTAATCCCGCTGTCACTCATTGCCCATTTCGGACCACAGTTGTCTATTGACACACTTCTCCCAGGGCACAAGAATCAGCCAACTGTCGGGACCTCCCACCACCATCGGCCCACCATCGGCATGGGCGGAGGAAGCGGAGGAAACGGCACTGGGTTCTTCGACCAGGGGGGAACAACAAATGAAAGAAATGCGGGGGAGACCAGGTATTTCCCGGGTCTCGACCGTCCTGCTCCTCGTCGCCGCCCTGCTGGGCGGCGTCTCGTTTTCCACCGGCGCCGAGGCCGCGATAGACAAGGGCGGGAAGCCTCGTCCGCCGCACGGCCTCAAGGGCGTCGCTGCGGCATCGCTCTCCGGCGCCAGCACCAATGACCTGAAGGCATGGGTCAGCGGCAGCCTCCAGCTCGACCGGCAGCGCGCAGCCCACAAGCTCACCGTCACCCCCGCGCCCGTCACCAAGGCCGCGGCCACGCCGAGCGTCAAGCCCGCGGTCGCGCCGCTCACCAAGGCCGCGGCCGCGCCGGCCACGGCACTGGCCGCCCCCGCCGGCGCCTCGGCGCTCGTCCTCTACGACACCACCGGCCCCTACGGCTACCTCGGCGAGCTGTACGCCATGGCGATCGCCAACCTCGCCGGCCACTTCGGGACCGTGACCTCCAAGCCCGTCTCCGCCTACACCGCGGGCATGGTGGAGCAGTACACCGCCACCGTCTACGTCGGCTCGACGTACTACGGCGGCACGATCCCCGACGCCATCCCGGCCGCCTTCTACCAGGACGCGCTGACGACCAGCAAGCCGATCGACTGGATCGGCGACAACATCTGGAACATGGCCAACACGGTCGGCATCGAGACCTTCAAGCAGAAGTACGGCTGGGACCCCACCAACTCGTACTTCGAGTCCGGCGGCACCGTCGGCAACATCACCCAAGTCTCGTACAAGAACCAGCAGCTGACCCGGAAGATCCCCACCGGCTACGACGGCGGCGTGCTGCACCCCGCGATCGTCACCGGCACCGGCTACCCCGCGGTCACCCAGCTCGCCCAGGCCACCGACGCCAACAGCGGGGCCACCAGCCCCTGGGCGATCCGCTCGGGCAACATCACCTACGTGGGCGAGATCCCCTTCACCTACGTCTCCGAGTCCGACCGCGTCATCGTCTTCGAGGACCTGCTCTTCGACGCGCTCGCCCCGGCGACCGCCGAACGCCACCGGGCGTTCGTACGGCTGGAGGACATCAGCCCCAGCTCGGACCCCACCGAGCTGCGGGCCATGGCCGACTACCTCGCCTCGCAGAACATCACCTACGGGATCAACGTCATTCCCGTCTACACCGACCCCAAGGGTGTCTACAACAACGGCAAGCCCCAGACCATCACCCTGGCCCAGGCGCCCCAGGTGGTCTCCGCGCTCAAGTACATGCTCCAGCACGGCGCCGTCCTGATGAACCACGGCTACACCCATCAGTACAGCAACGTGAACAACCCCTACACCGGCGTCACGGGTGACGACTTCGAGTTCTTCCGCGCCCACGTCGACGCCAACGACAACGTCGTCTACGACGGTCCGCCCACCGAGGACAACGCGGTCTGGGCCCAGTCGCGGGTCACCTCGGCCCTCGCCGGCTTCGCCGCAGCGGGCCTGCCCAAGCCGACCCTCTGGACGACCCCGCACTACGCCGCCTCGGCGACCGACTACAAGGTGCTCGGCGCGAACTACACGGCCCGGCTGGAGCGTTCGCTGTACTTCGCAGGAACGCTCAGCGGCCAGCCGGTGAACGCCTCGCGCTACATCGGCCAGTTCTTCCCGTACTCCGTGAAGGACGTCTACGGTACGACCGTGCTCCCCGAGAACATCGGCAACTACGAACCGTTGCCCTACAACAACCACCCGGCCCGGCTCCCGGCCGACCTGATCGCCTCGGCCAAGGCCAACCTGGCCGTGCGTGACGGAGTGGCGAGCTTCTTCTACCACCCGTACTACGCAGTGGACCCGCTGAAGCAGACGGTCGACGGCATCCGCGCCCTCGGCTACACCTTCGTCGGTCCCATGGACCTCGCGCAGTGATCGCGGTGAGGAGGGCGGCCGCCGCGCTCTCGGCGCTGGCCGTCCTCCTCGTCGCCGGATGCTCCTCCTCCGGCGACGAGGACAAGTCCGGCCCCTCGCCCTCGGGCAGCGGGCGGAGCAGCGGCAAGCCCGACGACAGGAAGGTGAGCGGGATGCGCGGCATGACGCTCCCGTCGTGGAACACCGACGACTACGCCGGCCCGCAGGCCGAAACGTATCTGCGGCAGATCGCCGACACCGGCGCCCGGTGGGTGACCTTCACCCCCACCTGGTACCAGGACCGCGTCACCGACTCGGACATCCGCACGACCGAGGAGACCGCGGGCGACGACAGCCTGCGCCACATCATCGGCCTCGCCCACCAGGCGGGCCTCAAGACCATGGTCAAGCCGCACGTCGACCTGAAGAAGGGCGGCGACCGCGCGGGCATCAAGCCCCGTGACCGGGACGCCTGGTTCGGCGCGTACAAGCGCTTCATCACCCACTACGCGCAGCTGGCGGCCGACAACGGCGTCGAGCAGTTCTCGGTGGGCACCGAGCTGGCGGGCACCTCCCGCGACGCCGGGCACTGGGGCGACGTCATCGCCGCGGTGCGCGAGCACTACAAGGGCCCGCTGACGTACGCCGCCAACTACGACGAGTACCGGGACATCCCGTTCTGGAAGGACCTCGACTTCATCGGCATCGACGCCTACTGGCCGCTGGCCGACAAGGCCACGACGGACCAGGGACGGCTGCGGGACGCCTGGCAGCCCATCGTGAAGCAGCTGGCCGCCTTCTCGGAGCGGGAGCACCGGAAGATCCTCTTCACCGAGGCGGGCTACGTCAGCCAGCGCGGCACCACCACGGCCCCCTACTCCTGGACGGTCAGCAAGCGCGGCGGCGACGAGGAACAGGCGGCGGCGTACGAGGCGCTGCTCGCCACGTTCGAGGACAAGCCGTGGTGGGCGGGCGTCTGCTGGTGGATGTGGGACGACTGGCCGGACAGCGGTGAGACGGCGAAGCGCCTGGCGTACACGCCGCACGGCAAGCCGGCCGAGGGAGTGCTGAAGAAGTGGTGGGGCAAGGGGTAGGCGGCACCTTCGGGCGGTCGCCCCGGCGGCCTCCCTTTCCCCTTGCCCCACCGCCTACGCCTCCAGCAGCCCGGCCGTGGCCCGCAGGGCTTCGCCCGCGTTCTCCAGGACGGGCTCGCCGTGGCCGAAGCAGGCGATCCGCGGGTTCAGATCGGCCTGCTTGCGGAACGAGGCGATCGCCTGCTGCCGGTCGATGTTGAAGGTGCCCAGCGACACCCCCTTCATGTTGGCGACGGTGTCACCGGTGAACAGGACGCCGGACTCCGTCATGTACAGGGCGATGCAGCCGTCGGTGTGACCCGGCACGTGGACGACGCGGACCTCCTGGCCCCAGTCCAGCGTGTCGCCGTCGACGAGTTCCCGGTCCACCCGGCAGGGCTGCGCCGGGGGCAGGTCCTTGATCTGCTCCAGTACGGACTCCCACAGCGGCAGCTCCCACTCCTCCAGCACCGGCGGCGGCTTGGGCGCCTCCTGGCGGATCACCGGGGCGTCGGCCGCGCCGGCCAGCACCTCGGCCCCCGTGACCGCCGCCAGCTCCGCCGCGGAACCGGCGTGGTCGACATGGGAGTGGGTGAGCACGATCTGCCGGATGTCCTCGGGACGGCCCCCCAGCTCCGCCACGAAGTCCAGGACCTGCTGCTCGGAGCCCGGCACCCCGGTGTCGACGAGCGCGAAGCCGCGGTCCTCCGGCAGCCGGACCAGGTACGCCTGGCCCGCCGAGAAGGCGAACATCCATACGTTGTCAGTGACTTGGGTGGTTTCCATACCGGCCAAGCTAAAGATCATCTCTGCCCGGGACCAGTTGATTCCGCTTTCGGCGGTACGCAGTTGAACGCCTGTGCAGCGCCTGTGCGGCGCCTGTGCCTGTGCAACGCCTGTATGCCGCATGGCTATGTGTCGCACTCCAGCTCCGTCCGGCATAGCGTGCACCGGGCCCGCAGCCGTCCCCGCACCGGCACCCGGATCCGCTGGTGGCACGTCGGGCACGGGAAGCTGACCCGCAGTGCCCCGTCGTCCTCGAAGGCGTATCCCGCGCCCGCCGACGCCGTCCGTGCCCGCCGGTCCCGTGCATAGCGGTGGCGTCCGAGGCGCCCGGCCCCGGCCAGCGGTGCCCGGCGGGCGTCCCGCAGCGCCAGGTCGCGGCCGCGTACGTACGCCTCGTACGCCTGCGGGCTGGTGAACCACGGCGAGGGGTCCTCCCCGAACGCGAAGGCCCGCTTGGCCAGGACGTACCCGAACTCCTCCGGCGTGAGGTAACCGAGTTTCTGCGTGGAGACCGAGGACTCGCGGTACGCGTCCAGCAGCAGCCAGCCCGCGCCGAGGTACGCAGCGGCCGTGTCCGTCAGGATCTCGTTGTCGCGGGTGCCGGGGTACTCGAGCCCCAGCCGGTGCAGGTAGACGTGCATGACCTCGTGCGAGAGTGCTGCCCCGATGTCGCGGCGGTGGGTCTTGAAGCGCGAGTTCAGCTCGATGAAGTACTCGGGTCCGGCGGCGAGTTCGACGCTCCCGGCGTGCCGCATGTCGCGGAAGCTGACGATCATCCGGGCGTCCGGCAGCCGCAGGTGCCGGACCATCACGCCCGCGATGCGCTGCACGCCCAGGTAGGGGTCCTCCGTGTCGGAGAAGGCCACGTCGACCGGCGGCACGCTCAGTTCGAAGGTGTGCACCGTGTCGTAGGACAGCCGCCGGTAGAGCGCGGTGACGGCGGAGCGGACGGCCTCCACGTGCGGGAAGCCGTGCTCGATCTCGGTGCCCGGGACGCCCACGCCTGACCACCCCCGTGCGGTTTGCGGCTGCTCTTCCACTGTACGGACACCCGCCAGACCGCCGCCGTTCCAGCCACTGTTCCCGCAGCTGCTCCGCCACCGCTCCCGACTGTCCGAAAAACGGGCTGTGTCCCACCCCTCACGCGCCCTGACAATCGCACCGGCGTGCATTGTCATGAGCCCTACAACCCACCCATCGGGGGCGACGGCGGTGCGCGCAACCCTCCACGAAAGGAAGACCGTTGCGCAAACACCTCAAGCACCTCAAGGTGCTCAAGAGAGGCTTGGCAGTCGGCGCGGTCGCCCTCGCGGCCTTCAGCCTCCAGCCCGGCAGCGTCCAGGCCAGTGACCCGAGCCCGGGCGTCGTGGGCGGCACCCCCGCGGCACAGGGCGAGTTCCCCTGGATGGTGCGGCTCTCCATGGGCTGCGGCGGCGCCCTCTACACCCAGCAGATTGTCCTCACCGCGGCCCACTGCGTGAACGGCAGCGGTGCCAACACCTCCATCACCGCCACCACCGGGGTCGTGGACCTCAACTCCTCCTCCGCCGTCAAGATCAAGTCCACCCAGGTCATCCAGGCCCCCGGCTACAACGGCAAGGGCAAGGACTGGGCGCTGATCAAGCTGGCCAAGCCCGTCAACCAGCCCACTCTCAAGATCGCCGACACCGACGCCTACAACAACGGCGACTTCACCGTCGCCGGCTGGGGCGCCGCCACCGAGGGCGGCGGGCAGCAGCGCTACCTGCTCAAGGCCACCGTCCCGTACGTCGACGACGCCACCTGCCAGGGCGCCTACGGCGACAGCCTCACCCCCGGTGAGGAGATATGCGCCGGCTACATGGACACCGGCGGCGTGGACACCTGCCAGGGCGACTCCGGCGGCCCCATGTTCCGCAAGGACGACTCCGGCGCCTGGATCCAGGTGGGCATCGTCAGCTGGGGCGAGGGCTGCGCCCGGCCCGGCTACCCCGGCGTCTACACCGAGGTGAGCACCTTCGCCTCCGACATCAGGTCCGCCGCCGCGAGCCTCGGCGGCTGAGCCGCGCACCCCGCCCGTACCGGGGCGGCCGGGGCCCCGCTGCCCCGGACGGACCAGCCCCGGTACGGGTCCCCGTGCCCCCGCCGACGGATGCCCGGACCCGCCCGCTGGTATGACCCGGGCGGTCCCCGTCATCCTTTCGGCCGAGGTGAGAATGGTCGGACAGTCGAGGTGTGGGCCGTATAAACGCCCGTAACGTGATTGCCGTGGCCCCGTGGGCCGCCGTCCCAGCCGTCCGTTACGGAAAGGCCCGCCCCCGTGTCCGTGAAGTCCCGCCTCGCCGCCGCCACCGTTCTCACCGCCGCCGTCGCGGCCGTGGCGTACCCGACGGCAAGCGCCTTCGCCGCGGACACGACGACCGGTGCCTTCGCCGCGGGCACCGCGCACCGCGACCACCGCCCCGGCAGCGCCGGCACCACCAGCCACCAGGTGCAGCTCCCGGACGGCAGCCGCGCCCGCCTCACCTCGGGCCACTCCGGCACCAGCGTCACCGTCACCCACGGACAGCAGCAGCGCACCCTGGACCCCGCCCGCCCCACGGCCGACCTCGACCGGCTCCACCTGAGGCTCCTCGGCGGCAACACCGCGCACCCCACCCTGCGCGCCCAGCTCGACGGCGCCGCGCAGACCAGCTACTACGACGTGACCTCCGGCTCCCTGCGGCACACCCTCGACGGCTCGGCCCGGGAGGCGCGGGCGAGCGCAGGCCGTGCTCAGCCGACCCGCGCCGACACGCCCGCCGACGGCACCCGGAAGCACTCCAAGCACGCCCACGCCAAGCGGCCGCCCCACGACTCCTCGGGCAACCCCGTCAAGCGCGTGATGGAAGCCGGTCAGGTGATCAAGGCCGCCCACGACGCCGACGATGTGCGCACCCCCGTCCTCGCGGGCGGTGCCGCCCTGCTCGCCGTCGGCGCGGGCGCGTACGGCGTACGGTTCGCGCTGCGGCGCAACGGGCGCGCGGACGACTGAGCCGCGTCCGGACCCCGGTCCGGCCCCGGTCCCGCCCCCGTCCGGTCCTCGTCCCGCCCCTCGACCGGACCCGTCCGCACGACACCCGACCGCGCGCAGCGGTTGCGGCCCCTGGGCACCCCCTGTGGCATGGAGAAACGACTTTCCGAAGGGCGAGGCACAGCATGGCGATCACCGTGGTCATCGCGGACGACCAGGAGATGGTCCGCACCGGCTTCCGGATGATCCTGGAGAGTCAGCCCGACATCGACGTCGTCGCCGACGTCGTCGACGGCGAGGCCGCCCTGGAGGCCGTCGAGCGTCACGACCCCGACGTGCTGCTGCTGGACATCCGCATGCCCAAGGTCGACGGCCTGGAGGTCACCCGGCGGCTCTCCGCCCTCTCCGCACAGCACCCCGAGCGCGCCCAGCGCCCCCGGATCGTCATCGTCACCACCTTCGACCTCGACGAGTACGTGCACGCCGCCCTCCGCAACGGCGCCTCCGGGTTCCTCCTCAAGGACGCCAGCCCCGCCATGCTCGTGGAGGCCGTCCACGCCGCCGCCGTCGGCGACTCGCTCATCTCGCCCGCGATCACCGTCCGGCTGCTGCGCGACATGGCCCCCTCGGCCGGCCCGGCCGCCACCGCCCGGCAGCCGTCCGAGCCGCTCACCGACCGCGAGGCCGACGTGGTGCGCTGCCTGGCGCGCGGCGCGACCAACGCCGAGATCGCCTCCGAACTGTTCGTCTCCCTGTCCACGGTCAAGACCCACCTGGCCAACGTGCAGCTCAAGCTCGACGCCCGGAACCGCGTCGAGATCGCCGCGTGGGCCTGGGAGAGCGGGCTGGCCACGGGCGGCACGTGAGCAGATGGGGCCGCTGGGCCGCCCGCCACCCCCGATGGGCGGCCGCCGCGAAGGCCGCCCTCGGGGCCGCCCTGCTCGCCTTCGTCCTCTTCGAGGGCCTCGCCCTCGCCCGCCAGCCCAGCCGGCCGCACGCCATCGTCCTCGCCTCCGGCGTGCTCGTCTGCCTGTGCGCCGTCCCCTACGGCTGGATCCCGCTCACCGTCCGGGCGGGCCTCGCCGTCGCCGTCTCCTGGACGGCCTCTGTCGTCCTGATGACCGGGCAGCACCCGCGCGTCGTCTGGGGCATGGGTGAGGACGTCGCCCTGCTCGTGCTGCTTACCCTCGTCGTGACCCGGTCCTCCGACCGCGTCGCCGCCGTCCTCGGCCCGATGCTCGCCGCGGCCGTCGTCGCCGCCCCCATGCGCGACCTCAGACCCGGGTGGTTCACCGCGCTCTTCTCCGTGCTGCTCGTCGTCGTCGGCACGTTCTCCCTGCTCCTGCGCGGCCACGCCGTACAGCGCGTCCGCGACATGGCCGCGGTGCGCACCGCCGAGCGGCTGGAACTCGCCCGGGAGCTGCACGACCTGGTCGCCCACCACGTCACCGGGATCGCCGTGCAGGCCCAGGCCGCGCGCTTCACCGCGCTCGACGGTCCGGCCGCCGCCGCGGCCTTCGAGCGCATCGAGGTCTCGGCGGGCGAGGCACTGGGCGCGATGCGCCGCCTGGTCGGCGTCCTGCGCGAGGGCGAGGCCGAGACCGAGCCCCTGGCGGGCCTCCCCGAGGTGCGCGCCCTCGCCGACGACTTCGCCCGCACGGGCCCGCCCGTCGCCCTTTACATCGAGCGGGGCATGGAAACCTGGATCCCGGGTGACGTCGCCGCGGGCGTCCACCGCGTGGTCCGCGAGTCGCTGACCAACATCCGCAAGCACGCGGCCGACGCCACGGCGGTGCGGATCGGGGTGCGGGGCGTTCCGGAAGGCGTCCAGCTGCGCATCGCCGACGACGGCAAGCAGGCGGCCGCGCTGGCGGAGAAGGCCCGGGGCGGGGGCTTCGGGCTCGTCGGGCTCGCGGAGCGGGCGAAGGCCATGGGCGGGCGGCTGACGGCGGGTCCGGCGCCGGAGGGCGGATGGCAGGTGACGGCACTGTTCCCGGTGGACCGGCGGCCCGGCGCGTAGGGCGGTTCCGGGCCGGCGTTCGCCGGAGGCTCAATCCGCCGAGGGCGCAAAGGCTGGGGAGGAGCCCGTGTCGATCATTAGTCTGACGGGCATGGAGATCACTCAAGTCAACAGCGCTATATGGATGTTGCGGACAACGGTCGGCCAGGCGTACGCCCTGCGTTTGCCCGACGGAGGCTGGACCCTGGTCGACACGGGGCTGCCGGGGGACGGGCAGGCAATCCTCGACGCGCTCGCCTCACTGGGCGCCGCTCCCGGCGATCTGCGTGAGATCTTCCTGACCCACTTCCACGTGGACCACGTCGGATCCGCGGCGGAACTGGCCGCGGCCACGGGCGCGAGGGTGCTCGCGGGGGCCGCGGACGCGCCGTTCATCCGGGGCGAGGTGCCCGGCCCGCCGCCGGTGTTCGAGGAGTGGGAGATACCGCTGTTCGAGTCCGTGCAGACGAAGCTGGCGGGCATCGGCCCTGCCGAGCCGTGCGCGGTGGACCGCGAGCTGGTGGACGGCGACGTCCTCGACTGGGGCGAGGAGGCGCACGTCGTCCATGTCCCCGGGCACACGCCGGGGAGCGTGGCGCTGCATCTCCCCGAGTCCGGAGTGCTGTTCACGGGCGACACGATTGCCAACGTCGAGCAGGTGATGCTCGGCGTCTTCAACGTCGACCGCGAGCAGGCCGTTGCTTCGTTCCACCGTCAGTCGATGCTGGACGTTCAAACGGCCTGTTTCGGACACGGGGATCCGATCGTCGGCGGGGCGGGCGATGCGCTGCGCGCGGCTGCCGTGGCACTGACGGCGTAGGGACGGTACGGGGACTGCCTACGGGCTCTCTCGCGGATCTTGTCGGATCAGCGCGCGTCGTCGGGCGGCGCCGGCAAGATCCGCACCAGAGGCCCCAGGCGGTTTCGGGATCACTGCTCTTTCTCGGATTCGAGGATCATCTCCACCGCCACCCAGCTGACGTCCGGGCCGCGGAACTCGATCAAACCCCCGTGCACGGGGCTCAGCTGTCTGACGAATATGTCCCGGTACTTCTGGATCACGGCCACCTTGACCGGCTGGTGCGCCTGGGGGTCCGACGTGTCCCGCATCGCCTCGCCCACCCAGACCGGGACGTCTCCGACGGACCGGACGATACATTCCCGACGGTGGCCCGGCAGTACTGGCCCGACTTTGATGATCTGCAGCTGACTTCGAGCCACGGCTTTCCTTTCGATCCGGGGGAGGAGGCGGTACCGGGGGGAGGCGGTACCGGTGAGGTAAGGCCCCAGGTCAGGCCGGAACCACGCCTGCCTGCCCGTAGCAGAGACAGAAGGGGTGCCCCGCCGGGTCGGCGAACACCCGGAAACCTCGCTTCTCGCCGCCGCTGTCGTGCAGAAACGTCGCCCCGAGCGCGATGACCTGCTGCTGCGCGCGCTCCACGTCCTCGCGGGTGTCGACGTCGAAGTCGAGGTGCATCTGCTGAGGGTGAGCCGGGTCAGGCCAGCGGGGCGGGCGGTACTCGCCCTCCACCCGCTGGAACGCGATCCGTTGGGGCGTGGCGGGATCGGTCAACCAGACCCAGTCCGGGTCGTTGTCGTCGGCGACGACCCGCCAGCCGAGGATCTCGGCGTAGAAACGCGCCAGGGCCAGCGGGTCGGGGCAGTCGACGACGGTGCACTGCAGTTTGGCGATCATGCATCGATGATGCCGCAGGCCGCCCCGACCCGGCCGGGGCGGCGGGTCGGACGTCGGTTCAGAGGAACCGCGATCCGGACACGGGCCCGCTGGAGGCCACCTCCATGCGATCGCCCTGCAGCCACTGTGCGGCCGCCGCGCGGACGAACGCGGAGTAGTCGTTGTCGTGGTCTGCGGGCGTCTCGCCGTCGCCCTCGTCCGGTTCGTCGTCCGCGGCCACGATCTCGGCGGCGATCTCCTCGGCCGGCCGGGAGTCCTCGGGCAGCGTCTCGACGTTGCCGTCGTCCGTCATCTGCATGGCGGAGTCCCAGGGCGCCACGATGCTCTGGACGAGCAGCGCCGCGCTGTCCGGGGTCACGGCCGGGGGCTCGGTCCAGCAGGACGCGTGCTCGTGCAGCACCTGCCCGGGAGCGCGCTCGTGCAGCGCGGCCAGCAGCTCCGGGTCGACCTCCGACAGGTCGTAGGCGATCACCACGGTGTCCGCGCGGCCCGGCTCGAACGGTACGGCAGGCAGCCCCAGCAACTCGGCCGCGGCCAGCCCGAGGATCCAGCTCGAACGGTCGGGCAGCAGCGAGACGGTCGCTGGGCGCAGACCGGCCGCCTCAAGGGTGGCGCGCAGGCGCACCAGTCCCGCCCGGCACGACTCGGCGGAGTCCTGGAACCAGGCCCAGCGCCCGTTCATCCCGTCGTCGAAGCCGAAGGGGGAGAGGGTGCCCAGCACGGTTCCGGCTATGACGAACTGCCAGCCGCGCAGGTCCTGCGGGCCGAGCGGTTCGCCCGTCGGCACGGGTGCGCCCGCGGCGCGCAGGGTGCGGGCGCGCTCCAGGGTGCGCAGGATGCGCTGGTGTGCGGGGAGCCACTGCGCGTCGGAGTCGGTCGGCTCGGGGAGGAGGGCGGCCTGACGCTCGGCCAGGTCGAGCTGCCCGGTCATGACGGCGTTCCACGCCAGCAAGTAGCGCTCCGGCCAGGGCGCGAGGGTGTGCTCGCGGGCTGTCAGCACAGCAACTGCCGTGCCGTGCCGGCCCTCGCGCTCGTAGGCGGAGATCAGCTCGTTGAGCACGGCGCGGGAGTCGGGTACGAGTTCCAGTGCGCGCTCGAGGGCGGGTACGGCAATGGCGGGGAGGCCGCGCTCGATGCAGGCGTAGCCGTACTCGTAGAGGGCCTCGGCCCGCTCGGGGTGAGCGGCGGCCTTGCGGGCCGCGCTCTTCAGGTCCCCGAACCCCGCGGCGTCCCCGGCCCGCGCCACGAAGGCGGCGAGCTGCTCGATGGGCAGCTCGCCTTCCTTGCCGCGCACGCTGCGGAGGGCGCCGGGTATGTCGCCGGTTGCCAGCAGCTCCAGGGCCTCGGCGATGGCAGGGTCCTGGGGGCGGTTCTTCTTCTTGCGTCCAAACACAGGCCCGATTTTCGGGGCCGGGGCGGTGCGGGTGCAAATGGATTTGGGGAGGGGTCAGATTTCGGAGTGCTTGAGGGAGGCGATGAAGGAGGCCCAGGCGGTGGGCTCGAATATGAGAGGGGGGTGGTGGGGGGTCTTGCTGTCCCGGACGGGGACGGGGACGGAGCCGGGTAGGTTGTCGGCTACCTCGACGCATTCGCCGCCGTTGGGTCCGCTGTAGCTGGACTTACGCCAATCGGTCATGAGTAGCTGTCCTTCAGGATCGAGTCAATCAAGAGGGCCGATTTCTTGGGAGGCTGAGCCAGAGCCCTGAGGAGATCGTAGGTGCGGCTCGCCGCATGGACGTCCTCCGGTCCGGCGAGCAAGTAGCCCTTGGGGAAGCCGTCTACATGGACGATGTCCGCACCTTCGTTGAAGGACAGCAGCCCGAACGGTGAGCCCCACCCGTGGAAGGGCGTTCCGTCGTCCGGAATGATCTGCACGACATGCGGTGGCGTGTCTGCCAGGTCCCGCAGCTTGGTCAGCTGCTCTCGCATCACGTGCACGCTGCCGACGGTCTTCCTCAGGACCGCTTCGTCCAGCACCACCCAGAGGGCAGGCGGTTCTTCGCGCTGGAGGATGCGTTGCCGCTCGATGCGAGCAGTGACCAGGTCGTCGAGATTGGTTGGACGTCCAGCGCTGAGGATGGCTCGCGCATATGCTTCTGTTTGCACGAGCCCCGGAACAATCACCGCGTGGAACATCCGAATTGCTGTAGCGGACCATTCCAGTTCCACGTACCTGCGGAACCAAGTGGGGAACGCGTGTCTCAGAGCCAATGGCCACAGCCGCGCGAAGCGCCCGTGTGCATCCGGGAACATCTGATCGCATGCTTCCGCGAAATCCAGCGTCGGGACTCGCTGCCCCGCCTCGATCTTGGCCACCAACGAGTAGCCGCAATGGGCTGCTTTGCCAAGCTCCTCCCGTGAGAGACCGAGCCGCTCACGCTCCAGGCGCACTTCCGAACCGAAGTGTGCCAACGGCGACACCGCGGGGTCGGCCGGATCGGCGTTCTCGCGTTCGACGGTCATGCAAACTCCCGACGCTGGCTGGACAGTTGGGTCTGTCCAACTGACCTGTCTGTTCAGCGTACGAGCGCAGGGCGACCCTTGAAGCACACACCGTGAACGCCGCTCGTGTGAGCGACAAGCTCGAAAAGGTTGCCCCCGTGCCCCATACCCCCGAACAAGCCAGCGAAGCGTCCCCCCGCGCACCGCGGTGCACCGAGTGCCGTCACATCAAGGACTCCTACTACGCCTCCTGCCGCGCAGGCGACCGGCAGGCAGCGGAGATGTGGACCAACGAGATGAGCCGCCACCATCGCGAGGCCCACTCATGAGACCCCTCTGCGCGCACCCCGAGCACAGTTGGAACGTCACACGCGGCATCGCGACCTGCGGCTCATGCGGCGTCCGCCGCTTCCGTGACTACGCAGCCCTGCAATGGCCCGGCATGCTCCCCACCGCGGAGGGCGCACCGCAACAGCTGTGGGGAGAGGCGGCGGTGGCCTACTCGTCCTCGTCGTCGTATTCGCGCATGTAGTGGTCCGGGGCGCACATGTCGCAGTCGTCCAGCGGATGGCACAGAGCCCACTCCTGCACCGTGTCGTAGTACTCGGAGTCGCGCAGCGCCTGGTCCGCGGCCTGTTGCCAGCCGCCGAGCCGGTGGACCGCAGAGTGGATGACGTCGGACAGCACCCGGGCCGGCTCGGTGAAGGTCTCCAGGTGCGTCGTCCACCGCGTCAGGTGATCGACGATCGTGTTCACCGCCGCACCGTCGGTGCGCTCCTCCGTGATGGCGAGGCTGTCCCAGATGTGCTGGTGCCGGACGTTGAAGGTCAGCTGCGAGCCCCACCACGAACCCGCGCCGATCACATCCCGCGCGGGGAAGGACCGCTTCTCCTCCGCCTCGGCCAGGAAGTGGTGGGCCGCAAAGGCCATGCTCGCGACGGCCTTGTCCCCGGCGGCCGTCACGGCTTCCGTGAGGGTTTTGAGATCGTTCTCGGGTGCGGGCGAGATCCTGCGCAGTGGCCCGCGTTCGGCGAGCAGGTGCTCATAGGAACGGAACGGGTCGGTCCCGAAATCGCGGCGGTGGCTGTCCGGGTGGTAGACCCAGGGGTGCCCCGTCAGCGCGTGACCTTCCGGCAGCGGCTTGGGCAGCACGATGAACTTGCCGTGCAGCTGCCGCCATCGGGTCCACGAAGCGTCGATCAGACGGTGCGGGGGATCGAATTGAGGTGATTCCATACCGAGCAGTATGGAATCAGTTCCGATCATGGCGAAAACGCTTTTTGTAGCGCCCTACACGCCGCGCGCCCGGAACCGCAAGGCCGCCGACGGCGTCATGGACGGCACCCGGTCGTTGAAGCCGCGAGCGGGAGAGCCCTCTGCCTCGCCCCTGCCAGCGGGGAGCCGACCGCGTACTCGTACGAGTTCAGCGCGCCGGATGCGGGTGAGGCGGGGGTGGGGATACGGAAGGTGGGGGAAATCGGGACCACTGAGTTTTGCCCGGACGGCTTCACCGTCGGCGTAGTCGGGCAATAGACATGCACGGGGTTCCGTCCCGTTGGTCACCGTCATCGGCCGGTGATCAGCGGGACGGAAATCCGGGGAGACGAGGGAGACACCCGAACCGGGCGGTCCGGTTCCCGCCCGCCCGGTCGAATTCCAGGACGAGCAGCCTGTTGTCCCCCTCGCGCAGCACCGGGCCGGGTACGAAAAGGGACTTCTGCGGGCCCCTGTCCCAGTAGCGGCCCAGGCAGAAGCCGTTCACCCAGACGAAGCCCCGCACCCAGTCAGGCATTTCCAGCACCGCGTCACCCGCCCCGGACACGCCGAACTCTGCCCGGTACAGCCCCGGCCCGCCCCCGGCCCTTTCCGCGGGCCGCCACGGCAGCCGTGCCACCGCCCCCGTGTCCTCCAGGGCCTCCAGCCGCAGCCCCCGTGCCCGTACTCCGTGCACGTACTGGCGCTCGTGCAGCAGGCCGCCCGTGATGCCCTTGGACTCGCCCAGCCGGGGCCCGTAGTTGACCCGTCCCAGGGACTCCACCCACAGCTCCACGGACGCGGGGCCGGGCACGTCGCCGATCAGCGCCGACTCCGTGTCGAGCACGCCGGCCCGCGCCCCGTCCACGTACGCGACCGCCAGATCCCGCAGGCCCGCCACGCGCAGGGGATACGCCCGGCGGGGACCCGGCACCTCGAAGCGGTAGCGGACCACGCCCCGCTCCACGCCCAGCTCCTCGAACGTCGGGGGCAGGGCCTCCTCCCGCTCCTCGCCGCCCAGGAGATCGAGGGTCTCGCCGAGCGGAACCCACTCGGCCGGTGTCGCCGCCACGGGGGCGCGCAGCGCGGGTGGTGCGGGTGGTGGCGGCCCGGGCGGGGGAGCGGCGCCGTACGCGGCCAGGACCTCCCGGAAGGCATGGAACTTCGCGGTCGGGCGGCCGTACTCGTCGACGGGCGCGTCGTAGTCGTACGACGTGATGGTCGGCCGGAGGGCGCCGAGGTGATCGTCACCGGAGCGGTTGGCGCCCGACCAGCCGCCGAAGTTCGTACCGCCGTGCGCCATGTAGATGTTGACCGAGGCCCCGTACTCCAGAATCTCGCGCAGCGCCTGCGCCGCCTCGGCTGGCTCGCGCGCGGCGGGCTCGCCGCCCCAGTGCGTGAACCAGCCGCACCAGAACTCCATGCACATCGGCGGCCCGCCGCCGTCCGGCCGGTGCCGCCGCAGCGTCTCGAACGCGGCCCGCGGCCCGGAGCCGAAGTTCACCGTCGCGGGCACACCCGGGACCGTACCCGCCGACAGCATGTGGTCCTCCGGACCGTCCGACGTGACGAGCGGGACCGTCACCCCGGACGCCTTGAGCCGTTCGACGAGATGCCGCAGATAAACCTGATCGCTCCCGTACGCCCCGTACTCGTTCTCGACCTGGACGAGCACCACCGGGCCGCCGCCGCGGTCGGCCTGGCGGCCGACGATCTCGCCCGCCACCAGCCCGAACCAGCCGTCCACCGCGCGCAGGAACTCCGCGTCGCGCGTGCGCACCCGGCTCCCGAGCCGCCCCGTCAGCCAGAACGGCAGCCCGCCGTTCTCCCACTCGGCGCAGATGTACGGGCCGGGGCGCACGATCGCGTACAGGCCCGCGCCGGCCGCCGCGTCCAGGAACCGCCCCAGGGCGTCCACGTCCCGGGGCCGCCCCGGGGACGGCTCGTGCAGGTTCCACGGCACGTACGTCTCGACGCAGTTGAGGCCCATCGCGCGCAGCATCCGCAGGCGGTGCGGCCAGTGGCCCTCGTGCACCCGGAAGTAGTGCAGAGCCCCCGACAGCAGCCGCACCGGCCACCCGCCGGGCCCGAAGTGTTCCGGCATGGTGACCAGCCTGGCCCTCTGGCGGAGGAACCGGCCATGGACAAAGATCGCCCGTGCTTGGACGAGTACGGGAGTGCGGAAGTGCGGGGGAGGGAGAAGGGGCGGCGCGTGTATCACACCTGGATGCGGTACTTCACCCCCGGACCGGTCCACCACCGGCTCGGGCTCGTGTGCCTCGGTGTCGGCCTCCAGCACGGCGCGCTCCCCGCGGTCGGGCCGCGCACGCTCGACCATCACGTGGCCGTCGTCATCAGCGCGGGAACGGGCTGGTACCGCACGCCCGACGGGGACACCCGCCCCGTTACGGCCCCCGCCCTCATATGGCTCACGCCGGGCACCCCACATCACTACGGGGCCGGGCGCGGCGGGGGCTGGGACGAGGGCTTCGTCGACTTCACGGGCTCCGCGGTGGCCGCGTACACCGAGCTGGGCTACATCGAGCCGGACCGCCCGCTCGTCCCGCTCACCGACACCGCCGGGCCGCGCGCGGCCGTGGCCCGCATCGCGCGGGCCGCGCGCCGGGGGAATCCGCTCCTGGAGGTCGAGACCTCGGCCGCCGTGCACGAGCTGCTGGTCGCCCTGCGGCAGGCCCGGGCCGACGACTCGGCGGCGGATGTCGATCCTCTGCTGCAGGCTCTCGCCCGGGACGCCTTCCTGCCGCTGTCCGTCGCGCAGCACGCCGCGCGGCTCGGCATGACCGCGGCCGAACTGCGCTCCGCCGTGCGCCGCGGCGCCGGGTGCAGCCCGAAGGAGTACCTCCTGGGCATCCGGCTGGGCCGCGCCAAGGAACTCCTCGCCGCCACGGAGCTGCCCGTCGCCGCCGTGGCCCGGCGCGTCGGCTACGACGACCCTGCTTATTTCAGCCGCCTCTTCACCCGCCGCGTGGGCACCGCCCCGGTCCGCTTCCGGGCCCGGAGCACCCGCCGGTCATAGGATCCCGTGCGTCCGCTTAGGCTCGGTGGCGTGGAGACGAACAACGTGGAGACGAACGACAGTGCAAACGACGAGTACGTGCGTGCCGAGCTGACGCGCCTGCGCGACAGCATCGACAACATCGACGCGGCGGTGGTGCACATGCTCGCCGAGCGCTTCAAGTGCACGCAGCAGGTCGGCCACCTCAAGGCGGCGCACAAGCTGCCGCCGGCGGACCCGGCTCGTGAGGCCCGCCAGATTGCGCGCCTGCGCGAACTCGCGGAGAACGCGAAGCTGGATCCCGCGTTTGCGGAGAAGTTCCTGAACTTCATCATCGCGGAAGTGATCCGCCACCACGAGACGATCGCGCGGGCGTAGGGGGTTCCTTTCCCCTATCCCGCCCCTTCCCAAAACCGGGGGCTCGGCCCCCGGACTCCCGGTTGGGGGAGCAAATCCAGCCCGTCCGGCGTTTGAGGACACCACGCGGAGCGCGGTCCGGGGTCTGGGCGCAGCCCCAGTTTCGGGAAGGGGCGGGGTGGGGGAAAAATCACCCGGCACCGCCACCGCCATGCGGCAGCATGACCCCATGCCCGTACTGACGCGCGACGAAGCGCAGACCCGAGCCCGCCTCCTCGACGTCCACCGCTACGAGGTCGACCTCGACCTCACCCGCGGTGAGGAACACTTCGGCTCCACCACCGTCATTCACTTCACCGCCCGCGAACCCGGCCACACCTTCGTCGAGCTGAAGCCCGTCACCCTGCACCGCGTCACCCTCGACGGCACCCCCCTCGACCCCGCCGCCCTCCAGGACAACCGGCTGCCCCTCGTCCTCACCGCCGGGCCCCACGAACTCCGTGTCGAAGCCGACATGCGGTACTCCCGCACCGGCGAGGGCATGCACCGCTTCACCGACCCCGTCGACGGCGAGACGTACCTCTACACCCAGACCTTCATCGACGACGTCCAGCGCGTCTTCGCCGCCTTCGACCAGCCCGACCTCAAGGCCGTCTACGACGCCACCGTCACCGCGCCGCCCGAGTGGACCGTCCTCGGCAACGCCATAGCCACGCGCGTCGGACCGCCCGCCGAGGGGCGCTGGCGGCTCGCCACCACCAAGCCGCTGAGCACCTACTTCGTCGCCTTCGCCGCCGGCCCCTGGCACACCGTCCGCACCGAGCACGCGGGCCTGCCCTTCGCGCTGCACTGCCGCCGCTCCCTCGCCCCGCACCTCGACGCCGACGCCGAGGAGATCGTCGAGATCACCCGGCGCTGCTACGACCGCTTCCACGAGATCTTCGACGAGCCCTACCCCTTCGACTCCTACGACCAGGCGTTCGTCCCCGAGTTCAACGCGGGCGCCATGGAGAACCCCGGCCTCGTCACCTTCCGCGACGAATTCGTCTTCCGCTCCGCAGTCACCGACACCGAGCGGCAGACCCGCGGTGTGGTCATCGCCCACGAGATGGCCCACATGTGGTTCGGCGACCTCGTCACCCTCCAGTGGTGGGACGACATCTGGCTCAACGAGTCCTTCGCCGAATACATGGGCTACCAGGTGCTGGCCGAGGCCACCCGCTTCTCCGGCCCCTGGGCCGAGTTCGCCGCCGACCGCAAGAGCTGGGGCTACGACGCCGACCAGCGCCCCTCCACCCACCCCGTCGCCCCCGCCCCCGAGGACGTCCGCGACACCGCCTCCGCGCTGCTCAACTTCGACGGCATCTCCTACGCCAAGGGCGCCTCCGCCCTGCGCCAACTCGTCGCCTGGCTCGGCGAGAAGGACTTCCTCGCAGGCATCAACGACCACTTCGCCCGCCACCGCTTCGGAAACGCCACCCTCGCCGACTTCATCGACTCCCTCGCCCGCCACACCGCCCGCGACGTCCACGCCTGGGCGGGGGAGTGGCTGCGCACCAGCGGCGTCGACACCATCACCCCGCACGTCACGACGGCGGCGGACACAGGCGAGGGCTGGCAGCTCGAACTCCACCACGAGGGCAGCCGGCCGCATCATCTCGCCATCGGTCTCTACGATCACGCCCCCGGCGACCCCCGCACCCTCGTCGCCCGCGACCGCCTCACCACCGACCTCCCGGCCGGCGGCGGCACCCACACCCTCCGCCTCACCGGCGACCGCCCCGCCCTCGTCCTGGTCAACGACGGCGACCTCACCTACACCAAGGTCCGGCTCGACCCCGGCTCCTGGCAGACCGCCCTGGCCTCGCTGTCCGGCCTGCCCGACCCGCTCGGCCGGGCCGTCCTCTGGAACGCCGCCCGCGACATGGTCCGCGACGGCGAGCTGGCCCCCGCCGCCTACCTCGACGCGGCCCGCACCCACCTCCCGTACGAGACCGACATCGCCCTCGTCCAGGGCGTCCTCTCCTTCGCCCGCACCGACATCGCCGACCACTACACGGCACCGGACGCCCGCCCCGCCGCCCTCGCCTGCCTCACCGGCCTCTGCCACGACATCCTCGCCCGCACCGAGGGAAAGGCCGAGGCGGAAGGGGTGCGCCTGACGGCCGTACGCACCCTCGTCGACAGCGCCACCGCCCCTGGCACCCTCCAGGAGTGGATGCGCGACGGGACCGTCTCCGGCGGCCCCGCCCTCGACCCGGAGCTGCGTTGGCGCGTCCTCGCCCGCCTCGCCGTCCTCGGCGCCGCGGGCCCGGACGCGATCGACGCCGAACTCGCCCGCGACCCCAGCGCCACCGGCCAGGAGGGCGCCGCCCGCTGCCGCGCGGCCCTGCCCGACCCGGCGGCCAAGGCGGCGGCCTGGGAGGCCATGTACGGCGGCGCCGACGAGCTGTCCAACTACCTCTTCGCCGCCACCGCGCAGGGCTTCTGGCAGCCCGAGCAGCACGACCTCGTACGCCCCTACCGCGACCGCTACCACCCGGACGCCGTCGCCCTCGCCGCCCGCCGCGGGCCCGCCCTGGCCCAGGCCGCCGCCCGCTACGGCTTCCCGCACACCCTGGTGGAGGAGGAGACCCTCCGGCAGGGCGAGGCGTGCCTGCGCGAGGCCGACCCCACCCCGGCGCTGCGCCGCTCCCTCGCCGACCGGCTCGACGACCTGCGCCGGGCGCTGGCCGTCCGGGCCGCCACTCGGGCATAGGGCCTCCGGAAACGAGATCCGGAAACGACAAGGCTCCCCGCACCCCTGGTGGGGTGCGGGGAGCCTGGGCCTATGGCTCTGCTGGTTGTCAGTCGCGCTTCTCGCCCGCCGTGGCGTCCGACGCCTTCGCGGTGCGCAGCTCCTCCAGGAAGCGGTCGACGACGCCGCTCTCCCGGGCGTAGTCCGTCATCTGCTCGCCGACGATCTTGCCCGCCAGCTCCGTCGCCAGCACGCCGACCTGCTCGCGCAGCTCGGCCTCGGCCACCGCGCGCTCGGCGTCGATCACCGCGTGACCGGCGGAGATGATCTCCTCGCGCTGGCGCTGGCCCTCGGCCCGCAGCTCCGCGATGATCGCCGTGCCCTGCTCGACCGCCTCCTGACGCAGCCGCGCCGCGTCGTGGCGCGCCTCCGCCAGCAGCTCCTGGTACTCGGAGTGGACCCGCGCGGCCTCCGCGCGCGTCTCCTCGGCCTCCTCGAAACGACCCTCGGTGGCGCTCTCGCGCTCGGCGAGGACCTTGTTGATCCGCGGGAGGACCACCTTCGCCAGCAGCGCGAAGGTGAGGAAGAAGAGCACCAGCCCCAGGACGAGCGGTGCGGGCTCGGGCTTCAGGGGCCCGATGTCGAGGGCAAAAGTCATGGCCATGGTGAGCACATTACCTTGAAGCACCACCCCGGCACCGACCCGCACCCCGCCGCGGGGCCCAACTCGCCCCCGCCGCAAGGCCGTGCCGCCTCCTGTCCCACCATCGGGCGAAACCTCTTCCTCTGCATGTCACCGACCGTACACAGCCGGTAACTTGAGCCGCTGGTGCCGGCCCGGGCCCGCCGCGGACCGGCGGCGGCACCCGGAAGGCCCGCCCCGGGCGCGCACCCCACGGAGCAGGAAAACCAACCCAAAAGGGGCACATGCCGATGTCCGCGCCGCCCTCGGCCCAGGCCACCCCCGCACCGGCACTCGCGGGCGGCGCCCAGGGGACCCGCGCCCTGCGCCCCCTCCTCGACACCGCCCTCCACGCCCTCGCCCGGGGCGCGACCGCCCGCCGCGGCCCCCTCCCCGCCGGCGGTCCCGAAGCCGTCGCCGCCCGCATCCGGGCCGCCGCCGACCCCGCTCTCCCCGAACACGGCACCGGCCCCCACGAATCCCTGCGCACCCTCGTCCAGGCCCTCGCCGAAGGCGCCGCCGACCCCGCCGACCCCCAGTGCGCCGCCCACCTCCACTGCCCCCCGCTCGCCCTCGCGGCCGCCGCCGACCTCGCCGCGGCCGCCCTCAACCCCTCCCTCGACTCCTGGGACCAGGCCCCCTCCGCCACCGCCCTGGAGACCATCACCACCCGCGCCCTCGCCGCCCTCGCCTACCCCGGCCGGCCCGCGCCCGACGCCCTCGTCACGACCGGCGGCACCGAGTCCAACCAGCTCGCGCTGCTGCTGGCCCGCGAACGGGCGGCGCGGGGCGGTGGCGCGCAGAGCAGAGGCACGCAGAGCAGAGGCACGCAGAGCGGTGGCACGCAGAGCAGAGGCACGCAGAGCGGTGGCACGCAGGGCAGTGGCGGCGGTACACCGGGCGGCGGCACTCACGGCGGTGGCACCGTCCCCCACCCCAGGGCCATCCCCGAGGCGCCCCACGACCCCGCCGCCGCCCTCCGCATCATCTGCGGGGCCAACGCCCACCACAGCATCCCCCGCTCCGCCTGGCTCCTCGGCCTCCCCGCCCCCCACACCCTCCCCACCCCCAGCGGCACCATCGACCCCGCCGGCCTCTCCACCGCCCTCGACCGCATGCGCACCCGGCACCCCGGCGCCCCCGTCCTCGTCGTCGCCACCGCCGGCACCACCGACACCGGCCGCATCGACCCCCTGCCCCGCATCGCCGACCTCTGCGACCACCACGGCGCCACCCTCCACATCGACGCCGCCTACGGCGGACCGCTCCTCTTCAGCGACACCCTCAAACCCGCCCTCACCGGCCTCGACCGCGCCCACACCGTCGCCCTCGACCTGCACAAGCTCGGCTGGCAGCCCGTCGCCGCAGGACTCCTCGCCGTCCCCGACACCACGGCGCTGCACGCCCTCGCCCACCATGCCGACTACCTCAACGCCCCCGACGACGCCGAAGCCGGTCTTCCCGACCTGCTCCACCGCTCCCTGCGCACCACCCGCCGCCCCGACATCCTCAAGATCGCAGTAACCCTCCGCGCCCTCGGCCGCCAAGGCATCGCCCGCCTCGTCGAGCGCGTCTGCACCACCGCACAGCAACTGGCCGACCTCGTCGAAGCACACCCCGCACTGGAGCTCTACGCCCGCCCCACCATCAGCACCGTGCTCTTCCGCCCCACCGGCACCGACGACCGCGCCACCGCGCACATCAGACGCCGCCTCCTCCACAACGGCCACGCCGTCCTCGGCCGCGCCACCACCCCCGAGGGCCTCTGGCTCAAAGCCACCCTCCTCAACCCCCACACCAGCTCCGACGACCTCCAGCAGCTGCTGAAACTCGTGGAAGGCCACACCACCCGATGACCATCCCCCAGCAACCCCCCGCCTCGGCCCCCGACCAACCCCTCGACCTCGTCGGCATCGGCATCGGGCCCTTCAACCTCTCCCTGGCCGCCCTCGCCCAGCCTCTCGACGACCTCAAGATCGCCTTCTACGACCAGAGCCCCACCTTCCAGTGGCACCCCGGCCTGCTCATCGACGGCACCACCCTCCAGGTCCCCTACCTCGCCGACCTCGTCACCCTCGCCGACCCCACCAGCCCCTGGAGCTTCCTCAACTACCTGAAATCCCGCGAACGCCTCTACCCCTTCTACTTCTCCGAGCGCCAGCACATCCACCGCGCCGAGTACGACGCCTACTGCCGCTGGGTCAGCCAGCTCCTCCCCGGGCTCCACTTCAACCACCACATCGACGCCGTCCGCTGGAACCCCGAACGCGTCCTCTTCGAAATCGACTACACCCAGCTCGACCCCGAAGGAGAGGCCGACGCCCTCGGCCGCGCCTACACCCGCAACCTCGTACTCGGCGTGGGCACCGCCCCCTACATCCCCGAACCCCTCCGCCCCCTCGTCGAGGCCCCCAACGTCCCCGTCGTCCACTCCGCCGACTACCTCGAACACCGCGACAAGCTCCTCGCCGCCGAACACATCACCGTCATCGGCAGCGGACAGTCGGGCGCCGAAGTCTTCCTCGACATCCTCCGCAGCCGCCCCCAGGGCCGCGAGAAGCTCCACTGGATCGCGCGCACCCCCGCCTTCGCGCCCATGGAATACAGCAAGCTCGGCCTCGAACACTTCACCCCCGACTACACCCAGTTCTTCCGCACCCTCCCCGAACCCGTACGCGACCAGGTCCTGCCCCGGCAGTGGCAGCTCCACCAGGGCATCGACAACAACACCATCACCGCCATCCACGACGAGCTGTACCGCCGCAGCCTGCACGGCGGCTGGCCCGACGCCGTCCTCACCCCGGGCGTCTTCGTACGCACCGCCGGACGCGTCGGCACCACCCGCGTCGAACTCCACCTCGAACACACCCAGCAGGGCAGCCGCTCCCGCCTCACCACCGACGCCGTCGTCCTCGCCACCGGCTACCGCGAGCGCCGCGTCGACACCCTGCTCGCCGCCCTCGACCCCTACATCCGGCGCGACTCCAGCGGCCGCCCCCGCATCGACGAGCACCACCGCCTCGTCCTCGACCCCTCCGTCAAGGGCGCCGTCCACGTCCAGAACGCCGAAACCCACACCCACGGCGTCGGCGCCCCCGACCTCGGCCTCGCCGCCTGGCGCAGCGCCGTCATCCTCAACACCCTCACCGGCAGGAACGCCTACCCCCTGCCCCACCGCACCGCCTTCACCACCTTCGGCCTGGAACCGCGGCCCCAGCCCCGGCCCCAGACCGCGACCGGGCCGGACAGCCGCCACACCATCCCGCGCCAGCTCCCCGTGCACTGACGCGCGCCTGCGGACGGGCACCCGCGGATGGGCAACCCGCGGACGGGCCACGGGATCGCAGCCGCACACGCTCCCATCGCTGCGATGCGATCCCGGCCCTGCCCGCAGGAACGGAACCTGCGACGCTGGTCCCATGGCCACCACCACCGGACCGGACCCCTCGCCCCTGCCCTACGGCACCCCCGGCGCCCCCCGCGTCGCCGTCCGCGGCGAGGCCCACCTCGAAGTCGACCCCGAAATCGCCCGCCTCGGCATCGGCATCGGCGCCCGCGGCACCGACCGCCGCTCCACCCTCGAAGACCTCACCCGCCGCAACAACCAGGTCCTCGACCTCCTCAAGTCCTACGGCGACGAGGTGGAGAAGCTCGAAACCGGAACCTTCACCCTCACCCCCCAGCTGAGCGACAAGGGCCGCAACGAGCGCATCCGCGCCTACCACGGCCACGTCCACCACACCGCCACCATCGCCGACTTCACCGCCCTCGGCGACCTCGCCACCCGCCTCGCCGAATTCGACCTCACCCGCGTCGACGGCCCGTGGTGGGGCCTCCGCCCCGACTCGCCCGCGCACCGCGAGGCCCGCCAGCAGGCCGTCCGGGAAGCCGTACAGCGGGCCCGCGAATACGCCGCAGCGCTCGGCGCCGAACTCGTCGCCCTCGTCGAACTCGCCGACACCGGAGCCGAGAACGGAGGCCCGCCCGGCCGCCCCGCGCCCCCCGGCATGATGCGCGCCGCGGGCTTCGGCGGAGCCGCCCCCGCCCCGGCCCCCGCGCTCGACCTCGAACCCCAGCGCCAGACGGTGTACGCGCACGTCAACGCCCGCTTTACCATGACGCCCCCGGTGCTCTGAGACGGCGCGCGGGGGTGCCCGGTGAGCGCTCATCGGAGCACCCCCGTGCACGTTTCACAAGATGTCAACAAGCTTTTACTCAAAGGACTTTGGGTAGTTGCGGCGGGCCAATTCTCTACTCATCGGTAGGTCATAGGCTCGTGCCATGCGCCGAGCAAAAATCGTCTGCACCCTGGGACCCGCCACCGACTCGTACGAGCAGATCAAGGCACTCGTCGAAGCCGGCATGGACGTCGCACGCTTCAACCTCAGCCATGGCACGTACGCCGAACACGAAGCGCGCTACGAACGGGTGCGGAAGGCCGCGGACGAGGTCGGCCGCAGCATCGGGGTCCTGGCCGACCTTCAAGGCCCGAAGATCCGCCTGGGCCGATTCCGCGAAGGCCCCGTACTCCTTGAACGCGGCGACGAGTTCACCATCACCGTCGAGGAGGTCGAGGGCGACCGCCACTGCTGCGGCACCACCTACGAGGGCCTGGCCGCCGACGTCTCCAGGGGCGAACGCATCCTCGTCGACGACGGCCGCGTCACCCTGGAGGTCGTCGAGGTCCGCGGCCCCAGGGTGAAGACCATCGTCCTCGAAGGCGGCATGGTCTCCGACCACAAGGGCCTCAACCTCCCCGGAGTCGCCGTCTCCGTCCCCGCCCTCTCGGAGAAGGACGTCGAGGACCTCCGCTGGGCCCTCACGACCGGCGCGGACGTCATCGCCCTCTCCTTCGTCCGCAGCGGCCGCGACATCGAGGACGTCCACCACATCATGGCGGAGGAGCGTCGCCGCCTCCCGGTCATCGCCAAGATCGAAAAGCCGCAGGCGGTGCAGAACCTCGAGGACATCGTGGCCGCATTCGACGGCATCATGGTCGCCCGCGGAGACCTCGGGGTCGAAATGCCCCTGGAAACGGTCCCGATCGTGCAGAAGCGGGCAATCAAGCTGGCGAAGCGCAACGCGAAGCCGGTCATCGTCGCCACGCAGATGCTCGACTCCATGATCGAGGCCTCCCGCCCCACCCGGGCCGAGGCGTCCGACGTCGCCAACGCGGTCATCGACGGCACGGACGCCGTCATGCTGAGCGGCGAGACGAGCGTGGGCAAGTACCCCGTCGAGACCGTCAAGACGATGGGCCGCATCGTCAGGGCGGCGGAGGAGGACGTGCTCGCCAAGGGCCTCCCCCCGCTGACCGAGCGCAGCAAGCCCCGCACCCAGGGCGGCGCGGTGGCCCGCGCGGCAGCCGAAATGGGCGACTTCCTCGGCGCCAAGTTCCTGGTGGCCTTCACTCAATCCGGTGATACGGTCCGCCGCCTGTCCCGCTACCGCTCACCGATCCCGCTCCTGGCCTTCACCCCGGAGCCGGCGACCCGCTCGCAGCTGAACCTGACGTGGGGGGTGGAGACGTTCCTGGGCCCCACGGTCCAGACGACGGACGAGATGGTCGAGCAGGTCGACGAGTACCTGCTGAGCATCGGCCGCTGCCGCAAGGGCGACATGGTGATCATCACGGCCGGCTCCCCGCCGGGGATGGCGGGGACGACGAACCTGGTGCGGGTCCATCACATCGGGGAGGATGACGCGCCGCGGGGGTAGGCGTCCTCAGTGCTTCGGGCCTATGTGGGCGTCCATGAGGGCTACGGAGGCTTTGCGAGCTACGGAGATGTTGTAGGGGTCGCTGCCGCGTCGTGTCATCGTCCATTCGACGCCGAGTTTGCCGAGGGTATCGGTGTAGAGCTGCCGGATGTCGTCGGACTTGTTGGTGAACAAGTAGCGCGTGTACTCGTAGCGTTTCGGTTCACCGCCGACGGAGCGGGTGGTCCAGTTGGTGATGCGGCAGCCATCGGAGTGGATCAGCCCGCGTACGAACTCCCAGGGGTGCGCGTCCACGATCTGCTGTTGCCAAGGCTCGAGAACGATGGGGCGCTCGTGCTTCTTCCCGGGGCCGTGTTGCGGGAACATGCACCAGAGGTGTTTGGAGTAGACCTTCACGTTGTGGCAGCCGGTCCGGCGAACCCGGCACACCGAGTTGTCGGGGAAGACGGCGCGCATTGCCTTCTCGCAGGCGTCCATCAGGCCGGGCCAGACGTCGCTGCACGTGATCATGAGGCTGGGGACGCGGTGCTGGGAGTACTGGATGATGTGTCCGTCGCCCAGGTAGAGGCCGAGGAGGTAGGCGTACGCCGCCGAGTCGAGTTCCCGGCCGTCGCATCGGGCGCACGGCGGTCTGTGTGCTCCCGGGCAGGCGTCGCGCTTCGAACGATCTACATGCAGCCAGTAGCCGACGGTGCCCTGCGGGACACCGAGTCGTCGGGCGACCTCTGCGTTCGAGGTTCCGGAGGCTATGAGGTCGAGAGCCTTCTGGCGCAGCTCGGGGCCATGCAATTCCATGGCACTACTGTGCGTGACTACGCCTTCACTGTGTGGCGTATGCGTGAAGATTCACGCGATGGAGAAAGTCCGCTTTGCGGAGGGTGCCCGGTGTGGGATTCGAACCCACAAGCCCAAAGGGCACAGTCTTTTGAGGACCGCGTGTATACCGTTCCACCAACCGGGCTGGTTGCTGAGAGACACCATACCGTGTACATGCCGCGGGCCGCTGCTAGGTAGTCTGCAAGGGCACCGCCTGCCCGAGCTGAGGAGAACCGTGAGCGCCGCCGAGCCCCAGCCGCCCGTCGACGACGAGCCGCAGCACACCCCTCCGCACGTCACCCGTGTCGTGATCGCCGAGGACGAGGCCCTCATCCGCCTCGATCTCAAAGAGATGCTCGAAGAAGAGGGCTACTCCGTCGTGGGCGAGGCGGGCGACGGGGAGACCGCTGTTGCGCTGGCGCGCGAGCACCGGCCCGACCTCGTCATCCTCGATGTGAAGATGCCCGTCCTCGACGGGATCTCCGCCGCCGAGCGGATCGCGGCCGAGTCGATCGCTCCGGTGCTGATGCTCACCGCGTTCTCGCAGCGCGACCTGGTGGAGCGGGCGCGGGACGCCGGGGCGATGGCCTACCTGGTGAAGCCGTTCAGCAAGAGCGACGTCGTGCCCGCCATCGAGATGGCCGTCTCCCGGTTCACCGAGCTGAAGGCGCTGGAGCAGGAGGTCGCCGACCTTTCCCAGCGGCTGGAGACGCGGAAGCTCGTCGACCGGGCGAAGAGCATTCTCCAGACGCAGTACGGGCTGACGGAGCCGGCTGCGTTCCGGTGGATCCAGAAGACGTCGATGGACCGCCGGATGTCGATGCAGCAGGTCGCCGAGGCGGTCATCGAGGACGCGGCGGAGAAGAAGGCCGCGAAGGAGAACAAGGAGAAGTAGTTTCGGCTGCTTCTGTCGGTGAGAAGGGCCCGCATCCGGTTGGATGCGGGCCCTTCTCAGTCCTCGCCCAGGTACGCCTTGCGTACGGATTCGTTGTCGAGAAGCTCTGTGCCCGTTCCGGACAGGGTGATCCGGCCCGTTTCCATGACGTGCGCGTGGTCGGCCAGGCGCAGTGCCGCCCGGGCGTTCTGTTCGACGAGCAGGATGGTCGTGCCGGATGCCTTGAGTTCGGCGACGGTCTGCATGATTTTCTGCATCATGATCGGCGAGAGGCCCATGGAGGGTTCGTCGAGCATGAGGAGTTTGGGGCGGGACATGAGGGCCCGGCCCATGGCGAGCATTTGCTGTTCGCCGCCGGAGAGGGTGCCGGCCCGTTGTCCGGCGCGTTCGCCGAGGACGGGGAAGAGTTCGTAGGCGTGCTGGATGTCCTGGGCGATTCCGGCGGTGTCCTTCCTGAGGAACGCCCCGAGTTGCAGGTTCTCGGCGATGGTGAGGCGCGGGAAGATGTGCCGGCCCTCGGGGGAGTGGGCGAGGCCGAGGGCGACGATCCGGTGAGCGGGGAGGCCGGTGAGGGCGTGGCCGTTGAAGCGGATAGTGCCGGTGTGCGGGGTGAGGAGTCCGGAGAGGGTGCGCAGGGTGGTGGTCTTGCCTGCGCCGTTGGTGCCGATGAGGGTGACGATCTGCCCGGCTTCCACGGTGAAGGAGATGCCCTTGACCGCTTCGATCTTTCCGTAGGCGACGCGGAGGTTCTCGACTTCGAGGAGGGCGGTCACTGTTCTGTTTCCTCCGCTCCGGCTGTCGTGCCGAGATAGGCGGCGACGACGCGTTCGTCGCTCTGGACGGTTTCCGGTGTGCCCTCCACCAGTTTTTCGCCCTGTACGAGTACGGCGACGTGGTCGCAGAGGTTGAAGATGAATCGCATGTCGTGCTCGATGACGAGGACGGCGGTGCCCCGGTCGCGGATGGCGTGGACGAGTTGTTCGGCGGTGCGGGTCTCCTGGGGGTTCATTCCGGCGGTGGGTTCGTCGAGGAGGAGCAGGCCGGGGTCGCTGGCGAGGGCGCGGGCGATTTCGAGCCTGCGTTGTCCGCCGTAGGGGAGGTTGCGGGCGAGGTGGTCGCGGTGGGCGGCGAGGCCGGTGAATTCCAGGAGTTCCATGGCGCGTGCCTCGGATTCGCGTTCGGCGCGGCGGAAGCCGGGGCCGCGGACGAGCGCGGAGAAGAGGCCCTCTTTGGTGCGGGTGTGGCGGCCGACGAGGACGTTCTCGAGGACGGTCATATTGGCGAAGAGCCTGATGTTCTGGAAGGTGCGGGCGATGCCGGTCCGGGTGACCAGGTGGGGTTTCGGGGGGAGGACGGTGCCGCGGTAGGTGATGGTGCCCTCGGTCGGTTCGTAGAGGCCGGTGAGGCAGTTGAAGAGGGTGGTCTTGCCTGCGCCGTTGGGGCCGATGAGTCCGACGATCTGGCCGGTGCGGACGGTGAGGTCGACGGCTCGTACGGCGGTGAGTCCGCCGAAGCGCATGGTGACGCCGGTTGCGCTGAGCAGGGGTGCGGGGGCCGGTGCGGCGGCGGTGGTGGTGGTCATGGTGTTCATGCCTCCGCTTCGGCGAGCGGGAGGGTGCCGCCCGGTCGGCTGCCGGTGGTGGCGTCGTGGAAATCGTGGAATTCGAGCTGTCGGCGGCGGTTGGGGATGATCCCTTCGGGGCGGAAGCGCATGAGCAGGATGAGTGCGATGCCGAAGGCCAGGAGCTGGTAGTCCTGGAGGAATTGCAGCTTGGCGGGGATGAGGTAGAGCAGGGCTGCGCCGAGCAGGGGGCCGGTGATGGTGCCCATGCCGCCGAGGATGACGGCGGCGAGCAGGAATGCGGAGTTGGGCGGCACGGGTCCGGCGAAGACGTACTGCTCGGGTACGACGGTGGTGGCGACGTGTGCCTGGACGGTGCCGGCGAGTCCGGCGAGGGTGGCGCCGAGGGCGAAGGCGAGGAGTTTGAGGCGGAAGCTGTTGATGCCCATGGCGGTGGCGGCGGTTTCGTCCTCGCGGATGGCGATCCAGGCGCGGCCTATGCGGGAGTTGCCGGCGCGGTTGAAGACGAGGACGACGATGACGGTGAAGAGGAGCATCAGGAGGTAGTAGTTGGCGAAGGGGGTGAGGGTGAGGCCGGCGAGGGAGTGGGTGTCGCCGAAGTTGTAGCCGCCGATGGCGAGGTGGGGGATGTTGGGGATGCCGTTGGGGCCGTTGGTGAGTGAGGGGCCGGACTGGCCGTTGAGGTTGCCGACGGTGATGCGGAAGATCTCGCCGAAGCCGAGGGTGACGATGGCGAGGTAGTCGCCGCGCAGGCGCAGGGTGGGTGCGCCGATGACGATGCCGAAGACGAGGGAGGCGGCGGCCCCGGTGAGGACCGCGGCCCAGAAGGGGAAGTGGACGTGGAGGGTGGAGGCGGTGGAGCCGGAGACGAGGGCGGCGGTGTAGGCGCCGACGCCGAGGAAGGCGACGTAGCCGAGGTCGAGGAGGCCGGCGAGGCCGACGACGACGTTGAGGCCGAGGGCCACGGTGGCGAAGATCAGGATGTTGACGATGATGAGGGTGTATTCGTCGGTGTCCTGGGTGAGGGGGAAGAGGGCGGCGGCGATGAGGGCCGCGCCGATGGTGGTGGTGCGGTGTTTGTGGGTGAGGTGGGTGAGCCGGGCGATGAGTCCGGCTTTGACGAGGGCGGCGGCGGTGAATCCGGTGAGGATCAGGAAGCCGGTGAAGAGTTCTCCGTAGGCGGTGCCGATGCCGTAGGTGAGGACGTAGAGGGCCAGGCCGAACGAGGCCGCGATGACGAGGATTTCGGCCCAGGCGGGGAGGGGCCGGGGCGGCGGTAGAGGGCGGCTCGCGGGGCGGGAGCGTGCGGCGTGCCGCAGGGCGTCGGCGGTGGTGTCGAGGGCGGCGCGGAGGCTGCCGGGGCGGGGCCGGGCGATGGTGGTTTCGCGGGCCGGTTCCGTGCCCGCGGTTGTACCCGTACTCGTACTCGTACGTGTGTTGGCGCGGTCGAGGGGCAGTCCGAGGACGCCGACGAGGGTGACGAGGGGCGCCACGGCGGCGACGGCGCCGCCCGGTTCGAGGTTGACGAGTCCGCCGAGTTGCACGGCGATGGCGATGAGGGTGTACCAGGTGGTGGCCAGGGTGCCGGTGGCCACGTAGAGGGTGGGGGTGTGGCTGCGGCTGGGATTGAGCCAGCGCAGGCCCGGGGTGTTGTGGGTGGCGATGAGGAGGAGGGCGGTGAGGGCGGCTCCGGCGAGGGTGAAGAGCTGGAGGCCGCCGGGGTAGCCGGTGATGGTGAGGTTGCCGGGAAAGGCGGTGGTCCAGGTCCAGGAGAGGTAGGTGGAGAAGAAGGTGAGGGCGGCCCCGGCAAGGGTGACGGCCGGGGCGAAGGGGATGGGGAGGACGGGCGTGGCGGCTGTGTCCTGTGCGGAGTGGTTGTTCTGTGTGTTGTGGTTGTTGGTCATGGTTCTCACGCCCGATCCGCGACGCGTTCGCCGAGCAGGCCCTGTGGCCTGATCAGGAGGACGGCGATGAGCATGGCGAAGGCCCATACGTCCTTCCAGCCTCCGCCGCCGAGTTGCTGCATTCCGGGGATGTGCTGGATGTAGGTGATGGAGGCGATTTCCCCGATGCCGAGGAGGACGCCGCCGAGCATGGCGCCGTAGATGTTGCCGATGCCGCCGAGGACGGCGGCGGTGAAGGCCTTGAGGCCGAGGACGAAGCCCATTTCGAAGTTGACCTGTCCGGCGCGCAGTCCCTGGGCGACGGCGGCGACGGCGGCGAATGCGCCGCCGATGGCGAAGGCCAGGACGATGATGCGGTCGGTGTCGATGCCCATGAGCCGGGCGGTGTCGGGGTCCTGGGCGGTGGCCTGCATGGCGCGGCCGGTGCGGCTCCTGGCGACGAAGAGGCCGAGGGCGAGCATGCAGAGGGGTGCGGCTATGAGGACGAAGAGGTCGTCGCGCTGGAGGCGGAGGTTGCCGGCGAGCTGGAAGGCGTCGCCGAATTGGGGGAAGCTGCGGGATTTCTTGGCATCGGGGTAGAAGGCCCAGACGATTTGCTGGAGGGCGATGGAGAGGCCGATGGCGGTGATGAGCGGGGCGAGGCGGGGTGCGTTGCGCAGGGGCCGGTAGGCGAAGCGCTCGGCGGCGCCCGCGACGGTGACGGATGCCATCGCCCCGCCGAGGAGCATGAGGGGGAGGGCGGCGGCGAGGGGAATTCCGGCGGGCAGCCAGAGGTGGATGGTGAGGGCTCCGAAGGCGCCGATCATCACGATCTCGCCGTGGGCGAAGTTGATGAGCTGGACGATGCCGTAGACCATGGTGTACCCGATGGCGATGAGGCCGTAGAGCGCACCGAGGGCGATTCCGCTGACCAGCACTTGGGGCAGTTCGTGCACCGCGGGCCTCCCCGTCGAGGGTGTGGTGGTGGCGAGCGAGGTACGGGTTCAGTCCTGAAATACGGCGTCAGTCCTGGAATGTGGCGCTCTTGATGGGCTTCCAGGCGTCGTGGACGACCTGGTAGACGGTCAGCTGCTTGTTCGTCGTGTCGCCGTACTCGTCGAAGGAGACCTTGCCGGTGACGCCGCTGAAGTAGACGTCGCTCATGGCCTGGACGACTTTTTCGCGGGCGTCGTCGGGGAGTTTTCCGTCGTTGTCCCGGATGACCTTCTTGACTGCCTGGATGATGGCCCAGGCTGCGTCGTAGGAGTAGCCGCCGTGGGAGGCGTACGGGTCTTTGTACCCGGCCTTCTTGTAGTCCTTGACGAAGGTCTTGGCGGAGGCGAGCTGTTCCACGGGGTAGCCGACGGAGGTGACGAGGTCGCCGTCGTTGCTCTCGCCGGAGGCGGTGATGAAGGCGGGGTCGTACATGCCGTCGCCGCCCATCAGGGGAATGTGTGCGCCGGCCTTCTTGACCTGGTCGGAGAGGAGGCCGCCCTCGGGGTACTGGCCGCCGAAGTAGACGGAGTCGGCGCCGGACGCCTTGACCTTGTTGGCGATTCCGGAGAAGTCGGTCTCCTTGACGGTGAGGTGGTCGGTGCCGGTGACCTCGCCGCCCAGGTGCTTGAATTCCTGGGCGAAGATGGCGGCTAGTCCCATGCCGTAGGTCTGTTTGTCGTCGACGACGAAGACGCGGCGTTTCCCTGCTTCTTTGAAGTAGTACTGGGCGGCGAATCGTCCCTGGATGATGTCGGTGGTGGCGGTGCGGAAGTAGGTTTTGAAGGGGCGTTTCTTCTCGCCCTTGGCCCATTTGTCGCCGAGGCTGAGGGCGGGGTTGGTGTTGGCGGGGGAGACCTGGGTGAGGTTCGCCTTGGCGAAGACGCCCTGCATGGATTGCGACACGCCGGAGTTGTAGGGGCCGACGACGCCGAGGACGCTCCTGTCGGCGACGAGCTTGGCGGCGTTCTGCTGGCCGGTGCCGGGCACGGCCTGGTCGTCGAGGGCCACGGTCCTGAAGGTGACGCCCTTGACCTCGGCGTACTTGTTGGCGGTGCGTACGGCGAGGTCGACGGAGTTCTTGATGCCCTGGCCGATGGCGGAGACGGAGCCGGTCAGGGGGGCGTCGACGCCGATGACGACGACGGTCTTGCCGGCGCCGCCGCCGTCGGGGCCGCTGTCGGCGAGGCCGGGGTCGCGTGAGCCGCAGGCGGAGAGGGCCAGGGCACAGGTGGTGAGGGTGGCGGCGAGGAGGAGAAAGGGGCGCTGTCGCACGGTGGATCCTTTCCCTGGCGCTGCGGCTGGTGAGGTGCCGTGTCGCTCGCCGGGCGACGGCGAGGGGTCAGGGTGAGGTGCTGTGCGGACCGCCCGGCGGGGTCGTGATGGGCCGTGACTTTAAGGGGTCGGCGGCCGGGTGGGGCAGAGGTGCCGACCACGATGTGACTGTCTTGTTATGCCGGGTTCCACTTGGGGTTTTCTCGGATGCCGGTGGGGTGTGCGGGCGGACGTTCCATGGCCGCCCGCACAGCCCTCACGGCCCGAACGGCCGCCTCAGACCGCGTCGTTGTCGCGGATGAGGCAGGTGAGGCGCGCGGTGCAGACGCGCTTGTCGTGCTCGTCGGTGATGACGATCTCGTAGGTGGCGGTGGTGCGTCCGCGGTGGACCGGGGTGGCGACGCCCGTGACGAGGCCGGAGCGCACTCCGCGGTGGTGGGTGCAGTTGAGGTCCACGCCGACCGCGATGCGGGCCGGGCCGCCGTGGAGCATGGCCCCGACGGAGCCGAGCGTCTCGGCGAGCACGGCGGAGGCGCCGCCGTGCAGCAGCCCGTAGGGCTGGGTGTTGCCCTCGACGGGCATGGTGCCGACGACGCGCTCCGGGGACGCCTCGACGACCTGCACGCTCATGCGCTCACCGAGGTGTCCGGCGGAGAACAGGGCGTTCAGGTCGAGACCGCTGTCGGCCCACTGGTCCAGGATCTCCTGCGGGAACGTGGTCCTGGTCTGCTCGCCCATGGGTGGTGGCTCCGATCGTCCTGGCCGGTTCCGGCGTAAACGGTTGGTTGTGATGTGAACGTCTTTTCAGGCCGGTGGCCCGGTCGTCAACCCCTTACCTGCTACTGCCCTGCGTCCGGCCGGCCCGGCTCGATCCTGATGACGACGGACTTGCTGGCCGGGGTGTTGCTGGTGTCGGCGGTGTGGTCCAGGGGGACGAGGACGTTGGTCTCGGGGTAGTAGGCGGCCGCGCAGCCCCGTGCGGTGGGGTAGTGGACGACGCGGAAGCCGGGCGCGCGGCGCTCGCTGCCGTCGGTCCACTCGCTGATCAGATCGGCGTGGGCGCCGTCGGTGAGGCCGAGCGCCCGGGCGTCCTCGGGGTGGACGAGGACGACGCGGCGGCCGTTCTTGATGCCCCGGTAGCGGTCGTCCAGGCCGTAGATGGTGGTGTTGTACTGGTCGTGCGAGCGCAGGGTCTGCAGCAGCAGCCGTCCCTCGGGCGCGTGCGGGTACTCGACGGCGGAGGCACTGAAGTTGGCCTTGCCGGTGGCGGTGGGGAAGCTGCGGCTGTCGCGCGGGGCGTGCGGGAGGGTGAAGCCGCCGGGCTCGGCGACGCGCGCGTTGAAGTCCTCGAAGCCGGGGACGACGCGGGCGATGCGGTCGCGGATGGCCGCGTAGTCCTGCTCGAACTCCTCCCACGGCGTGCTGCTGCCCGCCCCCAGCGCCCTGCGGGCGAGGCGGCAGACGATGGCGGTCTCGGACAGCAGGTGCGGGCTCGCCGGGGCCAGACGGCCCCGCGAGGCGTGGACCATGCCCATGGAGTCCTCGACGGTGACGAACTGGTCGCCGCTGCGCTGCCGGTCGCGCTCGGTGCGGCCGAGAGTGGGCAGGATCAGGGCCCGCGCGCCGGTGATCACGTGGGAGCGGTTGAGCTTCGTGGAGACGTGGACGGTCAGCCGGGCGCGGCGGACGGCGGCCTCGGTGACGTCGGTGTCGGGGGTGGCGGCGACGAAGTTGCCGCCCATGGCGAAGAAGACCTTGGCCTGCCCGTCGCGGAGCGCGCGGATGGAGCGCACGACGTCCAGGCCGTGCTCGCGGGGCGGGGCGAAGCCGAACTCCTTCTCCAGGGCGTCGAGGAAGGCGGGCGCGGGGCGCTCGAAGATGCCCATGGTGCGGTCGCCCTGGACGTTGCTGTGGCCGCGGACGGGGCAGACGCCGGCGCCCGGGCGGCCGATGTTGCCGCGCACCAGCAGGAAGTTGACGACTTCCTTGATGGTGGGGACGGCGTGCTTGTGCTGGGTGAGGCCCATGGCCCAGCAGACGACGGTGCGCTTGGAGTCGAGGACCATGCGCAGGGCCTGCTCGATCTCCTCGCGGCGCAGGCCGGTGGCGCGCAGCGTCTCGTCCCAGTCGGCGGTGCGGGCTGCGGCCGCGAACTCCTCGAAGCCGTGGGTGTACCCGGACACGAACTCGGTGTCGACGGCCCCCTCGGTCTCCAGGACGAGCTTGTTGAGGAGGCGGAAGAGGGCCTGGTCGCCGCCGAGGCGGATCTGGAGGAACAGGTCGGTGAGGGGGGTGCCGCCGCCGATGATCCCGCGGACGTTCTGCGGGTTCTTGAACCGCTCCAGGCCCGCCTCGGGCAGCGGGTTCACCGTGACGATCTTCGTGCCGCCGCGCTTGGCCTTCTCCAGGGCGCTGAGCATGCGGGGGTGGTTGGTGCCGGGGTTCTGTCCGGCGACGATGATCAGGTCGGCTTTGTAGAGGTCCTCGAGGAGGACGCTGCCCTTGCCGATGCCGATGGTCTCGGTGAGCGCGGAGCCCGAGGACTCGTGGCACATGTTGGAGCAGTCGGGCAGGTTGTTGGTGCCGAATTCGCGGGCGAAGAGCTGGTAGACGAAGGCGGCCTCGTTGCTGGTGCGCCCGGAGGTGTAGAAGACGGCCTCGTCGGGCCCGGCGAGGGCGTCCAGCTCCTCGGCGATGATGTCGAAGGCCCGCTCCCAGGAGACCGGCTCGTAGTGCTCGGCGCCCTCGGCGAGATACATGGGCTGGGTGAGGCGGCCCTGCTGGCCGAGCCAGTAGCCACTGCGCCCGGCGAGGTCGGCGACCGGGTGGGCGGCGAAGAAGGCGGGGGTGACGCGGCGCAGCGTGGCTTCCTCGGCGACGGCCTTGGCGCCGTTCTCGCAGAACTCGGCCGCGTGCCGCTTGTCCGGCTCGGGCCAGGCGCAGCCGGGGCAGTCGAAGCCGTTCTTCTGGTTGACCCTGAGCAGGGTGAGGGCGGTGCGGCGCACGCCCATCTGTGCCTGGCCGATGCGCAGCGAGTGGGCGACGGCGGGCAGCCCGGCGGCGGCGTGCTGCGGGGCGGTGACGTCGGGTGCGTCCTGTACGGGATCGCCGGTGGGCGGCTTGCCTGCCATGTCGCTCCCCCTTGAGCGTTCGGTGGTACGCGGATTCGTACGTACGGTGCCGATCCTGTCACGGGGCCGGGCGCCGGAGCGGGCGAGGGTTCCGTGGCCGGGTTTGTCAGTGGGCCGTGGCAGGATCGGGGGCGTGGCAGCAAAGGCAGGGAACACCTTGATGGAAGCGAACGAACCGACCGGCACCGAGGCAGCGGAGGGAGGCCGCCCCCGTCTGCTGTTGATGGACGGGCACTCCATGGCGTACCGGGCGTTCTTCGCGCTGCCCGTGGAGAACTTCACCACGTCGTCCGGCCAGACGACGAACGCGGTCTACGGCTTCGCGTCGATGCTGGCCAACACGCTGCGTGACGAGCAGCCCACGCACTTCGCGGTGGCGTTCGACGTGTCGCGCAAGACGTGGCGCTCGGAGGAGTTCCCGGAGTACAAGGCGACGCGCTCCAAGACCCCGGACGAGTTCAAGGGCCAGGTGGCGCTGATCGGCGAGATGCTCGACGCGATGAGCGTGCCGCGCTTCGCCGTGGACGGCTTCGAGGCCGACGACGTGATCGCCACGCTCGCCACGGAGGCCGCGGCAGAGGGCTTCGAGGTCTCGATCGTCACCGGCGACCGCGACTCCTTCCAGCTGGTCACCGATGCCGTCACGGTGCTCTACCCCACCAAGGGCGTCTCTGAGCTGACGCGCTTCACGCCGGAGAAGGTGCAGGAGAAGTACGGCCTGTCCCCGGCGCAGTACCCGGACTTCGCCGCGCTGCGCGGCGACCCGTCGGACAACCTGCCGGGCATCCCGGGCGTGGGGGAGAAGACCGCCGCGAAGTGGATCAACCAGTTCGGCTCGTTCGCCGAGCTGGTCGAGCGCGTCGAGGAGGTCAAGGGCAAGGCCGGGCAGAACCTGCGCGACCACCTGGAGGCCGTCAAGCTCAACCGCCGCCTCACCGAGATGGTGCGGGACGTGCAGCTGGCCACCCACCCGGACGACCTGGCCCGCGCGGCCTACGACCGGGCGGAGCTGGTGGCGTTCCTGGAGCGGCTGGAGATCCGCAACCAGGGCCTGCGCGACCGGCTGCTGGCGGCCGACCCGGGCGCGGACGCCGCGGAGGAGGTGGCCCCGGAGGCGGGTGCCGAGGTGGACGGCGCGGTGCTGGGCACGGGCGAGCTGGCGCCGTGGCTGGCCGAGCACGGCGCCGGGCCGCTGGGCGTGGCCGTGGTCGACAGCTGGTCGCTGGGCAGCGGCCGGGTGAGCGAGATCGCGCTGGCGACGGGCGAGGGCCCGGCCGCCTGGTTCGACCCCGCGGAGCTGGACGAGGCCGACGAGCGGGCGTTCGCCGAGTGGAGCGCCGACAAGGCGCGGCCGAAGGTGATGCACGACGCGAAGTCCGCGATGCGGGTCTTCGCCGAGCACGGCTGGTCGGTCGACGGCGTGACGATGGACACGGCGCTGGCCGCCTACCTGGTCAAGCCGGGCCGCCGCTCGTTCGCGCTCGACGCGCTGTCGGTGGAGTACCTGGGCCGCGAGCTGGCCACGGCCGCCGCGGGCGACGGCCAGCTGGCCTTCGGCGCCGACGAGCAGGCCGAGGCCGACGCGCTGATGGGCCGGGCCCGCACCGTCCTGGACCTCGGCGGCGCCTTCGCCGGGCGGCTGAAGGAGGTGGGCGCGGCCGAGTTGCTGACCAATGTGGAGCTGCCCACCAGCGCGATGCTGGCCGGCCTGGAGCGTGCGGGCATCGCCGCGGACCGGGGCTGGCTGGAGCGCATGGAGCAGCAGTTCGCGGCCGCCGTCCAGCAGGCGGTGCAGGAGGCCCACCTGGCTGCGGGCCGCGAGTTCAACCTGGGCTCGCCCAAGCAGCTCCAGGAGGTGCTCTTCGGGGAGCTGGGCCTGCCGAAGACCAAGAAGACCAAGACCGGTTACACCACGGACGCGGACGCCCTGGCCTGGCTCGCCACGCAGACGGCCAACGAACTCCCCGTGATCATGCTGCGGCACCGGGAGCAGTCCAAGCTGCGCTCCACGGTCGAGGGCCTGATCAAGGCCATCGCCCCCGACGGCCGGATCCACACCACCTTCAACCAGACGGTGGCGGCGACGGGCCGGCTGTCCTCCACCGACCCGAACCTGCAGAACATCCCGGTGCGCACGGACGAGGGCCGGGCCATCCGCCGCGGCTTCGTCGTCGGCGAGGGCTACGAGTCGCTGATGACGGCCGACTACAGCCAGATCGAGCTGCGCGTCATGGCCCACCTCTCCGAGGACGAGGGCCTGATCGAGGCGTTCGCCTCCGGCGAGGACCTGCACACCACGGTCGCCTCCCAGGTGTTCGGCGTCGCCAAGTCCGAGGTCGACCCGGAGATGCGCCGCAAGATCAAGGCGATGTCGTACGGCCTGGCCTACGGCCTGTCCGCGTTCGGCCTGTCCCAGCAGCTGAACATCTCGCCGGACGAGGCGCGCCGCCTGATGGACACGTTCTTCGAGCGGTTCGGCGGGGTGCGCGACTATCTCCAGCGCGTCGTCGAGGAGGCCCGTGCCACGGGCTACACCGAGACGATCCTGGGCCGCCGCCGCTACCTGCCGGACCTGAACAGCGACAACCGCCAGCGTCGCGAGATGGCCGAGCGCATGGCGCTCAACGCGCCGATCCAGGGCACGGCCGCCGACATCGTCAAGATCGCGATGCTGCGGGTGGGCGAGGCGCTGCGGGCCGAGCAGCTCACGTCCCGGATGCTCCTCCAGGTGCACGACGAAATCGTGCTGGAGATCGCCCCGGGCGAGCGCGAGAAGGTCGAGGACCTGGTCCGCCGCGAGATGGCCGGGGCCGCCGGGCTGCGGGCGCCGCTGGACGTGTCGGTGGGCGTCGGCCGGGACTGGGAGTCCGCCGCGCACTGACGGGGCAACGCCCCGGCGTCCTCGTACGGCCCTTCCCTCCGCCGTTCCCGCTGCTGCGGGCGGGAAGGGAAGGGCCGTACGCGTGGTTCTCATCTTCCGCGCGCATTGCTACCGTGCGCCTTTCCTGACGCATTCCTGACGCATCGTCAGTTGCTCTGGGGAACCCCGCCGGGAGGCTCCGCATGCGCGCACTGGCCGCCGCGGCCATCGGACTGGCCGCCGCCCTCGCTCTCGTCCTCGTCGTCACGGCCGTCGGCCCGCCCCGGGGCGAAACCTCGCCCGAGCCCCTGCTCTCCTCCGCCCCCGCCCACCCCTGAGCCCGGGCCCCGCCGTGCGCCGCCGAGCGAGCCTGGTGCTGCTGGCCCTGGCCGTCTTCCTCGCCGCCCTCGCACCGCTGCTGCGCTGGTACGCCTTCCCCCGGCTGGCCAAGGTCCCCGCGGGCCGCTACCAGGCCGTCGTCCTGGAGGCCAAGGACGCCACCCTCGTCGACTACAGCACCCTCCAGCCCCGGCAGGTCTCCCGCGTCACCATGATCCAGACCCTCAAGGGCAACGTGGAGGAGGCCCGCAAGGCCAAGGACGAGACGGGGCGCGACGTCGTCGTCTGGGACACCCTCACCTACGCCGCCGGGCCGGACGGCGCCATGGTCTCCCGCATCCCCGAGCGCTACGTCTTCGACGCCCACAGCCAGCAGCCCGTGCACGCGACCGGCGAGAACGTCGACGGCACGCCCGTACGGCGCGACGGCATCGAGTACAAGTGGCCGTTCCTCGTCGAGAAGCGCGACTACCGCTACTTCGACATGATGACCCGCACCTCCGCGCCCATCCACTACCAAGGGACCCGCAGCTTCCACGGGCTCTCGGTCTACTACTTCGAGCAGACGGTCCCCTGGACCGAGGTCCCCCTGCCCCGGCAGCTGCCCCTCGGCATCACCCCCGACACCGTCCGCGCCCTCGGCCTCGAGCGCTGGTACACCACCAAGCGCATGTTCTGGGTCGACCCCACCACGGGAGCGCCCGTCAACGGCGAGGAGATCCACCGCGAGGAGCTGCGCTGGACCGGCCACCCGGAGAAGCAGCCGATCACCGCCTTCGCCGGCCATGTGAAGATGCGCCCCGACTACGTCGACTCCACCGTCGCCCTCGTCAAGTCCCAGCGGCAGCTCGTGCTCCTGCTCACGGCCTATCTGCCGTGGGGCTTCGCGGCCCTCGGCACGGTCCTGCTCGCCCTCTCCCTGGCCCTGGAGGCGCGAGGTCGTCGTGCACGCGCCGGAAACGTGTCACACGATGGAGGGAAACTCGAACGGCCGACCCCGGGCGAGGGTCGCTGAGCAGAGGAGCCCTGCCGTGAAGGAGACGAACCCCGAGGAGAAGTCCGCCGCGTCCTCGTCGCAGCAGCTGTTCACCGGCGGTGAACGGCCCTTCGACCCCGAAGACCTGGTCATGGCCTCCGGCCACGACGTCACACCCGAGCGCGTCGAAGCCGCCAAGCGCCTGATCGAGGAGAAGGGGGCCGCGGCGATCGAGCGCTACCTCCCCTGACGCCTTTGACGCCTTTCCCGCTGCTGTGCGCGGCGCGCTAGCGCCTGGCGTTGGTGCGCCGCGTCGGCGTGGCCGTCATCGGATCCTCCGGCCACGGGTGCTTGGGGTAGCGGCCGCGCAGCTCGGCCCGTACGGAGCGGTAGCCCTCCTGCCAGAAGGACGCCAGGTCCGCCGTGACGGCCGCGGGGCGGCCCGCCGGTGACAGCAGATGGACGAGCACGGGAACGCGCCCGCCTGCGATGCGCGGCGTCTCCCGCAGGCCGAACAGCTCCTGGAGTTTGACGGCCAGCACCGGCTGGTCCCCGCCGTAGTCCACGCGGATCCGCGAGCCGCTGGGCACCTCGATCCGCTCCGGGGCCAGCTCGTCCAGGCGCGCGGCCTCGCCGCCCGCCCACGGCAGCAGCCGCTCCAGGGCCTTGCCCGCGTCCACCCGCTCCAGGTCCGCACGCCGCCGCGCCCGGTCCAGCTCCCAGCCGAGCCACTCGTCCGTGCGCGCCAGCAGCGCCTCGTCCGACACCTCCGGCCACGGCTCGCCCAGCTCGCGGTGCAGGAACGCCAGCCGCTGCCGCAGCACCGCCGCCTCCGGGCTCCACCGCAGCAGCCCGAGCCCCTCGCGGCGCAGCCCCTCGAGCAGCGCCGCGCGCACCAGGTCCGGATCCGGCGCGGCCAGGGCGCTCGCCGCCAGCTCCACGGCGCCCAGCCGGGCCACCCGGCGCGCCACGACGTCCCGGCGCTCCCCGTCCCAGCGCACCTCCTCGCCCTCGGCGAGCAGCGCCCCGGCGGCCGCCCGGGCCGCGTCCTCGTCGATCACCGCGCCCAGGCGCACCCGCGCCGAGGCGGCGGCGACGGGCCGGTCCGCGACGGCGACCGCGAGCCAGGGCGCTTGGCGCAGCTGCGACCCCTCGCCGAGTTCGGCCCGGGTGCCGGAAGCCATCAGGTACGACCCGCCCCCGCGCGCGTGCGCCACCCGTTCGGGGTACGCGAGTGCGGCGACGAGCCCGGCGACGACGTCGTCGGTGGGGGCGCCGGCGCCCCGGGGCTCGCTGCTCACCTGCGCGAGGGCCTTCTCCAGGCGCCTGGCCTCCGCGCGCCAGCGCGGGGCGTAGGCGTCCGTGGCGCGGCGCGCCGTGCGCCAGGCCGTGGCGAGGTCGTCGCCGTACTCGCGGGGCGGCTCCTCGCTCAGCAACGCCACCACCTCCGCCGCGCGGCGCGCGCCCACCTCCCGGGCGCCGTCCAGGAGGGCGCGCGCCAGCCGGGGGTGCACGCCCAGGCGCGCCATGCGCCGGCCGCGTTCGGTGGGGCGCCCCGCCTCCTCCACGGCGCCCGTGGCCCGCAGCACGGCGCGGGCGGCGGCCAGGGCGCCGGCCGGCGGCGCGTCGAGCAGGGCGAGCCCCGTCGCGTCCGGGTCGCCCCAGCACGCCGCCTGCAGCGCGAACGCCGTCAGGTCGGCCACCGTGATCTCCGCCGGCGGAAACGCCGGCAGCCGCGCCTCGTCGGCCTCCGCCCAGCAGCGGTACACCGTTCCCGGTGCCTCGCGCCCCGCCCGGCCCGCCCGCTGCCGGGCGGCCGCCCGCGACGCCCGTACGGTCGTCAGCGCGCTCAGCCCGCGGGCGTGGTCCGTGCGCGGCTCCCGCGCCAGGCCCGCGTCCACCACGACCCGCACGCCCGGCACGGTCAGGCTCGACTCCGCCACCGACGTCGCCAGCACCACCCGCCGGGTCCCCGACCCGCCGGCCAGCACTGCGTCCTGGACCGCGGCGGGCGCCCGCCCGTGCACCTGGAGCACCTCCGTGCCGACCGGCGCCTCCGGCCCGCCCAGCAGGCCCGCGACGCGCCCGATCTCGCCCACACCGGGCAGGAAGCACAGCACGTCCCCCTGCCGCTCGCGGAGCGCGCGGCGTACGACGGCCGCGACGTGCTCCAGCAGCGCGGGGTCCACGCGCATGCCGTGCGGCGGGCGCACCGCCCGCGCCGGAGGGGCCCACACCACGTCCACCGGGTGGGACACGCCCTCGGCCTCGACGACCGGGGCGCCGCCGAGCAGCCGCGCCCAGCCCTCGGCGTCGGTCGTGGCGGAGGCTGCGACCAGGCGCAGCCCGGGCCGCAGCGCGGCACGCACGTCCAGCAGGAACGCGGTGGCGGTGTCGGCGTCCAGGTGGCGCTCGTGGCACTCGTCGAGCACGACGGCGTCCACCCCGGCCAGCTCCGGGTCGCGCTGGAGGCGCTGCAGGAGGACACCGGTGGTGACCACCTCGACCACGGTCGAGGGCCCCGCCCGCCGCTCCCCGCGCACGGCGAAGCCCACTGTGCCGCCCACTTCCTCGCCGAGCAGCCACGCCATGCGGCGCGCTGCCGCGCGCGCGGCGATGCGGCGCGGCTCGGCGACGACGACACGGCGCACGGGCCCCGTCGCGCGCTGCCCGTCCGCGGGGACGAGCCCCGCGAGGACCAGCGGCACCAGCGTCGTCTTGCCCGTGCCGGGCGGGGCGCACAGGACCGCCGTGCCGTGCTCGTCCAGCGCGCGGGTGAGGGCGGGCAGGGCGGTGCGTACGGGCAGCCGGTGGAGGGCGTCGGTGTGGATCACGTGTCCGCGGGCCTCAGTCCCGCTCGCAGACGAAGATCGCCGTCCCCGGGATCAGATGGCCGCGCAGCGGCGACCAGCCGCCCCACTCCTGGTGGTTCCAGTCCGGCCACTCCGGCTCGACCAGGTCGACCAGCCGGAATCCCGCCGCCACCACGTCGCGCACCCGGTCGCCGATGGTGCGGTGGTGCTCCACGTAGACGGCCCGGCCCGTCTCGTCCTGCTCCACGTACGGCGTGCGGTCGAAGTACGAGGCGGCGACGGACAGCCCCTCGGGCCCCGGCTCGTCCGGGAAGGCCCAGCGGACGGGGTGGGTGACGGAGAAGACCCAGCGCCCGCCCGGCCGCAGTACCCGGTGCACCTCGCGCATCACCCGTACCGGGTCCGCCACGAACGGCACGGCCCCGTAGGCCGAGCACGCCAGGTCGAAGGAGCCGTCCGCGAAGGGCAGGGCCCCCGCGTCCGCCTCGACCAGCGGGAAGTCCGCGCCGATGCGCAGCGCGTGCTGGAGCTGCCGGTGGGAGAGGTCCAGGGCCACCGGGCGCGCCCCCTGCGCGGCCAGCCAGCGCGCGCACTGGGCCGCGCCCGCGCCGATCTCCAGGACGTCGCGGCCCGCGAGCCCGCTCGCGGGGCCCAGGAGAGCGGCGTCCGCCTCGTCGAGGCCCTCCGGGCCCCAGACGAAGCGGTCGTCGCCCAGGAAGCCGCCGTGCTCGTTCTGGTACTCGTCCGCGTTGCGGTCCCACCAGCCGCGGCTGGCGTGGCTGCTCTCGGTCTCGCCGGTGACGCGGCGGGTGGCTTCCGGTTCGTACTCTTCGGTCATCTCGGCGGTCGCGCCCTCGGCCTCGGCAGTAGTGGTGGACTGGTTGTACTCGGCGGTAATCTGCGGAGCGAGGGCCATGGCGTTCCCCCGTCCGTGCATACCGGCACGTTTCGTTCTTTATGATCTTCGCAGGCCGGGGCCCGAGCGTGACGCTACGGGGTGTTCCGGGGCCTTCGTGGCCTCGCACAACCTGAGTTGTGCCGGATTTCTGGGGTTTCGTCCCGGGTGTGCGCCTTCGCGCATTGACCGTGTCCGCCTGCCCCCGTATGCTACAAGTTGCGCTGCGGGCCTGCGCGCCTCAGACGGAGCAGGCCGCGCTCGCACTTGTTGTATGTCCCCTCGGTTGTCGAGGCGCTCCCGGATTTTCCGGGTCTTCCAGCTCTTCGTTGGAGAGCGCGCCTCCAAGGCTGTCCGGCTTCGGCGGTGCGATACGGGCTCTCGGCGTAGCAGTGCCTACGACTTCAATGTCCGTACCGGAGCCCTTTCCCACATGACGAGCAGCACCGAGACCACCGCCACCACCCCGCAGGTTGCGGTCAACGACATCGGTAACGAGGAAGCCTTCCTCGCCGCGATCGACGAGACGATCAAGTACTTCAACGACGGCGACATCGTCGACGGCGTCATCGTGAAGGTCGACCGGGACGAGGTCCTGCTCGACATCGGTTACAAGACCGAGGGTGTCATCCCCTCCCGCGAGCTCTCGATCAAGCACGACGTCGACCCGAACGAGGTCGTCAAGGTCGGCGACGAGATCGAGGCCCTCGTTCTTCAGAAGGAGGACAAGGAAGGCCGCCTGATCCTCTCGAAGAAGCGCGCCCAGTACGAGCGTGCCTGGGGCACCATCGAGAAGATCAAGGAAGAGGACGGCATCGTCACCGGTACCGTCATCGAGGTCGTCAAGGGTGGTCTCATCCTCGACATCGGCCTCCGTGGCTTCCTGCCGGCCTCCCTGGTCGAGATGCGTCGTGTCCGCGACCTCCAGCCCTACGTGGGCAAGGAGCTCGAGGCCAAGATCATCGAGCTGGACAAGAACCGCAACAACGTGGTCCTGTCCCGCCGCGCCTGGCTGGAGCAGACCCAGAGCGAGGTCCGCCAGACCTTCCTCACCACCCTCCAGAAGGGCCAGGTGCGCTCCGGCGTCGTCTCCTCCATCGTCAACTTCGGTGCCTTCGTGGACCTGGGCGGCGTCGACGGTCTCGTCCACGTCTCCGAGCTGTCCTGGAAGCACATCGACCACCCGTCCGAGGTCGTCGAGGTCGGCCAGGAGGTCACGGTCGAGGTCCTGGACGTCGACATGGACCGCGAGCGCGTCTCCCTGTCGCTCAAGGCCACCCAGGAAGACCCGTGGCAGCAGTTCGCCCGGACCCACCAGATCGGTCAGGTCGTCCCGGGTAAGGTCACCAAGCTCGTTCCGTTCGGTGCGTTCGTCCGCGTCGACGAGGGCATCGAGGGCCTGGTCCACATCTCCGAGCTGGCCGAGCGCCACGTGGAGATCCCGGAGCAGGTCGTCCAGGTCAACGACGAGATCTTCGTCAAGGTCATCGACATCGACCTCGAGCGCCGTCGCATCAGCCTCTCGCTGAAGCAGGCCAACGAGTCCTTCGGTGCCGACCCGTCCGTGGTCGAGTTCGACCCGACCCTGTACGGCATGGCCGCGTCCTACGACGACCAGGGCAACTACATCTACCCCGAGGGCTTCGACCCCGAGGCCAACGACTGGCTGCCGGGCTACGAGAAGCAGCGCGAGGAGTGGGAGCGCCAGTACGCCGAGGCGCAGCAGCGCTTCGAGCAGCACCAGGCGCAGGTCATCAAGTCCCGCGAGGCGGACGCCGAGGCTGCGGCCGAGGCCGGTCAGGCCGCCCCGCAGGCCGGTGGCCAGGTCTCCGGCGGCTCGTACTCCTCGGAGTCGGCCGACACCTCCGGCGCCCTGGCGTCGGACGAGGCGCTCGCCGCCCTCCGCGAGAAGCTCGCCGGCGGCCAGAGCTGAGGCTCTGCACCACGGCAGCTGACAGCTGACTGAAGCAAGGCCCGTTCCCCTCCGGGGGAGCGGGCCTTGCTCGCGTTCGCGCCTCTGTCATGCGCCGGATTCGCACCCGTTCCCGTGCCGGTTCCTGCGCCGGACGGGAATGACCGGGCTCTCCAAGAGCGTTCCCCCCGACGGAACATGAGGAGGAGCGGTCACTGTGTTGGATCCGCAGGGTTTGTACGAATGGGAGCCCAAGGGGCTCGCCGTGGCCGACCTGGCCCTGGCCCAGGACACGGCCGGTCTGGTCATGCTCTACCACTTCGACGGCTACATCGACGCAGGTGAGACGGGCGACCAGATCGTCGAGCGGCTGCTGGACGGCCTGCCGCACCAGGTCGTCGCCCGCTTCGACCACGACAGGCTCATCGACTACCGGGCGCGCCGCCCGCTGCTCACCTTCCAGCGCGACCGCTGGACCGCCTACGAGGTCCCCAAGATCGAGCTGTACCTGGTGCAGGACGCCACGGGCGCCCCGTTCTACCTGCTCACCGGCCCCGAGCCGGACGTGGAGTGGGAGCGCTTCGCAGTCGCCGTCCGGCAGCTGGTCGAGCGCCTGGGCGTGCGCCTGTCCGTCAACTTCCACGGCATCCCCATGGGCGTCCCCCACACCCGCCCCGTCGGCATCACCCCGCACGGGAACCGCACCGACCTGACGCCCGGGCACCGCAGCTACTTCGACGAGGCCCAGGTGCCCGGCAGCGCCGAGGCGCTCGTCGAGTACCGGCTGGCCGAGGCCGGGCACGACGTGCTGGGCGTCGCCGCGCACGTTCCGCACTACGTGGCCCGTTCCCCCTACCCCGACGCGGCGCTGACGGCCCTGGAGGCGATCACGGCCGCCACTGGCCTCGTCCTGCCGAACACCGCGCACGCCCTGCGCAGCGCCGCGCTGCGCACCCAGGAGGAGATCGAGCGCCAGCTCGCCGAGGGCGACGAGGAACTGGTCGCGCTCGTACGGGGCCTTGAGCACCAGTACGACGCGGTGGCCGGTGCCGAGACCCGCGGCAATCTCGTGGCCGAGCCCGTCGACCTGCCCTCCGCCGACGAACTGGGCGCGGAATTCGAGCGCTTCCTCGCCGACAGGGAGGGCGACGGCGGGCACTGACAGCCGGACCTATACCGTGGGGCCCATGCTGAAGGTGGGCCTCACGGGCGGAATCGGTGCGGGCAAGAGCGAGGTGTCGCGGCTCCTCGCCTCGTACGGGGCGGTGATCGTCGACTCCGACAGGATCGCGCGGGAAGTCGTCGAGCCGGGCACCCCCGGACTGGCGGCGGTCGTCGCCGAGTTCGGCCCCGGCGTCCTCGCCCCGGACGGCACGCTGGACCGTCCGAAGCTCGGCGCGATCGTCTTCGCCGACGAGGCCAGGCTCGCCGCGCTGAACGCCATCGTCCACCCCCTCGTCCGGGCCCGCTCCGCCGCACTGGAATCGGCGGCCCCGCGGGACGCCGTGGTGATCCACGATGTGCCGCTTCTCGTGGAGAACGGCCTCGGGTCCCTGTTCGACCTGGTCGTGGTGGTGGACGCCGCCGTCGAGACCCGCCTGGACCGGCTGGTGCGCCTCCGCGGCATGACTCCCGAGGAAGCCCGCGCCCGCATGACGGCCCAGGCCACGCGCGAGGCGCGGCTGGCTGCCGCGGACATCGTCATCGACAACGACGGACCGCTGGCGGAACTGGAGCCGCGGGTGCGTGCGGTGTGGGAGGAACTGCGGCGAAGGGCCGGACAGGTGGGGTGACGGGGGTTCCCCGGAGTGTGAGCGGAGCCGATCCGTCGGTTCGTCATATCGAGTTTCGTCATATCGAGTGAGGCTGTTCGGGCGGTGATCTCGCAGCCCTCCGCATGTGCGTAGCGTGGCGCCGTGGATCCGTTCCGTCATGCCGCTGGGGGCCCTGATGGCCATGCCCGAACTGCTCTCCGTAAGCCCTTTCGCGCCACCGGCCGAACCCCGTTACAAGACCCGCCTCATCGGAGCCGGCTTTGTGCTCGCCGGGCTGGCATGCATGGGCGGCGGCCTCCCGGAGGCGGGCAAGGCAGCGGGTTATGTGGCCGACAAGGGAACGTTGACGGTGGAGACGTGTTCGACGCGCCGGGCGCCCGGGAGCGGTGGCGACGAGCGGAGCGATTGCGTCGGGGTGTTCCGCTCGGAGAGCGGGCAGGTACTGCACGACGACGCCGAACTCGAGGGCTGGTACGTGCCGGGCGAACGCGTGCGCGTGTACCGGGAGTCGGCGGCCTATCACCTGATCAGCCCGCGGGCGTTCTGGGGCTGGCTGTCCCTGTTTCCGTTCGGAATCCTGCTGGCCTGCCGCGGGCTGACCGCCATCATGACAGGCATCCATGCGAAGACGGTCGGCGAGTTCACCGCCGTCAGAGCGCTGATGAAAAGGCTGCCCGCATCGGTCTATGTCTCGCAGCTGCGCTGGATCGGGGGAGCGGGGCTGGCCTTCTGCCTCCTGATGACCCTGGTCTCGTCCTGACGGACCGGGCCGGTCAGAGCTTCTCCGGGATTTTTCATTGCATTCGTCAGAGGGGTTCCGAGTGGATCTGCGAGTCGACTCAGGGGAATTGGAAGCGTTTTCCGGGAAGATTCGGAGGAGTGCCGAGGATGCGGAGGAAGTGCTGGGCTACGCACGGAAGTTCACCCACATTTCCAAGGGTGCGGGCGGACTTCTCGGGTCGGTGCTGCACCAGCACGAGGAGCTGCGCGGCGGAGTGCTGAAGACGCTGCACAGGCTTTCCGAGATCCTTGCGGGATCGGCGGGCGAGCTGCGGGCATCGGCCGTGTACTACCGGCGGACCGACCGTGCCGTGGCAGCTTCGATGGATGCCGTCTACCCCCGGGTGAGGCGCTGACCGTGACGCAGCTCGCCGACACCGTCGACCCGACGGCCTGCCTGAGCCCACCGGGGAAGCCCGCGGAATTCGTCGACCCGCTGGCCCCGGTCAATGCCGCCTGTGACCTTCTCAGCCCGGGTTCCTGGCTGCTGAAGCTCGCCGAACTGATGCTGCCCGAGGATCCCGTCAAGTGGGCCCAGGAAAAGCTGGCGGGGGACTGGGAGGCGTACGCCAGGTGCGCCGAGTCCTGGCGCCGGACGGGGCAGGCGTGCGAGGCCATTGCGCACAACATCGATGCCGGGAACAGGAAGGCCGACGAGACCTGGGACGGCAATGCGGCGGATGCCGCGTTCCTGTATTTCGAGACCCTGCACAAGGACCTGCTGGAAATCCGGGACTCACTGGACGCGATGGGCGACGAGTATCTCGCCGTCGCGCAGGCGGTCTCGGCCGCAGGACAGGCGGTCGGCGAATGCATCAGCGCGATCGCCGACGCACTGGTCACTGCTTCCCTCGCCGCTGCTGCCTCCTCCGTGCTCGGCTGGACCGGGTGCGCCGCCGCGATGGGCTATGCGCTCGGCGTGGAAGAGGCCCAGGTCATCCTCAAGGAATGGGAACGCATGACCAGGGTCGTCAACAAGGCCCAATTCGCCGTGAACGCCGGTTACGGGGCGATGGGCCGCCTGGGCGGTGGGATCGCGGCGAAGTTCAACTCCTTTCCCCTGCCGCGTGCGAGCTACGACCATCCGGCGGTCCGAGGGGAGCAGGCGTGAGACTCCGGAGGCGCTGTGCGTGAACAACAAGTCGGACACGAGGAGTTCCTGGCCCCGGGGCGGAACCGGGAACAGGCCCGCGTGGTGCACAAGGCTCTGCAACACCTGGCAGAGGGCAGCTCCGATCCTGTCCTCCGGGAAATGGCGCGCGAAATCCTCTCCGGCCGTGTGGCTCTCCGGCAGGCCATGCGGGTCGGCGCCTACGCCGAGGCCCTGGGCGAGCACGCCCGTACTGTCCGTACGGCGTGGGAGCGCATCCCGGAGGAGGAGCGCGAGCGGTATGCGGCGGAGGCCCGCCGCCTCGCGGACACCGTCGGCTAGGGGCTGTGCTTCTCGTCCTCGACGGGCTCGTAGGGCGGTATGTCGCGGCCGGGCTGATAGTGCGGGCCCTGCCGGATATGGCGGATGATCATGAAGAGATCCGTGACGGTCACGGCCGCCACCACGCCGAACGCGGCGGCCCAGCCCGGTCGGCCCGCCAGCGCGAACAGCACCGTTCCGGCCGTCGTCCACACCAGCCCGAAGGAGGCCAGCCCGAGCCTGAGCCGCAACGGGCTCCGTGCGGTTATCGGCTCATTACCGGTACGACGCATGGCACACCATCTCCCACCACCAGGATCCACCCATCCACCCGATCCGGTGAGTTTGGAAGCCAGGCGCCCGAGAACGGTGGCTAGAACAGCGGCTCCGGCAGCACTCCCTCAAGTGTGAGCAGGGCGCGCTTCGTCTCCAGGCCCGGGCCGAAGCCGCCCAGGCCGCCGTTGCTCTCGATGACGCGATGGCACGGAACCACTATCGGCAGCGGATTGCTGCCCATGGCCGTGCCCACCGCGCGGGCCGCACCGGGCTCGCCGGTGCGGTCGGCGAGGTCCTGATAGGCGACCACGGTGCCGTAGGGGACGTGGGCGAGGAGTTCGCGCAGGGCACGGCGGTTGAAACCGGAGGTCAGGGACCAGTCCAGCGGGACCGAGAACGTCCGCAGCCGGCCCGCGAAGTACGCCGCCAGCTGGGCGGTGGCCTCGGCGAGCAGGTCGTGGCAGGCCGAGGGAGCCTCGCAGGGGACCGAGCCCAGCTGCCGGGCCAGGCGGTCGACGGCGAGGCCGGCGGTGTGCCCGTCGGCCCGGAAGACGACGTTCAGCAGGCCGTCCGGGGTCGCGGCCAGGCCCAGCGGGCCGATGGGCGAGTCCACGGTGGCCCAGGCCCATGGCCTGGGACCGGGCGGCAAGGGGCGCTCGGAGTCCGTCACGGAGTCCAGGGTAGAGCGGCCCCTGCCGCCCCTTCGCGGCGGTTCAGCGTGCCGCCGGGGCCGACGCGCCGTCGCTCTCCGGGCCGTCGGGCCCGTCCGACAGGTCGGATGGGTCGGTCAGGAAGGCGCCGTCCTCGGCGTCCTCGGCCAGCGCGGCCCCCACGACGTGCGGGGCGTTGCTGATGATGCCGTCCACGCCCATGTGCGCCAGGGAGACCGCCTGGTCGCCGTCGTCGACGGTCCATGCGGAGACCTCCAGGTGCCGCCCGTGCGGGCCCTCGATCGCGTGCACAGAGCGCACCCAGGCGGCTGTCACGTGCTGGTGATCCGGGTTGATCTGGTCGGCGAAGGCGGCGTACGCGCGGAGTTCGGCGGGCTTCGGGGCGCCCAGGAAGCCCGTCTTCACGTCCGGACGGAGCCGGTGGAAGGTCTTCAGGGACGGTGCGCTGAAGCTCTGGACGACCAGCCCGTCACGGACGTGCCGCCGGTCGAGCCAGCCCGCGCCCCGCAGCTCGGCCACGATCTGCCGCTCGATGCCGGGATACAGCTCGGGCGCCTTGATCTCCAGGAGCAGCCTCTGGCGGTTGTGGTCCACCCTGCGCAGGTAGCGGCCCAGGGTCGGCACGCGCTCACCCGCGAAGCGCCGGTCGTACCAGCCGCCGGCGTCCAGCGTCTCGATCTCGGCGAGGGTGAAGTCCGCCACCCGCCAGGGGGCGCGGCCCGGATAGCGCCGCTTGGCGTCGGTGGTCCTGGCCAGGGTGGTGTCGTGCATGACGATCAGGGCGCCGTCCTTGGTGCGCTGGACGTCGTTCTCCACCCACCGGACGCCCAGCCGCGCCGCTCTGTCGATGGAGGCGAGGGTGTTCTCCGGGGCCTGCTCCGGCACCCCCCGGTGACCGATGACGACGGGCGCGGGCGGCGGCACCGCGGCGTACGTGGCGGGGGCGGTCAGGCCGAGCGAGCCGAGGGCGGCGAGCGCCGAGAGCGAGAGGCCGAGAAGGGCGCCGGTCGCGGTGGGGACGGGGCGGCGTCGCATGCGCATGGGGGCTCCTCGCGGCGTCCGGACCGGTGGGGTGCGGCGGCACCGCCCCGGCCCTCGAGTACGGAACGTCGTACCTGGTGTACGGAAAGTCGTACACGCAACAACTACGCGATCACGCGGGGCCGGGCACACCGGAGCCGGGACCCTTTGCCGACTCTTCGCTCTTCGTTCGCCTGGAAAACGGCCCCGGAACGGCCGGGGCGGGTGGTTGTCAGTGGTGGGCCGTACGGTGGTCTCATGCGGCCCGTATCGAAGATCGAACGCAAGGTGGCGCCTTTCGAGGTCGTCAGCCCCTTCCAGCCCAGCGGTGACCAGCCCACGGCCATCGCCGAGCTGGAGAAGCGCATCCGTGCAGGCGAGAAGGATGTCGTTCTGCTGGGGGCGACCGGCACGGGCAAGTCGGCGACCACGGCGTGGATGATCGAGAAGCTCCAGCGGCCGACGCTCGTCATGGCGCCGAACAAGACCCTCGCGGCCCAGCTCGCCAACGAGTTCCGCGAGCTGCTGCCCAACAACGCCGTCGAGTACTTCGTCTCGTACTACGACTACTACCAGCCCGAGGCGTACGTACCGCAGTCGGACACATACATCGAGAAGGACTCCTCGATCAACGAGGAGGTGGAGCGGCTGCGCCACTCCGCGACGAACTCGCTGCTCACCCGGCGCGACGTGGTGGTCGTGGCGTCGGTGTCCTGCATCTACGGCCTGGGCACGCCCCAGGAGTACGTGGACCGCATGGTGCCCCTGAAGGTCGGCCAGGAGACCGACCGGGACGAGCTGCTGCGCCGCTTCGTCGAGATCCAGTACACGCGCAACGACATGGCCTTCACCCGGGGCACCTTCCGGGTGCGCGGCGACACCATCGAGATCTTCCCGGTCTACGAGGAGCTGGCCGTCCGCATCGAGATGTTCGGCGATGAGATCGAGGCGCTGTCCACGCTCCACCCGCTGACCGGCGAGGTCATCTCCGACGACCAGGAGCTGTACGTCTTCCCCGCCAGCCACTACATCGCCGGTGCCGAGCGGATGGAGAAGGCCATCGTGGGCATCGAGGCGGAGCTGGAGCAGCGCCTGGCCCAGCTGGAGAAGCAGGGCAAGCTGCTCGAGGCGCAGCGGCTGCGCATGCGCACCACGTACGACATCGAGATGATGCGTCAGGTCGGCTCCTGCTCCGGCATCGAGAACTACTCCCTGCACATGGACGGCCGCGAGCCCGGCTCCCCGCCCAACACCCTGCTCGACTACTTCCCGGACGACTTCCTCCTCGTCATCGACGAGTCGCACGTCACGGTCCCCCAGATCGGCGCCATGTACGAGGGCGACGCCTCCCGCAAGCGCACCCTCGTCGAGCACGGCTTCCGGCTGCCCTCGGCCATGGACAACCGGCCGCTGAAGTGGGAGGAGTTCACCGAGCGCATCGGGCAGACCGTCTACCTCTCCGCGACGCCCGGCAAGTACGAGCTGTCGCGCGGCAAGGGCTTCGTGGAGCAGATCATCCGCCCCACCGGCCTGGTCGACCCGGAGGTCGTCGTCAAGCCGACGGAGGGCCAGATCGACGACCTGGTCCACGAGATCCGCACCCGCACCGAGCGGGACGAGCGCGTTCTGGTCACCACGCTGACCAAGAAGATGGCCGAGGACCTCACCGACTACTTCCTGGAGCTGGGCATCCAGGTCCGCTACCTGCACAGCGACGTCGATACACTGCGCCGGATCGAGCTGCTGCGCGAGCTGCGGTCGGGCGAGTTCGACGTCCTGGTGGGCATCAACCTACTGCGCGAGGGCCTCGACCTGCCCGAGGTGTCGCTGGTGGCCATCCTCGACGCCGACAAGGAGGGCTTCCTGCGGTCGGGCACGTCCCTGATCCAGACCATCGGCCGTGCGGCGCGCAACGTCTCCGGACAGGTGCACATGTACGCGGACAAGGTCACCCCGGCGATGGAGAAGGCCATCGAGGAGACCAACCGCCGCCGTGCGAAGCAGGTCGCCTACAACAAGGAGCGGGGCATCGACCCCCAGCCCCTGCGGAAGAAGATCGGCGACATCGTCGCCACGCTCGCCCGCGAGGAGATCGACACCCAGGAGCTGCTCGGCACGGGCTATCGCAAGGGCGACAAGGAGACCGCGAAGACCCCCGTGCCCGCTGCGGCGGGCGGCAAGGGCAAGGCCGCCAAGGGCAAGAAGGCTGCCGCAGCGGTGCCGACGGACCGTCCGGCCGCGGAACTGGCCCAGCTCATCGAGGAGATGACCGACCGCATGCGGGCCGCCGCCGCGGAGCTGCAGTTCGAGGTCGCGGCCCGGCTGCGCGACGAGGTGGGCGAGCTGAAGAAGGAGCTGCGGCAGATGCGGGAGGCCGGCCTCGCCTGACGGGCCGTCGTGGCCCCGTCCCGCCGGTGGGGCGGGGCGGCGGCCAGGCACGTTGCGGGGAATTGGTGCAGGGCATGTTGCAAGAACGCCACAAACCCCCCTCGGGTGCGTACTCCGTCCGTGGGTGTGCATAGGGTCGTTCAAACAGACTGCGCGGATGCGCGGTCACGGGGACGAACGAAGAACGAGAAGAGGGACTGGCGTGACGGTCAACTTGTCCAAGGGTCAGGGCATCAGCCTGCAGAAGGCCGACGGGGGCACCCTGACCGCGGTGCGGATGGGGCTGGGCTGGCAGGCGGCACCCCGCCGCGGGCTGTTCGGGTCGCGCACCAGGGAGATCGACCTCGATGCCTCGGCGGTGCTCTTCGCCGACAAGCAGCCGGTCGACGTTGCCTTCTTCCAGCAGCTGGTCAGCAAGGACGGCTCGGTCCGGCACACCGGCGACAACGTCGTGGGCGGCGCCGGTCAGGGCGGTGACGACGAGTCGATCCTGGTCGACCTGCAGCGGGTGCCCGTGCACGTCAACCAGATCGTCTTCACGGTGAACTCCTTCACCGGCCAGACCTTCGCCGAGGTGCAGAACGCCTTCTGCCGCCTGGTCGACGAGACCACGGGCCAGGAGCTGGCCCGCTACACCCTCGACGGCGGCGGCCCGTACACCGCCCAGATCATGGCGAAGGTCCACCGGGTGGGCGCGGGCTGGCAGATGACCGCGATCGGCACCCCGGCCAACGGCCGCACCTTCCAGGACCTCCTGGCGGAGATCCAGACGATCCTCTAGGCGTCGGGGCGCCCAGGCGCCCTGCAGCCAGCCCTTGCAGGGGCCTCTTCACGACACAGCGATACGCAACGGGCCCGGCGGAGTGCCTTCCGCCGGGCCCGCGGGCACATGAACACGAGACACGACGAGGGGGAGCCGCGATGACGGCCGAGCTGGTGCGGGGGCAGAACCACCCGCTGACCGAGGCCCGACTGGAGATCCGGGTCTCGGCGGGCCACCCGGTGGTGGCGGGGGCGACGCTCGGTGACGCGGACGGCAGGATCGCGGGTGCGGAGTGGGTCGCCCACCCCGCCGCGCCGCGGCTCCCCGGCCTGGAGGTGTCCCGGCAGGCCGCGGCCGAGCACCGGCTGGCGGTCGACCTGGATGCCCTTCCGGAGGCCGTGCACCGTGTCCATGTGGTGCTGGCCCTGCCCAACGGCACGGGCGGCCCGGCGCGCTTCGGCGCGCTGGCGGCACCGTTCGTCGCAGTCACCGGGCTCGACGGCGCGGAGGTCGTCAGCTACACCGTCACGGATCTGGACGCCGAGTCGGCGGTGGTCGCCGTCGAGCTGTACCGCAGGCAGGGCGCGTGGAAGGTGCGCGCGGTCGGCCAGGGGTACGCGGGCGGTCTGGCCGCCCTGCTGGCGGACCAGGGGCTGCCCGGGGCCGCCGAGCTGGCCGCCGGCATCGACGAGGCGGTGGCCCAGGGCATGGCCCGCGCCGTGGCACCGCCCCCGGCCCAGGTCGCCGCGGGGGAGGGCGCGCCGCGGCGGCCGCTCCCGGGCGGTCCGGCCGGGGCCCCCGCCGACCCCGGGGCCGGGGACCACGAACTCGCCTCGCCCGAGCCGGGCGGCCCCGGCACCGTGACGTCCGGCCCCGGTGCCGAGCCTGCCCCGGCACCGTCCGCGCCCGCCGCGGGCCCCGTCAGCTACCGCCATCCGGGCCGCCACACCACGGCGCCCCCGGAGCCGGCCCCGGTCGCCCCGCAGGCCGAGCCCGACCGGCCGGGCACGCCCGTGGCGGGCGACGCCACGGGCTGGAGCATGAACGAACGGCTCTACAACCAGGTCTGGGGCATGTTCGAGGACCTGGCCCGGTCGGCCGCCGCCTACCGCAGTGCGATCGACTTCGCGGAGTCGCGCCTGGAGCAGGAGCTGGACCGGGTGCTCTCCGATCCGCTGACCCGGGTCGGCCCCGCGGCCGACGCGGCACGCGAGGAGGCCCGGGCCAGGCACGCGCAGCTCGTGGACCAGGCCCGGGCGGTGCTCGACCGCGACCTCGCCCAGCTCGTCGCGGAGGCCGAGGTCGTCGAGCATGCGCTGCCGCCCGCGTACGCGCGCTGGGACAGCCCGGTGTGGCAGGGGTACCAGGTGCCGCTGGAGCGGCCGATGGCGCTGCGGCTGGGGGATCTGCACCTGCCGGAGCGCCCGCAGCTGCGCATTCCCATGCTGGTGCGGCTGCCGCTGGAGCGGGGGCTGTGGATCGACAGCGGCCGGTCCTCCGGCGGCCCGGAGGCGGGCCTGCCGGACTCGGCCGAGCTGCGCAGGCTCGCCGTGGACTGCGCGGTGGCGCACGCCGTGCGGTTGCTGGCCGTCCATCCCGTGGGCGACTACACGGTGCACGTCATCGACCCGGCGGGCGCGGCAGGGGCCGCGCTGGCGCCCCTGCTGGAGCACGGGGCGCTCCGCGAGGCGCCCGCGGCCGGGGCCGGCGGGGTGTCCGAGGTGCTGGCCCGGCTGACACGGCGGGTGGACCTGGTGCAGATGGCGGTCCGCAGCGGGGCCCTCGACTCCCTGCCGCCGGACGTCGACACCGCGGAGCAGCTGCTGATCGTCAACGACTTCCCGCACGGCTTCGACGACCGCGCGGTCACCCAGCTGCGCTACCTCGCGGACGAGGGCCCCTCCGTGGGCGTGCACCTGATGATGGTCGCCGACCGCGAGGACGCCCGGGCGTACGGGCCGGTGCTGGACCCGCTGTGGCGCTCCCTGCTCAGGATCACGCCGGTGCCCGACGATCACCTTGCCGACCCCTGGGTGGGCCATGCCTGGACGTACGAGCCGTCGCTGGTCCCCGCGGGCAGCGACGTGATGCGGCAGGTGCTGTGGCGGGTGGGGCAGGCGCGGCGCGCGAACGGCCTGTAACAAGGCCCTGATCAGGGGTTTTGGATTCTCCTTTACCTTTCCTTGGGTCTTCCTGTACTCTTCTGGAACTGCTGTACGCCGTACCCGACGTGCCGGAGGAACAGTGGACGTTTCCCTGACCCTGTGGGCGCTGACCATCCTCGGTCTGTGCGCCCTCGTGGCCGCCGACTTCTTCATCGGCGGCCGCAAACCGCATGAGGTCTCCCTCAAGGAGGCCGGCGTCTGGACGGCGGTCTGGGTCGCCCTGGCCGGGCTCTTCGGGCTGGGGCTCCTGGTCTTCGGGGGCGGGCAGGCGGCCGGCGAGTTCTTCGCCGGCTTCATCACCGAGAAGTCCCTGAGCGTCGACAACCTCTTCGTCTTCGTCCTGATCATGGCGAAGTTCGCGGTGCCGTCGGTGTACCAGCAGCGGGTGCTCATGGTCGGCGTGCTGATAGCCCTGGTGCTGCGGGCCGCCTTCATCGGCGCCGGCGCGGCGATCATCGCCAACTTCTCCTGGGTCTTCTACATCTTCGGTGCCTTCCTCGTCTGGACCGCATGGAAGCTGATCCAGGAGGCCCGGGCCGGGGAAGAGGAAGAGGAGTTCGAGGAGAACCGCTTTCTCAAGGCGGTCGAGCGGCGCTTCCCCTCGACCGACCGCTACCAGGGCACCAAGCTGTTCGTCGTCGAGAACGGCAGGCGGCTGATGACGCCCATGCTGATCGTCATGCTGGCGATCGGCACCACCGACGTGCTCTTCGCGCTCGACTCCATACCGGCGATCTTCGGCCTCACCCAGGACCCGTACATCGTCTTCACCGCCAACGCCTTCGCGCTCATGGGGCTGCGGCAGCTGTACTTCCTGATAGGCGGCCTGCTGAAGAAGCTGGTCCACCTCTCCTACGGACTGTCGGTCATCCTCGGCTTCATCGGCGCCAAGCTCGTGCTGCACGCGCTCCACGAGAGCGGTGTGGCGGTCCCCGAGATCAGTATCCCGGTCTCGCTGGGCGTCATCTGCGCGGTGCTGGCCGTCACGACCGTCACCAGCCTGCGGGCCTCGGCCGGGCAGGCCCGGGCCGAGGCGGCGACCGGAGCGGCGGCCGGGGCCGCGGGGGCTCCGGCCGCCGGGGAGAACCGCGAGAGCGTTCGCGCCTGACGATCGGCGGTGCGCCGGTCAGGCAGGGGCCGTGCCGGTCAGGCGGGGGCAGGGTCGGCGGCGGCGCGGGAGGCGGCCGCCGGGTGGGTCTCGGGCAGGGCGAGGAAGCAGGCCAGGCCGAGCAGGGCGATGCCGGTCAGATACACGGCGACGCCCCAGGGCGGGCCCTCGCCGTCGGCCAGCGCCGTTTCGGCCAGCGGGGTGACGGCACCGCCCAGCACCCCGGCCAGGTTGTAGCCGACGGCGGCGCCGGTGCAGCGCACCCTGGCCTCGTACAGCTCGGGGAGATAGGCGCCGACGACGCCGAAGGCGGTGGCGAAGGCCAGCAGGGCGACGACGAAGCCCAGCACCATGAGCGCTGGCCTGCCGCTGCGCAACAGGGCGATCAGCGGAAACGCCCACAGGGCGACGGCGATGCAGCCGGCCAGGCACAGGGGGCGGCGGCCCATCCGGTCGGCGAAGAGGGCCACCAGGGGAGTGGCGGCCCCCGAGGCGGCGACGGCCGCCATGACACAGCCGAGCATCACCGTGCGGTCGATGCCGAGCCGTTCGGTGCCATAGGACAGGGACCAGGTGGTGACGGTGTAGAAGAGCGCGTAGCCGATGGAGAGCCCGCCCGCGGTGAGCAGGAGGAGCCGCCAGTTGTCGCGGACGACCTCGGCGAGGGGGAGGGTGGCGCGGTTCTCGTTCTTGCTGAGTTCGCGGAAGTCCGGGGTCTCGGTCAGCTGGGTGCGCAGCAGCAGGCCGACCGCGGCCAGGGCGCCCGCCGCCCAGAAGGGCACCCGCCAGCCCCAGGACAGGAAGCTGCCGTCGCTGAGGGTTGCCGACAGCGTCAGCGTGATGCCGTTGGCGAGCAGGAACCCCAGGGACGGGCCGACTTGGGGGAAGCTCGACCACAGCACCCGGCGGTGGGCGGGCGCGTGCTCGGCGGTGAGCAGCACGGCGCCGCCCCATTCGCCGCCGAGTCCCAGGCCCTGGAGGAAGCGCAGGACGAGCAGCAGCAGCGGGGCCGCGACGCCGATGTGGGCATAGGTGGGCACGAAGCCGACCGCGACGGTGGCGGTGCCGGTCAGCAGGAGGGAGGAGATCAGCACGGGGCGGCGGCCCATGCGGTCGCCGATGTGACCGAAGAGGACCGAGCCCAGGGGGCGGGCGACGAATCCGACGCCGAAGGTGCCGAAGGCGGCGAGGGTGCCGGCGAGGGGGGAGACGGTGGGGAAGAAGAGCCGGCCGAGGACGAGTGCCGCGGCCGTGCCGTAGGTGAAGAAGTCGTAGAACTCGATGGCGGTCCCGGCCATGGAGGCAGCCGCGAGGCGGAGCATGGCCGGGGAGCGGTCACGATGCATGTACTGCCCAACTTCCGCGTCTGCCGCAGGAAACGGGGCGTGGGGGAGCGTTGCGAGGGGCGCATGGTAACGGCGCCGTCCGCTCGTCGTGCGGACGGCGCGCTACCCCGGCTGCTCCCGGTGCGTCACCAGCCGCGCTCGCGCCACTCCGCGAGGTGCGGGCGCTCCGCACCCAGCGTGGTGTCGTCGCCGTGGCCCGGGTAGACCCAGGTCTCGTCCGGCAGTTCGCCGAAGAGCTTGGTCTCCACGTCGTCGATCAGGCTGGCGAAGGCCTTGGGGTCGTTGTGGGTGTTGCCCACGCCGCCCGGGAAGAGACAGTCGCCGGTGAAGACGTGCGCGTGGCCGTGCGGGTCGTCGTACACCAGGGCGATGCTGCCCGGGGTGTGGCCGACGAGGTGACGGGCGGTCAGCTCCACCCGTCCGACCCGGATGGTGTCCCCGTCCTCGACGGGCACGTCCGTGGGCACGGGGATGCCCTCGGCGTCGTGGCGGCCCGCGTAGGTGCGGGCGCCGGTGGCGTCCACCACCTCACGCAGGGCGCCCCAGTGGTCTGCGTGCCGGTGGGTGGTGACGACGGACGCGATGCCGCTGTCGCCGATGAGGGAGAGCAGGGTGTGCGGCTCGGCGGCCGCATCGATGAGCAACTGCTCGTCCGTGGAACGGCAACGCAGCAGATAGGCGTTGTTGTTCATCGGGCCGACCGCGACCTTGGAGATCATCAGGTCGGTCAACTCGTGTACGTCCGCAGGTCCGCCGACCTTTACTGCTCCGCTGTAGGTCATGAGTTCAGCCTATAGCGGGGGCAGAACGGGCAGGCGGGCGCCACCGGTCCGGAGTGCCGAGCCGTCCTGTCGGCCGGCCAGCCAGCCGAGCAGTGCGGGGGCGCTGCCGGTGACCGTCAGCTGGTCGCCCTCCGTGCGGCCGCTGTGCCACTCGGTGCCGTCGTCCGCGGTGATCCGCAGCGGCGGGACGTCGGGGTGGCCGGAGAAGCGCTCCGCGAGGAAGCCGACCTCCCGACGGGTGAAGTCGGCCGGCAGGTCCTCCAGCTCGTAGCCGATGCCCAGGTCGACGTGGTGCAGCTCGACCTCGATCAGGCGGCGGAAGGGGACGTGGGCGGCGCTGTCGGTCACGCCGTTGCGCAGGGTGACCGTGCGGCTCCAGTCGGCGGAGGCGGCGGCCGCCTCCTGGAAGCGGGCGGCGCTGTCGCGCAGGTCGGCGAGCTGGACGTCGAGCGGCCGGGGCGCGTCGCGCTCGATGTCGGCGTCGCGGGCCTCGCCGCTGACGTACATCGGCCGGTGGTTGAGCACGTTCACGAGGGCGTCCGCGTTGCGGGCGAGATGGGCGAGCACATGGCCGCGGGACCAGCCGGGGAGCCGTGACGGCCCGGCGACGGCGGCGTTGTCCAGCTTGCCGGCCGTGGAGAGGAGCCGATCGGTTGCCTCACGTACAGAGTTCAGGTCGTGCACATGATCAATCATGGTGCCGACGATAACCCTCCCACTCCTTCGGGTGAAGAAGTCCCGCTCGCGCCCTAAATCGAATGTGCGTGCTATATGGTCGGTGAAGGCATCGCATACGACATCCGCACGGCCGCTGGTTGTCAGTGGCCCCCCGTACTCTGGATCGCGGGGCGCGGCCCACCCCGCAGCTCTCTTTCCGGAGCCGACTTCTCAAGAAAGGTGCCGACCGGCGTGGCAGACCGTCTCATCGTCCGTGGCGCTCGCGAGCACAACCTCAAGAACGTCTCGCTCGACCTCCCGCGTGACTCCCTCATCGTCTTCACCGGGCTCTCGGGGTCGGGCAAGTCGTCCCTCGCGTTCGACACGATCTTCGCCGAGGGGCAGCGTCGCTACGTGGAGTCGCTCTCCTCCTACGCACGGCAGTTCCTCGGGCAGATGGACAAGCCCGACGTGGACTTCATCGAGGGACTGTCCCCGGCCGTCTCCATCGACCAGAAGTCGACCTCGCGCAACCCGCGCTCGACGGTCGGCACGATCACGGAGGTCTACGACTACCTCCGCCTGCTCTTCGCCCGCATCGGCAAGCCGCACTGCCCCCAGTGCGCGCGCCCCATCTCCCGGCAGTCGCCCCAGGCGATCGTGGACCGGGTGCTGGAGCTGCCGGAGGGCAGCCGCTTCCAGGTGCTGTCCCCGCTGGTGCGCGAGCGCAAGGGCGAGTTCGTCGACCTCTTCTCCGACCTCCAGACCAAGGGCTACAGCAGGGCCCGGGTCGACGGCGAGACCGTCCACCTCACCGACCCGCCCAAGCTCAAGAAGCAGGAGAAGCACACCATCGAGGTGGTCGTCGACCGCCTCACCGTCAAGGACAGCGCCAAGCGCCGGCTGACCGACTCCGTCGAGACCGCGCTGGGCCTCTCCGGCGGCATGGTCGTCCTCGACTTCGTCGACCTCCCCGAGGACGACCCCGAGCGTGAGCGGATGTACTCCGAGCACCTCTACTGCCCGTACGACGACCTGTCCTTCGAGGAGCTGGAGCCGCGCTCCTTCTCCTTCAACTCGCCCTTCGGCGCCTGCCCGGACTGCACCGGCATCGGCTCCCGCATGGAGGTCGACCCCGAGCTGATCGTCCCGGACCCGGACAAGTCCCTGGACGAGGGCGCGATCAGCCCCTGGTCGCACGGCCACACCAAGGACTACTTCGGCCGGCTGGTCGGCGCCCTCGCCGACGCGCTGGGCTTCCGCACGGACATCCCCTGGGCCGGGCTGCCCCAGCGGGCCAAGAAGGCCCTCCTCCACGGCCACAAGACGCAGATCGAGGTGCGCTACCGCAACCGCTACGGGCGGGAGCGCGCGTACACCACGGCCTTCGAGGGCGCGGTGCCCTTCGTCAAGCGGCGCCACTCGGAGGCGGAGAGCGACTCCAGCCGCGAGCGCTTCGAGGGCTACATGCGCGAGGTCCCCTGCCCGACCTGCGAGGGCACCCGGCTCAAGCCGATAGTGCTCGCGGTCACCGTGCAGGACCGCTCCATCGCGGACGTCTCCGCGATGTCGATCAGCGAGTGCGCCGACTTCCTTCGCGACATGACGCTCACCGGCCGCGACAAGAAGATCGCCGAGCGCGTGCTCAAGGAGGTCAACGAGCGGCTGCGCTTCCTCGTCGACGTCGGCCTCGACTACCTCTCGCTCAACCGCGCCGCGGGCACGCTCTCCGGCGGCGAGGCTCAGCGCATCCGGCTGGCCACCCAGATCGGCTCCGGCCTGGTCGGCGTGCTCTACGTGCTGGACGAGCCCTCCATCGGCCTCCACCAGCGCGACAACCACCGCCTCATCGAGACGCTCGTCCGCCTGCGCGACATGGGCAACACCCTGATCGTCGTCGAGCACGACGAGGACACCATCAAGGTCGCCGACTGGGTCGTCGACATCGGCCCCGGTGCCGGCGAGCACGGCGGCAAGGTGGTGCACAGCGGCCCCCTGAAGGAGCTGCTGAGCACCGAGGCGTCCATGACCGGCCAGTACCTGTCCGGCAAGAAGTCCATCGCCACGCCCGAGGTCCGCCGGCCCGTCAACGGCTCGCGGCGGATCACCGTGCGCGGCGCCCGCGAGAACAACCTGCGCGACATCGACGTGTCCTTCCCGCTCGGGGTGCTCACGGCGGTCACCGGAGTCTCCGGCTCCGGCAAGTCGACGCTGGTCAACGACATCCTGTACACCCACCTGGCGCGCGAGCTGAACGGCGCCCGCGCCGTGCCCGGCCGCCACACGCGCGTCGACGGCGACGACCTGGTGGACAAGGTCGTCCACGTCGACCAGTCGCCCATCGGCCGCACACCGCGCTCCAACCCGGCCACGTACACCGGCGTCTTCGACCACGTCCGCAAGCTCTTCGCGGAGACGATGGAGGCCAAGGTCCGCGGCTACCTGCCCGGCCGCTTCTCCTTCAACGTCAAGGGCGGCCGCTGCGAGAACTGCTCCGGCGACGGCACCATCAAGATCGAGATGAACTTCCTGCCGGACGTGTACGTGCCGTGCGAGGTCTGCCACGGTGCGCGCTACAACCGGGAGACCCTTGAGGTCCACTACAAGGGCAAGTCCATCGCCGAGGTGCTGGACATGCCCATCGAGGAGGCGCTCGACTTCTTCGAGGCCGTGCCGACGATCGCCCGGCACCTGCGCACGCTCCACGAGGTCGGCCTCGGATACGTCCGGCTCGGCCAGCCCGCGCCGACGCTCTCCGGCGGCGAGGCCCAGCGGGTGAAGCTCGCCAGCGAGCTGCAGAAGCGGTCGACGGGGCGGACGGTGTACGTCCTCGACGAGCCGACGACGGGTCTGCACTTCGAGGACATCAGCAAGCTGATCTCGGTGCTGTCCGGGCTGGTCGACAAGGGCAACACGGTCATCGTCATCGAGCACAACCTCGATGTGATCAAGACCGCCGACTGGGTCGTCGACATGGGCCCCGAGGGCGGCGCGGGCGGCGGCCTCGTCGTGGCCGAGGGCACCCCGGAGGAGGTCGCCTCGGTCCCGGCCAGCCACACGGGCAAGTTCCTGCGGGAGATGCTCGGGGAGCGCGTGAGCGACGCGTCCGTGCCGGCGGCGCGGAAGGCGGCGAACGGGAAGAAGACGGTGGCGGCGAAGGCCGGCTCGGCGAGGAAGACGGTTTCGGCGAAGGCCGGGGCGGCTTCTGCGAAGACTGGGACGGCGAAGAAGGCCGTGGCGAAGAAGACGGCCGCGAAGAAGGCGACGGCGCGGCGGGCCTGACGGCCGGGTGCGGCGCGGTTCCGCACCGCCGGTCGGGCCGGTGGGGGTTGCGCGCCGCTGCGGCGGGTTTGGATTCCCCAATCCCGCCCCTTCCCGAAACCGGGGCTCCGCCCCGGACCCCACAGGGGTGGGGGGAAAGGAACCGGGGCTCCGCCCTGGGCCCTGGGGGGCGAAGCCCCCGGCGGGCCGGGTGGGCGGTAAGCGGAGCGGGGGGTGCCGGTAGTGTCGGCGTGTCTCTGCACGCGTTATCCGAAGTTTCCGCTGGAGCCCCGTATGTCCTCCCCCGCCCCCTCCCCTTCCCCGTCGGCCTCCCGCCGCACCGTCCTGCGCGGAGCCGCCCTCGCCGGGGCCGCCGGGCTCGGTGCGGCCGCCTGCTCCGGCGGTACGGGCTCCAAGGGGCCCGCCGTGCCCACGGCCCCGGTGGAGCTGGGGGCGGCCGGCGAGGTCCCGGTCGGCGGGGCCAAGCTCTACCGCGAGCAGCGGCTCGTCGTCTCGCAGCCCGCCCAGGGCCAGTACAAGGCGTTCAGCGCGGTGTGCACCCACGCGGGATGCGTCGTGGACAAGGTCAAGGACGGCAAGGTCACCTGCCCCTGCCACGGGAGCGCGTTCGACGCCGCCACCGGCAAGGTCCTCCAGGGCCCGGCGGGCGCCCCCCTGCCCTCCGTCCCCGTCAAGGCCGACGGCGGCAGGCTGGTGGCAGGCCCGGACGCCTGACCTGCAGCGACAGCGGCAGTGGCAGCGACAGCAACAGCGGCACCGGCCGGTCAGTGCCAGTCCCAGCCGATCCCCACGATCCCCGGCCGCAGCATCTGCTCCACCAGGTGCACCCCCCGGTGCCGCCCCGCCAGCGTCAGCTCCTGCTGCCCGCTGCGCGGAGCCCCCGCCGAGGGCCGGCTGAAGCGGCGGCAGCGCACGGGCAGGGCGGCGTCGTCGAAGCGGACCTGGAGCACGTACTGCCCGCCCGCGAAGCTGAACCCGCGCACGTACTCCCGGCTCGTACCACCCGTGCCGTCGTCGAAGCCGTAGCCGAAGACATGGGTCTCCCCGGCCCGCAGCCGGGTGTCGAAGAGCAGCTCGGCGACGAGCACGCCCGCCGCCGCGTGCCACCGGACGCGCCCCACCCGGCAGTTCTCGGTGGCCCGCACGGTCACCCGCGAGGGGTCGCAGCCCGGATCGCCGTGGTGGATGGCCACATAGCGGTCCACGCCGTCCCGGTGCGCCCGGACCACGTGATGCGACTCGCGGCCGCGTAACTCCCGCTCCGCGCCTATGCGGACCCGCTCCAGCTGGCAGACGGTGTGCAGCCCGCCGTCCACCGGCGACTCCAGCTCGGCCAGCAGCCGCTCCAGGGCCCGGGACTCCTCCACCAGCGTGCGGTACGAGCGCGCAGCGGGCCGTTCCGCTTCCCTGCGGGACGCGGGCTCCAGGAGCCGGGTCAGCGCCTGCGCGGGCAGCTCCAGCACGTCCTCCAGCATGCGCACCGCCCGCAGCGACTCGGGCCGCCGGGGCCGCCGCGCGCCCTGCTGCCAGTAACTGAGGCTCGTCACCCCCACCTTGACGCCGCGCTGCGCCAGGCGGTGCTGCACGCGGTGCAGGGCCAGTCCGCGCGCGGACAGCGCCATGCGCAGCGCCAGGTCGAACGGACCCGTCCGCAGGGCCTGTGCCAGTTCGGCCTCGGCGGCGGTGCCGCCTCTGCTGGTGCGTGCCATCCGCTCGCTCCTTTGTGAAGCTCTCCGGCGGATGTGAACATTCACGATCGGCGGCAGTGGTTCCGGTGGCCTGGAGCGCTGCATTCCTCCTTGCCCGGGCACCGGCCGTTCACATCTGCTTCGTTCCGTTCACACCACAATCCCTGGCCGTATTGAAGCCGGTTGACCAGCCTCCGACAACATCCGATGCTCCTCCCACGCGTCCGGACGCGCTCCTCCACCACAACCCCCCGCCACGGGAGGAACGCCCAATGGCCCGTGCATCCGCATCGGCAAAGACAGGAAAGTCCCGCCTCCGCGGCAGACGGCTGACCACCGCCGCTCTCGCCGCCGCCGCACTGCTCGCCGTCCCCACCACGGCGACCGCAGCGACCGGCGACCAGCCGTCCCTGCAGGCGGCGAAGAAGCTCGACATCACCATGCAGGCCCAGCAGAAGAACAACTGGTGCTGGGCCGCCTCCGGCAACACCATCGCCACCTGGTTCGGGCGCAACTACAGCCAGAACCAGTTCTGCAACGCCGCCTTCAACCGGCAGCAGGGCACCACCTGCCCCAACAACCAGGCCACGCTGGGCAATGTGCAGAACGCCCTCGACTGGGCGGGCATCAACTCCGGCTCGTACGTGAGCGGCTGGCTGCGCTATCCGACCGTGCAGAACGAGATCAACGCAGGCCGGCCCGTCGAGACCCGCATCCAGTGGGCCTCGGGCGGCGGTCACATGCACGTCCTCTACGGGTACGACGACTCGAACAGCTGGGTGTACTGGGGCGACCCGTGGCCCTCCAACGACCGCTACAACTGGGCCGCGCACAGCTGGTACGTCGACAACGACGAGTTCTCCTGGACCCACTCGCTCTACCGGATAGGGGCGTGAGGGCCATGACCGACCACTCCCGCACCCACGACCACTCCCGCAGGAACGTGCTGCGTGCCGCGGCCGCCGGCGCCCTCACCGCAGGGCTCCTCGGCCTGACCCCCCTCGCGCACGCCGCACAGCCGCCGGCGGTCCCCACGCCGCCGGCCGCCGGGGTCGCCGCCGCGCACGACGCGGCGGCGGCACCCGCGACCCTCGGCACCCTCTCCCGCTTCTTCGCCCGCGACGGCGCCGTCGCCCGCAGCCAGGCGCAGCCGCGGATCGAGGGGGAGACCGTGCCCGTCTACACGCTCGCCCCGGACTTCGTGGCGGGCAAGGACGGCGCCGCCGTCGCCAAGCTGGAGTTCCTCGCCAGCACCGCGGTCTCGGCCGACGGGCAGAAGGCATCGGTGTGGACCGCGCCCGTCAAGGGCTCCTGGCAGGTCGTCAACATCGCGACCGGCGACGACGAGACGCGCTACGCCGCCGAGGGCGCACGGAAGCTCAGCGGCGGCACGGTCTTCCGCGAGCCCCAGATCAACGCCTGGTACGTGCAGCGCGGCGACCGGGTGCTGCCGCTCGACGCGGACGCCGTCCGCGCGATCGGCGAGCAGGGCACCACCGTCGGCGCCTACCGCGACCGGGTCCACAAGGCCTACGGCGACAAGCTGCCCGGCTCCGCCTACGCGAGGAAGGGCATGGCGGGCGGATACGCAGAACAGGCTGAACAGAGCGACCGGACTTCCCGGGACGCCGCAGAGCCGGTGACCGGCGCGGACCGGACGGCGGCCGCGGCACCGCGAGGTGACGGCGGCACGCCGACCGCGGGCACCGTCGCGGCGGCCGGCGGAGCGGCCCTCGCCCTGGGGCTCGGCACGGTGCTGGCGCGCAGGCAGCTCCGGCGCCGCTGACACCGGACCGGCCCCGGCCGGCGAACCGCACCGCGCTCCGGCCCCGGCAGCCACCGCTGCCGGGGCCGGAGTCGCTCCCACCGGAGGCGGACACCGATTGTCACTGCCCGCAAGTAGGGTTGTGACATGGCCGACCCCAGCAGCTACCGACCCAAGCCGGGACAGATCCCCGACTCGCCCGGGGTCTACAAATTCCGTGACGAGCACGGCCGGGTGATCTACGTCGGGAAGGCGAAGAGCCTGCGCCAACGGCTCTCCTCGTACTTCCAGGACCTCGCCGGCCTGCACCCGCGCACGCGGACCATGGTCACCACGGCCGCGTCCGTGGAGTGGACCGTGGTCTCCACCGAGGTCGAGGCGCTCCAGCTCGAGTACTCCTGGATCAAGGAGTACGACCCGCGGTTCAACGTGAAGTACCGCGACGACAAGAGCTATCCCTCCCTCGCCGTCACGCTGAACGAGGAGTTCCCCCGGGTCCAGGTCATGCGCGGCCCCAAGAAGAAGGGCGTGCGCTACTTCGGCCCGTACGCGCACGCGTGGGCCATCCGCGAGACCGTCGACCTGATGCTGCGGGTCTTCCCCGTGCGCACCTGCTCGGCCGGGGTCTTCAAGCGCTCCCACCAGATCGGCCGCCCCTGCCTGCTCGGCTACATCGGCAAGTGCTCCGCCCCCTGCGTCGGCCGGGTCACCCCCGAGGAGCACCGCGAACTCGCCGAGGAATTCTGCGACTTCATGGCCGGGCGTACCGGTGCGTACATCCGCCGTTTGGAACGGCAGATGCACGATGCCGCCGAGGAGATGGAGTACGAGAGGGCCGCCCGGCTGCGGGACGACATAGAGGCGCTCAAGCGCGCCATGGAGAAGAACGCCGTCGTCCTGGCCGACGCCACCGACGCCGACCTGATCGCGGTCGCCGAGGACGAACTCGAAGCGGCCGTGCAGATCTTCCACGTCCGCGGCGGCCGGGTGCGCGGCCAGCGCGGCTGGGTGACGGACAAGGTCGAGGCCGTGGACACCGCCGGCCTGGTCGAGCACGCCCTCCAGCAGCTCTACGGCGAGGAGACCGGCGACGCCGTCCCCAAGGAGGTCCTGGTCCCCGCCCTGCCCGACCCGGTCGAGCCGGTCGCCCAGTGGCTGGCCGGGCGCCGCGGCGCCCGGGTGGACCTGCGCATCCCGCAGCGCGGCGACAAGAAGGACCTGATGGCCACGGTCCAGCGCAACGCCCAGCAGGCCCTCGCCCTGCACAAGACCAAGCGCGCCTCGGACCTGACCACCCGCTCCCGCGCCCTGGAGGAGATCGCCGAGGCGCTGGGGCTGGACTCGGCGCCGCTGCGCATCGAATGCTTCGACATCTCCCACCTCCAGGGCCAGGACGTGGTGGCGTCCATGGTCGTCTTCGAGGACGGCCTGGCCCGCAAGGGCGAGTACCGCCGCTTCCAGATCAAGAGCTTCGCCGGCCAGGACGACGTCCGCTCGATGCACGAGGTCGTGGGCCGGCGCTTCCGCCGCTACCTCCAGGAGAAGCAGAAGACGGGGGAGTGGGTGGAGGAGGCCGACGGCGGGGCGCCCGCCGGGGAGGTCCCCGAGGGCACGGCCGACGACCGGCCCAAGCGCTTCGCCTACCCCCCGCAGCTCGTCGTGGTCGACGGCGGCAAGCCGCAGGTCGCCGCCGCCCGGCGGGCCCTGGAGGAGCTGGGCGTCACCGACGTGGCCGTGTGCGGGCTCGCCAAGCGCCTGGAGGAGGTCTGGCTGCCCGACGAGGACGACCCGGTCGTCCTGCCGCGCACCAGCGAGGGGCTCTACCTGCTCCAGCGCGTGCGCGACGAGGCGCACCGCTTCGCGATCTCCTACCAGCGGGGCAAGCGGGCCAAGAGCATGAAGGCCGGGCCGCTCGACGCGGTCCCCGGCCTCGGCGAGACCCGCAAGCAGGCGCTGCTCAAGCACTTCGGCTCGGTCAAGCGGCTGCGGGCCGCCACGGTCGAGCAGATATGCGAGACGCCCGGCATCGGGCGCAAGACGGCCGAGACGATCGCCGCCGCGCTGGCCGCCGCGGCCCCGCCCGCCCCGGCCGTCAACACGGCGACGGGCGAGATCATGGACGACACGGGGGAATGATGGACGTGGCCGGCCGGGGAGGAGCCGGAAGCGGCCGGGTCGGCGACGGCCCCGGCGGGCGGCACGCGCGGCACCGCCGCCCGGGGTGCGGACCACGGGGCCGTGCAGGACGCAGTATGGAAGACAGCACGACGGCGCCCGGAGCGCCGCCGGCGGAACGGGGGAAGACGGCATGAACGCGACCGAGCGGGACGGAGCACAGGTGAGTACGGGCACGACGGCGGATGCGACCGGCGAGGCGGCGGGCATCCCCGAGCTGGTGATCATTTCCGGCATGTCGGGGGCGGGGCGCAGCACCGCCGCGAAGTGTCTGGAGGACCTCGGCTGGTTCGTGGTGGACAACCTGCCGCCCGCCCTGATCCCCACCATGGTGGACCTCGGTGCCCGCTCCCAGGGCAACGTGGCCCGGATCGCCGTGGTCGTGGACGTCCGCGGCCGCCGCTTCTTCGACAACCTCCGCGAGTCCCTCGCCGACCTGGAGGTCAAGAAGGTCAAGCGGCGCGTGATCTTCCTGGAGGCGTCCGACGAGGCGCTGGTGCGCCGTTTCGAGTCCGTGCGCCGCCCCCACCCCCTCCAGGGCTCCGGGCGGATCGTCGACGGCATCGCCGCCGAGCGCGACCTGCTGCGCGAGCTGCGCGGCGACGCCGACCTGGTCATCGACACCTCCAGCCTCAACGTCCACGAGCTGCGCGCCAAGCTGGACGCCCAGTTCGCGGGCGAGGAGGAGCCGGAGCTGCGGGCCACCGTGATGTCGTTCGGCTACAAGTACGGCCTGCCGGTCGACGCCGACCTCGTCGTGGACTGCCGCTTCCTGCCCAATCCGCACTGGGTGCCCGAGCTGCGGCCCTTCACCGGTCTCAACGAGGAGGTGTCCGGCTACGTCTTCAACCAGCCCGGCGCCAAGGAGTTCCTCGACCGCTACACCGAGCTGCTCCAGCTCATCGCCGCGGGCTACCGCCGCGAGGGCAAGCGCTACGTGACCATCGCGGTGGGCTGCACGGGCGGCAAGCACCGCTCCGTCGCGATGTCGGAGAAGCTCGCCCACCGGCTCGTCTCGGAGGGCGTCGAGACGGTCGTCGTCCACCGGGACATGGGGCGCGAGTGACCGCCCGGCCCTTCCGCATGCGCCGCGTCCGCCGTCTCGTCCCCGGCCGTCCCCGCGGCGCCGAGCGACGGCCGGGCCGCGGCGCGCAGCCCAAGGTCGTCGCCCTCGGCGGCGGCCACGGGCTGTCCGCCTCGCTGGCCGCGCTCCGCCGGATCACCGGGGACCTCACGGCCGTGGTGACCGTCGCCGACGACGGCGGCTCCAGCGGCCGGCTCCGCGACGAGCTGGGTGTGCTGCCCCCGGGCGACCTCCGCAAGGCCCTCGCGGCCCTGTGCGGCGACGACGACTGGGGGCAGACCTGGGCGCGCGTCATCAAGCACCGCTTCGAGAGCAAGGGCGAGCTGCACGGCCACGCCGTCGGCAATCTGCTGATCGTGGCCCTGTGGGAGCAGCTCGGCGACCATGTGCAGGCCCTGGACCTGGTCGGCAAGCTGCTGGGCGCGCACGGCCGGGTGCTGCCCATGTCGGCGGTCCCGCTGGAGCTCCAGGCCCTGGTGCGGGGCCACGACCCGGCCGCCCCCGACGCGATCACCACCGTGTGCGGGCAGGCCACCGTGGCGCTGACCCCGGGCGAGGTGCAGTCCGTGCACGTCGTCCCGGAGGAGCCGCCCGCGGTGCCCGAGGCCGTCGAGGCCGTGCTGGACGCGGACTGGGTGGTGCTCGGCCCCGGCTCCTGGTTCTCCTCGGTCATCCCGCACCTGCTGGTGCCCGAGCTGCTCCAGGCGCTTCAGGAGACCAAGGCGCGCCGGGTGCTCTCGCTGAACCTCGCCCCCCAGCCGGGCGAAACCGATGGCTTCTCCCCGCAGCGTCATTTGGAGGTTTTGGCCCGACACGCCCCTAAACTCGCCCTGGACGTGGTGCTGGCCGACGAGGCCGCAGTGCCCGACCGGGAGCGCCTGTGCGACGCCGCCAAGCGGCTGGGGGCCACGGTCGAGCTGGCGGCGGTCGCCGCGCCCGACAGCTCGGCCACTCACGACCCGGAGCTGTTGGCCGCCGCGTACGACCGTATTTTTCGGATGCATGGAAGGATCGGCCCATGGCGATGACGGCTGCGGTGAAGGACGAAATCTCCCGGCTCCCCGTCACCCGGACCTGCTGCCGGAAAGCGGAGGTCTCCGCCATCCTGCGGTTCGCGGGCGGGCTGCACCTGGTCAGCGGGCGCATTGTGATCGAGGCGGAGCTGGACACCGGGATCGCGGCCAGGCGGCTGCGCAAGGACATCCTGGAGATCTTCGGGCACACCTCCGACCTCGTGGTGATGGCCCCCGGCGGGCTCCGCAGAGGCAGCCGGTACGTGGTGCGGGTGGTGGCGGGCGGTGACCAGCTGGCGCGCCAGACCGGCCTGGTCGACGGCCGCGGCCGGCCGATCCGCGGGCTGCCCCCGCAGGTCGTCTCCGGTGCCACCTGCGACGCGGAGGCCGCCTGGCGGGGTGCCTTCCTGGCGCACGGCTCGCTCACCGAGCCGGGCCGCTCCTCCTCCCTCGAGGTGACCTGCCCGGGGCCCGAGGCCGCACTGGCGCTGGTCGGCGCGGCCCGCCGGCTGCAGATCGCGGCCAAGGCCCGGGAGGTGCGCGGAGTGGACCGCGTGGTCGTCCGGGACGGTGATGCGATCGGCGCGCTGTTGACGCGGCTCGGTGCGCACGAGTCGGTGCTCGCCTGGGAGGAGCGCCGGATGCGCCGCGAGGTGCGGGCGACCGCCAACCGCCTGGCCAATTTCGACGACGCCAATCTGCGCCGTTCGGCCCGGGCCGCGGTGGCCGCGGGCGCGCGCGTCCAGCGGGCGCTGGAGATCCTCGGCGAGGAGGTGCCCGAGCACCTCGCGGCCGCCGGCCGGCTGCGCATGGAGCACAAGCAGGCGTCCCTGGAGGAGCTGGGCGCCCTCGCCGACCCGCCGCTGACCAAGGACGCCGTGGCGGGCCGCATCCGCCGCCTGCTGGCCATGGCCGACAAGCGCGCCCAGGACCTGGGCATCCCGGGCACGGAGTCCACCCTGGCCGACCTCTCGGACCTCTCCGAGGAGATGGCCGAGGGCATGGTCGGCTGACGGCTCCGCGAGCCCTCTGAACGCCTTCGCCGCCCCCGTCGCCCGCAAAGGGTGCGGGGGCGGCGGCGTGCCGTCGTGCCCTGCCGTGCCGGCCCGCCCGGCGCAAACCGCGCTGTTGACATGATCATGAGGTGTTACGAGTCTTTCGTGCGGACACCGACGTGGCAGGCAACGGCAAGGGGGGCTCATGAGACGCAGGGCAAAAACGGTCCTCGCAGTGGCTTCGCTGTTACTCGGCGGACTCGCCGCGGCGCCCGTCGCACAGGCACGCCCCGGGACCACGGCCTCGCAGCACGCGGCGCAGGCGGCATCCGACACCCTCTCCGCCTGGACGGCCGACGTCACCGCCGCACAGCTGCCGCTCCTCGCCCGGGCGGGCGTCGACGTCCAGGAGCTGGCCGAACGCCCCGCCGACGACCGGCCCGCGCCCGTCGAGGCCGTCCTCACCGGCAAGCAGGCCGAGGAGCTGCGCCGCGAAGGCGTCCGCCTCACCGAGAAGCGGACCTCCCCGCACGTCCGCGAGCGCCTCAGGGCGGCCGGCGACGGCGTCTTCCGCCCGTACAGCGGCAGGAACGGCCTCCGGCAGGAGATGGCCGACACCGCCGCCGCCCACCCCCGGCTCGCCAAGGCCGTCAGCATCGGCAGGACCGTGCGCGGCCAGGACATCCTCGCCGTCAAGGTCTCCAAGGGCGCGCGGACGAGCCCCGACGGCGCCAAGCCCGCCGTGCTCTACATGTCCAACCAGCACGCCCGGGAGTGGATCACCCCGGAGATGACCAGGCGCCTGCTCCACCACTACCTCGACCGCTACGGCACGGACGAGCGCGTCACCAGGATCGTGGACCGGACCGAGCTGTGGTTCGTCCTCTCCGCCAACCCGGACGGCTACGACTACACCTTCCGGGGCCCGGACACCCGGCTCTGGCGCAAGAACCTCCGCGACAACGACGGCGACGGGAAGATCACCTCCGCCGACGGCGTCGACCTCAACCGCAACTTCCCCTACAAGTGGGGCTACGACAACGAGGGTTCGTCCCCGCGGCCCTCCTCCGGGACCTACCGCGGCCCGGGTCCCGCCTCCGAGCCCGAGACCCGCGCCCTCGACGACTTCGAGAAGCGCCACCGCTTCGCCTTCGCCGTCAACTACCACTCGGCCGCCGAGCTGCTGCTCTACGGAGTCGGCTGGCAGGTCGCCACTCCGACCCCCGACGACGTGCTCCTCAAGGCGCTCGCCGGCACCCCGGAGAAGTCCGCGATACCCGGCTACCGCCCCCAGCTCTCCTCCGAGCTGTACACGACCAACGGCGAGGCCGACGGCCACGCGGCGAACGTCAACGGCACGCTGATGTTCACCCCGGAGATGTCGACCTGTCAGACCGCCTCCCGGGTGGACCCCGGCGACCGCTGGGACCCGGCCGACTGCCCGTCCAGCTTCGAGTTCCCGGACGACGAGAAGCTGATCCGGCAGGAGTTCACGAAGAACCTCCCCTTCGCCCTCGCCGTGGCCGAGACCGCGGACCACCCCGACCGGCCCTCCTCCCCGGTGGGCATGGACGCCCCCGACTTCACCCCGCACGCCTTCGGCACCTCCTACGCGCGCGGCGGGGGCCAGACCGTCGCCGTCACCGCCCGCAGGAACCTCGCCGACGTCCGCCTCAACTACCGCGTGGACGGCGGCCGTACGCACACCGCGCCGGTATCGGCCTGGGACGGCGGCGACCGCTACGGCGGCGAGGACAACATCCGCTTCGACCAGTACCGCGGCACCGTCGAGGGCGCCCGCCCCGGCTCCACCGTGCAGGTCTGGTTCACCGGCCGCACCCGCGACGCCCACCGGACCGTCAGCGAGCCCTTCACCTTCACCGTGGCCGGGCGGCCCGCCGCCGACACCCTCGTCATCGCAGACGAGGGCGGCAGCGCCCCGGCCCGGCACACCGCCGCGTACACCGACGCCCTCGCCGCCGACGGCCGCGGGGCGGCCGTGTGGGACGTCGCCCGGCAGGGCGCCCCGCCCGCGCTCGGCGTGCTGAGCCACTTCGACACCGTCGTCTGGTACTCGGGCGGCGCCCGCCCCGACGGCGCCACCCTGCTGGCGGTGCGCGACTTCGTCAACGAGGGCGGCAAGCTGATCAGCGCCGGGGTGCGGGCGGGCGGCAGCAGCCGGGTCGGCGCGGCCGACACCGACGACTTCGCCCAGTACTACCTCGGCGCGTACGACCGGACCGACCGGCCCGCCCCGGCCCGCTTCACGGGGGCGGGCGAGCTGACGGGCACCACGGCCGCCCTCCGCGCGGCCGGCGGAGCGGGCCCGCTGCCCGCCGCGGGCGCCTACACGCCCACCTCCGAGGTGCTGCCGCCCGGCGCCTTCCCCCAGTTCCGCAGCGTCGCCGCCGGGGGGTATGCCGACGGGCCGGACACCCGGACGGCCGTCCCCAGAAATGTCACTCTCGGTGACGGAAAGGACGGGCGGAATCCCTCGGCAGCCGTCACCACACGGGACACCGCGCTGCTGGGCTTCGGCCTGGAGAACGTCCCCGATGCCCGGGAACGCAGGGTGCTCCTCGGAGCCGCCCTGCGCGCAATTGAGGGCTGAGTCCCGGTTCGGGGCCCTGCGCCGCCAATGTCACGCACAGCTGCTGTTAGAGGTAGGGTCAAGGGTGGTCGGGGACATCCCATACAGCCGCCGGCGGACAGCCCGGCACACCAACGAGGAGATCGGTTCGTGACGATCCGCGTAGGCATCAACGGCTTTGGCCGTATCGGTCGTAACTACTTCCGCGCGCTCCTGGAGCAGGGCGCGGACATCCAGATCGTCGGTGTCAACGACCTGACCGACAACGCCACTCTGGTGCACCTGCTGAAGTACGACTCCATCCTGGGTCGTCTGAAGCAGGAGGTCAGCCACACCGACGACACGATCACCGTCGGCAACATGACCTTCAAGACGATGGCCGAGCGCGACCCGGCGGCCCTGCCCTGGGGCGAGCTGGGTGCCGACATCGTCATCGAGTCCACCGGCATCTTCACCAAGCGCGAGGACGCTGCCAAGCACCTGGCCGCCGGCGCGAAGAAGGTCCTCATCTCGGCTCCGGCCAAGGACGAGGACATCACCATCGTGATGGGCGTCAACCAGGACAAGTACGACGCGGCCAACCACCACGTCATCTCCAACGCCTCCTGCACCACCAACTGCGTGGCGCCGATGGCCAAGGTCCTCGACGAGAGCTTCGGCATCGTCAAGGGCATGATGACGACGGTCCACGCGTACACCAACGACCAGCGCATCCTGGACTTCCCGCACTCCGACCTGCGCCGCGCCCGCGCCGCCGCGGAGAACATCATCCCGACCTCGACGGGTGCCGCCAAGGCCACCGCGCTGGTCCTCCCGCAGCTCAAGGGCAAGCTGGACGGCATCGCCATGCGCGTCCCGGTCCCGACCGGCTCGGTCACCGACCTGGTCCTGGAGCTGGACCGCGAGACGACCAAGGAAGAGATCAACGCCGCCTTCCAGAAGGCCGCCGAGGGCGAGCTGAAGGGCGTGCTCGAGTACACCGAGGACCCGATCGTCTCCTCGGACATCGTCAACTGGCCGGCCTCCTGCACCTTCGACTCGAAGCTGACGATGGTCCAGGGCAAGCAGGTCAAGGTCGTCGGCTGGTACGACAACGAGTGGGGCTACTCGAACCGCCTGGTGGACCTGACCGTCTTCGTCGGCGGCCAGCTCTGATCTCTGCCCCGGCCGGTACGGTCGCAGGCACCGAGATGTAGATGTAGGGGACGGGGCTCGTACGGCGCGACGTTGCGCCGCACGAGCCCCGTCCCATGGCTTGACCCCTACGGAAGTCACCGGAGTCACTGCATGAAGACGATCGACGAGCTCCTCCAGGCAGGCGTCGAGGGCAAGCGGGTCTTCGTCCGCGCCGACCTCAACGTGCCGCTGGACGGCACCACCATCACCGACGACGGCCGGATCCGCGCCGTCGCGCCGACGATCGCCAAGCTCGCCGCCGCGGGCGCCAAGGTGGTCGTCGCCTCCCACCTGGGCCGTCCCAAGGGCGCCCCGGACCCCCAGTTCTCCCTCGCCCCGGTCGCGGTGCGGCTCGGCGAGATCCTGGGCAAGAACGTCTCGTTCGCCGCCGACACGGTCGGCGACAGCGCGAAGGCCACCGTTGCCGCACTGGCCGACGGCGAGGTCACGCTGCTGGAGAACCTCCGTTTCAACGCGGGCGAGACCAGCAAGGACGATGCGGAGCGCGGCGAGTTCGCCGACGCGCTCGCGTCGCTGGCCGACCTCTACGTGGGTGACGGATTCGGGGCGGTGCACCGCAAGCACGCCTCCGTCTTCGACCTCCCGGCCCGGCTCCCGCACGCCGCGGGCGGCCTGATCGCCACCGAGGTCGGCGTCCTGAAGAAGCTCACCGAGGACGTCAAGCGCCCCTACGTGGTGGTCCTGGGCGGCGCCAAGGTCTCCGACAAGCTGGGTGTCATCGACAACCTGCTGAAGAAGGCCGACCGCATCCTCATCGGCGGCGGCATGTCGTACACCTTCCTGGCCGCCAAGGGCCACGAGGTCGGCATCTCGCTGCTCCAGGCGGACCAGAAGGACAAGTGCCTGGAGTACCTGGCGGAGGCCGAGAAGCGGGGCGTGGAGTTCGTCCTGCCGGTCGACGTCCTGGTCTCCGCCGACTTCCCGGACCTGAAGACGAAGGCCCCGGCCAACCCGGACACCGTCTCCTCGGACGCCATCCCGGCCGACAAGGAGGGCCTGGACATCGGCCCGAAGACGCGTGAGCTGTACGCCGCGAAGCTGGCCGACGCGGGCACCGTCTTCTGGAACGGCCCGATGGGCGTCTTCGAGCACCCCGACTACGCCAACGGCACCAAGGCCGTGGCCCAGGGCCTGCTGAACTCCTCGGGCTTCACCGTCGTGGGCGGCGGCGACTCGGCGGCGGCCGTGCGCCAGCTGGGCTTCGACGAGACCGCCTTCGGCCACATCTCGACCGGCGGCGGCGCCAGCCTCGAATACCTCGAGGGCAAGACTCTCCCCGGCCTCGCCGCACTGGAGGACTGAACCACTGTGACTGCACGTACCCCGCTGATGGCGGGCAACTGGAAGATGAACCTCAACCACCTCGAGGCCATCGCACACGTCCAGAAGCTCGCCTTCTCCCTTGCCGACAAGGACTACGAGGCCGTCGAGGTCGCGGTCCTGCCGCCCTTCACCGACCTGCGCTCGGTGCAGACGCTGGTCGACGGCGACAAGCTGAAGATCAAGTACGGCGCCCAGGACATCTCGGCGCACGAGTCCGGTGCCTACACCGGCGAGATCTCCGGCCCGATGCTCGCCAAGCTCAAGTGCTCCTACGTCGCCGTGGGCCACTCCGAGCGCCGCCAGTACCACGGCGAGACGGACGAGCTCTGCAACGCCAAGGTGAAGGCCGCCTTCGCCAACGGCATCACCCCGATCCTCTGCGTCGGCGAGGGCCTGGACGTCCGCAAGGCGGGCGAGCAGGTCGCGTACACCCTCGCGCAGGTCGACGGCGGCCTGAAGGACGTCCCGGCCGCGCTGGCCGAGACGATCGTCATCGCCTACGAGCCCGTGTGGGCCATCGGCACCGGCGAGGTCGCCACCCCCGACGACGCCCAGGAGGTCTGCGGGGCGATCCGCCGCCGCCTGGCGGAGCTGTACGGCCAGGAGGTGGCCGACAAGATCCGCATCCAGTACGGCGGCTCGGTGAAGTCCGGCAACATCGCGGCGATCATGGCGCAGCCCGACGTGGACGGCGCGCTGATCGGCGGGGCCGCGCTGGACGCGGACGACTTCGTCAAGATCGTGCGCTTCGGCGACCAGTAGCAAACCAGTAGCAAACTATGACGGCGGCCCGCCGCCGTCGTACCCTGTCGGGGCCGGGACCGGCGCGAATGCGTCCCCCGGCCCCGCAGCATTGTCCATCCGAGTCAGTCCGAGAGAGTTGGTCCAGCCGTGGTCATCGGGTTCTCGATCGCCCTCATCGTCTTCAGCCTGCTGATGATGATGCTGGTGCTCATGCACAAGGGGAAGGGCGGCGGCCTGTCCGACATGTTCGGCGGCGGTATGCAGTCCTCCGTCGGCGGTTCCTCGGTCGCCGAGCGCAACCTCGACCGCATCACCATCGTGATCGGTCTGCTGTGGTTCGCGTGCATTGTCGCCCTCGGCCTGCTGATGAAGCTCGACAGCTGACCTCCCACCGCTGACATACCGTCGTATCAGCAGCCTATGATGGAGAGTCGCGTCTTCGGGGCCGGGCTGTAACTCCTGCCACGGGACGCGCGTTGGGCCTTACGTAGACTGGGGCGCTCGCGGCGGAGCCGACTGCCACCCCGCGGCGCAGCCGCTGTTCGGCACAGTGCAGCACCATCACGCAGGGAGTTACGACCGTGGCAAGTGGCAACGCGATCCGAGGAAGCCGGGTCGGGGCGGGGCCGATGGGCGAGGCGGAGCGGGGCGAGTCCGCGCCGCGCCTCCGCATCTCCTTCTGGTGCTCCAACGGGCACGAAACCCAGCCCAGCTTCGCCAGCGACGCACAGGTGCCGGACACCTGGGACTGCCCGCGCTGCGGCTTCCCGGCCGGCCAGGACCGGGACAACCCGCCGGACCCGCCGCGCACCGAGCCGTACAAGACCCACCTCGCCTACGTCCGCGAGCGGCGCAGCGACGCCGACGGGGAGGCGATCCTCGCCGAGGCGCTCGCCAAGCTCCGCGGGGAGATCTGAGCGCAGCACACAGCTCGCAGCACATAGCTCGTAGCGCACAGCAGTACGACAAACGGCCCGGCCGTGCACCGCAACAGGTGCGCGGCCGGGCCGTTTCGGTTGACTCCCGGGAAACGCAGTAGGTTTGGGGGAGGCGATGCAGCTACGAGTTAGAAGTGGGCTGATGTCCGAAATGAACGCAGAAAGCCGCAGCAGGCTCGACCAGATGCCCGAGTGGCACGCGCTGGCCAAGCACCGGGACGAGCTGGGGGAGGTGCACCTGCGCGAGCTGTTCGCGAACGACCCGCAGCGGGCCGGGAAGTACTCGCTCACCGTCGGCGACCTGCACCTGGACTACTCCAAGCACCTCGTCACCGACGAGACCCTGCGGCTGCTCCGCGAGCTGGCGGCCTCGGCCGGGGTGGCCGGGCTGCGCGACGCGATGTTCCGCGGCGAGAAGATCAACACCACCGAGGACCGCGCCGTGCTCCACACGGCCCTGCGCGCGCCCGAGTCGGCCGTGATCGAGGTGGACGGGGAGAACGTCGTGCCCGCCGTGCACGCCGTTCTGACGAAGATGCAGGTCTTCTCCGACCGGGTGCGCTCGGGCGACTGGAAGGGCCACACCGGCAAGCGCATCAGGAACGTCGTCAACATCGGCATCGGCGGCTCCGACCTCGGCCCGTCCATGGCCTACGAGGCGCTGCGCGCCTTCACCGACCGCGACATGACGTTCCGTTTCGTCTCCAACGTGGACGGCGCGGACCTGCACGAGGCCGTGCGCGACCTGAACGCCGAGGAGACGCTGTTCATCGTCGCCTCGAAGACCTTCACCACGATCGAGACCATCACCAACGCCACCTCCGCCCGGAACTGGCTGCTCACCGAGCTGCGCGCCGGGGAGGAGGCGGTGGCCAAGCACTTCGTGGCGCTGTCGACGAACGAGGAGAAGGTCGCCGGGTTCGGCATCGACACGGCCAACATGTTCGAGTTCTGGGACTGGGTCGGCGGCCGCTACTCGTACGACTCGGCCATCGGGCTCTCCCTGATGATCGCCATCGGCCCGGACCGCTTCCGCGAGATGCTGGCCGGCTTCCACCTGGTCGACGAGCACTTCCGCACCGCGCCGCCGGAGGAGAACGTCCCGCTGCTGATGGGCCTGCTCGGCATCTGGTACGGCAACTTCCACGACGCGCAGTCGCACGCCGTGCTGCCGTACAGCCACTACCTGTCGAAGTTCGCGGCCTACCTCCAGCAGCTGGACATGGAGTCCAACGGCAAGTCCGTCGACCGCGACGGACGGCCCGTCGGCTGGCAGACCGGGCCGGTCGTGTGGGGCACGCCGGGGACGAACGGGCAGCACGCGTACTACCAGTTGATCCACCAGGGGACGAAGCTGATCCCGGCGGACCTGCTGGGCTTCGCGCGGCCCGTGGACGACCTGCAGCCCGGCCTGGTTGCCCAGCACGACCTGCTGATGGCGAACCTCTTCGCCCAGGGGCAGGCGCTGGCCTTCGGCAAGACGCCGGAGGAGGTCGCGGCGGAGGGCGTGCCGGCGGAGCTGGTGCCGCACAAGACGTTCCGGGGGAACCACCCGACGACGACGATCCTGGCGGGCGAGCTGAGCCCGTCGGTGCTCGGTCAGCTCATCGCGCTCTACGAGCACAAGGTCTTCGTGCAGGGCGCGATCTGGAACATCGACTCCTTCGACCAGTGGGGGGTCGAGCTGGGCAAGGTGCTGGCGAAGCGGGTGGAGCCGGCGCTGACGGAGGGGGCGGAGGTGCCGGGGCTGGATGCGTCCACGGCGGCGCTCGTTTCGCGGTACCGGGCCCTTCGGGGGCGCGCGTAGGGGGTTGCCCCGCCCGGGGTGGGTCCGGCACCGCCGGACTCCCCGGTGGGGGTTGCCCGCCGTCGCGGCGGGACTGGGGACCTCAAATCCGCCGCGACGGTGCTCGGCCACGACGGTGGAGTCCGGCGGTGCCGAAACGACCGTGGCCCGGCCCTCATACGAGAGCCGGGCCACGGGAACCGTCAGGGCGAAGCCGGCGGGTACAGGCCCCGCGGGAGGTGGGCCGCCGCGGCCTGGTCCAGCAGCCACAGCGTGCGGCGCGTCCCGTACGCCCCGGCCGCCGGGGCCTGGATCTCCCCGGCCCCGCTCAGCGCGACCGCCACCGCGTTCGCCTTGTCCTCGCCCGCGGCCAGCAGCCAGACCTCGCGCGCGGCCCGGATCGCCGGCAGAGTCAGCGAGACCCTGGTCGGCGGGGGCTTGGGCGCGCCGTGGACGCCCACGACCGTGCGCTCGGTCTCCCGGACGCCCGGCAGCTCCGGGAAGAGCGAGGCGACGTGGGTGTCCGGGCCGACGCCCAGCAGGAGGACGTCGAAGGCCGGTACGGGGCCGTGGTCCTCGGGGCGGGCCGCCGCGGCCAGCTCGGCCGCGTACGCCTCCGCCGCCGCGTCGGCGTCGTCGTACCTGCCGTCCGCCGAGGGCATGTAGTGGACGCGCGCCGGATCCAGGTCCACCGCGTCCAGGAGCGCCTCGCGCGCCTGCGTGGCGTTGCGCTCCGGGTCGCCCTCGGGCAGGAACCGCTCGTCGCCCCACCACAGGTCCAGCCTGGACCAGTCCACCGCGTCCCGGGCGGGCGCCGCGGCGAGGGCCGCGAGCAGCCCGTTGCCGTTGCGCCCGCCGGTGAGGACGACGGAGGCGAAGCCCCGCGCGGCCTGGGCGTCCACGATCTTCGTGATCAGCCTGGCCGCCGCGGCCTGTGCCATCAGCTCCTTGTCGCGGTGGACGACGACCTGAGGCGTGCTCACTTGCCCGCCGCCTTCTTGCCGCCGGCCCTCTTCGCGGGGGCGGCCTTGGCCTCCGCGGCTTGCGCAGCCTCCGCAGCCTCCGGGGCGGGCTCCACAGGAGCCTCCACAGGAGCAGCGGCTGCCGACCCGTTCCCGAGCCGCCCCACGCCGTACTTCAGCGAGGACTCGTAGATGAGGTCCGGGTCGAGCCGGCGCAGCTCCTCCGCGAGCAGCTCCGCCGTGTCGCGCCGCTTGAGTGCCACCGCGCGGTCCGGCTGGCCGCGCATGGCGAGCGTGGCCAGGGCGCCGTCCGGGCGGTCCAGGGTGATGACGCCCTCGCGGGTCTCCAGGCGGACGGCCGTGAGGCCGGGGCCGTCGGAGACGGTGCGGCGGGCGGTGACCCCGAGGCGGTCCGCGAGCCACATGGCCAGCAGCTCACCGCTGGGGTTGTACGCCTCGCCCTCGACCTCGGCCGAGACGATCTCGGCGTCCGGCTGCTGGTCCAGGGCGGCCGCGAGCATCGAGCGCCACGGCGTGATCCGGGTCCAGGCCAGGTCGGTGTCGCCGGGCGTGTAGTTGTCGGCGCGGGCCGACAGCTCGGCGATGGGGTCCTCGGCCGCGTAGGTGTCGGTCACCCGGCGCTGGCCGAGCGCGCCGAGCGGGTCCTTCTCCGGGTTGAGCGGAGCGGCCACCGGCCACCAGACCACCACGGGGGCGTCCGGCAGCAGCAGCGGCAGGACCACCGACTGGGCGTGGTCTATGACGTCGCCGTACAGGCGCAGCACGACCGTCTCGCCGGTGCCTGCCGTCGCGCCCACCCGCACCTCGGCGTCCAGACGGGCCTGGGCGCGGTCGCGCGGGGAGCGGCTGACGCGCTTGATGACGACGAGCTTGCGCGAGGGGTGCTCGCGCGATGCCTCGTTGGCCGCCTTGAGCGCGTCGTAGGCGTGCTCCTCGTCGGTGACGATGACCAGCGTGAGCACCATGCCGATGGCGGGGGTGCCGATGGCCCGGCGCCCCTCGACCAGGGCATTGTTGATCTTGCTGGCCGTGGTGTCCGTGAGATCGATCTTCATGGCCGACGCCAGCTCCGTCCGTCTCGTGCGAGCATCTCGTCCGCCTCGACCGGCCCCCAGGTGCCGGCCGCGTACTGTGCGGGCCTGCCGTGCTTGTCCCAGTACTCCTCGATCGGGTCGAGGATCTCCCAGGACAGCTCGACCTCCCGCAGCCGCGGGAAGAGGTTGGCGTCGCCCAGCAGCACATCGAGGATGAGCCGCTCGTACGCCTCCGGGCTGGACTCCGTGAAGGACTCGCCGTAGGCGAAGTCCATGGAGACGTCCCGGACCTCCATCGAGGTGCCCGGCACCTTCGAGCCGAACCGCATGGTCACGCCCTCGTCCGGCTGCACCCGGATGACCAGGGCGTTCTGCCCCAGCTCCTCGGTGGCGGTGTGGTCGAAGGGGGAGTGCGGGGCGCGCTGGAAGACGACCGCGATCTCGGTGACCCGGCGGCCCAGCCGCTTGCCGGTGCGCAGGTAGAAGGGGACGCCCGCCCAGCGGCGGTTGTCGATCTCCAGCTTGATCGCGGCGTAGGTGTCGGTCTTCGACTTGGGGTCGATGCCCTCTTCCTCGAGGTAGCCGACGACCTCCTCGCCGCCCTGCCAGCCGTGCGCGTACTGGCCGCGGACGGTCTCCTTGCCGAGGTCCTTGGGCAGCCGGACGGCGCCCAGCACCTTGGTCTTCTCGGCGACCAGCGCGTCCGCGTCGAAGGAGGCGGGCTCCTCCATGGCGGTCAGCGCGAGCAGCTGGAGGAGGTGGTTCTGGATGACGTCACGGGCGGCGCCGATGCCGTCGTAGTAGCCGGCGCGGCCGCCGATGCCGATGTCCTCGGCCATGGTGATCTGCACGTGGTCGACGAACGACCGGTTCCAGATCGGCTCGAAGAGGGTGTTGGCGAACCGCAGGGCCAGGATGTTCTGGACCGTTTCCTTGCCCAGGTAGTGGTCGATGCGGAAGACCGACTCGGCCGGGAAGACCTCGTGGACGATCCGGTTCAGCTCGCGGGCGCTCTTCAGATCGTGGCCGAAGGGCTTCTCGATGACGGCGCGCCGCCAGGAGCCCTCCTTCTGTTCGGCCAGGCCGTGCTTCTTCAACTGCTGGACGACCTTGGGGAAGAACTTGGGCGGCACGGACAGGTAGAAGGCGAAGTTGCCGCCCGTGCCCTGTGCCTGGTCCAGCTCCTCGATGGTCTTCTTGAGGGTGTCGAAGGCCTCGTCGTCGTCGAAGTCGCCCTCGACGAAGCGGCAGCCCTGCACCAGCTGCTGCCAGACCTCCTCGCGGAACGGGGTGCGCGCGTGCTGCTTGACGGCCGTGTACACCTCGTGCGCGAAGTCCTCGTCGACCCAGGTGCGCCGGGCGAAGCCGATCAGGGAGAAGCCCGGCGGCAGGAGACCCCGGTTGGCCAGGTCATAGACCGCTGGCATCAGCTTTTTCCTGGACAAATCGCCCGTGACGCCGAAGATCACCAGGCCCGACGGCCCCGCGATGCGCGGGAGCCGCCGGTCCAGAGCGTCACGCAGCGGATTGCTGCTGCTCAACTCATGCCTCCGGTGCGAGTCGCTTCAGCTCGGCCTCGGTGGACTTCAGGAGGTCGTTCCACGACTGCTCGAACTTGTCGACGCCCTCGTCCTCCAGCAGCTGGACGACCTCGTCGTACGAGATGCCCAGCTTCGCGATCGCGTCCAGCTCGGCCTTGGCCTGCTCGTACGTGCCGCGAACGGTGTCGCCCGTGATCACGCCGTGGTCGGCGGCGGCCTGGAGGGTGGCCTCCGGCATGGTGTTCACCGTGTTCGGCGCCACCAGGTCGTCCACGTACAGCGTGTCCTTGTAGGCCGGGTCCTTGACGCCGGTCGAGGCCCACAGCGCACGCTGCTTGTTGGCGCCGGCCTTCTCCAGGGCGGCCCAGCGGTCCGAGGAGAAGACCTCCTCGTACGCCTGGTAGGCGAGGCGGGCGTTGGCCAGGGCGGCCTTGCCGCGCAGCTCCTTGGCCTCGTCCGTGCCCAGCGCGTCCAGCCGCTTGTCGATCTCGGTGTCCACGCGGGACACGAAGAAGGACGCGACCGAGTGGATCAGGGACAGGTCCAGGCCCGCGGCCTTGGCCTGCTCCAGACCGGTCAGGTAGGCGTCCATGACCGCGCGGTAGCGCTCGAGGGAGAAGATCAGCGTGACATTGACGCTGATGCCCTTGCCGATCACCTGGGCGATGGCCGGCAGGCCCGCCTTGGTGGCCGGGATCTTGATCAGGGTGTTGGGGCGGTCCACCAGCCAGGCCAGCTGCTTGGCCTCGGCCACGGTGGCGACCGTCTCGTGCGCCAGGCGCGGGTCGACCTCGATGGAGACCCGGCCGTCCTGGCCGTTCGTCGCGTCGAAGACCGGGCGCAGGATGTCGGCGGCGTCGCGGACGTCCGCCGTGGTGATCATGCGGATGGCCTCGTCGACGGTCACCTTGCGGGCGGCCAGGTCGGCGAGCTGATCCTGGTAGCCCTCGCCGCCGGAGATCGCCTTCTGGAAGATCGACGGGTTGGTCGTGACGCCCACGACGTGGCTCTGGTCGATGAGTTCGGCCAGGTTGCCGGACGTGATGCGCTTGCGGGACAGGTCGTCCAGCCAGATCGCGACGCCTTCGTCGGAGAGGCGCTTGAGTGCGTCTGTCATGGGGTTTGCATCTCCTACTTGTTGTAAACGGGCGTCAGCGGCGGTTCGCGTCGGCGACCGACTCGCGGGCGGCCTCGACCACGGCCTCGGCGGTCAGGCCGAACTCGCGGTAGAGCACCTTGTAGTCGGCGGAGGCGCCGAAGTGCTCCAGCGAGACGACGCGGCCGGCGTCGCCGACGTAGCGGTGCCAGGTCAGGGCCACCCCGGCCTCGACGGCCACGCGGGCCTTGACGTCCGGCAGCAGCACGCCGTCGCGGTACGCCTGGTCCTGCTCCTCGAACCACTCGACGGACGGCATGGAGACCACGCGGGTCGGGATGCCCTCGGCCTGCAGCACCTCACGGGCCTCGACGGCCAGCTGGACCTCGGAGCCGGTGCCGATCAGGATCACCTGCGGGCGGCCGCCCTCGGCCTCGAACAGCACGTAGCCGCCCTTGGCCACGCCCTCGTTGGCCTCGTACGTCGGGACGTTCTGGCGGGTGAGGGCCAGACCGTGCGGCGCCGGGTTGGCGGTGTGGCGCTTGGTGATCTCGCGCCAGGCGATCGCCGTCTCGTTGGCGTCGGCCGGGCGGACCATGTTCAGGCCCGGGATGGCGCGCAGCGCGGCCATGTGCTCGACCGGCTGGTGGGTCGGGCCGTCCTCGCCGAGGCCGATGGAGTCGTGCGTCCACACGTAGGTGACCGGCAGCTTCATCAGCGCGGCCAGGCGCACGGCCGGGCGCATGTAGTCGGAGAACACCAGGAAGGTGCCGCCGTAGACACGGGTGTTGCCGTGCAGCGCGATGCCGTTCATGGTGGAGCCCATGGCGTGCTCGCGGATGCCGAAGTGGATCGTCCGGCCGTACGGGTTCGCCTCCGGGAGCGGGTTGCCCTCGGGGAGGAACGACGACGTCGGGTCGATCGTGGTGTTGTTCGAGCCGGCGAGGTCGGCGGAGCCGCCCCACAGCTCGGGGATCACGTCGCCCAGCGCCTTGAGGACCTCGCCGGACGCCTTGCGGGTCGCGACGTCCTTGCCGGCCGGGAAGACCGGGAGGGCCTTCTCCCAGCCGTCGGGCAGCTCGCCCGCGGTGATGCGGTCGAAGTCCGCGGCGCGCTCCGGGTTGGCCTCGCGCCAGACCCGGATCTGCTTCTCCCAGGTGGCGCGGGCCTCGCGGCCGCGGTCGACGACCTTGCGGGCGTGCGCGAGGACCTCGTCCTCGACCTGGAAGTGCTGCTCGGGGTCGAAGCCCATGACCTTCTTGGTCGCGGCGACCTCGGCGTCGCCGAGCGCCGAGCCGTGGGAGGCCTCGGTGTTCTGGGCGTTCGGGGCGGGCCAGGCGATGATCGTGCGGGCCGCGATGATCGAGGGACGCTCGGTCTCCTCCTGCGCCGCCTTCATCGCCGCGTACAGCGCCTGGACGTCGAAGTCGCCGTTCTCGGCCTGCTCGATGCGCTGGACGTGCCAGCCGTAGGCCTCGTAGCGCTTGAGGACGTCCTCGGAGAAGGCGGTCTCGGTGTCGCCCTCGATCGAGATGTGGTTGTCGTCGTACAGGGCGACGATGTTGCCCAGCTTCTGGTGGCCGGCCAGCGAGGAGGCCTCCGCGGAGATGCCCTCCTCCAGGTCGCCGTCGGAGACGATCGCCCAGACGGTGTGGTCGAAGGGGGACTCGCCCTTCGGGGCCTCCGGGTCGAACAGGCCGCGCTCGTAGCGGGCGGCCATGGCCATGCCCACGGCGTTGGCGATGCCCTGGCCCAGCGGGCCGGTGGTGGTCTCCACACCGCGGGTGTGGCCGTGCTCCGGGTGGCCCGGGGTCTTGCTGCCCCAGGTGCGGAAGGCCTTGAGGTCCGCCAGCTCCAGGCCGTAGCCGGACAGGAAGAGCTGGACGTACAGGGTCAGGCTGGTGTGGCCCGGCGAGAGGACGAACCGGTCGCGGCCGGTCCAGTCGGCGTCGCTCGGGTCGTGCCGCATCAGCTTCTGGAAGAGCAGGTACGCGGCGGGCGCGAGGCTCATGGCCGTGCCGGGATGGCCGTTGCCGACCTTCTGCACGGAGTCCATGGCCAGGACGCGGGCGGTATCGACGGCCCGCTGGTCCAGTTCGGTCCATTCGAGGTCTGTGGTGGTCGGCTTGTTGCTCACCCTCGGATCAGGGCTCCTCTCCACATGGTCAATCTGCCGGGGGCGGTATTGCCCGCCACGACGCGGCGACGACGAGCCTACCCCCGCTGGGACGCGCATCTTTTCGACGTACAGTCGGGCTCTACGGCACTCATTTGAGAGCCCGTGCCTGATCGTCGACCAGGGCAACCTCTTACGGATGTGCGGGATTCCCGCCACGGTGTGACGGCCTTGTTCCCAGCCTGCCGGTGACGGCGCCGGTCCGCCTCCCGAACGCGGCCGTTCCACCGCGTTCCGGGCGGCCCGATCGAGGGACGCGCAGGGCACGGACGGGTTACGGATTACCGCCGCCGGGCCCCCAACACGACCCCACCCCGGCGGAGGGCGTGCCATCCCCTGCGTCTAAAGTGGCGTGGTACGCGCAAGCCTTTGCCGGGCTTTCCCTTCCCCGCCCGGATGAGCTTGCTGGCCTTATCTCTGTCAGGGGTGTGCGTGACGGCCGTCGAATCCCGTCCTGCGGGGGTGCTTGCGGAGACCTCCGGTCACCGGCCGTTCGGGGCCCGTGCCAAGGCGTTCGTGGCACTGACCAAGCCGCGGATCATCGAACTGCTGCTGATGACGACCGTGCCGGTGATGTTCCTCGCCGCGCAGGGCGTGCCCGATCTGTTGCTGGTCCTGGCCACGTGCCTCGGCGGTTACCTGTCGGCGGGCGGCGCCAACGCGTACAACATGTACATCGACCGGGACATCGACGCGCTCATGGACCGCACGTCCCAGCGCCCCCTGGTCACCGGGATGGTCTCGCCCAAGGAGTGCCTGGCCTTCGCCACGGCCCTGACCGTGGGCTCCACCCTGTGGTTCTGGTATCTGGTCAACCCGCTGTCGGCGGTGCTGGCGCTCGGCGCCAACGCCTTCTACGTGCTCGTCTACACGATGCTGCTCAAGCGCCGTACCGCGCAGAACATCGTCTGGGGCGGCATCGCGGGCTGCCTGCCGGTTCTCATCGGCTGGTCCGCCGTCACCGACTCGCTCTCCTGGGCCGCGGTCATCCTCTTCCTCGTCATGTTCTTCTGGACGCCGCCGCACTACTGGCCGCTGTCGATGAAGGTCAAGGACGACTACGAGCGCGTCGGCGTGCCGATGCTGCCGGTCGTCGCGGGCAACAAGGCCGTGGCCAAGCAGATCGTCCTGTACAGCTGGGTGATGGTCGCGGTGTCGCTGCTGCTCACGCCGCTGGGCTACACCGGCTGGTTCTACACGGTCGTCGCCGTGCTGTGCGGCGCTCTCTGGCTGAAGGAGGCGCACGCCCTGCAGACCCGCGCCAAGGCCGGCATCACCGGGGCCAAGCTCAAGGAGATGCGCCTCTTCCACTGGTCGATCACCTATGTCTCGCTGCTGTTCACGGCGGTGGCGATCGACCCCTTCCTGCGCTAGGGCGCACCGGCTTCCGCCGACGGGCGGCCGCGTGGCACAGGCCACGCGGCCGCCCGTCGCCATATGTGCTACCCGTCGGTAGCATCCTGGCCATGGCAGACAACAAGCAGGCAGCGAAACTGGCGAAGCAGATCACCGCCTTCGCCCAGAGCCACGGCGGCAGCGCGGAGGGGCAGCTCGCGCACATCGGCCGCGGCACCACCCGCATCGCCCTGGTCGGCGCCAACGGCGAGTGGGGTACCCTCGTGGCCCGCTCCCACGAGACCGCGCAGAAGGCCGCCGAGATCGCCGGGATCACCCTCCACGAGACCTTCGACGGCGAGATGGCGGCGAAGGTCCGCACGGGCCCGTACGAGTGGACCCGCATGGCGGGCATGCAGATGGGCGGCCCCTCCAACGGCCCGGCGCCCCAGCCGAAGCAGTAGTACGCAGTAGTACCAGGCGATAACTGACGGGCCTCCTCGCCCGTTAACCCACCGGAAGCGGCGCCGGGGCGCGCCGCGCGGTGGGGGCGAGGAGAAGCGCATGGACGGCCGGATGGACGGCATACCGCCGCTCGTCGACCAGTACAGCCACGGTGCCGTGCACGGCGAGCTGGGGCTCGGCGAGTTCGAGACGCACCTCGCCGAGGCCGCCGGGGCCACCGGCCCCGCGCCGCCCGGCACCACCTTCTTCGACAGCCGCGCCGGACTGGCGATACGCCGCTGGTGCCCGCCGCTGCTGGGCCTGGAGCCGCACTGCGCGCCCGTGCACTACCTGGCCCGCCGCCGCGAGCTGGGCGCCTACCGCGCCGGGCACCTGCTGCTGCGCGGCGCCGGGATCGGGACGTTCCTGCTGGAGGCCGGGGCGCCCGGCGGCCTCACCTCGCCCGCCGAGCTGGCCGGCGCCGCCTCCGGCTGCGCCCACGAGGTCGTGCGCCTGGAGCCCCTGGCCGGGCAGATCGCCGACACCTCGGGCAGCCCGGATGCCTTCCTCGCCTACCTGGCCGAGGCGCTCTACGGCGCTTCCCGGAGCGCCACCGCCTTCGCCTCCGGAGCCGCCTGCTGCGAGGGCGACCCGCCCGGGCCCGGGGAAGTGCGCGAGGCCGCCGGGCGCTGGCTGCGCACCCGCCGCACGGGCGAGGAGCCGGCCGACCCGGTGCTCACCCGGCACCTGCTGTGGAGCGCGGTCGCCACCGGTCTGCCCGTACAGCTGCACTGCGCCGACCCCCGGCGGCTGACGGGCTTCCTGGCGGCCACCGCGGGCCGGGGCACCGATCTGGTCCTGCTGCCCGGCCCCTGGCACCGCAAGGAGGCGGCCCGGCTGGCCGCCGCCTTCCCGCACGTCTACGCGGACGTCGGCGCCCGGCCGGAGGAGACCCTCCGCGAGGCGCCGTTCGGCAAGCTGCTGTTCTCCACGGGCGCGCGGGCGCTGGCGGAGCTGTACGTGGTGGCCGCCCGGATGTTCGTCCGGGCCATGGAGCGGCTCATGCGCGACTGGGTCGCGGACGGCTGGTGCCGGGCGGCCGAGGCGGGGCGGATCGCCGCGCTGGTCGCGGCCGGCACCGCGCGCAGGGTCTACCGGCTGGACGCCGCCGCGGGCTGATCCGCCGCGAGGGCCTCGTGCCCGCCGGAGGGCGCGGGCAGCACGGCCGCCTCGCCGCGCTCGCGCAGCGACAGGAAGACCCGCAGCACCGCGATCCACACCAGGCACGAGCCGAACAGGTGCGTGCCGACGACGAACTCCGGCGAGTCGTTGAAGTACTGCACATAGCCGATGACGCCCTGGAGCATCAGCACGCCGAACAGCTCGACCACCCTGCGCTGCGGCCCGGCGGGCGCCTGCACGGCCCGCAGCACGAACCACAGGGCCACGGTGAGACCCGTGACGATGTAGACGAAGTCCACGTGCAGCTGCGTGATTTCGTGCCAGTCCAGCGGGATGCGGTGGACGTCCTTGGAGGCGTCCCCCGCGTGCTTGCCGGCGCCGGTGACCACGGTGCCGACGACGATCAGCAGGGCGGTCGCGAGGACCAGTACCCAGGTCAGCTGGCGGACCGGGCGGGCCACCAGGTCGCGGGGGGCCTCGTCGCCCTCGCCGGAGCGGTGCCACATCACCAGCGCGACCGTCAGGAGCGTGGTGGCCAGCAGGAAGTGCGAGCTGACGATGTACGGGTTGAGGCCCGTCAGCACGGTGATGCCGCCGACCACGGCGTTGACCATGACGATCCAGAACTGCGCCCAGCCGAGCCGGGTGAGGCTGCGGCGGCGCGGCGCCTGCGCCCGGGCCGCGACGATCCCGAGGCCGACCACGCCGCACAGCACGTACGTCAGCATGCGGTTGGTGAACTCGATGACGCCGTTGATGCCCATCGCGGGTGTGGGCGTGAGGCTGTCCTCGGTGCAGGTCGGCCACGTCGGGCAGCCGAGCCCGGACTGGGTGAGCCGGACCGCGCCGCCCGTCACCACGATGACCACGGCCATGGCGACGCAGGCGAGCGACGCCCGCCGGACGAAGCGGGCGGAGGGCTGCCAGCGGTCGGCGACGAGCTGGAGGGGGTTCAGCGTTCTGGGCACGGGAGCCATCGTAAGGGCCCGCTTGTGCATGGATTCACGAGGGGGGTCCGTGGCGGATTGTCCCTTGGTGATTCCTGCGGCGAACCGGTCCGTGACCTGCACGGTCGCGGCGGGGTCTACTCCCAGCGGAAGAAGCGGGCCGCCGCGCCCAGCCCCAGCACCGCCCACGCGGTGAGGATGCCGAGGTCGGCCCACGGCATGCCCGCGCCGTCCCGCAGGACGCCCCGCAGCCCGTCGGAGAGCGCCGAGACGGGCAGCAGGGAGAGCACCGACTGCGCCGCGTCCGGGAACTTCGACAGCGGCACGATCACGCCGCCGCCGACCAGCAGGAGCAGGAAGACCAGGTTGGCGGCGGCCAGCGTGGCCTCCGCCTTGAGCGTGCCCGCCATCAGCAGGCCGAGCCCGGAGAACGCCGCCGTGCCGAGGAGCAGCAGGAGGACGACGGCCGCCGGGTTGCCGTGCGGGGACCAGCCGAGCGCGAAGGCGATCGCGGTCAGCAGGGCGATCTGGAGCACCTCGGTGACCAGCACCGAGCACGTCTTCGCCGTCATCAGCCCCCAGCGCGGCAGCGGCGAGGCGCCGAGCCGCTTGAGCACCCCGTAGCGGCGCTCGAAGCCGGTTGCGATGGCCTGGCCGGTGAAGGCGGTGGACATCACGGCCAGCGCCAGCACGCCGGGCGTCAGGAAGTCGACGGCCTTGCCTTCATCACCGGTGTCGATGATGTCGACGGTGCTGAAGAGGACCAGGAGGAGGGTGGGGATGACGACGGTCAGCAGCAACTGCTCGCCGTTGCGCAGCAGCATCCGGGTCTCCAGCGCCGCCTGCGCCCGGATCATCCGGGGGAGCGGCGCGGCGCCGGGCCGCGGGGTGAACGTGCCGGTGCTCGCGGGGGTGGTCACGGACGCAGCTCCTTACCGGTCAGTTCCAAGAAGACGTCCTCCAGCGTGTGCCGCTCGACCGTTATGCGGTCCGGCATGACCCCGTGCTGCGCGCACCAGGCCGTGACCGTCGCGAGCAGCTGCGGGTCGATCCTGCCGTCGACCCGGTACGTGCCGGGGACGGGCTCCGCGGCCGCGGAGTCGGCGGGCAGCGCCTTGAGCAGCGAGAGCAGGTCCAGTCCGGGCCGGCCGGTGAAGCGCAGGGTGTTCTCGGCGCCGCCCCGGCACAGCTCCTCGGGGCTGCCGTGGGCGATCACCTTGCCGCCGTCGACGATGGCGACGGCGTCCGCCAGCTGCTCGGCCTCGTCCATGTAGTGCGTGGTCAGCACGACAGTGACGCCGTCCGCGCGCAGCTCTCGCACCAGGTCCCAGGTGGCGCGCCGCGCCTGCGGGTCCAGGCCCGCGGTCGGCTCGTCGAGGAAGACCAGCTCGGGGCGGCCGACGACGGCCATGGCCAGGGACAGCCGCTGCTGCTGGCCGCCGGACAGCCGGCGGTAGGTCGTGCGGCCGCAGTCGCCCAGGCCGAGGCGCTCGACCAGCGTCCCGACGTCCAGCGGGTGCGCGTGCAGTGACGCGGTGTGGCGGAGCATCTCCACGGCGCGGGCGCCGGCGTAGACGCCCCCGCTCTGCAGCATCACGCCGATGCGCGGGCGCAGCGCCGCCGAGTCGGCCACCGGGTCCAGGCCGAGGACCCGCACGGTGCCGGCGTCGGGGCGGCGGTAGCCCTCGCAGGTCTCCACGGTGGTGGTCTTTCCGGCCCCGTTGGGGCCGAGGACGGCGGTCACGCCGCCCCGGGCGACGGTCAGGTCGAGGCCGTTCACCGCGGTCTTCGTCCCGTACCGCTTGACCAGGCCGTGGACCTCGACCGCGGGCTCTTCATGCATGCGGGAAGTGTACGGAGCGCCCGGTCGCGCGCGGCCCGCCGGGGTCGCGGTTAGGTGACCCTAAGTGATCAAAGCCACCGTTCCGTGATCCCGTGACGCTTGTCGCCTCTCCGGTAATTACGCAACAATGGTGTTGTGAAATACGCGGGCGAGGCTCCACAGAGCCCCCCGGCCGAAGAGGCCGCCGGGGCGGGACGAGTCCTGCCCGGGCCCGCGCGCGAGGACCAGCAGCGCGTTCACGACGAGCACCGCGGCACCCGTAACCGCGTGGTCCGCTCGATCCTCGACCACGGTCCGTCCACCGCGGCCGAGCTGGCCGTGCGCCTGGAGCTGACCTCGGCGGCCGTCCGCCGCCACCTCGACACCCTGGTCGCCGAGGGCGTCGTCGAAGCCCGCGAGAAGCGGGTCTACGGCGCTCGCACCCGCGGCCGCCCCGCCAAGGTCTTCGCGCTCACCGACTGCGGCCGGGACGCCTTCGACCAGGCCTACGACAAGCTCGCCGCGGACGCCCTGCGCTGGATCGCCCGGTCCGCCGGCGGCGGCGAGACGGGAGAGGCCGCGGTCGCGGCCTTCGCCCGCGCCCGGATGGCCGCGCAGGCCGAGGCGTACCGCAAGGCCATGGCCGCCGCAGCGCCGCAGGACCGCACGGAGGCCCTCGCCCAGGCATTGACCGCGGACGGGTACGCTGCTACGGCGCGTAGCGCGCCGGTCGGCGAACAGCTTTGCCAGCACCACTGCCCGGTTGCCCATGTCGCCGAGCAGTTCCCGCAGCTGTGCGAGGCGGAGACCGAGGTCTTCTCCAGCCTGCTCGGGACTCATGTGCAGCGTCTTGCCACCATCGCCCACGGCGACGGTGTGTGCACGACGTTCATCCCCAAGAAGACCACCACCGCATCCACCAGCACGGCCGGGAGGAACCCCGCATGACTCTCCCCACGGAGACTGCCCACCCTGAGCTCGAGGGCCTGGGTACCTACGAATACGGCTGGGCCGACTCCGACGCGGCCGGTGCCGCGGCCAAGCGAGGCCTGTCCGAGGAGGTCGTCCGCGACATCTCGGCCAAGAAGTCCGAGCCCGAGTGGATGCTCAAGCTCCGCCTCAAGGGCCTGCGGCTCTTCGAGAAGAAGCCCATGCCGACCTGGGGCTCCGACCTGTCCGGCATCGACTTCGACAACATCAAGTACTTCGTCCGCTCCACCGAGAAGCAGGCGGCCACCTGGGACGACCTGCCTCAGGACATCAAGAACACCTACGACAAGCTGGGCATCCCCGAGGCCGAGAAGCAGCGCCTCGTCGCCGGTGTCGCCGCCCAGTACGAGTCCGAGGTCGTCTACCACCAGATCCGCGAGGACCTGGAGCAGCAGGGCGTCATCTTCCTCGACACCGACACCGCCCTGAAGGAGCACCCCGAGCTCTTCCAGGAGTACTTCGGCACGGTGATCCCCGTCGGCGACAACAAGTTCGCCTCGCTGAACTCCGCCGTGTGGTCCGGCGGCTCCTTCATCTACGTCCCGCCGGGCGTCCACGTCGACATCCCGCTCCAGGCCTACTTCCGTATCAACACGGAGAACATGGGCCAGTTCGAGCGGACCCTGATCATCGTCGACGAGAACGCCTACGTGCACTACGTCGAGGGCTGCACCGCCCCGATCTACTCCTCCGACTCGCTGCACAGCGCCGTCGTGGAGATCATCGTCAAGAAGGGCGGCCGCTGCCGCTACACGACCATCCAGAACTGGTCGAACAACGTCTACAACCTGGTCACCAAGCGCGCCGTGGCCTACGAGGGCGCGACCATGGAGTGGGTCGACGGCAACATCGGCTCCAAGGTGACGATGAAGTACCCCGCCGTCTACCTGATGGGCGAGCACGCCAAGGGCGAGACCCTGTCCATCGCCTTCTCCGGCGAGGGCCAGCACCAGGACGCCGGCGCCAAGATGGTCCACATGGCGCCCAACACCTCCTCCAACATCGTCTCCAAGTCGGTGGCGCGAGGCGGCGGCCGCACCTCCTACCGCGGCCTCATCGAGATCGCCGAGGGTGCGAAGGGCGCCAAGTCCAACGTGCTCTGCGACGCCCTGCTGGTCGACACCATCTCCCGGTCGGACACCTACCCCTACGTCGACGTCCGCGAGGACGACGTCTCGATGGGCCACGAGGCGACCGTCTCCAAGGTCAGTGAGGACCAGCTCTTCTACCTGATGAGCCGCGGCCTGTCCGAGGACGAGGCCATGGCGATGATCGTGCGCGGTTTCGTCGAGCCGATCGCCCGCGAGCTGCCCATGGAGTACGCACTGGAGCTCAACCGGCTGATCGAGCTGCAGATGGAAGGCGCGGTCGGCTGACCTCGCCCTCGGCCCCCGACCGCAGCGAACCTTTTGTGACAGGAAGAGAGCACGACGACAGCCATGGCTGACAACACTCCCGCCGGCAGCACGACCGACGGCGCCATCCAGGTGGGCGGCCCGAGGCAGCCCATCGACGCGCGGGTCAGCGCCCCCGCCTCGTACGACGTGGCGGACTTCCCCGTGCCGCACGGCCGTGAGGAGGAGTGGCGGTTCACCCCGCTGGAGCGCCTCCGCGGCCTGCACGACGGCACGGCGGTCGCCGACGGCGCCGGCGTCAAGGTCGAGGTGACCGCCCCCGAGGGCGTCACCGTGGAGACCGTCGGCCGGGACGACACCCGGCTCGGCCGGGCCGGCAAGCCCGTCGACCGGGTCGCCGCCCAGGCGTACAGCTCCTTCGAGAAGGCCTCGATCGTCTCGGTCCCCAAGGACACCGTGCTCTCCGAGCCCGTCCGGATCTCCGTGCACGGCGAGGGCGGTGTGGCCTTCGGCCATCAGGTCGTCGAGATCGGCGCCTTCGCCGAGGCCGTCGTGGTCCTCGACCACACCGGTGACGCCACGCTCGCCGCCAACGTCGAGTACGTCATCGGCGACGGCGCCAAGCTCACCGTCGTCTCCGTGCAGGACTGGGACCCCACCGCGGTGCACGCCGCTCAGCACACCGCGCTGGTCGGCCGCGACGCCTCCTTCAAGTCCGTGATCGTCACCTTCGGCGGCGACCTGGTCCGCCTCCACCCCCGGGTCGTCTACGGTGCCCCCGGCGGCGAGGCCGAGCTCTACGGCCTGTACTTCACCGACAAGGGCCAGCACCAGGAGCACCGCCTCTTCGTCGACCACGACACCCCGCACTGCCGCAGCAACGTCGCCTACAAGGGCGCGCTGCAGGGCAAGGACGCCCACGCCGTCTGGATCGGCGACGTCCTCATCCGCGCGGAGGCCGAGGGCACCGACACCTACGAGCTGAACCGCAACCTCGTCCTCACCGACGGCGCCCGCGTCGACTCGGTCCCCAACCTGGAGATCGAGACCGGTGAGATCGTCGGCGCCGGCCACGCCTCGGCCACCGGCCGCTTCGACGACGAGCAGCTCTTCTACCTGATGGCCCGCGGCATCCCCGCCGACGAGGCCCGCCGGCTGGTCGTCCGCGGCTTCTTCGCCGAACTCGTCCAGCAGATCGGCATCCCGGACCTGGAGGAGCGCCTCATCGCCAAGATCGAGGCCGAGCTGGAGGCGTCGGTGGCATGAGCGAGTTCGTCAAAGTAGCCGCCCTGAGCGAGCTGGAGGAGGACACCCCCAAGCGGGTGGAGCTCGACGGCACGCCCATCTCCCTCGTGCGCACCGAGGGCGAGGTGTTCGCGATCAATGACATCTGCTCGCACGCGAACGTCTCCCTCTCCGAGGGCGAGGTGGAGGACTGCCACATCGAGTGCTGGCTGCACGGCTCCAGCTTCGACCTCCGCACCGGCAAGCCCGACGGCCTCCCCGCCACGCGGCCCGTCCCCGTTTACCCCGTCAAGATCGAAGGGGACGACGTGCTCGTCTCCGTCACCCAGGAGTCCTGAGTTCCCCATGGCAACGCTTGAGATCCACGACCTGCACGTCTCCGTCGAGGCCGAGAACGGCCCCCGGGAGATCCTCAAGGGTGTCGACCTGACCGTGAAGCAGGGCGAGACCCACGCCATCATGGGCCCCAACGGCTCCGGCAAGTCGACCCTGGCGTACTCGCTCGCGGGTCACCCCAAGTACACGATCACCGGCGGCACCGTCACCCTCGACGGCGAGGACGTCCTGGAGATGTCCGTCGACGAGCGCGCCCGCGCCGGCGTCTTCCTCGCCATGCAGTACCCGGTCGAGGTCCCGGGCGTCTCGGTCTCCAACTTCCTGCGCACCTCCGCCACCGCCGTCCGCGGCGAGGCCCCCAAGCTGCGCACCTGGGTGAAGGAGGTCAAGGAGGCCATGGCGCGTCTCCAGATGGACCCGGCCTTCGCCGAGCGCAACGTCAACGAGGGCTTCTCCGGCGGTGAGAAGAAGCGCCACGAGATCCTCCAGCTCGAGCTGCTCAAGCCGAAGGTCGCCATCCTCGACGAGACCGACTCCGGCCTGGACGTCGACGCCCTGCGCATCGTCTCCGAGGGCGTCAACCGCGTGCGCGAGACCGGTGAGGTCGGCACCCTGCTGATCACCCACTACACGCGCATCCTGCGGTACATCAAGCCCGACTTCGTGCACGTCTTCGCCAACGGCCGCGTCGTCGAGTCCGGCGGCGCCGAGCTGGCCGACAAGCTGGAGAACGAGGGCTACGAGGCTTACGTGAAGGGTGGCGCAACCGCGTGACGATACTGCTGCCGGGCCTCCTCGACACCGAGGCGATCCGCAAGGACTTCCCCATCCTGGACCGCGTGGTCCACGGCGGGAAGAAGCTCGTCTACCTGGACAACGCGGCGACCTCCCAGAAGCCGCGCCAGGTGCTCGACGTGCTCAACGAGCACTACGAGCAGCACAACGCCAACGTCCACCGCGGCGTGCACGTGCTCGCCGAGGAGGCCACGGCGCTGTACGAAGGCGCTCGTGACAAGATCGCCGCTTTCATCAACGCCCCCAGCCGCGATGAGGTGATCTTCACCAAGAACGCCTCCGAGTCCCTCAACCTCGTGGCGAACATGCTCGGCTGGGCCGACGAGCCCTACCGGGTGGACCACGAGACCGAGATCGTCATCACGGAGATGGAGCACCACTCCAACATCGTGCCGTGGCAGCTGCTCTCGCAGCGCACGGGCGCGAAGCTGAAGTGGTTCGGCCTCACCGACGACGGCCGCCTCGACCTGTCGAACATCGACGAGATCATCACCGAGAAGACCAAGGTCGTCTCCTTCGTGCTGGTCTCCAACATCCTGGGCACGGTCAACCCCGTCGAGGCGATCGTCCGCCGCGCCCAGGAGGTCGGCGCCCTCGTGGTGATCGACGCCTCCCAGGCCGCCCCGCACATGCCGCTGGACGTCCAGGCCCTCCAGGCCGACTTCGTGGCCTTCACCGGCCACAAGATGTGCGGCCCCGACGGCATCGGCGTCCTCTGGGGCCGCCAGGAGCTGCTCGAGGACCTGCCGCCGTTCCTCGGCGGCGGCGAGATGATCGAGACCGTCTCGATGCACTCCTCGACGTACGCCCCGGCGCCGCACAAGTTCGAGGCGGGCACGCCCCCGATCGCCCAGGCCGTCGGCCTCGGCGCCGCGGTGGACTACCTCACCTCGATCGGCATGGAGAACATCGCCCGGCACGAGCACGCGATCACGGAGTACGCGATCGGCAGGCTCCAGGAGGTGCCCGGCCTGCGCATCATCGGCCCCACCACGGCCGAGGACCGCGGCGCCGCCGTCTCCTTCACGCTCGGCGACATCCACCCGCACGACGTGGGCCAGGTCCTCGACGAGCTGGGCATCGCGGTCCGTGTCGGCCATCACTGTGCCCGCCCCGTCTGCCTGCGGTACGGAATTCCGGCGACCACGCGAGCGTCGTTCTACCTGTACTCCACCCCCGGTGAGGTCGACGCGCTGATCGAGGGCCTGGAGCACGTCCGGAATTTCTTCGGCTGACGCGAGGGCTGGCTGACTGTGAAGCTTGATTCGATGTACCAGGACGTCATCCTGGACCACTACAAGAACCCGCACGGGCGGGGCTTGCGGGACGGCGACGCCGAGGTGCACCACGTCAACCCGACGTGCGGCGACGAGATCACCCTGCGCGTCCGCATGTCCGGCGAGACCGTCGAGGACGTCTCCTACGAGGGCCAGGGCTGCTCCATCAGCCAGGCCAGCGCCTCGGTGATGAACGAGCTGCTGGTGGGCAAGGACCTCGCCGAGGCCCGCCGGATCCAGGAGACGTTCCTGGAGCTGATGCAGTCCAAGGGCCGGATCGAGCCCGACGACGCGATGGAGGAGGTGCTGGAGGACGCCGTGGCGTTCGCCGGCGTCTCCAAGTACCCGGCGCGGGTGAAGTGTGCTCTGCTGAGCTGGATGGCGTGGAAGGACGCGACCGCCCAGGCCCTGGGCGAGGTCGCTGAAAGGAAGACCGCATGAGCGACGAGACGACCACCAAGCCGGCCACCGAGGAGGAGGTCCGCGAGGCCCTCTACGACGTGGTCGACCCCGAGCTGGGCATCGACGTCGTCAACCTCGGCCTCATCTACGGCATTCACATCGACGACGCCAACATCGCCACCCTCGACATGACGCTGACGTCCGCGGCCTGCCCGCTGACCGACGTCATCGAGGACCAGGCGAGGTCGGCGACCGACGGCATCGTCAACGAGCTGCGCATCAACTGGGTCTGGATGCCGCCGTGGGGCCCGGACAAGATCACGGACGAGGGCCGCGAACAGCTGCGGGCCCTGGGCTTCAACGTCTGAGTCCCGGCCTTCCGCACTTCCCCGGCAGCCCGCCCCCCGACGCGCCGAGCGTCAGGAGGCGGGCTGCTGCTGTGTTGCGCAGTGGATGCCGCCACCGCCCTCGGCCAGCATGGGGATCTCCACCGCCCTGACCGCGCGGCCGGGGTACAGGGCGCCGAGGACGGTCGCCGCCTCCTCGTCGGCCCGCGGGTCGCCGAAGCGCGGGACGAGCACGGCGCCCCCGGGCCCGCCCGTCACGTAGTAGTTGACGTAACTGCCGAGGAAGTCGGGACCCCGCTTGCCCAGCACGGCCTGGTCGGGCTCGGGCAGTTCGATGATCTCCAGGGTGCGGCCGTGGGCGTCGGTGGCGGCCTCCAGGGCCGCGCGGGCCTGCTCGTACACCCGCGTCCACACATCGGGCCGGGTGCTTGCGGGCGGGCGGCTGAGGACGACCACGGCGGGGGCGGCGAAGCGGGCGAGGGCGTCGACGTGGCAGTCGGTGACGTCCTCGCCGCGCACCCCCTCCAGCCAGATCACCTTGCGGACGCCGAGCAGGCCGGTGAGTGCCTGCTCGATGTCGTCGCGGGACCGGCCGGGGTTGCGGTTCTCGTCGACCACGGAGCTTTCCGTGACGAGGAGGGTGCCGTCGCCGTCGGTCTCCAGCGAGCCGCCCTCGGCGACGAGCGGGGCCTCGATGCGGGGGATGCCGAACGCCTCCAGGACGCGGCGGGCCACCAGGCCGTCGCGGGGGTGTGCCTGCTTGCCGCCCCAGCCGTTGAAGCCGAAGTCGATGCCGGAGACGGTCCCGTCGTCGCCGGTGACGAAGACGGGCCCGGAGTCGCGCAGCCAGAGGTCGTCCACCGGCACCGGGGCCACCTCGACCGCGCCGCCGCACGCCCTGCGGGCGTCCGCCGCGTCCCCGGGCGAGGCGAGCAGCACGACCGGCTCGTGGTCGGCGATCGTACGGGCGAGGGCGGCGACGTCCGCGCGCACGGCGGCGGTGTCCCGCCCCCAGACGGAGTCGGCGGGGGGCCAGCCCATGAAGGTCCTCGCGTGCGGCCGCGTCTCGGACGGCAGGTGATTCATCGTCGGGTCCCCTCGTGCCGGTCGGGCTCGCTCCGTGCCGAAGCTACCCGAAACGGGGGCAGGGACCGTCGTCGCGGCCGGGTCAGAGTCCGCCCACGTACAGCAGGCGGTTGGGGGTGCCCGGCTTGAGGTCCGTCACCACGTCCTTGGTCGCCTGGCCGATCAGCCAGTCGATCACGGCCGGTGAAGTCGCGCCGGGAGTGCGGGCCTTGTAGAGGACCGCGGCGCCCGTCACGAAGGGAGACGCCTGGGAGGTGCCGCTCTTGGTGGTGGTGCCGCCGCCGACCTTGTCCGAGACGATGTCCTCGCCCGGGGCGAGGATCCGGGCGCAGGCGCCGTAGCTCGAGAAGTCGGTCATCTGGTCCATGCGGTTGATCGCCCCGACGGCCAGCGCCGACAGCGCGCCGGAGGGGGAGTGGTTGCAGGCGCTGTCGTTGTTGTTGCCGGCCGCGACGACGGGCAGCACGCCCTTGGCGGCGACGTTGTTGACCGCGGTGTCGATCACGTGCGAAACGGGGCCGGTGAGCGAGGCGTTGACGACCGAGGCGGGCTCGGCGTGCGCGGCCACGTAGTCGAAGGCCGCGACCACCCGGGCGGCCGTGGTCCGCCCCGAGCAGTCGAGCACCCGGACGCTGACCAGCGCCGCCTTGCGGGCCACGCCGTAGGACTCGCCGCCCACGACGCCCGCGACGTGGGTGCCGTGACCGCTGCCCGTCGGGCAGTCCTTGCCGTCGCCGCCGGAGGTCACCAGGTCGGTGCCGTTCCGAGCCCGGCCGCCGAAGTCGGGGTGGGAGTAGTCGATTCCGGTGTCCACGATGTAGGCGGTGCCGCCCTCGCCGGTGGCGGTGACGTTGAACTGGTTGTCGAGCGGCAGCCGGTGCTGGTCGATGCGGTCCAGGCCCCAGGACTGGGTGGGCACCCAGGACTGCGTGGGGGCCCGGGACTGCGTGGGGGCCCGACTGCGGGCCGCGGTACTGTCGCCGTCCTCGCTGCCCTCGCCCTCGTCCGCCTGGGAGTAGATCGCGTCCTCCTCGACGGCCTCGACGTCGGGCGCGCTGCGCACGGCCTCCAGCTGCTCGGGCGTGAGCGTGGCGGCGAAGCCGGTGAAGGCATGGGTGTAGACGAAGTCCGGGACCACGCCGAGCCGGGTGGTCAGGGTGCGCGGGCTGGAGCCCTTCCGCAGGGTGACGATGTAGTGGTTGGGCACGGGCTGGCCCGGGGTCCGGTGCAGCGGGGCGAGACGGGCGGAGCGCTCCGGGCCGGGCTCGGGCCGGGCGGTCGCGGCGGAGGGCGCGGTGACCAGGGGGATCGCCAGGAGGAGGGCTGCTGCGGAGAGCCGGTGTTTCGGCAGTCTCATGCGGGGTCCGTTTCGGGGCGTCGACGGCGGAAGCGGGTCGGTTGCGGGGTCGGTTGCGGATCGGTTGCGGAGTGTCGGGGATTGCTCCCCGAGCGTTACCTCAAGGGATATGTCGACTTTGTTCCCGATGGCGATCCGGGCTGGGCCGAGTGGTGGGCGGCGCTGGGCCATTGGCGTTACGCGCGGCACCGGGCGGGGACGGGCACCGGTTCGCCTTGAGGGGCCCTGTCCGGTTAGGTTTTCGGACATGACCGATGCTGTTGACACCACCCGCACCACCGGCGCCGTCGCCGCCGGCCTCGCCACCGTCGCCGCGGACGGCACCGTCCTCGACACCTGGTTCCCCGCTCCCGAGCTGGTCGAGGCGCCCGGCCCGGCCGGCACCGAGATGCTGACCGCCGAGCGGACCGAGGAGCTGCTGGGCGAGGCCGCCCTCAAGGCCGTCGGGCCGGACTCGCGCCGCGGGGTCACCGTCGTCGCCGTCCGCACGGTCATCGCCTCGCTCGACGACAAGCCGGCCGACACGCACGACGTCTACCTGCGCCTGCACCTGCTCTCCCACCGCCTGGTCAAGCCGCACGGCCAGAACCTGGACGGGATCTTCGGGCTGCTCGCGAACGTCGCCTGGACCTCGCTCGGGCCCGTCGCCGTCGACCAGCTGGAGGCGGTGCGGCTGAACGCCCGGGCCGAGGGGCTGCACCTCCAGGTCACCAGCGTCGACAAGTTCCCGCGCATGACCGACTACGTCGCCCCGTCCGGCGTCCGCATCGCCGACGCCGACCGCGTCCGCCTCGGTGCGCACCTGGGCTCCGGCACCACCGTCATGCACGAGGGCTTCGTCAACTTCAACGCCGGCACGCTCGGCACGTCCATGGTCGAGGGCCGCATCAGCGCGGGCGTCGTGGTCGGCGACGGCACGGACATCGGCGGCGGCGCCTCCACGATGGGCACCCTCTCCGGCGGCGGCAAGCAGATCATCTCCGTCGGCGAGCGCTGCCTGCTCGGTGCGGAGTCGGGCATCGGCATTGCGCTGGGCGACGAGTGCGTGGTGGAGGCCGGGCTGTACGTCACGGCGGGGACGCGGGTGACGCTGCCGGACGGCGAGGTCGTCAAGGCGCTGACGCTGTCGGGGGCGGACAACATTCTGTTCCGCCGGAACTCTTCTACTGGTGCGGTGGAGGCTCGGCCGTACAAGAGTTCGTGGGGTGGGCTGAACGAGGTTCTGCACAGCCACAACTGAGGTGGGTGGGCGGGGTTTTTCTCCCCCACCCCGCCCCTTCCCGAAACTGAGGGCTTCGCCCCCAGACCCCCTGTGGGGGCGGTGCCGGGGCTGCGCCCCGGCCGCCGGGTCGGGGGCTCCGCCCCCCGGCCCCCGGTCCTCAAACGCCGGACGGGCTGAATTTCCGCCCTCCCGGGCTGGATTAGCGCCCGTCCGGGCTGGTTGCGTCCTCGTACGCCCTCAGCAGCGCCTCCGTGCGCTCCTTCGGCGCCCCCCGCAGTGGTGCCCTCACCGGGCCCGACGGCAGGCCCAGGGCTCCCAGCAGTGCCTTTGCCGTGACCGTGCCGGGGAGGCCCGCGCACATCATCTGTTCCGTCAGGGGCAGGAGGCGCTGGTGGAGGCGGGTCGCCTCCGCGTTCTCGCCTCGGTCGTACGCGTCCAGCATCGCCGCCAGCGCCGGGCCCGCGACGTTCGCCACCGTGCTGACGTAGCCCGCCCCTCCCACCGCCCGCAGCGGGAGGTTCAGTTCCTCGCAGCCGGAGTAGTACGCGAGGTCCGTCGCCGCGATCACCTTCGAGCTGCCGAGCAGGTCGTACGCGCAGTCCTTGACCCCGGCGATGCGCGGGTGCTCGGCCAGGCGCAGCATGGTGTCGGGCTCGATGCGGGTGCCCGTGCGGCCCGGGATGTCGTAGAGCATCACCGGGATGCCCACCGCGTCGGCCACCGTGCGGAAGTGCTCCGCGATGTCCTCCTGCGGCGGCTTGCTGTAGTACGGGGTGACCACCAGGACGCCGTGTGCGCCGGCCCGCTCGGCCGCCCGGGCCAGTTCGACGGTGTGGCGGGTGTCCGCCGAGCCCACCCCGGCCGTGATCCGGGCGCGGTCGCCCACGGCCTCGGCGACGGCCGTGATGAGGGCGCTCTTCTCCGCGTCGGTGGTGGTCGGTGACTCCCCGGTGGTGCCGCTGAGGGCGAGGCCGTCGCAGCCGCCCTCCGTGACGAGGCGGTCGGCGAGCCGCTGGGCGCCGTCGAGGTCGAGGGCGCCGTCGGGGGTGAACGGGGTCACCATCGCACAGACGGTACGGCCGAAGGGGCTGGTGGGTGGCATGGCGTCACGCTCCGGAATCGGGTCTCTCCCCCGGATTCTGGGCCCCTTCGACCGTACAGGTCTATTTAAATGTTCTGACCGACTTTCCTAAGGGATGCTACGGCTTCCAGCGCAGCACCTGGGGGTCGTGGTCGCTCGCCTGGTCGGCGAACTCCGCGTTGACGTGGACGATGTCGTAGTCGACCCGGCTCAGGTGACGACTCGTCAGGATATGGTCCAGGACCTGGGAGTTGCCCTGGTAGACATAGCCGTACCGCTCCTTCTTGGGGAGCCTGGCGACCTGGTCGGTCAGCACGCCGCCCGCGGTGAGGGTCTTGAGGGCGGGCGAGAACTGGTAGTCGTTGAGGTCGCCCGCGACGATCACGTTCGCCTTCTTGTCGGCCGCGAGGAGCTGCTTGACGAAGGCGTTGACGGCCTGGGCCTGCTCGGTGCGCTGCTTCTCCGAGCTGCGGGCCGGGGGCTGGAAGCGGCTGTCGAGGCCCTGGTCGCCGCCCTTGGAGTTGAAGTGGTTGGCGACGACGAAGACGTCCTTGCCCCGGAAGGAGAACTGCCCCACCAGCGGCTTGCGGCTGTTCGTCCAGGCCGGGTTCGCCGGGTCGATCCGGCCGGGGGAGGCGGACAGCGTCGCCTTGCCGCCCTGGCGGACGATCTTGACGGGCGTGGTGGAGTCGCCGCCCGGGATGTCCTTGAAGGAGACGCGGGCGGGGTTGTAGAGGAAGGCGATCCGGATGTTGCCGCCCGGCTGGCCGCCGTCCTTGTCGTTGACGGGGTCGATCTGCCGCCACTGGTACGCCGGGCCGCCCGCCGCGGCGATCGCGTCGGTGAGCTTCTTCAGCGTCGGCCCGGCGTCGACCGTGCCGTCGTCCGTGGTGCCGTTGGCGTCCTGGACCTCTTCGAGGGCGACGACGTCCGGCGAGGCGAGGTTGGTCACCAGCGCGGAGGCCAGCCGGTCGAACTTCGCCTGCGGGGCCTTGGGGGAGAGGTTCTCCACGTTGTACGTGGCGACGGCCAGCTCGTCGGCCTTCTGCTTGCGCGTGGTCTCGCGGGCGAGCTTGTTGTCCTTGAGCGTGCCCAGCTCGGTCGCCTGGACGGTGTAGCCGCCGTGGTTGTCGTAGTCCAGCGGGCCGGCCGTGGTGCCGGTCAGCGCGTCCCCGACGTTCGCGACCGGGAAGGGGTGCTGGGCGAAGGGGATCAGCGAGGAGACCTTCACCCGGGCCGGGTTGGGGTCCTGGTACGAGCCGTAGAGCGTGCCGCCGCGCGCGGTGCGGTTGTGGCGGGGGTCGGCGGTGACCCACAGCTCGTGGTACTCGTTGGTGGGGCCGGTGACGGCGGCGTCGCGGATCTCGACCCGCATGCCCTCCAGGGATTCGTAGCGGTCCAGGGCGTACCGGTCGGGGCGGAGCGGCAGCTTCTCGATGGAGCCGCCGTGGGCGTCGGGCGCGTAGCGGGCCGGGATGCCGGCGGCGCTCAGCAGGACGGCGGGGGGCAGGGCGTTGCCCGAGGACCGCACGGTCCAGGTGGCCTTGGTGAGCTGGGTGACCGACTGCAGGCCCGCGGCCTCGCCGCCCGGGTAGTACTCGGCGACCGTGCCGGAGACGAGCACGGAGTCGCCGACGGCGACCTTCGGCGTCGTCGAGCCGGTGAAGACGAAGATGCCCTCGCTCGTGGCGGCGTCGTCGTCGGGGTTCGGGTCCTGGAACCAGAAGCCGCGCGCCGAGCCGAACGCCCTGACGGCGGTGACCACGCCCGGCACGTCCGCCACCTGCTGCCCGGCGAGCGGGGAGACGCGCGTCCTGCCCTGGATGTCGTGGATCCGCACTCCGGATCCGTCTGCCGCGCTCGCGGACTGGGCGGGGGCGAGGAGCCCCGCCGCGAGCGCGCCGGCTATGAGGGTGCCGACGGTGGCGGTGCGTCTGCGCGGGGAGCGGCTGATGGGCAGCACAAAGTCCTCCGTGAGGAGCGGTGAGGGGTTGAGTGGTGCGGTGTGGAGCGGTGGTGCGGAGGCGATCACACACTGTTGCAGTGGCGACACGCAATCTACGCGCGTCAATCTCCGGTGGGGAGGGGGTAGTTGTCAAGGGTCGGCAAACAGTTCGTCAGATCCTCCGGAAGGTGATCGTCCGCTGTTCGCCCGCCGTTCGGTCGCGGTTCGGCGGCCGGATGACAGGTGGACGGGAGGCGAGGCATGCGTGAACCGGGCGGGACGGGATGAAACCCGTCTAGGCTGGTGCACCGCGCGCCTCATCCACCGACCCGATCCACCGACTCCGGTGCGGCCCGGCGCGGCCGTCGCCACGAGGAGATGACCCCCCTGATGTCCGCAGACCGCCCGACCATGCCGCCGGTGCGGCTCCCCTCCGACGCGGAGCTGGCGCGGGACGCGCTCTCCGCGCCGCTGTTCGCCCGCGCCGCGAAGCTGGCCCGCTGGGCCGGCGAGGGCACCCCGGTCGGGGCGGGCGGCGAGCTGCTCTCCGGGCAACTGGCCACCGCCACCGGGCTGCTCGGGCTGACGGAGGACGAGGACGGCCCGGCGTACGCCGCCGAGGCGTGGCAGCTGGCGCTCGACACGGGCCTGGTGGAGTTCACGGAGGACGCCGGGGAGGAGGCCGCCGACGCCGACCCCGACGAGCCCTCCGGCACGGCCGTGGCCGGCGAGGAGCTGGCCACGCTGACCTCGGGCAGCCCCCAGGACATCCTGGACCTGTGGCTCAGCGGCGTGGAGACCGTGCTGGCCGACGCGGCCACGCCCGACCTCGCCGACCTGGTCGACCAGCTCGCGGAGACCACGGACTCCGGGCAGATCGACCTCGACGCCATCGACTGGAACCCCGAGGAGGAGGCCGACTTCCTCGACGGCATCCTCGGCAATCTCTACCTGCTGACCGCCGTCGGCGAGGGCTCGGCCGAGCGGCCCGTGCCGCTGCCCGCCCTCGCCGCCTCCATGATCGTCCCGGATGACATGGACGAGCCGACGGACGACGTCCTCGAAGAGGTCTCCGACGCCATGATGCGGCTGGACGACCAGTTCCGGATGCTCGCGCCCACCGGGCTGGTGACCTACCGGCCCGTCGACGAGGCCCTCATCGAGATGGTCGACGGCGAGGCCCACGTGCGCGAGTCCGTCGACGGCGTGGCCTCCGAACTCCCCGAGGAGGAGGACGTCAGCCGCTACGGCCTGGTCGCCCTCACCCCGCTCGGCCTCTTCGCCGTACGGGCCCGGATGCTGGAGGCCGGCGTCGACGCCCCCGCCGTGGGCGACCTCGCCGAGGGCGGCGCGGACGCGCTCCTCGCGGCGCTGCCCGGCCACCCGCCGCAGGCCGTGCGGGCCGAGACGGAGCTGTGGCTGGCCCGGCGCACCCCGCTGGACGCGGCCCGCGAGCTGCTCGCCGCCGCGCGCGGGAACGACGCGGAGGCGCCGGGCCGCCGGCTGATCTGCCAGCAGACGCTGGCCCTGCTGGGCGCCCCGGCGGAGCCCGCCCTGCGCGAGGTCCTCGACGACCCCGAGCTGGGCGGCCTGGCCCGCGTCTGGCTCGCCGAGCACGGTGCGGCGGACATCCCCGAGCCCGGTGAGGCCATGGTCCTCTGGCTGACCGTGGACACCGTCGCCGCGCAGCTGTCCGTGGCGGGGGAGACGGAGGAGCTGCGCGAGCTGGTGGAGGCGCTGGCCGGGCAGCACAGCGGCTTCTTCGACGCCGCGTGGCGGGTGGACCACCCGGCCACGGCGGAGGTCCTGGAGGCGATGGGCCGCCTCCACCCGGACAAGCGGATCGCCAAGCAGGCCCGCAAGGCGGCCTTCAAGGCCCGCTCGCGCAGCTGATCAGCTGATCCCCGCCCGGCGCGGGCTCAGGGCGTGTCCGGTACCGGCGGTACCGCCGTACCCGCTACAGCGCCCGCGCCGCCGGCTCGATCAGGTCGCGGACCGTCTTCGCCTTCACGTAGTCGCCGATGGCCGTCATCTCCCACTCGCCCGAGTACTGGCGGACGAACTTGCACATCAGCACGCCCGTCTTCGGCTCGGAGCCGGTCAGGTCGAAGCGGACCAGCTCCTCGCCCGTGGCGGCGTCCAGCAGCCGGCAGTACGCCTTGGCGACCTCGGTGAACTTCTGGCCGTTGAAGGAGCTGACGGTGAAGACCAGGCCCGTCACCTCCTGCGGCAGGCCGCCCAGGTGGACGGTGATGGTCTCGTCGTCGCCCGAGCCCTCGCCGGTGAGGTTGTCGCCGGAGTGCTGGATGGTGCCGTTGAGGATCTGGAGCCTGCCGAAGTAGCAGGCGTCGACCATGTTGCGGTCGGGGCCGTAGGCGATGACCGAGGCGTCCAGGTCGATGGCCCGGCTGCTCCAGGCGGGCTCCCAGCCGAGGCCCATCTTCACCGAGCGGGTCAGCGGCCGGCCGCCCTTGACCAGGGACACGGTCTCGTTCTTCCGCAGGCTCACGCGGCCCTTGTCGAGGTTGACCTTCCCCGAGGCCGGGGCCGGAGCCGCAGGCGCGGTGGCGGGTACGGGCGGGGCCGCGGCCGGCATCGGGGGAGCGGCGGCCGGCACGGGCGGGGCCGCGGCGGGCTGCGCCGGCTCCTCCACGCTCACGCCGAAGTCCGTGGCGATCCCGGCCAGGCCGTCCGCGTAGCCCTGGCCGACCGCGCGGACCTTCCAGGCGCCGTTGCGCCGGTAGACCTCGACGACGACCAGGGCCGTCTCGGCGCCCAGCCGGGGCGGGGTGAACGTGGCGATCACGGAGCCGTCGTCCGCGCTGCGCACGGTGGCCGTGGGCTCGGTGCCCGCGAAGGTGGTGCCCGGGGCGTCCAGGCTGGCGGTGACCACGACCTTCTCGATGCCGGCGGGGACGGCCGCGGTGTCCACGGTGATCGCGTCGGGCACGCCCGCGGCGGCGGCGCGATGGGTCACGCCCGGCCCGGCGGGCTGGTTGTAGAAGACGAAGTCGTCGTCGGAGCGCACCTTGCCGTCGGCGGTGAGCAGCAGGCCCGAGACGTCGAGCCGCACCGGAGCGGTGACGTCCACCGTCACACGGGCGACGGAGAGCGGAAGGTTCGAGCCGGGTGTCATAGCGGTCATGCTCCCGATAACGAGCCGTCCGGCTTTACGGTTCCATGACCCGGAGAACGAATCGCCATCGGAATAATCGAACGTCAGTCGCTGCTCCATCCTCCGTCACAAGACATTGATCTTGATCAGGGGAGGGCAAGAGAATGCCGGACAAGAACATCGCACAGGGCACCGTCGCCGAGGGCTTCGAGCGGGTGCGCGAGGTGTTCGAGCAGACGCTGGCCGAGGAGCGGGCGGGCCACTCCGCCCAGCTGGCCGCGTACGTGGACGGCCGTCAGGTGGTGGACCTGTGGGGCGGGCCGGAGATCCGGGGGGACTCGCTCACCGGGGTCTACTCCTCCACCAAGGGCGCCGCCCACCTCGTCGTCGCCCTGCTGGTCCAGGACGGCGTCCTCGAACTGGACCGGGAAGTGCGCCACTACTGGCCGGAGTTCGGCACCGCGGGCAAGGAGCACATCACCCTGCGGGACCTGCTGGCCCACCGCGCCGGGCTGGTCGGCGCCGACGGCGGCCTGTCCCCCGAGGAGATCGCCGACGACCGGGCCATCGCCGAGCGGCTGGCCGGCCAGCGCCCCTACTGGCGCCCCGGCACCGCCTTCGGCTACCACGCCCTGGTGATCGGGGCCCTGACCGGCGAGGTCGTCCGCCGCGCCACCGGGCAGACCCTCCAGGAGGTCTACGAGCAGCGCATCCGCGCCCCCTACGGCCTCGACCTCTACCTGGGCCTGCCCGAGGAGCACGAGCACCGGGTGCTCGACATCCAGCCCATGGACCCGACGCCCGAGCAGAAGCGGATCCTGGCCGAGACGCCGCGGGGGGCGGAGAGCCTGGGCGGCATCGCCTTCAACCGCAACCACCCGCAGCCCACCGACATCGAGTCGCTCCCCAACTCCCGCGCCGTGCGGGCCGGAGGCAACGCCTCCGCGGGCGGCGTCGGCAACGCGCGCGGGCTCGCCCGCATGTACGCGGCCGCCATCGGCGGGGTCGACGGCAAGGGGCCGCTGCTGACGCCCGACACGATCGCCCGGTTCGCCCAGGTCCACTCCGTCGGCTACGACCTGTCGCTGCGCATGCACAACGCCTTCGGGCTCGGCTTCGCCGCCATGTCGGACCGGTACCCGTTCCTGAGCGCACGCTCCTTCGGCCACAGCGGTGCGGCCGGCTCGCAGGCCTTCGCCGACCCCGCGGCCGGCCTGGCCTTCGGGTACAACCGGCGCCGCTACGCCTTCCCGGGCGGCGCGGCACCGGAGGCCGAGCGGCTGGCCAAGGCCGTGCGCGACTGCGTCACGGGCGGCTAGGCCCTGTCGGCACGGGCGGGCCGCCTCCCGCGGCCCGCCCTTCCGTCCCCGCTCCCGGGTCAGCCCGGTGACACGAACCCGCACTCGTAGGCGGCGATGACCGCCTGGGTGCGGTCCCGGACGCCCAGCTTGGCCAGCACCCCCGCCACATGCGTCTTGACCGTCGCCGCGCCCACCACCATCCGCTCGGCGATCTCGGCGTTCGACAGGCCCTGCGTCATCAGCCGCAGCACCTCCGCCTCGCGCTCCGAGAGGCGCCCGCGCAGCCGCTCCGCCTCCTCCCGCGAGGACCGCCGGTCCGCGTGTGCGGAGGCCAGGGCCCGTACGGCTGCGGGGAACAGCAGGGAGTCGGTGCGGGCCACCAGGCGTACGGCCTGGACGAGTTCGTCGGCGTCCGCGCGCTTGAGCAGGAAGCCGGAGGCGCCCGCGCGCAGCGCGTCGTACACATAGCTGTCGTTCTCGAAGGTGGTGACGACGAGGACGCGCGGCGGGTCGTCCGTGCCCGCCAGGATCCGCTCGGTGGCGCGGATGCCGTCGACCTCCGGCATGCGGACGTCCATCAGCACGACGTCCGGGCGCAGTTCGCGGACGAGCGGCACCGCCTGCGCGCCGGTCGCGGCCTCGCCGACGACCTCGATGTCCGGCTCGGCGCCCAGGATGGCGCGCAGGGCGGTGCGCACCATCTGCTCGTCGTCCGCCAGGACGATCCGTATCGGCGGCGTGCCCGGCCGCACCGCGGCGGTCACCGGGCCCCACCGCCCAGGGGCAGGCGCACGGCCAGCCGCCACACGCCGTCGCTCTCGCCCGAGGTGGCCTCGCCGCGCAGCAGCCGGGCCCGCTCGGCGATGCCGGGCAGGCCCCGGCCGCCGCCGCGGCGGCGGAGCGCGGACCCGGAACCGGGCTTCACCGGATTCTCCATGTCGACCTCCAAGTCGTCGTCGTGCACTGCGATCCGCAGCTTCACGGGCACCTGGCCCGCGTGGCGCAGGGCGTTGCCCAGTCCCTCCTGGACGATCCGGTACGCCTCGCGGGAGACGACCGGCGGCAGCCGGTCCAGGGGACCGGGCGCGACGAGCGTGACCGTGCCGCCCGCCGCGCGGGTGCGCTCCAGCAGCCCGTCCAGGTCGGCGAGGGTCGGTGCCGGTGCGGTGGTGGCCGGGCCCTCCTCGCGCAGCAGCCCGAGCACGGCGTCGAGTTCGCCGACCGCCTCGCGCGTCGTCGCCTCGATCGCGGCCAGCGCCTGCCGTGCGAACTCCGGGTCGGCGTCGAGCACCCGGCGCGCCGCGACCGCCTGGAGCGTCACCGCGCTCAGCGCGTGCCCGACGGAGTCGTGCAGCTCCCTCGCCAGCCGGTTGCGCAGGGCCAGTTGCATCGCGTGCCGCTCGGCCGCCGCCAGCCGGTCGGCGGCCGTCGGCCCCAGCAGGACGGGCGCACAGCGCGCCAGCAGGGCCCCCGCCGCCCAGGACAGACCCACGACCAGGGCCAGCAGCGCGAGCCCGGCCAGCATCGCCAGCAGCGACCAGAGCAGCCCCGGGCGCCCCAGGCCCCACGGCGCGAGGGCCCCGCCCGGCACCCCGGCGACCGGAACGGCGATCAGCGTCAGGGCGAGGGGCGGCATGGCCAGCGACATCCCGCTGATGAGGCCGCCCGTCAGCAGGTGCAGCGTGTACCAGGCGGCCGTGCGCCCCCTGGCCGCCCAGGACCTGCTCGGCCCCGCGTCCGGCCCGTTTCCCGGCACCCCGCACAGCGCCCGCGCCGCCCCGCTCTCCAGGGGCCGCACCAGGGGATGGAGGGCGGTGACCGCGGCGGGCGCCAGGGAGAGCGCGAAGACGAGGAACTGCCAGCCCAGGGACGAGGAGAGGAAGCCGCCCGACTCCGGCCGGACCAGCGTCACCAGCATGTTCGTCAGCAGGTAGTACGGCATCAGCAGCGCCCCGCCGAGCAGCAGGTGCACCCAGCGCAGCCGCGCCCGGCGGCCCAGGAGGGCGGCCGCCAGGCGTCGCGTACGGGCCGTCACGGGGTGCGCGGCGCAGCGGCCCGCCCGCAGAGGTAGCGGGCACCGGCCGCGAGCACCAGCAGTCCGATGATCATCTGCACAGCGTAGGTGACGAACATCAGCGGCGTCGCTGCCCGGTCGCCGTGCTGGGGTGCGGTCACCGACGCGACCAGCAGCCAGCCGCCCCAGCAGCCGGTCGCCGCCGAGCCCACCCCCGCGAGCAGCAGCGGTACGCGCAGCGGCAGCGCCCGTCCCGTCCGCCCGGCGAGCAGCAGCGCGAGGCCCGCCACGGCGGCGCCCGTGTACAGCACGTAGGACGCGTCCAGCACCGCGGAATCGGCGTCGTACTCCGCAGCCAGGCGGCCCGACAGCCCCGTGTGCGAGCCGCACGCCCACAGCAGGTGCACCGCCATGGGCAGCACCGCGAGCCCGGCCGCCGCCAGCGCCGCCAGCCGCTGCCCCTGCCCGGCCGGCCGGGCACCCGGGTCGCCGAGCCGGCCCTGCCACGTGTGCCCCCAGCGCTCGCGGGCGTACAGCACGAACAGCGCGCCCAGGGCCAGCCCCTGGACGATGAACCCGCCGTACACGGTGTCGAAGACCCACCCGTCCAGCAGCGGCCGGGCGTCCTTCGAGGATCCGGAAACGGTGCCCCCGAGCGCCCGGAGCAGCAGCTGGGCCGGGAAGCCGACCATGATGGGCGTCAGCAGCCCCACCGCGCCCCACATCGGCAGGGCCAGCAGCCACGAGGGGACGCGCCTGCCCCAGGGCCTGGTGAGGAGCAGGGCGAGGACGACGACGCACACGTCCATCAGCACCGTGGCCGCGTTGATCACCTTGAGCCATGCGCCTTCGGTGAGCAGCTCGCTGCCCTCGGGGATGCCGACGGTGCTGCCCGCGATCCAGGCGACCTTGAGGCAGAGGTAGGGCACGCAGGCCACGATGGCCACCCAGCGCAGGGTCCGGCGGACGGCGGCGCGGTCGGTGCCGGGAAGGATCTGTGTCGTACGGCTCATGGGTCCCAGGCTTCCGCGCCGCCGCGCGGCCCGCCTCGGCCCACGGGACCGACCTGCTCCGCCGCAGGGCGGAACGGCCGCTCCTCCGCACGGTCCCGCGGCGCGGTGGCGACCGGTCGCGCGTGACCACGGACTCGTAGAGTGCCTGCATGGCCTCCAAGGACGACGGCGCCGCGGCGCCGGTGCTGCACATCAAGGGACGGATACTCGTCGGACCCGACCCGCTGGGCGGGGTGCGCGACGAGCTGTGGGTGGTCGGCGGGCGCATCACCTTCGCCCGGCCGACCGGGGCGCGCGACGTCATCACCGTCGAGGGCTGGGTCCTGCCCGGTCTGGTGGACGCGCACTGCCACGTCGGCCTCGACGCGCACGGCGCGGTCGACGAATCGACCACCGAGAAGCAGGCGTTGACCGATCGCGGTGCCGGGGCGCTGCTCCTGCGTGACGCGGGCACCCCCGCCGACACCCGGTGGATCGACGACCGGGAGGACCTGCCGCGCATCGTCCGCGCGGGCCGGCACATCGCCCGGACCCGCCGTTACATCCGCAACTACGCCCATGAGATCGAGCCGGAGGACCTGGTCGCGTACGTGGCCCGGGAGGCCCGGCGCGGGGACGGCTGGGTCAAGCTCGTCGGCGACTGGATCGACCGGGAGACCGGCGACCTGGGCGCCTGCTGGCCGCGCGGCGCGGTCGAGGCCGCCATCGCCGAGGCCCACCGGCTGGGCGCCCGGGTCACCGCGCACTGCTTCGCCGAGGAGACGCTCGCCCCGCTGGTGGAGGCGGGCATCGACTGCATCGAGCACGCGACGGGCCTGACCGAGGAGACGATCCCGCTCTTCGCCGAGCGCGGTGTGGCGATCGTGCCGACGCTGGTCAACATCGCCACCTTCCCGCGGCTCGCGGACGGCGGCGAGGGCAAGTTCCCCCGCTGGGCGGACCACATGCGCCGCCTGCACGCGCGCCGCTACGCCACGGTGGGCGCGGCCTACGACGCCGGGATCCCGGTCTACGTCGGCACGGACGCGGGCGGTTCGCTGCCGCACGGCCTGGTCGCGCAGGAGGTGGCGGAGCTGGTCAAGGCGGGCATCCCCGCGCCGGCCGCGCTGTCGGCGGCGGCGTGGGGCGCGCGCGAGTGGCTGGGCAGGCCGGGGCTGGAGGAGGGCGCCCCGGCCGATCTGGTGGTCTACGACGCCGATCCGCGGGCGGACGTACGGGTGCTCGGGGCGCCGCGCCGGGTCGTGCTCCGGGGGCGCGTGGTCGCCTGACGGGCCAGGGGGTGTGGCGGAAAGCCACTGGTGTGCCGCATGAATCGAAGAGGAATGCGAAACCCATCCTTTGGGGTGAACTGACGTCGGGAGACTGTCCGTTCACCCTCCGCGCATCGAACATTGCGGGGTCGATGCCGTCGGCGCGCGATGTCCCCCATTGGCGCGCCGACGGCTCCTTTCTCCCGTGGGGGTTCCACACACGTGTTCAGCACCACCAGCTCTGCCTTCGGCATGCCCGCACGCCGGTTCACGGCGGCCGCCGCGACGGCCGCGGCCACCGCGCTCGCCCTCGGCGCCGCACCCGCGCATGCCACCGGCACCGGCACCGGCACCGCCGGCGCGAGCGTCCTGCGCGCCGGGCTCGACGTCTCACTGCTCGGCGGGGCCGCCCGCGTCCCGGTCAACGCCACCCTCAACGACGTACGGGCGCCCGGGAACGCGGACGAGACCGCGCTCACCGTCAAGCTCGACGGCGCCGAGAGCGGAAAGCCCGTCAGCATCCTCCGCGCGGACACCGCCACCGCCCGCGCCACCGCCGACGGGCACACGGCCAAGGGCTACGCCAACCTCGTCCACGCCCGCGTCCATGTCCCCGGCCTGCCGCTGCTCTCCCTCGTCGAGGTGCAGCAGGTCACCTCGGAGGCGGTGTGCGAGGCGGGCCGGAAGCCGTCCGCCACGTCGAACCTGCTCGGCAGCGTCTCGGTCCTCGGCAAGAAGGTCACGCTCACCACCGCCGGCACGACCAGGATCGACGTGCCCGGGGTCGGCGAGGTCCGCCTGGACCTGTCGAAGACGTCGACCACCTCCCGCACCGCCGCCGCCACCGCCCTCGACCTCGACGTGGCCGTCGACCCCCTCGACCTGGGTGTCGCCAAGGTACGGGGCCGGGTGACGCTCGTCCGCGCCGAGTGCGAGGCACCCGCGGGCCCGGAGACGCCCGGCCCGGCCGGGGACGGCGGCGGAACGGGCCCGGCGGCCAAGGCCGTCGAGGCGAAGACGGCCGCCACCCCGGCGGCGGACGCGAAGGCGAAGGACACCAAGGCCAAGGACACCAAGGCGCAGACCGCGGGCGGCGACCTCGCCGAGACCGGGGGCGGCTCCACCACCCCGTATCTCGCGGCTGCGGCCGGGCTCCTCGTCGTCGGGGGCGGCGGCGCCCTCCTCGCCACCCGCCGCCGCAAGGCCGCCCGCGAGCGCGGCTGACGCCTAGGCCCTGTCGTCAAAATCCCGCCTGCCCCGCGGCGTCCGGGCGGACGGCGCTATTTTGCCGACAGGGCCTAGGGGGTGTCCGATGGGTCAGTGCGGGCCCCGCGGCGTCTGGTGCTGGGGGCACCTCCCAGCGGTAGCTGGGGGAGCATCGCAAGGCGGAGCATTACCCGCGTACTGGGCGTACTCGGGTGATGCGACAACGCGGCGAGGTGCCGTGCCAGGCGTCGTGGGGCCTGTGCTGACCCATCGGACACCCCCTAGCCCGCCACGGAGGTCTCCGCGGTCTCCGCCAGGGCCGTGGCCAGGGCGGAGACGAAGCGCTCCGTGGTCTCCCGGTCCCGGACCGCGAGCCGGAGGTAGTCCGGGCCCAGGCCCGGGAAGGTGTCGCCGCGGCGCACCGCGAAGCCCAGGCCGCGCAGGCGGGACCGGACCGCCGTGGCGCCCGGGAGCCGGACGAGCAGGAACGGGCCGGCCGCCGGGCCGCACACCGTCAGCTGCTTGAACTCGGCCAGCCGCCACTCCAGATGGGCCCGGTCGACGGCGATCCGGTGCGCGGCCTCCGCGGCCTCGGCGAGCGCCGGCGGAGCGCTGCACGCCTCCGCGGCCACCAGGGCCGGCGACGACACCGGCCACAGCGGCTGGGCCCGCTCCAGCCGGGCCACCGTGCCGGGGGAGGCCAGCACATAGCCGACGCGCAGCCCCGCCAGGCCCCAGGTCTTGGTGAGGCTGCGCAGCACCACCAGCCCCGGCAGGTCCGTGCGCGAGGCGAGCGACTCGTGCTCGCCGGGCACCGCGTCCATGAACGCCTCGTCCACCACCAGGATCCGCCCCGGGCGGGCGAGGCGGGCCAGCGTACGGGCGGGGTGCAGGACGGAGGTGGGGTTGGTGGGATTGCCGACGACCACCAGGTCCGCGTCCCCCGGCACGGCGCGCGGATCCAGCCGGAAGCCGTCCGCCGCGTCCAGCACGACGCGCTCCACCGTGTGCCCGGCGTCCCGCAGGGCCGCCTCCGGCTCCGTGAACTGGGGATGCACCACCACCGGCCGGCGCACCGGCAGGGCGCGTGCGAGCAGGACGAACGCCTCGGCGGCCCCCGCCGTCAGCAGCACCCGCTCCTCCGGCAGCCCGTGCCGGTCCGCCACCGCCCGCCGGGCGGCGCGCCCGTCCGGGTACGCGGCGAGCGTGCCGAGCGAGGCGGCGATGCGGTCCCGGAGCCACTGCGGGGGTGTGCCGGCCCGCACGTTCACCGCGAGGTCCGTCAACTGCGCGCCGATACCGCGTACTTCGGCGTCGCCGTGGTGCCGCAGATCGGGCTCGGGGGATATGTGGTGCACGTCCGGATACGTTACCGGCGGGCGCCCGTGCGGCGTCACCCGGGGCGCCGGGCGGCGACGGCGCAGGTGACCCGCTCCGACCTGCGCTTCCCCACGAGCAGCATGCCCCCGTCCCCGGCCGCGCACAGCGCCGCCGCCTCCGCCACCCCCGGCGCCCCGACGGCGGCGAGCGCCGCCGCGGACGGGCGGGCCGGGGGCCGCGCGGCCAGCTCGCCGGCCGGATACACCAGCAGCGGCACGCCGAGCCGCTCGGCGGCGCCGACGATCCCGGGCTCGGCGGCCTTGGCATCCACGGTCGCCAGCGCGACGGCGCTCGCGCCGCCGGCCTCCGCGAGGGTGCGCCCGACCAGCGCCAGGACCTCGGCGGCGGTCACGCCACGGCGGGCGCCGACGCCGACGTACACCTCAGCCACGGGCGGCGTGCGCAGCCGCGGCGGCGGCGAAGCGGGTGGCGGCGCCGGGGGCCCCGGCCCAGTGGGTGTGCAGGTAGGAGGCGTGCACACCGTCCTGTACGAAGCCCTCCACCTGGCGGCGGGGGTGGGTGAACCCCCACGCGGGGGTGGTGCCGGCCGCCGGCTCCAGCACCGTGCGGTGGAACTCGTGCCCCCGCACCCGCGCGCCCGCGGGGGCCAGGGCGTTGTCGGCGATCGCGACGGCCTCGCGGTAGCCGAGCGTCAGCCGCTCGGACATGCGGGCGTCCGCGGGAAGGACACCGCACATGGGCCTGTCGTCGAGCGAACGCGCCAGGTACAGCAGCCCCGCGCACTCCGCGGCGACCGGAGCACCGCTTGCGGCGAGCGCGGCGACGGCCTTGCGGAGGGGTTCGTTGGCGGACAGCTCGGGGGCGTACATCTCGGGGAAGCCGCCGCCGACGACGAGGGCGGCGGTGCCGGGCGGCAACTTCTCGTCCCGCAACGGGTCGAAGGTGACGACCTCCGCGCCGGCGGCGGTCAGCAGCTCGGCATGCTCGGCATACGAGAAGGTGAACGCGGCACCGCCGGCGACGGCGATCACGCTCCCCAGCCCCTCCGGCGTTTGAGGAGCGGGGGTCTGGGGGCGGAGCCCCCGGTTACGGGAAGGGGCGGGGTGGGGGAGAGGCCCGCCGCAGGCGCCCTCCGCGGCCGCCGGGTCCCACGCTTCCGCATCCAGCCGCGGCGCGCTGCGCGCCAGCGCCAGCAGGGCATCCAGGTCGCAGCCCCGCCGCACCTGCTCCGCCTGCGCCGCCACCGCGTCCACCGCCTCCGCCCGCCGCTCCGCCACCGGAATCAGACCGAGGTGACGGCTCGGCGTGTCGACCGCGCGCACCCGCCGCAGCGCACCGAGCACCGGCACCCCCGAGCCGCCCAGCGCCTCCCGCAGCAGCTCCTCGTGCCGGTCCGAGCCGACCTTGTTGAGGATGACGCCCGCGACCCGCACCTCCGGGTCCCAGGACGCGAAGCCGTGCACCAGCGCCGCCACCGACCGCGACTGCGACGACGCGTCGACGACCAGCACCACCGGCGCCCGCAGCAGCTTCGCCACGTGCGCCGTCGACGCCAGCTCGCCCTGCCCGCTCGCCCCGTCGTAGAGGCCCATCACACCTTCGACCACGGCGAGGTCGCAGCCGGCCGCCCCGTGCAGGAACAGCGGGGCGATCCGCTCCGGCCCGCACAGGTACGCGTCCAGGTTGCGCCCCGGACGCCCGGTCGCGAGTGCGTGGTAGCCCGGGTCGATGTAGTCCGGCCCCACCTTGTGAGGGGAGACGGCGAGCCCCGCGTCCGCGAAGGCCCGCATCAGCCCGGTGGCCACGGTCGTCTTGCCGCTGCCGGAGGACGGCGCCGCGATGACCAGCCGGGGGACGTGCGCACTCACCACTCGATGCCCCGCTGGCCCTTCTGACCCGTGTCCATCGGGTGCTTCACCTTCGACATGTCCGTCACCAGGTCCGCGAAGTCGACGAGCTTCTCCGGCGCGTTGCGGCCCGTGATCACCACGTGCTGGGTGCCCGGCCGGTCCCGCAGCACGGAGATCACCTCGTCCGTGTCGATCCACCCCCAGTGCAGCGGGTAGGCGAACTCGTCCAGCACGTACAGCCGGTACCGCTCGGCCGCCAGGTCGCGCTTGATCTGCTCCCAGCCCTCGCGCGCCTTCTCCTCGTTGCTCAGCTCGCTGTCGCGCTGGATCCACGACCAGCCCTCGCCCATCTTGTGCCAGTCGACCGGCCCGCCCTCGCCCGAGTCGCCGAGCACCCGCAGTGCCCGCTCCTCGCCGACCTTCCACTTGGCGGACTTGACGAACTGGAACACCCCGATCGGCCAGCCCTGGTTCCAGGCCCGCAGGGCCAGCCCGAAGGCGGCCGTCGACTTGCCCTTGCCGACGCCGGTGTGGACGAAGACCAGCGGCCGGTTGCGGCGCTGACGTGTGGTGAGTCCGTCGTCGGGAACGACGGAAGGCTGTCCCTTGGGCATTACGCGGCCCTCCTGTTGTTGGTGTTCCTCACGGTACGTACAAGCGCGAAGACGTTGTCTGCGCGCAATTCGTCGAGCGTCACGACCGGCCCGCCCAGGGCCCGGCCCAGCTCGCCCGCCAGTCCGAGCCGCACCGGGCCGGACTCGCAGTCCACGACCACCGACGCCGTGCCCTCGCCCGCCAGCAGCCGGGCCGCGCCCGCCGCCCGGGCCAGCGGCTCCGGGCCGCCCGTGGCCCGCCCGTCGGTCACCACGACCAGCAGCGGGCGGCGGGACGGATCGCGCAGCCGCTCCACCCGCAGCACCTCGTGCGCCCGCAACAGGCCCGCGGCCAGCGGCGTACGGCCGCCCGTGGGCAGCTTCTCCAGCCGCGCCGCGCCCGCCTCCACCGAGGACGTCGGCGGCAGCGCGACCGCCGCGTCCGCGCCCCGGAAGGTGATCATGCCGATCTTGTCGCGGCGCTGGTAGGCGTCCATCAGCAGCGAGAGCACCGCGCCCTTGACCGCGCTCATCCGCTTGCGGGCCGCCATCGAGCCGGAGGCGTCGACGACGAACAGCACGAGATTGCCCTCGCGGCCCTCGCGCACGGCCTCCCGCAGATCGTCCCGGCGGACCACCAGGCCCGGCCCCGAACGGCCCCGCGCCCGCTGGTGCGGGGCGGCCGCCTGCACCGTCGCGGCCAGGTGCAGCCTGGTCAGGGCACCGCCCCGGGGGCGGCGCGCCCCCGTCGTCCGCCCGTGCGCGGTACGGGCCCGCGAGCGGCGCCCGTCGGCGCCCTCGCCGAGACCGGGCACATCGAACCTGCGGGTCCGGAACGGCTCCGCGGCCGCGACGGCCGGAGCCTCGCCGCCCCCACCGCCCCCGGGCGCCGGTCCCTCCTGCGGGGCGGGGGCGTCCTGCCCGGCCGGAGCGGACTCCTCCCGGCGCTGGGACGGCACGTCGGGCGCGCAGTCCGCGCCCTGCGGCGGCTGCCCCCCGCCGTCCGGCCCACCGTCAGGTCCGTCGTCGGGACCGCCGTCCGGGCCGTCGCCGGGGCCCTCCGGGCCCGGATCGGGCTCGGGGTCCGGGTCCTCGTCCTCGAATCCGCTCAGGATCTCGTCGAGCTTGTCCTCGTCCAGACCGGGCGCGTCGAAGGGATTCCGCCGCCGCCGGTGCGGCAGCGACAGCAGTGCCGCCTGCCGCACGTCCGCGGTGGTGACGTCCGTACGCCCCGCCCACGCGGCCAGCGCCGCCGCCGTGCGCGCGGTGACGATGTCCGCGCGCATGCCGTCCACCTCGAACCCGGCGCACACCGCCGCGATCCGGCGCAGCGCGCCGTCCCCGAGCCGTACGCCCGGCAGCAGCGCCCGCGCGGCGGCGATGCGCTCGCGCAACGCCTCCTCCTCGGGGGCCCACTTGGCGGCGAAGGCGGCCGGGTCCTCGTCGAAGGCGAGACGGCGGCGCACGACCTCGACGCGCTCCTCGGTGTCGCGGGAGGCCGCGACCTCGACCGTCAGCCCGAACCGGTCGAGCAGCTGCGGCCGCAGCTCGCCCTCCTCGGGGTTCATGGTGCCGACGAGCAGGAAGCGGGCGGCGTGCCGGACGGAGACGCCTTCGCGCTCGACGTGCGAGGCGCCCATGGCGGCGGCGTCGAGCAGGCTGTCGATGAGGTGGTCGTGCAAGAGGTTGACCTCGTCGACGTAGAGCACTCCTCGGTGCGCTTCCGCAAGCAGACCGGGCTCGAAAGCCTTGACACCCTCGGCCAGGGCCCGTTCGATGTCGAGTGCGCCGACGAGACGATCCTCGGAGGCGCCGACGGGCAGTTCGACCATCCTGGCGGGACGGGTCTCACCCGCGCCGCTCGTGTGCGGTGCGTCCGGGCACGTCGGGTCGGGCGTCGCCGGATCGCAGGAGAAACGGCAGCCCGCGACGACGTCGATCTCGGGAAGCAGAGCCGAAAGCGCGCGCACCGCAGTGGATTTGGCGGTCCCTTTCTCACCCCGTACGAGAACTCCGCCTATCGATGGTGAGATCGCGTTGAGCAGGAGGCCCAGCCGCATGTCGTCCATCCCGACGATCGCGGTGAACGGGTAGGTGGCCGAGGACATCAGCTGGTACCCCTTTCGAGGTAATCGGTTCGGGCAGGCGCTTCAGCGGCCGGGCTATCTGTGACGGTGTGGCCGTCGGCCCCGCTTCCGCGGGGATGTTCCGCTGCTCGGCGACCACTTGGTCGAGTCCTTGCTGTCGTGCCCGCACACGCGGGGGTACTCATCCTCACGGCGCCCCCGGCGGAATGAACGGGACGCCCGTCGGCACCCCGTCCTCGATCAGCCGCAGCAGCGCGTCCGTATCGGCGTGCTCCTCGACGAGGTCCCCCAGCCGGTCCAGCTGCTCCTCCCGCAACGCCCCGAAGCTCGTGTCCGGTGCCGGGACGAATGCTCTTCCCGCCGCCTGCGCGACCCGCCGCAGGAACGCCCGCCGGAAGCCGTCGCTCTCCAGCGAGCCGTGCCAGTGCGTGCCCCACACCGAACCCACCCGGCAGCCGTCCAGGAAGGGCTCGCCGTCCAGGACTTCGGCGACGCCGTGGTGGATCTCGTACCCCTCCACCGGCTCACCCAGCGCCTCGCCGACCGGCCGGGCCAGGGTCTTCTCCACCGCGAACCGCACGCGCACCGGCAGCAGGCCCAGGCCCTCGACCGTGCCCGCCCTCGACTCGACCTCGTCGTCGATCCGTTCACCCAGCAGCTGGAAGCCGCCGCAGATGCCCAGCACCGGGCGACCCTCGGCCGCCCTGCGCCGCAGCGCCTCCGCCAGCCCGCGCTCCCGCAGCCACGCCAGCGCCCGCACCGTCCCGCGGGTGCCCGGCACCACGACCAGGTCCGCGTCGGCCAGCTCCTCCGGCCGGTCCACGAAGCGCACGACCACGCCCGGCTCGGCCGCCAGCGCGTCGACATCCGTGAAGTTGGACATCAGCGGCACCGCGCACACGGCCACCCGCAGGACGTCCGCGCCGTGCGGCGGGGCCACCACCGACTCGCGGACCGCGCCCCGCAGGGAGACGCACAGGCCGTCCTCCTCGTCGATGCCCAGGCCGTGGGCGAACGGCAGCACGCCGAAAGTCCGCCGGCCCGTCAGGCCGCGCAGCATCTCCAAGCCGGGCTCCAGCAGCGACACGTCGCCCCGGAACTTGTTGACCAGATAACCCGCTATCAGCTCCTGGTCCTCGCGCGAAAGCAGCGCCGTCGTGCCGAAGAAGGACGCGAAGACGCCGCCCCGGTCGATGTCGCCGACCACGACCACGGGCAGCCGCGCGGCCCGCGCTATGCCCATGTTGACGATGTCGGAGCGGCGCAGATTGATCTCGGCGGGGCTGCCCGCCCCCTCACAGATCACGGCGTCGTGCGTCCGCCGCAGCTCGGCCAGACAGTCCGTCACCGTGCCGAACAGCTGCTCCTGCCGCCCCGAGTGGTAGCCGCGGGCGCTCAGCTCGCCCACCGGCTTGCCCATGAGCACGACCTGGCTGCTGCGGTCGCTCCCGGGCTTGAGCAGCACCGGGTTCATGAGCGCGCTCGGCTCGACGCGGGCGGCGGCCGCCTGCATCGCCTGCGCGCGCCCTATCTCCGCGCCGTCGCGCGTCACATACGAGTTGAGCGACATGTTCTGCGCCTTGAACGGCGCGACCTTGACGCCCTTGCGGACCAGCCAGCGGCAGATCCCGGCGGTCACCACGCTCTTGCCCGCGTCCGAGGTGGTCCCGGCCACCAGCAGGCCCCCACCCGGTGAGCCCGTACGCCCGCTCCTGTCGGCTGTCACCGATTCCTCCCCGCCTTTCTGAACAGGCTGCCCACCGTGCGGGCCGCCACCGCCGTCCCCAGGGCCAGCAGCGACACCCGGCGCGAGAGCCGGACCGCGCGCTCGATGTCGGCCGTCCGCACGGGACGGTTCTCCCCGCCCAGGACGGGCCGGTGCTCGACGCGGCCGGCGTAGGCGAGGGTGCCGCCGAGACGTACGCCCAGGGCCCCGGCGAAGGCGGCCTCGACCGGACCGGCGTTGGGGCTGGGGTGGCGGGAGGCGTCGCGCCGGGCCACGCGCAGGGCGCCGCGCGGATCGGGGCCGGCGAGGATCGTGAGGGCGGCGGTCAGCCGGGCGCCGGGCCAGCCGACGACGTCGTCGAGGCGGGCGGAGGCCCAGCCGAACCGCCGGTGGCGGGGCGACTTGTGGCCGACCATGGCATCCAGGGTGTTGACCGCCCGGAAACCCACCAGACCGGGCAGGCCCGCCAGGGCGCCCCAGACCAGAGCGCCCACGACGGCGTCGGAGGTGTTCTCGGCCACGGACTCCACCACGGCCCGGGCGATCTGCTGCGCGTCCAGCGCCTGCGGATCGCGGCCGCACAGATGCGGCAGCCGCTCCCGGGCGACCTCCAGGTCCCCGGCGGCCAGCGCCCCGCCGATGGCCCGGGCCTCCCGGCCCAGGGACGTGCCGCCCAGGACGGCCCAGGTGGCGGCGGCGGTCAGCGCGATCTCGGCCGCGCGGTGGCGGCGCGCGGCACGGGCCAGCAGCCCGGCCCCCGCGACCGCGCCGCCCGCGCAGACCAGGGCGTGCAGGGAGCCGTAACCGCGGTGGTCGCGCCACAGCCGCCGCTCGACGGCCTGCGCGGCCCGCCCGAACGCGGCCACGGGGTGCCCACGACGGGGGTCGCCGAGGAGCAGGTCGCAGGCGAAGCCCAGGGCGGCGCCGTACGCGAAGGAGTAGCGATCGCGGCCGGGCATGGCGAAGCGGTGTCCTCACTCAGGGTCCGCGCCCTGGCTCGACGTGACCGGCGACCAGAGTCTCCTGGCTCCCGGATCCGCGCCGCCCCCGGCCTTCCGGCTCGCGCCGTGGCCATCGATTGGGGGGACACTCCCCGGTGACAGTGGCGGGACCGCGCCGGATTCGCACCGGCTTCCTCTGCTGTCGCCGTTTGGCTCGGGAAGTCCACCACGGGGCGGGAAGGGGCGTCAACTCGCCCTGACCCGGGCCCCGCCGCCGTGGTGACCGTATCGTCCGGCAGGTCTACCGGCGGCGTTGCGCCACCCACGACGACAGCAGGACCGCGGCCGCCGGCAGGACCGAGGCCCAGGCCACCAGGAGCAGGAGTTCGCCGGCCGGCGGGCGCGGCGGCGCCGAGCTCAACAGGCGGATCGTCTGGTTGGCGGGAGTGACCGGGCGGCCGACCAAGGCGATCAGGCTCAGCACGAGCGCTGTGGCGAAGGCGTAGCCCTGTCGTTCGATGACCGGGCGTGCGCAGCAGGTGCCCAGGGCGATGCCGGTGAGACCGCAAATCAGGTGGGCCGTAAAGCCGGTGGCCAGGTCGGCGGGCGTGTGCAGGCGGCCACTGGAGACCATCGGCCAGATCAGGGCGGCGCCGCTGAGAGCGAGCACACCGGCCAGGGCGGCGCAGGTCTTGCCGAGCAGGACTCGTCGGCGGCTGCCGGCGTTGACCAGGGTGACGGTGGCCTGGAGCGGGTCCTCGGTGTTGTGGAGGCTGAGGGTGAGCCACACACCGACCGGCAGCAGCGCGGCAGCGGAGGCCCCGTAACCCGGCAGGACCGAGCCCTGGACGGCGTAGAGGACCGCCAGAAACCCGAAGTAGGCCACCAGTTGGGGCAGGAACCGCTGGGACCGGAGGTAGTCCGCCAGGGCATAGCGGGCGATCGTCATCATCGGCGGCCTCCGGCAGGCTCGGCCGACGGATCCGTGAACGGACCCGTGAACGGCCCCGTCAACGGACCCGGGCGGACCTCGAAAACGGTGTACCCCTGTCTCAAGACCTCCGCGAGGACCGCGTCGGACCGGTCGGCGCCGACCTCAAGACATATGCGCCGCTCCTTCTCGCCCACGAACCGGACGCCCGGCAGCGCGCGCAGCGCCTCCGTCACGCGCGACCGGTCCACGCCCGCGCCGGGCATCATGCCCAGCGTGACCGCGAACCCTTCGGGTGCCGTCTCACCGATGGCTTGCCGGGTGAGGCGACCTCGGTGCAGCCCGTAGACCGCATCCGCGCTCGCGGCGACCGTGCCCGGCCGGTGCTCGGTGAGGAGAACGACCACTCCCGCGGCACGCCACTCCGCGAGGAAGTCCACGAGGACTCGATGGGTACGGGCATCGAGGCCGGACCACGGCTCGTCGAGTATCAGCAGCCGCGGGCCGCCGAGCACGGCCTGAGCGAGAGCGACTTTCTGGGCGTTCCCCTTGGACAGCGTGCTGATGGGCGCGTCGATGTCCCCTTCGATGGCCAGCCGGTCGAGCAGTTCACAGCCGCGACGAGCGGCATCCGCGGTCCGGAGTCCTTGAATCCGCCCCATGTGCAGGAGGTACGAGCGTGCGGTGAGCCGCATGTTCGCCGGAAGCCGCTCGGGCACATAGCCGATCCTGTCCGGGCGCCCGTGCACAGCGCCGGAACTGGGCCTCGTCAGGCCGGCGGCCACCTTGAGCAGAGTGGACTTTCCCGATCCGTTGCCACCGACCACCGCGGTGACCGTACCGGGAGCCAGATCGAGGGTGACGCCGTCCAGTACGCGCGGCCCTCGGCGTGTGTACCGGACGCCGACCGACTCCAATTGCACTCAAGGTTCCCATCTGTCCGTCAAACGCGATCACAACCCTGCCGGGCAAAGATAGTGAACGCGCGATCGGCGTAAACGGCGGAGGGGCGGGACCGGGGAAACCCCGGTCCCGCCCCTCCGTATGTGCGGATCGCGTCAGCCGACGATCAGATAGATCCCGTACCCCACCGCGGCCGCGCACAGCGCGAAGCACGCGTAGGCGCCGGTGCGTGCCAGGGCGGTCGTGCCGCCCGCGTCGGTCGCGGCATCGGCACCCGCCGCGGCCGCGGCTCCCGGCTTGCGGGACGTGCCGACGATGCCGAGCGTGAAGACGCCCACGAGGCCGACGGTGACCACGAGGCTCACGCCGAAGACCTGGCCGAGTGCTGCCCAGTCGATGTGCATGGTGGTTCTTCCTCCGTTGCCCGGCGTCAGCCGGTCGTCGCGGCGGCGGGGGCGGCCGGGGCGGCCGGTGCCGGGGTCAGGCCGCCGGCCGGCGGCGGGGCGACGGCCTGCAGAGCGGCCGTGACCACGCCGGCGGGCTCCTCGGGGAGGCCCTGCGGCGTGTTGAGGTCGTTGACGTTGTCCTGGGTGACCGGCTTGCGGCGGGAGGCCAGCCAGATGCCGCCGCTGACCGCCAGGCCGAGGACGGCGACCGCGGCGACGCCCCAGTCGCCCTGGTCGGCCAGGAGCGCGGCGCCGGCGGCGACGAGGCCCGCGGCCGGGAGGGTCAGGCCCCACGCGGCGACCATGCGGCCGGCGGTGGACCAGCGCACCACGCCGCCCTTGCGGCCCAGGCCGGCACCCATGATCGAGCCGGAGCAGACCTGGGTGGTGGAGAGCGCGAAGCCGATGTGCGAGGAGGCGAGGATCACCGTCGCGGCGCCGGTCTGGGCGGCGAAGCCCTGGGCCGGCTTGATGTCGGCGAGGCCCTTGCCGAGCGTCTGGATGATGCGCCAGCCGCCCAGGTACGTACCGAGCGCGATGGCCATGCCCGCGGAGACGACGACCCACAGCGGCGGGTCGGAGTGCGGGGCGACGACGCCGCCGGTGACCAGGGCGAGGGTGATCACGCCCATGGTCTTCTGGGCGTCGTTGGTGCCGTGGGCCAGGGAGACCAGGGCGGCCGAGGCGATCTGGCCGGCGCGGTAGCCCTTGGCGGTCTCCTGCTCGTCGCGGTTGCGGGAGAGCCGGAAGGTGATCCGGGTGGCGGCCCAGGCGGCGACGCCCGCCACGATCGGGGCGGCGACCGCGGGGATGAGGACCTTCATGACGACCTTGTCGGCATTGACCGCGTCGAAGCCGACGGACGCGACGGTGGCGCCGATCAGACCGCCGAAGAGGGCGTGCGAGGAGCTGGAGGGCAGGCCCGCCAGCCAGGTCAGCAGGTTCCAGACGATCGCGCCGACGAGCCCGGCGAAGATCACCTCTGGTCTGATGCCGGCACTTTCATCGATGATGCCACCGGAGATCGTCTTGGCGACCTCCACGGAGAGGAACGCGCCGACGAGGTTGAGAACCGCAGACATCGCCACCGCGGTCTTGGGCTTGAGTGCCCCGGTGGAGATGGTGGTGGCCATGGCGTTGGCCGTGTCGTGGAAGCCGTTCGTAAAGTCGAACACCAAGGCCGTGACGATCACGATCCCGATGAGAAGCGTGATGTTTTCCATTCACCCAGGCAATCAGTCCGATGGTCAGTACGCGGCGACCGTAGGGACTCAGGGTGAACGGAAGGTGAACTGGACCGAAGCCGGTCCATGACACGAACCGGAGGCAGCAACGATGAACGCTCCCGAGTACACCCCGGCGACCGGGTGGACGGGCCGCACGGGGGAGGGCGGGAACCGGGACGGAAGCCCCGGAGACCTGGGCCGGGCCTGGGCGGACGTGGTCGCCACGGCCCGCCGCACCACCGCCGACGGACTCGTCGTCGGAACCTCCGGGAACGTCTCCGCCAGGGTCGGCGACGTAATCCTTGTCACTCCCACCGGAGTCCCCTACGACCGGCTCGGACCCGAGGACGCGGTCGGCGTCGACCTGGAGGGCCGCCAGGTCCTCGGCGAGCTGGTCCCCACCAGCGAACTCCCCATGCACCTCGCCGTCTACCGGGCCACCGACGCCGCGGCGATCGTGCACACCCACGCCGTGCACGCCACCGCCGTGTCCACCTTGGTCACCGAGGTGCCGCTGATCCACTACATGGCCGCCGCCCTCGGCGGCCCGGTCCGGGTCGCCCCCTACGCCCTCTACGGCAGCGAGGAGCTGGCCGCCCACATGCTCCGCGCCCTCGACGGCCGCACCGGCTGCCTGCTGCGCAACCACGGCACCCTCACCTACGGCGCCACCCTCGACCAGGCCTACGACCGCACCGCCCAGCTGGAGTGGATGTGCCGGGTCTGGCTCACCGCCTCCGCCGTGCCCGGCCACACCCCCGCCCTGCTCACGCCCGGGCTGCTGGCCGAGGTCTCCGACAAGTACCGGGGCTACGGACAGCGCGGCTGACCGCCCCGCCGCGCTCCGCCCCGCGCCCGGTGGCCGCCCGCGCCGCCCGAGCCCAGACTGGAAGGGATGGGCCTGCGCGGAGCGGCGGCCACGGCCGCCGCCACTCTGATCGGTGCCGGGGCGGCCGCGGTGGCGGCCGGGCGGTACGCCGGGGACGCCGCGCTCAAGGCCGGGCCCGGCCGCCCGCCGCCCGGCGAGCCCAGGATGACGCTGCACGACGCCGGACCCGGCACGGTCACGCTCACCCGCACCCCCGCCGCGCTGCGGCCCGGCACCTACGGGCTCGCCGGCCGCGGCCTGCACGCCGTCGTGGGGCCGGTCGTGCCGGACGTCTCCCACCCGCACGCCTGCGTGGTCCGGCAGCTGGAGCGGGTCACCCACGGCAGCCTGATCCCCGGCGACCGGGTGTGGCTCAGCCCGCAGGTGCACGTCGGCAACCCGCACGACGCCCTCGGCCTCGACCACACCGACGTCGCCGTGCCCGGCGAGCTGGGCCCGCTGCCCGCCTGGCTGGTGCCCGGCGCCCGGGACACCTGGGTCGTCACCGTGCACGGCCTGGGCGGCACCCGCGAGCACTCCCTGGTCCTCATGCCGTTCCTCCACCGGATGCGGCTGCCGGTGCTCGCCCTCTCCTACCGGGGCGACCCCGGAGCACCCCGCACAGCGCACGGAATCAGCCACTTCGGCGCCCGGGAGTGGCGGGATCTGGATGCCGCCGTCCGCTACGCCGTGCGCTACGGCGCGCGCCGCGTCGTCCTCCTCGGCTGGTCCACGGGGGCCACGATGGCGATGCTGGCGGCTGTCGGGAGCACGACCGAGCCGGCGGCCGGGCGCGTCGTCGGGCTCGTCCTGGACTCGCCGGTCCTCGACTGGCCCGCCCTGCTGGCGGCCCTCGCCGCCCACCGCGTTCCGGAGCGACTCGTTCCGATGGCCGTGCGGGCGGCCGAGGGCAGGCTGGGCCTGGCCCCCGACGGCCTGCTGACCGCCGCCGACCCGGCCCTGCTGTCCGTGCCCGCCCTCGTGGTGCACGGCACCGACGACCTCCTCGCGCCCCCGGCGCACTCCCGCGAACTCGTCGCCCGGCGACCGGAACTGATGACCCTGCGCACCGTCCGCGGCGCGGGCCACGCGGCGTCCTGGAACGCCGACCCGCACGGCTACGAGGAAGCCCTGCGGCGGTTCCTGATCCCGCTCGTGTAAACCCTCGTGCACCTCGCGCGGAGCGCACGCGAGGGGGCGCACGGTTCCCTAGGGCCTGTCGTCACATTCCCGTCTGCCCCGCGACGCGAATGTGACGACAGGCCCTAGCGGCCTTCCGTCACAGGTCGTGGACGGCTGGATAGTTGATTCCGATTGGGTTTTCGGAGCGTGAACGGCAAGACTGCTCCTGTGACGTCCCGTACTCCGCGCGACTCCCGGCTCAGACTCGTCCCCCGACAGCCGATCGCCGCCGCCCGCCGGGCCGTGGCGAACCGAGGCACCCGCCCGGCCCCCCGCCCGCCCGCAGGCACCCCGGCCCGGCCGGAACTGGCCGGCCTGGCAAGAGCCGGGCTGGCGGGCGCGGTGCGGCTGGCCCGCTGGGCTGCCGAGGAGTGCCGCCGCGGCGCCATGCCCCGCCCCGGCGCGGCCGGCGGGCTCTGCGAGCAGACGGCCGAGCGCGCCGCCGCCGCCCTGGAACTGACGGCCGGCCAGGTGCGGTCCGACTGGGACCGCGCCCGCCTCGCCGGACTCCTCGAACTCCACGGCGGCACCGCCCGCCCCGGCTGGCGCCTCCAGGCCTGGGACCGCGACGACAGCGCCGTGCTGCGCGGCTGGGTCGCGCTCTTCGACGCCTGGTCCCTCGCCCACCCCGAGCCCGCGGGCACCGACGCGACCGTCGCCGCCGAGGTCGTCGAGGCCGCCCCCCAGCTGCTGTCCGTCATGCACCTGTCGGCCGGGCCCGTCTCCGTGGCGATGCTGCTCGACCTGCTCCAGCAGCGCGTCGCCGAGATCCGCGCCGAGCGCTGCGAGGTCCCCTACGGCAGCGCCCCCGCCGTGCCCGCGCCGCCTGCTCCCGTTGCGGGCGATCCCTTGCCCGAGCTGCTCGACTGGGCCCTGGAGGGCCTGGCCTCGGTCGGCGCGCTCGTCATGCGCGACGGCGCGGGCCCCCGGACCGAGGCCGTCCTGACCCCGCTCGGGAACTGGGCGGTGTGGGTCAAGCTCGAGCAGATCTGCGTCGCTGCGCAGAGCCCCGCCGGGCACATCGAGCTGTCCGCCGAGGCCATGCTGCGCGGCTGCGCCGACCTCACCCCCGGCCCCGCCCGCGCCGAGTACCGCGCGTGGCTCGCCGCGCGCCCCGTCCGCAGCGCGGTCGGTGAGCTGCTCGACGCGGCCCGCGGCGACGACGCGATGGTCCGCGGGCTGGCCTTCGAGGCGCTGCGCGCCGTCGGAGCGCCCGCCGAACCGGAGGTGCGCACCGTGGCCGAGGAGCCGGTACTGCGCCCGTACGCCCTGCTGTGGCTGGCCGAGCACGAGGGGTGCGACCCCGAGGATGCCGCGGAGGTGCTCACCCGGGAGGAGGCGACCTGGCTGTGGGTGGACACCGCGGCCGCCGTCGCGGACCACGGCGAGGGCCGGCTGCTGGTGCGGCACCTCGAATCGGCGGTGCAGGGGACGGTGCCGGGCCTGCTGGAGGAGGTACGGGCGGTGGGGCACCCCCGCACGGTCCAGGTCCTGGTGGCCCTGGCCGCCGCCCACCCGGACCCGGCCCTGGCCAAGGCGGTCCGTCGAGCGGCGTTCCAGGTGCACAGGGGTGGGGCGTAGGGGTCCTTTCCCCGATCCCGCCCCTTCCCGAAACCGGGGGCGGAGCCCCCGGACCCCCGGGGGTGGGGGAGCGGGGGCTGCGCCCCCCTGCCCCCGGGGCCCCTTGCGCTGCGCGCGGGGGCAAATTCAGCCCGTCCGGCGTTTGAGGACCGGGGGTCCGGGGGCAGAGCCCCCGAGCCTTGGCCCCCGCGCGCAGCGCGAGGGGCACGGGGAGGGGGGCAGGGGCGCAGCCCCCGCTCCCTCCTCCCCGGGGGGTCCGGGCGCTTGCCCCCCGCCCTGCGGCGGAGCCGCATATCGGATACAGCGGGAAGGGGCGGGATCGGGGAAAGAACCCCTACCGGAACGTGTCGCAGCGGCCCACGTCCCCCGTCTCGTACCCCGTCGTGAACCACTGCTGCCGCTGCGCCGCCGACCCGTGCGTCCAGCTCTCCGGCGTCACCCGCCCCTGGAACCGCTCCTGGATCCGGTCGTCCCCGACCGCCGCCGCCGCGGACAGGCCGTCGTCGATGTCCGCCTTGGTCAGCTGCTTGATCAGCGGCCGGCCCGTGGACTTCTCGGGCGTCGTCGTCGCGTGCCGGGCCCAGACCCCGGCATAGCAGTCGGCCTGCAGCTCCACCTTGACCGAGTTGCTTGCGGCCCCCGTCCGCTGGTCCTGCGCACGGCCGAGCGTGCCCATCAGGTTCTGGATGTGGTGCCCGTACTCGTGCGCCACCACATAGGCCTGGGCGAACGGCCCCCCGGTGGCCCCGAACTTCGTCTTCAGCTCGTCGAAGAACCCCAGGTCCAGATAGACCTTGCGGTCGCCCGGGCAGTAGAACGGGCCCACCGCCGAGGTCGCCGCCCCGCAGGCCGTGTTCACCCGGCCGGTGAAGAAGACCGTCGAGGCCGGGGTGTACGCGCGCCCGTGGTGCGGCAGCTCCTGGCCCCAGAAGGATTGGGCGCTGTTGACGACGGCGACGATCCGGCAGTCCTGCCGGGCGTTGGCGTCCTTCCCCGTACGGCAGGACTGCGAGACCTGGGCGTCCGTGCTGGACGACGGCCGGGGCCCCGGCTCGCTGGAGCTGAGCCCCAGCTCCTGCGGGCCGATGCCGAAGAACAGGCCCAGGACCAGGGCGAGCAGTCCGGCGATCCCGCCCCCGATGGTGAGCCCGCCGCCCGGGATGCGGCTGCCGCGCTCGTCCTGCACCTGGGAGGTGTCCAGGTCCGCGTCGTCGTCGAACTGCATGCCCAGTCGCCTCTCCGTCGCTCTCCGTCGAGCTGTCCGTCGCGCTGTCCGCCGGGGGACGTACACACCGAGGGCTGTCCACCCCGAGTATCCGCGAACCGCTTCCCCTGCGCCCTTCCGGCGTGCGAAGGCGCGTGCGCCCCGCGGGCGACCCCGGAAATCAGCTTGCGCGCCCCCGTTAGACTGGTCCGTATGGCATTCCTCCTCGTGCATTAGACGGCGTCGAAACGACCCAGTCCGTCATTCCGCTGTCCTTCCTGCCCTGGAGTAGAAAACCCGTGATCACCGCCTCTGGCATCGAGCTGCGCGCCGGCGCGCGCGTCCTCATCGAGTCGGCCAGCTTCCGCGTCGCCAAGGGCGACCGCATCGGCCTCGTGGGCCGCAACGGCGCCGGCAAGACCACCCTCACCAAGTGCCTCGCCGGCGACGGCCTCCCCGCCGGCGGCACCATCACCCGCTCGGGTGAGGTCGGCTACCTCCCGCAGGACCCCCGTACCGGCGACCTCGACGTGCTCGCCCGCGACCGCATCCTCTCCGCCCGCGGCCTCGACACCGTCCTGCGCAAGATGCGGGAGAACGAGGACCGCATGGCAAACGGCCAGGGGGCCACGCGCGAGAAGGCCATGAAGAGGTACGAGCGCCTGGAGACGGAGTTCCTGACCAAGGGCGGCTACGCCGCCGAGGCGGAGGCGGCGACCATCGCCGCCAGCCTCGGCCTGCCCGACCGCATCCTCGGCCAGCCGCTGCACACCCTCTCCGGCGGTCAGCGCCGCCGCGTCGAGCTGGCCCGGATCCTCTTCTCGGACGCCGACATCCTGCTCCTGGACGAGCCGACCAACCACCTCGACGCCGACTCCATCGCGTGGCTGCGCGACTACCTGAAGACCTACCGCGGCGGCTTCATCGTCATCTCCCACGACGTCGACCTCGTCGAGACCGTCGTCAACAAGGTCTTCTACCTCGACGCCAACCGCTCGGTGATCGACGTCTACAACATGGGCTGGAAGCTCTACCAGCAGCAGCGCGAGGCCGACGAGAAGCGCCGCAAGCGCGAGCGGCAGAACGCCGAGAAGAAGGCCGCCGCCCTCAACTCCCAGGCCGACAAGATGCGCGCCAAGGCGACCAAGACCGTCGCCGCGCAGAACATGGCCCGCCGGGCCGAGAAGCTGCTGGCCGGCCTGGAGGCGGAGCGCGTCTCCGACAAGGTCGCCAAGCTGCGCTTCCCCGACCCCGCGCCCTGCGGCAAGACCCCGCTCATGGCCGAGGGGCTCTCCAAGTCCTACGGCTCGCTGGAGATCTTCACCGACGTCGACCTGGCCATCGACCGGGGCTCCCGCGTCGTCATCCTGGGCCTCAACGGCGCCGGCAAGACCACCCTGCTGCGCCTGCTCGCAGGCACCGAGCGGCCCGACACGGGCCAGGTCACCCCGGGCCACGGGCTCAAGCTGGGCTACTACGCGCAGGAGCACGAGACGCTCGACCCCGAGCGCACGGTCCTGGAGAACATGCGCTCCGCCGCGCCCGACCTCGACCTCGTCGAGGTCCGCAAGGTGCTCGGCTCCTTCCTCTTCTCCGGCGACGACGTCGACAAGCCGGCCGGGGTGCTCTCCGGCGGCGAGAAGACCCGGCTGGCCCTGGCCACCCTGGTCGTCTCCTCCGCCAATGTGCTCCTCCTGGACGAGCCCACCAACAACCTCGACCCCGCCAGCCGCGAGGAGATCCTCGGTGCGCTGCGCACCTTCACGGGCGCGGTCGTGCTGGTCACCCACGACGAGGGCGCCGTCGAGGCGCTCGAGCCCGAGCGGATCATCCTGCTCCCCGACGGCGTCGAGGACCTGTGGGGACCGGACTACGCGGACCTGGTCGCCCTCGCCTGACCCCGCCCGCCACCGGCCCCACCGACGGCCGATGGCTTGATCAGTGCGGTCCCGATCATTCGGCCGACGTGTGATCCGTCATCTGAGTGAGTGCGGCTCGTACCGTGATGCCTCCGGGTGCTCCGGCGCACGCGCTGTGTGAGGTGCGGGGCGCCGTTCGCGCCGCGCGGCACGGAGCCCCGCCTGACCTGCCGCTTCGCCCGGCCACCCGTACGGCCGTACGAGCGAGATCATCCGGAATCGCCTGCTCCAGGGCCTGCCGGCGGCCGAAAACGCGGAAATCTCCTCGGATGGACCTTGCCGAATGGGTGGCCAGGAGGCGGCCAAGGGGTGATCATGAGAGTCAAGAGGCGCATCTCCCATGAGGAGGCACGGGTGGCCGAGACTCTGAAGAAGGGCAGCCGGGTGACCGGCGCCGCGCGCGAAAAGCTCGCGGCAGACCTGAAGAGGAAGTACGACTCCGGTGCGAGTATCAGGGCGCTGGCCGAAGAGACCGGCCGCTCCTATGGTTTCGTGCACCGGATGCTCAGTGAATCCGGCGTGATCCTGCGGGGTCGCGGCGGAGCGACGCGCGGCAAGAAGGCCGCCTCGGTCTGACGCCGCGCACCGGAGAGAGCACACGCACGCACACGGCAGTGTGGACAGTCCCACCCGGTCGGCCGACCGGCCGACCGGGTGGTTACTGTGCAGTCAACCAATTGCGACTGCGGCCATTCGGAGGGCCCCATGACTGCCCGCACTACCCTGCTCGACCAGGCCGGCGTACAGCTCGTCGTCGAAGACGCGGTGGCCACCGTCACGCTCGCCAACCCCGCGAAGCGCAACGCCCAGTCGCCCGCGCTCTGGCGGGCCCTGGCCGAGGCGGGGCGGCTGCTGCCGGGCTCGGTGCGCGTGGTGGTGCTCCGCGGCGAGGGCAAGTCCTTCTCCGCGGGCCTCGACCGCCAGGCGTTCACCCCCGAGGGCTTCGACGGCGAGCCGTCCTTCCTCGACCTGGCGCGCGGCTCGGACGAGGCGCTGGACGCGGAAATCGCCACGTACCAGCAGGCGTTCACCTGGTGGCGGCGCAATGACATCGTCTCGATAGCCGCCGTGCAGGGCCACGCCATCGGCGCCGGCTTCCAGCTCGCGCTCGCCTGCGACCTGCGGGTGTGCGCGGACGACGCGCAGTTCGCGATGCGCGAGACCAGCCTGGGCCTGGTGCCCGACCTGGGCGGCACACAGCCGCTGGTGTCGCTGGTCGGCTACGCCCGCGCCCTGGAGATCTGCGCGACGGGCCGCTTCGTGGGCGCGGCGGAGGCGGAGCGGATCGGCCTGGCCAATGTGGTCGTTCCGGGCGCGGAACTGTCCGCGGCGGCCGAGGACCTGACGGCGGCTCTGCTGGCGGCGCCGCGGGATGCGGTGGTGGAGACGAAGGCGCTGCTGCGGGGTGCGGCGGGCCGCACGTACGACGACCAGCGCACCGCCGAACGAGCGGCACAGGCGCGACGCCTGCGGGACCTGGCGGGGCTGGGGGAGTAAGGGGGAATCTCAGCCTCTCCGGCGTTTGAGGAGCGGGGGTCCGGGGGCGGAGCCCCCGGTTTCGGGAAGGGGCGGGATCGGGGAAAAATCCACCGCCGTCACCAGCACCACCACCCCCGGCGCAACCCCCCGCACGCCCCTCACCACATCCAGCGCCCGAACCCCCGCCACCACCGCAATCTGCACCCAGTCCTCATGACGAGGCCCACCCAGCACCGGCGCCAGCCGGCTCACACCGGGAACGGACAGCACATCGCGGCTTGCCGCAGGGTCGGACGAGGGAGCCGGGGGCTCCGGGGACTCCTGAGGCTCCGGGGGCTGCGGCTCCGGCAGGAGCCCCGTCACCCGCAGATCCACCCCCGCCAGCGCCAGCCCGAGCAGCTCGTCCGACCCCGCCCGCACAACCTCCCGCACCCGCTCCGCCGTCTCCGGAAACGGCCGGTCCCCGGGCGCCGCGAAGTCCACCGCCACGTGCAACGGGCCGTGCGGGCCGCCCTCCTGGCCGGCCAGGTCGATCCGCACCGACTCCAGGCGGACCCCCAGATCCGCCCGCGCCACCGCATGCCGCAGCGCGTCCGCCGCCGCGGCCTCCGTGATCCACGCCTCGTCGCGCGCGTCGCCCAGCGGCAGCATCCTGCCCAGCCGCAGCTGCTGCCGCACCGCCTCTGCCCAAGGGTCTGCGACCACGTTCCCAGCCTGCCGCACCCGAAGCCCAAGCGCAGCGCGGCAAGCCCGCTTATGGTGTCAAAAGGACTGGAGGAGAGGCGATCGAGGATGACCGACACCGCAAGCCGGACCGGCCAGACCAAAGAGGCCAGGGAGGCCAAGGAGGCCGCCACCCCCGTCGCAGCGGCCGACCGCGGCCGGACGACCATCTCCGACGGCGTCGTGGAGAAGATCGCCGGGCTCGCGGCCCGTGATGTGGTGGGGGTGCACGCGATGGGCAGCGGCCTGTCCCGCACCTTCGGCGCGGTGCGCGACCGGGTGCCCGGCGGCAGGTCCGTCGCCCGTGGGGTGAAGGCGGAGGTCGGTGAGGTCCAGACGGCGCTGGATCTGGAGATCGTCGTGGATTACGGCGTGGCGATCGCGGATGTGGCGCGCGCGGTGCGGGAAAACGTCATCACGGCGGTGGAGCGGATGACGGGCCTGGAGGTCGTCGAGGTCAACATCGCAGTGACGGACGTCAAGCTGCCGGACGAGGAAGAGGAAGAGCCGGAGCCCAGGCTCCAGTAGAGCCGGAGCCGGAGCCCAGGCTCCAGTTGGGAGCGCACCATGAGCATGGCCGTGGTCGGCCTGATCGCCGGCATGGCGCTCGGATTCGCCGGCTACTTCGGGGGGTTCGGGGCCTTTCTGCTGGTCGCGGCGCTGGGCACCATCGGGTTCGTGGCGGGCCGGTTCCTCGACGGCGACCTCGAGCCGGGCGAGTTCTCGCGGCTGCTCCGTCCGCGCGACCGCGACGAGCGCAGGAGGTAGGGCGTGCGGGGAGGCCGGGTGCGGGGAGGCCGGGGAGGACGCGCGGTGGAGCCCGCCGAGCGCGGAGCGACCCGCATCGCCGACCGCGTCGTCGCGAAGATCGCCTCGCAGGCGGCGCGCGAGGCGCTGAGCGGCACGGCGCGGGAGGGGTACGAGGCTCCGCACGCCTCCGTGGTGGTGCACGAGCAGTCGGCCAGGGTCAGGGTCGCGGTGGAGCTGGGCTACCCGGTGGACATCGCCGCCCGCTGCCGCGCCGTGCGCCGGCAGGTCGTCGAACGCCTGCGCGGGCTGGCCGGGATGGAGGTCCCGGAGGTCGTGATCACGGTGGAGCGGCTCCACTCGCCGCACCTGGACCGTGCGGCCGGGGAGCGGGTGCGATGAGCGGCGGCGCCGGACGGCACCGCGCCGCCGCGGAGGCCGAAGGCGCGTCCGCGTGCGGGCACCGCTTCTGGTCCGTGCGCCGTCTGCCCGCCGCCCTCGTCGCGGCCGTGGTGCTGGCGGGTGCCGCGGCCTTCCTCTACGACGTCGCCGCCGTCCGGGCGGGCCGCCGGGCCATGGGCTGGCGCCACCGCCTCGCGCACGAACTGGCCACCCGTCATCTCGACGACGGCTGGGTGATCGCGGGTGCCGCCGTGGCCGTGGTCCTCGGCCTCTGGCTCGTCGTGCTGGCGGTCACGCCGGGCCTGCGCGGTGTGCTGCCGATGCGGCACGACTCCCCGGACCTGCGGGCCGGCCTCGACCGGCGGGCCGCCGCGCTGGTGCTGCGGGACCGGGCGATGGAGGTGCCGGGCGTGCGGTCCGTGCGCGTCGACGTCGGGCGGCGCGTGGTGCGGGCGCGCGCCCAGTCCCACTTCCGCGACCTGGACGAGGTGCGCACGGACGTCAACTCCGCGCTGGCGGAGGGGGTCCGGGAGCTGGGCCTCACCCGGGAGCCCTCGCTGTCCGTGCACGTACACCGACCGGCGAAGGGGTGAGCGCACGGTGCTGAGGACGGTCAACCGGGTGCTGATCGGGCTGACCGGGGTGCTGCTGCTGGCGCTGGGCGCCGCCGTGCTGATCGCCTCGCTGGACCTCCAGCGGCGCTGGGGCCTCACCCTGCCGTCCGGCCGGCCCTTCGCCGGGCCGCACGACGTCCTGCTCACGGACGCCGGCCGGCGCAGGTGGCGCGGGCGCGGCTGGTGGTGGCCGACGGTCCTCGCCGCGCTGGCGGTCCTGGTGCTGCTGGCCCTGTGGTGGCTGCTCGCCCAGCTGCGGCGGCGCCGGCTGCGGGAGCTGCTGGTCGACAGCGGCGACGGTCAGGTGGTCGTGGTGCGCGGCCGGGCGCTGGAGGATGCGCTCGCCGCCGAGGCGTCGGCGCTGGACGGCGTCGACCACGCCCTGGTCGCCCTGCACGGGCGCCGCACGGCCCCCGAGGCCGGGATCGGCCTGACGCTCGCCCCGCACGCGGCCCCCGCCGAGGCCCTGGACCGGCTCCGCGCCGACGTCCTGCATCAGGCGAGAAGGTCGGCCGGGCTGGAGCGGCTCCCGGCGGAGGTCCGGCTCCGCGCGGTGCGCCACCGCGCCGAGCGCGTCGAGTGAGCCGTCGCGTTCACTCCGCCGCGCCGCGAGGGGTGTCCGAGAGCAGCAGCGCGGTGCCGATCAGGCCGAGGTGGCTGAACGCCTGGGGGTAGTTGCCCAGCTGACGGCCGGTGTCGGGGTCGTACTGCTCGGCCAGCAGCCCCACGTCGTTGCGCAGGCCCAGCAGCTGCTCGAAGAGCTCGCGGGCCTCCTTCGTCCGCCCCGTCAGATGCAGCGCGTCGGCGAGCCAGAACGAGCAGACCAGGAACGTCGCCTCGCCGCCGGGCAGCCCGTCGACCGGCTTGCCGTCCGTGCTGTAGCGGCGGACGAACCCGCCCTGCGTCAGCTCCCGGCGCACCGCGTCGACGGTGCCCACGACGCGCGGGTCGTCGGGCGGCAGGAAGCCGACGCGGGGGATGAGCAGGGTGGCCGCGTCGAGTTCGGGCGAGCCGTAGTGCTGGGTGAAGGCGCCGCGTTCGGCGTCGTAGCCCTCCTCGCACACCTCGCGGTGGACCTCGTCGCGCATGGCCCGCCAGCCGTCGAGGTCGCCGCGCAGGCTGCGGTCGGCCTCCAGGGCGCGGACCGCGCGGTCGGCGGCGACCCAGGACATCACCTTGGAGTGCACGAAGTGGCGGCGCGGCGCGCGCATCTCCCACAGGCCCTGGTCGGGCTCGCGCCAGTGCTGTTCCAGGAACTCCAGGAAGCAGCGCTGGATGTTCCACGCGTGCGGCTCCACGTGCAGGCCGCCCCGGCGGGCGATGTGCAGGGTGTCGATGACCTCGCCGTAGACGTCGAGCTGGAGCTGCTCGACGGCGCCGTTGCCGACGCGGACCGGGTACGACTGCTCGTAGCCCGGCAGCCAGGGCAGCTCCGCCTCGGGCAGCCGGCGCTCGCCCCCCAGCCCGTACATGATCTGGAGGTCGGCCGGGTCGCCGGCCACCGCGCGCAGCAGCCAGTCCCGCCAGGCGGTGGCTTCCTCCTCGTACCCGAGGGAGAGCAGGGCGTCCAGGGTGAGGGCCGAGTCGCGCAGCCAGCAGTAGCGGTAGTCCCAGTTGCGGACGCCGCCGATCTCCTCCGGCAGGGAGGTGGTGGGCGCGGCCACGATGCCGCCGGTGGGGGCGTAGGTGAGGGCCTTGAGGGTGATCAGGGAGCGGACGACCGCCTCCCGGTACGGGCCTCGGTAGCGGCAGCGGCCCGCCCAGGCGCGCCAGTCCGCCAGGCAGTGGCTCAGCGCCTCGTGCGGGTCGACCACCGGGGCCGGGGCTCGTGGGAGGGGTGCCAGGTGAGCACGAACGCCACCTTCTCCCCTGCCCCGACGGTGAACTCGGAGCGGGTGCTGAAGTCCTTCCCGTAGGTGTGCACGGCGGGCTCGCTGCGCAGCCAGACCGAGTCGGGACCGGCGACGGCGACGCGGTGGCCGTCGCTCCGTCTCATCCAGGGGACGATCTCGCCGTAGCCGAAGCGCAGCCGCAGCACGCCCAGCATCTCGACGCTGCCGCTGACGCCCTCGACGATGCGGACGAGGTCGGGGGCGCGGTCGCGCTGCGGCATGAAGTCGGTGACCTTGACGGTCCCGGCCGGGGTCTCCCAGACGGACTCCAGGGCGAGCGAGTCCTCGAGGTAGCCGCGCCGGGTGCAGGCGCCGCCGGTGGCGGGGGCGAGCCGCCAGTGGCCGTTGTCCTCGTCGCCGAGGAGGGCGGCGAAGCAGGCCGCCGAGTCGAAGCGGGGCAGGCAGAGCCAGTCGACCGAGCCGTCGCGGCCGACGAGGGCTGCCGTCTGGAGATCGCCGATGAGCGCGTAGTCCTCGATGAGAGCTGCCACGCGAAGCGACTTCCCAGCCGGTGCGGGGGTTACTCCGGGGGAGCGGCTGTCCGGGCGACGTCGCCGGCCTGCTCCGGGCCGGCCGCAGCGGCATCCTGTGCATCCGATGCCGCCTGTGCGGCGCGGTCGCGGCGCTCGCGGCGGACCAGGATGACCCAGCCGACGGGCACGAACGCGGAGAACAGCCACCACTGCACGGCGTACGCCATGTGGTTGCCGATGCTGCTGTGATCCGGGCCCGGGACGAGCTGGGGCTGGCCCTTCGCCGTGGGGGAGATCAGCTCGATGTAGCCGCCGAGCGCGGGCCGGTGCAGCTCCTTGGCCTGCCGCTCACTGTTGATGATCATGATCATGCGGGGCGGCAGGCCCTTGGTGTCCTTGATGCCGCTGCCCGCGGTCTCGTCGGCGCGCAGCCGCCCGGTGACCGCGATCCTTCCCTTGGGCGCGTCCGGGACCTTGGGGAACTCCAGCTGCCCGGCGTCGGCGGGGATCCAGCCGCGGTTGACGAGCAGCGCCGTGCCGTCGTCGAGGACGAGCGGAGTGATGACCATGAAGCCGGACTTGCCCGACTCGTCGGTCCGGTAGCGGGCGACGACCTCGCCCGCGGTGTCGTACGTACCGGTGGCCGTGACCCGGCGCCAGACGTTCTCCCCCGGGACGTCCCGGCCGGGCGCGGTCAGCTCGGTGACGGGTACGGGCGTGTACCCGAGGCTGTGCGCGATCCGGTCGTTGCGCGCAACCCGTTGCTCGTGGCGGTGGAGCTGCCAGAAGCCCAGTCTGATCATCACCGGGATCAGGACGAGCCCCACGAGCGTGAGGATCACCCACTGCCGGGTCAGCAGGAAGCGGTACACGCATTTGACGGTACCTGGTGGGGTTCGCCCCCCGGTCGGCGGGGCTCCGCCCGGCCGTCAGGCGCCGCCCGCCGCCGGGGTCACATGCGACAGGAGCTGCACGAACGCCGCCTCGTCCACCACGGGCGTGCCGAACGAACGGGCCTTGGCGGTCTTGGACGTGGGGGACTCGGGGTCGTTGGTGACCAGCAGACTGGTGAGCCGGGACACACTCGTCGCGACGTGCAGCCCGGCCTCGACGGCCCGGTCCTCCAGCAGCTCGCGGTCGATGGAGGTGTCCCCGGAGAACGCCACCCGCATGCCCTGCACGAGCTGCCCGCCCGGCCGGTACCGGCCGGGGTTGGGATACGGGCACGCGGGCCGCCTGCGGCTCTGCCGCCAGGTCTGCGGCCGGTAGGACGGCTGGTAGCCGATCCGCGCCGAGCGCACGGCCGCCGACGGCCCGTCGGACCACTCGGTCAGCGGCTGGCACGCCAGCAGCGGCAGCCGCAGCCCTGCCTCGGCTGCCATCCGCAGGCTCGGCCGGAACGCCTCCGCGAGCACCCGGGCGTCGTCCAGCGCGTGGTGGGCGCGCTGCTGCACGACGCCGTAGTGCGCGGCCAGCGACTCCAGCTTGTGGTTGGGCAGCGGCAGCCCCAGCTCCTTGGAGAGCGCGATGGTGCACAGCCGCTGCCGCACGGGGGCGGCGGACTCGGCCCGGGCGTACTCCCGCGCGATCATCGACCAGTCGAAGGCCGCGTTGTGCGCGACGAGCACCCGCCCCTCCAGCCGCTGCGCGAACTCCCCGGCGATCTCCCGGAACAGCGGCGCACCGGAGAGGACTTCGGAGGTGAGCCCGTGGATCCACACCGGACCGGGGTCCCGCTCGGGGTTGACCAGCGTGTACCACTGGTCCTCCACCCGGCCCCGGGCGTCCAGTTGGTAGACCGCGGCCGACACTATCCGGTCGTCCCGGGCGAGCCCGGTGGTCTCCACGTCGACGACCGCGTACCCCTCGGGATACGCGGCCGGCCACGGGCTGGGCGATGCAGCGTCGGTACGGTCTTCGAGCATGGTCCAAGAGCTTACGGGCCACCGCTGACAGTGACCGAAGCGGCCGGTCGGTCCCGGCCCGCACCGCACGGACCCCTGTCACCCGGAAGACGGACACCGCTCCCCGGCGCGGGCCCCGCCGACCGCAGAGGAAGTCAGGAGGAATGGCTGCTCTCCACCCATCGGGGGCATGGTTCACTGCGGACACACACCAGAAGGAGAGTGGACCGTGCCCCATGAGATCGATCCGTCATTCCTCGCGCTGCCCCTCCGCCCACTGGCCGACGCGGCGCTCGCGCGGGCCCGCGCGCTGGGGGCCGAGCACGCGGACTTCCGGTTCGAGCGGGTGCGCAGCGCGTCGTGGAGGCTGCGGGACGCCCGGCCGTCGGGCTCGTCGGACGCCACCGACCTGGGGTATGCGGTCCGGGTTGTGCACGGCGGCACCTGGGGATTCGCCTCCGGTGTGGACCTGACGATGGACGGCGCCGCACGGGTCGCCTCCCAGGCAGTGGCGATGGCCAAGCTGTCCGCCAAGGTGATCGCGGCGGCCGGCTCCGGGGAGCGGGTGGAGCTGGCGGACGAGCCGGTGCACGCGGAGCGGACCTGGGTGTCGTCGTACGGGATCGACCCCTTCGAGGTGCCGGACTCCGACAAGACCGGGCTCCTCGCCGAGTGGAGCGAGCGGCTGCTGGCCGCGGACGGCGTGGCCCACGTGGACGCCTCGCTCGTCACGGTGCACGAGAACAAGTTCTACGCGGACTCCGCGGGCACCACGACCACCCAGCAGCGCGTGCGGCTCCACCCGCAGCTGACGGCGGTGGCCGTGGACGAGAAGACCGGCGGCTTCGACTCCATGCGCACCCTCGCGCCCCCCGTCGGCCGCGGCTGGGAGTACCTGACGGGCGGGCCGGGCGCCTGGCACTGGGACGCCGAACTGGAGGAGATCCCCGCCCTCCTGGCCGAGAAGATGCGCGCCCCGAGCGTGCAGGCGGGCGCGTACGACCTGGTGATCGACCCGTCCAACCTGTGGCTGACGATCCACGAGTCGATCGGCCACGCCACCGAGCTGGACCGGGCGCTCGGCTACGAGGCCGCGTACGCGGGCACGTCCTTCGCGACGCCCGACCTGCTGGGCACGCTCCGCTACGGCGCGGAGATCATGAACGTCACCGGCGACCGGACCGCCGAGCACGGCCTGGCCACGATCGGCTACGACGACGAGGGCGTGGCGGCCCAGTCCTGGGACCTGGTCAAGGACGGCGTCCTGACCGGCTACCAGCTGGACCGGCGGATCGCCCGCCTCACCGGCCAGGACCGCTCCAACGGCTGCGCGTACGCCGACTCGCCCTCCCACGTGCCCGTGCAGCGGATGGCGAACGTCTCGCTGCAGCCCGCGCCGGACGGGCCCTCCACCGAGGAGCTGATCTCCGGGGTGGAGCACGGCATCTATGTGGTGGGGGACCGGTCGTGGTCCATCGATATGCAGCGCTACAACTTCCAGTTCACGGGTCAGAGGGCATACGCAATCCGGAATGGCCGCCTCAGCGGTCAGGTCCGGGACTTTGCGTACCAGGCGACCACGACCGACTTCTGGGGCTCCATGACGGCCCTCGGCGGCCCGCAGACGTACGTCCTGGGCGGCGCCTTCAACTGCGGCAAGGCCCAGCCGGCCCAGGTCGCCGCGGTCTCGCACGGCTGTCCTTCGGCGCTCTTCCAGCAGGTCAACATCCTTAACACCACGCAGGAGGCGGGTCGATGAGCCCCCGTAAGGACAACCGGCCGCACGAGATCGTCGAGCGCGCCCTCGCGCTGTCGCGTGCCGACGGCTGCATCGTGATCGCCTCCGAGGAGTCCACCGCCAACCTCCGCTGGGCCGGCAACGCGCTCACCACCAACGGCGTCACCCGCGGCCGCACCCTCACCGTCGTCGCGACCGTCGACGGCAAGGAGGGCACGGCCTCCGGCTCCGTGACCCGCTCCGCCGTCACCGCGGACGAGCTGGAGCCGCTGGTGCGGGCCGCGGAGGCCGCCGCCCGGGACGCCGGGCCCGCGGAGGACGCCCAGCCGCTGGTGACCGGCGTGCCGCAGTCGCCCGGCTTCACCGATGCGCCCGCCGAGACCTCCTCGGCCGTCTTCGACGGCTTCGCCCCCGCCCTGGGCGAGGCCTTCGCGCGGGCCCGCGCCGAGGGCCGGGAGCTGTACGGCTTCGCCCGCCACGAGACCGTCTCCTCCTACCTCGGCACCTCCACCGGCCTGCGGCTCCGCCACGACCAGCCCACCGGCAGCCTGGAGCTGAACGCCAAGACCCCGGACCGGGCGCGCTCCGCATGGGCGGGCCGGGCCACCCGGGACTTCGCGGACGTGGACCCCCGCGCGCTGGACGCCGAGCTGGCCGAGCGGCTGGCCTGGGCGGGCCGGAAGAAGGTGGAGCTGCCGGCCGGGCGGTACGAGACGCTGCTGCCGCCCACCGCCGTGGCCGACCTGCTCGTCTACCAGCAGTGGTCGGCCTCGGCGCGCGACGCGGCCGAGGGCCGCACGGTCTTCTCCAAGGCCGGCGGGGCCACCCGGGTGGGGGAGAAGCTCTCCCGGTTGCCGCTCACCCTGCGCAGCGACCCGCACGCGCCGGGCCTGGAGTGCGCGCCGTTCGTCCTGACCGGCACCTCGGGCGACGACGTGTCCGTCTTCGACAACGGACTGCCGGTCACCGCCACGGACTGGATCCGCGAGGGCACCCTGGAGAACCTGCTCACCACCCGGCACAGCGCCGGCCTGACGGGCTTCCCCGTCACCCCCTACACCGACAACCTCATCCTGGACGCGGGCGGCACCCGCTCCCTCGCCGAGATGGTCGCCGCCAGCGGCCACGACGGCCCCGCCCTGCTGCTCACCTGCCTCTGGTACATCCGCGAGGTGGACCCGGCGTCGCTGCTGCTCACCGGGCTGACCCGGGACGGCGTCTACCTGGTGGAGCAGGGGGAGGTCGTCGGCGAGGTCAACAACTTCCGCTTCAACGAATCGCCGGTGGACCTGCTGTCCCGGGCCACCGAGGCCGGCCGCACCGAGCCGACGCTGCCGCGCGAGTGGGGCGACTACTTCACCCGTGCGGCCATGCCCGCCCTGCGCATTCCGGACTTCAACATGAGTTCGGTCAGCAAGGGCGTCTGACCGCAGGCCGACCGCCCCCGGCGGAACGTACGCGGGAACGTACGCGGGAACGCACGAGCGGGGGGACTCCGCGAGCAAATAGACTCGGCCTCGTCCTTCATCCGAGAACCACGACCCACAGGAACGTCACGATGACACGCCTCGGCGACTCCGTCGCGCGCGCCAGCGCCTTGCTGGCGCAGGACCTCTCCGCAGAATCGACCGTGCAGCAGCTGCTCACGGAGACGAAGGCGAGGCGCTATCTGGACCTGACGGACCTGTCGGCGAAGGACCAGGCCGAGCTGATCGCCGCCCGCACGGTCGAGGTGCTGCCCGCGGTCAGCAAGCTCGCCGAGCGGATCGAGGCGCGCCGGGCCGAGGGCAAGGGCCTGAGCATCAAGCTGGGCATCGACCCGACGGCCGCCGACGTGCACCTCGGCCACGCCGTGCCGGTGATCATCCTCAGCCGCTTCCAGCGCATGGGCCACGACGTCACCCTGCTGATCGGCGACTTCACCGCCAAGATCGGCGACCCGACGGGCCGCACGGCGGAGCGCCCCCCGCTGACCGACGAGGACATCGCCGCCAACCTCGCGGGCTACCGCGACCAGGTGCGGCCGTTCTTCGACTTCGAGAAGGTCAGCTTCCGGCAGAACAGCGAGTGGCTGGCGCCGTACACCTTCCCGGAGCTGCTCGGCCTGCTCTCGCAGGTGCCGGTCTCCCAGCTGCTCCAGCGCGAGGACTTCCGCAACCGCCTCGCCACGGGCTCCGGCCTGACCATGTCGGAGCTGCTCTACCCGATCGCCCAGGGCCTGGACTCCGTGGCGCTCGACTGCGACGTGGAGCTGGGCGGCGCCGACCAGCTGCTCAACCTCCAGATGGGCCGCAAGCTCATGGAGGTGCACGGCCAGAAGCCGCAGCTGGTCGTCACGATGCCGCTCATCGAGGGCACGGACGGCACCGGCGCCAAGATGTCCAAGTCCAAGGGCAACTACGTCGGCCTCTCCGCTCCCGCCGACGACGTCTTCGGCAAGATCATGTCGGTCCCGGACCGGCTGATGGAGCCCTACCTCAAGGCGTGGACGGAGTGGACGGACCAGGAGATCGCCCAGGTCCTGGCCCGCATCGAGGACAAGTCCCTGCACCCGATGGACCTGAAGAAGGTCCTCGCGGGCGAGGTCGTGGCCGCGCTGTACGGCGTGGAGGCCGCGATGGCCGCCCGCGCGGGCTTCGTCGCGCAGTTCTCGAAGAAGAGCTTCACCGACGTCGAGACGCCGGTGGTGGAGCTGGCGGAGTACGGCGAGGAGCCGGCCACGGCCGTGCTCAGCAAGGTGCTCGGCTTCCAGCCCAGCGCCTCCGCCGCCCGCCGGGTCGCCAAGCAGAACGGCCTGCGGCTGGTCTTCCAGTCCGACGACGGCCAGGACGCCGTGGTGCTGGCCGAGGCCGACGCCATCCGCCCGCTGGGCGAGGTGGCCCGGGAGCTGCTGGCCGGACGCTCGGTGACCGGGGTCTACCTCAAGGCCGGACGCAAGATCGCCGAACTGCGCGGGCTGTAAGGCCGTAACGCTGTGAGGCTGTAAGGGCCCGGGCGGTTCCCCGAGGGGGCCGGTGCGCACGCCGCGCACCGGCCCCCTCTTCGTGTCTTCCCGACTCCTCCGCGACCGCCTCAGGTGGCCCTGCGCCCGCCGCCGCCCCGCACCGCGGGCCACAGCCGGTCCCCGATCGCGACCATGACGACCGCACCGGCCAGTTGCAGGAGGTGACGGATCCAGTCGATGCCCCTGGTGTGCTCCACGCCCAGCCCGCCGGCCGCCCAGTTGCCGAGCGCGGCGCCGATCATGCCCAGGATGATCGTGAGCCACAGCGGGATCTGCTGCTTGCCGGGGATGATCGCCTTGGCGATCAGTCCCAGGACCAGTCCGACGATGATTGCCCAGACCCAGGTCATGCCGCCTCCTCACACGGAGCGATATGGCGTGCCCAGCCATTCTGGGGCCGCGCCCCGTACGGCGCACGTCGGAGCCGTCCGTACGCCGTATGCGCACGTCGGCTGCCCTTTCGCGGAGCCAGGACCGGCCCGACCCGGTCTCGTCGGCGGCAGGGCCGCGGCGTAACGTTGAGTACGTACGAGCCCGAAGGGCGTCGGCATGGCAGTCGGGTGGTGGAACGTGATGCGGAAGCACGGCGACACCGAGGTCTTCCGGATCACCGGAGCACGTCGGGGCCTCGCGGAGGACGTGCGCGGGCGCCAGCGCCGGTACGTCATCTCGATGGGGATCCGCACCCTCTCCGTGGTGCTCACCGTGATTCTGTGGAACGTCGAGCGCTTCGTTGCCATCGGGACCCTCGTCCTGGGCGCACTCCTGCCGTACGTGGCCGTCGTGATCGCCAACGCGGGCCGGGAGAACGCCCCTTCACTGCCCGGTACGTTCGTCCCGGCGCCGACCCGGCCGATGCTGACGACCGGTCCCGCCGGGGGCGCGGCGGAACCCGTCCCGGAAGCCGATCACCCGGGCCGGCCCGATCAGGAGCATGACCACGGCTGATCCTCCGGTTCCGGGGGACCGCCCCGAGGACGGTGTGACAAGCTCAAGAAAACCTCAGATCAATCATGTGGATCGGTGCCCTGCGGCAGGCCCCCCGTGACATACTTCGTAGGCGCTCCGCATCCCCCGTCGGAGCGACAGACCGACGCCGGGCGGCTCCCCCCGTGGCTGCCCGGCGTCGCCGTGTCCGCGGACGGTTTCGTAGAGTCCAGGGCATGAACTCCCCCGAGAACGCCGTGATCTGCTCCGCCAAGGACTGCCGCGCCGCCGCGGTCTGGGTCCTGGCGTGGAACAACCCGAAGCTGCACACGCCTGAGCGCCGCAAGACGTGGCTCGCCTGCGACGAGCACCGCGAGCACCTGTCCAACTTCCTTTCGCTGCGCGGCTTTTTGAAGGACGTGGTGCGCTTGGAGGAGTGGGAGGCGGGGGAGCGCTGAGGGGGGTGTTCTTTCCCCGATCCCGCCCCTTCCCGGCTGTATCGATTTGCGGCTCCGCCGCGTGGGGGGCTCCGCCCCCGGACCCCCAGGGGGGAGGGAGGAGCGGGGGGCTGCGCCCCCGGCCCCCCGGTGGCCCCTCGCGCTACGCGCCGGGGCCGAAACCCGGGGGCCTCCGTCCCCCTGCCCCCTCGCGCTCCGCGCGGGGGCGAAACGCGGGGCTTCGCCTCCCCCGCCCCGTTCCCGGGGCAAATTCAGCCCCTCCGGCGTTTGAGGAGCGGGGGTCCGGGGGCGGAGCCCCCGAGCCTTGCCCCCGCGCGCAGCGCGAGGGGCCACGGGGCCCGGGGCCCGGGGGCTTGCCCCCGGTTTCGGGAAGGGGCGGGATCGGGGAAAGACCCCCCTACCCCCCGATCGCCGACATCGGGCGCCGCGGCTGCAGGAACGACGGGTCGTCCAGCCCCGAGCCCGCCTTCTTGCCCCACATCGCCGTCCGCCACAGCCCCGCGATCACCGCATCCGACGCACCCGCCCGCAGCGCCCCCCGCAGGTCCGACTCCTCCGTCGCGAACAGGCACGTGCGCACCTGCCCGTCCGCCGTCAGCCGCGTCCGGTCGCACGCGCCGCAGAACGGGCGGGTGACCGAGCCGATGACGCCCACGCGCGCGGGGCCGCCGTCGACGAGCCAGCGCTCGGCCGGCGCGGCGCCGCGCTCGTCGGCCCCCTCGGGGGTGAGGTCGAAGCGGGTGCGCAGGCTCGCCAGCACATCCGCCGCGGTGATCATGGATTCGCGCTGCCAGCCGTGCTGCGCATCGAGCGGCATCTGCTCGATGAAGCGCAGCTCATAGCCGTTGGCCACGGCCCAGGCCAGCAGCTCGGGCGCCTCGTCGTCGTTGAGGCCGGGCATCAGCACGGCGTTGACCTTGACCGGGACGAGCCCGGCGGCGCGGGCCGCGGCGAGGCCGTCCAGGACGTCCTGGTGGCGCTTGCGCCGGGTCAGGGCGGCGAAGACCTCGGGGCGCAGGGTGTCGAGGGAGACGTTCACCCGGTCCAGGCCGGCGTCCTTCAGGGCGCGGGCCGTGCGGGCCAGGCCGATGCCGTTGGTGGTCAGCGACAGCCGGGGCCGCGGCGAGAGCGCGGCGCAGCGCTCGACGACGGAGACGAGGCCGGGCCGCAGCAGGGGCTCGCCGCCGGTGAAGCGGACCTCGGTGACGCCGAGGTCGGTGACCGCGATCCGGACCAGGCGGACGATCTCGTCGTCGGTGAGGAGGTCCGGCTTGGCCAGCCACTGGAGGCCCTCTTCGGGCATGCAGTAGGTGCAGCGGAGGTTGCAGCGGTCGGTCAGGGAGACGCGGAGGTCCGTGGCGGTCCGCCCATAGGTGTCGATGAGCACGCTGCGGCCCCTCCCGCCGGACGATGGAACGCTCGTTCGTTCACTCGTCCGCAGCGTACGCGATCCGTGAATGAACGGCGTACGAGCATGCGCGGGAGGGGCCGCAGGGCACGGCGGCGTACGGGGGAGCGGGGCCTCAGTGCGCCCCGTACCCCGTCAGCGAGCGCACCTCCAGCTCCGCGTACTTGCGCTGCTGCTCCGGCGCCGGCCTGGAGAGCAGCGAGCCCGCCCAGCCGAGCACGAAGCCGAGCGGGATGGAGACCAGGCCCGGGTTGCCCAGCGGGAAGTAGTCGAAGCTCATGCCGGGGAAGAGCGCCTTCGGGTTGCCGGAGACGACTGGGGAGAGGATCACCAGCGTGACCGAGGAGACCAGCCCGCCGTAGATCGACCACAGGGCGCCCTGGGTGGTGAAGCGCTTCCAGAAGAGGCTGTAGAGGATCGTCGGGAGGTTGGCCGAGGCGGCCACGGCGAAGGCGAGCGCCACCAGCGCGGCCGCGTTGAGCCGGTGGGCGAAGATGCCCAGCACGATGGAGATCGCACCGATGGCGACGGCGGCGAACTTGGCGGTGAGGATCTCCTCCTTCTCGTCCGTCTTCCCCTTCCGGATGACGTTGGCCCACAGGTCGTGGGCGAAGGAGGCGGACGAGGCCAGGGTGAGGCCCGCGACCACGGCGAGGATGGTCGCGAAGGCGACCGCGGAGATGACGGCCAGCAGGATCGCGCCGCCCGTGGAGCCCGCGCCGCCGCCGACCTCCTCGGCGAGCAGCGGTGCCGCCGTGTTGCCGGACTCGTTGGAGGCGACGATCGCCTTGGGGCCGACCAGGGCCGCGGCCCCGAAGCCCAGCGCGATGGTCATGAGGTAGAAGGCGCCGATGATGCCGATCGCCCAGTTCACCGACTTGCGGGCGGCCTTGGCGGTCGGGACGGTGTAGAAGCGGATCAGGATGTGCGGCAGCCCGGCCGTGCCCAGCACGAGCGCCAGGCCCAGCGAGATGAAGTTGAGCTTGGAGGTGCCGTCCTTGCCGTACTGCAGACCGGGCTCCAGGAACGCCTTGCCCTTGCCGCTGGCCTCGGCGGCGTGGCCGAGGAGGGTGGAGAGGTTCCAGTTGAACTTGTTGAGCACCAGGACGGTGATCAGGAGCGTGCCCGCGATGAGCAGCACCGCCTTGACGATCTGCACCCAGGTGGTGCCCTTCATCCCGCCGATGGTCACGTACAGCACCATCACCAGGCCGACCAGGGCGATGATCCAGCGCCGCGACCCCTCGCCGGTGGCCCCGAGCAGCAGGGCCACGAGGGCGCCCGCGCCGACCATCTGGGCCAGCAGGTAGAAGATCGAGACGACGATGGTCGAGGTGCCCGCGGCGGTGCGGACCGGCCGCTGCTTCAGCCGGTGGGCCAGCACGTCCGCCATGGTGAAGCGGCCGGAGTTGCGCAGCGGCTCGGCCACCAGCAGCAGGGCGACCAGCCAGGCCACCAGGAAGCCGATGGAGTACAGGAAGCCGTCGTAGCCGAAGAGCGAGATGGCCCCGGCGATGCCCAGGAACGACGCGGCGGACATGTAGTCGCCGGAGATGGCCAGGCCGTTCTGGAAGCCGGTGAAGGAGCGCCCGCCTGCGTAGAAGTCGGTGGCGTCCTTGGTCTGCCGGCCCGCCCACACCGTGATGCCGAGGGTCACGGCGACGAAGACGGAGAACAGGGTGATGATCAGGGTGCGGTGCTCGCCCGCGCCCCCGGCGGCGGCCAGCGGCTGCCCGGCGGCGCCGAGGACGGCAGTGGTGGTTCCCGTGCTCATTCCGCCGCCTCCAGACGGGCCTTGAGGGCCTCGGCCTTGGGATCGATCTTCTCCGCGGCGTGCCGCGCGTACCACCAGGCGATCAGGAAGGTGGTGAGGAACTGGGCCAGCCCGAACACGAAGGCGACGTTGATGTTGCCCACCACCGTGGTGTCCATGAACCCGCCGGCGTAGTTGGAGAGCAGTACGTAGAGCAGGTACCAGGCGACGAAGGCGACGGTGAGCGGGAAGGCGAAGGAGCGGTGCGCCCGGCGCAGTTCGGCGAACTCGGGGCTCGCCTGGGTGTCGGTGAAACGTTCGGGCTGGGCGGGGACGGCGGGCCGAGCGGGCTCGCCCGGCTCCTCGACTGTGGTCGGTGGGGTACCCACGGCCTCTTCTGAGTCCACGGTCTCTCCTGACGAGTGAGACGAGTGAGAGGGGAGCGCGAGCCAAGCCCTGTGACTCGGATCACGCATCGTAGAGCGACACCGCAGTATGCGACAGGGGGCGGTTCGGCGTATGTCGCAGCGGTGGCCCGACGGGCCAAAACCGCCCGCGTCCGGCCTCGTTGACCCTGGTGTGAGCACTGTCCCGACGCCGTCACCGGCGTCCCCCGGTCGACGGCCTTTCGGAAGCGTCAGGTTGACGGCGCCCATACCGGCGGTGAGCACGGACCGCCCGCCGGCCGCCCTGCCGAGGGCGGGCCGCTGGTACGGGCCGAGGGTCCCGCTGCCGCCCCTGAGCATCGACACCCTGCGGGAGCCGGGCGTCCCGTCCTGACGCCCGTCGGATCGGCCGACGGACTCTGACGGAGCGTCATCAGGAGCCATCAGCACCGGAACTGCCCAGTCCATCACAGGTTTCTTGAGGAATTCATTGCCCGCGAGCCACTACCGGCGCTAGCTTCACTCGTCATGTACCCGCCCGCGCACATCCGTGCGACAGGGCGGCTTTCCGGATGATGTGGAGAACCCATGGCTCCTCTGCGTTCCAGACGGCGGCACGCCCTGCTGGCGGCCCCGGTCGGACTGGCTCTCACTGCCTCCCTCGGCTTCCTGCCCGGCACGGCCTCGGCCGCCCCGCAGGACGTTCCGGCCGCGAAGGCCGTCACGACGGACGGTCCGCTGCTCTCGTACGTGGTGAACACCGGCACCGACCGCGCCACCCTCGCCAAGGTGAAGAAGGCTGTCGCCCAGGCGGGCGGAACCGTGGTGGTCTCCTACGACCGGATCGGCGTCATCGTCGCCCACTCCAAGAACCCCGACTTCGGCACGACGCTGCGCGCGGTCCCCGGCGTGCAGTCGGCCGGCGCCACCCGCACCGCCCCCATCACCTCGGCCGCCACCACCGACTACGGCAAGCCGGAGAAGCTCAAGCTCACCAAGGACGGCGCCGCGTCCCTCGCCCGCTCGAGCGCCTCCGGCAAGGAGCCGCTGGAGGGCCTCCAGTGGGACATCGGCGCGATCGGCGCCGACAAGGCCGCGAAGGTCAACCCGGGCAGCCGGAAGGTCACCGTCGGCGTCATAGACACCGGCGTGGACGACACCCACCCCGACCTCGCCCCGAACTTCTCCGCGAGCCAGTCCGCGAGCTGCGTCTCCGGCAAGGCCGACACCAGCCCCGGCGCCTGGCGGCCGCACAACCCGGCCAAGGACTACCACGGCACCCACGTCGCGGGCACCATAGCCGCCGCCCGCAACGGCGTCGGCGTGACGGGCGTCGCCCCGGGCGTGAAGGTCTCCGCCATCAAGGTGAGCACCCCGGACGACAACTCGTTCTTCTACGCGGAGAGCGTGGTCTGCGCATTCGTCTTCGCCGCCGACCACGGCATATCGGTGACGAACAACAGCTACTACGTCGACCCGTGGATGTTCAACTGCCCCGACAACGCGGACCAGAAGGCGATAGCCGACGCGGTCGGCCGGGCCGCCAAGTACGCGCAGGACAAGGGCATCGTCAACGTCGCCTCGGCGGGCAACTCCAACTTCGACCTGGCGGCCAAGGAGATCACCGACACCGGCAGCCCGAACGACAGCAAGCCGCTGCCGCGCAAGATCGACCCCGCGAAGTGCCTCGACGTCCCGGCCCAGCTGCCCGGCGTCGTCACCGTCAGCGCCACCGGCCCCACGGGGCAGAAGTCGTTCTACTCCAACTACGGCGTGAACCAGATCGACGTCGCGGCCCCCGGCGGCGACAGCCTCGTCACCCCCGAGCTGCCCGCCAAGGACGGCCGCATCCTATCCACGCTGCCCGGCGGCGACTGGGGCTTCCTCCAGGGCACCTCGATGGCGGGCCCGCACGTGGCCGGCGTGGCGGCGCTGCTGAAGAGCGCGCACCCCAAGTCCAGCCCGCAGGAGATCCAGTGGCTCCTCAAGGCCCAGGCGAAGAACCCGGGCTGCCCGGCGGCCGGGTACGACCCGGACGGCACCGGTAAGTGGAAGGCCACCTGCACCGGCACCAAGCACGTCAACGGCTTCTACGGCTTCGGCATCGTCGACGCCCTGGCGGCGGTCCAGGACTGACCGCCGGGGGAGGGGCCGGGCCGCAGCGGTCCGGCCCCTCCCGCCGCGCGGTGGCACTCCAGCACCCCGTACGCCAGCAGGCACTGCGCCGCGATGTAGGTGAGCATCACCCAGAACTGCGGGGAGGGCGCCTGCGGCCACCGCGCGAGGCCGGTCGCGAGGAGCGTGTCCGACAGCATGAACAGCACCCCGCCCGCCGCCGTCCACGACCGGGCCCGGGTGGCGCCGAGCGCCATCGCCGTCAGCAGCAGGCTGTAGAGCGCGACCGGCAGCCGCAGCCCCGCCTCCAGGCCGGGCCACAGCAGCGCGACCGTGCCGAGCCAGGCGGCGGCGTAGGCCCCCGCGAGCCGGTACGTACGCGCCCCGCCCGAGGTGCCGTACCGGGCGAACAGCACCAGGTAGCACACGTGCCCGGCCGCGAACGACGCCATGCCGAGCCGGAAGGGCACGCCGCCGTCGAACTGCAGCAGCACATCGCCGCCGCACCCGAACAGCAGCGCCGCGGCGAGCAGCCGCGGCCCGCCGCACGCGAGCACGTACGCGGCCACGAGCGGCATCAGGGCCGGCTTGGTGGCGTGGGCGACGGCGGAGCCGCCCGCGGGGAGCGCAGCCAGGTGCACGGCCGCCACGGCGGCGAATACCGCCGCCGCGGCCCGGTCCGCGCGGACCCGCCTCACGCGACCCGCTCGGGCACCGCGGCGGCCCCGGGCGTGGGGGACGCCGGCGCCGGACCCGTGCCGGCCGGTTGCCAGCCCGGCCCCCGGAAGACCCGGCCGGCCCGCTCCCGCCAGCTGCTCGCCGCCTTGAGGTCACGGGCGATGGCCGCGTACTCGTGGGTGGCCACCCGCAGCGGGTTGTAGGTGCCGATGTTCTTGGTCAGCCCGTAGACGGGCCGCTCCCGCTCCGGCACGAACGAGCCGAACAGCCGGTCCCAGACGATCAGGATCCCGCCGAAGTTGCGGTCCAGGTAGCCGCCCTGGGAGGCGTGGTGGACGCGGTGGTGGGAGGGCGTGTTCAGCACGTACTCGAAGGGTCGGGGGAGCCGGCCGACCCGCTCGGTGTGCACCCAGAACTGGTAGACGAGGCTGACCGACGAGCAGAACGCCACGGCCGCCGGGTGCACCCCGAGCGCCACCATCGGCACATAGAACGGCCAGACCGTGAGCGTCGTCCACGGCTGCCGCAGCGCGGTGGTCAGGTTGAACTTCCGGCTGGAGTGGTGCACCACGTGGCAGGCCCACAGGATCCGCACCATGTGGTGGCTCCGGTGCGACCAGTAGTAGAAGAAGTCCTGCGCCAGGAGCATCAGCGGCAGCGTCCACCACACCACGGGCACGTGCAGCGGCGTCAGTTCGTAAATGGCCGTATAAATCGCGACGATCGGGACTTTCCACAGGGCGTCGAAGGCCAGACTGCCCAGCCCCATGGTGATGCTGGTCGCCGCGTCCTTGGTCTCGTAGCCCTCGGAGTGGTCGTCGGGATGCAGCCGGTAGCTCACCAACTCCAGCGCGGTGAGCAGGACGAAGGCGGGCACGGACCACAGCACGACATCGGGAAGGTGCGGCATGGCGGCACCATAAGCGCGCCGACTGGCCTGCGGCTAGGGGTTGTTACCGCCGGGTACCCGGAATCGGTTACCCGGGGTATCCGGGTCTCGGGGCCGCCTTGGCGTCCTCGCTGGTCAGACCGGCTGTCAGGTCGTGTAATATTCCTTTCGCGCCGCTAGCTCAGTTGGCTAGAGCGGCTGACTCTTAATCAGCAGGTCCGGGGTTCGAGTCCCTGGTGGCGCACAGAGGCACAGACCCCCATCGCTCATGCGGTGGGGGTCTTGTCGTTTTTCGCCCGCTATGCCCCCGCTATACCCCCTCTGTTCTCCCGCTGCACTCCTACCGCTCTCCCGCAGCCCGGTGGGCATCGTTCTGTAGACATCCCACAGCGACCGCTCGCCGCACCTGTCGCAGGTCGATTCCCTCTTTGGTGACCTCTACCGATACGTTCGGTGTAGTCCAGCACGATCTATGGATACGCAAACGGAAGGGTGATCCTTTGAGCCGCTCGGTTCTCGTCACCGGAGGAAACCGGGGCATCGGCCTCGCCATTGCGCGCGCCTTCGCCGAGGCGGGCGACAAGGTCGCCATCACCTACCGCTCGGGCGAGCCCCCGGCCGACCTCCTTGAGCTGGGGTGCCTGGCCGTGAGGTGCGACGTCACGGACCCCGAGCAGGTCGAGCAGGCGTACAAGGAGATCGAGGAGAAGCAGGGCGCGGTCGAGGTGCTGGTGGCCAACGCCGGCATCACCCGCGACCAGCTGCTGCTGCGCATGTCCGAGGACGACTTCGCCTCGGTGCTGGAGACCAACCTCACCGGCACGTTCCGGGTCGTCAAGCGCGCCTCCAAGGGCATGCTGCGGGCCCGCAAGGGCCGCGTCGTCATGATCTCTTCCGTCGTCGGCCTGATGGGCTCCGCGGGCCAGGCGAACTACGCCGCCTCCAAGGCCGGCCTCGTCGGCTTCGCCCGCTCGCTCGCCCGGGAGCTGGGCTCCCGCAACATCACCGTCAACGTCGTCGCGCCCGGCTTCGTGGACACCGACATGACCCGTGTGCTCACCGACGAGCAGCGCGCGGGCATCGTCGGCAACGTCCCGCTGGGCCGTTACGCACAGCCCGAGGAAATCGCCGCCTCGGTCCGCTTCCTCGCCTCCGAGGACGCCGCATACATCACCGGAGCCGTCATTCCCGTCGACGGCGGATTGGGCATGGGTCACTGATCACCATGAGTGGAATCCTCGCAGGCAAGCGCATCCTCGTCACCGGTGTCCTCACGGAGGCCTCGATCGCCTTCCAGGCCGCCAAGGTCGCCCAGAACGAGGGCGCCGAGGTCATCCTGACCGGCTTCGGCCGGCTCTCCCTCGTCGAGCGCATCGCCAAGCGGCTGCCCAAGCCGGCGCCGGTCATCGAGCTGGACGTCACCAACCAGGAGCACCTCGACGGCCTCGCCGACAAGGTGCGCGAGCACCTGGGCGAGGACGCCCGCCTCGACGGCATCGTGCACTCGATCGCCTTCGGCCCGCAGGGCGCCTTCAACTTCCTCGAGGGCACCTGGGAGGACGTCTCCACGGCCGTCCAGGTCTCGGCGTACTCCTACAAGTCGCTGGCCATGGCCCTCCTGCCGCTGATGGGCGAGGGCGCCTCGATCGTGGGCCTGACCTTCGACGCCCAGATCGCCTGGCCGAAGTACGACTGGATGGGCGTGGCCAAGGCCGCCCTGGAGTCGACCAACCGCTACCTGGCCCGCGACCTGGGCCCCAAGGGCATCCGCTGCAACCTGGTCTCGGCCGGCCCGATCAAGTCGATGGCCGCCAAGTCCATCCCGGGCTTCGAGGAGCTGGCGGACGTGTGGAACCACCGCGCCCCCATCGGCTGGGACCTGGCCGACCCGGAGCCGGCCGGCCGCGGCGTCGTCGGCATGCTGTCGGACTTCTTCCCGCGCACCACGGGCGAGATCGTCCACGTCGACGGCGGCGTGCACATGATGGGTGCCTGAGGCCCCACGCCGACGGCACCCGGCTGCCGTAACGTATCCGCGCCTGCCCGCCCCGGAGAGCCCTCCGGGGCGGGCAGCGTGCTTTCCCGGGTCGTGCGCCGGGCGCCCTGCCCGCACACTGGTGGACGGGGGACGGGCGAGGAGGGAGGTATGGGTGATGCACTCCCGAATACGCGGCCGGACACCCGGCCGGATGCGCCGCCGGACACCCGGCCGGACATGCCCCCGCACCCGCCCGCGGTCGCGTACCCGGGCCCGCCCGCGGATACGCCCGCAGGCCCGCCGCACGGCCACGCTCCTCCTGCTCACCGCGGCCGCCCTGGCCACCGCGACCTCCCCGGCCCCCGCCCCGGACCCGGCCCGCGAGGCAGAGTGCCACATCCGGATCCGCGGCTCCCACGCCACCGCCGAGTGCTTCAACGGCAACGCCACCACCGACCGCGTCCAGCTGCACGTCCGGTGCGCCCGCTGGTGGGACCCCGGCATGGACACCGCCACCGTCTCCGTAGGGCCCGCCCGGCACGTCTCGCTCGCCCAGCGCTGCTGGCTCGGCATCCGCGAGGCATGGGTGAGCCACGCGGCGGGCTGACGCCCGGGAGCCCGCGGGGGCTGGCTGCCCGGGTGCCGGTGGCGCGCCGCGGGGTGGGAGACTGTCCCGCATGGAGCCCGTACTCGACCCGAACCCCAAGAACGGCCAGAAGGCCCTGCTGACGATCCTCGGCGTGATGCTCGGCATCACCCTCGTGATCGCCGTCATCGCCACGATCGCCTCGCCCTGAGGCCCTGAACGCCCTGAACGCCCTGGCCCCCTAGGGGATGGTGGGGACAGCCCCACCATCCCCTAGGGGGCCAGGCTCAGGGGCAAGTGGGTGGGTTGCCGGATGGGGGCAGGACGCCGCATTCCATAGGTTCGCAGTACACCGCGACGACGCAGTGCACCGAACCACTCGGAGGCGATCGCCATGTCCGCCGGAAGGCAGGCCCTTACCCCCGTCGGCGCCCGGACCGCGCTGCGGGAGCTGCCGAGCACCCGGTCGCAGAACCGGCTGTCGTGGTGGGCCCTGATACTTCCGGCCGTCGCCTTCGCGACCCTCTTCTCCCTGCTCGCCTCGCCCGCGTCGGCGGACTCCGGCGGTGCCTCGCACGGCGGCTCGCTCGCGCGCGTGCTGGAGCTGGTGCACGCCTCCGCCCGGCACTGGGCGCCGTGAGTGCTCGTCCCCGCCGCCGTGCCACCCTGCGGGGGCAAGCCTGTCAACACCCCGCGCCTCGCCATGGGTTTCGTGCGAAGCTGGACGGCATGAGCTCCGAACCGACCCGCAGGCTTGTCATCCTCCGGCATGCCAAGGCCGAATGGTCCGACGAAGACGACCACGACCGCCCGCTCGCCGACCGCGGCCGCAAGGACGCCCCCGTCGCCGGCCGCTGGCTCGCCGGTTCCGGCGTCACCCCCGGCCTGGCCCTCTGCTCGACTGCGGCCCGCACCCGCGAGACCTGGAAGCTGGCCGTCTCCGAGCTGCCGGAGCGCCCGCGGACGGTCTACGAGGAGCGGCTGTACGAAGCCTCGCTCGGCGAGCTGATCGCGCTGCTCAACGAGGTCTCCGACGAGGTGGACGACCTGGTGGTCATCGGGCACAACCCCGGCATGCACGCCCTGGCGGACGCCCTCGCGGGAGAGGCCGAGGGCGATCTGCTGGCCCGGATGAACCGTTCCGGCTTCCCCACGTCGGCGATCGCGGTGCTCACCTTCACCGGCTCCTGGAAGGCCGTCGAGCACGGCGTGGGCAGGCTGGTGGCCTTCTGGACCCCGCACGCCTAGGGAGTGCCGGGCGGGCGGGGCGCGGGACGGCCTGCGCCCCCGGCTGTGGGGGAATCCCCCGTATCACTCGTGGGTGTTGGCCGCCTCGACCTCTTCGCGGGTCACGCCCAGCAGATACAGCACGGTGTCCAGGAACGGGACGTTCACCGCGGTGTGCGCCGCCTCCCGCACCACCGGCTTGGCGTTGAACGCCACGCCCAGACCGGCGGCGTTGAGCATGTCCAGGTCGTTGGCGCCGTCCCCGACCGCCACCGTCTGGGCCAGCGGCACCCCTGCCTCGGCCGCGAACCGGCGCAGCAGCCGGGCCTTGCCCGCCCGGTCCACGATCTCCCCGGTGACCCGGCCGGTCAGCTTGCCGTCCACGATCTCCAGGGTGTTGGCGGAGGCGAAGTCCAGCCCCAGCCGCTCCCGCAGATCGTCGGTGACCTGGGTGAAGCCGCCGGAGACCACGCCGACCTGGAAGCCCAGCTTCTTCAGGGTCTTGATCAGCGTGCGGGCGCCCGGCGTGAGCCGCACCTCCGCCCGCACCTTCTCCACGACCGACGCGTCGAGCCCCGCCAGCAGCGCCACCCGGGCGTGCAGCGACTGCTCGAAGTCCAGCTCGCCGCGCATCGCCTGCGCCGTCACCTCGGCCACTTCGGCCTCACAGCCCGCGTGCGCCGCGAACAGCTCGATGACCTCGTCCTGAATGAGCGTCGAGTCCACGTCCATCACGACCAGCCGCTGCGCCCGCCGCTGGAGACCGGCCGCCACGACCGCCACGTCCACGCCCAGCGCCGCCGACTCGGTGGCCAGCGCGGTGCGCAGCTTCTCCGTCTCCGCGCCGGAGACCGCGAACTCCACGGCGGTCACGGGGTACTTGGCGAGCCGGAAGATGCGGTCGATGTTGCCGCCGGTGTCGGTGATGCAGGCCGCGATGGCCGCCGTCGACTCCGCGGTCAGCGGGTGGCCGAGCACGGTGACGTGGGAACGGCCCGTACCGCGCGGCAGGTTGTCGCCCCGGCCCGAGATGATCTCGGTCTGGAGGTGCATCGAGTCGGCCCAGCTGTGCACGGTCGCCCGCAGCGAGCCCTCCGTCACGCCGGCGCCTACGGGGGCGGTGACCAGGGCGCACAGGGTGATCCGGCCCCGTGTGACGATCTGCTCGATGTCTATGACGTCGACGGCGTAGGCGGCGAGGGTGTCGAAGAGCCCGGCGGTGATGCCCGGCCGGTCCTTCCCGAAGATCTTCACGAGGAGGGTGGGGACGTCGTCGCCGACGGGGGCGGCGGTGGCAGGCGGGGTCTGCGATGCGCTCATGGTGCTTCTACGTTATCGGGCGCGCGACGGGGACCGCACATGTGTGCCGGTGGGGGGCGCCTGCGGCGGGCTCATTCCCCAATCCCGCCCCTTCCCGAAACTGGGGCTGCGCCCCAGACCCCGGGACCGCGCTGCGCGCGACCGCGCGGCGGAGCCGCAAATCGAGCACAGCCGGGAAGGGGCGGGATTGGGGAAAGAACACCCCCTACCCCCGCCCCCGCGGCGGAGGCGGCGGCCGGTCGTCCGGGGGCGGCACCGGCGTGGAGCCGTAGCGGTAGCCGGAGGAGCGGCGGGGGCGGTACGGCGGCGGAGCCGGATAGCCCGTCTGCGTGGGCGCCGTGAACGGGCTCTGCCCCGGCGGCCGCAGATACGGGTTCGTGTCGTCCCGCGAGGGACGGTAGCCCGCGGACGGGTTGTACGGCCCGGGCCCGTACGCCTGCTCCGGGTACGGCCGGGACGCCGCATGCGGCGCCGCCCGCCGCCCCGCCGCCCCCACCGCGTACGCCAGCAGCCCCCCGGCCGCCCCCGCGCCGAACCCCCACGCCGCCCCCAGCCCCGCCGCCAGCGGCACGCTGCCGCCCAGCTCCAGCCCGGCCCCCACCGCGTCGATGCCCAGCACCGAGAGGCTCGCATCGGCCTTGATGCGGGTGGCGAGCACCAGCAGCGGCAGGGCCACGGCCGTGGCCACGCCCAGTGACAGCCCGCACCGCCGGGCGAAGGCGAGGGCCCCCTCCTCGCCCCGGGGCGTGCGGGCCCCCGTCAGCACCCCGGCCGTCAGCATCAGCAGGGCGCAGCCCAGCGGCAGCAGCCACACCAGTGGCTCCAGCCCGGCCAGCCGGCCCACGGTGATCGCCTGGTCCGTCCCGCCGCGCAGCAGGTCCGGCAGCGGATCGGGCAGCACCTGGAGCAGCGAGCCGGTGGCCGTGCCCCGCAACGGCACGAACAACCCCAGCGGCACCCCCAGCCACACCCCGTTGGGCGCCCCGAGCAGCGCCCCGCCGAGCACCCGGCCGGGATGGCCGTCACCCGTGGCCGCACCGGCCGCCGTGGCCAGACCCGCCACGACCGCCAGCACCAGCACCGCGCACAGCGCCGAGGCCGCCGGGCGCACGCTCCGGTGCGCCGCCTCCCAGCCCCGCGGCACCGGGGCCCGGCGGGCGGCCAACAGTGTGATCAGCAGGACCGCGAGCACCCAGACCAGCCCGCCGAGCAGCGAGGGCCCGGTCCGCACCGAGAAGCCGACGGCGGCCTTGGCGTTCGCGAGGCCCGCCAGCCGGTCCGGCAGCCCGCCCCCGATGTCGCCGATGTCCCCGAGGCCCGGAATCTCCACTCCCGGCCCCTTGCTCCCGGAGGACGAGCCGGAGCCGAGCCCCAGCCCGCTCCCGTCCAGGGTGACCGAGGACGAGCCCGCCCAGGCCAGCCCGCCGAGGAGCAGCAGGAAGAGGAGGACGACCGCCCCCGCCCGGGCGGCCAGCTCCGCCCCGCCCACGACCGGCCCCGCCCGCCGCAGCGACCGGGCGAAGACCCAGCCCAGCAGCAGCGCGCCCAGCAAGCTCACGCCCAGTGGCGCGATGTCGACGGTGGTGTGCGCCCCCGCGCCCGTCAGCCCGAATGCTTCGACCGACCCCGAGGGGGTGATCGAGCCGCCGACGGCGAGCACGACCACCGCCGCGGTCATCGGCCCGAGCCGGCCGGCCGCATCCGCGCCCAGCAGGTGCAGCCCCGCCGCCGCGATCCCCGCCATGGCGAGGAAGGCCCAGCTCACCGCGGCTATCGCGGCGAGCAGCAGATCCGCGGCACGCCCCGCGCGCCGACCGCTGGTCAAGCTCATCACGGCCCCCCGGTCCCCACCAGTCGCCCGGATGCTGATGATCCGTGCGGTTCCGCCGCATCCATCGCATCCGTGGGCGGTTACTACTGTCGGGGCGTGTTTCGCATCGGTCAACGGCACCTGTTACCAGGCCGGTACACGGTGGGGGAGGTCCCGACTTCCGGTTGGGGGACTGTGCCTGAAATAGTTCCTCCCGATGTTCGCCATCCCTAGACTCCCCCGTGCAGGGGGCTCATCGGGGGACAAATAGTGGGGCATGGAGTGCCGGAAGTCGTACTGGAATTGAACGGACAGACCTGGACGCTGGATCCGTCCCGGTCGTACACCCTCGGCCGCGATCCGCAGGGTGACATGGTGCTGGAGGACGCCCGGGTCTCCTGGCGGCACGCCACCGTCCGCTGGGGCGGGCGCGCTTGGGTCATCGAGGACCACGGCAGCACCAACGGCACCTATGTGCAGGGTCAGCGCATCCATCAGATGGAGATCGGGCCCGGCTCGACGGTGCACCTCGGCAATGCGACGGACGGCCCGAGGCTGAATCTCGCCGCCGCCGCCGCCGCCGCGGCCCCGGCCGCGGATCTCTACAGCGCGCAGACCGCGATGGCCCCGGCGGTCCAGCCGGGCCAGCCGGCCCCGCAGCAGTACCAGCAGCCGGGCGCCCAGGGCTGGGGGCAGCAGCCGCCCCAGCAGTACCAGCAGCAGTACCAGCAGCAGGTCCCGCAGCAGGGCGGCTGGCAGCAGCAGCCCTATGCGCCGCCGCAGCAGCAGGCCGCCCCGCCGGTCCAGACGCCCGCCGGCGCCGGAGCCCCGCCTGCCTACGGCGACGGGAGCCCGACCCGCTTCCACCAGATGGCCGTCGGCCGGGTGATGCGCATCGGTCGTTCGCTGGACAACGAGCTGGTCGTCTCCGACCTCCAGGTCTCCCGGCACCACGCCGAGTTCCGGGCCACGAGCGACGGCCGCTTCGAGATCGTCGACCTCGGCAGCCACAACGGCACCTATGTCAACGGTCAGCCGGTCCGTCAGCAGATCATCGGCCCCAGCGACATCGTCGGTGTCGGTCACTCCACCTTCCGTCTGGTCGGCGACCGGCTCGAGGAGTTCGTCGACACCGGTGACGTCTCCTTCTCCGCCCGCCACCTCACGGTCACCGTCGACGGCGGCAAGCAGATCCTCAAGGACGTCTCCTTCGGCGTCCCGGAGAAGTCGCTGATCGCCGTCATCGGCCCCTCCGGCTCCGGAAAGTCCACCCTGCTCAAGGCCCTCACCGGCTACCGGCCGGCCAACCAGGGTGACGTCCTCTACGACAACCGGAACCTCTACAAGCAGTTCGCCGAGCTGCGCCAGCGCATCGGTCTGGTCCCGCAGGACGACATCCTGCACAAGGAGCTGACCGTCCGGAAGGCGCTGCGCTACGCGGCCAAGCTCCGGTTCCCCGGCGACACCGCGCCCGCCGAGCGCGAGGCCCGGATCGACGAGGTGCTGCGCGAGCTGAAGCTCGACATCCACAAGGACAAGAAGGTCACCGCCCTCTCCGGCGGTCAGCGCAAGCGCGTCTCGGTGGCCCTGGAGCTGCTCACCAAGCCGTCGCTGATCTTCCTCGACGAGCCCACGTCGGGCCTCGACCCGGGCATGGACCGCGACGTCATGCAGCTGCTGCGCGGCCTCGCCGACGACGGCCGCACGGTCCTGGTGGTCACCCACTCGGTGGCGGAGCTGGCGCTCTGCGACAAGCTGCTCGTCATGGCCCCCGGCGGCTCGGTGGCCTACTTCGGCCCGCCCGACGACGCGCTCAACTTCTTCGGCTACGAGACCTGGGCCGACGTCTTCTCGGCCTTCGAGAACTACCGCGACTACGACTGGTCGGGCCGCTGGCGCGGCTCGCAGCACTACCAGATGTACGCCGCGGACATCGACGCCGTCGCCCCGCAGTCGGTGCACGTTCAGCCGCAGATGGTGCGCCCGCCCAAGGCGCAGAGCTGGGGCTCGCAGCTGTGGACGCTGATGCGGCGCTATTCCTCGGTGATCGCCTCGGACCGCGGCTTCCTGGCCCTGATGCTGCTTCTGCCGGCCGTCCTCGGCGGTGTGAGCACGGTGATCCCCTCGGACTTCGGGCTCGCCGCGCCGCCCCCGAAGCGCTTCAACAGCGACGCGGGCACGATCATGCTGATCCTCGCGGTCGGCGCGTGCTTCGCCGGTGCGGCCAACTCCGTCCGTGAGCTGATCAAGGAACGGGTGATCTACGAACGGGAGCGGGCCGTCGGCCTGTCCCGCTCCGCCTACCTGATGTCCAAGGTGCTCGTCCTCGCCGTGATCACCGCGGTGCAGGGCGTGCTCATCTGCGCGATCGGCTTCTCGGTCCGCAAGCTGCCCGAGCACGGCGTGATCCTCAAGAACCTGCCGGCCGCCGAGCTGTGCATCGTGATCATCGCGCTGGGCTTCACCTCGATGACGATCGGCCTGGTCATCTCCTCTTTGGTGAAGACCGCCGAGAAGACCATGCCGCTGCTGGTGATGTTCGCGATCGTCCAGGTCGTCTTCACGGGCATCATGTTCAAGATCTACGACTCGCCGGGCATCGAGCAGGTCGCCTGGCTGATGCCCTCCCGCTGGGCCATCGGCGCCGCCGGCGCCACGCTGGACCTTTCGCACGTCATGGCCCCCATGGACAGGAGCAACCCCAAGAACCTCGACCCGCTCTGGGAGCACTCCGCCCTCCAGTGGGGGGTCGACATGGTCGTGCTCCTCGCCATCGGCGTGGTCTGCTGCGTCGTCGTCGCACGGCTGCTGCGCCGTCACGAGCCCGAGGTCATGCGCAAGTAAGCGCAGGCTCCGCGCGCACCCCGCGCGCCCGTACGCCGAAGGGCGGCACCCGCATGCGGGTGCCGCCCTTCGGCGTTGCCGTTCGTCGACTCTGCAGGTCGCCTCAGTAGGCGGAGTTGACGTTGTCGATGGAGCCGTACACCTTGGCCGCGTAGTTGCAGGCGGCGGTGATGTTGGCGACCGGGTCGTAGATGTTCCAGGACGTGCCCGCGACGTGGTACGCCTTGAAGGTCGGGTCGATCACCTGGAGCAGGCCCTTGGAGGGGATGCCGGCGGCGGCGTTGGAGTCCCAGTTGTTGATGGCGTTGGGGTTGCCGGTGGACTCCCGCATGACGTTGCGGTGGATGCCGTTGTAGGAGCCCGGGATGCCCTTGGACTGCATGATGTCCAGGGCCTGGCGGATCCAGCCGTCGAGGTTGTTGGCGTAGACCTTGGGGGCCGGGGCGGCGGGGGCGACGGTGGCGGCCTGGACCGGCTTGCGCTCCTCGGACCGGCTCGCGGCCTCCTTCTCGGCGCGCTCCTTGTCGGCCTTGGCCTTGGCGGCCGCCTCGGCCTCCGCCTTCTTCTTGGCCTCGGCGTCGGCCTTCGCCTGCTTGGCGGCGTTGTCCGCCTGCTTGTTCAGCTCAGCCTGCTGGGTCTCACCGAAGGACTCGGCGTTCCACGCGACGGGCTTCACGGCTGCGGAGTGCGTGTCGGTGCCGGCGGAGGCGTTGGGGATGACCGCGAACGCGAGGGCGGCGGCACCGGCCGCGGCGATGCCGGCGGCGGAGAACTTGTGGGCCTTGGTGAGACGGCTATAGCCGGAGATGGCGGAGCGGCGCATGACTGTGCTGAACCTCTATCCAGATCGCGTGAGTCGCAGTGGCCCGTGGCGGCGCAAAGAGAGCGCCGTTTCTCGGTCGACGGCGCCCTGCGACGTGGGGCAATTCTTAGCGGCAGCAAAATGTGCTGGCAAAGGTGTGACGTACTATCCCGCTTCGTTGTGACGACCTGAGCGGGAGACCGGCGGAGCGGCTTGGCTGCCTGCTGAGAGGCGTACTTATGGCGGATTTATCCGTCCACTAGGCAGCTTCGTAAGTGATCTGCGTCCCATGAGCGGGCTCACACCGGGGGCTGTCAACGCTCACCCGGTGTGGCCGCGCATATGCGCATTGTTTGCGATCAAAAACAATGGCGGGAGGGCCTGCGGCTGGTGTCGGCGGGCTCAGACCTCGACGACCACCTGGTCGAGGCTCTTCCGCACCAGGTCCGGCACCTCGCAGTCCGCCGCAGGGTAGCCCACCGGGATCACCGCAAAGGCCTTCTCGTTCACCGGCCGTCCCAGCACCTCGGAGAGGAACCGCATCGGACTGGGCGTGTGCACGAGCGCTGCCAGGCCCGACAGGTGCAGGGCGGTGAGCAGCATCCCCACCGCGATGCCGACCGACTCGTCCACGTAGTAGTGCTTGCGCCTGTCCCCGTCCGCGCCCAGCCAGTAGCGCTGCTGGAACACCACGATCAGCGCGGGCGCGTCCGTCAGGTGCGGCTTGACCTCGTCCGTGCCCAGCGGGCGCAGCGCCGCCAGCCACTCCTCGCCCAGCCGCCCGCCGTAGGAGACCCGCTCCTCCTCTTCCGCCGCCGCACGGATGCGCCGCCGCACCTCGGGGTCCTTGACCAGGACGAACGTCCACGGCTGCTGGTGCGCCCCGGAGGGCGCGGTCGCGGCGCAGGCGATGGCGTCCCGCACCACCTGCCCGGGCACCGGGTCGGAGGAGAACCGGCGCACCGTACGCCGCCGCGCCATGCGCTCCCGCAGCTCCGCGGCGCGGGCCAGGGACTCCTCGGCGGGCATGCGCTCGGGACGGTAGGGGACGGGCCGGTAGGGCTCCCCGTGGGTGGGGGTCCACTGCTCAGATAAGGACATGGTCCTGGGTTCCCCCGTCCGGCCCCTCGTCGAAACGGCCTAGGTCCTGCGACCCGGGTCACTGCCGCCACCGGCCCGATCCCCCGTGTCATGGCCCCCGATACCGTGAGGCCATGACCAAAGGCAACGGCCGGCGGGCCGGCCTCACCGCCGTGAGCACCGCACTCCTCGCCATGAGCCGGCACCTGGAAGTACGTGACGTCCTCAAGACGATCGTCGTCTCGGCGCGAGAGCTGATCGACGCCGAGTACGGCGCCCTCGGCGTACCGGACGACCACGGCGGCTTCGCCCAGTTCGTCGTCGACGGCATCAGCGACGAGGAGTGGAAGGCCATCGGCCCGCTGCCCCGCCAGCACGGCATCCTGGCCGCGATGCTGGAGGACGCCACGCCGCAGCGGCTCGGGGACGTCCGCAAGGACCCCCGCTTCGAGGGCTGGCCCGAGGCCCACCCCGAGATGAGCGACTTCATCGGCATGCCGGTGGCCGACGGGGACGAGATCCTCGGCGCGCTGTTCCTCGCCAACAAGCGGTGCCCCAAGCCGGAAGGCGGCTGCGCCTTCACCGCCGAGGACGAGGAGTTGCTCGGCGTCCTCGCCCAGCACGCCGCGATAGCCCTCACCAACGCCCGCCTCTACGAGCGCAGCCGCGAGCTGACCATCGCCGGGGAGCGCGCCCGCCTCGCGCACGAGCTGCACGACGCCGTCTCCCAGAAGCTCTTCTCGCTCCGCCTGACGGCCCAGGCCGCCACCGCCCTCGTCGACCGCGACCCCGCCCGGGCCAAGGGCGAGCTGCACCAGGTGGCCCGGCTCGCCGCCGAGGCGGCCGACGAGCTGCGCGCCGCCGTGGTGGAGCTGCGCCCCGCCGGGCTGGACGAGGACGGGCTCGCGGCCACCCTGGCCGGCCAGGTCAAGGTCCTCGACCGGGCCCACAGCGCCCGCGTCGCCTTCGCCGCCCACGGCATACGGGCCCTGCCGGCCGCCCAGGAGGAGGCGCTGCTGCGCGTGGCGCAGGAGGCCCTGCACAATGCCCTGCGGCATGCGGACGCCACGGCCGTCGAGGTCACCCTGACCCGGCTCGGCCACGGCGCGGCCCTGCGCGTGACCGACGACGGCTGCGGCTTCGACCCGTCCGCCGTCCGCCGGGCCGGCCGCCACCTGGGCCTGGTCTCCATGCGGGACCGGGCGAACGGCGTCGGCGGCAAGCTCACCGTTGTCTCGGAGCCCGGTGAGGGCACCACGATCGAAATGGAGGTGCCCGGTGGCTGACGAGTCCGGCCGGGGGTCCGGGGGCTGTCCCCCGGGAAAAAGCAGCATTCGAGTGCTGCTGGTCGATGATCACCAGGTGGTCCGCAGGGGGCTGCGCACCTTTCTGGAGGTGCAGGACGACATCGAGGTGGTGGGGGAGGCCGCCGACGGCGCCGAGGGCGTCGCCCGCGCCGAGGAGCTGCGGCCGGACGTCGTCCTGATGGACGTGAAGATGCCCGGCATGGACGGCATCGAGGCGCTGCGCAGGCTCCGCGAGCTGGACAGCCCCGCCCGCGTGCTGATCGTCACCAGCTTCACGGAGCAGCGCACCGTCGTCCCCGCCCTGCGCGCCGGTGCCGCGGGCTACGTCTACAAGGACGTGGACCCCGACGCCCTCGCGGGGGCCATCAGGTCCGTGCACGCCGGGCACGTCCTGCTCCAGCCCGAGGTCGCGGAGGCCCTGCTGTCCCAGGAGGGGTCGGGCGGCAACGGCCACGGGAGAGGCAATGCGCTCACCGAGCGGGAGCGCGAGGTGCTCGGCCTGATCGCGGACGGCCGCTCCAACCGGGAGATCGCCAGGGCGCTGGTCCTGTCGGAGAAGACCGTCAAGACCCACGTCTCGAACATCCTGATGAAGCTCGACCTTGCCGACCGGACGCAGGCGGCCCTGTGGGCCGTCCGCCAGGGCATCGGGGGCTGAGGGCGGGACTACCCGACGGTAGCGGAACGTCATGTTCTGATCAGCGATTCATGCGGTCGTGTGATAACCCGGCCGTCGGCATAACCCGAATGGCCCTGGTCCGTTTTCCATGACGTAACCGCGGCGGCTGGCCGTGGCGACGCTCTGGCAACATTCCAGGAAGGTCATAGGAAGAGTGAAGAACATCAAGAAGGCCGCTGCTGTCACGCTCGCCGTCGGCGGTCTCGCCCTCGCCGGTGCCGGTGCAGCCTCCGCGCACGGCTCGGACGGTGCCTCGGCCGAGTCCAAGGGCAACCCGGGTGTTGTCTCCGGCAACGTCGTCCAGGCGCCGATCGACGTGCCGGTGAACGTCTGCGGCAACACCATCAGCGTGGTCGGCCTCTTCAACACCTCCCACGGGAACCTCTGCGTCAACGACTGATCTGACGCGTCCCATCTCATCGGGCGGTCGGCTCCACTGCGGTGGAGCCGACATCCGAGTGGTGGTCAATCGTCCAAACGAGGGCAAATACCGTCGATGGCCGTGCCGTCGGCGGCTGATTGGCGTTCATCAGTGCAGGCCCCGTGGCCGGGGTCGTCAAGGTCAGTCTCAGAAGGAAGACCACTACATGAACACTGCCAAGAAGGCCGCCCTCGCTCTGGCCGTGGCGGCCGCCGCCGTCAGCGCCTCGGTCATTCCGGCCGCCGCCACCGACGACGACTTCGACGGAGCCCTGGCCTCCGGCGTCGCCCAGGGCTCGCCGGGTGTCGTATCGGGCAACGTCATCCAGGTGCCGATCCAGATTCCGATCAACCTCTGCGGCAACAGCATCGACATCATCGGCCTGCTCAACCCGACGTTCGGCAACACTTGCATCAACGGTGACATCGAGGGGCCCAGCAGGACCGAGCACCACGTGACCGAGCACACCCACCACCACGAGGGCCACCACGAGGGTCGTCACGACGACCACCACGACCGCGACTGATCTGTCACGGCAGTCGGCCGACGCACGGTGAGGCCCCGCGGACCGCTCGGTCCGCGGGGCCTCACCGCTGTCCGGGGCGCCTCAGTGCCGCCCGCGCTCCCGGTCCTCCACGATCGCGTTGTACGCCGCCACCTGGGCCCGCCGGGCCGTCCGCTCCACCGGCCGCAGCGCCGCGGCCCGGGCCGCGATCTCCGACGCGCTCACCGCGCCGCCGTGCTCGCGCCCCGCGGCGTCCCCCGGCTCGTACGCGATCGAGACCAGCTCGCCGACCCGCTGCGCCAGCTCCAGCACCCGCACCGCGCGCGGCGGATACCCCGGCGCCAGCACCTCCCGGCCGCGCTCGGCCCGCGCCCGGTAGGCCTCCAGCGCCGCCTGCGCCACCGGGCCCGAGCCCGCCACGTCCAGCCGGGTGAGCACCTCGGTCGCCTCGCGCAGCGCCTCTGCCAGCTCGCGCTCGGCCTCCGAGAGGGAGGGGACGTCGGCCGGCGGCGCCTCCCGCACCGGCAGGCAGTGCCAGAGGACCTCCACATGGACGTCGCCCTCGGGCCCCGCCTCGTACACCTCCGGCACGAGCCCCAGCCCCGCCCCCGAGGCGATCACCGCCTCCTCGGCCTCCATGGCGCGGGCGTTGAACTCCGGCGGCCCGCTCAGCCCCAGCGGATGGCCCGGCACGGGCAGCGCCAGCCGCAGTCCCGTGGCCCCGAGCGCACGCAGCCGACCCAGCGCCAGCGTGAGCCCGACCGGGCCGGATTCGCCCGGAAGGCCGACGACCCGGTGCGTCGCATCGGTTCCGGTGATGTGGTGCGCGGCATCATCGGGCGCGGCAAACCCGGCAATAAGTGCATTTCCCCACGCGGTGAGCCGTCCTGAGCGGTGTTCATCGAGCATGGGTCCCAGCCTAGGGACTGGCACCGACAACAGGTGGCGTAGGTTTTTCCCTGGGGCTGCGCCGACAGGCGCAAGCGACTACGCGACTGCAATGGACTACGCGACTGCAATGGGAGACAACGCGCTCATGAGCGATGTGCTGGAACTGGTGGACGTATCCGTGGTCCGCGAGGGCCGGGCTCTGGTGGACCAGGTCTCCTGGTCGGTCAAGGAAGGCGAGCGCTGGGTGATCCTCGGCCCCAACGGCGCCGGCAAGACCACCCTCCTGAATGTCGCCTCCAGCTACCTCTTCCCGACCAAGGGCACCGCCCGGATCCTCGGCGAGAAGCTCGGCGCCGTCGATGTCTTCGAGCTGCGCCCGCGCATCGGCATGGCCTCCATCGCCCTCGCCGACAAGCTGCCGCGCAGCCAGACCGTCCTCCAGACGGTGCTCACCGCCGCCTACGGCATGACGGCCGGCTGGCAGGAGAACTACGAGGAGGTCGACGAGCAGCGCGCCCGCGCCTTCCTCGACGTCCTCGGCATGACGGACTTCCTGGACCGCAAGTTCGGCACCCTCTCCGAGGGCGAGCGCAAGCGCACCCTCATCGCCCGCGCGATGATGACCGACCCCGAGCTGCTCATGCTCGACGAGCCCGCCGCCGGCCTCGACCTCGGCGGCCGCGAGGACCTCGTGCGCCGCCTCGGCCGGCTCGCCCGCGACCCGCTCGCCCCCTCGATGCTCATGGTCACCCACCACGTCGAGGAGATCGCCCCCGGCTTCACCCACGTCCTGATGATCCGCCAGGGCAAGGTGCTCGCCGCCGGTCCCATCGAACTCGAGCTGACCTCCCGCAACCTGTCGCACTGCTTCGGCCTGCCGCTCGTCGTCCAGCGCAACGGCGACCGCTGGTCCGCCCAGGGCCTGCCGATGTCCTGACGGAGCCCGGAGCCCCGTCGCACGCTCTGTCCGCCGGGCGGTTCACGCCCCTACCATGACCATGTGGACACATGGGTGTGGTGGCTCGTAGCCGCCGTCGGGCTGGGCATTCCCCTGGTCGTGACCGCCATGCCGGAGTTCGGCATGCTCGCGGTCGGGGCCGTCGCCGCGGCCGTCGCCGCAGTCATGGGCGGCGGCACCGTGACCCAGTTCGTCGTCTTCGCCGTCGTCTCCGTCGCCCTCATCGCCGTCGTGCGCCCGATCGCCAACCGGCAGCGCTCCCGCCGCCCCGAGCTCCAGTCGGGTATCGAGGCGCTCAAGGGCCGGCAGGCCGTCGTCCTCGAGCGGGTCGACGGCAACGGCGGCCGCATCAAGCTCGCCGGAGAGATCTGGTCCGCGCGCTCCCTCGACACCGAGCGGGCCTACGAAGTGGGCCAGCAGGTGGACGTCGTCGAGATCGACGGCGCCACGGCCGTGGTGATCTAGGGGGTGTCCTGGCGCCGTGCCGTCCCCCACGGCTGCCCGGGCCGGACCGGACGAGCTGGACCCAACACCTGCACGGCGGCACCTGGTTCTGAAAGACTGATCAAGACCCAATACACAGGCACGGGGAGCTGGAGCCACGATGGAACCGATCATCATCGTCCTGATCATCCTGGTGGTGCTCGTCTTCATCGCCCTCATGAAGACGGTTCAGGTCATTCCACAGGCCAGCGCCGCCATCGTCGAACGCTTCGGCCGCTACACCCGCACTCTCAACGCGGGCCTGAACATCGTCGTCCCCTTCATCGACTCCATCCGCAACCGCATCGACCTCCGTGAGCAGGTCGTGCCGTTCCCGCCGCAGCCGGTGATCACCCAGGACAACCTCGTCGTCAACATCGACACCGTCATCTACTACCAGGTGACGGACGCCCGGGCGGCCACGTACGAGGTCTCCAGCTTCATCCAGGCCATCGAGCAGCTCACCGTCACCACCCTGCGCAACATCATCGGCGGCATGGACCTCGAGCGCACCCTGACCTCCCGCGAGGAGATCAACGCCGCCCTGCGCGGCGTCCTCGACGAGGCGACGGGCAAGTGGGGCATCCGCGTCAACCGCGTCGAGCTGAAGGCGATCGAGCCCCCGACCTCCATCCAGGACTCGATGGAGAAGCAGATGCGCGCCGACCGGGACAAGCGCGCCGCGATCCTCACGGCCGAGGGCATCCGCCAGTCGCAGATCCTCACGGCCGAGGGCGAGAAGCAGTCCGCGATCCTGCGTGCCGAGGGCGAGGCCCGCGCCGCGGCCCTCCGGGCCGAGGGCGAGGCCCAGGCCATCCGCACGGTCTTCGAGTCCATCCACGCCGGCGACCCCGACGAGAAGCTGCTCTCCTACCAGTACCTCCAGATGCTCCCGAAGATCGCCGAAGGCGACGCCAACAAGCTCTGGATCGTCCCCAGCGAGATCGGCGACGCCCTCAAGGGCCTCAGCGGCGCCGTCGGCAACTTCACCCCCAAGGCCGGCGGAAGCGCGCCGAAGACCACCAAGGAGAACCCCCGCCGCGAGCAGCCCCCGATCGACTGAGCGCCGACCGCAGCCGGCACCCCTCCTCCCGCACGACCGCGTCGTGCATGATCAGTGCGGCCCCCCGACCTCTCATGGCGGGGAGGCGACACACTGATCCAAAGGAGATGGCCTTGTCCATCTGGGAAGCACTAGCGGTCCTCGCGGCCGGCATCGGCGCCGGCACCATCAACACCATCGTCGGCAGCGGCACCCTGATCACCTTTCCGGTGCTCCTTGCCACCGGCCTGCCGCCCGTCACCGCCAACGTCTCCAACACCATCGGCCTGGTCACCGGCAACATCAGCGGCGCCGTCGGCTACCGCCGCGAACTCCGTGGCCAGCGCGGCCGCGTCATCCGCTTCGGCATCACCGCACTGATCGGCGGCCTCACCGGAGCGATCCTGCTGCTCGCCCTGCCGTCCAGGGCCTTCAACGCAGTCGTCCCCGTGCTCATCGCCCTCGCCCTGGTGCTCGTCGTCCTCCAGCCCCGGCTCGCCCGGGCCCTCGCCCGCCGCCGGGAGCGCAACGGCACCCAGGCCCCCACCGACGGCGGCGCCGCCCTCCTCCTCGGGCTGCTCGTGGCCAGCACCTACGGCGGCTACTTCGGCGCGGCCCAGGGCGTCCTGTACCTCTCCCTCATGGGCCTGCTGCTCCACGACGACCTGCAGCGCGTCAACGGCCTCAAGAACGTCCTCGGCGTCGTCGTCAACGGCGTCGCCGCGCTCTTCTTCGTCTTCGTCGCCCACGTCGACTGGCCCGCCGTCCTGCTCATCGCCGCGGGCTCCACCCTCGGCGGCCAGATAGGCGCGAAGGTCGGCCGCCGCCTGCCGCCCACCGCACTGCGGGGCGTCATCGTCGCGGTCGGCATCGTGGCCATCGTCCAGATGCTGCTCAAGTAGCGAACGGGAGGGAAGGGCGGGCCCGGCACGAGGACCCCGGAAACGGGGAACGCTCCGGGCCCATTCCCCCGTATCGAACGCGGGCCCGGAGCGTACGGCAGCGGACGCGGTCACCCGGCACGAGACCGGACTCCGGCAGACACCGGACGCCTGAGCGCCCCGCCGCCCCCGCCACTGCGGTGCCCGCTGCCCGACGGCGATGTGCGAGCCGTCAGCCGACAACCACTGTGCGATCCGGAGGCACCGGGCCGCAACGGAATTTCCGGACGCCGCCCCGCGCCCGACGGCCGGCGGGACGGCGGTACGGGCCTCAGCCCGCGGCGGGCACCTCGTACTCGCCGATGAGCTGCGCCCGCGCGAGCGCGTGGAAGCGCAGGTGGAAGCCCACCACGGCCGGCGAGGCGGCCGCGTCCGGCCCCAGCTTCTCCTGGTCCACGGCGTACACCGTGAAGACATACCGGTGCGGACCGTCCCCGGCCGGCGGCGCGGCGCCGCCGAAGTCCTGCGTCCCGTAGTCGTTGCGCACATGCACGGCGCCCGCGGGGAGCCCCTTCATGGCACCGCTGCCGGCACCCGCGGGCAGCTCGGTGACATCGGCCGGAAGGTCGAACAGGACCCAGTGCCAGAAGCCGCTGCCGGTCGGCGCGTCCGGGTCGTAGCACGTCACGGCGAAGCTCTTCGTGTTCGCCGGAAAGCCCTCCCAGCGCAGGTGCGGCGACACATTGCCGCCCGCGAACACCTGACCGCCCTTCAGCCTCGCCCCGGGCGCCACATCGTCACTGACCACTGTGAACGAGGGCACCTGCGGATGAAAATCGTGGGGGAGCGGCCGTCGCTTCTGCTCGGACACCAAGACACCTCCAAAACGTGACGACAGGTCAAAACGCCAGCCTAACGAGGCCACGGCGGCACGCACTGCGACCATATGGAGTGTGCTCCATGTACTTCGACGAATCAGCCGAATCGGCCGACGACAGGCCGCCCGACGACGCCCGGCGAGCCGCGTCATGCGCGCCCTGACCGTCCTGCTGGCCGCCCTGCCCCTCCTGCTGCTCCCCGCCTGCTCGTCGGGCAGCAGCCACAAGGCCGAGAAGCCCCGGACCCCGGCCGCCGCCTCGAACCCCACCGGCACGACGCCCTCCTGGGCGAAGGGCATGAAGACCGTCCCCGAGGACAAGCTGCCGCCCGAGGCACGGCGTACCCTCGAACTCATCGCCAAGGGCGGCCCCTTCCCGTACGACAAGGACGGCACCGTCTTCGGCAACTACGAGAACCGGCTCCCCAAGCAGGCCCGCGGCTACTACCACGAGTACACGGTCCCGACACCCGGCTCCCGCGACCGCGGCGCCCGCCGCATCATCACCGGGGAACACTCCGAGCGCTACTACACCAGCGACCACTACCAGACCTTCGAAGCGGTGGTGCACCCATGACCGGCACACTGCCCGCCCCCGGCCTCCCGGGCATCCTCAACGGAACGACGCCCCCCGGCATCTACCGCCTGCCCCCCGCCGAAGCACCCGCGGACGTCCTGGCCCGCGCCGCCGAGGCCGACTGGCGGGGCGCGAGGCTCCAGCTCACGGGCGTCCACGACAAGGCCGCCTTCCTCGACCGCTGCGCCGCCGACCTGGAGTTCCCCGAGTGGTTCGGCCGCAACTGGGACGCCCTCGCCGACTGCCTCACGGACCTGTCGTGGTGGGGCTCGGGCAAGTTCCGCGGCTACCTGATGCTCGCCGAGGACTGGGACGCCTTCCGCAAGGCGGCCCCCGACGACGCCCGGACGGCGGAGGCCGTGCTCCACGACGCCGTCGCCTACTGGGCCGGCACCGAATCACCCCTGGTCGTCCTGCTGGGCTGACCGGCTGACGGCGGCCGGGGCACGCTCCGCGCCCCGGCCGGTCCGGCTCAGAGCCAGTTCCGCTTGCCGCCGACCTCCGCGAGCCACTGGTTGAGATAGGCCGCCCAGTCGGTCTGCGCGTACGCGTGCAGATCCACGGTGAAGGAGCGGTAGGTGTCGCTGCCCGAGCCGAACAGCCCCGGCTTCTTGTCCATCTCCAGCACGACGTCCATCGCACGGCCGTCCGCGACGAACGACAGCTCGACCTCGCTCAGCCCCCGGTACTGGTCCGGGACGCGGAACTCGATCTCCTGGTAGAAGGGCAGCTGCTGCCGCGTGCCCCGGATGGTGCCGCGCTCCAGATCGGCGGACTTGAAGCCGAAGCCGAGCCGCCCGAAGGCGTCGAGGATCGCCTGCTGGGCCGGGAGCGGGTGGACGTTCACCGGATCGAGGTCGCTCGAGTCCACGGCGCGGGCGATGGCGAGGTGCGTCGTCACGCCCACGCTCATCCCCGTGAGGTGCCGGCCCAGGAACATGGTGATCGGCGTCTCCCAGGGGACCTCCAGCCCGAACGGCACCACGTGCACCGCCTCCGGCTGCACCTCGAACGCCCCGCCCAGCCGCACGCGCGTGAACTCGACGTCCTGCTTGTACTCGCCGTCGTCCCCCTCGACCTCGACGCGAGCCTGAAGCCCCACCGACAGCCCCTCGATCTGCTGCGGGACCGAGCCCCCCTGAATGCGCACCTCGCCCTGCACCACTCCGCCGGGCACGACGTTCTGCTCGAACAGCACCGTCTCGACCGAAGCACCGCCCGCACCCAGGCTCGCCAGGAGCTTCTTGAAAACCATTGCGCTCTTCCTCCCACGACCCGCCGGGCGGGCCCTTCCAGTACGCTCGATCGGCATGATCGCCGCGCCTGACCGTATGCCACTCGCCCGCGAGTTCTTCGACCGTCCGGTCCTCGAGGTAGCCCCGGAACTGCTCGGCCGCACCCTCGTCCGGACGACCCCCGAGGGGCCGATCGAGGTCCGCATCACGGAGGTCGAGGCATACGCGGGCGAGAAGGACCCCGGCTCGCACGCCTACCGCGGCCGCACGGAGCGCAACGCGTCGATGTTCGGTCCGCCGGGCCACGCGTACGTCTACTTCATCTACGGAATGTGGTTCAGCCTGAACCTCGTCTGCGGACCCGAGGGCACGGCCAGCGGAGTCCTGCTGCGCGGCGGCGAAGTGATCAAGGGCGCCGACCTGGCCCGCGCCCGCCGCCCGAAGGCGCGCCGCGACACCGAACTCGCCCAGGGCCCGGCACGCCTCGCGACGGCCCTCGACATCGACCGGAGCCTCAACGGGACGGACGTCTGCACGGGCATCGGCGCACCGCTGGCCGTACTGGAGGGCAGCCCCGTCCCCGCGGACCGGGTACGGAGCGGGCCGCGCACGGGTGTGGGCGGTGCGGGGGCGAACCACCCCTGGCGCTTCTGGGCGGACGGCGACCCGACGGTCAGTGCCTACCGGGCACACGTGCCGCGCGACCGGAGCAAGCGCGGGCAGCAAGCCGGTGCTTGACTCCGGAGCGGGGAGGGCCTAACGTAGGCAAGCCGCTTGAGACGGGCAGCGCCGTGTGCGCGTCCGAGACTGGCGGTCACCACCACTACTGCGAGGACTTCCCGGATCGGGGTCTATTTCGGCGTGCCGAAATATGACTGCGATCGGCTCGATTAGGAGCCGCAAGGGAAATCCGCTAAAGTAGTGATCACGCCGGAAGGCGCGAAACAAACCCCGCTCCAACAGGGGGCCGGAAACGGAATTCGGACCGGAAACGGAACGGAAAACGGATCTGGTAAGGTTGGAAACAACGAAGGGAAGCGCCCGGAGGAAAGCCCGAGAGGGTGAGTACAAAGGAAGCGTCCGTTCCTTGAGAACTCAACAGCGTGCCAAAAGTCAACGCCAGATATGTTGACACCCCGTCCATCTCGATGGATGAGGTTCCTTTAAAAGTCCTGCCGGGTCCGTATCGGATCGGGTAGGCGATTTCACAGCGAGGACGCTGTGAACGGCCGGGCTTATTCCGCCTGGCTGTTCCGCTCAACGCGAGTGTGACCGGCAGTTTTTAATTAAACGCAGCCCGGTAAACATTCACGGAGAGTTTGATCCTGGCTCAGGACGAACGCTGGCGGCGTGCTTAACACATGCAAGTCGAACGATGAAGCCCTTCGGGGTGGATTAGTGGCGAACGGGTGAGTAACACGTGGGCAATCTGCCCTGCACTCTGGGACAAGCCCTGGAAACGGGGTCTAATACCGGATACGACCTGCCGAGGCATCTTGGCGGGTGGAAAGCTCCGGCGGTGCAGGATGAGCCCGCGGCCTATCAGCTTGTTGGTGGGGTGATGGCCTACCAAGGCGACGACGGGTAGCCGGCCTGAGAGGGCGACCGGCCACACTGGGACTGAGACACGGCCCAGACTCCTACGGGAGGCAGCAGTGGGGAATATTGCACAATGGGCGAAAGCCTGATGCAGCGACGCCGCGTGAGGGATGACGGCCTTCGGGTTGTAAACCTCTTTCAGCAGGGAAGAAGCGAAAGTGACGGTACCTGCAGAAGAAGCGCCGGCTAACTACGTGCCAGCAGCCGCGGTAATACGTAGGGCGCAAGCGTTGTCCGGAATTATTGGGCGTAAAGAGCTCGTAGGCGGCTTGTCGCGTCGGATGTGAAAGCCCGGGGCTTAACCCCGGGTCTGCATTCGATACGGGCAGGCTAGAGTTCGGTAGGGGAGATCGGAATTCCTGGTGTAGCGGTGAAATGCGCAGATATCAGGAGGAACACCGGTGGCGAAGGCGGATCTCTGGGCCGATACTGACGCTGAGGAGCGAAAGCGTGGGGAGCGAACAGGATTAGATACCCTGGTAGTCCACGCCGTAAACGTTGGGCACTAGGTGTGGGCGACATTCCACGTCGTCCGTGCCGCAGCTAACGCATTAAGTGCCCCGCCTGGGGAGTACGGCCGCAAGGCTAAAACTCAAAGGAATTGACGGGGGCCCGCACAAGCAGCGGAGCATGTGGCTTAATTCGACGCAACGCGAAGAACCTTACCAAGGCTTGACATACACCGGAAAGCGCTAGAGATAGTGCCCCCCTTGTGGTCGGTGTACAGGTGGTGCATGGCTGTCGTCAGCTCGTGTCGTGAGATGTTGGGTTAAGTCCCGCAACGAGCGCAACCCTTGTTCTGTGTTGCCAGCATGCCTTTCGGGGTGATGGGGACTCACAGGAGACTGCCGGGGTCAACTCGGAGGAAGGTGGGGACGACGTCAAGTCATCATGCCCCTTATGTCTTGGGCTGCACACGTGCTACAATGGCCGGTACAATGAGCTGCGATACCGCGAGGTGGAGCGAATCTCAAAAAGCCGGTCTCAGTTCGGATTGGGGTCTGCAACTCGACCCCATGAAGTTGGAGTTGCTAGTAATCGCAGATCAGCATTGCTGCGGTGAATACGTTCCCGGGCCTTGTACACACCGCCCGTCACGTCACGAAAGTCGGTAACACCCGAAGCCGGTGGCCCAACCCTTGTGGAGGGAGCCGTCGAAGGTGGGACTGGCGATTGGGACGAAGTCGTAACAAGGTAGCCGTACCGGAAGGTGCGGCTGGATCACCTCCTTTCTAAGGAGCACATAGCCGGCTGCAAGCGAATGTCTTGCACGGTTGCTCATGGGTGGAACGTTGACTATTCGGCACAGTTTCTTAAGGGTCATCAGTACTGCTTCGGCGTGGAACGTGACTTCTGAAGGGCTGGGCCGGGCACGCTGTTGGGTATCTGAGGGTGCGAGCGTTGCTCGAACCTTCGCGATGCCGGCCCCAGTGAACTCCGGTCTGCTGATCGGGGGTGATGGGTGGCTGGTCGTTGCTTGAGAACTGCACAGTGGACGCGAGCATCTGTGGCCAAGTTTTTAAGGGCGCACGGTGGATGCCTTGGCACCAGGAACCGATGAAGGACGTGGGAGGCCGCGATAGGCCCCGGGGAGCTGTCAACCGAGCTGTGATCCGGGGGTGTCCGAATGGGGAAACCCGGCAGTCGTCATGGGCTGTCACCCGCTGCTGAACACATAGGCAGTGTGGAGGGAACGCGGGGAAGTGAAACATCTCAGTACCCGCAGGAAGAGAAAACAACCGTGATTCCGGGAGTAGTGGCGAGCGAAACCGGATGAGGCCAAACCGTATGTGTGTGATACCCGGCAGGGGTTGCGCATGCGGGGTTGTGGGACCTCTCTTTCATGGTCTGCCGGCCATGAGACGAGTCAGAAACCGTTGATGTAGGCGAAGGACATGCGAAAGGTCCGGCGTAGAGGGTAAGACCCCCGTAGCTGAAACATTAGCGGCTCGTTTGAGAGACACCCAAGTAGCACGGGGCCCGAGAAATCCCGTGTGAATCTGGCGGGACCACCCGCTAAGCCTAAATATTCCCTGGTGACCGATAGCGGATAGTACCGTGAGGGAATGGTGAAAAGTACCGCGGGAGCGGAGTGAAATAGTACCTGAAACCGTGTGCCTACAAGCCGTGGGAGCGTCGCGTTGAGTGCTTGCACTCAACGTCGTGACTGCGTGCCTTTTGAAGAATGAGCCTGCGAGTTTGCGGTATGTTGCGAGGTTAACTCGTGTGGGGAAGCCGTAGCGAAAGCGAGTCCGAATAGGGCGTTTGAGTAGCGTGCCCAAGACCCGAAGCGGAGTGATCTAGCCATGGGCAGGTTGAAGCGGAGGTAAGACTTCGTGGAGGACCGAACCCACCAGGGTTGAAAACCTGGGGGATGACCTGTGGTTAGGGGTGAAAGGCCAATCAAACTCCGTGATAGCTGGTTCTCCCCGAAATGCATTTAGGTGCAGCGTCGTGTGTTTCTTGCCGGAGGTAGAGCACTGGATAGGCGATGGGCCCTACCGGGTTACTGACCTTAGCCAAACTCCGAATGCCGGTAAGTGAGAGCGCGGCAGTGAGACTGTGGGGGATAAGCTCCATGGTCGAGAGGGAAACAGCCCAGAGCATCGACTAAGGCCCCTAAGCGTACGCTAAGTGGGAAAGGATGTGGAGTCGCAGAGACAACCAGGAGGTTGGCTTAGAAGCAGCCACCCTTGAAAGAGTGCGTAATAGCTCACTGGTCAAGTGATTCCGCGCCGACAATGTAGCGGGGCTCAAGCGTACCGCCGAAGTCGTGTCATTCACACAACAGCCTCAACGGGTGTGTGGATGGGTAGGGGAGCGTCGTGTGCCGGGTGAAGCAGCCGTGGAAACGAGTTGTGGACGGTTCACGAGTGAGAATGCAGGCATGAGTAGCGATACACACGTGGGAAACGTGTGCGCCGATTGACTAAGGGTTCCTGGGTCAAGCTGATCTGCCCAGGGTAAGTCGGGACCTAAGGCGAGGCCGACAGGCGTAGTCGATGGACAACCGGTTGATATTCCGGTACCCGCTTTGAAACGCCCAATATCGAATCAGGCGATGCTAAGTCCGTGAAGCCGCCCTGGATCCTTCGGGTGAAGGGGAGTGGTGGAGCCGACGGACCAGACTTGTAGTAGGTAAGCGATGGGGTGACGCAGGAAGGTAGTCCAGCCCGGGCGGTGGTTGTCCCGGGGTAAGGGTGTAGGGCGTTGTGTAGGCAAATCCGCACAACATGCAGCCTGAGACCTGATGCCGAGCCGATTGTGGTGAAGTGGATGATCCTATGCTGTCGAGAAAAGCCTCTAGCGAGTTTCATGGCGGCCCGTACCCTAAACCGACTCAGGTGGTCAGGTAGAGAATACCGAGGCGTTCGGGTGAACTATGGTTAAGGAACTCGGCAAAATGCCCCCGTAACTTCGGGAGAAGGGGGGCCATTCCTGGTGATAGCACTTGCTGCTTGAGCTGGGGGTGGCCGCAGAGACCAGCGAGAAGCGACTGTTTACTAAAAACACAGGTCCGTGCGAAGCCGTAAGGCGATGTATACGGACTGACGCCTGCCCGGTGCTGGAACGTTAAGGGGACCGGTTAGCTCTGTTTCGACGGGGCGAAGCTGAGAACTTAAGCGCCAGTAAACGGCGGTGGTAACTATAACCATCCTAAGGTAGCGAAATTCCTTGTCGGGTAAGTTCCGACCTGCACGAATGGCGTAACGACTTCTCGACTGTCTCAACCATAGGCCCGGTGAAATTGCACTACGAGTAAAGATGCTCGTTTCGCGCAGCAGGACGGAAAGACCCCGGGACCTTTACTACAGCTTGATATTGGTGTTCGGTTCGGCTTGTGTAGGATAGGTGGGAGACTGTGAAGCATGCACGCCAGTGTGTGTGGAGTCGTCGTTGAAATACCACTCTGGTCGTGCTGGATGTCTAACCTGGGTCCGTGATCCGGATCAGGGACAGTGTCTGGTGGGTAGTTTAACTGGGGCGGTTGCCTCCTAAAGGGTAACGGAGGCGCCCAAAGGTTCCCTCAGCCTGGTTGGCAATCAGGTGTTGAGTGTAAGTGCACAAGGGAGCTTGACTGTGAGACCGACGGGTCGAGCAGGGACGAAAGTCGGGACTAGTGATCCGGCGGTGGCTTGTGGAAGCGCCGTCGCTCAACGGATAAAAGGTACCCCGGGGATAACAGGCTGATCTTCCCCAAGAGTCCATATCGACGGGATGGTTTGGCACCTCGATGTCGGCTCGTCGCATCCTGGGGCTGGAGTCGGTCCCAAGGGTTGGGCTGTTCGCCCATTAAAGCGGTACGCGAGCTGGGTTTAGAACGTCGTGAGACAGTTCGGTCCCTATCCGCTGTGCGCGTAGGAGTCTTGAGAAGGGCTGTCCCTAGTACGAGAGGACCGGGACGGACGAACCTCTGGTGTGCCAGTTGTCCTGCCAAGGGCATGGCTGGTTGGCTACGTTCGGGAGGGATAACCGCTGAAAGCATCTAAGCGGGAAGCCTGCTTCGAGATGAGGACTCCCACCCACTTGATGGGGTAAGGCTCCCAGTAGACGACTGGGTTGATAGGCCAGGTGTGGAAGACCGGTAACGGTTGGAGCTGACTGGTACTAATAGGCCGAGGGCTTGTCCTCAGTTGCTCGCGTCCACTGTGTGGTTCCCGGGTTGCGAACAGTCGCACCGGTTGAACCAGCTTCACTGTTAATTGAAGAGTGTGCTTGTTCGCTAAGCGCCGATATCCCGCTCCGCGGGGTGGCCCGATAGAGTTTCGGTGGTCATAGCGTTAGGGAAACGCCCGGTTACATTCCGAACCCGGAAGCTAAGCCTTTCAGCGCCGATGGTACTGCAGGGGGGACCCTGTGGGAGAGTAGGACGCCGCCGAACAATCTTTCAAGGACCCTTGGTCCCAGCGTTCAGCTGGGACCAAGGGTCCTTTTTTGTTTTTCTGTTTGTTTTTGCACGTAGCGCGCCTGTCTGCCGGGTGCGCGAGAATGACTGCGGTACCCGAAGACAGGAGTCACGTCGATGTCCACCAACTCACCCGACGATCGCTCGGGCGGCGACGCACGTCGCGGAGGCCCCCGCGGCCCGCGTGGTGGCGGCTTCGGCCGTCGCGACGACCGCGCCGGTGGCTTCCGTCGCGACGACCGCGGCCCGCGCCGCGACGACGACCGTGGTGGCTTCCGTCGCGACGACCGTCCCTCTTTCCGTCGTGACGACGAGCGTGGCGGTTTCCGTCGCGATGAGCGTCGTGACGACCGTGGTCCTCGTCGTGACGACGACCGTGGTGGCTTCCGTCGTGATGACCGTGGTGGTCGTCCCGGTGGTGGCGGCTTCGGTGGCCGTCGTGAGGACCGTCCGTCCTTCCGTCGTGACGACGACCGCGGTGGTTTCCGCCGTGACGAGCGCCGTGACGACCGCGGCCCGCGCCGCGACGACGACCGTGGTGGTTACGGCCGTCGTGAGGACCGTCCGTCCTTCCGTCGTGACGACGAGCGTGGCGGTTTCCGTCGCGATGAGCGCCGCGATGACCGTGGTCCTCGTCGTGACGACGACCGTGGTGGCTTCCGTCGTGATGACCGTGGTGGTCGTCCCGGTGGTGGCGGCTTCGGTGGCCGTCGTGAGGACCGTCCGTCCTTCCGTCGTGACGACGACCGCGGTGGTTTCCGCCGTGACGAGCGCCGTGACGACCGCGGCCCGCGCCGCGACGACGAGCGCGGTGGTTACGGCCGTCGTGAGGACCGTCCGTCCTTCCGTCGTGACGACGAGCGTGGCGGTTTCCGTCGCGATGAGCGCCGCGATGACCGTGGTCCTCGTCGTGACGACGACCGTGGTGGTTACGGCCGTCGCGACGAGCGCCGCGACGAGCGTCCCGGTGGCGGCTTCCGCCGTGACGAGCGCCGTGACGACCGTGGTCCCCGCCGTGACGACGAGCGTGGCGGCTTCCGTCGCGAGGAGCGCCGCGACGACCGCGGTGGTTTCCGCCGTGACGAGCGCCGTGACGACCGCGGCCCGCGCCGCGACGACGACCGCGGTGGCTACCGCGGCGGCCGCGACGACCGTGGCCCGCGCCGTCCGTTCCGTGACGACCGCCAGGGTGGCGCCCGCGGCGGCTACCGGGGCCGCGACGACCGCGCCGGTGGCTACGGCCGTCGCGAGGACCGTGACCGTGACCGCGACCGGGAGCCCGTGAAGCGGCTGCCGATCCCGGAAGAGGTCACCGGCGAAGAGATCGACAAGGACGTCCGGCAGGAGCTGATGAGCCTGCCGAAGACGCTCGCCGAGGACGTCGCACGCAACCTTGTCATGGTCGCCAAGCTCCTGGACGAGGAGCCCGAGCAGGCCTATGAGTACTCGCGGGTCGCGCTGCGGCTCGCCTCCCGCGTGGCCGCCGTGCGCGAGGCCGCCGGCTTCGCCGCGTACGCCACCGGCAAGTACTCCGAGGCGCTCGCCGAGTTCCGCGCCGCGCGCCGGATGACCGGCTCGGTCGAGCTGTGGCCCGTCATGGCCGACTGCGAGCGCGGCATGGGCCGCCCGGAGCGGGCCCTGGCCATGGCCGGTGAGCCCGAGGTCCAGAAGCTCGACAAGGCCGGCCAGGTCGAGATGCGTCTGGTCGCCGCCGGTGCCCGCAAGGACATGGGCCAGGCCGATGCGGCCGTCGTGACCCTGCAGAGCCCCGAGCTGGCGTCCAGCTCGGTCCAGCCGTGGACCGCGCGCCTGCGGTACGCCTACGCCGACGCGCTCCTCGAGGTCGGGCGCGAGACCGAGGCCCGCGAGTGGTTCGCCAAGGCGCTCGAGGCCGACCAGGGCGGCACGACCAACGCCTCCGACCGGCTCGCCGAGCTGGACGGCGTGGAGTTCACCGACGCCCTGGACGAGTCCGGGGCCGAGGAGGCCGACGAGGCCGGCAAGGACGCGGTCGCCGAGGAGAAGGCGGCCGAGGACACCGAGTCCGCTGAGCCCGCCGAGTCCGAGCCCGTCTCCGACGCCAAGGACGCCGCGGCCAAGGACACCGACGGCGAGAGCTGATCGCTGATCATGAATGAGGGCGGAACCCCCGGGGTTCCGCCCTCATTCGCGTTTGCGGCTCGGTTCGGCTCAGTTCAGCGCGAGGCTCCGCAGCACCAGGCCGGTCGCCGGCTTGGGCCCGAAGGACGTCGACTTGCGCGGCATCGTGACGCCCTGCTCGGCGAGTTCCCGCACCACGTCCTCGTGGACGGGGTGCATCAGCACCGCCGTGCCGCCGTGCCGCTCGGCCTGGGCGACGGCCGCCTCCGTCTCGTGGATGTAGCCGATGTGCTCGGGGTCGTCCGGCACCTGCCAGAGGTGCTCCAGCAGGACCGAGTGCAGAACCGTTGCGTCCAGCTCGCGCCAGGCCCTGGGGCGGTCTGCCGGAACCGTACGGTCCAGCAGGGCGGGGTCGGGGCGGTCCAGGAGATGGAAGCGGCCGTCGCCGGCGAGCACGAACGCGTTGCCCCCCTCGCGGACGGCGGCCTCCAGGGCTTCGAGGGCCTTGGACAGCGAGCCTTCGAGGGTGCGGACGCGGAAGGCGTCGCCCAGCGCGGCCAGGGCGTCGGCGACCGGCAGGCGGTGCAGCAGGCGGTGGATGGCCCGTACGCGCAGGGGGTAGCGGGCGGTGTCCACGAGGAGGACCAGGCCGAAGTCCCAGGGGCCGGGCTCCGGCTGCTCGTCGCGCAGGCGCAGGTAGGTGGCCCAGCGGTGGTGGCCGTCCGCGATGAGGGCGTGCCGGTGGGCGAGGTCCTTGTCGATGACGGCGAGGTCGTCCGGGTCGGTGACGGACCAGAGGCGGTGTGCGTAGCCGTCGTCGGTGGTGGTGGACAGCAGCGGCTCGGTGCCGATCACCCGCTCGATGACGCCGGCCGCGCCCTCGCAGCCGTTGCCGTTGCCCCGGTAGGAGAAGAGCAGGGGTTCGAGGTTGGCCGCGGTGTCGCGCATGAGGGCGGCGCGGTCCTCGATGATGTGCGGCATGACGTCCTCGTGGGGGAGGACGATGCCCTCGGCGGGCGGGGTGAGGCGCAGGGCGCCGATCAGGCCGCGCTGGAGGATGCCCTCGCCGCGCTGCTCGTAGACGTAGAGCGCGGGTTCCGGGTCGGGGGCGAGGACGTTCTCCTCCTGCCAGCGGCGCAGGGTGTCGGCGGCCTGGCGGTGCCGGTCGGCTGCGGTGGCGGCCTGGGGGAGGATGAGGCGGACGATGTTGTGCGGGTCGGCGGTCTCCAGGTGGCGCAGGCCGTCGGGCCGGACGACGACGTCGTACGGCGGCGACGTGACCGCCGCGAGGCTGCCCACCTGCTCGGGGACGTAGCGCAGCCCTCGGAAGGGGGCGAGCCGAAGCCCGTGCCCCGCCTGACCGTCCTTGCCGTGGCCTGGAGTGCTCATTGTGAAATGTTATGTCTCCCGGGCGGATGAGCAATGATCTGTTAAGAAACTTGAAATACAAGGAGTGCACCCAGCATGAACCAGACCGTCCGGACCCGGCCCGAGGGCAGCGAGCGGCCGCTGAGCGCCGCCTATGACACCGCGCTGCTGGACCTCGACGGTGTGGTGTACGCGGGGGGCGTGGCCATTGCGCACGCCGTGGAGTCGCTGGAGACGGCGCGGGCGGGCGGGATGCACCTCGCCTATGTGACGAACAACGCCGCCCGCACCCCCGAGACGGTCGCCGGGCACCTGACGGAGCTGGGCATACCGGCCGAGCCGGCGGACGTGATCACTTCGGCGCAGGCGGCGGCCCGGCTGATTGCCGATCAGTTCCCGGCCGGATCACGGGTGTTGGTGATCGGTGAGGAGGGGCTCCGGGTCGCGCTGCGGGAGCGCGGGCTGGTGCCGGTGGAGTCCGCGGACGACGATCCGGTGGCGGTCGTGCAGGGCTACGGCGGTCCGGACATGCCGTGGTCGCGGCTGATGGAGGCGTCGTATGCGGTGGCGCGCGGGGTGCCGTGGTTCGCCTCCAACACGGACCTGACGATTCCGAGCGAGCGCGGCATTGCGCCGGGCAACGGCTCGGCGGTGCAGGTCGTACGGCTGGCCACGGGGGCGGAGCCGCAGGTGGCGGGGAAGCCGCTGCCGCCGATGCACCGGGAGACGATCCTGCGGACCGGCGCGGAGCGGCCGCTCGTGGTCGGGGACCGGCTGGACACGGACATCGAGGGGGCGTACGTCGGCGGGGTGGACTCGCTGCTGGTGCTGACGGGGGTGACGACGGCTGCGGATGTGCTGGGGGCGGAGCCGAAGTACCGGCCGACGTATGTGGCGGAGGATTTGCGGGGCTTGCTTGCCCCGCAGCCCGAGGTCGTCGGCTTCGGTGTGGCCGAGGGGTTTCGGTGTGGGGGGTGGGTTGCGTCGGTGAGCGGTGGTGCGCTTGAGCTTGAGGGCGAGGGGGAGCGGATTGATGCGCTGAGGGCGCTGTGTGCGGTGGCGTGGACGGTGGCGGGGGATGGGGCGTGTGGGCTGGATGCGGGGAAGGTGCTCGCGCGGTTGGGGTGGTAGGGGGCGCCTGCGGCGGGCCTTTCCCCACCCCGCCCCTTCCCGAAACTGGGGCTGCGCCCCAGACCCCGGGACCGCGCTGCGCGCGACCGCGCGGCGGAGCCGCAAATCGAGCACAGCCTCAAACGCCGGACGGGCTGATTTTCAGCAAGTCTTCCTCCGTCGCGCCGCGGCGCCAGTAGCCGGTGAACGTTACTGCGCGGCGGTTCAGGCCGCGGTCGGTGACGAGGTGGCGGCGGAGGGCGCGGATGGTGTGGGATTCGCCCGCGATCCAGGCGTACGGCGTGCCCGAGGGCAGCTCGGCGGCGCGGACGGCGTCCAGTACGGATACTGCGGGCGCTGCGGGGTCCTCGCCGATCAGCCAGGTGACGTCGGCTTCCGCCGCCGTGGGGAGGTCCTGGACGTCGTCCGGGTGCGGGACCTCGATCCAGACCTTGGCGGGGGTGCCCGCCGGCAGCCAGGCCAGGATGCCCGCCGCCGCGGGCAGGGCGGAGGCGTCGGCGGTGATCAGCACCCAGTCCGTGCCGGCCGGCGGCTGGAAGTCGACGCCGCCGTTGTCCTCGGCCACCGGGCCGAGGACGGCGACGCGGTCGCCGGGGCGGGCGGTGCGGGACCAGAGCGAGGCCGGGCCGCCGTGCCCGGTTCCCTCGCCGTGCTGGACGAAGTCGACGTCCAGTTCGGCCGGTTCGCGGCGCAGCTCGCGGACGGTGTACGAGCGCATGACGGCCCGTACGTCCGGGTCCTGGGCGCGCCACTCCGCGTACCAGCCGGTGCCCAGGTCGTCCGGCAGCACGGGGGCGTCCTGGCCGGGCCGGGGCAGGAACAGCTTGAAGCGCTGGTCGCGGCCGCCGGTGATCATGTCGGCGAGGCGGTCGCCGCCGAAGGTGACGCGGACCAGGGCGGGGCTGACGCGTTCGGTGCGTATGACGTGGAGGTCGAACCAGCGGTAGGGCGGTGGCGGCGACGCTGGCGTGGTGGCGGTCATCGCGGGGTGGGGTCCCTTCCGGGGTCAGGAGGTCTTCTTGGCCTTCTCGATCGCCGCGGCGAGGCCCTCCAGGAGCGGGGCGCAGCCGGCGTAGGAGAAGCGGGGCTCGCTGAGCCAGGGGGCGACCTGTCCGGCCCGGACGGCGGGGAGCTTCTGCCAGGTCGGCCTGGCGGTGAGGTCCGTGGGCTGGAGGGCGGAGGTGCGGCTGTCCAGGATGATCAGGTCGGCCGGGTACTTGTCGATGTTCTCCCAGCTCAGGCTCTCGAAGTAGCCGCCCTTGTCGAGCTTTTGCGGGACGACGAGGTCGACGCCCAGCTCGCGGAAGTACATGAGGTCGGCGTTGACGGCCGGGTTGGAGACGTAGAACAGGTCGGCGCTCGCGGAGGCGGCCATGACCTTGACGGGGTTGGCCTTGGCGGCCCTGCGCAGCGTCTCGGCGGCCTGTTCGAAGCGGGCCTTGGCGTCGGTGACCTTCTTGGCGCCGAGGTCGGCGCCGAGGGACTCGGCCAGTGCGGCGTAGCGCTTGATGGGCTCCAACATGGAGACCCGGGCGGAGGTGAGGCCGACACCGGGGGCGAGGCCGAGGATCTTCTTCTTGCCGTCCTCGGGCACGTACCAGAGCGCGTCCGGCTCGAACATGTTGCTGACGAGCAGTTCGGGGTTGAGCGCCGCGTACTTCTCGATGTTGAACTCGCCCCAGGTGTTGCCGAGGACGGTCACCTTGTCGACGTCGAGGTCGCCGGCCTGGGGGTCGGGCTTGCCGTCCTTGAGCCTGGTGGGGCCGAAGACGCCGACGCATTCGATGCCGAAGTCGTGCAGGGCGGCCGCGGTGCCGGTGAACGCGACGATGCGCTGGGGGGTGCGGTCGGCCTTCGCCGTCTGCCCGCGGTCGTCCTTGAAGGCCCACGGGCCGCCCTTGCCGCCGGAGGACGGGCCCGAGGAGTCCGCCGAGCCGCCCCCGCAGGCGGTGAGGAGGGCGCCGAGCCCCAGGGCGCCGCCTGCGGCGAGAAGGCCGCGGCGGGAAATGGCTGTGGTGCGGGGGGTGCTCATGGGGGTGGTGCTCTCTCCGTGAGGAACGTGAAGGGTGTTTGTGAGGGTAGGCTAACCTAAGCTCGTGTTGGTCGACAGTCCCCCTCAACCGAGCGCAACCCCCAAGGCCGTTCCCCGCCGACGAGGCGTCACCCGTGCCGCGGGGCTGCCCGTCGCCCTGGGCGTGCTGCTGCTGGTCGTGCTCGCGTCCCTCGCCATCGGCGCCAAGCAGATGCCCCTCGGCCAGGTCTGGCACGGGCTGTTCCACTACGCAGGCAGCGACACCGACGTGGTCGTGCGGGACGTACGCGTCCCCCGCACCCTGCTCGGCCTGCTCGCCGGAACCGCCCTCGGGCTCGCGGGAGCCGTCATGCAGGCGCTCACCCGCAACCCGCTCGCCGACCCGGGGCTGTTCGGCATCAACGCCGGGGCCGCGGCCGCCGTCGTCTCCGGCATCGCCTTCCTCGGCGTCACCTCGCTGACCGGATACGTGTGGTTCGCCTTCCTGGGCGCCGCCGCCGTGTCCGTCGTGGTGTACGCGCTCGGCGGCAGCCGGGGCGCCACGCCCGTCCGCCTGGCCCTCGCGGGCACCGCCGTCACCGCCGCGCTCAACGGCTACATCTACTCCGTCGAACTGATGGACTCCGCCGCGCTGGACAGGATGCGCTTCTGGACCGTCGGTTCGCTGGCCTCCGCCAACGCGACCGTGGTCGCCCAGGTCGCGCCGTACCTGGCGGTCGGCGTCGTCCTCGCCCTCGCGCTGGCGAAGCCGCTCAACGCCATGGCCCTCGGCGACGACCAGGCCCGCGCGCTCGGCACCCGGCCGGCCGTCACCCGCGCCCTCGCCCTCGCCGCCGTCACCCTGCTGTGCGGCGCGGCGACCGCGGCCTGCGGGCCCGTCGTCTTCGTCGGGCTGATGGTCCCGCACGCCGTCCGCTCGTTCACCGGCCCCGACCTGCGGTGGATCCTGCCCTACGCGGCCCTGCTCTCGCCCGTGCTGCTGCTCGGCACGGACATCCTCGGCCGGGTCGTGGTCCGCCCCTCCGAACTCCAGGTCGGCATCGTCACCGCGCTCGTCGGCGGCCCCTTGTTCATCCATCTCGTACGCCGCCGGAGGATGGCCCAGCTATGACAGCCACACCAGCGACAGCCACACGAGGCGCACGTGCCCTGCGCACCCGCGGCGGGCTCTCCCTGCGCGTGCACCCCCGGGCGGCGGCCGCCGTCCTGCTGCTCCTCGCGGGCGCGCTCCTGGCCTCCGTCGCCCTCATCGGCACCGGCGACTACCCGATGTCGTCCGCCGACGTCGTACGGACCCTGACCGGCGGCGGCACCCCGGCGCAGGAGTTCATCGTGCAGGACCTGCGGCTGCCGCGCGTCCTGGTCGGGCTGCTCGCCGGAGCGGCGCTCGCCCTGGCGGGCGCCGTCTTCCAGACCGTCTCCCGCAACCCGCTGGGCAGCCCGGACGTCATCGGCCTCGCCCAGGGCTCGGCGGCCGGCGCGCTGACCGTCATCGTCCTCTTCCAGGGCGGCACCGCGGCCGTGGCCACCGGATCGGTCGTCGGCGGCCTGGCCTCCGGCATCGCCATCTACGCCCTCGCCTGGAAAAAGGGCGTCCACGGCTACCGCTTCGTGCTCGTCGGCATCGCCATGTCCGCCGTCCTCACCGCCGTCGTCGGCTATCTGCTCACCAAGGCCGACCTCGCCGACGCCACCCGCTCGACCGCCTGGATGGTCGGCTCCCTCAACGGCCGCGACTGGAACCAGGTGTGGCCGCTGCTGGGCACCTGCGCGGTGCTCGGGCCCGTCGTCCTCGGGCACGGCCGGGCCCTGCGGATGCTGGAGATGGGCGACGACACCGCGTACGCGCTCGGCGTGCGCGTCGAACGCACCCGTCTCGTCACCATGGCCGGCGCCGTGCTGCTGACCTCCGCCGCCACGGCCGCCGCCGGTCCCATCGCCTTTGTCTCCCTCGCCGCCCCCCAGCTCGCCCGGCGCCTGACGCGCTCGCCCGGGCCCAACCTCACCGCCGCCGCCGTCACCGGCGCGGCCCTGCTGGTCACCGCCGACTGGTCGGCGCAGCGCCTCTTCGGGGCGGACCAGCTGCCCGTCGGGGCGCTCACCGGCATGCTCGGCGGCTGCTATCTGCTGTGGCTGCTCTTCACCGAGCGCAGGGCGGGACGGGTATGAGCACGCACTCGGACAGGAGCACCACCATGAGCCGGCTGACCGCCGAATCCGTCACCCTCGCCTACGACGGGCGGGTCATCGCGGAGGACCTCTCGGTCGCGATCCCCGACCACTCCTTCACCGTCATCGTCGGCCCCAACGCCTGCGGCAAGTCCACCCTGCTGCGCGCCCTCTCCCGGATGCTCAGGCCGCGGGCGGGCTCGGTGCTCCTGGACGGCGCGGCCATCGGCTCGTACCCCGCCAGGGAAGTCGCCCGCACGCTCGGGCTGCTGCCGCAGTCCTCGGTGGCGCCGGACGGGATCACCGTCGCCGACCTCGTCGCCCGCGGCCGCTACCCGCACCAGGGCCTGCTGCGCCAGTGGTCGCCGCAGGACGAGCGGATCGTCGCGGAGTCCATGGCCGCGACCGGCGTGGCGGCCCTCGCCGACCGGTACGTCGACGAGCTGTCCGGCGGCCAGCGCCAGCGGGTGTGGATCGCCATGGCCCTCGCCCAGCGGACCCCGCTGCTGCTCCTCGACGAACCCACCACCTACCTCGACATCCAGCACCAGATCGAGGTCCTCGACCTCTGCGCCGATCTGCACGAGACCCAGGGCCGCACCCTCGTCGCAGTGCTGCACGACCTCAACCACGCCGCGCGCTACGCCACCCACCTGATCGCCATGCGCGACGGCCGGGTGGTCGCCGAGGGAGCGCCCGCCGACATCGTGACCGCCGAGCTGGTGGAGCGGGTCTTCGGGCTGCGCTGCCAGGTGATCGAGGACCCGCAGACCGGCACCCCGCTGGTCGTACCGGCGGCCCGCCGGGCCACGGGGGCTACAGGATCGAGCGCAGCCGCAGCACGTCCCGCAGCGACGCCTTCAGCCTGACCCGGCCGCTCGCCCAGGCCCGCGCGAAGTTCAACCGGCCCTCGACCAGGGCCACCAGGTCGTCCCCGGCCATCTCCAGCGCGATCTCCGCGCGCTGCTCGGGGGCGCCCTCCAGGGTCCGCACCTCCCTGAGGTGGCCGTCCCTGAGATGGCCCGTGAAGGTGACGTCGAGGTCCGTCACATGACAGCTGAGCGAGCGGTCGAGCGCGGCGGCGTCGCGCAGCTCCCCGCCCGCCCCCGCGAGGTTCTCCGCCAGCCTGTCGAGTGCACCCACGCACTCTTCGATGGTCGCCATCGCAATGGACGGTACACCGGAGCGGCCGGAACGCAGGAGAAACACCCGTTACGGGGTAGCGTCGGGGCCATGACCGATCCCTTGACCGATCCGGTGACCGAGCCGAGTGGTGGGACCTCCGGCGAGCCCCCCGCCCCCCGGCCGCTCGGCGTCGAGCGCACCCCCACCGGCCACCCCGCCGTGGACGCCGGGCTGGCCCGGCTGGCGGACACGGACCACCTCGCGGTCGGCGGCCACCTGGAGGTGTACGAGGATGTACACGAGGGCCTGCGCAGCGCGCTGGGCGCGCTCGACCAGCGCCCCGGGCCGCCGCCACCCGAGGCCCCCACGCGTCCGTACGACAACAGGAGCTGAACCGCACGTGGCAGTGACCCGCCGCCGACTCGACGCGGAGCTGGTGCGCCGCAAGCTGGCCCGTTCGCGCGAGCACGCGAGCCAGCTGATCGCCGCAGGCCGCGTGACCGTGGGCGGCACGGTGGCGACCAAGGCCGCCACCCAGGTGGAGACCAGCGCCGCCCTCGTCGTCACGCAGGACGACAGCGACCCCGACTACGTCTCGCGCGGCGGCCACAAGCTCGCCGGGGCCCTCGCCGCCTTCGTGCCGCGCGGCCTGCGGGTCGAGGGCCGGCGGGCGCTCGACGCGGGCGCCTCCACCGGCGGCTTCACGGACGTCCTGCTGCGCGCGGGCGCCGCGCACGTCGTCGCCGTCGACGTCGGGTACGGGCAGCTCGCCTGGTCGCTGCAGAGCGACGAGCGGGTCACCGTCAAGGACCGGACCAACGTGCGCGAGCTGACCCTCGAGCAGATCGACGGCGTGCCGGTCGACCTGATCGTCGGTGACCTCTCCTTCATCCCCCTCGGCCTGGTGCTGCCCGCCCTGGTGGGCTGCGCCGCCCCCGACGCGGACCTGGTGCTGATGGTCAAGCCGCAGTTCGAGGTGGGCAAGGAACGGCTCGGCAGCGGCGGCGTGGTGCGCAGCCCCGAGCTGCGCGCCGAGATGGTGCGGGCCGTCGCCGCCCGCGCGGCCGAGCTGGGACTGGGCGTACTCGGGGTCACCGCCAGCCCGCTGCCCGGGCCCTCCGGCAATGTCGAGTACTTTCTGTGGCTGCGTGCCGGTGCGCCTGAACTGGACCCGGCGGATGTTGACCGTGCAGTGGCGGAGGGGCCCCGTTGACCACTTCAGAAGCATCATCGGCAGTATCGGCAGTACCGGCTCGACGCACCGTTTTCCTGCTTGCCCACACCGGCCGTCCAGCGGCCATCCGCAGTGCCGAACTCGTCGTCGAAGGGCTGCTGCGCTGCGGCATCGGGGTGCGGGTGCTGGCCGAGGAGGCCGCGGACCTGCCGCTGCCGGCCTCGGCCGAGCGGGTCGAGGCGGGACCGGGCAAGCCGGACGCCCTCGACGGCTGTGAGCTGCTGGTGGTGCTCGGCGGCGACGGCACCCTGCTGCGCGGCGCGGAGTTCGCGCGGCGCTCCGGGGTGCCGATGCTGGGCGTCAACCTCGGGCGGGTCGGCTTCCTCGCGGAGGCCGAGCGGGACGACCTCGACAAGGTCGTCGACCGGGTGGTGACGCGCTCCTACGAGGTCGAGGAGCGGATGACCCTCGACGTGCTCGTCCTCACCGACGGGCATGTCGTGCACGCCGACTGGGCGCTGAACGAGGCCTCGGTCGAGAAGGCGGCGCGCGAGCGCCTGCTGGAGGTCGTCACGGAGGTGGACGGGCGTCCGGTGTCCCGCTTCGGCGGCGACGGCGTGGTGTGCGCGACGCCCACCGGGTCCACCGCCTATGCCTTCTCGGCCGGCGGGCCGGTGGTCTGGCCCGAGGTGGAGGCCCTGCTGATGGTCCCCATCAGTGCGCACGCGCTGTTCGCCAAGCCGCTGGTGACGGCGCCGAATTCGGTGCTGGCGGTGGAGGTGCAGCCGCAGACGCCGAACGGGGTGCTGTGGTGCGACGGGCGGCGCAGCGTGGACCTGCCGGCCGGGGCGCGGGTGGAGGTGCGGCGGGGGGCCGTGCCGGTGCGGCTGGCACGGCTGCACCACGCGTCGTTCACGGACCGGCTGGTGGCGAAGTTCGCGCTGCCGGTGGCCGGGTGGCGGGGGGCGCCGCACTAGGCGGGGGGCGCTGCACTAGGGGGTGTCCGGTGGGTCAGTGCGGGCCCCGCGGCGTCTGGTGCGGTGCATCGCAAGGCGGAGCATCACCCGCGTACCGGGCGTACTCGGGTGATGCGACAACGCGGCGAGGTGCCGTGCCAGGCGCCGTGGGGCCTGTGCTGACCCACCGGACACCCCCTAGCGCCGTCCGGTCGTGGGGAGGGGCGGGGTGGGGCGGACCCCGGTGGGGGCTGCGCTCTTCGCGGTGCCTGGTTGCGCGTTGTACGTGCCCCGTACTTGGCTCCAGCGGCGAAGAGCGCCTTACGCCCCCACCGGGGTCCGCCCCACCCCGCCCCTCCGGTCGGTGGGCCTCCTGCGGTCCGCCGCCGGTCACCTAGTTCCGGCTCGTCAGGCGCCGCCTGGCCTCCGCTAGTGCGGAGTCGCGTCCCGACGCCAGTTCGTCCTCCGTGAAGACCGGCGTACGGACGTCCGGCGCGATCCCCTCCCCGTCGTACGCCACTCCCGTGCCCGGCTCGCGGAACTCCTCGTTCGGCAGCCCGAACGTCCAGCCGTTGGGCAGCCGTCGTTCCAGGACGTCGGAGAACGAGCCGTTCGTGTTCGCGCCGATGCGCGTGGGGCGGGAGGGGCGGCCCATGAGGGCCTGGGTCGTGGTTTCCCCCGCGCTGATCGTCAGGCGGCCGGTGAGGACGGCCAGCGGGCCGGTGTAGACGGGGCCGTCCTGGTGCGGACGCACCGGGACCGGTTCGGCCGGGGTGAATTTGCGGGGGTTCTTCGCGTCGTCGCGTGCCCGCTTCAGATACGCCGTGTACGGCCGGTCCGTCAGCCGTTCGGCCACGTGGAGGCCGAGCCGGTCCGAGCCGCCGCCGTTGAAGCGGAGGTCGAGGACGAGGCCGCGCAGGGCCTTCGGGCCGGTGGTCCGCTCGCGGGTGAAGACGGCGTCGAGGGCGCGGTCGAGCTCGGCGCGGTCCGCCTCGTAGGTCTTGTCGTCGGTGTAGTTCACGAAGCCGGTCAGGCGGAGGTAGCCGATGCCGTCCGGGAGTTCGGCGAAGGAGATCTTGCCCTTGCCCCATCGCCGGAGGCGGTCCTCCCCGACGCTGTGGGCGATCGACGTGTCGATACGGCGGATCAGCTCGGCCGAGGGGAACGGGGTGTCCTCGCGGTGGCCCCCGAAACGGTCCTCCGGGCCCTCGCCCTTGACCAGGTACGTGTGGCCGTCGTGCAGCGGCTCGATCATCGCTTGCAGGATGCGGAACAGCTCCTGGTCGGTGGTCCGGTCGGTGACCATGGGCCGGTAGCGGTCGCGGACGGCTCGCCAGTCGATGTGCTTCATGGCGAAGAAGGGGTAGTTCTCCGCGTATGTCTGCCAGAAGACGTCGAAGACCGTTCGGGGGTCCTTTGTCGGGCGCGGGGTGCGGCACGCGTCCGGCAGCGCGGGGAGGCGTTGCAGGACGCGGTGGCCGACGCTGCTCGCGTAGTTCAGCCGGGCCCGGCCCGGGCCGTCGGGGGCGACCGTGGCGGTGGCTTCCCCGAGCGCGGTGACCTCGCCGGGCAGGCAGCTGACGGACGTCGTCTCGTACGCGCGCAGGAGCCGTCCCCCGTCCTCGACGGAGACGACCGTGCCGTAGCCGTCCGTCCGCCACACCCCGTCGAGGGAGGGGGCGGGACGGGCGGTCGCGGCCGGCGCGGCGGTGAGGACGACGGATGAGGCCAGGAGCGCGAGGGAAACGCTTTTGATCATGGTGCAAGCCTGGCGCCGCAAGGGTCTCCGTGCCCATGGAGCCGTCACCCGGAACGGTGGTGGGGTTCTCCCCCGGGCGATCGGTGGGGGAGGCCGTCGCGGGCGGCCCCCGGAACCTCGTATGGTCGTATCCGTGTTGGAGGAGATGCGGATCCGGTCCCTGGGTGTCATTGATGACGCCGTGGTCGAATTGTCGCCCGGTTTCACCGCGGTGACCGGCGAGACCGGCGCCGGCAAGACGATGGTCGTCACCAGCCTCGGGCTGCTGCTCGGCGGGCGTGCCGATCCGGCGTTGGTGCGGGTGGGGGCCAAGGCGGCCGTGGTCGAGGGGCGGCTCGCCGTCGACGGCCGCTCGGCCGTGGCCGTACGGGCCGAGGAGGCCGGCGCCGAGCTGGACGACGGCACGCTGCTCGTCAGCCGCACCCTCTCCGCCGAGGGGCGCTCGCGTGCCCACCTGGGCGGGCGGAGCGTGCCCGTGGGGCTGCTGGGCGAGCTGGCCGACGAGCTGGTGGCCGTGCACGGCCAGACCGACCAGCAGGGGCTGCTGCGCCCCGCCCGGCAGCGGCAGGCCCTGGACCGCTACGCGGGCAGCGCGGTCGCCAAGCCCCTCGCCGAGTACGCCGAGGCCTACCGCCGGCTGCGCGCGGTGACCGCCGAACTCGCCGAGCTGACCACGCGCGCCCGCGAGCGCGCCCAGGAAGCCGACCTGCTGCGCTTCGGCCTGGAGGAGGTCGCCGCCACCGAGCCGCTGCCCGGCGAGGACGCCGAGCTGGCCGCCGAGGCCGAGCGGCTCGGCCACGCGGAGTCTCTGGCCTCCGCCGCCACCGCGGCCCACGCCGCGCTCGCGGGCAACCCCGAGGACCCGGAGGGCATCGACGCCGCCACCCTGGTCGCGGGCGCCCACCGCGCCCTGGAGTCCGTACGCTCCCACGACCCGGCCCTTGCCGCCCTCTCCGACCGGATCGGCGAGATCGGCATCCTGCTCGCCGATGTGGCGGGCGACCTGGCCGGGTACGCCTCCGACCTGGACGCCGACCCGCGCCGGCTGGCCGCGGTCGAGGAGCGCCGCGCCGCGCTGGCCCAGCTCACCCGCAAGTACGGCGAGGACATCGCCCAGGTCCTGGCCTGGGCCGAGCAGGGCGCCGCCCGCCTCGCCGAGCTGGACGGCGACGACGGCCGCATCGGCGAACTGACCACCGAGCGCGACGCGCTGCGTGCCGGACTCGGCGAGCTGGCCCAGGCGCTGACCGACGCCCGCACCGAGGCGGCACAGCGCTTCGCCGACGCGGTCACCGCCGAACTCGCCGAACTCGCCATGCCGCACGCCAGGGTGAGCTTCGCCGTCCGCCAGAACGAGGTGGCCGACCCCGGGACCGGCATCGAGGTGTCGGGCCGGGCGGTCGCGTACGGCCCGCACGGCGCCGACGAGGTCGAACTCCTCCTCGCCCCGCACCCCGGCGCCCAGCCGCGTCCCATCGCCAAGGGCGCCTCGGGCGGTGAGCTGTCCCGGGTGATGCTCGCCGTCGAGGTGGTCTTCGCGGGCTCCGACCCCGTCCCGACGTACCTCTTCGACGAGGTCGACGCGGGCGTCGGCGGCAGGGCGGCGGTGGAGGTGGGCCGCCGCCTGGCCCGCCTCGCCAGGTCCGCGCAGGTCGTGGTCGTCACCCACCTTCCCCAGGTGGCCGCCTTCGCCGACCGGCACCTGGTCGTGGAGAAGACCCACGACGGCGCGGTCACCCGCAGCGGCGTCCGGGCGATGGAGGGCGAGGCCCGGGTCCGCGAGCTGTCGCGCATGCTGGCCGGCCAGGAGGACTCCGAACTGGCCCGCGCCCACGCCGAGGAGCTGCTGGAGGCCGCCCGCACGGGGCGGTGAGCCCCGTACGGAATCCCCAAAGCGGGTGAATCCGGGGATCTGCGGGCGAGGTGGGACGGGCCGCCCGCGGAACGGTGGTGCCGGGATGCCGGCGCAGGCTGGCATCCTGAACCCAGCACCTCGCCGCACGCCCCGCCCGACGTCGACCCAGGAGCTTCCCCCGCGTGAGCAGCACACCCGGCCCCGCGCACGGGCGGCCCTCCCTGCACGCCGTTCAGGTCCTGGGCAGCGGGAGCGGCGGAAGCGGTGCGCATGTGCGGTCGCTGGCGGGCGGGCTGGTCGCCCGGGGGCTGCGGGTCACGGTGTGCGGCCCGCGCGAGACCGCGGAGGCCTATGGATTCGCCGCCTCGGGCGCCGCGTTCGCCCCGCTCAGGGCCGGTGCGGGCGCGCTGGCCGTGGCCGGCATCCGCGCGGCCAGCCGGGGCGCCGACGTCGTCCATGCGCACGGCCTGCGCTCGGGGGCGCTGGCCGCCCTCGCGCTGCGCGGGCGGGCCACGCCCCTGGTGGTCACCTGGCACAGCAGGCCCCGGGCCGAAGGGGCCCGGGCCCGGGTCGTCCGGCTGCTGGAGCGGGAGGCCGTGCGCTCGGCCGCCGTACTGCTCGGCGCCTCGCCGGACCTGGTGGACCGGGCCCGGCTGCGCGGCGCACGGGACGCCCGGCTGGCCCCCCTGGCGCTGCCCGCGCCCCGCACCCGCCCCGACGAGGACGAATGGGTCCGGCTCAAGGCCCGCGCCGAACTGGGCGCGGTGGCCCGGCCGTTGCTCGTCACCGTCGGCCGGCTGGAGCCGGACCAGGGCCACGGCCCGCTGCTGGACGCGGCCCGCACCTGGCGGCAGCTGGACCCCGAGCCGCTGCTCGTGATGGCAGGGGAGGGGAGCGAGCGGGCGGCCCTCCAGCACCGCATCACGGAGGAGGAGCTGCCGGTGCTGCTCCTGGGGCGCCGCGACGACGTGCCGGAGCTGCTGGCCGCGGCGGACGTGGTGATCCTGCCCAGCCCCTGGGAGGCCCGGGCCCTGCTGGCCCAGGAGGCCCTGCACGCGGGGGTGCCGCTGGTCGCCACGGCGGTCGGGGGAGTGCCGGACCTCGTGGGCGACGCGGCCGAGCTGGTGCCCTACGGCGACGCGGACGCGCTCGCCACCACGGTGTCGCGGCTGCTGGACGACCCGCTGCGGTGCGCGGAACTGGTCTCGGCCGGGTTCGTACAGGCCGCGCAGTGGCCGTCGGAGGACGACACAGTGGCGCATGTGCTCAGCGTGTACGACGAGCTGGGGCAGCGGTAGGGCGCTGCGGGGTGGCCGCCCGCGGCCTGGCCGGTCGTGTTCAGCCCACGTGTCTGCGTGCCCGCAGGGCCAGGCTCAGGGACAGGACCGTCTGCGGGTCCTCCAGGTCCGCGGACAGCAGGCGGGCGATCCGGGCCAGCCGGTCGTACAGCGTCTGCCGGTTCAGGTGCAGTTCGCGCGCCGTCTCCGCCTTCCGCCCGGCATGCGCCAGATACGTCTCCAGCGTCGGCAGCAGCGGCGGCCGGGACGTCGCGTCGTGCGCCAGCAGCGGGCCGACGACCCGGTCCACGAACGCCGCCAGGTCGCCGTGCGACCTCAGCCGCCACAGCAGCACCTCCACGTCCAGGCGGCGGACGTCGTGCCAGGAGCGCTCCGGCAGCCCCTGGGCCGCCACCGCAGCCTCCGCCGCATGCCGCAGACCGGCCCCGGCCGTCTCCCATGTCGCCGGCGCCCCGACCACGATCACCGGCGGCCGTGCGGACGCCCGCGCCGCCCCGGCCCGCAGGGCCGCCGCCACCCGGTCCGCGACCGCCGTCCGCTCGCCCTCCTCGCGCAGCCCCACCAGCAGCGGCACCCGCCCCTCCGGCAGCCGCACACCCAGCAGCACGGGCACCCCCACCCCCGACAGCTCCTCCTGCACCGCTGCCGCGAGCGGGGCCCAGCCGTCCGCCGGCAGCAGGTCCGTGGCCAGCCGCATCACCACCGGCAGCAGCGGTCCCGGCCCCGGCCGGAAGCCCAGCACCCGCGCCTGGGCGGGGGCGTCCGCCGCGGCCAGCCGGTCCTCGGCGAGGTCGGTGAGGAAGTCTCCGCGGCCCCGCGCGGCCAGCTCCTCCTCCTGGCGCGCCCGCAGCAGGACGACCGCCAGCAGGTCCGCGGTCCGGTCCGCCGCGATCCGGTGGACGGGGGCGAGCGGCACGTTCACCGGCATGACCGTCAGCCGGGCCCGTACCGCGCCCGGTCCCGGCCCGTGGCCCGGAATGTCGGCGACCAGCGTGCCCGGGAGCCCCCCGTCGCGGTCCCCGGCCCGCAGTCCGTCCCACACCTGGAGGGGATCGGCGGCCCCCGGCGCCGGGGCGGGCGGCCCGGCCGCGTAGAGCAGCCGCCCGTCCGGGGTCTCCAGGAAGACCGGGTTGCCCGTGAACTCCGCGAACAGGCGCAGCACCTCGGGCACTCCGCCGCCGCCCAGCAGCACCTCCGTGCAGCGCCGCTGCACCTCCTCGGCGCGGCGCAGGAGGGCGTAGTGCTCGTTGACCAGCTCGGTGTGGATCTCCTCGGTCACGGCGACGAAGGGCACCTCGCGGTGCAGCTGGACCAAGGGGAGGCCGTGCGAGCGGGCCGTGTCCACCACGGCGGCCGGCAGGGTCGCGAAGCGCGAGCCCAGCTCGACGACCAGGGCGGCGATGCCGCGCTCGGCCAGGCCGCGGACGAATGCGCGCTGCTCGGCGGGGCGGGTGCCGAGGCCCAGGCCGGTGGTGAGCAGCAGCTCGCCGCCCTTGAGGAGGGCGGCGATGTTGGGTGCCTCGCCCGCGTGGACCCAGCGCACCGGGCGGTGCAGCCGGTCGGCTCCGGCCATGACCTCGGGCAGTCCGCGGCGCAGGGCGGGCAGTGCGAGGGCCCGGGCAACGGTGACGGCCCCCTGCGGGGGCGGAGCGGGCGGTTCCATGGCGGTGAACCTAGCCCACGGGTGGGGGTGGGGGGTTTCTTCCCCTACCCCGCCCCTTCCCGTAACTGGGGCTGCGCCCCAGACCCCGGGACCGCGCTGCGCGCGGAGCCCCCAGTTTCGGGAAGGGGCGGGATCGGGGAAAGACCCCCCTACCCCCCGAACGCGCTCGACGCCGTCAGTCTCAGTGCCGTGTCGATCAGCGGCACATGGCTGAACGCCTGCGGGAAGTTGCCCACCTGCCGTTTCAGCCGCGGGTCCCACTCCTCCGCCAGCAGCCCCAGATCGTTCCGCAGCGCCAGCAGCTTCTCGAAGAGCTGGCGGGCCTCGTCGACGCGGCCGATCATCGCCAGGTCGTCCGCGAGCCAGAACGAGCAGGCCAGGAAGGCTCCCTCGTCGCCCTCCAGGCCGTCCACGCCCGCCTCGTGGCCGGCGGTCGGGTAGCGCAGCACGAAGCCGTCGGGGGTGGACAGCTCGCGCTGGATCGCCTCGATGGTGCCGATGACGCGCTTGTCGTCGGGCGGCAGGAAGCCCATCTGCGGGATCAGCAGCAGGGAGGCGTCCAGCTCCTGGGAGCCGTACGACTGCGTGAAGGTGTTGCGCTCCTTGTCGTACCCCTTCTCGCACACGTCCCGGTGGATGTCCTCGCGCAGCTCGCGCCACCGCTCCAGCGGCCCGTCCACGTCGCCGGACTCGATGAGCTTGATGGTGCGGTCGACGGCCACCCAGGCCATGACCTTGGAGTGCACGAAGTGGCGGCGCGGGCCGCGCACCTCCCAGATGCCCTCGTCCGGCTCGTTCCAGTGGTCCTCGAGGTAGCCGATGAGCCGCAGCTGGAGCAGCGAGGCGTAGTCGTTGCGGGCGAGGCCGGTCATGTGCGCCAGGTGCAGGGCCTCGGTGACCTCGCCGTAGACGTCCAGCTGGAGCTGGCCCGCGGCGCCGTTGCCGACCCGCACCGGGGCGGAGTTCTCGTACCCCGGCAGCCAGGGCAGCTCGGCCTCGCCCAGCTCGCGCTCGCCCGCGATGCCGTACATGATCTGCAGGTTCTCGGGGTCGCCGGCGACCGCCCGCAGCAGCCACTCGCGCCAGGCGCGGGCCTCCTCGCGGTAGCCGGTGCGCAGCAGCGAGGAGAGGGTGATGGCGGCGTCGCGCAGCCAGGTGTAGCGGTAGTCCCAGTTCCGGACGCCGCCGATCTCCTCGGGGAGGGAGGTCGTCGGGGCGGCGACGATGCCGCCCGTGGGGGCGTACGTCAGGGCCTTGAGCGTGATCAGCGAGCGGATCACGGCGTCCCGGTAGGGCCCGTGGTACGTGCAGTGGCCCACCCACTCGCGCCAGAACTCCTCCGTGGCCGCCAGCGACCCCTCCGGGTCCGGCAGCGCGGGCGGCTCGCCGTGCGAGGGCTGCCAGCTGATGGTGAAGGAGATGCGCTCGCCCGCGGAGACGGTGAAGTCGGAGTAGGTGGTCAGGTCCTTGCCGAAGGTGTCGGCGGTGGTGTCCAGCCAGACGGAGTCGGGGCCCGCGACGGCCACTGTGCGGTCGCCCCGCTTGTGCACCCAGGGCACCACGCGCCCGTAGGAGAACCGCATCCGCAGCGCGGAGCGCATCGGCACCCGGCCGCTGACGCCCTCCACGATGCGGATCAGTTGGGGGGCGCCGTCGCGCGGCGGCATGAAGTCGATGATCCGGACGGTCCCGCGCGGGGTGTCCCACTCGGATTCGAGCACGAGGGAGTCCCCCCGGTACCGGCGCCGGTCCGCGGCCGGCGGTGCGGCCCCCGAGGGGTGGGCCGGGCCGACCCGCCAGAAGCCGTGTTCCTCCGTGCCGAGCAGTCCGGCGAACGCCGCGTGGGAATCGAAACGGGGCAGGCACAGCCAGTCGGCCGTACCGTCCCGGCAGACCAGGGCGGCGGTCTGCATATCGCCGATGAGTGCGTAATCCTCGATACGCCCGGCCACGTCATCTCCAGTCGAACGGCATCCAGGACCCCTGAGGGGTCGAACGGCATCCAGGACATCCAGGACCCGGCAGGGCCCTTTGGCGGTGCAAGCGATCTTTGACGAGCTCTTGTTCCGGGAAGGGGCGGGGATGGTGCCGTGCCGGCCGGCTCGCTGCGTGTGTCCGAGCAGGATACGACGCCGAGTTGGGACACGCGCGACGGTTGGCCGGGGAATCTGTGCCGAATGGGTGGCCTGATGCGGACCCGGCACGCGGTCGGTGACACGCCCGTGACGCACCGTCCGCACCCCCGTCGTGCCGCGTCACCGGACGCGCCCGCCCCCGGGCGCTGATACCCTGGTACCCCGTGGACCGGCGGGCGCAAGACCCCCCAACCGCAGCGACGGCACCCCCGAAAACAACCGGGTGATCGCCGGTACGCACCTTCACCTCGCGACCACGGGAGCCCCCCTTTGGCTATTGCCGCAAAGCCCACGACGACCAAGCACCTCTTCGTCACAGGGGGTGTCGCCTCCTCGCTCGGCAAGGGACTGACCGCCTCCAGCCTGGGCGCGCTGCTCAAGGCCCGGGGCCTGCGGGTGACGATGCAGAAGCTCGACCCGTACCTGAACGTCGACCCGGGCACGATGAACCCGTTCCAGCACGGTGAGGTGTTCGTCACCAACGACGGTGCCGAGACCGACCTGGACATCGGCCACTACGAGCGCTTCCTGGACGTCGACCTGGACGGGTCGGCGAACGTCACCACCGGCCAGGTGTACTCCTCGGTGATCGCCAAGGAGCGGCGCGGCGAGTACCTGGGCGACACCGTGCAGGTCATCCCGCACATCACCAACGAGATCAAGCACCGCATCCGCCGCATGGCCACCGAGGACGTCGACGTGGTCATCACGGAGGTCGGCGGCACGGTGGGCGACATCGAGTCGCTGCCGTTCCTGGAGACCGTGCGCCAGGTCCGCCACGAGGTGGGCCGCGACAACGTCTTCGTCGTGCACATCTCGCTGCTGCCCTACATCGGCCCCTCCGGCGAGCTGAAGACCAAGCCGACCCAGCACAGCGTCGCCGCCCTGCGCAACATCGGCATCCAGCCGGACGCGATCGTCCTGCGCGCCGACCGCGAGGTGCCCACCGCGATCAAGCGCAAGATCTCGCTGATGTGCGACGTGGACGAGGACGCGGTGGTCGCGGCGATCGACGCGAAGTCGATCTACGACATCCCCAAGGTCCTGCACAGCGAGGGCCTGGACGCCTACGTGGTGCGCAAGCTCGACCTGCCCTTCCGCGACGTGGACTGGTCGCAGTGGGACGACCTGCTGGAGCGCGTCCACCAGCCCGACCACGAGGTCACCGTCGCCCTGGTCGGCAAGTACATCGACCTGCCCGACGCCTACCTGTCGGTGACCGAGGCCATCCGAGCGGGCGGCTTCGCCAACCGGGCCCGCGTGAAGATCAAGTGGGTCACCTCCGACGACTGCAAGACCCCCGCCGGTGCCAAGAAGCACCTCTCCGACGTGGACGCCATCTGCGTCCCCGGCGGCTTCGGCGACCGCGGCGTGGACGGCAAGGTCGGCGCGATCACCTACGCCCGTGAGCACAAGGTGCCGCTGCTGGGCCTGTGCCTGGGCCTGCAGTGCGTGGTGATCGAGGCCGCCCGCAACCTCGCGGGCATCGAGGGTGCGAACTCCACCGAGTTCGACCCGGCCACCGCGCACCCGGTGATCTCCACCATGGCCGAGCAGATGGACATCGTCGCCGGCGAGGGCGACATGGGCGGCACCATGCGCCTGGGCATGTACCCGGCCAAGCTCGCCGAGGGCTCGATCGTGCGCGAGGTGTACGACGGCAAGGAGTACGTCGAGGAGCGCCACCGCCACCGCTACGAGGTGAACAACGCCTACCGCGCGGAGCTGGAGAAGAAGGCCGGCCTCCAGTTCTCCGGCACCTCCCCGGACAACAAGCTGGTGGAGTACGTGGAGTACCCGCGCGAGAGCCACCCCTACCTGGTGGCCACCCAGGCCCACCCGGAGCTGCGCTCGCGTCCCACCCGCCCGCACCCGCTGTTCGCCGGCCTGATCAAGGCGGCCGTGCAGCGCCAGCAGGGCTGACCTATACGGTGGACCGGGGTGGGCGCCTCCCTTTTCGGAGGCCCCGCCCCGGTTTCCGTGTTTTCTGGAGGACAGACATGGCGCACCACACGGCGCACAGGGCCATCATCGACACTGCCGAGCAGTGGCAGGTCAACGCGACCGCAACGCCGTTCGTCGGCAACAAGACGAGCGTGCGCACGGACGAGGTCGTCATGCCCGACGGCTCCGTGGTCAAGCGCGACTACCAGGTCCACCCCGGCTCCGTCGCCGTCGTCGCACTCGACGACGAGAACCGCGTCCTGGTCCTCAACCAGTACCGGCACCCCGTGCGGCAGCGGCTGTGGGAGATCCCGGCCGGCCTGCTGGACGTGCCCGGCGAGAATCCGCTGCACGCCGCCCAGCGCGAGCTGTACGAGGAGGCGCACGTCAAGGCCGAGGACTGGCGGGTGCTGACGGACGTCTACACCACGCCGGGCGGCTGCGACGAGGCCGTACGGATCTTCCTGGCGCGCGGCATCTCCGAGGTCGACGGGGAGCGCTTCGAGGTCGAGCACGAGGAACTCGACATGGAGCTGGCCCGCGTTCCGCTGGCGCTGCTGGTGCGCGGTGTCCTCAAGGGCGAGCTGCACAACAACTGCCTGGTCGTGGGCGTCCTTTCGCTCGCCGCCGCGCTGGCCGGCGACGGCCTGGAGGCGCTGCGCCCGGCGGACGCGCCCTGGCCCGCCCGGCCGTTCGAGGCCTGACGTACTGTCGGGAGGGGCCGAGCGGGCCCCCCGGTCCCACCGGTCCTATCGTCGGGCTACCCGAATAGGTGATCTTCGGTGTGGCCGGTGCGGGTTCCCGGAGTGCGCCGAACGGTGAACTAGGCTCGACGAACTAGGCTCGAAGCGTTCCCAGCCGCGGCCGCGGCGGGCTCGAGCGCATGCAGGTGGAACGGGAGTGGCCCCGTGGCGGAGCGGACGGTGGATACCGGCGGACCGGCGACGGCACCGCCCGAGCGACGGTTGCCCACCGCAGGCGCCCTGGTGAGTCCCCGTCAGGCGCCCGCTGTGCCGCCCGTGGTGGCGCCGGTCGTGCCGCCCGGCTTCGCCCTGGGCGACGGCAGGTTCGTCGGCCGCCAGCGCGAACTCAAGGAGCTGCGCGCCGACATCGTCCGCACCGGGCTCGACACCCTCTCCGGCCGCAAGAGACCGCGCGGCCGGGTGCTGCTCATCGCTGGACGCCCCGGCTCCGGCCGGACCGCCCTCGCCGAGGAGCTGGCCCGGCAGCTCGCCGCGGAGTACCCGGACGGGGTGCTCCGCACCCGCCTCACCGGTGCCGACGGGGAGCCCGTGCCCACCGAGCGCACCGCGCGCGCCCTGCTCGGCGCGCTGGGCGCCCCCGTGCCCGCCGGGGCCCGGGAGGACGAGCTGACCGAGGCGCTGCGGGCGGCGCTGAACGGCCGCCGGGTGCTGCTGGTCCTGGACGACGCGGCGGGCGCCGAGCAGGTGGACCCGCTGCTGCCGGACGAGCCGGACTGCCTGGTCGTCGCCGTCTCCCGGGGCCCGCTGACGGGCGTGCCCGACGTCCGGCCGTGCACGCTGGGCGGGCTGGACACGGTGGCCGCCGTGGAGCTGCTGGAGCGGTTCGCGGGCCCGACCCGGATCACCTGCGACCCGGTGGCGGCGAGCCGGGTCGTCGAGGAGTGCGGCGGCCAGCCCGCCGCGCTGGTGCTGGTCGGCGGCTGGCTGGCCGCCCGGCCCAAGATGTCGGTCGTCGACGTGGCCAAGCGGCTGCGGGAGCTGCCGGCCGGGGGCGCGGGGCAGGAGGGCGCCGCGCGGCCGCTGGCGCGGGCCTTCTGGCTCGCCTACGAGGCGCTGCCGCAGCCCGCGGCCCGCATCCTGCACCTGCTCGCCCTGGCCCCGGCCGGGCTCGCCGACGCGCACACCGCCTCGGCCCTGGCGGGCAGCGCGCTGACCACGGCCCAGGCCGCACTGGAGGACTTCACCGCCCGCGGCCTGCTGCGCGCGGAGGCGCCCGAGGGCGCCGAGGGGGCGCTGCCCCCGCAGTACCGGGTGCCCGGCTGCCTCGCGCCGCTGCTCGGTGCGCTGCTCCAGGCGCAGGAGCGGCCCGCGGAGATCGAGCTGGCCCGGGCCCGCATGCTGGAGCGCACCGTGCGGCAGCTGCACTCCTGCCGGGCGGCCACCGAGCGGCACGACCCGGCGGTCCGGCGGAGGGTGGAGCAGCTGCCCAGGCCGCTGCGGTTCCCCTCCGAGCGGGCCGCCCGGGAGTGGCTGCTGGCCCGGCTGCCCGCGCTGCTGGCGGCGGCCCGGCTGGCCGTGGAGGACGGCCGGCTGGACACCCTGGCCCGGCGGCTGGTGTCCGCGCTGACCCGCGCGCTCACCGCCCACCTGGGCCCGGAGGCGGCGGCGCCCGACCTGTACGGGCTGCACCAGCTCGTGCTCGACGTCGCCCGGCGCTGCGAGATGCCGCTGGAGAAGGCCGCCGCCCTGCTGAACCTCGGCGATCTGGACGCGCGGGCGGGGCGCACCCCGGAGGCGCTCGACCGCTATCGCCAGGCGCTCCAGTCGGCGCGGGAGGCGGGCGACCCGTACGCCACCAGCCGGGCGCTGGAGTCCGTCGGCGCGGCCCACCAGGAGCTGGGCGACTGGCAGCGGGCCGCCGACTGGTACCGGCGCGGCCTGGAGCTGCGGCTGACGCGGGGCGAGCTGGCCGACGAGGCGCGGCTGTACGGGCGGCTGGGCGCGGTGCACGGCTATGCCGGGCAGTGGGGCGAGGCGCTGCGCGACTGGCGGGCCGCGGCCGCCGCCTGCCGCCGGCTGCGGGACCGGGCCGGGCACGCGCGGGCGCTGGCCGAGGCCGCCCGGGTGCTGGAGCGCTCGGGCCGCTCGCGCGAGGCGGTGCGGGCGGGCCTGGAGGCGGCGGAGTGCGCACAGCAGGCCGGTGACGCCCGGCTGGAGGCGGCGGTGCGGCTGCGGCTGGCGGACGCCCTGGAGCGGCTGGGCGACCCGGCGGCCGCGGCGGCGCACCGGCAGTCGGCCGGGCAGCTGCTGGGGGCTGTCCCGGAGGAGCCGGGGACCGAAGGTGCCACCCCGGTGGAGTAGCGCAGGGAACTCGATCTTCGACCTACGAAATCAGTGGTGCATGGCGCAAAGATTGGTGCATTGCAAGGCTAGACAGCACGGGATCCTTCATTAGACTGGCTGAGCCGCGATCGACGCGGTCTGCTCTGGTATGCCCGCCATATCAGGGATTAGCCTGTCATTCTCTGATTCAAGGACCGTGATCGACGTGAAGGTCGGCATCCCCCGCGAGGTCAAGAACAACGAATTCCGCGTGGCCATCACCCCCGCGGGCGTGCTCGAACTGGTGCGCAACGGCCACCAGGTCTTCGTCGAGAAGGGGGCCGGTCTCGGCTCCTCCATCACCGACGCCGAGTACGTCGAGGCCGGTGCGGCCATCCTGGACACCGCCGACGAGGTCTGGGCCACCGCCGAGCTGCTGCTGAAGGTCAAGGAGCCCATCGCCGAGGAGTACCACCGCCTCCGCAAGGGCCAGACCCTCTTCACCTACCTGCACCTGGCCGCCTCCCGCGAGTGCACCGACGCCCTGCTGCAGTCCGGCACCACCGCCATCGCCTACGAGACGGTCGAGCTGGCCAACCGCGCGCTGCCGCTGCTCGCCCCGATGTCCGAGGTCGCGGGCCGCCTGGCCCCGCAGGTCGGCGCCTACCACCTGATGCGCTCGGCCGGCGGCCGCGGCGTGCTCCCGGGCGGCGTGCCCGGCACCCACGCGGGCAAGGCCGTCGTCATCGGCGCCGGCGTCTCCGGCTGGAACGCCGCCCAGATCGCCGTCGGCATGGGCTTCCACGTCACCCTGCTCGACAGGGACATCAACAAGCTGCGCGAGGCCGACAAGGTCTTCGGCACCCAGGTGCAGACGATCGTCTCCAACGCCTACGAGCTGGAGAAGGCCGTCGTCGAGGCCGACCTGGTCATCGGCGCCGTCCTCATCCCGGGCGCCAAGGCCCCGAAGCTGGTCACCAACGAGCTCGTCGCCAAGATGAAGCCCGGAAGTGTCCTTGTCGACATTGCGATCGACCAGGGCGGCTGCTTCGAGGACTCCCGTCCGACCACCCACGCGGAGCCGACCTTCCAGGTCCACGGCTCGGTCTTCTACTGCGTCGCCAACATGCCGGGCGCGGTGCCGAACACCTCCACCTACGCGCTGACCAACGCCACGCTGCCCTACATCGTGGAGCTGGCCAACCGCGGCTGGCAGGAGGCGCTGAGCCGCGACGCCGCGCTGGCCAAGGGTCTCAACGTCCATGAGGGCCAGGTCGTTTACGGCCCGGTCGCCGAGGCCCACGGCCTCTCGCACGTCGAGCTGAGCACCCTGCTCGGCTGAGCCGACGGCACATCACGCCGAAAGAGCACATACCCGGCCGGGCCTTGCCGAGCAAGGCCCGGCCGGGGTGTTTCGCCCCCCTTTTTCCCGGCCATGAATCTTCCGGGTTATCTCCCGTACACCCTTGACAGAAGGGTGTTCGATTGCCGACACATCGTGCCGTCTCCGGCGGATTGTGTTGCTGCGGACCGCCGACACGCCATAGAGTCGCCAACCGTCGGCATGGTGCCACGCTGACCTATCTAGATGTTTCCTGGTCACCAAGGAGGTAGGACGACTTGTGAATGAGTCGACATTTGCTCCCGGGGGTGGTCGCCCAGGAATGCCTGCGCAGGACCGGAGTCCCGTGGGACTCCACGCTGTCGGCTCCGTCGCCGTTCACACCTTCGCAGCACACCAGGACATCGAGAGCATGACGACAGCCCACCAGAGCATGGACGGTCAACACGTGAACGCCATGGCCGGCGGCCGGGGCGGGGCGGAGCCCCGTCTGGCCGACTTCGAGGAAGTGCCGGACGGTCACTTCTACGACCCCGACGCCGAGTACGAACCCGACCCCGAGTACGCGGCGACGCTCGCGCCCGACGCCGCCCGCCAGCGCCGCGAGCGCATCGGCCCCACCGGGCGCCCCCTGCCGTACTTCCCCATCCCCGGACCGCTGACCGACCACGGCCCGGCGAAGATCATCGCGATGTGCAACCAGAAGGGCGGGGTCGGCAAGACCACCTCGACCATCAACCTGGGCGCCGCGCTCGCGGAGTACGGGCGCCGGGTGCTCCTCGTCGACTTCGACCCGCAGGGCGCGCTCTCCGTCGGCCTCGGAGTCAACCCGATGGAGCTGGATCTGACGGTCTACAACCTGCTCATGGAGCGGGGCATGTCGGCCGACGAGGTCCTGCTGAAGACGGCCGTCCCCAACATGGACCTGCTGCCCAGCAACATCGACCTGTCGGCCGCCGAGGTCCAGCTGGTCAGCGAGGTGGCCCGGGAGTCCACGCTGCAGCGCGCCCTCAAGCCGCTGATGGCCGACTACGACTACATCGTGATCGACTGTCAGCCCTCGCTGGGCCTGCTCACCGTCAACGCCCTGACGGCGGCTCACAAGGTCATCGTGCCGCTGGAGTGCGAGTTCTTCGCGCTGCGCGGTGTGGCCCTGCTCACCGAGACGATCGAGAAGGTGCAGGAGCGGCTCAACCCGGAGCTGGAGCTGGACGGCATCCTCGCCACCATGTACGACTCCCGGACGGTGCACAGCCGCGAGGTCCTCGCGCGCGTGGTCGAGGCGTTCGACGACCACGTCTACCACACCGTCATCGGCCGTACGGTCCGCTTCCCCGAGACCACGGTCGCGGGCGAGCCCATCACCACGTACGCCTCCAACTCCGTGGGCGCCGCCGCATACCGTCAGCTGGCCAGGGAGGTGCTCGCCCGTTGTCACGCCGAGTGAGCCTGCCCGGCGCCGACGAGCTGTTCCGCACCACCGGAGGGATGGGGCTGCAGTCCTCCACGCCCCGCCGGAAGGCGAACGGCGAGACGCCGCCCAGGGTGCCCGGGCCGGGTGACGCCCCCGACGGCGAGCGGCCGGGCAAGGGAGCGGACCGCGAGGCGCGCCCCGCCGCCGTGCCCCCCGCGGCGGGCCAGGAGCAGGACGCCGAGCGGCGCTCCGCCGCCGACCGCGAGCGCACCGCGGCCGCCCGCACGGCGGCCGAGCCCGCCGCGGGCAAGCGCCGCGGCCGCAGCGCCAACCGCCGGCCCAGCGGCCGGGAGCGCCACGACGAGAAGATCACGGTCTATGTCTCCGCCGAGGAGCTGATGGACCTCGAGCACGCGCGGCTGGTGCTGCGCGGCGAGCACGGCCTGGCCGTCGACCGGGGCCGGATCGTCCGGGAGGCCGTCGCGGTCGTCCTCGCCGACCTGGAGCAGCGCGGCGACGCGAGCATCCTCGTACGGCGCCTGCGCGGCCGCTGAGCGGCCCTGTCGCGCTAGCCTCCTGCCGTACCGAGTCCGTTTCGGGGCCGTACGGCCCGCACCACCCCGCACCCTGGAATCCCGATGCCCGCAGCCGCCCGCACTCCGGTCCGCCGTCCCCTGGGCCGCGGCCCGGGAATCCGGCCGCCGATGCCGCCCGAGGGCGGCGGGGAGGCGGGTGGGGGTGCCGTGGTCCCCGAGGCGCCGCGGTCGGCACCGGAGCCCCCGGCTGCGGACGACGTGCGTGCGGACGACGGGCGGTTCACCGTCCGGCTGGACAACTTCGAGGGCCCCTTCGACCTGCTCCTCCAGCTGATCGCCAAGCACAAGCTGGACGTCACCGAGGTCGCCCTCTCCAAGGTCACCGACGAGTTCATGGCGCACATCCGTGCCATGGGCCCCGACTTCGACCTGGACCAGACCACCGAGTTCCTGGTCGTCGCGGCGACGCTCCTCGACCTCAAGGCGGCCCGGCTGCTGCCCGCCGCCGAGGTCGAGGACGAGGCCGACCTGGCCCTGCTGGAGGCCCGCGACCTGCTCTTCGCACGGCTGCTGCAGTACCGCGCGTACAAACGCATCGCGGAGGTCTTCAGCGGGCGGCTGGCCCACGAGGGCCGCCGCTACCCCCGCACCGTCGGCCTGGAGCCGCACCACGCGGAGCTGCTGCCCGAGGTCGTCCTCGGCATCGGGCCCCAGCGGCTCGCGGAGCTGGCCGTCAAGGCCATGCGGCCCAGGCCGGCGCCGCAGGTCTACGTCGACCACATCCACGCGCCGCTGGTCAGCGTCCGCGAGCAGGCCGAGGTCGTGGTGGCCCGGCTGCGCACGGCGGGCACGGCCACCTTCGGGCGGCTCACCGAGGACGCCCCCGACACCCTGACCGTCGTGGCGCGCTTCCTGGCCCTGCTGGAGCTGTACCGGGAGCGGGCGGTGGCCCTGGACCAGGACGAGGCGCTGGGGGCCCTGACGGTCCGCTGGACGGGCGTGGCGGACGCTCCCCTGGTGACGGACGAGTTCGACCGCGAGCCCGAAGCGGAGCCCGAGGAGGGGACGGCATGAGCGAGCAGACCCACGAGCGCACTCACGAGCGCACGCCCGAGCGCGAGGAGGCGCCGGCCGGTCCCCGGTCCGTGGCGGAACTCGACCTCCGGCCGGCCCTGGAGGCCGTCCTCATGGTGGTGGACGAGCCCGTCACCGAGGAGCACCTGGCCAAGGTCCTGGACCGGCCCCGCAGGGACATCGCCGACGCGCTGCGCGAGCTGTCCGACGAGTACGCCCGGCAGGGCCGCGGCTTCGACCTGCGGCCGGTGGCGGGCGGCTGGCGTTTCTTCACCCGGCCCGAGTACGCCGAGGCCGTCGAGGCCTTCGTGCTCGACGGCCAGCAGGCCCGGCTGACCCAGGCCGCGCTGGAGACCCTGGCCGTGGTCGCGTACCGCCAGCCGGTCAGCCGTTCGCGCGTCTCGGCCGTGCGCGGAGTGAACTGCGACGGGGTCATGCGCACCCTCCTCCAGCGCGGTCTGGTGGAGGAGGCGGGGACGGAACCCGAAACAGGTGCGATCCTGTACAGGACGACGAACTACTTTCTGGAGCGGATGGGCCTGCGGGGCCTGGACGAGCTTCCCGAGCTGGCACCGTTCCTCCCGGAGGCGGACGCGGTCGAGGGCGACTCCCAGGAAGGGGTGCCGTCGTTCGATCCGGACGCACCGGACACCGAAGCGGACGACAAGACGGAACTTTGATGCGAAGCAGCGGCAGGAACAGCGGAAGCGGCAACCGGGACTACCGGGGCGGCAGCGGCGCCGGTGGCGCGGGCCGGCGCTCGGGCGGTGGCGCGGGCGGGGGCCGGGGCGACGGGCAGCAGCAGCGCCCGCGCCGTCCGCGCCCCGAGGAGCGTCGCTACGACGTGGGCCCCGACGCGGAGCGCGGCCGCTCCGGCGGCGGCCGGGGCGCGGACGCCCGCGGCGGTGCCAAGGGCGGGCCCAAGCGGCCCACCACGGGCAAGGCGGCGGGGCGCGGCGCCGGCCGCACGGCCCCGGCCCGCCCGCGCGAGCTGGACGCGCGGATCGAGGAGCGCAACCGCGAGCGGCACAACAAGCCGCGCGTCGTGCTGCCCAAGACCTTCGGCGAGCCCGAGGGCGAGCGCCTGCAGAAGGTGCTGGCCCGGGCGGGCATGGGCTCGCGCCGCGCCTGCGAGGAGCTGATCGAGCAGGCCCGCGTCGAGGTCAACGGCCGGATCGTCACCGAGCAGGGCGTGCGCGTCGACCCCGAGAAGGACGAGATCAAGGTCGACGGCCTGACCGTCGCCACCCAGTCCTACCTCTTCTTCGCGCTGAACAAGCCCGCCGGCGTCGTCTCCACGATGGAGGACCCGGACGGCCGCCAGTGCCTCGGCGACTACGTCACCAACCGCGAGACCCGCCTCTTCCACGTCGGTCGGCTCGACACCGAGACCGAGGGCATCATCCTGCTCACCAACCACGGTGAGCTGGCCCACCGCCTGACGCACCCGCGCTACGGCGTCCAGAAGACCTACCTGGCCGCCATCACGGGCCCGCTGCCGCGCGACATCGGCAAGCGGCTCAAGAGCGGCATCGAGCTGGAGGACGGCTACGCCCGCGCCGACAACTTCCGGGTCGTCCAGCAGACCGGCAAGAACTACCTGGTCGAGGTCACGCTCCACGAGGGCCGCAAGCACATCGTGCGCCGCATGCTCGCCGAGGCGGGCTTCCCGGTGGAGAAGCTGGTGCGCACGGCCTTCGGCCCGATCGCCCTGGGCGACCAGAAGTCGGGCTGGCTGCGGCGGCTGACGAACACGGAGGTGGGCATGCTGATGCGCGAGGTGGAGCTGTAGGGGGTTTCGTTCCCCGATCCCGCCCCTTCCCGAAACTGGGGCTTCGCCCCAGACCCCGGGACCGCGCTCCGCGCGATCGTCCTCAAACTCCCCCAGCTACCGCTGGGAGGTTCCCCCGGACGGGCTGAAAATTCAGCCCGTCCGGCGTTTGAGGACTTTCGGGAAGGGGCGGGGTGGGGGAGAGAACCCCCGTCACGACCACACCGTCAGTCCCGTCGCCCGCCCCTCCTCGTCGCGCTGGATCTCCATCATCCCCTCCACCGCATCCCGCGTGATCCTCCCGAACACATGCGGAAAGAGCGTCTCGGGCGCCACCCCCGGCGGCGGCGCGGGGTCCGCCGCCTCCCAGCGGACCATCACATCGAGCTTGTGCTCGTCGATCAGCAGGGCCATCAGCGGTCCCGGCACCTCGCGGTAGAACGCCGTGGCCACGGCGAGCGTGGTCGCCTCGTCCGGGGAGCAGTGGACGAAGCCCTCCTCGGAGAGGGAGGCGGGGGAGTAGGGGCGGTCGGGCACGGCCAGCCAGTCGTCCAGGGGGACCACGTGATAGATCATGACCATGGTTCTACCCGACCTGACTAGGCTGGCAGCGTGAGAACCGCCCTTGTCATCGGAACCGGACTGATCGGCACGTCCGCCGCCCTCGCCCTCGCCGCCCGCGGCGTCCAGGTGCACCTCGCCGACCACGACCCCGCCCAGGCCCGTACGGCCGCCGCCCGCGGGGCCGGCACGGACCAGGCGCCCGAGGGGCCCGTGGACCTCGCCGTCGTCGCCGTGCCGCCCGCGCACGTCGCCGAGACCCTCGCCGAGGCCATCCGAGGCGGCCTCGCCCGGGCCTATCTCGACGTCGCCAGCGTCAAGGGCGGGCCGCGCCGCGACCTGGAGGCGCTCGGCTGCGACCTCAGCGGCTACCTGGGCACCCACCCCATGGCCGGCCGCGAGCGCTCCGGCCCGATGGCGGCCAGCGCCGACCTCTTCGAGGGCCGCCCCTGGGTGCTCACCCCCACCCACGAGACCGACACCGAGGTCCTCAACCTCGCCCTCGAACTGGTCGCCCTGTGCCGCGCGGTGCCCGTCGTCATGGACGCCGACGCCCACGACCGGGCCGTCGCCCTCGTCTCGCACACCCCCCAGCTGGTCTCCAGCATGGTCGCCGCCCGGCTCCAGGACGCCGACGAGACGGCCGTGCGGCTGTGCGGCCAGGGCATCCGCGACGTGACCCGCATCGCCGCCTCCGACCCCCGCATGTGGGTGGACATCCTCTCGGCCAACCCCGGGCCGGTGGCCGACGTGCTGGCCGGCGTGGCCGCCGACCTCGACGAGACGGTGCGTGCCCTGCGCGCCCTGGAGTCCGCCGACGAGGAGAAGCGCATCGACGGCGCGGCCGGCATCGAGGACGTGCTGCGCCGCGGCAACTCGGGCCGCTCCCGGGTGCCCGGCAAGCACGGCGCCGCCCCGGCGACGTACGAGACCGTGACCGTGCTCATCGGCGACCAGCCGGGCGAGCTGGCCCGGATCTTCGCCGATGCGGGCCGGGCGGGGGTCAACATCGAGGACGTGCGCATCGAGCACGCCACCGGTCAGCAGGCGGGCCTGATCCAGCTGATGGTCGAGCCCACCGCCGTGGCCGGGCTGACCGCGACGCTGCGGGACCGGGGCTGGGCGGTCCGCCAGTAGGGCCCGCGCCCGCCCGCGGGCGCCCGGCCACAGGCGCCCGCACGGGCCGGTCCGGGAAGCCAGTAACCTTGGGTGAGCCCGCCATGGGCTCCCCGGCTCCCCGCCCCGCGCACAAGGAAGGTGTCTGTCACCGTGGAAACCGCCGCCCGGACCGTTCCGGCAGCAGTCATCGTCGGCATCGACGGCCCCTCCGGCACGGGCAAGTCCAGCACCTCCAAGGCCGTGGCCGCCAAGCTGGGACTGCGCTACCTGGACACCGGCGCCCAGTACCGCGCCATCACCTGGTGGATGCTGAGCAACGGCATCGACGTGAACGACGCCGCCGCCGTGGCGGAGGCCGCCGGGAAGCCGGAGATCGTCTCCGGCACCGACCCGTCCGGCCCCACGATCACCGTCGACGGAGCGGACGCCTCCGGGCCCATCCGCACCCGGGAGGTCACCTCCGCCGTCAGCGCCGTCAGCGCCGTCCCGGAGATCCGCACCCGGCTGACCGAGCTGCAGCGGGCCATCGCCGCCGCGGCGCCGCAGGGCATCGTCGTCGAGGGCCGGGACATCGGCACCACCGTGCTCCCGGACGCCGACCTCAAGATCTTCCTCACCGCCTCGCCCGAGGCGCGTGCGGCCCGCCGCAGCGGCGAGCTGAAGGGCAAGGAGGCCGCCGACCTGGCCGCCACCCAGGCCGCCCTCGTCAAGCGGGACGCTGCCGACTCCGGCCGCAAGACGTCCCCGCTCGCCAAGGCGGCGGACGCGGTCGAGGTGGACACCACCGAATTGACGCTCGACCAGGTGATCGAGTGCGTCGTCACCCTTGTCGAGGAGCGACGCAGCCGAGATGCAGCGCAGGTTGAGGGTGCCGAGTGAGGAACGAGCGAGGCGCACTCGGCCGGAGCGGAATCGAGGCGGAGTGCGACCGACAGCGCGGGAAGCGGGCGGCGTGACGGCTTCTGCCTCCGCGCCGGGTGCCGCCGTCGGCCGGCGGATCGGCATCGGGCTGATGTACGGGCTGTGGCGGCCCCGTGTCCTGGGCGCCTGGCGGGTGCCAGCCGCGGGGCCGGTCATCCTGGCCGTCAACCACTCCCACAACCTCGACGGGCCCATGATCATGGGCACCGCGCCCCGGCCGGTGCACTTCCTGATCAAGAAGGAGGCGTTCGTCGGTCCGCTGGACCCGTTCCTGCGCGGGATCGGGCAGCTGAAGGTGGACCGCACGGGCACCGACCGCACCGCGATCACCGAGGCGCTCGGCATCCTGGAGCGGGGCGACGTCCTGGGGATCTTCCCCGAGGGCACCCGGGGCGAGGGCGACTTCGCCTCGCTGCGCGCGGGCCTGGCCTACTTCGCCGTGCGCTCGGGGGCGCCGATCGTGCCGGTGGCGGTGCTGGGCAGCGCCGAGCGCAGGAGCCGTGTCGTGCGGGGCCTGCCGCCGCTGCGCGGCCGGATCGACGTGGTCTTCGGCGACCCCTTCGAGGCCGGCGACGGCAGCGGCCGGCGCACCCGCAAGGCGCTGGACGAGGCGACCGCCCGCATCCAGCGGCGCCTCGGCGCCCACCTGGCGGACGCCAAGCGGCTCACCGGCCGCTGAACGAGACTTGAGTAGCGGGCCGTGAGGGTCCGCCGATGACACAGAACGAGGAACGGACTTCATGGACGACCAGATCCACGCCGGCGACGAGCACGGTGAGCTTGGCGACGCCGAGTACGCGGAGTTCATGGAGCTCGCGGCGCAGGAGGGCTTCGACGCCGAGGAGGTCGAGGGCGCGCTGGGCGAGGCCGGGCACGGCCCGCTGCCGGTGCTCGCCGTCGTCGGCCGCCCCAACGTCGGCAAGTCGACGCTGGTGAACCGCATCATCGGCCGCCGCGAGGCCGTCGTCGAGGACCGCCCGGGCGTCACCCGCGACCGCGTCACCTACGAGGCCGAGTGGGCCGGCCGCCGCTTCAAGGTCGTCGACACCGGCGGCTGGGAGCAGGACGTGCTCGGCATCGACGCGTCCGTGGCCGCGCAGGCCGAGTACGCCATCGAGGCCGCCGACGCCGTGGTCTTCGTCGTGGACGCCACCGTCGGCGCCACCGACACCGACGAGGCCGTCGTCAAGCTGCTGCGCCGGGCCGGCAAGCCGGTCGTGCTGTGCGCCAACAAGGTGGACGGCCCCTCCGCCGAGGCCGACGCCGCCATGCTGTGGTCCCTCGGCCTCGGCGAGCCGATGCCGGTCTCCGCGCTGCACGGCCGCGGCACCGGCGACATGCTCGACGAGGTGCTCAAGGCACTGCCCGAGGCGCCCGCGCAGACCTTCGGCGGGGTCCTCGGCGGTCCGCGCCGCGTCGCCCTGATCGGCCGCCCCAACGTGGGCAAGTCCTCCCTGCTCAACAAGGTGGCGGGGGAGGAGCGGGTCGTCGTCAACGAGCTGGCCGGCACCACCCGCGACCCGGTCGACGAGCTGATCGAGCTGGGCGGCAAGACCTGGAAGTTCGTGGACACCGCGGGCATCCGCAAGCGCGTCCACCTCCAGGAGGGCGCCGACTACTACGCCTCCCTGCGCACCGCCGCCGCGGTGGAGAAGGCCGAGGTCGCGGTCATCCTGATCGACGCGAGCGAGTCCATCTCCGTCCAGGACCAGCGCATCATCACCATGGCCGTCGAGGCCGGCCGCGCGATGGTGATCGCCTACAACAAGTGGGACACGCTCGACGAGGAGCGCCGCTACTACCTCGAGCGCGAGATCGAGACCGAGCTGCAGCAGATCGCCTGGGCGCCCCGGGTGAACGTCTCGGCGCAGACGGGCCGGCACATGGAGAAGCTGGTCCCGGCGATCGAGACGGCCCTGGCGGGCTGGGAGACGCGCGTGCCGACCGGTCGCCTGAACGCCTTCCTGGGCGAGCTGGTCGCGGCCCACCCGCACCCGATCCGGGGTGGCAAGCAGCCGCGCATCCTGTTCGGCACCCAGGCGGGCACCAAGCCGCCGCGCTTCGTGCTCTTCGCCTCCGGCTTCCTGGAGGCGGGCTACCGCCGCTTCGTCGAGCGCCGGCTGCGCGAGGAGTTCGGCTTCGAGGGCACCCCGATCCACATCTCGGTGCGGGTGCGCGAGAAGCGGGGCAAGAAGAAGTAGCGCGGTCACCCCGGAGCGGCTGGGGGTCCGGGGGTTATCCCCCGGGAGGTGCTGCCGGTGCGGGTGCGCGAGAAGCGCGGCAAGAAGAAGTAGAAGTAGCAGTGCTGACAGCCCCGGTCCCTCCGCCATCGCGTCGAGGGGGCCGGGGCTCCGTCGCAGGACGACGCCGGGGGACGGCGGCTAGAAGCCCCGCATCCGGCCGTCCCGCTGACCGGGCGGCAGGGCGGGCAGCTGGCTGCCGCGCTGCCGCCCGTAGTACGACTCCCAGACCGCGTTGTAGTGGCTCTGGTACGAGGACGAGCCCGGCAGCTGGTTGGCGTAGCCGTACCCGCTCGGCTGCGGGGCGAAGGACTTGAACTTCAGCTCCTCCTCGCCGGAGCGGTCCCCGGGGAGCGCCCGGAACGACCGGCGGTACTCGGCGCAGAGCGCGTCGAAGATCGGGGTCACCGAGACCGGATGCCCCTCCGCCGCGGCATCGCGGGGCGGTCGCATGCCGGGGATGTAGTTCTGGTACGAGGTCCGGGCAGCGGGTTCGTATGAGTACACATCCCTGCCAACGACCTGGAGGCCCGTCGGATGCGGTCTCACGGGCGAATGGCTTGCGGTGTCCCTGCGTACCGGGTACATACCGGGATGATTGCCCTGGCTCATGTCCCCGCCAGCGGCATCGAGGCCCCGACCAGCCGCCCGGCGGCCGCGGCCCGGTCCATGGCCTCGCGGAGCAGGTCCTCGCGCGGCTGGGCGCCGATCGTGCCGACCGGGACCGCGTACACCAGCACCCGCCGGGTCTTGTTGACGGCGGCCCGCCACTCGTCCGCGACCTGCATCGGCTGGTGGGCCTGCCACCAGGCCTGCGCCGCGGCGCCCGCCGACGGCTGGAGCACCGCGTGCAGCTTGCCCATGGCCAGCAGCACCGACCAGCCCGGCAGCGGCGCGGGGGCCTGCTCCATGTCGCCGACGTAGCCGAAGCCCTGCTCGGAGAGCAGCTCCAGGAACACGTCGACCGGGCCCGTGGTGCCCGGCCGGGCGATCGGCACGAGCGGCTCCACCACCAGCGCCGGGTGCACCTGCCCGGCCACCAGCACCAGCCCGCTCGTCACGCCCAGCTCCGCCTGGAGCGGCACCTCCTTGCGCACCCCGCCCGTGCCCGGCTGCGGGGCGCCCTCGCCGGTGATGGACCGCACGGCGCCCTGGAGCTGCTCCTCGGAGACCGGGACGACCTGCGAGGGGATGCAGCTGGCGTGCGCGAAGGCCAGGACCGCCGTCTCCTCGCCCACGAACAGCACGGTGCTGGTGGGCTGCTGCTCGGTGTGGCCTGGGGCGCGGCAGGAGGTGCAGTCGTAGACGCCCGGGGCGCTGTCGCCGCCGAGCAGTCGCTCCGCTTCTTCGTCGCCGATCTCGGCGCGTACCTCGTCGCTGACATCGAGCATGCGCGGCACGGGGGCTCCTAGGACTTGGTGCGTGGTGCGCCGGGCGGTTCCCGGCTCGTAAAGGGACAACGGATGATCCGTGGCCGGGGTCACGCCCCGGAAAAGTTCCCGGATCCGCTACCGATTCGCCATCGCTTGGGGAACGAGTTGGCGATCGGGGCCAACCCGGCGGCCCGGAGCACGGTCTAACCTCTCAGTAGGCGCGGGCCACCAGGACAGTCCGCGGTACACCGGTTGCATGGGGACGAATGCACATCTCATTCCTGATTCACAACGCGTACGGGATCGGCGGGACGATCCGCACCACGTACAACCTCGCGGGCACGCTCGCCGAGCACCACGACGTGGAGATCGTCTCCGTCTTCCGCCACCGTGACGAGCCCGTCTTCGCCCCGAGCGACAAGGTCCGGCTGCGGCACCTGGTGGATCTGCGCAAGGGCAGCCCCGACTACGACGGCGACGACCCGGACTACGAGCGCCCCGCCTCCGTCTTCCCCGCCACCGAGGGCCGCTACAAGCAGTACAGCGCCCTCACCGACCGGCGGATCGCGGAGCACCTGCGCACGCTGGACTGCGACGTGGTCGTCGGGACCCGGCCCGGGCTCAATGTGCACATCGCCCGGCAGGCGCGCCGCGGCCCGGCCCGCGTCGGGCAGGAGCACCTGACCCTGAGCACCCACTCCGCGCCGCTCAAGCTCACCCTGCGGACGCACTACCCGCGCCTGGACGCGGTCACCACCGTCACCGAGGCGGACGCGGAGACCTACCGGAAGCTGATGAAGCTGCCCGGCGTGCGCATCGAGGCCGTGCCCAACAGCGTCCCCGCCCCGGCGCTCGCCCCGGCCGACGGCAGCGGCAAGTGGGTGATCGCGGCCGGCCGGCTCGCCCCGGCCAAGCGGTACGACGTGCTGATCCGCGCCTTCGAGAAGGTCGTCGCCGAGCGCCCGGACTGGCGGCTGCGCATCTACGGCGCCGGCGCGGAGCGCGCCAAGCTGCGCGCCCTCATCGACAAGCGCGGCCTCTACAACCACATCTACCTCATGGGCCCCGCCACTCCGCTCGAGCCCGAGTGGGTCAAGGGCTCCATCGGTGCCGTCACCTCCAGCCTGGAGTCCTTCGGCATGACGATCGTCGAGGCCATGCGCTGCGGACTGCCGGTGGTCTCCACCGACTGCCCGCACGGCCCCGGCGAGATCATCGACAACGGCGTCGACGGCCTGCTCGTCCCGGTGGGCAAGGTCGACGCCATCGCCGCCGGGCTGCTGAAGCTGATCAACGACGACGAGCTGCGCAAGCGCATGGGCCGGGCGGCGCTGGAGAGTTCGGCCCGCTTCGACCCGGACCGGGTCGCCGGCCGCTACGAGGAGCTCTTCGCCGACCTGACCGGGCGCGGCGCGCTGCGCGGCTCGCTGCACCGTACCCGCGGAGCCCTGCTCAGCAGCGCCTTCCAGGCCAAGGACAGGAGCCACTCCCTGCGCAAGGGGCGTGCCGCATGACCCCGCCCACCGTGCCCGCGAACCCCGGTGACCGCCTGCCCGGCGCATCGCCCTCTCCGACCACCACCTCCGAGGAGTGCACCGACGTGTCTGCCCCTCCCCTGGCCTTCGGCGCGCAGAGCCCCAGCGCCGACTGCATCGCGGACTCCGCGGGCGGACTCACCTTCGACCTCGACGCCCCGGGCCGCACCGGTGCGGACGCCCACTGGTCCGCGGCGCTCGTCCTGCGCCGCCGCGGCGACGACGGCACCGACGAGGTGCGGCTGCCGCTCACGCCCAACGGCGACGGCCGGCTGCGGGCCGTCCTGCCCAGCACCGTCGCCCTCCCCGAGGGCCGCTGGGACGTGCACATGGCCTGTGGCGAAACGACTCCGCAGCGGCTGGTGCCCGGCCTCGCGGACCTGCGCTCCCTCGTCGACCGCAGACCCGGCCCCAGCACCTCGCCGCTCGCGGTGCGCATCCCGTACGCGACCAAGCACGGCAACCTCTCCCTGCGCAGCTGGCTGCGCGCCCCGCACGCCGAGGCCGGGGACGTCCTGGTGACGGACGAGGGGATAACGGCACACGGCACCCTGTACCGGGTGGAGGACCCCGCGGCGTGGCTGGCCGGGGCCGTCGTCGAGGCCCGCTGCCGCCGCGACCCGGAGCTGGTCCGCACGGCCGAGGTCACCGCCGAGGGGCAGCAGTTCACCTTCTCCCTGCCCTACGCCGGGCTGTGCGAGGAGTGGCGGGGCGGCCTGGACGTCTGGGACCTGTGGCTGCGCGGGCCGGAGGGCACGCAGCCGGTCCGCCTCGCGCGGATCCTGGACGACGTGGCCGACAAGAAGCAGATCTTCGCCTATCCCTCCCGGCAGGTGGCCGCCTCCTACGCCCCTGCCCAGGTGAGCCCGTACTACACCGTCGACAACGACCTCTCGGTGCGCGTCGACGAGCGGCCCCCGGTGGCCTGACCGGGCAGCCGCATCAGGCGGGCCCGGCCGTCGGCGACGGCTCGGCCCGCCCGGTCTGCCCGGCCTGTCCGGCCGCCTCCGGGTGGTGGAGGTCGAAGGCGGGGGACTCGGAGCGGATCCGCGGGATGGCGGTGAAGTTGTGCCGGGGCGGCGGGCAGCTCGTCGCCCACTCCAGCGAGCGGCCGAAGCCCCAGGGGTCGTCCACCCCGACCTTCCTGCCGTACTTGGCGGTCCTCCAGACGTTGTAGAAGAACGGCAGCGTGGACAGACCCAGCAGGAACGCGCCGATCGAGGACACCGTGTTGAGCGCGGTGAAGCCGTCCGCGGCCAGGTAGTCGGCGTACCGGCGGGGCATCCCCTCCGCGCCCAGCCAGTGCTGGACGAGGAACGTGGTGTGGAAGCCCGTGAACAGCGTCCAGAAGTGGAGCTTCCCCAGCCGCTCGTCCAGCATCTTGCCGGTGAGCTTGGGCCACCAGAAGTAGAAGCCGGCGAACATCGCGAACACCACCGTCCCGAACACCACGTAGTGGAAGTGCGCGACGACGAAGTACGTGTCCGTGACGTGGAAGTCCAGCGGGGGAGAGGCCAGGATCACCCCCGTGAGCCCGCCGAAGAGGAAGCTCACCAGGAAGCCGACCGCCCACAGCATGGGCGTCTCGAACGACAGCGAGCCCTGCCACATCGTGCCGATCCAGTTGAAGAACTTCACCCCGGTCGGCACGGCGATCAGGAACGACATGAACGAGAAGAACGGCAGCAGCACCGCGCCGGTCGCGAACATGTGGTGCGCCCAGACGACCACGGACAGGGCCGTGATGGACATGGTCGCGCCCACCAGCATCGCGTAGCCGAAGATCGGCTTCCGGGAGAACACCGGGATGATCTCGGTGATGATCCCGAAGAAGGGCAGCGCGATGATGTAGACCTCGGGGTGCCCGAAGAACCAGAACAGGTGCTGCCACAGCAGCGCGCCGCCGTACTGGGACTCGAAGACCACCGCCCCGAACCGCCGGTCCGCCTCCAGGCACAGCAGCGCCGCCGCCAGCACGGGGAAGGCCAGCAGGATCAGGATCGAGGTGAAGAGGACGTTCCAGGTGAAGACGGGCATCCGGAACATCGTCATCCCGGGGGCGCGCATGCCGATGATGGTGGTCAGGAAGTTCACCGCGCCGAGGATCGTGCCGAAGCCGGACAGCGCCAGCCCCATGATCCACATGTCGGCGCCCAGGCCGGGCGAGCGGACCGCGCTGCTGAGAGGCGCGTAGCCGGTCCAGCCGAAGGACGCGCCGCCCTCGGGCATGAGCAGGCTGGAGACCACGATCAGCCCGCCGAAGAGGTAGAGCCAGTAGGCGAACATGTTCAGCCGGGGGAAGGCCACGTCCGGCGAGCCGATCTGGAGCGGCATGATCGCGTTGGCGAAGCCGGCGAAGGCCGGGGTGGCGAACAGCAGCAGCATGATCGTGCCGTGGGCGGTGAACGCCTCGTTGAACTGCTCGTTGGTCATCAGCTGGAGGCCCGGGCGGGCCAGCTCGGCGCGCATCAGCATCGCCAGCAGTCCGGCGGTCACGAAGAAGGCGAACGAAGTGATCAGGTAGAGATTGCCGATCTTCTTGTGGTCGGTGGTCGTCAGCCAGTCCACCACCGCGCGGCCGGGGGTGCGCTCCCGGCCCGGCGCCCCGGGCGCGGCCTGCGTGGTCTCGGTCCCCATCCGTGCCCCCTCGCTGTCGGCTCACACGGGCAGTTGTGCACAACGGCTCCCACGGGCAACCGCCATCATGCTCCGCCCGGAGGCCGCCGCGCGAGAGTGCCTGCGGCCGTCCGGGGAACTCGCGGCTGTGCGGGCTCTCGCTCTCACCGAGATGTCGCCGATGCCGGAACTTTATATTCCGGCGGGTGCGGGGCGGGCTTCCCGTAACGTCCCGGGAATTCTGTGCGTTGGATATGCGGAACCTCCCGGAGCGGGAATGAAAAGCGCTTCGCCGGGAGCTGTCCAGACCCTCCGGAAAAGGTGTCGTGAATTCATCGTCCATGCTTCATGGAGGATTTGGGAGGGGAATGGGAAGGCTCGTACGGGTGATGCGGGCGACGTCAAACCCGTTCCGGTTGTCTGTGACAGAAGTGTGACGAGTGACGGACCGGGTCCGGACGGAGGTATGCGAAGCATGGCTTCCGCGGCCCGCCGAGGCGGCCTACGGTGGCTGCCATGGCACCTCTTCCCGACCTCCCCACCGACCCCGCGGACGACCCCGAGGGCTATGTCGGGCTCGCCGCCGGGCCCGCCGCCGACCGGGCGCGAGCCCGCGGCTGGACGGACGTACGGACGCTGCCGCCCGGCGCGATCGTGACCATGGAGTACCGGGCCGGGCGGCTGAACTTCGAGGTCGAGCACGGGGTGGTGCGCCGCTGCTGGAAGGGCTGAAAGCGGCCTGGGCGCAAACGGCGAGGGCGGCCCCGGAACGCTCCGGGACCGCCCTCGCCGTGCGGTGATCGTGGGTCAGGTCCCGGCGGTGCGGCCGCGGCCCGCGGCCGGGCCGAACGGCGCGGTGCGCGGCGCCGTGCGCGGCGGCCGGCGGCTGCCTGTGGGGCTGACCGGCGTGCGCTCGGAGCGGAGGGTGTGCGTCCGGGCCGACGGGTGCGGGCGCCCCTCGGCCCCCCGGCCCGCCCGGCTCCCGGCCCCCACCGGCTCGCGGACCGGCATCGCGTCGTCGGCCGCGGGGCGCGGGGCGCCCAGCGGGACCGTCGCGCCGACCGGCACCGGCACGCCCGCGCGGCGCTCGCGCAGCCGTGCCCAGAGGGCCAGCAGCCAGGTCTCGGCACGGGCCATGAGCGGCTCGAACCAGGGCAGGACGAGCAGCACCAGCAGGCCCGCCGTCCAGCCGAGGGTCACATCGCTCATCCAGTGCGTGCCCAGGTAGACGGTGGTCATCCCGACGCCCAGCGCCAGCAGCGCGGCGATCACCGAGGCGATCCGGCGGGTGCGCGGGGTGGTGGCCAGATAGGCGAGGACGCCCCAGGTCACCACCGCGTTCGCGGTGTGGCCCGAGGGGAATATGTCGCCGCCCGCGAACATCTCGTTCGAGCCGATGGCGGTGGCGTAGTGCGGGCCCAGCCGGCCCATGCCGATCTTCGCGGCCCCCACGGTCGCGTTGAGCAGCAGCAACGACGTGCCCAGCACCAGCAGCGGGCGCAGGGTCTTCTGCTTGTACGTGCGCCAGCCCAGCCAGGCGGCCACGGCCACGGCGGTCGGGCCGCGCTGCCCCAGCACCACGAAGTAGTCGAGGAAGGTGTGGATCTCCGGCCACTGCTTGTACGGGCGGAAGAGCATGACCTGCCAGTCGAACCGCACCGGCCAGGACGTGGTGAGCACCCCGATCACGATCGCCGCATAGACCACGGAGGTCGCCGCGAGGATCCCCAGGCGGGTCCGGGTCATCCTCGGTCGCACGGGATCGGTCGGGGGCTCCTCCGCTGGGACGAGCTCGTCGTTGGTACGCACTCAATCGACGTTACATTGCGTGACGGGAAGGTTCGGCCGATCGAGGCTCTTTGTGATGACGATGTGATGTGGAATGCGTCTCAACCGTGGCTCGCCGCAGGTTTGGGCGGGCGAAATAAGAATCAGCTAAAGAAGCGTCAGCCGGGGATCGGTGATGTTCCGGACGGCCTTAATTCTTTTTCGTGCGAAGGCGTTTATCCGGGATTGGCCGGGGAGTGCCGCCGCGTTTCCCGGCGGCCCGCCGGGCGCCCCCGGAATCCGATCATGGGGGCCCGGAGCCGTGCAGCCAGAACGCCCCGTATACGGCCGACGCAACCGCAACGGTGGTCAGCACGGGCACCATGCGTACCGTCCGTAGCCGGGCCAGGGCCACCGCGAGCGGCAGCAGCAGCGGGAAGGCGGGCATCATCAGGCGCGGCTTCGAGCCGAAGTACCCCTTGGCCGTCAGCGCCAGCAGCAGCACCGTGCCCGAGAAGGCCAGCAGCGGCAGCGGCTGCCCGCGCCGCGCCCCGGCCGCATACAACCAGATCACCAGCACCACCCCGGCCAGCAGCCCCAGCCCGGCGGGGAACGCCGGGCCCGCCAGCCGCTCCGCGACGAAGGAGCCGAAGGCCAGACCGCCGTCGAAGCCGTTGCCCCAGCCGCCCTGGACGTCCAGATAGCCGGTGACGCTCCCGGTCCGGACGCCCACCCAGGCGAAGTAGCCCAGCCAGCCCAGGGGCGCGAGCGCCGCCCCGAGCAGCGGACGCAGCCGGCCCCCGCCGTCCCCGCCGCGCTCCCGGCCGCGCCACAGCGCCACCGCCGCTCCGAGCCATACCGCCGCCACCACGGCCGCGCCCACCGGCCGGGTCAGCCCCGCCAGCGCGGCCAGCGCGCCCGCCCACACCCAGCGGCCGGACAGCACGCAGTACACGCTCCACGCGGCCAGCGCCGTGAAGAGCGCCTCGGAGTACGCCATCGACTGCACGACCCCGACCGGCAGCGCCGCCCACAGCCCCACCAGCGCCACACCCGCCCGGCGGCCGTGCAGCCGGTCGCCCACGGCGAAGATCCCCCCGGCCGCGCACAGCCCCGCCACGCCCGAGACCACCAGCCCCGCGTCCCCCGCCGAGAGCGGGAAGGCCGCCGACAGCAATCGCTCCAGCCACGGCAGCAGGGGAAAGAACGCCAGGTCGGAGTGGACCTTCCCGCCCCCCAGATGGAGCGTGTAGCCGTAGCCCTGCCCGGCGATGCGGGCGTACCAGATCGAGTCCCACCGCGCCGAGAGCAGCTGGTGCGGACCCTTCCCGTCCGCCTGCGCCCACAGCGCGAGCACCGCGACCCCCAGCGCCCGCACCGCCGCGTACAGCAGCAGGGCGGGCGCGGCCCGGCGCAGCGCGGAGGCGGGCGCGGTGCGGCCGCCGGGCGCCGTGGCCGGGCCGGAGGCTATGCCGGAGGGGGAGGCGAGATCGGTCACCGACCGATTGTCCCAGCCCCCGCGACGTGGGACGCCGTGACCGCTGCCACGTGTATCCGGCCGGGACTCGCGTACTCTGTCGACTCACTCGCCCCCTCGACTCCGCCGGGGCCGCAGTTTCCCCCGGCCGGTGGACGGCCGCGAGCGCACGACACGGAGGTATACGGATGTCCGGGACGACCACGGCAGGCCCCAGAAGGCCGGCCGGTGTTCCCCGGCAGCGGCCCCGGCCACGCCGCCCGGAGGGGCGCGCCGCCACCGGGACCAGCCGGTGGACCGTGCTCGTCGTCCTGTGCGTCAGCCTCCTCCTCGTCGCCGTCGACGCGACCGTGCTGCACGTCGCCGTGCCCGCCGTCAGCGAGGACCTGCGGCCCGGCGCCATGCAGCTGCTGTGGATCGTCGACGTCTACCCGCTCGTCTGCGCCTCGCTGCTCATCCTCTTCGGCACCCTCGGCGACCGGGTCGGCCGCCGCCGGGTGTTGCTCCTGGGCTACGGCCTCTTCGGCGTGGCCTCGGCGCTCGCCGCCCTCGCCACCGCGCCGGAGGTCCTCATCGCCGCCCGGGCGCTGCTCGGCGCCGGCGGCGCGATGATCATGCCCGCCACGCTGTCCATACTCCGGCAGGTCTTCCCCGACCGGCGGGAACGGGCGCTGGCCATCGGCGTCTGGAGCGCGGTGGCCGCCGTGGGCGCGGCGCTCGGCCCGCTGCTGGGCGGCCTGCTCCTGGAGCACTTCTGGTGGGGCTCGGTCTTCCTCATCAACATCCCGCTGATGGCGGTCAGCCTCCCCGTCGGGCGCTGGCTGCTGCCCGAGTCGACCGGCGACCGCAACGGCCCCTGGGACGTGCTGGGCGCGCTGATGGCCGCGTTCGGGCTGTTCGGCGTCGTCTACGGGGTGAAGAGTGTGGGCAGTGCCGAGCCGCTGTCGCTCTCCACGGTCGTCCCAGCGGCCGTCGGCGCCGCCCTCCTCGTCCTCTTCGTCCGCCGCCAGCGGCGCCGCCGCCACCCGCTCGTCGACCTGGCGCTGTTCGCGCGCCCTGCCTTCGGCGCCTCCGTGGGCTGCATCGTGCTGGCCCTGCTGGCCCTCGTCGGGCTCCAGCTCGCGGCCGCGCAGTACCTCCAGCTCGTCCTCGGCCTCACCCCGCTGGAGACGGGGCTGCGCCTGCTGCCGCTCACGCTCGCCGCGATGGCGGCCGGCCTCGCGGGGTCGAAGGTCCTGCACCGCTTCGGGCCGCGCGCGATGGTCTCCGCGGGCTTCGTGCTGACGGCCATGGCCGTCCTCTCCCTGACCGTGATGGGCCGTGACGACCGCCCCTATGCGCTCACCGTGGGCTTCGTCCTGCTCGGCTTCGGCCTGGAGACCACGCTGTTCGGGGCGTACGAGTCCATGCTGAGCGAGGCCCCCGCGGAGTCGGCCGGCGGCGCCGCCGCGATCGGCGAGACCTCCTACCAGCTGGGCGCGGGCATCGGCATCGCGCTGCTGGGCAGCGTGCTGAACGCCGCGTACGCGCCCGGGGTGGACGCGGTCCCGGGCGTGCCCAGCGAGGCGGGTCGCGCCGCGAGTCACTCGCTGGGCGAGGCGTACGAGGTCGCCGACCGGCTCGGCGGGTCCGCGGGGGCGGCGCTGCGCCGCGCTGCGCGGGACTCCTTCGTCCACGGACTGCACGTCACCCTGGCGGTGAGCGCCGGGTTGCTGTTGCTGGGCGCACTGGCGGCGCTGCGGCTGCCGCGGACGACGGAGTGCGGCGCGCAGGCCGCCCCCGCGGTCGCGGACGCCTCCTGAGAGCGGACGCCTCCTGAGCGAGGTCCGGCTCCGCCGGGGCTGGACGCCGGGGGTTACCCGGCCGTAGCGTCGAGGGCGACCGACGATCACCCCGCGCCCGCGCCGGAGGCCACCGTGTTCGACCCGCATGACCTGCTCGGCATCGACGACCTCCTCACCGACGAGGACCGGGCCGTCCGGGACACCGTCCGGCGATGGGCCGCGGACCGCGTGCTGCCGCACATCGCCGAGTGGTACGAGAGCGGCGAACTCCCCGTCATCCGTGAACTCGCCCGCGAGCTGGGCTCCATCGGGGCCCTCGGCATGCAGCTCACCGGCTACGGCTGTGCGGGCGCGAGCGCCGTCCAGTACGGGCTCGCCTGCCTGGAGGTGGAGGCCGCCGACTCCGGCATCCGCTCCCTCGTCTCCGTGCAGGGATCCCTCGCGATGTACGCGATCCACCGCTTCGGCTCCGAGGAGCAGAAACAGCGCTGGCTGCCCGGCATGGCGGCCGGCGAGACCATCGGCTGCTTCGGGCTGACCGAGCCCGACCACGGCTCGGACCCGGGCGGCATGCGCACCTACGCCAAGCGCGACGCGGGCGGCGACTGGGTCCTGACGGGCCGCAAGATGTGGATCACCAACGGCTCGGTGGCGGGGGTCGCCGTCGTCTGGGCGCAGACCGACGAGGGGATCCGCGGGTTCCTCGTCCCGGCGGGCAGCCCCGGCTTCTCCGCGCCGGAGATCAAGCACAAGTGGTCGCTGCGCGCCTCGGTCACCAGCGAGTTGGTCATGGACGAGGTGCGGCTGCCCGCGGACGCCGTCCTGCCGGAGGTCACCGGGCTGCGCGGGCCGCTGAGCTGTCTGAACCACGCCCGCTACGGGATTGTCTGGGGTGCCATGGGCGCCGCGCGCAGCTCCTTCGAGGCGGCCCTCGACTACGCCCGGACCCGCGAGCAGTTCGGCAGGCCGATCGGCGGCTTCCAGCTGACGCAGGCCAAGCTGGCGGACATGGCGGTGGAGCTGCACAAGGGCGTGCTGCTGGCCCACCACCTGGGGCGGCGGATGGACGCGGGGCGGCTGCGGCCGGAGCAGGTGAGCTTCGGGAAGCTGAACAACGTGCGGGAGGCGATCGAGATCTGCCGCACCGCCCGGACGATCCTGGGCGCCAACGGGATCTCGCTCGAGTACCCCGTGATGCGGCATGCGACGAACCTGGAGTCGGTGCTGACCTACGAGGGCACCGTGGAGATGCACCAACTGGTGCTGGGCAAGGCGCTCACCGGTATCGACGCGTTCCGGTGAGCACCCGCAGGACTCCGCGTCAGCTCTGGTTGCTGTGCTGTCCCGGGGGCGCTGCGGCCGATCGTGGCTGCGCCACGGGCCGGCCCCCCGGCCGACCCCCGTGCATCAGCTCTGGTTGAAGAAGCCGCCGTGCGCGCGGCCGCCCTCGCCGTTGACGACCTTGTAGTCGGCCGGTGTGAGCAGGAACACACGGTTGGCCACGCGCTCGATCGAGCCGCGCAGCCCGAAGGTCAACCCGGCGGCGAAGTCCACCACCCGCTTGGCGTCGCTGGGCTCCATGCCCGTGAGGTTGACGATGACCGGCACGCCCTCCCGGAACAGCTCGCCGATGCCACGGGCGTCCCGGAAGCCGTCCGGGGTGACCGTGGCGATGCGGGTGCCTTGTTCCTGCGCGACCTCGTCGGCCACGCGCACCTTGGGGTTGGTCACCCAGGAGTCACCGGGCTCGGGCCCCTCGGCGTACTCGTCGTCGTAGTAGCGCTCGTCATCGCTGTCGTCGACGAGGCCGAGCCAGGCACTCGCCTTGCGCACCGATCCCATGGACGCCTCCTCTCACACGCGGTGTGTTCCGCCCGCTCCCCTATGGTCGTCCATGATGCGGATGATGTGCCAAGTGGATGGCGGCCATGCGGGGATTTCGTGACGTATCTGGTGCAAAAGTGGTGGCGATGCGTCAGAAACCCCTGTTTGCTGGCCGCAGGCTCTGGACCTGGGCATATGCGGCATGGTTCGAAGAGAGCGGACTCCGGCCCAGCTCGATTGTCCCCGGTGATTAGGATGCCCGGGCACATCGACACCACACACGGGGGCACGTTTTGTTCGGGATCATCAGGCCATGCCGTCATCGGCTGTCCGAAGGCATGCAAACCGAGTGGATGGCCCACTTGTGCGGCCTCTGTCTCGCTCTGAGGGGCGATCACGGACAGTTCGCTCGAATAGCGACCAACTATGACGGGCTTGTCATATCCGTACTCGTGGAAGCACAGTCGGCGAGCACGGAGGACGCCGGCGCCTGGCGGCGTACGGCCGGTCCCTGCCCGCTGCGCGGGATGCGCAGCGCTCCCGTGGCGAAGGGCGAGGGGGCGCGGCTGGCCGCCTCGGTCTCGCTCGTGCTGGCGTCCGCGAAGATGCGCGACCATGTCGCCGACGGCGACGGGATGTTGGCGCGGCGTCCGGTCGCGGCGGCCGCCCGCCGGGTCGCCGCCAAGTGGGACCGGGCGGGCGCCCGTACCGGCGCGGAACTGGGTTTCGACACGGCGGTGCTGATCGAGGCCGTCGAACGGCAGACCGCGATCGAGGCGCTGGCCGGGGTCGGCACCCCGCTGCTGGAACTCACCGAGCCCACGGAGACGGCGACCGCGGCGGCCTTCGGCTACACGGCCGTGCTCGCCGGACGGCCGGGCAACCGGGCGCCGTTGGAGGAGGCGGGACGGCTCTTCGGGCGGCTCGCCCACCTGCTGGACGCGGTCGAGGACCTGACCGAGGACGCCCGGACCGGAGCGTGGAACCCCATCGCCGCCACCGGCACCGACCTCGCCGAGGTGCGGCGCCTGTGCGACGACGCGGTGCACGGGGTGCGGCTGGCGCTGCGGGAGGTCGAGTTCGGAAGCAAGGCGCAGGGCAGGCTGGCGCACCTGCTGCTGGCGCACGAGCTGGAGCGCTCGGTGGACCGGGCGTTCGTGACGGGCGGTTGCTCCACGCACGGGCACTCGGGGCACGGGCACTCGGGGCACGGGCAGGCCGGGCACCAGCAGTCCGGGCGTGAGCAGTCCTGGCACCAGCAGCCCGGCCCCAACGGTCCGTACGGCAATGGACCGTACGGTCAGCCCTCGGGTCCGTACGGTCAGCCTTCCGGCCCGTACGGGCCGCCTTCGGGTCCGTACGGTCCGCCCCCCGGTTACGGGGCGCCCGGGCCCTACGGGCCGCCGGGCATGACGCCGCCCGGGCCGCCGGAGCCGCCGAGGATCGGGCCGCCGCGCGGGCCGATCCTCGGCTGCGCGATGGCGGCCCTGATGTGCTGCACGTGCCAGGTCTGCTGCAAGGACCCCTATCCGGGCCCGTGGAGCGGGAAGCCGCGCGAGGGCTGGTGCGCCAAGTGCTGCGACTGCTGCGACTGTGAGTGCTGCGGCTGCTGCGATTGCTGTGGTGAGGGCGGGAGTTGCTGTGACGGCTGCGACGGCTGCAGTGGGTGTGACTGCGACTGCGGCTGCTGAGCGCGGCGCATTCCGTACGGAGTAGTCCGGCCCGACGCCGCGCCGGCATCCCGGACTGCCGCGTCCGGTGTGGCAGGGTGGGCCGGCATGAGCACCAATGATGTGCGGCAGCAGTGGAAGGTGTGGCGCGAGGAGCGTACCGAGGCGGTCTCGGCACCCTACGGTCCCCTCGCGCTCACCGGTACGCACTGGCTCGCCGACGCCCCGGAGGGAAGGATTCCGGCCATCCCGGGGCACTGGTCGGCGGACCCCGAGGGGGTGCTGCTCACCGCCGCGCCGGAGGACGGGCTGACCCTGGACGGCCGTCCGCTGGCGGGCACGGTCCGGCTCGCCCCGGACACCGCACCGGCGGCAGCCCGGGTCGCGCACGGCGAGCGGAAGCTTCCGGTACTGCGCCGCGAGGGGCTCTGGGCCGTCCGCGTCCTCGACCCGGCGTCCGCGCGGCGCCGGGCGTTCGCGGGCATCGACGCCTTCGACTACGACGAACGCTGGGTGCTGCCGGGGGTGTTCCGCCCGTACGAGCGCGAGCGCACGGTCCCGGTGGAGAACGCCGACGGGCGCGAGCGCGGCCTGAGCCTCGCGGGCGAACTGGCCTTCGGCATCGCCGGGGACGAGTGCGCGCTCCAGGTCTCCGCGGAGGCCGACGGCTCGCTGTGGGCGGTCTTCGCCGATGCCGGAAGCGGCACCTCCAGCTACCGCTTCCGCTTCCTCAAGCCTCCCGCACCCGCGGCCGACGGCACGGTGACCGTCGACTTCAACCGCGCCGTGCTGCCGCCTTGCGCCTTCTCCGACCACTTCATCTGTCCCTTCCCGCCGCCCGGGAACCGGCTGCCGCGGGACGTCACCGCCGGGGAGCGGAACCCGCTGACGCGCTGAGGCGTCGAAGCGGCGGCACGGATGTCGACGAGGACATGCCAGGTGTGTCGATCGGCCGCGGCGGCCCGGGGGCGGGGCGTCGGGGCTCATCGGTGTGCGCCGGGGGCGCGTCCGAAAGGCGCCCTTGCGCCGTCCGGTCCGCGGCCCGAATACTCCCCAGCAGCGCTTGTCAGGGGCACGGCGAAAGTGGAATCCTGCGTGCCCTTTTGGCTGCGCCTCACGGGCCCGTGCCCACCGCCGGGTCCCCGACCCCACTCGGGAGGAACAACGTGAGGATCAAGCGCACCACCCCCCATGGCGGCGGCGCCAGGCGAGTCGGCGTCCTCGCCGCGGCCGCCGGGCTCGTGGCCGCATCCGCCCTCACCGCAGGCAGCGCCCATGCCCAGCCCGCCGTGCACTCCGCCGCCCAGGCCGTCGCCGCGGGCGCGGCCGTCGAGTCGGCGGACGTTCCGGGCACGGCCTGGGTCGTCGACAAGAGCACCAACACCCTTGTGGTGACCGCCGACTCCACCGTTCCGGAGTCCGCCATCGCGAAGATCAGACAGCAGGCCGGGTCCAGCGCCGGTGCCCTGCGCATCGAGCGCACGCCCGGCGCCTTCAGAAAGCTCCTCGCCGGCGGCGACGCGATCTACGCGCCCAGCTGGCGCTGCTCGGTCGGCTTCAACGTCCGCAAGGGCAACACCTATTACTTCCTGACCGCAGGCCACTGCACTCAGGGCAAGCCGCCCTACTACACCAACTCCAGCCACACCACCAGCATCGGCCCCACCACCGGCACCAGCTTCCCGGGCAACGACTACGGGATCGTGCAGTACACCAACGGCTCGATCGCCCACCCCAGCGCCGTCGACCTCTACAACGGCAGCTCCCAGCGCATCACCGCGGCCGGCAGCGCGCGCGTCGGCCAGAGCGTCCAGCGCAGCGGCTCCACGACCGGGGTGCACGGCGGCAAGGTCACCGGCCTCAACGCCACCGTCAACTACGGCAACGGGCAGATCGTGCGCGGCCTCATCCAGACCAATGTCTGCGCCGAGCCCGGCGACAGCGGCGGGGCGCTCTTCTCCGGCTCCACTGCCCTCGGTCTCACCTCCGGCGGCAGCGGCGACTGCCGCTCCGGCGGCACGACCTTCTTCCAGCCGGTCACCGCGGCGCTCAGCGCCTACGGGGTGAGCGTCTTCTAGCCCCTCATACGTCTGACCGCGAGCGCGCTCCGCCCTTCCCCACTGCCTGCGGCCAGCAGCACAGGAGCCCCCGGCCCCCGTGGCCGGGGGCTCGACCACGCCCCGGCACGGGCATACCGTGGACATATCACCTGACGTGTAACGCAGGGGGCCGTAATGGTCGAAGACCTCGTGGTGGCAGCGGTGGCGGCCGGGTCGGCCGGCATCGTCTATGTGATGGCGGCGGCCAAGGTGGTCAAGCAGTACGAGCGCGGCGTGGTGCTGCGGCTGGGGCGGCTGCGGTCCCAGATCCGCTCGCCGGGGTTCACGCTGATCGTTCCGGGCGTCGACCGGCTGCGCAAGGTGAACATGCAGATCGTCACCATGCCCGTGCCCGCCCAGGAGGGCATCACCCGGGACAACGTGACCGTCCGGGTGGACGCGGTCGTCTATTTCAAGGTCGTCAACCCGGCCGAGGCCGTGATCGCGGTCGAGGACTACCGCTTCGCGGTCTCGCAGATGGCCCAGACCTCGCTGCGCTCGATCATCGGCAAGAGCGATCTGGACGACCTGCTCTCCAACCGGGAGAAGCTCAACCAGGGCCTGGAGCTGATGCTCGACAGCCCGGCCATCGGCTGGGGCGTGCAGATCGACCGGGTGGAGATCAAGGACGTCTCGCTGCCGGAGACCATGAAGCGGTCGATGTCGCGGCAGGCGGAGGCGGAGCGGGAGCGCCGGGCGCGGGTGATCAACGCGGATGCGGAGCTGCTGGCCTCGAAGAAGCTCGCCGAGGCGGCGCAGACGATGTCCCAGCAGCCGTCGGCGCTTCAGCTGCGGCTGCTGCAGACGATCGTGGCGGTGGCGGCGGAGAAGAACTCCACGCTGGTGCTGCCGTTCCCGGTGGAGCTGCTGCGGTTCCTGGAGCGGGCGGGGGAGCATGGCGGGGGGCCGCCGTTGGCCGAGGCCGCTGCGGCTACTGAGGCTCCTGCGGAGCCGGTGGCGATTGACGCGGAGGCGTCGGATTCCGGGGAGGGGGAGGCGAGTATCGGACACGCGTAGGTGGGTGCCGGGGTTTTCTCCCCTACCCCGCCCCTTCCCGGCTGTATCGATTTGCGGCTCCGCCGCGTGGCCTCAAACGCCGGACGGGCTGAAAAATTAGCCCGTCCGGCGTTTGAGGCTGCGCTCTATTTGCGGCTCCGCCGCGTGGCGCGCGAAGCGCGGTCCGGGGTCTGGGGCGAAGCCCCAGTTTCGGGAAGGGGCGGGTAGGGGAAAGCGCCGCAGGCCCCCCCGCAACGGCCCCGCAACGGCGTCCCCCACCGCGCCGTGCGCGCGGCAGGGGCGTGCGTATGAACATGCGCGCTGCTGGAATTCGCCCTTGTGCACTCCCTCACCCGATCGGGACACTCGACGGACCAACTTGGCATGGACGCGACCTCCTACCGGGGGTGCGGCTGTGTCGTACGTCCTCCGGGCCGGGCGGACTCCTGCCGGGCCTACCCCCCACTGGAGGTGCCGAGTTGAAGGTCTGTCGGATGCCTGTGCGCGCCGCCCTGGCCGGCGTGGCCGTTGCCGCTCTCACCGCCGTGACGCTCGCCCCGGGGGCGGCCCAGGCGTCGCCCGGCCCGGCGGCGGGGCCGGCCGGAGTGCTGTCCGGGAGTGCGGCCGGGCGGCTCGCCGAGGCGCTGCTCGCCCGGCTCCAGGGCGCGGCGGCGGGTTCGTACTACGACGCCGAGGCCCACCGGCTCGTCGTCAACGTCCTCGACCCCGGCGCCGAAGACCTCGTGCGCGCGGCGGGCGCACAGCCGAAGGCCGCGCGGTTCTCCCAGGTGCAGCTGGACTCGGCCCGGCAGAAGCTGGACGCCGCCGCCCCCGTCCCCGGCACCGCCTGGGTGACGGACCCCAGAGTCAACCGGGTCGTCGTGACCGCCGACCCCACCGTCACGGGCGACAGGCTGACGCGGCTGAACCGGGTCGCCGCCGGGCTCGGCGAGGCCGTCGTGGTGCGCAGAACCTCCACCAGGCTGACCCGGATGATCGCGGGCGGCGATCCCGTCTGGGGCGGGAACGCCCGCTGTTCGCTCGGGGTCAACGTGGTCAAGGACGGCCGGCCGTACTTCCTGACGGCCGGGCACTGCGGCAGCGCCGTGCCGCGCTGGTCCGACACCCGCGGCGGCCGTGAGATCGCGGAGACCGAGGCGTACACCTTCCCCGGCCACGACTACTCCCTCGTCAGGTACACCGCCGGCGACGTCGCCCACCCCGGCGAGATCGACCGCTACGGCCGCAGCCCGCAGCGCGTCGAGAAGGCCGGGGATGCGTACGTCGGCGAGGCCGTCGAGCGCAGCGGCTCCACCTCCGGGGTGCACGGCGGCCGGGTCACCGGGCTGAACGCCACGGTCAACTACCAGGAGGGCCGGGTCACCGGGCTGATCCGGACCGATGTCTGCGCCGAGCCGGGCGACAGCGGCGGCCCCCTCTACGACGGCGGCACCGCGCTGGGACTGACCTCCGGAGGAAGTGGAAACTGCCTTCTGGGTGGGGAGACTTACTACCAGCCGGTGCCGCAGGCGCTGGCGGCCTACGGGGCGCACCTCGACTGACGCCCCCCACGGACCGCGGCCCCCGGACACACCTCCACGGTGTCCGGGGGCCGCTGCAGGCACCGGCTGCGCCGGGCGTGTCGGAGGGGCCGGTCAGAACTCGAAGACCGTGCCCTTGCCCGCCTTCATCTCGCACGGGTTGGCGAATGTGTGCTCGTAGTTGACGTGCTTGCCGTCCCAGACGCCCTCCGCGGTCACGACGAACGGGTTCCACTCCCGGGTGCAGAAGGTGTCGGACTTGATCTTGGTGATCTCGTCGAAGTCGCCCCCGGCGATGCGCAGCTGGGTACAGGCACCCCGCGCGTCCGGGTGAGTACCGGTGGCCTTCGGGGTACAGGTGAGGGTGACGGCACGCTGGACGCCGGCGGTGGCGGCCGAGTCGCCCTGGCCGATGGTCAGGACGAGCGCCGAGGGCGCGTAGAGGCTCTGGGTCTGGCTCTGGGCCGCGGGTGCGGGTGTTGGCGCGGCGCCGGCCGGTGCCCCGGCTGCTACGAGGCCGCCCAGCGCCAGCGCGGCTCCCAGCGCGATCCCCCCAGTGAAGTACCGCATTCCGAACACTCCCTTGCTCGTGGCTGCAGATAACGGACGGCAGTCTGGCCCAACTCGGACCCGAATGCACTCCTGTCGAACACTTTCAGTCGCCGCACGAAAACCCTCGGTAGCGCCCGGAGGGGGGTTCGGAACTGGCCTGAAGTCGTGTGAGGCGGGTCTCTCGGGAGGGTTTCGCGGCGCGGCAGGCTCGCACTCGTGTCCGATTTGAGGGAGAAGGTGGTGAATTATTGTTTCGCCTGTGTTAACCAGCGAGGATCCCTTGTAATCGTCAAGCAGATATCAAAAGAGCCTTCGAAAACATGGTTTGCAGTCCCTGTGGATCATTGGATCTAATGATCCATATGTCGGGAGGGTGTGCTTCCGCGGCGCGGCCGAAAAAGGGCTCGCCTGGTGTTCGTGGGGCGGCCGGAGCGATTCCGGAATGCCGCAGCAATGGCCGAAGAGCACGCAGACCGACCATTCGGTCTGTTGTTGCAGGGCCCCTGAAGGGCTGACCCGAGTGACACCGGAGGCCCGTGTGCCGCCGCCCGTGGAGGGGGCGGGCGGCGGCACACGGGCCTCCGGCGTACCGGTCACCCTTCGGGGGCGGCGGTCCGCCCTCCCCGGAGCCGCGCGCTCACCAATGCGATCACCGTGCCGCCCACCGCCCAGGCGGACAGCACCAGCAGCGGGCCGGTCAGCGCATTGCCGCCGAAGTAGGCGATGGAGCGGGCCGACCAGGTGCCCGCGCCCGGCGGCAGGACCGGGCCGAGGGCACGCCAGAAGGGCGGCAGCAGGGGGTAGGGGTACGCGCCGCCCGCGCCGGGATTGCCCAGCACCACGATCAGCCCGATCGCCAGCCCGATGCCGACGACGCCCGCCAGCTCCTGGAGGGTCAGCGTCAGGGCGCCGACGGCGAAGACCACCAGGGCGCCCAGCCCCCACAGCCCCGGGATGCTGCCGGGCAGCGCACCGAGGAGCGGGCCCGCGATGACGGCTCCGAGCAGGCCCGCGCCGATCGCGTAGAGGGCGATCGCGCCGAGCCGGATGACGGCCCGGTGGAGGTTGGCGGGGCGGGCGCCCGCGCTGACGGCGAGGATCGCGGCACACAGATAGCCGCCCACGCACCAGCCCACGGCCAGGTAGAACGAGGTCAGGCCGCGGGCGTCGCCGACCGCGGCCGGGGCGACGTCGACGACCCGCACCGCGCGCTGCTGGGTCCGTTCGGCACGGACCACGACCGCCTCGGCGGCCTGGGCGAGCGAGGCCCCGGCGCCGCTCGCGGTGAGCAGGGTGTCGGTGGTGGTGCGCGGGTCGACCAGCAGTGCCGCGTCGAGGTCGCGCTCGCGGATCCCCCGGCGGGCCCCGGCCTCGTCGAGGGCCGGGCGCGGGTCCAGGGGGCTGCCGGGCAGCGCGCCGAGCTGCTGCACCAGCCGGTCGCGGAGCTGTCCGGGCGCGACCACGCCGATCGCGATGTCCTTGGGCTTCGGGCTGTGGAACGCGCCGATGTAGGAGGCGATGAAGCCGAGCTGGAGCACCAGCGCGCCGATCACCATCAGTGCTGCCCGGCCCGTCACCGCTTCCCGCACTTCCCGGCGGAAGCGGGCGGTGCCGCTGGAGGTGTGGGCCATCGTCGCTCCTCTGCCCGGGGTCCTGTCCCGAGCCTGCGGGGTGCGGTGGGCGGGCGCAGGCGGTGCGGGCCGTTCGGGCGACGTGGCCGGGTGGGCCCCCAGCCGACGCGGCCGGGTGGCTCCCCGGGGCTGCGTTCGTACGAATGTTCGAGAAGTGGTTTATGGTGGGTGAGGGAAGGGCGAAAAGTTTTGGCCAGGGGGTGTGCGAGCGGCAGGAGGTGTGATGGCGGGCTTCACGCACCTGCACACCGCATCGGGCTCCTCGATGCGGTACGGCGCCGCACACCCCGAACGCCTGGCCGAGCGGGCCGCCGAGCGCGGCATGGACGCCCTCGCCCTCACCGACCGCGACAGCCTCGCCGGGTCGGTCCGGTTCGCCAAGGCCGCCGCCCGGGCCGGGGTCCGGCCGCTGTTCGGCGTGGACCTGGCCGTGCCCGAGCCGTCCCCGCCGCCGGGAGTCCACCGGCGGGCACCCGTGCGGGGCGGGGCGTTCGTCGACGAGAGCGCACCCCGTGCGGTCTTCCTCGCCCGGGACGGCGCGGCCGGCTGGGCCGCGCTGTGCGGGCTGGTCTCCGCCGCCCACGCCGGAGGCACCGGGGCGGGCGGCGGGCGCCCCGGGCTGTCCCGGGCGGACCTGGCCGACGCCGCCGCCGGCCTCGGCAGCGCGCTGACCGCCCCGCTGACCGTCCTGCTCGGACCGGACTCCGAGGTCGGCCGCGCGCTCGCCGCCGGGCGCCCCGACCGCGCCGCACGACTGCTGCGGCCCTGGCGCGAAATGTTCGGTGACGGGCTGCGGCTGGAGGCCGTCTGGCACGGGCGCACCGGCACCGGCCCCGGCTCGCTGCGCCTCGCCGCCCGCACCGTCGGCCTCGCCGCCGAACAGGGCCTGCGGGCCGTGCTGAGCAACGCCGTCCGCTACGCCGACCCCGGGCAGGGGTCCGTTGCCGACGTCCTCGACGCCGCCCGCCGGCTGGTGCCCATCGACCCCCGCCGGCCCGAGGCCCTCGACGGCGGCGAGCGCTGGCTCAAGGACCCGGCCGCCATGGCCGCCGTCGCCGAACGGGTCGCGGAGGCCGCCGGGCTGCGCCGCTCCGCCGCGCACCGGCTGCTGGCCGTGACCGAGGAGACCGCCGCCGAGTGCCTGGTCGACCCCGAGGACCACCTGGGCCTGGGGTCCGTGCACTTCCCCGAGCCGCACCTGGTCGGCGCCGGGCACCGGACCGCCGCCCGGGTGCTGCGCTCCCGCTGCGCCGGGGCCATGGTGCTGCGCGGCTACGACCGCGACCGCCGCTACCGGGACCGGCTGGAGGAGGAGCTGTGCATCATCGAACGGCGCGGCTTCCCCTCGTACTTCCTCACCGTCGCCCGGGTCGTCGACGACGCCCGCGCCCTGGGCATCCGGGTCGCCGCCCGGGGTTCCGGCGCGGGCTCCCTGGTCAACCACCTGCTCGGCATCGCCCACGCCGACCCCGTCGAGCACGGCCTGCTGATGGAGCGCTTCCTGTCGGCGCAGCGGCAGGTGCTGCCCGACATCGACATCGACGTCGAGTCCGCGCGCCGGCTGGAGGTCTACCGCGCCGTCTTCGACCGCTTCGGCGAGGAGCGGGTCGCCACCGTCGCCATGCCCGAGACCTACCGGGTGCGGCACGCGGTGCGGGACGTGGGCGCGGCCCTCGGCATGGACCCGGCGGAGGTGGACCGGCTGGCCAAGGCGTTCCCGCACATCCGGGCCCGCGACGCCCGCGCCGCGCTCGCCGAGCTGCCCGAGCTGCGCGGCGTGGCGGCGGAGGAGCACGGCCGGCTGTGGGAGCTGGTCGAGGCGCTGGACGGGCTGCCGCGCGGGATCGCCATGCACCCGTGCGGGGTGCTGCTGTCCGACGCCTCCCTGCGGGCCCGCACCCCCGTCGTGCCGACCAGCGGCGAGGGCTTCGCCATGTCGCAGTTCGACAAGGACGACGTGGAGGAGCTGGGGCTGCTCAAGCTCGACGTGCTGGGCGTGCGGATGCAGTCCGCCATGGCGCACGCGGTGGGGGAGATCGAACGGGTCACCGGGCGCCGGATCGACCTGGACGACCCCGCGCAGGTGCCGCCGGGCGACCGGCGGACGTACGAGCTGATCCGGTCCACCGAGACGCTCGGCTGCTTCCAGATCGAGTCGCCGGGCCAGCGGGACCTGGTCGGCCGGTTGCAGCCGGACTGCTTCCACGACCTCGTGGTCGACATCTCGCTGTTCCGGCCGGGCCCGGTCGCGGCCGACATGGTCCGGCCCTTCGTCGCGGCCCAGCACGGCCGCGCCCCGGTCCGGTACCCGCACCCCGACTTGGCGGACGTGCTGCGCGAGACCTACGGCGTCGTGGTCTTCCACGAGCAGATCATCGAGATCCTGCGGATCATGACCGGCTGCGACCGGGGCTTCGCCGACGAGACGCGCCGGGCGCTGTCCGATCCGGAGCTGATCGGCCGGGTACGGGCCTGGTTCGCGGAGCGGACGCGGGAGCGCGGCTACCCGGTGGACGTCGTCCGCCGCACCTGGGAGATCGTCGAGGCGTTCGGCAGCTACGGCTTCTGCAAGGCGCACGCCGTGGCCTTCGCCGTGCCGACCTATCAGTCGGCGTGGCTGAAGGCCCATCACCCGGCGGCCTTCTACGCCGGGCTGCTCACCCACGACCCGGGGATGTACCCCAAGCGGCTGCTGCTCGCGGATGCGCGGCGGCGCGGGGTGCCGATCCTGCCGCTGGACGTGAACCGGTCGGGGACCACTTACGGGATCGAACTGGTGTCTGATGGTGGTTTCGGGGGCGAGACGGTCTACGGCATCCGTCTCGCGCTCTCCGAGGTGCAGGGCATCGGGGAGGCCGAGACGCGCCGGATCGTGGCCGGGCGCCCGTACACCTCGCTCCAGGACCTGTGGCGGCGCGGCCGGCCCGCCCGGCCGGTGGCCGAACGGCTGGCGCGGGTCGGGGCGCTGGACGCGTTCGGCGCCAACCGGCGGGACCTGCTGCTGCACATCGCGGAACTGCACGCGCACGGGCGGGGCCCCGTCGGCGCCGAGCAGCCGACCCTGATCGACAGCGCGCGGGCCGAGCCCCTCGGGCTGCCCGACCTCGACGCGGACGAACGGCTCGGCGCGGAGCTGAAGGTGCTCGGCATGGACGCGTCGCGGCACCTCATGTCCGACCACCAGGCCTTCCTGACGGAGCTGGGCGCCATGCCCGCGCGGCGGCTGCGCGACGCGCGGCACGGCGAGACCGTCCTGGTCGCGGGCGCCAAGGCCGCCACCCAGACGCCGCCGGTCCGCTCGGGCCGACGCGTGATCTTCACGACCCTCGACGACGGTACGGGCCTGGTCGACTGCGCCTTCTTCGACGACAGCCACGAGGCGTGTGCGCACACGGTCTTCCACTCCTGGCTGCTGCTGGTCCGCGGCGTGGTCCAGCGGCGGGGCCCGCGCAGCCTGAGCGTGGTGGGGGAGGCGGCGTGGGACCTGGCGCGGCTCGTGGCGCTCCGGGCGGAAGGGGGGCTGGAGGCGGTGGCGGAGGTGCTGGCGGCTGCGCCTGTGTCTGAGCCGGTGTCGGTGCCGGATCGCCGGATCCGGTTGTCCACCGGTTATGCGATGCATCCGTGGGCGGATCTGCAGCCTGCGGGGGAGGGGGCGGCTACGGGGCGGAAGCTGTGGCATGCGAGTCCGGGGAGTGCGGGATGAGTGCGCGCGGTTTTCTTTCCCCAGTCCCGCCCCTTCCCGAAACGGGGGCTCCGCCCCCGGCCCCCCGGGGCAGGGAACGGGGGCTCCGCCCCCTGCCCCCCGGACCCCTCGCGCTGCGCGCGGGGCGGGGGGCGGGGGGTTTGGCCTCCGGGCCTCTTGCGTTGCGTGCTGGGCGGGAGTCGGGAGTTTCGCCCTCCGGGCCCGTTGCGCTGCGTGCGGGGCGGGAACCGAGGGTTTTGGCTTCCGGGCCTCTTGCGTTGCGCGCCGGGCGGGAGCCGAGGGCTTTGGCCTCCGGTCCCCTCGCGCTGCGCGCCGGGCAGGAGTCGGGGGATCTGGCCTCGGGGTCCCCTTGCGCTGGTGCGCGGGAGGCGGGAGTTGGGGCTTCGCCCCGGGTTCCTGGGGTGGTTGCTGTCGGTGGGCCGGTTTGTGCCCACCCTTCCCCATTGCCTGAACGGCCTGCGGAACGCCTGCCCGCAAACCGGCGGCGGGAGCAAATTCAGCCCGTCCGGCGTTTGAGGACACCGCGCGTAGCGCGGTCCGGGGTCTGGGGCGTAGCCCCAGTTGCGGGAAGGGGCGGGACTGAGGAAAAGAACCCCCCGGCAACCACCCTCTACGTGCACTTCCACCCCCGCGACCGCCACCCCCTCGCCGAGGAAACGTACGACGGCCTCCTCGCGCTGCTCGCCGAAGTGACGCCCGTCGTCCAGGCGTTGCCCCCGGACGCCGCGCTCATGGACGTCCGCGGAGCCGTGCGGTACTTCGGGTACGAACCCGCCGAGCTGGCCGCCCTGCTGCGGGTCCGGACGCTCGCCCGGTACGGGGCCGACTGCACCGTCGGGATCGCGGGCAATCCGATGCTCGCGCGGATGGCCGCCCAGGACGGCGCGCCCGGAGCGGTCCGCACGCTCGCCGCCGAGCCGGATGCCGTGGCCGCCTTCCTGGCCCGCAAGCCGGCCGCCGCGCTGTACGGGGTGGGGCCCGCCACCGCCCGTACCCTCTGCTCGTACGGGCTCGACAGCATCGGCCGGATCGCCGCCGCACCGCTCCCCGTGCTGCAGCGCATCCTCGGCGCGGCCGCCGGGCGGCAGGTCCACGAGCGGGCCCGCGGCATCGACCCGACGCCCGTCAGCCCGGACGCGCGGGCCCGCTCGATGGGGGCGGAGCACCGCTTCGGCGGCGACGAGCTGGACGCCGCGCACCGCCGCCGCGCGCTGCTCGCGCTCACCGACGGGCTGGGGGCCAGGATGCGGGAGAGCGGCCAGGTCGCCGGCGGCCTGAAGCTCACCGTCCGTTACGCGGACGGCTCGTCGACCACCCGCACCAGGACCTTCCCCGAGCCGACCGCGCACACTCCCGAACTGACCGCCGCGGCCTATGCGTTGCATGCGGCACTCGGCCTCCAGCGGGCCCGGGTGCGAGCCGTGGCGCTACGGGCGGAGGGGCTCATTCCGGCCGAGCGGGCCGCGCACCAGCTGACGTTCGACCCGGCGGACGAGAAGGCGCGCCGCATCGAGGAGGTCGTCGACCGGGCACGGGCGCGCTTCGGGATGTCGGCGATCGGCCCCGCCTCGACCTTGAACGTGGCCTGAAACGTGGCCTGATCCTGCGCATCGATCTCTGTCGGTTTGCTTGACGAAAGCAAGAACCGTTGCGCACCCTACTCGGAAGTAAGTTAACGCCCCTTTAATGCACCGGTAACACGTTTGCCGGTGCTGTTCGGCGTACCGCCACACCCCCGCCACACCCCACCGCGAGGAGTCCCTGTGAAGCTGCGCCCGAAAACCCGCCGGAGATTCCGGAAATCCGCTGGTTTGCTCCGTTCTCTCCGTTCCCTCCTCCCCGTCCTGGCCCTGACCGCGGCCGCCGTCGCCCTGCCGGAGACCGCCGCCGTCGCCGACGGCCGGACCGCCTCCGTCACCAGTGGCTGGAACGATTTTTCCTGCAAGCCCTCGGCCGCCCACCCCCGCCCCGTCGTCCTCGTCCACGGCACCCTCGAGAACTCCGTCGACAACTGGTGGGCCTTCGCCCCCTACCTGGTGAACCGCGGCTACTGCGTCTTCTCCTTCGACTACGGCAAGCTCCCCGGCGTGCCCGTCTTCTACGGCCTGGGCCCGATCGAGAAGTCGGCCGGGGAACTGGCCGGCGACGTGGACAAGGTGCTGGGCGCCACCGGCGCCGACAAGGTCGACATCGTCGGCCACTCGCAGGGCGGCATGCTGCCCCGCTACTACATGAAGTTCCTCGGCGGCGCCCCCAAGGTGAACGCCCTCGTCGGCATTGCCCCCAACAACCACGGCACGACCTTCTCCGGGCTGGCCAAGCTGCTGGACATCGTCCCCGGAGCCCGCGGCGTGGTCACGGAGAGCGCACCCTCCCTGCCCCAGCAGATCGCCGGCTCGGACTTCATGCGGAAGCTCAACGAGGGCGGCGACACCGTCCCCGGCGTCCGCTACACGGTGATCGCAACCAGGTACGACGAGGTCGTCACGCCCTATCGGAGCCAGTTCCTCTCCGGCCCCGGCGTCCGCAACGTCCTGGTGCAGGACCTCTGCCCGGTCGACATCTCCATGCACCTCACCCTCGGCCAGATCGACCGCATCGCCTTCCACGAGGCCGCCAACGCCCTCGATCCCGCCCACGCCACCCCGGCCGACTGCGGCACGATGGTCCGCGGCTGACCGGCCGGGAAAACCTGTGGCTCCGTACCGCTTCATGGGAGAGGCTGCGGCCGTGATCAACGACGAGGTACGGAGCGAGGTTTCAGCATGAACACGGACATGAACGCGAAGACGGGTGCAGTGCTCGCCGCGGGCGGCGAGGTGACGGTCAGGCTTGTGAAGGCGGGGCGCACCAAGATCGGTTACCCCGCCGCCGTCCTGTACGACGACGGCACCCACGTCGCCGTGCGCGCCGCATGGGCGGGCGCGGAGGCGCGCGACTTCGGGTTCGTGCGCTTCGAGAGCGGTGACGTGTTCACCGAGCACTACTGGCGCGACCGCTGGTACGCGGTGAAGGAGGTGCGGAACGCGGCCGGTGCGCTCAAGGGCTGGTACTGCGACGTCACCCGTCCGGCCCAGGTCGGCAGGGACGCGCTGCTCGTCGAGGACCTCGACCTCGACCTGTGGGTCTCGGCCGACGGCACGGACGTACTCCGCCTGGACGAGGACGAGTTCGCCGCCAGCGGCCTGGACGACCGCGACCCCGCGGCCGCCGGGGCGGCCCGCCGGGCCCTGGACGAGCTGGAGGACCTGGCCCGCGGCGGCGGACTCGGGGACCTGCTCGGCCTGAAGTGACCGGGCCGGGAGCACGGCGCCGTGGCAGGGTGACGGCATGAGCGAGAGCAGCCCCCGCCCGTCCGCCCTCGATCTCGTCCTGGCCGTCGTGGACCCCGGCAGCTGGCGGTCCTGGGACGAGCCCGTGGCCCTGACCGAGGACGACCCCGGCTACCGCGCCGATCTGCTCGCCGCGCGCGAGCGGACGGGCCTCGACGAGTCCGTCGTCAGCGGCGAGGGGCGGCTGCGGGGGCGCCGGGTGGCCGTCGTGGCCTGCGAGTTCCGCTTCCTGGCCGGGTCGATCGGGGTGGCGGCGGGGGAGCGGCTGGTGCGGGCCGTGGAGCGGGCCACGGCCGAGCGGCTGCCGCTGCTGGCGGCGCCCGCCTCGGGCGGCACCCGGATGCAGGAGGGGACCATCGCCTTCCTCCAGATGGTGAAGGTCGCCGCGGCCGTCACCGACCACAAGGCCGCCGGGCTGCCCTACCTCGTGTATCTGCGGCACCCCACGACCGGTGGGGTGCTCGCCTCCTGGGGCTCCCTCGGCCATCTCACCGCCGCCGAGCCCGACGCCCTCATCGGCTTCCTCGGGCCCCGGGTGCACCGGGCCCTCTACGGCGAGGAGTTCCCGCCGGGCGTCCAGGTCGCCTCCAACCTGCTGGCGAACGGCCTGGTGGATGCGGTGCTGCCGGCGGACCGGCTGGCGGAGACCGCCGCCCGGGCGCTGTCCGTGCTGACCGCGGACGGCGCCGGGGCGGGGCCGCCGCCCGAGCCGGTCGCCGTCCATGCGCCCGACGTCTCGCTCGTGCCCTCCGCCGAGGAGTCCATCCGCCGCTCGCGCCGGCCCGACCGGCCCGGCACCCGGGAGTTCCTGCGGGCGGCCGCCACCGATGTCACGCCGCTGTCGGGCACGGGCGCGGGGGAGCGCGACCCGGGGCTGCTGCTCGCGCTCGCGCGGGTGGGCGGCACCCCGTGCGTCGTCCTCGGCCATGACCGGGGGAGCCGGGACGGGACGTCGGAGGACGGCCCTCCGGCGCACGGCCAGGCGCTCGGACCGGCCGGGCTGCGGGCGGCCCGGCGCGGCATGCGGATCGCCGCCGAGCTGCACCTCCCGCTGCTCACGGTGGTGGACACCGCCGGGGCGGCGCTGTCGCGGTCGGCCGAGGAGGGCGGTCTGGCCGGCGAGATCGCCCGCTGCCTGGCCGACCTGGTGAACCTGCCCGCGCCGACCCTGTGCCTGCTGCTCGGCCAGGGCGCGGGCGGCGCCGCCCTCGCGCTCCTCCCCGCGGACCGCGTGGTGGCCGCGCGGCACGCGTGGCTGTCGCCCCTGCCGCCCGAGGGCGCCTCGGCGATCCTGCACCGGACGACGGACCGGGCCTACGAGGTGGCGGCGCGTCAGGGCGTACGCTCCGCCGACCTCTTGGCGAACGGAATCGTGGACCGCATCGTAGAGGAAGAAGAGGACTTCCTTTCGACTCTCGGGCAGGTGATCGGAGCGGAGATGGCCGCTCTCAGGGCGTGCGACCAGCGCGAACGAAGCGTGGCACGCCGTGCGCGCTACCGGCGCCTCGGCGGCCCGGGTGACATTCACTCATAAGGCGATACGGGCATCACGGGCATTGCGGCTGCACTCCTGAGGGGAATTGACAGACTTAGGTTTGCCTAACCTAATCTCTTCCTCGTGAACGACAGGAACACCACCGTGACCCTGCTCCGACCGATCCTGTATCGGCTCCGCAGAGTGCTCGCCGCGGGCCTCGCCACGATCGCCGGCGTCACCGCGCTCGCCGCTTGCGGCAGCGAAGACCGCGCCGCCACGGCCGAGTAGCCGGCCACGCGGCCCCCTCCGCCCCGCCGCCGGGGCCGCACCCCGCGCCCGCGCCCGGCGGCAGCGCCACTCGCACACCCCTGCCCCCGAAAGGCACACCCGTGCGTCTGTATCTCCTCGCCCTCAACCCCACCGATTCCGTCACCGAGGGCTTCCTGCCCGCAGCCGCCCGCCTCGGGCTGACGGTCACCCTCCTCACCGACCAGCCCGCCGCCCACCGCCGCGCCTGCGAACGCCACGTCGCGGCCGGCGGCGAGCCGCTGCCCGAACTCGCCCTCGAGGAGTGCGACGTCCGCGACGTCCGCGAGGTCACGGGCCGCATCTCCGCCCTCGGCGGACCCGGCGCGGTGTTCACCAACAGCGACCACCTCCAGGTCCAGGCCGCCCTGGCCGCCGACTACTTCGGGCTGCCCGGCAAGGACTGGCGGGCGGCCCTCCGCACCAAGAACAAGGCCGAGATGCGCCGTGTCCTGGCCGCCTCCGGCCCGGACGCCGTGCGGTCGGCCGAACTCGGCCCCGCCGAGGACCCGGCCGCCCTCGCGGCCGCCGCCATCCCCTACCCCTGGGTGCTCAAGCCCCGCGAAGGCGTGGCCAGCGAGGACGTCTTCCTCGTGCACGACGCGGCCGAACTCGCCGACTGCTGCCGGGAGATCCGCGCCCGGCGGCCCGGCGCGGCCCTGGTCGCCGAGGAGTACCTGGCCGGCGAGCTGCACACCCTGGAGACCCTGGGCGACGGCACCGTCCTGCACGCCTTCGCCTCCTTCCGGACCGAGCTGTCCCCGCCGCCGCACTTCGTCGAGGAGCGCATGACGCTCCTGCCCGCCCCCCGGCAGCCGCACACCGGACAGGTCCTGGACCGGCTCCGCGCGCTCGGCGTCGGCTTCGGGGTGTGCCACACCGAATACGTCGCCCAGGGCGACCGCGCCCGCATCGTCGAGGTCAACTACCGCGCCATAGGCGACCAGTGCGACCTCGCCCTCGCCGGAGCCCTGGACATTCCGCTCTTCGAGCACGTCCTGCGCACCCACCTCGGCGAGCCGCTCCCGGCGGAACTCGGTGCGCGCAGCGACGGCCGGGTACGTATGGAGTACGTGTGCGCCGAGCGCGGCGGCACCCTCAAGGCCGCGCCCGGGGCGAGCGACACCGAGCAGGACGGCGTACGGCTGGTCTACCGGCCGCTGCGCGAGCTCGGCGAGGAACACCCGCGCTACCGCACCAACCGCGACTACCTGGGGGTGTTGCGGGCGACCGGTACCGACCAGGACCGGATCGACCGGGCCGTCGCGGAATTCCTGGCCCGCCGGCGATGGGAGATCGTCACATGAGCACGGCGACGCCGTCCCCGGCGTCCGCGGCGGCCGACCCCGCGGAGAACGCGCTCCTCGGCAGGGTGCTCAGCACCCTGCTGCGCGAGAACGCCTACGGGCTGCGCAGCGGGGCCGGCACCGAGCAGCGCCCCGACGGCACCTGGCTCCGGCTCCCCGTCACGGAGGAAACGCTGATGCTCCCGGTCGGCCCCGAGGGCTTCCAGTGCGAGGTGCAGGCCCGCGAGCCGGTGCTCGACACCCCGGACGGCCCGGTCCGGGGCCTGCGCCCGGTGCTCTCCCGGCTGCGCGCCGCCGCCCCGCCCGAGGACCGGGCCGGCTTCGACGCCTTCCTCACCGAGTGCGAGGAGGAGCTGGCCGCCGCCCGGCTGCACGGCCGGGTGCGCGAGGCCGTCCTGCGGCGGCTGGCCGGGAGATACGGGCACTCCACCGCCGAGTGGACCGGGCTGCGCGGCTGCCTCGCCCACGAGACCCTCGCCGCCTTCCGCGAGCACCCCGTCTACCCCACCGGCCGGGTGCGCTCCGGCCTCACCGAGACCGAACTGCGCTCCTACGCACCCGAGTTCCACCCCTCCTTCGGCCTCCGTTGGCTCGCCCTGCCGCACGGGGCCGTGCACGGCGAGCGCGCCGAGCTGCCGCACTGGTGGCCCACCCCGGCCGCCCTCGGCCTGCCCGCCCGGCTGGACGCCACCCACCTGGCACTGCCCGTCCACCCCCTGACCGCCGCCGGGCCGCTCGCCGGAGCCCTCGCCGCCACGGGCCTGGAGGGCGCCGCCCACCTCGCCGAAAGACCCTGGCTGGAGGTCGTGCCCACGCTGTCGACGCGCACCGTGGCCGTCGCCGACGACCCGGAGATCCACCTCAAACTCCCGCTCGCCACCGCCACCCTGGGCCTGCGCAACCGGCGCACCATCAAGCCCGGCAGCCTGGTCGACGGCGAGGTCGGGCAGCGGCTGCTCGAGCACGTCGTCGTCCGGGAGCCGCGCTTCGCCGGCACCGTGCTCCTTGCCGACGAGCGCACCCACCTGCACGCCGGTCACGAACTCCTCGCCGCCCTGGTGCGCCACTGCCCGTCCGGGCTCCAGGACGCCCATGTGGTGCCCGTCGCCGCGCTGCTCGCCCGCACCCCCGACGGGCGGCTCGTCGCCGACGCACTCGCCGAGCGCTACTACGGCGGCTCGCTCGTGGCCTTCGTCGACGCCTATCTGACCCTGCTGCTGGACTGGCACACCACCCTCTTCTCGTACGGCATAGCCCTCGAGTCCCACCAGCAGAACACCTCGGTGGTGCTCGACGAACGGGACGGCAGGCCCCGGATGCGGCTGCTGCTGAAGGACAACGACGGGCCCCGCGTGCACTCCGTCCGGCTCGCGGCCCGGCTCGGCGGGGCGGCGGCCGACCTGCTCGGCTTCGACGACCGGCGCATCCTCGTGGCCGGCGACGGGCCGGTCGCCGACGTCTTCGCCACCATCACCGTCCACCTGTGCGCGGGCGCCCTCGCCTTCGAGCTGGCCGGGCTCGGCAGGGGGACGCTGGAGGGCTGGCTGCTCCAGCTGCGCCGGCGGCTCGCCGAGGCCGTCGACCGGCTCGCCCCGGGCACGGCCGCGATCCTGCGCACCCGGGTCCTCGACGCCGACCGGCTGCCGGTCAAGGCCATGATCACCGCGGGCACGCTGCTCAGCAAGGAGCGCTCCGGGGCCGCCGACATCAACAAGTACTACGTGGAGGGCCCCAACTACCTTCGGAGGGCGGCCCGTTGACGGCCCTCCCGCACCCGCCCGCAGCGAACCCTTCAGCAGGACCCGCCGCCGCGGCCCCGACGGCGACCGTCAGCACGCCCCCTCTTCCCATGCCGGAGTCGCCGACATGTCCTCAGCCACCCCCGCCGCGTCCGTCACCCGCCCGACGACGCCGCCCGGCCTGCCCACCGCCGACCACGTGGTCGCCCACACCCTGCTGAACTGCCTCCTGCGCGAGGTCTCCGGCCCCGAGCACCAGACCGCCGTCTCCGACGGGCACCTGCTGCTGCGGCTGCCCCGCAGTGACGTCCTGCTCCGGGTCCGGCTGCGCCGCGCCTCCCTCATCGGCGCCCACCGCTTCACCGGGCCCGTCACCGAACAGCGCGCCGGGGGCTGGGCCGAGCTGTCCTGGCAGGCGCTCGCCGAGCACGTCCACCGCGAGCTGGAACTGCGCACTGGGGTGCGCAACGACGAGTTCCTCGGCCAGGTGGCCGTGGGCCACGCCGGCATCCGCGCGGCCCTCGGCGCCTGGCGCCCCGGCGGGGACGGCCTCGCACCCGCCGAGCGCTATCTGGACTCCGAGCAGTGCCTGCTCTTCGGCCACCGCTTCCACCCCACCCCCAAGGCCCGCTCCGGCGACCCCGGCGACTGGGGCCGCTATGCCCCCGAGGCCCGCGCCCGCTTCCCCCTGCGCCACCTCGCCGTGCGCCGGGAGCACGTGCGGCAGGACTGCGTCCGGGAGGGCACCGCCGGGGCGGCCGCGCTCGCCGCGCTCGACCGGCAGGGGAGCGTGCCGCCGGGCTACGTCCTGCTGCCCGCCCACCCCTGGCAGTTCGGCATGCTCAGGGACCACCCCGCCCTGCGGGCCGCGCTCGGCCGGGGCGACGTCCTCGACCTCGGGCCGCGCGGCGCCGCGTTCGCACCGACCGCCTCGGTGCGCACGCTCTACGACGGCCGCGACTTCCTGAAGTTCAGCCTGAACGTCCGGATCACCAACTGCCTGCGCAAGAACGCCGAGTACGAGCTGGCCGGCGCCGTCGCGCTCACCCGGATCCTGGAGCCGGTCGCCACCGCCCTGACCGCCCGCTTCCCCGGGGCCGGGCTGCTGCGCGAGCCCGGCTACCGCACCCTCGGCCTCGGCGGCCGGGAGCTGGCGGAGGGCTTCGGCGTCATCGTCCGCGAAGGTCTCGGCGCCCGGCTCGCGCCCGGCCTCACCGCCCTGCTGGCCGCCGCGGTCGCCGACGAGTACCCCACCGGCGGTGCCCAGCTGTCCCGGCTGCTCGCGGGCTCCGGCCCGGAACGGGCCCTGGCCTGGTGGGACGCCTATCTGCGGCTGCTCGTGCCGCCCGTGCTGGCCGCCTACTTCGACCACGGCGTGGTCCTGGAGCCGCACCTGCAGAACGTCGTGGTCGGCGTCGACGACGAGGGCATGCCCCGGCAGGTCCTCCTGCGCGACCTGGAGGGCACCAAGCTGCTCCCCGACCGTCACGCGGCCGCCCTCGCCGCGCTCGACGCGGAGGTGGCGCGGGCCATGACGTACGACCCCGAGCGCGGCTGGGACCGGGTCGTCTACTGCCTGCTCGTCAACCACCTCGCCGAGACGCTGGCCGCGCTCGCCGACCGCCACCCCGGCCTGGAGCCCGGACTCTGGTGCTCCGTGCGCCGGGTGCTGGCCGCCTGCGCCGCCGCCCACGGCGACCCGCCGCGGCTGCGCGCCCTGGTCGCCGGGGTGCCGCTGCCCGCCAAGGCCAATCTGCTCACCCGCTGGGAGCGCAAGGCCGACCGGCACGCCGGATATGTGCGCATCGGCTCGCCCCTGGCCTCGGACCTGCTCTGCGAAGCCGCCCGTACCGACCCCTGGAGCCGCACACCGTGATCACCCGACCGGTCGCGGCCCTCGCCGGGCGCCTGCCCGCCGACGGCCTGCCCGCCTACGTCTACGACCTCGCCGCCCTGGACGAGCACGTCCGTGCCGTACGGGCCGCCCTGCCCGGCGCCGTCGAGCTGTACTACGCGGCCAAGGCCAACCCCGCCCCCGAGATCCTGGCCGCCCTCGCGCCCCACGTCACCGGGTACGAGGTCTCCTCGGGCGGCGAACTGGCCCACGTCCGGCGGGCCGTGCCCGGCCTCCCGCTCGCCTTCGGCGGCCCCGGCAAGACCGAGGCGGAGCTGCGGCTGGCCCTGGAGCTGGGCGTCGAGCGCTTCCACGTGGAGAGCGAGCAGGAACTGCGGCTGCTCGCCCTGCTGGCCGGAGAGAGCCCCGGCCGCGAGCCGGTGGATGTCCTGCTGCGCGTCAACCTCCCCGCCGGCGGGGACGGCCCGGCCGGGGCGGCCCTCACCATGGGCGGCGGGCCGAGCCCCTTCGGCCTCGACCCGCGCCGTGCCGAGGCGTGCCTGCCGCTGCTGCGCGGCCCGGGCCTGCGGCTGCGCGGCATCCACGCCCATCTGGCCAGCGGCCTGGACGCCCCGGCCCAGCTGGCCGTCGCGGCCGGAATAGCGGGCTGGGCAGGGGAGTTCGGCGAGCGGCACGGTCTCGGGCCGATCGAGGTGAACGTCGGCGGCGGCATGGCCGTCGACTACGCCCGGCCGCGCGCCCGCTTCGACTGGACCGCCTACGGCAAGGGGCTGGCCGGGCTCGCGGCCGGGCATCCCGGCCTCACCCTGCGCATCGAGCCCGGCAGGTCGCTGACGGCCCACTGCGGCTGGTACGTGACCGAGGTGCTCGACCTCAAGCACAGCCATGGCGAGGCCTTCGCCGTGCTGCGCGGCGGCACCCACCACATGCGCACGCCCGCGGCCAAGGGCCACGACCACCCCTTCGCCGTGCTGCCAACCGACATCTGGGACCGGCCCTGGCCGCGGCCGGCCGCCCTGGACGAACCGGTGACCCTCGGCGGGCAGTTGTGCACGCCCAGGGACGTGCTGGCGAGGCGGGTGCCGGTGGCGGAGCTGAGGGTGGGGGACCGGGTGGCCTTCGCGATGGCGGGGGCGTACGCCTGGAACATCTCGCACCACGAGTTCCTGATGCACCCGAAGCCGGGCTTCCACTTCCTTCGGTGACGGAATCGGTGACGCAATGCATGTATCCGCCACTGTTTTGCCAATTATAGATGGTGGATGCATCTATATCGGCGTAGCGTCGGCGTCGCGGTCCCGGCGGTCCCGGCCACGGCCGGTGGCGGGGCCGCGGCCACGGGGGCTTCAGCCGCGCCCCGGAACCCCGGGGCGGCCTACCGAAAGGGGACACCGCGACCATGTGCGGGATCACCGGATGGATCGCCTACGACCAGGACCTCACCACCGCGCGCGGCACGCTCGACGCCATGACGGAGACCATGGCCTGCCGCGGGCCGGACGCGGGCGGCACATGGCTGGACACCCACGCCGCCCTGGGCCACCGCCGGCTGGCCGTCATCGACATCGAGGGCGGCAAGCAGCCGATGCTCGCCGAACACGACGGCCGCACCCTGCTCGCCACCACCTACAGCGGCGAGGTCTACAACTACCGTGAGCTGCGCGCCGAACTCGAGGCCCACGGGCACGCCTTCCGCACCGCCGGCGACACCGAGGTCGTCCTCCACGCCTACCTCGAATGGGGCGAGTCCTTCACCGAACGCCTCAACGGCATGTACGCCTTCGCCCTCTGGGACCCGCGCACCGAGGAACTCCTCCTGGTCCGCGACCGCATGGGCATCAAGCCCCTCTACTACCACCCCACCCCCGACGGGGTGATCTTCGGCTCCGAGCCCAAGGCGATCCTCGCCCACCCCGCCGTGCGCCCCGCCGTCGATGCCGAGGGCCTCGCCGAGATCCTGGCGTTCACCAAGACCCCCGGCCACGCCGTCTACAAGGGCATGTACGAGCTGCGCCCCGGCCACACCGCCCGGGTGCGCCGCAGCGGCCTGACCGTACGCCGCTACTGGGGGCTCGAGGCCCGCGAGCACACCGACGACGTACGCACCACCGTCCGGCACGTGCGCGAGCTGCTCGACGACATCGTCGCCCGCCAGCTCGTCGCCGACGTGCCGCTGTGCACCCTGCTCTCCGGCGGACTCGACTCCTCCACCGTCACCGCCCTCGCCGCCGGGGGGGGGGCTCGCCGGGGCCGGACGCGGCCCGGTGCGCTCCTTCTCGGTCGACTTCACCGGCTACACCGAGAACTTCCGCCCCGACGACGTGCGGCCCACGCCCGACGGCCCGTACGCCCACGCCCTCGCCGAGCACGTCCGCTCCGACCACACCGACATCGTGCTCGACACCGCGACCCTGATGGACCGGACCCACCGCGACGCGGTGCTGTCCGCCCGCGACCTGCCCGGCGGCTTCGGGGACGGCGACACCTCCCTCTACCTCCTCTTCAAGGCCATCCGCGAGCAGTCCACGGTCGCGCTGTCCGGGGAGTCCGCGGACGAGATCTTCGGCGGCTACCGCTGCTTCCACGACCCCGAGACGGTGCGGGCCGACACCTTCCCCTGGCTCGCGGCGGGCACCTTCGACAGCTTCTCCGGCCCGGCCGGCGGCACCCGCGTCGCCCTCCTCGACCAGGGCGTCCTGGGCAAGCTCGACCTGCCCGGCTACCAGCAGGCCCGCTACCGCGAGGCCCTCGCCGAGGTCCCCCGGCTGCCCGGCGAGACCGGCCTCGAACGGCGCATGCGCGAGATCTGCCACCTCCACCTCACGCGCTTCGTCCAGCTGCTCCTCGACCGCAAGGACCGCATGAGCATGGCCGTCGGCCTCGAAGTGCGCGTGCCGTTCTGCGACCACCGCCTCGTCGAATACGTCTTCAACACCCCCTGGGCGATGAAGACCTTCGACGGCCGCGAGAAGTCGCTGCTGCGCGCCGCCGCGCGCGATGTGCTCCCCGCGTCCGTCGCGGACCGCGTCAAGAGCCCCTACCCCAGCACCCAGGACCCGCGCTACGCCGCGGTGCTCCGCGCCGAGCTGCGCCGCACGCTGGCCGACCGGGACGCGCCCGTGCGGCCGCTGCTGGACGACCCGGCCGTGGCCGACGCGCTCGCGGAGGAGTCCGGCGAGTCCTTCCGGACCGCCACGGAGACCGTTCTCGGCCTCGACAACTGGCTGAGTGCTTACGGCACGGCGCTCGAGCTGTAGTGCCGGGCGGGCGCGGTGGGCTCCTCCTGGCGCACAATGGACGGCACAACACGGCACACACCAGGAGTCCCACCGTGGCCTTGCAGATGACCGTCGACCCGGACGCCGCCGAGCCTCCCTACGAGCAGATCCGCGCCCGCATCGCGGAACGGGCCCGCTCCGGGGACCTCCCCGTGGGCTACAAACTGCCGACGGTGCGCGGCTTCGCGGAGGAGCTGGGCCTGGCCGCGAACACGGTGGCCAAGGCGTACCGGGCGCTCGAGGCGGACGGCGTCATCGAGACGCGGGGGCGGAACGGGACGTTCGTGGCGGCGCAGGGGGATACGGCAGAGCGCGAGGCGGCGGCCGCGGCGCAGGCGTTTGCGCAGCGCGCCCACCGCCTCGGCCTCGACCACGAGGCCGCCCTGGCGGCGGCGCGGGATGCGTTGCGGGCGGTGTACGGGGGCTGAGGCCGGGGGTTTCTTTCCCCACCCCGCCCCTTCCCGTAACTGGGGCTACGCCCCAGACCCCGGGACCGCGCTGCGCGCGGTGTCCTCAAACGCCGGACGGGCTGGAAATCCAGCCCGTCCGGCGATTGAGGACCGGGGGTCCGGGGGCGGAGCCCCCGGTTACGGGAAGGGGCGGGGTGGGGAAAAGAAACCCCCCTACAAGTACAGCCCCGCATCCGCCGTCGGAGACGGCCCCGGCACCGATGCCGGCCCCGTGCCGCGCCGGAGCGCGAAGAGTTCCGCGAGCGTGGCACCGTGCCGGCCCACCCCCTCCTCCCGCCCCAGCCACCGCACCGCCTCCGCCCGCGTCAGCGGACCGACCTCGATCCGGGCCAGGCACCGCCCCGGCCGCACGACGGCCGGATGCAGCCGCTCCAGGTCCTCGTTCGTCGTCACGCCGACGAGCACGTTGCGGCCCTGCCCCAGCAGCCCGTCCGTCAGGTTCAGCAGCCGGGACAGCGCCTGGCCCGCCGCGTGCCGGGCCTCGCCGCGGATCAGCTCGTCGCAGTCCTCCAGGAGCAGCAGCCGCCAGCGGCCCTGCTCGGAGCCGTCGTCCTCGCCGATGGCGATGTCCATCAGATAGCCGACGTCGTTCAGCAGCCGCTCCGGGTCCAGGACGCAGTCGACCTGGCACCAGTCCCGCCACGCACGGGCCAGTGTGCGCAGCGCGGAGGTCTTGCCGGTGCCGGGCGGGCCGTGCAGCAGCAGGAGCCGGCCTGCGACGTCGTCCGGGGTGAGCTTCATCAGCCGGTCCATCGCATCGGCCACCGGGGCCGTGTAGTTGGCGCGGACCTCCTCCCAGGTGCCCGCGGAGATCTGCCGGGTGGTGCGGTGCGGACCGCGCCGCGGGGAGAGGTACCAGAAGCCCATGGCGACGTCCTCGGGCTGGGGCTCGGGCTCGTCCTCCGCGCCCTCCACGGCCTGCGCCAGCACCCGCACGGCCAGCTCTTCGCTGACGGCCGTCACCGTCACCTCCGCGCTGCCGCGGAGCCAGCGGTCGGCCAGCAGCCTCCAGCCCTCGCCCTCGGCGAGCGTCGCGCTGCGGTCGTCGTCGCGCGCGGAGCGCACCACCCGGGCCCCGGGCGGCAGCAGCGTCGCCCCGGAGCGGACGCGCTCCACGGAGTGGCCGCGCGCGTAGGGCTGTTCGCCCGCACTGAAGGGGGCGAGGAAGAGGGCCTCGACGACGTCGGCCGGGGAGTCGCCGTCCACGTTCAGCCGGATGGCCGGGGAGCCTGCGGAGCCCACGGAGCCCACGGAGCCCGCGGAGTCCGGTGCGGCGGGGGAGGAGGGGCGGTCGGCGGGCGCGTCGGCAGGCATGCCGCCCATGATCCGGCACGCCCCGCCCCGCCGCACCCGGGTTTTCCCCGGTTCCGGCCCCGTTGCGCCGGGAAGCCCCCGCACACCGTTTCCGCCGCCGTTACCCTTGCCGTGATGGGACGTCATGGTGGGGGGCGGGCGTTGCTGCGGTCGATCGGGGGGCGGGCAGGGACGCGGCGGTGGCGCCTCGCCGCGATGCTCGTGGCCACCGCCGCCGCGCTGGCCCTGCTGGCGGCCCTGGTCGTCGCGGCCTGGCAGTCGGGCGGCGGCGCCAAGGGCGGCCCCGGCCGCCTCGGCGGCACCGCGGCCGACGTGGGCTGGGGCTTCACCCACACCCAGTACAGCGCCGACCTCGGCCGGGACGCCGCCCGCAAGAAAGCGGCCGGAACGCTCTCCGCCGACCCGCTGCCGCAGAACCAGCACATCATGGGCTGGGGCGCCGACAACCCCGAGCCCCGGCCCGGGAAGTACAACTTCTCCGACCTCGACCGGCGCATCGCGCTGGTGCGCAGCACCGGCGGCACCCCGGTCCTCACCCTCTGCTGCGCCCCCGACTGGATGAAGGGCGGCGGCTCCGGCACCGACTGGTCCCAGAAGTCCCTGGAGAAGGCCCCCGACCGCGCCCACTACCGGGACTTCGCCGCCCTCGCCGGAAAGATCGCCCAACGCTATCCGGACGTACGTCACTTCATCGTCTGGAACGAGCTGAAGGGCTTCTACGACGAATCCAGGAACCGCTGGGACTACGAGGGCTATACCGAGCTGTACAACCTCGTCTACAAAGAGGTGAAGAAACGGAACCAGCGGGCCCTGGTCGGCGGTCCGTACGTGGTCATGGACAGCGAGGCCCCCGGCAGCACGTCCAACCCCTCCCGGCTGAGCGGTCCCTGGGGGGTGGTGGACCAGCGTGCCGTCGACGCGCTCGAATACTGGGACGAGCACAAGGAGGGAGCCGACTTCGTTGTCGTGGACGGCTCCAGCTACACCCGCACGGGCAGCAGGCTGGTGCCCGACGAGTTCGAGGCCACCCAGAAGTTCGCCGACGTCACCGCCTGGGTGAACCGGACCACGGGTCTCCCGGTGTGGTGGGCCGAGTGGTACGTGGAGCCCGCCGACGCCAGTGACAACCGCAATCTGTGGACCGAGCCGCACCGCGTCGCCGTCCAGGCCACCGCGATGATGCGGCTCGCCCGATCCGGAGCCGCGGCCGCCTTCTACTGGAACCCGGAGGAGCAGGTGGCCGAGTGCCCGGGCTGCCTGTGGCGCAGCACCGAACTCGACGACGGCGGAGGCGGGTTGCCGATGCTGGACCTGCTGTCCCGGTTCGCCAAGACGTTCCCCCCGGGAACGTCCTTCCGGTCGGTCGACGTGACCGAGGCGGACCGCGGCCGGATCCAGGCCCTGGCCGCGGGCGGCACGGTGCTCGTGGTCAATACGCGGGCCGAGGGGATCACGACGCAGGTCGACGGGCGCACGGTGGCGCTGGGGGCGTACGAAGTGCGCTGGCTCTGACGGCGCGGCCCCGTCCACCCGGCGGGCGCGTCCCGGGCGTTGCCTTTCCCCCGGGCCACCGGAACACTTCGAGCGGCGTCAACAGAGCGAAAGGAAGGCCCCGGTGCCCGAAAACGCGAGTCAGGCGTTGGTCATCGTCGATGCGGAGGACAACTACTACGTGCTGCCCAGGGAGGCCGTCGAGACGGCGAAGGCCGCCCCCGGGGCCAGAGCCGCCATCGAGCGGCACCTGACCAGGAGCGCGAAGGTGCCGCTGGCCGGCGGCTACGCCTTCGCGGGCGTCCTCACCCTCCCTGCCGAGAGCGAGCTGGCCTACTACACCCCCGAGCCCTCCTGGCCGGTGGCCACCACGTCCTGACGCGCCCCGCGACGGTGAAACGACGGTGAAGGAGAACCGATCGTGACGCACGCCGAAGCCCTCCCGCACCGGACCACCGTGACCCGCGCCCAGCAGCGGTCCTTCGCCGCCCACGGCTTCGTCCCCCTCCCCGGGCTGTGGGACCGCGCCCTGCCCGAGGGGCTCGCCGCGGAGGGGCGCGCCCGGCGCGCCTCCGCGGCGATACCCCGCGGCGGACCGCGCACCCCCGTCTCCGCGCTCCGCATGCCCCGCCGCGGCACCCCCGCCGCGAGCGGGCCGCTGCTGGCCCGCATACACCTGGCCCTGGTGGGCACCGCCCGGGCGCTGACCGGCCGGCTCCTCGTGCCCACCTTCGCCGCCTACGGCTACTACGAGGGCGACGACGAGGTCTTCCTGCACGTCGACACGGAACTGTGCCAGCTGACCCTGCTGACCACGGCCTTCGGCGAGGTCGGCCCGCTCCATGTGCACCCCGGACTCACCGGCAGCACCATGGAACGGCTCGGCGAACTGGAGAGCGACCCCGCATGGGACCGCGCCTCGGGCACGCTCCTCAGCTACCCGGTCACCGGTGTCACCGCCCTGAGCGGCCACGTTCTCCCGCACCACCGGCCCAGTCGCCCGCTCCCCGGGCCGAGCGCGGTGGCCGCCCTCTGCTACCGCTCCCTGTTCTGACGCCCCCTTACGGCCCTTACGAGATGGTCGCCATCCGCCACACCAGCGACCCCAGCACCACCACCAGGAAGGGCACCGCGAACCAGAAGGAGGCCTGCACCCGGCGCAGCTGCCGCACCCCCGGCCCCGCGCCCACCCGCACCAGCTCCCGCACGGTCAGCAGCACCAGCAGCGCCACCGCCGCCAGCCCGCCCACCACGGAGACGGGCGTCCAGGTGATCCTGGGCCCGGCCGGTCCGGGCCGGGGCTCCGGGGCCGTCCCGGGCGGCTGCTCCTTCAGCTCGTACAGCGCCGCGTCGTCGTTGGCGAGCACCCGGCGCAGCTCCGGCCGTCCGTCGAGGGCGTGCCGCAGCTGCCGGTCCCAGTCGGGGGCGTAGCCCGCGCTCATCTCCAGATAGCCGGACTGGCCCCGGGAGACGAACAGCAGGGAGCGGGGACCGGCCTTGCGCAGGGCGGTCAGCAGGCCGGGCACCTGCCCCGGGTCGCGCGGGGCGAGCGTCGGCTCGTACAGCACCCGCTCCATGTCGCGGGCGCCCCACGGCATGGCGGGGGTGACGTCGTTGAGCGGGTCCCTGCTCATCCACAGGACGCGCACGGTCGGTTCGTCGTGCCGGTAGACGTAGTCCATCGCCGTGACCTCGCCCGTGCGGACCCGTTCGAAGGACTCGTTGCCCCAGCGGGCCACCAGGAAGCCGAAGAAGAGCACCAGACCGGCCAGCAGCACGGCCACCGGCCCCCGGTACGCGTGCCCGCGCGCCTCCCGCAGGCGGGGGAAGAGCGCCAGTGCGGCCAGCGCACAGGCGCCCGGCAGCGCGAACAGGAAGACGCGCAAGGCGACTTCGCCGCCGTAGGACTGCATGCCGAAGGCGAGGAAGGGCACGGCGGTGAGCACGAGCAGCGCGCGGTCTCCGATCCCGGCGCGCCGCCGTCGCCACCAGCCGAGGGCGGCGAAGGCCAGCACCCCGGCCGCGAGCGCGACCCGGACGTAGAGCACGAGCTTGTGCGTCCGGCTGCCGCCCTCGATCCGGCCGGACACCGACGAGGAGACGTTGCCGCCCAGCGAGCCCAGCCCGCCGAACAGCTCGTGGAAGTGCCCCGACCAGTAGGGCTCCGCCAGGAACCCCACCCACACCGCCAGGATCACCCCGCACAGCAGCGGCAGCCCCGTCAGGGACGAGCGCTTGACCAGCACCAGGACGGTCAGGACGCCCAGCATGACGAAGGGCGTCAGCTGGTGGCTGGCCACCGAGGCGGTGAACAGCGCGAGCAGCAGCGCCAGCAGGGCGGTCAGCTCGCCGCGGCCGGCCGGGGCGACCTCGCGCTCGCCGGGCAGCAGCCGGCCGCGCAGCTGGCCCGGCCAGCGGAACCACACCAGGAGCACGGCCACGAAGAGCAGGTAGAAGAGATAGTTGAGCGACTGGGGGGAGAAGTAGTCCTGCCCCACCCAGCCGCACAGGGCGAACAGCCACAGCGCCGTCCACTTCGCCCGCCAGCCCGCCCGTACCGCTCGCAACAGCAGCAACAGGGGCGCCAGGCAGAGCAGCTGGACGACCAGCGGCCACCAGCGCAGCACCTCGGTGAGGTCGTCGACGCCGCAGGCGTGGGCGGCGAGCGCGGCGAGGGCGAAGAAACCGGGCCAGCTCCAGCGGGCGTCGAGGTCGGGCGCCGCGGTGCCGGTCCGGTCGATGTAGTCGAGGAACCCGACGTGCTGCCACGCGGTCGCGAAGCGCGGCTGGTCCTCCAGCAGCGCGGGCACCGCATGCAAGGACACCACGGTCGCCAGCAGCACCGTCAGCAACAGCCATCTGCGCGGCCGCTCCAGCCACAGCGCTCCCGCGAACGCCAGCACCAGCAGCGCCGCCCCGATCAGGCTCGCCACCGGCATGACGGAGACCAGCCCGAGCCCGCCCATGCCGTCCAGGTCCACCTCGCCGACGGCCTTCAGCGGCAGCCAGTACAGCGCGAGCGCCGCGGCGAGCAGCAGCCCGATCCCCGCCTCCGGCGTGCGCCACCGGGGGACGGGCCGGGGTGCCGAGGGCCCGGCGGCCGGCGACGGCGCCGCGGCGGGGGCCTGCTCCACGGACTTCTCCACCGGCTGCTGCGTCGACTTCTGTACTGGCTTCTGCATCGGCTGCTGCATCGGCCTCTGCACCGGCTCCGCCGCCAGCCGCACGTCCGGGCGCCGCTCCAGATGGTCTATGTCCAGCCGCACGCCCAGCGGGAGGGTGTCCGGGTCGAGCGCCGAGCGCAGCGGCGCCCAGCGCGCCCCGCGGCTCCCGGACTCCCGGCCGTCCGCCCCGGCGTCCCGCCGGTCGCCGTGCACCGCCAGGTCCGCGAGGTCGCCGTCGGGGGACGTCTCGGCGGCGTCTGGGGGCACCGGCGGCCGGTCCGCCTTGAGCACGCCCCACAGCTTCACCGCCGCGATCGACACGATCACCGTCAGGCTGCAGATCTCCGCCACGCCCGCGCCCGTGAGCCCCATCCGGGGGAGCAGCAGCAGCGTCAGCCCCAGCACGAGCACGCACAGCAGCCCCTGGAGGTAGGCCAGCCCGGCCGTGCGGCTCTGGGCGCGCAGCACCGCGAAGTAGACCTCCATGACCACCCGCAGCGCCGCGCCCACCGCGAACCAGCGCAGCAGCGGCGTCGCCGCCCGCTCGTACCCCGGCCCGAACACCCGCAGGACGTACGGCGCGAGGAGGAACAGCAGCACGCACACCGGCACCATGATCTTCGCCATCCGGCGCAATGCCGCCCGGCAGTTCTCCGCCAGCCGCCCCGGATCGTGCGAGCCCTCGACCGTCAGCGAGGCGCCCATGTTGATGGCCAGCAGGTTGATCGTGCCGCCGATGGTGGAGGTGATGTAGAAGTAGGCGTTGTCGGACGGGCTGACCTGCGCCGCCACGATCACCGGCACCAGATAGACCACGGCCAGCGAGAACAGCGACCCCGTGCAGTCGCCGGCCAGGAAGCGGCCGATCTCGCGGTACGGGGCCGGCCGGGCCGTCTCCTCGGTCGCCCGGACGTGCGCGGGCACCAGCCTCCGGAACACCAGCCACCCCAGCGGCAGCACCGAGACCGCGATGGAGACCACCCAGGAGACGAACACCCCGGACACCGGCAGCGCCGCCGCCAGCCCCACCAGCAGCGCCAGCTTCACCGCCGAGAAGACGGTGTTGCCCACCGGCACCCAGAAGGCGCTGCGCAGCCCCGTCAGCACCCCGTCCTGGAGCGTCAGCAGCGACCAGGCCACCACGGCCGCGACGAACCCCAGCCCCGGCAGCGCCCCGTGCAGGAAGCCGTAGGACGGCCCCCAGGAGTCCAGCGTCAGCAGGAAGACGCCCGCCGCCGTCGCGACGACCGCCGAACTGCCCGCGTACGTACGGAAGACCAGGCGGCCCGTGGTCCGCCCGGCGACCGGGATGAAGCGGGCCAGCGCCCCGGTGAGGGTGACCGCCGTCAGCCCCGCCAGCAGCTTCATCGCGGCGATCGCCGCCGAGCCCTGGCCGACCGAGTCCTCGCTGTAGTAGCGGGCGGCCACCAGCCAGAAGCCCACGCCGAGCACGGCGCTGATGCCCGTGTTGAGCATCAGCGCGAAGGCGTTGCGGAACAGCGGGCTGCCGCCCCCGCGCCCGGGCAGCCGCAGCCGCCGGGCGGCAGGCTCCACCGCTCTTTCCTCGGTCCGGGTGGAGGTGTCAGACACGGGCCTCGATCGCTTTCCTGACGGCGCGGCGGCTTCTGCGGACGATGGCGTACCCCTTGGTCAGGGCCCGGTCGGCGGCGAACAGCCGGCCGAGCCCCCGGCCCTCGACGAGCCGTTCGAACTCGGCCGTGCCCGTGGATCTGCGGACGGTCACCCGCTCCAGGGCGTACGGCCCCTGGCGGCGGGCGGCCAGTGCGTTGCCCACGGCGAGCGAGACGTCGAACCCGGCCGCGCGCACCGTACCGCGCACCCTGCGGCTGGAGTAGCCGTAGGGGTAGGCGAACGACACGGGCGGGTGACCCAGTTCGAGGGCGAGCAGATCGTGGCAGTGCCGCACCTCGAACCACAGCCGCTCGTCGGTCAGCTGGTCGAGCTGCGGGTGGGTGTGGCTGTGCCCGCCGATCTCCACGCCCGCCGCCGCCAGCTCGCGCACCTGGTCCCAGTCCAGCATCAGGTCGAGCGCGCCCCCGGTCTCGTGGGCGCCCCGCAGCCAGCCCGTGGAGACGAACAGCGTCGCAGGGAAGCCGTGCCGGGCCAGCACCGGGAGGGCGTAGCGGTGCACGCCCTCGTAGCCGTCGTCGAAGGTGATCAGCACCGGCTTCGGGGGCAGCCGCCCGCCGCGGCGCCAGGCCGCGGCCAGCTCGTGCGTCGTGACCGGGGTGAAGCCGGAGCCCGCCAGCAGCGCCATCTGCTCGGCGAACGCGCCGGGGGAGACCGACAGTCCGTACGCCGCACGGGCGGGCGAGTGGGCCACCGCGTGGTACATGAGGATCGGCACCGGCCGTGCGCTCATGCCGCCGCCCCCCTCTCCGGGGCCGCCCGGTCCGCAGGGGCCGCCGGGAGCGCGGCCACCGCGAACCGCTCCCCGCTGCGCCGCGCCCGCAGGGTGCCCACGGCGTAGCCGCCGACCGTCGCGGCCAGCCCGGCCACGATGGCCCCGGCCCGGCCCGCCCCGCCGGGCCTGCCCAGCAGGGCGTCCCGCAGCCCGCGCGCGACTCCGGCCGGCAGCACCCGCGTGGTGTACCGGCGCTCGCTGGCCAGCCCCTCCTGGGCCCCCACGCTGTGCGCCACCAGGGCCTTCGACAGGCCCTCGGCATAGGCCCGGGTGCGGAAGTAGCCGAACCGCTCACGGGCCTCGGGCACCCGGTGGTGGATCACCGAGCGGTCGTCGATCAGCAGCACGGCCTCCGGCAGGGCCCTGGTCAGCCGGATGCACAGCTCGGTCTCCTCGCAGCCCAGCGGCAGCCGGTGGCCGTCCCGCCCGATGCCGCTGGCGAAGCCGCCCGCGGCCACCAGCCCCGACCTGCGGAACGAGGCGTTGCCGCCGAGCACGTTGCGGACCGCCACCCGGCCCGGCGGCAGCCCGCGGTAGGTGCACCCCACGACCCAGTCGAACTCCTCCGGGAACCAGGCGGGCCTGCGCCGGGACGCCCACACCGGCTGGGTACGGCCGCCGACCGCCATCACCCGCGGGTCGGCGTAGCCCTCGGCGAAGTGCAGCAGCCAGTCCCGCTCGGCCACCGCGTCGTCGTCGAGGAAGGCGATCACCTCGCCGGAGGAGGCGGCGACGCCGGTGTTGCGGCCCGCGGACAGGCCCCGGGGGCCGGCGTTGGGCAGCACCCGCACGCGCTGCCCGCCGCCGTCCCCGTAGACCTCGGCCAGCCGGCGCAGCAGCGCGGGGTTGTGGTCGACCACGAGCAGCGTCTCCAGGGCCGGGTACGACTGGTCGCGCACCGAGGCCACCGCGGCGAGGATGTCGCCCCAGCGGTCCTCGGTGTAGACGCAGACGACCACCGAGATGCCCGGTGCGCACGTCCGTCCGGTCTGTGCAGCGCTCAAGACACTTCCCCGTGGTTCGCCGCGGGTGCGATGGCGAGGGGGCGCTTGCGGCGCCGGGTGGCACGGCGGCTGCCGCGCTCCCGGAGGATCACCTTCAGCACCCGGATGCCGTCGCGCACGGCGCGCAGGTTGCTCGTGCCGTGTATGCGGACGAACTCATGGCTGGGAATCTCCTGGACCCGCAGTCCCGCCTTGACCACTCTGATGTTCATCAGGGTCTCCACCTCGAAGCCGGCGCAGTCCAGGGCGATCGCGTCGAGGCAGTGCTTCCAGAACGCGTTGTACCCGTAGCAGAGGTCGGTGTAGCGGGCACCGAACTTGTGGTTGACCATGGAGGTCAGTACGCGGTTGCCGAGCTTGCGGATCAGTGTCATGTCGTCGGTGCCGCCGCCGTTGGCGAAGCGGGACCCCTTGGCGAAGTCGGCGCCGCCGACCAGCGCGGAGACATAGCTGACGATCTCCCCGCCGTCAGCGGAGCCGTCGGCGTCGACCATCACGATGATCTCGCCCGTGCAGGCGGCGAAGCCGGTGATCAGCGCATCGCCCTTGCCCTTGCCGAGCTGCTCGACGACCTTGACGTCCGGGCAGAGGTCCCGGGCGACCCGGACCGTGTCGTCGGTGGAGTTCCCGTCGACCAGGACCACTTCGTGGATCCAGGCGGGCAGCGTCTTGAAGACGTACGGGAGGTTCTCCGCCTCGTTCATGGCGGGAATGACGACGCTCACCGGTGGCGCTATCGCGAACTGCGAGGTCACCGGACGGTAGCGGCCGGAGGTCCCGGGTGTCTCCGGCGGTTCGGGATCCTCTTCACTGGCCGCTGGGCGCAGGAACGCACTCATGGATCTTTCCCTCTCGTCCGGCGGACCGCCCGCCCGGAGCGGTCCGATCGTCTGTCCGGTTCGAAAAGGGGGTACTCACCCGGTCCCGGGCGGCAGGGATCACCGCACGGGCAGGGTGAGTTGGCAAGTAACACCGGCCGCGCGGCACGCGACTCGGCACTGCGGACGGCCGAGCGCGGCACCCCCTGCCGCGCCCCGCTCCGGCACCACCGTTACGGCTTTCGAAGCCCTCCCCCGGAGCCGCTTGGACATGATGGGCCGATGCGGGTAGATGTACGACGGTATTGAAGCTTGAGACCGTATGGCAAGAGGTGGGGCGGAGACTCCTCCTTTGGTGTTTTTTGCGCCTATGCAACCATCCGCACCCGCTGGGCTATTGACGTGCCACCCACAAAGGGGCGGGTCAGCGGAGACCCTCGCGCAGGCCTCCCATCCGTTTGAGCAAACGGTCCGCCGGTTCGAACAGCTCCGGCCGCGACAGCACCGTGTTGCGCAGCGCCCGGACCGGGGCCCGCCGGGCCCGGTAGCCCATGGCCACGGGGTGACGCCTCGTCACCCAGCCTTCGGAGACGCTCAGTTCACGGGTCTTCAGGGAGTCCTTGTACGCCTTGCCGCCGCGCCCCAGGTCCAGATGGGCCACGCCCTCGGCGGCGGCCCCCTCGGCCATCCGCAGGTGCAGCACCAGGCCGGGGGAGTACCGCGCGAACTCCGGGTCGTACGCCGGGAACCAGCAGGCCAGTACCGACGGCGAGCGCAGCCCGAAGTGGGCCGCCACCGGCCGGCCGGCGGCGAAGAGCACGGACAGCAGCCCGGCGAAGGACTCGGTGCGGGTGTGGAACAGCTGCTCGACGAGATGGGCTATCCAGGGGCGCGCGAAGCGGTCGGCGCGCCCCGTTCTTCGGTACTGCGCCGACTTCCAGTCGATCAGCGTGCGCAGCAGCTCCGGGTCGCGCACGTCGTGGACGTACTGCACCTCGCCGGTGTCGCGCCCCAGCCTGCGCTCCTTGGCCAGCGTGGTGCGGGTGAACTTCGGCGACTGCTTGCGCAGCGCGGCCAGATAGCGCTCGTACCCCTGGTCGACGTCGATGACGGGCGAGGCGAACGACCCGGAGGCGGCCACCTCGAAGGGTTTCTGGCCCTCGATCAGGTGGTCGAACTCCCACAGCGACAGCCCGCACGCCTGGAGCAGCTCGCGGGTGTCCCACTGGAAGCCGGGGCGGTGCACCAGGCCCTGGGCGTCCGAGACCCCCAGCCCGATCGCCCGGCCTACGCCCAGCGGGCTGCGCTGGAACGGGAAGAAGGCCACCGGCTCGCCCTCCTCGCGGACGACCGCGATGCGCGTGCCGCGCCGGCAGCGCCCTACGGCGAGGGCGAACTCGGGAGCGAGGAAAGGATTCGCGAGCTGCGGCGAGCCGTCCGCCACCGCCCGCGCCTGCATGGCGGACCACGCCGCCCGGTCGGCCGCCGTGAGGTCACCGGGTCGGTACACGCTGATGTTCACGTCAGGAAGTCCGACTTCTCGCGGCGCGGCCCCGGTGGCGCCGCGCATGTGCCAGCAGGTACAGAAGAAGGCTGACGGCCGCCACCGCGGCGACACCGCCCCGCACCGTCCAGGCGTGCAGCGCGAGCATGGTCTGGGCGACCAGCAGGTCGACCGCGACGGCTCCGCCGACGGCCACCACGGACCGGCTGAGCGGGTCGAGGCCGTGCAGTGCGGCCGCCACGGCGCAGGCGGGCGCGACGATCAGGAAGAAGAGCGTGAACGGCGCGCGCAGGGGCGAGCCGATGTCGGCGAGCGCCAGCACCCCGCCCACTCCCACGATGGCCGCTGCGGCGCCCGCCACCACGGCGAGCGAGTCCCCTGCCGGTGACCTCTTCCCGATGCCGCCCTCCCTGCCGCCCCTGTCGTCTGGTTCCGTCGGATCGCCGAGACCGGTGAGATCAGTGAAGCTCTGCATTGGCGACTTTGCCCCCCGAAGCGCCGGATGCCGGGCTTCAATGTCGCGCAGCCGACGGAGGCCCGTCAAGGTGCGAGGGCCACGCAACCGGTCCGCGGGCGCCATGACCGCCACAACCGGAGCCTGACCGTCGGATGAACAGTCGGAAAACCTGATCCGATGGTCTGACAGTCCATCAATCAATGTCTCGCGGCAGCTTGTTGACACCTTTACCGCCGGTACTCCCGGACGCCCGATTTGGCATGGACACTTCCAGCGACTGCAGGGCGCTGCTACCACGGAGGTGGCAGAAACCCCTGCTAAAGGAGGTTCCATGAAACTGTCCCGGCTCGCGGGGTCCCTCTCCGCACTGGCCCTCTCCGCAGCCCTGGCCCTCGGCGGGTCCACCGCCGCGCACGCCGCCGACCAGACGTCAACTCCCGCCTATGTCGCCCTCGGTGACTCCTACTCGTCCGGCGTCGGCTCCGGCAGCTACGACCCGGACAGCGGCGACTGCAAGCGCAGCACCAAGGCGTACCCGGCCCTGTGGGCCGCCGCGCACACCCCTTCGAGCTTCGCCTTCACGGCATGTTCCGGCGCCCGAACGAGTGATGTTCTCGACAGCCAGCTCGATCCGCTCAACGAGTCGACCGGGCTCGTCAGCATCAGCATCGGCGGCAACGATGCGGGCTTCGCCAGCACCATGAGCACCTGCGTCCTCGGCTCCGACAGCTCCTGCCTGAACGCCGTCGCGCAGGCCCGCACGTTCGTCCAGAACGAGCTGCCGGCCAAGCTCGACGACGTCTACTCCGCCATCAGCTCCAGAGCCCCCTCGGCACACGTCGTCGTCCTCGGCTACCCCCGCTTCTACAGGACCGGCGTCGCCTGCGTGGGGCTGAGCGACACCAAGAGGAAGGCCATCAACGGCGCCGCCGATCTGATCGACTCCGTCATCGCCAAGCGCGCCGCGGACCACGGCTTCGCCTACGGGGACGTGGCCTCCGCCTTCACCGGGCACGAACTCTGCTCCGGCAGCCCGTGGCTGAACAGCGTGACCTTCCCGGTCGACGAGTCCTACCACCCCACGGCCTCCGGACAGCGCGGCGGCTACCTCCCGGCCTTCTCCTCCGTGGCCTGAGCCGGTGACGAACCGGCGCCTCAGTAGCCTCCGCCCGGAGTTGTCGGCGTCCTGGCGGGCGTGCCCGGGGTGCCGGGGTAACCACTCGACGAGCCGGAGGATCCCGACGGCGAACTCCCGCCGCCCGGGGTCTTCCGGCACGAGACCGTGAAGGACACGTGGGGGGACGTCTGCGCCTGCCGCGGGTCCTTGACCTGAAGGGCGATCCAGTCCTGGTCCGGCCCGCCGGACCGGTGGGCCGTCTCCACGTGCTCCAGTGTCCGGCTGCGCGCGTCGCCGCCGAGCCGGAGGCTCTGCCAGCCGCCGTCCGTGACGTCCCCGCTGCCCGTCACCCACCGGTAGGCGAGGCCCACCGGGCCGCCGTCCACGGTGATCGTCCCCCGGAAGGCCGGGGCGGCGTCCTGCGGCGGCGGGCACGGGCCGGAGTAGCGGTCGCGCAGGGCGGTGACCGTGACGTTCACCGTGTACGAGGCCGAGGCCCCGGAAGCGGCCGGCGAGCCGGACGGCCCGGCCGAGCCGGCGGTGCCGCCCTGCGGAAGGGCCGCCCCCGAGTCCTTGCCCGCGCTCCCGCCGGCCGTGCCCGACGACGAGCTGTTGTCGTCCGACCCGCTGCCGTGGTCGGTCAGCCCCCACACCAGACCACCCGCGGCGAGCGCCACGACCACGACCCCGGCCACGAGCGCGGCCCGGGACCGGCCCGGCCGCCGGCCGCCGGGCGGGGGAGCCTCGCCCCGGCCCGTCGGAGGCCCGCCCGGAGGGGGTCCGCCCGCCGGGGGCCCGCCCGGGCCGGCCCGCCCGGCGAGCGACGCGGTCGCGGCCTCCGGGACGGCGGCCGGAGCGGGGGCCGCGGCGACCGTCGGTGTGTACACGGGCGGTGCCGACGCGCGCGGCACGGCCCCCGCGGCGGCCGTCCGCAGCATCCGCTCGGCCTCCGCCGGGCCCAGCCGCTCGGCGGGGTCCTTGCGCAACAGCCCGTCCAGCACGGGCCCGAGCGCGCCCGCCCGGGTCGCCGGCGGGAGCTGCGAGTCCACCACCGCGCGCAGCGTGCTCAGCGGGGTGTCCTGACGGAACGGCGAATAGCCCTCGACCGCCGCGTAGAGCATCACCCCGAGCGACCACAGGTCCGACTCCGGCCCCGGCGGGCGGCCCAGCGCCCGCTCCGGGGCCAGGTACTCGGGCGAGCCGACCAGCTGCCCGGTGGCCGTGAGGGCCGAGCTGCCCTCGATCACGGCTATGCCGAAGTCGGAGAGGACCACCCGCCCGTCGTCGGCGAGGAGTACATTGCCCGGCTTGACGTCGCGGTGCAGCACTCCCACCGCGTGTGCGCCCCGGAGCGCGGCCAGCACCTCCGCACCGATGTGCGCGGCACGCGCGGGGGCCATGGGCCCGTCCGCCTGGAGTACATCCGCGAGTGACAGCCCGCGCACCAGTTCCATGACGATCCAGGGACGGCCGTCGTCCGTGACCACGTCGTACACCGTGACGACGTTGCGGTGCGAGATACGTGCGGCCGCGCGCCCCTCGCGCTCCAGCCTCGCGTACAGCTGACGCACGTCGGGATCGGGCAGCCCGGCCGGCGCCCGCACCTCCTTGACGGCCACCTCGCGGCCGAGCGCCTCGTCCTGCGCCCGCCATACCACGCCCATGCCGCCCTGACCCAGCTGGTCCAGCAGCCGGTAACGGCCCGCCAGCGCCCGTCCGGCACCGGAGCTTCCGTCCATGCCGTGTCCCTCCCCCGAGAGCAATTCGGGGTGAATGTACCGCAACACAGCGTGATTGCCCCCTGCTTCGCTCCGGAATGTCCCGGTCAACTCGCACACGGTGAGGGCGGGTTCAGGCCGGTCCCGTCAACCCCCTTGACGGGGTGGTGAATCCGGCACGCCGATGCGCGGGTGACGCGATGGGGCGATAGGGTTACCCTGCCTGGGCCGGGTGCGTGCCTCGTACGGGTGGGGAGTCTCAATGGATCAGATAGCTATGCGCAGCAGGCCTCGGGTGCCTGCCATCAGTTACGGAAGCGGTGCGTCGAGCGCGCGGCTCGACCGCCACCTCGCAGTGCTCGGCGGGCCCGCCCTGCCGCAGCCCGAGGTCGAGGGCGCTGCCGTGCTGATGCGTGAACTGACCGCGCGCGACCACGTCCGCGCCGGTCAGAGCCGGACGGCCCGGGTCTCCCTGTTCGCCCCGCTGCGGCGGCTCCGCCGCTCGCTCTTCGGCAGCCGCAGCCACGGCTCGGCCTGACCCGGCCTGTACAGTACGGTCGGCCCTTTCCCCGGGGCCGTCCGCATGGCACCACCGGCACCTCCGGCGTCCCCGCCGACGGCTCTCCCGGCAGCCGACCCGTACCGACGGACCGTACCGACGTTCCGTGCTGACGGACCGTGCGCTCAGTGCGCCTCGAGGGTCACGGTGAAGGAGAAGCGGTCGCCCCGGTAGCGGATGCGGGCGACGTCGGCGACATCGCCGGAGTCGTCGTAGGTGATGCCCGTGTAGTGCAGGATCGGGCTCAGCAGCGGCACCTGGAGCAGCCGGGCCGTCTCCGGGTCCGCCAGGCGCGCCTCGACCGTGTCCGTGATGCGGCTGATGCGCACGCCCACGGCGTCGCGCAGCACCTTGGTCATCGGCCAGCGGGCGAGGTCCGCGAGGTCGATGCGCGCGGCAAGCTCCGGACGGACGAGGTTCTCCGCCCAGTTCGTCGGCTCGCCCGACTCCTCGTCGCACCGCAGCCGGCGGAAGGCCGTCACCTCCGCGCAGTCCGGGAAGTGCTCGGCCAGCTCGGCCGGGACCGCCACCGGGCCGTGGCCCAGCACCGCCGTGCGCTCGCCCGACTGCTGGGCCACGATCGCGTCCACCGAGCCCAGCAGCCGCACGGGGGAGCCCCGCCGGGCGCTCGGCTCGATGAACGTGCCGCGCCTGCGGTGCCGGGTGATGAGCCCCTCCGCCTCCAGCTCCTTCAGCGCCTGGCGCATGGTCAGCACGCTGACGCCGTAGTGCGCGGCCAGCGCGTCCTCGGTGGGCAGGCGCAGCGGGTCCTCCGGGCGCCGCCCGAGTATCGAGGCGCGCAGCGACTGCGACACCTGGTACCAGAGCGGCAGCTTGCGGTTGAGGGCGAGGGAGTCGGGGGCGAAGGTGGTCACGGGGGCTCCCTCACGGCTGGAATTCACTGCTGGAAGTGGCGCTCCAGACCCTGCCACACGCCGTCGTAGCCCGTCTGGAGATGGTCGGCGCCCGCCGCCTGCCCGGTAAGGATCATGGGCCAGCGGGTCTCGAACATGAAGGCGAGCCCGTCGTCCACCTTCTGCGGCTTCAGCTCCGCGGCGCTCGCCCGGTCGAAGGTCTCCCGGTCCGGCCCGTGCGCCGACATCATGTTGTGCAGCGAACCGCCGCCGGGCACAAAGCCCCCTTGACCGGCGGCCTTGGCGTCGTACGCGCCCTCGATCAGGCCCATGTACTCGCTCATCACATTGCGGTGGAAGTACGGCGGCCGGAAGGTGTCCTCGCCCACCAGCCAGCGCGGCGCGAAGACCACGAAGTCGACGTTGGCCAGCCCCGGGGTGTCCGAGGGCGAGGTGAGCACCGTGAAGATGGACGGGTCGGGGTGGTCGTAGCTGATCGTCCCGATGACGTTGAAGCGGCGCAGGTCGTAGACGTACGGGACGTGGTTGCCGTGCCAGGCGACGACGTCCAGCGGCGAGTGGTCGTACGTCGCCGCCCAGAGGTTGCCGCAGAACTTGTTGATCACCTGCACCGGCCCCTCGACGTCCTCGTACGCGGCGACGGGCGCCAGGAAGTCGCGGGCGTTGGCCAGCCCGTTCGCACCGATCGGGCCGAGGTCGGGGAGGGTGAACGGCTGCCCGTAGTTCTCGCAGACGTACCCGCGCGCATCGCCGTCCAGCAGCTCCACCCGGAAGCGCACCCCGCGCGGGATCAGCGCCACGTGCCCCGGCTCGGCCCGCAGCAGCCCGAACTCGGTCCGCAGCAGCAGCCCGCCGCGCTCCGGGACGATCAGCAGCTCGCCGTCGGCGTCGCTGAACACCCGGTCCGTCATCGAGGCGTTGGCGGCGTAGAGGTGCACGGCCATGCCGCTGCGCTGCGCGGCGTCGCCGTTGCCGCCCAGGGTCCACAGCCCGGCCAGGAAGTCCGTGCCCGCGGGGGGCTCGGGCAGCGGGTTCCAGCGCAGCCGGTTGGGGTCGGGGACGGTCTCGGTGAAGGGCGCGCCGCGCAGGCCGCCGTTGCCGGTCCGGACGAAGGGCGGGTGCGCGGCCGAGGGCCGGATGCGGTACACCCACGACCTGCGGTTGTGCTGCCGGGGCTCGGTGAAGGCGGTGCCGCTCAGCTGCTCCGCGTAGAGCCCGAGGGGGGCCCGCTGCGGCGAGTTGCGGCCGACGGGAAGCGCGCCGGGGACGGCCTCGCTGCTGTGCTCGTTGCCGAAGCCGGACGAGTACACCAGTGCCTCGGCCGTCTTGCGCGCCTGCTCGTTGCTGCCCGTGCTGCCCGTGTCGCTCATCGTGTGCTCCCGCCGCCGACGGATTCCTATGGGAGACCGTAGGATTCCCGGGCGGGTCCGTCAATGGATCAGGGCGGGCGGATCCCGGCGGCCAAATCCGTCGGGGGGTCTGCCAGTTGTGCGTACCGGTGGGTAGGGTCGACGGGCGGCGCGGGGCGCGGCCCCGCGGCGCCCCTGACCGCACCGCCAAGGAGACGACCGGGCCGTGAGCACCCACGACGGGATCTACATCGACGGCGGCTGGCGGCAGCCCGCCGCCTCCCACGACACCATCGACGTCCGCAACCCGGCGGACGGGCAGCTCATCGCCACCGTCCCGGCCGGTACCGCCGAGGACGTCGACGCCGCCGTACGGGCCGCGCGGGCCGCCCTGCCCGGCTGGGCCGCCACCCCGCCCGCGCGGCGCGGCGAACTCCTGGCCGCCCTCCGGGAGGCGCTGGAGGCCCGCGCCGAGGAGCTGGCCCGGACGGTCACCGCCGAACTCGGCTCGCCCATCGGCTTCGCCCGGCGCGTGCACGTCGGCCTGCCGATCGCGGTCACCGGCTCGTACGCCGAGCTGGCCGCCGCGCACCCCTTCGAGGAGCGGATCGGCAACTCCACCGTCCTCCACGAGCCGGTCGGCGTGGTCGGCGCGATCACGCCCTGGAACTACCCGCTGCACCAGATCGTCGCCAAGGTCGCCCCCGCGCTCGCGGCCGGCTGCACGGTCGTCCTCAAGCCCGCCGAGAACACCCCGCTGACCGCGCTGCTCTTCGCCGGGTGCGTGGCCGCGGCGGGCTTTCCGGCCGGGGTCTTCAACCTCGTCAGCGGCCACGGCCCGGTCGCCGGGCAGGCGCTGGCCGAGCACGAGGGCGTCGACCTCGTCTCCTTCACCGGCTCGACCGCCGTGGGCCGCAGGATCGGCGCGATCGCGGGCGCGGCCGTCAAGCGCGTCGCCCTCGAACTCGGCGGCAAGTCCGCCGCCGTCCTCCTCCCGGGCGCCGACCTGCCCCGGGCGGTCGCCGCCGTCGTCGCCGACGTCTGCCGCAACGCCGGGCAGTCCTGCAACGCCCTCACCCGGATGCTGGTGCACACCGACCACTACGAGGAGGCCGTCGCCCTGGCCGCGGAGGCCGCGCGCGGCTACGTGCCCGGGGACCCGGCCGACCCGGAGACCCGGCTGGGCCCGGTGGTCAGCGCCGCCCAGCGCGAGCGCGTCACCGGATACGTCCGCAAGGGGATCGAGGAGGGCGCCCGCCTCGTCACGGGCGGGCCCGAGGCCCCCGAGGGCCGGGAGAAGGGCCACTTCGTGCGGCCCACGGTCTTCGCCGGCGTCACGCCCGGCATGACCATCGCCCAGGAGGAGATCTTCGGCCCGGTCCTCTCGGTCATCGAGTACCGCGACGAGGACGAGGCCCTGAGCATCGCCAACGGCACCGTCTACGGCCTAGCGGGCGCCGTCTGGGCCGCGGACGAGGCCCGGGCCGCGGCCTTCGCGCGGCGCATGGACGCCGGTCAGGTGGAGATCAACGGCGGCCGGTTCAACCTGCGCGCCCCCTTCGGCGGATACAAGCAGTCCGGCGTCGGGCGGGAACTGGGTGTCCACGGACTGACCGAGTACCTGCAGACCAAGTCGCTTCAGTTCTGATCCTTCCGATCCGGTCCTTCCGATCTGATCCGTTCCGATCCGATCCTTCCGATTCCGCTCCGAGAGGGTGTTCCGCCGTGGTCCGTGCCGCCGTTCTGCCCGCCGTGGGTGCTCCGCTGGAGATCGCCGAGATCGACCTGCCCGACCCCGGGCCCGGCCGGGTCCGCGTCCGGCTGGCCGCCGCCGGGGTGTGCCACTCCGATCTTTCCCTCTCCAACGGCACCCTGCGCCAGCCCGTCCCGGCCGTGCTCGGCCACGAGGGCTCCGGCACCGTCGCCGCCGTCGGCGAGGGCGTGCGGCACGTGGCGCCCGGCGACCGGGTGGTCCTCAACTGGGCGCCCTCCTGCGGCGCCTGCCACTACTGCGGCCTGGCCGAGCCCTGGCTGTGCGCCGACGCGGGCGCCGCGGCCGCGGTTCCGTACGCCACCCTGCGCACGGGCGGCGGCACGCTCCACGCGGCCCTGGGCACGGCCGCCTTCGCCGAGGAGACGGTGGTGGGAGCGGACGCGGTGCTGCCGCTGCCGGACGGCGTCCCGCTCGCCGAGGCCGCCCTGCTCGGCTGCGCGGTGCTCACCGGATACGGGGCCGTGCACCACAGCGCCCGCGTGCGGCCGGGCGAGTCGGTCGCCGTCTTCGGCGTCGGCGGGGTGGGGCTGGCCACGCTCCAGTCCGCGCGGATCGCCGGTGCGGGGACGATCGTCGCCGTGGACGTCTCGCCCGGGAAGGAGGAGCTGGCGCGGGCCGCCGGGGCCACCGAGTTCGTCGTCGCCGCCGAGGGCACCGCCAAGCGCATCCGCGAACTGACCGGCGGACACGGCGCCGACGTGGCCGTCGAGTGCGTCGGCCGCGCCGACACGATCCGCGCCGCCTGGTCGTCGACGCGCCGGGGCGGCCGGACGACCGTCGTCGGCATCGGCGGCAAGGACCAGCAGGTGGCCTTCTCCGCACTGGAGCTGTTCCACTTCGGCCGCACCCTGTCCGGCTGCGTCTACGGCAACGGCGACCCGGCGGAGGACCTCCCGGTCGTCGCCGGGCACGTGCGGGCGGGGCGCTTCGACCTGGCGGGCATGGTCACCGAGCGGATCGGACTGGAGGGGATTCCGGATGCGTTCGGGGCGATGCTGGCGGGTCGGGGAGGGCGCGCGCTGGTGGTCTTTCCCCAGAGCGTGTCTACCGTTCCGTCTGCCACTGCGCGGACGGCAGGTGGATGAGAATCAACACGAAGCCGGCCATGGTGAAGTCCCTGATCGCCGCCTGGAGGCCGTTCCACTTCGCCGACTGCCACATCGCGAACCACTCCCCGCCGATGGCGATGAAGCCCAGCCCGAACAGCAGCATGAGCATCACCAGCCCCACCGTCGTGGCCCGGCGCGCCCCCGCGTAGCCGTGCCCGGGCGCGGCGAACAGGCCGCGCAGCCACAGCACCGTGGCCCACAGCAGCACGAGCGCGGCCAGCGTCTCCCAGACGATGACGGCCACGTAGACGACGTCCTGGACCGTGTGGTCCGTCACCGCCCGCCACATCAGGTCGTGATCCAGGAAGGTGGTGTCCATCGCCATCACGTGCCGGACGAATTCCTGGTTGGTGCCGAAGTCCGTGATGTTGCCGAAGGCGACGAGCGCGATGTACACCGCCACCGTCGCGGTCAGCGCCGTCGCCGCCACCGGCAGGGTGCGCTCAGCGGTCATGCGGGAGGCATTCCCCGGCCGACCGCCCCGGACACCCCCTAAGCGCCCGCTCAGTGCGCGGGGTATCGTGTGCGTTTTCGTTCTTTCCGTCGGCGCGACGGGGCCCGGGACGGGCCCGGAGAGTGGGGAGCAGACATGGGCACCGAGGCGGAACGGCCCGGCGAGCAGTGGGCCGACGTCACGCCCGACGCCGCCCGGCGGCTGCTGACCGCCGCCGTCCAGGCCTTCGCCGAACGCGGCTACCACGCCACCACCACCCGCGACATCGCCGGCCGCGCCGGCATGAGCCCCGCCGCGCTCTACATCCACTACAAGACCAAGGAAGAGCTGCTCTACCGCATCAGCAGCGTCGGCCACCGGCTCGCCCTCGGCATCCTCCGGCAGGCCCGCGACGGCGCCGGCAGCCCGGCCGAGCGGCTCGCCGACGCGGTCCGCCGCTTCGTCCGCTGGCACGCCGAGCACCACACCACCGCCCGCGTCGTCCAGTACGAGCTGGGGGCGCTCGCCGAGGAGCACCACGCCGAGATCATCGCGCTGCGCCGGGAGACCGACGCTGCCGCCCGCGCGATCGTCGAGGACGGCGTCGCGGCGGGCGACTTCGACGTCCCCGACGTGCGCGGCACCACCCTCGCCGTGCTCTCCCTCTGCATCGACGTGGCCCGCTGGTTCTCGGCGGACGGCAAGCGCACCCCCGACGAGGTCGGCGACCTCTACGCGGGCCTGGTGCTGCGCATGGTGGGCTGGACCGGCCAACGGGCCTGACTCCCGGCCCACGTAGAGTCGAGGCCGTGCCGCAGATTTCGAACAAGGCCCAGGAACTCACGGTGGGCCAGCTCTCCGCGCGCAGTGGCGCGGCCGTCTCCGCCCTGCACTTCTACGAGTCCAAGGGCCTGATCAGCAGCCGCCGCACCACGGGCAACCAGCGCCGCTACACCCGTGACACGCTGCGCCGGGTCGCGTTCATCCGGGCCTCCCAGCGCGTCGGCATCCCGCTCGCCACGATCCGCGAGGCGCTTGCCACGCTGCCCGACGAGCGCACCCCCAACCGCGCCGACTGGGCCAGGCTGTCCGAGGTGTGGCGCGTGGAACTGGATGCGCGGATAGCCCAGCTGGGCAAGTTGCGCGACCACTTGGACGGCTGCATCGGCTGCGGCTGCCTGTCGCTCGACACCTGCGCGCTGTCCAACCCGGACGACCGCTTCGGCGGCTTCGGCAGCGGCTCGCTGCTCTACGGCCGCCGCAACGACGCCTGAACCGGCGGCGGCGTCTTCATGGGCCGACGCTCCCCGGGACGCCCGGGGAGCGCCCTCACACCACCGCGTACCGCTCCGCGAAGGCATGACGCCGCGCCGCCGACAGGGCGGCGGGGGTGAGCACGGACACCGGCACCACGATGCCGCAGTCCGTGCAGACGGGCCCCTCCAGCGGGTAGCGCTCGAGGTCGGTCCGCCACTCGATGCGCTCCTGTGCGCAGACGGGGCAGGCGTCACCGGGCGCGGACTCCATGGCCGCGATCACCCGGCGCAGCACGTCCGCGAGCCGGGCGTCGGGCTGCACGTCCGGGGACGCGCACGGCACGATGTCGCAGCCGCCCCAGGTGTTGCGGTGCCAGTCGTCGACGGCACTGGGCTGGCGGATGCCGTCGTGCTTCTCCCTGCGGCGCCGCCCGGCGAACTCGGCCTCGTACGACAGCCAGACCTCGCGCGCCTCCTCCAGCTCGGCCAGCGCCGAGATCAGCCGCGCGGGGTCGGGGGCGCGGTCGTCGGGGGCGAGGCCGGCGCGGGCGCACAAGTGGCGCCAGGTCGCCCGGTGTCCGTACGGGGCGAAGCGCTCCAGGCACTTGCGCAGGGAGGTCCGTCGCAGTGCGATGGTGTTCCGGGGATTGCGCACCTCTCGGGCCAGCGCTCTGAAACCTGCCACTTCTTCCCACCTCCGGCGGCGCGGAACTCGGATCGACATGGAAGGGACGTAATACGTCCCCGATCGGATCCATCGGATATTCGGACCCGCATCTCGGGCCCGCCGGGCGCGGTACCCGGCCGACTCCGCTCTGCTACCCGCAAAGTCCGCACAGATGTGGGTGTACGCGAACCTGGCGGATCCTCGTCCACGGAGCGACCGTCGGCAGCCGCGCCGGTCAGCCCGCGATCCGCGCGGCGCGCAGGACGAGACGGGCCAGCTCGGGGTGGCAGATGTCGCTGTGGGCGCCCGAGGGCGGGCCGCCGCGGCGCACCACCTGCGAGGCGTCGACGTTCACACAGCCCGCCGCCAGGGGGTCGGTGAGCGCCTGGGCCAGGCTGAGCCCGGCCGCGCCCGCCACGGCCTGGACGCCGTCGTGGCCCATCGCGCCCCACCGCCGGTCGTCCAGCAGACCGTCCCCCCACAGCGAGCGGCTGTCCCCCGACACCCGGGAGGCGAGCGGGTAGAGCAGGCCGAGTGCCTGGTCGTGGCGCGAGTAGCAGCACAGCACCGGGCCCTGCACCCGCTCGTACAGGCCGCCGAGCGCCCCGGACCCGCCGTCGTCGAAGGGCAGCCGGGTCGTGAACGCGTAGTGCGAGAAGGCGCCTTGGAGCAGGGTGAGCGAGTGCACGCACGCCGTGTCCTCGGGCAGGCCGCCCAGCGCGAACGCCACGAGCCGGCCGCCGAAGCTGTGCCCCACCAGATGGACCCGCAGGCCGGGCGCGGAGCGGGCGAGCAGCCCGAGGGCCGGGCCGAGCCCCGCCCGGCCGATCGCGCCGGCCCGCCGCTTCATCTCCCAGTACGAGCCCTGGCGCAGCAGCTCCAGGGCGCCGCCCCACAGGCGCTGCCAGGCGTCGCCGAGGCCGCCGAACAACTCGGCGGGCGCGGCCGCCGAGCGGGCCAGGGCGGTGGCGAAGGCCTCGCAGACGGCCCGGGGGTCGGCGGTGAGCATGTCCGGCTGCCCGGCGTCGTACGCCATGTCGTGGGCGGCCGGGTCGGGGGTACCGGTGGTGTCGCGGCGGCCCCCCGCGACGAGCCGGCGGACCAGCCCGGCGAACTCCGCCAGCCGCTCGGGATCGGCCGGCTTGCGCTCCAGCAGCTCGGCCAGCCGGTCGAGGAGGGCCTCGCTGCCGGGGAAGACGCACGCCAGCGCCCGCAGGGTGCCGGGCGGGAGGCCCGGGACGGCGTCCGCGGCCGCCGGCTGCGCGGGGGGAAAGTCCGGGATCGGCTCGTCCGTGAAGCGCATGGACGGCCAGATCACGCCGCCGTAGCCGAGGCGCACGGTGGCCGGGGCGTCCGCGAGGACGGCGGGGAAGGGGGCGAAGAAGCGGTCGTAGAGACGGGTGGCGGTGGAGCGGTCGTTGTTCCAGCCGTGGGCGAAGATCACCAGATCGGTGAGTCCCGCGTCCGTGACCTCCCTCACCAGGGTGTCGCGTTCGGCGGGATCGGGGTCCCCGTCGGCGTCGAACGTCAACTCCCAGTACGGCTCCACGGATATGCCGGTTATGCCCGTCATGGCGTCCCCCTGCCCGGTCCGGTTTCGCGCGCATTTTCCAGACGGCCAAGGGGGTATGTCCAGCCTTTCTCCGGCTGGTTCACTCGTTCGTGAGATAACTGCCGTGCCCCTGTGCTAAGGGCAGATGAGCGATGTGCCGCCCGGTTCTCCCGTCCCCGCTGCCGCGCCCCGGCGCCGCGAGTGGCAAGATCCTGCGAAGGGCCGCGCGGCCCCGGCGCGGCGACGGCACCGCACGACGGCGGAAGGCGGGTGGCGATGACTACCAGAACGGCGGCGGCCGGCACGACGGAGAACGGCGGGAGGCCCGTACCGCAGCGGCTGCTGGCCGCCGCCACCCGGCTCTTCGCCGACCAGGGCTACGACCGCACGTCCGTGCAGGAGATCGTCGAGGCGGCGGGCGTCACAAAGGGGGCGCTCTACCACTACTTCGGCTCGAAGGACGATCTGCTGCACGAGGTCTACGGGCGCGTCCTGCGCCTCCAGCAGGAGCGGCTGGACGTGCTCGCGGGCGCGGATGCGCCCGTCGAACAGCGGCTCCGGGACGCGGCCGCGGACGTCGTGGTGACCACGCTGGCGAACCTCGACGACACGAAGATCTTCTTCAGGTCCATGCACCACCTGGCGCCGGAGAAGCTCCGCCAGGTACGGGCCGAACGGCGGCGCTACCACGAGCGGTTCCGGGCGCTGGTGGAGGAGGGGCAGCGGACGGGGGTCTTCAGCCGGGAGACGCCGGCGGACCTGGTGGTGGACTACCACTTCGGCTCCGTCCACCACCTGGGCAGCTGGTACCGCCAGGATGGCGCGCTCAGCGCGCGGGAGGTGGCGGACCACCTTGCGGATCTGCTGCTGAGGGCGCTGCGGCCGTAGGGGGCCCTGCGGGCCCCAGACCCCGGACGGGCTGATTTTTCAGCCCGTCCGGCGTTTGAGGACCGGGGGTCCGGGGGCGGAGCCCCCGCCCTGCGGCGGAGCCGCATATCGGATACAGCGGGAAGGGGCGGGGTGGGGAAAACCGCCGGAGGCCCCCCTACGCGTACCGCCCCAACTCCCGCCGCGCCAGCGACCGCTGATGGACCTCGTCCGGCCCGTCCGCCAAGCGCAGCGTCCGCGCCGCCACCCACAGCTCCGCCAGCGGAAAGTCCTGCCCCACCCCACCCGCACCGTGCAGCTGCACCGCCTTGTCGACGATGTCCGCCACCGTCCGCGGCGTCGCGATCTTGATGGCCTGGATCTCGGTGTGGGCACCGCGGTTGCCGACCGTGTCCATCAGCCAGGCCGTCTTGAGCACCAGCAGCCGCAACTGCTCCACCGCGATCCGGGCGTCCGCGACCCACTCCTGCACCACGCCCTGCTGCGCCAGCGGCCTGCCGAAGGCCGTACGGGCCACCGCCCGCCGGCACATCAGCTCGATGGCCCGCTCGGCCATCCCGATCAGCCGCATGCAGTGGTGGATGCGCCCGGGCCCGAGCCGCGCCTGGGCGATGGCGAAGCCGCCGCCCTCCTCGCCGATCAGCTGGTCCGCGGGCACCCGGACGCGGTCGAGGACCACCTCGGCGTGGCCACCGTGGTAGTGGTCCTCGTAGCCGTAGACCCGCATCGCCCGGCGGATCTCCACACCGGGCGCATCGCGCGGGACCAGCACCATGGACTGCCGGCGGCGCACGTCCCGGCCGTCGGGATCGGTCTTGCCCATCACGATGAGGACCCGGCAGTCCGGGTGCAGCGCGCCGGAGATGTACCACTTCCGGCCGGTGATCACGTACTCGTCGCCGTCGCGCTCGATGAGGGTCTCGATGTTGGTCGCGTCCGACGAGGCCACCTCGGGCTCCGTCATCGCGAAGGCGGACCGCATCTCGCCCGCGAGCAGCGGCGCCAGCCAGCGCTTCTTCTGCTCCTCGGTCCCGAACTGCGCGAGCAGCTCCATGTTTCCCGTGTCGGGCGCCGCGCAGTTGAGGGCGGTGGGGGCGAGCTGGGGGCTGCGGCCGGTGATCTCGGCCAGCGGGGCGTACTGGAGGTTGGTGAGCCCGGCCCCGTGCTCCTCGTCCGGCAGGCTGTGCTGGTCATTGAAGAAAAGGTTCCACAGCCCCCGCCTGCGCGCCTCGGCCTTCAGCTCCTCGACGACCGGCGGCACCTCCCACGGCGAGGCGAGCCCCGCCCGCTGCTCGGCGGCCACGGCCTCCGCCGGGTAGACGTGCTCGTCCATGAAGTCCAGCAGCCTGCCGCGGAGTTCTTCCGTGCGGGCGTCGTATGCGAAGTCCATGCGCTCAGCCTTTCCGAAGGGTGTCGAGCCCGTTGCCGATGAACCGCGGCACGAGGGAGCCGATGCGGTCGAAGCCCGCGCCGACCGTCCGGCCCAGGGTGTAGCGGTAGTGGATGCCCTCCAGGATCACCGCGAGCTTGAAGCAGGCGAAGGCGGTGTACCAGGGCAGCGCCGACACGTCGCGGCCCGAGCCCGCCGCGTACCGCTCGGCGATCTCGTCCGGCGCCGGGTGCCCGGGGGCGCCGCCCGTGGTGGCGACGGGCGAGCCCGGCACGTCCCGCTGCTCGCTGTACATCACCAGCAGGCCCAGGTCGGTGAGCGGGTCGCCCAGCGTGGACATCTCCCAGTCCAGGACCGCCCGGACCGTGTCGTCCGCGCCGACGAGGACGTTGTCGAGCCGGTAGTCGCCGTGGACGACCGCGGGCGCGGGGGAGCGGGGCAGCGCCCCGGCGAGCGCCCGGTGCAGCTCGTCGATCCCGGGCAGCTCGCGGTTGCGGGAAGCTTCCAGCTGCTTGCCCCACCGCCCCAGCTGCCGCTCCAGGAACCCCTCCGGGCGCCCGAAGTCCCCCAGGCCCACCGCCTCCGGGTCCACGGCGTGCAGCCGTACGAGCGTGTCGGCGAGGCCCAGCACGACGGAACGGGTGCGCTCCGGGCCGAGCGCGGCGAGCTGCTCCGCCGTGCGGTACGGGGTGCCCTCGACGTGTTCCATCACGTAGAAGGGCGCCCCGATCACCTCCTCGTCCTCGCACAGCAGCACGGTCCCCGGCACCGGCACGGGCGTGTCCCGCAGCGCGCTGATCACCCGGTGCTCGCGGCGCATGTCGTGCGCCGTGGCCAGCACGTGCCCCAGCGGGGGGCGGCGCACCACCCAGCGCCGCCCGGTGCCGTCGCCCACCGCGTAGGTGAGGTTGGACCGGCCCCCTTCGATCAGCGCGGCCGTCAGCGGACCGCCCACCAGGCCCGGCCGTTCGCGGTCCAGACAGGTCCGCAGCCTCTCGAGGTCGAGGCCCGGGGGATTGGCCCGTGCTGTGGCTCTGCTCATGCGCTTGCTCCTCGGGGGAGTTGGCCGTGACATCCGTTCTGACATCCGTCCCGGATCATGATGCCGACCGGTCGGTATGCCGTCCAGAGCCGGCCGGCCCCGGCCCCGGCGCCGCGCGCTCCGCCGCCGGCTCCCGCCGGTACCGCGCTCACGCGTGGCAGGCCACCGGCCGCCCGCCGTTCATCACCGCCATGTCGCCGAGCACGGTCACCAGGTCCAGCGGGGAGCCCGGCGGCAGGCCGTCCAACTCGGCGTACGCCCGGTGCAGGTTGGCGACCAGCCGCTCGCTCTCGCGGAGCTGGGCAAACTCGCCCAGGTCGGCCTTGCGCGCGGCCTCCAGCGGGGTGAGCCCGGCGGCGTGCGAGGTGCGGGCCAGCTCCTCCACGTAGCGCAGGTACGCCTCGACGGTGTCGTAGACGCCCGGGTCGGTGACGCGGCCGTGGCCGGGCACGACCACCTGCGCGTCGAGTGCGCGCAGCTGCTCCAGGGCGCGCAGCGAGCCGCTGAGGGAGCCCATCATGACGAAGGGGGTGCCGCCGTGGAAGACGAGGTCGCCCGTGAAGACGACGCCCTGCTCCGGCAGCCAGGCGATCGCGTCGCCGACGGTGTGTGCGACGCCCGGGTGGAGGAGCCGCACCTCGATGTCGCCGACGTGGAGCGTGAGCGAGTCGGTGAACGTGAGGTCGGGCGGGGTGATTTCGACGTGGCCGTAGTCGACGTCGGGCCAGGCGAGGTGGAGCTGGAGACCCGCGGCGAGGGTCTCGCGCCGGCAGTCGGCGTGGCCGATGATCGTGGCCCCGGGGGCGAAGACGCAGTTGCCGTAGGTGTGGTCGCCGTGGTGGTGGGTGTTGACCACGGTGGAGGGCAGCGGGGCGCCGCTCGCGGTCACCGCGTCGCGCAGCAGCCGGGCGCGGCGCTCGGTGGCGGCCGTGTCGATCAGCAGGGTGCGGGTGCTGTCGGTGACGAAGCCCGCGTTGTTCAGGCACCAGCCGCCGTCGGGCTGGATGTAGGCGCTCACGCCGGGGGCGAGCGGCACGGTGTACGGCTCGCCCCCCGCCGCCCCGGTGTCCGTTGTGCCGCTGTGCGTCGTGCTCATCGATGACCTCCCTGCCGTCCGCCGCGCGGGTGGGCGGATCCGACCGCCCGTCAGAATACGGGCGGCGGGGGAGGGGTGCCGGGCCGGTGGCGCGCCGGTCGTGCCTTGATGGCGCCTTGGTGGCGCCCCGGTCGCGGGCCTGCGGGCCCGCAGGTCTCAGGCGCCGTGCTCCAGGCCGGGGCGGAGGCGCTCCAGGAGCCGGTAGAGCGTCGTGCGCTCCTCCTCGTCCAGCGCGTCGAGCGCGCTGTGCGTGGCCTGCATCTCGGCCCGCACGCGGTGGATGATCTCGCGGCCCTCGTCCGTGGCCACCACGTTCTTCACCCGGCGGTCGGAGGGGTCGGGCTCGCGGCGGACCAGGCCGCGGGCCTCCAGGCGGTCGACGATGCCGGTGACGTTGGAGGCGTCGCAGATCAGCAGGGTGGCCAGGCCGCGCATCGGGACCGGTCCCTTGAGCTGGGCGAGCAGCTTGGCCTGCACCGAGGTGAGGCCGTGGCGGCCGGCGGCGGCCGCGAAGTCCTGCCACTGGGCGGTGCCGAGCGCCGCGACCAGCTCCAGGAGCTGGGCCTTGGTCGGGGGAGCGGGGATCGAGGCGGTCATGGGCTCGAGTGTACTCAAGAGCTTGAGTACATCAAACATTAACTTGACTATCTGAAGTATCTGGGCCTAACGTGTTCCAAGTTGCTTGACGATCTCAAGCATCAATGTCGTGAAGTAACTGAGTGACCGATGCACGCGAAGGAAACCTGCCAGCCCATGACCTCCCCAGCGCCGACCGCAACCGGTGGCAAGCAGCGCAACGAGACGGTGATCGTCTTCGCGCTGAGCCTCGCCGCCATGGTCGTCTCGATGATGCAGACCCTGGTCGTGCCGATCCTCGGCCTCATCCAGAAGGACCTGGACACCACGTCCGCCAACGTCAGCTGGGTCACCACCGCGACCCTCCTCTCCGCCGCGGTCTTCACCCCGCTGCTCGGCCGCTTCGGCGACCAGCACGGCAAGAAGCAGACCCTGGTCGGCGTGCTGGTCGTCATGGTCGCGGGATCCGTCCTCGCCGCCGTGACCCACTCCCTGCTCTGGCTGATCGTCGGCCGGGTGCTCCAGGGCGCCGCCACCGCGATCTTCCCGCTGGCGCTCTCCGTGCTCCGCGAGGAGGTCCGCCCGGCGAAGCTGCCCGGTGCCATGGCCATGGTCAGCGGCACCCTCGCCTTCGGCAGCGGCCTCGCGCTCGTCGCCACCGGCCTGCTCACCTCCGGTGACAACCCCGACTACCGCAGCGCCTTCTGGCTGGCCACCGGCCTCGCCTCGCTCGCCCTCATAGCCGTCGTCGCCCTCGTCCCCGCCACCCGGGAGACCACCGGCGGCCGCACCGACGTCCTGGGCGCCCTCACCCTGGCCGCCACCCTGGTGCTGCTCCTGCTGCCCATCACCCAGGGCCACGAGTGGGGCTGGTCCTCCGGCCGCACGATCGGCTGCTTCGCCGGTGCCGCGGTGGCGGCCGCGCTGTGGACCCTGGTCGAGCGCAAGGTGCGCGAGCCGCTGGTCGACATGCGGATGTTCGTCCACCGCCCGGTGCTCTTCGCCAACGTGGCCGGCCTGCTCGTCGGCTTCGGCTCCTTCGCCCTCTTCATCGGCGTCTCGTACCTGGTCCAGATGCCCTCGAAGATCACCGGCTACGGCTTCGACGCGTCCGTCCTGCGCGCCTCCGTCGAGTACCTGCTGCCGAGCACGATCGTCTCCCTGCTCGCCGCCCCGGTCGGCGGTCAGCTGGTGCGCCACAAGGGCCCGCGCCTGGTGCTGCTGCTGGCCTCGCTCGTCGGCACCGCCGGCTTCGTCTGGATCGCGCTCGACCACGAGCACACCGCCTCGGTGATCGCCGCGGGCATGTTCGTCGGCGCGGCCATCAGCTTCGGCTACGCGGCCATGCCGGCCGTGATCGTCGCCAGCGTGCCGCACCACCAGACCGGCATCGCCAACGGCATCAACTCCATCTCCCGCTCGACCGGCAGCGCCATCGGCAGCGCGATGATCACCACGGTGCTGGCCTCCAAGAGCATCGAGCACCTGCCGCCGGGCGCGCCCAAGCTGCCCGCCGAGAGCCAGTTCACCCTGACGTTCGTCATCGCGGGCACGGCCTTCCTGCTGGTGTCCCTGGTGGCCTGGCTGGGCCTGCGCAAGGTCCACGCGCTGCAGCCGGCAGCGGTGGCGGCCCCGGCCCCGGCGGCCGAGGCTGAGAACGCAGCGGCCACGCACTGAACTGAAGGAGTCGGCACGATGAAGGCTGTCAGCTACCGCGCCTACGGTGGTCCCGAGGTCCTGGAGTGCGGGGAACTCCCCAAGCCCACGGTGGGCCCGGACGCCGTCCTGATCAAGGTCAGGGCCGCGGCCGTCAACCCGGTCGACTGGAAGGCCCAGGCGGGCTACCTGGACGGCATGCTCGACGCGGTCTTCCCGGTCGTCCCGGGCTGGGACGTCTCCGGCGTCGTCGTGGCGCGGGGGGCCGACACCCCGGAGTACGAGGAGGGCGACGAGGTCATCGGCTACGTCCGGGAGGACTTCCTCTCCCGGGGCACCTTCGCCGAGTACGTCGCCGCCCCCGTGCGCACGCTCGCGCCCAAGCCGGCCGGCCTCACCTTCGAGCAGGCCGCGGGCCTCCCGCTGGCGGGCCTGACCGCCTACCAGTCGCTCAAGGCGACCGGGACGGGGGAGGGCGACACGGTCCTGGTCCACGCCGCCGCGGGCGGCGTCGGCTCCATGGCCGTCCAGCTCGCGCGCCACATGGGCGCCCGCGTCATCGGCACGGCGAGCGAGCGCAACCACGACTACCTGCGCTCCCTGGGGGCCGAGCCCGTCACCTACGGCGAGGGCCTCGCCGGGCGGGTACGGGCCCTGGCGCCCGAGGGCGTGAACGTGGTCCTCGACCTGGTCGGCGGCGGAGCCGTGCAGACGTCGCCCGAACTGACGGCGGAAGGCGCCCGCCTGGTCTCCATCGCCGACCCGGCCGTAACGGCCCTGGGAGGCCGCCTCCTGTGGGTCCGCCCCGACGCGGCGGACCTGACGGCGCTGAGCCGCCTGGCGGAGCAGGGGGTGCTGTCGGTGGAGGTGGCGGAGGTCTTCCCGCTGGAGAAGACGGCAGAGGCGCAACGCCTGAGCGCGGCGGGCCACACGCGGGGGAAGATCGTGGTGACGGTGTAGGAGGGGGCCATTCCCCAATCCCGCCCTTCCCCGAAACCGGGGGCAAAGCCCCCGGACCCCCGGGTGGGGGAAGGCGGAACGGGGGGCTCTGCCCCCCAAGCCCCCTGCGCTGCGCGCGGGGCGATACTCGGGGGCTGCGCCTCCAGGCCCCCGCCTATGCGCGGCCCCCGGCGCCGGGTTGGCTGATCTCGCCTCCGGCACCCGGCCGCGCTGCACGCGCCGCGGGCAGAGCCGCACGCCGTGCGGGCTGATCTTGCCCCCGGCACGGGGGTCCGGGGGCAAAGCCCCAGTTTTCGCCCCTGCGCGCAGCGCGAGGGGCCGGGCCGGGGGTAGGGGGCGAAGCCCCCGTTGTCCACCCCCGGGGTCCGGGGCGGAGCCCCGGTTACGGGAAGGGGCGGGGTGGGGGAGAGAACCGCCCCCCACGCTCCCGCAGGCGCGCATACGCCGCCAACCCGTCCGGCACCCACTCCCACTCGCCCAGCCCCAGCCGCGCCTCCACCTCCTCCTCCGCGAGGAAGTCCCACCAGGCCACCTCCTCCACCTGTGGACTGACCGGGAGGTCGCAGCGGACCTCGTACACCGCCGACCACCACCCCTGGCCCCGGCCCCGGTCCTCGTAGAGGAAGCGGAACAGCGGCGTGGGCGCCGGCAGCCCCGTCACGCCCAGCTCCTCCTCGGCCTCCCGCAGCGCCGCCTCGTCGTACGACTCGCCCGCTCCGACCACCCCGCCCACGAACATGTCGTACTGCGAGGGGAAGACGAGCTTCCGCGCGGTCCGGCGGTGCACGAAGATCCGTCCCTGCGCATCGCGCGCCTGGATGAAGACGCAGCGGTGGCGCAGTCCGCGCGCATAGGCCTCGCCGCGCGGCGCCTGTCCGATCACCCGGTCGTGCTCGTCGACGATGTCCAGCACCTCGTCCGCCCCGAGCGGCTGCTGATCACTCATGGGTCCATCCAACCAGCGGATCGGCGTCAGTGCGGCTGGAGGTCGCGCACCCGGTCGCTCTCCGGCGTCCCCGACGGCATCGCCGGATGGCGGCCGATCAGGACGATCCCGACCACGATCGCCACCAGCCCGGCCGCCTCCCAGGCCAGCGCCGCGGGCGTGGTCCGCACCCGGTCGCCCATGAAGCCCACCCCGCAGGCGATCCCCGCCAGCGGCTGGGCCGCGGTCAGGGCGGGCAGCGACATCCGCAGCGGGGCCGTCTCGAAGGCGCTCTGCACCATCACCAGCGCCGTCACCCCGATGGCCAGCACCCCGTACGGCTGCCAGCTGGTGACGAGCGTCGTCCAGCCGCCGTGCGAGAAGCGCTCGCCGCTCACCCGGGTGAGGGCGTCCTGGACGCCGTAGAGCAGCCCGGCGGCCACGCCCAGCAGCGCCGCCTCCGTGCTCATCCGGACCCGCTTGGACGCGGCGGCCAGCAGCAGGGCGGTGCCCACCATCACCCCGACGATCAGCCAGTGCCGCAGCGGGTCGGTGACCGTGCCGCCGCCGTGCGGCCGGCCCGCGACGATGAAGGCGGTCACCCCGCCTGCCAGCAGCCACAGCCCCGTCCAGCCGCTGCGGCCCAGGGGCTGCTTGGTCTGCCAGCGGGAGAGCGCCATGGCGAACAGCAGGTTCGTCGCCGTGAGCGGCTCCACCAGCGAGACCTCGCCCCAGCTCAGCGCGATCGCGCTGAGCGCCATGCCGCAGACCATCAGGCCGATGCCGGCCAGCCAGCGGGGCATACGGGCGAGGTCGAGCAGCAGCCGCAGGGAGAGAAAGTCGCTCATGGGCGCCCGCTGTGCGGCGTTCTGCTGGAGAACGAAACCCACACCCAGGCAGCACGCCGCACTCAGGGCGAAAGCGAAGACCATCACGTCGCGCACCTCAAGACCGGCCGGTCGTAGGAGACTTGACAGAAAAACGATAGCCGCCTTGTGGGCGGTGTGACGGCCGAGTACCCCGCTTTCGGTAGTTCATCCCGCCGGGTTGACTTCCTCCCCGCGGGTCGAACTGGGGTGCGTCGTGCAAGTGTGCGAGATGAGGCGGGTGGGGTGTCCGCCCGGATCCGGTGGGCGGATCCGGACCGGGACGCCCTCGCCGCCTGCTCCCGCCCAGGTGGTTCCGGGGGTGCCCGGCAACTCCACCTGACGCTACGTCACTTGAGGTAATGCCGGCGTCAAGATCGGTCTTGACGCGGAGCCGTGACTACCGGTTTGCTGTGCGTGATCGAGACGCGCCGTGGAGGAAGCCCGCAGATGACGCCCCCACCCCCCTTGGGCCGCCCCCGGAACAAGGACGGGCCGTCCTTCGACCCCGCCCTCGACGACCCCGAACTCGCCACTGTCCGCGACGCCCTGGCCCGCGGTCGCTGGGCCGACACCCGCCAGTTGCTCGCCTGCACCGGCGACGACTGGGACCGCCGCGGCCACCGCCTCGTCGTCCTCGGCGAGGGCCCCGCCAGCGCCGCCTGGGCCCGGGAGTGGCAGCTCGCCGAGCCCGACAGCCCGGATGCCGCCGCCCTCCTCGCCTGCGCCACCGTCTCCCGCGCCGTCAACGGCAAGGACAGCCCCGACGCCGCCCGCGCCCTCTGCCTGGCCGCCGCCCGCATGGCGCCCCGCGACCCCACCCCCTGGCTCGGCGTGCTCATCCTCGCCCGCGGCACCGGCACCGACGACGAGCGCGTCCGCGCCTTCGACCAGGTGCGCACCCGGCACCGGGACCACCACCACGCCCACCACCTGATGGCCGCCTGCCTGGCCGAGCACCAGGACGGCGACCGCGACGACCCGCTGCACGAGGTCTACGACTTCGCCGCCTGGGCCGCCGAGCAGGCCCCCGCCGACTCCCCGCTGGCCGTGCTGCCCGTCGTCGCCCACGCCGAGCGCTACCGCGTCCTCGCCCGCGCCGGGCTCGAGCCCCCCGACCCCGCCCGGTCCGGGCACTGGACCACGCGCCGCGCCCGCCAGGTGATGAAGTCGGCCTTCGACTGGTGGCTCGAATGGGACGTCGACGAGAGCACCACGGGCGCCGCGGGCGGCCCGCACCCCCGGCACAAGGTCGACCTCAACTACCTCGCCCACGCCAAGCTCCACGAGGGACGGCTGGCCGAGACCGCCGCCCTGCTCACCCGCATCGGCCCGCACGCCACCCCCATGCCCTGGTCCTACCCCGGCCGGGAGCCCGGGAAGGCGTTCCGGGCCGCCCGCCGCGCCGCGCTCGGCGCCGCGTAATCCCCCCTCCGCGTTCCTCCACGGGAAGGACGACCCCGCCATGTCGACGGGCACCACGAGCGAGATCAGCACCTTCAAGGGCCAGGAGAGACGCCTGCGCGCCGGACGGATAGGAGTGGCGGGACTGCTGCTCTCGGTGGTCGCCGCCAGCGCCCCCCTGATGGTCACGGCCGGTGTCATGCCCACCACCTACGGAACCATGGGCATCGTCGGCCAGCCGCTGCTCTTCGTCATCCTCGGCGTCGTGCTGACCCTCTTCAGCTTCGGCTACGCCGAGATGAGCCGCCACGTCCACAACGCCGGCGCCTTCTACGCGTACATCGCCCGCGGCCTCGGCGGCACGGCCGGGGCCGCGGCCTCCGTGGTCGCCCTGGTCGCCTACAGCACCCTCCAGTTCGGCATCTACGGCATCTTCGGGTTCGAACTGGCCGGTCTGCTCGACGAACACCTCGGCATCACCGTCGCCTGGTGGGTCCCCGCCCTCGCCGCGGTGCTCGCCGTCGGCGTGCTCGGCTGGCTGAAGATAGACCTCAGCGCCAAGGTCCTCGGCGTCCTGCTGCTCGTCGAGTGCGCCGTGGTCGGCGTCTTCGTCGTGGCCGGGCTCGCCGACCCCGGCAACGAAGGGGTCTCGCTGCGCGCCTTCGACCCCGGCGCGCTCTCCGGCGGCGGACTCGGCACCGCGCTCTGCTTCACCATCGCCGCCTTCGTGGGCTTCGAACAGGCCGCCGTCTACGCGGAGGAGACCAGCCGGCCGCAGATCACCGTGGCCCGGGTGACCTTCCTCGCCGTCGGCTTCGTGGCGGTGTTCTTCGCGCTCTCGTCCTGGGCGCTCAGCGTCGCCGTCGGGCCCTCGTCGATCGTCGGCACCGCCCGGGAGCAGGGCCCCGACCTGCTCTTCGTCCTCATCGAGCAGCGGCTCGGCAATGGCTTCGCCGACCTGGCGCACGTCTTCTACGTCACCGGCATGTTCGCCGCCATGCTCAGCTTCCACAACGTCGTCGCCCGCTACGCCTTCGCCATGGGCCGCGAGGGCCTGCTGCCCGCCGCCGTCGGCCGCACCGCCCGGGCCAGCGGCGCCCCTGCCCACGGCTCCCTGCTGCAGAGCGCCGTCTCCCTCCTCGTCGTCGGCCTCTTCGCCGTCACCGACAACCGGCCGAAGGGCGATCCGACCGCGCCCGTACAGCGCCTGTTCACCTGGAGCGGCAACGTCGGCGCCCTCGGCATCATCGTGCTCATGGCCGCCACCTCGGCCGCCGTCGTCTCCTTCTTCGTCCGCCGCGGCGCAGCCCGGCCGCAGGGCCCGCGGCTCGTCGCCTCGGGGCTGGCGGGCCTGGCCCTGCTGGTCATCGGCGGTTACGCGGTCAGGGACTTCGACGTGCTCCTCGGCGCCGACCCCGGCTCGGCCCTGCGCTGGATCCTGCCGGGCAGCATCGGCGCGGCCGTGGTGCTGGGGCTGGTCTTCGGACTGGTGCTGAAGGCCGTACGGCCCGAGGTGCACAGCCGGATCGGGCTGGGGAACGAGGCGTTCCAGCTGGAGAAGGCCGCGAGCGCGGCGGCCGCCGCAGCACGATGAGCAACCGGTGAGCACCGACAAGCAAGGCCCCCACGAGAACACCGCCACGAACCAGCGAAAGGTTTCGTCATGACGTGCTGTCACTCCGAGCCCGCGGTGGCACCGCCCCACCCCCTCGACCCGCTGAGCCCCGACGAGATAGCGGCCGCCCGGCGCATCCTCGACGAGGCGGGCAAGGTGACCGAGAGCACCCGCTTCCCGCTGGTCCTGCTCGACGAGCCCGACCGGCACACGGCCGCCGCCCACCGCCCCGGCGCCCCCTTCGTGCGCCGGCTGAGGGTCACCCTCCTCGACCTGTCGACCGGAGCCTGCGCCGAGGCGCTCGTCGACGTCACCGCCGGCCTGCTGCTCTCCCACCGGGAGCTGGACACGGCGGTGGAGGGCCAGCCCGCGATCACCTTCGAGGAGTACGCGCTCGTCGAGGAGATCGTGAAGGCCGACCCCGGCTGGCGCAAGGCCATGGCCGAGCGCGGCATCGACGACACGGACCTCGCCGTCTGCGCCCCGCTCGGCGCGGGCAGCCTGGTGCTCGACCGGCCGGGCCGCAGGCTGATGCGCTCACTGACCTGGCTGCGCTGCGACGCGAGCGACAACCCCTTCGCACACCCCGTGGGCGGGCTCGTCGCCGACGTCGACGTCATCGAGCGCAAGGTCGTCCGGCTCGTCGACACGGGGCCCGTGCCCGTACCCGCCGAATGCGGGCGCTACACACCGGAGTTCACGGGACCGGTCCGCACCGACCTGCGCCCGCTGGAGATCAGCCAGCCCGAGGGGCCGTCCTTCCGGCTCGACGGCCCCCTGCTGACCTGGCAGAACTGGAGCTTCCGGGTCGACTTCAACGGCCGCGAGGGCCTGGTCCTGCACCGGATCACCCACCGCGACCCCGCCGACGGCAGGGAGCGGTCCGTCCTGCACCGCGCCTCCCTCGCCGAAATGGCCGTCGCCTACGGGGAGGCCGAGGAGACCCGCAACTGGGTGGGCTTCCTCGACGCGGGGGAGTACTCGCTGGGCCGCAGCGCCAACGCCCTCCGGCTCGGCTGCGACTGCCTCGGCGAGATCCGCTACCTCGACGCCGTCGTCGCCGACGACCACGGCAACCCGGAGACCCTGCCCAACGCGATCTGCATCCACGAAGAGGACTTCGGCCTCCTCTGGAAGCACACCGACATCTTCAACGGCAACGCCGCCGAGAGCCGCCGCTCCCGCCGCCTGGTCGTCTCCTACATCGCCACCGTGGGCAACTACGACTACGGCTTCTACTGGTACTTCCACCAGGACGGCAGCATCGCCTTCGAGGCCAAGGCCACCGGCATCGTCCAGACCTCGGCCGTGGCGCCGGGCACGGGCTCGCCGCACGGCACCGAGGTCGCCCCGGGCCTGCTCGCCCCCTACCACCAGCACCTCTTCTGCGTACGCCTCGACGCGGCCGTCGACGGGCTCGCCAACACGGTCGAGGAACTCGACGTCGTCCCGGTCCCGCCCGGCCCCGAGAACCCCAACGGCAACGCCTTCACCACCCGTACCACCGTGCTGGCCGACAGCGCGGACGGCGGGCGGCAGGCCGACCCGCTGGCCGGCCGGGTGTGGCGCATCACCAACCCCGGTGCCCGCAACCGCATGGGCCGCCCCGTCGCCTACGCCCTCGTCCCGCAGCCCGGCCCCACCGTCCTGGCCCAGCCGGGCTCGCCGGTCGCCCGCCGCATGGCCTACGGCACCAAGCACCTGTGGGTCACCCGGCACCGCCCCGACCGCCGCTTCCCGGCGGGCGAGCACCCCAACCAGCACCCGGGCGGCGCGGGCCTGCCGGAGTGGACGGCGGGCGGGGAGTCCCTGGAGGACACCGAGCTGACGGTCTGGCACACCTTCGGGCCGACGCACCTGCCGCGCCCGGAGGAGTGGCCGGTGATGCCGGTCGACGTCACGGGCTTCACGCTCAAGCCGAGCGGCTTCTTCGACCGCAACCCGGCGCTGGACCTGCCGAAGGAGAAGAGCCGCGGCAGCCACTAGGGGGTACCCGAGGGCCCGTCAGCTCTCCAGGGCCTTCCCCACCCGCCGGGAGACCGTGAACGCGTACAGGTCCAGCACACCGGGCGGCTCCGCCAGCCCCGGCCCGCCGGCCCGCACCCAGGCGGCGATGTCGGCCAGCGCCTCGTCGTCGTTGACCAGCCCCAGCCAGACGGGCCGGCCCCCGGCGGCGCGGCCCGCCGCCGACGGCTGCACCACCACGACGTTCGCCTGGTCGCACACGTCCAGGCACTCCGAGGCCCGCACCTGTGCGGCCCCCGCCACGGCCTCCCGCAGCCTGCCGATCTGCCCGGCGTGATCCACGCCGGGCACCTTGCGGGCGTCGCCGCAGCAGCAGCCACGGCACACCGTTATCCGGCAGGGGGCGGTGGGGGCTCGGTCGGAGTTCTTGATCACCGGCCGATGATACGCAGCGGAGGTGAAAAGGAGCCCGCGTCCACTCGTGCCTGCCACCGGCGCACCGCGGCCCGGTGAACAATCGCCACGGCCGGAACACGCGGACGTGCCCCGGCGGCACCGAAGGGAACGACCGATGGACAGTGCGAGACATCCGCACCGCAGGACTCTGCTCGCCGGCGGCCTGGCGGCGGCCGCGGCCGCGCTCTCGGCATGCACCTCGACGAGTGCCTCGACGGACAGGACGGCCTCCTCGCCCTCCCCGGGGGCCTCGCCGGCCACGCCCGACGCGGCGTTCGCACGGCTGATGGACGGCAACAAGCGCTGGGTGAGCGGGAATCTCCAGCACCCCGACCGGGATCCCAGCCGGCGCCAGCTCGTGGCCCAGAAGCAGAACCCGTTCGGGGTGATCGTCTCCTGCATCGACTCCCGGGTGCCGCCCGAGCTTCTCTTCGACACCGGGATCGGTGACCTCTACGTGATGCGCACGGGCGCCCAGGCGGTCGGCCCGGTGGTCACGGGATCCGCCGAGTACGGCCCCATGACGGGCGGCACCCCGCTGATCTTCGTACTCGGGCACCAGCGCTGCGGCGCCGTCGACGCGGCGTACAAGTCGCTGCGCGACGGCAAACCGCTGCCCGGAAACCTCCAGGCGATCGTCAAGGCCCTGCGGCCGGCGTACGACCGGGCGCTCAAGGAGGGCGGTTCCGACCCGGTCGACACCATGACCCGCGCACAGATCAAGCTGACGGCCGACGACCTGCGCGCCAACGCGGACCTCGGCCCGCTCGTGAAGAAAGGAGCCCTCGCCGTGGTCGGCGGCTACTACTCGCTCGACACCGGCGCGGTGGAGATCCTCACCGGAGCGCCCTCCCGGAGCGGCACGTCGTGATCACCTCCGGAAACAAGAAGAACCCCAGCGAAGCTGGGGTTCTTTCTCTGGTGTCCGAGGGGGGACTTGAACCCCCACGCCCGATAAAGGGCACTAGCACCTCAAGCTAGCGCGTCTGCCATTCCGCCACCCGGACCAGGTGTTTGTCTCTGCGGGGTGTTCCCCGCGGCGACATGGAAAACAATACCAAACATTCGACGGTGCTCGATCACGCCCCGGTCCCGGCCGCCCCCGGGCGGGGAAGATCGTTGCGGCCGTGTGTCGGCGGCATTGCGGCCTTGGGCCGGGCGCCCGGGCGGAGGCAGGATGGCGGGGGAACCGAGCCGGGCGCCCCGGTATGCGCGGGGCTCCGGCGGCCAACCACGAGGAGGCAGCGTGAGCGAGTCGAAGCCGGCCACCGCCGGCCCGGGCAGGGCGGAGCCCAGCGGCGAGGACGAGGTCGTCGGCCTGTGCCGCGACCTGATCCGGATCGACACCAGCAACTACGGCGACCACTCGGGGCCCGGCGAGCGCGCCGCCGCCGAGTACGTGGCGGAGAAGCTCGCCGAGGTGGGGCTCGAGCCGAAGATCATCGAGTCCCGGCAGGGGCGGGCCTCGACCGTGGCCCGGATCGAGGGCGCGGACCCGTCCCGGCCCGCGCTGCTGATCCACGGCCACACCGACGTCGTGCCGGCCAACGCTGCCGACTGGACCCACGACCCGTTCTCGGGGGAGATCGCGGACGGCTGCGTGTGGGGCCGCGGCGCCGTGGACATGAAGGACATGGACGCGATGACGCTGGCCGTCGTGCGCGACCGGCTGCGCTCGGGCCGCAAGCCGCCGCGCGACGTCGTGCTGGCCTTCCTCGCGGACGAGGAGGCGGGCGGCGTCTTCGGCGCCCGGCACCTGGTCGACCACCACCGGGGCCTCTTCGACGGGGTCACCGAGGCGATCGGCGAGGTCGGCGGCTTCTCCTTCACCGTGAACGAGAACCTCCGCCTCTATCTGATCGAGACCGCCCAGAAGGGCATGCACTGGATGCGGCTCACCGTGGAGGGCACGGCGGGCCACGGGTCGATGACCAACACCGACAACGCGATCACCGAGCTGTGCGAGGCGGTCGCCCGGCTGGGGCGGCACCGGTTCCCGGTGCGCGTCACCAAGACCGTGCGGGCCTTCCTGGACGAGCTGTCCGACGCGCTCGGCACCCCGCTCGACCCGGACGACATGGAGGCCACGCTCGCCAAGCTCGGCGGGATAGCGAAGATCATCGGGGCCACCCTGCGGAACACGGCGGCGCCCACCATGCTCGGCGCGGGCTACAAGGTCAACGTGATCCCGGGGCAGGCCACGGCGCACGTCGACGGCCGCTTCCTGCCGGGGTACGAGGAGGAGTTCCTGGCCGACCTCGACCGCGTCCTCGGCCCCCGGGTCAAGCGGGAGGACGTGCACGCGGACAAGGCGCTGGAGACCACCTTCGACGGCGACCTCGTCGGGGCGATGCAGTCGGCGCTCAAGGCCGAGGACCCCATTGCCCGGGCCGTGCCGTACATGCTCTCCGGCGGCACCGACGCCAAGCATTTCGACGACCTGGGCATCCGCTGCTTCGGCTTCGCGCCGCTGAAGCTTCCCCCGGAGCTGGACTTCGCCGGCATGTTCCACGGCGTGGACGAGCGGGTGCCTGTCGATGGTCTGAAATTCGGGGTGCGGGTGCTCGACCGCTTCCTGGATCAGTGCTGACAACCGTTCTGAACGGACGTACCTCTGTGCGTTATTGGCGCTTTCTTAGCCGGAAAGAGTGAACGCCTTCGGGGGTGCGTAGCCCAATTCCCGCCTTGTCGTTACAGGTGTGCGGTCCGCGGCTGGGACCGCATTGCCAACAAGGAGGAATCCATGCTCAAGAAGGTCGTCGCCGCTGCGGCAGCCACCGGTGGTCTCGTGCTTGCGGGGGCGGGTATCGCCGCCGCGAGCGACGGGGCCCAGGCGGCTTCCGTGAACAACCCCGGCGTCGTCTCGGGCAACGTCGTGCAGGTCCCGGTGGAGGTGCCGGTCAACGTGTGCGGCAACACGATCAACGTTGTCGGGCTGCTCAACCCCGCCGTTGGCAACACCTGCGTCAACAAGTGACGTTGTGTCTCGATCCGTGAGGGATTGAGGCAGGGCGGCTCCGGAGTGCACGCCATGCGCTCCGGGGCCGCTGGGCTTTGGCCCGCTTTCCGCGTACGGACGGCTTGCCGGCCGGTCCGGGCGCATTCCGCATGGCAAAAAGCAGGAGGGGCAAGACGAAATGCGACAGGTCACCAAGAAGGGCCTGATCACCGTAGCGGCGGCGAGCGGGGTACTCGCCGTGACCGGCGGCTACGCTCAGGCCGACTCGGGTGCCATGGGCGCCGCGGCGCACTCGCCGGGCGTCGGGTCCGGTAACACGGTCCAGGTTCCGGTGCACGTGCCGGTGAACGCCTGCGGCAACACCGTGAACGTGGTCGGGCTGCTCAACCCCGCGACGGGGAACCGGTGCTTCAACGGCGGTCACGCGCACGGTGGCCACGGCCACGGGGGCAACGGCCACGGGGGCGCGCTCGCGACCGCCGACAACTCCGGTTCGCCCGGTGTGGCCTCGGGCAACACCGTCCAGGCGCCGGTCAGCGTGCCGGTCAACGCCTGCGGCAACAGCGTCAACGTCGTCGGCATCGGCAACTCCGCCACCGGCAACGAGTGCGCCAACCCGGGCGGTGAGTGGCAGGGCCACCAGGGCGGTCACGAGCAGCAGCCGCCGCAGGAGCACAAGCCGGGCCACCCCGGCGGCCACGAGGGAGGCCATGAGGGTGGCCACCAGCCCGGCGGGCACCACAACCCGCCCGCCGAGCAGCCCGGCCACCAGCCGGCCCACCACGACGGCCCGCAGTCCCCGGCCGGTCACCACAGCCCCGCCGGTCACGAGGTCAAGCCCGCCGCCGAGGTGAAGGACGCGCACCGGGCCCCCGCCCAGGTGCTCGACGCGCACCGGCCGGCGACCAGCATGACCGAGAAGGCCGCGGAGCTGGCGCACACCGGTGCGGGGCAGCTCGGTGCGGCCGGTGCCGCCAGCGCCGGCCTGCTGCTCGGTGGCGCCATGCTCTACCGCCGTGCGCGGGGCGCCCAGGGCTGACCACGGTCGGCCCGCCCGGTCCTACGGGCCGGAACGGCAAAGGAGCGGGCCCCGCAGCCGCGGGGCCCGCTCCCTCGTGTGCACTCCGTGGGTGTTCGCTCCGTCACCAGGTGGCACGGATCTGGCGGATGATCCGGCGCCGCAGACGCACCCTGCGGCTGCCGTCGGGGTAGAGGCGTAGTCGGTCCAACTCCCAGTGTCCGTACTCGGCATGGTCGGTGAGCAGACGTGTGGCGGCCTTCCGGGAGACACCCCGGGGCACATACACATCACAGAATTCGTATTCCGGCATCGCATCTATTGTGCGGGAACGGGCCCGGTGCGGATAGCGTCTGCACTATGTCTGATGCTGCGCAGCCAACCGCTGCCGAGGTACGGGCCGCCGCCGAGGCGGTCAAAGCCGCTCTGGACCGCCACCTCGAGGCCGTCGAACGCCGTTCGGGGGAGGACGACCCGGCCGTCTACGCCGCGTTCAACGAGCTGGCCGCGACAGCCGAGGCGTACGACGAGCTGCTGTACGACGCCTATGACGAGGTCACCCCGTTCGAGATCCCCGGCGACGACCGCCTGCCCGCATACGCCGGGCCGGAGGAGCCCAGCGCGCTCAGCGTGCTGATCCGCAGGGACTACGCGGTGGCCGAGCCGCAGCGGCTGCTCTCCCAGGCCCGGCGCGTCGCCGACCTCGACCCCGATGTCGACCTGGACACCGGCGCGGGTGGCGGGGCGGGAACCTCCGGTGGCAGTGTGCACGCCGCCGTGGGAGTGCTCTTCGGGGAGTACGAACCGGATGAAATCGCCTCGCGGCACAAGGAGTTCGGGCTGGAGGAGGGCGACTCCACGCTCTGGGTGGCGGTGACCGACGAACTCGCGGAGCCGGGGGACTGGCTTCAGGCACCCTTCGACCAGCCCGATCCGCAGCGGGTGGTGTGCCGTTTCGACGTCAGTGCCGTCTTCGACGAGGAGGAGGACCTCGACGACGACGGCCTCGATGACGGCGACGGTCTCGACGACGACGGCCTCGACGATGGCGATGACGACGAGGTCGACGTCGACGTCAGCGAGGAGCAGGTCGGCCGGGGCCCCCGGGCCCGGCGCCGCTGACGCGCCGAGGGGCGCCCGGCGGCCTAGGGGGTGTCCGGTGCGGTTCGGTAGCGCCCCGAAGGGGCGCGGGGAACTGCGATCAGCCACGATGCACCCGCAGGTGACGCACCGGACTTCCAGCGGAGCGCTCAGGTGGTGCCGCCCTGCGGGCGCAGCAGCGCCTGCAACCGGGTGGTCCGCTCCTTCGCCGGCACCTCGGCCACCGCGCGGGCCAGCGCCTGGTCCACGCCGTGCACGACGGACAGATGGTGCTCGGCCCGGCCGAACGCGGTGTAGACCCACGCCCTCGTCAGCGACGGCGCCGCGTCGCCCGGCAGCACCACGACGGCGGCCGGCCAGCGCGTCCCGGCCGCCTGGTGCGCCGTCACGGCCCAGCCGTGGCGCACCTCCTCGCCCACGCGCTCCGGCGGCACGACCACGGGCGTGCCCGCGCAGTCCAGGTGCAGTCCCGCCGCGTCGGCGGAGACCACGGTGCCGGGGACCATCCGGCCGGGGGCCGGCACATACGCCACGCGGTCGCCCGGGTCGAAGCCGCCGAACCGGCCCGGGCCGGGGTTGAGCCGCTCCTTGAGCGCGGCGTTGAGCGCCCGGGTGCCGGCGGGGCCGCCGTGGCCGGGGACGATCACCTGGGTGCGGTCGGCGGGCACCCCGATGGCGCGCGGCACGGAGTCGGCGACCAGCTGCACGGTGCGGTGCACGGCCTCGCCCGGATCCCGCACCGGGACGATGACGACCTCCTTGCCCGGGGCGTCGACCGGGTTCAGCTCGCCGATACCGATGCCCGAGACCAGCTCGCCGAGCGGGCCGGGGTCGGGGGTGCGCGAGACGACCGCCGGGCAGGTGCGGGACGCCAGCACGTCCGCGAACACCCGGCCCGGGCCCGCCGACCACAGCACGCCGGGGTCGCCGCTCAGCACCAGCCGGGTGCCGTCGGCGAGCGACTCCACCAGCAGCGCGGCCGTCTCCACGTCCAGCTGGGGGGCGTCCAGGACGGCGAGCAGGTCGAGCGCGAGCGCACCGTCCTCGTCGCGCCCCGGGCCCTCCAGGCCGGACAGCAGGCCCGCCACCGTGACGGCCTCGGGCACGCCCAGCTCGGCGAGGCGGCGCCGGCCGTCCTCGGTGTGGGCGGCGGCGCAGGCCCGCAGGCCCAGCCCGGCGGCGGCCGTGACCAGGGCGGCGGGCTCCGCGCGGGCGGCCTCGCCGCCGCTGTGCGCGACCAGGCCGGAGGCCGCGGCGGCGCGGATCAGCCCGGCCGCGGAGGGGGAGGGGGCGGCGTCCGCCGCGGCCGCCCAGTCGGCCTCCGGCAGGGCGGCGTTGAGCAGCCGGCCCAGTCCGTCGGCGAGGCTCTCCTCGGCCATGGCGTAGCGGTCCAGCCCCAGGAGGAGGGAGACCGGAGCCTCCGCTTCCGAACCCTCGGGCTCCTCCTCGCCCTCCTGCCCCTCCTGGAACACCAGCACCGTGCCCTCGGCGATGGCGGCCTGCAGCGCCTCGTCCGGGTCGGGGACGGAGCGCTTGCCCAGCTCGGCGCGGAGGGCGGCGGCCTCCAGCACGGTGTGCCCGGCCAGCGCGGCGTGCTCCAGCAGCCAGACGGCCAGCGCCCGCGCCCGCCGCTCGTCCCCGGGGCCGCACTCCGGCCCGAGGAGGGTGCGCGCGAACCCGTCGGCCTGCTCGGGCCGGACACCGGGCACGCCCAGCAGCAGCCAGGGGTCCTCCCGCAGGGCCTCGGCGGCCCCCTCGCCGAGCGCCTGGGCAGCCGGGCCCGCAAGCTGCTCCGGCGCCCCGCCCGCGGCGAGCACCTCCAGGAGCCCGGCGCCCGGCACGACCACCGGCCGGGCGGCCGCGCGGGCGGGCGGTGCGTCGGAGCGCGGGGCGGGCCGCGCGGGACGGGCCGGGCGGGCGGCCGGTTTCGGCTGGGTGAAGAACGACGCCGCGGACCGCTCCCCGCTCTCCACGGCCCGCACGGCGGCGGCCAGCGCCTCGACGGCGGCGGACCGCGGCGCGGCCGCGGACGGCTCCGCGCCGGCGGGCGCGGGCCCGGCCCCTTCTCCGGAGGGGGCGGCCTTTCCGGAAGGAGGCGCCTCCTCCGCGGGCGCGGCGGTGCCCTCGTCGGCGGGGTGACGGTGACCGTCGTCGTTGGTCACAGCGTGCTCCAGTCCTGATCGGGATAGCGGTGCACGGGCGCCGACACGTCGTCGAGCGCCTGGCAGATCTCGTCCGGAAGCGTAAGGGCCTCCACTGACAATGCGGCCCTGAGCTGCTGCGCCGTGCGGGCGCCGACGATCGGCGCGGTCACCCCGGGCCGGTCGCGCACCCAGGCCAGGGCCACCTTCAGCGGGGTCGTGGCGAGCCCGTCGGCCGCCGTGGTGACCGCGTCGACGATGCGGTTCGCCGCGTCGTCCAGGTACGGGGCGACGAACGGCGCCAGGTGCTCGGAGGCGCCCCGCGAGCCGGCCGGGGTCGAGCGGCGGTACTTGCCGGTGAGCACGCCCCGGCCGAGCGGCGAGGCGGCCAGCACGCCGACGCCCAGGTCGAGCGCGGCAGGCAGCACCTCCCGCTCGATGCCGCGCTGGAGCAGCGAGTACTCCATCTGCGCACCGGCCAGCCGGGTCCGTACGCCCGGCGCCGCGAGCTGCCAGGTCGCCGCCTTGGCCAGCTGCCAGCCGCAGAAGCCCACCACCGCGGCGTAGCGGGCCCGGCCGCTGGCGACGGCCAGGTCGAGCGCCTGCAGGGTCTCCTCCAGCGGCGTCGCGGCGTCGAAGGCGTGCAGCTGCCACAGGTCCACGTGGTCCGTGCCCAGCCGCTCCAGGGAGGCGTCCAGGGCGGCCAGCAGGTGGCCGCGGGAGCAGTCGACGCGCCGTGCGGGGTCGAGGACGCTGCCGGCCTTGGTCGCGAGGACCACGTCCTGGCGCGGGACGAGATTCTGGAGGAGCCGCCCCAGGAGGTACTCCGCGCCCCCGTCCGCGTAGACGTCCGCGGTGTCGACGAGCGTGCCGCCCGCCTCCCAGAAGGTCCTGAGCTGCTCGGCCGCGTCGTGCTCCCCGGTGTCCCGGCCCCAGGTGAGGGTGCCGAGACCGAGCCGGGACACCCGCAGGCCCGTACGGCCGAGATGCCTTTGTTCCATGAGCGCTGAGGGTACTGGCCCCGCCCTGCCGCCAGGGTCCCCCGGGGCCGACCGGTGACGTACCCGGGGTGTGCGCGCTAGAGTCCCGGCAACAAAGACGTTACTGATCAGTAAGGGGTGCCGGATGGGCCGGATGAAGCTCGGAATCAACCTCGGCTACTGGGGTGCCGGGATGGACGCGGACAACCTCGCGGTCGCCCGCGAGGCCGACCGGCTCGGCTACGCGGTCTGCTGGGCCGCCGAGGCCTACGGCTCCGACGCCCCCACCGTGCTGTCCTGGGTCGCCGCGCAGACCGAGCGGATCGACGTGGGCTCGGCGATCTTCCAGATCCCGGCCCGTACGCCCACGATGACGGCGATGACCGCCGCCACCCTCGACACGCTCTCCGGCGGCCGCTTCCGCCTCGGCCTCGGCGTCTCCGGCCCGCAGGTCTCCGAGGGCTGGTACGGCGTGAAGTTCGACAAGCCGCTCGCCCGCACCCGCGAGTACGTCGACATCATCCGCAAGGCCATGTCCCGCGAGCGCGTGACCCACGAGGGCGAGCACTGGACGCTGCCGCTGCCCGGTGGTCCGGGCAAGCCCCTCAAGCTCACCGTGCACCCCGTGCGCGAGCACATCCCGCTGTACATCGCGGCGATCGGCCCGAAGAACCTGGAGCAGACCGGCGAGATCGCCGACGGTGCGCTCGTCGTCTTCTTCGCCCCCGAGCACGCCGAGGAGACCACCCTCGCCCACCTCCGAGCCGGCCGCGCCACGGCGGGCAAGGACCTGACGGGCTTCGACCTCGTGCCCACCGTTCCCATGGCCGTCGGCGACGACGTGGACGCCCTGGCCGACCTCTTCCGCCCGTACACCGCCCTGTACGTGGGCGGCATGGGCAGCGCCAAGCAGAACTTCTACAACAAGCTCGCCCGGCGCATGGGCTTCGAGAAGGCCGCCGCCGAGATCCAGGAGAAGTACCTCTCCGGCGACAAGGCGGGCGCCGCCGCGGCCATCCCCCGCGAGCTGATCGACTCCACCACCCTGCTCGGCCCCGTGGAGCGCATCGCCGACCGCATGCAGGCCTACGCGGACGCCGGGGTCACCACCCTGTCCCTGGCCCCCGCCGGGTTCACCCTGGACGAGCGGATCGCGGGCCTCCGGGCCGGCGTCGAGGCGCTGGAGCGTGCGGGCCTCGCCTGAGGGGAAACGGATTTCCGCGGCCGTGGTGGGGGCTCGGGGGTTGTCCTCCCCGCCACGGCCGACACCGAGCACAACGCCCGGGCGGGCCGCTGGTTACGCGCCGGAGCGGCCCGGAATTCCCCGGCGACGTCCGTCGTTCGGCCGAGCGCGCGCGGCCTCTGATTGCCGCCCCCTCCGCCTGGCACTTGACTTTGTGCCTACGGAGGTGGAAGCCATGCCCACGGCCAGAAGTCTGTTCCAGGAGGTCCTCGACGACGACGCGGCCTACCGGCTGTTCTGCTCCGTCGCCGCCAGCGGCGAGGCGCAGGGCGGCTGGGAGAACGGCCGCATCGCCGCCCTCGTGCCCGAACGCCACCGGGCCCTCGCCCCCAAGATCGCGCGGCATGGCGCGGACGAGGACAAGCACGGCCGGATCTTCACCGCGCTGCTGCGCAAGCGCGGTCTGGAGCCGGTCGCGGTGCCGCCGGAGACCGACTACACGATGCTCCTCGAACGCCGGGGCATCGGCCTCGCGCACGACAAGCTGCGCGCCGACGAGCCCCTGACCGAGCGGGACATCGTCGTCTACCTCGCCCACAGCCGGGTCACCGAGCAGCGCGCCGCCGAACAGATGGAGCTGCTCGCCAGGCACTTCGGCGGCCACCCCGAGATCGGCAGGGCGATCCGGATGATCTGCGAGGACGAGGCCGGCCACCTCGCGTACTGCCACGAGGAGCTGCTGGCCCTCGCCGCCGCCGGGCACGGCCGCATGATCCGGTCGGTGCTGCGCGAGAGCGCGCTGGCCGAGATCGCCGTCCACCGGGACGTCAGCCTCGCCGTCATGGCCCACATGGGCCGCATCCTGCGCTGGCCCCGGGCCAAGTCGGCGGTGCTCGCGGCCGGCATCCGCACCCTCTACGCGTACGAGCGTCTGGCCGGCTGGCGGCGGATGGTCAGCCTCCGGATGCCGGAGCGGCGGAACGCCCTGGGCGGCCCGGCCACCACGGCCCCCGAGTACACCTGACCGGCGGGCGCCCCGGCCGCGCCCTCACAGCCAGCCGCGCCGCTTGAACAGCCGGTACAGCCACAGCACCAACCCGGCCATCAGCGCCACCACCAGCGGATAGCCCCACGCCTGGCGCAGCTCCGGCATGTACCGGAAGTTCATCCCGTACACCCCGGCGATCATCGTCGGGACGGCGGCCATCGCCGCCCACGCCGAGATCTTGCGCATGTCGTCGTTCTGCTGGACCCCCATCTGGGCGAGATGGGCGGACAGGATGTCCGAGAGCAGCCGGTCCAGCCCCTCGACGGACTCGTTCGCCCGCGCCAGGTGGTCGCTGACGTCCCGGAAGAACGGCCGGGACTTCTCGTCGATGAACGGCAGGGCCGCCGTGCCGGACGCCCCGGACAGCCGCGCCAGGGGCTCGATCAGCGGGAGCGTCGCCCGCCGGAACTCCACGATCTGGCGCTTGAAGGAGTAGATCCGGGACGCCGTGTGCCGGACGTCCTCGCCCAGCGGGGCGAACACCTCGGCCTCCAGCTCGTCCAGATCCGCGTGCAGCAGGATCGCCACGTCGGTGTAGTGGTCCACGACCATGTCGCACACCACGTAGAGCACCGCCGTCGGCCCGTGCCGCAGTATGTCCGGATCCCGCTCCAGCCGATTGCGGACCTGCGCCAGCGGGGTGCCCTCGCCGTGCCGGACGCTCACCACGAAGCAGTTCCCGACGAACAGCATCAGCTCGTCGGTGGCGACGGTCTCCCTCGTGTCGTCGTAGACCACGGGCTTGAGCACCATGAACAGCGAGTCGTCGTACACCTCCAGCTTCGGCCGCTGATGGGCGTGGAGCGCGTCCTCCACCGCCAGCGGGTGCAGCTCGAACTCGCTCCTCACCAGGTCGAACTCCTCCTCCGTCGGCTCGTACAGCCCGATCCAGACGAAGGACTCCCCCTCGGCCCGCGCCACCTCCAGCGCATGCGACAGCTCGGCCGGGCCCTCGACCCGGCGGCCGTGCCGGTAAATGGCGCAGTCCACGATCACGCAAGGCATTCTTCCGCCCAACCGTCCGCCGTACACCCGCCGGACGCCGTACGGCGGTCGTAGGCTGGCGGACATGCCCACCCTGATCCTGGTCCGGCACGGCCGGTCCACCGCCAACACCCGGGGCGTGCTCGCCGGATGGACCCCCGGCGTGGCCCTGGACGAGCGCGGCGCCGCCCAGGCGGCCGCCCTCCCGGACCGGCTGGCCGGGATCCCCCTGGCCGTGGCCGTCACCAGCCCCCTCCAGCGCTGCCGGGAGACCCTCGCCCCGCTCCTCGCCGCCCGCCCCGGGCTGCCCCTGCACACCGAGGAGCGCATCGGCGAGTGCCACTACGGCGACTGGTCCGGGCGCAAGCTCGCCGAGCTGGCCGACGAGCCGCTGTGGCGGACCGTCCAGCGGCACCCGTCGGCCGCCGCCTTCCCCGGCGGCGAGTCCGTGCGCGCCATGCAGGCCCGCGCGGTGGACGCGGTACGGGACTGGAACGCCCGGGTCGAGGCGGAGCACGGGGAGGACGCGGTCTACCTGATGTGCTCGCACGGCGACATCGTCAAGGCGGTCGTCGCCGACGCACTCGGCCTCCACCTCGACCTCTTCCAGCGGATCACGGCCGACCCCTGCTCGGTCACCGCGATCCGCTACACCCCGCTGCGCCCGTACCTGCTGCGCCTGGGCGACACCGGCGAGCTGGCCGGCCTCGCCCCCCGCGAGGACCCCTCCGGCACCGGCGACGACGGGGACGCGGTCGTGGGGGGCGGCGCGGGAGCACCGTGATCGCCGTGCGCAGTAGGGTGGTGACGGACCCACTGACCACTGCAAGACCACCGAACCCAATGGAGCAGGACGTTGTCCCGTCAGGTGTTCCTCTATGACCCGCCGGACCGCTTCATCGCCGGTACGGTCGGGCTGCCGGGCCGCCGCACCTTCTTCCTCCAGGCCAGCGCAGGCGGCCGGACCACCAGCGTGGCGCTCGAGAAGGCCCAGGTGGAGGCGCTGGCCGAGCGCATCGACGAGCTGCTGGACGAGGTGGTCCGGCGGACCGGCGGCAACGCCCCGGTGCCCGCCGTGGCACCCCTCGAGTTCAGCGACACCGCCCCCCTGGACACCCCCGTCGAGGAGGAGTTCCGGGTCGGCACCATGGCCCTGGCCTGGGACGGCGAGAGCCAGCGGATGGTCGTGGAGGCCCAGGCCCTGGTGGAGCTGCAGGCGGACACCGACGAGGACCTCGCCGAGGCCGAGGAGCGGCTGCTCCAGGACGAGCTGAACGGCCCGCCGATGCTGCGCGTGCGGATCACCGGGACCATGGCCCGGGCCTTCGCCAAGCGCGCCCTGGAAGTCGTCAACGCCGGCCGGCCCCCGTGTCCGCTGTGCAGCCTGCCGCTCGACCCGGAGGGACACGTATGTCCGCGCCAGAACGGATACCGTCGCGGAGCGTGACCCCGCAGGAGCTGCTGACCCACGGCGAGCTGACGGTCCGTGGACGCGTGCGCGGGGCGTCCAACGCGGTGCTCTACTGCACGGTCGAGTACGAGGGCGTGAGCGCCGCCTGCGTCTACAAGCCGGTCGCGGGGGAGCGGCCCCTGTGGGACTTCCCCGACGGCACGCTGGCGCAGCGCGAGGTGGCCGCGTACGAGCTGTCCGAGGCCATGGGCTGGGGGCTGGTCCCGCCCACGGTGCTGCGCGACGGCCCGTACGGCGTGGGCATGTGCCAGCTGTGGATCGAGGCCTCGGCCGACGAGTCGGCGCTGCTGGCCCTCGTCGAGGGCGAGGAGCCGGAGCCCGGCCCCGGCTGGAAGGCGGTGGGCTACGCGGACGTGGGGGAGGAGCGGCCCGCGCTGCTCGTCCACGCCGACGACGAGCGGCTGCGGCGGCTTGCGGTGCTGGACGCGGTGATCAACAACGGTGACCGCAAGGGCGGGCACCTGCTGCCCGCGCCCGACGGGCGGCTCTACGCCATCGACCACGGTGTGACGTTCAACGCGGACGACAAGCTGCGGACGCTGCTGTGGGGGTGGGCGGGGGAGCCGCTGACGGAGGAGGCGCTGGGGGCGCTGCGGCGGCTTTCGGCCGAGCTGGGGGAGGGGCGGGCGCTGGCCGCGCGGCTCGCGGAGCTGATCACGGCGGCGGAGGTGGATGCGCTGCGGGCCCGGGTGGCCGACCTTTTGCGCACGGGGCGCCACCGAGAGCCGAGCGGCCAGTGGCCGGCCATACCGTGGCCGCCGGTGTAGGGGCGCCTGCGGCGGGTCTTTTCCCCACCCCGCCCCTTCCCGAAACCGGGGGCTCTGCCCCCGGACCCCCGGTCCTCAAACGCCGGACGGGCTGAATTTGCACCCACGCGCAAGTGGCCACATTCGGCCAACAACCCGCGCCCGGTTCGTATCCGGAACATGCATCCGGTTACGCTCGGGGCATGCATGCCTGGCCCGCTTCTGAGGTTCCCGCCCTGCCCGGCAGTGGCCGCGACCTCCGGATCCACGACACCGCGACCGGCGAGCGAGTGACCCTCGCACCCGGTCCCGTCGCCCGTATCTACGTGTGCGGCATCACGCCGTACGACGCCACCCACATGGGGCACGCGGCGACCTACAACGCGTTCGACCTCGTGCAGCGCGTGTGGCTCGACACCAAGCGGCAGGTCCACTACGTCCAGAACGTCACCGACGTGGACGACCCGCTGCTGGAGCGGGCCATCGCCAACGGCGACGACTGGACCGCCCTCGCCGAGCGCGAGACGGCCCTCTTCCGCGAGGACATGACCGCGCTGCGCCTGCTCCCGCCCCGCCACTACGTGGGCGCCGTGGAATCGATACCCAAGATCGTTCCGCTGGTCGAGCGGCTGCGCGACGCCGGTGCCGCCTACGAGCTGGATGGCGACATCTACTTCTCCGTGGCCTCCGACCCCCACTTCGGCGGCGTCTCCCACCTCGACGCCGAGGCGATGCGCCTGCTGTCCGCCGAGCGCGGCGGCGACCCGGAGCGCCCGGGCAAGAAGAACCCCGTCGACCCCATGCTGTGGATGGCCGCCCGTCCGGGCGAGCCCAGCTGGGACGGGGCCAGCCTGGGCCCCGGCCGCCCCGGCTGGCACATCGAGTGCGTCGCCATCGCCCTCGAGCACCTGGGCATGGGCTTCGACGTCCAGGGCGGCGGCTCCGACCTGATCTTCCCGCACCACGAGATGGGCGCCTCGCACGCCCAGGCGCTCACCGGCGAGCACCCCTTCGCCAAGGCGTACGTGCACGCGGGCATGGTCGCCCTGCACGGCGAGAAGATGTCCAAGTCCAAGGGCAACCTGGTCTTCGTCTCCAAGCTCCGCCGCGACGGCGTCGACCCGGCCGCCATCCGGCTGGCGCTCCTCGCCCACCACTACCGGGCCGACTGGGAGTGGACCGACGACGTGCTGACCGAGGCCGTGGCGCGCCTGGACCGCTGGCGCGCGGCCGTGTCCCGCCCGGACGGGCCGTCGGCCGACGCCCTGGTCGAGGAGATCCGCGAGGCCCTCGCCGACGATCTCGACGCCCCGGCCGCGCTCGCCGCGGTCGACCGCTGGGCGGCGGCCCAGGCCGCCGGTGGCGGCACGGACGAGGGGGCGCCGGGCCTGGTCTCCCGCGCCGTGGACGCGCTGCTGGGCGTGGCGCTGTAGCGCTGAGCCCGTTCCGTTCCGACGTTCCGGGGCGCTCCGCCGAGTGGCGGGGCGCCCCGGTGCGTTCTCCGGCAAAGTCCAAGAGGCCGGCGCGCGCGTCCATGGTCGTGTTCGCGTCAGCCGCGCTAAGCACGCGGGCATGACCACTCGAACACGATGCAGAACGGCGCTGACCGCCGCCCTCCTCGGGCTCGGCGCCGCCCTGGCCGGGCCGGTGGGCACCGTCCACGCCGGACCGGCCGCCGGGGAGGAACGGACCGTCGGGGACGTGACCGGCTTCTCGACGGCGGGACCCATGTTCCGCTTCAAGGCAAGCGACGCCGAGGCACGTGTCAGCTTCCTGTCAGCCGACACCTTCCGGCTGGAGCTGGCGCCGGACGGCGAGTTCACCGACCCGGTCGGCAAGGACGTCGTCCTGCGCCAGGGCCCGCCCCCGGCCACCCGCTGGCGCGAGCGGGCCGACCGCTACGAGCTGAGCACGTCCGCCGTCACCCTGCGCGCGTACAAGAAGCCGCTGCGCTTCGCGCTGTTCCGGGCGGACGGCTCCCGCCTGTGGTCCGAGACCAAGGGCCTGACCTGGAACGCGGAGAAGACCACCCAGACGCTGGCCCGGGGCGCCGACGAGCAGTTCTACGGCGCCGGAATGCAGAACGGCCGGGGCAACACCTCGCACCGGGGCAGGAAGACCGAGGTCGGCGTCGACTACAACTGGAACGACGGGGGCCACCCCAACTCCGTGCCGTTCTACCTCTCGTCGGCGGGCTACGGCGTCTACCGCAACACCTACGCGCCCGGTACGTACTCCTTCGACGACCCGGTGACGACCACCGAGCAGGAACGGCGGTTCGACGCCTACTACTTCGCGGGCCGCACGGCCAAGGACGTCATCGGGCAGTACACGAAGCTGACGGGCCGTCCCTTCCTGCCGCCGCTGTACGGCCTGGAGATCGGCGACTCGGACTGCTACCTCCACAACAGGAACCGCGGCGAACGGCACACCCTGGACGCCCTGAAGGTCGCCGACGGCTACGTGGAGCATGACCTTCCGCTCGGCTGGATGCTCGTCAACGACGGCTACGGCTGCGGCTACGAGAACCTGGGGGAGGCCGCCAAGGGCCTCGGCGAGCACAAGGCCCAGCTGGGGCTGTGGACCGAGGACGGCCTTGCCAAGCTCGGTGGGCAGGTGAAGGCCGGCCAGCGGGTGGCCAAGCTGGACGTCGCCTGGGTCGGCGACGGCTACAAGTTCGCGCTCGACGGCTGCAAGGACGCCTACAAGGGCATCGAGGACAACAGCGACGCCCGCGGCTTCACCTGGGCTCCCGAGAGCTGGTCCGGCGCCCAGCGCTGCGGAGTGCAGTGGTCGGGCGACCAGAAGGGCTCATGGGAGTACATCCGCTGGCAGATTCCCACCTACGCGGGCGCGACCATGTCGGGCCTGGCCTACACCACAGGTGACGTGGACGGGATCTTCGGCGGCAGCCCCAAGACGTACGTGCGCGACCTTCAGTGGAAGACGTTCCTGCCGGCCGTGATGACGATGGACGGCTGGGCGCCGAGCGACAAGCAGCCGTGGCGGTACGGCGATCCGTACACCTCCGTCAACCGCAAGTACCTGAAGCTCAAGGAAGCGCTGCTGCCGTACATGTACTCGTACGCGGCCGAGGCGGCACGGACCGGCGTCGGGCCGGTGCGCCCGCTGGCGCTGGAGTACCCGGACGACCCGAAGGCGTCGTCGGACGCGGCGAAGTACGAGTTCCTGTCGGGGGAGTACTTCCTGGTGGCCCCGGTGTACGAGGACAAGGAGGTCCGCGACGGGATCTACCTCCCGGAGGGGACCTGGACCGACTACTGGACCGGGCGCACCTACCACGGCCCGACCACAGTCGACGGCTACCGGGCCCCGCTGGACACGCTCCCGCTGTTCGTGAAGGCGGGCGCCAACATCCCGATGTGGCCCGGCGGCATCCGCTCGTACCGGGACCGCACCGCCGACTCGCCCCTGGCCTGGGACGTCTACCCGGCCGAACACTCCTCCTCCTTCACCCTCTACGAGGACGACGGCGTGACCCGTGAGCACCGGGTGGGCGCCTACGCGCAGCAGACGCTGGCGGTCGACGCACCCGGCGCGGGCCGGGGCGGCGCGACGCTGCGGCTGGGCGCCTCCGAGGGCGACTTCCGGGGCAAGCAGACGGCGCGTCCGTACCTCTTCACGGTCCACACGGGGACCGCGCCCGGGGCCGTGACGCTGGAGGGGAAGGCGCTGCCGCGGATGGAGTCGAAGGACGCCTACGAGCAGGCGGAGCAGGGCTGGTGGTTCGACGGATCCGACCGGGGCGGGGTCGTCCGGGTGAAGACGGGCACCCGGCCGACCGATCGCGCCTTCACCCTCGCCCTGTCGGCCCCGGACGCCTCCTGAGCGGGTTGGGCAGCGCCCCGAAGGGGCGCGGGGAACTGCGCGACCAGCCACGACGGCGCCGCGGTCGATCGACGACCCGGCACGGCACTTCCAGCGGAGCGCTCAGGCGGGGCCGCCCGCCATCGGGTACTCCGGCGTCCGCGCCCACCGGCCGCCCGGGCTGATGCCCACCTCGTAGGCCAGGGCACGGCCCTCGCCGTCGTACGCCACGTGGCGCGTCTCGGCCACGACGGCCGGGGCGTCGAGGCGCAGCAGCTCCAGCTCCTCCTCGGTCGCCGGGCGGGCCGTCCACCAGTCGCGGCCCGTGTGCGCATGCCGGCCCGTCGCGATCTCCACGTACCGGGTCGTGCCCTCGCGGATCCGCTCGTGCCGCAGCAGCCCCGGCGCGGCGGCCGCCACCTGGGAGGTGAACCAGGACCAGGAGGTGGCGATCGGCGCGTCCTGCTCGTACGTCACGCGGTGCCGCCGCACGACCGGGTCGCCTGCGGTGATCCCGAGCGCGGTGGCGACCTCCTCGGGCGCGGGCAGCATCTGGGCGCCCACGATCTCGGCGCACTGCCCGGCGGGGTAGACCAGCCCCGTCCGCACGGCCGTTCGGTACCGCTCCCCGGCCGTGCGGGCGAGGGGCGCCCGGGGGCGTACGGTCGCGGGGGCGCCCGCGCCCGCCGGGTCCGGGGGCGGTTCGACGAGACCCTCCTCCCAGAGCACGTCCAGGGCGCGGGAGACGGTGTTGCGGGACACGGACCACTGCGCCGTCAGTTCCGGCTCGGAGGGCAGGGGATCGCCGGGGCGCAGCTCGCCCCGGACGATGCGGTCCCTGAGGTCGCTCGCGATCTGGTCGTACTTCGGCAGGGGCATGGCTTCCCTCGGCTCGGGTCGTCGGCGGTTCCACCTCTACACCGCGCACGGTGGCAGGTGGCTGCATAAACACGGGGGGTGGTGAGTTCATGTCAGAGGTGCGTCGTATGGTGTGCCCCTGACATAGGAGCACCAGGCACCAGTAAGACAGGAAATCCCTTATATGGGCAGAAAGTACAGCGTCGTAGCAGCGGCCACTTGTGTGGCGGCACTCATGGTGGGTGTCTCGGGCTGCGGCGGTGACGGGGGAAAGAAGAAGGACGGCGGCGACAAGCCCGACAGCGCGAGCAGCAGCCCGGCTCCGCAGCAGTCGCCGCAGAAGCCGAAGAGCGAGCTGGACGGCCTCTCCGCCAAGGAGATATCGGACAAGGCCAAGAAGGAACTCCAGTCGACCTCGGCGGTCCGGATCAAGATCGACCAGCAGAAGTCCGCCGCGCACCCGGCCATGCACGTCGAGTTCGCCATGGACAAGCAGGGCAACTGCGTCGGCAACGTCTCGCAGGACGGCGCCGGGTTCGAGATGCTCAAGCGCGGCGACGAGTACTGGATCAAGCCGGACGAGAAGTTCTGGCAGAAGAACTCCGGCACCGCGGACCCCGAGACGGCGGGCAAGCTGCTGGCGGGCCACTGGTTCCACGGCAACAAGAACGAAGGCGACGGCGGCCCGTTCAAGGACTCGGGTCCGCTGTGCCAGCTCGACGCCATGCAGCAGAAGCTGGCCAAGGACGACGACACGGACGCCGGCAAGTACAGCAAGGGCGAGCCGACCGCGCTCGACGGTCAGCAGGTCGTACCGGTCACCATCAGCGGCAAGTCCGTCATCAACGTGGCCAACGAAGGCAAGCCGTACCCCGTCCGGATCGTGAGCCTCAAGGAGGGCGGCGGCACGACCGCCTTCTCCGACTGGGAGAAGCCGGTCACGGTGACTCCGCCGCCCGCGGACCAGATCCTCGACGTCGACAAGCTGAAGAAGCAGGGCCAGTAGTAACAGGGCCAGTGGCAACCGCGAACGGCCGGCCCTGCGCCGCGCAGGGCCGGCCCGGACGTGATGCGCCCGCTCAGGGGTGTCCTAGCGCGCGTTGAAGTACTTCGCCTCCGGGTGGTGGATCACGATCGCGTCCGTCGACTGCTCCGGGTGCAGCTGGAACTCCTCCGAGAGCTGCACCCCGATCCGCTCCGGCCGCAGCAGATCCGCGATCTTGGCGCGGTCCTCCAGGTTGGGGCACGCCCCGTAGCCCAGCGAGAAGCGGGCGCCGCGGTACTGCAGGGCGAACATGCCCTCGACGTCGTCGGGGTCCTCGCCCCCGAAGCCCAGCTCGGCCCGCACCCGCGCGTGCCAGTACTCGGCGAGGGCCTCCGCCAGCTGCACCGACAGGCCGTGCAGCTCCAGGTAGTCCCGGTAGGAGTCGGCCGCGAACAGCTCCGCCGTCGCCTCGCCGATCCGCGAGCCGACCGTGACGACCTGGAGGCCGACCACGTCCCGTTCCCCCGACTCCTCCGGGCGGAAGTAGTCCGCCAGGCACAGGCGGCGGCCCCGGCGCTGGCGCGGGAAGGTGAAGCGGGTGCGCTCGGTGCCGGCCCCGTCTTCCCCCGGGGGGGTCAGCAGGATGAGGTCGTCGCCCTTGCTCACGCACGGGAAGTAGCCGTAGACGACGGCCGCCTCCAGCAGGTTCTCCGTGTGCAGCTTGTCCAGCAGGCCGCGCAGCCGGGGCCGCCCCTCGGTCTCCGCCAGCTCCTCGTACGTCGGGCCGCCCGCGCGGGCCTGCTTCAGCCCCCACTGGCCCTTGAACAGCGCGCCCTCGTCGAGCCAGGAGGCGTAGTCCTTCAGCGGAATGCCCTTGATGACGCGCGTCCCCCAGAAGGGGGGCTCGGGGACCCGGTTGTCCACGGCGACGTCCGAGCGCACCGAGCCCTCGGGCTCCTCCTCCGCCTCGGGCACCGCCGCCGCGCGCCTGGACACGCGGCGCTGCTTCAGCTCCGGCAGGCTCGCCCCCGGCACCCCGCGCTTGACCGCGATCAGTGCGTCCATCAGCCGCAGGCCCTCGAAGGCGTCGCGGGCGTAGCGCACCTCGCCCTCGTAGATCTCGTGCAGGTCCTGCTCGACGTACGCGCGGGTCAGCGCGGCACCGCCGAGGATCACCGGGTACGTCGCGGCCAGCTTGCGCTGGTTCAGCTCCTCCAGGTTCTCCTTCATGATCACGGTGGACTTCACCAGCAGCCCGGACATCCCGATGACGTCCGCCTTGTGCTCCTCGGCGGCCTCCAGGATCGCCGAGACCGGCTGCTTGATACCGAGGTTGACGACGTTGTAGCCGTTGTTGGAGAGGATGATGTCGACGAGGTTCTTGCCGATGTCGTGGACGTCGCCCCGCACCGTGGCCAGCACGATCGTGCCCTTGCCCTCGGCATCGCTCTTCTCCATGTGCGGCTCCAGATAGGCGACCGCGGTCTTCATCACCTCCGCCGACTGGAGCACGAACGGCAGCTGCATCTGGCCGGAGCCGAAGAGCTCGCCGACGACCTTCATGCCCTCCAGCAGGGTGTCGTTGACGATCTCGAGGGCCGGCCGCCCGGCCAGCGCCTCGTCCAGGTCGGCCTCCAGGCCGTTGCGCTCGCCGTCGATGATGCGCCGCTGGAGCCGCTCCTCCAGCGGCAGGGCGGCCAGTTCCTCCGCCTTGCTCGCCTTCAGCGACTTGGCGGTGGCGCCCTCGAACAGCGCCATCAGCTTCTGGAGCGGGTCGTACCCCTCGGCGCGGCGGTCGTAGATGAGGTCGAGGGCGGTGGTGACCTGCTCCTCGTCGAAGCGCGCGATCGGAAGGATCTTGGAGGCGTGCACGATCGCCGAGTCGAGGCCGGCCTTCACGCATTCGTCCAGGAAGACGGAGTTGAGGAGGATGCGCGCGGCGGGGTTCAGGCCGAAGGAGATGTTGGACAGGCCCAGCGTGGTCTGCACGTCCGGGTGGCGCCGCTTGAGTTCGCGGATCGCCTCGATGGTGGCGATGCCGTCCTTGCGGGACTCCTCCTGACCCGTGCAGATGGTGAAGGTCAGGGTGTCGATGAGGATGTCCTCCTCACGGATGCCCCAGGCGCCGGTCAGGTCGGCGATCAGCCGCTCGGCGATCTCGACCTTCTTCCCGGGCGTACGGGCCTGGCCCTCCTCGTCGATGGTCAGCGCGATCAGCGCGGCGCCGTGCTCCTGCGCGAGCCGGGTGACCTTGGCGAAGCGCGACTCGGGCCCGTCGCCGTCCTCGTAGTTGACCGAGTTGATCACCGCGCGGCCGCCGAGCTTCTCCAGGCCCGCGCGGAGGACGTCCACCTCGGTGGAGTCCAGCACGACGGGCAGCGTGGAGGCGGTGGCGAAGCGGCCGGCCAGCTCCTCCATGTCGGCCACGCCGTCCCGGCCCACGTAGTCGACGCACAGGTCGAGCAGGTGCGCGCCCTCGCGGATCTGGTCGCGGGCCATCTCCACGCAGTCGTCCCAGCGGCCCTCGAGCATGGCCTCGCGGAACTTCTTCGACCCGTTGGCGTTGGTGCGCTCGCCGATGGCCAGGTACGAGGTGTCCTGGCGGAACGGCACGGTCTGGTAGAGCGAGGCGGCCCCCGGTTCCGGGCGCACGGCGCGCTCGCCCGGCGTCAGGCCGCGGACCCGCTCGACCACCTGGCGCAGGTGCTCGGGCGTGGTGCCGCAGCAGCCGCCGATGAGCGAGAGGCCGTACTCGCGGACGAACGTCTCGTGCGCGTCGGCCAGCTCGGCGGGGGACAGCGGGTAGTGGGCGCCGTCCTTGCCCAGCACGGGCAGGCCCGCGTTGGGCATCGCGGAGACGCGGGTGCGGGCGTGCCGGGAGAGGTAGCGGAGGTGCTCGCTCATCTCGGCGGGGCCGGTGGCGCAGTTCAGCCCGATCATGTCGATGCCCAGCGGCTCCAGGGCGGTCAGCGCCGCGCCGATCTCCGAGCCGAGCAGCATCGTGCCGGTGGTCTCCACGGTCACCTGCACCAGCAGCGGTACGTCCGCGCCGGCCGCCGCCATGGCGCGGCGGGCGCCGATGACCGATGCCTTGGTCTGCAGCAGGTCCTGGGTGGTCTCCACCAGGATCGCGTCGGCGCCGCCGGCCAGCAGGCCCTCGGCGTTGCGCTGGTAGGCATCGCGCAGCGTGGTGAAGTCGATGTGGCCGAGGGTCGGCAGCTTGGTGCCCGGTCCGACGGAGCCCAGCACCCAGCGGGTGCGGCCGTCGGCGGCGGTGAACTCGTCGGCGACCTCGCGGGCGACGCGGGCGCCGGACTCGGACAGCTCGAAGATGCGGTGGGAGATCTCGTACTCGCCCAGCGCGGCGAAGTTGGCGCCGAAGGTGTTGGTCTCGACGCAGTCCACGCCGACGGCGAAGTAGGCCTCGTGCACCGAGCGCACGATGTCGGGGCGGGTGACGTTCAGGATCTCGTTGCAGCCCTCGAGCTGCTGGAAGTCGTCGAGGGTGGGGTCCTGCGCCTGGAGCATCGTGCCCATCGCTCCGTCGGCGACCACCACTCGGGTGGCCAGGGCCTCGCGCAGGTGCGCGACTCGGGCGGTGCGGACGGTCGATGGCGTATGCGAGGCCATGGGTGTGCTCCCGGGTGTGCGACGGCTGTCGGCTTTGCGCCCCCGCTGAAGGGGGCGCACATCGTCAGCCTATCCGGCCCGAACCCAGGAGGCAGCGGGCGTTTCACCCTCCGGACGCTCCGGCCCGGGCGGGAGGGTCCGGGGGGTGTCCGGGGCCGAGGGGGAGCGGGTGGCGGAAGGGAGCGATCCGGATTCGGCCGCCGGGGCACTCTCGGTGATCATGGTGGTGGCTGTCGTCGGGTATCCCCTGGTCGGCATCGGCCGATAGTGTTCAGCATTGCCGAACGGATACAAACGGATACAGCCGGGCGGCATGTAAGGAGGTTGCTCGATGGCACGGACCATCCAGTCGCTCGAACGAGCCGCGGCCATGCTGCGGCTGCTCGCCGGCGGGGAGCGGCGGCTCGGGCTGTCCGACGTGGCCTCCGCGCTGGGGCTTGCGAAGGGTACCGCGCACGGCATCCTGCGGACCCTCCAGCAGGAGGGCTTCGTCGAGCAGGACCCGGCCTCGGGGCGCTACCAGCTGGGCGCCGAGCTGCTGCGGCTGGGGAACAGCTACCTGGACGTGCACGAGCTGCGGGCGCGCGCCCTCGTCTGGGCCGACGACCTGGCCCGTGCCAGCGGGGAGAGCGTCTATCTGGGCGTCCTCCACCAGCACGGCGTCCTCGTCGTCCACCACGTCTTCCGGCCCGACGACAGCCGCCAGGTGCTGGAGGTCGGCGCGATGCAGCCGCTGCACAGCACAGCCCTGGGCAAGGTGCTGTGCGCCTACGACCCGGTGGCCCACGCCGAGGTGGCCGAGGCCGACCGGGAGGCGTTCACGCCGCGGACCGTGACCGCGATGCCGGACCTCGAGGGCGTGCTGGACCTGACCCGCGCCCGCGGCTGGGCGGCGGACGTCGAGGAGACCTGGGACGGCGTGGCCTCCGTCGCGGCCCCCATCCACGACCGGCGCCGGATGCCGGTGGGCGCGGTGGGCATCACCGGCGCGGTGGAGCGGTTCTGCGAGGCGGGCGAGCTGCGCGCCACTCTGGTCGCGGCGGTGCGGGACTGCGCCCGCGCCGTCTCCCGCGACCTCGGGGCCGGGCGCTTCTGACCGCACCCCCGGCGGCCTCTCCGGAAGGGTCCGAGACCACCCCGTTACCGGCTGGTATCCAGACAGATATTTCCGGCCAGTTGGCCGAGAGTTTCCGGTCACACAGCCCTTGACGCGCCCTTAACCGTGCAGGAAGCTGCCGTGCATCGGTCGGCATTGTCGAACACCTGACGACAATATTCGCTATGGTGTGCAGTGCCACGGGACCGATCACCGCCCTCACGGAGGGCGCGGACCGCCGGAGACCCGCGGTTCGCCTTCCCCTGGACGAAGGACAAAGGAGTCGCGGGTGTCCAGCTCCGACATCTTCACCGGTGAGACCATCGGTACCGCAGTTTTGATCCTGCTCGGCGGCGGCGTGTGCGCCGCCGTCACGCTGAAGCGCTCCAAGGCGCAGAACGCGGGCTGGCTCGCCATCACATTCGGCTGGGGCTTCGCCGTACTGGCCGGCGCCTACATCGGTGCCAAGTCCGGTGCGCACCTCAATCCCGCCGTCACCCTCGGCCTCGCCATCGACGGCGCGGTGGAGTGGAGCGACGTACCGCTCTACATCGGCTCCCAGCTGCTCGGCGCGATGATCGGCGCGACGCTGGTCTGGCTCACCTACTACGGGCAGTTCCAGGCCCACCTGACCGACCCGGAGATCATCTCCACCCCCAACCCCCACGAGGGCATGGTCGACCAGACCGCCGAGCCGCAGGCCGGCCCGGTGCTGGGCGTCTTCTCCACCGGTCCCGAGATCCGCAACGTGGTGCAGAACCTCGTCACCGAGATCATCGCCACCGCCGCTCTGGTCCTGTTCATCCTCACCATGGGTCTGACCAAGGGCCTGGCCGTCAGCGGCACGGGCACCCTGATGGTCGCTCTCGTCGTCGTCGGCATCGGCCTCTCGCTCGGCGGCCCCACCGGCTACGCCATCAACCCGGCCCGCGACCTCGGCCCGCGCATCGTGCACGCGCTGCTGCCGCTCCCCAACAAGGGCGGCTCCGACTGGAGCTACGCCTGGGTGCCGGTCGTCGGCCCGCTCATCGGCGCCGCTCTGGCCGCAGGCATCCACAAGCTCGCATTCTGAGCAGCAACAGCCGAGACCGAGACCGAGACCTTCAGACCCCCAGGAGCACACACACCATGACCGAGACCACCGGCACCCACGCCCAGGGCACTTCCTCCCACGGCCATGGGCCGTTCATTGCGGCGATCGACCAGGGCACCACCTCCTCCCGCTGCATCGTCTTCGACCGCGACGGGCGCATCGTCTCCGTCGACCAGAAGGAGCACGAGCAGATCTTCCCCAAGCCGGGCTGGGTCGAGCACGACGCCAAGGAGATCTGGACCAACGTCCAGGAAGTCGTCGCGGGCGCCGTCGAGAAGGCGGGCATCACCGCCGCCGACGTGAAGGCGATCGGCATCACCAACCAGCGTGAGACCACGCTGCTGTGGGACAAGAACACCGGCGAGCCGGTCTACAACGCCATCGTCTGGCAGGACACCCGCACCGACGCCCTCTGCAAGGAGCTGGGCCGCAACGTCGGCCAGGACCGCTTCCGCCGCGAGACCGGCCTCCCGCTGGCCTCCTACTTCTCCGGCCCCAAGGTCCGCTGGCTGCTGGACAACGTCGAGGGCCTGCGTGAGCGCGCCGAGCGCGGCGAGATCCTCTTCGGCACCATGGACTCCTGGGTCATCTGGAACCTCACCGGTGGTGTTGACGGCGGTGTCCACGTCACGGACGTCACCAACGCCTCCCGCACCCTGCTGATGAACCTCCGCACCCTGGAGTGGGACGAGCGCATCCTCTCCTCCATGGAGATCCCGGCCGCCGTGCTGCCGGAGATCCGCTCCTCCGCCGAGGTCTACGGCACCGCCAAGGGCGGCGCCCTGGCCGGCGTCCCCGTCGCCTCCGCGCTCGGCGACCAGCAGGCCGCGCTCTTCGGCCAGACCTGCTACGACAAGGGCGAGGCCAAGTCCACCTACGGCACCGGCACCTTCATGCTGATGAACACCGGTGACGAGCCCGTCCAGTCCTACAACGGCCTGCTGACCACCGTCGGTTACCGCATCGGCGACCAGAAGCCGGTCTACGCCCTCGAGGGCTCCATCGCCGTCACCGGCTCCCTCGTGCAGTGGATGCGCGACCAGATGGGCCTCATCAAGAGCGCGGCCGAGATCGAGACGCTCGCCAGCTCCGTCGAGGACAACGGCGGCGCCTACTTCGTGCCGGCCTTCTCCGGCCTGTTCGCCCCCTACTGGCGCTCCGACGCGCGCGGTGTCATCGCGGGCCTGACCCGCTACGTCACCAAGGCGCACATCGCCCGCGCCGTGCTCGAGGCCACCGCCTGGCAGACCCGCGAGATCACCGACGCCATGACCAAGGACTCCGGCGTCGAGCTGACCGCGCTCAAGGTCGACGGCGGCATGACCTCCAACAACTTGCTGATGCAGACCCTCTCGGACTTCCTGGACGCCCCCGTGGTGCGCCCGATGGTCGCCGAGACCACCTGCCTCGGCGCCGCCTACGCCGCCGGCCTGGCCGTCGGCTTCTGGCCGGACACCGACGCGCTGCGCGCCAACTGGCGCCGCGCCGCCGAGTGGACGCCGCGCATGGACGCGGACACGCGTGACCGTGAGTACAAGAGCTGGCTCAAGGCCGTCGAGCGGACCATGGGCTGGATCGAGGACGAGGAGTAATCATGACAACCCCGCAGAGCGTTCCGACCCTGGGAACGCACCCGGCTGCCGGTGCCAACCCGGGCCGTGCCGAGGCCCGGGAGAGACTGTCCAACGCCACGTACGACCTTCTGGTCATCGGCGGCGGCATCCTGGGCACATCGGTCGCCTGGCACGCCGCGCAGGCCGGACTGCGGGTCGCCATGGTGGACGCCGGCGACTTCGCCGGCGCCACCTCCTCCGCCTCCTCCAAGCTCGTCCACGGCGGTCTGCGCTACCTGCAGACCGGCGCGGTCAAGCTGGTTGCGGAGAACCACTACGAGCGCCGGGTGCTGGCCAAGGACGTGGCCCCGCACCTGGTCAACCCCCTCACCTTCTACCTGCCCGTCTACAAGGGCGGGCCGGTGGGCGCGGCCAAGCTCGGCGCCGGTGTCTTCGCCTACTCCGCGCTGTCCGCCTTCGGCGACGGCGTGGGCAAGGTCATCACCCCGGCCCGCGCCCAGGCCGACAACCCCGGTCTGCGCACGGACAACCTCAAGGCCGTCGCGGTCTACTACGACCACCAGATGAACGACTCGCGGGTGGCCGTCATGACCGTCCGCGCGGCCGTCGAGTCCGGTGCCGTGGTCCTCAACCACGCCGAGGTGACCGGCCTGCGCTTCACGCACGGCAAGGTGACCGGTGCCGAGCTCAAGGACCGCATCGACGGCGCCGAGTTCGGCATCGACGCCCGCGTCGTGCTCAACGCCACCGGCCCCTGGGTCGACCACCTGCGCAGGATGGAGGACAAGGGCGCGGCCCCGTCCATCCGCCTCTCCAAGGGCGCGCACATCGTGATGAAGCGCAAGTCGCCCTGGAAGGCCGCCATGGCCACCCCGATCGACAAGTACCGCATCACCTTCGCCCTGCCCTGGGAGGACCAGCTCCTCCTCGGCACCACCGACACCCAGTACGAGGGCGACCCGGCGGACGTGCAGGCCACCGAGTCCGACATCCAGCAGATCCTGGACGAGGCCGCCTTCTCCATCCAGGACGCGGACCTCGACCGCTCCCTGATGACGTACGCCTTCGCCGGCCTGCGCGTGCTGCCCGGTGGCCCGGGCGACGTGGCCCAGGCCAAGCGCGAGACGGTCGTCTCCGAGGGCCGGGGCGGCATGCTGTCGGTCGCCGGCGGCAAGTGGACCACCTACCGCCACATCGGCCGCACGGTCATGAAGAAGCTCGCCAAGGTGCCGGGCAGCCCGCTGACCGAGGACATGGAGCCCGTCTCCAACCTGGTCCGCCGCACCCCGCTGCCGGGCGTCGCCAACCCCAACGCGGTCGCCCACCGCCTGCTCGTGGACCGCGAGCCGGGCAGCCGCATGGACCCGCTGACCGCCCGTCACCTCGCCACCCACTACGGCTCGCTGTCCTTCGACATCGCCCGCATGGTCAACGAGAACCCCGAGCTGGGCGAGCGGATCCACCCCGACGGCCCGGAGATCTGGGCCCAGGTCGCCTACGCCCGCGACCACGAGTGGGCCGAGACGGTCGACGACGTGCTGCGCCGCCGCACCACCCTGACGATCCGCGGCCTGGACGACGAGAACGTCCGGACCCGGGTCAAGGAGATGCTGAACGACAAGCACTGACCCGTCATGCGCTGACGCGTCACGCGGAGGGGAGGGACACCGCCCGGTGTCCCTCCCCTCCGCGTGACGTGCCCCGGGGCGTGGGCAGGGGGCAACCAAGCCGTGCTCGAACACGTCCCTCGAAAGAGAAAGAGGGGGACGACGACATGAACCGGCCAAAAATGCGCCTGCGGCCGCCCGGCAAACGCCTGCTGCTCCGCATCGCGCTCGGCCTGGCCCTGCTGGTCCTGGTCCCCGTGGTGACGGCGGGCAGCGCGCTGCGCGCCTCCTACGCGGGGGCGCCCGCACCCGACGCCGTGACTCGCGGCCGGGACGCGATCTGGCTGGGGCACGCCTGGGTGGACGGCCGGCACGGCCCGGCGGAGCTGGCCCGGCTCCGCAAGCACATCGAGGGCACCGGCATCCGCGACCTGTATGTGCACGCCGGGCCGCTGGAGCACGACGGCACCCTGCCCGCCTCGGCGTACCGGAACGCGAAGTGGCTGCTGGACTCCGTCCACCGGGAGCTGCCCGGGGTGCGGGTGCAGGCGTGGCTGGGCGACAAGCTGGTCCGCCGCGGCGAGCAGGGCGGGCTGTGGCTGGGCTCGCCCGCCGCCCGCGACGCCGTGGTGGCCAGTGCCCGCCAGGTGCTGCGGGCCGGCTTCGAGGGGGTGCACCTGGACGTCGAGCCGGTGCGCAGCGGCGACGAGGACTTCCTCGCGCTGCTGGACTCCCTGCATCCGGCGGTGCGTTCGGAGGGCGGGCTGCTGTCCGTCGCCGCGCAGCAGATCGACCCGCTGCCCTCGATGCACTCCGCCGCGGGCGCGCTGGGCAGCCCGAAGTGGTGGACGCAGAGCTACTTCGGCAAGGTCGCCCGCCGCACGGACCAGATCGCCGTCATGTCGTACGACACCGCGCTGCCGTGGGAGAACCTCTACGGCGGCTACGTGGCCCGGCAGACCGTGCTCGCCCTGCAGGTGACGCCCGAAAAAACGGATCTGCTGATGGGCGTGCCCTTCTACCACACGGACAATCTGGGCCACCAGAGCCGGGCCGAGACCGCCGCGGCCGCCGTGCGCGGCAGCCGGCTGGGCCTGACCCGCGAGGACCGGCACCGGCAGGGCTTCGGACTGGGGCTGTACGTGGACTTCGCCGCCACCGACGCCGACTGGCGTGCCTATCGCGCCGGATGGGGCATGCGTGGCTGAAAGTGCCTCCCCCTCAGGGGCTGCGAACGGGGGTCGTCGAAGTCGTAGGCTTGGGGCACACGAAGGACTACCGCAACTGCACGGAACGGCAGCCGGCGGACGCACGGGAGGAAACCGTGCGCCCCGGTCGGAAGGAGGCGCTGGGTGATCGAGCTTGAGGGGGTTCCCGAGCTGATCGACCCGGTCATGATCTGTGCCTTCGAGGGCTGGAACGACGCCGGTGACGCCGCCTCCAGCGCGGTCGCGCATCTGGACCGGGAGTGGAAGGGCGAGGTCTTCGCGGCGCTGGACGCCGAGGACTACTACGACTTCCAGGTCAACCGGCCCACGATCTGGCTGGACGGCGGCGTTCGCAAGATCACCTGGCCGACCACCCGGCTGTCCGTGGTGCGGACCGGCGCTTCCGGCGAGGGCGCGACGCGTGACCTCGTCCTGGTGCGGGGCATCGAGCCGAGCATGCGCTGGCGTTCGTTCTGCAACGAGATCCTGGGCTTCGCCCACGAGCTGGGCGTGGAGATGGTGGTGATCCTGGGCTCGCTGCTCGGCGACACCCCGCACACCCGGCCCGTCCCGGTCAGCGGCGTCACCTCCGACCCCGACCTGGCGCGCACCCTGGATCTGGAGGAGTCCCGCTACGAGGGCCCGACCGGCATCGTCGGCATCCTGCAGGAGGCGTGCACCCACGCGGGCGTCCCGGCGGTGAGCCTGTGGGCCGCCGTGCCGCACTACGTCTCCCAGCCGCCGAACCCGAAGGCCACGCTGGCGCTGCTCAACCGCCTGGAGGACCTGATCGACCTGCGTATCCCGCAGGGCGAGCTGCCGGAGGACGCCCGGGCCTGGCAGCTGGGCGTGGACCAGCTGGCGGCCGAGGACAGCGAGGTCGCGGAGTACGTCCAGTCGCTGGAGGAGGCGCGGGACACCGCGGATCTGCCGGAGGCCTCCGGTGAGGCCATCGCCCGGGAGTTCGAGCGCTATCTGCGCCGCCGCGACGGCCAGCCGGGCCAGCCGGGCGGCCTGGCGGCCGAGCCGGGCCTGGCCGAGGGCGGCCGGGACGCCTCGTACCTGCGGGACACCGCCAGCGGGCGCACGCGGCCGCCGCGGCCGCCGGCCAAGGACGAGGAGGCCGGGGACGCCCCGGGAGCGCCGGAGGACGGCCCGGACGGTCCGCAGAGCGGCGCCTAGCCGGGGTACTCCGGGGCCGGACGCTCCTGGCGAGGCGGGCCGGCAGCGGATTTTCGCGGGTTTATTGACGAGACACGCCGTAATGGCCGGTCGTACACTTGTCGGCCCGGTGAAGGCCGGTCCGCCACCGGGGGAAATGTGGCGGACCGGCCTTCTCGTCCCCCCAGGAGGTGCGCGGATGACCAGCAGTATCCCCGCTGTCGACACCCGTTCGGCGGCCCCGGCCCTGGAGGCCGTCCTGCTCGACATGGACGGCACTCTCGTCGACACCGAGGGCTTCTGGTGGGAGGTGGAGGTCGCCGTCTTCGCCGAGCTGGGACACCAGCTGCTGGAGGAGTGGCGCGAGGTCGTCGTCGGCGGGCCGATGACGCGCAGTGCCTCCTTCCTCATCAAGGCGACCGGGGCGAAGATCGCGGTGGCCGAGCTGAGCGCGCTCCTGAACGTCCGCTTCTCCGAGATGATCGGGCTGGGCGTCCCGCTGATGCCGGGCGCCCGGCGGCTGCTGGCCGAGCTGGCCGCCCACTCGGTGCCCACGGCCCTGGTCTCGGCCTCGCACCGGGAGATCATCGACCGGGTGCTGCACAGCCTGGGCCCCGAGCACTTCACGCTGACCGTCGCGGGCGACGAGCTGAGCCGCACGAAGCCGCACCCGGACCCCTATCTGCTGGCCGCGGCCCGGCTCGGGGCGGACCCGGCGCGGTGCGCGGTGGTGGAGGACACCCTGACCGGGGTGACGGCCGCGGAGGCGGCCGGCTGCCGGGTGGTGGCGGTGCCGTCGGTGGCTCCCATACCGCCCGCGGCGGGCCGTACGGTCGTCGGCTCGCTCGAGGAAGTCGATCTCTCTTTTCTCCGCGGTCTGATCTCCAACTGATCTTCAGCTGATCTCCAGCCGATCTTCGGACGGGCGCCTGTTGATCTCCGGCGCCCGATCACGGGAATGCACCGTGTGTGCACTGAGCGTGCCAGGCGGAATGAGCACGGAACTCTCGGCGTTTGGCCGGGCATTTTCCGTGACGAATGTTGTGGCTGAATTTCCATGCCCGGCGGCGCGATTCCATGAGTGACGTTCGTCACCGGCATCCCGGCCCGTACTCCGGCATGTATGCCCGTTGACGGGCGGTCATCGGGGTTGAAGCGCACCCTTGTGTCCCGTTTGATCATTCCGTGTCTGAATCGTTCCGGCGTCCGGATATCGAACATCTCCCGGCTGTTATCGCGGCGTGATATCGCATCAACTTCGCCGTGTTCCGGCGGCAGTGGCCACGCGCACTAATCTCTTCGCGAGAACTTCACGGCTGCCCGTATGACCCGCCCACCCGGTATCGGTAAGGTCCGGGCACCGAACGCACCACAGGGAGAACCCCAGACAATGAACCGCAAGACGTTGGTCCTGCCGATCGTGGCAGGCCTGCTGGCGCCCGTGCTCGTCGCCTGTGGCGGGAGCGTCGGCGGAGCGGGCAAGGACAAGGCCATCGTCATCGGAACCACCGACAGACTCGAGGAGACCACCGACGCGCCCGCGCCGCTCGACCCGGCGGCCGCGTACGACATCGGTGCCTGGAACGTGCTCCACAGCACCTTCCAGACGCTGCTGCGGCTGCCGCGCTCCGGCACCGAGCCCGTCGGCGACGCCGCGGAGAAGTGCTCCTGGGGGGACCGCAAGAACGAGCAGTTCCGCTGCACCCTGCGCAGCGGCCTGAAGTTCTCCAACGGCCACGCGCTGACCGCCGAGGACGTCAAGTTCTCCATCGAACGGTCCCGGGCCATCAACTTCGAGAACGGCCCCGTCTCGCTCCTCAGCAACATCGACCAGGTGGAGACGCCGGGCGAACTCGAGGTCGTCTTCCACCTCAAGTCGCCCGACGCGACCTTCCCGCAGAAGATCGCCACCCCGGCCGCCGCCATCGTCGACAGCGAGTCCTACGAGAAGGACAAGCTCGACAACGGCTTCAAGGTCGCCGGCTCCGGCCCGTACACCGTCAAGACCGAGGTGAAGGACGACCGGGTCGTCAAGGCCACGTTCACCAAGAACGCCAACTACAACGGCTCGGCGAAGCTGCAGAACGACAAGGTCGAGATGCGCTTCTACGACGACTCCAAGTCGATGGAGAAGGCGCTCAAGTCGGGCGACATCGACATCATGAACCGCGCGCTGCTGCCCGAGCAGATCGGCCGCCTGCGGGGCGCGTCCGACGGCATCCGCCTGCTGGAGTCGCCCGGGCAGGAGATCAGCTACCTCGCCTTCAACACCGAGGACTCGACGGTGAAGTCCAAGGCCGTGCGCCAGGCCATGGCCCAGGTCGTCGACCGCTCGGCGCTGGTGCGGGACGGCTACGAGCGCACGATCGACCCGCTGTACTCCCTGGTGCCCACCGGCATCACCGGCCACCAGAACTCGTTCTCCAACCGGTACGGCGAGCCCAGCGTCGACAAGGCCCGCTCCATCCTGAAGGCCGCCAACGTCACCGGGCCGGTGCCGGTCACCCTCACGTACACCTCGGACCACTACGGCGAGGGCACGGAGAAGGCGTTCAAGACCCTGCAGAAGCAGCTCACCGACAGCGGCCTCTTCGACGTCAAGATCCAGGGCGTGAAGTGGGCGGACTTCCGCCCCGAGGCGGCCAAGGGCAAGTACGCCGTCTACGGCATGGGCTGGTTCCCCGACTTCCCGGACCCCGACAACTTCGTCGCCCCGTTCATCGGCAAGGACAACTTCCTCCGCTCGCCCTACCGGAACCCGAAGATCAGCAACGAGCTGGTCCCGCAGTCCCGGGAAGTGAGCCAGCGCGACGCGGCCGGCAAGTTCTTCCAGCAGGCCGAGGAGATCATCGCGGACGAGGTGCCGGTGCTGCCGCTGTGGCAGGGCAAGCAGTACATCGCCGTGCGCGACAAGGTCACCGGTGCGGAGTGGGCCCTCAACTCCGCCTCCGAACTCCAGCCGTGGGAGCTCGGCCGGGGCGCGTGACCTCCGGCGGCACCCTGCCCGGCCGGAGGTGACCCTCCAGCTCCCTATCATCGGCTCCACCTGTTCCACCCTGCATGACCAGCTTCACCGGATTCACCAGCTCCACGGAACGCTTGTTCAAGGCGACAAGGTCTCTTCCGCGATCAAAGAACTGTGAGGAAAGTGCACGTGAGGAAACGTGACCAGTGGCTCGCCGCCCCGCTCGGCGCGGGGCTTGCCGCCGCCCTGCTCAGCGGGTGCGGATCGGACGAGAGCACGGCGGCCGGCACCGGGGAGTCGGTGGTCATGGGGATGTCGGACGAGGTGCGCTCCACCGATCCGGCCGCGGGTTACGACCCGGGCTCCTGGATACTCTTCAACAACGTCTTCCAGTCGCTGCTGAGCTTCCCCAAGGGGAGCACCACTCCCCAGCCGGAGGCCGCGAAGAGCTGCAAGTTCAAGGACGAGAACAGCACCGTCTTCGAGTGCACGCTGCAGGACGGGCTGAAGTTCAGCAACGGTCACGACCTCACCTCCGAGGACGTCGCGTTCTCCTTCCGCCGCACGCTGAAGATCAAGGACAAGGACGGTCCGGCGGCTGCCATGCTGTCCTCGATCCAGGACATCAAGACGCCGGACAAGTCCACCGTCGTCTTCCATCTCAACCGCCCCGACGCGACCTTCCCGCAGAAGATCGCGTCGGGTGCCGGCTCCATCGTGGACCACACGGAATACTCGATGGACAAGCTCCGCACCGACGGCAAGGCTGTCGGCTCGGGCGTCTACAAGCTGGACTCCTTCGACAAGTCGAAGGCCGTCTTCAAGGTCAACGGCTCCTACAAGGGCCCTGCCACCGTGCAGAACAAGGGCATGACCATGAAGTTCTTCCACGATGACCAGGCCGGTCTGAAGGACGCCGTGGTCAAGGGCGACGTCGACCTCGCCTACCGAGGCCTCGCCATCAAGGACCTCGCCGACCTGGAGGCCGGCGCCGGCGGCAAGAACGGCCTCAAGGTCGTCGAGGGCACCAGCGCCGAGGTCCAGCACCTGGTCTTCAACATGAAGGACCCGGTGGTCGGCAAGGCCGGCGTGCGCAAGGCCATCGCGTACCTCGTCGACCGCGGCGCCCTGGTCCGCGACGTCTACAAGCGCACCGCCGAGCCGCTCTACTCGGTCGTCCCCAGCGGCATCACCGCGCACCGGACGCCGTTCTTCGACACCTACGGCGACCGGCCGCAGCTCGACAAGGCCAAGGCGGCCCTGAGTTCCGCGGGCGTCAACGGCAAGGTCAAGCTCACTCTTTGGGCCACCCCGGTCCGTTACGGCCCGGGCACCGTGCCGGAGTTCAAGGAGATCGCCGACCAGCTCAACGCCAGCGGCCTTTTCGAGGCGGACGTGCAGAGCGCCCCGATCGAGGAGTACGAGAAGGGCGTGGAGGCCGGCAAGTACCAGGTCTACGTCAAGGGCTGGGTGCCCGACTACCCGGACCCCGACAACTTCACCGCGCCGTTCTTCGGTGAGGACAACGTCCTGGACAACAACTACCAGTCCAAGGAGATAGCGAGCATCCTGCCGGCCACCGCCGCGCAGGGCACCCGCACCGCCACCGTCGACGCCTTCGCCAAGCTGCAGAATGCCGTCGCCCAGGACGTGCCGGTGCTGCCGCTGTGGCAGGGCAAGCAGTACGCGGTGGCCAACGAGCGCGTCTCTGGCCTCCAGTGGACCCTCGACGCCTCGACCGTCTTCCGGTTCTGGGAGATCAGCAAGGCCGCAAAGGAATAGTCCGGAACGGTCCGGACAGTCCGCAACTGTCCGGAACAGACCGGAACAAGCAGGGAAACGATTCGGGCCCCCGTCGTCGACGGGGGCCCGAATCATTCGCCCGGGGACGCGCCCCGGTGCCGCTGCTACTGCGCGCCGGGGCGCACCAGTCCGCTCTCGTAGGCGTAGACGGCGGCCTGCACCCGGTCCCGCAGGCCCAGCTTCGTCAGCACATGCCCCACATGGGTCTTCACCGTGGTCTCGCTGACGAACAGATCCGCCGCGATCTCCGCGTTCGACAGGCCGCGGGCGACCAGCTTCAGCACCTCGACCTCGCGCTCCGTCAGCGTGTGGAGGGTGTCCGGCAGCGGCTCCTCGCCCGACGGCAGGTGCCCGGCGTACTTGTCCAGCAGCCGCCGGGTGATGCTCGGCGCCAGCATCGCCTCGCCGCCCGCCACCACCCGGATCGCCTGGACCAGCTCATTGGCGGGCGCGTCCTTCAGCAGGAAGCCGCTGGCCCCCGCGCGCAGCGCCTCCACCACGTACTCGTCGAGGTCGAAGGTGGTCAGCACCAGCACCTTCGCCGGGCCGTTCCGCTCCGGGCCGGTGATCTGGCGGGTCGCCTCCACACCGTCCATGCGGGGCATCCGGATGTCCATCAGCACCACATCGGGCTGGAGCGCCCGCACCTGGTCGAGCGCCTGGAGCCCGTCCCCGGCCTCTCCCACGACCGCCAGGTCCGGCTCGGCCTCCAGGATCATGCGGAAGCCGGTGCGCAGCAGCGGCTGGTCGTCGACCAGTAGGACGCGGATCGCCACAGGAACACTCCTTCGCTAGACCTGCTCCATTCTGCCCTGACCCTCCCCTGCCGGGGCAGCCGGACCGTCGGTCGCGCCCTGGGTGCGCAGCCCGGGCAGGGGCAGCGGATACGGCGGGGGAGTGCCGCCGAATTCCGGGCAGACGGCCTGGTGGTCGCACCAGCCGCAGAGCTTCGTCGGCCGCGGCCGCCAGTCGCCCGTCTCGGTGGCCAGCGAGATCGCGTCCCACAGGGCGCGCAGCTTGCGCTCCACCGCCAGCAGCTCCGCCTCGACCGGGTCGTACGTCAGCACGTCGCCGCTGCCCAGGTAGACCAGCTGCAGCCGGCGCGGGATCCGCCCGCGCAGCCGCCAGATCACCAGGGCGTAGAACATCATCTGGAACAGCGGGGTGTCCCGGTACTGCGGGGCGGGCGCCTTGCCGGTCTTGTAGTCGACGATGCGCACCTCGCCCGTGGGCGTCACGTCCACCCGGTCGACGATGCCCCGCAGCGTCAGCCCCGAGGGCCCCGCGTCCGGCAGCACCGTCTCCACGAACAGCTCCCGCTCGGTGGGCTCCAGGCGCGTCGGGTCCTCGAGCGTGAACCACCGCTCGACCAGCCGCTCCGCCTCGCCCAGCCACTTCGCCAGCTGCTCCGGCTCGTGCGCGCCGCCCTCCCCCAGGAACAGCTCCGCCAGCTCCGGCCGGGCCGCCAGCAGCTTCTCCCACTCGCCCGGCAGCAGCGCCCGGGCCCGCGCCGGGGTGCGCTCGGCCGCCGGGACGTCGAAGAGCCGCTCCAGCACCGAGTGCACCACCGTGCCCCGGGTGGCCGCCGCGCTCGGCTTCTCCGGCAGCCGGTCGATCACCCGGAAGCGGTAGAGCAGCGGGCACTGCATGAAATCGGCCGCGCGCGACGGCGACAGCGAGGCCGGCCGGGCGGCCCCGGCGGGGCCCCGGCCGCGGCCGGCGGCAGGCGCGGCGGCGTTCTCGGAAGCGGTCTCCATGACAGAGACCCTACGGCCCGTCACTGACAGTCGGACGCATACCATCGACGGTAGACCCCTTCGCACTGCATGATCGTGACATCGCACCATTCGGGTGCCGGGGCCGGAGGGACGAGGGGACACCGTGGACAACAGCGGGCAGGGCGATTCCGGCGCGGGGGGCGCCGGCCGACCGGCCGGGCCCGGGGACCGCAGGCCGCAGCGGCCGCAGGAGACCGGCGGCGGCATCCTCATGGGCAGGCCCTTCGGCGTGCCCGTCTACGTGGCCCCCAGCTGGTTCCTCGTCGCCGCCTTGATCACCTGGGTCTTCGGCGGCCAGCTCGACCGCGTGCTCCCCGAGCTGGGCCGCGTCCGCTACCTGGTCGCCCTCTTCTTCGCCGTGGCCTTCTACGCCTCCGTGCTGGTCCACGAGCTGGCCCACACGGTCGCCGCCCTGCGCTTCAAGCTGCCCGTGCGCCGCATCCAGCTCCAGTTCTTCGGCGGCGTCTCCGAGATCGAGAAGGAGAGCGAGACCCCGGGCCGGGAATTCGTCCTGGCCTTCGTGGGCCCCCTGCTCTCCCTGGTCCTCGCGGGCGTCTTCTACCTGGCGATGCTCGGCGTCGAGCCCGGCACCGTCCCCGGCGTCCTGCTCGCCGGGCTGATGATCTCCAACCTGCTCGTCGCCGCCTTCAACCTGCTGCCCGGCCTGCCCCTGGACGGCGGCCGGATGCTCCGCGCCGTCGTGTGGAAGATCAGCGGCAAGCCCATGACCGGCACCGTCGCGGCCGCCTGGGTCGGCCGCGCCCTCGCCGTCAGCGTGCTCATCGGGCTCCCGCTGCTCACCCACGGCGGCTTCGGCAACGACGGCCGCGACTTCGGCGGCCTCGACTCCGTCACCGACGCCCTGCTCGCCGCGATCCTCGCCGCGATCATCTGGACCGGCGCCGGCAACAGCCTGCGCATGGCCCGGCTCCGCGAGCACCTGCCCGGCCTGCGCGCCCGCAACCTCACCCGGCGCGCCGTGCCGGTCCAGGCCGCCACCCCCCTCTCCGAGGCCCTGCGCCGCGCCAACGAGGCGGGCGCCCGCGCCCTGGTCGTCGTCGACGGACAGGGCACCCCCACGGCCCTGGTCCGGGAGGCCGCCATCGTCGGCGTCCCCGAGCACCGCCGCCCCTGGGTCGAGGCCGGCACTCTCGCCCAGGAGATCACCGACGGCATGCGGGTCTCCGCCGAGCTGTCCGGCGAGGACCTCCTGGAGGTCCTGCGGGCCACCCCGGCCACCGAGTACCTGGTCGTCGAGGAGACCGGCGAGGTCTACGGCGTGCTGTCCACGGCCGACGTCGAGCGCGCCTTCGTGGCGGCCATGGCACGCCCCTCCTCCTAGGGCACCCTGGCGGGACCCGGCCGTGGTGCCGGGCCCTCTCCGGGCCCGGTAGGCTGGTCACATGTCCGAACCGACCGGTGCCGCCCGCCGTCGCGGGCCCTTCCAGGTCGGGGACCAGGTCCAGCTCACCGACCCCAAGGGACGCCACTACACCTTCACGCTCGAGGCCGGGAAGAACTTCCACACCCACAAGGGTTCTTTCCCGCACGACGAGCTGATCGGTGCTCCCGAGGGCAGTGTTGTCCGTACCACGGGAAACGTCGCCTACCTCGCGCTGCGCCCCCTGCTCCCCGACTACGTCCTGTCCATGCCCCGCGGTGCCGCCGTGGTCTACCCCAAGGACGCGGGGCAGATCCTGGCCTTCGCCGACATCTTCCCCGGCGCGCGCGTCGTCGAGGCGGGAGTGGGATCCGGCTCGCTCAGCAGCTTCCTGCTGCGCGCCATCGGCGACCAGGGCATGCTGCACTCCTACGAGCGCCGCGAGGACTTCGCCGAGATCGCCAAGGGCAACGTGGAGCGCTACTTCGGCGGCCCCCACCCCGCCTGGCAGCTCACCGTCGGCGACCTCCAGGACAACCTGTCCGACACGGACGTCGACCGCGTCATCCTCGACATGCTCGCCCCCTGGGAGTGCCTGGAGGCCGTCTCCAAGGCGCTCGTCCCCGGCGGCATCCTCTGCTGCTATGTGGCGACCACCACCCAGCTCGCGCGGACCGTGGAGTCCATCCGCGAGATCGGCTGCTTCGCCGAGCCGCAGCCCTGGGAGTCGATGATCCGCAACTGGCACGTGGAGGGCCTGGCGGTCCGCCCGGACCACCGCATGATCGGCCACACCGGCTTCCTCGTCACCGCCCGCCGCCTGGCGGACGGCGTCGAGCCCCCGATGCGCCGCCGCCGTCCGGCCAAGGGCGCCTACGGCGAGGACTACGAGGGCCCGAACAAGGGCTGACGCCCCCTGCACACGAAGGCGCCGCCGCCGAGCACCGCACCCGCGGAACTCGGCGGCGGCGCCCGCATGTTGGGGCTGCTCGCCGAACGTGATCCCCTGGGCCGGGGCCGCCGTTCCCCGCCGCAGGCCCGTGTGGCACGATGCGGAAGATCCCGTCCCGCAGCAGCCCCGGAGGAGTCAGCGCGCGTGCAGCCACCGGCCGGTACCCCCGCCCACCCGCACACCCGCCCCCGCCCGCTCCACTGGCTGGCCACCGCCGCCGCACTGGCCGCCGTGGTCACGGGCGCGGCCCTCGCCGGCCCCGGTGACGCGACCGCCGGCGCCACGGCACCCGCCGCCGCGCAGGCCCCCGATCCGCACGCCGCGCACTACCCGCTCGACTGCCGCGGCGCGGCCCCCGAGATCCTGCGGCAGGCCCCCGCCGACCTCGACGGCGACGGACGGCCCGAGACGGCCGTGGCGGTGCGCTGCGCCTCGGGCGGCGGCACCCCGCCCAGCGGCGTCTACGTCCTCGCGCCCCCGGCCTCCCCGGGCGGCGCGCCCCGGATCACGGCCACCCTGGTCGACCCCCGGGAGAGGATGAGCGTCACCGGCCTCACGGCCGCCGGAGGCACCGTTTCGGCCACACTCCTCGGCTACTCCGCCCCCGGTGTGCCGCGCTGCTGCCCGGACTTGCGGCGCGCGGTCAAGTGGCGCTGGAAGGACGGGAAGTTCGCGCTGACCGCGCTGCCGGTCGCGGGGAGTGTGTGAACGGACACCGGGGGTGCCGCCGCACGGCGGCACCCCCGGTGTCCGTTCGTTCCGTCCGCTCCGCGCCGGTCATTCCGCGTCGGGACCGAAGACCTCGACCTTGTCGGAGACCCGGCGGACGTGGATGCACTCGCCGGGGCACTCCTTGGCGGAGTCCCGGACGTCGTTGAGCATCGGCAGCGGCACGGGCGTGGTGGCACCCTTGTCCTGGAGCAGTTCGTCGTCGGCGCTCTTCACATAGGCGAGCCCGTCGACGTCCAGCTCGAAGACCTCGGGGGCGTACTGGGCACAGATGCCGTCGCCGGTGCACAGGTCCTGGTCGATCCAGACTTCCAGGTCGCCGAGTCCTTCATCGTGCACGGTCATCTCGCCTGCCGTTCCCTGCGTATGTGAATCAATTGGAGCCAGCCCTGACGGGTGTTGACCGAGTCGACGATACAACCGCCCGCTTTCCGATGTTGGTGGGTGGGTATCCCCCTCACGTGAGGACGTGCGCAAGGGTGAAGATCGGACACACTCCGACCGGGTTTGTGATCTAGGGGTTTCAACCTGCACCGGCCCAGGTAGGGTCAGGAAGCGTCCAGCTCCCCTTGGAGGAGGTGAGGACCGTGGCAGCCCACGACGACGACATGAACCGCGGCATCCGGCCGGGACGAGGGTCTGAAGACCCCGCGGGCCAGGTTGCCTATCTCGAGCAGGAGATCGCCGTCCTGCGACGCAAGCTCGCCGACTCTCCGCGTCACACGAGGATTCTCGAGGAGCGGATCGTCGAACTCCAGACGAACCTGGCCGGCGTCTCCGCGCAGAACGAACGGCTCGCGAACACCCTCCGTGAGGCACGCGACCAGATCGTGGCCCTCAAGGAGGAAGTCGACCGGCTCGCCCAGCCGCCGGCCGGCTTCGGGGTCTTCCTGCAGGCGAACGAGGACGGCACCGCCGACATCTTCACCGGCGGCCGCAAGCTCCGGGTGAACCTGAGCCCGAGCGTCGAGCTGGACGACCTCCGGCCCGGCCAGGAAGTCATGCTCAACGAGGCGCTCAACGTGGTCCAGGCCATGCACTACGAGCGGGCCGGCGAGATCGTCACCCTCAAGGAGATCCTCGAGGACGGCGAACGCGCCCTGGTCATCGGGCACACCGACGAGGAGCGGGTGGTGAGGCTCGCCGAGCCGCTGCTGGACACCACCATCCGTCCCGGCGACGCCCTCCTGCTCGAGGCCCGCTCCGGCTACGTCTACGAGGTCATCCCGAAGAGCGAGGTCGAGGAACTCGTCCTCGAAGAGGTCCCGGACATCGACTACTCGAAGATCGGCGGCCTGGGAAACCAGATCGAGCTGATCCGCGACGCGGTCGAGCTGCCCTACCTCTACCCCGACCTCTTCAAGGAGCACGAACTGCGGCCGCCCAAGGGCGTGCTGCTGTACGGCCCGCCCGGCTGCGGCAAGACGCTCATCGCCAAGGCCGTCGCCAACTCCCTTGCCAAGAAGGTCGCGGAGGTCACCGGCAAGCCCGCGGGGAAGAGCTTCTTCCTCAACATCAAGGGCCCCGAGCTGCTCAACAAGTACGTCGGCGAGACCGAGCGGCACATCCGGCTGATCTTCCAGCGCGCCCGGGAGAAGGCCAGCGAAGGCACGCCCGTGATCGTCTTCTTCGACGAGATGGACTCCCTCTTCCGCACCCGCGGCTCCGGGGTCAGCTCGGACGTGGAGAACACCATCGTCCCCCAGCTGCTCTCCGAGATCGACGGCGTGGAGGGCCTGGAGAACGTGATCGTCATCGGCGCCTCCAACCGCGAGGACATGATCGACCCCGCGATCCTGCGCCCCGGCCGGCTCGATGTGAAGATCAAGATCGAGCGTCCGGACGCAGAGGCCGCCAAGGACATCTTCTCGAAGTACCTGACCGAGACCCTGCCGCTGCACGCGGACGACCTCGCCGAGCACGGCGGATCGGCGCGGGCGGCCGTGGCGGCCATGATCCAGTCGGTCGTCGAGCAGATGTACGCGGAAACCGATGAGAACCGCTTCCTCGAGGTCACCTACGCCAACGGCGACAAGGAAGTCCTCTACTTCAAGGACTTCAATTCCGGCGCCATGATCCAGAACATTGTGGACCGGGCCAAGAAAATGGCGATCAAGGCATTCCTGGACCACAACCAGAAGGGCCTCCGGGTCTCCCACCTGCTCGCTGCCTGCGTGGACGAGTTCAAGGAGAACGAGGACCTGCCGAACACCACCAACCCGGACGACTGGGCCCGCATCTCCGGAAAGAAGGGCGAGCGGATCGTCTTCATCCGCACCCTCGTCACCGGAAAGCAGGGCGCGGACACCGGCCGCTCCATCGACACCGTGGCCAATACCGGCCAGTACCTGTAACACCGCCGTCCGGCTGCGGATGTCCTTGCCCCCGCCACTGACGGGGGCGTCCCAGGGCGTCCGCAGCCGGACGTGCTTTTGCTCCACTCGTACGACCGGCACGACGACGTATTCCGCCCACGGCACGAACCGGAGCAATGACTGTAATGATCTCCCCAGCACCGCAAAGCCGTTCTAGGCTCTGTACCGCCGCCAAGCGCAATGGGGGATCGGAGACCGTACACGGACCGGATGCGCAGCGGTACTTGAGTGGCGACCCCACCCGGGGGCGCCACCGGGCAAGGAGGGCCGCATGACCGTACGGCGAGTAATGGGCATCGAGACGGAGTACGGGATCTCCGTCCCCGGTCACCCGAACGCCAATGCCATGCTCACCTCGTCCCAGATCGTCAACGCCTACGCGGCCGCGATGCACCGGGCACGCCGTGCCCGCTGGGACTTCGAGGAGGAGAACCCGCTGCGGGACGCCCGCGGCTTCGACCTCGCCCGCGAGGCCGCAGACTCCAGCCAGCTCACGGACGAGGACATCGGCCTGGCCAATGTCATCCTCACCAATGGCGCCCGGCTGTACGTGGACCACGCCCACCCCGAGTACAGCTCACCGGAGATCACCAACCCCCGCGACGCCGTCCTGTGGGACAAGGCGGGGGAGCGCATCATGGCGGAGGCGGCCGAGCGGGCCGCCCAGCTGCCCGGTGCCCAGCCGATCCACCTCTACAAGAACAACACGGACAACAAGGGGGCCTCCTACGGCACCCACGAGAACTACCTGATGAAGCGGGAGACCCCGTTCTCGGACATCGTCCGCCACCTGACCCCGTTCTTCGTCTGCCGCCAGGTGGTCACCGGCGCGGGCCGCGTCGGCATCGGCCAGGACGGCCACGAGCACGGCTTCCAGATCAGCCAGCGCGCGGACTACTTCGAGGTCGAAGTCGGCCTGGAGACCACCCTGAAGCGGCCCATCATCAACACCCGGGACGAGCCGCACGCCGACGCCGAGAAGTACCGCCGGCTGCACGTGATCATCGGCGACGCCAACCTCTCGGAGATCTCCACCTACCTCAAGCTCGGCACCACCGCCCTCGTCCTCTCCATGATCGAGGACGGCTTCATCAACGTCGACCTGGCCGTGGAACAGCCCGTCCGCACCCTCCACCAGATCAGCCACGACCCCACGCTGCAACGGCTGGTCACCCTGCGCAGCGGCCGCACCCTCACCGCCGTGCAGCTCCAGATGGAGTACTGCGAGCTGGCCCGCAAGTACGTCGAGGACCGCTTCGGGGCCGACGCGGACGAGCAGACCAAGGACGTCCTCGGCCGCTGGGAGGACGTGCTGGGCCGGCTTGAGCGCGACCCCATGAGCCTCGCCGGAGAGCTGGACTGGGTGGCCAAGCGCGAGTTGCTGGAGGGCTACCGCCGCCGCGACGGCCTGGACTGGGACGCCGCCCGGCTGCACCTGGTGGACCTCCAGTACGCGGACGTACGCCCGGACAAGGGCCTCTACAACCGGCTCGTCGCCCGCGGCAGGATGCGGCGGCTGGTGGACGAGGCCGACGTGGCGCGCGCCCGCACGGCCCCCCCGGAGGACACCCGGGCCTACTTCCGCGGCCGCTGTCTGGAGCAGTACGCGGAGGACGTGGCCGCCGCCTCCTGGGACTCCGTGATCTTCGACCTGCCGGGCCGTGACTCCCTGCAACGAGTCCCCACCCTGGAGCCACTGCGCGGCACGCGCAACCACGTCAAGGAGCTGCTGGACCGCTGCCGCACGGCGGAGGACCTGGTCCGGGTGCTGTCGGGCGGCTGAGCGGGGTCTGAGGTCCCGGGGAAGCGGGAATCATCACGGTGGTTCCGGGACGTTGTAGCAAGTGCAGGAAGTACAGGGCCGACCCCGGAGCCTGCTTGTAGGGTCGGATCTTGTAGGTCTCGTGTACATGTACGTCGAAACCGAGCGGGGTGAGGGGTATGGCGACCAAGGACACCGGCGGCGGACAGCAGAAGGCCACGCGTTCGACGGAGGAGGTCGAGGAGCAGGCGCAGGACGCGCAGGCATCCGAGGACCTCAAGGAGCGCCACGAGAAGCTGTCGGACGACGTGGACTCCGTGCTGGACGAAATCGATGATGTGCTCGAGGAGAACGCCGAGGACTTCGTTCGGTCATTCGTTCAGAAGGGTGGAGAGTGATTTCTCCTTCGAATCGAAGGAGGAAGGCGGGGGTGGATGTCCGAATTGGAGGGTGTGAAGCGTTGCGCGCGGTGCCGGAAGGAGAAGCCGCGCGCGGCCTTCGCCAAGTGGGACCGCAACAAGACCGCTTCCGACGGTCTCTCGACGCGCTGTAAGGCGTGCCGCGTCATCGAGGGCCGTGCTGGCCACCTCAAGCGCCAGTACGGCATCACCGAGGCGGAGCGCGACGAGATGATCGCGTCGCAGATGGGCCTCTGCTGCATATGCCTAGCGGCACCGGCGGTGCAAGTGGATCATTGTCACGAGACAGATAGGGTCCGTGGCGTGCTGTGCTTCAACTGCAACTCGGCACTCGGAAAGTTGAGAGACGATGTCGGCGCCATGCGCCGGGCCATCGCCTACCTGGAAGGAAACTCGTGGAAGCCAACCCTCGTAGCATCGGGCGTCTACCAGCTGCCTTCCTGACGCCAGGCTCGTCGTCCTTCATGGACTTCCTTGCCCAGCACCAGCCGGACATGCTGCCGCGCAACCGGCAGCTGCCGCCGCAGGGCGTCATCGAGGCCCCGCACGGCACGACGATCGTCGCCGCGTCGTTCCCCGGCGGGGTGGTGCTCGCCGGTGACCGGCGGGCCACGATGGGCAACGTCATCGCGCAGCGCGACATCGAGAAGGTCTTCCCGGCCGACGAGTACTCGGCCGTCGGCATCGCGGGCACGGCCGGGCTGGCCGTGGAGATGGTCAAGCTCTTCCAGCTGGAGCTGGAGCACTTCGAGAAGGTCGAGGGGGTCTCGCTCTCCCTGGAGGGCAAGGCGAACCGGCTGTCGACGATGATCCGCAGCAACCTCGGCATGGCCATGCAGGGCCTGGCCGTGGTGCCGCTCTTCGCCGGCTGGGACGTCGACCGTCAGAAGGGCCGCATCTTCTCCTACGACGTCACCGGCGGGCGCTCCGAGGAGCACGGCTTCGCGGCCACGGGCTCCGGCTCGCTGTTCGCGCGCGGTGCGCTGAAGAAGCTCTTCCGGGAGGACCTCACCGAGGGGCAGGCCACCACGCTGGTCGTCCAGGCGCTGTACGACGCGGCCGACGACGACTCCGCGACCGGCGGTCCGGACCTGGCACGCCGCATCTACCCGATCGTCACCGTCATCACCGACGAGGGCTTCCGGAAGCTGACCGAGGCCCAGTGCTCCGAGATCGTCCGTGCCATTCACGAGCGTCGGCTGGAGGAGCCGGACGGTCCGCGGGCCGCGTTGCTCTGAGCCGGTCCGAAGTCCTCGTTCGTCTCCGACAGAACTGACAGAAAGGGACGGATAGCGGTGTCGACGCCGTTCTATGTCTCCCCCCAGCAGGCCATGGCCGACCGTGCCGAGTACGCCCGCAAGGGCATCGCGCGCGGCCGCAGCGTCGTGGTCCTCCAGTACAACGACGGCGTTGTCTTCGTCGCCGAGAACCCGTCCCGTGCGCTGCACAAGGTCAGCGAGATCTACGACCGCATCGCCTTCGCCGCGGTCGGCAAGTACAACGAGTTCGAGAATCTGCGCATCGGTGGTGTCCGCTATGCGGACCTGCGCGGTTACACCTACGACCGGGACGACGTCACGGCCCGGGGCCTGGCGAACGTCTATGCCCAGACGCTGGGCACGATCTTCTCCAGCGCGGGGGAGAAGCCGTACGAGGTCGAGCTGATCGTCGCCGAGGTCGGGGCGGGCCCCGAGGACGACCAGATCTACCGGCTGCCGCACGACGGCTCGATCGTCGACGAGCACGGCTCGGTCGCGGTGGGCGGCAATGCCGATCAGATCAGCAGCTATCTCGATCAGCGGCACCGTGACGGCATGACGCTCGCGGAGGCGCTGAAGCTGGCGGTGGAGTCGCTGGCGCGCGACACCAACGGCAGCGAGCGGACGCTCACGGCCGAGCAGCTGGAGGTCGCGGTCCTGGACCGGACGCGCCCGCAGACGCGGAAGTTCAAGCGGATCCTGGGGCGGCAGCTGGCGCGGCTGCTGGATGAGGGGACAGGTGGGTCCAGCAAGGACAAGGGGAGCGCGGAGGAGTAGGGGTTTTTCCCCTGTCCCACCCCTTCCCGAAACTGGGGGCTGCGCCCCCAGACCCCGTTCCGGGGGAATATTCAGCCCCTCCGGCGTTTGAGGAGCGGGGGTCCGGGGGTGGAGCCCCCGCTTCTCGCCCCGGGGGCCCGGGGGCTTGCCCCCGGTTACGGGAAGGGGCGGGGTGGGGGAGAAACCACCCCCGTCGAACCGCGTGGGACCAGTTCCACCGGCAGGGCCGCCCGTGCCGTCGGCCGTCCTTCCAGCGCGCCCACGAGCGCCCGCATCCCCGCTTCCCCCACCGCCTCCGCCGGCAGCCGCACCGTGGTCAGCTCCGGTTCGAGTGCCGTTGCCAGCGCCAGGTCGTCGAAGCCGGTCACCGAGACGTCGTCCGGTACGCGCAGCCCCAGCCGCCCGGCGGCCTTGCACGCGCCCGCGGCCAGTACGTCGCCGTCGCAGACGAGCGCCGTCGGCCGGGGGCCCGGGCCGGTCAGGGCCCGCTCGGCGGCCAGCCGCCCGGCGGTCACGTCCAGGGCCGCGGGCTCGGTCCGCACCACCGTGGCGGCGGTTCCGCGCAGGGTCTCGGCCAGGGCCCGGGCCCGCTCCCGGAAGGTCCAGGAGTCGACGTCGGCCGCTATGTGGGCGAACTCCCGGTGCCCCAGGGCGAGCAGATGTTCCGTCACCTGACGGATGCCGTCGGCGATGTCGAGGTTGACGGTGGCCGCGGCGTCCGTGCGTGAGGGGTCGCTGTCGAGCATGACGAGCGGGAGGCCGCCCTCGCGGATGTCGGCGAGGGCGTCGGCGGCCATGGACGAGGCGATGACGCCGTCCAGCGTCGCGCGGGCCGAGGCGAAGGGGTCGCGGGCGGGCCCGGTGCCCTCGGGGGAGGGGTAGAGGACCACGCCCACGCCGTGCTCGGCGGCCGCGCGGGCCGCGCCCGCGTACACCCGGGCGAAGAATTCGTTGGTGAGGACGGGCACCACCAGCAGGGCGGTCCGGGTCCGTCCCAGGCGCAGGTTCCGGGCGGCCAGATTGGGCCGGTAGCCCAGCTCGCGCGCGGCCGAGCGCACGGCCTCGGCGGTCCGCTCGGAGACGCGGCCGCGCCACTTCTGGCCCATGACGAGGGAGACGGTCGCCTGCGAGACCCCTGCCGCCCGCGCCACGTCCCGGCTGGTGGCCCGGGCCGCCGCCGCGTGCCGCCCCCGGACGGTCGGCCACCGGCCGCGGGTCCGTCCGTCGCGCCCGTCGCGGCTCCCGCCCCCGAGGCTCTCGCGCTCGACGTCCGTCACGGTGCTGCGCCCCTCTCCGCTGCTGCCGTACCGCGCGGTTGGACCCGCGGGCTCCGATCATGGTACGTATAACGTCAATAGTTATACGTAAAACCGGGATGGCTCGGTCAAACACGACCGGGCGGCTCGCCGGGTCGGGATGAGAGGCGGACGATGGCGGCGGCGGGCGGCGGTTACGTCGACATGCTCAGGACGCGGCACGCGGCGCGACTGCTCACCGGCACCCTCGTGGGCCGGCTGCCGAACGCCACCGCCGCGCTGGCGATCCTGCTCTTCGTCCGCGCCCAGGGCGGCAGCTTCACGCTGGCCAGCGCGCTCTCGGCCGTCTACGGCGTCGCCAACGCCTTCGGCCAGCCGCTGCTCGGCCGCGCCGTGGACCTGCACGGCCAGCCGCGCGTCCTGCTGCCCTCGGCCCTGCTCGCCGCGCTCGGCATGTCGGTCTTCGCGGCCGTCGGCCTCGAGCCGCTGCCCGTGGTCTACGCGGCCGTGATCGTCTCCGGCTTCTTCACGCCGCCGCTGGAGGGCGGGCTGCGGGCCCTGTGGCCGGCCGTCCTCAAGAACGAGGAGCGCATCCACGCCGCGTACTCCCTGGACGCCATCGCCCAGGAAGTGATGTACGTCGTCGGCCCCCTGATCATCACGGGCATGGTGGCCGCCTGGTCCGAGGCCGGCGCGCTGTTCGTGATCAACGGGCTCGGCGTCCTCGGTGCGCTCGCCGTCGTGACCTCGCCGCCCTCGCGGCAGTGGCGCAGCGAGCCCCGCGAGGCGCACTGGCTGGGCGCGCTGCGCTCGCGCGGGCTGCTGGTGCTGCTCGGGACGTTCTTCTTCATCGGCTCCGCGCTGGGCTCCATCGCCGCCGCGGCGGTGGCCTACGGCGACAGCCACCACAACGACAACGTCGCCGGGTACCTGTTGTCCGCGGTGGGCGTGGGTGCGCTCATCGGCGGCACTGTCTACGGCGCGCGGCAGTGGGCGGGCAGCCCGGAGCAGCGGCTGCGGGTGCTGGTCACCGGGCTTGCGCTGTGCTACCTGCCGCTGCTGCTGGTGCCGGGCGTCGTGGCGATGACCGTGCTCGCGGGCGTCGCGGGCGTCTTCCTGGCCCCCTGCCTGGCCTGCGCCTTCGTCGTCGTGGACCGGCACGCGCTGCGCGGCACCGTGACCGAGGCGTTCTCCTGGCTGGTGACCTCCTTCGGCGTGGGCGCGGCGATCGGCACCGCCGTGGCGGGTCCTGTGCTCCAGAACGTCGGGGTCCGCGAGGGCTTCCTGGTGGCCGTGGGCGGGGGAGCCGCCGCCCTGCTCGTCATGCTCGCCGCGCGGGGCGCCCTCCAGGCCCCGGAGTCCGCTTCGACGGTCGTGGCGCGGTCGGAAAATGATCGGAACGGTGCGGTCGAACCCGGTTTCAGCGCAGGGCATCAGGCGTAATGTTCAGGCATGGACCGCCGCATTTTCGGGCTGGAGAACGAGTACGGCGTCACGTGCACCTTCAGGGGACAGCGCCGGCTGTCGCCTGACGAAGTGGCGCGGTACCTCTTCCGCCGCGTTGTCTCCTGGGGCCGCAGCAGCAATGTCTTCCTGCGCAACGGCGCCCGCCTCTACCTCGATGTGGGCTCGCACCCGGAATACGCAACTCCCGAGTGCGACAGCGTGACCGAGCTGGTCACCCATGACAAGGCGGGCGAGCGCATTCTCGAGGGTCTCCTCGTCGATGCCGAACGCCGCCTGCACGAGGAGGGGATCGCGGGCGACGTCTACCTCTTCAAGAACAACACCGATTCGGCGGGGAACTCCTACGGCTGCCACGAGAACTACCTCGTGGCCAGGCACGGGGAGTTCTCGCGTCTGGCGGACATCCTCATCCCCTTCCTCGTCACCCGGCAGCTGCTCTGCGGGGCCGGCAAGGTCCTCCAGACCCCGCGCGGCGCGGTCTACTGCGTCAGCCAGCGTGCCGAGCACATCTGGGAGGGGGTCAGCTCCGCCACCACCCGCTCGCGCCCGATCATCAACACCAGGGACGAGCCGCACGCCGATGCCGAGCGCTACCGCCGACTGCACGTCATCGTCGGCGACTCCAACATGTCCGAGACGACCATGCTGCTCAAGGTCGGCGCCACCGACCTGGTCCTGCGCATGATCGAGGCGGGCACGGTGATGCGCGATCTCACGCTGGAGAACCCCATCCGGGCCATCCGCGAGGTCAGCCACGACATCACGGGCCGGCGCAAGGTGCGCCTCGCCAGCGGCCGGGAGGCGTCGGCGCTCGAGGTCCAGCAGGAGTACTACGAGAAGGCCGTGGACTTCTGCGAGCGCCGCGGCATCCGCACGGGCACGGTCGAGCGGGTGCTGGAGCTGTGGGGCCGTTCGCTGGAGGCCATCCGGGACGAGGAGCTGGACCGGATCGCCACCGAGATCGACTGGGTGATGAAGTACCAGCTCATCGAGCGGTACCGGGCGAAGAACAACATCACCATGTCGCATCCGAGGATTGCCCAGATAGACCTCGCCTACCACGACATCCACCGCCGCCGGGGCCTGTACTACCTGCTGGAAAAGCGCGGTCAGGCCGCCCGGGTGTGCAACGACCTCAAAATCTTCGAGGGAAAGTCGGTGCCCCCGCAGACGACCCGGGCCCGGCTGCGCGGCGATTTCATCCGCCGGGCCCAGGAACAGCGCCGGGACTTCACCGTGGACTGGGTGCATCTCAAGCTCAACGACCAGGCGCAGCGCACCGTGTTGTGCAAGGACCCGTTCCGTTCCGTCGACGACCGGGTGGAGAAGCTGATCGCCGGAATGTGAGCTGAATCCTGAGCCGTGAAGTGCACGGTTGTGCGCCGGGTCCGCCGGACCCGGCGCACAACCGTGTCGGCCGGGGTTGATCGGACGGATACAGGCCGTAGAGTGACGGACACTGCCCAGCGACCCCTACAGCCGAGTTGGACTTCATGAACCACACGAAGAACGCGCGTCGCCTCGCCGCGGCGTTGGCCGTGCCCGTCCTGCTGATCACCGCCGCGGCGTGCGGGTCTAAGGACAGCGGCGGATCCTCCGAGGCCAAGGTGACGGTGGAGGGCAAGTTCGGCGAGAAGCCCGAGATCTCCGTGCCCAAGGACGCCAAGCCGTCGGACAAGATGGTCGTCAAGACCCTGACGGAGGGCACCGGCGACAAGGCGGAGAAGGGCTCCTTCGTCCGGCTGGACTTCGCCGGGCAGACGATGAAGGACAACAAGACCCTCGGCGGGACCTGGGCGACCCAGGACAAGGCGAGCGGCGGCGGTCCGCGCCGCCAGCTGGTGCAGCAGCTCGGCCAGCCGAGCCAGGAGATGCCCGCCAAGGTGCTGGATGCCGTGGTCGGCCAGAAGGCCGGCAGCCGCGTGGAGATCGAGGGCACCGCGAAGGCCCTGATCGGCGATCAGCTCAACCCGCAGGCGGGCGTCAAGCCGGAGGACGGCCTGGTGTGGGTGATCGACGTGGTCGGTGCCCAGAAGGTCGATCCCAAGACCGAGGCCAAGGGCGACCAGGCCAAGCCGGAGGACGGCATGCCCGAGGTCAAGCCCAATGCGCAGAAGGCCGCGGACATCACCATCCCCAAGGACACCAAGCCGCCGACGGACCTCAAGGAGCAGCTGCTCATCAAGGGCAGCGGCCCGGAGATCAAGGCCGGTGACGGCCTGATCGCCCAGTACACCGGGGTGAAGTGGGAGGACGGCCAGAAGTTCGACTCCTCCTGGGACCACGCGGGCGCCACGGCCTTCCAGATCGGCACCGGCTCGGTCGTCCAGGGCTGGGACAAGGGCCTGGTCGGCAAGCACGTGGGCGACCGCGTGGAGCTGGTGATCCCGCCGAAGTTCGGCTACGAGGGCCAGGCGCAGAGCGGCTTGGACAAGAACACCCTGGTCTTTGTGGTGGACATCGTGGGCAAGGTCTGAGCCACGCCGAAGGGTTTCGGCCTTCCGATCGGCATCTGCCAGAATTGCGCGGTTGCCAGCAAGATTCCTTCGTAGGAGCACATTCGTGAACATCGACAAGCCCGAGATCGACTTCCCCGAGGGCCCGGTCCCGACCGACCTGGAGATCACCGAGATCTGGGAGGGCGACGGTGCCGAGGCCAAGGCCGGCGACTTCGTCAAGGTCCACTACGTGGGCGTGGCCTGGTCCACCGGCGAGGAGTTCGACGCCAGCTGGAACCGTGGCAGGCCGCTGGAGTTCAAGCTGGGTGCCGGCCAGGTCATCGAGGGCTGGGACAAGGGCATCCAGGGCATGAAGGTCGGCGGCCGCCGCAAGCTGGTCATCCCGGCCCACCTCGGCTACGGCGACCGTGGCGCCGGCAACGCCATCGCCCCGGGCGAGACCCTGATCTTCGTTTGCGACCTGATGGCGGTCTGAGCCCCCGCGATCGAAGGCCGAGGGCCCGTGCCTGCCTGGCACGGGCCCTCGGCTTTTGTCGTACGAGCGCTGAGCGGTACGGTCAACGGTTGAGAGCACAAGTAGAGAGGGCGTCGATGGCGATTGCCAAGGCCGAGCGGCTGATGAACCTGGCGCTGTGTCTGCTGAGCACGCGTCGTCCGCTCAGCAAGGGGGAGTTGCGCGCCTCGATCGAGGCCTACATCGAGACGGCCGCGCCGTCCCCCGACGGGGAGCCCGCCAAGGACGACGCCTTCAACCGGATGTTCGAGCGGGACAAGGAAGACCTGCGCGAGCTGGGCCTGATCATCGAGACCGTCGAGGGCCTGGACGGCGAGACCGGCTACCTCGCCCGCCGCGACAGCAACCGCCTCCCCCCGATCACCCTCGACGTCGAGGAGGCCGCCGCCCTCGGCCTCGCCGCCCGGGTCTGGCAGCAGGCCCGCCTCGCCGGCGCCGCCAGCGGCGCGCTCCAGAAGCTGCGCGCCGCCGGGATGCCGCTGGCCGAGGACCCGTACGGCAGCCACAGCGCGCTCGAGACACGGATCCCCGTGCACGAGGCGGCCTTCGAGCCGCTGATGCTCGCCGCCCGCGACCGGCGCCCCGTCGTCTTCGACTACCGCAAGGCCAACGCCGCCCGTCCCGAGCAGCGCAAGGTCGAGCCCTGGGCCCTGGAGTGCTGGCGCGGCCACTGGTACCTGGCGGGCTGGGACCGCGACCGGCAGGCCGAGCGGGTCTTCCGGATCTCCCGGATCACCGGCCGGGTGCGCTCCCGTGCGCTGCCGTTCACCGTGCCCGTGCCCGACCACGTCACCGTGCGCGAGACGGTCGAGAGCTGGGCGGGCGAGACCGCCACCGGCACGGCCCGGATCAAGGTCCGCTCCGGCCACGGCTATCCGCTGCGCGCCCGCGCCACCGCCACCCGCGACGCCGGCGGCGGCTGGGACGAGCTGGAGATCCCGTCCGGGCACGGGCTGGACGCCTGGCTCGTGGAGTTCGGCCCGGACGTGATCGTGCTGGAACCCGCCGAGCTGCGGGCCGAAGTGATCGACCGGCTGCGCGCCGTCGCCAAGGGCTGAGAGGAACGGGACCGACTCCACATGGCCACCAACGCCATCGACCAGACCCGGCGCATGCTGTCCCTGGTCACCTACCTGAGGGAACGACCCGGCGCCCGGGTCGCCGACGTGGCCCGCGCCTTCGGGATCACCGAGGACGAGCTGATCGGCGACCTCGACGTGCTGCCCATGTGCGGCACCAGCTTCCGGGGCGGCGACCTGCTCGACATCGACACCGACGGCGACCGCATCTGGTGGCACAACCCCGACGCCTCCGGCACCAGCACGGGCGAGCCGCTGCGGCTGGCCGCCGACGAGGCCACCGCGCTCCTGGTGGCCGCCCGCGCCGTCGCCACGCTGCCGGGGCTGCGGGAGAGCGACCGGCAGGCGCTGGTCCGCGCCACCGCCAAGATCGAGGCCGCGGCCGGCGAGGCGGCCGAGGCCAGCTCCCGGCTGTCGGTCACCTTCGAGTCCGAGGGCGGCGTCTTCGCCGACGTCGACCGGGCCATCGCCGAGCGCCGCCGGGTCTGGCTGCGCTACTACTCGCCCGCGCGCGACGAGCTGACCGAGCGCGAGGTGGAACCCATCCGGCTGTTCGCCGTGGGCCACACCTACATGGAGGCGTGGTGCCGGCTCTCCGAGGCCCGCCGCACCTTCCGCCTGGACCGGGTGGCCGAGATCCGGATCCTGGACGAGCCCTCCGACCCGCCGCCCGTCGAGCTGCGGGATCTGTCCGAGGGGCTGGTGCAGCCCTCCGTGGAGGACCCCGAGGTCGTCATCGAGGTGGGCCCCGGCGGCCGCTGGGTCGCCGAGTACTACCCCCACGACAGCGCCGAGGAGCTGCCGGAGGGCGGCCTGCGGATCACGCTGCGCACCCCCGACCCGGCCTCGCTGCGCCGGCTGGCGCTGCGGCTCGGCCGGGACGGCCGGATCGTCTCCCCGGCCGAGCTGGCGGACAGCGCGCGGGACGCCGCCCGCGAGGCGCTGGCGGCGTACGGAGAGTGAAGGGACAGCGGACGGTGAACGGCCTCGGAGCAGGAGCGGGTGTGAGGGACGTGACGGACGGGAGCAGGGTGGTCGACGGCGCGGTCTTCAAGGCCGCCTGCCCCGACTGCCGGGGCTGCTTCGAGCTGGCCGCGGGCGCGCTGCGGCTGGCCATCGGCGCCAGCGACCGCACCACCTTCTACTCCTTCACTTGCCCCGACTGCGGCTCGGCGGTGCGCAAGCCGGCCGGGGAGCGGATCGTGGAGCTGCTGACCGGCGGGGGAGTGCGCACCCTGCGGCTGCACATCACCGCCTGACCCGGTGCCCGCACCGGCGCCCGACCCCGGCATTCCCGGACGTTCCCCTGCATTTCGGTTTCCCTCGATAGGCTCGCCCCATGTTCTGGCCCATGCTCGCCATCGCCCTCGGCTTCTGCGGTCTCGCCGTGCTCGGCGTGCTCACCGCACGCGTCTTCGCCGAGGTGCGGCGGCTGTCCCGGCAGGTGTCGGAGGCCTCGCTGCGGATCGCCCGGGCCGCCGAGGACCTGGAGCGGGCCGCGACCCCGCTGGCCGCGCAGCTGCCGCACGAGCGCTGAGGGACGGTCCGCGCCCTCCTGTGCTCCGGGGGCGGACGGTACGCTGGTGCGGCGGCCCCGAGGACGAGGCGGGGGGCCGTCCCGGGAGTACGCACAGGGATTGCCCAGCGTTTACCCCTGCGCGTTACGATCGCTGCGGTACGGCCGATGGGCATATTTGTCCGGACAGCCACCCAGCAGCCCCACCCCCATCCCGCTTCGGTGAGAAGGTACACGCATATGTTCGGTCGGCTCGGCGCTCCCGAATTGATCCTGCTCCTCGTCGTCGTCGTTCTGCTGTTCGGCGCGAAGAAGCTTCCCGACATGGCGCGCTCCCTCGGCAAGTCCGCCCGCATCCTCAAGAGCGAGGCCAAGGCGATGAGGTCCGAGGGCCAGGACAACGCCTCGGCCCCCGCCGACCCGCCCGCCGAGCAGCCGGCCCCCCGCACGATCAAGGCCGCGCCCGGTGACGTCGCCTCCCGCCCGGTGGCCGAGCCCACCGACCGTACGACGCAGCGCTGACCCAGGACAGACCGAGACGGGCGCCGTCGGCGCCCGCCTGCCGCACGAGATAGGGACGTGGGTTGCCCAAGCCTGCCCGCAAGAAGGAGAAGGACCCCGAGGGGCGCATGCCCCTCGCGGAGCACCTGCGTGAACTGCGCAACCGCCTGGCGAAGGCAGTGCTGGCCATCGTCGTGGTCTCCATCGTCGCCGCGTTCTACAACAAGCAGATCATGGACTTCCTGTCCAGCCCCGTGCCCAAGTGCCCGGGACGCGATCTGGCCGAGAGCCACGGCGGCAACTGCGCGGTCCTGACGTTCAACACCCTGGCCTCGCCGTTCACCACCGTCGTGAAGGTGTGCCTCCTGGTGGGCGTCACCGTCTCCTCCCCGGTCTGGCTCTACCAGCTGTGGGCGTTCCTCGCACCCGGCCTGCACAGGAACGAGAAGAAGTACACGCTCGCCTTCGCGGCGACGGCCGCCCCGCTCTTCGTCGCGGGCGCCTACCTGGCGTACATGATCATGCCGACCAGCATGCGGGTGCTGCTGAGCGTCACCCCGGAGACCGCGGCCAACACCCTCGGCCTCAACGACATCCTCGACTTCACCGTCCGGATGATCCTGGTCTTCGGCCTCTCCTTCGAGCTGCCGCTGATCCTCGTGATGATGAACCTGGTCGGCCTGGTCACGGGCAAGACCATGGTCAAGTGGTGGCGCGGCGTCGTGATGGGCACCTTCGTCTTCGGCGCGGTGGCCACCCCCAGCACCGACCCGTTCGGCATGTGCGTCCTGGCCGTCCCGATCAGCCTCCTGTACTTCGCCGCCGTCGGCTTCGCGATGCTGAACGACAAGCGCCGTGAGCGCCGCAACCCCGACCGGCTCCTCGACGACGACGAGGCCGCGCCGCTCGACCTCACCCCGCAGTCCATCGGCGACTCCGAGCCCCGGCCCCGGCTGCCCGAGGAGCCCGCGGGCACGCACCGCGGCAGCGGATACGACGACGTGACCTGATCTGATGCCCTGGAGGGGCGGCCGCCCGCCCGGCGGCCGCCCCTTCGTCGTGCCCGGACCCGGCGACCCGATAGGGTCCCCCGGGTGACCAGCGACCTCACGTTATTCGTCAACCCCACGGCGGGCCGCGGCCGTGGCGCCCGCGCCGCGGCACCGGCGGCACGCGAGCTGCGGGTGGCCGGGTACTCCGTGCGCACGGTGCTGGGCGAGAACGCCCAGGACGCGCTGCGCCGGGCCCGTGAGGCGGTCGCCGGCGGGACGGGCGCCCTGATCGCGGTCGGCGGGGACGGCATGGTCTCGCTCGCGCTCCGCGCCGTCGCCGGGACCCTCACCCCGCTCGGCGTGGTGGCCGTCGGCACCGGCAACGACTTCGCCCGTGCCTGCGGGCTGCCCGTGGGCGACCCCGTGGCCGCGGCCCGGGTCGTCGCCCGCGCCCTCAAGGGCGACGGCGGCCGGCCGGTCGACCTCGGCAGGGTGGGGGAGACCTGGTTCGGTACCGTCCTCGCCTCCGGCTTCGACTCCCGCGTCAACGACCGGGGCAACCGGATGCGGTTCCCCACCGGACGGCTGCGCTACGACGTGGCGCTGCTCGCCGAGCTGGCCGCGCTGCGCCCGGTCCCGTACCGCATCCGGCTCGACGACGGGCCCGAGCAGCACATCGAGGCCACGCTGGTCGCGGTCGGCAACGGCGGCTCGTACGGCGGCGGCATGCGCATCTGCGCGGACGCCCGGCTGGACGACGGGCTCTTCGACGTCACCGTCGTGGGCCCCTGTCGCCGCAGCACCCTCCTCAGGGTCTTCCCGAGGGTCTACCGGGGCACCCACCTGTCCCACCCCGCGGTGACCACCCACCGTGCCGCGAAGGTCACGCTGCACGCCGAGGAGACCACCGGCTATGCGGACGGCGAGCCCCTGGGCCCGCTGCCGCTCACGGCCGAGACCGTGCCCGGGGCCGTGCGGCTCCTGGGAGCGCGATAAAGATCGGGTGTCTGTCAGGGGTCCCCGGTAGGCTCGTCATCAAGATGACCGAGGACATGTCCCCTGCTGAGCGCTATGCCGTGGCACGGCAGCGCGCCACGGAGCAGGCCACCGCGCTCGCCCCCTTCCGCGAGATGTACGACTTCGAGCTCGACCCCTTCCAGATAGAGGCCTGCAAGGCCCTGGAGGCGGGGAAGGGGGTGCTGGTCGCGGCGCCGACCGGCTCCGGCAAGACCATTGTGGGCGAGTTCGCCGTCCACCTGGCCCTCACCCAGGGCCGCAAGTGCTTCTACACCACGCCCATCAAGGCGCTTTCCAACCAGAAGTACAGCGATCTCGTCAGGCGCTACGGCGCCGCCAAGGTCGGCCTGCTGACCGGCGACAACAGCGTCAACGCCGACGCCCCGGTGGTCGTGATGACCACCGAGGTCCTGCGCAACATGCTCTACGCGGGCTCGCAGGAGCTGATCGGCCTCGGCTACGTGGTCATGGACGAGGTGCACTACCTCTCCGACCGCTTCCGCGGCGCCGTCTGGGAGGAGGTCATCATCCACCTCCCCGAGTCGGTCACCCTGGTCTCCCTCTCGGCCACCGTCTCCAACGCCGAGGAGTTCGGCGACTGGCTGGACACCGTGCGCGGCGACACCCAGGTGATCGTCTCCGAGGAGCGGCCCGTCCCGCTGTGGCAGCACGTGCTCGCCGGGCGGCGGATGTACGACCTGTTCGAGGAGCGCACGGACCACGGCGGCCGTGGCGCCGCCCGCCGCGAGGTCAACCCCGACCTGCTGCGCATGGCCCGCATGGAGAACAGCCGCACCTACAACCCGCGCGAGCGCCGCCGCGGCAAGATGGTGCGCGAGGCCGACCGCGAGCGCGAGCGCCGCCAGCGCAGCCGGATCTGGACGCCCAGCCGGGTCGAGGTCATCGAGCGGCTGGACGCCGAGGGCCTGCTGCCCGCCATCACCTTCATCTTCAGCCGGGCCGGCTGCGAGGCCGCCGTCGCGCAGTGCCTCTACTCCGGCCTGCGGCTGAACGACGACGAGGCACGGGCCAGGGTCCGGGCGATCGTCGAGGAGCGCACCGCCGCCATCCCCACCGAGGACCTGCACGTCCTCGGCTACTACGAGTGGCTGGAGGGCCTGGAGCGGGGCATCGCCGCGCACCACGCGGGCATGCTGCCGACCTTCAAGGAGGTCGTCGAGGAGCTGTTCGTCAAGGGCCTGGTCAAGGCCGTCTTCGCCACCGAGACGCTGGCGCTGGGCATCAACATGCCCGCGCGCACCGTCGTGCTGGAGAAGCTCGTGAAGTGGAACGGCGAGCAGCACGCGGACATCACCCCCGGCGAGTACACCCAGCTCACCGGCCGTGCCGGGCGGCGCGGCATCGACGTCGAGGGGCACGCGGTGGTGCTGTGGCAGCGCGCCATGGACCCGGGGGCGCTGGCCGGCCTGGCCGGTACGCGCACGTACCCGCTGCGCTCCAGCTTCAAGCCGTCCTACAACATGGCGGTCAACCTGGTCTCCCAGTTCGGCCGGCACCGCTCGCGGGAGCTGCTGGAGACCTCCTTCGCCCAGTTCCAGGCGGACAAGTCGGTCGTCGGCATCTCCCGGCAGGTGCAGAAGAACGAGGAGGGCCTGGCCGGCTACCGCGAGGCCATCCGGTGCCACCTGGGCGACTTCGAGGAGTACGCGCGGCTGCGCCGCGAGCTGAAGGACCGCGAGACCGAGCTGGCCAAGCAGGGCGCCGTGCAGCGCCGGGCCGCCGCCGCGGCCGCGCTGGAGCGGCTCAAGGCCGGGGACGTCATCCACGTGCCCACGGGCAAGTTCGCCGGCCTGGCGCTCGTCCTGGACCCGGGCGTGCCCGCCGGGCGCACCGACCGCCACCGGGGCTTCGACCCCCACGACGGGCCGCGCCCGCTGGTGCTCACCGCCGAGCGGCAGGTCAAGCGGCTCGCCGCGATCGACTTCCCGGTGCCGGTGGAGCCGCTGGAGCGGATGCGCATCCCCAAGTCCTTCAACCCGCGCAGCCCGCAGTCGCGCCGCGACCTCGCCTCCGCGCTGCGCACCAAGGCCGGGCACATAGTCCCCGGCCGGCACCGCAAGGACCGCTCCGCGGCCGCCGACGACACCGGGATCGCCCGCCTTCGCGCCGAGATCCGCAGCCACCCCTGCCATGGCTGCGACGAGCGCGAGGACCACGCCCGCTGGGCCGAGCGCTACCACCGCCTGCACCGCGACACCCGCCAGCTGGAGCGGCGCATCGAGGGCCGTACGAACACCATCGCGCGCACCTTCGACCGGATCTGCGCGCTCCTGACCGACCTCGACTACCTCCACGGCGACGAGGTCACCGAGGACGGCCGCCGCCTGGCCCGCCTCTACGGCGAGCTGGACCTGCTGGCCTCCGAGTGCCTGCGCGAGGGCGTCTGGGACGGCCTCAAGCCCGCCGAGCTGGCCGCCTGCGCCTCGGCGCTGGTGTACGAGGCCCGGGTCGCCGACGACGCGGTGCCGCCGAAGCTGCCCGCCGGGGCCGCGAAGGAGGCCCTCGCCGAGATGGTCCGCATCTGGGGCCGGCTGGACGCCCTGGAGGAGCAGCACAAGATCAACCAGGCCGAGGGCGTCGGCCAGCGCGAGCCCGACCTGGGCTTCGCGTGGCCCGCGTACCGCTGGGCGTCGGGGCACGGCCTCGACGAGGTGCTGCGGGAGATCGAGATGCCGGCGGGCGACTTCGTGCGCTGGTCGAAGCAACTGATCGACGTACTGGGCCAGATCGCGGCGGCGGCACCGGCGGGAAGCCCGGTCGCGCGGAATGCGCGCAAGGCGGTGGACGGTCTGCTGCGGGGCGTCGTGGCGTACTCGTCGGTGGGGTGAGGCTTCGCCTCGGCCGCCGGGGGCTGGGGTGGGTTCGGCACCGCCGGGTACGCAGCCGGTGGCTGATCGCCGTTGCGGCGGGTTGGGATTCCCCAGTCCCGCCCCTTCCCGAAACCGGGGCTCTGCCCCGGACCCCGGGGCGGAGCGGGTACGGGGAACAAACTCCCGCCGCAGCGGCGCGCAACCACAAGGGCGGCACCCGGCGGTGCCTAACCGGCCGTCAGCCCCAGCAGATCCCGCGCCGGCCCCACAGGCCGATGGCCCGTCGGCCAGACCGCACGCAGCGCACGCCGCAGCGCGAGCCCGGCCACCGGGATCTCCACCAGCCGCCGCGCCCCCAGCTCCTCCCCGATCGCCAGCTCGCTCAGCACCGACGGCCCCGCACCGCTGACCACCGCCGCCTTCGCGGCCGTCGTCGAGGCGAGTTCGAGCAGCGGCTCCGCGGCGCCGCCGTGGGCTGCCAGCGCCGCGTCCAGCACCTGGCGCGTACCCGACCCCCGCTCGCGCAGGACCAGCGGCGTGGCCGCCAGCTCCGCCGCGGACAGGGGGGAACGGCGGCGCGCCCACGGATGGCCCGGTGCCGTCACGACCACCAGCCGGTCATGGCCGACGACCGCCCCGTCCAGCCCCGGCGCCACGTCCAGCCCCTCGACGAAGCCCAGGTCAGCCTCCCCGGCGAGCAGCCGCTCCGCCACCGCCGCCGAGTTCCCGGCGAGCAGCGACACCGCCGTGCCCGGCCGCTCCGTGCGGAGCGCCATCAGCCACCGGGGCAGGAGGTACTCGGCGATGGTCATGCTGGCGGCCACCCGCAGCCGGGAGTCGCGCCGCCCGCGCAGCGCCTGGGCCCCGGCGTCGAAGGCCTCGGCGGCCTCCACGATCCGCCGGGCCCAGTCCGTGACCAGCACCCCCGCGTCCGTCAGCCGCGACCCGCGCGGCGAGCGCTCGACCAGGGCGACGCCCAGCATCCGTTCCATGGCGCGCACCCGCCCGCTCGCCGCGGGCTGGGTGATGCCCAGCTCCCGGGCCGCCCGCCCGAGGCTGCCCAGCCGGGCCACTGCAAGCAGCAGCTCCAGCGCCCCCAGGTCGGGCACCCGGTGCGCCAGCGGCACACGGTCGAACCTGTCGCTCATAACTCCAGCTTATGCCCTCATAGACACAAAGCCCCTGGTGAGCGTGGTGGGCGCGCGCGATCGTGGCCTCATGACCACGCCAGCGCGCACATCCCCCTTCCGCTACCTCGGCCCCAACTGGTACGCCACCGTCATGGGCACCGCGATCGTCGCCTCGGCCGGCGCGGCCCTGCCGGTGCGGACGGGGGCGCTGCGCGGGGCGTTCGAGGCCGTGTGGGGGCTGGCCGCGCTGATGCTGCTCGCGCTGCTGGCCGCGCGTGCCGCACACTGGGCACGCCACCGGGACCAGGCCGGGCGCCATCTCGACGATCCGGCCGTGGCCCCGTTCTACGGCTGTCTGGCCATGGCACTGCTCGCGGTCGGCGGGGCCACGCTCTCCGTCGGCGCCGGGGCGATCGGCGAGCGGGCCGCCGTGGCCGCGGACGCCGTGCTGTGGACGACCGGCACCGCCGTCGGCCTCGTCGCGGCGGCGGCCGTCCCCTGTCTGATGGTCACCCGGCACCGGATCGAGCCGGGCGACGCCTCCCCCGTGTGGCTGCTGCCCATCGTGGCGCCCATGGTCTCCGCCGCCCTCGGCCCCGCGCTCGTACCGCACCTGCCCGCCGGGCAGTGGCGGGAAGCGATGGTGCTGGGCTGCTACGCGATGTTCGGGGCGAGCCTGCTGGCCACGCTGCTGATCCTGCCGCTGCTCTTCGGCCGGCTGGTGCACCGCGGGCCGCTGCCGCTCGCGCTGACGCCGACGCTGTTCCTGGTACTCGGCCCGCTGGGCCAGTCCACGACGGCCGTGAACAACCTGGCCGATGCCGCGCGGGGCGCCCTCCCGGCCCCGTACGCCGGGGCGGCGGCGGGCTTCGCCGTCCTCTACGGCACGCCCGTGATCGGCTTCGCCCTGCTGTGGCTGGCGCTGGCCGCGGCGATGGTGGTCCGCGCCTTCCGGGACGGGATGGGCTTCGCGATGACCTGGTGGGCGTTCACCTTCCCGATCGGCACGTGCGTCACGGGCGCCGCCGGGCTGGCGCGCCACACCGGCCTGGACGCCTTCACCTGGCTGGCAGTGGGCCTGTACGCGCTGCTGGTGGCCGCCTGGGCCGTCGCCGCGGCCCGTACCGCGGCCGGTCTGGTCAGCGGAAGGCTGCTCGCAGCGCCTCGCCCAGCACCCGTGGCGCTTGTGCCAGCGACGGCCCGTACCACGTGAGGTGACGCCCGCTGAGCAGCGCGCACGGCAGGCCCGGGAAGGACTCCGGGCCGTCGTCGCGGGTGAAGCGGTAGGGCTCGTCGGGCAGGACGACCAGCTCCGCGCCGGATGCGTTCAGCCGGTCGAGCGGGATGCGGGGGTAGCGCTCGGCGTGCCCGGCGTGGACGTTGGCCACGCCGAGCCGGGCCAGGACGTCCCCGGCGAAGGTGTCCCGGCCGAGCACCATCCACGGCCTGCGCCACACGGGCACCACGGCGGGCCGCAGCGGCCCGGCGGCGGTCACGTCGCGCCAGGCGTCGCGCGCGTCGTCCAGCCAGCCGGGCCGGGCGAGCCCGCAGCCGCGCACCAGGACCCGCTCCAGCTCGGTGAACGCCTGCTCCAGCGTGCGGACTTCGGTGACGAGCACGTCCAGCCCGGCGGCCCGCAGCGCGGCCAGGTCGGGGGCGCGGTTCTCCTCCTCGTTGGCGAGGACGAGATCGGGCGCAAGGGCGGCGATCCGCGCCACGTCGGGGTTCTTGGTGCCGCCGATCCGGACGACGCCGAGCCCGGCCGGGTGGTCGCACCAGTCGGTGGCGCCCACCAGCAGGCCGGGCGCGGTCCCGGCCACGGCCTCGGTGAGCGAGGGGACCAGGGAGACGACACGGCGTACGGCGGGGCGGCCGCTCGGTGACCTCATCGCCCCACCGTACGCCGTGCGCACGGCTGTTCGTCAGGCCGTGACGGGCGCCAGCTTGTCGGCGAGGCCCGGGTGGGCGTCGAGCCAGCGGCGGGCGGACTCCTTCTCCTTGCCCTTGCCGCCGTTCTGGATCCCGGCTTCGAGCGAGGAGAGGTCCTTCTCCGACATCTTGAAGCTCTTCACCCAGTCCGCGACCTCAGGGAAGTCCTTGGCGAAGTCCTTCTTGCCGACGGCGTGGATCTGCTCGCCCTCGCCCCAGGCGCCCTTGGGGTCCTTGAGCTTCTTCAGCTCGTACTTGCCGTAGGCCCAGTGCGGCGACCAGAGGGTGGTGACGACGGGCTCCTTGCGGCTGATCGCCCGGTCCAGCTCGGCGAGCATCGTGGAGGTGGAGGACGAGACGACCTTGTACTCGCCGTCCAGGCCGTACTCCTTGAGGACCTTGTCGTTGAGCTTGGCCATCATGCCGGCACTGGACTCGATGCCGACGATCCTCCCGCCGAACATCGCGGACTTGCCCTTGAGGTCGGCCAGGGAGTCGATGCCCTTGACGTAGGCGGGCACGGTCAGCTCCAGGGAGGTGGGGCCGTACCAGGTGCCGAGGTCGGTGAGCTTGTCACCGTAGCGCTCCATGTACTGCTGGTGCGTCGTGGGCAGCCAGGAGTCGAACTGGACGTCCATCTGGCCCTGCGCCAGCGCGGTGTACAGGGGGCCGGGGTCGAGCTGCTTGACCTCCGGCTTGTAGCCGCGGTCCTCCAGGATGTTCTGCCACAGGTAGGTGGAGGCGACGGCCTCGTCCCAGGGGAAGTAGCCCAGCTGGATGCGCTTGCCGTGGCCGACGTTCTTGCCCGCGGCCACGCTCTGCCGGTCGCCGCCGCCCCCCGCGACGTTCATGCCGCCCGCGACGAGCGCGAGGACGACGACGCCCACGGTGGCGACGGCCGTGCCCGGCCGGTAGTTGAGGACCTTCGGCGCGACACCGCGCGCGGCGGCGGCCGACTTGGCGGCGGCGCGGCGGCCCAGCGGGGAGACCTGCTTGCCGAGCGCGCCGGTCATGCGGTCCAGGTACATGGCGAGGACGACGACGGCCAGGCCGCTCTCCACGCCGCCGCCGATGTTCACCTGGGTGACGGCCGCGTACACGGACTCGCCGAGGCCGCCGGCCCCGGCCATGCCGGCGATGACTACCATGGACAGCGCCAGCATGATGACCTGGTTGACGCCCGCCATGATGGTGGGCAGCGCCAGCGGCAGCTGGACCCGGGTGAGGATGTCGCGCGGCGCCGTGCCGAACGCCCGGGCCGCTTCGACCAGTTCGCCGTCGACCTGGCGGATGCCCAGCTCGGTCATCCGCACGCCGGGCGGCATCGAGAACACGATGGTGGCGATCAGGCCGGGGATGGGCCCGATGGAGAAGAACATCACGCCCGGGATGAGGTAGACGAAGGCGGGCATCGTCTGCATGACGTCCAGGACGGGCCGCAGCACCCGGCTCACCCGCCGGTCGCGGGCGGCCCAGATGCCCAGCGGCACCGCCATCAGCAGGGTGATGACACTGGCGACGAGCACCAGCGACAGGGTCTCCATGGCCTTGTCCCACAGGCCGAAGGAGTCGACGAGCGCGAGTCCCGCGAAGGCGAGGACGGCGGCGAGCAGGCCGCGCAGCCACCAGGCGACGACGGCGAGGATGCCCGCCATGAGCAGCGCGTCCGGCGCGCCGAGCACCGCGTTCACGCCGTCGTACATGCCGGTCAGGACGGTGTTGACGGCGTCGAAGAGCCAGGAGAGGTGGGACTGGAGCCAGTGCACCGCGCTCTCGGCCCAGCTGCCGAGCTTGATCCTAGGCACGGGCGGTCACCTCCTCCTCGGGGGCCGCGGCAAGCGGGGCGGGCACCTGCGGCTGCTCGCCCAGCGCGGCCAGCAGCCGGCCGGAGGTGACGACGCCGGCCGGCTCGCCGTGCTCGTCGGCGACGGTGACGGGCGCGCCGCCGCGGGACAGGGGGGCGAACAGCTCGGCGACGGGCGTGGCGGCGGCGACGGTCACGGCGCCGTCCGGGACGGCACCGGCCGACTTGTCCATGATCGAGCCGGCGGTGAGCACCCGGGAGCGGTCGACGTCCTGGATGAAGGAGGCGACGTAGTCGTTGGCGGGCCGCACCAGGATGTCCTCGGCGGTGCCGTTCTGGACGATCCGGCCGTCGCGCATGACGGCGATGCGGTCGCCGAGGCGCATGGCCTCGTTGAGGTCGTGGGTGATGAACACGATGGTCTTCTTCAGCCGCTTCTGCAGGTCCAGCAGCTGGTCCTGCATGTCGCGGCGGATCAGGGGGTCGAGTGCGCTGAAGGACTCGTCCATCAGCAGCAGGTCGGCGTCGGTGGCGAGCGCGCGGGCGAGGCCCACGCGCTGCTGCATGCCGCCGGACAGCTCGTCGGGCCAGGAGGACTCCCAGCCCTTGAGGCCCGCGAGTTCGAGGGCCTCTGCGGCCCGCTCCTCGCGCTCCTGCCGGGGGACGCCGCGCACCTCCAGTCCGTAGGCGGCGTTCTCGAGCACGCTGCGGTGCGGGAACAGGGCGAAGTGCTGGAAGACCATGCTGATGTTGCGCGAGCGCACGTCGCGGAGTTCGCGCGGGGACAGGGCGGTCAGGTCCCGCCCGTCGTAGAGCACGCGTCCGGAGGTGGGCTCCAGCAGGCCGTTGAGCATGCGCAGCAGCGTGGACTTGCCGGACCCGGAGAGGCCCATCACCACGAAGATCTGGCCGGCCTCGACCTCGAACGACGCGTCGATGACGGCTGCGGTGGTGCCTTCGGCGCGCAGCTCGTCGCGGCCGGCGCCGTCGGCGAGTCGCCGGACGGCGGCTTCGGGTCGTCTGCCGAACACCTTGTACAGGTGGTCGGCCTTGAGCCTGGACACATAAACCTCTCGGGTCGAACTCAGCACGGCTCCGCTCCCCCGCGGGCGGAGCCACTCCGGCACCGCGCCTGCCCCAGGTCATTCGGGGCAAACGGAACAGTGATCCAGTTCACATGTCGGCGGGGTGCGCTGTCAGTGGGGTGCGGCATGATCGAGCCGTGACCCGACGCCTGATGCTCCTCGACACAGCCTCGCTGTACTTCCGCGCCTACTTCGGGGTGCCGGAATCGGTGAAGGCCCCGGACGGCACGCCCGTGAACGCCGTGCGCGGCCTGCTGGACTTCATCGCCCGCCTGGTCCAGGACCACGAGCCCGACGACCTGGTCGCCTGCATGGACTTCGACTGGCGCCCGCAGTGGCGGGTGGAGCTGATCCCCTCGTACAAGGCGCACCGCGTGGCCGAGGAGATCGAGGGCGCACCCGATGAGGTAGGGGCCTCCCCGGCGAAGCCAGGGGAAGAGACCCCGGACACGCTCTCCCCCCAGGTCCCGGTGATCGAGTCGGTGCTGGACGCGATCGGCATCGCCCGGGTCGGCGCGGTCGGGTACGAGGCGGACGACGTGATCGGCACCCTGGCCGCACGGGCGGCCGGCCCGGTGGACATCGTCACGGGCGACCGCGACCTGTACCAGCTGGTCGACGACCGGCGCGGGGTGCGCGTGCTGTACCCGGTCAAGGGCGTGGGCACGCTCCAGGCGGTCGACGAGGCGGTGCTGCGGGAGAAGTACGGCGTGGACGGGCCCGGCTACGCGGATCTGGCCCTGCTGCGCGGCGACCCCAGCGACGGGCTGCCGGGCGTGCCCGGCATCGGCGAGAAGACGGCGGCCAAGCTGCTGGCCGCCTTCGGCGACCTGGCCGGGATCCTGGCCGCCGTCGACGACCCGGCGGCGAAGCTGAGCCCGGCGCAGCGCAAGCGGCTGGCCGAGGCCCGCCCGTATCTGGCGGTGGCGCCCAAGGTGGTGCGGGTCGCCTCGGACGTGCCCCTGGCGCCCTTCGACGCGGCCCTGCCGTCCGCGCCGCGCGACCCGGAGGCGCTGGACGCGCTGGCGGCGCGCTGGGGACTGGGCGGATCCCTTCAGCGATTGCTGTCCACTCTCGAACGGTGACCTGTTAGGTTAGGCAGACCTAACTTTTATCAGGGGATCAGGGGAGACAGTCATGGCAGAGCGCCCCGTACGGAAGAAGCGCCAGGTCAACCGGGCCCATGTGGTCCGCACCGAGCGGCTCTCGCCGCACATGGTGCGCGTCGTCCTCGGCGGCGAGGGCCTCGCGGACCTCGGCGCCGGCGAGTACACCGACCACTACGTCAAGCTGCTCTTCCCGGTGCCCGGCGTGGCCTACCCGGAGCCCTTCGACATGGAGGCCGTCCGCGAGAACCTGCCGCGCGACCAGTGGCCGCGTACGCGCACGTACACGGTGCGCTCCTTCGACCGCGCGGCGCGCGAGCTGGCCATTGACTTCGTCGTCCACGGCGACGAGGGCCTGGCCGGCCCCTGGGCGGCGCGGGTGCAGCCGGGCCAGGAGGTGCTCTTCCTGGGCCCCGGCGGCGCCTACGCCCCGGACCCGGCCGCCGGCTGGCACCTGCTGGCCGGTGACGAGAGCGCGCTGCCCGCGATCGCCGCCTCCCTCGAGCGGATCCCGGAGGGCTCGGTCGTGCGGGCCTTCGTCGAGGTGGCCGACGAGGGCGAGGAGCAGAAGCTGGAGCTGCCCGCCGGGGTCGAGGTGACCTGGCTGCACCGCGGCGGCCGGCCGGTCGGCGAGGCCCTGGTCGAGGCGGTCCGCTCGCTCGACTTCCCCGAGGGCGACGTGCACGCCTTCGTGCACGGCGAGGCCGGGTTCGTGAAGGAGCTGCGCCGCCATCTGCGCATGGAGCGCGAGGTGCCGCGCGAGCGCCTGTCGATCTCCGGCTACTGGCGCCGGGGCCACGACGAGGACGGCTGGCAGGCGTCCAAGCGCGAGTGGAACCAGCAGGTCGAGGTCGAGCAGGAGGGCGGCGCCGCGGCCTGACCGGCCCCCGACGGGCCGTCACGGCTAAGCTCACCTGCATGAATCGTGCCCGGACGGCCCTGGTGGCCCTCGCCTCGGCGGCCCTCGTCCTGTCCGCCACCGTCAATGCCTCGGCGGATTCCGACGACTCGGACTCCTCGAACTCCTCGGACTCCGAGTCGTCGATATCGAGCCTCGCGCCCACGCAGCGCGGCCGCGAGGCCGCCTTCACCGTGACGACCAGTCAGGAGGCACTCGACGAGCACGACGGCCTTCTCACCGTGGAGTCGCCTGCCTTCGCCAAGAAGCTGACGCTGAAGAAGAAACGGTTCCGGGAGGGCAAGGACGGCGTCCTCTACACCAAGGCCGCGGGCGTGGTCCTCTGCGACATCCAGCCCGGCACCTACGCCGTCCAGCTCAAGGAAGGCGGCATGAAGGACCCGGTGGACACCGCCGAGCTGACGGTCGTCGCCGAAATGGACCCCGGCAACCGCGACTTCTGCGACAGCCCGAGGAGCTACGACGACGCGATCGACCGGACGAGCGAGACGGCTCCGGACGAGGACGCGGACGACGACGACACGACCATCGGCCCCGGGGCGCTGGCGGCGGTCATCGCGGGGACGGCGGCGTTGACGGCGGTGCTGGCGTCGGTGGCGACGTACCTGCTGACGCGGCGGCGCCGGCGCCGCCGCGGCGACGGGGAGTCGGATACGTACGAGTGGTGACGGCGGTTCCGGCACCGCCGGTCGGATCGACGGTGCCGAACCTCCTCAGCCGCCCTGCGCAGCAGCCCGCACCAGCCCCTCCATCAGCCGCACATCCCCCCGCGCCTCCGGATGCCACTGCACCCCCAGTGCGAAGCGCCCGTCCCCGTACTCCAGGGCCTCGACGACGCCGTCCTCCGCAAAGGCCGAGGCGACCAGGCCCTCGCCCAGGCGGTCCACCGACTGGTGGTGGTGGGTGGCCACGTCCACCGGGCCCCCGGGCAGCAGCCCGGCCGTCAGCGTGTCCGGCACCGGCTTGACCACGTGGTCGGTGAACGCGCCCACCACCGGGTTGTGGCCCTCGTGGCCCACCTCGTCCGGGAGGTGCTGGCAGAGCGTGCCGCCCGCGTGGACGTTCATGAGCTGCATGCCCCGGCAGATGCCGAGCACCGGCACACCGCGGTCCAGTGCCGCGGCCAGCAGGGCCAGTTCCCAGCGGTCGCGTTCCGGCACGGGGGCGCCGCCGCGCGGATGGGGGCGGGCGCCGTAGAGGGACGGGTCCAGGTCCTCGCCGCCCGCGAGGACCAGGCCGTCCAGGCGGGAGAGCACGGCGGGGGCAGCCGAAGGGGCGTCCGGCGGCAGCATCACCGCCAGGCCGCCGGCCCGCTGGACCTGGGCCGGGTAGGCGGCCGGCAGCAGGGCCGCGGGGAGGTCCCACGCCACCCCCCAACGGGCCCGGCAGGCATAGGTGGTGACGCCGATGAGCGGTGATCGGTGCTGGTGCTGGTGCTGGTGCTGGTGCTGGTGCTCCAATGTCGTGTCCTTTCCCAGCGTCATTCTCGGGTCAGTTCCGCTTCCGCCGCCGCCAGCGCGGCGAACTCCTCCTCCGGCGCGCTCGCCACCAGCCGGTGCCTGCTGTAGAGGGCGAAGTAGGCCGCGGCGACGGCGTACACGCCCAGCGCGATGAAGGCGGCCGTCACGTCCACCAGGAACGTGGCCACCAGCGCGGAGCAGGCGAGCACGAAGGCCACCGCCGATGTCGCCGTGCCGCCCGGCGTGCGGTAGGGGCGGGCGAGGTCCGGCTCGCGGCGGCGCAGCACGATGTGGGAGAGGGACATCAGGGCGTACGAGATGGTGGCGCCGAAGACCGCGACGTTGAGCATCCGCGCGCCGTCCCCGCTCGCCGCGGCCAGTGTGAAGCCGAGCGCGCCGGGCACCACCAGCCCCAGCCAGGGGGCCTTGCGGCGGCTGGTGAGGGAGAGGAAGCGGGGGAGGTAGCCGGCCCGGGAGAGGGCGAAGAGCTGGCGCGAGCCGGCGTAGATCAGGGAGAAGAAGGAGGCCACCAGGCCTGCCAGCCCTGCGTAGTTGACGATCCGGGCGAGGGCGTGCTCGTGCCCGCCCGCCTCCAGGGCGGCGACCAGCGGATTGCCCGCGTCCTTCACGGCGTCGGCGCCGCCCGCGCCGGTCGCGGCGAGAAAGGTCAACAGGGCCAGGAGCAGCAGGATGCCCATGGAGGTGGCCATGGCCCTGGGCAGGGTGCGCGCCGGGTCCCTGGTCTCCTCGGCCGCGAGGGGCACGCCCTCGACCCCGAGGAAGAACCACATGCCGAAGGGGAAGGCCGCCCAGATGCCGAGCAGCCCGAACGGCAGCCAGGAGGAGGACCCGAAGGCGCCCGGGTCGGCGGGGATGTCGTCGAGCCGCGCGGTGTCGAAGTCCGTGAAGGCGCCCACCGCGAAGACGATCAGGGCCGCGACCGCGATCCCGGTCACCACGAAGCTGAAGCGCAGGGCCTCGCCGACGCCCCACAGGTGGATGCCGATGAAGACGGCGAAGCAGGCCAGGTACACGGGCCAGCCGGAGGTCAGCCCGAACAGGTGCAGCGATTCGACGTAGTCGCCGATGAAGAGGGAGATCGCGGCGGGCGCGAGGACGTACTCGATGAGGATCGCCGTGCCGGTGAGGAAGCCGCCCCAGGGGCCCAGCGCGCGCCGCGCGAAGCCGTAGCCGCCGCCCGCGGTGGGGAGGACGGCGGCGAGTTCGGCGAGGGCGAAGACCATGCACGTGTACATCAGCCCCATGAGCACGGCGGCGACGGCGAGGCCGCCGAAACCACCGTGCTGGAGGCCGAAGTTCCAGCCGGAGTAGTCGCCGGAGACGACATAGGCCACGCCCAGGCCGGTGAGCAGGAGGGGCCCCGCGCTGCCCCGGCGCAGGGTGCGCTTCTCCAGATATCCGGAGGCGGCGTCGGCGGGCGGTGCGCCGGGGACGTCCGTGCGTTCGGCCATGAGCGCTCCTGAAGGGGGATGCCAAGCAAAGGTTTTGCGCCATACCTTTGTGGTGCCGACGGCCGTAGCGCAACCCCCCTGCGTTAAACCGGGGTTACGGAGCCGGGCCCCGCCGCTTACGTCAGAAACCCCCGCAGCAGCGCCGCCGTGCCGCAGCAGTGCTCGCGCATCACCTCGCGGGCCGCTTCCGCGTTCCCGTCCAGGACCGCCTCCACCAGCGCGGTGTGCTGCCGCTGGGAGTGCTCCAGGTTGCGCACCAGCAGGGGGATGCAGTCCAGCAGTTCGTTGACGGTGGCGCGGACCGCAGCGTACTGCGCGGCAAGCGAGGGGGAGCCGGAGAGTTCGGCCAGTGTCAGGTGGAGCATGGTGTCCAGGCGCCGGTAGTCGGCCAGCGGGGCGTCGTGCGTCGCGGCCAGCGCGGCCCGCAGCCGTGCGGCCCGGTCGCCGGAGAGCCCATGCGCGGCGCACAGCCCGGCCGCGCCCACCTCCAGCACCTCGCGGAAGCGCAGCGCGTCCTCCACGTCGATCGCGGCCACCCGGCGGCGCAGCTCGTCCTCGCCCGCCCTCGCCGGGGCCAGCACGAACGTACCGCCGTAGCGCCCGCGGCGGCTCTCCACCAGCCCCTGGTCGTGCAGCACCTTCAGCACCTCGCGCAGTGTCACCCGGCTGATGTGCAGACGATCCGCCAACTCCCGTTCGGAAGGCAGCCGTTCGCCGTGCCCGACCAGGCCCAGCCGCACGACCCGGAGTATCTGCTCCAGGGCCTCCTCGAAGCCGTTGCCCGCGCGGACCGGCCGCAGCACGGTCGCCAGCCGGTCCTCCCCGCGCTCGTTCATCGGACCCCCTTCCCAATCAATGGTCTACGGGCCTACCTTATGACCTCCGGTCGCACCGACAGGAGGCCCACCGTGGCAGACCGCACGCCCCCGCTCACGGTCGACGAGCTGCGCAGGCTCGTGGACTCCGGGGAGATCGACACCGTCGTCCTCGCCTTCACGGACATGCAAGGGCGGCTCCAGGGAAAGCGGTTCGCCGCCCGGTTCTTCCTCGACGACGTCCTCGAGCACGGCACCGAGGGCTGCAACTACCTCCTCGCCGTGGACGCCGAGATGAACACCGTGGACGGCTACGCCATGTCGTCCTGGGAGCGCGGCTACGGCGACTTCGCCATGCGCGGCGACCTCACCACCCTGCGCCGCACCCCCTGGAACCCCGGCACCGCCCTGCTCACCGCCGACCTCGCCTGGCACGACGGCTCGCCTGTCCTCGCCTCCCCGCGCCAGATCCTGCGCCGCCAGCTGGACCGGCTGGCCGAGCGCGGCTGGAGTGCCTGCGTCGGCACCGAGCTGGAGTTCATGGTCTTCAAGGACACCTACGAGGAGGCCTGGAGCCGCGGCTACCGCGGCATGACCCCCGCCAACCAGTACAACTGCGACTACTCCGTCCTCGGCACCGGCCGTGTCGAGCCCCTGCTGCGCCGCATCCGCAACGAGATGGGCGCGGCCGGCATGACCGTCGAGTCCGCGAAGGGGGAGTGCAACCTCGGCCAGCACGAGATCGCCTTCCGCTACGACGAGGCGCTCGCCACCTGCGACCAGCACGCCGTCTACAAGACCGGCGCCAAGGAGATCGCCGCCCAGGAGGGCATGGCGCTCACCTTCATGGCCAAGTACGACGAGCGCGAGGGCAACTCCTGCCACATCCACCTCTCGTTGCGCGACGAGGCGGGCCGTCCCGTGCTCGCCGACGACAGCGGCCCGTACGGCATGTCGGCGACCATGCGGCACTTCCTGGCCGGACAGCTGGCCGCCCTGCGCGACTTCACCCTGCTGTACGCGCCGAACATCAACTCCTACAAGCGCTTCCGCCCCGGCTCCTTCGCCCCCACCGCCGTCGCCTGGGGCCCCGACAACCGCACCTGCGCCCTGCGCGTGGTCGGCCACGGCCACTCCCACCGCTTCGAGAACCGGCTGCCCGGCGGCGACGTCAACCCCTACCTGGCCGTCGCGGGCATGGTCGCCGCCGGGCTGTACGGCGTCGAGCACGAGCTGGAGCTGCCGGAGGTCTGCACCGGCAACGCCTACCGCGGCGACGCCGCGCACGTCCCGGCCACCCTGCGCGAGGCCGCCGCCCTGTGGGAGGCCAGCCCCATAGCCAGGGCCGCCTTCGGCGACGAGGTCGTCGAGCACTACCTGAACATGGCGCGTGTCGAGCAGGAGGCCTACGACACCGCCGTCACGGACTGGGAGCGCTTCCGCTCCTTCGAGCGCATGTGAGGACCCGTACGGTGCAGGACACGCAGGAGTCGCACGACATCGTCAATCCGGCGACCGAGGAGCTCGTCGCCACCGTCCCCGCCGCCACCGGGCAGGACGTCGCCGCCGCCGTCGCGCGCGCGGCGCGGGCCCAGCCCGCCTGGGCGGCCCTGGCCCCCGGCGACCGCGCCCGGCAGCTGCGGCGCTTCGCCGCCGCCGTCGACGAACACCTGGAGGAACTGGCCCTGCTGGAGGTCCGCGAGGCGGGCCACCCCGTCGCGAACGCCCGCTGGGAGGCGGGCAACGTCCGCGACCTGCTGGACTACGCGGCCGGGGGGACCGAGCGGCTGAGCGGCGCCCAGATCCCCGTCGCGGGCGGGCTGGACGTCACCTTCCACGAGCCGCTCGGCGTCGTCGCCGTCATCGCCCCGTGGAACTTCCCGATGCCCGTCGCCGCCTGGGGCTTCGCCCCGGCGCTCGCCGCGGGCAACGCCGTCCTCCTCAAGCCCGCCGAGACCACCCCGCTGACCGCCCTGCGGCTGGCCGAACTGGCCCTGGCGGCCGGGCTGCCCGAGGGGCTGTTCCAGGTCCTGCCCGGGGCCGGACCGGTGGCCGGGGCCGCCCTCGTCGAGCACCCCGGCGTCGCCAAGGTCGTCTTCACCGGCTCCACCGCGGTCGGCCGGCAGATCATGGCCACGTGCGCGGCGGGCGTGAAGCGGGTGACCCTCGAACTCGGCGGCAAGAGCCCCAACATCGTCTTCGCGGACGCCGACGTCGAGCGCGCCGCGGCCGCCGCGCCCGGCTCCTTCCTCGACAACACCGGCCAGGACTGCTGCGCCCGCAGCCGCATCCTCGTCCAGCGCAGCGTCTACGACCGCTTCATGGAGCTGCTGGAGCCCGCCGTGAAGTCCTTCGTCGTCGGCGACCCCACCGACCCCGCGACGCAGATGGGCCCGCTGATCTCCGCCGCGCACCGGGAGCGCGTACGGTCGTTCGTCCCCGAGTCCGCCCCGGCGGCCGTCCGCGGCGAGGTCCCGTCCGGCAAGGGCTTCTGGTACCCGGCCACCGTGCTCGAGGCCGCCCCGGACGACCGGGTCGCCACCGCGGAGGTCTTCGGCCCGGTCGCCGTCGTCCTCCCCTTCGAGGACGAGGCCGAGGCGGTCCGGCTCGCCAACGCCACCGACTACGGCCTGTCCGGCTCGGTCTGGACCCGGGACGTCTCCCGCGCGCTGCGCGTCTCCCGGGCCGTCGCGGCGGGCAACCTCTCCGTCAACTCCCACAGCAGCGTCCGCTACTGGACGCCCTTCGGCGGCTTCAAGCAGTCCGGCCTCGGCCGGGAGCTGGGCCCCGGCGCGCTCGCCGCCTTCACCGAGACCAAGAACGTCTTCATCGCCATCGACCCCCTCGAGGAGGGCAAGTGACCGACCAGACCCCCGTCTGCCGCCGCCTCACCGGCCGCACGGCCGTCGTCACCGGAGCCGGCAGCGGCATCGGCCTGGCCACCGCCCGGCGGCTCGCGTCCGAGGGCGCGCACGTCGTCTGCGCGGACATCGACGAGAAGGCGGGCAAGGCCGCCGCGGACGAGGTCGGCGGGCTGTTCGTCAAGGTCGACGTCACCAGCCCCGAGGAGGTCGAGGCGCTCTTCAGGACCGCGTACGACACCTACGGCTCCGTCGACGTCGCCTTCAACAACGCCGGCATCTCCCCGCCCGACGACGACTCCATCCTCACCACCGGGCTCGACGCCTGGAAGCGCGTCCAGGAGGTCAACCTCACTTCCGTCTACCTGTGCTGCAAGGCCGCGCTGCCGTACATGCAGCGCCAGGGCAGGGGCTCCATCATCAACACCGCCTCCTTCGTCGCGGTGATGGGCGCCGCCACCTCGCAGATCAGCTACACCGCCTCCAAGGGCGGCGTGCTGGCCATGTCCCGCGAGCTGGGCGTGCAGTTCGCCCGCGAGGGCATCCGCGTCAACGCCCTGTGCCCGGGGCCGGTGAACACCCCCCTGCTGAAGGAGCTGTTCGCCAAGGACCCGGAGCGGGCCGCGCGGCGGCTGGTGCACGTCCCCGTCGGCCGGTTCGCCGAGCCCGAGGAGATCGCGGCCGCCGTGGCCTTCCTCGCCAGCGACGACTCGTCCTTCGTGAACGCGGCCGAGTTCCTCGTGGACGGAGGCATCGCGGGCGCCTATGTGACGCCGCTGTAGGGTCCGCCCCGCTGTAGGGTCCATGATCAAGTACCGGGGCCGGGCCGGGACGGTACGAACCGGCCCGGCCCGGCCCCGGTGCGTGTCCAGCCGTTCCCCCACGCACCAAAGAGAGCTCATGCGCACCAAGTCCGCCATCGTCGTCGGCCTCGCTGCCGCCGCGGCCCTCGCCACGGCGATACCCGCCACGGCGGCCCCCGCCCGCTCCGCCGGGCCCCGGCCGAACTGCCCCCAGCTCGACAAGAACCTCACGTGGTCCGGCGACAACCGCGCCAGGCTGCAGAAGATGATCGACGAGCGCGGCACCTGCTCCGGCAAGGGCGGCCCGCGCCCGGTCGCCGCCTTCGACTGGGACAACACCGTCGTCAAGAACGACATCACCGACGCCACGCTCGCCTGGGCCCTCCAGCACGACAAGATCCTGCGGCCCGCGCACTGGAGCGACACCAGCGCCTGGCTGACCCCGGCCGCCGACAAGGCCCTCACCAAGGCCTGCGGCACCGCCGTGCCCGTCGGCCGCCCGCTGCCCACCTCGAAGAACACCGCCTGCGCCGACGAGATCTTCGAGATCCGGGAGAAGTCGCAGACCATGGCGGGCGAGGCGGCCTTCGCCGGGGACTGGGACCACCGGCGCACCGTGCCCGCGTACGGCTGGATACCGCAGCTGTTCGCCGGCCACACCCCCGCCGCGCTCACCTCCTTCGCCCGCAAGGCGCGCGCCGAGCAGCTCGCCGCGCCGGTCGGCGCGACGCAGAAGGCCGGCACCCACACCATCGCCGGCTACATCCGCTACTACGACCAGCAGAAGGACCTCATCCGCACGCTCAAGGCGGCCGGCTTCGACGTCTACATCGTCTCCGCCTCCTCCGAGCCGATCGCCGAGGCCTGGTCCAGCGGTGTCGGCCTCGACGCGAAGCACACCATCGGCATCCGCAACATCACCGAGCACGGCCGCCTCACCACGGCCCTCAAGGGCTGCGGCGGGGTCGAGACCGGCCGCGGCGACGCCCTGCCGTACATGGACGGCAAGCGCTGCATGATCAACCAGGAGATCTTCAAGATCAAGGGCGCCGCCGCCTGGAAGCAGCAGGACCCCGCCCACCGCATCGCGCTCGGCGCGGGCGACGCCGACACCGACGTGACGTTCGTGGGCGACGCGACCGGTGCGCACATCGCCGTCAACCGCAACAAGTCCGAGCTGATGTGCCGCGCCTACGACAACGCGGACGGCCGCTGGGTGGCCAACCCGATGTTCATCGACCCGATGCCGCGCAAGTCCGGCGCGTACCCGTGCTCGACGACGGGCGCCACCGCACCGGACGGCTCCCACGTGCCGGTGCGGCGCGCCGACGGGAGCGTGATCCCGGACCAGCTCGACACGGCGTTCTGACGAAAGCCGGCAGCAACCCGGCGGCCCGGGGCGGGGCTCACAGGAACGTGTGGCCCTCGCCCCGGTACGTGGGCACCGTCTCCACCACCCGGTCGCCGTCGACGAGGTGCAGGACCGCGAAGCGCTCGCACAGCTCCCCGGCCTTCGCGTGCCGGAACCACACCTTGTCCCCGATCAGCAGGTCGTCCGCGGCCGGGCCCAGCAGCGGCGTCTGCACCTCGCCCGCCCCCTCCTGCGGGGCGAACCGCAGCCCGGCCGGGAGGTACGGCACCGGCAGCCGGTCCGGGCCCGGCACGCCCGAGGCGGGATAGCCGCCGCCCAGGACCGTCACCACTCCCACGCCCGGGCGGCGCACCACCGGCAGTGCGAACAGGGCGGCGGGGCGGCCGTGGAACGAGCGGAAGCCGTCGAAGAGCCGCGGCACGTACAGCCCCGACCCGGCGGCCACCTCCGTCACCACCGGGTCGGCCGCGGTCCGCTCGACGCTGCCCGTGCCGCCGCCGTTGACGAACTCCAGCTCCGCCACCGCCCGTACCGCCCGCACGGCCTCGGCCCGCAGGGGCGCCAGCTGCCGCCGCGCGACGGCCTGCACGAACCGGACCGCCCCGGACCGCAGCGGACGGCCGGGCACCGCATCGCCCACGCCCGCCACGTGCGCCTCGTAGGCCATCAGCCCCACCAGCCGGAAGCCCGGGCGGCGGTCGATGGTCCTTGCCAGCTCGGCCAGTTGCTCCGGCTCGCTCAGGGGGGACCGCAGCGCCCCGATCCGCACCCGGCCGCCGAGCAGCCGCAGCGAGGTGTCCAACTCCAGGCAGACCCGCACCTCTTCGCGCCCGGCGCGCGCCGCGTCCACGGCCGCCAGCTGCGCGGGGTCGTCCACGGTCAGCGTGACCGCCCGGGCCAGCTTGGCGTCGGACGTCAGCTCCGCGAGGCCCGACCGGTCGGCCGAGGGATAGGCCAGCAGCACGTCCTCCACTCCGGAACGGGCCAGCCACAGCGACTCGGCCAGCGTGTGGCCCATCACCCCCGCAAACCCCTCCCGCGCCAGCACCCGCTCCAGCAGGGCCCGGCAGCGCACGGACTTGCTCGCCACCCGCACGGGCTTCCCCCGCGCCCGGCGCACCAGATCGGCGGCGTTGGCGTCGAAAGCCGCCAGGTCGACCACCGCCAGCGGAGCGTCGAGACGGTCGGTGGCCCGGTCGTAGCGCAGTCGGTCGGACGACATGGCGGGCAGCCTGCCAGAGCGGGATTCCCCTGGGTAGGGGTCGGGCACGGGCGAATGGCACCCGCCGCTCCGTGCCCCGTAGAGTGGCGCGCACGCTGCGCCCCCGAGGGCGTGACGGGATGTCCGAATACGGCAATCTGCGGCATTACAGAGCGATACGACGGCATCGCGGGCCGGCTCGCGAGGGGAGCGCAGGGTGAGCACCGAAACGGATGCCATGCCACCGCCCGTCGCCCGCTTCCGCGTTCCCCCGATGCCGCTGACGCCGCCCGCCGTCCCGGCCCCGCGGGTCCGCCCGCGCCGCGCCGCCGCCGCGGCCGCCGTCTGCCTCGTCCTCGGGCTGGGCCTCATAGCCGGGGCCGTCGCCGGGAGTTGGGCCGCCGACGGCCCGCGCGACCGGACGACGGCGGAGGCGGCCTACGAGCGCGGGGCCGGCCTCTGGCAGAACGTACCCGTCGACGAGCTGTTCCCGGTCGCCGTGCACGGCGACGCGGCCGGCCCCGGCGGCGCGGAGCGCGACTGGACCCGGATCGGCGTCGCCCCCGACGGCGGCTGCACCGACGCCTTCGACCCGCTGCTGGCCAAGGCCCTGGCCCCGGTCGGCTGCCGGCGCCTGCTGCGCGCCACCTACACGGACGCCACCTCGACCAGCGTCACCACCGTCGGCCTGGTCGTCACCGAAGCCGGCCCGGGCGGCATGCGCGCGCTGCGCAAGCGCTTCGCCGACGAACACCTCGACGAGCGCCCCGACCTGATGCCCCGCCCGTACGCCCCCCGGGGCACCGTCGCCGACCGCTTCGGCGACGCCCAGCGGGTGAGCTGGCACATCAGCGTCCCCACCGATGTCCCCGCGGTCGTCTACTCCGTCACCGGATTCGCGGACGCCCGCACCGGCACCCCGCCGCAGCCGGCCGGCCAGGCGGTCGCCCCGGGCGCGACGACGGCCCCGGCCCAGGCAGGCCTCGGCCACGACGCGACGGCGCTCGCCGACCGCGTGGAGCGCGGCTACCGGGAGGCCGCCCGCAGGACGGCGCCGGGAGCCGGCCGGTGACCGCGCGGGATGCCCGGGCGGTGCGCGGACGCGCCCTCGGCACCCTCTCCGCCACCGTCGCCCTCACCCTGCTCGCCACGGCGCCCGCCCGCGCCGACGCGATACGGGCGCAGGAGTGGGCGCTGGAGACCCTGCACGCCCAGGACGCCTGGCGGACGGCCAGAGGGGCCGGCGTCACCGTCGCCGTGCTGGACACCGGGGTCGACGAGGGCCACCCCGACCTGCGGGGGCGGGTGCTCCCCGGCAAGGACATGATCGGCTTCGGGGCCGGCCCGGGGGACCGCTCCTGGGCCCGGCACGGCACCGCCATGGCGGGCATCGTCGCCGGGCGGGGACACGGCCAGGACGACGCCGACGGGGTCGTGGGCATCGCGCCCGAGGCCAGGATCCTGCCGGTCCGGGTCATCCTCGAGGACAGCGACCCCGCCCGGCCCAAGGCCCGCGGAGCGCGCGGCGGCGCCCTCGCCGACGGCATCCGCTGGGCGGCCGACCACGGCGCCGACGTGATCAACCTGTCCCTCGGCGACGACAGCGACACCGCCCACCCGGAGCCGCGCGAGGACGCGGCCGTGCAGTACGCGCTGAGCAAGGGCGCCGTGGTCGTCGCCTCGGCCGGCAACGGCGGCGAGCACGGCGACCACGTCTCCTACCCCGCCGCCTACCCGGGCGTGATCGCGGTGACCGCGATCGACCGCTACGGCACCCGGGCCTCCTTCTCCACCCGCCGCTGGTACGCGGCCGTCAGCGCGCCCGGCGTCGACGTGGTGATCGCCGACCCCGACCGCCGCTACTACGAGGGCTGGGGCACGAGCGCGGCGTCCGCGTTCGTCTCCGGCGTCGTGGCGCTCATCCGGTCGGCGGCCCCGCGCATGAGCCCCGCGCAGGTCCGCGAGGTGCTGACCGGCACGGCGCAGGACGTGCCCGAGGGCGGGCGCAGCGACGAGCTGGGGGCGGGCACGGTGGACGCCGCGGCGGCGGTGGAGGCTGCGGCCCGCGGCGGCCTGCGCGCCCGCGGGACCGCGGACCGCCCGCCGCGCTACTTCGGCTCCGGGCCCCGCCCCGCCCCCACGGACGGCAGGGGCGGCGGCCCCGGGGCCCCGGCACTGGCCGCGGGCGGGGCGGGGGTGCTGCTGCTCGCGGTGGCGGCGGCGCTGTGGCGCGGCGGCACCCGGCGGCGCCGGACCGCGGCGGTGGGGGGCTTCCCCCCACCGGGGCCTTTCCCGCGCTGAGCGCTCCGCTGTAAGTGCCGTGCCGTGCCGTGCCGTGCCGGGTCGTCGGTCGACCGCGGCGCCGTCGTGGCCGGTCGCGCAGTTCCCCGCGCCCCTTCGGGACGCTGCCGAACCGCAGTGAACTTCGCCCGACCTGCCGGAGGCGCCGGTCCCGGGGCGAACCCCCTGGCCGGAGGGCCGTGGCCGCCCGATACGCTCGACCCGTGGCGCTCAAGAACATCCCAGACCCCGGCTTCGCTGACGACAACGGCTCCGCGGACCCCGCGCTCGCCGAGGCGCTCGCCGCCTGGGCCGCCGATCCGTCCGCCGAGGGGCGCGTGCTCGCCGCGCTGCCGGGCGCACGGCTGCTGGTACCCGTGGTGGCCGTGCTGGGCGAGGTGGAGACCGGGCCCGACGGGCTCAAGCGCGAGAAGACCAGCGACATGGCCGTGCCGACGCTCCAGGCGCCGGACGGGCGCCGGGCGCTGCCCGCCTTCACCTCGGTCGAGACGCTGGCCCGCTGGCGCGCGGACGCCCGGCCGGTGGCCGTGCCGCTGCACCAGGTGCTCCAGGCGGCCGCACACGAGAAGGCCGACACGATCGTCGTGGACCTGGCCGGCCCGGTGACCTACCCGCTGACCGGCCCGGCGCTGCTCGCCCTGGCCGAGGGGCGCGACAGCGCCGACCCGCTGGCCGACCCGGCCGTCGCCGAGGCCCTGCGCACGGTGCTGGCGGCGGAGCCCGGCGTGCTGCGGGCCCACCTCACCCCCTCCGCCGAGGCGGACGGCACCCTGGCCCTCGTCCTGGCCGCCGGCGCGCAGGCGCCCGAGGTGGTGCGCCGCGTCGCCGAGGGGCTGGCCGCCGACGAGGTGCTGCGGGCCCGGCTGGTGCGCGGCCTGGACCTCGCGCTGCTGCCCGCGGGGGCGAGCGTGCCGGGCGAGAGCCTCTTCAGCCGGTAGCCGCGCCGCCGGGCCTCGACAGGCGCCCCGGGGAAGGTCGTCCGACAATGCGATGAGGACGGTCCGCGAGATCCTCAGGAGGTCGCCATGGACGCCCTGAAGAACGTGAAGCTGGACCTGGGCCACCTGGACCCGGCGAAGACCAGGGCCATCGCGGCCGAATTCCTGGGCACCCTGCTGCTGGTGTTCTTCGCCGTGGGCTCCGTGGTCCTCGCCGCCGACTACATCGGCGTCCTCGGCATCGCGCTGGCCTTCGGCTTCACTCTTCTGGCCCTCGCGTACGGCCTGGGGCCCGTGTCGGGCTGCCACGTCAATCCGGCGGTGACGTTCGGCCTGCTGGTGGAGCGCCGCATCCCGCTGATCACGGCCATCGAGTACTGGATCGCGCAGCTGCTCGGCGCGATCGTCGGCGCCGCGATCCTCTTCCTGGTGGCCAAGCAGGTGCCGGGGATCAAGACCCACGGCGCCTTCGGCACCAACGGCTTCGCCGAGCGCTCGCCCGTGCACCTCAACACGGGCGGCGCGTTCCTCGCCGAGATCGTGCTGACGTTCCTGCTGGTCTTCGTGTACCTCGCGGTGACCCACCGGGTGGCCGTCGTCGGCTTCGACGGCCTGGCCGTCGGCCTGGCGCTCGCCGTGGTGCACATCGTGGGCGTCCCCCTGACCGGCACCTCGGTCAACCCGGCCCGGAGCATCGGCCCGGCCCTCTTCGCGGGCGGCGCGGCGATGTCCCAGCTGTGGCTGTTCATCATCGCCCCGCTGATCGGCGCCGCGCTGGCCGCCTTCGCGCACCGGGTGACCCACCCGCTGCACAGCGCCGCGGTGTCGGCGGACGAGCTGGCGTCGCCCGAGCCGCTGGCGGGCCCGGGGGTGCGCCGGGCGGAGCGCCCGCACTTCGGCGGCCGCGCCGACGACGACTGAGACGGCCCGGCGGGGAACACCCGCGCCCACCGGCCGTCGTGGCCGGTGGGCGCGGGCGTCCGTCTCGGCGTCTCAGCGGGGGACGGGGGCTCAGCCGAAGACGGGGCCGGTGAACTTCTCGCCCGGCCCCTGGCCCGGCTCGTCCGGCACCACGGACGCCTCGCGGAAGGCCAGCTGGAGCGACTTCAGACCGTCGCGCAGCGGCGCCGCGTGGAAGTTGCTGATCTCCGTGGCGCCCGCGGTGACCAGGCCCGCCAGGGCCGTGATCAGCTTCCGGGCCTCGTCCAGGTCCTTGTGCTGCTCGCCGTCCTCGGCCAGGCCGAGGTTGACCGCCGCCGCACTCATCAGGTGCACCGCGACCGTGGTGATCACCTCGACCGCCGGGACGTCCGCGATGTCGCGGGTCAGGGTGTCGAAGTCGGGGGTGTCGTTCCCGGCGCTGCCGGTGGTGTCGGCGTTGCCGTTGCTGCTGGGGGTCGCGTCGCTCATGGCGGACACGATACGACCCGCTGCAGGATCGGTTCGCCACCGGTTAGCACGCATGCTCCACAGCTGCTAGGGTTGTGGAACGACCGGCTGGGTGCTCTGTGCCCGGCCCACAAGTGGAGCTCCGCTCTCCCACCTCGCCGACCACGGGTCGGCAGGTCTCCGGTCAGGTGGTCGCCATCGTTCCGTACGGACGATGGAACCACCCGATGCGCCCCGCGGTTCGCCGTGGCGGTGTTCCGGTATCTGGAGCCCCGCCTGTGTCCCGTCGGGGCATTTTTCGTGCGTCGGCGCGGTTGGTCTTACGAAAAGACGTTACGTGGCCGCCCGCGAGGGTGCCGCGTGGTGCTACCGAGGAGGCCCCATCAGCGCCGAGCCCCGCATCAACGACCGGATCCGCGTCCCCGAGGTGCGACTTGTCGGTCCCAGTGGCGAGCAGGTCGGCATCGTGCCGCTTGCCAAGGCCCTGGAGCTTGCGCAGGAGTACGACCTCGACCTGGTCGAGGTGGCGGCGAACGCACGCCCGCCGGTCTGCAAGCTCATGGACTACGGGAAGTTCAAGTACGAGTCGGCCATGAAGGCCCGTGAGGCGCGCAAGAACCAGGCGCACACGGTCATCAAGGAGATGAAGCTCCGGCCGAAGATCGACCCGCACGACTACGACACCAAGAAGGGTCACGTCGTCCGGTTCCTCAAGCAGGGCGACAAGGTCAAGATCACGATCATGTTCCGTGGTCGCGAGCAGTCCCGGCCCGAGCTGGGCTACCGACTGCTGCAGCGGCTGGCGGAAGACGTCCAGGAGCTGGGTTTCGTCGAGTCGAACCCCAAGCAGGACGGCCGCAACATGATCATGGTCCTCGGTCCGCACAAGAAGAAGACCGAGGCGATGGCCGAAGCCCGCGAGGCGCAGGCCGCCCGCAAGGCCGAGCGCCAGGGCGGGTCCACCGCGGCCGCCGAGGAGCCCGCAGAGGCGTGATCCCGGGGCCCCGTGCCCCGCGCTCACTCCGGGGCAGCCGTCCCGGACAGCAATCGAACACAGCTGACGCTCCAGTGTGCCCGGAAACCGGGTGGGAGCGCCACCGACGAGGAGATACGGCGCGATGCCGAAGAACAAGACGCACAGCGGTGCCAGCAAGCGCTTCAAGATCACTGGCTCCGGCAAGGTCATGCGCGAGCGCGCCGGCAAGCGCCACCTGCTCGAGCACAAGTCGTCCAAGCTGACGCGTCGCCTCACCGGCAACGCCGAGATGGCCCCGGGCGACGCCGCGAAGATCAAGAAGCTTCTCGGCAAGTGACGCCAGGCACCCCGTCACCGCGGGGTGCGCGTCGGACACCGGGACCCAATCGTTTCCGGGTCGTGTGAGAACCCACCACGACCCCGCTACAAGGAGTTAACAAGTGGCACGCGTCAAGCGCGCAGTCAATGCGCACAAGAAGCGCCGGGCGATCCTCGAGCAGGCCAGCGGCTACCGCGGCCAGCGGTCGCGTCTGTACCGCAAGGCCAAGGAGCAGGTCACCCACTCCCTGGTCTACAACTACAACGACCGCAAGAAGCGCAAGGGCGACTTCCGTCAGCTGTGGATCCAGCGCATCAACGCCGCTGCCCGCCAGAACGGCATGACCTACAACCGCCTCATCCAGGGTCTGAAGGCCGCCAACATCGAGGTGGACCGCAAGATGCTGGCCGAGCTGGCGGTCAACGACATGAACGCGTTCGCCGCGCTCGTCGAGGCGGCCCAGAAGGCGCTGCCGGCCGACGTCAACGCCCCGAAGGCCGCCGCCTGATCCGGCGCCCTTGACGGCATGAGCGGACCCGCAGGCCCTCGCGGCCTGCGGGTCCGCTGCCGTTCGTCCCCCGTCGCACCCCGGCCGCGAGGCCGTGCCGCCCCTCCCAGTGAAGTGAGCCGCCGCCCATGGGCACCCCCGAGCTGATCTCCCCGCGCTCCCCCCGCGTCGTCGCCGCCCGGCGGCTGGCCAAGCGCAGTTTCCGGGTCAAGGAGCGCAGGTTCATCGCCGAGGGCCCGCAGGCCGTGCGGGAGGCCGTGGAGCACCGCAGCGGCGGCGAGCCGACCCTGGTCGAGCTGTTCGCGACCGTCGAGGCCGCCGAGCGGCACGCCGAGATCGTCGGGGCCGCCCGCGCCGCGGGAGTGCGCTTCCACCTGGCCGCCGACGACGTGATCGCCGATCTCTCGCAGACCGTGACCCCGCAGGGCCTGGTGGGCGTCTGCCGCTTCCTGGACTCGCCCTTCGAGGAGATCCTGGCCGCCCGCCCCAAGCTGGTCGCCGTCCTGGCGCACGTGCGCGACCCCGGCAACGCCGGCACGGTGCTGCGCTGCGCGGACGCTGCGGGCGCCGACGCCGTGCTGCTCACCGACGCCTCGGTGGACCTCTACAACCCCAAGTCGGTACGGGCCTCCGTGGGCTCCCTCTTCCACCTGCCGGTCGCCGTGGGCGTCCCCGTCGAGCAGGCGGTGAGCGGCCTGCGCGCCGCCGGGGTGCGCGTCCTGGCCGCCGACGGCGCGGGCGACCGGGACCTGGACGGAGAGCTGGACCACGGCACCATGGGCGGCCCCACCGCCTGGGTCTTCGGCAACGAGGCCTGGGGCCTGCCGGAGGAGACCCGGGCGCTCGCCGACGGCGTGGTGCGCGTCCCGATCCACGGCAAGGCCGAGAGCCTCAACCTCGCCACGGCCGCCGCGGTGTGCCTCTACGCCTCCGCCCGTGCGCAGCGCGCGTCCGGAGGGTGCCGCTCCGTGACCTCCAGCTAGTAGGGTGGCGCTCCGGGGGCTCGGGAGGGGGTGCGGGTGATGAAGGCCGGAACGGCCGGAAGCGTGCCCGGAATCTGTCCGTCCGCTTCCCTCGGGCCGGGGCTGCACCCCGACGACCTGCCGGACGGCCTGGTCGTCGCCGACGCCACGGGCCGCGTGACCTGCTTCAACGCCGCCGCCGCCCGGATCACCGGAGTGCGCCCCGGTGACGCCCTCGGCCGGCCCCTGGAGAGCGCCCTGCCGCTGGAGGACCTGGACGGCCGCCGCTGGTGGGCCCTCACGGACCCGTACGGCGGCCTCGCCACCCGCACCGGCCAGCCGGAGCGCAATCTGCTCCTGCCCGGCGGCCGCCAGGTGCTGGTCTCCGCCCGGTACGTCCGCGAGCGGCCCAACGGGCCCGTGGTGCGGCTCGTGGTCCAGCTGCGCGGCACCGAGGCGCGCCGCCGCACCGAGCGCAGCCACGCCGAGCTGATCGCCACCGTGGCCCACGAGCTGCGCTCGCCGCTGACCTCCGTCAAGGGCTTCACGGCCACGCTGCTGGCCAAGTGGGAGCGGTTCACCGACGACCAGAAGCGGCTGATGCTGGAGACCGTCGACGCCGACGCCGACCGGGTGACCCGGCTGATCGCCGAGCTGCTGGACATCTCCCGCATCGACTCCGGGCGGCTGGAGGTGCGCCGGCAGCCCGTCGACATGGTCGCCGCCGTCCGCCGCCACATCGAGACCTACACCCGGGCCGGGCTGCGGCCCGACCGGTTCGAGGTCAAGGTCACCGAGCCGCTGCCGCCGCTCTGGGCGGATCCGGACAAGATCGACCAGGTGCTGGGCAACCTGCTGGAAAACGCGGTGCGCCACGGCGAGGGACGGGTCACCATGGAGGTGACACCAGCACTGATGAAGGCCAGGACGGAGGGGACGGCGGTCACCGTGAGCGATGAGGGCCCCGGCATCCCCGAGGAGTCGATGGCGCGCGTCTTCACCCGCTTCTGGCGGGGCAGCAAGCGCGGCGGCACGGGCCTGGGCCTGTACATCGTCAAGGGCATCGTCGAGGCCCACGGCGGGACGATCACGGTGGGGCGGGCCGCCAGGGGCGGCGCCCAGTTCCGATTTACCCTGCCCGTGGGCGCCCCGGCCTTCCTCACGCAGGGCTGAAGCGCCGCCCACGGGCTCATCGGACCGCACGCGCCCCTTAGACTCGGCCTTTGGCACCTTTGGCACCACCTTTGGCCAATGTCGTCGGGCGAGCGCCGCGCAGCGAAGCGAAACCTGGTGGCACCTCCCAGCGGTAGCTGGGGACAATCGGAAGCACGGGAAGAGATGTCGGCACCCAATAAGTCGTACGACCCTGTCGAGGTCGAGGCACTGAAACCGGAAGAGATCGAGCGCATGCGGGACGAGGCGCTCGCCGCCTTCGCCGCGGCCGCCGACCTCGACGCCCTGCGCGAGGCCAAGGCCGCCCACATGGGCGACCGCTCCCCGCTCGCCCTGGCCAACCGCGAGATCGGCGCGCTGCCGCCGCAGGCCAAGGCCGAGGCCGGCAAGCGGGTCGGCATGGCCCGCGGCGCCGTGAACAAGGCCCTCGCCGCCCGCCAGGTCGAGCTGGAGGTTGAGCGCGACGCCCGGGTGCTGGTCGAGGAGGCGGTGGACGTCACCCTGCCGTACGACCGCGTGCCGGCCGGCGCCCGCCACCCGCTGACCACGCTCTGCGAGCGCATCGAGGACGTCTTCGTGGCCATGGGCTACGAGGTCGCCGAGGGCCCCGAGGTCGAGGCCGAGTGGTTCAACTTCGACGCCCTGAACTTCGAGCCGGACCACCCGGCCCGCGCCATGCAGGACACCTTCTTCGTCCGCGGCGACGGGAAGGGCGAGTCCGGCGTCGTCCTGCGCACCCACACCTCCCCGGTGCAGGTCCGCTCGATGCTCGACCGCGAGCCCCCCATCTACGTGGTGTGCCCCGGCCGCGTCTACCGCACCGACGAGCTGGACGCCACCCACACCCCGGTCTTCCACCAGGTCGAGCTGCTCGCCATCGACGAGGGCCTGACCATGGCCGACCTCAAGGGCACCATCGAGCACATGGTGCACGCCCTGTTCGGCGAGGGCCTCACCACCCGCCTGCGCCCGAACTACTTCCCGTTCACCGAGCCCTCCGCCGAGCTGGACATGGAGTGCTACGTCTGCCGCGGCCAGTCCGTCGGCAACCCGGAGCGCCCCTGCCGGACCTGCTCCAGCGAGGGCTGGATCGAGCTGGGCGGCTGCGGCATGGTCAACCCGCGGGTGCTGGTCGCCGCCGGCATCGACCCGGAGAAGTACAGCGGCTTCGCCTTCGGGTTCGGCATCGAGCGAATGCTGATGTTCCGCCACAACGTCGAGGACATGCGAGACATGGTCGAGGGTGACGTGCGCTTCACCCGGCCGTTCGGGATGGAGATCTGATGCGCGCCCCGCTTTCCTGGCTGCGGGAATACGTCGACCTGCCGGTCGGCGAGACCGGCCGTGACGTACAGGCCAAGCTCGTCGCCGCGGGTCTGGAGGTCGAGCGCGTCGAGCAGCTCGGCTCCGACCTCACCGGCCCGCTGGTCGTCGGCAAGGTCCTGACCATCGAGGAGCTGGAGGGCTTCCGCAAGCCGATCCGCTTCTGCACCGTCGACGTCGGGCAGGCCAACGGCACCGGCGAGCCGCAGGAGATCGTCTGCGGCGCCCGCAACTTCACCGTGGGCGACAAGGTCGTCGTGGCCCTGCCCGGCGCCGTGCTCCCCGGCGACTTCGCCATCGCCGAGCGCAAGACCTACGGCAAGGTCTCCCGCGGCATGATCTGCTCCGGCGACGAGCTGGGCATGGGCGACGACGGCTCGCACGGCATCATCGTGCTCTCCAACGAGCACGAGGTCGGCACCGACGCCATCGAGCTGCTCCAGCTTGTCGACGAGGTCCTCGACATCGCCGTCACCCCCGACCGCGGCTACTGCCTGTCGATGCGCGGCATCGCCCGCGAGGCCGCCACCGCCTACGGCCTGCCGCTGCGCGACCCCGCGCTGCTGGACGTGCCCGCGCCCAACGGCTACGGCTACCCGGTCGAGGTCGCCGACCCGGCCGGCTGCGACCGCTTCACGGCCCGCACCGTCACCGGCCTCGACGCCGAGGCCCGCTCCCCGATCTGGCTCCAGCGCCGCCTCCAGAAGGCCGGCATGCGCCCGGTCTCGCTGGTCGTCGACGTCACCAACTACGTGATGCTCGAGCTGGGCCAGCCGCTGCACGCCTACGACCGCGCCCGGCTCGACGGGCCGATCGGCGTCCGCCGTGCCCAGCCCGGCGAGAAGCTCACCACCCTCGACGGCACCAAGCGCGTCCTGGACGCCGAGGACCTGGTCATCACCGACAGCCGCGGCCCCATCGGGCTCGCCGGTGTGATGGGCGGCGCCGACACCGAGATCGCCGACCAGGCGGCCGGGCAGGGCTCGACCGAGGTCGTCGTCGAGGCGGCGCACTTCCACCCCGTCGCCATCGCCCGGGCGGCCCGCCGCCACAAGCTGTCCTCCGAGGCGTCCAAGCGCTTCGAGCGCGGCGTCGACCCGCAGGCCGCCTCCGCGGCCGCCCAGCGGACCGTCGACCTGCTGGTGCTGCTCGCGGGCGGCACCGCCGAGGCCGGCGTCACCGAGGTCGTCGCCCCCAGCGGGCCGCGCACCATCTCCGTCCGCGCGGACCACCCGGACCGCGTCGCGGGCGTCGAGTACGGCCGGGAGACCGTCGTGCGCCGCCTCCAGGAGGTCGGCTGCGACGTCTACGGGCAGGACGAGCTGATCGTCACCGTGCCCAGCTGGCGGCCCGACCTCACCGACCCCAACGACCTCGCCGAGGAGGTCATCCGGCTCGAGGGCTACGAGAACCTGCCCGCCACCCTGCCGCAGCCGCCCGCCGGGCGCGGCCTGACCCCGCGTCAGCGCCTGCACCGCCGGGTCGGCCGCGCGCTGGCCGGCGCCGGGTACGTCGAGGCCCCCAACTACCCCTTCATCGGGGACTGGGCCCTGGACCACCTGGGCCTGGAGGCCGACGACCCGCGCCGCACCACCGTGACGCTGGTCAACCCGCTCTCCGACGCCGAGCCCGCGCTGCGCACCACGCTGCTGCCGGGGCTGTTCGCCGCCCTGCGGCGCAACGACGGCCGGGGCGAGCACGACCTGGCGCTCTTCGAGACCGGCCTGGTCTTCCGGCCGACCGGCGACGAGACCGCCCCGGTCCGGCTGCCGGTCGACCGCCGCCCGACCGACGAGGAGATCGCCGCCCTCGACGCCGCGCTGCCGCGCCAGCCGCGCCACGCCGCCGTCGTGCTGGCCGGTGCCCGCGAGCGGGCCAGCTGGTGGGGCCAGGGCCGCGCGGCCGGCTGGGCGGACGCCGTCGAGGCGGGCCGGACCGTGGCCCGCGAGGCCGGCGTCGAGCTGATCGTCCGCCAGGACCAGCAGGCGCCCTTCCACCCGGGCCGCTGCGCCGCGCTGTACGTCCTCGTCGACGGCGCGGAGGTGCTCGTCGGCAGCGCCGGCGAGCTGCACCCGCGCGTCACCAAGGCGTTCGGCCTGCCGGAGCGCACCTGCGCGATGGAGATCGAGCTGGACCGCCTGGCGCAGGCCGGCACCGGTGCCGTCGTGGCCCCGCACGTGTCCGCCTTCCCGGTGGCCACCCAGGACGTCGCGCTCGTCGTGGACTCCTCGGTCCCCGCGGCCGACGTCGAGGCCGCCCTGGTGGCCGGTGCGGGCGAACTCCTCGAGTCGCTGCGCCTGTTCGACGTCTTCACCGGTGCCCAGCTCGGTGAGGGCAAGAAGTCGCTGGCCTACGCGCTGCGTTTCCGCGCGGACGACCGCACCCTGACCGCCGAGGAGGCCTCGGCCGCCCGGGACACGGCGGTGGCCTCGGCCGTCGAGCGCACGGGCGCGGTGCTGCGCGGGGCGTAAGCCCCGCTGGAAGCACGGTACGACGCGTGGCCGGACGGCTGCGGGTCGTACGTGGCTGGTCGCGCAGTTCCCCGCGCCCCTACGGGCGCGGGGGACTCCGCCCCGCAAGGGCCCCCTCGGTATCGCTCAATGGGGTGGAATCGGACGCCGTCCCCTTGCGCGGCCGTCCCCCCTGGCGAGAATCGTGCGCGTCATTGCACAGAGGGGGGCCGACGGAATGATCCGTACCGGGGCTCTGTGGTGCCGGCGGGCGTTTGTGTTCGTACTGCCCGGGCTCTGGGTCGCCGCCGTGGTGACCTGGGAGTTCCTGAGCCCCCTCGGCATCGGGTTCATCCAGCTGCTCGCCGCCGCGCCCGCCATCGCCTGCGCCGGAACCGGCCGCCGCCGGTGCGTCCTGCTCGGCGGCGCCTGCGCGCTGTTCGCGCTCCTGCCCCTGGGCCCCGTCGGCCGCGTACCGGCCGCCGCCCGGCTGGGCACCTGCTGTGCGATCCTCGCCGTCGTCGTCGCCAGCTACCTCACCAGCGGCCGCGGCCTGCGCCTGCTCGGCGAGCTGGAGCGGATCAGGGAGATCGCGGTCACCGCCCAGCTGGCGGTGCTCCGACCGCTGCCGCCCGGCCTCGGGAGCCTCACCCTCGCCGGCGTCCACCTGTCGGCCAGCGAAGGCGCCCTGGTCGGCGGGGACCTCTACGAGGCGCTCGCCACCCCGCACGGCGTGCGGCTGGTCATGGGCGACGTCCGCGGGCACGGCATCCCCGCCATCGCCACTGTCGCCGCCCTGCTCGGCACCTTCCGCGAGGCCGCGCACGACGAGGCCGAACTGCCCGGCGTGCTCCGCCGCCTGGAGCGCACCCTGCACCGCCACCTGCGCGAGCGGGCCCGTACCGACGGTCCGCCGCCCGGCGGCACCGGGGAGGCGGACGGCCCGGAGACCGAGGAGTTCGCGACCGTCCTGCTGCTCGAAGTGCGCGACGGCGGCCGGGTCACGGCCCTCAACTGCGGGCACCCCTGGCCGCACCGCCTCCGCCGGGCACCCGACGGCAGCGGATCCGTCGTCGCACTGACCCCGGGCGAACCGCTGCCGCCGCTGGGGGTGTTCCCGCTCCCCGCCGAGCCGCCCCTGGTGCACCTGCCCAGCCTCCGGCCCGGCGACGCCCTGGTGCTGCACACCGACGGCGCCGAGGAGGCGAGGAACGCGGCCGGTGAGCTGTTCCCGCTCGCGGGAGCCCTGGCGGAGGCCGCCCAGGGCGCCGCGATCGTGCCCGCCACGGTCGTCGAGCGCGTCAAGGCCGCCCTCCTGCGCCACACCCGCGGCCTGCTCGCCGACGACTTCGCGCTGCTCGCCCTCAGCGACGACCGCCGGCGCACCCCCGCCGCCCTGCCGCGCGCCTGTCACCAGCAATGACGGCCGCCCACCGGTGGCCCGTTCACACCCCGTGCGAAGGGATCTCCACTACGCTGATCTGACCGAGCGCACCGGAGGGCAGGCAGGATGGAGCCCAACACACTGCTCGACGCCATCCTCGACGAGGCGGGAATCTCCCACGCAGGCCTGGCCGCCCACATCAACGCGGCAGGCCGGGCACGGGGTTTGGCGTTGCGTTACGAACACACCGCCGTCGCCCGCTGGCTGAAGGGCCAGCGGCCGCGCGGGCAGGTCCCGGACCTGATCTGCGAGGTGCTCGGCGAGCGGTTGCGCCGCGCGCTGACCCTCGACGACATCGGCCTGGGCACCCCCGGCACACCGAGGGCCGCGGGCACCCCGCTGTCCGGCTTCGTCGAGCGCGCCACCGCCCTGTGGCGCTCCGACGAACAGCAGCGGGAACACGTCGTCCGGGCCCCCGCCGTCACGGGGACCCCGGCAGTCATCCCGGTCTGGGAGTGGGAGAACCCGCCCGAGGACGCCGATGTCTCCCGGCGCGGGCTGACCCGCGTCTCCATGGACGACATCGAGATGCTGCGGGCGGCCCGTACGCACTACGAGCAGATGTACCGCAAGGCCGGGGGCATCGCGACCCGCGCCCGGGTCGTCGGCTTCCTCAACGCCGAGGCCGCGCCCCTGCTGCGCGGCAGCTACTCCGACGCCATGGGCCGGCAGCTGCACCGCGCCACCGGCGGCCTGGTGGCCGTCGCCGGGATCTGCGCCTACGACTCGGACGCGCACGGACTCGCCCAGCGCTACTTCCACCAGGCGCTGCGGCTGGCCAAGGCCAGCGGGGACCGGGGCCTGGGCGCCTATGTGATAGCCCTGCTCGTCAACCAGTCGCTCTTCATAGGGGAGTACCGGCAGGCCGTCGCCTTCGCCGAGTCCGCGCTGCGGGCCGGCGGGACCAGCCTCACCCCGGCGCTCTCCGCCGACCTCTACGCCATGCAGGCCAAGGCCTACGCCCGGCTCGGGGACGGCGCCGGGGCCCTCGCCTGCATCCGCCGCGCCGAGGCGGCCGCCGAGCGCATCCACCGCGGCCAGGAGCCCGCCGAGACCGGCTACGTCCAGCCGGGCCTGGTGAACGTGCAGGTGGCGGAGGCCCTGCTGAGCCTCGGCGATCTCGGACCCGCCCGTGAGCACGCGGACCGGGCCGTCGACACCCCCGCCCACGACCGGGGCCGTGTCCACCGGCTCGCCATGCTCACGCACATCGAGCTGCGTCAGGGAGACGCGGACAAGGCGGTGGCCACCGCACGGGAGATGACCGAGCAGGCGAGAGGCATGGAATCGCAGCGTTTGAGGGACCGGCTCCGTGCGGTGCGCGAGCACCTGATCGAAAGTGGGTGCGCGGCCACCGCCGAGGCCGCCGAAATGATCGACGGGGCGCTGCGCGTGCCTTTTTGAGAGTAGTTGCCTGGGACGGCGCCCGTGAGGTGGCTACCTCGGCGGAAGGTGGCATCACGTTGCGTTGGAAGAATCTCAGGGAGCTGACCGTCTACGAGAACCGCTGGTTCCAGGTCAATCTCGCGGACGTCGAACTTCCGGACGGCCGTCACCTCGACCACTTCCTCATCAGGCTGCGGCCTGTCGCCGTGGCCACGGTGGTCAACGCGGCGAACGAGGTCCTGCTGCTGTGGCGGCACCGTTTCATCACCGACAACTGGGGCTGGGAGCTGGCGGCCGGCGTCGTCGAGGACGGCGAGGACATCGCCTTCGCGGCCGCCCGCGAGATGGAGGAGGAGACCGGCTGGCGTCCCGGCCCGCTGCGGCACCTGATGTCCGTCGAGCCGTCCAACGGACTCACCGACGCCCGGCACCACATCTACTGGTCGGACGAGGCCGAGTACATCGGCGACCCCGAGGACGGCTTCGAGTCGGACCGCCGCGAGTGGGTGCCGCTCAAGCTGGTGCCCGACCTGATCGCGCGCGGCGAGGTGCCGGCCGCCAACATGGCGGCCGCGCTCCTGCTCCTGCACCACATCCGGATCGGCTGACAGACCCTGCGACCGCCGGCCCCGGACGCCGCCGCGGTCCTGCGCTCACCGGCCGACCGCCTGCCAGACGGCGATCGCCAGGCCGGCGAGGCCGGTGAGTGCGGCGAGCGACGGCAGCGGCCACCTGCCCTGCTCCAGGGCCCGGACCCGCTCGGTCACCTCGGTGACGTCCCGCTCGGTCTGGTCGCTGCGCTGGGTGAGGAGGGCGAGGTGGCCGTCGATGCGGACGACGCCGACATCGAGGCTGCGCCGGATCTCCGCGAGCTCTGCCGCCTTGACGGCGCGCTCGGGCTGGTTGGTCACGGTCCGTACCCCTTCCGGAAGAGTCCATGCGTGTGCTGACGAGCCGAGTCAACCGCGCGGACGGGCGGGGCGGGAGCGTGTGCGGAGGGTATCTGCGGGTCACCGGCGTACACCCCGTGTGAACGCGGGGGGGACGCCGGTGACGGCCGGCCGGCGGACGGGGCCCGGCGGGCCGCCCGGACAGAGGGCGTCCTAGTAGGCGTAGAAGCCCGCGCCCGACTTCCGGCCGAGCCGGCCGGCCTCGACCATGCGCTGGAGCAGCGGGGGAGCGGCGTACAGCGGCTCCTTGTACTCGGCGTACATGCTGTCCGCCACCGAGACCACCGTGTCCAGGCCGATGAGGTCGGCGAGCTTGAGCGGGCCCATGGGGTGGGCGCAGCCCAGCTCCATGCCGTTGTCGATGTCCTCGCGGCTGGCCATGCCCGACTCGAACATCCGGACCGCGGAGAGCAGGTACGGGATGAGCAGGGCGTTGACCACGAAGCCGGAGCGGTCCTGGGCACGGATGGCGTGCTTGCCGAGGACCTTGCCGACCAGCGCCTCGGCGCGCTTGATCGTTTCTTCGCCGGTGGTCAGCGCCGGGATCAGCTCGACGAGCTTCTGCACCGGGGCCGGGTTGAAGAAGTGGATGCCGATGACGTGGTCGGGGCGGGAGGTCGCCACGGCCAGCTTCACCAGCGGGATGGAGGAGGTGTTGGAGGCCAGGATGGCGTCCGGGCGGGTGAGGACCTGGTCCAGGACCTGGAAGATCTCGGTCTTGACCTGCTCGTTCTCGACGACCGCCTCGATGACGAGATCCCGGTCGGCGAACTCGCCCAGGTCCGTGGTGAAGCTCAGCCGCGCCAGGGTCGCGTCCCGCTCCGCCTCGGTGATCTTGCCGCGCTCGGCGGCCTTGCCCAGGGAGTTGGTCAGCCGGGTGCGCCCCAGCTCCAGGGCCTCGCCGGTGGTCTCGGCGACCTTGACGTCCAGACCGGCCCTGGCGCACACCTCCGCGATGCCCGCCCCCATCTGACCGCAGCCCACCACACCGACGCGAGCCAGATCCACAGCAATGTCCGTCACATCGTGCCTTTCGCCGATCATTCTTCGTCGAATTGCGGGTGGTCGAAGGTCGTCCGGCTCCCGCCTCGGGGGGAGACGTTACTCCGCGCGGCGCGGTGCCGGGCGGTCCGGGGCGGGCATGCTCTGCGGGACGCGGTGTGACGGAGGTTACGCCGATGAACCCGGTTCCATGGAGGGCGACGGCATATGGGACGTTTGACCAGAAGAGGGTTCGGGGTGGCCGTGGCAGGGGCCATGACGGCGATGCTGGCGGCCGGGGAGGCCGGTGCGCTGGAGGCGGGGAGCAGTGGCGCCGCCAGCCGGAGGCGGGAGTTCCGGGGGATGTGGGCGGCCACCGTCGTCAACGTCGACTGGCCGTCCGCGCCGGGCCTCTCGACGGACCGGCAACGGTCCGAGCTGACCGGTCTGTTCGACTCGGCGGTGGCGCGGCGGCTCAACGCCGTCATCCTGCAGATCCGCCCCACGGCCGACGCGTTCTGGCCGTCCCGCTACGAGCCCTGGTCGGAGTACCTGACCGGCACCCAGGGCCGCTCGCCGGGCTGGGACCCGCTGGCCTTCGCGGTGCACGAGGCCCACAAGCGCCGTCTGGAGCTGCACGGCTGGTTCAATCCGTACCGCGTCGCCAACCACACCGACCCGGGCCGGCTGGTGCCCACCCACCCCGCCCGCGTGCACCCCGAGTGGGTGCTGCCCTACGGTGGCAAGCTCTACTACAACCCCGGCCTGCCCGAGGTCCGCCGCTTCGTCCAGGACGCCATGCTCGACGCGGTCTGGCGCTACGACCTCGACGGCGTCCACTTCGACGACTACTTCTACCCCTATCCCGTGGCCGGGCAGACCTTCGACGACACGGCCGCCTACGAGCGCTACGGCGCCGGATTCCCGGACCGGTCGGCCTGGCGGCGGGACAACATCGACCGCCTGGTGCGGGAGACGGCGGAGCGCATCAAGCGGCGCAAGCGTCATGTGCGGTTCGGCATCAGCCCGTTCGCCGTCTGGCGCAACCGGGCCACCGACCCGCGTGGCTCGGACACCCGGGCCGGGGTGCAGACCTACGACGACCTCGCCGCCGACACCCGCACGTGGGTCCGCGAGGGCTGGATCGACTACATCGTCCCGCAGTGCTACTGGCACATCGGCTTCGCGCCCGCGGACTACGCCAAGCTGGTGGCCTGGTGGGCGGAGACCGTGCGCGGCACGAAGGTGCACCTCTATATCGGCGAGGCCCTCTACCGGGCGGGCGATCCCGGTCAGCCCGCCCCCTGGCAGGATCCCGCCGAGCTCTCCCGCCATCTCACGCTCTGCCGCGAGCGGCCCGAGGTGCTGGGGAACGCCTACTTCTCCGCGAAGAACGTGCTCCACGACCCGGTGGGTGCGATGGCGCGCGTGGTGCGGGACCACTATCCCCACCGCGCGCGCCCACCGCGCTGAACACGGGTATGGGCCGGCCTACTGCTGCCCGGCGGCCTTCCGGTGGTCCACCACGGAGTCGGGACCCGGCGACATGATGCTCTCGTGGCCGTTCTCCGCCCGGACCCGGTAGGGCGGGTTGCCGTTGGGACCCAGGACCTCCACGATCTCCACCACGTGGTCGTGCTGCCCGACTGTCCGGCCGTGCACCACCAACCGGTCGCCCTTGCTCGCATGCATCGACGTGACCCCTTCGCTGTGAGATGGGACAGGTGCACTCGGATACTCCCAGCCTAGGGTGACCGGCGGTATAGGGCGCGCTCAGGAATCCGTGCGGGTCGGGGTGGCGGAGGCGGCCTCCGCCACGGCGTCCCGCAGCCACCGGTGGGCCGGGTCGGTGTCGACCCGCACGTGCCACGCCATCCCGATCGCGACCGCCGGCAGGGGCAGCGGGATCTCCCGGACGACGAGCGGCATCGCCTCCGCCGCCCGGGCCGCCACCGAGGCCCCCACCAGGGCCAGCACGTCCGACCGCAGGGCCAGGAAACACGCGGTGACCGGGCTCGGCACTGTCGCCAGCACCCGTCGGCTCAGCCCCGCGTCGGCCAGCCGCTCGTCGACGACGCTGTGGAACCGCCCCCTCCGGGAGACGGTGATGTGCGGGATCGCGGCGAAGCGCGCGACGGTCAGCGGCTCGTCCGCGCCCGGGGCGCCGGCCCGGGACACCGCGACGTGGTGGTGCCCGGCCAGCGGCCGGCTGCGCACGTCCTGGGGCAGCTCGGGTAGGTGGCCGATGTCCAGGTCGACGGAGTCGCGCAGGTCGGCGGGGTCCTCGTCGCCCTCGGCCAGCCAGCGCAGCTGGATGCCGGGGGCCTCGCGGCTCACCCGCTCGGTCAGCCCGGGCCCGAGGACGACGGTCAGCCCGTCGTTCGTCCGCAGCGTGAACCGCCGCTCCACGGCGGCGATGTCCACCGGCTGCACCGGCCGGAGCGCGGCGAGCGCGCCGACGAGGGCCGCCTCGGCCCGGGGGCGCAGCTCCCGTGCCCGCGGGGTGAGGGCGAGGCCGCGCCCCGCGGGCACGAGGAGCGGGTCGCCCAGCACCCGGCGGAGCCGGCCCAGGGTGCGGCTCATCGCGGAGGCCGAGACGTTCATCCTGGCCGCGGCGCCGGTGACGCTGCCCTCGCGGAGCAGGGCGTCGAGGGCCGGCAGCAGATTCATGTCGGGCAGTTGCATAGGAATCAATTCTCGATGAGTGATTCGGAACGTGCAGTCAATCATCCATCGAGCCCCGGCCCGCCGGGCGTCAGGCCCGGGTGAACACGAGCGAGGCGTTGTGGCCGCCGAACCCGAACGCGTTCGCCAGGGCCGCCGCCTGCGCGCCGTGCCGCGGCGCGCCGCCGACCACGTCGAGCTTCACCTCCGGGTCGAGGGTGTCGAGGTTCAGGGTCGCCGGGACGACGCCGTCGCGGACCGCGAGGATCGCGGCGAGCGCGCCCAGCGAACCCGCGGCCCCGAAGAGGTGCCCGGTCATCGACTTGGTCGCGGTGACGACCGGGTGGGTGCCGACCGCCTCGGTGATCGACCGGGCCTCGACGAGGTCGCCCTTGGGCGTGGACGTCGCGTGGGCGTGGATGTGCCCGATGTCGAGCGGCGACAGCCCCGCCGAGGCCAGGGCCGTGCGGATCGCCCGCACCTGGCCGTCGGGGTGCGCGGCGGTGATGTGGTGCGCGTCCGAGGTGACCCCGGCCCCGGCGAGCACGGCATGGGCCCGGGCGGCCCGGGCGGCGGCGAACTCCGCGCGCTCCAGGACGACCACGGCGGCCCCCTCGCCGACGACGAGTCCGTCGCGGTCGGCGTCGAAGGGACGGGAGGCCAGCTCCGGCTCGTCGTTGCGCGTCGAGAGGGTCTTCGCCTGGCAGAACCCGGCCAGCGGCAGCGGGTGCACACAGGCCTCGGCGCCGCCCGCCACCACCACGTCGGCCCGGCCGAGCCGGATCAGGTCCAGGCCCATGGCGATCGCCTCGGCCCCCGAGGCGCAGGCGCTGACCGGGGTGTGGGCGCCGCCCCGGGCCCCCAGCTCGATGCTGACCCAGGCCGCGGGCCCGTTCGCCATCAGCATGGGCACCGTGTGGGGCGACACGCGCCGCACCCCGGAGGACTCCAGGACGCCGTTCTGGCCCAGCAGCGTCAGCACGCCGCCGGTTCCGGTGCCGATCACCACGGCCAGGCGCTCCGGCTCGACCTCGGGGCGCCCGGCGTCGGCCCATGCCTCGCGGGCGGCCACCAGGGCGATCTGCTCGCACCGGTCCATGCGGCGGGCCTGCACCCGGTCCAGGACCTCGGCCGGCTCGACCGCGATCCGGCCCGCGATCCGCGCGGGCAGTCCGGCCGCCCACTCCTCCTCGATCGGACCGATCCCCGACCGTCCGGCCAGCATCGCGGACCAGGTGGCGGCGACGTCCCCGCCGAGCGGCGTCGTGGCGCCCAGACCCGTGACCACCGCGCCGTGGGTGTCAGTGTTCATGCGATGAACCCCCTTTGTAGTAAAGAGACAACGTCCCGCGCGGACGGCGACGGGAAGTGATCCACTTGTTGGCTACTCTGCCAGGGGATTGACGGCCGATCAGATGCTCGGAACCACGGAGTCCGGCGTCCGCGATTTATAGGGTTCGGCTATTCCCTCCTGCGCTTATGTCGCCCTCGAAAGCTTTGGGCATTGCATAAAACTGCTGCCATTCGTATAGTCATGCCATACCGAGGAGGAATCGATGACGGCGATACGAGCGGCAGTGGCCGGGGCGAGCGGATACGCGGGCGGCGAAGTGCTGCGCCTGCTGCTGGGGCACCCCGGGGTCCGCATCGGCGCCCTCACCGGCAACTCCAACGCCGGGCAGCGGCTCGGCGCGCTCCAGCCGCACCTGCCGGCCCTCGCCGACCGGGTGCTGGAGCCGACGGAGGCCGGCGTGCTCGCCGGGCACGACGTGGTCTTCCTCGCCCTGCCGCACGGGCAGTCCGCGGCCGTCGCCGCGGAACTCGGCGACGAGGTGCTGGTCGTCGACTGCGGCGCGGACTTCCGGCTGAAGGACGCCGGGCAGTGGGAGCGGTTCTACGGCTCGCCGCACGCCGGGACCTGGCCGTACGGACTCCCGGAGCTGCCCGGGGCACGGCAGGCCCTGCGCGGCACCAAGCGGATCGCGGTCCCCGGCTGCTATCCGACCGCCGTCTCGCTCGCCCTGTTCCCGGCGTACGCGGCCCGGCTCGCCGAGCCCGAGGCCGTGATCGTCGCCGCGTCCGGCACCTCCGGCGCAGGCAAGGCCGCCAAGCCGCACCTGCTCGCCAGCGAGGTCATGGGCTCCATGAGCCCGTACGGCGTCGGCGGCGGCCACCGGCACACGCCCGAGATGGCCCAGAACCTCTCGGCCGCCGCGGGGGAGCCCGTCACCGTCTCCTTCACCCCGACCCTGGCGCCCATGCCCCGCGGCATCCTCGCCACGTGCAGTGCCAAGGCCCGGCCCGGCGTCACGGCGCAGGCCGTGCGGGCCGCCTACGAGAAGGCGTTCCAGGACGAGCCGTTCGCCCGGCTCCTGCCCGAGGGGCAGTGGCCCGCCACCGCCTCCGTCCAGGGCTCCAACACCGCCCTGGTCCAGGTCGCCCTCGACGAGGCGGCCGGCCGGATCATCGCCATCAGCGCGATCGACAACCTCGCCAAGGGCACCGCCGGGGGTGCCGTGCAGAGCATGAACATCGCCCTCGGGCTCCCCGAGGAGCTGGGGCTGCCGGCCACGGGCGTGGCGCCATGAGCATCCGCCGCGCGTTCGCCACCGCACTGGCCCGCCTGGTGCCCTGCGAACAGCCCGCCGGCCACCGGGCCGGCCTGCAGCAGACGAAGACCGAGCCCGCGCTGTCGCCCCGCAGGGGCGGCGGCGACACCATCCGCCACCGCAGCGGAGCCGACAAGGAGATGCAGTGAGCGTCACCGCAGCAAAGGGATTCACGGCCGCCGGCATCGCCGCCGGAATCAAGGAGAGCGGCAGCCCCGACCTGGCCCTCGTGGTCAACCGCGGCCCCCGCCTGGCGGCCGCGGGCGTCTTCACCGCCAACCGCGTCAAGGCCGCGCCGGTGCTCTGGTCCCAGCAGGTCCTCAAGGGCGGCCGGGTCTCCGCGGTCGTCCTCAACTCCGGCGGCGCCAACGCCTGCACCGGCCCCGAGGGCTTCCAGGACACCCACGCCACCGCCGAGAAGGCCGCCGCGGCGCTGGGGCACAGCGCCGCCGAGATCGCCGTCGCCTCCACCGGCCTCATCGGCGTCCGGCTGCCCATGGACAAGCTGCTGCCCGGCATCGGCAAGGCCGCCGTCGAACTCTCCGCCCACGGCGGCGAGAAGGCCGCCATCGCCATCAAGACCACCGACACCGTGCACAAGACCGCCGTCGTCCAGGGCGACGGCTGGACCGTCGGCGGCATGGCCAAGGGCGCGGGCATGCTCGCCCCCGGCCTGGCCACCATGCTCGTCGTCCTCACCACCGACGCCGACGTCGACGCGGCGGGCCTCGATGCCGTCCTGCGCGCCGCCACCCGGCAGACCTTCGACCGGGTCGACTCCGACGGCTGCATGTCCACCAACGACACCGTGCTGCTCCTCGCCTCCGGCGCCTCCGGCACCACCCCGGACGAGGCCGCCTTCGCCGAGGCCGTCCGGGCCGTCTGCGACGACCTCGCCCGCCAGCTCATCGGCGACGCCGAGGGCGCCAGCAAGGACATCCGCATCGAGGTGACCGGCGCCGCCACCGAGGACGACGCCGTCGAGGTGGGCCGCTCCATCGCCCGCAACAACCTCCTCAAGTGCGCCATCCACGGCGAGGACCCCAACTGGGGCCGGGTGCTCTCCGCCATCGGCACCACCTCCGCCGCCTTCGACCCCGACAAGCTCAACGTGGCCATCAACGGCGTCTGGGTCTGCCGGAACGGCTCCGTCGGCGAGGACCGCGAACTCGTCGATATGCGCTACCGGGAGGTCCGCATCACCGCCGACCTGGCCGAGGGCACCGAGTCCGCCACCATCTGGGCCAACGACCTCACCGCCGACTACGTTCACGAGAACAGCGCGTACTCCTCATGACGACGACCGGAACCGCCGGCACCACCCGCAAGCACACCGCCCTGCCCAAGGCCCGCACCCTCGTCGAGGCACTGCCCTGGCTGACCCGCCATCACGGCCGCACCGTCGTCGTCAAGTTCGGCGGCAACGCCATGGTCGACGACGAGCTGAAGGCCGCCTTCGCCCAGGACGTCGTCTTCCTGCGGCACGCCGGCCTCAAGCCCGTCGTCGTGCACGGCGGCGGGCCGCAGATCAGCGCCCACCTGGACCGGCTCGGCCTGGCATCGGAGTTCAAGGCCGGGCTGCGGGTCACCACGCCCGAGGCCATGGACGTGGTGCGGATGGTCCTGGCCGGGCAGGTCCAGCGCGAACTGGTCGGGCTGCTCAACCAGCACGGCCCGCTCGCCGTCGGCCTCACCGGCGAGGACGCCCACCTGATGACCGCCACCAAGCACTACGCCGAGATCGACGGCGAGCGGGTCGACCTCGGCCGGGTCGGCGAGATCACCGAGATCGACCCCGGCGCCGTCCGGGCCCTGCTGGACGACGGCCGCATCCCCGTCATCTCCTCCATTGCCCGCAGCGCCGACGACGGTCACGTGTACAACGTCAACGCCGACACCGCCGCCGCCGCGCTCGCCGTCGCGCTCGGCGCCGAGACGCTGATGGTCCTCACCGACGTCGAGGGCCTGTACGAGGACTGGCCGCACAGCGACGAGGTCATCAGCCGGCTCACCGCGAGCGAGCTGGAGCGGCTGCTGCCCGAGCTGGCCAGCGGCATGGTCCCCAAGATGGAGGGCTGCCTGTACGCCGTGCGCAACGGCGTCACCACCGCCCGCGTGATCGACGGGCGGGTCCAGCACTCGATCCTGCTGGAGATCTTCACGGACGAAGGCATCGGCACGATGGTCGTGCCGGACGCGGAGCAGGGGGACGCATGACGAACGCAGACCTCACCCGGCGCTGGCAGGGCGCCCTGATGGACAACTACGGCACGCCCCGCATCCCCCTGGTGCGCGGCGAGGGCCCGTACGTCTGGGACGCCGACGGCAACCGCTACCTGGACTTCGTGGGCGGCATCGCCGTGAACGCCCTCGGCCACGCCCACCCCGCGGTCGTCCGGGCCGTCTCCGACCAGATCGCCACGCTGGGCCACGTCTCCAACCTCTTCACCGCCGAGCCGACCGTCCAGCTCGCGGAGCGGCTGCTGCGGCTGGCCGGCCGCCCCGGGCGCGTCTACTTCGCCAACTCCGGCGCGGAGGCCGTCGAGGCCGCCTTCAAGATCGGCCGGCGCACGGGCCGTACGCACATGGTCGCCGCGACCGGCGGCTTCCACGGCCGCACGATGGGCGCCCTCGCCCTCACCGGACAGCCCGCCAAGCAGGACCCGTTCCTTCCGCTGCCGGGCGACGTGACACATGTGCCGTACGGGGACGTGGCGGCGCTCCGCGCGGCGGTCACCACGGACACCGCGCTCGTCGTCCTGGAGCCGGTCCAGGGCGAGAACGGCGTGGTGGTCCCCCCGGCCGGCTATCTGGCCGCCGCCCGCGAGATCACCCGGGAGACCGGAACGCTGCTCGTCCTGGACGAGATCCAGACAGGTATCGGCCGCACCGGCCACTGGTTCGAGCACCTCGCCCAGGGCGTCGAGCCCGACGTCGTCACCCTCGCCAAGGGCCTGGGCGGCGGCCTGCCCATCGGCGCCACCCTGGCCTTCGGCCCCGCCGCCGAGCTGCTGACGCCTGGTCAGCACGGCTCCACCTTCGGCGGGAACCCCGTCGCCTGCGCGGCCGCGCTCGCCGTCCTGGACACCCTCGACGCCGACGGCGTCCTGGACCGCGTCAAGCGCACGGGCGAGCTGCTGCGTGACGGGATCGCGGCCCTCGGCCACCCCCTCGTCGACCACGTCCGTGGTGCGGGTCTGCTGCTGGGTATTGTCCTTGTCGAGCCCCTCGCACCAAAAGTGCAGCAGGCGGCTCAGGACGCCGGGGTCCTGGTGAACGCGGTCGCACCGCACGTGGTGCGGCTGGCTCCTCCGCTGATCATCACCGAAGATGAGACGGAGGCGTTCCTCGGGGCGCTGCCCGGCGTCCTGGACGCCGTCGCCGACGGGCCCCACGAGGAACGACGATCCGGAGACTGACGAACACGATGACCGAGGCGCAGGAGACCGAGCCGGCCCACGGCGGACAGGCCGTGCCGCAGACCCGCACCGCCCGCCACCGCCGGATCGTGGACATCCTCAGCAGGCAGGCGGTCCGGTCCCAGAGCCAGCTCGCCCGGCTGCTGGCGGACGACGGCCTCTCCGTCACCCAGGCCACGCTCTCCCGCGACCTCGACGAACTCGGCGCGGTCAAGATCCGCAACACGGGCGGCGAGCTGATCTACGCCGTCCCCGGCGAGGGCGGCGACCGCACCCCCCGCGCCCCCCTCGGCGAGTCGGCCACGGAGGCCCGCATGGGCCGCCTGGCCGCCGAGCTGCTGATCTCCGCGGAGGCCTCCGCCAACCTGGTGGTGCTCCGCACCCCGCCCGGCGCGGCCCAGTTCTTCGCCTCGGCCATCGACCAGGCCGGCGTCCACGAGATCATCGGCACGATCGCGGGCGACGACACGGTCCTCCTCATCAGCCGCGACCCGCACGGCGGCCAGGCCCTGGCGGACCACCTGCTGAGGCTGGCGCAGAAGGAGCGCTGAGGACGGCGCGGCATGGCACGGCAATGGCCCGGCCCCCGGAATCCCGGGGGCCGGGCCATTTGCTTGCCTTGCTTGCCGTCACGCGGTGTCACAGACTCCGGAAACGGCGAAAGGCCGCCTCCTCATACGAGGAAAACGGCCTCCGACCTGCGAAAACGCTGGTCGGGACGACAGGATTTGAACCTGCGACCCCTTGACCCCCAGTCAAGTGCGCTACCAAGCTGCGCCACGTCCCGGTGCGACGTTCCCTCCGGGTTTCTTCCCGGTGGGGCGTGCAGAAAGAAAATATCCTGTCCGGCGCCGCTGATCCAAATCGGGGGTCCGGTGAGCGGTCAGTTGCGGCGCTTGAAGGTGTGCGTGGGGATCTCGATGCTGCTGCCGTCCCGGAGTCGGAAGGTGATGGTGTCGCCGTACTTGTACTCCTCGCAGGAGATGTACCCGTCGTCCATCGGCTCGGTGAGAAGGCTGCACTGGCCGTGGAAAGGGTCAATGATCAAGTAGGCGGGCACACCGAAGCGGGCGTACTGCTGCACCTTGAGCGCGTAGTCGTTCCTGTCGTGCTTCGAGGAGACGATCTCGACGGCGGCCAGGAGATCGCCGTGGCTGTACGGTTCGCCGGCACCGTTTTCGACGATCGCCACGTCCGGGCATCGGCGGGGTTCTCCCGGGAACTCGATCTCCACATCGGACAGGATCCGTTCTTCGGGGATGCCGCAGGCCTCGGCAGCGTTCAGGATGCGGCGGATCGTCCAGCTCAGGACGCTGGCCTTCGGCGTGATGATGATCCGGTCCCCCACCACCTCGATCTTGCAGCCCTCGATCACCGACGCGGCAAGATCGACGGTCTCCTGCAAGAACTCCTGCAGGACATGGCCCCGCACTGTCATGGCGAAAACCTCCCTGGTTCGAGGTTCCGGACAGTCGCATCGTAGGCCGCCCCCTTGCCGCGCACTCGGGACCGATTCACTCTCACGAGCCATTGACGAAACATACGGAGTGCTGCATAGTTATGCCTACCAGCGCATGAGAGCGCAGCGCACTGCACCGTAAGGAGAACCCCGTGACCGAGCGCGTCGTACTCGCCTATTCCGGCGGCCTTGACACCTCCGTCGCCATCGGCTGGATCGCCGAGGAGACGGGCGCCGAGGTCATCGCCGTCGCCGTGGATGTCGGCCAGGGCGGCGAGGACCTGGACGTCATCCGCAAGCGCGCGCTCGCCTGCGGTGCCGTGGAGGCCGAGGTCGCGGACGCCAAGGACGAGTTCGCCGAGGAGTACTGCCTCCCGGCGATCAAGGCCAACGCCCTCTACATGGACCGGTACCCGCTGGTCTCCGCCCTCTCCCGGCCCACGATCGTCAAGCACCTCGTGGCCGCCGCCGAGAAGCACGGCGCGACCACCGTCGCCCACGGCTGCACCGGCAAGGGCAACGACCAGGTCCGGTTCGAGGCGGGCATCTCCTCCCTCGCCCCGCACCTGAAGTGCATCGCCCCCGTCCGGGACTACGCCATGACCCGGGACAAGGCCATCGCCTTCTGCGAGGCCAAGGGCCTGCCGATCGCGACCACCAAGAAGTCGCCCTACTCCATCGACCAGAACGTCTTCGGGCGGGCCGTCGAGACCGGCTTCCTGGAGGACATCTGGAACGCCCCGATCGAGGACGTCTACGACTACACCGCCAACCCGGCCACCCCCCGGGAGGCCGACGAGGTGGTCATCACCTTCGAGAAGGGCGTCCCCGTCGCCCTCGACGGCAAGCCCGTCAGCGTGCTCCAGGCCATCCAGCAGCTCAACGAGCGGGCCGGGGCCCAGGGCGTCGGCCGGATCGACATGGTCGAGGACCGGCTGGTCGGCATCAAGTCCCGGGAGATCTACGAGGCGCCCGGCGCTATCGCGCTGATCACCGCCCACCAGGAGCTGGAGAACGTCACCGTCGAGCGCGAGCTGGCCCGGTTCAAGCGGCAGGTCGAGCAGCGGTGGACCGAGCTGGTCTACGACGGCCTGTGGTTCTCGCCGCTCAAGCGGGCGCTGGACGGGTTCGTCGCCGAGGCCAACGAGCACGTCTCCGGCGACGTCCGGATGACGCTGCACGGCGGCCGGGCCGTGGTCACCGGCCGGAAGTCCGAGACCTCTCTGTACGACTTCAACCTCGCCACCTACGACACGGGCGACACCTTCGACCAGTCCATGTCGAAGGGCTTCATCGAGATCTTCGGCATGTCCAGCAAGATCGCCGCGAAGCGGGACCTGGCGCAGTGAGCGGCGATAACCAGGACGTACGGCTGTGGGGCGGCCGGTTCGCGGACGGACCGGCCGAGGCCCTCGCCAAGCTCTCCGCCTCCGTCCACTTCGACTGGCGGCTCGCCCCCTACGACATCGCCGGCTCCCGCGCCCATGCGCGCGTGCTCCACAAGGCCGGGCTGCTCACGGACGACGAGCTGGCGCGGATGACCGAGGGCCTGGGGCTGCTGGAGGCGGACGTCGCCGCCGGTACGTTCACGGGCACCATCGCCGACGAGGACGTGCACACCGCCCTGGAGCGCGGCCTGCTGGAGCGGCTCGGCCCCGAGCTGGGTGGCAAGCTGCGCGCCGGGCGGTCCCGCAACGACCAGGTGGCCACGCTCTTCCGGATGTACCTGCGCGACCACGCGCGGATCATCGGCGGGCTGATCGCCGACCTCCAGGAGGCCCTCGTCGGCCTCGCCGAGGCGCACCCGGACGTCGCGATGCCCGGGCGCACCCACCTCCAGCACGCCCAGCCCGTGCTCTTCGCCCACCATGTGCTCGCCCACGTCCAGGCGCTGTCCCGGGACGCGGAGCGGCTGCGCCAGTGGGACGAGCGCACGGCGGTCTCGCCCTACGGCTCGGGCGCCCTCGCCGGCTCCTCCCTCGGGCTGGACCCGGAGGCGGTCGCCGCCGACCTGGGCTTCGAGCGCGGCAGCGTGGGCAACTCCATCGACGGCACCGCCTCGCGCGACTTCGTCGCCGAGTTCGCCTTCATCACGGCGATGATCGGCATCGACCTGTCGAAGATCGCCGAGGAGGTCATCATCTGGAACACGAAGGAGTTCTCCTTCGTGACCCTGCACGACGCCTTCTCCACCGGTTCCTCGATCATGCCGCAGAAGAAGAACCCGGACATCGCCGAGCTGGCGCGCGGCAAGTCCGGGCGGCTGATCGGCAATCTCACCGGGCTGCTCGCCACGCTCAAGGCCCTGCCCCTCGCCTACAACCGCGACCTCCAGGAGGACAAGGAGCCGGTCTTCGACTCCTGCGACCAGCTGGAGGTGCTGCTCCCGGCCTTCACCGGGATGATGGCGACCCTCACGGTCAACCGCGCGCGGATGGAGGAGCTGGCCCCGGCCGGTTTCTCGCTGGCCACGGACATTGCCGAGTGGCTGGTCAAGCAGGGCGTGCCGTTCCGGGTGGCGCACGAGGTCGCGGGGGAGTGCGTCAAGGTCTGCGAGACCGAGGGCATCGAGCTGGACCGGCTCACGGACGAACAGTTCGCGAAGATCTCCCCCCACCTCACCCCCGAGGTCCGCACGGTCCTCGACGTGCCGGGCGCCCTGGCGTCCCGCAGCGGCCGGGGCGGCACGGCCCCCTCCGCGGTGGCGGTGCAGCTGGGGGAGGTCAAGGCGGATCTGGCGGTGCAGCGGCAGTGGGCGGACGCCAAGCGCGGCTGAAGCACCTGACTCCTGCACCAAAGTGAGACGATCAACACCCGAATGAGACATCAATGTCTCATTCGGGTTATCGTCGTCTTATGAGCCTCGACCGTGCACGTGTACTGACGGCAGCCGCAGCCCTGCTCACCCGCAGGGCGACGGCTTCCATGGACGAGATCGCCAAGGCCGCCGGCATCAGCCGCGCGACCCTGCACCGGCACTTCGCCGGGCGCGACGCGCTCGTCCGCGCCCTGGAGCAGCTCGGCATCGAGCAGTTCGAGCGGGCCCTGGACGAGGCCGTACTGGAGGAGGGCGACGCGGCCGAGGCGGTGCGCAGGCTGATCGCCCGCGCCGAGCCGGTCGCCGGACTCCTGTCCTTCCTCTACTCCGAGAACCAGCTCTTCGAGGACGAGATGAACGAGGGCTGGAACCGCCTCGACGCCCGCGTCCATGCGCTCTTCGTGCGCGGCCAGGAGGAGGGCACCTTCCGTATCGACCTCTCACCCGCCTGGCTCACCGACGCGCTGTACGGGCTGATCGCCTCCGGGGCGTGGGCCGTGCACGATGGGCGGGTGGCGCCCAAGGACCTCACCCGCATGGTCTCCGAGCTGTTGCTCGGCGGCGCGCAGCGGAGGGCGGAGCGGTGAGCGCCGGGAGCAGTACCGCGGCGCCCCGCGACCTGGAGCAGGAGGCTCCGCGCCCGGGGCGCTGGCTGGCGCTGGCCGTCCTCGTCCTGGCCGTCCTGCTCGTCGCCGTCGACGCGACCGTGCTGGGCCTGGCCACGCCCTTCCTCAGCGAGGACCTGCGCCCGTCGGGCACCCAGCTCCTCTGGATCGGCGACGTCTACTCCTTCGTCATCGCGGGTCTGCTGGTGTCCATGGGCAGCCTCGGTGACCGCGTCGGCCGCAAGAAGCTGCTGCTGAGCGGCGCGGTGGCGTTCGGCGCGGTGTCGGCCCTCAACGCCTACGCCTCCAGCCCGGAGATGATGATCGCCGCCCGGGCCCTGCTGGGTGTGGCGGGTGCGACGCTGATGCCGTCCACGCTCGCGCTCATCCGCAACCTCTTCCACGACCCCCGGGAGCGCAGCCTGGCCATCGGCATCTGGGGTGCGATGGCCTCCGCCGGTGCGGCCGTGGGCCCGGTGGTGGGCGGCTTCCTGCTGGAGAACTTCTGGTGGGGCTCGGTCTTCCTGATCAACCTGCCGGTCATGGCCGTGCTCGTGCTTGTCGGCATGCGGCTGCTGCCCGAGTCCCGCGACCCCGCGCCGGGGCCCTGGGACCTGCTCAGCGTGGTCCTGTCGATGGTCGGCATCGTGGGGATCGTCTATGCGATCAAGGAGGGCGCGACGCACGGCTTCACCGGGCAGATCGTCCTGGCGGCCGGGACCGGGCTGCTCGCGCTGCTGTGGTTCGTGCGCCGTCAGCTCAAGCTGCCCGCGCCCCTGCTGGACATGCGGCTCTTCCACCACCGGGGCTTCTCCGGCGCGGTGATGGCCGACCTGCTGACGGTCCTCGGGCTGTCCGGGATGGTCTTCTTCCTGTCGCAGTTCCTCCAGCTGGTGCAGGGCCGCGATCCGCTGGAGGCCGGGCTCGCGGAACTGCCCGCCGCCGTGGGCGCGGTGACGGCGGGTCTGCTCGCCGGGCAGGCCGCCCGCCGCTGGTCGGTGCGGTCGGTGGTGGCCGGCGGGCTCGCGGCGATCGGCCTCGCGCTCGCGGCGCTGGTCTGGCTGGGCGCGGACACGGTCTATCCGGTGCTGGGCGCGGTGCTGCTGGTCGTGGGCGTGGGTGCGGGCTTCTCCTTCACCGTCACCGCCGACGTGATCCTCTCCAGCGTGCCCAAGGAGCAGGCGGGCGCGGCCTCGGCGGTCTCGGAGACGGCGTACGAGCTGGGCGCGGCGCTGGGCATCGCGCTGCTCGGCACGATCGTCACCGGTGTCTACGGCGGCTTCACCGTCCCCGCGGGTGTGCCCGCGGAGGCGGCGGCGGACGCCCACGAGTCGCTCGGCGGGGCGGTCCAGTCGGCGGCGGACCTGCCGGCCGACACGGGGAGCGCGCTGCTGGCCTCGGCACAGGACGCCTTCGTCGAGGGGCTGCGGATTGCCTCCGGCGTCGGGGCCCTGGTGCTGCTGGGGACGGCGGTGACGGCCTGGTTCCTGCTGCGCGGCCAGCGGCTGGCGGAGGGCTACGGCGGCCTTCCGGGGGACGAGCCGAACCCCGGGACGAAGCGCTGAGCCGGAACGCCGGGCAGCACTGAGCGGAAAAATGCTCAGATGAGCCAAGCGCATCACGGGCCGGGGCGGCAAGCCCCGGCCCGTGTGATGTTTACCGGCCGGTAACTCTATTGACGCGCTCCATGCGCTCGGGGAAACATCTCGCCCACCGGTCGACATTGTCGAACGAGGTTCGGACGAGGGTGTTCCGCCTCCAGGGCGCCCGTGTTCAAAGGATTCCCCCACCATGCGTCACACGCGTCTGCGTACCGCCGCGCGGCTCCTGATCGCCGCCGTGGCTGCCGCCACGCTGAGCCTCACCGGGCTCGCCGCGTCCCCGGCCTCCGCCTCGGTCCTGGACATCCCGCCCAGGGGCGCCAACGACTGGTCCTGCAAGCCGGATTCGGCACACCCGCAGCCCGTCGTGCTGGTCAACGGCACGTTCAAGCTGATGGCGGAGAACTGGGCCGCGCTGTCGCCGAAGCTGAAGGAGGCGGGCTACTGCGTCTTCGCCTTCAACTACGGGCACATGGAGACCGACCCGATCCCCCAGGCCGCCGCCGAGCTGCGGGACTTCGTCGAGGCCGTGCGGGGCGCGACGGGCGCGGCGAAGGTGGACATCGTCGGTCACAGCCAGGGCGGCATGATGCCGCGCTACTACGTGAAGTTCCTCGGCGGCGCGGACAAGGTCGACGACCTCGTGGGCATCGTGCCCTCGAACCACGGCACCCTGAACCCGCTCGCCATACCCTTCGGCTACACCTTCTGCCCGTCCTGCCTGGACCAGCGCGTCGGGTCGGACCTGATGAAGAAGCTCAACGAGGGTGACGAGACCCCCGTGGGTCCGGACTACACCGTCGTCACCACCCGCCACGACGAGGTGGTCGTCCCCTACACCAGCGCCCTGCTGACCGGTCCCGCCGAGCACCTCACCAACGTCGTCCTCCAGGACAAGTGCCCGCTCGACCCCTTCATGCACGACCAGGCGACCAAGGACCCGGTCGTCGCCCAGTGGGTGCTCAACGCCCTGGGCCGCAAGGGCCCGGCCGACCCGGCGTTCCAGCCGCGCTGCCTGGGATAGGCACCGGCGCCGGAAACACCGGAGACGCAAAAGCGGAGCGCCGTCGCACGGGAGCGAACTCCCCTGCGACGGCGCTCCGCCGTGGATCCCGTGCCGGTCAGGCGGCCTTGGCCTTGGTGGCGTACATGTCCACGTACTCCTGGCCCGACAGGCGCATCACTTCGCTCATCACCTCGTCGGTGACGGCGCGCAGGACGTAGCGGTCGCGGTCCATGCCCTCGTAGCGGGAGAAGTCCAGCGGCTCGCCGAAGCGTGCGGTCACCGGGGCGATGCGGGGGACGCCCTTGCCCGAGGGCTGGACCTTGTCGGTGCCGATCATCGCGAAGGGCACCACCGGGGCGCCGGTCATCAGCGCGAGGCGCGCGATGCCCGTGCGGCCGCGGTAGAGGCGGCCGTCGGGGGAGCGGGTGCCCTCCGGGTAGATGCCGAAGACCTTGCCCTCCTCCAGCACCCGGCGGCCCGTCATCAGCGCGGCCACACCGCCGTTCCCGCCGTCCCGGTCCACCGGGATCATGCCGGAGGCGCTGAAGAACCAGGCCATCAGGCGGCCCTTGACGCCCTTGCCCGTGACGTACTCGTCCTTGCCGATGAAGAACACCTGGCGCTTGACGATGAGCGCGATGAACAGCGAGTCGATGAACGTGGTGTGGTTCCCGGCGAGGATGACCGGCCCGTTGCCCGGGATGTGCTCCGCCCCCTCCACCTTCGGGCGGTACAGGACGCGCATGAGCAATCCGAGAATCGCCTTGAGCATGATGCGGGACAACGGGCCCTCCGGTCGTGATGGTCGTTCTGGCGCGCGCCTGCGCGGTCGTTGACGATACTCGCGGGTATGCGCCTTGCGCACGCCCGGTTGACCGACTCGAAACAGACTGTTGACGTGACTTTCCACTCCGTTCCCCGGCCGTCCTTCTCAGGAAAGTCGCACGTGCATACGATCGGCGCCGTCGGGCATCCGGAAGAGGAACCCGGAAGAAGCGGAACGAGGAGCGTACATGCAGCAGGAGCAGCGGCCGGGCAGGCGCACGGTGCTGGGGGCCGCGGCGGCCCTCGGCGCGGGGGCGGTCGCCCTCGGCGGCGGGGTCTCCCCGGCGACGGCGGCGGAGCGGAGCACCGGCGGCCACGGGCACGGTGACAGCGGTTCGTTCAAGGACCTGCCGGTGCCGACCGTGATCGGCCACCGCGGCGCCTGCGGCTACCGTCCCGAACACACCTTCGGCTCCTACGAGTACGCCCTCGCCAACGGCGCGGACGTCATCGAGCAGGACCTCGTCCCCACCAAGGACGGCCACCTCGTCTGCCGGCACGAGAACGACATCACCGCCACCACCGACGTCGCCTCCCACCCGGAGTTCGCCTCCCGCAAGACCACCAAGACCGTCGACGGCGAGGCCCACACCGGCTGGTTCACCGAGGACTTCACGCTCGCCGAGCTGAAGACCCTCCGCGCCAAGGAGCGCATCCCCGGCAACCGCCAGCACAACACCCTCTACGACGGCCGCTGGCAGGTGCCCACCTTCGAAGAGGTCCTCAAGTGGGCCGACGAGCAGGGCCGCAAGCGCGGCCGCCGCATCTGGCTGCACGTCGAGACCAAGCACCCCACCTACTTCCGCAAGGCCGGGCTCGGCCTGGAGGAGCCCCTCGCCAAGCTGCTGCGCCGCTACGGGCGGGCGGGCCGCAACGGCCACACCTTCCTGCAGTCCTTCGAGCCCAGCAGCCTCCAGCGGCTCGGCAGGCTGGGCGTCGACGGCCCGAAGATCCTGCTGCTGGACGACCTGCCCACCCGCCCCTGGGACTTCACCGAGGCCAAGGACCCGCGCACGGTCGCCGACCTCATCACCCCCCAGGGCCTGAAGTGGGTCTCCGGCTTCGCCCAGGGCATAGGCCCGTGGGTGAACCTGATCATCCCGCGGGGCAAGGACGACCGGCTCACCAAGCCGACCACGCTGGTGCGGGACGCACACGCCGCGGGGCTCATCCTGCACCCGTACACCATGCGCAACGAGAACAGCTTCCTGCCCGCGGACTTCCGGCGCGGCACCGACCCGAACGCCTACGGCGACGCCTTCGGTGCGTTCAAGACGTACTTCGCGACCGGCATCGACGGCATCTTCTCCGACAACTGCGACACGGCGGCGATGGCGCGGGACGCGTTCCTGAAGGGCTGACCCCCGGACGGGTGAATTCCGGGCGCCCCGGAAACCGGTGGCGCCCGGTCGCACGTCCCCGCCCGCATGACACGCAGTGATCTTCTGACGCGGCTGGGCCCGCTGCTGGAGGCGGAGTGCGCGGCCGAAGCGGCCGCCGCCGGGGTGGATCCGGCCGACCTCGAACAGTCCGTCTGGGTACGGCTGCTGAGCGAGGCCAGCCCGGCCGTGCCCGCGGCCCGGTTACGCGCCGCGGTGCGCGCCGAGGCCAGGGCCGCCCGCCGCCGGGCCCGGCGCGAGGTGCCGTACGACCCGACCGGCGCCCGGCAGCCGCAGGGCCGTCCGGAGTCCGGCGTGGAGGACGCGGTCCTGGCCGCCGAGGCGGGCCGGGAACTGCGCGCGGCCGTACGGCGGCTGCCCGGCCGGTGCCCCCGCCTGCTGGGGGCGCTGCTCTCCGGTGGAGACCCGACCTACCGCGAAATCGCAGGGAAGTTGGGAATGTCACAAGGATCTCTGGGGCCCGTACGCTCCCGCTGCCTGGGATGCTTGCGCAGAATGCTCATGGCGGAGATTGCGGCTCCATGACCCTGGGGACAAGGAGCCTAAGGACGACCCACAAGGGGAGGCATGCGCAGATGGGTATGAGCGTGACCGTCTCGGCCGCGACCGGGACAGATGCCGAACACATCCTCAAGCTTCAGTATCTCTGCTACCAGAGCGAGGCCGAGCTGTACGGCGACTACAGCATCGAACCCCTCACGCAGACCCTCGACGACCTGCGCGCCGAACTGGGCGGCGGCTGTGTGCTCGTGGCCCGGCTCGGCGAGGAGGTCGTCGGCTCCGTGCGCGGCACGGTCGACGGGGACGGCACGGCCGTCATCACCGGGCTCATCGTGCACCCCCGGATGCAGCGGCACGGCCTGGGCGGGCGGCTGCTCGGCGCGCTGGAGGCACGGCTGGCGGGGGAGTGGGCCGCCCGGCGGTTCCGGCTCGCCACCGGGCAGCGCAGCGAGGGCAACCTGCGCCTCTACCGCAAGTGGGGGTACGAGGCGACGGGCACCGAGCAGGTCACGCCCACGCTGACGCTCGTCACCCTGGAGAAGGCCGCACAGCCGGCCGCGGCCCCCGCGCTCGCGACGACCGTCTGAGCGCCGGGGTCCGTGCGGCGGCGGCCCGCCGCGCCCGCCTCAGTGCGGTGCGCGGCGCAGCCAGGCCATGGCCGTCACCGGCAGGATCACCGGGATGAAGAGATAGCCCATGCCGTAGTCCGACCAGACCGTGGCGTCCGGGAAGGCGGACGGCGCAAGGAGCGTCCAGGTGCCCACGACGAGGACGCCGGCCAGCTCGGCGGCGCAGCACACCAGCGCCGCCCTGCGGGCCGCCGCGCCGCCGCGCACCAGGGAGTACGTGATGAACGCGTACACCACGGCGGCCGCCGCCGACAGGACGTAGGCCAGCGGCGCCCGGCCGAAGTCCATCAGCATCTGGACGACGGAGCGGGAGGCCGCGGCGACGGTGAACACCCCGTACAGCCAGACCAGCAGCCGGCCCGGCCCCTGGCCGAGGTCGAAGCCGGGCCTCTCCTGCGCGTCGACGGGCTCGGACACGTTCACGGGCTCGGACATGGGTCAGCCTCCCCAGATGTCGTACAGCCGCACCTCGAGCACGGCCAGGATCACTGCGCCCGCCGCCACGGTGGCCGAACCCCAGCGGGTCCGCTCGGCGAGGGACATGAAGCCCGCGGCCGGGACCGCGGCGGCCGCGCCCAGCAGATAGGCCACGAAGATGGCCGTGCCCTGCTCGGGCTTGTCGCCGCCGGCCAGCCGCACCACGCCTATGACGAGCTGGAGCACGGCGAGGACGGAGACCACCGCCATGCCGATGAAGTGCCAGTCCTTGGTGGGCTGGTCGCGGGAGAAGGCGAAGCCGCACCAGGCGGCCAGCGCGAGGGCGGCCAGACCGGCCGCGAGCGTCAGCGCGTCGATCACCGCGGCCCCCGGGCGGTGCGGGCGTGCGAAGGGGACGAGAGAGGCATGGGACGACTCTAAACGCCCGCTACGGGCCCCTCGCGAGCGCCCTCACAGTCCAGAGAGCGAGAGATCGAGTCCGGTATTCGGACAGGCTTGGCTGATTCGCACGTGCTTCTGTTTTACTGGCCCGCATGACCACGACGAGCACCCGCATCCTTGCGACTGAGGCGATGACGACGCCCGGTGCTGCTCGTTGCATGTGTCGAATGTGTGACTGCTGAGGGCCCCCGTGCCTCGCGCCCCGAAGCGAGACCCCGTAGCGCACCCGTCCGGCGACCTGCCGGAGGGAATCGCGCCGCCCCGCGTCACCAGATGTCCCCGAGCCCGCGCACCCCTGCGCTCGGCCGGGCCCTCCGATGCCGCGTTCCGCAATGAATGCCCGTGCCCGGCACCCTCACCGCCGCGCACTCGACAGTGACGGAAACCCCTGTGATCACCACTACGGGCCTGACAAAGGTCTACCGCTCACGCGGCCGCGAGGTCACCGCCCTCGACGGCGTCGATCTCCATGTCCGTGAGGGCGAGGTGTACGGCGTCATCGGCCAGAGCGGCGCCGGAAAGTCGACCCTCATCCGCTGCGTCAACCTCCTGGAGCGCCCCACCTCCGGCACGGTCACCGTCGCCGGCCAGGACCTGACCGCCCTCGCCGGCCGCGGCCAGCGCGCGAACGCAGCGCTGCGCCAGGCCCGCAGCCGCATCGGCATGGTCTTCCAGCACTTCAACCTGCTCTCCTCGCGCACCGTGCAGGCCAACGTCGAGCTGCCCCTCGAGATCCTCGGCATCTCGGGCAAGGAGCGCTCCCGCAAGGCCCTCGAACTGCTCGACCTCGTCGGCCTCGCCGACAAGGCCAAGGCCTACCCCGCCCAGCTCTCCGGCGGCCAGAAGCAGCGCGTCGGCATCGCCCGCGCCCTGGCCGGCGACCCCAAGGTGCTGCTCTCCGACGAGTCGACCTCCGCGCTCGACCCCGAGACCACCCGCTCCATCCTCCAGCTGCTGCGCGACCTCAACCGCCAGCTCGGCCTGACCGTCCTCCTCATCACCCACGAGATGGACGTCGTCAAGACCATCTGCGACTCCGCGGCCCTGATGAAGGGCGGCCGCGTCGTGGAGTCCGGCACGGTCACGGAACTGCTCGCCACGCCCGGCTCCGAGCTGGCCGCCGAGCTGTTCCCGGTGGGCGGCGAGCCCTCCGGCCCCGACCGCACGGTCGTGGACGTCACCTTCCACGGTGCCGCGGCCACCCAGCCGGTCATCTCCCAGCTGTCCCGTACGTACAACATCGACATCTCGATCCTGGGCGCCGCGATGGACACCGTCGCCGGCAAGCAGGTCGGCCGGATGCGCATCGAACTGCCCGGCCGCTTCGAGGAGAACGTCGTCCCCATCGGCTTCCTGCGCGAGCAGGGCCTCCAGGTCGACGTCGCGGATGTCGCCACACCGGCTCCGGCCGACGCGATCCTCAAGGACGGTGCCAAGTGACCTGGACCCAGATGCAGCCCCTGCTGCGCGACGCCTGTCTGGACACCCTCTTCATGGTGTGGTGGTCCACCGTCTACGCCGTGCTCGCCGGCCTGCCGCTGGGCCTCCTGCTCGTCCTCACGGACCGCGGCGCCCTGCTCCAGAACGTCGTGGTGAACAAGGTCCTGGGAGCGGTCCTCAACCTCGGCCGCTCGCTGCCCTTCATCATCCTCATCGTCTGGCTGATCCCCTTCAGCCGCTCGGTCGTCGGCACCTCCATCGGCCCCAGCGCCGCCGTGGTCGCCCTCGCCGTCGGCGCCACCCCCTTCTTCGCCCGGCTGGTGGAGACCGCCGTGCGCGAGGTCGACCACGGGCTCGTCGAGGCCGTGCAGTCGATGGGCGGCGGCACCTGGACCATCATCCTCAAGGTGCTGCTCCCGCAGTCCCTGCCCTCGCTCATCGCAGGCCTGACCACCACCGTCATCACCCTCATCGGCTACTCCGCGATGGCCGGCGCGGTCGGCGGCGGCGGTCTGGGCAACCTCGCCATCACCTATGGCTACCAGCGCCGCGAGGACGACCTCATGAACATCACCATCGTGCTGCTGATCGTCATTGTGACGGTCGTTCAGCTCGTCGGTGACCTGGCCGTACGGCGCCTCGCCGCCCGCGGTGGCCGCCAGGCCGCACCCGTGGGCCTGCGCAGGCTCCTGCCGGCCCAGCGCAAGGCGCCGGCGGCCACCGCCGAGCCCGTCGCGCAGCCCGAAGCCGTCGGCCGCACCGAGTCGGTCTGACACCGGGGGCCGCAAGGCCCCCACCCCGAGAGCCCGGACCCTTTGCCGGGCGGCAACACCCTCGGGGACCCGAGGAACACCAAGCAAGGAAGGCACTCTTCGTGCGTACCACCATCAAGCTCACCGCCGCCGTCGCCGCAGCCGCCGCCCTCACCCTCGGCCTGAGTGCCTGCAGTGCCCCGTCCGACACCTCCAGCTCGGGTAAGAAGGGCAAGGACGCCGACCCCGACGCCACCCTCACCGTCGCCGCCAGCCCCACCCCGCACGGCGACATCCTCAACTTCGTCCGCGACAACCTCGCGGCGAAGGCCGGCCTGAAGCTCCAGGTGCGGGAGTTCAACGACTACGTCCTGCCCAACACCGCCACCCAGAGCGGCGAGGTCGACGCCAACTTCTTCCAGCACAAGCCGTACCTCGACGACTTCAACAAGAAGAACAACACGGACATCGTGCCCGTCGTCAACGTCGAGATCGAGCCGCTGGGCCTCTACTCCAAGAAGGACAAGAAGGTCGCCGACCTCGGCTCCGGCTCCACCATCGCCGTCCCCAACGACGCCACCAACGAGGGCCGCGCCCTCAAGCTGCTCGCCGACAATGGCGTCATCAAGCTGAAGGACGGCGTCGGCGCCGCCGCCAAGCTCTCCGACATCGAGGACAAGAAGGGCGTCCAGTTCACCGAGCTGGAGGCCGCCCAGATCCCCTCCCGCCTGGCCGACGTGGACGCCGCCGTCATCAACGGCAACTTCGCCATCGGCGCCAAGCTCAACCCCGCCAAGGACTCCCTGGCCCTGGAGAAGGCCGACGGCAACCCCTACGCCAACTTCCTCGCCGTCAAGCGGGGCAACGAGAAGGACCCCCGCGTCATCAAGCTCGCCAAGCTCCTCAACTCCGACGAGGTGAAGAAGTTCATCGAGGAGAAGTTCAGCAACGGCGCCGTTCTGCCCGCCTTCGGTCCCGCGCAGAGCTGACACCTTGTAACCTCGGCCGTCCGTAAGGTCGTAGGCCCCGTGCACACCGACACCGTGCGCGGGGCCTACGCGCTTGGCGCACCCGCCTGCCGATGCTGCATGCTTGTGCCCCCAAGACGGACCTCGACGGCTCCCCGAGCCACCGAGCCCACTCGCCCCGGCGTTGGAGCAGCGCATGACTTCCACCTTTCCGGACATCTCCATCAGTACGGACCGACTGGTGCTGCGCCCGTTCGAGGCGGGGGACGTGCCCGCGCTGGCGGAGATGATGAACGACGAGCTCATCACCGCCTGGACCTCCGCCCCCCACCCCTACACCACCGCCGACGCCCGCGACTGGGTGCTGCGCAGCGCCCCCGGCGAGCGCACCTCCGGGCGCGGAATCGTCTTTGCGGTCACGGAGTTCCTCACCCACCGCCTCGTCGGCATCGTCCACCTCCGCAACACCGACTGGCGCATCCTCGCCACCGAGGCCGCCTATGTCACGGCGCCCTGGGCCCGGGGCGAGGGCTACGCCTGCGAGTCCGTCCTCGCCGTCGCCCAGTGGCTCTTCCGCGACCAGAAGTTCGAGCGCCTGGAGCTGCGCACCGCCGCCGACAACACCGCCTCCCAGCAGGTCGCCCAGAAGATCGGCTGCGTCAGCGAGGGCGTCCTGCGCAGCGCCTGGATAGCGCGCAACCGCACCGAGGACGGCAGCTGGACCGAATTCCGCTCCGACCTCATCGTCTGGAGCCTGCTGCCCGAGGACCTGGACGAGGTCCGCGAGACCCACCCGGGCGGCGGATACGACTACGCCTCCGCCTTCACCGACTGGCGCTGAGCCCCACGCCGTCCGCCCCGGCACCGGCCGCCCGGGGTAACCTCACCGTGCCCCCGCCCGGCCCCAGGGGGACCCGCCCCCACACGAGCCCAGGAGACTGACGACGATGGCCGACCGGGTCACGGTGATCGGGTGGGACGGCTCACCGCTGACGGACGCGGCCCGCTCCGCCCTGGCCGCCGCCACCCTGGTGGCCGGTGCCGCCCACCACCTGGCCCTGCCCGAGGTCCCGCCCGCCGCCGAACGCATCCGGCTCGGCAGCGTCGACCTCGCCGCCCGCCGCATCGCCCGGCACCGCGGCTCCGCCGTCGTCCTCGCCGACGGCGACCCCGGCTTCTTCGGCGTCCTGCGCGCCCTGCGCGCCCCCGAACACGGCCTCGAGGTCGAGGTGGTGCCCGCCGTCTCCTCCGTCGCCGCCGCCTTCGCCCGCACCGCCATGCCCTGGGACGACGCCCAGATCGTCGTCGCCCACAGCCGCGACCTGCGCCGCGCCGTCAACGTCTGCCGCGCCCACCCCAAGGTCGCCGTCCTCACCTCGCCCGGCGCCGGCCCCGCCGAACTCGCCCTCCTCCTCGGCCCCGTCCACCGCACCTTCGTCATCTGCGAGGAACTCGGCACCGAGCGGGAACAGGTCACCGTCGTCACCTCCGACCGCGCCGCCGACCACACCTGGCGCGACCCCAACGTCGTCATCGTCATCGGCGGCTTCGGCACGCCCCCCGTCCGGGGCGGCGGCTGGATCGCCGGCCGCGACCCCGGCCACCCGCCCGCCCCGCGCGGCTGGGCCCTGCCCCGCGAGGCCTACGGACCCGGCGCCGGCCCGGGCGAGGGCACCGAGCTGCGCGCCGCCCAACTCGCACGCCTCGGCCCGCGGGTGGGCGACCTCGTGTGGGACATCGGCTCGGGCAGCGGCGCGGCCGCCGTGGAGGCCGCCCGGTTCGGGGCCGCCGTCATCGCCGTCGACCGCGATCCGGAGGCCTGCCGCCGCGCGGCCTCCGCCGCCCGCCGGGGCGCGGTCCAGCTCCAGGTCGTCGAGGGCACCGCACCCCAGGTCCTGGAGGACCTCCCGGAACCCGACGTGGTCCGCGTCGGCGGCGGGGGAGCGGCGGTCGTCGCCGCCTGCGCCGACCGCCGGCCCGAACGGATCGTCACCCACGCCACCACCCGCGACGAGGCCGAGGCCGTCGGACGGGTGCTCGCCGAGGGCGGGTACGCCGTCGAGTGCACATTGCTCCAAGCGGTGGAACTCGACACCGCCGACTGGACGGAGCGCGAGCGCGCCGTGGCCTTCCTGCTCAGCGGCAGGCGCACCCACCCCTGAGGCGCGGCCGGCGGCGGAGGGTAGGCTGGCGGACCGTTGTGCAGCCGCTCGGTGTCCGACACCACAGTCACCAATGACCCGAACGCTCCCCCCGCTTGGCGCGTACAGGGCAGGGTGGCTCAGGACGGGGCACAACGTGCCGCAAAACATGGACGCTCGTTCTTGTCTATGGGCGTGAGCGGTTGGAAGGAGCACTACCGATGGGCGAGGGGTACGCATGACCGACACCGGCCGGTTCCCGGACGAGGGACAGCCGGAGAACGCAGGCGCACTGCCCGGCCACCCGCTCCCAGCGGACGCCGCAGTTCCTGCCGACACCGGAAGCCAGGCTCCGTACACCTTCCTCGACCACGACGCCGCGGATGAGGACGACCTCCTGCTGATGCCGGGCGCCCAGGGCGCCTGGATGGAACAGCCTCCGGCGCAGGGCGGTACCCACGAGACGGGCGGCCGCGACACCGGCTCCGTCGACTACACCGGCGTCCAGCCCCCGCCGCCCGCGGCCCCGGCCCCGCCGCGCCGCCCGCTGCACATGGGCCCGCCCGTGCCGGACGCCTCCTCCGGCGTCGTGCGCTCGCTCGCGGACCGCGGCCCCGCCGCGCCGCAGCAGCCCGTCGGTGCACCCGTCCACCCGGCGGCCCCCCAGACCGGGGGCGTCGAGTACCTGGACGCGGGTGCCGACGACACGCTCGGGGGCGCGCCCGCAGTGGCCTTCGTACCGCCGCAGAACACGGGCGGAGCAGCCGTGCAGGTGGCGCCCGAGATAGTCCCCACGGCACCGGCCGCACCGGCCGCACCGGCGGCGACGCCTGACGGCGCCTCCGCGGCCGTCCGGGAACCGGTACCGGCGGCTGAGCCGGTGTCAGAGGCGATCCAGGTGCCCGTCGCGCCCGCCGTCCCCGCCGAACAGCCCCAGGAGACGCCCGCCCACGGCCTCGACCTCGGCGCGGCGGCCCAGCCCGCGCCGGGCGCCCCCGTGCTCCAGCAGGACGCCGCGGCCGGCGTGCTCGGCAGGCTCGCCGCCGTGGTGAACGCCGATGCGCAGCCGCAGGCCGCCGCGGTGCCCGCGCCGGGCGCCGGGCCCGAGCCGGTCGTGCCCGGTGCCGACGGCACGCAGGGCACCCCGGCCCCGAACGGCCCGGAGGCCGCCGGCCCCGACGAGGCCCCGGCACCGGCCGCGCAGACCTTCGTCACGCCCGGTCAGGCCGCGGACGGCGGGCAGCAGGTGCCCGGCCCCGAGGCCGCCGAGGCCCCGCCCACCTGGGACCTGCCCGCGGGCGCCCCGGGCACGGGCGACGCCCCGGAGGACGTCTCCGTGCCCGCGCAGGCGACCGCCTCCCCGATCGAGGGCCCCGCCGGGACCGCACAGCCGCCCGCCGAGGTCCCGCCCACGGCGGGCGAACCGGCCGTGGCCCCGGAGCAGGCCCCCGTGCCCGCGCAGCGCGCCGCGGAGCCCGAGCAGCCCGCTGCCGAATTCCCCGCAGAGTTCGCCGAATCCACCGAATCCACCGAATCCCTCGAATCGGTCGAATCCGTCGCGGACGCTGCCGCGGCCCCCGTTGCGGTCGTTGCGCCGGAGGCCGTGGAGGAGCAGGCACCGGCGCCCGCCGCCGAGGCGGTGCCGACGGCGCCCGCCCAGCCGGTGCCGGCCCCGGCCGCACCGGCCGAGGCGGAGGCCCCTGCCGTACCGCAGGCTCCGGCCGCACCCGAGGCCGTGGCCGTGGAGCCGGTGGCCGTGCAGCCGGAGACCACGGAACCGGAGGCCACCGAACCGCAGGCCCCGGCACCGGAGGTCGTGGCACCGCAGCCCGTACAGCCCGTGGCCGTGCAGGAGCCGGTGCCCGCCGCCCCGCAGGAGCAGACCGTCGCCCCCGCCGAACAGGCGCCGGAGCCCGCGCCCGTGGCCGACGCCGCCGAGCCCGCCCCGGCCCCGGCTGTTGCCGCGGAGCCCGCACCGCAGCCCGCCCCGGCCCCCGAGGACGTTCCGGCACCCGTCCAGGCGGAGCCGCAGCAGCCGGTGTCCGCCGAGCCCGTCGTCGAGCCCGCCCCGGAGACGGCACCCGAGCCCGTTCGGATCCATTCGGTGCCCGCCGAGGCGGAAGCGGCCGAACAGCCGCAGGACGTACAGCAGTCGGAGACGCCGGAACCGGAGGTGCCGGTGTCCGCCGAGCCCGTAGAGACCCAGGTGGCCCAGGTAGTGCAGGAGGCGCAGGAGGCCCAGACCTCCGAGGAGCCGCAGGAGCCTCAGGAACCCCAGGAGCCCGCTCCCGCGCCGGAGCCCGTCGGCCCCCCGGCCATGGGCTACGCGGAGAGCGAGCGTGTCGCCGTGCACCGGGTGATGCGGGAGCGCCGCGACATCCGCAACGGCTTCCGCTCCGACCCCGTCCCGCACGAGGTGCTCCTGCGGGTGCTCGAGGCCGCGCACACCGCGCCCAGCGTCGGGCACTCCCAGCCCTGGGACTTCGTCGTCATCCGCTCCGCGGAGACCCGCAAGACGATGCACGAGCTGGCCGTGCGGCAGCGCGAGGCGTACGCCAAGTCGCTGCCGAAGGGCCGGGCCAAGCAGTTCAAGGAAATGAAGATCGAGGCGATCCTCGAGACGCCCGTCAACATCGTGGTCACCGCCGACCCCACCCGGGGCGGCCGCCACACCCTCGGCCGGCAGACCCAGCCGCAGATGGCGCCCTACTCCTCCGCGCTCGCCGTCGAGAACCTCTGGCTCGCCGCGCGCGCCGAGGGCCTGGGCGTCGGCTGGGTGAGCTTCTTCGACGAGCGCGAGATGGTCCGCGCGCTCGGCCTGCCGGAGCACCTGGAGGTCGTCGCCTACCTCTGCGTCGGCTACGTGGACGAGTTCCCGGACGAGCCCGAGCTGATGCAGGCCGGCTGGTCCAAGCGACGGCCGCTGTCCTGGGTCGTGCACGAGGAGGAGTACGGGCGCCGCGCGCTGCCCGGCGAGGACCCGCACGACCTGCTCGCCGACACCCTGCGCGGCATCCGCCCGCTGGACGCCAAGGCGCTGGGCGAGGCCTGGGAGCGGCAGAAGCGGATGACCAAGCCGTCCGGCGCGCTCGGCATGCTGGAGATCATCTCGGCGCAGCTGTGCGGTCTCTCCCGCAAGTGCCCGCCGCCGATCCCGGAGCCGGCCGCGGTCGCGATCTTCGCGGGTGACCACGGCGTGCACCACCAGGGCGTCACGGCGTGGCCCCAGGAGGTCACTTCGCAGATGGTCGCCAACTTCCTGGGCGGCGGGGCCGTGTGCAACGCCTTCGCCAACCAGGTCGGCGCCGAGGTCTGCGTCGTCGACGTGGGCGTCGCGGGCGACCTGCCCAGCACGCCCGGCCTGCTGCCGCGCAAGATCCGGCCGGGGACGAACGACTTCACCACCGGCCCCGCGATGACCCGCGAGGAGGCGCTGCGCGCCGTCGAGGTGGGCATCGAGACGGCCCGTGACCTGGTCACGGCTGGCAACAAGGCGCTGCTCACCGGAGAGATGGGCATCGCCAACACCACCGTGTCGGCGGCCCTGATCTCCGTCTTCACCGGCGCCGACCCGGCCGAGATCACCGGGCGCGGCACGGGCATCAACGACGAGATGCACGCCCGCAAGATTGACGTGGTCCGGCGCGCCCTGGAACTCCACCAGCCGGATCCGGCCGACCCGATCGGCGTCCTCGCCGCGGTCGGCGGCCTGGAGCACGCCGCGCTCGTGGGCCTGATCCTCGGCGGTGCGTCGCTGCGCACGCCCGTGATCCTCGACGGGGTGAGCGCGGGGGCGGCGGCCCTCGTGGCCCGTGCGATCGCCCCCGAGGCGCTCGCGGCCTGCATCGCGGGGCACCGCAGTGCGGAGCCGGGCCATGTGGCGGCCCTGACCAAGCTGGGGCTGCGGCCGCTGGTCGACCTCGACCTGCGGCTGGGGGAGGGGACGGGGGCGCTGCTGGCGCTGCCGGTTGTGCAGAGTGCGGCGCGGGCGATGCACGAGGTTGCCACGTTCGACACCGCGGGTGTCACCGAGAAGGGCTGACGGGGGCTGCCCGGTGCCGGGCCGTACTGGGTACGGTGCCCGGCACCGGGGTTGCCGGTGAGGGCGCGGCTCCGTGTTCCGGTGTGCCCACCCGTTCCGCCCTGCGGAACGATTGCCCACACCGGGCGGAACGCCTGCCCACAACCGGGCGGCGGGATTGCCCGCACCGGTGCGGGCACCCCTTAAGGTGTCCCCACCAGCGCATTCGTACGAGGAGACCTGCTCATGGCTCAGCCCGGACACGCCGCTTACCCCGTCGGACTGCGCCTTGCCGGTCGCCGTGTGGTCGTTCTCGGCGGCGGTCAGGTCGCCCAGCGCCGGCTGCCCGCCCTGATAGCTGCGGGGGCCGACGTCCTCCTCGTCTCCCCCTCCGCCACCCCGTCCGTCGAAGCGATGGCGGAGGCCGGCGAACTGCGCTGGGAGCGCCGCCGCTACCGCGACGGCGACCTGGACGGCGCCTGGTACGCCCTCATCTCCACCGACGAACCCGCCGCCAACGAGGCGGCCTCCGCCGAGGCCGAGGCCCGCCGCGTCTGGGCCGTGCGCAGCGACGACGCGTCCGCCGCCTCCGCCTGGACCCCGGCCACGGGCCGCAGCGACGGCGTCACCGTCGCCGTGCTCACCGGGCAGGACCCGCGCCGCTCCGCCGCCGTGCGGGACGCCATCGTGGAGGGCCTGCGCGACGGCTCACTGGGCGCACCGCACTACCGGGACCGCGCCGCGCGCGGCGGAAGCGTCGCCCTCGTCGGCGGCGGCCCCGGCGACCCCGATCTGATCACCGTGCGCGGCCGCCGCCTGCTCGCCGAGGCGGACGTGGTCATCGCCGACCGGCTGGGCCCCCGGGATCTCCTCGACGAGCTTCCCCCGCACGTCGAGGTGATCGACGCGGCGAAGATCCCCTACGGCCGCTTCATGGCCCAGGAGGCCATCAACAACGCCCTCGTCGAGCACGCCAGGGCCGGCAAGGCCGTGGTCCGGCTCAAGGGCGGCGACCCGTTCGTCTTCGGCCGCGGCATGGAGGAGGCCCAGGCCCTGGCCGAGCACGGCATCCCGTGCACCGTGGTGCCCGGCATCTCCAGCTCGATCAGCGTGCCGGCGGCGGCCGGAATCCCCGTCACCCACCGCGGAGTGGCACACGAGTTCACGGTCGTCAGCGGCCACGTCGCACCGGACGACCCCCGCTCGCTGGTCGACTGGGAGGCGCTGGCCCGGCTCCGCGGCACGCTCGTGCTGCTGATGTCGGTCGAGAAGATCGGTGCGATCGCCGAGACGCTCGTCCGGCACGGCCGTCCGGCCGCGACCCCCGTCGCCGTCGTACAGGAAGGCACGACGGCCGCCCAGCGGCGCGTGGACGCCACCCTTGCGACAGTGGGGGAGAGGGTGAAGGCGGAGGGTATACGCCCGCCCGCCGTCATCGTGATCGGCGACGTGGTCTCGGTGGGCCGGGAGACCGACCGGTAGGACCGCGACCGGACCGCACACGGACACCCGCGCCGACGAGACCGAACGAGACCAGGACGAGGCAGCAGCACCCCATGGCCGAGCTGATCACCATCGAGGACCCCGACGACCCGCGCCTGCGCGACTACACCGACCTGACGGACGTCGAACTGCGCCGCCGCCGGGAGCCCGCGGAGGGGCTGTTCATCGCCGAGGGCGAGAAGGTCATCCGGCGGGCCCGCCAGGCCGGCTACGCCATGCGGTCCATGCTGCTGTCGGCCAAGTGGCTCGACGTGATGCAGGACGTCATCGACGAGATCCCGGCCCCCGTCTACGTCGTCAGCCCGGAGCTGGCCGAACGGGTGACGGGCTATCACGTCCACCGGGGCGCGCTCGCCTCGATGCAGCGCAAGCCGCTGCCGGAGGCCGCCGAGCTGCTCCGCACCGCCCACCGCGTGGCCGTGATGGAGCGGATCAACGACCACACCAACATCGGCGCGATCTTCCGCAGCGCGGCCGCCCTGGGCATGGACGCGGTCCTGCTCTCGCCGGACTGCGCCGACCCGCTCTACCGCAGGTCCGTGAAGGTCTCGATGGGCGCCGTGTTCTCCGTCCCGTACGCGCGCCTGGAGAGCTGGCCCCGGGACCTGGAGACCGTCCGGGAGGCGGGATTCCGGATCCTTGCGCTCACCCCGGCCGCGCAGGCCGTCTCCATGGACGAGGCGGCGCCGCACCGGCTGGACCGGGTCGCCCTGATGCTGGGTGCGGAAGGTGACGGGCTGTCGGCCCGGGCCCTGCGGGCGGCGGACGAATGGGTCCGTATCCCCATGGCCCACGGCGTCGACTCGCTCAACGTGGGCGCGGCGGCCGCCGTGGCGTTCTACGCGGTCACGACGGGTCGCCCGGAGAGCTGACCGGCGCTCCGGCCGGGGCCGCGGAGCCCACCGGCACTGCGGGCCCCGGCAGTTCGCCGAGGCTCCCGTTCCGGGCGGGCCCCTGGCATCCCTGGGCCGCGGCGATGCCCAGTGCCACCAGCAGCGTCACCACCACGAACACGATCAGCCGCTGGCGCAGCAGCTTCCGGTCCGGTCCGGGACGCCGGGCACCGGCGCCCGGCCCCGTACGCACTCCGGGGCGCGAGCCGTTCCGTGCGCCCGTGCCGCCGGAGCGCTGCGGGACGGGCCGGCGCGCGGGCGCCCGGTGGGGCTCGGCGGGGCGGTGCGGGCGCGGGGTGGGGGCGCTGCCCGGGCGGCGCTCGGTGCGCTGGTTCTCGTACTCCGCGGCCCGGCGGACGGACGGGCGGTCGGGCTCGCGGCGCGGGGACGGCGGGCGGCCCTCCGCCAGCCCGTGGGCCTCGCGCGCGGCGATCTCCTTCAGCCGCAGGGAGAGCTGGAGGGTGCTCGGGCGCTCCTCCGGGTCCTTGGCCAGGCAGGCGTGGATCAGCGGAGCCAGCGCGTCCGGGACGGCCATCAGCTGGGGTTCCTCGTGCACGACCCGGTAGAGCATGACCTCGGAACTGCCCTGCCCGAACGGGGAGTCCGCGGTGCAGGCGTAGGCGAGCGTGGCCCCCAGCGCGAACACGTCGGTCGCGGGCGTCACCGCGGCCCCGCGCACCTGTTCGGGCGCGAGGAAGCCGGGCGAGCCGACCGCCGTGCCCACGTGGGTGAGCGTGCTGGCCCCGGTCGACCAGGCGATGCCGAAGTCGATGATGCGGGGGCCCTTGGGGGAGAGCAGGATGTTCGACGGCTTGAGGTCGCGGTGCACGACCCCCGCGTCGTGCACGGCCAGCAGGCCCTCCGCCAATGCCGCCCCGATGGAGGCGGTCTGAGCCGCCGACAGCGGCCCCTCCTCGTTCACCTTGTCGTGCAGCGAGGGCCCCGGCACGTACTGCGTCGCGAACCACGGACGGTCCGCCTCCAGGTCGGCGGCCACCAGCCGCGCCGTGCAGCCGCCGCGGATCCGCCGGGCGGCCGAGACCTCGCGGGCGAAGCGCGAGCGGAACTCCTGATCCTCCGCCAGGTCCGGCCGGATGACCTTCAGCGCGACCCGCTGCCCGCGCTTGTCGGAGCCCAGGTAGACCACGCCCATGCCGCCCGCGCCGAGCCGGCGGTGCAGCCGGAACGAGCCGACGACACGCGGGTCCTCGCGACGGAGCCGCATCATCGTCATCTTCGTCCCCTACCTCCGGTGGGGCTGCCCCACATAGCTGCCCGGCGTCTGACGAGCCACAGCTTACGGATTGACGGACGGTCGCGCTCAGAGGCCGCGCATGCGTCGGCAACTCGATTGCCGTAGCGCGCCGGGACGCCGCCGGCTCCGGCGCGGGGCGCCGCCCGCACACACCCGGACGGCGCGATTCCGTTCAACGGGCGGCAGTGGAAGGCGGGTTGGCGGCGGACCCCGGGATCCGGCCGGGTCCGCCCGGCCCGGGCCGGAGCCGGGCCGGACGCACGGAGCGGCGCCGGAGGGGCCCCGGCGGAAAATGCGCCCTGAAGCCCCCAGGAGTGTGGTGGAAGTGATCGAAGTCACCCCGGCCCGCGGTCGGACGGGAGCCGGAGGCAGTCGGACCGCCGGGCGTGCGGACGGCCCGGGCATAGGGGAAGACCCCAAGGCCGGACGGGGTGATCTCCACCCACGGGAGTAGCGGCCCGGCGCCGGTCTCATCCTCCGGGAGAACCGCCAAGCGGTACGAGGGCATGACGCCGGGCCGGTCCGCCGCGCCTAGTGTTGAGGACAAGCGGCGGGCGCAGCACTCGTCCCCCGAGGTCAGGTGCCCGCCGCTGCCAACGCAAGAGCGAGCGGGACGGGCGGAGGGGAGAGGAACGATGGCGGATCCCGTGCGGCGTACGGCCGGGCCGGCGCGCAGCCACCGGGTGCCGGACGGCTTCGGCGACCGCCCCTCCTCCACCCGCCACCCCCTCGTCGCGGCCGCGATGGTGCTGCCCATGGCAGCCCTGCTGGCCGTGCTCTTCGGCGGCTGGGATGCCGTCGTGACACAGGCGTCGTCCGTGGCCGGGATGCTGGGGCGCTGAGCGCTCCGGGCCCGGGAGAGCGGCCCGGGCCGGGGACACACCGGCGAAACCCCGTGGGGACGGGGGTGCGGCGGACGGCACGACTGGCCGGGTACCTGGGGAGGTACCCGGCCGTCGCGTTTGCGCAGACAGTCCTTCGACCGCCCGGAAAAGGGCTTGAGCAGCAGAAACGACCGGGGGCCGGAGCTTTCGCCCCGGCCCCCGGCCGTACGGTGTGCGCGATACTGGGATTGAACCAGTGACCTCTTCCGTGTCAGGGAAGCGCTCTCCCGCTGAGCTAATCGCGCGGGAGGATCCATGAGGATCCTGGTGGACGATACTGGGATTGAACCAGTGACCTCTTCCGTGTCAGGGAAGCGCTCTCCCGCTGAGCTAATCGTCCGGGAAGCAGCTGCGGATGCCGCAGACGCCGCGTGCGCGATACTGGGATTGAACCAGTGACCTCTTCCGTGTCAGGGAAGCGCTCTCCCGCTGAGCTAATCGCGCGGGGGGTCCGTGAAGACCCTGGTGGACGATACTGGGATTGAACCAGTGACCTCTTCCGTGTCAGGGAAGCGCTCTCCCGCTGAGCTAATCGTCCTTGGAGGTGGAGACGGGATTTGAACCCGTGTAGACGGCTTTGCAGGCCGTTGCCTCGCCTCTCGGCCACTCCACCAGGAGTGCGGGGGTTCGGGAAGATCCCCCACATCGAGCGGACAACGAGACTCGAACTCGCGACATCCACCTTGGCAAGGTGGTGCTCTACCAACTGAGCTATGTCCGCACTTGTCGTTTCCCGGGGCGCTTCCGCGTCCTGGCGACGTGTTGAACTTTAGCGGATTCCGGCGCCAGCTCAAATTCCGTTTGCCCAGCATGCTGCGCTGATCCCCGGCCCGGGTCCTCCTGGGGGGCCGCGCCATAGACTCGATGACGTGCACAGCCTCCCCCCGACGTCCTCTCCCATGGCCCGTCTCGGCGGCCTCCTCGCCACCGACCTGCGGGATGTCACCAGCGACCCGGCGGCCCTGGACTCCTCGGGCTGGTGGGCCGTCGTCGCGGACTTCGAAGGGGGCCTCACCTGCGCCCGCTTCGGCGACGTGCGCCCCGCCCCGGCCCCCGCCGTCCAGCCCGGCCGCTGGCGCGGCCCCGCCCCCGACCGGTGGGCCAGCTCCCTCGACCGTGCCGCCTACACCGCGGGCGTACGCCGCATCCGCGAGCACATAGCCGCCGGTGAGGTGTACCAGGCCAACCTCTGCCGCGTCCTGAGCGCGCCCCTGCCCGAGCCGGCCGCCGCCGACATCGACGCCCTCACCGCCCTGCTCGCCCGGGGCAACCCCGCCCCCTACGCCGGAACGATCAGCCTCCCGGCCCACGGCGTGGAGGTGGCCACCGCCTCGCCCGAGCTGTACCTGCGCCGCACCGGCGACGTCCTGGAGTCCGGGCCGATCAAGGGCACCGGCCGCACCGCGGCCGATCTCCAGGAGAAGGACCACGCCGAGAACGTGATGATCGTGGACCTCGTCCGCAACGACCTCGGGCGCGTCTGCGCCACCGGCTCCGTGACCGTCCCCGAGCTGTGCGCCGTCGAACCGCACCCCGGCCTCGTCCACCTGGTCTCCACCGTGCGCGGCGAGATCAGGGACGGCGCGGGCTGGGGCGAGCTGCTCGCCGCCACCTTCCCGCCCGGCTCCGTCACGGGCGCCCCCAAGGCCAGCGCCCTGCAGATCATCGAGTCCCTGGAGACCGCGCCCCGCGGCCCCTACTGCGGCGGCGTCGGCTGGGTCGACGCCGACCGCGGCACGGCCGAGCTGGCCGTCGGCATCCGCACCTTCTGGATCGACCGCACGGCCGCCGACGGCCCGGTGCTGCGCTTCGGCACCGGCGCCGGGATCACCTGGGGATCCGACCCCGAGCGCGAGTGGGCCGAGACGGAGCTGAAGGCGGCCCGGCTCCTCGCGATAGCGTCGGAGGCACACCAGCCGACAGAAGGGACGAAACGGTGACCATCTGGCTCGACGGCGAACTCCGCGACGCGGACAGCGCCCGCGTCTCGGTCTTCGACCACGGACTGACGGTCGGCGACGGCGTCTTCGAGACGCTCAAGGCCACCGACGGCCGGACCTTCGCCATGACCCGGCACCTGGCCCGGCTCGCCCGCTCGGCCGCACTGCTCGGCCTGCCCGAGCCCGACCTCGACGAGGTCCGCCACGCCTGCGCGGCCGTCCTCGCCGCCAACCCCATGCCGCTCGGCCGGCTCCGGATCACCTACACCGGCGGCATCTCCCCGCTCGGCTCCGACCGGGTCTCCGCCCGCCCCACCCTGGTCGTGGCGCTGGTGGAGACGGCCCGGCCCGCCGAGGCGACCGCCGCCGTCACCGTTCCCTGGACCCGCAACGAGCGCGGTGCCGTCGCCGGGGCGAAGTCCACCTCCTACGCCGAGAACGTGGTCGCCCTCGCCCACGCCCACAAGCGCGCCGCCACCGAGGCGCTGTTCGCCAACACCGCCGGGGCGCTCTGCGAGGGCACGGGCTCCAATGTCTTCGTCGTCCTCGACGGCGAGCTGCACACCCCGCCCCTGGCCTCCGGCTGCCTGGCCGGCATCACCCGCGCCCTCGTCGTCGAATGGGCCGGCGCCAAGGAGACGGAGCTGCCCTTCGACGTCCTGGAGCGCGCCGACGAGATCTTCCTGACCTCGTCCATCCGCGACATCCAGGCCGTCCACACCCTTGACGGCCGTCAACTGCCCGGCACACCGGGCCCGGTGACCGCGAAGGCCGTGCGGATCTTCGAGGAGCGCTCGGCCGCGGACATCGATCCGTAAATCCCGTGACGTGCCGCCGCGGGCCCGGTACAACATCGACATGACCACCACCCTGCGGCCCACCGCACCGGAGCAGCACACGGCCGACGGCGGCCGGTCCCGCGCGTACGAGGTCTGCGTCAACAGCCGGCCCGTCGGCGGCATCGAGATCGCCACGGACGACCGCTTCGGCCCCCGCTGCGGCCGCATAGCCCGCCTCGCCATCGACGAACGGGACCGCGGCCGGGGGCGCGGCACGGTCGCCGCGCTCGCCGCCGAGGAAGTCCTGCGCGGCTGGGGCTGCGACCAGGTCGAGGTGTCCGTCGGCGCGGGCGCGGCGGCGGCGCTGGGCCTGGCGGCCGCCCTCGGCTACGTCGAGCGCAACCGCAACATGGCCAAGACGCTCACCACCGCCCCCCGGCTCCCCGAGGGCACCGAGGCGCGGTCGATGACCGAGCCCGAGTTCACCGCCTGGGAAGTGAGCACCAGGGAGGCCTACGCACAGGACTGGATCTCCCGCGGCGTGCCCGCCGAGCGGGCCCGCGCCAAGGCCGCCGCGGACCACCGCAGCGCGCTCTCCGCCGGCCTGGCCTCCCCCGGCACCCTTCTGAGCGTCCTGAGCCACCACGACACGCCCGTCGGCACCCTCTGGGTCGCGCTGCGCGACCACGGGCCCGACGAGCCGGGCGCCTATGTCTACGACGTCGAGGTCGCCGAGGAGCACCGGGGCCGGGGCCACGGGCGGTCGCTGATGCTGCTGGCCGAGGCCCAGGCCCTGGCGGCGGGACAGGGCCGGCTCGGCCTCAACGTCTTCGCGGGCAACACCCCGGCCCTGCGGCTGTACGAGTCGCTCGGCTACGAGGCGACCCAGCTCCACCTGTACAAGCCGCTGCTCTAGTGGGTGTCCCGGACCGCGCTAGCTGCCCGCCAGCAGCCGGTCGGCGATCTCCTCGATCCGCTCCCGCAGCCCCTCCTGGCTCTTGCCGCCGTCGAGCCGCTCGCCGCCGATGACGTAGGTGGGCGTGCCGGTCACCCCGAGCGCCTTGCCCTCGGCCTGGTCGGCGTCGACGATCAGCATGTGCCGCCCGTCGATCAGCGCGGTGTCCACCTCCTCGGCGTCCAGTCCCAGCTCGCCCGCCAGCTCGACCAGCAGCTGCTCGCCCCGGGCACCGAGGTCCGCGGTGCGCGCCAGCAGCGCCTCGGCATAGGGCCACGCCGTGCCCTGCTCCGCCGCCTCCTCGGCGGCCTGCGCGGCCGCGTAGGCGTGCTTGTGCTTCGCGAGCGGGAAGTGCCGCAGCTGGATCTCCAGCCGGTCGCCGTAGTGCTCGCGCAGCGCGCGGAGGTCGTCCAGGGCCCGGTGGCAGTCGGGGCACTGGAGGTCGCACCAGACGTCGAGCGTGGTGCGGGTGGTGTCGGTATCGCTCATGGGGCCAGTCTTCCAGCCCGTCCCCGCCGCCGGGCCCTCGGTCCTGCGGAGGAGGGCACCCCCGGCACGACCCGGAGTTCTCCCCGATAACCCCCTGGGACCGTGGCACCCGTGCGCGCGTCCGGTGCACGATGGATGCAGGATCCCATCATCGGCAGGAGGACCGGATGCTGACCTCGACCGTATGCGCCGCGGTGTCCGCGGCCGGCCTGGGCATCGCCCTGCTGACGGCCTACCGCAAGCGCTTCCTCGCCGCGACCCGCATCGCGGCGTACTCCCTCGTGCCCATCGGACTGGTCATGACGGGAATCGTCGACTGGCTCACCGGCCTGGTCTTCAAGCCCGGTGTCTGGGCGGGCTTCGGCGTCCTCGCCCTCTCGGCCGTGCTGTTCGCCGCGAGCAGGGCGGCGGAGCGCCGCGCCGGGGGCACCCGGAAGGAGCGCCGGGCCGCGGCCGCTGCCGCGCGGCGCGAGGCCGTGGTGCCCGGCGCGTCCACGCCCTCGCTCGGCCCGGGCCGTTCCGCCGACCGCCCCAAGGCCCGGGGGACGAAGGCCACGGGTCACGACGGAGAGGACTTCTCGGACATCGAGGCAATCCTCAAGAAGCACGGGATCTGACGAACTCCCGCTGAAAACTCGCGTGTTGGCGGGTCGGCGGACCGTGGCTGCGCCATGATCTGTCGGAGATGAACGACGAACCGGCCGAGATCACCGACGAGCCGCGAGGCTGTCTCTTCGCTCTCTCCCAGCCCCCGCTGATGTTCTTCCTCGCCTTCATAGCCACGCTCATACTCGTGACCGCCGTGCACGACCTGTACCGCTGGTGACCACCCCCACCACGGCCCGGCCGCCCCCCCGGGGCATGTCCTAGCCCGCGGCCTCCCGGCGGCGCGCCCGGTACGCGGCCACGTGCAGCCGGTTCCCGCAGGTGCGGCCGTCGCAGTAGCGGCGCGACCGGTTGCGGGAGAGGTCGACGAAGGCGCGCCCGCAGTCCGGCGCCCCGCATCGCCGCAGCCGCTCCAGCTCGCCCTGCACCAGCAGGAACGCCAGCGCCATGCCGCCGTCCGCCGCCAGGTGCTCGGCCAGGGAGGCGCCGGGCGCGAAGTAGTGCACATGCCAGTCGTAGCCGTCGTGGTCGGTGAGCCGGGGCGTCGTCCCGGCCTCGGCGACCAGGGCATTGAGCAGCTCCGCGGCGGTGCGCACGTCCGCGCAGTCGAAGATCTCGGCGAACCGCTCCCGCACCGACCGCACGGCCGCCAGATCCGGCTCGCCCAGGGTGCCGATGCCGCTGATGGCGTGCCGCGCCACGAACGACCGCAGCGCGGCCGGATCCCGTGGCTCGGTGTTCAGCAGGTCGACGACGGCGTCGAGCGTGCGCCGGGTGTCGTGGTTGATCAGCACGGATCGTTTCGCTCCCTGGCCGGACGGACGGGCCCGCCGACGGCTGCATGTGTTCGATGCGGGCAGCAGACTCTAGCGGCTCCCCAGCACGACGGCGCCGTCGTCCGCGGTGGTTCCGCGGCGACGGCGCCGTGTCCTGCCGTTATGCGAGTTGTCCGCGCGTGGCCTCCCCGAGTGGGCCCGGCGCTGTCAGCTCTCGGCCAGAATGTGCGAGAGCTCGGTGTCCAGATCGAAGTGACGGTGTTCGGTGCCCGGCGGGACGGCGGCGTCGGTCCTCTTCAGGAACGACTCCAGGGCCCGGGCCGGGGCCTCCAGCAGCGCCTCGCCCTCCGGCGAACTCAGCGCGATGCAGACGACGCCCTGACCGTGGCTGCGGGACGGCCAGACACGGACGTCGCCGGTTCCGGTGGGTCTGTGCAGGCCCTCCGCGAGGAGGTCCCGGGCGAAGACCCATTCGACCGTCTCTTCGGCTCCGGTGTGGAAGGTGGCGTGCACGGCGTAGGGATCGGCCGTGTCGTACCGCAGGCCTGCGGGTACAGGCAGTGAGGATTCGCTCGACACAACGAGGCGCAGGTGCAGCTCGCAGCTGACCGTGGTGTTCATAAGCGCCAAGGCCTTTCGCTCAGTGTGCGCTCGGGGATTCGCACGTCGGCGAAATCGACATGCCACCTACGGTGCCGTTGTAAACCCCTCTGACCGTTTTGAGACTGTTCGGATACCTCGGACGGCCCAGTGGATGCGCCGCGCGCTCGGCCGAACCGGTGAGTTCAGGACGTTCCGGCATCTTTGGCCTTGCAAATGCGGAGGGTGACGACCGGCGGTCCGTCGTGACGGAGAGTGGCCGAGGCGCCGGGGAGGGCCCTCACCGCTGCCGCCGTCCTGCGCCTGACCAGGCATGCATGGTTCAAGGCACCGTCTGACATGCGGTAATGTTTGCGGTGCGCCCGGGCGATTAGCTCAGCGGGAGAGCGCTTCGTTCACACCGAAGAGGTCACTGGTTCGATCCCAGTATCGCCCACACAGGACCGAGGGTCCGCAAGGTTCACCCCCTTGCGGACCCTCGGCTTTTCGTATGCCCTGGCCCCATGCGCCCGCGCCGCAGCCTGCCCTCGCCGAACCACTACCGCTTCCGCGACGCCTGGACCCTGCCCGCCCCGCCGGACGCCGTCTACGCTGTCCTCGAGGCCGCCGAGGACTACCCCGCCTGGTGGCCGCAGGTCCTGCACGTCGACCGCACCGACGACACCAGCGGAACCGTCCGCTTCCGCTCCCTCCTCCCGTACGTCCTCACCGTCACCGCCCGCGAGAGCCGCCGCGACCCCCGCGCCCGCGTCCTGGAGATCGTCATGTCCGGCGACCTCGAGGGCTGGGCGCGCTGGACCCTCGTGCCCCACGGCGCCGGCGGCACCACCGCCCGCTTCGAGCAGGACGTCCACACCCGCAAGCCCCTCATGCGGCTCCTGGCCCTCCCCGGCCGCCCCCTCTTCCTTGCCAACCACGCCTGGATGATGCGCGGCGGACGGCGCGGCCTGTGCGCCCTGCTGGCCCGGCAGCAGGGCGGGATTTGAACGAGGACCGCCGCGACCTGTATTGTTCAGTGCGTTGCCGGGGGAAACCCCGAAACGATCCCGGGCGATTAGCTCAGCGGGAGAGCGCTTCGTTCACACCGAAGAGGTCACTGGTTCGATCCCAGTATCGCCCACATCAGGCAAGGCCGGTACGTCAAGAGGCGTACCGGCCTTGTGCGTTGCCGGGCCGCTCGTGCAGGCGCGCTCACGCCACCGCCGGCAGCTCCGGCCGCAGCGGCCACGCCGGATCGCACTCCTCTGTCGAGCCGTTGCGCGCGAACCACGCCTGCAGGCCGCGTGCCTGTGCCGCGTGCCACACCGCCTGCCGCATGTGCAGCTCCGCCGGGCTCAGCCGGTCCAGCCGCGACGCGAACCGCCGCCCCACCGCCCGGACGACCTCCAGCGCGGCCGTCGCATCGGCCGCCGCATCGTGCGCGCCCACCAGCTCCACCCCGTACTGACCGCACAGGTCCGACAGCGTCCGGCGCCCCTTGCGGTAGCGGTCCAGGTGCTTGTCCAGCACCCACGGGTCCAGCACGCACAGCGCCGCACCCCCCAGGTACGCCACCAGCGACGACGCCCGGTGCCGCCGCAACTCCCGGTCCAGCAGCGTCAGATCGAACGGTGCGTTCATCACCGCCAGCGGAATGCCACGCGCCGCATGAGTCGCCAGCGCCCGCGCCACCTCCTCCATCACCGGCGCCGGCCACCGGCCGTTGCGCTGCAGGTGCTCGTCGCTCAGCCCGTGTATCGCAGTCGCCTGCTCCGGAACCGGCACCCCCGGATTCACCAGCCAGCGGGTGACCACCGGCACGGCCCCCGCCTGCGACTGCGTCACGAAAGCCGCCGACACGATCCGGTCGCGCTCCACATCCACCCCGGTCGTCTCCGTGTCGAAGGCCGCCAGCGGCCCCTCGAACCAGCACGGCATGACACAACTCCTCGCGCTCGTCCGTCACATGGCGTGATTCCCCTCCCCGGCAGGTGATACCCGGCCACCCCCGCACCCGAACCGCCCTCGTTTGCCGGGGAGTTCACGTGGAGACAACACAGATGTACGACCAAAGGACCGGCGAGCCCGGAAGGCTTTTCGGACATGGCGCTCGCTCAGCCCGACCCGCCCGCACCCACGAGCAGCCCCCCGCCCGGCCACCGCGCCGTGCACCGCGGCAGCCTCGCCGTCACCGCCTGCATGGAGACGCTCCAGATCGGCTACCTGCACGCCGTCGCCGCCGCAGCGGGCTGCACCCTCGCCCAGCCGTTCCCCGACAACGGCATCGACTGGCACGTCAGCCACAGCGCCCCCGGGCACACCGCCGACGACGAGGTCACCATCAAGGTGCAGCTCAAGTGCACCTACCAGCTGGGCCCCCGCCCCACCGGACTGACCTTCGGCTTCAGCCTCGACAACGACCACCTGGCCAAGCTCGCCCGGACCCCCGTGTCCGTCCACAAGATCCTCGTCGTGATGATCGTCCCCCGGCTCCAGGAGGACTGGCTGCGGGCCGGACACGACCGGCTCGAGCTGCGCCACTGCTGCTACTGGACCAACCTCGCCGGCCACCCCGTGACCGGCAGGCGCAGGACCACCGTGCGCATCCCGACCTCGCGCGTCTTCGACGACCGCGCACTCTGCGAGATCATGACCCGGGTCGGGGCGGGAGGGAGACCCTGATGCACCGGACGGCCGCACAACCCCCCAGCCGGCCCGACCCCGCCGTCCTCGGCGCCCTCCTCGCCCGCCACGGCTGGCGACGGCGCGGCGGCGCCCCCGGCCGCTACAGCCGCTGGACCCCGCCCGAGGGCACCGGCGCCGGCACCAGCCTCCTGCTGCCCGAGAATTTGGACCGGCCCGACAGCGCCGACCTCCTCGCCGAGGCCCTCACCGCCCTCGAACGCAGCGCCGTGCCCTCGGCCCGCGACGTCCTCGTCGCCCTCCGCGTCCCCAGCGACGAGATCCGCTGGCAGCGCGACATCCCCGCCCCCCGCGCCCCCGCCGCCGCCTGGACCGCCCAGGAACGGCTCCGCACGGGCGCCCGCGCCATGCTGCTCGCCGGCTCCCTCGCCGCCCACGGCCCCAGCGGCTACCACGGCGCCCGCCACCGCCGCCGGGCCGAGGCCACCCTCGGCCCCCTGCTCGTCGGACCCGCCCCCGACGGCCGCGAACTGACCGTCTTCGTGCCCGTCGACGCACCCCCCGGAACACCGGGCGAAGGCGGACGCCCCCTGGTCACCGCACTGCTGCGAGCCCTCCAGGCCACCCGCGACGCCACCGACTACGGGCGGGCCACCGGCCGCACCGACGCCTTCCACGCGGCCGTCGGGGCAGGGGTCTGCCAGGAGCTGACCCAGGCCCTCGTCTCCCTCGTCGGCGGCTCCGAGGGAATCCGCGTCGCCGTGGAGTGGGCGCCCGCCGCCGGCACGCCCCCCGGCTTCGCCGCCCGCCCCGAGCCCGTCGAGTTCACGCCCGGCGACCTCCCCGCCCTCCGCGAGGCGGGCGCCCGCTATATACGCGACGAGCCCCCCGTCCCCGTACGGCTCACCGCGACCGTGGTGCGCCTGCGCCGCGAGACCCCCGGCGGCGCGGGCACGGTCCGGCTGAGGGTGCTCTCCGGAGCCGAGGTCACCCAGGTCAGGGCCGTCCTCGACGAGGACGACTACCGCATCGCCGGGCACGCCCACCTGCTCGGCCTGCCGGTCCGGGTCGGCGGGCGGCTGGAGAGCCGCGGCGGCTTCCGCCGTCTCGCCGACGCCGGGGGCGTCACACCCGTGCACGTCGACGCGGCCGAGCGCGACCGGCTGCTCAAGGCCCTCGGCGAGAGTCTCGACGCGCTGGGGGAGCAGAACGACGGAGACATAACCGTTTAGCGGCCGGGGCACCGGGCTCGGTACGATTCAGGCGCACAGCATCCGCTGTCGCGCCCCACAAGTCAGGAGAGACCGGTGTCAGACGTCCGTGTGATCATCCAACGCGATTCCGAGCGGGAAGAGCGCGTGGTGACGACGGGCACTACCGCCGCCGACCTCTTCGCCGGCGAGCGCACCGTCGTCGCCGCGCGGGTCGCGGGCGAGCTGAAGGACCTGGCCTACGCCGTCGCCGACGGCGAGGAGATCGAGCCCGTCGAGGTCTCCTCCGAGGACGGCCTGAACATCCTGCGCCACTCGACCGCCCACGTCATGGCCCAGGCCGTGCAGGAGCTGTTCCCCGAGGCCAAGCTGGGCATCGGCCCGCCGATCAAGGACGGCTTCTACTACGACTTCGGCGTCGAGAAGCCCTTCCACCCCGATGACCTCAAGCTCATCGAGAAGCGCATGCAGGAGATCATCAAGCGGGGGCAGAAGTTCTCCCGCCGGGTGGTCACCGACGAGGCCGCTCGCGACGAGCTGGCCGACGAGCCGTACAAGCTCGAGCTGATCGGCCTCAAGGGCGCCGCCTCCCACGACGACGGCGCGGACGTCGAGGTGGGCGCCGGCGAGCTGACCATCTACGACAACCTCGACCCGAAGACCGGGGAGCTGTGCTGGAAGGACCTCTGCCGGGGTCCGCACCTGCCCACCACCCGGGTGATCCCGGCGTTCAAGCTGATGCGCCAGGCGGCCGCGTACTGGCGGGGCAGCGAGAAGAACCCGCAGCTCCAGCGCATCTACGGCACCGCGTGGCCGACCAAGGACGAGCTGAAGGCGCACCTGGAGTTCCTGGCCGAGGCCGAGCGCCGCGACCACCGCAAGCTCGGCGCCGAGCTGGATCTGTTCTCCTTCCCCGACGAGCTGGGCCCCGGCCTCGCGGTGTTCCACCCCAAGGGCGGCGTCATCCGCAAGGAGATGGAGACCTACTCGCGCAAGAAGCACGAGAACGCGGGCTACGAGTTCGTGAACACCCCGCACATCACGAAGGAGCAGCTCTTCGAGACCTCGGGGCACCTGCCGCACTACGCGGAGGGCATGTTCCCGCCCATCGAGTTCGACGGGCAGAACTACCGCCTGAAGGCCATGAACTGCCCGATGCACAACTTGATCTTCAAGTCGCGCGGGCGGTCCTACCGTGAGCTGCCCTTGAGGCTGTTCGAGTTCGGCACGGTCTACCGCTACGAGAAGTCCGGCGTCGTCCACGGCCTGACCCGCTCCCGCGGCTTTACCCAGGACGACTCGCACATCTACTGCACCAAGGAGCAGATGCCGGAGGAGCTGGACACACTCCTCACCTTCGTGCTCGACCTGCTGCGCGACTACGGCCTGACCGACTTCGAGCTGGAGCTGTCGACCCGCGACCCCGAGTCGGACAAGTTCATCGGCTCGGACGAGGCGTGGGAGGAGGCCACCGAGGCGCTGCGCCTGGCGGCCGAGAAGCAGGGCCTGCCGCTGGTCCCGGACCCGGGTGGCGCCGCGTTCTACGGCCCGAAGATCTCGGTGCAGGCGCGTGACGCGATCGGCCGGTCCTGGCAGATGTCGACTCTCCAGGTCGACTTCAACCAGCCCGCGCGCTTCGGCCTGGAGTACACGGCGGCGGACGGCTCGCGCCAGCAGCCCGTCATGATCCACCGTGCGCTCTTCGGCAGCATCGAGCGGTTCTTCGGCGTCCTGCTGGAGCACTACGCGGGTGCGTTCCCGGCATGGCTGGCTCCGGTCCAGGCGGTCGGCATCCCGGTGGGCGACGCCCACGTGCCGTACCTGGAGGAGTTCGCGGCCGAGGCCCGGGAGAAGGGCCTGCGGATCGAGGTGGACTCGTCCTCGGACCGGATGCAGAAGAAGATCAGGACCGCACAGAAGTCGAAGGTGCCGTTCATGATCATCGTGGGTGACGACGACATGAACGCGGGCACGGTGTCGTTCCGCTACCGGGACGGCTCGCAGGAGAACGGGATTGCCCGTGACGAGGCGATCGCGAAGCTCGTTGATGTGGTGGAGCGTCGCGCGCAGGTGTGACGCGTCCCCGCGCAGGCGGGGGTGTTCCGATGCACGAGATGAGCAATCGGGGACAGCAGTTCCGCTCCCCGCTACCGCGGGGTTAGAGGGGCGGTCCTTTCAGGGCCGCCCCTCTCTGCATCCGCCCCCACCCGGCCGCATATGCTGCACAACATGACGAGTGAGCCGGAGCAGCAGTTCGGAGTGGGGGCGCCGGACGCCTTTCAGCGCCTGTGGACGCCCCATCGGATGGCGTATATCCAGGGGGAGAACAAGCCGAGCGGCCCGGGATCCGGGGACGGCTGTCCGTTCTGCTCGATTCCGGCCAAGAGCGACGAGGACGGGCTGATCATCGCCCGGGGCGAGCACGTCTACACCGTGCTGAACCTCTACCCCTACAACGGCGGCCACTGCATGGTCGTCCCGTTCCGGCACGTCGCCGACTACACCGAGCTGGACGGGGCCGAGACGGCCGAGCTGGCCGAGTTCACCAAGCGGGCGATGCGCGCGCTGCGCGCCGCCTCCGGGGCACACGGCTTCAACATCGGCATGAACCAGGGCGGCGCCGCGGGCGCGGGCATCGCGGCCCATCTGCACCAGCACATCGTGCCCCGCTGGGGCGGCGACACCAACTTCATGCCGGTCGTGGGCCACACCAAGGTGCTCCCGCAGCTCCTTGCGGACACCCGCAAGATGCTGGCGGACGTCTGGCCCACGGTCTGAGCGGATCGGCCGGGACACGCAGCGCCGAAAATTGGGCAAATCGCCACAATTCTTACTAAAGAAGATCTAATGGTGCGGTGACCTTCTTTCGCCGTCGCACCGTGTTGCGCGCAGCCGGCGGCGCCCTGACGGGGGTCGCCGGTGCCGCCGCCGCGGGCTGTGCCGGGGATCCCGGCCGGGGCGCCGCCGGGGTCGCGCCGCGGGCGTCCGGTTCCTCGCCGGGCGCGGCGGGTGCCGCCGCCCGGGCTGCTGCACCGCCCGTGGGGCCGCCGCTGGTGCTGCCGGACCTGCCGCCCGGACTGCCCGTCCAGATCGAGAACGGCCCGCGCCGGGCCCGTGCGGTGGCGCTCACCTTCCACGGCCGCGGGGACGCCAAGTCCGCCACCGCCGTGCTGAGCGAGGCCGAGCGGGCGGGGGCGCGGGTGACCGTGCTCGCCGTGGGCGACTGGCTCGACGCCGAGCCGCAGATGGCCCGCCGGGTGCTGGACGGCGGGCACGAGCTGGGCAACCACACGATGCGGCACCTGAGCATCTGCACGATGCCGGAGCAGGCCGCGTATGCGGAGATCACCGAGTGCGCCGAGCGGCTGCGCAGGCTGACCGGTGGCATCGGCCGCTGGTTCCGGCCATCCCGCGCGCGGCGGGCGACCGATCAGGTGGTCCGGCTGGCGCGGAAGGCCGGTTATCCCCACGTCCTGTCGTACGACGTGGACTCCCTCGACTTCACCGATCCCGGTGCGGAGGCGGTCCGGCGTACCGTGTTGAGCGCGGTGCGGCCGGGGTCGGTCGTGAGTCTCCACTTCGGGCACGCCGGCACGGTCGCCGCGATGCCCGCGATCCTCGACGGCCTGCACCGCCGCGGTCTGCGTGCGGTGACGACTACGGAGCTGCTGACCCGATGATCCAGTTCTCGCATCACCGCCCCGGTCCCCGACTCCTGCCCCGTCTGCGCCCCGCTGCCCGTCCCCGGAGGGCGCGGGGTCCGCTGGGGGGTGTCCGCAGGGCCGCCCTGTGCGTGGCGGCCGGTGCGCTGCTGGCTGCCGGGTGCGGCGGCGGGAGCAGCGACGAGGCCGCCGACCGGCAGCCGCACGGCGGCGGGCAGCAGAGTCAGGGTGCCGCCCGCGGGCTTCCGCAGGGTCTGCCGGGGATGCCGCCGCTGCTCGATCCGAACGACGTCTACGCGGCGGACCGGCCCAATGCGCTGTCGCCCGTGGTCAAGGACTTCCCGTCGCGGGTGTACGTGCCGAACACGGAGTCGGACACGGTCAGCGTCATCGATCCGAAGACGTACAAGGTGATCGAGACGATTCCGGTGGGGGAGCAGCCGCAGCACGTGGTGCCGTCCTGGGACCTGAAGACGCTGTGGGTCAACAACGACCGGGGTCACACGCTGACGCCGATCGACCCGGCCACGGGCAGGGCGGGCAAGCCGGTGGACGTGCACGACCCGTACAACCTGTACTTCACCCCGGACGGGAAGTACGCGGTGGTGATGGCGTCGATGGACCGTGAGCTGGTGTTCCGGGACGCGCACACGATGAAGCGGGTGAAGACGGAGCATGTGAACTGCCTGGGGGTGAATCACGCCGACTTCTCGCCCGACGGGCGGTACTTCATCGTCTCGTGCGAGTTCTCCGGGGAGCTGCTGAAGGTCGACACGGCGCAGATGAAGGTGATCGCTCAGCAGAAGCTGCCGTACGACGGGGCGATGCCGCAGGATGTGAAGATCGCCTCGGACGGCAGGACCTGGTACATCGCGGACATGGTGGCCGACGGCTTGTGGGTGCTGGATGGAGACAAGTTCACCGAGCCCTGGCTGATGCCGACGGGCAAGGGGGCGCACGGCCTCTATGTGAGCCGGGACTCCAGGTCGATGTACATCTCGAACCGTGGCGAGGGGTCGATCTCGGTGCTGGACCTGCCGAGCCGCAAGCTGGTGAAGAAGTGGGAGCTGCCGGAGGGCGGGAGCCCGGACATGGGCGGGGTGTCGGCGGACGGCAAGGTGTTGTGGCTGTCGGGGCGTTACAACAGCGAGGTGTATGCGATCGACACGACCGACGGGCATCAGATCGCCAAGATCCCGGTGGGGGCGGGGCCGCACGGGCTGGCCGTCTATCCGCAGCCGGGGCGGTACTCGCTGGGCCACACCGGGATCTTCCGGTGAGGCCCGGCGCGCGGCGGCAACGGTCCTTCGGGGCTCAGGCGTTGTAGACGTCGGCCTGGCGCGGTGTGGGGTCCTGCACCGCGCCGCTGAGGTTCATGGCGCGGTTGTTGAACCGCACGACGTCGACGCCGTGCTCGGCGAGGACGTGCAGGGCGGCTTCGTGGACGACGCGGAGCACGGGCGTGGCGGCGCGCAGTGCGTCGTCGGCCATGAAACGGTGGCGCCAGGGCTTGTCGGCCCAGGCGTGCCGGAGTCCGAAGGGCTCGGGGAGGACGAGCTTGCCGCCCCAGTACTCGAGGAGGGGCGGATACCAGGTGAGGGGGGCGCGGGCGGCGAGGCGGACGACCTCCTTGGCGGGGACGACGGGGAGGGTGAACTCCCGGGTCTCCCAGAATTTGACGGCCTTCTTCATGGTCTTCGTCCGCTTTTTGGGGCGGTCGTTGAAGACGGAGTGGGTGGGGCCGAGGGCGTGGCCGGTGACCTCGATGCGCAGGGTCTTGTGGAGGACGGTGACGTTGACGAGGAGGGTGATGATCAGCTGGCCGTCCCAGAGGGTGAACTGGACGCCGAGGTAGTGCCGGTCGCCGCTGCCGAAGTGCTGTTTGTCGCAGATTTCCTGGAGTTGGGCGCCGCGTATCTGGTAGGAGCCGGCGCCACCGCCGCCGGGGCGGGAGACCGCCGAGGCGCCTTCGCCGATGGGGGAGACGATCCAGTGCTCGACGGAGGGCGGGGTGAGGCCGCCGGTGTTGATGGGGGTGCGCTCGAGGAGCTTGAGGCGGTCGTGGACGGCGCGGATGATGTCCCAGCTGCGGAAGGGGTTGATGTCCTTGCCGGGCTCGGCGGGGACGAGTTCCTCGGCCAGCTGCCAGCTGCCCCAGCGGGTGCCCATGCCGAGTATGCCCTTGGGGCCGGCGTAGAAGACGACGTTGCTCTGCTGCTCGGCGGCCAGGCGCTCGAGGTTCTGCCGCAGCTGCTCGGCGGTCTTCTCGCCGGGGGTCTGGGGCACGGCCTCGGGGATCTTGGCGCCGATGCCGCTGCCGTCGAGGAGGCCGGTCCAGCGCTCCCGCAGGTCCTTGGCGGTGCGCTCGCAGGTGGTCTTGGCCCAGTAGCCGCCGATGAGGGGGGCGATGAGCATGGCGCGCAGGTAGAAGCCCCAGAAGCCGTTGAAGGGCAGCTTGATCATGAAGATGACGGCCACGACGCCCAGGAGGGCGAGGAGGGCCGTGCCGAGCGCCCCGGCGCGCTTGTCCTGGGCGCCGGCGAGGGTGCGGCGGAGCTGGAAGACGCCGAACCAGAGGAGCACGCCGGGCAGGAAGAGCAGGCCGAAGCCGATGGTGATCAGGGTGAGCCGGGTGTCGCGCTGCTTGCGGATGCGGGAGGCGGCCAGGCAGTGCTCGACGATGACCTGGGGTTCGAGGCCGAAGGACTGGATGAGGGGCTTGCGCCCGCCGCCGAGCATGCGCTGCTGGACGGCGCGGGCGAAGGCCTCGCCGAGGTCGGGCTCGAAGAGCGAGATGCGGGGCTTCTTGACCTCGGAGGTGGCCCAGTCGGAGTTGGCCTTGAGGAGCTGGTCGACGGGGCCGTCCCGGTAGGCGGCCGAGGCGAGGGCCTGGGTCGCGGCGGTGCCGCCCGCGCCGCCGGAGACCGGGATCTGTGCCCCCGGGCTGAAGTCGATCGCGTCACCTGCCACTGCTGCCCCCCATGCCGTGCGCGTCCGGTGCGCCGGCTTGCTCCCGACTGTCGCCCACTTTCCGTGTCATGGGCCGCGTGCTCAGCGTAACGGTGCGGGGTGTCGCCTGTCGTGGAGATCGGAAAGCCGCCCGCCGCAAGCGAGTTGAGACGGGCGGCTTGCGAACTATGCCCCGTTCTCCGCTTGTTCGCGGAGGCGGTCCGCCACTTGCGGCGGCATGGGTTCGTGCCGGGCGTAGGAGCGGCTGAACCGTCCGGTGCCGTGGGACAGGGAGCGCAGGTCCACCGCATAGCGGTCGATCTCGATCTCGGGGACCTCGGCGCGGACGAGCGTGCGGCCCGCTCCGGACTGCTCGGTGCCCACGACGCGGCCGCGCCGCCCGGACAGATCGCTCATCACCGGGCCGACGTAGTCGTCGGGGACCAGGACCTGCACCTCCGCGACCGGTTCGAGGAGGTGGATGCGGGCCTCGGCGGCGGCCTCGCGCAGGGCCAGCGCGCCGGCGGTCTGGAAGGCCGCGTCGGAGGAGTCCACCGAGTGGGCCTTGCCGTCGAGGAGCGTGATCCGCACGTCGACCAGCGGATAGCCGGCCGCGACGCCGCGCGCCGCCTGGGCCCGTACGCCCTTCTCCACCGAGGGGATGAACTGGCGGGGAACGGCGCCGCCCACGACCTTGTCGACGAACTCGATGCCGGAGCCGCCGGGCAGCGGCTCCACCTCGATCTCGCAGATGGCGTACTGGCCGTGGCCGCCGGACTGCTTGACGTGCCGGCCACGGCCGCCCGCGCGGGTGCCGAAGGTCTCGCGCAGGGACACCTTGTGCGGGATCACGTCGACCTGGACGCCGTAGCGGGTGCGCAGCCGCTCCAGGGCGACGTCGCGGTGGGCCTCGCCCAGGCACCACAGGACGACCTGGTGGGTGTGCTGGTTCTGCTCCAGCCGCATCGTGGGGTCCTCGGCGACCAGCCGGGCCAGGCCCTGGGACAGCTTGTCCTCGTCGGCCTTGCTGTGCGCCTGGATGGCGACGGGCAGCAGGGGGTCCGGCATCAGCCAGGGCTCCATCAGCAGCGGGTCGCCCCGGTCGGAGAGGGTGTCGCCGGTCTCGGCCCGGCCGAGCTTGGCGACGCAGGCGATGTCGCCCGCGATGGCCTGGCTCAGCTGGCGCTGGTGCTTGCCGAAGGGCGAGGAGAGGGCGCCGACGCGCTCGTCGACGTCGTGGCTCTCGTGGCCGCGGTCCTCCAGCCCGTGGCCCGAGACGTGCACCGTCTCGTCCGGCCGCAGGGTGCCGGAGAAGACCCGGACCAGGGAGATCCGGCCGACATAGGGGTCGGAGGCGGTCTTGATCACCTCCGCGGCGAGCGGCCCGGCCGGATCGCAGCCGAGCGGCGGCCGGGAGCCGCCCTCGGGGGTGGTGACGGCGGGCGCCGGGTGTTCGTGCGGGGTGGGGAAGCCGCCGGTGACCAGCTCCAGCAGCTCCACGGTGCCCAGGCCCTGCCGGGCGCCGTCGGGCGCGGGCGCGGCGGCCAGCACGGGGTGGAAGCTGCCCCGTGCGACGGCCTGTTCCAGGTCCTCGATCAGGGTCTTGACGTCGATCTCCTCACCGCCGAGGTAGCGGTCCATGAGGGTCTCGTCCTCGCTCTCGGCGATGATGCCCTCGATGAGCCGGTTGCGGGCCTCCTCGATCCGAGGCAGCTCCTCCGGGCCGGGCTCCGCCTCGCTGCGGGCGCCGGAGGAGTAGTCGAACACGCGCCGGCTGAGCAGCCCGATGAGCCCCGCGACCGGGCGGTGCCCGTCCGCGCCAGGCGCCCCGTGCAGGGGCAGGTACAGGGGGAGCACGCTGTCGCCGGAGTCGTTGCCGAAGGCGGTGCGGCAGGCCTCCGTCATCGCGTCGAAGTCCGCCCGCGCCGCCTCCAGGTGCGTCACCACGATGGCGCGGGGCATCCCGACCGCCGCGCACTCCTCCCAGAGCATGCGGGTTGCACCCGTGATGCCCTCGGTGCCCTCCGCCGCCGAGACGACGAAGAGGGCCGCGTCGGCGGCCCTCAATCCTGCCCTCAGCTCGCCGACGAAGTCGGCGTAGCCGGGGGTGTCCAGCAGATTGATCTTGATCCCGGCCCATTCGACGGGGACCAGGGACAGCTGTACCGAGCGCTGCTGGCGGTGTTCGATCTCGTCGTAGTCCGACACCGCCGCGCCGTCCTCGACCCGGCCCGCGCGGTTCACCGCGCCGGTGGCCAGGGCCAGCGCCTCGACGAGCGTCGTTTTTCCGGAGCCGCTGTGGCCGACCAGCACCACATTGCGGATGTTGCCGGGCCGGTCGGCCGTCACTGCTCTGCCCGCGGCCCCTGGGTGTGTGGTCGTCTTCTCGCCCATGTGTCTCGCCTCCCGGTCGTCGACACCTGCGGTCCTTCGAGCTTTCCACCATGGTCACGCTGCGTCCATACGTCGCACACGCGTATGCAACCGTCCGCCCCCGGTGCGAGCGCCCCAGGGGCTTGCTGCGGCCGGGGAGCGACGGTGTGCGCGGAGCGCCCCGGCGGCCTGGCTACGATGGGCCAGCCGGTGGCCTTCCGACCACCCGGCCCGCACACGACCCTCCGGGAAGGCCATGCTGAACAAGTACGCGCGTGCTTTCTTCACGCGTGTTCTCACGCCGTTCGCCGCCCTGCTCATTCGCCTGGGCGTCAGCCCCGATGCGGTGACTCTCATCGGCACCGGTGGCGTGGTGGCGGGTGCGCTGGCCTTCTATCCCCGGGGCGAGTTCTTCTGGGGCACGATCGTCATCACGCTGTTCGTCTTCTCGGACCTGGTCGACGGCAACATGGCCCGCCAGCTCGGCCGGTCCAGCCGCTGGGGGGCGTTCCTCGACTCGACCCTGGACCGGGTGGCCGACTCGGCGATCTTCGGCGGCCTGGCCCTCTGGTACGCCGGGCGCGGCGACGACCAGATGCTCTGCGCGGTGGCGATCTTCTGCCTCGCCAGCGGCCAGGTGGTCTCATACACCAAGGCGCGCGGCGAGAGCATCGGGCTGCCGGTCAACGTCAACGGCCTCGTCGAGCGCGCCGAGCGACTGGTGATCTCCCTGGTGGCATGCGGCCTCTCCGGGCTGCACAAGTTCGGCGTGCCATACGTCCAGATCCTGCTGCCCATCGCGCTGTGGATCGTGGCCGTCGGCAGCCTGATCACCCTGATCCAGCGGGTGGTGACGGTGCGCCGGGAGGCCGCCGAGGCGGACGCCCCCGCAGCGGTCGGCGGAGGCGGCAAGGCATGAAGGAGCAGCTGACCGACGCGCTGTACGGGCTGGGGTGGGGCACGGTCAAGAAGCTCCCCGAGCCGGTGGCCGCAGGGCTGGGACGGCGGATCGCCGACATCGCCTGGCGGCGCCGCGGCGCCGGTGTGCTGCGCCTGGAGGCCAACCTCGCCCGGGTCGTCCCCGACGCGGGCCCGCAGCGGCTCGCCGAGCTGTCGCGGGCGGGCATGCGCTCGTACATGCGCTACTGGATGGAGTCCTTCCGGCTGCCGGTCTGGAGCGCGGAGCGCATCCGGGGCGGCTTCGCCCCGGAGGGCCTGCACCACCTGGAGGAGGCGCTGGCCTCCGGCCGCGGAGTGGTCCTGGCCCTGCCCCACATGGCCAACTACGACCTGGCGGGGGCCTGGGTCACCACCCGGCTCGGGGTGCCCTTCACCACCGTGGCCGAGCGGCTCCGGCCCGAGACGCTCTACGACCGCTTCGTGGCCTACCGCGAGGGGCTGGGCATGGAGGTCCTGCCGCACGCGGGCGCCGGCGCCTTCGGGACGCTGGCCCGGCGGCTGCGCTCCGGCGGTCTGGTGGCCCTGGTGGCCGACCGTGATCTGTCCTCCTCCGGGATCGAGGTCAAGTTCTTCGGGGAGGCGGCGAAGATGCCCGCCGGACCCGCCGCGCTCGCCGTGCAGACGGGTGCCCTGCTGCTGCCGGTGACGCTCTGGTACGACCCGTCGCCGGTGCTGCAGGGGTGCGTCCATCCGCCCGTCGAGGTGCCGGAGACCGGCACCCGGGCGGAGAAGGCCGTGGCCATGACCCAGCAACTGGCCGACGCCTTCGCGTCGGGTATCGCCGAGCACCCGCAGGACTGGCACATGCTGCAGCGGCTGTGGCTCGCCGACCTCGACCGGCGGCCCGGCCCCGACCGGAGCCCGGGAACGGAGAAGCCTTGAGGATCGGGATCGTCTGCCCGTACTCGTGGGACGTGCCCGGCGGCGTCCAGTTCCACATCCGTGACCTCGCCGAGCACCTCATCGGGCTGGGCCACGAGGTGTCCGTGCTGGCACCCGCCGACGACGAGACGCCGCTGCCGCCCTTCGTCGTCTCCGCCGGGCGGGCCGTGCCCGTCCCGTACAACGGCTCGGTGGCCCGCCTCAACTTCGGCTTCCTGTCCGCCGCGCGCGTGCGCCGCTGGCTGCACGAGGGCGACTTCGACGTCATCCACATCCACGAGCCCACCTCTCCCTCGCTGGGTCTGCTGGCCTGCTGGGCCGCCCAGGGCCCCATCGTGGCGACCTTCCACACCTCCAATCCCCGCTCCCGCGCGATGATCGCGGCCTATCCGATCCTCCAGCCCGCCCTGGAGAAGATCAGCGCGCGCATCGCCGTGAGCGAATACGCCCGCAGGACCCTGGTGGAGCACCTGGGCGGCGATGCCGTCGTCATCCCCAACGGCGTGGACGTGGACTTCTTCGCCGGGGCCGAGGCCAAGCCGGAGTGGCAGGGCGGGACCATCGGCTTCATCGGCCGTATCGACGAGCCCCGCAAGGGCCTGCCCGTCCTCATGCGCGCCTTTCCCAAGATCCTCGCCGCGTACCCGGAGACCCGTCTGCTGGTCGCCGGCCGGGGCGACGAGGAGGAGGCCGTCTCCGGACTGCCCGCCGAGATGCGCGGCAACGTCGAGTTCCTCGGCATGGTCAGCGACGAGGACAAGGCCCGGCTGCTGCGCAGCGTCGACGTCTATGTGGCGCCCAACACCGGTGGCGAGTCCTTCGGCATCATCCTCGTGGAGGCCATGTCGGCGGGCGCGCCCGTCCTCGCGAGCGATCTGGACGCCTTCACCCAGGTCCTCGACCGGGGAGCGGCGGGCGAGCTGTTCGCCAACGAGGACGCCGACGCCCTCGCCGCCGCCGCCGTCCACCTCCTCGGCGCCCCCGCGCGGCGGGCCGAGCTGAGCGAGCGCGGCAGCCGGCACGTACGCCGCTTCGACTGGTCCACCGTGGGCGCCGACATCCTGGCCGTCTACGAGACGGTCACGGCCGGCGCGGCCTCGGTCGCCACCGACGAACGCACCGGCCTGCGCGCCCGCTTCGGCCTCGCCCGGGAGTAGCCCGGGCGAGGCCGAAGCGGGATCGGCCGGGCCGCCACCCCCGTCGGCGGCCCGGCCGGGCTCAGACGCGGCCGGACATCTCCTCCGGCACCGGCACGCCACCGACCGGGGCCCCCACCCCGAACAGCGGTATCCCGTGCCGTGCCCGGAAGGCCCGGCTGCGCCGCACGGTGACGACCGCCACCAGACCCAGCAGCGCGATCGACTCGAAGCGGCCGATCACCGGCACCGCGTCCACGGGCAGCGTCAGTGCGAACACGGTGCTCAAGGCGGCGTCCAGCAGCTGCACACACCCCCAGAACACGGTCAGCCGCCGCAGCGCCTCCCGGAACTCCGGGCGCTCCCGCCAGGCCCGCTCGGCCTCCTCCTCGGCGGCCGGGCCGCGCAGCGACCCGCCGAACCGGAAGGCGAACGGCCGCGACAGCCGCAACGTGCCCAGGATCCACAGCCCCAGCACCGCCGGCAGCCCGGCGTCCTTCAGCAGCAGCACCCGGGGATTGCCGCTGATCAGCGACGTCCCCGCGGACACCGCGAGCAGCACCACCACGAAGAAGTCGAAGAACTCGACGCGGCGGCGCAGCACGGCGGCGCCCAGCGCGTGCGCCGCGGGTATCGCGCTGCTCAGCAGCAGCGCCGCCCACTGCGCCAGGCCCTGCGACCGGAGCGCGTAGTACAGCGCGAGCGGCAGCAGGATGTTGACGGTCAAGGGGATCAGGAGCGCATTCCTGGTGTGCGCTCCGTGCGGTGCCACGGTGTCCATGAGTACCTCCACGGTCCGGCGGCCCGGCCGGATTCCTGCCATCCGGCCCTTGCATCGAAGTTAGGAGGCGGGCGGGTGCAGACGGATCGGAGCCAGGGTCGGTTCTCCGGCGGCTCCTCTCCACCCTGATCTCCACCCCGGGGTGGAGATCAGGGAGAGCGGCGGTCCCCGCGGCGGCCCGGACCCACCGGCCACCCCCCGGCCGGGCGGTAACGTGACCCGGCGTGACCACTTTGATCTGGATCGCGGCCGCCCTGGTCGTCATCGGCATCTACCTGAGCTGGACCGCCGGCCGCCTGGACCGGCTGCACAGCCGCATCGACGCGGCCCGGGCGGCCCTTGACGCCCAGCTGCTGCGCCGGGCCTCGGTCGCCCAGGAACTCGCCACCGCCGGAGTCCTCGACCCGGCCGCCTCGATGGTCCTCTACCAGGCGGCGCACGCCGCGCGGCAGGCCGAGGAGGAGCACCGCGAGGTGGCCGAGAGCGAGCTGAGCCAGGCACTGCGGGCGGTCTTCGCCGACGCGCCGCAGGTCGAGGTGGTGCGCGAGGCCCCGGGGGGCGAGGAGTCGCTGGGGGAGCTGACCGAGGGCGTGCGCCGGGTGCCCATGGCCCGGAGGTTCCACAACGACGCGGTCCGGGCGGGCCGGGCGCTGCGCCGCCACCGCACCGTGCGCTGGTTCCGGCTGGCGGGCCATGCGCCCTTCCCGATGGCCTTCGAGATGGACGACGAACCCCCGGCCGCGCTCGCCGGGCGGGCGGGCGGCTGACCCCGGTCCGGGCCACCGGATTCCGGACAAGCCACCGGCCTCGAATTGGCCCTTTTTCCGGGCCACTCGCCCTGGGTTTGATGACGCTGCAGCATCACCGCCCTTGATAGTGAGGTCACATCGTGTCCATTCCCACCACGCCCCAGACCCCGGAGACCGGCACCGCCCGCGTGAAGCGCGGCATGGCCGAGCAGCTCAAGGGCGGCGTGATCATGGATGTTGTCACGCCCGAGCAGGCCAAGATCGCCGAGGATGCCGGTGCGGTCGCTGTCATGGCGCTGGAGCGGGTGCCCGCCGACATCCGCAAGGACGGCGGCGTGGCGCGGATGTCCGACCCGGACATGATCGAAGGCATCATCAACGCCGTCTCGATCCCCGTCATGGCCAAGTCCCGCATCGGCCACTTCGTCGAGGCCCAGGTCCTGCAGTCCCTCGGCGTCGACTACATCGACGAGTCCGAGGTCCTCACCCCGGCCGACGAGGTCAACCACTCCGACAAGTGGGCGTTCACCACCCCCTTCGTCTGCGGCGCCACCAACCTGGGCGAGGCCCTGCGCCGCATCGCCGAGGGTGCGGCCATGATCCGCTCCAAGGGCGAGGCCGGCACCGGCAACGTCGTCGAGGCCGTCCGCCACCTGCGCCAGATCAAGAACGAGATCGCCAAGCTGCGCGGCTTCGACAACCACGAGCTGTACGCCGCCGCCAAGGAGCTGCGTGCCCCGTACGAGCTGGTCAAGGAGGTCGCCGAGCTGGGCAAGCTGCCCGTCGTGCTGTTCTCCGCCGGCGGCGTGGCCACCCCGGCCGACGCCGCGCTGATGCGCCAGCTCGGCGCCGAGGGCGTCTTCGTCGGCTCCGGCATCTTCAAGTCCGGCGACCCGGCCAAGCGCGCCGCCGCCATCGTGAAGGCCACCACCTTCTACGACGACCCGAAGATCATCGCGGATGCCTCCCGCAACCTGGGCGAGGCCATGGTGGGCATCAACTGCGACACCCTGCCCGAGGCGGAGCGCTACGCCAAGCGCGGCTGGTAACGCACGTTCTTCCCCGGCCGGGCGGCCCGCGCGACGGCGGGCCGCCCACGGTCGTCGTACATCTGAGAGGTAGTGCCCCGTGTCCACCCCCACCATCGGTGTCCTCGCTCTGCAGGGCGACGTCCGTGAGCACCTCGTGGCCCTCGCCGCGGTCGACGCGCTGGCCCGCCCGGTCCGCCGCCCCGAGGAGCTGGCCGAGGTCGACGGCCTGGTCATACCGGGCGGCGAGTCCACCACCATGTCCAAGCTCGCCGTGATCTTCGGCATGCTCGAGCCGCTGCGCGAGCGGGTGCGGGCCGGGATGCCCGTCTACGGCACCTGCGCGGGCATGATCATGCTGGCCGACAAGCTGCTGGACGGCCGGGAGGACCAGGAGACCCTCGGCGCCATCGACATGATCGTCCGTCGCAACGCCTTCGGCCGCCAGAACGAGTCCTTCGAGGCGGCCGTCGAGGTGGACGGCATCGAGGGCGGTCCGGTCGAGGGCGTCTTCATCCGCGCCCCCTGGGTCGAGTCGGTCGGCGCCGCGGCCGAGGTGATCGCCACCTACGACGGCCACACCGTCGGTGTGCGGCAGGGGAACGTGCTGGCCACGTCGTTCCACCCCGAACTGACGGGCGACCACCGGGTGCACGGCCTCTTTGTCGAGATGGTGCGCGCAGCCCGGTAGTGAGATCCCGGTAGGATCTCTGTCGTTCGTCCGGAATTTGGTTACGCGAAGGAGACAGGCGAATGTCCGGCCACTCTAAATGGGCTACGACGAAGCACAAGAAGGCCGTGATCGACGCCAAGCGCGGCAAGCTCTTCGCGAAGCTGATCAAGAACATCGAGGTCGCGGCCCGCATGGGCGGCGCCGACATCGAGGGCAACCCGACGCTCTACGACGCCATCCAGAAGGCGAAGAAGCAGTCGGTCCCGAACAAGAACATCGACTCCGCGGTCAAGCGTGGTGCGGGTCTCGAGGCCGGCGGCGCCGACTACGAGACGATCATGTACGAGGGCTACGGCCCCAACGGTGTCGCGGTCCTCATCGAGTGCCTCACCGACAACCGCAACCGCGCCGCCGGTGACGTCCGTGTCGCCATGACCCGCAACGGCGGCTCCATGGCCGACCCGGGCTCGGTGTCCTACCTGTTCAACCGCAAGGGCGTCGTGATCGTCCCCAAGGGCGAGCTGACCGAGGACGACGTGCTGGGCGCGGTCCTGGACGCCGGTGCCGAGGAGGTCAACGACCTCGGTGAGAACTTCGAGGTCCTCAGCGAGGCCACCGACCTGGTCGCGGTCCGCACCGCCCTCCAGGAGGCCGGCATCGACTACGACTCGGCCGAGGCCAACTTCGTCCCCACCATGCAGGTGGAGCTGGACGAGGAGGGCGCGAAGAAGATCTTCAAGCTGATCGACGCCCTCGAGGACAGCGACGACGTCCAGAACGTCTTCGCCAACTTCGACGTCTCCGACGACGTCATGGAGAAGGTCGGCTGACCACGGTCACCGCGACGGGCCGGCGGGAGCTTCCCGCCGGCCCGTCGTGCTTGTCGGTGCCGGGCGTTGTCAGTGGCGGCCGATAGCCTGCCGGAACAGGTGACCGAAGGAGGGGGCAATGCGGGTGCTGGGCGTGGACCCGGGGCTGACGCGGTGCGGCGTCGGCGTGGTGGAGGGCGTCGCCGGACGGCCGCTGCGCATGGTCGGCGTGGGCGTCGTGCGTACCCCGCCGGAGGCCGAGGTCGCCGAGCGGCTCGTCCTCATAGAGCGCGGCATAGAGCAGTGGCTGGACGAATACCGGCCCGGCTATGTGGCGGTGGAGCGCGTGTTCAGCCAGCACAACGTCCGCACGGTGATGGGCACCGCCCAGGCCAGCGCGGTCGCCATGCTCTGCGCCGCACGCCGCGGGCTGCCGGTCGCCCTGCATACACCCAGCGAGGTCAAGGCCGCAGTCACCGGCTCCGGACGGGCCGACAAGGCACAGGTCGGCTCGATGGTCACCCGCCTGCTGCGGCTCGACGCACCGCCGAAGCCGGCGGACGCCGCCGACGCCCTCGCCCTGGCCATCTGCCACATCTGGCGGGCACCGGCGAACAACCGCCTCCAGGAAATCGCCGCCGCCCACCGCCGCACCACCGCTCCCGTACGACTCCCGAAGGGCACCCGATGATCGCCTTCGTCTCCGGCCCGGTTGCGGCCCTCGCTCCCGACACCGCCGTGATCGAGGTCGGCGGGGTGGGCATGGCCGTCCAGTGCACCCCGGGCACGCTCGCCAGGCTGCGGGTCGGCGAGCCGGCCAGGCTTGCCACGTCCCTCGTGGTCCGCGAGGACTCCCTGACGCTCTACGGCTTCGCCGACGACGACGAGCGGCAGACCTTCGAGCTGCTCCAGACCGCGAGCGGGGTCGGGCCGCGGCTCGCCCAGGCGATGCTCGCCGTGCATGCGCCCGATGCCCTGCGGCGGGCGTTCGCCGCGGGGGACGAGAAGGCGCTCACGGCCGTGCCGGGGATCGGCAAGAAGGGGGCGCAGAAGCTGCTGCTGGAGCTGAAGGACCGGCTGGGCGCGCCGGTCGGGGCTGCTGCGCCTGCGGGCGTCGCTTCCATCGGCGCCGCCGGGTGGCGCGATCAGCTGCATGCGGCGCTTGTCGGGCTGGGGTATGCGGCTCGGGAGGCGGATGAGGCGGTTGCGGCGGTTGCTCCGCAGGCGGAGGCCGCGCTGGCCGAGGGGACGCAGCCCCAGGTGGGACAGCTGCTGCGGGCTGCGTTGCAGACGCTGAACCGGGCTCGCTGATTGTTTTTCTCCCCCACCCCGCCCCTTCCCGTAACCGGGGCTCCGCCCCGGACCCCGGTCCTCAAACGCCGGACGGGCTGACATTGCCGCCCGGACGGACGAGGACAAGAAGACCGTGAGGTTTCACCCGTGAACTGGGACGACGAGTCCGCACCTGCCACCCGTACCGGCGACCGCCTCGTCGGCAATGTCGCCGACCGAGAGGACCAGGCGGTCGAGGCGGCGCTGCGGCCCAAGGACCTGGGCGAGTTCATCGGCCAGGAGCGGGTCCGTGAGCAGCTGGACCTCGTGCTGAAGGCCGCCCGCGCCCGTGGTGCCACCGCCGACCACGTGCTGCTCTCCGGCGCCCCCGGCCTCGGCAAGACCACCCTGTCGATGATCATCGCGGCCGAGATGGGCGCCCCCATCCGCATCACCTCCGGCCCCGCCATCCAGCACGCCGGCGACCTGGCCGCGATCCTGTCCTCCCTCACCGAGGGCGAGGTGCTGTTCCTCGACGAGATCCACCGCATGTCCCGGCCCGCCGAGGAGATGCTCTACATGGCCATGGAGGACTTCCGCGTCGACGTCGTCGTCGGCAAGGGCCCCGGCGCCACGGCCATCCCCCTGGAGCTGCCGCCCTTCACCCTCGTCGGCGCCACCACCCGGGCCGGGCTGCTGCCGCCCCCGCTGCGCGACCGCTTCGGCTTCACCGGCCACATGGAGTTCTACGCCCCCGCCGAGCTCGAGCGCGTCGTCCGCCGCTCCGCCCGGCTGCTCGACGTGGCGATCGAGGACAGGGGAGCCGCCGAGATCGCCGGGCGCTCCCGGGGCACGCCCCGCATCGCCAACCGCCTGCTGCGCCGGGTGCGCGACTACGCCCAGGTCAAGGCAGACGGCGTGATCACCCGGGAGATCGCCGCCCAGGCCCTGGAGGTCTACGAGGTCGACGGGCGCGGCCTGGACCGCCTCGACCGCGCCGTGCTCACCGCCCTGCTGAAGCTGTTCGGCGGCGGCCCGGTCGGGCTCTCCACCCTGGCGGTGGCGGTGGGGGAGGAGCGCGAGACGGTCGAGGAGGTCGCCGAGCCGTTCCTGGTGCGGGAGGGGCTGCTGGCCCGTACGCCCAGGGGCCGGGTCGCCACGCCCGCGGCCTGGTCGCACCTCGGGCTGGTGCCGCCCGGGCAGCAGGCGGGGGGCGCGGGGCAGCAGGGTCTCTTCGGGCGGTGACGGCGCGGGGGCTGGTCCGGCCAGGAACCACGGTGCCATGCTGGGCGTTGTTCCATCGGTGCGGACTCGCTTAGACTCCGCCGATGCCGTCCGTATTTGTACGGCATACCGCCCCCGTAGACCAGGCCGCGCCCCCAGCGGTCGTGTGAAGGAAACCCCGTCCCGTGAATATCGTGACTCTCCTGCCGTTCATCGTGCTCATCGGGGCCATGTTCCTGATGACCCGGTCGGCCAAGAACAAGCAGCGCCAGGCCATGCAGATGCGCGACCAGATGTCGCCGGGCACCGGTGTCCGGACGATCGGCGGCATGTACGCCACGGTCAAGGAGATCCACGAGGACACGGTCCTCCTGGAGGTCGCCCCGGGCGTCCACGCGTTCTACGCGAAGAACGCCATCGGTGCCGTTCTCTCGGACGACGAGTACAACCGCATCGTCCACGGCCTGGAGCCGGAGGAGACCCCGGTCGTCCCGGACGACGCCTCGTCGCTCACCGAGGCCGTCGACGCCGGTGAGCCTCCGGTCGAGAAGAAGATCGACCTCGGCAAGGACGCCGGCGGCGAGCAGGAGCAGGCCGACAAGCCCGGCAAGACCGGCGCCGAGGACGAGGCGGGGACGAAGGACGCCAAGCGGGACGGCGACACCGACGCGAAGTAGCCCCTCGACGGAACCGCGGAGCACCCACCGAGCGGTGCACCGCGGTTCCGTTACGGTCTAGGCTCCGGCGGGGGGCAGGTCCCCACAAGACTTCGTGGCCGCCCGGCGAACACTCGGTGCCCGGCGGTTGGACAGGGAGAAACGACAAGGTGGCAGCACCGAAGAAGGGCCGCAGGTCCCCGGGCGGCCAGGGCAGGCCGGGCAGAGTCCTGGCCTTCATCCTGATCGCCATGGTGGCGCTCACCGGGGGGATGTTCGCCTCCGGGCACACCACGCCGCGGCTTGGCATCGACCTTGCCGGCGGCACCAGCTTCACGCTGGAGGCCAAGAACGAGCCCGGCAAGCCCAACGCGATCAACGCGACCAACATGAACACCGCCGTGGGCATCATCGAGCGGCGTGTGAACGGTCTCGGTGTCACCGAGGCCGAGGTCCAGACGCAGGGCGGCAAGCACATCATCGTGAACATCCCCAAGGGGACGAACGCGAAGCAGGCCCGCCAGCAGGTCGGCACCACCGCCAAGCTCGCCTTCCGGCCCGTCCTGACCGCGACTGCCGGCGTCAAGGCTCCCGAGCCCGCGCCGAGCACCTCCGGCAGCGGCAAGGACAAGGAGAAGGACGGCAAGGAGAAGGAGGGCGACAAGAGCAAGCCCTCCGGTTCGCCGTCCCCCTCCGGCAGCGCCAGCCCCCAGGGCCGCGCCGTGACCGACGCCCTCAAGGCCGACGGCACCCCGGCCCCGAACGCCACCGCGTCCGTCGCCGACGGCAAGAAGGACGACAAGTCCTCCGAGAAGCCGTCCGACAAGCCCTCGGACAAGCCGTCCGGCAAGCCCGACGACAAGAAGACCCCCGAGCCGACCCCGTCCGCCGGGGACGCGGCCGCCCTGCAGAAGCAGCTCGACGCGCTCGACTGCTCCACCAAGGACGGCCGCGCCAAGGCGAACGAGGCCGCTGCCGCCGCCAAGGCCACCGACCCGATCGTGGCCTGCCGCAAGGACGGCCAGGCCAAGGAGATCCTCGGCCCGGTGGCCGTGGAGGGCACCAACGTCTCCGGCGCCAACGCCGTCTTCGACAGCCAGCAGGGCAAGGGCTGGATCGTCCAGCTGAAGTTCGACTCCACCGGCTCCAAGAAGTTCGCCTCGGTCACCGGCCAGCTCGCCGGCAAGCCCGCCCCGCAGAACCAGTTCGCGATCGTCCTCGACGGCGAGGTCTTCTCCGACCCGTCCGTCAGCAGCTCGATCACCGGCGGCCAGGCGGAGATCTCCGGCGGCTTCACCCAGCGGAGCGCCCAGGACCTGTCCAACGTGCTGTCCTACGGTGCCCTGCCGCTGTCCTTCGACGTCGTCACCGAAACCACGGTGACCGCCGCGCTCGGCGGCGAGCAGCTGCACGCCGGTCTGATCGCCGGTGCCATCGGCCTCGCGCTCGTCGTCCTCTACCTGGTGATCTACTACCGCGGGCTCGCGCTCGTGGCCCTCGCCAGCCTCCTGTGCTCGGCGATCCTCACCTACACGCTCATGGTCCTGCTGGGCACGGCCATCGGCTTCGCGCTGAACCTGCCGGCCGTCTGCGGCGCCATCGTGGCGATCGGCATCACCGCCGACTCCTTCATCGTCTACTTCGAGCGCATCCGCGACGAGATCCGCGAGGGCCGCACCCTCCGCCCGGCCGTGGAGCGCGGCTGGCCGCGCGCGCGGCGCACCATCCTCGTCTCGGACTTCGTCTCGTTCCTCGCCGCCGCGGTGCTCTTCATCGTCACCGTCGGCAAGGTGCAGGGCTTCGCGTTCACCCTCGGCCTGACCACGCTCCTCGACGTCGTCGTGGTCTTCCTCTTCACCAAGCCGCTGATGACGCTCCTCGCCCGCCGCAAGTTCTTCGCCAGCGGTCACCCCTGGTCCGGTCTGGACCCCAAGCGGCTCGGCGCCAAGCCGCCGCTGCGGGCCTCCCGCCGCCGTCCCTCCGCCACCGTCGACCCGAAGGAGGCGTGAGATGTCGCGACTCGGCACCATCGGCGCCCGGCTCTACCGCGGCGAGGTCGGCTACGACTTCGTCGGCAAGCGGAAGATCTGGTACGGCATCTCGATCCTCATCACCATCACGGCCATCGTCGGCCTGGCGGTGCGCGGCCTGAACATGGGCATCGAGTTCTCCGGCGGCGCGGTCTTCACCACCCCCAAGACCTCGGTCTCGGCCGAGACGGCCAAGCGGACGGCCGAGGAGGCCTCCGGCCACACCGCCATCGTCCAGAAGCTCGGCGACCGCACGCTGCGCATCCAGGTCAGCGAGCTGACCACGGACAAGTCCCGGACGACGCAGGAGGCGCTGGCCAAGAAGCTCGACGTCCCGCTGGACAAGGTCAACACCGACATCGTCGGCCCCAGCTGGGGTGACCAGATCGCCAACAAGGCATGGACCGGCCTCGGGGTCTTCATGATCCTGGTGGTCGTCTACCTGGCGATCGCCTTCGAGTGGCGGATGGCCCTCGCCGCGCTCATCGCCCTGATCCACGACCTCACGATCACCGTCGGCATCTACGCGCTCGTCGGCTTCGAGGTCACCCCGGGCACCGTGATCGGTCTGCTGACGATCCTCGGCTACTCCCTCTACGACACCGTCGTCGTCTTCGACGGTCTCAAGGAGAGCGCGAAGGACATCACCAAGCAGACCCGCTTCACCTACAGCGAGATCGCCAACCGCAGCCTCAACGGCACCCTGGTGCGCTCCATCAACACCACGGTGGTGGCGCTGCTGCCGGTCGCCGGCCTGCTGTTCATCGGCGGCGGCTTCCTCGGCGCGGGCATGCTGAACGACATCTCCCTCGCCCTGTTCGTCGGCCTCGCGGCCGGCGCCTACTCGTCGATCTTCATCGCCACTCCGCTGGTCGCCGACCTCAAGGAGCGCGAGCCGCAGATGAAGGCCCTGACCAAGCGGGTGCGCGCGCGGCGCGCCGCCGACGCGGCCAAGGCCGAGTCCACCGGCGCCGAGCCCCAGGAGGGCGCCGACGGGCCGGACGACGACGAGCCGGAGGACGAGGCCCCCGCCGGGGTCGTCGGCCAGCGCGGCCGTTCCGCGAGCCGCAACCGCGGTGGCCGCGGCCGTCCCCAGGGGCGGCGCCGATGAGCGCCACCCGCGCCTCCGGCGCCGACCAGGACCTGCAGGAGCTGCTGCTCAGCCGGATCCACGACGTACCCGACTACCCGAAGCCGGGCGTGATGTTCAAGGACATCACCCCGCTGCTCGCCGACGCCGAGGCCTTCGGCGCGCTCACGGACGCCTTCGCGGGCATCTGCGAGCGCTACGAAGCCACCAAGGTCGTGGGCCTGGAGGCCCGCGGCTTCATCCTGGGCGCCCCCGTGGCCGTCCGCGCCGGGCTCGGCTTCGTGCCCGTGCGCAAGGCGGGCAAGCTCCCCGGTGCCACCCTGGCCCAGTCGTACGAGCTGGAGTACGGCACCGCCGAGATCGAGATACACGCCGACGCGGTCGGCGCCGGCGACCGCGTGCTCGTCATCGACGACGTGCTGGCCACCGGCGGCACCGCGGAGGCCTCGCTCAAGCTGATCCGCCGCGCCGGAGCCGAGGTGGCGGGCGTGGCGGTGCTCATGGAGCTGGGCTTCCTGCCCGGCCGCCGGCGCCTGGAGCCCGCCCTCGCCGGGGCGCCGCTGGAGGCGCTGATCACCGTCTGAGCCGCGCCACGGCGCCGCAGAACGGACCGCACGGCGGGCACCGGGGAAGTCCCCGGTGCCCGCCGCTGTTGTTCCTGTTGCCGCCGGGCGAGCGGCGGCCGGACGGCCGGGATCGATACCATGGCAGTCCGGACCTGAACGGGGGGCCGGTACGCATGAGGAGTGCTCTTGCCAGACGAGGTCCAGCCGCTCACCGCCGCTCAACAGCAGGACAAGCCTTCTCCCGGGGCCGCGGCGGTCGCGGGCACGCCCACGGGCCGCCCGGGGAGCACGGCCGAGCCCGCAGCCCGGGGCCGCGGCGAGCCGAGGACCGCGGAGCCCGCGCACCACAAGGCCGCCCCGCAGGCCCAGCCCGCCGCCTCCGCACCGGCCCGCCCGGCGCCCCCGCAGGGCCCCGCATCCCGCCCCGCCTCCTCCAGCCGGGTCCGCGCCCGCCTCGCCCGTCTGGGCGTACAGCGCTCCAGCCCGTACAACCCGGTGCTCGAGCCGCTGCTGCGCATCGTGCGCGGCAACGACCCCAAGGCGGACACCGGGACCCTGCGCCAGATCGAGCGCGCCTACCAGGTCGCCGAGCGCTGGCACCGGGGCCAGAAGCGCAAGAGCGGCGACCCGTACATCACCCACCCGCTCGCGGTGACCACGATCCTCGCCGAGCTGGGCATGGACCCGGCCACGCTGATGGCCGGCCTGCTGCACGACACCGTCGAGGACACCGAGTACGGCCTGGACGACCTGCGCCGTGACTTCGGCGACCAGGTCGCCCTGCTCGTCGACGGCGTCACCAAGCTGGACCGGGTGCAGTTCGGCGAGGCCGCACAGGCCGAGACCGTCCGCAAGATGGTCGTCGCCATGGCCAAGGACCCGCGCGTCCTGGTCATCAAGCTCGCCGACCGCCTGCACAACATGCGCACCATGCGCTACCTCAAGCGGGAGAAGCAGGAGAAGAAGGCCCGCGAGACCCTCGAGATCTACGCCCCGCTGGCCCACCGGCTGGGCATGAACACCATCAAGTGGGAGCTGGAGGACCTCGCCTTCGCGATCCTCTACCCCAAGATGTACGACGAGATCGTGCGCCTCGTCGCCGAGCGGGCCCCCAAGCGCGACGAGTATCTGGCCATCGTCACCGACGAGGTCCAGGCCGACCTGCGCGCCGCCCGCATCAAGGCGACCGTCACCGGCCGCCCGAAGCACTACTACAGCGTCTACCAGAAGATGATCGTGCGGGGCCGCGACTTCGCCGAGATCTACGACCTGGTGGGCATCCGCGTCCTCGTCGACACCGTCCGCGACTGCTATGCGGCGCTCGGCACCGTCCACGCCCGCTGGAACCCGGTGCCGGGGCGGTTCAAGGACTACATCGCGATGCCCAAGTTCAACATGTACCAGTCGCTGCACACGACGGTCATAGGGCCCAGCGGCAAGCCCGTCGAACTCCAGATCCGCACGTTCGACATGCACCGCCGCGCCGAGTACGGCATCGCCGCGCACTGGAAGTACAAGCAGGAGGCGGTCGCCGGAGCCTCCAAGATCCGCACGGACGTGCCGAAGAACGCCGGCAAGAACCAGGACACCGTCAACGACATGGCCTGGCTCCGGCAGCTGCTGGACTGGCAGAAGGAGACCGAGGACCCGGGCGAGTTCCTGGAGTCCCTGCGCTTCGACCTCTCCCGCAACGAGGTCTTCGTCTTCACGCCCAAGGGCGACGTCATAGCGCTGCCCGCAGGGGCCACGCCCGTCGACTTCGCCTACGCCGTCCACACCGAGGTCGGCCACCGCACGATAGGCGCCCGGGTCAACGGCCGCCTCGTGCCCCTGGAGTCGACCCTCGACAACGGCGACCTGGTCGAGGTCTTCACCTCCAAGGCGCCCGGCGCCGGTCCCTCCCGCGACTGGCTGGGCTTCGTCAAGTCCCCGCGCGCCCGCAACAAGATCCGCGCCTGGTTCTCCAAGGAGCGCCGCGACGAGGCCATCGAGCAGGGCAAGGACGCCATCGCGCGGGCCATGCGCAAGCAGAACCTGCCGATCCAGCGCATCCTGACCGGCGACTCGCTGGTCACCCTCGCGCACGAGATGCGCTACCCCGACATCTCCTCCCTCTACGCCGCCATCGGCGAGGGCCACGTCGCCGCGCAGGGCGTCGTGCAGAAGCTCGTCCAGGCCCTCGGCGGCGAGGACGCGGCCACGGAGGACATCGAGGAGACCGCTCCCATCCGCGGCCGCTCCAAGCGGCGCGCGAGCGCCGACCCGGGCGTGGTCGTCAAGGGCGTGGACGACGTCTGGGTCAAGCTGGCCCGCTGCTGCACTCCCGTCCCCGGCGACCCGATCATCGGCTTCGTCACCCGCGGCAACGGCATCTCGGTGCACCGCGCCGACTGCGTCAACGTCGACTCGCTCTCCCAGCAGCCCGAGCGCATCATCGACGTCGAGTGGGCGCCCACCCAGTCGTCCGTCTTCCTCGTCGCCATCCAGGTCGAGGCGCTGGACCGGTCCCGGCTGCTGTCGGACGTCACCCGCGTACTGTCCGACCAGCACGTCAACATCCTCTCCGCCGCCGTGCAGACCTCCCGCGACCGGGTGGCCACCTCGCGCTTCACCTTCGAGATGGGCGACCCCAAGCACCTGGGGCACGTCCTGAAGGCGGTGCGCGGCGTCGAGGGCGTGTACGACGTCTACCGCGTGACGTCGGCCCGCCGCCCGTAGGCGGGCATCGGCAAGCAGACATGAGTAAGGGGCTCCGGCAATAGCCGGAGCCCCTTACTCAATGCCCTGCTCGGCGGCCTCGGATCAGCCGCCGAACTCTTCGAGACCCTTCAGAGCCTGGTCCAGCAGCGCCTTGCGGCCCTCCAGCTCCTTGGCGAGCTTGTCGGCCTTCGCGTCGTTGCCCGCCGCGCGCGCCTTGTCGACCTGCTCCTGGAGCTTGTCGACGGCCGACTGCAGCTGCCCCGTCAGACCGGCCGCACGGGCCCGCGCCTCCGGGTTCGTACGCCGCCACTCGGCCTCCTCGGCCTCCTGGATGGCGCGCTCGACCGTGTGCATGCGACCCTCGATCTTCGGCCGGGCGTCGCGCGGCACATGGCCGATGGCCTCCCAGCGCTCGTTGATCGAACGGAAGGCCGCCCGGGCCGCCTTCAGATCGGTGACCGGGAGCAGCTTCTCGGCCTCGGCGACCAGCTCTTCCTTGAGCGTGAGGTTGCCCTGCTGCTCGGCGTCGCGCTCGGCGAACACCTTGCCGCGCGCCTGGAAGAAGACGTCCTGGGCACCCCGGAAGCGGGCCCACAGGTCGTCCTCGGCCTCGCGCTGCGCACGTCCGGCGGACTTCCACTCGGTCATCAGATCGCGGTAACGGGCTGCCGTCGGCCCCCAGTCCGTGGACCCGGAGAGCGCCTCGGCCTCGGCGACCAGCTTCTCCTTGACCTTGCGGGCGTCCTCACGCTGGGCGTCCAGCGAGGCGAAGTGCGCCTTGCGGCGCTTGGAGAACGCCGAGCGGGCGTGCGAGAAGCGGTGCCACAGCTCGTCGTCCGTCTTGCGGTCCAGCCGGGGCAGGCCCTTCCAGGTGTCGACCAGGGCGCGCAGCCGCTCGCCGGCCGACCGCCACTGCTCGCTCGCCGCCAGCTCCTCGGCCTCGGCGACCAGCGCCTCCTTGGCCGTACGGGCCTCCTCGGCCTGCTTGGCCTTCACCGCCTTGCGCTCCTCGCGGCGCGTCTCCACCGAGGCCGAGAGCTTGTCGAGCCGCTCGCGCAGCGCGTCCAGGTCGCCCACCACATGGTGCTCGTCGACCTGGGTGCGGATGTGCTCGATGGCGGCCGTAGCGTCCTTGGCCGAGAGGTCGGTGGTCCTCACACGCCGCTCGAGGAGGCCGATCTCGACGACCAGGCCCTCGTACTTGCGCTCGAAGTAAGCCAGGGCCTCCTCCGGAGACCCCGCCTGCCACGATCCGACGACCTGCTCGCCGTCGGCGGTACGCACGTACACGGTCCCCGTCTCATCGACGCGGCCCCACGGGTCGCTGCTCACAGCGCCTCCTCCACATGATGCCGGGGCCGGTCCCGGCCCGCGCGCATCGTCCACAGTTGTTCCGGGCAGAGCCGCGCCCTGGCCGGTCCGACGGCTTGATCATTCGGGTGCGTACGGCCGCCGGATCAGGCACCCTACACAACGCCAACATAGGCGAACGGTGGCCCGGCTGTCCGTATCCCGCGCGACCGAAATTTCGCCGTCCGGGCGTCAGCTTTTGGTCACCGTCGCCTGGTCGATCACCACGGTCGCGTTCGGTGCGCCGTCGCCGGCCCCCGACTGCTCGCCCGCGTCGGCGATCTTCTTCAGCGTCTTCATGCCCTCTTCGCCGATGGTGCCGAACGGCGTGTACTGCGCCGACAGCTGGCTGTCCTGGTAGACGAGGAAGAACTGGCTGCCCCCGGAGTGCTGCTGGCCGGTGTTGGCCATCGCGATCGTGCCCGCCGGGTAGACGTCCCCCTTGAGCTTCGGGTCCTTGAGGTTCTCGTCCTCGATCGTGTAGCCGGGGTTGCCCATACCGGTGCCCTTCGGGTCACCGCACTGCAGGACGTAGATGCCCGCGGTGGTGAGCCGGTGGCACTTGGAATGGTCGAGGAACCCTTCCTTCGCCAGGAAGTCGAACGAGTTCACCGTGTGCGGGGCATTCGCCGCATCGAGCTTGACGTCGATCACACCGCAGGTCGTCTTCAGATTCATCGCGTACGACGCCGACTTGTCGATCGTCATCTCCGGCTCCGACTTCCACGTCTTGGCGGAGGGCGTGCCCGGAGCGGGCTTGGCGCACGGGTCCGGCTTGGGGGTCGGCGCGGCCGCATCGGCCTTGTCCTTCTTCCCGTCGCCCGAGAAGGCACCGGTGGCGAACGCGGTCGCACCGGCGGCCAGCACCACGGCGAGACCGGCGGCGATCACCGCATTGCGGCGGCGGGCCTTGCGCTGCGCAGCCTCGCGGCGCTGCTGCTGCCGCTCGAACTTCTCCCGGGCGAGCTGCCGCCGCCGCTGCTCGTTACTGACCACCGGTCCTCTTCCTCATGCCGTGTCGTATGGGTGCCGTGTCGCCTGGTGTCCAGAAGGCCTGTGTTGCGAGTGTGTCCGTACCGTATACGGGTTCGCGGCGGTGGGAGTGCCGCCGGTAGGCTCTGAGACGGCCGGGCGTCCCCGCCGGGGCTCCCGCCGAAGCACCGCCTGCCGGCACCGCCTGCCGAATACCCCGCCGATCATTAAGGACGAACGTGCTCATTGCCGGGTTCCCCGCCGGGGCCTGGGGGACCAATTGCTATCTGGTCGCCCCGGCCGCCGGCGAGGAGTGCGTGATCATCGACCCGGGCCACCAGGCGGCCCAGGGCGTCGAGGAAGCACTGAAGAAGCATCGGCTCAAGCCCGTCGCCGTCGTCCTCACCCACGGCCACATCGACCACGTCGCCTCGGTCGTCCCGGTGTGCGGCGCGCATGACGTACCGGCCTGGATCCACCCCGCGGACCGCTACATGATGAGCGACCCGGAGAAGGCCCTGGGCCGCTCCATCGGGCAGCCGCTCATGGGCGAGCTGACCGTGGGGGAGCCGGACGACGTCAAGGAGCTGTCCGACGGCAGCCGGCTGGAGCTGGCCGGGCTGGAGTTCACCGTCGCGCACGCGCCCGGCCATACCAAGGGGTCGGTGACCTTCAGGATGCCCGAGACCACCGAGATCCCGTCGGTGTTCTTCTCGGGCGACCTGCTGTTCGCCGGCTCCGTCGGACGCACCGACCTGCCCGGCGGTGACCACGCCGAGATGCTCCAGTCACTGGCACGCGTATGCCTGCCCCTGGAGGACTCGACCGTGGTGCTGTCCGGCCACGGCCCCCAGACGACCATCGGCCAGGAGCGCGCCACCAACCCGTACCTACGGCAGGTGGCCGCCGGCATCGGAGCCGGATCCCCGGCTCCGCGACGAGGAATGTGACGAGAGTTTTCGTGAGCACCTTCAAGGCCCCCAAGGGCACCTACGACCTGATCCCGCCCGACTCCGCGGTCTTCCTGGCCGTGCGCGAGGCCATCTCCGCCCCCCTCAAGCGGGCCGGGTACGGCTACGTCGAGACGCCCGGCTTCGAGCAGGTCGAGCTGTTCTCCCGGGGCGTCGGCGAGTCCACCGACATCGTGACCAAGGAGATGTACACCCTCACCACGCGCGGTGGCGACCAGCTCGCCCTGCGCCCCGAGGGCACCGCCTCCGTGCTGCGCGCCGCGCTGGAGGCCAACCTCCACAAGGCGGGCAACCTCCCGGTCAAGCTCTGGTACTCGGGTTCGTACTACCGCTACGAGCGCCCGCAGGCCGGCCGCTACCGCCACTTCTCGCAGGTCGGTGCCGAGGCGATCGGCGCCGAGGACCCGGCGCTGGACGCCGAGCTGATCATCCTGGCCGTCGACGCCTACAAGTCGCTGGGCCTGAAGAACTTCCGCCTGCTGCTGAACTCGCTCGGCGACAAGGAGTGCCGCCCCGCCTACCGGGCCGCCCTGCAGGAGTTCCTGCGCGGGCTCGAGCTGGACGAGGACACCCGCCGCCGTGTCGAGATCAACCCGCTGCGCGTGCTCGACGACAAGCGCGAGGCCGTGCAGAAGCAGCTCGTCGGTGCCCCGCTGCTCCGCGACCACCTGTGCGAGGCGTGCAAGGAGTACCACGAGCAGGTGCGCGAGCTGCTGACCGCGGCCGGTGTCGCCTACCAGGACGACGAGAAGCTGGTGCGCGGCCTGGACTACTACACCCGCACCACGTTCGAGTTCGTCCACGACGGCCTCGGCTCGCAGTCCGCGGTGGGCGGCGGCGGCCGCTACGACGGCCTGTCCGAGATGATCGGCGGGCCCGCGCTGCCGTCCGTGGGCTGGGCGCTCGGCATCGACCGCACGGTGCTGGCGCTCAAGGCCGAGGGGATCGAGCTGGAACTGCCCGCGCCCACCCAGGTCTTCGCCGTGCCGCTGGGCGAGGAGGCCCGCCGGGTGCTCTTCGGCGCGGTGACCGAGCTGCGCCGGGCCGGCGTCGCGACGGACTTCGCGTTCGGCGGCAAGGGCCTGAAGAACGCCATGAAGTCGGCCAACCGCTCCGGCGCGCGCTTCGCGCTCGTCGCCGGCGAGCGGGACCTGGCCGAGGGCGTGGTGCAGCTCAAGGACCTGGAGAGCGGCGAGCAGAAGGCCGTGGCGCTCGACACCGTTGTGAGTGAAGTCCTTTCGGCCCAAGGCTGACTGTCGGGCCCTTGGTGCACAATGGGCGACTACGGCCTACTGATGGGATCGACGGCGCTATGACCACTTCGGCACTCGACCGTTCCGACCTCGACGGCGTGGAGCGGGACGGTCCCGCCCGCGGCGCCGTGGGCGGCAGCCGCGCGTTCGCGCTGCTGCTGGTGATCACGGGTGCCGCGGGTCTGCTGGCGTCCTGGGTCATCACCCTGGACAAGTTCGAGCTGCTCAAGGACCCGAACTTCGTGCCGGGCTGCAGCCTCAACCCGATCGTGTCCTGCGGCAACATCATGAAGAGCGAGCAGGCCGAGGCATTCGGCTTCCCCAACCCGATGCTGGGCCTGGCCTGCTACGCCGTGATCATCGCGGTCGGGATGGGGCTGCTCGCGGGCGCCCGCTACCGCCGCTGGTACTGGCTGGGCATGGAGGCCGGCTGCCTCTTCGGCGTCGGCTTCGTCACCTGGCTCCAGTACCAGTCGCTGTACGTCATCGGGTCGCTGTGCCTGTGGTGCTGCCTGGCCTGGGTCGCCACCATCGTGATGTTCTGGTACGTCACCGTGCAGAACCTCCGCCACGGCTTCATCCCGGCGCCGGAGGGGCTCAAGCGGGGGCTCCTGGAGTTCCACTGGGTGGTGCCCGTGCTCTGGATCGGCGTCATTGGGATGCTGATCCTCACCAAGTGGTGGTGGTTCTGGAGCGGTGGCACGGCGTGATCGTCCGATCACGCGAACCGGGCTGCACCGCCTGAACCGCCCTTGAACCGCCTTTCGCGACTGGCTTGATCGACGCCGCCGGACCTTATGGGTCCGGCGGCGTTGTCAGTGGCGTGGCTTAGGGTTTCGAAGGTGGAGCCCGATCTGTTCACCGCAGCCGAAGAGGACCGCCGGGAGAAGGACCCGGCGAGCAGTCCCCTTGCCGTACGCATGCGCCCCCGCTCGCTCGACGAGGTCGTGGGGCAGCAGCACCTGCTGAAGCCCGGCAGCCCGCTGCGCCGGCTGGTGGGGGAGGGGAGCGGCGGCCCGGCGGGGCCGTCCTCGGTGATCCTCTGGGGGCCGCCCGGCATCGGCAAGACGACCCTCGCCTATGTGGTCAGCCAGGCCACCAACAAGCGCTTCGTGGAGCTGTCCGCGATCACCGCGGGCGTCAAGGAGGTGCGGGCCGTCATCGACGGCGCCCGCCGGGCCTCCGGCGGATACGGCAGGGAGACCGTCCTCTTCCTGGACGAGATCCACCGCTTCAGCAAGGCCCAGCAGGACTCCCTGCTGCCGGCCGTCGAGAACCGCTGGGTGACGCTGATCGCGGCCACCACGGAGAATCCCTACTTCTCGGTCATCTCCCCGCTGCTCTCGCGCTCGCTGCTGCTGACGCTCCAGGCGCTGACCGACGACGACCTCCGCGGCCTGATCCGCCGCGCCCTCGGCGACGAGCGGGGGCTGGGCGGCGCGGTGCGCCTCCCCGAGGACGCCGAGGCGCACCTGCTGCGCATCGCGGGCGGGGACGCCCGCCGTGCCCTCACGGCCCTGGAGGCGGGGGCGGGCTCGGCCATCGCCAAGGGCGAGGACGAGATCACCCTGGAGACGCTCGAGGACGCCGTCGACCGGGCGGCGGTCACATACGACCGCGACGGTGATCAGCACTACGACGTCGCGAGCGCGCTGATCAAGTCGATCCGCGGCTCGGACGTGGACGCCACGCTGCACTACCTGGCGCGGATGATCGAGGCCGGGGAGGATCCGCGGTTCATCGCCCGGCGGCTGATGATCTCGGCGAGCGAGGACATCGGGATGGCCGATCCCACCGCCCTCCAGACGGCGGTGGCGGGGGCGCAGGCGGTGGCGCTGATCGGCTTTCCCGAGGCGCGGATCGTGCTGGGGCAGGTGGCCGTGGCGCTGGCGCTGGCGCCGAAGTCCAACGCCGCGTACCTGGCGATCGACGCGGCGCTGGCGGACGTGCGGGCGGGGCTGGCCGGGCCCGTGCCGCCGCATCTGCGGGACGGGCACTACAAGGGCGCCGAGAAGCTCGGGCACGCGCAGGGGTACGTCTATCCGCACGACGTACCGGGCGGCATTGCGGCGCAGCAGTATGCGCCGGATGCGGTGCGGGGGAAGCGGTATTACGAGCCGACGCGGTATGGGGCGGAGGCGCGGTATGCGGATGTGGTGGAGCGGGTGCGGGCGCGGCTGCGGGCTGAGGACTGAGCGGTCGGTGCTGCCCGGTGGGCCGGTTTGTGCCCACCCGTTCCGCCCTGCGGAACGACTGCCCACAAACCGGCGGCGCCGTTGCTGCGCCCTACTCCATCGCCGCCTCGAAGAGGCGGTGCATCTCGGCGCGGAGCGATGCCATGTCCCGGACCGGGTCCGGGAACTCGAAGCGGGCGTCGAAGGAGCGGTCCGCGGGGGTTCCGGCCCCGTCGCGGCGGGTGAAGCGGACCCGCAGTCCGAAGCGGTCCAGAGCGACCGGCACCACCCGCTCGTAGGCCTCGGGGCCGGTGTTCTCACGGCCGCCCAGCAGGGCGCACAGGCTCCGCACCTGGTCGCCGTGGCCGGAGTGCAGATGCTGCAGCAGCTCGGCCTCGTGCGTCACCAGCGGGTCGGCGCAGGCGCGGGCGAACTCCTCCGGCTCGATCGTCTCCGCGCCCCAGAGGTCGTCCACGCTCCCCTCGCCCAGCTCCAGCCGCAGCAGCATCCGCCCGGCCTCGGCCACCCCCGGCGCGCACGTCAGCCAGCCGGACAGCCAGGCCCGTCCCCGGATGCGGTTGGGCACGGAGACCGGCGCCACGTCGGTCAGCTCCAGCACGGCCGACAGCTCGTCGTCCTGGGCGTGCGTGGCGGCCCGTACGGCGGGGGAGTCGACGGGCAGCACCAGGAAGATCTCGCCGTCCGGGCCCACGCTGCGCACGTCCGGCATCAGCTGGTCCGGGTAGGTGCCGCCCAGCCCGGGAATCAGCAGCACCGCGGAGCATGTACTCTGTACGAGAGTTCGTGTGCGCTCGGCTGCTGACGGCATCCGTGCGATTTCTAGTCCGCTGGGACGCGGCTGACCACGATCTGATCGGACCTCCGTCACGTCGACGCCCTCTAGAGCGTCGGATCCCTTTTGGGATTCTTTCGTGCTGTCCGTGATGTGACTGGTGTTCCCCGGACGAGACATGCGATCTCCTTGAGTAAGGTAAGCCTAACCTAACTTATCAACGGAGGTCTGGAGAACGTGCCTAACCAGTCGCGTCCCAAGGTCAAGAAGTCCCGTGCGCTCGGCATTGCGCTGACGCCGAAGGCCGTCAAGTACTTCGAGGCCCGCCCCTACCCGCCGGGCGAGCACGGCCGTGGCCGCAAGCAGACCTCGGACTACAAGGTCCGTCTGCTCGAGAAGCAGCGTCTGCGCGCCCAGTACGACATCAGCGAGCGCCAGATGGCGCGCGCCTACGACCGCGCCAAGAAGGCCGAGGGCAAGACGGGCGAGGCGCTGGTCGTCGAGCTCGAGCGCCGCCTCGACGCCCTGGTCCTGCGTTCGGGCATCGCCCGCACCATCTACCAGGCCCGCCAGATGGTCGTCCACGGCCACATGGAGGTCAACGGCAAGAAGGTCGACAAGCCGTCCTTCCGTGTCCGTCCGAACGACGTCGTGATGGTCCGCGAGCGCAGCCGCAGCAAGACCCTCTTCGAGACGGCCCGTGCCGGTGGCTTCGCCGCCGAGGGCGAGACCCCGCGCTACCTGCAGGTCAACCTGCCGGCGCTGGCCTTCCGCCTGGACCGTGACCCGAACCGCAAGGAGATCCCGGTCATCTGCGACGAGCAGCTCGTCGTCGAGTACTACGCCCGCTGAGTCGGACGCAGGGCTCTCCTTTCGCCCAGCCCGTCGTTTCTCCGGCCCTCGTGGCCGGCGAGCGGCGGGCTCGCGCGTTTCCGGGCCCGCCGCGGGGCCCCCGGGCGCGTTCGCACACGCACATCCGTGCCCGTACGGACCGGTAATGCGGTACGGCTGCGGAGGCCCGGCGCGATAAGGTCGGTACCCGACGTTTATTTCGGTGGACACGATGTCCACGCCGATGAACAGCGACGATTCAGCAGGGAGCGGTGCAGCGTGTCCGGTGGAGAGGTGGCCGGGATCCTCGTGGCCGTCTTCTGGGCGATCCTCGTGTCCTTCATCGCCCTGGTGCTCGTGCGCCTCGCGCAGACCCTGAGGGCGGCCACCAAGCTGGTCGCCGAGGTCTCCGAACAGGCCGTGCCGCTGCTCGCCGACGCCTCCGCGACCGTCCGCTCCGCGAACACCCAGCTCGCCCGCGTCGACTCGATCACCGCCGACGTCCAGGAGGTCACGGCGAACGCCTCCGCCCTCTCCTCGACCGTCTCGTCCGCCTTCGGCGGGCCGCTGGTCAAGGTCGCCGCGTTCGGCTACGGCGTGCGGCGGGCGATCGGCCGCAAGACGGAGGACGCGCCGCCGCAGCGCACCGTGTTCGTCGGCAGAGCCGTCGGCGACCAACTGCCGTCCGCCCGGCGCGGCAGCCGCCGGACCCGTGGGAAGGGCTGATCCCGGAAATGTTCCGCCGTACGTTCTGGTTCACCACCGGTGTGGCCGCCGGTGTGTGGGCCACCACCAAGGTCAACCGCAAGCTCGCCAAGCTCACCCCGGAGAGCCTGGCGCTGCAGGCGGCGGACCGGGTGGTCATCGCGGGCCGCAAGGCCAAGCTCTTCGCCCTGGACGTACGCGAGGGCATGGCGGACCGCGAGGCGGCGCTCAGGGACGCGCTCGGCCTCACCGCCGCGCCGCCCGCGCCCGAGCGTCACGCACTTCCCGAGCAGCGCCGCCTGGTCGCGCTCGAACAGCAGCACCCCTACAACTCGTACACCCGGAAAGAGGACCACTGATGGAGTCGGCTGAAATCCGCCGCCGCTGGCTGCGCTTCTTCGAGGAGCGCGGGCACACCGTCGTCCCCTCGGCGTCGCTCATCGCGGACGACCCGACCCTGCTGCTGGTCCCGGCGGGCATGGTGCCCTTCAAGCCCTACTTCCTCGGTGAGGTCAAGCCGCCCTTCCCGCGCGCCACCAGCGTGCAGAAGTGCGTCCGTACCCCGGACATCGAGGAGGTCGGCAAGACCACCCGCCACGGCACGTTCTTCCAGATGTGCGGCAACTTCTCCTTCGGCGATTACTTCAAGGAAGGCGCCATCAAGTACGCCTGGGAGCTGCTGACGACTCCCGTGGCGGACGGCGGCTACGGCCTGGAGCCCGAGAAGCTCTGGATCACCGTCTACCTCGACGACGACGAGGCCGAGCGCATCTGGCGCGACGTCATCGGCGTGCCGGCCCAGCGCATCCAGCGCCTGGGCAAGAAGGAGAACTACTGGTCCATGGGCGTTCCGGGCCCCTGCGGTCCGTGCTCCGAGATCAACTACGACCGGGGCCCGGAGTTCGGTGTCGAGGGCGGCCCGGCCGTCAACGACGAGCGCTACGTGGAGATCTGGAACCTGGTCTTCATGCAGTACGAGCGTGGTGCCGGCGAGGGCAAGGAGGACTTCCCGATCCTCGGCGACCTGCCCAGCCAGAACATCGACACCGGCCTCGGCCTCGAGCGCCTGGCGATGATCCTCCAGGGCGTGCAGAACATGTACGAGACCGACACCCTGCGTGTCGTGATCGACAAGGCCACCGAGCTCACCGGCGTCCAGTACGGCGCTGCCAAGGACACGGACGTCTCCCTGCGCGTGGTCGCCGACCACATGCGCACGTCCACCATGCTCATCGGTGACGGCGTCACCCCCGGCAACGAGGGCCGCGGCTACGTCCTGCGCCGCATCATGCGCCGCGCCATCCGCAACATGCGCCTGCTGGGCGCCACCGGCCCGGTCGTCGCCGAGCTGCTCAACGTCGTCATCCGCACGATGGGCCAGCAGTACCCCGAGCTGCTGACCGACCGCGCGCGCATCGAGACCGTCGCGCTCGCCGAGGAGGCCGCCTTCCTCAAGACCCTGAAGGCCGGCACCAACATCCTCGACACCGCCGTCTCCGACACCAAGGCCGCGGGCGGCAAGGTCCTCGCCGGCGACAAGGCGTTCCTGCTCCACGACACCTGGGGCTTCCCGATCGACCTCACCCTCGAGATGGCCGCCGAGCAGGGCCTCTCCGTGGACGAGGACGGCTTCCGCCGCCTGATGAAGGAGCAGCGGGAGCGCGCCAAGGCCGACGCCAAGGCCAAGAAGACCGGCCACGCCGACCTGTCCTCCTACCGTGAGGTCGCCGACGCCTCCGGCGAGACCGACTTCACCGGCTACACCACCACCGAGGGCGAGTCGACCATCGTCGGCCTGCTCGTCGACGGCGTGCCCTCGCCCGCCGCCTCCGAGGGCGACGAGGTCGAGGTCGTCCTGGACCGCACCCCCTTCTACGCCGAGGGCGGCGGTCAGCTCGCCGACCAGGGCCGGATCAAGCTGGACAACGGCGCGGTCATCGAGATCCGCGACGTCCAGAAGCCCGTCCCGGGCGTCCACGTCCACAAGGGCGTCGTCCAGGTCGGCGAGGTCACCGTCGGCGCCTCCGCCTACGCCGCGATCGACGTCCGGCGCCGCCGGGCCATCGCCCGCGCCCACAGCGCCACCCACCTCACCCACCAGGCGCTGCGCGACGCCCTCGGCCCGACGGCCGCCCAGGCCGGTTCGGAGAACTCCCCGGGCCGCTTCCGCTTCGACTTCGGCTCGCCGGCCGCCGTGCCCGGCTCGGTCCTCACCGACGTCGAGCAGCGCATCAACGAGGTCCTCTCCCGGGAACTCGACGTGCACGCCGAGGTCATGAGCCTGGACGAGGCCAAGAAGGCCGGCGCCATCGCCGAGTTCGGCGAGAAGTACGGCGAGCGCGTGCGCGTCGTGACCATCGGCGACTTCTCCAAGGAGCTGTGCGGCGGCACCCACGTCGCCAACACCGCCCAGCTGGGCCTGGTGAAGCTGCTCGGCGAGTCCTCGATCGGCTCCGGAGTGCGCCGCGTCGAGGCCCTCGTCGGCGCCGACGCCTACAACTTCCTGGCCAAGGAGCACACGGTCGTCGCCCAGCTCACCGAGCTGGTCAAGGGCCGCCCGGAGGAGCTGCCGGAGAAGATCTCCGGGATGCTCGCCAAGCTCAAGGAGGCCGAGAAGGAGATCGAGCGCTTCCGCGCCGAGAAGGTGCTCCAGGCCGCGGCCGGCCTGGCCGCGGGCGCCAAGGACGTCCACGGCATCGCCCTGGCCGTCGGCCGGGTGCCGGACGGCACCGGCGCCGACGACCTGCGCAAGCTCGTCCTGGACGTCCGGGGCCGCATCAACGGCGGCCGCCCGGCCGTCGTCGCCCTGTTCACCGTGGCGGGCGGCCGCCCGCTGACCGTCATCGCCACCAACGAGGCCGCCCGCGAGCGCGGTCTCAAGGCCGGTGACCTGGTTCGCACGGCTGCCAAGACGCTCGGTGGCGGCGGTGGCGGCAAGCCGGACGTCGCCCAGGGCGGCGGCCAGAACCCCGAGGCCGTCGACGAGGCCATCGCCGCCGTCGAGCGCCTCGTGGCGGAAGCGGCCTGACCGTGCGACGAGGCAGGCGCATTGCCGTGGACGTCGGGGACGCCCGGATCGGGGTCGCCACCTGCGACCCCGACGGGATCCTCGCCACCCCGGTCGAGACCGTCCCCGGGCGCGACATCCCGCAGGCCCACAAGCGGCTCGCGGCGATCGTCGCGGAGTACGAGCCCGTCGAGGTCGTCGTCGGCCTGCCCCGCTCCCTCAAGGGGGGAGAGGGGCAGGCCGCGGCCAAGGTGCGGACCTTCGCCAAGGAGATGGCCCGGCGCATCGCGCCGGTGCCGGTCCGGCTGGTCGACGAGCGCATGACGACCGTCACCGCCGCACAGGGCCTGCGCGCCTCCGGCGTCAGCTCGAAGAAGGGGCGTTCCGTGGTCGACCAGGCAGCCGCCGTGGTCATCCTCCAGAACGCCCTGGAGATCGAGAAGGTCTCGGGCCGCCCGCCGGGCGAGGCCGTCGAAGTGGTCATCTGATCGCAGTACGGTAACGTTCCGCGCGACATGGCAGCTGTTCGAATGTCTTCCGGGCAGGACCAGACATCGGACCAGTGCGCTCCACGGGGCGCCCGACGGCTGCCGCTGTTGCGGCTCTAGGGGATAGATGACTGAGTACGGCCGGGGTTCCGGCTCCCAACCGTGGCATCCCGAGGACCCTCTCTACGGGGACCAGGGGTATGCCGGGCAGCAGTACGCCCAGCCTCAGTCGCAGCCCCAGTACGGCGCACAGCATCCCGAACAGCAGTACGGCTGGGACCCCTCGCAGGGCGCGGGGGGTCCCTACGTCCAGAACCCCGGCGACCCGTACACCGAGCAGCACACGGGACAGCACCAGGCGGCGCAGCACCACACAGGGCAGCACGCCATTCCGCAGACCGGCGGTTACCCGGCCGAGCAGTACGGCGCGCCCGGCGGCTACCCGCAGGAACAGCAGCAGGCCCCCTACGTCGGCGAGCAGCGGCACGGGCAGCACGAGCAGGTCGCGGCACCCCAGGCACCCGTGCACGAGGAGTGGCACGCGGAACCGGATCCCGGCCACGACAACAGGATCTCCCTCTTCGACGAGCCGGTGGGCACCGAGCCGGAGGCCGACAGCGTCGACCCGCCCGAGGAGCGGGGCGGCCGGGGCCGCGAGCGCCGCGGCAAGGGCAAGAAGAACAAGAAGAACAAGAAGAACAAGAAGAACAAGCGCCGCAGCGGCACCGCCTGCCTGCTGGTCGCCTTCGTGCTCGTCGGCGTCGTGGGCGGCGGCGGGTACTTCGCCTACGACTACTGGGAGACCAATTTCGGCCCCGCGCCCGACTACGACGGCGAGGGCAGCGGCCAGGTGCAGGTCGAGATCCCGAAGGGTTCCTCCCTGACCCAGATGGGCCAGGCCCTGCAGGACGCCGGCGTGGTGAAGAGCGTCCGCGCCTTCACCGAGGCCGCGGCCAAGAAGTCCATCCAGCCGGGCACCTACACCCTCCGCAAGGAGATGTCCGGTGCGGCCGCCGTCTCGATGATGACCGACTCCGGGAACTTCCTCACCATCCGCGAGGGCATCCGGGCCGCCGAGGTCTACGCCGAGATCGACAAGAAGCTCGGGCTCAAGGCGGGCGCCACCAAGGAGGCTGCCAAGAGCCAGGCGAAGAACCTCGGGCTGCCCGACTGGGCCGGCAGCGACCCCAACGTCAAGGACCCGCTGGAGGGCTTCCTCTTCCCGTCGCAGTACAGCGCGGGCAAGGGCACCAAGCCCGAGGAGATCCTGCGCCAGATGGTCGCCCGCGCCAAGCAGAACTACGACCAGCAGGACCTGGCGGGCAAGGCCCAGCAGCTGGGCCTGAAGTCCCCGCTCCAGGTCGTCACCGTCGCGAGCCTCGTCCAGGTCGAGGGCAAGTACAAGCACGACTTCGACAAGATCTCCCGGGTCATCTACAACCGGCTCAAGCCGGACAACAAGGAGACCTACGGGCTGCTGGACTTCGACTCCACGGTCAACTACGCCAGGAGCCAGAGCACCCTCGACACCGGTGCCGTCAGCGACCTGCGCAAGTTCAAGGACCCGTACAACACCTACAGCATCAAGGGCCTGCCGCCCGGCCCGATCAGCAACCCGGGCATGGACGCGCTCAAGTCCGCACTGGAGCCCGCGCCCGGCCCCTGGTACTACTTCGTCTCCGTCAACGACAACGAGACGCTGTTCGCCGTGACCAACGAAGAGCACAACAAGAACCGGCAGCGGTACGAGCAGGAGCACAAGAAGGGCACCTCCTCATGAACCGGCTGAACCGACCCCGCCGTGCCGCCGTACTCGGCTCGCCGATCGCCCACTCGCTCTCCCCGGTCCTGCACCGCGCCGCCTATGCGGAGCTGGGCCTGGAGGAGTGGACCTACGACCGCTTCGAGGTCGACGAGGCCAGCCTGCCCGCCTTCGTCGAGGGGCTCGACGACACCTGGGCCGGGCTCTCCCTCACGATGCCGCTCAAGCGGGCGGTCATCCCGCTGCTGGACGAGATCAGCGCGACCGCCGAGTCCGTCGAGGCCGTCAACACCGTCGTCCTGACCGAGGACGGCCGCCGCCTCGGCGACAACACCGACATCCCCGGCATCGCGGCCGCGCTGCGCGAGCGCGGCGTGGACAAGACCGACTCGGCGGCCGTGCTCGGCGCCGGGGCCACCGCCTCCGCGGCCCTCGCCGCCCTCGCCCGGATCTGCACCGGAGAGGTCACCGCCTACGTCCGCAGCGCCGAGCGCGCGGCCGAGATGCGCCACTGGGGCGAGCGGCTCGGCGTGGCCGTGCGCACCGCGGACTGGTCCCGGGCCGCCGAGGCCTTCACCGCGCCGCTGGTGATCGCCACCACCCCGGCCGGGGCCACCGACGCCCTGGCGGCCGCGGTCCCCGAGCGGCCCGGCACGCTCTTCGACGTCCTGTACGAGCCCTGGCCGACCCCGCTGGCCGCAGCGTGGTCCGCAGCCGGCGGCACGGTCCTGGGCGGGCTGGACCTGCTGGTGCACCAGGCCGTGCTCCAGGTCGAGCAGATGACCGGCCGGGCCCCCGCGCCGCTGGCCGCGATGCGTGCTGCGGGAGAGGCGGCGCTGGCGGCGCGGACGCGCTGACCGCTGTCCGCAGGGCGGCATGACCGGTCCATTACCTGGACCGGCGGCCTGTGGACGGCCCGGGACGTGGGAGGATCGGAGGTGGCGGGCCGGGGCCGCGCTCGCCCAGCCACCGCTGGGAGGTGCCACCGGGCCACGCCGCCGCATGATTTTCAGCGCGCGAGCAGAGGAGTCCCGTTGAGCAGGTTGCGCTGGCTGACGGCCGGAGAGTCGCATGGACCGGCACTGGTGGCGACGCTGGAGGGACTTCCCGCCGGCGTGCCGATCACCACCGACATGGTGGCGGACCACCTGGCCCGGCGGCGGCTCGGCTATGGACGCGGCGCGCGCATGAAGTTCGAGCGCGACGAGGTCACCTTCCTCGGCGGCGTGCGGCACGGCCTGACCCTGGGCTCCCCGGTCGCGGTCATGGTGGGCAACACCGAGTGGCCCAAGTGGGAGCAGGTCATGGCGGCCGACCCCGTGGACCCCGCCGAGCTGGCCGAGCTGGCCCGCAACGCCCCGCTGACCCGGCCCCGTCCCGGCCACGCGGACCTCGCGGGCATGCAGAAGTACGGTTTCGACGAGGCCCGGCCGATCCTGGAGCGCGCCTCCGCCCGGGAGACCGCCGCCCGCGTCGCCCTCGGCGCCGTCGCCCGCTCCTTCCTCAAGGAGACGGCCGGCATCGAGATCGTCTCGCACGTCGTCGAGCTGGCCGCCGCCAAGGCCCCGTACGGCGTGTACCCCAAGCCCTCCGACGTCGAGAAGCTCGACGCCGACCCGGTGCGCTGCCTTGACGCCGACGCGAGCAAGGCGATGGTCGCCGAGATCGACCAGGCCCACAAGGACGGCGACACCCTCGGCGGCGTCGTCGAGGTCCTCGCCTACGGGGTGCCGGTGGGTCTCGGCTCGCACGTCCACTGGGACCGGCGGCTCGACGCCCGCCTGGCCGCCGCGCTGATGGGCATTCAGGCCATCAAGGGCGTCGAGGTCGGCGACGGCTTCGGGCTGGCCCGCGTGCCCGGCTCCAAGGCGCACGACGAGATCGTGGCCACCGAGGACGGCATCCGCCGCACCTCCGGCCGCTCCGGCGGCACCGAGGGCGGCCTGACCACTGGTGAGCTGCTGCGGGTGCGCGCCGCGATGAAGCCCATCGCCACCGTCCCGCGCGCCCTGGCCACGGTCGACGTGGCCACCGGCGAGGCCGCCCAGGCCCACCACCAGCGCTCCGACGTCTGCGCCGTGCCGGCCGCCGGCATCGTGGCCGAGGCGATGGTGGCCCTGGTCCTCGCCGACGCGGTCGTCGAGAAGTTCGGCGGCGACAGCGTCACCGAGACCCGCCGCAACGTGCGGGCCTACCTCGACAACCTGGCCATCAAGTGACCACCCCCGGCCGGCCCGCAGTCGTCCTGGTGGGCCCGCCCGGCGCGGGCAAGTCCACCATCGGCGCCCTGCTCGCCGAGCGGCTGGGCACCGGCTACCGGGACACCGACGCCGACATCGAGCGGACGGCCGGAAAGCCCATCCCGGAGATCTTCGTCGACGAGGGCGAGCCGCACTTCCGCGAGCTGGAGCGGCAGGCCGTCCGCGCCGCCGTGGCCGAGCACCCCGGGGTGCTCGCCCTCGGCGGCGGCGCGGTCATGGACCCGGGGACACGGGCCCTGCTGAAGGGCCTGCCCGTGGTCTTCCTCGACGTCGAACTGGCCGATGCCGTGCACCGCGTGGGGCTGGACGCCCCGCGCCCGCTGCTCGCCGTCAACCCCCGCAAGCGGTGGCGCGAGCTGATGGAACAGCGCCGTCCGCTCTATACCGAGGTCGCCCGCGCCGTCGTCGCCACCGGAGGCCGCACCCCGGAGCAGGTCGCCGACGCCGTGCTGGAGGCGCTGGAGCTGCCCCGGGACCGTACCCCAGACATCACGCAGTGAGGAACGCATGACCGACGCCCCCACCCGCATCCAGGTCGCCGGAAGCGCGGGCACCGCTCCGTACGAGGTCCTGGTCGGCCACCGGCTGCTGGGCGAGCTGCCCGGCCTCATCGGCACCGAGGCCAAGCGCGTGGCCGTGCTGCACCCCGAGGCGCTCGCCGAGACCGGGGAGGTGCTCCGCCAGGACCTCGCCGAGCAGGGCTACGAGGCCATCGCCATCCAGCTCCCCAACGCGGAGGAGTCCAAGACGGTCGAGGTCGCCGCCTACTGCTGGAAGGCGCTGGGCCAGACCAAGTTCACCCGCACCGACGTCATCGTCGGCGTCGGCGGCGGTGCCACCACCGACCTGGCGGGCTTCGTGGCCGCCACCTGGCTGCGCGGGGTGCGCTGGATCGCGGTCCCCACCACCGTCCTGGGCATGGTGGACGCGGCGGTCGGCGGCAAGACCGGCATCAACACCGCCGAGGGCAAGAACCTCGTCGGCGCCTTCCACCCGCCGGCGGGCGTGCTCTGCGACCTGGCCGCGCTGGAGTCGCTGCCGGTCCACGACTACGTCAGCGGGCTCGCCGAGATCATCAAGGCCGGTTTCATCGCCGACCCGGCGATCCTGGACCTCGTCGAGGCCGACCCCGAGGCCGCCCGCACCCCGGCCGGCCCGCACACCGCCGAGCTGATCGAGCGCGCCATCCGGGTCAAGGCCGAGGTGGTCTCCACCGACCTCAAGGAGTCGGGCCTGCGCGAGATCCTCAACTACGGGCACACCCTCGCCCACGCCATCGAGAAGAACGAGCGCTACAACTGGCGGCACGGTGCCGCCGTCTCCGTCGGCATGGTCTTCGCCGCCGAACTCGGCCGGATCGCCGGCCGGCTGGACGACGCCACCGCCGACCGGCACCGGGCGATCCTCCAGTCCGTGGGCCTGCCCATCACCTACCGGGGCGACCAGTGGCCCAGGCTGCTGGAGACCATGAAGGTCGACAAGAAGTCCCGGGGCGACCGGCTGCGCTTCATCGTCCTCGACGGCCTTGCCAGGCCGACGGTCCTGGAGGGGCCCGACCCGGCGATGCTGCTCGCCGCGCACGCGGAGATCGCGGCGTGAGCGGCGGGAGTGGCGGGAGTGGCGTGAGCGGTGTGAGCGCGCGCAGGGTGTTCGTGCTGAACGGGCCGAACCTCGGCCGGCTCGGCTCGCGCGAGCCCGACGTCTACGGCTCGACCTCCTACCGGGGGCTGGTCGAGGCGTGCACCGAGCTGGGCGCGGAACTCGGCATGGCCGTCGAGGTCCGCGAGACCAACGACGAGGGCGAGCTGGTGCGCTGGCTGCACGAGGCCGCCGACGGGCGGGTGCCGGTCGTCATCAACCCCGGTGCGTTCACGCACTACTCGTACGCCATGCGCGATGCGGCGGCGCAGCGGACCGCCCCGCTCATCGAGGTGCACATCTCGAATCCGTACGCCCGCGAGGAGTTCCGCCACACCTCGGTGATCGCGGCGGTCGCCAGCGGGACGGTGGCGGGCTTCGGTATCGGCTCGTACCGGTTGGCGCTGCGGGCGCTGGCGGAGGAACTCGCGGGCTGACGCGACCGTTCCCACGGTGGTGGCCGGGGGTTTCTTTTCCCCCACCCCGCCCCTTCCCGTAACCGGGGGCTCCGCCCCCGGACCCCCGGTCCTCAAACGCCGGACGGGCTGGAATTGCCCCAGTCCCCCCAGATAGTTGCCCGTACGAGACGGAGTGCCACCGGATGCAGCACCCTGTGGGACCGCCGCTGCCACCATCCCACCCCCCGATGCCGGCCGCGCCGCCCCCGCCCGGGGCCGAGGCGGTCACTGGGCACTTCCCGCTCGCGGGCGCCGCGCAGGCCGTCGCCGATGCCCGGGTCGCCGCCGTCGCGGTGCTGCTCATCGGCCCGGCCGGGGCCGGCAAGACCACGGTCGCCCGGTACTGGGCGGACACCCGCCGCGTGCCCACGGCCCACATCAGCCTCGACGACGTCCGCGAGTGGGTGCGGTCCGGCTTCGCCGACCCGCAGTCCGGCTGGAACGACAACTCCGAGGCGCAGTACCGGCTCGCCCGCCGGACCTGCGGCTTCGCGGCCCGCAACTTCCTCGCCAACGGCATCTCCTGCATCATCGACGACGCCGTCTTCCCGGACCGCCCGGTCGTCGGTCTCGGCGGCTGGAAGCGGCACGTCGGCCCCGGTCTGCTGCCGGTGGTGCTGCTGCCGGGGCTGGAGGTCGTCCTGGAGCGGAACGCCGAGCGCACCGGCAACCGCCGGCTCGGCGACGAGGAGGTCGCCCGGATCCACGGCCGGATGGCGGGCTGGTACGGCTCGGGCCTGCCGATCATCGACAACTCCCGGCAGGACGTCGCCACCACGGCCCGGCTCCTGGACGAGGTCGTCGCCCGCGCCCTCACCAGCCGGTAAGGCCCCGGTCGGAGGCGCTGGAAAGGCCGGAACCGGCCGCCGAACGTACGCTCGGAAGCATGTCCGAGGTGTACGCGGCACGACGCGCCCGGCTGCGCGAGTGGTGCGAGGCGGGCGGCAGTGAGGCGGCGCTGGTCTCCGGTGCCGCCAACGTCCGGTACCTGGTGGGCGGCGCGCCGGCCGGTGCCGTGCTGCTCCTCGGGCCCGGCGGGGACGTGCTGATGTGCGCGAGCGACCCCTTCACGGACGCCACGGGGGCCAGCCGGCCCGCCGACGACCTGCGGGTCCTGGTGCTGCCGACGCCGGAGGGCGACCCCGCGGTGGCGGGTGCCGAGCGGGCCGCCGAGGCGGGAGCGCGCTCGCTGGCGGTGGAGGAGCACCATCTGACCGTCTCCCGGCACCGGGCCGTGCGCTCGGTCGCGCCCCGGGTGCGCCTGAACGACCTGGGCACGGCCGTGGAGCAGCAGCGGGTGGTCAAGGACGACGAGGAGATCTCCACGCTGCGGATCGCCGCCGAGATCGCCGACCAGGCCCTGGGCGAGCTGCTGGAGTCGATACTGGTCGGGCGCACCGAGCGCCACCTGGCCCTGGAGCTGGAGCGCCGTCTGATCGATCACGGCGCCGACGGGCCGGCGTTTCCCACCTCGGTCGGTACCGGACCCAACTCGGGACGGGTCGGTCATGTGCCGACCGACCGCAGGGTGGAGGAGGGCGACTTCCTCAGCGTCTGCCTGGGGGCCCACTACCGCGGATACCGCAGCGAGATCGCCCGGACGTTCGTCATCGGGGCCTCCCCGGCCGACTGGCAGATCGAGCTGTACGACCAGGTCTTCGCCGCCCAGCGGGCCGGCCGCGAGGCACTCGTGCCGGGGACGGCGTACCGTGATGTTGACAGGGCGGCGCGAGTCGTGCTGGAAGCGGCGGGCCATGGCGAACGGGTCGGACCGCGGATCGGCCATGGCGTGGGACTCGAAAACGACGAGGACCCTCGGCTGGCGCCCTCGGCAATGGGTAAACTGGACGCTTGCGTGCCGGTCACCGTAGATCCGGGAGTCCACCTCCCGGGGCGGGGCGGCGTCCGGATCGATGACACGCTCGTCGTCCGCCCCGAGGCGGACGGCGGACCCGAGCTACTCACCATTACGACCAAAGAGCTGCTCGCGCTCTAAGCGGCGCACCGCACTTTCTGGTTCCACCAGTCCAGGAGATTCCGCAACCGTGGCATCCACGAACGACCTCAAGAACGGCATGGTGCTCAAGCTCGACGGCGGCCAGCTCTGGTCCGTTGTCGAGTTCCAGCACGTCAAGCCCGGCAAGGGCCCCGCCTTCGTCCGTACGAAGCTGAAGAACGTGCTCTCCGGGAAGGTCGTCGACAAGACCTTCAACGCCGGCGTCAAGGTCGAGACGGCCAACGTCGACAAGCGCGGCATGCAGTTCTCGTACATGGACGGCGAGTACTTCGTGTTCATGGACATGGACACGTACGACCAGCTGCACATCGACCGCAAGACCGTCGGTGACGCGGCCAACTTCCTGATCGAGGGCTTCGAGGCCGTCGTCGCGCAGAACGAGGGCAGCGTGCTCTACGTCGAGCTGCCGGCCGCCGTCGAGCTGGTCATCCAGGAGACCGAGCCGGGCGTCCAGGGCGACCGCTCCACCGGTGGCACCAAGCCCGCCACGCTGGAGACCGGCTACCAGATCCAGGTTCCGCTCTTCATCACCACGGGTGAGAAGATCAAGGTCGACACCCGTACCGGTGATTACCTCGGCCGGGTGAACAGCTAACCGTGGCCGCCCGTAGCAAGGCCCGTAAGCGCGCCTTCCAGATCCTCTTCGAGGCCGATCAGCGCGGCACGACCGTGCAGAACGTGCTCGCGGACTGGATCCGGCACTCGCGGTCCGACGACCGGCAGCCGCCGGTCAACGAGTACACGATGCAGCTGGTCGAGGGCTATGCGCAGCATGTCGCGCGCATCGACGAGCTGATCAGCACGTATGCGGTCGACTGGGACCTGGACCGCATGCCCGCCGCGGACCGGAGCATCGTCCGGCTCGGCGCCTACGAGCTGATCTGGGAGGACGGTACCCCGGACGCCGTGGCGATCGACGAGGCGGTGCAGCTCGCCAAGGAGTTCTCCACCAACGACTCGCCGGCCTTTGTGAACGGCCTGCTGGGCCGTTTCAAGGAGCTGAAGCCGAGCCTCCGGCGCGACGCCCGCTGAAACGACAACCGCCGTGGGGCGGGAAACCTCCGGGTTTCCCGCCCCACGGCGGTTTTGTCGTCAGGGACGATGGACGGCTATGCGTCCTCGTGCTGGACGGCGCGGCGCGCGTCCGCGTCGAGCACGCCCCAGCTGATCAGCTGCTCGGTGAGGACCGAGGGCGACTGGTCGTAGATCACGGCGAGGGTGCGCAGGTCGTCCTGGCGGATCGAGAGCACCTTGCCGTTGTAGTCGCCGCGCTGGCTCTGGATGGTCGCGGCGTAGCGCTGGAGCGGGCCGGCCTTCTCGGCCGGGACGTGGGCGAGCCGCTCCAGGTCCAGGACCAGCTTCGGCGGGGGCTCGGCGGCGCCGCCGGGCGTGGTGCCGGGCAGCAGCTCCTGCACGGGAACGCCGTAGAAATCGGCCAGCTCGGCCAGGCGCTGCACGGTGACGGCACGGTCGCCGCGCTCGTAAGAGCCCACTACGACGGCCTTCCAGCGCCCCTGGGACTTCTCCTCGACGCCATGGAGGGAGAGGCCCTGCTGGGTGCGGATGGCGCGGAGCTTGGCCCCGAGCTGTTTGGCGTATTCGCTGGACATAAAGCTCCCCGGACGCTGTATCGACGTGCGACGGCGTCATCTCGACTGCCGCGTGTCTGGTAACTCACTGTGAGGTTACGCAGCGTAATCTCGGTTCGTCAAGCCGAATGGGCCATACCCTGGGCCGTCAGGGGGCCATGGCAGGAGTTACGCGCTGCTCCTGGTACGGTAAACAGGTAAATCCGACGTCCTTTAATGTCCGTCCCGTGAGGCGGAGAAGGAGGTCCGTTTCGTATGGACGCAATTCCCAGCGCGCGTCCCGTGCTCGAAGCACCGGACATCGCCCGGGTCCTCACCCGTATCGCGCATGAGATCGTCGAGCGCGCCAAGGGCGCCGACGACGTCGTGCTCCTCGGCATTCCCACCCGCGGCGTCTTCCTCGCCCGCCGGCTGGCCGCCAAGCTCGAGGACATCACCGGAAGCAAGACCCCGGTCGGCTCCCTCGACATCACCATGTACCGCGACGACCTGCGGCTGCGTCCCGCCCGTGCGCTCGCCCGCACCGAGATTCCCGGCGAGGGCATCGACGGCAGGCTCGTCATCCTCGTCGACGACGTGCTCTTCTCCGGCCGCACCATCCGCGCCGCCCTCGACGCCATGAACGACCTCGGCCGGCCGCGCGCCGTCCAGCTCGCCGTCCTCGTCGACCGCGGCCACCGCGAGCTGCCGATCCGCGCCGACTACGTCGGCAAGAACCTCCCCACGTCGCTGCGGGAGACGGTCAAGGTCCACCTGACCGAGGAGGACGGCCGCGACAGCGTGCTCCTCGGCGCGGGCACGACCGCCCCGGCCGACACGCAGTAGCGAGCCTCCACGGACCCGCCCCGCGGGCCCGTGCGCCGCCGCACGCCCGGCCCCAGCCCCCGCATACCTCCCAACCACGGAGAAACCCGGATGAAGCGCCACCTCATCTCGGCCACCGACCTCACGCGCGACGACGCCGTCCTGATCCTCGACACCGCCGAGGAGATGGCCCGGGTCGCGGACCGGCCGATCAAGAAGCTGCCCACCCTGCGCGGCCGCACCGTCGTCAACCTCTTCTTCGAGGACTCGACGCGCACCCGCATCTCCTTCGAGGCCGCCGCCAAGCGCCTCTCCGCCGACGTCATCAACTTCTCCGCCAAGGGCTCCTCGGTGTCCAAGGGCGAGTCCCTGAAGGACACCGCCCTGACCCTGGAGGCCATGGGCGCCGACGCCGTCGTCATCCGCCACCACGCCTCCGGCGCCCCCTACCGGCTGGCCAACTCCGGCTGGATCGACGGGGCCGTCGTCAACGCGGGCGACGGCACCCACGAGCACCCCACCCAGGCCCTGCTGGACGCCTTCACCATGCGCCGCCGCCTGGTCGGCCGGGACGCCGGGCTCGGCAAGGACCTGTCCGGCCGCCGGATCACCATCGTCGGCGACGTCCTGCACAGCCGCGTGGCCCGCTCCAACGTCCACCTGCTGAACACGCTGGGCGCCGAGGTCACGCTGGTCGCACCGCCCACCCTGGTGCCCGTCGGCGTCGAGAGCTGGCCCTGCGAGGTCTCCTACGACCTCGACGCCGTGCTGCCGAAGTCCGACGCCGTGATGATGCTGCGGGTGCAGCGCGAGCGCATGAACGCCGCGTTCTTCCCGACCGAGCGCGAGTACTCGCGGCGCTACGGCCTGGACGCCGACCGCATGGCGAAGATGCCCGAGCACGCCATCGTGATGCACCCGGGCCCGATGAACCGCGGCATGGAGATCACCGCCGAGGTCGCCGACTCCGACCGCTGCACGGCCGTCGAGCAGGTCGCCAACGGCGTCAGCACCCGGATGGCCGTCCTCTACCTGCTCCTGGGCGGCTCCGAGCCGGCCGTCACCACGAACAACGCCCGCACCGAGGAGAGCAAGTAATGTCCAAGATCCTGATCCGCGGTGCGAAGGTCCTCGGCGGCGAGCCGCAGGACGTCCTGATCGACGGCGAGACCATCGCCGAGGTGACGCCGTCCAATATCGCCCTACCGGGCGGTGGTGGCCTGGCCGCCGACGGCGCTCAGGTGATCGAGGCCGACGGCAAGATCCTGCTGCCCGGCCTGGTCGACCTGCACACCCACCTGCGCGAGCCCGGCCGCGAGGACTCCGAGACCGTCCTGACCGGCACCCGCGCCGCCGCGAGCGGCGGCTACACCGCCGTCTTCGCCATGGCCAACACCTTCCCCGTCGCCGACACCGCCGGCGTGGTCGAGCAGGTCTGGCGGCTCGGCAAGGAGCACGGCTACTGCGACGTCCAGCCCATCGGCGCCGTCACCGTCGGCCTGGAGGGCAAGCAGCTCTCCGAGCTGGGCGCCATGCACGACTCCGCCGCCGGGGTCACGGTCTTCTCCGACGACGGCAAGTGCGTCGACGACGCCGTGATCATGCGCCGCGCGCTGGAGTACGTGAAGGCCTTCGGCGGCGTCATCGCGCAGCACGCCCAGGAGCCCCGGCTCACCGAGGGCGCCCAGATGAACGAGGGCATCGTCTCTGCCGAGCTGGGCCTGGGCGGCTGGCCGGCCGTCGCCGAGGAGTCGGTCATCGCCCGTGACGTCCTCCTCGCCGAGCACGTCGGCTCCCGGGTGCACATCTGCCACCTGTCCACGGCCGGCTCGGTCGAGATCGTCCGCTGGGCCAAGTCCCGCGGCATCGACGTCACTGCCGAGGTCACCCCGCACCACCTGCTCCTCACCGACGAGCTGGTGCGCACGTACAACCCGGTCTACAAGGTGAACCCGCCGCTGCGCACCGAGCGCGACGTGATGGCGCTCCGCGAGGCCCTGGCCGACGGCACCATCGACATCGTGGCCACCGACCACGCCCCGCACCCGCACGAGGACAAGGACTGCGAGTGGGCCGCCGCGGCGATGGGCATGGTGGGCCTGGAGACCGCCCTCTCCGTCGTCCAGCACACGATGGTCGACACCGGACTGCTGGACTGGGCCGGGGTCGCCGAGCGCATGTCCTTCAAGCCCGCCAGCATCGGCAGCCTCGCCGGGCACGGCCGTCCCATCGCCCCCGGTGAGCCCGCCAACCTCACGCTGGTCGATTCCGCTTACCGTGGTGTCGTGAACCCCGCGGGCTTCGCCTCCCGCAGCCGCAACACCCCCTACGAGGGCCGCGAGCTGCCGGGGCGCGTCACCCACACCTTCCTGCGGGGCCGGGCGACGGTCGTGGACGGGAATCTCGCGTGACACCTGCACTCATCACTCTGGCGGCCGAGCAGAAGTCTCAGGACGTCACCCACTGGGCCGCGCGCGCCGGCTGGGTCGTGGGGCTGCTGCTCTTCATCGCACTGCTCTACTGGCTGATGCGCGAGGGCTGGAAGTGGCGCGGCACGCTCCAGGGCGACCTGCCCGAGCTGCCCGCCGCCCCCGAGGACCCGGGCACCGCCACCCTCACGATGGAGGGCCGCTACCACGGCTCGACCACCGCCGGGCAGTGGCTCGACCGCATCGTCGCGCGCGACCTGGGCACCCGCAGCCGCGCCCGGCTCACCCTGACGGAGCAGGGCGTCGACGTCGTCCGCCCCGGCGCGACGGACTTCTTCATCCCCGCCGCCGCGCTGCGCGGCGCCCGCCTCGACAAGGGCATCGCGGGCAAGGTCCTCACCGAGGGCGGCCTGCTCGTGATCACCTGGCAGCACGGCGACAAGACGATCGACTCGGGATTCCGCTCCGACCGCGCGGCCGGGCACCCCGCCTGGGTCGAGGCGATCAGCACCATGAACAGCACTACGGAAGGCGCACGATGACGACCTCCAGCAGGGGGAGCAAGGTCCCCGCGGTACTCGTCCTGGAGGACGGTCGTACGTTCCGCGGCCGCGCCTACGGGGCCGTCGGGACGACCTTCGGCGAGGCCGTGTTCTCCACCGGCATGACCGGCTACCAGGAGACCCTCACCGACCCCTCCTACCACCGCCAGGTCGTCGTGATGACGGCTCCGCACGTCGGCAACACCGGCGTCAACGACGAGGACCCCGAGTCCGGCCGCATCTGGGTCGCCGGGTACGTCGTCCGCGACCCCGCCCGCGTGCCCTCCAACTGGCGCTCCCGCCGCTCCCTGGACGAGGAGCTGGCCAAGCAGGGGATCGTCGGCATCAGCGGCATCGACACCCGCGCCCTCACCCGCCACCTGCGCGAGCGCGGCGCGATGCGGGTCGGCATCTTCTCCGGCAACGTGCTCCCCGACGAGGGCGTCATGCTCGCCGAGGTCCGCCAGGCCCCCGAGATGAAGGGCGCCGACCTCTCCACCGAGGTCGCCACCAAGGAGGCGTACGTCGTCCCCGCGATCGGTGAGAAGAAGTTCACCGTCGCCGCGATCGACCTCGGCATCAAGGGCATGACCCCGCACCGCATGGCCGAGCGCGGCATCGAGGTGCACGTCCTGCCCGCCACCGCCACCGCCGAGGACGTCTACGCCGTCGAGCCGGACGGCGTGTTCTTCTCCAACGGCCCGGGCGACCCGGCCACCGCCGACCACCCCGTCGCCGTGATGCGCGAGGTCCTCTCCCGCAAGACCCCGCTCTTCGGCATCTGCTTCGGCAACCAGATCCTCGGCCGCGCGCTCGGCTTCGGCACCTACAAGCTGAAGTACGGCCACCGGGGCATCAACCAGCCCGTGCAGGACCGCACGACCGGCAAGGTCGAGGTCACCGCCCACAACCACGGCTTCGCCGTCGACGCCCCCCTCGACAGGGCGACCGACACGCCGTACGGCCGCGTCGAGGTCTCCCACGTGTGTCTGAACGACAACGTGGTCGAGGGTCTCCAGCTGCTCGACCAGCCGGCATTCAGCGTCCAGTACCACCCCGAGGCAGCAGCAGGCCCGCACGACGCCGCGTACCTGTTCGACCGCTTCGTCTCCCTGATGGAGGGCCAGCGTGCCTAAGCGCACCGACATCCAGTCCGTTCTGGTCATCGGCTCCGGCCCGATCGTCATCGGCCAGGCCGCGGAGTTCGACTACTCCGGCACCCAGGCCTGCCGCGTCCTGAAGTCCGAGGGCCTGCGGGTCATCCTCGTCAACTCCAACCCGGCCACGATCATGACCGACCCGGAGATCGCCGACGCCACGTACGTCGAGCCGATCACCCCGGAGTTCGTCGAGAAGATCATCGCCAAGGAGCGCCCCGACGCCCTCCTGCCCACCCTCGGCGGCCAGACCGCGCTGAACACCGCCATCTCCATGCACGAGAACGGCGTGCTGGAGAAGTACGGCGTGGAGCTGATCGGCGCCAATGTCGAGGCCATCCACAAGGGCGAGGACCGCGACCTGTTCAAGGGCGTCGTCGAGGCCGTCAACGCCAAGATCGGCCACGGCGAGTCCGCCCGCTCGGTCATCTGCCACACCATGGACGAGGTCCTCGCGGGCGTCGAGACGCTCGGCGGCTACCCGGTCGTCGTGCGCCCCTCCTTCACCATGGGCGGCGCCGGCTCCGGCTTCGCCCACGACGAGGAGGAGCTGCGCCGCATCGCCGGCCAGGGCCTCACGCTCTCCCCGACCACCGAGGTGCTCCTGGAGGAGTCCATCCTCGGCTGGAAGGAGTACGAGCTGGAGCTGATGCGCGACAAGCACGACAACGTCGTGGTCGTCTGCTCCATCGAGAACTTCGACCCCATGGGCGTGCACACCGGTGACTCCATCACCGTCGCCCCGGCGATGACCCTCACCGACCGCGAGTACCAGATCCTGCGCGACATCGGCATCGCGATCATCCGCGAGGTCGGCGTCGACACCGGCGGCTGCAACATCCAGTTCGCCGTCAACCCCGACGACGGCCGGGTCATCGTCATCGAGATGAACCCGCGGGTCTCGCGCTCCTCCGCGCTCGCCTCCAAGGCCACCGGCTTCCCGATCGCCAAGATCGCGGCCCGCCTCGCGGTGGGCTACACGCTGGACGAGATCCCCAACGACATCACCGAGAAGACCCCGGCGTCCTTCGAGCCCACGCTCGACTACGTCGTGGTCAAGGCGCCCCGCTTCGCCTTCGAGAAGTTCCCGGCCGCCGACGCCACCCTCACCACGACCATGAAGTCGGTCGGCGAGGCCATGGCCATCGGCCGCAACTTCACCGAGGCCCTCCAGAAGGCCCTGCGCTCGCTGGAGAAGAAGGGCTCGCAGTTCGACTTCGTGTCGGAGCCCGGCGACAAGGCCGAGCTGCTGGAGAAGGCGGTCCGGCCCACCGACGGCCGGATCAACACGGTCATGGCCGCCATCCGCGCCGGTGCCACCCCGGAGGAGGTCTTCGAGGCGACGAAGATCGACCCCTGGTTCGTCGACCAGCTCTTCCTGATCAAGGAGATCGCCGACGAGCTGGCCGCCGCCGAGAAGCTCGAGCCCGGGCTGCTCGCCGAGGCCAAGCGGCACGGCTTCTCCGACGCCCAGATCGCCGCCGTCCGCGGCCTGCGCGAGGACGTCGTCCGCGAGGTCCGCCACGCGCTGGGCGTGCGCCCGGTCTACAAGACCGTCGACACCTGCGCCGCCGAGTTCGCCGCGAAGACCCCGTACTTCTACTCCTCCTACGACGAGGAGAACGAGGTCGCGCCGCGCGAGAAGCCCGCGGTGATCATCCTCGGCTCGGGCCCGAACCGCATCGGCCAGGGCATCGAGTTCGACTACTCGTGCGTCCACGCCTCCTTCGCGCTCAGCGAGGCGGGCTACGAGACCGTGATGGTCAACTGCAACCCGGAGACCGTCTCCACCGACTACGACACCTCCGACCGGCTCTACTTCGAGCCGCTCACCCTGGAGGACGTCCTGGAGATCGTCCACGCCGAGTCCCAGGCCGGCCCCGTCGCGGGCGTCGTCGTCCAGCTCGGCGGCCAGACCCCGCTCGGCCTGGCCCAGGCGCTCAAGGACAACGGCGTGCCGATCGTCGGCACCTCCCCGGAGGCCATCGACCTCGCCGAGGAGCGCGGCGCCTTCGGCCGCGTGCTCACCGAGGCCGGGCTGCCCGCGCCCAAGTACGGCACCGCCTACTCCTTCGAGGAGGCCAAGGGCATCGCCGCCGGCATCGGCTACCCGGTCATGGTCCGCCCGTCCTATGTGCTCGGCGGCCGCGGCATGGAGATCGTCTACGACGAGCCCTCGCTGGCCGGCTACCTGGAGCGGCACGCGGGCCTGATCTCCGAGCACCCGGTGCTCATCGACCGCTTCCTCGACGACGCCATCGAGATCGACGTCGACGCGCTCTACGACGGCCGCGAGCTGTACCTCGGCGGCGTCATGGAGCACATCGAGGAGGCCGGCATCCACTCCGGCGACTCCGCCTGCGCGCTGCCCCCGATCACCCTCGGCGGCTTCGACATCAAGCGGCTGCGGGCCTCCACCGAGGCCATCGCCAAGGGCGTGGGCGTCCGTGGTCTGATCAACATCCAGTTCGCCATGGCCGGGGACATCCTCTACGTCCTGGAGGCCAACCCGCGCGCCTCCCGCACCGTCCCCTTCACCTCGAAGGCCACCGCGGTGCCGCTGGCGAAGGCCGCCGCCCGGATCTCGCTGGGCGCGACCATCGCCGAGCTGCGCGAGGAGGGCATGCTGCCGAAGACCGGCGACGGCGGCACCCTGCCGATGGACGCGCCGATCTCCGTCAAGGAGGCCGTGATGCCGTGGTCGCGCTTCCGCGACATCCACGGCCGCGGCGTGGACACCGTCCTCGGCCCGGAGATGCGCTCCACCGGCGAGGTCATGGGCATCGACAACGTCTTCGGCACGGCCTACGCCAAGTCGCAGGCCGGTGCCTACGGCGCGCTGCCGACCAAGGGCCGTGCGTTCGTCTCGGTCGCCAACCGCGACAAGCGCTCGATGATCTTCCCGGCCCGTGAGCTGGTCGCCCACGGCTTCGAGCTGCTGGCCACCTCCGGCACCGCCGAGGTGCTGCGCCGCAACGGCATCAACGCCACCGTGGTGCGCAAGCAGAGCGAGGGCGAGGGCCCGAACGGCGAGAAGACCATCGTCCAGCTCATCCACGACGGCGAGGTCGACCTCATCGTCAACACCCCCTACGGCACCGGCGGCCGCCTCGACGGCTACGAGATCCGCACCGCCGCGGTCGCCCGGGCGGTCCCCTGCCTGACCACCGTCCAGGCACTGGCCGCCGCGGTCCAGGGCATCGACGCCCTGACCCGGGGCGAGGTCGGCGTCCGCTCCCTCCAGGAGCACGCGGAACATCTGACCGCCGCGCGCGAGGCGTAGGACCCAGGAGGGGGACACCGGGAGGTGTCCCCCTCCTCATGAGCCCTCCTCGCCACGCTCCCTAGCTCAGAAGGCTGGACATGTACCGTCTCTTCTTCGACCTGATCTTCAAGCGCATGGACCCCGAGAAGGCCCACCACCTGGCCTTCGGCTGGATCCGCGCCGTCGCCCGCATCCCCGTCCTGCGTACCTTCGCCGCCGCCGTCCTCGCCCCCCGCCACAAGGCGCTGCGCACCGAGGCCCTGGGCCTGCGCATGCACGGCCCCTTCGGCCTCGCCGCCGGCTTCGACAAGAACGCCGCCGCGATCGACGGCATGGCCATGCTCGGCTTCGACCATGTCGAGATCGGCACCGTCACGGCCCAGCCCCAGCCCGGCAACCCCAAGAAGCGGCTCTTCCGCCTGGTCGCGGACCGCGCGCTGATCAACCGCATGGGCTTCAACAACGACGGCTCGGAAGCGGTCGCGGAGCGCCTGGCGGCCCGCAAGGCGGCCTTCCGCACCACCGTCGGCGTCAACATCGGCAAGACCAAGATCGTGCCGGAGGCGGAGGCCGTCGCCGACTACGTCACCTCCACCGAGCGCCTCGCCGCCCACGCCGACTACCTGGTCGTCAACGTCTCCTCGCCGAACACCCCCGGACTGCGCAACCTCCAGGCCACCGAGTCGCTGCGGCCGCTGCTGACCGCCGTCCGCGAGGCGGCCGACCGCACGGTCGCCGACCGCCGCGTCCCGCTGCTGGTCAAGATCGCGCCGGACCTGGCCGACGAGGACATCGACGCCGTCGCCGACCTGGCCGTCGAGCTGGGCCTGGACGGCATCATCGCCACCAACACCACCATCGCCCGCGACGGCCTCGGCCTGCGCACGCCCATGCGGACCGTCGAGGCCATCGGCGCGGGCGGCCTGTCCGGCGCCCCGCTCAAGGCCCGCTCGCTGGAGGTCCTGAGCCGCCTGTACGCCCGGGTGGGCGACCGGATCACCCTCGTCGGGGTCGGCGGCATCGAGACCGCCGACGACGCCTGGGAGCGCATCCTGGCGGGCGCCACCCTGGTCCAGGGCTACAGCGCCTTCATCTACGAGGGCCCGTTCTGGTGCCGCGCGATCCACAAGGGCCTGGCCGAGCGCCTGGCCGCCAGCCCCTACGCCACCCTCGCCGAGGCCGTCGGCGCCGAGACCCGGAAGAAGGCCGCCGCATGAGCCCCCTGGAACCGTTCGGCACCCGGCTGCGCCGTGCCATGGACGAGCGCGGTCCGCTGTGCGTCGGCATCGACCCGCACGCCTCGCTGCTCGCCGACTGGGGCCTGTCCGACGACATCGCCGGACTGGAGCGCTTCACGCACACCGTGGTGGAGGCACTGGCCGACCGCGTCGCCGTCCTCAAGCCGCAGTCCGCGTTCTTCGAGCGTTTCGGCTCGCGTGGCATCGCCGTCCTGGAGCGCGCCGTCGCCGACTCGCGCGCCGCCGGGGCCCTGGTGCTCATGGACGCCAAGCGCGGCGACATCGGCTCCACCATGGCCGCCTACGCCGCGACCTACCTGGACCCGTCCTCCCCGCTGTTCTCGGACGCCGTCACGGTCAGCCCGTACCTGGGCTACGGCTCGCTGCGGCCCGCCCTGGACCTGGCCCGCGAGAGCGGCACCGGCGTGTTCGTCCTGGCGCTCACCTCGAACCCTGAGGGCGCCGAGGTGCAGCACGCGGTGCGGGCGGACGGCGCGAGCGTCGCCGCGACCGTGCTGAACCACCTGCGGGCGGAGAACGCCGGTGCGGCCCCCATGGGCTCGTACGGGGCCGTCGTCGGCGCCACGCTGGGCGGCGGGCCGGCCGCGGCGGGTGCGGATCTGGCCATCAACGGCCCGCTGCTGGCCCCCGGCATCGGGGCGCAGGGCGCCACCGCCGCCGACCTGCCGCGGGTGTTCGGCGCGGCCGTCAAGGACGTCGTCCCGAACGTCAGCCGGGGGGTGCTGCGGCACGGACCGGACGTGACCGCCCTGCGTGCGAGCGCCGAGCGGTTCGCGGACGAGGTGCGGGAGGCGGTGGCCGGCTAGGCGCCCGGGACGCGACAGAGGCGGGCCCGGCGTCAAAATTGTCGGTCATTATGTCCGGAAAGGTCCTGGTCGAGCGAGGCTGACCAGGACTTTTCGTCTGTTCTCGCTGACTGGAGCGGGATCGGCCGCTAGTCTCCGACGAGAGCGAACGTGCAAGCGCGTTGCTCGTTGCTCCCCAGGTGTGGGCCGACTAGGTTCCTCACCGGTCCGTATCCGACAGTTCGACATCCGAGGTGACGTAGGCGTGGCTCTTCCGCCCCTTACCCCTGAACAGCGCGCAGCCGCGCTCGAAAAGGCCGCCGCGGCTCGCCGGGAGCGCGCCGAGGTCAAGAATCGGCTCAAGCACTCCGGCGCCTCGCTGCACGAGGTCATCAAGCAGGGCCAGGAGAACGATGTCATCGGCAAGATGAAGGTCAGCGCCCTCCTGGAGAGCCTTCCCGGTGTGGGCAAGGTCCGTGCCAAGCAGATCATGGAGCGGCTCGGGATCTCCGAGAGCCGCCGGGTGCGCGGACTCGGCTCCAACCAGATCGCTTCCCTCGAGCGCGAGTTCGGCAACAAGGCCGCCTGACGGCGGCCCCCACGGCCGACCCGGGACGGCCCGGCGTTCCCAGGCACTCCCGGGAACCGGGATAATCGCTGCATGAGTACTGCAGTCTCCCGGGGGACGTCCCCCGTCCCCCCGGCCAGACAACCGCGGCTGACCGTGCTCTCCGGCCCCTCCGGGGTCGGCAAGAGCACGGTCGTCGCCCATATGCGCAAGGCCCACCCCGAGGTGTGGCTCTCGGTCTCCTGCACCACCCGCAAGCCGCGCCCCGGCGAGCAGGAGGGCGTCCAGTACTTCTTCGTGGACGACGAGCAGTTCGACAAGCTCATCGCCAACGGCGAGCTGCTGGAGTGGGCCGAGTTCGCGGGCAACCGCTACGGCACGCCCCGCAAGGCCGTGCTTGACCGCCTTGAGGCGGGGGAGCCGGTGCTGCTGGAGATCGACCTCCAGGGCGCCCGGCAGGTCCGCGAGACCATGCCGGAGGCCCAGCTGGTCTTCCTGGCGCCGCCGAGCTGGGAGGAGCTGGTCCGCCGGCTCACCGGCCGGGGGACGGAGTCGGCCGAGGTCATCGAGCGCCGGCTGGCGGCCGCGAAGATCGAACTGGCCGCCGGGTCGGAGTTCGACACCACGCTGGTCAACACCTCCGTCGAGGACGTTGCGCGTGAGCTGCTAGCCTTGCTGCACTGAACATCTTTCTTCACCCCCTTCGGAAGGCAGAGAGTGTCCTCTTCCATCACCGCGCCCGAGGGCATCATCAACCCGCCGATTGATGAGCTGCTCGAGGCCACCGACTCGAAGTACAGCCTCGTGATCTACGCCGCCAAGCGCGCGCGCCAGATCAACGCGTACTACTCGCAGCTCGGCGAGGGCCTGCTGGAGTACGTCGGCCCGCTGGTGGACACCCACGTCCACGAGAAGCCGCTCTCCATCTCTCTCCGTGAGATCAACGCGGGCCTGCTGACCTCCGAGGCTGTCGAGGCCCCGGCGGCGTAAGCACCGAATTTCCTCATCGAGGGCCCGGCAGCGCGGCTGCCGGGCCCTTGGTGTGTCATAGGACCGTACGTAGTACGTGTGTGCACGTGCGCGTACGTCCACGCGTACGGGAGTGGGGAGAAGCGAGAGCGATGGACAAGCCCAAGGTCGTCCTGGGGGTCAGCGGCGGGATCGCCGCGTACAAGGCGTGCGAGCTGCTGCGCCGCCTCACCGAGTCGGGGCACGATGTGCGCGTGGTGCCGACGGCCTCGGCCCTGCAGTTCGTCGGCGAGGCGACCTGGGCCGCGCTGTCCGGGCACCCGGCCGGCACCGAGGTGTGGGAGACCGTCCACGAGGTGCCGCATGTGCGGATCGGGCAGCAGGCCGACCTGGTCGTCGTGGCCCCTGCCACCGCGGACATGCTGGCCAAGGCCGCGCACGGCCTCGCGGACGACCTGCTGACCAATACGCTCCTGACCGCCCGCTGCCCGGTCGTCTTCGCACCCGCGATGCACACCGAGATGTGGGAGAACCCCGCCACCCAGGAGAACGTCGCCACCCTGCGCCGCCGGGGCGCCCTGGTGATCGAGCCCGCCGTCGGCCGGCTGACCGGCGCCGACACCGGCAAGGGCCGCTTCCCCGACCCCGCCGAGATCTTCGACGTCTGCCGCCGGGTGCTGGCCCGGGGCGTCCGGGAGCAGGCGGCCGACCTCGCGGGCCGGCACGTCGTCGTGAGCGCCGGCGGCACCCGGGAGCCGCTCGACCCCGTCCGGTTCCTCGGCAACCGCTCCTCCGGCAAGCAGGGGTACGCCCTGGCCCGTACCGCCGTCGCACGCGGCGCACGCGTCACTCTCGTCGCGGCCAACAGCGAGCTGCCCGACCCGGCCGGGGTCGAGGTCGTGCACGTGGGGACGGCCGTGCAACTGCGCGAGGCCGTGATCAACGCGGCGGCGGACGCCGATGCGGTCGTCATGGCCGCGGCGGTGGCCGATTTCCGGCCGTCCCACTACGCCACGGGCAAGATCAAAAAGCGGGACGGTCAGGAGCCGGAGCCCGTGGCGCTCGTTCGCAATCCGGACATTCTCGCGGAGCTGTCGGCCGGCCGGCAGTGGCCCGGCCAGGTGGTCGTCGGCTTCGCCGCGGAGACCGACGACGTGCTCGCCAACGGTCGCGCCAAGCTCGCCCGGAAGGGCTGTGACCTGCTGGTTGTCAATGAAGTGGGGGAGAGCCGGACCTTCGGCTCGGAGGAGAACGAGGCCGTCGTGCTCGCCTCCGACGGCACCGAGACCCCGGTCCCGCACGGCCCCAAGGAGGCCCTCGCCGACACCGTCTGGGACCTGGTCGCCGGTCGCCTGTCCTGACCGCCTTACCGGCCGCCTGTCCTAAAGGCGCCACCCGTGTGTCCCCTGGGATCCAGGGGGCGGGTGTCGCAGGTCACCCTGCTTGTGATGGCAGGCGGGATGCCCGAAGCGAGAGAACGCCGGATAAACTGGCAACGGATCCGCGCCGAGCGCAGCTCTCGTCCGGGTCCTTCAATGATCAGCCAGCAGCCGCTGCAACCCCAGGGAGCGATGTGTCCCGCCGCCTGTTCACCTCGGAGTCCGTGACCGAGGGTCACCCCGACAAGATCGCTGACCAGATCAGCGACACCATTCTCGACGCCCTTCTGCGGGAGGACCCGACCTCCCGGGTCGCAGTCGAGACCATGATCACCACCGGCCTGGTGCACGTCGCCGGCGAGGTGACCACCAAGGCGTACGCGCCGATCGCGCAGCTGGTGCGCGACAAGATCCTCGAGATCGGCTACGACTCCTCCAAGAAGGGCTTCGACGGCGCCTCCTGCGGCGTCTCGGTGTCCATCGGCGCGCAGTCCCCGGACATCGCCCAGGGTGTCGACACGGCGTACGAGAGCCGCGTCGAGGGTGACGAGGACGAGCTCGACCGCCAGGGCGCGGGCGACCAGGGCCTGATGTTCGGCTACGCCTGCGACGAGACGCCCGAGCTGATGCCGCTGCCGATCAACCTGGCGCACCGGCTCTCCCGCCGCCTGTCGGAGGTCCGCAAGAACGGGACCATCCCCTACCTGCGCCCCGACGGCAAGACCCAGGTCACCATCGAGTACGACGGCAACAAGGCCGTCCGCCTGGACACCGTCGTCGTCTCCTCGCAGCACGCGTCCGACATCGACCTGGACTCGCTGCTGGCTCCCGACGTCCGCGAGTTCGTCGTGGAGCACGTCCTCAAGGAGCTGGTCGAGGAAGGCATCAAGCTGGACACCGACGGCTACCGCCTGCTGGTGAACCCCACCGGCCGCTTCGAGATCGGCGGCCCCATGGGCGACGCCGGCCTCACCGGCCGCAAGATCATCATCGACACCTACGGCGGCATGGCCCGCCACGGCGGCGGCGCCTTCTCCGGCAAGGACCCGTCCAAGGTCGACCGCTCGGCCGCCTACGCCATGCGCTGGGTCGCCAAGAACGTCGTCGCCGCAGGCCTGGCCGCCCGCTGCGAGGTCCAGGTCGCCTACGCGATCGGCAAGGCCGAGCCCGTCGGCCTGTTCGTGGAGACCTTCGGCACCAACACGGTCGAGCCCGAGAAGATCGAGAACGCCATCTCCGAGGTCTTCGACCTCCGCCCGGCCGCGATCATCCGCGACCTCGACCTGCTCCGCCCGATCTACGCCCAGACCGCCGCGTACGGCCACTTCGGCCGCGAGCTGCCGGACTTCACCTGGGAGCGCACGGACCGCGTGGACGCGCTGCGCAAGGCTGTGGGGCTGTAAGTCCCACCCGCACGCCTGACCGGCCCCGGACCGAGGAATCGGTTCGGGGCCGGTCGTGTGTCCGGGCACGGTCCCGGGCGCACCGCGCACGCCGCCGCTGTCAGTGCCGTCTGGTAGGACTGGGGCTGTGAGCAGCGAGAACGGGCGGGCCGGGGGAGAGCGGGGCGGGGGGGAGCCGGAGCAGCTTGCGTTCATCCGCGAGACCGTGCGCAAGGCCAAGGTGCCGCGGGCCAAGCCGCGTACCTGGCGGGGGGCCGAGCTGGCCAAGGAGCTGCCCGTCGCCCGGGTGCTGGTGGACAAGGGCCCCGTGCACCTCGACCGGCTGTGGGACTACGCCGTGCCCGCCGAGCTGGACGCCGAGGCCCGGCCCGGCGTGCGGGTGCGGGTGCGCTTCGGCGCCGGCACGCGGAACGTGCGGGGCGGGCGCCGGGAGGGGGGCGGGCTGCTCGACGGGTTCATCGTGGAGCGGGTCGCCGAGTCCGACTACCAGGGGCCGCTCGCCGCGCTTGCGCAGGTGCTGTCCCCCGAGCCGGTGCTGAGCCCCGCGCTGCTGGGGCTGTGCCGGGCCGTCGCCGACCGGTACGCCGGTTCGCTCGCCGATGTGCTGCAGCTGGCCGTGCCGCCGCGGCACGCCCGCATCGAGGGCGAGCCCTCGCCGGGGCCGCTGCCACCGCCCCGGGTGCCGGAGCCCGGCAGCTGGGCGCGGTATCCCGCCGGGCCCGCCTACCTCGACGCCGTCGCCCGGGGCGACTCGCCGCGCGCCGTGTGGACGGCGCTGCCCGGGCCGCACTGGCCCGGCGAGCTGGCCCGGGCCGCCGCCGCCGCGCTCGCCTCGGGGCGCGGGGCGCTGATCGTCGTACCCGACGGGCGCACCGCCGCCCGGGTGGACGCCGCGCTCACCGAGCTGCTGGGCGCCGGCCGGCACGTCCTGCTGACCGCCGACACCGGGCCGGAGGAGCGCTACCGCCGCTGGCTGGCCGTCAGCCGGGGTGCGGTGCGGGCCGTGGTCGGCACCCGCGCCGCCATGTTCGCGCCCATACGGAATCCCGGCCTCGTGGCCATCTGGGACGACGGCGACTCCAGCCACAGCGAGCCCCACGCCCCCCAGCCGCACGCCCGCGAGGTGCTGCTGCTGCGCGCCGCGCACGAGAAGGCGGCGTTCCTGCTCGGCGGTTTCGGCTGCACGGTGGAGGCCGCGCAGCTGGTGGAGACCGGCTGGGCGCTGCCGCTGACCGCCGCCCGCGAGCGGGTGCGGGCCGCCGCGCCCCGGGTCCGCACGGTGGGGGAGGGCGACGAGGCCCGGGACGCCGCCGCGCGGGCCGCCCGGCTGCCCACGGTCGCCTGGGAGGCCGCGCGCGAGGGGCTCAAGCACGGCCCCGTGCTGGTGCAGGTCCCCCGCCGGGGCTATGTGCCCCGCCTGGGCTGCGAGCAGTGCCGCGAGCCCGCGCGCTGCGGGCACTGCGCCGGTCCGCTGGAGGCGCGCGGCGCCGACGGCGTGCTGCACTGCGGCTGGTGCGGGCGGGAAGTCGGCGACTGGCACTGCGGTGAGTGCGGCGGCTTCCGGCTGCGCGCCCGGGTCGTGGGCGCCCGGCGCACGGCCGAGGAGCTGGGGAGGGCGTTCCCCGCCGTGCCCGTGCGGACCTCCGGGCGCGACCACGTGCTGGACACCGTCCCCGACCGGCCCGCGCTCGTCGTCTCCACGCCCGGCGCCGAGCCGGTCGCCGAGGGCGGCTACGCGGCCGCCCTGCTGCTGGACGGCTGGGCCCTGCTGGGCCGCCCCGACCTGCGGGCCGGGGAGGAGGCGCTGCGCCGCTGGCTGGGCGCCGCGGCGCTGGTACGGGGCCAGGAGGCGGGCGGCACGGTGGTGATCGTGGCCGAGCCGACGCTCCGTCCGGTGCAGGCCCTGGTCCGCTGGGATCCGGCCGGCCATGCGGTGCGCGAACTCGCCGAGCGGGCGGAGCTGGGCCTTCCGCCCGTCTCCCGGATGGCGGCGGTCACGGGGCCGCCGGAGGCGGTCGCGGAGCTGATCGCGGCGGCGGAGCTGCCGGCGGGGACGGACGTGCTGGGGCCGGTGCCCGTGCCACCGCCCGCCGCCGGGCGCCCGCGCCGGGCGGGCGACCCCCCGCCCGGGGAGCACTGGGAGCGGGCGCTGCTCCGGGTGCGGCCCGGGCAGGGGGCGGCGCTGGCCGCGGCGCTCAAGGCCGCGCAGGCGGTGCGGCTCGCTCGCCGCGAGGGGGAGCCGGTGTGGTTGCGGGTGGATCCGCCGGACATCGGGTGAGCCGTGTGCGGTGCCGCTGCTTGCGGTGGGTTCGGCACCGCCGGGGTGCGTCATGGGGGCTGGGCGCCGTTGCGGCGGGGTGGGATTCCCCAATCCCGCCCCTTCCCGAAACCGGGGGGCGCGCCCCCGGGTCCCCCGGGGGTTCAGCCGTTCCTCGGGCCCGGGAAGACCGAGGCCCGGGGTTCTTCGCGGTGGGCCGTGGGCTGGCCCGGGACCGTGCGGGCCGCCGGGACGACCGGCACCGCCGACGGCTCCGCGGTGCGGACCTGCTCCGTGGCCTCGGTCGTGCCCTGCGCGCCCGCGCGGCGCGCACCGTAGCGGCGGTGCACCGCCTGCTTGGTGACGCCCAGCGCCGAACCCACCGCGTCCCACGAGAAGCCCAGCGAGCGGTCGAAGTCCACCGCCGCCGTGACCAGCGTCTCGACGCTGTCCCGCAGCTCCTGCGCCAGCCGCACGGTCGGCGCGGGGGCACGGCCGTAGACGACGAAGCCCGCGGACGGGCCGGTGCGGCGGGGGCGGTACACGTTGCCCAGCTGAGCGGTGAGGGTGCGCAGGGCGTCCACCTGGCGGCGGACCCTCTCGATGTCCCGGACCAGGAGATGCAGGCTGGCCCGTGCCTGGGCGTCGTGGGTTGCGTGGTCGGGCATGAACAAGCCTCTCGGACCGGCGGTTAAAAGGACGAATCGGGGATGAGAGTTGACGGACGGTTGACAGTCAACGGAACGGAAGCGGGCCGCGGTTGCGGCCCGTTCAGGTCAATCTCTCTTGACCCAACGCGCCAGGGGCCGCTGGGTCACGGTATGGGGGCGTACATCCGCCGGAATGGGGCGCGCACCAGCCCGCACGCCCCCCGGTGCCCGGCCGCCTCTAGACTGGTCCGCCGTCCCGCAATGCCGGCCCCCGGCGCCACGAGAGCGCTCACGAGAGAGGTAGTCCGCCACCCATGAGGCTCGTCTTCGCCGGTACCCCCGAGGTCGCCGTCCCCGCCCTCGACGCCCTGCTCGCCTCGGAGCGGCACGAGGTCGTCGCCGTCGTCACCCGCCCCGACGCCCCCGCCGGGCGCGGCCGCCGGCTGGTCGCCAGCCCCGTCGCCGAGCGCGCGGAGGAAGCCGGCATCGAGGTCCTCAAGCCCGCCCGCCCGCGCGACGAGGACTTCCTCGCCCGGCTGCGCGAGATCGCCCCCGACTGCTGCCCGGTCGTCGCCTACGGTGCGCTGCTGCCCAAGGCCGCCCTGGAGATCCCGGTCCACGGCTGGGTGAACCTGCACTTCTCCCTGTTGCCGGCCTGGCGCGGCGCCGCCCCCGTCCAGCACGCGATCCTCGCCGGGGACGAGGTCACCGGAGCCTCCACCTTCCAGATCGAGGAGGGCCTGGACTCCGGGCCCGTCTACGGCGTGCTGACCGAACAGGTCCGCCCCACCGACACCAGCGGCGACCTGCTGACCCGGCTCGCCTTCGCCGGCGCCGGGCTGCTGGCCGCCACCATGGACGGCATCGAGGACGGCTCGCTCAAGGCCGTGCCGCAGCCCGCGGACGGCATCTCCCTCGCCCCGAAGATCAGCGTCGAGGACGCCCGCATCGACTGGTCCGCGCCCGCGCTGCGCGTCGACCGCGTCGTCCGCGGCTGCGCCCCCGCCCCCGGCGCCTGGACGACCTTCCGTGGCGACCGTCTGAAGGTCATGTCCGTGACCCCGGCCCCCGACCGCACGGACCTCGCACCGGGCGAGGTCGCCGTCGCGAAGAACTCCCTCCACGTCGGCACCGGCTCGCACGCGGTGCAGCTGCAGTGGGTCCAGCCGCAGGGCAAGAAGCCGATGCAGGCGGCCGACTGGGCCCGCGGCGTCCGTATCACCGCAGGCGAGAAGCTCGCCGCCCAGTGACGCGGCGTAGGCTGGAGACCTTCATCAGCCCAGCTCCGGAGCACCTTTCGTGAACGATCAGACCCCTCGCAAGCGTCCCGCGAAGCCCCACCGCCGGCCCAAGAAGGACCCGGTGCGGATGCTTGCCTTCGAGGCGCTGCGGGCCGTCGACGAGCGGGACGCGTACGCGAACCTGGTGCTCCCCCCGCTGCTGCGCAAGGCCCGGGAGAAGAGCGGCTTCGAGGCGCGCGACGCCGCGCTCGCCACGGAGCTGGTCTACGGGACGCTGCGCCGCCAGGGCACCTACGACGCGATCATCGCGTCCTGCGTCGACCGCCCGCTGCGCGAGGTGGACCCGCCGGTGCTGGACGTCCTGAGCCTGGGCGCCCACCAGCTGCTCGGCACCCGCATCCCCAGCCACGCCGCGGTCTCGGCCAGCGTCGAGCTGGCGCGCTGCGTGCTGGGCGACGGGCGCGCGAAGTTCGTCAACGCCGTGCTGCGCAGGATCGCCGCCCACGACCTGGACGCCTGGCTGGAGAAGGTCGCCCCGCCGTACGAGGACGACCCCGAGGAGCACCTCGCGGTCGTGCACTCGCACCCACGCTGGATCGTCTCCGCCCTGTGGGACGCGCTCGGCGGCGGCCGGGCGGGCATCGAGGACCTCCTGACGGCGGACAACGAGCGGCCCGAGGTCACCCTGGTCGCCCGGCCCGGCCGCTCGACCACCGACGAGCTGCTGGCCGCGCTCGGCGGCGACGCCGGGCTGCCCGGCCGCTGGTCCCCGCACGCCGTGCGGCTCGCCGAGGGCGGCGAGCCCGGGGCGCTGGACGCCGTGCGCGAGGGCCGCGCGGGCGTCCAGGACGAGGGCAGCCAGCTGATCGCCCTCGCCCTCGCGGCGGCCCCGCTGGAGGGGCCGGACGAGCGCTGGCTGGACGGCTGCGCGGGGCCCGGCGGCAAGGCCGCCCTGCTCGGCGCGCTCGCGGCGCAGCGCGGTGCCGCGCTGCTGGCCTCCGAGAAGCAGCCGCACCGCGCCCGTCTCGTCGAGCGCGCGCTGTCCGGCAACCCCGGCCCGTACCAGGTGATCGCCGCCGACGGCACCCGTCCGCCGTGGCGGGAGGGCTCCTTCGACCGGGTCCTGGTCGACGTGCCCTGCACGGGCCTGGGCGCCCTGCGCCGGCGGCCCGAGGCCCGCTGGCGGCGCCGCCCCGAGGACCTGGCCGGCTTCGCGCCGCTCCAGCGCGACCTGCTGCGCGAGGCGCTGCGGGCGGTGCGGGTCGGCGGGGTCGTCGGGTACGCCACGTGCTCGCCGCACCTGGCGGAGACGCGGGTCGTGGTGGAGGACGTCCTCAAGGGGCGCGGCGGGTCCGCGCCGGAGGCGGAGTGGATCGATGCGCGGCCGCTGATGCCGGGGGTGCCGGCGCTGGGCGAGGGGCCGGACGTGCAGCTGTGGCCGCATGTGCACGGTACGGATGCGATGTATCTGGCGCTGCTGCGGCGCGTGTAACCGGGGGCTCCGCCCCCGGACCCCCGGTCCTCAAATGCCGGACGGGCTGTATCGGCCCCCGGCCACGAGCCCCACGGTCAACGCCGCGCCCGCGGCATGGCAGGCTTGGGGGCATGGCCGTGCAGATCAACCCCAGCATCCTTTCCGCCGACTTCGCCCGTCTCGCCGAAGAGGCGCAGGCCGTCGAAGGCGCGGACTGGCTCCACGTCGACGTGATGGACAACCACTTCGTGCCCAACCTCACGCTCGGTGTGCCGGTCGTGGAGTCGCTGGTCAAGGCCACCGACACCCCGCTGGACTGCCACCTGATGATCGAGGACCCGGACCGCTGGGCCCCGCAGTACGCCGAGGCGGGCGCCGGGTCGGTGACCTTCCACGCGGAGGCCGCCCACGCGCCCGTACGGCTCGCGCGGGAGATCCGGCGGCTGGGGGCCCGGGCGTCGATGGCGCTCAAGCCCGCCACGCCGATCGAGCCCTTCGAGGACCTGCTGCCCGAGCTGGACATGCTCCTCATCATGACCGTGGAGCCCGGCTTCGGCGGCCAGGCGTTCCTCGACATCATGCTGCCCAAGATCCGCCGCACCCGGGAGCTGATCTCGCGGCACAACCTCCCGATTTGGCTCCAGGTCGACGGCGGCGTCTCGGCCGCCACGATCGAGCGCTGCGCCGAGGCCGGCGCGGACGTGTTCGTAGCCGGATCCGCCGTCTACGGTACGGACGACCCGGCGGCCGCCGTACGCTCTCTGCGCACGCAGGCGGAAAAGGCCACCGCCGGTGCACCCTGGGCCTGCGCCCACTGACCCACCCGGCGCCCCGTGCCGCTCGCCCGAATTGCTGAGGGCGGAGGTCGAGGACTGATCAAGGACCGCCGCATCTGACAGGATGAGACCGAGTCCAACAGCTCCACAGCTTGCACACAAGCGTGGACACAGTAGTGAGGAGATCGCGGTGTCGACGGGCCGTTCAGCGTCGCCCATGGGGCCCGCCGAGCTGGTGCAGGCGGCGGCGATGGCCCGCCGCTTCTACCTCGAGGGCAAGTCGAAGATCCAGATCGCCGAGGAGTTCGGCGTGAGCCGCTTCAAGGTGGCCAGGGTGCTGGAGACGGCCCTGGAGCGGGATCTGGTGCGGATCGAGATCCGGGTGCCGGCCGAGCTGGACGCGGAGCGCTCCGACGCGCTGCGCGCCCGCTACGGGCTGCGGCACGCGGTCGTGGTGGAGTCCCCGGCCGACGCGGCCGACGACGCGCCCGACCCGGAGAACCTGGGCGAGGTGGCGGCCGACCTGCTCGGCGAGCTGGTGCACGAGGGCGATGTGCTCGGCCTGGCCTGGGGCCGGTCCACGATCCACATGGCCGCCGCCCTGCACCGGCTGCCTCCGTGCACGGTCGTGCAGCTCACGGGCGTGTACGACGCGGGCACCGCCGAGCGCGGCTCGGTGGAGGCCGTGCGCCGCGCGGCCCAGGTCTCCGGCGGCGAGGCGCACCCGATCTACGCGCCGATGCTGCTGCCCGACTCGGCCACCGCCGCCGCGCTGCGCGGCCAGACGGGCATCGCGCGGGCCTTCGACTACTTCGACAAGGTCACGGTCGCGGCGGTCTCGATCGGCTCCTGGGCGCCGGGCATCTCGACCGTCTACGACATGCTCACCGAGGAGGAGCGCGCCCACTACGCCTCGCTGGGTGCCGCCGCGGAGATGTCCGCGCACCTCTTCGACGCCGAGGGCCGGCGCATCGGCCGGGACCTGGGCGAGCGCTGCATCACGGTCGAGGCGGACCGGCTGCGCCGCATCCCGGAGGTCGTGGCGATCGCGGGCGGGCTGCGCAAGGCGGCGGCGATCGGTGCCGTGCTGCGCTCCGGGCTGGTCACCAGCCTGGTCACGGACACCGCCGCCGCCGACCACCTGCTCCTGGAGACCGGTCCCGGCCCCCGCCCGGCGCTGGACCGGGCGGACCCGGACGGCGGCTGACGCCGGGGCCCGGTGGGGCCCCGGCGTCAGCCGGACGGCAGTGGGGTCAGCGGCGGCGCGGTCAGACGACCGGCGCCGCCAGCTCGGGGGCAATGAGCTTCATCGTGGTGGGGGGCTGCTGCCGCTGCGGGGTGAGGTGGAGCCGCTCGATGCCCTCCTCGGCGGCGGGCTCCAGGGCGTCCCGGCAGGCGCACGGGTCGTCCGTGTAGCCCGCGAAGCGGTAGGCGATGTCCATCATCCGGTTGCGGTCGGTCCGGCGGAAGTCGGCCACCAGGTGGACCCCGGCCCGGCCGGCCTCGTCGGCCAGCCAGTTGAGGATGACGCTCCCGGCGCCGAACGAGACGACCCGGCAGGACGTGGCCAGCAGCTTGAGGTGCCACACCCCGGGCCGCCGCGCGACGAGCAGGACGCCGACGGCGCCGTGCGGGCCGAAGCGGTCGGCCATGGCGGCGGTCAGCACCTCTTGTTCCGGATCGTTCAGCAGGGCGCGCAGCGTCGCATCGGAGTAGTGCACTCCGGTGGCGTTCATCTGGCTGGTGCGCAGGGTGAGTTCCTCGACCCGGGACAGTTCCTCCTCGCCCGCCCGGTCGATCCGCATCACCATCTCCAGGGAGCGCAGGAACTCCTCGTCGGGCCCGGCGAAGCTCGCCTGCTCGGCCTCCCGCCGGAACCTGGCCTGGTACATCCGGCGCCGCCGCCGCGAGTCCACGGTGACGGTGGCCGGGCTGAACTCCGGCAGCTCCAGCAGGGATCCGGCCTGCTCCGCCGGGTAGCAGCGGATCTCGGGCAGGTGGAAGGCGACCTCCGCGCGCTCGGCGGGCTGGTCGTCGACGAACGCCACGGCCGCGGGGGCGAAGTTCAGCTCGTCGGCGATCGCGCGTACCGACTCCGACTTCGGGCCCCAGCCGATCTTCGGCAGGACGAAGTACTCGGCGAGGCCCAGCTCCGTCAGCCGGGCCCAGGCCGGGTCGTGGTCGTTCTTGCTGGCCACGGACTGGAGGATGCCGCGCGCGTCGAGGCCGACGACGACCTCCCGCACGGCGGCGTCGACCTCGGCCGGGCCGCCCTCCAGCAGCGTGCCCCGCCAGAGGGTGTTGTCCAGGTCCCAGACCAGGCACTTCACCAGGGTTGGCCGGTCGGCCACGACTCCTCCTCAAGTCCTCAAGGACGCCGGTCCGCTGCGGCCGCCGTGCTCGTCACGTGCTGCGCCAGCAGCAGCCGGCAGATCTCGTTGCTGCCTTCGATGATTTCCATGAGCTTGGCGTCCCGGTACGCCCGGGCCACCACCTCGCCGTCGGACGCGCCGGCCGAGCCCAGGACCTGCACGGCGGTGGCGGCACCGCGCGCGGCGTTCACGGCGCTGGTGTGCTTGGCGAGCACGGTCGCGACGACGACGTCGGGGGAGCCCGCGTCCCAGCGGTCGCTGGCGTACTCGCAGGCCCGTGCCGCGGACTGCTCGGCGACCAGCAGGTCGGCCAGGTGCCCCGCGACGAGCTGGTGCTGCGCGAGCGGCTTGCCGAACTGCTCCCGGGACGAGGCGTGCCGGGCGGCCGCGTCCAGGCAGGCCCGCAGGATGCCCACGCACCCCCAGGCGACCGAGAACCGGCCGTACGCGAGCGCCACCGTGACCAGCAGGGGCAGCGACTGCCCGAAGCCGCCCAGGACGGCGTCCTTGGGCAGCCGGACCGAGTCGAAGGAGAGGTCGGCGTGGCCCGCGGCGCGGCAGCCCATCGGGTCGGCCACGCGGCGCACCCGCACCCCCGGGGCGGTGGCGGGCACGACCACGGCCGCTGCCCCCCGGTCACCGGTGCCGTCTGTGCCTTCTTCATAGCGACCGAACACAACCAGCAGATCGGCGTAGTGCGCCGCCGTGATCCACTTCTTCTCGCCGTCGAGGACGACCGAGTCGCCCTCGGCACGGATCCGCGTGGTCATCGCGGACACGTCGCTGCCCGCCGAGGGCTCGCTGAAGCCCACGGCCGCCAGCTCCCCGCCGGTCAGCCGGGGGAGGAGGGCGCGCTGCTGCTCGCGGGTGCCGAGCCGCTGGACGGTCCACGCGGCCATGCCCTGCGAGGTCATCACGCTCCGCAGGGAGCTGCACAGGCTCCCCACGTAGGCGGTGAACTCGCCGTTGTCACGGCTGGAGGCGCCGAGTCCGCCGAATGCACCGGGGACCTGGGCGCACAGCGCGCCCCGGGCGCCGAGCGCGTGCAGCAGGTCGTGGGGTATCTCGCCCTTGAGGTCCCATGCGGCCGGCTGGTCCCCGACCAGCTCGCCGACCAGGCGGCGTTCCTCGGCGAGCGGCTCCGGGCGCGGCTCAGGCATCGGAGTCCGCGGCGGCCTCGTCGCGCAGCCGGAGCACCAGCCCGGACATGCCGTGTACGGTACGGAAGTTGTCGAGCTTGAGGTCCGGGCCGACGATGGCGATGTCGTACGTGCCCTCGAGGTGGACGACGAGTTCCATGGCGAACATCGACGAGACCAGGCCGGACGCGAACAGGTCCTGGTCCTTCTCGACGGTGGCCTTCGTCCTCGCCTCGAGGAACTCCAGCAGGGCCGTCTCGACGGTCTCGGCGGTCACCGGGGCGGTCGTGGTCAGTTCGTCGCTCGTCACGAAAGTGCCTCTCCATAGTCGAAAAACCCGCGGCCCGTCTTGCGGCCCAGGTCGCCCGCGCGGACCTTGTCGAGCAGGAATGCGCAGGGCCGGTAATCGTCGTTGCCGGTGCGCCGGTGCAGCACGTCGAGCGAGTCGGCGAGGTTGTCCAGGCCGATCAGGTCGCCGGTGCGCAGCGGGCCGGTCCGGTGCCCGAGGCACCCCTCCATCAGGGCGTCCACCGATTCGGCGGTGGTGATGCCCTCGCCGACGATCCGCGCCGCGTCGTTGATCATCGGGTGCAGCAGCCGGCTGGTCACGAAGCCGGGGGAGTCGCTCACCACGATCGCGCGCCGCTCGATGGCGCCGAGCAGCCCGGTGACCGCCGCCATGGTGGCCTCTCCGGTGCGCGGCCCGCGGACGACCTCGACCAGCCGGATCAGGTACGTCGGGTTCATGAAGTGGATGCCGACGAGTTCGGCGGGACGCAACACGGCGTCGGCCAGCTCGTCGATCGGAATTCCCGAGGTATTGGAAATCAGGGGGGTGCCGGGGCGTACGGCGGCTGATATCTCCCCGAGCACCTTGTACTTCAGCTCGGGCTGTTCGGTGACCGCCTCGATGACCGCCGTCGCCTCGACGCCGTCGGCCGCCGACACGGTGGTGACCAGTTCGCCGGTCTCCCGGTCGGCGGGCAGTGCGCCCATCAGCCGACCGTGCCGCACATTCGTGGATATCTCCGAACGGGCCTTCTCCAGCCGGTCCTCGTCAATGTCGACGAGGACCACCGGTACGCCGTGACCGATGGCCGTCGTTGCAATATTGGTGCCCATGACACCGGCGCCCAGCACAGTGAGCCGATGCGCCGTCAAATTGGCTGTCACCGAACCTCCGGAACAGTTGCCGCGGTTTCCGTCGAGCAATTCCGCATTTTCTGCGCCGCAAGGTGAGGAGGCGCGTGAATTCACCGTATTTACGCGCCCGTCGGACGGTCAACCCCCCTATCCGAAAGGTGTGTCACCCCTTAAGGGGTGCGGGGGTCACGGCTGCCGTTTGCGGGCCAGTGTGATGCCGTCGGCCATCACCAGCAGCGACATGTCGACGCGCTCGTCCCGGTGCAGCAGGAGGTTGAGTTCGCGTACCGCCGCGGTGTCCCGGTCCTGGGCCCCGGGGTCCACGACGCGTCCGAAGAACAGGGTGTTGTCGACGACGATCAGCCCGCCGGGGCGGGTGAGGGCGAGCGCGGACTCGTAGTACCTGGGGTAGTTGGCCTTGTCCGCGTCGATGAAGACCAGATCCACCGAGTCGGGGCCGAGTTCCTCCAGCAGCCGCTCCAGGGTGCCGGCGGCGTCGCCCACCCGCAGCTCGATCCGGTCGGAGACCCCGGCCTTGCTCCAGTACGGCGCGGCGACGGAGGCCCAGCGGTCCGTGATGTCGCAGGTGATCAGCCGGCCGCCGGCGGGCAGTGCGCGGGCCATGCACAGCGCGCTGTAGCCGGTGAAGGTCCCGACCTCCACCACGGTGGACGCGCCGCACAGGCGCACCAGCAGTGCCAGCAGCTGGCCTTCCTCGGCCATGACCTGCATCGCCGTGCCCATGGGCAGCGCCGCGGTCTCCTCGCGCAGTCCGCGCAGCAGCGGGTCGTCGCGCAGCGAGACGTCCCTGACGTATTCCAGCAGGGCGTCCGAGGATTGAATCTGATCGGCCATCGGCAGTGGGCTCCCCTGAATCGGAAAGAGAATCGGAAATCGGCTGGGAGTCAGATCGAGAGAAAGAGGTCGGAGATCAGGTTGACCACTTCCGGCTGGTGCTCCTCGAGGAAGAAGTGCCCGCCGGGGAACACCTGGAGTTCGAATGTCCCGGAGGTGTGCCGGCCCCAGCCGTTGGCCTCGTTGGCGCTCACCTTCGGATCCCGGTCGCCGATCAGGGCGATGACCGGGCAGCTGACCCGGGCGCCCGGCCGGTGCCGGTAGGTCTCGAAGGCCTTGTAGTCGCTCCTGATGGAGGGCAGGATGATGCGCAGCATCTGTTCGTCGGAGAGCGGGGCGGCGTCCGAGTCCGCTCCGTTCAGCCGTTGCACCTCGGCGACCAGGCCCCTGTCGTCGAGGAGGTGAATGCGCTCGTCCCGCCCGCTCGTCGGGGCCGGGCAGCCGGCGGCGAACAGGGCCAGCGGGCACGTCCGTTGTTTCTCCTCCAGCAGCAGGGCCAGTTCGAAACCCACCAGCGCACCCATGTCCTGGCCGAACAGCAGCATCGGCAGGTCGGCCCAGTCGGAAAGCGCGTCGAATACGTGGCCCGCCAGTTCGTGGACGTCCTCGATGCATCCCTCGGAATGCCGGTCCTGCCGCCCGGGATACTGCACGGAGAGCACTTCCAGCGACGGTGCGAGCTGCTCCGACATATGGAAGAAGAAGTTCGCCGAACCGCCCATGTGCGGAAGACAGACGAGGCGCGCTCTAGGGGTTGCTGACGGGGTGAAACGTCTGATCCAGAGCATGTTGTCTTCGGCATGAGACGGCATCGGCTGGTCCGCTCCTTCTCGCGAGATGTCCGGCCCACCGCACCGGCCGACCCGCCGAGACCGCGGTGGAATGGCCCTGACGGCGGTTCTGCCGTACTCAACCACGCCGGACTCCCGACCGGAATACTGTCGAGCGGGGCGGGTGCTGCCAACCCGTGGGCCTCCCCTAGCAACCCCTACCGGTGGCAGCCCCTGTCCGGGGGCCGGACGGCCATTGATCGTTTCGCCCCGGTGGGATATTGATCGGCCCGCCGGAACCTCGATCAAATCCAGCGGTTTGGCTGGAACTTGGTCAGGGATTTATCCCCTCTTTACCTCTTTGGAATTATGTCGGCAGACACACGATTGTGTTAGGCGCGCGTTACCGGGGGTGCTGTGCCCCGGGGGCCGTCGACGATGCTTGTCGCGGCCCTCTCTCAGTTGTTACAGTCTCTCAGAACTTGCCCCAAAGATCATTGTGGTTACTGCCGCCCCGGTACGTCTGATCGAGTTCGGGCCCATCGCGCAACGTGACAATGAAACTGAAACTCTCAGCGACTTCACTTTTGCAGGTAGTCAGGACGGGGGATGACTGTGAACCTGTTCGAACGGGACGCCGAAATGGGTGTTCTCCGCGAATCCTTTGCCGCTGCAGCCCAGGGCCGAGGGGAAACGATAATTCTCAGCGGTGTGATCGGAGCCGGAAAGACCGCTCTCCTGCATGAGTTCAACGAGTTCGCTGCCGAATCCGGCGCGCTGGTGCTGACCTCCGCCTGCGGGCCGGCCGAGCAGAAGCTGCCGCTCGGCGCCATCGAGCAGTTATTCCGGGAGGCGCCGCTCACGGAGGAGAATGCCGCTCTCGTCCACGACATCCTCCGCGAGGCCGCCTCGCTCCCGCTGCCCCTGCCCGCGGCGCTCACCCGCTCGTGCGCCCGCATGGTCAAGGTCCTGTGCACCGCACTGCTCGACCTCGCCGACAGCAGCCCGGTCGTCGTCAGCGTCGACGACGTGCAGTCCGTGGACCGTCTGTCCATGGAGTGCCTGATGTATCTGGCCCGGCGCATCCGGCGCGCCCGGCTGCTGCTGATGGTCAGTGAGCGGGCCGGTGCACCCGCCGCGGACCGGGCCTTCCGCGCGGACCTCATGCACCAGCCGCACTGCCGCCGGATGAAGCTCAACCACCTGTCCCCCACCGCCATTGCGGCCATGCTGGCCGAGCGCCTGGAGGTGCCCGTGGGCGGCCAGCCGGCCGCCGACTGCCATGCGTTCAGCGGCGGCAACCCGCTCCTCGCCCGCGCCGTCGTCGACGACCAGCCCCGCGACGCGGCCGCCGGGGAGGGCAGGGGCCCGGCACCCCAGCCCGGCGAGGCGTACGCGGACGCGGTGCTGGCCTGTCTGCACCGGTCCGGCTGCCGGACCGTCGAGGTCGCGCGCGGCCTGGCCCTGCTCGGCGACAACGCCGCCCCCGAGTTCATCGGTGCCCTCGTCGGCGCGGGCACCGGCGAGGTGACCGAGGCCGTCGAACGCCTGGAGGCGATCGGCCTGCTGGCGGCCGGACGGTTCCGGCACCCCGTCGGCCGGACGGCCGTCCTGCACCAGATGGGCGTCGCGCGCCGCGTCGAACTGCACGTACGGGCCGCCGAGTTGCTGTACCGCGAGGGAGTGGAGGCCACCGCGGTCGCAGAGCACCTCGTCGCCTCGGACGGCGACCCGGGGTCGTGGGCCGTCGGCGTGCTCCAGGACGCCGCCACGTGCGCGGTCGCCGAGGGCAGGGTGGAGTTCGCGCTGGACTGCCTCGAACTGGCCCGGCGCAACTGCGCCGACGAGCGCCGCCGGGCCGTGCTCACGGTGCTGCTCGCCGACACCGAACTGCGGTCCGGCTCCTCGTCGGCGTCGGCCCGGCACCTGCCCCGGCTGAACGCCGCCCTGCGGGAGGGCGAACTGGGCGGCCGGCTCGCCGTGACCGCCATCGACCACCTGCTCTGGTTCGGCCACACCGACCAGGCGGGGGAGGCGCTGGAGCGGCTGCGGGGCACGGTCCGCCCCCTGGACGCCGAGACCACCAGGTCGCTGCGCGTGCTCCAGCGGTCGCTCGCCTCGTCCTACCCCGGCCTGCTGGCCAGGATGCCTGCGGACGCGGTCGCCCCCGCGGCCAAGGAGCCGACCCCCGTCACCGTCGCGAACGACCCCGTGCTGCACGCCGCCGAGGCGCTCACCACCGTGCTGACCGCGGGCCCGAACGGCGACGCGGTCACCGCGGCCGAGCAGATACTGCAGAGCGGCCGCCTGACCGGGGCGACGCTCAGCACGCTCACCAACGCCCTGTACGCCCTGATCTACGCGGACCGGCTGGACCTCGCCCTGCCCCGCTGCGACGCCCTGGTCGCCGAGGCGCGGGCGCGCAACTTCCGCACCGGGGAGGCCCGGCTCACGGCCGCCCGGGCGGAGATCGCCGTGCGGCTGGGCGATCTGGCGGGGGCGGAGGAGTACGCGGCCGCCGCGCTGACGCTGGTGCCGGCCGCCGGCTGGGGCGTCGGCGTCGGGGCGCCGCTCGCGAGCCGGCTGCTGGCCGCGACCGCGACGGGCCGGTTCGACGTGGCCGAGGAGGTGCTGGACCAGGCCGTGCCCAAGGGCATGTTCGGCACCCGGTTCGAGCTGCACTACCGGTACGCGTGCGGCGACCACTACCTGGCCACCGGCCGGCCGCACGCCGCGCTCGGGGAGTTCCAGATCTGCGGTGAGCTGATGGCCGACTGGGGCATCGACAGCCCGGGGCTCGTGCCGTGGCGGGCCGGGGCGGCCGAGGCGCTCGTCGCCCTGGAGGAGCGGGACCAGGCCAGGCGGCTGGCCGAGGAGCAGCTGGCGCGGTGCGGCGGCGGGGCGACACGGGCGCGCGGGCTCGGGCTGCGGGTCCTGGCGTCGGCGCTGGAGCCCCGGCAGCGGTTCCGGCCGCTGCGCGAGGCCGTCGACATCCTGCACGCCTGCGGCGCGCGGCTGGAGCTGGCGCGGGCGTTCGCCGACCTGAGCCAGGTGCACCACATGCTGGGCACCTCGGACCGGGCCCGGATGGTCGCGCGGCGGGCCTGGCAGCTGGCCAAGGCGTGCCAGGCCGAGCCGCTGTGCCAGCAGCTGATGCCGGGCTCGGGCCGGGTGGTGCCGAGGGCGCACCTGGGCCGCCCCGAGAAGTCCGGGGGCGTCGAGGCCCTGAGCGAGGCGGAGCGCAGGGTCGCGGCGCTGGCCGGGCAGGGCCTGACCAACCGGGAGATCGCCCGGAAGCTGCGGATCACGGTCAGTACCGTCGAGCAGCACCTGACCAGGGCCTACCGGAAACTCAACGTCAGGCGCCGGACGGACCTACCGGCCGAGGCCCAGCTGGACTTCGTCGGAACGGCCTCCTGACCAGCCACGGCCGGTCCCCTTCGAGGGGGACCGGCCGTTTTGTCGTTCGTGCGCTCTGTTCATGTGCTCCTGCATGTGCGCCCTCATGCTCTTCAGGGGCTTGACTGACAGCCACTGGCTAGTGAAAGATTCTCTCAGTAGAGAGATTTTCTCAGTTGATACGGGGACTCATGGGACTGCGCGAGCTGAAGAAGTTGCGGACGAAGAAGGAGGTACAGCGCCAGGCGCTGAAGCTCTACCTGGAGAAGGGGTACGACGCCGTCACGGTCGAGCAGATCGCGACCGCGGCGGAGATCTCGACGGCGACCTTCTACCGGTACTTCCGGGACAAGAAGGACGTGCTGTTCAACGACGAGTACGACCCGTTCTTCGAGGAGGCCTTCGCCCGGCGCCCGGTCGACGAGCCGCTGCCCGACGTCGTCTGCACCGTCTTCAGCGAACTCGCCAGCCAGCTCCTGAACGCCGACCGCGACGCGCTGCTGCTGCGGCACCGGCTGCTGCTCGGCGTCCCCGAGCTGCGGCAGCGCATGTACCAGGAGGCGTCCGCCAACATCGAGCAGCTCACCGAGCTGATCGCGAAGCGGACGGGGCGCGACGCCAAGGAGGACCTCGCGGTCCAGCTGGCTGCAACAGCGGCCAACGCCGCCTTCGCGTCGGCGGCCCTCTACTGGCTCGACCACGAGACGCAGCCCGACCTCACCCAGCTGATCGAGTTCGCCATGCATCGCATCAAGCCTGCACTCGAGCTCTGAAACGACCCTCTCCGGAACCACCTGAAGCACTGATGTCAACACTCTTGAACCTCTTACAAGGAGACAGCAGCGATGCATGCCGCCGTCGTGCGCACCATCGGACAGCCGCCCGTTTACGCGGAGTTCCCCGACCCCACGCCCCGCGAGGGTGAGGTCCTCATCCACGTCCGCGCCGCCGCGCTGACCAACCTGGGCAAGCTCGTCACGTACGACCCCGACTACTCGGCCGGCGCCGAGATCCCCTTCGTCGCCGGTGTCGAGGGCGTCGGCACGCTGGAGGACGGCACCCGCGTCGGCTTCGCCGCCCAGCGTCCGCCCTACGGCTCCATGGGCGAACTCAGCGTCTCCTACGGGGCGCTGGCCTTCCCCATCCCCGACGGCGTGAGCGACTCGGTCGCCGCCGCCCTGATCAACCCCGGCTTCTCCTCCTGGCTGCCGTTCGCCTCCAAGCTCCAGGTCGGGCCCGGCTCCAAGGTCCTCGTCCTGGGCGGCACCGGCGTCGCGGGCAAGCTCGCCGTGCAGATCGCCAAGCACCTCGGCGCGGAGCGCGTGGTGGCGGCCGGCCGCAACCGGGCCGCCCTCGAGGAGCTGCCCGCGCTCGGCGCCGACAAGGTCATCTCCCTGGACCAGCCCGACGAGAAGATCGCCGCCGAGTTCGCCCAGGAGGCCGGCGAGCACCCCTTCGACGTGGTCCTCGACTACATCTGGGGCCGCCCCGCCGAGATATTCCTCGGCTCCCTCCCGCGCAGCCTGGAGGCCGAGGGCGACGTCCGCTACGTACAGCTCGGCAACAGCGCCGGCCAGACCGCCTCGATCGAGGGCAACGCCCTGCGCCGGGCCGGCATCACCATCATCGGCACGGGCAGCATGCCGAGCCTCGAGATCGTCAAGGACGTGTGGGCCAAGATGACCGACGCGGTCGTCCAGGGCGCCCTGCGCGTCGACGTCGACGAGGTCCCGCTGTCCGAGGTCCACGACGCCTGGAACCGTGAGACGCCGGGCCGGCGCCTCGTGTTCGTCGTCTGACCGAGCCGACCGCAAGAGCTGGTGGCACCGGGGACCGGCCCGCAGAACCCCCGCTGCGAGGCCCGGCCCCGGTGCCACCGCGACCAGGGAAGACGACACCGACACCATGAACGAGCTGATGATCGAAACACTCGGCGTCGGCAAGACCTACGGCACCGTGCGGGCCCTGGCCGGGGTCACTCTGTCCGTGCCCGCGGGCACCGTGCTCGGCCTGCTCGGCCACAACGGCGCCGGCAAGACCACGCTCGTGAACATCCTGGCCACCCTCCAGCCCCCCAGTTCGGGCTCCGCCCGCGTCGCGGGCTTCGATGTGGCCGCCGACCCGGTCGAGGTCCGCCGCCGCATCGGCCTCACCGGCCAGTACGCCTCGGTCGACGAGCAGATGACCGGCCTGGACAACCTGATCCTGATCGCCCGGCTGCTCGGCGCCCACCCCCGGGCCGCCCGGGCGCGGGCGGAAGAACTCCTGGAGCGCTTCGAGCTGACCGCCGCCGCCAAGCGGCCCGTCCGCGGCTACTCCGGCGGCATGCGGCGCCGGCTCGACCTCGCCGCCAGCGTCGTGGGCAACCCGGCCGTGCTCTTCCTCGACGAGCCCACCACCGGGCTCGACCCCACCAGCCGCCTCACGCTCTGGACCATCGTCGAGGAGATGGCCGGCCAGGGCAGCACGGTGGTGCTCACCACCCAGTACCTCGACGAGGCCGACCGCCTGGCCGATGCCATCGCCGTCCTGTCCGCCGGGGCGGTCGTCGCCTCCGGCACCCCCGCGGAGCTGAAGGACCGGGTCGGCCGGCGCGCCGTCACCGTCACCCTGCAGACCCCCGAGGACGTGCCGCCCGCTGCCCGCGCACTGGAGTCGGCCGGTCTGCGCCCCTCGTACGACGAGAAGCGCATGAAGCTCACCACGCCGGTGGACAGCTCCCGTCAAGTGGCGGACGTGGTACGGGCCCTGGACGCCGTCCGCGTCGAGGCCGCCGAGCTGGCGATGACCGAGCCCACCCTCGACGACGTCTACCTCACCCTCGCCCGCAAGGCACCCGCCCTCACCGGATGAACACCGTAGGAGACCCCATGGCGCGCGCACTCGCGCACCGACCGTCCGGGGCGGCACCGCCCGCCGTCGAGTGGACGGGAGCCGGAATCGGCACCCAGATCGGCGTGCTCACCAGGAAATCGCTGCGAAAACTGGTCACCGACCCCAAACTGCTGATATTCAGCGTGGCGCAACCGCTCGTGCTCCTGCTGCTGTTCGGGCAGGTCTTCAACAGCGTTGCGACGACACCCCATTTCCCCGAAGGCGTCGGCTACATCGAATTCCTGGTGCCCGCCATTGTGGTGACCACTTCGATGCAGTCCGCGCTGATGTCGGGAGTGGGGCTCAACGAGGACATTCAGAACGGCGTCGTCGCCCGGTTCCGGGCCATGCCGATCTGGCTGGGGTCCGTCCTGGTCGCCCGGAGCGCATTCGACGTGGCGCGCGCGGCCGTCCGGCTGCTGGTCCTGATCGTCCTCGCCACCGTGCTCTTCGGCTTCTCGCCCGCGGGCGGGGTGCCCGGCGTCCTCGCCGCGGTGCTGCTCGCCCTGCTGATCGGCTTCGCCCTGGCCTGGATCTTCATGGCCATCGCCTGCTGGCTGCGGAACGCGGAGGCCATGCAGGGCGTCGGGTTCCTGGTGATGTTCCCGCTGATGTTCGCCTCGAACGCCCTGGTGCCCACGGGCGGGCTGCCGGGCTGGCTGCAGGTCGTCGCCGAGATCAACCCGATGAGCTACGGCATCGACGCCTCCCGCCGGCTGATGTGGGGCCGGCCGGCCGGGACGTCCCTGGTCGCCTCCGTGGGCACGAGCCTGGTGCTCGCCGCCGTGGCCGCGGTGCTGGCGGAGCGGGGCTTCCGCAGGCCCCCGTCCCCCTAGGAGGACGCCCGACCCAGGGGGTGTCCCGGCGGACACCCCCTGGCCGCCGTCAGGCCTCGGCCCGGCGGAACAGGGTGATCGCGTCGAGGTGCCGCTCGCGCAGCTGCCCGTTCCGCACGCCCAGGCCCTCCTCGGGCGCCAGGCACAGCACGCCCACCTTGCCGCTGTGCCGGTTGCGGTGCACGTCGCGCGCCGCCAGGCCCGTCTCCTCCAGCGCGAACACCTTCGACAGCGTCGGGTGGATCATGCCCTTGGCGATCAGCCGGTTGGACTCCGACGCCTCCCGGTAGTTCGCGAAGTGGGTGCCCACCACGCGCTTGAGGCTCATCCACAGATAGCGGTTGTCGTAGACGTGCTGGTAGCCCGACGTGGCCGCGCACGTGACGATGGTGCCGCCCTGCCGCGCCGCGAACACACTGGCGCCGAACGTCTCCCGGCCGGGGTGCTCGAACACGATGTCCGGGTCGTCACCGCCGGTCAGCTCCCTGATCCGGGACCGGAACCGCTTCCACTCCCGCGGATCGGGCGTCTCCTCGTCCGCCCAGAACCGGTACCCCTCGGCCGCCCGGTTGATCACCAGCTCGGCACCCATCTCCCTGGCCAGCGCCGCCTTGCTCTCGCTCGACACGACGCACACCGGAATGCCGCCGCCGTTGAGCACCAGCTGGGTGGCGTACGAGCCGAGTCCGCCCGTGGCGCCCCAGATCAGCACCACGTCGCCCTGCTTCATGCCCCCGGCGTTCTGCGACACCAGCTGCCGGTACGCCGTGGCGTGGCACAGCGTCGAGCAGGCCGCCTCCTCCCACGTCAGGTGGTCGGGCATCGGCATCAGCTGGGTCCCGTTCACCAGGGCCAGCTCGGCGAGACCGCCGTAGTTGGTCTCGAAGCCCCAGGCCCGCCCCTCGGGGTCGAGCATGGAGTCGTTGTAGCCGTCGGGAGTGTCCATGGGCGCCTTGTGCGCCGTCGCCACCACCCGGTCGCCCGGCTTCCAGCGCTCCACGCCCGGCCCGGTGCGCAGCACGACGCCGGCCATGTCGGAGCCCACCACGTGGTACGGCTGGAAGTGCCGGGCGTTCAGCGAGCTGGCCTGGGCGTAGCGCTTCAGGAACCCGAACGTCGGCAGGGGTTCGAAGATCGCGCTCCACACCGTGTTGTAGTTGATCGCGCTGGCCATCGAGGCGACCAGCACCTCGCCGGGACCGGGCTCCGGCGTCGGCACGTCCTGGACGTGCAGCGACTTCTGCGGGTCCTTGTCGCCCGTCGCCATCCCGTCGAACATGGCGGTCTCCTCCGCGAGCACCACCACGCCCCGGTAGGACTCGGGGATCGGCAGGGCCGCGAAGTCCTCGCTCACGGCGTCGTCGGACAGGATCGCACTGAGGATCTGGTCCACTTCGGTCTCCAATCAGCGGAATTCGGCGAAAGCCAGCAAGAGTCGGCGAAAGTCGGCGGATAACGGCACCTGCCGGGCGGGTCCCGGCAGGTGCCGGCGGATGTCAGCGGACGCGGATCTTCGCCGTCCTGGTGCCCGGCGCATCGTCGTTCAGGTAGTTGCTGAGCCGCGTGACCTGGAGCTGCTGGTACGCGGTCATCGGCACGAAACGGCCGATCCGGCGGGCCAGCTTCGGCGGCGCCGGCAGGGTCCGGCGGCCCATCAGCTCCGCGATGCTCCGCATCCTGCGCAACCGGGGCCAGCGCGCGGTCTCGTAGGCGCGCAGCCGCTCGTTCGCCGTGCCCGGACGGGCCATGGCCCGCTCCAGCACCCAGGCGTCCTCGAGCGCCTGGCACAGCCCCATGCCCAGCCGCGGCGGGACGACGTGCGCGGCGTCCCCGGCCAGGGTCACCGGACCGTCCCCCCACGCCGGGCGGACGTTGTGCATGATGTGCGGGAAGACGCTGACGTCCTTGTCGCCGATCGTCTCCAGCAGCTGCGGCAGCGCCCCCGCCGTCCAGTGCCCGAACCGGGCCCTCAGGTTGTCGACCGGAGACCCCTCCACCGGAACGCCCGGATGCCCGTAACCGTGGCTGCCCGGCTTGCCGAGCGGAGCGGAGTCGCCCTCGCGCCACGGCAGTTCGAACGCCCAGTACACCTGGCCGTTGCCGACCGGGTGCATCACGCAGATGCCCTCACTGCCGTAGAGCGAGTGAATGCGGTGCCCGTCGCTGAACTCGCTGGGCAGGTCGGTGATCCCGTGCCAGGTCGCGTCCCCGCAGTACGCGGCCGGATCGTGCCCCAGCAGGTGCTCCCGCACGGCGGACCGGTGACCGTCCGCGCCGATCAGCGCGTCGGCCTCGACCTCGCTCCCGTCCGAGAACGTGGCCACCACCGTCGTCCGCGGCCGGTCCGTCCGGTACGTGATGCCGGTCAGCTCCTTGCCGAACTGCACCATGCCCGCCGGCAGCCGCTCGGCCAGGGCCGCCAGGACGCCGCCGCGCTTGCCGACGACGATCGGGTGCCGGTAGCGGCGGGCAATGCCCGCCATGTCCATCCGGAGCAGCGTCTCGCCGTACTCCGACAGCAGGTCGAGCGAGTCCATGTGCACGCCCAGGGAGTCCGGCCGGATGCCCCAGGTGCGCAGCAGGCCCGTCGCATTGGGGTACAGCAGCACGCCGTTGCCGTCGGCGCGCAGCTCGGGAGCCCGCTCGTACACCGTCACTTCGTGCTCGCGGGAGAGGGCGAGCGCGCTCGCGATGCCGCTGACTCCTGCACCGATGATGACAATCTTCACTTGCGTGCGCCTTTCTCGGAGCGGTACGGGGGTTGGGTGTTCAGCCAGGTGTGCACGGCTTCGGCGGTGGAGTCGGAGAACCTCTCCAGCATCGTGAAGTGGTCGCCCGGCACGTCGAGTTCGACGTCGGCGAGTTCCCAGACGGCCCGCCAGTCCTCCGGCGGGGCCTCCGGGCCCGTGTCTCCGCCCGCGAAGCACTCGGTGGCCCTTACCAGGAGGGTCGGCACGGCCACCGGCTCCACGCTCCAGGCGGAGAAGATCCTGATGTAACCGCCCATGGCGGCCAGTCGCTTGTCGCTGAACAGGTCGAAGTCGTTCTCCCGCGTCACCATCGCGCCGCCGATCTGCGCGCCGACCGGGGACTGCGCCATGTGCTCGGGGGAGGAGGTGTCCAGCAGCACCACGGCGCCGGGCGCGTGCCCCAGGCTCTCCAGCCGGCGCGCCACCGCGTGCGCGACCCAGCCGCCCGCGGACCGTCCCACCAGGACGAACCGCCGCTGCCCGGCGCCGTCGCCCAGGCACCGCAGGACCGCCTCCGCATGCACGCGGGCGAGCGCCTCGACCGTGCCGGGCAGCGCCTCGTCGGCCAGGAAGCCGGGCTCGGCGAAGGCCCAGACATCGGCCTTGCCGCGGAAGTGGGCGGCGAAGCGGGCGTATTCGTGCGGGCCCGCCACGGGGCTGAAGGAGGGGAAGCAGACGAGCACGGGGGCGTCGCCGGACGAGGTGCCCGCCGCGGCGAGGCGGATGGGCTCGGGGGCGGGCAGGTCCGGGCTGTCCGCGGCGAAGACGGGCTCCAGGAGAGAGGCCGCCTTGAGCAGCTCCAGGGCCTCGTCGAGCTTCTCCTCGGCGCAGGCGCGGCGGTAGAGCGCGCCCAGGGGGCCGGGGGCGGCGGCCCCGCCGGCGGCGCCGGGCGCGTCCTCCCGGGCTTCCGGGGCCTCCTGCCCGATCCGCTCCAGCAGGTACGCGGCCAGGGCCGTCGGGGTGGGATGGTCGAAGAGGAGCGTCGCGCCCAGGCGGAGACCGGTGAGGTCGTCGAGGCGGGAGCGCAGCTGGACGGCGGTCAGGGAGTCGAAGCCGGACTCGAGGAACGGCTGCTCGGCAGCGACCTGCTCCGCATCGCGGTGCCCCAGCACGGCGGCGGCGTGCGTACGCACCGCATCGAGGAGCAGATCCGGACGTGCATCCTCGGGCGCCTCGTCGAGCCGGCGCCGGAAGTCGGTGGCCGAGGGTGCGGATTGCTCGGACCGGGGGGTGACGGTCTGGGTCGTGCTGTCGAGCCAGTAGCGGTCGCGCTGGAAGGGGTAGGTGGGGAGATCGGGAACCGGGGAGGCCGCCGGGGTGAGGAGGCCGGCCCAGTCGAGAGGGGTGCCGGTGACGTGGAGATGGGCCAGGGCGGCGGTGGCGGCGTGGGGTTCGGGGGTCTTTGCGGTGAGGAGGGGGACAGCAGTGAGGGTGGGGTCGGTTTCGGTGGCGAGGGCGGTGAGGGTGCCGTTGGGGCCGAGTTCGAGGAGGGTGTGGTGGGTGAGGGTGGTGATGCCGTGGTGGAAGCGGACGGGTTGGCGGATGTGCTGGACCCAGTAGGTGGGGGTCTGGGCTTCCTCGTGGGTGAGGCGGGTGCCGGTGAGGTTGGAGATGATCGGCAGGTTGGTGGGGTGGTAGGTGATGGCTTCCGCGACGGTTTTGAAGTCGTCGAGGATGGGGTCCATGTGGTGGGAGTGGAAGGCGTGGCTGACGGGGAGGCGCTTGGTCTTGCGTCCCCAGGCGGCGACGGTGGTGGCCACTGCCTCCACGGCTTCGGCGTCGCCGGATATGACGATCGATGACGGGCCGTTGATGGCTGCCAGGCCGACGCGTTCGTTGAGGAGGGGGGTGATTTCGTCTTCGGTGGCCTGGAGGGCGGTCATCGCACCTCCGCCCGGCAGGCTTTGCATGAGGCGTCCGCGTGCGGCGACGAGTGTGGCGGCGTCCTTCAGGGTCCAGAGTCCTGCCACGTGTGCTGCGCTGAGTTCGCCGATGGAGTGGCCGATGAGTGCGTCGGGGCGCAGGCCCCAGCTCTCGGCGAGCCGGTAGAGAGCGACCTCAAGGGCGAAGAGTGCGGTCTGGGTGTAGGCGGTCTGGTCGAGGAGCCCGGTGCCGTCCTCGTGCCACATCACCTGCTTCAGCGGCCGCTCCAAGTGGGCGTCCAGCTCCGCGCACACCGCGTCGAAGGCGTCCGCGAATGCCGGGTAGGCGGCGTGCAGTTCACGCCCCATCCCCACACGCTGCGCACCCTGCCCCGTGAACAGGAACGCCAGCCTGCTGGTGTGCTGCCTGCCGCGGATCACCGAGACCGTGGCCGGGTCCAGGGCGTCGAGGAGTTCCTCCCGGGTGCCGCCCACCACTGCGGCCCGGTGCTCGAAGTGGCTGCGGGTGGTGGCGAGTGCGTACGCCACGTCGGCCGGCCGGAGCCCGGGATCGTCCTCGGCCAGGCGCCGTAGCCGCTCCAGCTGCTCGTCCAGTGCCCCCGGCGACTTGGCCGAGACGATCCAGGGCACGACGACGTCCTTGTCGTGCACGGGCGTCGGCGGAGCCTGGGGGTCGTCCGGCGATTCCTCCAGAACGAGGTGGGCGTTGGTGCCGCTGATTCCGAAGGAGGAGACGGCGGCGCGCCGGGGCCGGTCCTCGGTACGGGGCCAGGCGCGGGCCTCGGTGAGCAGTTCCACGGCGCCCGCCGACCAGTCGACCTCGGGTGTGGGCTCGTCGACGTGGAGGGTGCGGGGGAGGATGCCGTGGCGCATGGCCTCGACCATCTTGATGACACCGCCCACACCCGCGGCGGCCAGGGAGTGGCCGATGTTGGATTTGAACGAGCCCAGCAGCAGCGGCTGCTCGGCGGGCCTGTTCCTGCCGTACGTGGCCAGGAGGGCCTGGGCCTCGATCGGGTCGCCGAGCCTGGTGCCGGTGCCGTGCGCCTCGACGGCGTCGACGTCCGCGGGGGACAGGCGGGCGTTGGCCAGTGCCGCGTGGATCACGCGTTGCTGGGAGGGGCCGTTGGGGGCGGTGAGGCCGTTGCTGGCCCCGTCCTGGTTGACGGCGGAGCCCCGTACGACCGCGAGGACGCGGTGGCCGTTGCGGCGGGCGTCGGAGAGGCGCTCCAGGAGGACCATGCCCGCGCCCTCGGCCCAGTTGGTGCCGTCGGCGGCCGCGGCGAAGGACTTGCAGCGACCGTCGGAGGCGAGGCCGCGCTGGGCGCTGAAGTCGACGAAGGCGCCCGGGGTGGCCATCACCGTCACCCCGCCCGCGAGCGCGAGCCGGCATTCCCCGCTGCGCAGGGACTGCGCCGCGAGGTGCATGGCCACGAGCGAGGACGAGCACGCCGTGTCCACGGTGACCGCGGGCCCCTCCAGACCCAGGGTGTATGCGATCCGGCCGGAGGCCACGCTGCCCGCGCTGCCGTTGGCCAGGTAGGGGGCGACGTCCTCGGGGACGGAGGGCAGGTGGACGGCGTAGTCGTGGCCCACCAGCCCGGCGTAGACGCCGACGGACTCGCCGCGCACGGAGGTGGGGTCGATCCCGGCGCGCTCGAACGCCTCCCAGGAGGTCTCCAGCAGCAGGCGGTGCTGGGGGTCCATGGCCAGGGCCTCGCGCGGGCTGATGCCGAAGAAGGCCGCGTCGAAGCCTGCCGGGTCACGCAGGAAGCCGCCTTCGCGGACGTACGTCCTGCCGGGGGCGTCCGGGTCGGTGTCGAAGAGGGCGTCGAGGTCCCAGCCGCGGTCGGCGGGGAAGCCGGAGACCGCGTCCACGCCGTCGGCCACCAGCCGCCACAGCTCTTCCGGCGACTCGACGCCGCCCGGGAAGCGGCAGCTCATGCCGACGATCGCGATCGGCTCGTCGGCCGCGGCGACGGTCGGGCCCGCCGTCCCGGTGGGGTGGACACCGGAGTCGCCGAGCAGTTCCGCACGCAGGTGGGCGGCCAGAGCCGCGGGGCTCGGGTGGTCGAAGACGAGTGACGCGGGCAGGGGCAGCTCGGTCGCCTGCTGGAGGACGCGGCGCAGCTCGACCGCCGTGAGGGAGTCGAAGCCGAGGTCGCGGAACGAGCGGTCCGCATCGAGGACGTAGTCCGGGGAGTGGCCCAGCACGGCGACGGCGTGGGAGCCGACCAGGTCCACCAGGAACCGGTCCCACTCGCGCTCGGGCAGCTCGGTGAGCCGGCGGACGATGCTGGAGACCGGACGGGGGGCTTCGCCCTGCGGGCCCGGCTCGGTCCCCCGGCCTTCGGCGCCGATCCAGTAATGGCGGCGCTGGAAGGGGTAGGTGGGGAGGTCGAGGACGGCCGGGGCGGGAGAGAGGACCGAGGGCCAGTCGAGGGCGGTGCCCGTGGTGTGGAGGCGGGCCAGGGCCGTGACCGCCGCGCCGGGCTCGGGTTGCCCGTCCCGGAGCAGGGAGACGGCGGTTGCGGTGCCGTGGACCTGGCTCGCGAGGGCGGTGAGGGTGGCGTCGGGGCCGAGTTCGAGGAAGGTGTGGCCCGTGAGGGTGGTGATGCCGTGGTGGAAGCGGACGGGTTGGCGGATGTGCTGGACCCAGTAGTCGGGGGTCTGGATCTCTGCGTCGGTGTGGGGGCGGCCGGTGACGTTGGAGATCACCGGCAGGTCGGGGGCTTGGTAAGCGATGGACTCCGCGACGGTTTTGAAGTCGTCGAGGATGGGGTCCATGTGGTGGGAGTGGAAGGCGTGGCTGACGGGGAGGCGCTTGGTCTTGCGTCCCCAGCCGGTGACGATGGCGGCCACTGCCTCCACGGCTTCGGCGTCGCCGGATATGACGATCGATGACGGGCCGTTGATGGCTGCCAGGCCGACGAGTTCGTTGAGGAGGGGGGTGATTTCGTCCTCGGTGGCCTGGAGTGCGGTCATCGCACCCCCGCCCGGCAGGCTTTGCATGAGGCGTCCGCGTGCGGCGACGAGTGTGGCGGCGTCCTTGAGCGTCCAGAGTCCTGCCACGTGTGCTGCGCTGAGTTCGCCGATGGAGTGGCCGATGAGTGCGTCGGGGCGCAGGCCCCAGCTCTCGGCGAGCCGGTAGAGAGCGACCTCAAGGGCGAAGAGTGCGGTCTGGGTGTAGGCGGTCTGGTCGAGGAGCCCGGTGCCGTCCTCGTGCCACATCACCTGCTTCAGGGGCTGGTCCAGGTGCGCATCCAGCTCCGCGCACACCGCATCGAAGGCGTCCGCGAACACCGGGAACGCGGCGTGCAGTTCACGCCCCATCCCCAGCCGCTGCGCACCCTGCCCCGTGAAGAGCACAGCCAGGCTGCCGCCCTGCCGCTCGCCGCGGATGACCGAGGCCGGGGCGCCGAGCGACTCCAGCAGCTCGTCGCGCGTACCGCCGACGACGGCCGCCCGGTGCTCGAAGTGCGTACGCGTCGTGGCCAAGGCATGCGCGACGTCCGCCGGTCGCAGGCCGGGCCGCTCCTCGGCCCAGCTCCGCAGCCGCTCCAGCTGCTCGTCCAGCGCTGCCGCCGTACGGCCCGAGACCACCCACGGCACGGTGCCGTCCGGACGGTCCCCGGACTCGGGCGTCTCCGGCTCCGGTGCCTCCTCCAGGATCACATGGGCGTTGGTCCCGCTGATCCCGAACGAGGACACGCCCGCCCGGCGCGTGCGGCCGGTCCCGGCGGGCCAGTCCTGCTGTTCGGTGAGCAGCTCCACGGCGCCCGCCGACCAGTCGATCTCCGTGCTCGGCTCGTCCACGTGCAGGGTGCGCGGCAGGATGCCGTGCTGCATGGCCTGCACCATCTTGATGATGCCGCCGACACCTGCCGCCGCCTGTGCGTGACCGATGTTGGACTTCAACGAGCCCAGCCACAGGGGACGTTCATCGGGGCGGCTCTTGCCGTAGGTGGCGAGCAGGGCCTGTGCCTCGATGGGGTCGCCGAGCTTCGTGCCCGTTCCATGAGCCTCCACCGTGTCCACGTCGGCGGGCGCCAGCCGCGCGTTGGCCAGAGCGGCGCGTATGACGCGTTCCTGCGAGGGGCCGTTGGGGGCGGTCAGCCCGTTCGAGGCACCGTCCTGATTGACGGCCGATCCCCGTACCACCGCCAGGATCCTGCGGCCCTTGCGCTGCGCGTCCGAGAGCCGCTCCAGCAGCAGCACTCCCACGCCCTCGGCCACCCCGAAGCCGTCCGCCGCCTCCGAGAACGCCTTGCACCGGCCGTCGGACGCCAGTCCGCCCTGGCGGGCGAAGGACACCAGGCCCTCGCCGGTGCACAGGACGGTGGCGCCGCCTGCCAGGGCCAGCTCGCACTCGCCGTTGCGCAGCGCCTGCACCGCGAGGTGGATGGCGACCAGCGACGACGAGCATGCCGTGTCCACCGTGACCGCGGGGCCCTCCAGCCCCAGGGTGTAGGAGATCCGGCCCGACAGGACGCTCGCCGAGTTGCCCGTGACCACATAGCCCGGGTCGCCCTGCGCCGCGAGCAGCGTGTGGTCCTGGCCGCTGGTGCCGGTGTAGACGCCCACGGGCCTGCCGCGCATCGCGGCCGGGTCGATCCCGGCCCGCTCGAACGCCTCCCAGGTGGTCTCCAGCAGCAGCCGCTGCTGGGGGTCCATGGACAGCGCCTCGCGCGGGTTGATGCCGAAGAACTCCGCGTCGAAGCCGCCGACGTCCGCCAGGAAGCCGCCCTCACCGATCGGCCCCTGTGCGTCCTCGGCCTCCGGCTCGTCCAGGGCCCGGAGGTCCCAGCCCCGGTCCGCCGGGAACGCCGCCACCGCGTCGATCCCGTCGGCCACCAGCCGCCACAGCTCCTCCGGGGACTGCACGCCGCCCGGGAAGCGGCAGCTCATCCCGGTGATCGCGATCGGCTCGCTGCGCCGGCCCTCGACCTCGTGCAGCCGCTGATTGGCCTTCTGTGCATCGGCGATGGCGCGCTTGAGGTAGCTCCGGAGCTTCTCCTCGTTTGCCACGTGGTCCTCGTTCTCCTCGGTTCTTCCGTGATCTCGCTGCCGTACGTGCCCGTACGTGCCCGTACGTGCCCGTGGGTCAGCCGAACTGCTTGTCGACCATCTCGAAGAGTTCGTCGTCGGTGGCGGAGTCGAGTTCGTCCTCGGTGGCGACCCCCGTCCCGTCCGCCGTCGCGTTCCACTTCGCGGTGAGGGACTCCAGGCGGCCGGTGATGGCGCCGCGGGCGTCGTCGTCCTCGGCGAAGGCGTCCAGCTCCGCGGCCAGCCGGTCGAGTTCCGCCAGCATCTGCTCGACGCCCGACGGCTCCTCCGGCGCGAGCCGGTCCCGCAGATAGGCCGCGAGCGCGGTCGGGGACGGGTGGTCGAAGACCAGCGTCGCGGGCATCCGCACGCCGGCCGCGGCCGCGAGGCGGTTGCGCAGCTCGACCGCGGTGAGCGAGTCGAAGCCCTGCTCCTTGAACGACCGGTCCGCGGGCACCGTGTCCGGCGAGCCGTGGCCCAGTACGGCCGCCACGTGCCGGAGCACCAGCTGGAGCAGCAGCGCGTGCTGTTTGGCCGGGGGCAGGCCGGTCAGGCTGTCGGCGAGCGTGCCGCCCGTGTCCGTTGCCACCGTGGCCGCCGCCGTCCGCATCCGGCCCCGCACCAGGCCGCGCAGCACCGGCGGCACCGACTCCAGGGGCTGCTCCCGCAGCGGCGCCAGCTCGAGCCGGGCCGCCAGCAGCACCGCGTCGGCGCGGTCGACGCCCGCGTCGAACAGGGCCAGGCCCTCGTCGGTCGGCAGCGGCGCCATGCCGCCCCGGCCGATCCGGGTGAGGTCCGTGTCGTCCAGCGCCGCCGTGCCCGCGCTGCGTTCCGCCCACAGGCCCCAGGCCAGCGAGGCCGCCGGCAGTCCCTCGGCCCGGCGCTGCTGGGCCAGTGCGTCCACGTAGGCGTTGGCCGCCGCGTAGTTGCCCTGGCCCGGTCCGCCGAAGGTGCCCGCGGCGGACGAGAAGAGGACGAAGGCCGAGAGGTCGCTGTCGCGGGTCAGCTCGTGGAGGTGGGCCGCCGCGGCCGCCTTCGGCCGCCACACGCGGTCGAGGCGCTCGGGGGTCAGCGTGCCGATCACCCCGTCGTCGAGGGCCGCGGCCGCGTGGACGACCGCGGTCAGCGGCTCCCCGGCCGGGATGTCCGCCAGCAGCTTCGCCAGCTCGGCGCGGTCGCTCACGTCACAGGCGGCGACGGTGAGCCGGGCGCCGTGCCCGGCCAGTTCGGCCGTCAGCTCGGCCATGCCCGGGGCGTCCGGCCCCCGCCTGCCCGCGAGCACCAGGTGCCGGGCGCCGTGCTCCGTCACCAGGTGCCGGGCGACGAGCCCGCCCAGGGTGCCCGTGCCACCGGTGATCAGCACCGTGCCGCTCGGGTCGAAGCGCTTCGGCACGGTGAACACCATCTTGCCGATGTGCCGCGCCTGGCTGAGGAAGCGGAACGCGTCCCTGGAGTGCCGGATGTCCCAGGCCCGTACCGGAAGGTGGCTGAGCACGCCGCGCTCCAGCAGGTCCACGACGTCCGTCAGCATCTCCTGGATGCGGTCCATGCCCGCTTCGCTCAGGTCGTAGGCCTGGTAGCGGACGCCGTCGTGGGCGGCGGACACGGCCTCGGCGTCCCGGAGGTCGGCCCGGCCCATCTCCAGGAACCGGCCGCCCGGACCGAGCAGCCGCAGCGACGCGTCGATCAGCTCGCCCGTCAGGGAGTTGAGGACCACGTCGACACCGCGGCCCCCGGTGGCCGTGCGCACCCGTGCCTCGAAGCCGGTGTCGCGCGACGAGCCGAGGTGGTCGTCGTCGAAGCCCAGGCCGCGCAGCGCGTCCCACTTGCCCGCGCTCGCCGTGCCGTACACCTCGGCGCCCAGGTGCCGGGCCAGCTGAGTGGCGGCCATGCCGACGCCGCCGGCCGCGGCGTGCACGAGCACGGACTCGCCCGCGCGCAGCCCGGCCAGGTCCACCAGGCCGTAGTAGGCCGTCAGGAACACCAGTGGCACCGAGGCGGCCGTCGTGTACGACCAGCCGTCGGGGATGCGGACGAGCGTCCGCCGGTCGGCGATCGCGGAGGAGGCGAACGAGCCGGGGAGCAGACCCATGACCCGGTCGCCGGGCCGCAGGTCCGTCACCCCGGGGCCGGTCTCCAGCACGACGCCCGCGCCCTCGCTGCCGAGCCGGGCGTCGCCGCCCGGGTACATGCCGAGCGCGATGAGCGCGTCGCGGAAGTTCAGCCCGGCCGCCCGGACCGCGAGGCGCACCTCGCCCTCGCCGAGGGCCCGGCCGATGCCCGGGTCGTCCCCGAACGCCAGGTTCTCCAGGGTGCCGTCGGTGGACGGCGCCAGCCGCCAGGAGCCCTCCGCGGGCAGCGGCAGGGCCGGGTCCGAGGCGGCGCGGGCCAGCCGGAAGACCGCCGGTCCGCCGTCGCGCAGCGCCAGCTGCGGCTCCCCGGACGCCACCGCGGCCGGCAGCGCACGCCGGGAGGACTCGAGGCCGTCCAGGTCGGCCAGGACGATCCGGCCGGGGTTCTCCGACTGGGCGGACCGCACCAGACCCCACACCGCGGCGAGGGCCGGTACGGGGGCCGGTGCGCCCGGACCCGTGGCGACCGCGCCCTCGGTGGCGATCACCAGCCGCGCGGCGGCGAACCGCTCGTCGGCCAGCCACTCCTGGACGACGGCCAGGGCCTGCCCGGCCGGTTCGGCGCCGAGGCCGTCGGCACCGGCCGCGAACGGCACCAGCACCACGTCCGGCACGGCCTCGCCCCGCGACACCGCGTCGCCGAGCGCCCGCCCGTCCGCGTACGTGTCAACTGCCGTGCCCGTGGCCCGCAGCGCCTCCGCGAGGCCCGCGGGGTCCGGCCCCGCCACGGCCCAGCGGGCCGCACCCGCGTCCGCGGGCAGGGCGACGGGCGTCCAGTCCGTGCGGAACAGCGAGTCGTGCATGCTCCCGCCCTCGGGGCGGAGCAGTTCGGCGGAGGCCGGGCGCAGCACCAGCGACTCCACGGACAGCACCGCGCCGCCCGCCTCGTCGGCCGCGTGCACCGAGACGCCGCCCTCGCCGTCCGGGGCGATCCGCACCCGCAGCCCGGCCGCGCCTGCGGCGTGCAGGGCGATGCCGCGCCAGGCGAACGGCAGCATCGTGCGGCCCTCGCCCGCCCCCGGCACCGGCGCGCCCACCCCCAGCGTGTGCAGGGCGGCGTCGAACAGCGCCGGGTGCAGCCCGTACGCGGCGGCCGAGTCGCGCTCCTCCTGCTCCAGCCGGACCTCGGCGAACATCTCGTCCCCGCGCCGCCACAGCGCCCGCAGCCCGCGGAACGACGGCCCGTACACGATGCCGCCTTCGGCGAACCGCTCGTACAGCCCCTCGATGTCGACCGGCCGGGCGCCCGCCGGGGGCCAGGCCGTCAGGTCGGCGGTGTCGTGCGCGTCCTCGTCGGGGCCGAGGACGCCCTCGGCGTGCCTCGTCCACGGCAGGTCCTCCGGGGCGCCCTCGACGCGCGAGTACACGCCCAGGGAGCGCCGGCCCGCGTCGTCCGGGCCGCCGACCACCAGCTGGAGCCGCACCGCGTCCTGCTCGGGCAGCAACAGCGGCTGATGCAGCGTCAGTTCGGGGACGCCCGCGCAGCCCGTCCGCTCCGCGGCGCGCAGCGCCAGCTCGGCGAATGCGGTGCCCGCCAGCAGCGCCACCTCCGGGCTGCCGTGGTCGGCCAGCCACGGGTGGCTGCGCAGCGACAGGCGGCCGCTGAAGAGGAAGCCGCCGTTGTCGGGCAGCTCGGTCCCCGCGCCCAGCAGCGGGTGCCCGGCCGGGTCCAGGCCCGCCGAGGTCACGTCACCGGACGCCGTGCCGTCGTGCAGCCACAGGTGCTGCCGCTCGAACGCATACGTCGGCAGGTCCGCCCGCCGGGCGTCCCGGCCCTCGAACACCGCTGCCCAGTCCACCCGGACGCCGTGCGCGTGCGCCTCCGCGACCGAGCCCAGGAACCGGCCCAGGCTCCCCTCGTTCCGCTTCAGCGAGCCCACCACGGTGAGGTCGGCGTCCTCGGCCGACTCCTGGAGCGGCGTGCTGAGCAGCGGGTGCGGGCTCGCCTCCACGAACGTGCGGAACCCGTCGGCGACCAGGGCGCGCGCGGTCCGCTCGAACTCCACGGGGCAGCGGGCGTTGCGGAACCAGTACTCCGCGTCCAGCTCCGTGGTGTCCAGCAGCCCGCCCTCCACGGTCGAGTAGAAGGGGACGGCCGAGGGCCGGGGCGAGACGGGCGCGAGGACCTCCAGCAGGTGTTCGCGGAGCGCGTCCACCTGGGCGGAGTGGCCCGCGCCGTCCGCGCCGGGGATCCGGCGGGCCCGGATGTCCTCGGCGGCCAGCTCGGCCAGCAGCTCCTCCAGCGCGTCCGAGTCCCCGGTGACCGTCGCCGAGCGGGGCGAGTTGACCGCCGCAATGGTCACCTTGCCGCCCCACCGCTCCAGCCGGGCCTCCAGGTCCTCGCGCAGCTCCGACACCGCGGCCATCCCGCCGTGTCCCACCAGGCTCAGCTGTGCCTGGCTGCGCAGGGCCACCACCCGGGCGGCGTCCTCCAGCGACAGGGCACCGGCGACGTACGCCGCCGCGGCCTCGCCCTGGGAGTGGCCCACCACGGCGGACGGCTCCACGCCGTACGACCGCCACAGGGCGGCGAGCGACACGGTGACCGCGAACAGCAGTGGCTGGATCATGTCGGGCCGGTCCGTCGGCGCGGCCTCCGCGGCGCCGGACAGGACGTCGAGCACGGACCAGTCCAGGTGCGGCTCCAGCGCGGCGGCGCACTCCCGGGCCTTCTCGGCGAACACCGGGGAGGACACGAGCAGTTCGGCCGCCATCTCGGCCCAGTAGGCGCCCTGGCCGGGGAACACGAAGACGGGCCTGCCGTCCTTGCCGCCGTCCGCCTTCGCGCGCAGCAGACCCGGGAACTCGCCGTCCGTCGCCAGCGCCTCCAGCGCCTGGGCGGCCGTCTCGCGGCCGTCGGCCGGGAGCACGGCCCGGTGCTCGAAGTGGGTGCGCGTGGTGGCCAGGGAGAGGGCCAGGTCGGCGAGGCGGGCGCCGGGGTGCTCGTCGAGGTGGGTGTGCAGGCGCGCGGCCTGGTCCCGCAGGCCCGTCGCGGTGCGGGAGGAGAGGACGAGCGGCGTGGCCGTGCCGTCGGGGTCGTCCTGGTGGTCCTGGGGCTCCGCCTCGGGTTCCGGGGTGTGTTCGAGGACGATGTGGGCGTTGGTGCCGCTGACGCCGAAGGAGGAGACGGCGGCGCGCCGGGGCCGGTCGCCCGTGGCGGGCCACGGCCGGGACTCCGTGAGCACTTCCACGGCTCCCGCGGACCAGTCCACCTGCGTCGTCGGCTCGTCGACATGGAGCGTCTCGGGCAGGGTGCCGTGGCGCATGGCCTCGACCATCTTGATGACGCCGCCGATGCCCGCGGCCGCCTGGGTGTGGCCGAGGTTGGACTTCAGCGAGCCGAGCCACAGGGGCTGTTCGGCGGGGCGGCCCTGTCCGTAGGTGGCCAGGAGTGCCTGGGCCTCGATGGGGTCGCCGAGTTTCGTGCCGGTGCCGTGTGCCTCGACGGCGTCGATGTCGGCTGTCGTGAGGCGGGCGTTGGCGAGGGCGGCGTGGATGACGCGTTCCTGCGAGGGGCCGTTGGGGGCGGTGAGGCCATTGCTGGCGCCGTCCTGGTTGACGGCCGATCCTCGTACGACCGCCAGGACGCGGTGGCCGTTGCGGCGGGCGTCCGACAGGCGCTCCAGCAGCACCATGCCCACGCCCTCGCCGAACGCCGCGCCGTCCGCCGCATCGGCGAAGGCCTTGCAGCGGCTCGACGGGGACAGCGCCTGCTGCCGCCGGTACTCGGCGAACAGGTCCACCGTCGCCATGACCGCGACGCCTCCGGCCAGGGCCAGTTCGCAGTCGCCGTTGCGCAGCGCCTGCGCGGCCAGGTGCATGGCCACCAGCGACGAGGAGCACGCCGTGTCCACCGTGACCGCCGGGCCCTCCAGGCCCAGCGTGTAGGAGATCCGCCCGGAGATCACACTGCCCGAGCCGCCCGTGCCCAGATAGCCCTCGGCCTCCTCGGGCACGTTCCGCAGCCGCAGCAGGTAGTCCTGGTACATGGCGCCGACGAACACACCGGTGCGGCTGCCCCGCAGCGCGGCCGGCAGGATGCCCGCCCGCTCCACCGCCTCCCAGGACGTCTCCAGCAGCAGCCGCTGCTGCGGGTCCATCGACAGGGCCTCGCGCGGGCTGATGCCGAAGAAGCCCGGGTCGAACTCGGCGGCGTCGAGCAGGAAGCCGCCCTCGACGGCCCGGCCGTCCTCGTCCGGGCCGCCCAGCAGGGACAGGTCCCAGCCCCGGTCCTCCGGGAAGGCGGACATCGCGTCGCCGCCCGAGGCGACCAGCTGCCACAGGTCCTCCGGGGAGCGCACCCCGCCCGGGAAGCGGCAGGACATCGCCACGATCGCGATCGGCTCCCCGTCCGCCGCGGCCGGGGCGGCCACGGGCGCGGCCGCGCGGGGCGACGAGCCCAGCACCCGCTCGGCCAGGAAGCCCGCCAGGACGGTGGGGCTGGGGTAGTCGAACACCAGGGTCGCGGGGAGCCGGATGCCGGTCGCGGTGTGCAGCCGGTTGCGCAGCTCGACGGCGGTGAGCGAATCGAAGCCCAGGTCCTTGAAGGCCCGTTCCGCCGGTACGGAGTCCGGCTCGGCGTGGCCGAGGACGGTGGCCGCGTGCGCCCGCACCAGCTCCACCAGGTGCGCCTCCCGCTCGGCGGCGGGCAGCGCGCGCAGCCGCTCCACCAGCTCGGAACCCCCGGCCTCCGCGGTGCCGGAGGCGGCGGAGCGGCGGGCGGGCGCGGGCAGCAGCGCGCGCAGCAGCGGGTGCGCGGTGGCGGGGGAGCGGCGCAGGGCACGCAGGTCGATGCGGGCGGGCACCAGCAGCGTCTCGTCCAGGGACAGCGCGGCGTCGAAGAGCGCCAGGCCGTCCTCCGTGCCGAGGAGCAGCGCCCCCGAGCGGCCCATGCGCGCCAGGTCGGCCCCGGCCACGTGGGAGGACATCTCGCTGCGTTGCTCCCACAGGCCCCAGGCCAGGGACTGCGCGGGCAGCCCGGCCGCCCGGCGGTGCTGGGCGAGGGCGTCCAGGAAGGCGTTGGCCGCCGCGTAGTTGGCCTGCCCCTGGCCGCCGAAGGTGGAGGCCGCGGAGGAGAACAGGACGAAGGCGGAGAGGTCCGCCTCGCGTGTCAGCTCGTGCAGGGCGAGGGCCGCGTCCACCTTGGGGCGCAGCACCGGGTCGAGGCGCTCGGGGGTGAGCGAGGTGAGGACGCCGTCGTCGAGGACGCCGGCCGCGTGCACCACGGCGGTGAGCGGGCGGTCGGCGGGAATCCGCGCCAGCAGCTCGCCGAGCGCGGCCCGGTCGGTCACGTCGCAGGCGGCGGCGGTCACCTGCGCGCCCAGCTCCCGCAGTTCGGAGACCAGCTCTGCCGCGCCGGGCGCGTCCTCGCCGCGCCGGCCGACGAGCAGCAGGTGGCGGATGCCGTGGACGGACGCCAGGTGCCGGGCGACGAGCCCGCCGAGCAGGCCGGTACCGCCGGTGATCAGCACCGTGCCGTCCGGGTTCAGGACGCCGGGCCGTCCGGCGGGAGCGGGCGCGGGGGCCCGGCGCAGCCGCGCCGCGTGCACCGTGCCCGCACGGATCGCCGTCTGCGGTTCGCCGGACAGGGCCGCACCCACCAGGGCACGCGCGGAGTCCGGGTCGTCGTCGAGGTCCACGAGCGCGAAACGGCCGGGGTGTTCGGCCTGGGCCGAGCGGACGAGCCCGTGCACGGGCGCCGCGGCCAGGCCGGTCACGCCCTCGCCGTCGCGCACCCCGGTCGCGTGCCGGGTGACGACCGCGAGCCGGGTCGCGGCGAACCGCTCGTCGGCCAGCCAGGACCGCAGCAGGTCCAGCGCCCGCGCGGTGAGCGTGCGCGCCGCCTCGGCGAGGTCCCCGTCGTCGGCGGCGACCGGGACGAGCACCAGGTCCGGTGCCGCACCGTCCGCTTCGACCGCGGCGGCGAGCGCCGCCAGGTCGCCGTGGACCGGCAGGCCCAGCACCCCGGCCAGCCTGAGCCGGTCCTCGCCCAGGACCACCGCAGTGTGCTCGCCCGGGCCGGGCATGCCGACCGGCTCCGTCCAGTCGGGCCGGAACAGCGCGTCGCGCGGCCCGTCGTGCGCCCGCAGCTGCTCGTGCGGCACGGGCCGCAGGACGAGCGAGTCCACCGAGGCGACCGGCAGCCCCGTGCCGTCGGCCACCGTCAGCCGGACCGCGTCCGTGCCCGCCGGGGCCAGCCGGACGCGCAGCACCGCGGCCCCGGCCGCGTGCAGGGACACCCCGCTCCACAGGAAGGGCAGCAGCCCGTCCCCGGCGTCGCGCACGGCGCCGAGCCCGACCGCGTGCAGCGCGGCGTCCAGCAGCGCGGGGTGCAGCCCGAACCGGGCCGCCGCCGGCCGCTCCGCGTCCGGCAGGCGTACCTCGGCGAACACCTCGTCACCGCGCCGCCAGGCCGCTTGCAGACCGCGGAACACCGGGCCGTACTCGATGCCCGTCGCCGCGATCCGCTCGTACAGCCCGTCGAGGGCGACCGGCTCCGCACCGGCCGGGGGCCATGCGGACGGATCGGACAGGCCGGACGGGTCGTCGGACCGCTCCTCCGCGGCCGGGGCGAGCACGCCGGTCGCGTGCCGGGTCCACTCCTGCTCGTCCCCGGCCGCCTCGCTCCGCGCGTACACCGCGAGCGAGCGGCGGCCGGTGTCGTCCGGACCGCCGACCACCAGCTGGAGGCGGGCCGCGCCGTCCTCGTCCAGCACGAGCGGGGTGGCGAGGGTCAGTTCCTCGAGCCGCCCGCAGCCGGCCTCGTCGCCGGCCCGCACCGCGAGTTCCACGAAGGCCGTGCCGGGCAGCAGCACCTGCCCGGCCACCACGTGGTCGGCCAGCCACGGCTGGGTGCGGACCGAGAGCCTGCCGGTGAGCAGCACCCCGCCGCTCTCCGGCAGCGGCACGGCCGCGCCCAGCAGCGGGTGCCCGGCGGACTCCAGCCCCGCCGCCGACACGTCGCCCGCCGTCTCCCCGGCCTCGGCCCAGAAGCGCCGCCGCTCGAAGGGGTACGTGGGCAGGTCCGCGCGGCGCCCGCCGGAACCGGCGAACGCCTTGGCCCGGTCCAGCTCCACGCCCTGCACGTGCGCCTCCGCGACGGAGGTCAGGAACCGGTCCAGGCCCCCCTCGTCCCGCCGCAGCGAGCCCACCACGGCGAGCGCCGCACCGGGCGTCTCGTCGGAAGCCTCCTGCACGGCCTGCTGGAGCACCGGGTGCGGGCTCGCCTCGACGAAGACGTCCTGGCCCCGGTCGGCCAGCGCCAGCACCGCGTCGCCGAAGCGCACGGTCTCCCGCAGGTTGCGGTACCAGTAGTCGGCGTCCAGCCCCGCCGTGTCGACGACCTCCCCGGTCACCGTGGAGAAGAACGACACCGAGCCCGAGCGCGGCGCGACCGGCGCCAGCAGCTCCAGCAGCTCGTCGCGGATCAGCTCGACCTGGGCCGAGTGCGAGGCGTAGTCGACCGGGATCCGGCGCGAACGCACCTCCGCCGCCCGGCACTCGGCCTGCAGCTCGTCCAGCGCGTCCGGAGTGCCCGCGACCACGGTCGCGCGCGGCCCGTTGACCGCCGCCACCGACAGCCGGTCGCCCCACGGCCCGATCCGCCGCCGCACCTCCTCCTCGCCGAGGGCCACCGACAGCATGCCGCCCTCGCCGGACAGCGCCCGCAGCGCCTTGCTGCGCAGCGCCACCACCAGCGCCCCGTCCTCCAGGGACAGACCGCCCGCCACACAGGCCGCGGCGATCTCGCCCTGCGAGTGGCCCACCACCGCGGCCGGTTCGACGCCGTACGAGCGCCAGAGCGCGGCCAGGGACACCATCACCGCCCACAGCGCGGGCTGGACCACGTCGACGCGCTCCAGGGCGGCCGCGTCGCCGAGCACCTCGGTCAGCGACCAGTCCACGAACGGCGCCAGGGCCCGCTCGCACTCCGCCATGCGCTCCGCGAACACGGGCGCGGACTCCAGGAGTCCGGTGGCCATGCCCACCCACTGGGAGCCCTGGCCGGGGAAGACGAACACCGGGCGCCGGTCGCTGTCGGCCGAGCCCCGGACGACGTTCGGCAGCGGCCGGTCCTCCGCCAGCGCCGCCAGCCCCGCCAGCAGCTCCTCGCGGCCGCCGGCCAGCACCACCGCGCGCTGCTCGAAGACCGTGCGGCCGCCGGCCAGCGAGCGGGCCACGGCCGGGGCGTCCAGGCCCGGCTCCGCCAGCAGCGCCTCCCGCAGCCGGCGCGCCTGCTCCCGCAGGGCCGTGTCGGTACGGGCGGACAGGGGGCTCAGGACGGGGGAGTCCGACGGCTCCTCCGCCGCGGCGTCCTCTTCCGCGGGCGCTTCCTCGATGATGACGTGGGCGTTGGTGCCGCTGATGCCGAAGGACGACACGCCCGCCCTGCGCGGCCGTTCCCCCGCCTCCCACGGCACGGCCCCGGTCAGCAGCCTGACCGACCCGGCGGACCAGTCCACGTGCGGGGTCGGCTCGTCGACGTGCAGGGTGCGCGGCAACTGCCCGTTCCGCAGCGCCAGGACCATCTTGATGATGCCCGCGACGCCCGCGGCGGCCTGCGAGTGCCCGATGTTGGACTTGACGGAGCCGAGCCACAGCGGCCGGTCCTCCGGCCGCCCCTGTCCGTAGGTGGCGAGCAGCGCCTGGGCCTCGATCGGGTCGCCGAGCCTGGTGCCGGTGCCGTGCGCCTCCACCGCGTCCACGTCCTGCGCGGACAGCCCGGCGCTCGCCAGGGCCTGCCGGATCACGCGCTGCTGGGCGGGGCCGTTGGGCGCGGTCAGGCCGCTGCTGGCGCCGTCCTGGTTCACCGCCGAGCCCCGCACGACCGCGAGCACCCGGTGGCCCAGCCTGCGCGCGTCGGAGAGCCGCTCCACCAGCAGCATGCCGGCGCCCTCGGCCCACCCGGTGCCGTCCGCGGCGGCCGCGAACGCCCTGCACCGGCCGTCGGGCGACAGCGCGCCCTGCTTGCTCATCTCGACGAACGGAGCCGGGGTGGCGAGCACCCGCACCCCGCCGGCCAGGGCCAGGTCGCACTCGCCGCCGCGCAGCGCCTGCACCGCCAGGTGGAGCGCCACGAGCGACGACGAGCACGCCGTGTCGACCGTGATCGCGGGCCCCTCCAGGCCGAAGCTGTAGGCGATCCGGCCGGAGGCCACGCTGGCCGCGCTGCCGGTGCCCACGTGCCCCTCGAGCCCGTCGCCGGACGCGCTCTCGGCGAGCTGCCCGTACTCCTGGCCGTTGCTGCCGACGAACACGCCCGTGCGGCTGCCGCGCAGCGCGGCCGGGTCGATGCCGGCCCGCTCGAACGCCTCCCAGGAGGTCTCCAGCAGCAGCCGCTGCTGGGGGTCCATCGCCGTCGCCTCGCGCGGGCTGATCCCGAAGAAGCCCGCGTCGAACCCGGCGACGTCGTCCAGGAAGGCACCGTGCCGCACAGGGCTCGTGCCGGGCCGCTCCGGGTCGTCGTCGAACAGGGCGTCCAGGTCCCAGCCGCGGTCGGCGGGAAGGCCCGACACCGCGTCCTCGCCCGCGGCGAGCATCCGCCACAGCTCCTCGGGGGTGCCCGCACCGCCGGGGAAGCGGCAGCTCATCGCGACGATCGCGATCGGCTCCCGCGCCGCGGCCAGCTGCTCGTTCTGCTTGCGCAGCCGGGCTATCTCCTTGAGGGAGTCCCGCAGCGCCTCGACGACCGCCTCACCGGATGTGCCGGTCATGCTCTTCCCACCCTTGTCCGCCGCCATCACGACTCCACCTGCTCCCGTGCCATGCGGACGAGCGCCTCGGCGTCCAGCTCGTCGATCCGCTCCATGTCCTCCGCCGTGGCGTCCGGGCCTGCGGCGTCGCTCTCGCTCGTGCGCAATTCGTTCTCCAGGTGCCCGGCCAGCTTGGCGGGCGACGGGTAGTCGAAGATCACTGTCGTCGGGAGGCGGAGCCCCGTCGCGGCGTTGAGCCCGTTGCGCAGGCGCACCGCCATCAGCGAGTCCAGCCCCAGTTCCAGGAAGCCCCGCGTCGGCCGGACGGCCGCCGGGGAGTCGTGCCCCAGCACGTCGGCCGTGCCCGCGCGGACCAGGTGCAGCAGCAGCTGCTCGCGCTCCGCCCGGGAGGACCGGGCCAGCCGCTCGCGCAGCAGCGCCGGTTCGTCCCGCTCCTCGGCCTCCTCCGCGGCGGAGTCCACGCCCGCGGGCGCCAGCTCCTCCAGCAGCGAACTGCGGCGCCCCAGCGTGAACTCCCGCGCGAACCGGTCCCAGGCGATGTCGGCCACCACCGGGCAGGGGTCCTCCCCGCCGACCGCGCCGAGCAGCGCGGCCAGCGCCGGCTCGGGGGCCATCGGGGCCACGCCGCCGCGGGCCAGCCGGCGGCGCACGGCCTCGCTGGTGGCCATGCCGCCGCTGCCCCAGGCGCCCCAGGCGACCGACACCGCGGGCAGCCCGAGCGAGCGCCGGTGTGCGGCGAGCGCGTCCAAGTAGGCGTTGGCCGCCGCGTAGTTGCCCTGTCCCGCCGAGCCCAGCGCACCGGACACGGAGGAGAACAGCACGAACGACTCCAGCTCCAGGCCCGCCGTCAGCTCGTGCAGGTGCCACGCCGACCCGGCCTTGGCCCGCAGCACCCCGGCGAACCGCTCGGGGGTCAGCGTGCCGAGGACACCGTCGTCGAGCGTGCCCGCCGTGTGCACCACCGAGGTCAGCGGGTACTCGGCGGGCACGCCCGCCAGCAGCCGCTGCAGCGCCTCGCGGTCCGCGACGTCGCAGGCCTCGACGGACACCCGGGCGCCCAGCCCGGTCAGCTCCGCCACCAGTCCGTCCGCGCCCGGCGCCTGTGCGCCCCGCCTGCTCACCAGCAGCAGGTGTCCGGCGCCCGCCCGGGCCGCCGCGCGGGCGACGTGCGCACCGAGCGCACCCGTGCCGCCCGTGATCAGGACCGTGCCCCTGGGCTTCCAGTCCCCGCCCGCGGGGGCCGGGGCCCGCACCAGGCGCCGCGCCAGCGTGCCGGTCTCCCGGACCGCCAGCTGGTCCTCCTCGTGACGGCCCGTCAGCACGTCGGTCAGCCGGTCCATGGCCGCCTCGTCGACGGCCTCCGGCAGGTCCACGAGCCCGCCCCAGCGCTCCGGGTGCTCGGCGGCCACCGTCTGGGCCAGACCCCAGGTCTGCCCCTGCGCGGGCGAGCCCACCGCGTCGGAGTCCGCCGCCGGGACGGCACCGCGGGTGACGCACCACAGCGGTGCCCCGATCCCGGCGTCGCCCAGGGCCTGGGCCAGGGCCAGCGTCGCGGCCGTACCGCGCGGCAGGCTCCCGTGCCGCTCGTGCGGCCGCTCGTCCAGGGCCAGCAGGGACAGCACCCCGGCGACCGCCGGCCCGTCCCCGCAGGCCGCGCGCAGCCGCTCGGCGAGGACCTCCCGGTCCCCGGCGGCCTCGACGCGCACGGTCCGCAGACCCCGCCCGTCCAGGCCGCGCAGGCACGCCTGCACCGTCTCTCCGGCCGCCGGGTCGTCCGGCACCGCGACCAGCCAGGTGCCCTCGGGCGCCGCGGCCCGCTTCACCTCGACCGGCCGCCACGTGAACCGGTAGCGCCAGGCGTCCACTCCGCGCGCCCCCGTAGTCCCGGTGCCGACGGCCGGCTCGGGCCAGAACCGCCGGTGCCGGAACGGATACGTGGGCAGCTGGACCCGGCGCGCACCCGTGCCCGCGAAGAACGCGGCCCAGTCCACGAGCACCCCGCGGGCGTGCACCCGGCCCAGCGCGCCCAGCAGGGCCGCCGGCTCCCGCTCGCCGTCCAGGGCGGCCACACAGCCCGCCCCGTCGTGGTCGGCGCACTCGGCCGCCATCGCGGTGAGCACCGCCGCCGGGCCCAGCTCCAGGAAGGTGCCGACGCCGCGCTCCAGCAGGCCGGTCACCCCGTCCGCGAAGCGCACGGCCTCGCGCACCTGGTCCACCCAGTAGCCGGGCGCCGTCAGCTCCGTCCCGGCCAGGGCACCGGTCGTACCCGACACCACGGGAATCCGCGGGGCGGCGAACGAGACGCCCTCCAGCACCCGCCGGAAGTCCGCCAGCATGGGCTCCATCAGGGGCGAGTGGAAGGCGTGCGACACCGCCAGCCGCTTGGTGCGCACCCCGCGCGAGGCGAACTCCGCCCGCAGCGCCTCCACCGCCGCGCCCTCACCGGAAATCACGGTCGACGACGGGCCGTTCACCGCCGCGACGCCCACCCGGTCCTCGTATCCGGCCAGCTCCGCCGCCACTGCCGCGTACGGCGCACCGACCGCCAGCATCGCCCCGCCCTTCGGCAGGGCCTGCATCAGCCTGCCGCGCGCGGCCACCACGGCACACGCGTCCGCGAGCGACCACACCCCGGCCACATGGGCCGCGGCGAGTTCGCCGATCGAGTGGCCCGCGAGGTAGTCCGCCCGCACGCCCCACGACTCCAGCAGCCGGAACAGCGCCACCTCGACCGCGAACAGGCCCGGCTGCGCGAACTCCGTGCGCTCCAGCGCGGCGGCATCGGCACCGAACACCACGTCCCGCAGCGGCCGGCTGAGCAGCCCGTCGAACTCCGCGCAGACCGCGTCGAACGCCTCGGCGAACACCGGGAACGCGGCGTGCAGTTCACGCCCCATCCCCGGCCGCTGCGAGCCCTGGCCCGAGAACAGCAGCGCCAGGCCGCCCTCGCAGCGGCTGTCGGTGACGAACCCGGGGGCGGAACCGCCCTCGCGCACCGCGTCCAGGACCCGCACCAGCTCCTCCCGGTCCGCCGCCACGACAACGCCGCCGAACTCGTGCGCGGAGCGGCCCGTGACCAGGGAGTGGGCGACGTCCGGCAGCGCCGCCTCCGGACGCTCCGCGAGGTACGCACCCAGCCGCGCGGCCTGCTCGCGCAGCGCCTGCGGGGTCGCCGCCGACAGCAGCACCGGGACGGCGGGCAGCACACGGTCCGCAGCGGCCGGGGCGTCCGCGGCGGCGGGAGCCTCCTCCAGGATCACGTGGGCGTTGGTGCCGCTGATCCCGAAGGACGACACCCCGGCCCGGCGGGGACGGCCGGCTCCGGGCCAGCTCCGGTTGTCCGTGATCAGCTCCACCGCACCCGCCGACCAGTCCACCTGCGGGGTCGGCTCGTCGACGTGCAGGGTGCGCGGCAGCATGCCGTGCCGCATCGCCTCCACCATCTTGATGACGCCTGCGACGCCTGCGGCGGCCTGGGTGTGCCCGAAGTTGGACTTGACCGAGCCGAGCCACAGGGGCTGTCCGGCGGCGCGTCCCTGTCCGTAGGTGGCGAGGAGCGCCTGGGCCTCGATGGGGTCGCCGAGCTTCGTGCCCGTGCCGTGCGCCTCCACCGCGTCCACGTCCTGCGCGGACAGGCCCGCGTTGGCCAGGGCCTGCCGGATCACGCGTTCCTGGGAGGGGCCGTTGGGCGCGGTCAGCCCGTTCGACGCACCGTCCTGGTTCACGGCGGAGCCCCGGACGACGGCCAGCACCTCGTGCCCGTTGCGCAGGGCGTCCGAGAGCCGCTCCACCAGGAGCACGCCCACGCCCTCGCCCCAGGCCGTGCCGTCCGCGGCGGCCGCGAACGCCTTGCACCGGCCGTCCTCGGCCAGCCCGCGCTGCCGGCTGAACTCCACGAACGCGTCGGGAGCGGACATCACCGTGACACCGCCCGCCAGGGCCAGCTCGCAGTCCCCGCCGCGCAGCGCCTGCGCGGCCAGGTGCAGGGCCACCAGCGAGGACGAACACGCCGTGTCCACGGTCACCGCCGGACCCTCCAGGCCCAGCGCGTAGGAGATCCGGCCGGAGGCCACGCTCGCCGCGTTGCCCGTGCCGAGGTGCCCCTCCAGCCCGTCCACGGCGGGTGCCGCGCGCAGCAGACCGCCGTAGTCGTTGCCGTTGGTGCCCACGAACACGCCGACCGGCCTGCCGCGCACCGCGGACGGGGCGATCCCGGCCCGCTCGAAGACCTCCCAGGAGGTCTCCAGCAGCAGCCGCTGCTGCGGGTCCATCGCCAGGGCCTCGCGCGGGCTGATCCCGAAGAAGTCCGCGTCGAACCCGGCCACGTCCTCGACGAACGAGCCCTCGCGCACATACGTCCTGCCGGGCCGGTCCGGGTCCGGGTCGTAGAGCGCCTCGACGTCCCAACCGCGGTCGGCGGGGAAGCCCGAGACCGCGTCCACGCCGTCGGCCACCAGCCGCCACAGCTCCTCGGGCGACCGCACACCGCCGGGGAAGCGGCAGCTCATGCCGATCACGGCGATCGGGTCGTCGTCCGGCCTCGCCGCCACGACGGCGGCAGCGGACTCCGGATCCGCCGCATCCGCCGCATCCGCCGCCTCCGTCAGCTCCGCCAGCAAGTGGTCGGCGAGGGCCGCGGAGGTGGGGTAGTTGAACGTCAGCGTCGCGGGCAGCCCCAGACCCGTGGCGGCCCCGAGCCGGTTGCGCAGCTCGACGGCGGTCAGCGAGTCGAAGCCCAGCGCACTGAACGCCCGGTCCGGCCCGATCGCGTCCGGCGCCGAGTGCCCCAGCACGGCCGCCACTTCGGCCCGCACCGCATCCAGCAGGATCCGGCGGCGCTCCGGCGCCGGGGCGCCGGCCAGCCTGCCCAGCAGCGGCGTCGTCCCCGTGCCCGCGCCCGCCGCCTCCGCGGCCGGTGCGGCCAGCTCGGCGAGGACCGGGTTCGGCCGGGACGCCGGCCAGGAGCCGGGGAACACCTCCCAGTCGAGCGCGGCCACGGCCAGACACGGCTCCGCGCCGCCGACCGCACGCTCCAGGACCGTGACCGCGACCTCCGGGTCCATGGGCAGCAGGCCCGTGCGCCGCAGCCGCTCCGCGACCCCCTCGCCCGTCGCCATGCCGCCCTCGGCCCAGGCGCCCCAGGCGAGGGACAGCGCAGGGAACCCGAGCGAGCGGCGATGGCGGGCGAGCGCGTCCAAGGAGGCGTTCGCGGCCGCGTAGTTGCCCTGACCGGGGGCGCCCAGCACACCGGCCAGCGACGAGAAGAGCACGAAGGCGTCCAGCGGCAGATCCGCGGTCAGCTCGTGCAGATTCCACGCGCCGGTCACCTTGGAGCGGAACGCGTTCGCGAACCGCTCCGCGTCCAGCGAGTCGACGACCCCGTCGTCCAGCGCCCCGGCCACGTGCACCACCGCCGACAGCGGCCGCTCGGCGGGCACACCGGCAAGCAACTGCTCCAGCGCCGCACGGTCCGCGACGTCGCACGCCGCGACCGTCACCCCGGCACCGGTCTCGCGCAGCCGCGCAGCCAGTTCATCCGCCCCGGCGGCCTCCGGGCCGCTGCGGCTGACGAGCAGCAGGTGCTCGGCCCCGCGCTCCGCCAGCCACCGGGCGACCCGCCCGCCGGCGGCACCCGTGCCGCCCGTGACCAGGACCGTGCCCCGCGGCCGCCACCCGGCGCCGTCCGCCGCCCCGAGCGGGGCGCGCACGAGGCGCCGTACGTACGCACCGGACGACCGGAGCGCGACCTCGGGCTCGGTGCCGGGGGACACGAGGGCGGCGGCGAACCGGGCCCGCGAACCGGCGTCCAGGGCGGCGGGCAGATCGAGCAAGCCGCCCCAGCGGTCCGGGTGTTCGATCTGTACGACCCTGCCGAGCCCCCAGACCTGCGCTGCGGAGAGCGGGCCGGAGCCGTCGCTCCCCTCCACGGATACGGCACCCGTGGTCACGAGGTGGAGCGGCGCCCCGATGCCGCAGTCGCCCAGCGCCTGGACGAGGGCGGCCGTGGCGGCCGGTGCGGCCGGGACGGACGGCTGGTCCGGATGCGGCCGCTCGTCCAGGGCCAGCAGGGACAGCACGCCCGCGACGTTCCCGTGCCCGGCGACGGCCGACCGGACGAGTCCGGCGAACTCGGGGCGCCCGGGAGCCGCCGAGGCCGGTGCGATGCGCACGACGTCGGCGTGGTGGTCGGCGAGGGCCGCGATGCAGTCGGCGACCAGGCCGTGCTCCTGCTGCTCGTCGTGCCGGTACGGGGTCACCACCAGCCAAGTGCCGGACAGGACGGGCACGGCGGGAGCGGTGGCCGACAGGCGGCGCCACGTCTCGCGGTACCGCCAGGAGTCCAGGGTGGACCGGTCGCGGTTGCCGCGACGCCAGGCGGAGAGGGCGGGGACAACGGCGGTCAACGGCGCGTCGGGAGCCAGCTCCAGGACCTTGCTCAGCGACTCGAGGTCCTCGCGCTCGACGACGTCCCAGAACGACTCCGTTGCGGGGTCCGGGGCGGTGGCGGGGGAGGAGGCGCTGGGCGTGAGCCAGTAGGGCTGGTGCTGGAAGGGGTAGGTGGGGAGGTCGGTGACGGCACGGGGGGCGGGGAGCAGGGCGGCCCAGTCGGGGCTCGTGCCGGCGGTGTGGAGGCGGGCGAGCGCGGTGACCGCGGACCGGTCCTCGGGGTGGTTCTTGCGGAGGAGGGAGACGGCGGCCGGGGTGTCGTGGGCCTCGGCGGCGAGGGCGGTGAGGGTGGCGTCGGGGCCGAGTTCGAGGAAGGTGTGGCCCGTGAGGGTGGAGATGCCGTGGTGGAAGCGGACGGGCCGGCGGATGTGCTGGGCCCAGTAGTCGGGGGTCTGGATCTCTTCAGGAGTGGCTGGTTGGCCGGTGAGGTTGGAGATGATCGGCAGGTTGGTGGGGTGGTAGGTGATGGCTTCCGCGACGGTTTTGAAGTCGTCGAGGATGGGGTCCATGTGGTGGGAGTGGAAGGCGTGGCTGACGGGGAGGCGCTTGGTCTTGCGTCCCCAGGCGGCGACGGTGGTGGCCACTGCCTCCACGGCTTCGGCGTCGCCGGATATGACGATCGATGACGGGCCGTTGATTGCCGCCAGGCCGACATGTTCGTTGAGGAGGGGGGTGATCTCGTCCTCGGTGGCCTGGAGGGCGGTCATCGCACCTCCGCCCGGCAGGCTTTGCATGAGCCGACCGCGTGCGGCGACGAGCGTGGCGGCGTCCTTGAGCGTCCAGAGTCCTGCCACGTGTGCTGCGCTGAGTTCGCCGATGGAGTGGCCGATGAGTGCGTCGGGGCGCAGGCCCCAGCTCTCGGCGAGCCGGTAGAGACCGACTTCGAGGGCGAAGAGCGCGGTCTGGGTGTAGACGGTCTGGTCAAGCAGGCCGGTGCTGTCGTCCCACATCACCTGCTTCAGCGGCCGCTCCAAATGGGCGTCCAGCTCCGCGCACACCGCATCGAGGGCATCCGCGAACACCGGGAACGCGGCGTGCAGTTCACGCCCCATCCCCACACGCTGCGCACCCTGCCCCGTGAACAGAAACGCCAGCCCGCCGCCCTGCCGCCGGCCCCGTACGACCGAGGCCGGGGCGCCGAGCGCCTCCAGCAGCTCGTCACGGGTACGGCCGACCACGGCCGCCCGGTGCTCGAAGTGCGTACGCGTCGTGGCCAAGGCATGCGCGACATCCATCGGCCGAAGCCCGGGCCTGGCCTGTGCCCAGTCCCGCAGCCGCTCCAGCTGCTGCTCCAGCGCCTGCTCCGTCCTGGCCGACACGACCCACGGCAGCACGCCGCCATCGCCATCGCCACCGTCGCCGTCGTCGCCCGGCGAGGCGCCCGTCTCCGGAGCCTGCTCGAGGATCACGTGGGCGTTGGTGCCGCTGATCCCGAAGGACGACACCCCGGCCCGGCGCGGGCGCGTGACCTCCGGCCACGGCCGGGCGGCAGTCAGCAGTTCCACCCCGCCGGCCGACCAGTCCACCTCGCTGTTCGGCTCGTCGACGTGCAGTGTGGGCGGCAGGATGCCGTGCTGCATGGCCTGCACCATTTTGATGATGCCGCCGACGCCTGCTGCCGCCTGTGCGTGGCCGATGTTGGACTTCAACGAGCCCAGCCACAGCGGCCGGTCCGCGTCCCGACCGTCGCCATAGGTGGCGAGCAGCGCCTGCGCCTCGATCGGGTCGCCGAGCCGCGTACCCGTGCCGTGAGCCTCCACTGTGTCCACGTCGACGGGAGCCAGCCGTGCATTGGCCAGAGCCGCGCGTATGACGCGTTCTTGCGAGGGGCCGTTGGGCGCGGTCAGGCCATTGCTGGCACCGTCCTGGTTGATGGCCGAGCCACGCACCACCGCCAGGATCCTGCGGCCCTTGCGCTGTGCGTCCGAGAGCCGCTCCAGCAGCAGCACCCCCACGCCCTCCGCGAAGCCGAAGCCGTCCGCCGCCTCCGAGAACGCCTTGCAGCGGCCGTCCGTGGCGAGCCCGCGCCGGCGGCTGAAGGCGATCAGGCCGTCCAGCGTGGACACCACCGCGACGCCGCCCGCCAGGGCCAGCTCGCACTCGCCGTTGCGCAGCGCCTGTGCAGCCAGGTGAAGGGCGACCAGCGACGACGAGCATGCCGTGTCCACCGTGACCGCGGGGCCCTCCAGCCCCAGCGTGTAGGAGATCCGGCCCGACACCACGCTGGCCGCGTTCCCGGTGTCCCGGTAGCCCTCAAGGGTCTCGTCGGCGTGGGCCAGCAGGCCCGCGTAGTCCTGCCCGTGGGTGCCCGCGTACACGCCGACGGGCTTACCCCGCATCGCGGCCGGGTCGATGCCCGCCCGCTCGAACGCCTCCCAGGAGCTCTCCAGCAGCAGCCGCTGCTGGGGGTCCATGGCCAGGGCCTCGCGCGGGCTGACGCCGAAGAACTCCGCGTCGAAGCCCTGCACGTTCCGCAGGAAGCCGCCCTCGCGGACGTACGTCCGGCCCGGGACGTCGGGGTCCGGGTCGTAGGCCGCGGCCACGTCCCAGCCCCGGTCCGCCGGGAACTCCGTGACGGCGTCGACCCCGTCGGCCACCAGCCGCCACAGGTCCTCGGGCGACTCGACGCCGCCCGGGAAGCGGCAGCTCATGCCGACGATCGCGATCGGCTCGTCCGGCGCCGCCGACGACCGTGCGGCCGCCGCCCCGCCGGAGGGGGCCGCGGCGCCGCCGTCCACCTCGGTCCGCAGGTACGCCGCCAGCGCGGCGGGCGTGGGGTGGTTGAAGACCAGCGTGGCGGGCAGGCGCAGCCCGGTCGCGACGCCGAGCCTGTTGCGGAACTCGACGGCCGTCAGCGAGTCGAAGCCGAGTTCGCGGAACGTGCGGTCCTCCGCGATCTCCTCGGCCGACGCGTGCCCCAGCACGGCCGCGGCGTTGCCGCGCACCACGTCGAGGAGGGCGTCCAGCCGCTGCCCCTCCGTCATACCGGCCAGGCGTCGGGCGAACGAGGACGAGCCGTCGGCCGCCCGCGCGGCCGCCGCCCGGCGGCGGTTGCCCGTCAGCAGGCCCCGGAACAGCTCCGGCACCGCCTCGGAGTCCTGTGTGCGCAGCGCGCGCAGGTCGACGCGCATCGGTACGAGGCCCGGCATCCCGGCGCCGCAGGCGCGGTCGAACAGGGCCAGGCCCTGCTCCGCCGTCATGGCCGCCGCCCCGGCGCGGGCGAGCCGGCGCAGGTCGGCGTCGGCCAGCCGGCCCGCCATGCCGCTCTCCTCGGCCCACACGCCCCAGGCGAGCGAGGTGAGGACCGCCGTGGGCCGCGTGGCCCGCACCCGGTGGGCGAGCGCGTCCAGGAAGGCGTTGGCCGCCGCGTAGTTGCCCTGGCCCGGGCTGCCGGCGATCGCCGCGGCCGAGGAGAACACCACGAAGGCCGCGAGATCGTGATCCTGCGTCAGCTCCAGCAGGTTGAGGGCACCGTCGACCTTCGGGCGGAAGACGGCGTCGACCTGCTCGTCGGTGAGCGAGGCGATGGTTCCGTCGTCGACGACTCCGGCGGTGTGGACGACGGCGGTGAGCGGGTGCTCCGCCGGTACGAGGGCGAGCGCGGCGGCGAGGCCGTCGTGGTCGGCGACGTCGCACGCGGCCATGTCCACCGTGGCGCCCAGCCCGGCGAGTTCGGCCGTCAGGGCGGCCGCGCCCGGTGCGTCGCCGCCCCGGCGGCCGACCAGCAGCAGCCTGCGGACGCCGTGCGCGGTCACCAGGTGCCGGGCGATCAGCGCGCCCAGGCCGCCGGTCCCGCCGGTGACGAGCACCGTGCCCTCGGACGCCCGGCCGCCGAAGGTGTCGGCCGTGTCCGCGGCAGCGCCTGCGCGGGCCAGCCGCGGGACGAACAACTCCCCGTCCCGCACGGCGAGCTGCGAGGCCCCGGACGCCACGGCCGCCGTCAGCGCCGCGCCGTCCGCCGGAGTGGAGGCGTCGATGTCCACGAGCACGAACCGGTCCGGGTGCTCCGACTGGGCCGAGCGCACCAGGCCCCAGACCGGGGCGTGCGCCAGGTCGGCGACGGACCCGGTGGCACCGGCCGCCACCGCCTGCCGGGTGACCAGCACCAGCCGGGAGGAGCCGGGCAGGTCCGCGTCGAGCCAGGCGCGCAGCAGGGCCAGGGTGCGGCGGGCCGCGTCGCGCGCCGCCGAGCCGAGCCCGGGAGCGACGGGTTCGCCGTCGGCCGGGGGCTCCCCGGCGGCCAGCGGGGCGAGCACGGCCGCGGGCGCCGGCTTCCCGGATGTCAGGGCCTCCAGCAGCCCGTCCAGGCCGTCGAAGCCCACGGCCTCCCGGCCCGCGGCGCGCGCCGCGGCCGCCAGCCCCGGCGTGTCGGGCCCGATCACGGCCCACCAGCCGTCGGCGGCCACGCCCTCCGGGGCCGACCGGGTCCAGTCGACGTGGAACAGGTCCGTGCCGCCGCCGGTCCGTGCGGCGGGAAGGCGGTCCTCCTCCGCGGCGCGAAGCACCAGGGAGGCGACCGAGGCCACCGGGGCACCCGTGGCGTCGGCGACGGTCACCGACAGCTCGTCCGGCCCCGCGGGGACCAGCCGGACCCGGACCGCCGCTGCACCCACCGCGTGCAGGGCCGTGCCGCTCCACGAGAAGGCCAGCCGCCCCCCGGCGGCTCCGCCCGTGCCCCCGCCCGCCTCCATGGCGTGCAGGGCCGAGTCCAGGAGCGCCGGGTGCAGGCCGTACGCGCCCGCCTCCTCGGTGAGTTCCCCGCCCAGCTCCGCCTCCGCGAACACCTCCTCGCCGCGCCGCCACACGGCCCGCAGGCCCTGGAAGGCCGGGCCGTAGGCGAAGCCGCGCTCCGCGAGGCGCGCGTAGGCGCCCTCCACGTCCACGGGGTCGGCACCCGGCGGCGGCCACTCGGTCAGCGGCTCGGCGGCGGGGACGTCGCCCTCCGCGGCGAGGAAGCCGGTGGCGTGGCGCGTCCACGGCGCGTCCGGGTCCTCGGGCTCGTCGTCACGGGAGTGCACGCTCACCGGGCGCCGGCCCGTGGGATCCGCGGGGCCGACCTCCACCCGGACCGCGAGCCCGCCATGCTCGGGGAGCAGCATCGGTGCCGCGAGGGCCAGTTCGGCCACGCCCGGGCAGCCGGTCCGGTCGGCAGCGTGCAGGGCCAGTTCCATGAAGGCCGAGCCCGGCAGCAGCGCCGTGCCCTGCACCGCGTGGTCGGCCAGCCACGGGTGGCTGTGCCGGGACAGGCGGCCGGTCAGCACCAGTCCGTCCGACTCCGGCAGGGCCACGCTCGCCCCGAGCAGCGGGTGGCCGGTGTCCTCCAGGCCGGCGGACCGCACGTCGCCGCGGGACCCGGCGGCCGGGGCCGACCAGTAGTGCCGGTGCTCGAACGGGTAGGTCGGCAGCTCGGCGGGGGCGCCCACGGCGCCCTCGGTCAGGGTCTGCCACGGCACGCGGACCCCCGCGGCCCAGGCCTGCCCGAGGGCGGCGTGGAAGCGGCTCGGACCGCCCTGTTCGCGCTGGAGCGTGCCGAAGGTCGTCGCGGGGATCCCCACGGCGTCGACCGTCTCGTGAATGCCCTGGCCGAGCACCGGGTGCGCGCTCACCTCGACGAACACCGAGTGGCCCGAGCGCAGCAGCTCCGCGGTCGCGGTCTCGAAGCGCACGGTCTCGCGCAGGTTGCGGAACCAGTACGCGCCGTCGAGTTCGGGCCCCTCGGCCCAGCGGCAGTCCACCGTGGAGAAGAACGGCAGCCGCACGGGCTTCGGCCCGACGGGCGCGAGCACCTCGCGCAGCCCGTCGGCGATGTCGTCGATCTGCGGCGAGTGCGCGGCGAAGTCCACGCCCGGCACCCGCCAGCGCCACACCTTGGCCCGGGCCAGCTTGCGCTCGAACTCGTCCAGCGCCGCCGCCTCGCCGGAAACCACCACCGACGAGGGCCCGTTGACCGCCGCGACCGAGAGCCGGCCCTCCCACGGGGCCAGCATCGCAGTGGCCTCCTCCAGCGGCGCGGACAGCCACAGCATGCCGCCCCGGCCGGCGAGCGTCAGCAGTTCCCGGCTGCGCAGGGCGACCACGCGGCAGGCGTCGGCGAGGTCCAGCGCACCGGCCACGCAGGCGGCGGCGATCTCGCCCTGGGAGTGGCCGATCACCGCGTCCGGCTCGACCCCGCAGGACCGCCACAGCTCCGCCAGGGACACCATGACGGCGAACGACACGGGCTGGACGACGTCCACCCGCTCCAGGGGCGGGGCGCCGGGCGCGTCGCGCAGGACGTCCAGCAGGTCCCAGTCGACGTACTCCGCCAGCGCCTCACCGCAGGCGCGCACCGACTCGGCGAACACCGGCGAGGACTCCAGCAGTTCCTTGGCCATGCCCCGCCACTGGGTGCCCTGGCCCGGGAAGACGAACACCACGCGGGGCTCCGCCGTCGCGCTGCCCGTGACGACGCCCTGGGCCGGCTCGCCGCTCGCGAGCGCCGCCAGGCCCGCCAGGAGCTGCTCCCGGTCGCTGCCCGTGACCACGGCACGGTGGGTGAACTCGGTGCGCAGGGCCAGCGACCGCCCGACCCCGTCGGGTGCGAGCAGCGGGCGCTCGTCGAGGTGGGCGTGCAGGCGCCCGGCCTGGGCTCGCAGGGCGCTCTCCGTACGGGCCGACAGCACCCACGGCGTGCTTGCCGCCGACGGCGCCGGGTCGTCCTGGGGCTCCGCCTCGGGTTCCGGGGTGTGTTCGAGGACGATGTGGGCGTTGGTGCCGCTGACGCCGAAGGAGGAGACGGCGGCGCGCCGCGGGCGGTCGCCCGTGGCGGGCCAGGGCCGGGCCTCCGTGAGCAGTTCCACTGCGCCCGCCGACCAGTCGACTTCCGGGGTGGGCTCGTCGACGTGGAGGGTGCGGGGGAGCGTGCCGTGGCGCATGGCCTCGACCATCTTGATGACGCCGCCGATGCCTGCGGCGGACTGCGCATGACCGAGGTTGGACTTCAGCGAGCCAAGCCACAGGGGCTGTTCGGCGGGGCGGCCCTGTCCGTAGGTGGCCAGGAGTGCCTGGGCCTCGATGGGGTCGCCGAGTTTCGTGCCGGTGCCGTGTGCCTCGACGGCGTCGATGTCGGCTGTCGTGAGGCGGGCGTTGGCGAGGGCGGCGTGGATGACGCGTTCCTGCGAGGGCCCGTTGGGGGCGGTGAGGCCATTGCTGGCGCCGTCCTGGTTGACGGCCGATCCCCGTACGACCGCCAGGACGCGGTGGCCGTTGCGGCGGGCGTCCGAGAGCCGCTCCAGCAGCACCATGCCCACGCCCTCGGACCAGCTCGTGCCGTCCGCGGCCGCCGCGAAGGACTTGGCGCGGGCGTCGGGGGCCAGGCCCCGCTGCTTGCTGAAGTCGACGAAGACGCCCGGCGTCGCCATGACCGCGACGCCGCCGGCCAGGGCCAGCCGGCACTCGCCGCCGCGCAGCGCCTGCGCCGCGAAGTGCATGGCCACCAGCGACGAGGAGCACGCCGTGTCCACCGTGACCGCCGGGCCCTCCAGGCCCAGCGCGTAGGACACGCGGCCCGAGATGACGCTGCCCGCGCTGCCGGTGCCGATATAGCCCTCCAGGCCCTCGGCGCCCTGCTCGCCGTGCGTCGCCGCGTAGTCGTGGAACATTGCGCCCGCGTAGACGCCGACGGACTCGCCGCGCACGGAGGCGGGGTCGATCCCGGCCCGCTCGAACGCCTCCCAGGAGGTCTCCAGCAGCAGCCGCTGCTGGGGGTCCATGGCCAGGGCCTCGCGCGGGCTGATGCCGAAGAAGGCCGCATCGAAGCCCGCCGCGTCGTGCAGGAAGCCGCCCTCGCGGACGTACGTCCGGCCCGGGGCGTCCGGATCGGGGTCGTAGAGCGCGTCCACGTCCCAGCCCCGGTCGGCGGGGAACTCCCCGATCGCGTCGACCCCGTCGGCCACTAGCCGCCACAGGTCCTCCGGCGACTCGACGCCGCCCGGGAAACGGCAGCTCATGCCGACGATCGCGATGGGCTCGCCCGGCGCGGCCGGCCGGGAGTGCGGGCGGGCGGACGCCGCGCGCGGGGCGCCGTACAGCGCCGCGTGGAGGTGGTCCGCGACCGCGGCCGGGGTCGGCCGGTCGAAGACGAGCGTCGACGGCAGCCGCAGCCCCGTGGCCTCGGCCAGCCGGCCGCGCAGCCGCACCGCCCGCGCCGAGTCGAAGCCGAACTCCTTGAACGCCCGCTCCGGGTGGATCTCCCCGGGGGCGAGGCCGCCCAGCACGGCCGCGGCCTCGTCGCGCACCAGGTCCAGCAGGGCCCGGCGGCGGTCGTCCTCCGGCAGGCCGGACAGGCGCGCCCGGAATGCCTCGGCTGCCTCGGCGTCGTGGTCCTGCCGTGCGTCAGGAGCCTCGGCGGGCGTCTCCCGCACGGCCAGCAGCGTGCCCGGCCGGTCGCGCAGCGCATGGCGGGTGATCTTGCCGGAGGCGGTGCGCGGAATCAGGTCGGTGACGTACAGCTCCTCGGGGATCTTGAACCAGGCCAGGTGCTCGGCGCACACCGCGAAGACGTGCGCGGGGTCGACCTCCGCTCCGTCGGCGGGCACCAGGCAGGCCACGGGCACCTCGCCCAGCACCTCGTGCGGCCGGCCCACCACGGCGGCGTCCGCGACGCCGTCGATGCCCAGCAGCACGTCCTCGATCTCGGCCGGGTGGATGTTCTCGCCGCCCCGGATGACGAGTTCCTTGAGGCGGCCGGTGATCCGGAGGTAGCCGAGTCCGTCCCGCCGGCCCAGGTCGCCCGTGTGGTACCAGCCGTCCGTGACGGCGGCGGCCGTCTCCTCCGGCCGCCCGTGGTAGCCCGACATCAGGCTGGGGCCGCTGACCCAGATCTCGCCCTCCTCGCCCGGGGCGACGTCCCGGCCGCTGTCGGGGTCGACCAGGCGGAGGGAGAGCCCGGGCACCGGGAGGCCGCACGAGCCCGCGGGCTGGGAGCCGGTCGGCCAGTTCACGGTGATCGCACCACAGGTCTCGGTGCTGCCGTAGCTGTCGACGAGCGGGACGCCGAACCGCGCCTCGAAGTCGGCGCGCAGCGACTCGCTCGCGCCCGAACCGGTGGTGAGGCAGATCCGCAGGGCGGGCAGCGGCAGCCCGTCGGCCCCGGCCTCGTCGAGCAGATAGCGGTACATCGTCGGCACCCCGACGAGGAACGTGTGGTCGCCGCCGCGGACCTCGTCGAGGACGTCCTCCGCCGAGACGCCCGGCAGGATGTGCGCGGTCGCGCCCGTGGCGGTGACGCCCAGCACGCAGAGGATGTGCGCCAGGCTGTGGAAGAGCGGCAGCGGCCAGAGCACCCGGTCGTCGGGGGAGAGGCCGAGGATCGGCGCGTAGCAGGAGGCCACCGACCACAGGCAGCTGCGCTGGGTGGAGACCACGCCCTTCGGCTCGCCCGTGGTGCCCGAGGTGTACAGGATCCACGCCGGGTCGTCGAGCCCCAGGGCGTCGTGGGCCGCCGCCGTCGGCTCGGTGGCCGCCAACTCCTCGAAGAACGGGCCTGTATGAGGGTCCGCCAGGCCGTCGTCCCCGGGCTCGTCCTCGACGACCACGACCACCGCGTCGGCGCCGTCGCCGGGCAGGCACCTGTGCACCTGCTCCAGCCGGAACCGGTCGGTGAACACCACCCGCGCGCCGCTGTCGGCGAGCAGGTAGCGCAACTCGGCTTCGGAGGACTGGGGGTGCAGCGGCACGCCGACCGCGCCCGCGCGGGCGGCGGCCAGGTAGGACTCGATCGTCTCGACGCGGTTGCCGAGGAGGATGGCGGCCCGCTCGCCCGGCGCCAGCCCGAGGGCCGCCAGATGCCCGGCGATCCGCCGGGTGCGCTCCTCGAGCCCGGCGTAGCTCACCGCACGCCGCGCGTCACGGAAAGCGGTCTTGTCCCCGAAGCGAGCGGCCTGCGCCACCAGCAATTGGGGCAGCGGCCGCGTCAGCTCGGTACGCAACATGCAAGCTCCTGATACATCCGCGAGCACGGGCTCGGGCAATTATGTTTACGACGGGCGCAGCTGACTTATCAATATCGTGCCGGGGCGCGGGGACCAAGCCCCTACCGTTCCCCTGGCAACCCCTAGTGGACTTTGCCGGGGCTTTTCGAACCCTTAGCCGGGGCAGGGGCGGTGGGTTTACTGCGGTACGGTCGGCGTCGGCTACCAGAGGATGGGGCGCGCTACCGGAGCAGACAGCGCCATTTCTATCAAGACGAAGGTGACTTATGGCACCGCCCGTTGGGCCGGCGGACGTAGCGCCGCCGGTCGGCCGTTTGCCGGAGTATATGAGCGAGGAATCGATCCTGCGGCCGCGGATCGTCGGCGTGGGTACCGCGGTTCCGCCGTTCTCGTACTCCCAGTCCGAAATCCTCGAATTCTTCAAGGTCACGGACCCCAGGATTCGTTCGGTCTTTCTGAACAGCGCGATCGAGCGCCGGCATTTGACGCTCCCGCCGGTGGACGCCAACGGCGACCGCCGGGACGAGGCACAGGGCGAGCTGCTGCGCAAGCACCGCACCACGGGCATCGACATGGGCATGCGGGCGCTCCAGGCCTGCCTCAAGCGCGCCGACGCCGAACTCGACGACGTGCGCTACCTGTGCTGCGTCTCGACCACCGGGTTCATGACCCCGGGCTTCAGCGCGCTGCTCATCAAGGAGTTGGGCCTGCGGCACGACTGCGGACGCCTGGACGTCGTCGGCATGGGCTGCAATGCGGGCCTCAACGGCCTCGGCGCGGTATCGGGCTGGTCCAGCACGCACCCCGGCGAGCTGGCGGTCCTGCTGTGCGTGGAGGCGTGCTCGGCGGCCTACGTCTTCGACGGCACCATGCGCAGCTCGGTGGTCAACAGCCTCTTCGGCGACGGCTCCGGGGCGCTGGCCCTGGTCTCCGGGCCCGACGGCGAAACGGGCGACGGCGCCGGGGAACCGGGCGCGTACGGGCTCACCGGCCGCGGCCCGACCGTGCTCAAGTTCGCCAGCTGCATCATTCCCGAGGCCGTGGACGCGATGCGCTACGACTGGGACGACGACGCCGGGAAATTCAATTTCTTCCTGGACCGCGACGTGCCCTATGTGGTGGGCGCGCACGCCGAGGGCGTCGTCGGCAGGCTGCTGGAGGGCACCGGGGTGCGCCGGAGCGACATCGCGCACTGGATCATTCACTCCGGCGGCAAGAAAGTCGTCGACTCCGTCACCGTCAACCTCGGTCTCACCCGTCACGACGTGCGCCACACGACCGGAGTGCTGCGCGACTACGGGAATCTGTCGAGCGGTTCCTTCCTGTTCTCCTTTGCGCGGCTCCTCGACGAAGGGGTGGTGGCCGAGGGCGACTACGGAGTCTTCATGACCATGGGGCCGGGGTCACAGATAGAAACGGCGCTCGTGCGCTATTGAGACGGGCGCCGTTCGGAATTGCCCGCGCCATTCGGGTCGTACGCACTGGGAATCGCTGACGGAGGGCTGGTCGGACCATGCAGAAGAATTCATCGGAAACACGGGCCGGGACCGGTGAGGTGCACCGGCTCGGCCTCGACATCGACACCGCGCAGCCGCTGTGCGCGGAACTGATCGGCGCCCTCGACGCCCTGTGCGACGAGATCGAGGACGCCGACGGCAGTGCGGTGGCCGTGCTGCACCTGGCCGACGCCACGGCCGCCGGGCCGGACGCCGCCTGGCCCGGCGAGGTCGGCATCCACCTGGTCAACAAGTGGGAGCGGGCGCTGCGCAGGCTGGAGCGGGCCCAGGCCGTCACCATCGCCGTCGTCACCGGACAGGCGGGCGGACCCGCGCTCGAGACCCTGCTCGCCTGCGACTACCGCATCGGCGGCAGCGACCTGCGGCTCGCCCTGCCGGGCCGGTCCGGCGAGCCGTGGCCGGGCATGCTCGTGCACCGGCTGGCCAACCAGCTGGGCCCCACCCGCGCCCGCCACCTGGTGCTGTTCGGCGGCGAGATCTCCGCGACCCAGGCGCTCCAACTCGGCGTGCTGGACGACGCCGTCGACGACCCCGCGGCCGCGGTGGCCGCCCGGACCGCCTCGCTCTCCCACCTCACCGGCACCGAACTCGCCGTCCGGCGCAGGCTGCTGCTCGACGCCACCACCACCAGCTTCGAGGAGGCGCTGGGCGCCCACCTGGCGGCCTGCGACCGGGCGCTGCGGCGCGCCCGCGCCGCCGCCCCCGCCGAGCCCACCGCCCCCTGAGAGAGCGAGGAACAGCGCAATGACCAGCAGCGACGAAGCGGCGCAGGGAGCGGTCGCCGCATTCTGCGAGGCCGACTGGGCGCCTGCCGGCGACCTGACGGCCGACGCGGCCGCCCTCGACGACCGGGCCCGGCAGGGCCGTGACCTGCTCGCCGGACTCCCGGCGAAGGCCGACCGCGACCCCGCACAGCTGCACACCGCCGAGCGGATCCAGGACGCCACCCGGCTGGTGCGCACCCGCTTCCTGGAGGCGCACACCGAGGCCGTCCACGCGAGACTGACCGACGGCGGCTCGGCCCACCCCCGCCTCGGCGAACTCGCCTACGCCGCCGCCGAGGCGTTCCCCGGCCTGGTGCCCTCCCGCAAGGAGGTGGAGGCCGAGGACGGACTCGTCCAGGCCCACAAGGAGGGCCACGAGATCGACCAGGGCATGTTCTTCCGCGCCCTGCTGCAGACGCCCTCGACCGGCCGGCACCTCGTCGACAGCATGCTGCGGCCCACGCCCCGGGCCGAGGAGCTGCTGTCCGAGTTCCGGTCCACCGGCGACCTCGACCTCGGCACTGTCCACGTGGAACGCCGCGGCCCCGCCGCCCACCTGACGATCCACAACCAGCTCTTCCTCAACGCCGAGGACAACGAACTCATCGCGGACATGGAGACCGCCGTCGACCTCGCCCTGCTCGACGACCAGGTGACGGTCGGAGTGCTGCGCGGCGCGCCCATGACCCACCCGCGCTACCTGGGCAGGCGCGTCTTCAGCGCCGGCATCAACCTGACCTACCTGCACGAGGGCCGCATCTCCTACACCGACTTCCTGCTCGGCCGCGAGATGGGCTACATCAGCAAGTTCGTCCGCGGCCTCCGGGTCCCGGACGGCCACCGCCCGGCGCGGACCATCGAGAAGCCGTGGCTCGCCGCGGTCGACACCTTCGCCATCGGCGGCGGCATGCAGCTGATGCTGGCCATGGACCGGGTCGTCGCCGGCGCGGACGCCTACTTCAGCCTCCCCGCCGCCCAGGAAGGCATCGTCCCGGGCGTGGCGAACCTCCGGCTCTCCCGGCTGATGGGCGGCAGGGCGGCCCGCAAGGTCATCCTCGGCGGCCGGAAGGTCTGGGCGCACGAGCCCGAGGCGCGGCTGCTGTGCGACGAGATCGTGGACCCGCGCGAGCTGGACGCCGCCGTCGACAACGGCGTGGACAAGCTCGACAGCCCGGCCGTGATCGCCAACCGCCGCATGCTCAACCTCGCCGAGGAGCCCGTCGACGTCTTCCGCGCGTACATGGCGGAGTTCGCCATGGCCCAGGCGCTCCGGCTGTACAGCAAGGACGTCCTGAGCAAGGTCGACCGGTTCCGCAGCCGGCAGTCGGACCGGACCGCCGAGCGATGAGCGGCACGGTGGGCGCGTCGCGGGCGACGCCGATCGAGGCCATGCTGGGCATCCTCCGCGAGGAGGGCGTCGACCGGGTCTTCGGCAACCCGGGCACCACCGAACTCCCCTTCCTGGACGCGCTCACCGGCGCCGAGGACATCCAGTACGTCCTCGGCGTGCAGGAGGCATCCGTCGTGGCCATGGCCGACGGCTACGCCCGCGCCACCGGCCGGCCCGCGTTCGTCAGCCTGCACGTGGCCGCGGGCCTGGCCAACGGGCTCGTCGGGCTGCTCAACGCCCGCCGCTCGCGCACCCCGCTGGTGGTCACCGCGGGCCAGCAGGACCGGCGTCACCTGGTGCAGGACCCGATGCTCTCCGGCGACCTCGTCGGCCTCGCCCGCCCCGCGGTCAAGGAGGTCTTCGACGTCCAGCACGCCCACGACCTGCCGGTGCTGCTGCGGCGGGCGTTCGCGCTGGCCGTCCGGCCCCCGGCGGGCCCGGTGTTCCTCTCCATCCCCATGGACCTGCTCGACGAGGACACCCCCGTCGACGTACCGGCCCGCTCGGTCCTCGCGCCGCAGGGCCCCGCGACCGAACGGGCCGCGGCCGCCCGCCTGCTGGCCGCCGCCGAGCGGCCCGCGATCGTCGCGGGCGACGGCGTCGGGCGCGAGGGCGCCGTGGCCGAGCTGGTCGCGCTCGCCGAGGCCCTCGGCGCCGCCGTGTACCACCAGCCGATGCACGACGGGATCGACTTCCCGCTCACCCACCCGCTGTACAGCGGTGCGCTCACCCCGGTCAACGCCCGCATCCGCGAGACCCTCGAACCGCACGACGTGGTCTTCGTGATCGGCGCCCACGCCTTCACCCCGCACCACTACTCGCCCGGATCGCCGGTGCCGGACTCCGCCACCGTCCTCCAGCTGGACTCCGACCCGGCCGAGCCCGGCCGCAACTTCCCCGTCGCGCTCGGTATGACCGGCGCGATCCGGCCGACGCTGGCCGCACTGGCCGAAGAGCTGGCCGGGCGGGTCCCCGACGCGGCGCGCCGCGCCGACGCCACGGGCCGGGCCAACGAGCGCCGCCGCGCGAGCGTGGAGGCCGAGGCCCTGACCGGGTACGGACCGGCGCCCCTGAACCCGCTGAGCGCGGCCCACGCAGTGGCCTCGGCCCTGCCCGCCGACGCGGTCGTCCTGGAGGAGGCCATCACCACCGGAGTGTTGCTGCGCGAGGTGCTCCGGCTGGAGCGGCCCGGCTCCCTCGTGCACACGGTGGGCGGCGGGCTCGGCTGGGGCATCGGGGGCGCGGTCGGCCACCGGCTCGGCGACCCCGGGCGCCCGGTGGTCGCCGTCCTGGGCGACGGCTGCGCGATGTTCGGCCTCCAGGGGCTGTGGAGCGCGGCCCGGTACGGCGTCCCGGTGACGCTCGTGGTGATGAACAACGGCGAGTACCGCACGCTCAAGCACACGCTGGACGACCGGGGCAGCCGTGCGACCCGCGCCGGGTACTACCCCGGCCTCGACCTCGGGCCGCCGCAGCTCGACTTCACCGAGGCCGCCCGCTTCTTCGGGATCGACACGGTCCGGGTGACCGGCGCCCGGGAGCTGTCCGAGACCGTCGCGAAGGCAGTGCGGGGCGACAGGCCGTTCCTGATCGACGTGCCGGTCACCGCCCACGGCGGCGCGTGAGCCGCAGCGTCCGGGACCCGTTGCGTCCCGTTGCGTCCGAGACCGTTCCCGAGAGGAAGCGCATGACACGACTGGTGGACCCCACCGCCCTGCACGGCAAGGTGTTCCGCGACGGCTGGCGGACGGCCGGCCACGGCACCGCCGCCACCGTGGAGCCGGCCACCGGCACCGCCCTGGCCACCGTCGGCCTCGCCGGGGCCGGGGACGTCCGCACGGCCGCCGCCTCGGCGAAGCGCGCGCAGCCCGCCTGGGCGGCGGCCCCGCCCGCCGAGCGGGGCGCGCTGCTGCGCCGGGCGGCACTGCTGCTCGAGGAGCACCGCGCCGAGGTGGTGGAGTGGCTGGTGCGCGAGGGCGGCGCCGTCGTCGCCAAGGCCGAGGCCGAAGTGCACGCGACGCTCGACGAGTTGTGGACTGCTGCCGGGCTGTACACCCACCCGCACGGCCACCTGCTGCCGTCCGTACCGGGACGGCAGAGCGTCGCACGGCGGGTCCCGCTGGGCGTGGTGGGCGTGATCAGCCCCTGGAACTTCCCCCTCCTGCTGGGCATGCGCGCGGTCGCGCCCGCCCTGGCGCTGGGCAACTCCGTCGTCCTCAAGCCCGATCTGCGCACCGCGGTCTCCGGCGGCCTGCTTGTTGCCCGCCTCTTCGAGGAGGCGGGGCTGCCCGCCGGGGTGCTCCATGTGCTGCCGGGCGGCGTCGAAGCGGGCAGTGCGCTGACGGAGAGCCCGGACACGGCGATGATCGCGTTCACCGGGTCCACGGCCGTCGGCCGGAGCATCGGCGAGACGGCGGGCCGGGCGCTCAAGCGCGTCTCCCTGGAGCTGGGCGGGAACAACGCCCTGATCGTGCTGGACGACGCCGACCTGGACGCGGCCGCCTCCGCCGGAGCCTTCGGGGCCTTCTTCCACCAGGGCCAGGTCTGCATGACCGCCGGCCGGCACATCGTGCTGGAATCGGTTGCCGACGCCTACCTGGAGCGGCTCACCGAGCGTGCCGAGCGGCTCAAGGTGGGCGACCCCTGGACCAGTGGGGCCGAACTGGGCCCGCTCGTCGACGCCGCACAGCGCGACCGGGTGGACCGCATCGTCCGCGAGTCGGCCGCCGCAGGTGCCCGGATCTGCACGGGCGGCACCGCCGACGGGCTGTTCTACCGCCCCACGGTGCTCGCCGGGGTGACGCCGGGGATGCCCGCGTTCACGGAGGAGATCTTCGGGCCGGTCGCCCCGGTCGTCGTGGTGTCCGACGCGGACGAGGCCGTCGCGGTGGCCAACGACACCGAGTACGGGCTGGTCGCCGCGGTCCTCACCGGCTCGGCGGAGCGCGGCCTGGCGGTCGCGGACCGGCTTGCCACCGGGATCGTGCACGTCAACGACCAGACCATCGGCGACGACGCCATCGTGCCGTTCGGCGGCCGGGGCGCCTCCGGCAACGGCAGCCGGCACGGAGTGCTGCACAGCTGGGACGAGTTCACGCAGTGGCAGTGGGTGACGGTCGGGGCCGAGGCGCCGGCCTATCCCTTCTGACGACTTTTGAAGCAACAGCGCGGCGCCGCTCGGCGAACCCCAGGATTCCCCGGGGCCCACCGAGCGGCGCCGCTCGGTCGTTCCTGCTTGAGCTTTCCTACTTGCGCTTTTCCGAAACGACACCGTGGATGAGCGGAAGCCAGCCCCACAGCTTGTACAGCAGCTTCCAGCCCTGCACCGAGAAACCCGCGTCGCGCAGCATGCGGTTGAGTTCCCGGGGGGTGTGGCAGCGGTCGCGGCAGCGCGCGGCGACGAACAGCGTGCGCAGCCAGCCGATCGCGAAGTGGTCGGCGATGTAGAAGCGCCCGCCGGGCTTCAGGACACGGTGCACCTCGGCAATTCCCTCGACCCGGCTCCGCCAGTGGTGGAAGCAGATCGTGGTGACCACGAGGTCGAAGCTGTTGTCCTCGAAGGGGATTTTCTCGGCGGGCCCCTCGATGAAGTGGACGTTCAGCCCGGCCGGCAGCCTGCGGCGCGCCTCCTCGACCATGTTCGGCGAAATGTCCACGCCGTTCAGCTCGGCCTCCGGGAAGGCCGTTCCGACCCGCCGCATCAGGGCACCCGTGCCGCAGCCGACGTCCAGGACGCGCTTCGGCTGAATGCCCGAGGACTTGGCCCAGTCGACCAGGCTCTGGTGGATGTCGTTGCGGATCCGCTGAACCTTGTGGTCCTCGTATGTGGGCGCCCAGTCGTTGTAATGGACCACATCCCGCTCTTGTTTGAACGAGCTGTCGATCACGGAGCCTCCAGCGGATATCCGGCGTGCGTGCGAGGGACATTGAGATTGCGCCGCCGAGCCTACTGAGCGGTTCGGTCCGGTGTCAGCCCCTACCACTCCCTACCCAACGCGCGCAATCGAATAGGGGGTTGCACTGGCGGCGGCCGTGCGGAAAGGCTGGTTCCCCATCGTGCGCACTGACGAGAACAGGTGGGGTCATGGAAACCGCAACCCAGCGTAATGATCACGGCTGGCCGGACATCGATCTGATACCGCATCCGCCGTACCGCATCCCTTTTCTCGGGGACATGCTGGGTGCCCATCCGTCCACGCCCGTCCAGGACACCATGGAGATCGCCCGGAAACTCGGCCCGATCTTCCGGCGCAAGGTCTTCGACTACGAATTCGTCTTCGTCTCGGACTCCGGCATGGCCGCCGAACTCGTCGACGAGTCCCGCTTCCGGAAGTACGTCGCCGAGTCGATGACGGACCTGCGGTCCATCTCCGGCGACGGGCTGGCCACGGCCTATCCGCACGAGCCCAACTGGCAGCTCGCGCACGACATCCTGGTGCCCGCCTTCACCCGTGAGGCGCTGAAGAGCTACCACCCGACGATGCTGGCCGCGACCCGCCGCCTGCTCACCGCCTGGGACCGCCGTGTCGGCGGCGCACCGGTCGACGTCAGCGGCGACATGACCAAGGTGACGCTGGAGACCATCGCCCGGGCCGGGTTCGGCTACGACTTCGGCTCGTTCGAGCGCGCCGAGCCGCACCCCTTCGTCCGCGCCATGGTCCGCGCGCTCCAGTTCTCGCAGCAGAACGCCGTCGAGGTGCCCTACGTCGGCAAGATGCTGACCAAGCGGGCCCGGGAGCGCAACGACCGCGACACCCGCTTCATGGCCGAGATCGTCGACGAGGTCGTCGAGAAGCGCATCGCGAACAACGACGGCGGCATGCACGACATGCTCGGCCTCATGCTGAACACCGTGCACCCGGAGACGGGGGAGCGGCTGTCGCCGGCCAATATCCGCAACCAGGTCATCACCTTCCTCGTCGCGGGCCACGAGACCACCGCGGGCGCGCTCTCCTTCGCGCTCTACTACCTCGTCAAGAACCCCGAGGCGCTGGAGAAGGCGTGCGCCGAGGTGGCCCGGGTCTGGGGCGACGTCGCCGACCCCGACCCCTCGTACGAGGAGGTCGTCAAGCTCCGCTATGTGCGGCGCTGCATCGAGGAGGCGCTGCGGCTGTGGCCGACGGCCCCCGGCTTCGCCCGGGAGGCGCTGGAGGACACCGAGATCGGCGGCCGCTACCGCATGCGGAAGGGGGCCTGGGCCGTGGTCTTCACGCCGATGCTGCACCGTGACCCGGTCTGGGGCGAGGACGCGCACGCGTTCAACCCCGACCGCTTCGCCCCCGAGCACGTGCGGTCGCGGCCCGCGCACGTCTACAAGCCCTTCGGCACGGGGGCCCGGGTCTGCCTGGGCCGCCAGTTCGCGCTGCACGAGGCGACCCTGGTGCTGGCCATGCTGGTGCACCGGTACCACCTGGGCGACCACGCCGGGTACCAGCTCAAGGTGCACGAGCGGCTGACCCTCATGCCCAGCGGCTTCACGCTCGCCCTGAGCCGCCGCTCCCACCGCCCCGTCGCCCTGCCGGACCGGGCCGCGGCGGCGGAGGCCGCGCCGGAGGCCGGTGCGGACGCGGCGACGGAACCGGCACCGGAGCCGGAAGCGGGCCCGGCACCCGAAGCAGGCCCGGCCGGGTGCCCGGTGCACGGCCAGGCCGCGGAGTCCGCGGGCGCCTGAGCCCCGGCCCCGCTCCCGGCACCCTTGGCCGAAGGTACGGACGCGGGCAGCGGCACCTGGGCAAAAGGCACAGAATCCGTCTTCGGTTCGCCGTAAAGCGGAGACATCATGGATGATGGGTCCAGGAGCCGCAGCCCGATCCGGTGCGGTTCGGCGCTGACTCCCACCCGCTTTTGTTGTTTAAAACCGCAGGTGAGAGAGCCAGGATGCGTTTCCTCAACGATCAGAAGCCGTCGTACGACCTGACGTACGACGATGTGTTCATGGTGCCGAATCGCTCGGCCGTCGGTTCCCGCCAGGGCGTGGATCTCAGCACGCCGGACGGGACCGGAACCACCATTCCCCTCGTCGTTGCCAACATGACCGCGATCGCCGGCCGCCGCATGGCGGAGACGGTCGCCCGTCGCGGTGGCCTCGTCGTCATCCCGCAGGACATCCCGATCGAGGTCGTCACCGACGTCATCTCCTGGGTCAAGAGCCGCCACCACGTGCTCGACACCCCGATCGTCCTCGCCCCGACCCAGACCGTCGCCGACGCGCTGTCCCTGCTGCACAAGCGGGCGCACGGCGCGGGCGTCGTCGTCGACGCGGACCACCGCCCCGTCGGCGTCGTCACCGAGCACGACCTGACCGGTGTGGACCGCTTCACCCAGCTGTCCGAGGTCATGTCCAAGGAGCTGCTGCTCCTCGACGCCGACATCGACCCGCGCGAGGCGTTCAACCAGCTCGACGCCGCCCACCGCAAGCTGGCGCCCGCCGTCGACAAGGACGGCAAGCTGGCCGGCATCCTCACGCGCAAGGGCGCCCTGCGCGCGACCCTCTACACCCCCGCCACCGACGCCGACGGCAAGCTGCGCATCGCCGCCGCCGTGGGCATCAACGGCGACGTGGCCGGCCGGGCGAAGGCCCTGCTGGAGGCCGGTGCCGACACCATCGTCGTGGACACCGCCCACGGCCACCAGGAAGGCATGATCGCCGCGATCAAGGCCGTCCGCGGCCTCGACCCGCAGGTCCCGATCGTCGCGGGCAACATCGTCGCCGCCGAGGGCGTCCGCGACCTCATCGAGGCCGGCGCCGACATCATCAAGGTCGGCGTGGGCCCGGGCGCCATGTGCACCACCCGCATGATGACCGGCGTGGGCCGCCCGCAGTTCTCCGCGGTGCTCGAGTGCGCCGCCGAGGCCAAGAAGTACGGCAAGCACGTCTGGGCCGACGGTGGCGTCCGTCACCCGCGCGACGTCGCCATGGCCCTGGCCGCCGGTGCGTCCAACGTCATGATCGGCTCCTGGTTCGCCGGCACGTACGAGTCCCCGGGCGACCTCCAGCAGACCGCCGACGGGCGTCTGTACAAGGAGAGCTTCGGCATGGCCTCGGCCCGCGCCGTGCGCAACCGCACCAGCGAGGAGTCGGCCTACGACCGCGCCCGCAAGGGTCTCTTCGAGGAGGGCATCTCCACCTCCCGCATGTTCCTCGACCCGGCCCGCCCGGGCGTCGAGGACCTGATCGACTCGATCATCGCGGGTGTCCGCTCCTCCTGCACCTACGCCGGTGCGGGCTCGCTGGAGGAGTTCGCCGAGCGCGCCGTCGTGGGCGTGCAGAGCGCCGCGGGCTACGCCGAGGGCAAGCCGCTGCACGCCAGCTGGCAGTAATCCCGAGGGTCCCCTGAGGGGCGTGATCCGGTTCGCCGGGTCGCGCCCCTTTTTTGCTCCCCCTGTACCGATTCATAACACCATGCGCAATGATCAGCTGCTAAGGGCCCCCCGACGCAATGATCGAACGGGCATACGCAAGAATGGTGCATTACGAGCGCAGGCCCTCACCTCGTAAGGTCTGCGCAGAACGTGGAGTGGCGGGTACCGCTAGCTCGGCGGTACCCCCTCGCTACGGGATTGCTCTGTCATGCCTGCGCGCCCCGGGAACCGCCGTCGGCCGTCGCTCCCGACCGGCACCCCCCGACCGGGAATCATGAACGGAGCGACCCCTGTGGGATCGACCCCAGTGTTGGACAAAGGCGTAAAGCCGGCCGTCACCGCGGCCGGCAAGCGTCCCCCGCTGCCGACCACCGGCTTCGGCGCGCGTCTGATGCGCCGCAAGCCCGTCGAGCGCCTTGTCGCCGAGGGCGGCCAGGGCGAGGGCGGCACCCTGCGCCGCTCGCTCGGCATGTGGCAGCTGACCATGATCAGCATCGGCGCCACGCTGGGCACCGGCATCTTCGTGGTGCTGGGCGAGGCCGTGCCCAAGGCCGGCCCCGCCGTGGTGATCTCCTTTGTCATCGCCGGCATCACCGCCCTGTTCTCGGCCCTGTCCTACGCCGAGCTGGCGGGCACCATCCCGGTCTCCGGCTCCTCGTACTCCTACGCCTACGCCACCATGGGCGAGGTCGTCGCCTGGGTCTGCGGCTGGTGCCTGATCCTGGAGTACGGCGTCTCCGTCGCGGCCGTCGCCGTCGGCTGGGGCCAGTACCTCAACGAGCTGCTCGACGGCACGATCGGCGTCAAGATCCCGGACTGGCTGGCCAACCCGCCCGGTGACAACGGCGGCGTCTTCAACCTGCCCGCCCTGCTCGTCGTGCTCCTGTGCATGGCCTTCCTGCTGGGCGGCGCCAAGGAGAGCGCCCGCGCCAACACCATCATGGTCGGCGTGAAGATCGCGGCCCTGCTGCTCTTCTGCGCCGTCGCCTTCACCGGCATCCGCGCCGGCAACTACGGCCCCTTCATGCCGCTCGGCCTCGGTGGCGTCAGCGCCGCGGGCGCCAGCCTGTTCTTCTCGTACATCGGCTTCGACGCCGCGTCGACGGCCGGTGAAGAGGCCAAGGACCCCAAGAAGGACCTGCCCAAGGCGATCATGCTCTCGCTGCTGATCGTCACCGCCCTGTACGTCCTGGTCGCGGCCATCGCCGTGGGCGCCCTGCCCTGGCAGAAGTTCGAGGGCTCCGAGGCCGCGCTGGCCGGGATCATGAAGGACGTCACGGGCCAGAGCTTCTGGTCGGTGCTCCTCGCCGCCGGTGCCGTCATCGCGATCGCGAGCGTCGTCCTGACCGTGCTCTACGGCCAGACCCGCATCCTCTTCGCGATGTCCCGCGACGGCCTGGTCCCCAAGACCTTCGCCAAGGTCAGCCCGCGCAGCGGCGTCCCGATCGCCAACACCGTGATCGTCTCGCTCTTCTGCGGCATCCTCGCCGCCGCGATCCCGCTCGGCCAGCTCGCCGACGCGACGAGCATCGGCACCCTCTTCGCCTTCGCCCTCGTCAACATCGCCGTCATCGTGCTGCGGTTCACCCGCCCCACCATGAGCCGCACCTTCCGGGTCCCTCTTTCGGGTGTCCGTGTGCCCTTCGGTGACACCACGGTGCCGCTGGCCCCGATCTTCCCCGCCATCGGCTTCGCGCTGTGCGTCTACATGATGACCAGCCTGGACGTCGTGACCTGGGAGGTCTTCGGCGGCTGGATGGTCGTCGGCCTGGTGATCTACTTCGCCTACGGCATGCGCAGCTCGCGTCTCGCCACGGAGGCGAGCGGTGAGCTGGTGACCGATGTGACGGAGGTGGCTCAGGAGGCGCCCGAGGCGGCTCCGAAGGCTGCGGCGCAGACCGCCAAGACCTCCGCCAAGGCCCCCGCGAAGGCCGCAAAGCCGGCCACGAGGCCCTCGGCCAAGTCCCGCAAGCCGCGCGCAAAGAAGTGATCTTCTCCCGCACCGCCCTATGATCCCTGGCTGCCGGGTCCGCTCCGCGCGGGCCCGGCAGTCGTGTTCGTGTTCGGGCATTCGACGGCCCCGGCCCGGCCGTCCGGGGCGCGGAAGGGATCACATCCGAATGAGCAGCCCCCACCTCCTGCTGACCGGCGACCGCCTCGCCCTGGGCATGCCCCGCGACGAGATGCTCACCGAGTACCACCGATGGGAGACGGACCCCGGCACCGTCCTCGGCCTCGGCAGCCGCTTCCCCCAGATGTGGGAGGCCCGGGCCGAGGAGTGGGACCGGCAGCTCGACGACCGCGACCACCCGCGCTTCGAGATCCTCCGCCTCAAGGACAAACAGCCCGTCGGCCTGACCTCGCTGCGCCTCGACCCCCGCGAACGCCGCGCCGAGTACGCGATCGTCATGGCCCCGCACCAGCGCGGCAAGCGCTTCTCCGAGGAGGCCACCCGCCTCACCCTCGACTGGGCGTTCCACCTGGGCGGGCTGTACACGGTGTGGCTCCGGGTCCTGGCGCCCAACCGGGCCGCCTGCACCGCCTTCGAAAAGGCCGGCTTCCGCCCCGCGGGCCGCTTCCGCAAGTCGGGCCACTGGCTCGGGCAGCCCGTCGACGAGGTCCTGATGGACGCCCTGATCGAGGACTTCCCGGGCCCGTCGGTCATGTGCACGGCACTGGGGAGCTGATCGTGTCGGGGGCGGCGCTTGTCACGTGATCTACTGGTAGCAGCATCGGATACCCCGGGTATCCGTCGTTTCCCGTAGAAAAGTGATCCACCCGCCGTGCGATTGAACGAGCTCGACGAACGCATCGTGCATGCCCTGGCCGAGGACGCCAGGCGCTCCTACGCCGACATCGGCGCAGAAATCGGCCTGTCGGCCCCTGCCGTCAAGCGCCGCGTCGACAGACTGCGCGCCGAGGGAGCCATCACCGGCTTCACCGTCCGCGTCGACCCCGCGGCGCTCGGCTGGGAGACAGAGGGCTTCATCGAGCTGTACTGCCGCCGCAACACCTCCCCGGAGTCGATCCACCGCGGCCTGTCCCGCTACCCCGAGGTGGCCTCCGCCTCCACGGTCACGGGCGAGGCCGACGCGATCGTCCAGATCTTCGCCTCCGACATGCGCCACTTCGAGCGCGTCCTCGAGCGCATCGCGGGCGAGCCGTTCGTCGAGCGCACGAAGTCGGTGCTGGTGCTGTCGCCACTGCTGCGGAGGTTCAGCTCGGGGGCGCCGTCCTGATCCGACGGGTGGCTCAGGCGGCAGCCGCATAGGCGGGGTGCCCGCTGCGCAGCTCGGCGAGCCGACCGAAGCGGGCGGCATGCAGCGCGGTGCGCACGGTACGGGCCTGGTACGGGCTGCAGCGCTCGTCAAGCTCGTCGGCGCCGAGCCACTTGTAGGAGGCGAGGGCGGGCCCACGACCGGTGGCGGGGTGGGGGAGATGGACCTCGGCGTCGTCGGGGAGGGTCCCGACGCGGTAGACGAAGTCGATGCGCCCTGCCTCGCCGTGCGGCATGAAGTCGGTCAGCACCAGGTGCAGGGGCGTCGGGCTCAGCCCGGTCTCGCGCTCGACCTCGCGGATCATGGCTTCCCAGGCGGGCTCGTGGATGCGCGCGAACCCGCCGGGGAGGCGGAAGTTACGGGCGGCGGGTGTGCGGGTGGCGGTGCCGTGATGGTGGGCGACGGGGGAGACCATCAGGGCTTTGCAGTCCTCGTTGAGGACGAGGGCGAACGCGCCGATGCGGGGGGTGAGGGGGTGGGGGTAGTCGTGCACGGGGGTCCTTCCGATGGGGTGAGGGGTTCCAGCGCCTCGACGGGCACCTGCCAGCCGGGTCCGCTGAGTGAGCCGGGGGTGCTGCCCGGCCGGCGTACGTAGGCGTTCTTGCCGTAGGTGCCGGGTGGGGTGACGACGACCGCTACGCGGTTGCGTCGGCGGTCGCGGACGAGGTCTCCCTCGCGCAGCACACGGGTCTCCTAATGCATGTTCGGGTCGTCACCAGGAGTAGTGATGTGGTGGCTGAATCAGCTTGGCGGGTGGGAGAGTTGGCGTGCAAGCCACAGAGACACTGTCGTGGAAAGTGGCATATTCGACGCACAGGGCACGGGTTTTTGCGCGGTGGGCACGGGGTACTGGCCAGCGGGCACGGGTACCTCCGAGCCAGACACGAGCGTTGCCGAGCCCGTCACAGGAGGGTTCGCGGATGGCAGTCAAAACTGGGCCAACGCTTCGAAGGGTCCAGCTGGGCAAGGAGCTGAGGCGGCTCCGGGATCGGGCCAGGATGACACCGGCTCAGGCAGTCGAGGGGCTCGGCTTCAGCGAGACGAAGCTGTGGCGCGTGGAGCGGGGGCTGACGAGCCTCGACAAGGTCGCGGACCTCCGCAACCTGTGCGAGCGGTACGGCCTCACCGACGATGAGGACATTGAATTTCTGGTCGAGATCCAGCGAGATTCGCTGAGCCGTGACTGGTGGATCCCGTACCGGAACGTCATGCCGTCGGGGATGGCCACGTTCGTCGGCCTGGAGCGAGATGTCCGGCGTATGAGGGGTTGGCAACCGAACGTGGTCTATGGCTTGTTGCAGTCGGAAGGGTACGCGCGAGCGATGTTCGAGAGCGCGAAGCCCGTTGAGGAAACCACGACCGAGTTCGTGGAACACCACGTCAGGCTCCGCATGGAGCGCAAGGAGATCATCACCAGGTCGGAGAGCCCTGCGGAGCTATGGGTCATCATGGGCGAAGGAGCACTCAGGCAGGTCTTCGGCAGTGCCGAGGTGATGCGTGAGCAGTACGCACTCATCACCGAGTTGACCAAGCTCGACAACGTAACGGTGCAGATCATTCCCTGGGCTTCGGCCACCTACCGTGCAACCAGAAACTTCACGCTGATGGAATTCGATTCCCCACTCCCAACGGTCGTGCACACCGACGACACCAAGTCGGTGAACATGGTCGACAAGGAGTCGGAAGTGTGGAAGCACACTCGCAGGTTCGACGCGATGAGCGCGGGCGCGCTGGGGCCGGGCGAGACACCCAGGTTCCTGGAACGGCTGGCAAGAGAACAGGTATAGCCATGAACGAAGCGACTTGGTTTAAATCCTCCTACAGCACATCTGAGGGGCAGGCCTGCGTCGAGGTCGCGGCGCTGCCCGGACGCATAGGGATACGCGACTCCAAAGACAAGGCAGGACCAGCCCTTCTGGTCTCGGCAACGGCCTGGGCCTCGTTCACCACCATGATCCGCAAGTAGTTGTCGGCGTGGCGCGCAGGCGCCGTATGTCAGACCGCCGCGTCGGCAACAAGCTTGAGAGCCAGCCGCTTCGTGGCCTCGTCCGCCTTCTCGGGGCTGCCGGTGTCGTACGGCGGCTTGGGGTCGTACTCGATGGCGAGCTGCATGGCCTGGCCGACCTTGTCGTCGGAGAGGCGGGCGGCCAGGTGCAGGCCCATGTCGATGCCTGCCGAGACCCCGGCCGCGGTGATGATTTTGCCCGATTCGACGAAGCGGCCCGGCGTGATGACAGCGCCGAACGTCTCCGCGAGGTAGGGCCGCGCGGCCCAGTACGTGGTGGCCGGGACGCCGCGCAGGAGGCCGGCGGCGCCGAGGACGACGGCACCGGTGCAGACGGACGTGGTCCATGTCGAGTGCTGGTGGATGCGGCGCACCCAGTTCAGCACGGCGGAGTCGTTCATCGTCGCGATCGTGCCGTGGTTGCCGCCGCCGGGTATGAGGAGGACGTCCGCGCGGGGCACGTCCGCCAAGGCCCGCTCGGCACTGAGAGTCAACTGCCCGGTGTCCGTGTGTACGGGACCGGCCTTGCGGCCGACCGTCACCACGCGGACACCCGGCACTCTGCACAGCGCTTCGTACGGGCCGACGGCGTCCAGCGCGGTGAAGCCGTCGTAGAGCAGGATGGCCACGCGGACCCGTTCGCACTGCCGGTTCATGGCGGCGGCCGGGACGCCGGCCAGTCCCACGCCGAGGGCTCCTGCTGCCGCAGTGCCGAGCACCTTGCGGCGGGTGGGGCCTGAGTTCGAAGTCATCGTCAAACCAACTCCCTTGGTGAAGGATCACCGAGGTAGTCGGACCGGCAACCGGGCCAGTTCCCGGAAGGCGTGGTTCAGCGGCACAGGCCCGCTTCTACGACTACGGCGACGAAAACCGCTTCCGAGAGCTCTTCCCCGCCCTGCACCGCGCTGGCCTGCGCTCCCGCTACCTGGTCGGGGTGCCCCTGCCGCCGGCCCTGCTATGGGCCTACTGGGCCGTCCATATCGACGACATTCGCTTCTCCACCGCCCCCAACCCCCTCTACCAGCGCCTGCACGCACTGGTCGGCGACAAGGACCACTGGGTGATGACGTCCAACGTGGATGGTCTCTTCGCCCGGGCCGGCTTCGCCTCCGACCGGATCTTCACCCCGCAGGGCGACTACGGCCGCTACCAGTGCAGCACCCCCTGCACCCCCACCACCTGGGACAGCCGCCCTCTCGTCAGACAGCTCCTCGCCGCCTACGACCGGGCCACCGGCGCCGTCACCGACCCCGACGCCCTGCCCCGATGCCCGAACTGCGGAGGCGAGGTCGAGATCAACGTCCGCATCGGCCCCCAGTTCGTCGACGCCCCCTACCTCCCCGCGGGCCGCCGCCTCCAGGACTGGCTGGGCACGGCCCCCGCCGACACCCGCCTGCTGATCCTGGAGTTCGGCGCCGGGTTCAACACCCCCGGCGTGATCCGATGGCCTGGCGAACACCTCACCCGCCACTTCCCCGCCGCACGCCTCGTCCGCATCAACCCCGACCGTCCCGAAACCCCCACCGACCTCGCCGGCCGGGCCCTCCCCGTCCCCGCCGGCGCCGACCACCTGCTCGACGTACTCACCGCGCCGCACCCGGCGCTCGACCCTACGGTGGCACCATGAGCGACCCGGAGAAGAACAAGGCCACCGCTAAAGCGTTCTACCACCTGATGTTCAACCAGTGCCGCCCGGCCGAGGCCATCGACCAGTTCGTCGGTGACACCTACATCCAGCACAACCCGCACGTCGCCGACGGCAAGCAGGCGTTCATCGACTACTTCGAACGCATGGCCGCCGAGTATCCCGGCAAGCGCGTCGAATTCAAGCGCGCCTTTGCCGAAGGCGACCACGTCATCCTGCACTGCCACCAGATCTGGCCCGACGAGGAGTACGCGGGCATCGACATCTTTCGCTTCGATGCGGGCGGCAAGATCGTCGAACACTGGGACGTTCTCCAGGTCATCCCGTCCACCTCCAAGAACGACAACACGATGTTCTAAGCGGTGCCTTGGACTCACCGACTCGTGACGGCACGGCGCGGCCCGCTCGATCGCGAGCACGTTCGCCGGCTGCCGTCAGAGGGCTGCGGGGCAGCCGGTGACCTGTCTCCAAGGCCTGATCCTCGATGCAGTGATCACCCGTGCCGGCGTGCGCAATGATGCGGGGATGGCTTTGACATCGATGTGCTTGTGCCTCGTGACCCGCACAGTCGCCGACGGCTGCCGGGAAGTCCTGCTCGGGCGGAAGAAGCGGGGCTTCGGTTCCGGCAACGTCGTGGGCCTCGGCGGGCACGTGGAAGCGGGGGAGAGCCCGGCGCAGGCCGCGATCCGTGAACTGGAGGAGGAATCCTCGCTGGTGGTGACGGAAGCGAATCTGCGGCACGCCGCACGACTCGTCTTCCGGTTCCCGGCCCGGCCGGACTACGACCAGGAGGTCGCGGTGTTCGTCACCGGCAAGGCCGAAGGCACTCCCAGGGAGTGCGACGAGATCGCTCCGGCCTGGTATCCGGTGGGCGAACTGCCGCTCCAGGCGATGTGGGACGACGCGAAGCACTGGATGCCGGACGTGCTCGACGGTCGGTTCGTGGAGGCGGAGTTCACCTTTGCCGGCGACAATGTGACGGTAGCTCAGGCAATCGTCCGTGCCGTGTAGGGGACGGCGCCGCTCACCCCTCGCCCGCGAGGTCCGTGTGCGACGCTCGCGACCCCCTTTGCTGGTCGGCCAGTTGCGCGGCGAACACCGGCTCGTCGGACGGCTTGTAGCCGCCGTGCTCGCCCGTGGGGGCCGCCGGGATCAGGCCCGTGATCGCGCCGATGCCGGTGGCGGGCATGTCTCCGTAGAGGCACTGGTAGGAGCTGGCGCGCACGGAATACATCTCGTGCCAGATGCCCACCGCGCCGTTTCCGGTGAAGAAGTGGCGCCAGAAGTCCTCCTGGGCCGGCCGGTGCCCGCGATCCGGGTCGTGCGCGAAGGCGCGTATGTCGCCTGCTCGGCGCCAGTACTGGACGACCATGACCTCGCCCCAGCGCGGCCCCAGGAGCATCCGGTAGCCGAGCAGGCCGCTGTCGGGGTCGTCGGCGAGTTCCTTGAGCATGCCCGGCATCCCCATCAGCACGGGGAGCCAGCGCCGCACCGAGTGCCAGCGGTTGATCCGCGCTCCGATCAGGAGGACCGCGATGGGCTCGGTGTTGTCGGCGAGGAACCGGCCGCGCAGCGCCCGGCGGCGCTCGGCGCGGCTCTTCGGAGCGCTGCGGGTCCAGTCGGGAGCGGTCAGCAGCCGCGCCCCGTGCTTGAAGTCGAATCGTGCTGCCATGCGGAAATCGCCCTTCGCGTCCGGGAGTCGGGGTGGGTCGGGGTAGGGAGACGCATGGATAGCGGGACTATCCTTAACGGGAGGGTAGGACCGCTCGCGTTGATTCGTCGAGATGTCGGAACGGAGAGAGTCGCGTGCGACTTGCCGAGTTGAGCCGCCGCAGCGGGGTGTCCGTGGCGAGCATCAAGTACTACCTGCGCGAAGGGCTTCTGGAGCCGGGCGCCCCGGTCGCCGCACGGCAGGCCGAGTACGAGGAGTCGCACCTGCGCCGACTGCGGCTGATCCGGGCGATGCTCAGGGTCGGCGGAATGTCGGTGAGCCAGGCCCGTGACGTTCTCGCCGTGGCGGACGACCCGGCCTTCGGGCGGCACGAGCGGCTGGGCATCGCCCAGTACATGCTTGCGCCGCAGGTCGCCCCGCCCGGGGAGGGCGACCCGCAGCGCGATCAGTGGGACGAGGTCCATGCCGAACTCCGCGAACTGCTGGGCGGCCTGGGATGGAGTTTCATGGAGTGTTCGCCCGCGCTGAACACCCTCACCCGCGCGGTCATCACCCTGCGCTCGCTGGGATACCGCTGCACGCCGGAGGTGCTCGCGCAGTACGCCTCCGCCATGCACCCGATCGCCGAGGCGGAGTACGCGACGATCGAGGAGGAGCTGGTGCTCGAAGAGGCCATCGAGTCTGTCGTGGCCTACACGATGCTCTACGAACCGGTTCTCCTGTCCCTCCGCCGGCTGGCCCACGAAGACGTGTCCCAGCGCCTGCATCCGCCGACGGCTTGACGGGCGCCGGAGGGGGGGACCGGATCGCCCGGGTCATCCATTCGGGTGGTGACCGGTCAGGACTCTTCCCCCGTCGCCCGGGAAAGGTGGACTCTCTCGATCCAGGAACTCTTGTCCGAGGGGACGGGGACATGGCCGCCAACGAGCCCGCCGACGCTTTCTCCGGCACCGACAACGACAACGGTGCCGACCAGGACGAGTTCGACATCGACATCCGCCTGGGCGGGCAGGGGGGCCATGCGGCCCCGGAGATTCCGCCGACATCAGGCGGCGGCGCCACCTGCAACTGCCCCACCGAGGGGCCCACATGCAGTGACACCTGCGGCTTCACCTGCATCGACACCTGTGGCGAGACCTGCGGGGACAGCTGTGGCCCGACGTGCGGCGGGGCCACCTGCGTCGCCACCTGTGAGCAGGACACCTGCGGTACCGCCACATGCAGCCAGACCTGCGGCAGCGCCCGCACCTGTGACACCTGCGGCGGCACGTGCGCCGAGGCCACCTGCGGCGGCACCTGCAACACCTGCCCGGCCACGTGCGCGGCGACGTGCAGCACCTGCCAGACCGACTGCGGTCAGGCGACCTGCCACACGTGCCAGACGGACTGCGGTGGCGCGACTTGCCGCACCTGCGACACGTGCAACCCGCACGCGTGCACGGACTGAAACCATGACAGAGCCACGGGTGGACGGCGCAGAGGCCACCGGCAGTCGAGGGTGGACGGCGGCGCTGTCCGGACCTGTGGCCGCCTCGGCGGCCGCGGTGGCCGGGGAAGTGGCGGGCCGGCTGCGCGACCCGGAGCTGGTCGGGAAGTGCGCCGAGGCGGCAGTGCGCCAGACCGCCTATCCGGCGTCGGTGCGCTGGCGACCGTACGACATCGCCCAGGGCGATGCCGGACTGGCGCTGCTGTGCGGCCATCTGGACGCCTGCTCGCCGGGGCGGGGCTGGGACCGCGAAGCGCACACGTACCTGTCGTCCGCCGCTCGCGACGCCGAGCGGGTCGGACACCTTCGGGCCGGCCTGTTCGGCGGGCTCGGCGGGCTGGCCTTCGTGGCCCGGGCGCTGTCCGGGGACGGCACCCGGTACCGGCGGCTGCTCGCCGAACTGGACCGCCGGGTGACGGCCGACGCGGCGCACAGCGCTCGCGCACTGGCCCGCGCCGAGCCCGGCTGCCCGGTGGGGGCCTTCGACGTGATCTCCGGACTGGCCGGTACCGGCGCCTATCTGCTGTGCCGCCGCCGGGAGAACCCGGCGGCGGCCGAGGCGCTGCACGCCGTGCTCGCCGGGCTGGTGGCGCTGTGCGGCGAGCACGACGGGCTGCCCCCCTGGCACACGCCGGTGCGCGCGATGGCCGCCGATCAGGTGATGGCGCGTCAGTTCCCGTACGGGAACCTCAACTGCGGGCTGGCCCACGGAATCCCCGGGCCGCTCGCCCTGATGGCGCTTGCGCTCCGCGAGGGTGCGGCCGTCGACGGCCAGCGGGACGCGGTGGAGCGCACCGCCCACTGGCTCGCCCGGAACCGCTGCGACGACGCGTGGGGTGTGAACTGGCCGACCGCCTTCCCCCTCCCCGACGGTTCGGGTGCGGCACCGGAACCGTCCCCAGGCCGCAGCGCCTGGTGCTACGGCAGCCCCGGGGTGGCGCGTGCACTGTGGCTGGCCGGCTCGGCGCTGGCCGATGACCGGCTGTGCGCGCTGGCGGTGGACGCCATGGCCGCCACCTACCGGCGCCCGGTCCCGCGAAGGGGCATCGACTCGCCCGCTTTCTGCCACGGCGTCGCGGGCCTGCTGCAGATCACGCTGCGTTTCGCCCACGACACCCGGGATCCCGTGTTCGCCCGAGCCGCAGGTCAACTCACCGGACAGCTCCTGGAGTTGTACGCGCCGGAGCGCCCGCTGGGCTACTACAGCCTCGAACCGGGAGGCAACCGCGTGGATCAGCCGGGACTGCTCGACGGCGCCCCGGGAGTCGCGCTGACGCTGCTCGCCGCCGCCACCGACGTCCCCCCGGTGTGGGACCGGCTGTTCCTCCTGTCATGAGCAAACGGGGCAGAAGACCGCTCTACCGCCCGCTGGACTGGCTGATGGTGCGTACCCCGCTGCTGCCGGTCGAGGCATACCTGGCCCTCGCGGCGCGCGATGAGGGAGCCGCCGCGGTACCGGCAGACACCGTGCCCGGCACCCTGCTGCCGGCCGATCCCCGGGTACGCCGTGCGCTGGCGGTCGGCGGCGGTGACCTGGCGCGCGCCCTGGGGCAGCCGCCCGCCGACGACCGCGCACGGCGGCGCCTCGCCGGAAAGCTGCTGCGCTACCTGATCCGGATGACGACGCGGCCGACTCCCTACGGATTGTTCGCCGGGGCCGGACTCGGCACCTGGGGTGAGCGAACCGACCTCGCGCTCGCCGCCGGGGAGCCGCGCACGCGCACCCGGCCGGACATGGGCTGGCTGCTGGCCATGGTCGCCGCCCTGGAAGCCCGGCCGGACGTACACACGGGTCTGCACTGGTATGCCAACCCGGCCGTGCTCGTCCGTTCCGGCCGTGTCTTCCTGGCCGAACCCGCGCCGGGCGGAACGGTCTCCGCGGCCACCCCGGTCTCGCTCCGCGCCACCGGGGCCGTCCGCCGGGCCCTGACGATCGCCCGCACGCCGGTGCCGTACGAGCGGCTGCTCGAGGAGCTGACGACCAGGCCCGGCGCGAGCAGGGCCAAGGCCGAGCGGCTGCTGGAGCAGCTCCGAGAGCACACGGTGCTGCTGACCGACCTGCGGCCACCGCTGACCGGCGGCAACCCGGCCCTGCACGTGACACGACGGCTGGCCGGCATTCCCGCGGCCCGCGCCGAGGCTGCGAAGCTCGACGGCCTGCTGGCGGCGATGAGCGCGTGGGACCGGCTGGACGCCGGGGCGGGGGCCGCCGGATACCCGGAGCTGATCAGCGACGCCCGGTCCGTGCACCCCGACGGCACCGCATGCCCGGTACAGGTCGACATGGCCGTACCCCTCGCGGGCCGGCAGGTCAGCCGGGCCGTGGCGCTCGAGGCGGCCCGGGCCGGGGAACTGCTCCTGCGCCTGTCCCCGGCGCCCACCGGCCCCGGCACGCTGGACGCCTACCGGCGTGCCTTCCGCGCCCGCTATGGGGACGACCGTGAGGTGCCCCTGCTGGAACTGCTCGATCCGGAGACCGGCCTCGGCCCTCCGGCCCATGCCCACGGCGGTGGATACGGCGGCGGTCATGGCGGGAGCCCGCGGCAGATCCGGCAGCGGACCCTGCGCGACCTCGCGCTGGGGGCCATCAGGGACCGCCGGCTGGCCGTCGAGCTGGACGAGGCCACCCTGGCTCTGCTGGAGACCTGGCCGCTGGACCCGGGGACGGCACCCACCTCGCTGGACATCTCCGTGTTCGTGGCGGCCGCCTCCGCCGAGGCGCTGGACTCCGGCGCCTTTCACGTGGTGGTCGGGCCCAACCTCGGCGGCTCGGCCGCCGGGCGCAACCTGGGCCGCTTCGCCGACCTGCTCGGCCCGGATGCCGAGGCGGCCCTGCGCGCCGCTGCCGCGGCCGAGTCGGAGGCGTGCCCCGGGCGGCTGTGGGCCGAGATCGTCTACCAGCCGCGACGGACACGGTCGGCCAACGTGACCATCCGGCCGCCGGTCCGCGACCGCCAGGTGGTCCTCGACACGGTGCCGGGTGCCGCGGCCGATCGGAACATCCCGGCCGACGAGCTGGTCGTGGGCCTCCGCGACGACAGGTTCGTCGTGCGCTGGCCCGCACTCGACATCGAGGTGATGCCCTGCGCCGGGCACATGCTCAACCCGCGGCAGGCACCCGCGATCGCCCGGTTCCTGGACGACGTCGGCCGCGACGGCCGGGTCCAGCTCGGTTCCTTCGACTGGGGTCCGGCCACCGGATTCCCCTTCCTGCCCCGGGTGCAGTCCGGCCGGGTCGTGCTCGCCCCGGCGGCCTGGCGCGTCGACGCCCGCACCCTGCCCGCCGACCCCGCCGAGGCCTTCGCCGAGTCGCTCCGCACCTGGCGGGAGCAGTGGCAGGCACCCCGGTACGTCTACCTGGCCGCCGGTGACAACCGGCTGCTCCTGGACCTCGACGCCCCGGCCCAGGCCGATCAGCTCCGGGACGAGATCCGCCGGCTGCCCACCGGCGCACAACTGCTGCTCCAGGAAGCCCTGCCCGGACCGGAACACGCCTGGCTGCCGGGGCCGGAAGGCCGCTACATCAGCGAGTTCATCGTGCCCATGGTCCTCACCGACGCGCAGCCTGCCCCCGTGCGGCCCGCGCCGGCACGCACGCCGGAAACCACCCGGCCGGCCCCAGCGGTGCCCCGGCGCCTCCGGGCACCGGGCAGCGACTGGCTGTTCGCGAAGCTGTACTGCCCGCCGGCCGTCGAGGAGGAACTGATCGCCGGCCCCGTACGGACCTTCTGCACCGAGGCCGTCGCCACCGGTCTCGCCTCGGACTGGTTCTTCCTGCGCTACACCGACCCGGAGCCGCATCTGCGGGTCCGTCTGCACGGAGACCCGCGAACCCTCACCGCCGCGCTCATGCCGGAGCTGTTCCGCCTGACGTCCGCGCTGATCGAGGACGGACGCTGCCACCGGCTGTGCGTCGACACCTACGAACGAGAGGTGGAGCGCTACGGCGGCCCGGCGGCCATGGCGATCTCGGAGGCCCTGTTCGGCGTCGACAGCGAAGCCGTGGCCGACCTGCTCCGCCTCGCCCGGAGCGGAGGCCCGCGCGAGCCCGGCCCGGACCGCATGCTGATCGCCGCCCGCACCGTGGACGACCTGCTGGCCGCCCTCGGACTCGACGCGGCGGAGCGCCTCGGCTGGTACCGCGAGCAGGTTCCCGACCGCCATTCCTCCGGCAAGGAATACCGACGCAGACAGGCCGACCTGCGATCCCTCCTCGGCGATCCGGACTGGCCGGCGAGGCGGCCGGGCGGCGACGAGACAGCACGCATCCTGGCCCGTCGGCGTGCCGGCATCGAACCCCTCGCCGGCCGCCTCGAAGAGCTCCGGGGGCTCGGTCAGCTGTGGCGCCCCCGGCACCTGATCGCGCGCAGCCATGTGCACCTGCACTGCAATCGGCTGTTCGGGGCCGGCCACCCGGCCGAGCGGCAGATTCTGGGACTGCTGCTGCGGACCCGCGAAAGCCTGCTCCGGGCGCCTCTGGAGCCCGGGACGTAAGGCCCGCGGGACGGGAATCCGGCCCCGTACGCCACGGCCCACCGGCCTCCGCGCAACGAATCGCCGGGATCCCCGGTAAAGGCGCAACGAATCCGCCGTCCTCGCGCAACATCGATGCCTTGTCCGGGTGAGAGCCCGGACCGTACCGTCATGGCGTTTACCGATTGTGTGTTTGCTCCACCCCGCCCGGACCCGTTCCACCAGCTGAATGAGGCACGCATGACGCCGCTGAGTATCGCGCTGTACCAAGGCCCCAGCGGCGTTCCCTCGTCCACGGCCGTCACCCTCGACGCCCTGGACCGTGCCGCCCGCCGGGCCGCCGACGCGGGTGCCCGGCTGCTGCTGGCCAATGAGCTGTACCTCACCGGCTACGCCCTCGGGCCCGCCGTCCGTGATCTCGCCGAGCCCGCGGACGGGCCCGGCGCGGAGGCCGTCGCGCGGATCGCCGCCGAGCACGGGCTGGCCATCGGCTACGGCTACCCGGAGCGCGACAGCGGAGAGAGCGGCGCGGACGGCGAGTTCGCCGTCTACAACTCGCTCCAGGTCATCGGACCGGACGGCAACCGCCTCGCCAACTACCGCAAGACCCACCTCTTCGGTGCGTACGAGACCAGCTGCTTCACCCCGGGCCGGGACCTCGTCGTCCAGGCCGACTTCGACGGCCTCCGCCTCGGCCTGCTGATCTGCTACGACGTCGAGTTCCCCGAGGCCGTGCGGGCCCATGCGCTGGCGGGCACCGATGTGCTGCTCGCGCCGACCGCGCTGATGCGCCCGTACGAGATCGTCCCGCAGACGATCGTCCCCGCCCGCGCCTGGGAGAGCCAGCTCTACATCGCCTACGCCAACCGCTGCGGCCTCGAAGGGGACTTCACCTTCGCAGGGCTCTCCTGCCTCGCCGCCCCCGACGGCACCGTACGGGCCCGGGCGGGCGCGGGTGAGGACCTGATCATCGCCGACGCCGACCCGGCGCTGCTCAAGGCGTCCCGCGCGGAGAACACCTATCTGAGCGACCGCCGCCCCGGGCTCTACAGCTCGCTCATCTGACCACGGGCCACCCCCGCCCGCACACCGACACCCCCTGCCAGTAGGAGAGTCCAGCCGATGACGTCCACGGTGCCCACCGCCGTCCACGAGGACGAGCAGGTCCAGCAGACCCAGCCGCCGATCACCATGTTCGGGCCGGACTTCCCCTTCGCCTACGACGACTTCCTCGCCCACCCGGCGGGCCTCGGTCAGATACCGGCCACGGAGCACGGCACCGAGGTCGCCGTCATCGGCGGCGGTCTGTCCGGCATCGTGGCCGCCTACGAGCTGATGAAGATGGGCCTCAAGCCCGTCGTCTACGAGGCCGACCAGATCGGCGGGCGGCTGCGGACCGTGGGCTTCGAGGGTTGCGATGACGAGCTGACGGCCGAGATGGGCGCCATGCGCTTCCCGCCGTCCTCCACCGCCTTCCAGCACTACATCGACCTGGTGGGCCTGGAGACCAAGCCGTTCCCCAACCCGCTGGCGCCCGACACCCCCTCGACGGTCGTCGACCTCAAGGGCGAGTCGCACTACGCCGAGTCGATCGAGGACCTGCCGCAGGTCTACCGCGACGTCGCGCACGCGTGGAACGCCTGCCTGGAGGAGGGCGCCGACTTCTCCGACATGAACCGCGCCATGCGCGAGCGCGATGTGCCGCGCATCCGCGAGATCTGGGCGAAGCTGGTCGAGAAGCTCGACAACCAGACCTTCTACGGCTTCCTGTGCGAGTCGGAGGCCTTCAAGTCCTTCCGGCACCGCGAGATCTTCGGCCAGGTCGGCTTCGGCACCGGCGGCTGGGACACCGACTTCCCCAACTCCATCCTGGAGATCCTCCGCGTCGTCTACACCGAGGCCGACGACCACCACCGGGGCATCGTCGGCGGCAGCCAGCAGCTCCCGCTGCGGCTCTGGGAGCGCGAGCCGGCGAAGATCGTCCACTGGCCGATGGGCACCTCGCTGTCCTCGCTGCACGGCGGCGCCCCCCGTCCGGCGGTGACCCGGCTGAACCGCACGGCGGGCAACCGCATCACGGTCACCGACGCGACCGGCGACATCCGCACCTACCGGGCGGCGATCTTCACGGCGCAGTCCTGGATGCTGCTCTCCAAGATCGAGTGCGATGACGCGCTCTTCCCCATCGACCACTGGACGGCGATGGAGCGCACCCACTACATGGAGTCGTCCAAGCTCTTCGTGCCGGTGGACCGGCCGTTCTGGCTCGACAAGGACGAGGAGACCGGGCGGGACGTCATGTCGATGACGCTCACCGACCGGATGACGCGCGGCACCTACCTCCTGGACAACGGGCCGGACAAGCCCGCGGTCATCTGCCTCTCCTACACCTGGTGCGACGACAGCCTCAAGTGGCTCCCGCTCTCGGCGAACGAGCGGCTGGAGGTCATGCTCAAGTCGCTCGGCGAGATCTACCCCAAGGTCGACATCCGCAAGCACATCATCGGCAACCCGGTGACGATCTCCTGGGAGAACGAGCCCTACTTCATGGGCGCGTTCAAGGCCAACCTGCCCGGGCACTACCGCTACCAGCGGCGCCTCTTCACCCACTTCATGCAGGACCGGCTGCCCGAGGACAAGCGGGGCATCTTCCTCGCGGGTGACGACATCTCCTGGACCGCGGGCTGGGCCGAGGGTGCCGTCCAGACCGCGCTCAACGCGGTGTGGGGCGTCATGAGCCAGTTCGGCGGTGCGACGGACCCGACCAACCCCGGTCCGGGCGACGTCTACGACGAGATCGCCCCCGTCGAGCTGCCCGAGGACTGACCGCTCGGACGGTTCCGGCGGCCGCAGGCCCCGTAACCGCGGCAGTCGCAGCAATTGCAGTAACCGCCGCCGTGCCCGCCCGAGGGTGCGGCGGCGGTGCCCGTTCACCCCAGGGGCGTCAGCAGGCATCGGCTCACCATCCCCACGCTCGCGTCGATGCGGTCCGTGAACTCCTCCGCCAGCTCGGGCAGGTCCTGCATCGCCCAGAGCGTGCGGAACGACGCCCAGGCGGTGCTCCGCGCGGCCTCCAGCGTCCAGGAGCCCACCAGGTGGGTCAGCGGATCGGCCACGTCGAGCAGATCCGGCCCCGGCATCAGCTCCTCGCGGATCCGCTCCTCCACGGCCACCAGCAGCTCGCCGACCCGGTCGAAGTCGCCCTCCAGGGTCCGGGGTCCGGCGTCGATGGCCAGGCACGTCTCCAGGAGGGCCAGGGGCAGGTCGTGGCCGATGTGGGCGTTGATGCCCGCCAGGGCGAACTGCAGCGGCCGCACGGCCGGGTGGCCCCGCAACTGGAACAGCGGACGCCAGCAGGACGGCGGTCTGCGCCCGGCGCACGCCTCGTCGACGGCGTGCAGGAACCGCTTGGCGAACCGCACGTCCAGCTCCGCGGCGGCCTGCCGGTCCGGGAAGCCGCCCGCCGCCATCCGGCGCGCGACCTCCTCGGTGACCGACAGATACACCTTGTTGAAGACGGCCACGCCGTCCCTCGGCGGCAGCGCGGCCTCCAGCCCCCGCATCCGCGCCAGTACCCCGTCGATGCCGACGGCTGCCGTCGGCTGCGCTCGCGTCATCGTCATACACGCAGAGTGACAGATGGATACGGAGCGTGGTCGAGTCCGTAGGGTATTTACTCCGAACGGGTGAACGGTTCGGGTGTCACGCCTCGCGCGGTGCCGGGTCGGCCCCGCCCGCAGCGCCCGCCGCCGTGTCGTCGTAGCCGCTCGTGCCCGAGTCCAGCAGCGGCTCCTGAGCCTTGAGATGGGCCGGGGCCAGGGCGCGCAGCGTGTGATAGCCGGTGATCACCACGATCGTGCCGAGGGCGATGCCGCTCAGCTCGAAGTTCTCGCTGATCTTCAGGCTGACGCCGCCGATGCCGATGATGATGCCCGCCGCGACCGGCACCAGGTTCAGCGGATTGCGCAGGTCGACCTTGTTGTGCACCCAGATCTGCGCGCCGAGCAGGCCGATCATGCCGTACAGGATGACCGTGATGCCGCCCAGCACCCCGCCCGGGATGGCCGCCACGATCGCGCCGAACTTCGGGCAGAGGCCGAAGAGCAGCGCGAAGCCGGCCGCGGCCCAGTAGGCGGCGGTGGAGTAGACGCGCGTGGCCGCCATGACGCCGATGTTCTCGGAGTACGTGGTGTTGGCCGGGCCGCCGACCGCCGTGGAGAGGATCGTGGCCGCGCCGTCCGCCGCGATCGCGGTGCCCAGCTGGTCGTCCAGCGGGTCGCCGGTCATCTCGCCGACGGCCTTGACGTGCCCGGCGTTCTCCGCGATCAGCGCGATGACCACCGGCAGCGCCACCAGCGCCGCCGACCAGCCGAAGCTCGGCGCGTGCAGCGAGGGCAGGCCGATCCAGTCCGCCTTGCCCACCCCGGACAGGTCCAGGCGCCAGTGGTCGACCGCCTGCGTGCCGCCGTGCACCGAGTGGATCTTGCCGAAGAGACGGTCGAAGACCCAGGAGATCGCATAGCCGAAGACAAGGCCGAGGAAGATCGCGACGCGGGACCAGAAACCCCGCAGGCACACCACCGCGAGCCCGGTGAAGAGCATGGTCAGCAGCGCCGTCCACTGGTCCTGCGGCCAGTACGTGCTCGCCGTGACCGGGGCCAGGTTGAAGCCGATCAGCATGACCACGGCGCCCGTCACCACCGGCGGCATCGCCGCGTGGATGATCCGCGCACCGAACTTCCGTACCGCGAGGCCGCTCAGCAGCAGCGCCGCGCCGACCACGAGGATCGCGCCGGTGACGGCCGCGCTGTCGCCGCCCTGGGCCCGGATGATCGCGGCGACCCCGACGAAGGACAGGCTGCAGCCGAGGTAGCTGGGCACCCGGCCGCGCGTCGCGAGCAGGAAGAGGATCGTGGCGACGCCCGACATCATGATCGCGAGGTTCGGGTCGAGGCCCATCAGAACGGGCGCGACAAATGCGGCTCCGAGATTACATCACTAGCTGCGAGAGGCAACCATTCCCCAGTGGAGACATCGCCAAGGCGCTCTTCCGAGTCGTTCGCGAGGGCGTCGAGCAGGCGCATCGCGGCGGGGCTGGCATCCTCAGCCAGGAGCCGGAGGACCAGCTCAAGCTCCTTCGGGGTGTAGCGCACGGCAACCTCGCCGGAGGCGCCCTCGGAGGGCTTGGAGGCCCCTTCTGCTGCCCGCCAGGCCGCGATGTTGGCCAGCGTGTTGGCGAGGAACTTCGTGGCGCTGTCGGTCTCAGGCACAGGGCGTACGGGGCTGCGGTCGCCGACGGTCTTGTACTCACCAAGTTCCATGATCGGGATGTTAACGATCATGTTCGCAAATGGGAACCAGTGTGCGAATCGCTCTGTTGGGTGGAGCCTCAATTCATTCATTCGAGACGTGTCGCCAAGAGCCGGACCACGAGCGCCACCGGAACGCCGCTCGGTCGGTTTGTCCTCCACTGAAGCAATCGACTATGAATCCCCTTGGCCTCTGCGACGTGCGGGGCAGTGCGAGGGAGAGTGAACATGGCGGGCTTCGGGTGGAAGCTGCATGGAGATGGCAAGCACCTGAAGCCCGGGGAGGTGGTCAAGCCTGACGAGCGGCTGTCGTGGGGACGCACAGCCGGTCTCGGTGCGCAGCATGTTGTCTCGATGATCGGGGCGTGTTTTGTCGCCCCGGTGCTTATGGGTCTGGACCCCAACCTGGCGCTGATGGCGTCCGGCGTCGCGACGATTCTTTTCCTGCTCATGACGCGGGGGCGCATTCCCAGCTACCTGGGGTCTTCGCTCTCGTTTGTTGGGGTTGCGGCCGTTATCGCGAGCCAGGGTGGGGACGCCGGCACTTTGACCGGGGCCCTGCTAATCGTCGGTGCCGTCCTGGCGGCCTGCGGCGTCGTTATCCAGGTACTCGGTGCCCGAGTGATCCACGCTGTGCTGCCGCCTGCCGTTACGGGCGCCGTCGTCATGCTGATCGGCTTCAACCTCGCTCCGGTCACAGCGAAGACGTACTGGCCGCAGGATCAGTGGACGGCGCTGCTGACGATGCTGTTCACGGGGCTTGCCCTGGTCGTCCTGCGCGGGTTCTGGTCGCGTATCGCGATCTTCCTCGGTCTCCTCTTCGGCTACGTGCTGTCCTGGGTCCTCGACCTGACCACCGGCAAGATCCACTCGGCCGACGGGTCCGGCAAGCTCACGGACCACTGGCGGCTCGACCTCTCTGGCGTCGCCAAGGCCGACTGGATCGGGTTGCCGACTTTTCACGCGCCGAACTTCTCTGCTTCGGCGATCCTCGTCGCACTGCCAGTGCTGGTGGCTCTGATCGCGGAGAACGCGGGGCACGTCAAAGCGGTCGGCGAGATGACCGGTGACCCGCTGGATGACGAGATGGGCATGGCCATCGTCGCGGACGGCACGGCGACCATGCTGTCGACGGCAGTGGGCGGTCCTGCGACCACGACCTACGCCGAGAACATCGGCGTCATGGCGGCCACCCGGGTCTACTCCACGGCCGCCTACTGGGCTGCGGCCGGCTTCGCGCTGCTCTTCGGGTTCTGCCCGAAGATCGGAGCAGTGGTCGCAGCCATCCCTGGCGGTGTGCTGGGCGGCATCACCGTCATCCTCTACGGCATGATCGGCCTGCTCGGCGCGCAGATCTGGGTGCGGAACAAGGTGGACTTCGGGCAGCCGCTCAACCTTGTACCGGTCGCGGCGGGCGTCATCGTCGGTATCGGTGGCGTCAGCCTGAAGATCAGCAGCAACTTCGAGCTGAGTGGCATCGCGCTGGGGACTCTCATCGTGCTCACCGGCTACCACTGCCTGCGCTGGCTCTCACAGGCCGCAAGCCGACGGGAGGCCCCCCTTCTGGACGGCGGCACCACGGGGTACGACGAAGGCACGGGCGGTTCTGCGTGAGGGATGCCATGGAAGGTCGCGCGGAGCCGACGTTCGCACAGCTTCTGGATCATTTGTTCAAGACCGCCCACCCGGCCGGGCGTGGCCCCTACACCAATGCCGAGGTCGCCGAGGGCATCACGAAGGCGGCTGGTGTCGGCGGTAAGGGCATCTCGGCCAGTGCGCTTGCGCAACTGCGGTCGGGACAGAAGAAGAACCCGTCACGCTCCACGATCCAAGCCCTTGCAAACTTCTTCGGCGTGGAGCCCAGCTACTTTTTCGATCAGGCCCCCGCAGCGCAGCCCCGGGCCGACATCGCCGTAGCGGCTGTGAGGAGAGACCCCGCGATCATGTACATCGCGCTGGGTGCACGTGGGCTGTCTCCGGCCAGTCTCCAGATGTTGACGGCGGTGATCGAGCAGACCCGAGCCCTGGAGGGGCTTCCCGCGGTCGCACACGATCCGCAATAGATTCGTTCAACCGTCTGCTGGTGGCCCCCGGGTTTGCTTGCCCCGGGGGCTTCATTGCTACTGGATGTCGTCTGGGCAGTCGAGCCAGATGCTGTGGCCGCTGGGGGACACAGTCAGGCCGAAGCGTTCCGGGCCGGGATTGCCATTTGCGGTGTACCAGTGCCAAGCGGACTCGATCTCGTCCCACAGGCGCCGTTGGCCGTGCTGCCACACCGTGAACTCTTCTTCGGTGTTGCCGTCGTAGTCGATGGCGGCCCACGACGCCTTGTCGGCGGTCGCTACCCACAGGCGGGTTTCCACGCCCTCGACTTCCGGGTCGTGGTGCCAGATGTGCCACAGGTCCGGCAGGCGTAGCCCGATGGCGAACTGGGCGCTGTAGTCGTCGCCGGCGACATCCCAGGGTGCGAGGCGAGTCCTGGACTCCGTGGGCTGATGCTCGTCAGCCACGATGTCGCGGTAAAGGCGGAGGCCGAGGCGGTGGCCCCGGGCCCGCATGAACGCTGCGTAGGGGGCGAAGTGACCTCGGCCGCCACCGTGGTCGTCAACGGTGAGGTGCAAGAGTCCGAAGTCGCACCACGGGCGTGACCATGGGGTGAGGATGGTGCCGCCCGGCTTCGTCTGTGCCAGCAGCGCCGTGGGGATGCCGTTGAGCGAGCAGGTCGCCTCGACATGGTCGTAGGGGGCACCGTCGGGGTGGCCGAGGGTGCCGTCACCGCACACGACCCGTACTCCCGGTGCGGTCATGTCCAGGACGGTGGCGGCTTGCGCTGCCAGTGCCGGGTCCACCTCGACTGTGGTCACGTTCTCGGCCCCGACGACGTGGGCGAGGAGGGCGGCGTTCCAGCCGGTTCCGGTGCCGACTTCGAGGACGCGCTGACCGGGCTTGGGGTCAAGCATGGTGAGCATGCGGGCCACGATGGACGGAGCCGACGCGGACGACGACGGAAACACGGAGTCGTCTTCGTTCGCTGGTTCGCCGTCGTTGACCTGGGTCACGATCGAGTCGTCGGCGTAAGCGGCAGCGAACCACCGGTCCGGCTCCGCGTCAGCATCGACCGTGGCGTACCCGCCTTGCTCGTCGTGCTGCCAGATCACCCGGGGCAGGAAAAGATGCCGGGGTACGGATGTGATTGCGGATGCCCAAGGCTTGGGCAGCGGGCCGCCGTTGTCTTCCTCGATGGCGTCGAGCAGGCCGCCTACGGCGGCCTGCTCTCGGGAGGTGACGCTGTGGGACATCTACTTGTCCTTCTTGTCTTCCTTCTTATGCTTCCCACCTGAACGCGGATCTTTGGTGTCGTCCGTGGTTTTGCTGTCGTTAAAGTCTTTTTTGCCTGAGTGCCTGCCGTCGCCGCCGGAACCGCCCTTGCCGGTGCCCCACCCCATGGTGTTCGTCCCTTCTCTCGACGATGACGGGACACGCTAGAGCCTGGGCGGGGTGGCCGGAAGGCGGCGTGCAGCATTCAGGACATGCGGCGGTCGAACTCCGTGTGGAGACGCTGCGCAGGTGATGCCAGCGGCCTATGCCGATGGCTGCACGATGCTGGGAACCGGCGGTCCACGCCCCTAGACTGGCCCGGTCCGGACAACTCCATGGGCCATCCATGGCGATGTCCCTCCTCCTCACCTGACTTGAGGAGGAGGGACACCAGCCCGAGGTCAGCCCGTGATGTTGTCGAGGTGCCTCGTACGGACTTCGTCAATGAAGGCGCTCCACGCCGGCACCGACAGCACCAAGGCGGCGCCGGACTTGTTCTTGGAATCACGAACGCCGACCTCCAGGGGGAGGCGTGCGATCTCGACACAACTGTTACCGGTGCCCTCGCTGTGCGAGGACTTGACCCATGCGTCTTCCGGGGCCACGTCAGAGGCCCTGATGTGAGTGTTAATGGCTCTGCAACTCTCGTTCTAGTCGGTGCATGAAATCGGTTGTTTCCTCGGGCGGAAGCGCGGATGCCGCCATGGCCTCGAACTTCCGACCGAAGCGCTCGACCACCTCCGGTGTGTCTGACGTCGAGACGGCACCCCCGGCGGTGTCGGTCTGCACCATCGACGGCAACCCTTCCCCCAGGTCGAGGATGGCGAAGTCATTGCTGGACCGATACCCCCGGTGCGCGGTAGGGAGCACCTGGACGCGGATGTGCTCCCGCTCGGACAACGCAGCGATGTGCCGGTACTGCCCGATCATCACCTCGTCGCCGCCGATGACGTACTGGAGCGAGACCTCGCAGAGGATCACCCACAGCTTGAGGGGGTCATCCTCCCGGTGCAGAGGCTCCTGGCGCTGCATGCGGATTGCAACGCTGTCACGGATGAACTGCGTCGTGGTTTCTTCTATGGGCTTCGACCGCTCGAAGATCGCCTGCGCGTAGTCCCGTGTCTGGAGCAGTCCATGAACCACCGTCGGGTGGAAGGCCCGCATGCCGCGGGCCTCTGACTCGGCCCCGACGAACTTGGTCATGCCGGGCGGCATCTTCTGCCGGACCTGAGTCACCCAGTGCCGACTGTGCGCGTCCTTGTTCAGCTCGACCAACGACTCGATGAGCTCGCGGTCCTCGATACCGTACCGATCCAGCAGATCTCTCAGGTACCCAACTTTCCGGAAGGCCAACTCGCCGGTCTCCACCCGCTGTAGAAGCGCCTCGCTGAACGGCAGCCCTTCGGCGGCCTGCCTCATCGTCAGGCCGGCGTTCTCGCGCAACTGGCGCAGTCGGATGCCCAACTCGATCTTGTGACCGGTCGGTCCGCGTCGTGCCGCCACCTGTGTCCTCTCGTCGTGCCCGTCCGCATGATCCAAAGAGTCCTGTGCGCGCCGTGAGGCATCCTGTGGCCCGAGTCTGGCAGCCAGTGCAGCCATCACAGCTTCCTGTGCTGAAAAGTCATATACCAATGTGCCTGACGGTGAGTATTTATTTCAGATTCTCTTGCAGATGAACCTTGCGCTGAGCGACGGTAGTTGAGCCGCTGATGGACCGGACAGCCGACTCGGCGGCACCTCCCCGGCTGGCCGCTCGTGGCCCTGATCCGGCGGCCAGCCACCCCACCTCAGCTTCGGAGTCGTCCTCATGATGTTCCCGATGCCCCTTCCGCACTTCTCGCCGGCCATCGACACCGACTGGCGAGACGACGCGCACCACGCCCGCACCCTGGCGGCGACGGACGGCGAGGTGCGGACGGACGAGGAGCCCGCCCCGGAGGTGCACCCGCTCTCCCACCCCTAGATCTGCCGTGTCCGCCGGAGAGGACGCCGACCTCTTCGACCGCGTGACGCGGCTCGGCCGGCCTGACCAGTGCGCTCGGCCAGGCTGCCGTCGCTGTACGGGGGTACGCGACGACATCCTGCTGGGACTGGAACCCCCTGGCAGCCCGGGTCGGCGAAAGCGCCGACCAGCCCCCGGGATGCCCGCCGGTCGACTGGGGCCGCCCCGCTTCCCCCGTGAAGGCGGCCCCCACCAGCTGGTCATGCGCGGAGGGAAGGACCCGCGCATGACCTGACACGTCCTGGTCCTCTGGAGGAGAAGGGCCAGGACGGAGCGCCCGCAGTGCGACGCGGACGCATCCCCCAATGTCGTGGGCGCGGCCGGCCTGTGCCGCGCCCACGACACCCCTTTCCGGAAGGACCACCTCTCGTGGAAGGCAACGCGCTGCTCACCGACACCCTCACGGACGAGTGCGACAGCTGGATGCACCCGCTGTCCGCCACCCGCACGGTCGCGCCGAAGACCAACTGGCTGGCCGCTCGACGCCGGACCATCTTCGAGAGCGCGATAAAGACGTGCGGCACCAGAGGCGTGAAGGTCGTGGCCTACGAGCTGACGACGATCTACGAGAGCCCGGAGCCCGCCCTCGACGCCATCCGTGCCTACGTCCACGAGCAGGAGTGGACGCTGGTCGACACGTGCACGGATCGCGAAGGGATGACGGCCCCAGCCGTACGCCGCGGCTGGCTCGAGGCCCGAAGGCTGGTGGCCGGCGGATTCGTGACCGGCATCGTCACCGTCTCGCGCAGCGCGATCAGCACGGCCGACAAGGAGTACGAGAACGAGCTGGCGTGGTTGGAGACGCACCATGCGTTCCTCGCCCACCTGCCACAGCTCCGTACTCCCTCCCGGTGAGCCCAGATCAGCGCTGGACGGCAGCCGCGCTCGTGCTGCTCGTCCTGTCTGTCGTCGCGCTCGCCGCGGCCACGTTCGTCAGCACTTACTGACCCCGACAGGAGGTCCCCGTGACGGAGGACCAAACGCACACGCGTGACCACCCCATCGACGCCTTGACGTTGGAGGGGCTGAGGTACGTGGAGGTGGAGACCTCGCGATTCTGCAACCGGCGCTGCCCGTGGTGCCCCAACGGCCACACACGAGCCCGGCGCGAGCAGCAGCTAATGGACTGGGAGGTCTTCACGAAGATCACAGCTGAACTCGGCGCCTTCGGGTACGACGGCTTCTTCGCCTTCCACAACTACAACGAGCCGTTGGCGAACGCCAGGCTATTCGACGAGATCGCCAGGTTGCGCAAAGACGCCCTCGGCGCGAAACCGGCGATCTACACGAACGGCGATCTGCTCACCCGGGATCTCCTGGACCGGATGGTCGACGCAGGCGTGGCGTACCTGCGGATCACCCGCTACCCCCGCCGCGCGGACGAACAGCCCACCTTCGAGGATCTGCATACCTGGCTGAGCAAGAGGAAACTGCTCAGCGGCGGCATCGATTGGCAGTACACCCCCGTCCGGCAGGGGCTCGCCGCGACCTGGCAAGACGCAGTGAGCGGAATGAAGGTCGAAGTCATCCGCCCGCAGATCTCCAGCTATAACGACCGGGGCGGAACAGCCACCGTGCCCAGGCTCCTGCCGATGCGTACGGAGCCGTGCCGGATGACCGAGACGTCGATCAGCGTGGACTACCGCGGCCAGATGAAAATGTGCTGCAACGTGGCGCCCGAGCCTGGCCAGCACCAGCAGTACATCGTCGGGTACGTCGCTGACTTCACGCTCGCCGAGCTGTGGAACAGCCCCAGCATGGTCGACTGGCGCAACCGTCACGCCAAGGCCGACTGGACCCGGTCGCCAGCGTGCCGGACGTGCGTGCAGGCCCTGCCGGAGACCCGCCGATGAGGGCCGCAGCGACGGCCACCGCGCCCGGTCGGCTCTGCCTCGCGGGGGAGAGCCTGGACTGGATGACCGGAGGCTCCTCCGTCGTTGCGACCATCCCCCTGCGCACAAAGGTGACCGCTTGGCGCACCACAGGCAACGACGGACTGACCTTGATCTCTGGCAGCCCGCTGTTCCTCAACCGCCTCGTCTCCGCCGAACACGTGGCCGAAGGGAAGTACAGCGGCGACCAGCTGGACTACATGCAGGCCGCCGCCCGCGTCACCCTGAAGACCGCCGAACAGATCGCAGGCACCGTGCTGACCGCCACGACGGACCTCCCAGTCGCCGCGGGCCTCTCGTCCAGTGCCGCTGTCACCGTCGCTGCCGTCACCGCACTCTCCACCATGAACGGCACCTCCCCGGACCTGGCGACAATCTGCCGCCTCTCCCGAGCAGCCGAAACCGGGGAACTGAGCTCCGGAGCGGGCTGGATGGACTACGTAGCCGTTGCCTTCGGCGGCGTCAGCCACGTGAGCGCCGGCGACCGCCCCGGAGCGCACGGGCTCGCGCGCACCCTGGGCGTCCCCGTCGTCATCGTCGACACCCTCCAGCCCCGCACCACCCTGCGGGCCCTGAGTTCGAAACGGCAGCGGTACGCCTCTGGTGACACGAGCATGCACACGTACGCCCGGCAGGCCGCCGACCTGGTCGAATCAGTCACCGCAGCCTTGGTCCAGCAGGACGTGGACTACCGGCTGATCGGCAGACTGCTCACCACCGGCCACGGTCTACTTCGTGACCTGGTGCGCTGCTCGACCCCGCTGATCGACGAGTGCGTGGACCGGATGAACAACGCGGGCGCGCTCGGGGCGAAGCTCTCCGGCTCCGGGTACGGCGGATGCCTCTTCGCGCTGGTGCCGGACGAAGCGATCAACTCCGTCCTCCGCGCCCTCTCCGGCCTGCCCGTGCACACGCACGTCCTCCCCGCTTCCGAACCTGAAGGCGTGACCGTCACCCCTGTGGCCGCCCCCGTCCCGCAGGGCGCAGACTCGGCCTGACCAACCGTGCCCGCGTGCCGACCCTCGGTAATCTCAGACAAGCCCATCAACCTCTGGAAGAAGGCACAGCATATGGACTACTCCCGGCTGGTGAAGGCGTACGACATCCGGGGCGAAGTCCCCGAACAGCTGAACACGGACATCACCCGACGCATCGGTGCCCTGTTCGTCCGGCTGACCGACGCACCGAAGATCGTCGTCGCACGCGACATGCGCTCGACCAGCCCCGAGCTCGCCGACGCCTTCGCGGACGGAGCCGCCAGCGCCGGGGCCGACGTCGTCATGGCCGGCCTGGGGTCCACCGACTACCTCTACTACGCCAGCGGCACGCTGAACGTCCCTGGCGCGATGATCACCGCCAGTCACAACCCCGCCAAGGACAACGGCATCAAGCTCTGCCGGGCAGGCGCTGCACCCATCGGTGAGGACTCCGGCCTCGCGCAGATCCGGCACTGGCTGGAGGTCGGCGACATCCCCGTGCCCGCCAGCACCCGCGGCCTCGTCACCAGCCGTGCCCTGCTTGGCGACTACGCGGACCACCTGAAGAACCTGGTGGACCTCACCGGCATCCGCCAGCTCAAGGTCGTCGCCGACGCAGGCAACGGCATGGCCGGCCACACCGTCCCCGCAGTCCTCGCGGGCCTGCCGGTCGAACTCGACGCGATGTACTTCGAGCTGGACGGCACCTTCCCCAACCATGAGGCCAATCCCCTGGAGCCCAAGAATCTCGTAGACCTCCAGGAGCGGGTACGTGCCACCGGAGCCGACATCGGCCTGGCCTTCGACGGCGACGCCGACCGGTGCTTCGTCGTGGACGAGCGCGGCCAAGCTGTGCCCCCCTCGGCGATCGTCGGGCTGGTCGCCACCCGCGAGCTGGCCAAGCATCCCGGCTCGGTGATCGTCCACAACGCGATCACCTCCTCCGCGGCGGTCGAGATCATCCGCGAGCACGGCGGCACCCCCGTTCGCTCCCGCGTCGGCCACTCCTTCATGAAGGCCCTCATGGCCGCGCACGGCGCGGTCTTCGGCGGCGAACACTCCGGCCACTACTACTTCCGCGACTTCTGGAACGCCGACACGGGCATGCTCGCAGCCCTCCACGTCCTCGCCGCCCTCGGCGAACAAGATCTCCCGCTGTCCGAACTCGTCGCTGGATACACCCGGTACGCCGCCTCCGGAGAGGTCAACTCCGAAGTCGCCGACGTGCCCGCCAAGCTCAACGAAATCGAGAACATCTACCAGCAGCTCGACGGCGTCACCACAGACCGCCTGGACGGACTGACCGTCACCCTGGGCGCCGGCCGCTGGTTCAACCTCCGCCCCTCCAACACCGAACCGCTGCTCCGCCTCAACGTCGAGGCCCCCACCGACGACGCCGTGGAAGCCCTGCGGGACGAAGTCCTGGCCCTGGTGCGCGCCTGAACCCGCTCGGACAACTCCCCCTCCCAAGGAGGGGGAGTAAGCCTTTGCCGGAAATGTCAATTGAGGCCGCCCAGATGGCCCTATAATCCCCGCATGGCACAGAAGATCATCACGATTACCACCGACGACCTCACCGGTGAGGAGAACTCGGAAGCATCGACGCACAGTCTCTCTCTGGACGGGGTTTCCTACGAAATCGACCTGGGTCCGGACAGCTACGAAAGTCTGCTTGAAGCCCTCGCCCCATTCATGAAGGCGGGACGCAAGCAAGGGAAGGGCCGAAAGTCGCTGCGCAGGCCGGCGAGTCGACCCAGCGAAGACACGGCCACTATTCGGCAGTGGGCCAAGGATAATGGATACGACGTAAATGACCGTGGCCGTGTGCCCGCCGAAATTCGAGAGGCTTATGCTAAGGCGCATTAGTGGCTAACGCTCGGAGGAAGTGAGCTACGAAGCCACAGTGAGATCAATCGGGGCCCCCTTCGTTGAGGAGGGGGCCCTCTGGTTCATATAGAACCCCCTGCACAGTAGATGTCGGTGTCCTTCCGGGCGCTCCAGGACGCTGAACGCAGTAAGAGTGGGGCGGATCACTCGCATCAGCGCCATTAATTCATTCATCCGCCCCCTCGGGCAGCCCCAAGGCCCTCTGGAGGAGGCAGCGCAGGGGCCTGGGGTCGCCTTCTCGGGTCCGGGGCCGGCGCTGAGGGTCGCGCGGGAGCGCAGTTGGGCCGGCTGCACTGATGTTTCATACCCGTACACGCCCAGAGGACGGGCCCCGCGGCGGGTCCTGAACGAAAGAATGTGGGTATTACCCCCGGGCTTGCGCGTTGAATGAATTAATAAAGGAGTGAGCGGGGTCGCGCTTTCTGTGTGAATTGGGAATTGATTCATTCATTCGTCGTTAATTCCTGAGGTGAGATGTGGATCACTCGGTTTGATCTTGACTCGACGCGTCTTTCAGGTCTATTTCGCGGGTGCAGGCGCACTTCCTCTTGAGAGTCAATGCGATATGTTGATTGTGACCCAGGTCACGGCTTTCAAAGTTGACCGGTAACCTCAATCTGCGTAATGTTCTGGGTGTCGGAAAGAGCGAGACGCCGACAGGGCCAGGAACCACGGCCCAGATAGACCGCAGTGGTTCAGCCGCACAGACCGCGTAGGACTAGCTCCTAAAGGGTCACGCCGCTAGGTGGGCTACCTTCCGGGCCATTTCATCGGAGGTGAAGAGTCAGGGAATCTGGTCTCTTTAGTGGTCACCACGGGATAGCAACCGTGGGGGCCGCTATGGAGGACAGAGACAATGGCCAAGGGCTATCGAGTGAGCGGCAAGCCGAAAGGGCTGACGCCGACCATGCACCGCACCACACGGCGAGCCACCCCTAAGGGGTCGGGCTACGCGATGAGTGACGCCAGGGCAGAGAAGCTGCTAGCCAAGCGGGCAGCCTGGGAGCTCAAAAACCAGGACCGGGTGCTAGTGGCTGCCTGAGAAAGGCGCCATTTTTTATACCTCAAACTTGACCGGTAACCTACCCTAGGGGGGTAATCATGGGAACCGTAACCACAACCCTTGTCGCAGAGATCAGGAAGAACGGCGGAGCGACCTACGCACCGGGCCGCTCGCTTCCTTCCTCAGGGTTCATGGTGTCGCTGAACGGGAGTGAGCGAACCTTTCCACTCTCCGAGTTCGGAAATGCCGAACTGGCCAACTACATGCGGGAGTACGCCTACCGCATCGAGTCTGACCCGCGCCTCTACTACGGAGCGTGGGTTGACGGCGGCACGGTCTACCTCGACATCTCTATGAACGTCGCGGACCGCGTTGAAGCCCTGCTAGTGGGCGAGTTCGAGTCCCAGAAGGCCATTTACGACGTCGCTACCGGCGACGTGATCAACCTGTAAGGACGCAGCACATGAGGAAGCACCTATTGGCCCTGCTCTCCGCGTGGTCGCTCGGAATCGGTGGAGGAATGCTCCTAGATTCCACGATCCGTCACATCGGGGAAGAGCAAAGCTCAGTTGCCACGTTCAATGACGGCTTTGAAGATGGGGCACGCGACATCCGGGAACAGCTCGCGCCGGTAATCGCGAACAACCCTGACGAATGCTGGATACGGGAAAAAATCCCCAACATCCCCAACTCCCCTAAGTGGTGTGACGACTGAGTGACCCGCTTTGGTGACGCACGCTGCGGCGTGCGTTCGCCATGGCTAGTCACCCGGCTACGCCAGAACGACAAGCGAGGAATACCTATGACGCTCCTAAATCACGCCCTGAGCATCCTTCTGCTAGCAGTCGCCATGCGTGCACTGTTCCGCGCTTGGGATCAAACTGCCCGCGACTGACGCGCTTTGCTCAAGGCCCGGTCTTGATGGTCGGGCCTTTTGCATGGCCTGTCAGCCCTGGCAGTCCGGCAGTAGGGGATTTGAAAGGTAGCGAGATGAGCATTTACGACGACGGCGCCGCAGGGGCCAATGAAGAGCGCGCACGCTGGGCATTGGTGGCTATGGAGGCCATGGGGCATGAGACCGGGCAGAAGGGAGAGGCGTACTTCCCCGGGACGCTTGAGGTAGGGGAAGAGGTGATCCGAGAGGTGGCCGGGGATCTTATGGCCAACCTCTTTCACCTCGCCCGACTCAACGGAGTCGACCCCGCAAAGATAGTCGCCGCTGGCGCGCTGCACTACTTCGAGGAAGTCGAGGAAGAGTGGCAGGAGTTGGAACAGAACGCCATCGAGGCTGCGGCTGACGAACTTACCGAGGACTTCCGTAATCGCGGCCTCCGCGAGCTTGAGACCTTCCTGAAGAACCAGGAGGAGAAGTGATCTTCAACGGCAACGCGAATTGCGGCTCGTGCGGAATGGACCTCGGATACCTGCCTGAGGACGACGAAGCCACCTTCTGTGGCCACTGCCAGTGGGACGAGCACGAGTGCCCAGATGACGAGTTCGAGCGCATCGTACTGGACGTACTCACACGAATCCGGGATCACGAGGCGGAATGGCTGTCCACGCTCCGAGAGGTGGTGCCCTCGTACGACCCCGTCGCCAACGAGGCCAGCGACGGCGAGACAAGCCGGATGGACGAGGTCCAGACGGATCAGGCATTCGCCGCTCAGCAGCTATTGCGTGAGCTCATGAAGGAATTTGAGGTAGCGACGGCATGACGACGAATTACATCCTTGAGGACTACCCGGAGGACGGATCAGTTCGTGAGTTCTGGGTGACCGAGGACAGCGGAATGCGGCACACCCTGGAACTCGGCTCGGACTCAGTCGGAAATCCGATAGCGGTGTGGTCCTCTGACGTCGTCACCGGCTCCAACGAATGGGAAACGCAAGGGTTCATGGGCCTGAGTCGAACCAACGCGCGCCAGATGATCGCCACTCTCGAACGAATCCTTGCAGAGACCGAATAGCTCTGACGAGCTTTGTCTAAGGCCGCTCGGCACAGTCGAGCGGCCTTTTACATGGCCTGTCAGCTACGGCAGTGCCCAACCGGACTTCGATAGAGGCGTCATGAAGTACAAGTGCCACAGATTCGCCAAGGCGGAAGCCGAATACTTGCAGGAAATCGAGCGGGCACAGACAAAGGCGACGAGCCATGAGATCGACTACATCGCTCGCGGTGCTGTAACCCGCGTTGCTGGAATTCGGCAGAGTATGGCGCGCCAGCTTCAGAATCACGTTCAGCGGTGCGGGGTGTGCGCGTGACTGTCCCCTTGCCCCATCTGCGCTGCGAATTCGACCCGAGTCATGGGGCCTCGCGACACGTCATCTCGGCCCGTTCGGGTGGCGTCGCCATCACCGCCCACGTCTGCGCAGACGACCTTGACCCCTGGATAGCCCAGCTGGAGCGGTGGGACGGCCACCAGCTCGAAATCGACCGCCCTATTGACGGCTGGTGCAGGCCCTACGGGCTGTGCGCCATTCACTGAGGAATAACACATGGCAGAGATCATAATCCGCGCCGGGGAGTGGGAAGAAGACCGCAGCCGCACCCGAGTCCGTATCTGGCGCGGCGATGAACAACAACCCTTCGTAGACATCGTGTTGGGGGCCTGGCGTCAGCGTCTCTACCGCGAGATGCCCGCCCTGACCCTCAATCACATCGCAGAGGAGAGCGGCGTCACCAACCCGCCGAAGATTTACCGCAAGGACTACCACGACGACTACAACCCGTTCCTTTACGACTGGGTCGGGGTGTCCGAGGAATGAGCCCCTGGATCTACGTCGCCAGCCTCTCCGACTATGTGTCCGGACGGCTGCACGGCGAGTGGATCGCCGCCGACCAGAGCCCTGAGGACATCGGCGCGGAAGTCACCGCGATGCTGGCTGCATCGCCCGAACCCCACGCCGAGGAGTGGGCGATCCACGATCACGAAGGCTTCGACGGCATTGAGATCCACGAGTACGACTCGTTGGAGACGGTGGCCGCGCTCGCGCAGCTGGTGACCCAGCATCCAGCCGAGGTCGTGGGCTACTTGCGCGGCGAGGGCCTGGAGCCCGAGGACATCGCCGAGGCGATCGACGACAGGTTCCGTGGCGTGCACGACTCCCTCGCCGACTACGCCTGCGAGTGGATCGATGACCTCGGCGACCTGCCCGAGCCGTACCGCAATTACCGCTGGTCGATTGCCCAGGCCATGGCACACGACTGGGAGGCGGGCGGGGAGTACGTCACCGTCCGTACTTCCGAGGGACTGGCCGTTCTCGCCAACGCCTGACCGCCCGTCGTCGCTCTTGGCCCCGAGTCGGCCGAGGGCGGCCACGGCCGGTCAGACGACCGCCCGAGACCCAGCAATCAAGGAACCAAAGAAGTGTCGGTTACACCTGACCCTCGAATGTGCGGCGTGTGCTTCACCCCGCTCAACGCCTACTACGCCGACCAGTTGAGGCTCAGCCCTCCAGAGTTCATCCACCCTGACCGGGACGAGGAGGCGTGGGACCACGAGCCCCAGCCCATCCCCGTCGACTCTCGCGTGATCTACATGTGCGACTTCTGCTCACAGCCCGGAGGCACAGCCCACTTCCGCACACGGAAGACCGTGTTCGAGGACCAACCCGACGGCACTCGCCTGGACATGGGAGACGACTGGTCCGCCTGTGAGACATGCGCGAAGCACATCCGGTCCCGATCCCCGCATCTGCTGATCGACCGGGCGGTCGCCGTCACACCCGGCCCTCTTCCCGGGATTCCCCTCAACCGCCCCATGCGGCGGCTCTTGCGCCGGGAGTACAAGGCCCGGCACATGAAGTTCTTCGAAGCCGACCCGATCGAGATCAGCGAGGGCGAGGAATGACCGCCCCCACCGTTTGGATGATGGCCCTCGGCGACAAGACGAGACCCGACGTCCCCGACTACGCGGAGGACACCCACCCCCGGCAGGCCCGCGCCTGCGTCGAGGCGGACGACTTCGCCGACCTCTTCCCGATCTTCGACGCGTGGCGCGAGCACTTCGCCGAGGAGATCACCGCCTACGCCATGCCCGTCCCCCTAACCCCGCAGGGGCGGCCGGCCTCGGGCTGGGAGGAGGAGTGGGCCGAGACCGGCCCACCGATCCGGCTCGACGCCATGCCCGGCGGCTTCATCAAGATCCGCCCGGACGGCGACTTCCCCGCACGCGGACGCCCCCCGTTCGACCTCACCTTGGCCCGCCCTGCCGCTGCCGAACTTCCCCTGGAGACCCAATGCTGATCATTGATGCCCTCGCCCGACTGTTGATCGCGGCTGCCGATGCCGTCGCCGTCCGGTCCCGCGTCCCCAACCCCATGCACCTGACCCGTGTCGTCCTGGAGGAGCTGGCCGACAACGGCGGCGGCGACTTCTACGAGGCCGTCCAGTGGCGAGCCCGCGGGGCTGGCTTCTCCTGGCCCGTCCGGGACTGAACAGCGCCTCCCACCCACCAACAGACGCACGAGCACAAGGACACCAGTGACGAACCCCTACTGGCGCTGGCCGAGCAGCTTCCTCGGAACCAAATACGCATGCCAGCCGTGCGGCAACGACCACGAGTGGGACGAGTGGGCCAAGGACCTCTACGGACCGTCCCTCTGCATCCCCTGGTCCAACCCGGAAGAGCGCGGGATGGCGTTGCTCTGCCAGTTCTGCGCAACGGTGGTCGACCACGCATGAGAACACGACGCGTCTTCAAGCCCACCCGCCTGCCGAACGGCGACGTCAAGTGCCAGATGTGCGACGAGCCCGCCACCTGGTGGGAGGACTGGGAGCACCACGGCGACAAGCGGTTCTGCTCCTGGCCGCGCTGCGACGACCACGCGGCCCCCGAGGAAACCTGTCCGGGCACAACCTGGCGCCCCGTGCGGCGCCGCAATCGCTGAGGGAGAGCAGCAGTGATACCGAAGCAGTACCGGCACGGCCAATACGTCAAGGGCAAGTGCTGGCAGGGCCGCAAGGTCGACGGCCACATCGTCGGAGGCGTCCACAGCGGGGCACCCATGAACCGGACCACGCTCATAGGCGTGACGGTGAAGACCAAGGAACTCATCAGCGTCATCGATGGCCGCGTGATCGCGCCTGCTGAATACCGGGCGTGCCGCCTCGCCGACGTCGAGCCTGCGAAGGAGCGGCAGTGGGCCTGATGAAGCGCTTCCTCGAAGACCGTGACACCATCCGCGAACTTGCCCGCCATGCAGCTCAACACGTGAGCGCGCGGGACCGGATGAAGGAGCTCGACCAGGTCTTCGCGACCTGCGGCGACGCAGCGAAGAAGTACGCCCAGCCCGAAGCAGTGACAAGACGCCTCGTCGGCGAGGCCGTGGACGAGTACCGGGTCACGCGACGCCAACTGCGCGGAACCGCGTGGGACGTGCAGCTCACGACCGCCGCATAGCGGCGCGCAACAACCACTGACACCACACCAAACATCAGCAGGCACCGAGAAGGGGCCAGGGTCACGAACCCTGGCCCCTTTCGCATGGCCGCCTGCGGAAAGCAGAGACATGAATGCCTTCAAGGGCATGAGCTACGGACCGATCGGCGAGGCCGTGCAGGCCGCCATGCCGTACACCGAGGCCGACCCGATCGGCGTCTACGCCGCCGTCCTCAGCCAGTTCTCCTCGGCTATCAGCCGTACCACCACCACCGACAAGGGCAGGCCGGTCGTGGTGTGGACCGTGCTGGCCGGCCTGTCCGCCTACGGACGCAAGGGCTACGCGCTCGGGACGTCCCAGCAGATCCTCGCCAGCGGCGTCGGCAAGTACCTGAAGGCCCGGACGAAGTCCGGCATCGCGAGCGGGCCCGCCCTGGTCGACCACCTCTTCGCCCTGGAGCTGGAGACGATGGGCACGGAGACCGGCGTCGACGGCCGGGCGATGATCATCGAGGAGGAATGGGCCACGGTCCTCAAGCGCGCCAAGAAGTGCGCCACCTTCTCCCCGCTCCTGCGCACCGCCTGGGACGGCAAGGCGGTCAGCAACCACACCAAGGAAGGCGTCCAGGAGGTCACCCGCCCGCTGGTCGGGTTCCACGCGCACATCACGCCGGGGGAGTGGGCGAAGTACGTCTCCGCCTCCGAGGCCCTGGGCGGCAGCTTCAACCGCATCCTGCCGGTGAAGACCGAGAAGTCCCAGCGGCTGCCGTACACGGCCAACACCACCGCGCCCATCGCGTGGCGGCTCGGCGAGGCGTACCGGTGGGCGTGCGCCGAGCAGCGGGTGATGGAGCTGACCAAGGGCGCTGCGGACCGCTTCGACGAACTCCGGGACGAGATCGAGGGGCGCCTGCTCCGGCTCCCCGAGTCCATCTCCTGCTTCATGGAGCGCTCCGAGGAACAGGTGATCCGCGTCGCCTCCGTGCTCACCGCTGCGGAGATGAAGACCAAGGTGAGCAAACGCGCCTTGGAAGCCGCATGGGCCTTCGTGCAGTACAGCATGGCTTCCACCGAGCAACTGGTGCGCGAGGCCGCCACGGCCACCGGAGCCCGCGTCGTCAAGACGCTGGAGGAGTCGATCATCGACGTGCTCACCCGCCTCGGTGGCACGGCCACGTCCACGCAGATCCTGCGGGCGCTGGGGAGCCGCGCCAACGCGGCCGGCCTCAAGACGGCCGTCGAACGAATGGACCGTGTGGAGTCCTGGACCGAGAAGACCGGCGGCCGGGGAGCCCCGACGACCCACTACCTCCTCCTGGACGAGGAGCAGGCCGAGAAGAAGGCCGCCGCGCAGCAGAGGGCCGGGGAAGAGAAGGCGGACCTGCACGTCGTCGCGGCGAAGCCGAAGCGGCGGACTTCCGCACGCAAGAAGCCCGTGGCTGAGCGCGAGCAGCCTCAGCTGGAGCTGGAGGTGGTGGCGTGAGCAGCCCCACCGTACGCAGCCGCGCAGGGAACGACGACGGAAACAAGGACATGACGAAGAAGAGCACCCTCGACAAGCTGACTGTCGGCGACTACGTGACCGCCTGCGGAGCCGACTCACGGGGCCACACGGTGACCCGCACGGGAACCCTGCTGGCACCGCCGAAGGCCGTCACCGCGCAGCGCAGCGGAACGCGGGTGAAGGGCGTACGGCTGTGCGTGGGGCTCGAAGGCACGAACCCGAAGGAGCGATCCACCTGGACCACCCTCTTCCCGGACTCCGGGTCGGTAGAGCTTGCCCGGAGGCCCACACCGGACGACTGGACCAACGGCCCGGTCGGATTCGTTCCCGGTGTCCGCATCACCGGCGCCAGTGTCCTCGTGCGGTTCGGTGGGAAGGGCGGGAAGCGGTCCGCCGAGCCGTCGAATCCCGTGGTCGCCAGGATCTCCTACGGCGTTGGGTGCTACGAGATCCGCGACGCAGCCTCGGGCGAGTTGCTGCTGTCGACCGCCCACCAGTCCGCGATCTGGTGGGCCCCGGCCCCTGACGACGCCGGCACCCCGGAACCGGCAGCAGCCGAGCAGGACGTGCCCCCGCAAGAGGCGGAGCCGGCCACCCCCGCCCGGCCCCAGCGCGGAGTGCTCTACGAAGGCTGGCTGTCGACCGACGACGGGCCAGGGTTCGGCCGGGCCGTCCTGCACCTGACCTCGGGGCGGGTGATCGGGTGGCTGACTCCGGAGCAGCAGTTCCGCCCCGCCGCGTGAGCGTTGACAGACCGACCCCGGCTACCCCGCTCGCGATGCCCAGACGGCGGCCCGCGCAGCTGGTGCGGGGCCGCTTCACTGTGCTCGTGAGCAAGTGGAGGGACGGAGTGTGGAAGGCGGAGTAGGACCCGCCGCCACCTTGGCCGCAGGCAACGCAAAAAAAGCGCTCTCCCCACCCCCACCGGGGGACAGGGAGGGCGCTCGTCGTGTTGCCTGCGACCATGGAGGCGGTAGACCGCCTCCTGCCAATATTTGATCTTGGAGTACGTATGAGTGAGCTGGAGCGCAACGCCATCGAATGGGCGCGCAACTGGGCTGACCAGGTGGACGTGGAACTTTCCACGGTCATGGTGGTCGTCGGCGAAAAGCACTCTCTGATCACCAGCCGGTTCGGTCGGGAAGACCGGTTCGAGGCGATCAAGGTCGCCATGCGCTATGTGGATCACGGCTACGAGGCGAGTCTGGTTCGAAACGACGAGCGCGGGCTGGACGTGCGAGTCAAGCTGGACAACCGGCTGTTCACGCACCCGGACAGTCGGATCGACGACGAGGGGGAAATCCTCGTGCCGACGACGACCGTGGTCACGCCGGACCATTGGGACCGCATGGTCGCGGGTCTTGAAGCGACGGAGCGGCAGGCGAAGGCCCGACGCCGCAAGGCTCAGGAAGGGTAACTGGCGGCCCCCAGCCGTGAGGCTGGGGGCCGTGTTTCCTCTGGGTCTTCATTCACGGGTGCAGGCAAATAATCTTTCACCCAAGGCGCCAAGAATTGAACACAAGATTGATGAATTCTTGTGCAATCGGCCTTCCCGCCCGAACCAGTGGTGGCGCGATGCATCATCGCCCGCACCTCGAACATCCCGTACTGTGCACTGTGTTGAGATTCGGTATAGACGAGCCGGGGTAGGTGGAGCGGCCTGCCGGTCCGCTCTACACTCGACGAGTGGGGGTCATCTGGGGGGACGAAGAGTCGGAGTTAATGTCTGCCCTCGGCGAAATCCTTTTTGGCGGATTCCTGGAGAGGGGTCAGGATCGGCAGGTGGTGTTCGATCTAGAAATTCCGGCGCGAGATCGCGAGTTGCTTGGAAAACGCCGAGATTGTCTGACTCCGGCGAGTCTCGCACCGCCTAAAGCGCCCAAGGTCCCCTTGCCTCCTGCGTCAACTTTTGGTAACTCTCTGCTTGTCACACTGGCTTTGGGGGTGGTTCTTTCCGGAATTGTTGTGCCGAAGATTGTGGAGCACGCGACCTTCGAAGAGGGGTGGCATCCCGATGCTGGTACGTATCTCCTTATCGCTGTCCCTGGTTTTGTCATGGGGGTGGCACTGGGGGTATTCGGGACTGCTTGCGCGACGATCGTTTTTGTCTGGAATACTCGTAAAGCCAATCGGGTTGCCCGACTTCACCATGGGCGCTATGTGCTACCCAAGGAAGACCTTGATTTGGCGACTGCTGCATTGTTCGACCGCGCAGAACGAGATCTGGAGAAGATTCGAGAAGCTTCGGTTCTTAAATCGGGCGCCTTTAAGGAGATCCTTTCCCGTGGTGACATCGATCGGTGGGAATGGGAAATCGCTCACCGGCTGTACAAGCTGACTCAGCAGCAATCGGAGCCGCAGGGCGCGTCGAGTGAGATTCCCCAGAGCGCGATGGATCTTCTTGCCGCATTGACACATCTGGCCGCAGCCGTAATCACTGCCGATTCCGCCGGAAAAGGTAAATCGGCAGTGCCGCCCCAGCTATTGCGTACTCAACTTCGAAATGTCAGCAGAGCTGCTCAAAGGCTCCATAAACTGATGTGATTGGCCTAGGGTGCACTCCCCGACACATGACTCATCGCTGTCATCCGGGCAACATTTAAGCGCTGGCACCTGAGGCGTCTACCGCTTCCTTCGCGGTGAGCCTGCGCTGACGGTCCGCAGCCTCATCCCACGGAGACGACGCCAGCTGCGCTGCGGAGGTCTTCGCGTCTTCGAGCCTCTGCGCGCCCTCGCCGGCGACCACGATCCCCAGGACCAGGCCCGCGAGGGTGTACCAGTCCACGCCCGGCCACCTGGCGACGAGCAATGGGACGGCAGCGCCTACGTACGACGTGAGCCGTACGGGATGGTTACGCAGCACTCTTTACCTCCGGGGTGGGGATGACCTGCTGGGGGACGACGGGAATGTCGGTCGGCCTCGACACATCGGGCGAGACCGGCACCGGAGGCTCGGGCTTCGTCGGCTTGACCGGCACCGGGGGCTCGACGGGCTTGGTCGGCTCCGGCTTCGGCGGCTGCGGCTTGTCCTTCATCTGCTCCTTGATGCGGCCCAGCTCGTCCTTGACCTCCCGCAGCTCCCGGTCGATCCGGTCGAAGCGATCAGTCCAGTCCGGGCGCTTCGAAGGCTCCGGCGTAGGCCGGGGCTTCGGCGCAGGCGTCTTCGAACCCTCGTTGCCTCCCGTCGACGGGGCAGGGCGGGGCGAGCCCGTGACCTTCAGCACCTGCCCGGCCGCGATCACGTCGGGGTCGGTGACGACGGGGTTCAGGGCCAGGAGCCGGGAGAGCGACATGCCGTGCGCGCGGGCGATAGCGCTGAGCGAGTCGCCGGAGCGCACGGTGTACGTCCCCGTGGCGGAGCCGGTGTCCGGGACCGTCGGCGTGGGCTTGTCGTTGTCGTCCGTCGACGGCTTCGGCTTCTCAGCGGGCTTCGCCGGGACGCTGATCTCCTGGTCCTCGTGGACGTCGTCGGGGTCGGAGATCTGGGGGTTCGCGGCGAGCAGCGAGGCCAGGGTGACGCCGAGCACCGCGGCGATGCCGCTGAGGGTCTGCCCGGCCTTGATCTTGTACTTCCCCGACGATCCGCCCCGGTCGTTGATGACGCCGGCTCCCGAGTAGGCGGGGTGGCCGAAGCCGTGGATGCGGGTCGTCGAGGCCCAGTTGTTGTACCGCTTGCGGTAGACGCCGTCGCCGTTCGGCGCCGGGTAGTCCTTGGTGTTGCCGCCCACCACCTCGATGTCGGCGCCGCCGTTGTAGACGGCGATGACCAGCTCGACGTGCGTGCCGCCGTCGGAGCCGAACATCGCGAGCGAGCCGACGCGCGGGGTGCGGCTGAAGGCGCCGCGCTCCTTGTAGTAGTCGGTGCACACCGAGCAGCTCGCGGTGGTCGGGATGACGTCGCGGTTGCCGGTCTTCCACGCGAGCCAGCTGATGAAGGACTGGCACCAGGGGCCGTAAATCGCCCAGTCGACCTGAAGACCCGGGGTCTGCTCGGCGTACTTGTTGTAGTTGTTGGCGCCTTCCTTGTAGCCGACCTGGGTCAGGGCCAGGTTGGCCATGGAGGCTGCTGTGCCTGCCAAGGGCTCTCCTTCAGTCTCGGTTGAATGAAAAAAGCCCGCCGAAGCGGGCTGTCCATCGGGATTAATTCGTTCATCGGGGGATGCGGAGGGCTGCGACGCGGGCCGGATCGAGTGCGGTCAGCAGCTCGACGAGCCGCTGGTTCTCCGTCTCGATGCGGGTCAGCCGTAGCTTGATCTCCGACAGGTCGTCCTGGAGCCGGTCAGCGCGCGCTTTCTGCGCTGCCGCTTCCTCGCGCCAGACGTCCGCCGTGCGGACCTCCTTGGAGGCGCGGACGACGACGTAGCCGCCGATGATGATGCTGGTGATCCCGAGGAGATTGAGGATCACGGATGTGCTTATGGAATGTCACCTATCCAGCGAAGTTCCTGGAAGCAGGCTGTGGTGTGGAAGCGAGCGTCCGCCCAGCCGATGCCGTTGAGGTCAGGGGTGCGGGCCACGCAGCTGATGAAGTTCCCGGTACGCATGGGCACTTCGACGGTGAACGTGCCGCAGTTGCTGTACGTCGTCCACGACGACAAGGTCCCTGTAGTGAAGGCAGTGGTGCCCACAGAGGTGGTGTTGAAGTCGACGGTCGGCAGCACCGCGACGTCGAGCCACAGCATGTGGACCGCGTCGGCGCCCCCGGACTGCCCACTCGGGGAGATGTTCCCGCCGACGGTGTACCGATAGCGTCCGTCGACCGGCGCCACGAGCCCGACCACGTTGCCCGCCGAATTCGTCGGTGCCATGCCCGCCCGGGTCTCGTACGCGATCCCCGCGGGCTGCTTGCCCACGGGGTAGCAGGGCAGGTGGGTGTAGCTGCCCTTGCGGGCCGTCCACTCCACCCCGATGACCCGCACGGCCGGCGGGCGCAACAGGTGAGCGTGGACGTCCCGCACGCGCCGGTTCATCATGGCCGGGTCCACGAGATCCCGCTCAACCCAGTCTTCGATCACGGGTGTGTTCATCAGTACCTCCCCACCCATCGCATCGAGAAGAAGGACCTGCCCGGCAGCTCCTTGTTGCCGAGGAGGAACGACTGGTCGCAAATACCGCCCGCGCTCACGGACTCGCCCTTCTTAAGGCGGACCGTCGCGGCGAGGGAGCCGAAGCCCCGGGTGATGTTGGAACGGCCGGGCGAGGACGACGCGAACACGCGGGCGTCGTCGGACCACATGGACTCGTTCGCCATGTTCTTGCCGAGCTTGACGTGCATGTTCAGCGGCTTCGTGCCCGGGGCGTCGATGACGCCGCCGAACGCCACGTCGTACCGGCCGTCCTCCGGCGCGTACAGGCGCAGTGCGTACGGCACGCCCGTAGCGGTCGCATCGGGCCGTGCCAGCGCCGCGGTGTCGAACTCGTTTGGGGGCTGGATGCCCTGGCCCGGCAGGTACCAGGCGAACGTGAACCACCGGCCCGAGAGCTTTCCTCCGGGATCGAGGGCATCAGCTGGTACCCAGTTCACCGAGCTGTCCCTGTACGTGCCGCGCTGCCGGGCGGTGACCCGGCAGGAAGGCGACTGGTACAGGAACCGGTGCGGGTCTCGGACGCGAGTGTTCATCGTGCGCGCGGTGACGATCTCGCGCTGTGTCCACGTGGGGTTCTCAGGTGTCGGCATTACGGGTACTCACCCACCCACTGCATCGCGAGATAGGTGGCGGCTCCGGCGTTCTCCTTGTCGTCGGAGAACATCCAGGCGGCGCCTTCGGCGAAGCCCGCGAGCGCGATCCACTCGCCAGCCCGTAGGGGGATCGTCGCCGTGCCGGTGCCGGAACGGTGCGAGTCCCAGATTCGGTGACAGCCGAACTTCAAGAACGCGTTGGGCTCGAACTGTGCGCCTTCGGTGATGCCCTTGGCGATGGCGACGCGTGCGTAGCCGATCTTGCCACCCGTCTGGTAGGAGCCGATGACCGCGCCCGCGGTGACCTCGTAGAGGCCGTCACGGGGGGCAGTGATGCGGATGAGCGAGTTGGACATGGCCGTGCCGGTCGAGTCGTAGGAATGCTCCCGGCCGGTACCTTGTCCGGGGGGTTCGAATGTCAACACAGCCCAGCTGCCCGCGTCCTTGCCGAGGGACGTCTTCCCGGCCCGGCGGCAGCCGGGCGGGTCCATCAGCAGGTTGAGCACATCCCGAACCTGCGTGTTCATGTCCTGTACGGACACCGGGCCCTGGGCCCAGGTCTTGATCTCGATTGCACATCACCCCAGGTAGGTACTGACGCCGAGCACCGACGCAACGTCGTCGCCCAAAATCCAGGTCGGTCGACCGTCACTGCGGCCGGGAATCGTCACGAGGTAGAGGCTGGCGGCGTCCACGGCGGTGTTCAGGCCGAGGGTGCCGGCGGATGCTCCGGCGCCAGGCGTGTCCGCGGTCAAGACGCTGATCTCGTAGGAGCCGAACCGCCCCAGGGCCGACTCTCGGGGCACCAGCCCCTCCGGCCACCGGTAGCTCGTGACTTGGCGCGAGACCGTCAGAGCGACGAAGACGCCCGTGAAGTCCTTGCTGGCCATGAGCGGGATCTGGTCCACGAACTTGTACACCTGCATGTCGCTGACCGGCGTGAGGGACTGCTGGGCGACGTCGCCGTTGCGGTACACCAGGTTCACGAGTTTGGCCTGCGGTGAGGCGCCGAGGTCCCACAGGACCTGGTGTTCGGCACCGGTGTACGGCCAGCAGGCGACGGCCAGGGAGATCTCGTCCTGATTGCTGCCGAGGACCTGCGGCATCTGCCCGGCAGGGGACAGCAGCCGCGGCAGGCCGCTCATGCTCGCACAGATGCTGACGACGAAGTCGTTGACCCGCGTGCCCGGAGGAACCGGCAGCGCGGCGTACCGCTTGTTCGAGGACGAGCCGGAATTGCTTCCGACATACGTGGCGAACTCCTGGGGCGCCGGGGGCCGGGGTGTCCACTCCTGGCCGTCCCAGTACCGCACTGAGGGACGGCTCACCCAGGCTGACCCGTTCCAGACCTTCTTCTCCGTCTCCACCCAGCCCTTGTCCGTCCAGACCAGCACGGGGTGGTAATCAAGCGCCATACTTCACCCACACGTCACCCGGCTGCGGATTCGCGGGCGGGTTCGGCCCGCTGAAGACCCGCGCTGCACCGATGTTCGGCGCGGTCACGGGCCCGCCGGCCTCGATCGGACCGGCGGCCTTGACCAGTCCGTTCTTGTAGACGCGGAATGCGGCGTCGGGGCCGTCCGTGGTGACGGAGATGGCGGGTCGACTGTCCGTCAAGGGCTTCGTGTTGATGACCAGGGGCGTACTGTCGCCGAAGGGGTTCAGGTACCAGCAGCCGTTCGCCTTCAAGTTGGTGCCCAGCGTGCCGGAGCGCGTCATGCGCACCACGTCGCCGGAGCCGTCAGGCGCCTCGACGGTGACCCACGGGTCCGTCGTCCCGGCGGCGGCCTGGTTCGGACCGGTCAGCTTCACGGTCTGGGCGAACCGGCCGTCCGCGTACTCGCGCGCCCTGTGCGGGTCGGGGTCCAGCTCGGTGTGCCGCTTGAGGCGGACACCGAGATTGACGGGGATCAGCTCGACCCGGCGGACGCCGGAGTCGGCCCACAGGCGTTCGACGCCGGGCGGGCCGTAGAACGGGGGCAGGTAGCCGTGCTGATCGGCAACGACGGTGCCGCTGTCGAGCATGGCGCCGTCGGTGTCTTGGACGTCCATCACACGGTTCGCGGTCTCGGACGGGCCGTCCCAGATCGTCACCGGGGCTCCGGATACCCGTCGACCGTCGACGTCCTCGGCGACGTCGGAGGCGGAGCCGCCGAACATGTTGCGCTCCATGCGCCTCCTTATTCGTTGAACTGGTTGGCTTCGTAGACGCCGGAGAAGACGATCGACGCGCGGGGCGGGAACACCAGGAGGTAGTCCAAGCCGTCGCGGAGCGAGGTCGCGGACTGGTTGGTGATCTTCACTGTCTGGCCGCGATGCCCGGCCCACGCCATGCCCGTCAAGGCGGCCATGTTGGGCAGGCCGCTCCGCTCGTCGAAGTTGAGCAGGTAGCCGGTGAACGCCTGGCCGGTGCTGCCGTTGAGCGGGACGGGGAGCTGGAAGGACAAGGCGTCCTGCTTGGTGCGGATCTCCGCGTCGGAGTCGTTGCGGTAGTCCACGGAGAACCAGCAGGTGTTCGGCGCGATCCAGCGCCAGCGGCCCCGGCAGACCAGGCCCTTCGGGTCGCTGGCCGCGTTGATGAGCTGCGGCGTGTACGTCGACGACTTGCCGAGCGTCATCGACGGCACGAGACCATCACGGCCCCGGAAGAGCTCCTGCTGCACGTGGCGAGCATCCGAATCGAGGTCGTACACGAAGGTGCCCACGGGCATGAACGCGGCAGAGTCCCCGGCGTTCCACGGGAAGGCCACCGGGTTCGGCATGTCGAAGGGCGCCCGGTTGAAGGGCTCGACGCGACCGTTGGCCCGGGGCACCTTGAGCTCGTGGATCACCAGCTCCCACTCCTGGCCGGCCTTCCGCCTGGGCTGTACCGCGATGGGATTCGCTGAGGGCTGGCCCTGGACGACGGTCATGTTGACCGAGCCGCGGGGGATGTCGGCCCGCAGCACAACGGTGTCCCGCCGGTCTTTCGCGGGGTCGAAGTTGGCGCCGATGTCGAAGGCGATCGGGGCGTCCAGCCGGTAGTAGAACCCGCCGACCCACGCCTCGCCCGGCGAGATCTCCACGGTGCGGTCGCCGACGACCTTGATGGCGAAGGGGAGCGCGGCGCCGGTGTAGGAGCTGCTGGTGAGCCTGGTCGCAACGCGATCCCCGCCCCACATCTGCGCCATGGACTGCCAGTCGGTCTGGCCAACGGCCTGTCGGCCACCCCCGGCATTGTCCTTCGTGAAAGGAAAGCTGATCTCTGCCAATTACATCCTTGCTTCGAGCTTGCGCAGTTTTTCCCGCATTTCGAATACGGTCTTGTAGAGATTCAAGGGGTCGCCCATGCCCTGCTGACCGACCTTCGGGGCGACCGACACGGTCCGGCCCCCGTCATCGACGGTGATGGTCACCTCGCGCACGATGTCGCTGTATTCCTCGCCATCGATAGCGATCGTGACTTTGTCGCCCACGAAGTAATCGACCCCGAAACGTGTTTGCGGGGTATCGATGGGATAGACCTGGAAATTGCCAGCCTTCTCGCCCTCCTTGAGAGCGGCGGCAGCAGCATCCTGGACGGCCTTCACGTAGTGGGCGAGCATGGCCTTCTTGGCCCCTTCGACGGCAAGCGCGAGACCCGCCTTGGCCCTTGTGGCTGCTGCTGTAGTTGCGGCCAGCTGCGCCGAGGCTTTCGACTTCTCCGCTTCGGTCTTTGCCTCTCGCGCTGCGGTCTCCGCGTCGGCCACGCGTTTCTGCGCCTCGGCGTCGGCCTTCTTCGCATCGGCCAGGGCCGGCGTCCACTCGGCGCCGTCCGGGCCGGTGCCCAGCTCCTCGGTGCCGTCGCTGTTCTTGCGCAGAACCAACTCCGGTTCGCCGCGGGCGTCTGTCCTCAGCGGGATGTCACGTCGGTCGACGAACTGCTCGGCGACCAGGCCCCACTGCTGCTCGCCCTCGGTGTCGACCTGCTGGTGGAGGTAGCGATCCGCACCCTGTCCCTGGCAGGCGACGATGGCGCGGGTGACACGTGGGGCGGTCAGGGTCCAGACGGCCTCACGGAGGTTGCCGAGCTCCTTGGAGAAGCGGACGTGCCGCGAGAGGTCCCGGGGCTCGAAGATGTCCAGCTCGATCTTCTTGCGCGCCGGGTTCCACAGGAGGCGATAGCCGATGCCCTTGTCCTGGCACCACTTCTCGGCGGCGGTGCCGAGGTTGTCGTACCGGAGGGTGCCGCTGACGTCGCCGCCGATCTTCGGGTTCGTGCCGACATCGACGCCTTCGATCCTCCGGTCCGGCAAAGCCCGGTTACCGAAGGCCAGGTCGCATTCGACCCACAGGGCCTGCCCGGCCGGGCCACCCACAGGCCGGGAGTCCTGGCCCTTCCACTGCTCTGCCACCGGCAGCGGGCCCATCTGATCGGTACCAGCCCGCGTGACACCGGGGAACGCGAGGTAGCCGTACACGATTTTGTTGTCGCACTTGCCACCGACGTACAGGCTGCCCGGACCGGTGTGCTGGGCGTTGGTCCAGTACCGCTGGAACATGTCGATCTGGCCCGTGAAAACGGGAGTGGAGACGCCATCTTGATAGATGGCAATTCCGCCGCCGCGTTGCAGCAGTTCGGCCTGCTCGGTGCCGGCCTTTACGAGAAGCTGCCAGGAGCCTTGCTGGCAGAAGCGGACAGTAAATCCAGCTTGATCCAGGTGTCCAGCTCTCCGACGAGATTCAGGTTCCGGTCACGGACAAATATTCGGTACGCCAAATAATTAGTAGCTTTCGTAACGGGGCTTGATGGTCATGGTCAGCGAGGCGGAACCACTGCCGGGCACCAGCTGCACGCCGATACGCGAAGAGCCAGAGGGCAGCGCCCACAGGCCCGGGTTCGGGTCGAGTGCCGGCCAGAAATTGCGGCCGAGGTCGTCACGGACCGTCTTGGCGCCCGGCCGGGTGTCGATGCGCAGCGTCCGGCCCCCGGGGACGACTTCCCCGGAGCCGGGGCCGGGCCCGGTGATGCCGAACGACTGGTCGCCGTGCGACAGGGTGAAGGAGCGCACGGGGCCCTTGATCTCCCACACCGGCCACGCCTGGGTGTCTCCCGGGTTCAGCACCGGGAGGGCCGTGTCGGAGACCACGCCCGCGTTGAGCTTGAGCGGGAAGAGCGGTCCGGTGTCGCTGAGGAGCGGCTGGCCGCCCCCGAAGGTCCACTGGACCACATGGAAGTTGTCACCGTAGAAATAAGGGTCGGGGGCCGTGAGCTGGATGCCGTAGCGCGCCCAGCGAAACCCTGCGCTGTCCTCGCCTTCGTTGCCCTCCATGCCGCCCTTGTAGAAGCAGGTCAGGTAGCGGGGCGGTTGGCCGGACTCCTGGATGCGCAGGGTGCACGGACCATGGTCGGGATTGAGGGTGCGGACCAGCTTCCGCTTCAGCTGCCGGACGGTGTACCGGTCGATGCCGTAGAGGAAGACCGGGATCATGATCTCCCGGGCCGCGACCCGGGAGGACCTGACCGTCGACCCGGCCAAATTGGGGCTGACGTCGAAGTACGTCTCGACCGGGGGCATGTCGAGGCCAGTGGCGCCGGCCTGCATGAAGATCCCCGGCCAATGACGGCCGGAGAAACCGGTGAGAGGGATCTCCCCCTCACCGGCCCCACCAGTGATCGACACGTAGGTGTGCCCCCAGGACATCGGCTGGGGAGGACTTGGCGGAAGCAGCGGGGGCTGCTCCGTCTTGAAGTCCCAACTTGCCGGAATTGGCAGGGGATCACCTTCTTTCGATCAGTGTGCGGACATTGCCTCCGCGTAGCGCATCGCGCGCAGCACGGCCTGCGTGGTGTCCTCGGCCTTGGCCTCATGGATGTGGATCTCGTAGCGAGGCCCAAGTAGGTCCCGCGTCTCCCCGTGGGGGTAGACACGCTCGCCCCCGCGGAAATTGACCAGCTCCGGCCCGCGCTCGCCCACCAGGGCAAGACCCGAGGCGGCCGAACGAGTCCCCGTCCAGTAGCCCTTGGGCGGGAGGTCGGGATTCGCCTGCTGCACGTTGGAGATGTCGCCGTAGCGGTCGCGGATGTAGTTGATCGCCGCAGCCACGTTCGCGATCGGATCGAGGATGTCCCAGCTCGTACCGGGCTGGTGGTAGGCCCGGAAAGTGGAGCCGATCACCTGGGCGAGGCCCTTGGACGGATCACCGGAGGCAGCGTTGCTGTCCCAGTTGTTCACAGCCCTCGGGTTACCACCCGACTCCCGCATGACGAGCGTCACCAGGCCCCGCAGCCACGCACCACCAGAGACTCCGGTGGCACGCATCGCGGCCTGAATCCACTCGGTGAGCTGCCCGGACCCGACGCCCCCGCCCCCGTCGAAGAGGGACTGCGGGATGCTGCCCGGCCATGGGTTGAACGAGGGCCCGGAGTCGGCAACCCCGCCCTTCGGCCGCAGTGCCGCTGTCGCGGACCGGTTGTACCCGCGGCTGTGCTTGAGCTGGTTGGACTCGTTGCCGCCGATCGTTTCGTCCGGCCCCACCAGGACGTTGATGTGGGCGTCACCGCCGTAGGTGAGCAGGTCACCCGGGCGAGCAGACGCGACGGGCACATGCTGCATGGCCGCGTTCCACTGCGCCACCGCCGGCCACCGGTTCCCCGGAGCGCCATGCGGCGAATTGCCATAGGCGGCATTGGCGCCCGCCCGGTCCACCACGTACGACACGAAGTCCGCGCACCACGCCTCGACCGTGCCGTTCGTGTACTTCGCGCCGCCGGTCGCAGGGGCCTCGGTGGCGAACTCCCGCCGGGCGACCTCGGCGACCTTTCCCCCGCCGCCCTGGTGGTCGTCGAGGTACTTGCCCCACGCCTTGGCCCAGGGCTGAGCCTTACGGAGGTCGTCGGCCGACAAGCGGCCGACCGTCGCGAACGAGGAAGCGATGTGCTTCAACTCCGGCTCAACGACCTCGGACCAGCCACGTCCGACGGCCTCTTCGTAGCCCGCGTACGGCTCGTCCTTGTGCTTGTCGACCCACGCGCCGCCGTTGACGACGCCGCCATTGGCAAAGACGTTTCTGCCCTTGCGAGCAGCGGCGTTCCACTCGTAGATCGTCTCCACGCCCAGAGCGCGCACGACCTCCGGACGGAGAACGCCCTCACCGGGGCTCAGCACAGCCGGCACCCGGTCGATGCCCGGGGCGTACCCCGGAACGACACCACCGGTTGAGTAGTGCAACGCCCTCAACGGCGCGTCGGCCCCGGCGAGCTTGGCCATGGCGCCGAGCATCGGCACCGCACCGGAGTTGTACGGACCCTGGATCGTGGAGCGGGTGGACGCGTCCACCGCGGCCATGGACGACGACCAGGAGGTGCGGATCGCCGACGAGGAGGAGTCGAAGGTGCTCCGCAGGGTCCCCAGCCCCGACTGGAGCCGGGCGAACTGTCCCAGGCTGCTCGAGGTCGCCGTCGATACGCGACCCTGCACGGTGGACCAGACGCCGTCATGGGTTGTCTGGAAGGCGCGCTCTGCGGAGCTGAGCGGGCCAGCGAGGTGCTGTGCCCACCGCTGCTGCGCCGGTCGGATCTCTCCATCGACGGCGGAGCGGATGCTGGAGGAGATGGCGCTCCACGACGCGTCGGCCGCGGCCTGGTGCTCGCCGACGGCCTTGGTCATGCCCTCCAAGGCAGCGCGGATGCGCTGGGCGGCGGACTCGACGGCTTCGGCATCCGGAACCGGCGTGATGGCCGCAGTCGTGTCTTCGCCGGACCTCGTATCAGGAGTGTTGGACCTGGCGAGGGTGCCGTACTTTGCGCCACGGTTGAGACCGAGCACGGCCCGGTGACCGAGTGCCCGTACGGCCTCCGGCCGCAGCACCGCTTCCCCCGGGCTCAGACGAGCGTGGACGACGTCGCGCCCAGGGCTGTAGCCGGGGACGATGCCGCCGTCCGCGAAATCGAACAAGCCCTTCGTGTTGGGCATGGCCTCGCGGGCCCTCTCCCAGAAGGACTGGAAGACCTCCTCGGCGAACTCGGAGGGGTTGTTCACGATGTCCTGGACGGCCTGGATGCTGTCTTCGACACCGTCGATCATTTCGGTGAACATCACCTTGAGGGCATCGATGCCCTCGCTGAGTACCTTGGCGGGCCCATCCGTGGCGATCTTCTTGGCCAGGGAGCCGATTTCTTTCGCGGTCTCCCAGAGGCCGCCGAAGAGGTCCTGGATCATCTTCCAGATCGACGCGGGATTGAGCATGTGGCCCATGAACCGCTGGCCGCGCTGGGCGATGTTTCCCTCGCCCTTCCAGATGTCGTCCCACGCGTACTGCGAGGCGGTCGGCGCCACAGCACCGGCCACCAGGCCGATGATGTTGCCGATGCCGGTGGGCGCGGCCCTGAGGAGGTTCGGCACGCGGTCGACGACGAAGGTCCGCATGTTGTCGAACCTGTTGAGCGCGGATCTGCCTGCTGCGTCGCCACCCTGCCGGGCGCCCCACGCGCGCAGGTTCTGCCCCGTGTCACCGCCGACCCCCGCACCGGCCCGAGCCATCAACAGGCCGCCGTCGAAGGCTCCGAGGGCAGGGCCCATGTTGATCGACGACCACAGCTCATCCAGGATGCTCAGCGGCCACGGCCCGCCCTTGCGGGTGCCCTTGCCCGCCGTGCCCTTGGCATGCCGGGAAAGGTGTCCCCTGGCCGCGGCGGCGTTCCACGCGTTGATCGTGGTCGCACCGAGATGGTGCGCGACCTCCGGTCTGAGGATCGCTTCACCTGGGCTGAGGATCGCGGGGATGCTGTCCACCCCGGGGGCGTAGCCGGGGAGCACGCCGCCCATGGCGTGGCCCTTCGGCTTGCGCCTCTTGCCCTCCCCGCCACCGCCGCCACCGGTTCCGCCGTTGGCGACGTTGACCGCGATGATCTTGGTCTCGAGTCCGCCGGCCTTCTTCTCCGCGTTCTCCAGAGCGTCGCGCAGAGTGCGCACCCTGTTCGTGACCTGTCCCAGGCCGCGCCCGTTGACGTCCTTGATCTTGGAGTTGAGGTCCTTCGCCTGGCTGGACGAGCCCTCGATGGCCGGGGTCAGGGAGCCCGCGAACTTCTTGCGGAGGGAGGCGAGGCTGCGGTCGTTGAGGTCGTTGACCTCGGACTTGACGGCAGCGACGCGGCTCCTGGCCGTGTCGGCCTTGTCCTTGAGGTATTCGACCTGCTGACGGACCATTCCGAGCTTGCCGTCGTTGAGGTCACGCACAGCGGCGTGTACCTGCTTCACCTGCCGCTCGGACTCGTCCGCACGCCCGGACAGCGCCTGGAACTTCGCGGCGATCTCGCCGAGCCCGGCCTGGTTGAGCTGCTGGACGCTGCGCTGCGCGGATTCGATCTTCTGGTTGGCGTCGCGGGCGCCGGCCTTGACCGACGTGCCGACCTCGCCGCCCAGCTCGGTCGACAGGCGCGTCAGCGGCAGGTCGTTCAGCGCGCGGACGGCCGCCTTGACCGTCTCGATCTTCCGGTCCACCTCGCGCAGAGCGGCTTCGGCCTGCTCGGTGTTCAGCCGCAGGGCCTCGGCACGGCTGTCCTGGCCGCGGGCCCGGTCCAGGCCCCGGCGGGCCAGGGAGCGGTTGTCGCCGTCGTGGTAGTCGGCTCGGCGCTCGCGGTAGGTGGACAGGTAGTTGCCCCGGCCGGCGCGTACGCCTGCGAGGGCCTGATTCGCTGTACGGGCGACGCCACGCGTGCCCTTCGCCAGGCCACCGACCATCCTGAACAGCGGCGAGAACGCCTTCCCGACCTTGCCGAAGGTCTTCGTCGCCATACCGATGGCGATCGACAGCGGCCCCAGCACGGCGGCCACCTTCGCCGCCTTGACGACGACGGACTTGATCTCCGGGTTGTCGTTCAGGAATTCAGCGGTCCACTCGACCCCGGTCAGGAGGATGTGGAGCGCCCGGACGAAGTTGCGGATCAGGCCGCCGGACAGCTCCTGGAAGCCTTCGTCGGCGAGCAGACCGTCGAAGCGGTCGATGAGCTTGTGGACGCTCTCGCCCAGCTCGGTCCACTCGAACCGGCCGGTCTCCGGGTTGAAGTCGCCGAACATCTTGCCGAAGTTCAGCTGCGCCTGTTCCTTGACGGACTGGAGATGTCCGCCGATGGAACCGGTGCCCAGCGTCTCGGCGGTGCCCTGAACGCCTTCCCGGGTGTCGTAAGCCTTCAGGAAGTTGTTGAAGAAGCTCTTCGACGAGATGCCGGCGCCGCGCTCCTGGACCTTGGCCAGGAACTCCTTCGCTTCGGTGTCCTCGTCGTCATCGGCCTCTACTTTGAAGCCCGCCATCTTGGCGAGTTCGTTGATGGGAATGCCGGTGCCGCGCGAAAACTGCTTCAGGCTTCGCGTGTTCAGCTTCGACATGTCCATCATCATGTCCGCCGAATACATGGCGCTCTTGACGCGCTCCGGGTCCATGACGCCGTACGAGGCAGCGAAGTCCGCGATGGCCCGGATCAGCTTCTCGGACTTCTTCAGAGAATCCGAGGTCGTGTTGCCGTAAGACTGGAAATTCCGCGTCAGCTGCTGGAATTTATCCGTCATGTCCTCAAGCGAGAACGGCGTCTTAACAGCGAAGTCCTGGATGGACTTGATGGATTCGGCGACATCCTTGTTGTCGAACCCCGCACGTTCCAGTCCCCGGGAGGCGAGGAACTGCATATCGGCGCTTTGGCTACCGATCTTCGTCATGTAGCCCGCCGCCGCAGCGAGCGGCATGACCAAGTTCTGGGTGAGCGTCCGGCCGATCTGCTCGACGTTGGTGCCGAATGTCTCGGTGTTCTGGCTCAGCGTCTTCCAGTGCTGGCTGGCCGTCTTCGTGCTCGTACCGGACTCCCGGACGAATGCCCGGAGCTGCGCCTGGTTGCTGGTGATCGTGTTGGCGTACTCGCGACGCTGAAGGGCCAGCTGGCGCAGCTCATCTTGGAGCGCGGCTTTGCGGCTCTGGATCGCCGAGCGCTCCTCGGCAACACGCTGCCGTGCAGCAGCGGCCAGGTCCCGCTCCGCCTGCCGCTGCTCGGCGGCGGATTGTCGCGCGGCCTGCGCGACCTCCCGTTTGACCTGGCGAACTTCGGCGGCCAGGGCGCGTTCCTCGGCCTTCTCGGCCGCGATACGTCGCTGCGTTTCGAGTGTCGCCTGGCGCTCTGCGGCAGCCTGCTCACGGGCCCGGTTCTGCTCAGCGCGTATCCGCTCCTTGACCGCCTGCTGGTCGAAGCGCACCACGTCGGCGACGGCCTGCTTGGTGGCCCGGCTGGTGCCCTCCAGCATCTGCTCGCGGAGCAGGTGAAGGTTGCGGAACATCCGCAGCTGCTTGCCGGCCTCCTCGCCGTGCACCTTGGTCAGGTGCCGCTCCATTTGCCGGAGCTTCGCGCGGGAGTCCACCGCCTCTTTCTCGACGGCCTGTCGGGCCTGCTTGGCATTGCGGGAGACGGTGGCAGCGGCCTGCTGACCGAGCTGTGACAGCTGCCGGGTCAGGTCGGTGCGCATCTTCGTGACAGCCTCACGGCTGATCAGCGGAAGAATCTCGATGTAGCCGGAGCCCACCCGAATTGGGGCCCTATTCATAGCCACAGGGCCTCCTACAGGTTGCTCATGTCCGCCAGGAACGCGGACAGTTCCTCACCCGATGCGAAGCGGGGGGCGGGTTTTTCAGGCTCGGCTTGGCCGGGACGCCGAATCGGCTCCGGCGGGGTGAGGCCATCACTCTCTGAGGAGTTGGCCTTGAGGAAGTAGAAGTTGGCCAGCTCCAGCGCATCGGAAACACGGGCCGTCAGGTGCTCTTGCGCGGACCATGTGGCCGATTCGTCGAATGCGGTCAGCAGGGCGGAACGTCCGGGCCTGCCCATTAGCGCCTTGATCAAGACGCTGACGCGGCGGAGGGAAAGCCCTCCGCGCCACACGTCGAGGAGATCGATGCCGAAGTGCTCCAGCAAATCGGATTCAAGCTCGTCGGGGTACTGCTGTATGACGCGGAGGGTCTGAATTAGTTTCCCGAGTCAGCCTGGCCGGCCGCCACGGCCACCTTGTCAGCGAAGACGGCGAAGTCCTCGAAGGTGCTGTCCTTGTGGGTCTTGTACATCTCCCACTGGACCGCGCCGAGGATCAGGCGAACGGCCTCGATCTCGTCCTGGGCCTCCAGGAGCGCGATGGGCATGCGACGCGGCGCCGGGACGGTGAACTTGAGGCCGTTGTGCTTGAAGGTGGTGGGCTTGTCCAGCGCCTCCTTCTTGGCGGTCGGCTCGGCGGTGGCGGGGGTCTTGCTGGTGGTGATGGTGGTGCTCCAGGAGTACGTGCTGAGGGGGAGGGGGCCGGGGACAGGGCCCTCCCCGGCGGGGGCGTTGAGGGCTTTAGGCCGTCTTCGGCTTGGCGTCGACGACGAGGGCACCGGCGGCGGCCTCGGTCGTGCCGTCGCTGGCCTTGATCTCGTAGCGGCCTGCCGGGCAATCGCTCGCTACGGCGAGCGGGATGCGTGCGTCGCCGCGCTGATCGGTCTGGCTACCGGTGGCCGTGATCTTGTCCGTGCCCGTGGTCACGGTGATCGAGGAGCCGGGCTTGAATCCGGTCACGCTGACGTGCGTGGTGTCGCCCGGGGCTGCGGTGTCCGACTCGAGGTCGGCCGAGGCCACCCGCGACGGCGGAGTGCTGGTCTCCCTGAGGTCGTCCGTGGTGAGGACGTAGCCGAGACGGCCGGAGGAGTCCAGGGCCTCGATCGTGAGCTCGTACTTGCCGCTTTCCTGGCGCTGGAGCTGGATGGCGCCGCGGTCGGCCACCATTGCGCGTTCGATGACGGCTCGGTTCTGCACGCCGGCCTGGCCCCAGTCGACCACCAGCGAGATTTCCTCAAGCTGAGGTGTCGAGGACAGGTTCAGGCGCCAGGTGCCGGGGATTTCCTTCCAGCCTCCGTTGCCGTCCTTTTCGGTGGCCTTCTCCCACTTTGCGCCGTAGAAAAGTTCGGTCGTGGCGAGGTTCGTTTCGACGAAATTCGCCTTGATTTTGAAGCTGGCTTCCTTAATGTTGTAAAGGACTGGCACGGCTGCCTGCCATACCTTGACGGGATCGCTGGAAATTTCGGGCGTGATGGTCACCCCGCCCTCGTCTACATACCCGAGAGGGGTATATCCATCAGGGGTTACGCCCTTGACGCCGCACGAGGTAGGCGGGTTCGGCTTTGGGCCGGTCTTTGGGATCGCCGCGAAATAGACCGCACCCTCGGGAGCGAATCGGATGCGTCCAGCGTCGTTGCCATGCTTGTCGGCGGCTATGGGAACTCCAGGTTCTAGAGAAATAAAAAAGCCCCCGGGAAGGGGGCTGTGAGAGAGGTCGTCAGACCTCTATGAAGAAGAGGGCGATCTCGCCGCCGTAGACGTGCTCCCGGGACACCGCGTCGGGCAGATAGCGGGGTGAGCTGATCTCGGCCACGTCGAGGAACTGGGCATCGGCGACGACGACGCCGGGGGCGCGTTCGAGCAGTTGCTCACGCAGCGCGTAGGCCAGCGCGACAGCTTCGCTGCGGTCTGGGTGGATGACGCTGTACTCGATGTCGGCCCTGTCAGCCCGGTCGCGGACGCGCCGGAACCCTCCACTGTGCTCCAGATAGATCGCGATCTCGCCAGGTTCGCGGCCGACCAGGTCCCCGGTCACGTACTTGCCGATGCCCGGGGCCCCGCGAAGGTGGGTGGCCAGAAGGCCAACCGGGTCTTGATTCACTCGTCCCTCGCTCGTTCCAGGGCGCGCTTCAAGAACCGGTTGCCGCGGTGTCGACCGCCCTTGCGGTCCTTCCAGCCGCCGTCCAGGTCCTGCCACAGAGCGTGGAAGACCCGCCGGTCCTCTTCGACCACGACGTTGCCGCGCCATCCGGTGGCATCCATCGCGACGGCCGCCGAGATGTTGTTCTTGATCGCGGTCCAGTCGTTCTTCGTCATGCTGGCGCGCGGTGTCAGTCCCACGGCCACGGTCCTGATCGTCTCCGTGTGCACGGTGACCAGGCTCCGTACGCCGTGGGAACGGAGCACGTCCCGCTCCCAGGTCTTGTTCAGCTCAAGACGCACGCGGGCAGCAGCCATCAGTGCTCCACCTCCCACGCGTTGACGCGGACGTGCCGAAGGCCGCCCGAGCCCCACACCATGGGGAACCCATCCACCTCGTACCAGCGGTCGCCAATCAAGAGCCGGTCCGCGGAGTCCACCACCACACCGTGGGACAGGTAGACGCGAAGACGACGTTGCGCGGTCTCCCGGGCTGGACTACGGACTTCGAAGCTGCGGTCCGGCTGGACCGAGGCCGGTCCGGACCAGACGCGTGTCCGATCCGGTGGCAGGGACCAGTCCCGTTTGCGCGTGTAGCCGGAGGCAACCAGAGGGGCCCGGTGCACCTCGACGTGGTCGGGGAGTATTACGGGCCCCACCTCGCCAGCGAGATCGAGCCGAGCTTCGGCCGGTACCGCTTCAGCGCGGCCCGGGACGCCGGAGACAGAGACTGGGCGGACGCCGCCGCGCCATACGTCACCTCAACGTCGCCGGTCCGCTCACTCAGGACACCGGGCTGCATGGCCAGCCACCGGATCACCTCCGAGCAGATCACCGCCTGGATCGCCGGCGCGTCGTCCCGGTATCCCGAACCGCAGTAGTCCTGCACCAGCGCAGTGGCATCGCGGATGAACGCCTCGACGCGAGGCTGCTCGCCGGGGTCGAGGTCCCGGCCGAGCCGCACCACGATGTCGGGGGGAGTGACGGCCAATGGCTACGCGGCCAGAGTGAAGTCGGCCTGCGTGAGGCGCCGCTTCTGGTCGGCCTTCACGTTGTGGTCGGCCACGGCCTTCTCGACACCCGTGGCGACGAGCAGCTGCTCGGGCCGCACAACCTTGGCGTCGTAGATGACGCGCGACTTGATCGCGTCGGTGAAGGACTTCTCCGGCTTGTATGCAGCCATCTCCGCGAACGGAATGACGAGGCTCGTCGCCGCGGTGCTGCCCATGAACATGTCCACGCCGCCGAACGCGTCGTGACGGCGCCCCTTGACCAACTTGGTGTCGGCCGGCCGGGCCTTGCCCAGGGTGTTGGAGACACGCACGGGGATGCCGAGGATGGTGCCGATGACGCCGGACGGCATGACGGCGCTGCCGAAGTGCGAGGCGTCGATGAACTTGGGGTCACGCAGCAGCAGCGAGCGCAGGCGCGGAGAGATGAAGAGATACCTCGAGTCGGGCGCGTTCTTCAGATCCAGGTTCTCCAGCATCGCCACGACGTAGTCGTACGGGCCGATGTACTCGGACTCGCGGGCGCCGAGGTCGCCGTAGCCGATGGTGTCGATCTTGCCGTGGAGCTGGCCCGGGGCCTGGCCCTCGACGGGCGTGCCGTCCACCTTGAGCTCGACGCCGTTGAGGTCCTTGCCGTCCACGGCTGCGGTAATGGTCTGCGCGAGAACGCGGTCGATGACCACGGCGGCCTGTCGGCCGCGCTGGCGCACCAGCTCGGACATCAGGTCCACACCGGTCTTGGTCTGGAGCTGGTGGATCTTGTCGATTTCGATGTGGAAGCTGGAGCCCTTGGCGACGGTCATCTTGATGTACTCAAGCGCGGCATGATCCTTGCTGCCGATCTCGCCGTACGCCTTGACCATGCCCTTGTCTTCGACGCTGTCCACGAAGTGTGGGATACGGACGACGTCGCCCTCGCGCCGGAACTCACCCTCGAAGTTGCGATTCGTGATCTCGGCGGACCCAAGGACCAGGGAGTCTTCGAGGTCCTGGAGCAGCTGTGCTGTCCAGATTTCCGGGATGAAGTGCCCGCTCGTGCTCTGAAGCTTGCCCGCTCCGGGGTTGTTCCCAGCCTGTGTCTCAAAAGCCATAAATCTCCATGAAAAAGGCCGCCCACGGGCGGCTGGTCAGGGGTAAAGGGGGAGGGAGGGCTACGCGTTGTAGAGGAGGGCGTTCAACTTGCCCGCCTGGCGTGCCTCGGTGATCTCGCGAGGCGACATCCGCGAGAGGTCGTCCCGGCTGAGCTGGTCGGCAGCGGGTCCTCCCTGACGGCCGAGCCCCAGTCCCTGGGCGAAGGCCGGCGTGCGCGCGGCGGCCGGGAGCGAGGAGACGAAGTCAGAAATCCGACCGGAGTCCGGGGCGCCCCCCTCGCCCACGAAGGCGTCCAGGCGGAGGAAGTCCTGGGCGGGCAGCTCGACGCCGGCCACCGCGGCGTGCGCCCGGAGCTCGGCGTGCACGAGCTGGTGGGAGATCTCCACCATCGCCGAGGTCCGCCCCTCCTGGCGGGCCGCCTCGACAGCAGCCTCCGCCTCTGCCGTGCCGGTCTTCCGAACGGCCTCCAGCTCCTCGGACAGCGCCTGGTACCGCGACCGCAGAGTGCCGATCTCCGCCTCCATCGAGGCGGCGTCAGCGGCCCCGGTCGGCTGGGCCGCAGCGGAATCGGCGGGGTCGTGGGTATCGGTCATCGGATCGTTCCTCCGGAGTGGTCGAACATGCTAGGCCGCCTTCGCGTAGGCGGACTGGCTCTTACGGGCGGAGTTTCCAGAATTCCCCTGCGGCGCCTTTCGAGCGGCCTTCTCGACCTCTCCAGGCTTACCTGCGGGGGCTTGGAGCGCGGCCTTCTCCGCCTGCGTCTGGTACTTGTCCGCGCGCTCCATATCGGCCTTGGCCTCCTCCTCCAGCATCGCATCGAAACGCTCAATCTGCTGGGGCGTGTATCCGGCATCTGCCCAGAGCTGCCGCTTCGGCACATCGAGCATCTTGAGCTTCAACAGCGCATCAATATGCTGCGCCTCCGTGCGGTTCTCCGGGTCACGCCACATGACTTCGGCGTCCCAGGCTTCGGCCCTCTCCTTGTCGTGCTTGACGAGGAATGCCAGCCGCATGACCTTTTCCCACGACTCGCCGAAGTGGAGCATTCGCTCTCTGGTTTTGGAGATGAGGCCGGCCTCCGCCGAGGTGATGGCCTCGCCGCTTGGCGCCTGGCCTCCGTTGAGGAGGAAGTAGTGGAAGGGGATTCGGCTGATGCTCGCCATGTGCTGGACGAGCATGTTGATCAGGTCGACATAGTTCGAGAGGTCGGCAGCATCGAATTGACCCCACTTCGTGTTCGGGTCCTCGGCTTGCAGCAACTTGTCAACTGCGACCCGGAAGGGCTCTATCGGGACGCCGTTGGAGTCCTCGATGATCTCAAGGCCACTGACCCAACGCTGAGGCCATGCTGCATACTCGGACGCCACGAGCGCGTCGCTGGTGACCTTATTGATTGCGTCAGCTATAGGGATGATGGTGGCCAGGTCCGATACAGGCTCGCCAACCAACCGACTCCGGTTGGCGATCGGCACCACCGGCACGACGCCCAAAGGATTGGGCTGCGACTCAGTGAGAGTGAAAGTCAGCCCGTCCGGACTTCCCGTGTGGACTCCGTCAGCCAGCCACAGTGTGCAGTGGGACCTGCCCCAGTCATCGAAGAAGAACTTGGCCGCAGCCTCAAGATCCCGGCGGCTGCCGGGCTTGTACTGCACGACGGTGGTCTCGGCCGACTCGATACTGATGACTGGCTCGCCGTCCTCGTCGGCCCACACCACCGCGTATGCCGTGCCCTGGATCATCGCGTCCAGGTGTGCCGAGTTCGACTCGGCATCGAGGAAGTTCCGCTGCCAGATCTCGCGGGCTGCCTTATCAGCGACCGGTTCGTCTGTCAGGCGAAAACCATCGATAGCCAAGCGCTCGTTGACGGAATCCGCGATCAGACCGCAAAAGTTGTCGTTCCACTGCTCGAAGACGCCAGCGAACTCGTTCTTGTACTTCGCCTGCGCGAAAAGCATCCGCTGGTGGTCGCCGTCGTAATAGGCGCCGTACTTCTTGTAGAGGCCGATACGAGAACTGAGCTTGGAATAGAGGAAGTCCATCCACTGCTGCGGCGTTTCTGGACGACCGCCGACATTGGCGGTGCCACCGTCCGTAACAGCAGTCATGAGGCCCCTTTCTGCGCAAGGGGCCTTACTCAGAACCCGACAACTCGCCTGCGCTGGCTGTGTAGTCGACCGTCGGCAATGGCATCCGCCCGTCCCTCAAAAGCCAGGATGGCGCACACCGCGAGGTCGATCTTACGTTTTGATCTTGGACTGTCTTTTTGAATGAGAGTCCCCTGGGGCACCTCTCTGGTCACTGCGTTCAGAACATGCCGGGTGAGACGCGGATCTCCGTCATGCTTCAAATCGCCGACGGCCGCTGCCGAGTGGAATCGCTCGATGGCCTCGCACATACGGGTTGGCCGGTTGGTCCAATATTCGAAGACGCGATCGTCGCCGAACTTCAGGGCCCACCTTCCGACGGCTTCTTGAAAGAACGGGGGGTCGCAGTACGCCCACGCCACGTCGTAGGTGTCGAAGGCCCGGTTGATGGCAGCCTCGACGGCGAGGACGTCGACCTCCCACTCTGGAGGGGCCTTCTCGGGCTTTTCCCACACGTCGATGACGAACAGCCGACCGTCACGCAGCCTGCAACCGACCACCCCTGTCGCATCGTTGAAGAGGCTCCCGTCGAAACCGATGCTGATCTTGTCGCCGGGCTTGATGGGGTCGGAATGGTCGACGCACGCGTCCCAGACGACCTTGTCCATCCACGAGCCATCGGAGGAGAAGATCTCGTCCAGGTAGAACCTCCTGGCGTTCGCCTCAGAGGTTCGGGGGTCCTGGATGGCCTCCACCAGGCCGTCGATGTCGACCCACGATGAGTCGCCGTACGCCTCGACCAGACCGGCCCGCAGGGCCTCGGCATCCTTGAGGTCGATGCCGGGCGGCGCTTCGAGACAGTCGTACAACAGCCCCTTCGACCCGGCGAGATGCGCTTCATGGGTCCGCTGGGCGACGCTGCCCTCGCTCGGCGAGTACGCGTTCGTCGACTCCAACAACCTGCTGCCAGCGCCGGAGGTCTTGCGGACGTTGCGGTCCAGGACGTCGTATACGTGAATGCCCTGATTTGACTCGACGAGGTGGTGGGATTCGTCCAGACATACGAACGTCTGACGGGCGCCTTCCAACCCTCGGGAGGAAGCGGTCACCGGCCGGATCGAACCGGGCCGGCCGCTCTTGAACTGCACGAGCGTCTTGCCGATGTCCAGCCGGAACTCCCGCTCCGCCGGACTCTCGGCCAGCATGCCGCGGATCGCGTCGTAGACATTGGCTGTCTGGTCGATCGACGTCGCCGCCAGGTTCACCAACGGCAGCGGCACGGGCTTCCCGATGGGGTGCAGCTCCTGGCCGACGTGCGGCACGCCGCCGCAGGAAGCACAGATTTCACCCTCGGCCGCCCAGTGCGAGAAACGGCACGGGCCGATGAACTCAATGATGCACAAAGCCGCCAGGAGCGGACTTTTGCCCCATTAACCACCCCTTGGAGCGCCGCAGGCACCCCGAGGAGTAGGCCCACCTCCCCCGCTCATCGACTGCGAACCAGTGGGCGAGAAAACGTATCTGCTCGTTGCTGAACCGCCAGGGAGCGCCCGCGTTCGCACCGTCGGGCTGGACGATGAAGCGCTCGGCCCACGCCAGGATTTCCCAGGCCAGGGTCCGCTCGGGCAGCCACCGGGGGATGTTGCCGGTCTGCGGCACACAGCCCCCTCACTGACCTACGGGGCGGTGAATGCCTGCCTGTACCGGTCGATGCTCGTGACCCCGCGCGGGGGTTCGCTGGTCTCTTCGCGCTCTTCGCGCGCCTGCTGGTCGAAGCTCATGCGCAGCCGTGCCCTGTCCTCGGTCGTTGCGCCCCACCGGCCAACCCGCTGCCGGATCTCGCCGGCCAGCTTCGCGTCGCCGAGGTAGAAGGCGTCCACGAGCTTCACGGTGATCTCCAGCTCCGCCCAGTCCGTCTCGGCCCAGCGCTGGGTCTGCGGGGCCGTCGCCCAGGTCTTCCAGAAGCGACGGGCGCCAGTGGTCTGGATGCCGAGTGACTTCGGCAACGCCCGGCCTTCGACGGGTTCTTCGGACAAGGTGTGCGTGCCGAGCGCATGCGTGGTGTTCCTACGGACAGCATTCGGCTTCGGGGCCGGTCCGCGGCGTGCAACCACTACAGCCTCACCTCCGCGTCGATCCCGTAGACGTCGGCCAGGTCCTCAAGATCGAGCCGTGCGTCCCGGTGCCACTGCCGGGCCTGCGCTGCTCGCGGCGTCCGCTGCGGGATCGCCGGGGGGAAGGGACAGGTGCAGCGGCGGCAGAGGCCGTCGCAGTCGGCGGACATGGTGGGCCTCCTCCGGCTGAATGAATTAATGAATGCGTCGGCTCAGTGGCCGGTGCGGTCTTCGTGGGTCTTGAGGCGATGGCACGACCGGCACAGGGTGCGGAGGTTCCGGAGGTCCCACGTGCCGCCGCGGGCGACAGGGACGATGTGGTCGACCTCAAGCTGCTGGCGACTCCCGCACTGCTGGCAGGTGAACCGGTCGCGGGCCAGGGCACGGGATCGCCGCGTGGCCGCGTCACCGGGGCGGTTCCGGTTCCGGGCGGAGACGTTGCTCCAGTTGTGGGGGCGCCGGTGGCTCACGCAGCGGCCCGCGCGCTGGGTCACGGAGGTGCAGCCGGCCACCAGACAGATCTGCTTGGCTCTGGGTATGGGGTGCACCTCCGCGACACGTATTCGAGGATCACCGTGCCGGTGATCTCTGGAGCCCCGGAGGTTGCGTATCTGGCTCCGGGGCTCCCTTTCTCTCTGGATCTCTGACTGGAGAGACTGGCTCGATCAAACAGGAGATCAACAGAGAGAAGACTTGAAGTCTTCTAGCTCATTCTTAAAAGTCATGCCTTTGTGTTCGACCTCGTTTCACTCGGTCTCACTATTAATGTCGGTGTCCGAGCATGCGGCGCCGGACACCAAAAGTTGAAAGTGAGAGGCAGGTCACAGGTAGGGGTCGGGGTAAGGGTGCAAAGTTGACCGGTACCCCACAGCGCGAGTAGCGTGGTTGGAGATCACGTAGCAACCGGGGCACCCGGCAACCGACCACCGGAGGACCCGTGCCTTTCGACATCCTGCCCTCAGTAGAGGTGCTGCTAGAGCTCTACTACAGGGAAAACCTGGATCAGGTGCAGATCGCCGAGAAGTTCGGCGTCAGCAAGCAGGCGGTGTCGGCGGCCATGTCCGGCTACATGACGAAGACCCCGGCAGAGAAGGTCGCGTCCCTGATCCCCTGGGAGATGGCGGACGGCGCGCACCACCGCAAGTATGAGTCCAAGAGGGTCAAGGCACTCATGCGCCGCCGCATGATGGATACCACGCTCTCCGTGCAGCAGAGGAAGTGGGCCGCTGGCATCGCCCAGAAGCTCCAGGACCATGTCCTCCTCTACGACGGGAAGTCGCCCGACGGCTTCAAGTGGGACGACCGAGCGGCCAGCGATGGCCAGTTCTTCTTCCGGTGGCCACAGGGCGTGGAATTGCCGACCGCCGAGAATGATCTCAGTTTGATCATGATCAAGCTTCCGGCGGAGGAGAAGAAGGAACGGCTGGTACTGGAATTGGCCATCACCAAGGTTGACGAGGGGATGGACGAGGAGGCTGCGGTGAAAGCGGCCATCGCCGAGGTCGCAGAGCAAAGCTGATTCATTCAGAACGAGCCGCTACCCAAAATGGGTAGCGGCTCGTTGCTGTATGCCTGGTCAGGTTGCGGTCACAGCCCGCCCCAGCCGATCGAGACCGACGGAGCGGCCGGACGGGTCTCGTAGGCGACGCCGGGGCTGCTCGGGTCGGGCCTGGTGGGGTCAAGCATGATCTTGCCTGTGGCCTGACAGACGCGGCCTTCATTCACGGCCACGTGGGCCCAGATCGCAGTCGACAGGTCGTGCACAGCCCCAACGAGGGGCTTGAGCTGACCCGACTGCACCAGCTCGCAGAGCGCTTCCATGGAATCCATGAGGTGGACGGGGTAGTCGGGGTCCGCAAAGAGGGTGCGGAGCCAGAAGCCCCTGATCGTCTTCGACTCGGCGACCAGCGGGTCCAGGAGCATGGGGTCGTACTTGCCGGAGGCGCAGCCGAACACGGCCATCCTGCCGCGGGGGGTGAGCGCCTTCAGGCTCGGCGCGAGGGCGGGGCTGCCTGCCACGGCCAGGGCGGCATCGAGACGCCCGCCAGCGGCTTCCATGATGCGCTCGTCCAGCTCGTCGGCAGTCGAGGAGTCCACCACGGCGTCCGCGCCGAGGTCACGGGCAAGCTGCTGCCGGGACTCGCCGGCCTCCATGGCGATGACGCGGATGCCTTCGGTCTTGGCGAGCTGGACCGCCAGCGAACCGAGTCCGCCGGCTGCTGCCGGGACGAGGACGGTCTCTCCCCGCTGGAGGTCGAGCGTCGTAAAGAGGAGGTGGTACGCAGACTGGCCCTGGAGCGTCAGCACGCACGCCTGCTCGTCGCTGACGTCATCAGGGATGCCCCAGGTCAAGTCCTTCGGTGCGAGCACCTTTTCCGCGTACGCGCCGTGGGGCACCAGGGCGGCCACTCTCCGGCCGTCCGACGCGACGCCTACCACCTCGCAGCCGGGAATGAGCGGGTACCCCACGGGGTCGAGGTAGCCGTTCTCGCGCATGTGGAGGTCCCGGAAATTGACGCCGGCTCGCGTGACGCGCACCAGCTCGAAGCCGGGCGTTGGCTGAGGATCGGGTACCTCGGCCAGCTTTAGGGCCCCAGGGTCACCCGGCTTCTCCACCAAGATCGCACGCACTCAAACTCCAGCTGTAGTTGTTCTCAGCCGAGAATCCTATCTGGGATTCTTTCAGGACGTAAACGGATCTTCATGAAAGCGTAAAAAGATCTTCAAGTCAAGATCCATTGCGTCATGCATGCAAGATCAATATGAGGCCGCCTCAGATCGCTTTTTGTGATCTTCCTCGGGAAATCTGGTACGGCGTCACGTCAGGGGGCCTGGTGATCGGTTCATCGGTGGCGTGTGTAAGATCGTGCTTGACCGGTAACCCCAAATCGGGGGGTTGATCATTTCTTCCTCCCTCTGCCCGGAGAGGCACTTCATGCTGAAAGGCGCCGTGATGGAGCGCCGTCGTGTGGTCCTGGATGACAGCCTCATTTCGATGGCTGACATGCCGTTCGGGAACTACACCCTTGCCCTGCTGACGACGGGCATCATGATCACCAAAGCACGGTCGGGCGACATCACCTGTTACCGGGTTTTCACCTCGGACCTCACCGATGAGGACGACATGGCAGAACTGGCTGAGTTCGAGCACCGGCATAACGTCTCGCTCGCCCGGAATGCCATCACCTTTGAGTATGTCGCCTGCCCTCATCCTCACCTGCCAGGAAGCACCTGGCACACCCACCGCCTGATAGTCCGCACCACGGATGGAGCCGCTTGAGCATCGAAACTCAGCCCCGAAGCGTCTCGCAGACGCAGCAGTGGGAGCAGTGCGGCCACAGGTTCTATCTGCAACGGATTGAGCGCGTCCCCACCCTGAAGGCGTCGTGGAGCCACCACGGAACCGCCTTCCATGCCGCGGTCGAAGCTTATGAACTCTCGCAGCGCACCATGAGCGCCGACGAGGCCGTGGACCTCTTCAGCGACCGCTACAGCACGCTGGTGAACACAGACCTGGAACAAGAGCCCGACACGGACAAGTGGCTGGCCGCCGGCCTGCCTGGCGGTGACGACATCGAACGCCGCTACCGCCTGGGGCAGGAACAGGTGCGCAGCTACGTCGAGTGGGCCGAAGCGCACCCGACGAAGACCTGGAAGGCCCCCGGCGAGGACAAGCCGGCCGTCGAGCTGTACTTCCATGTCAACTTCGGCGGCGTGAATGTCAGGGGCTTCATCGACCAAGTCATCGAAGAGCCAGACGGCACACTGCGCGCCCGTGACTGGAAGACAGGCACGACCAAGAGTCGTTTCCAGTTGGAGACTTACTCCGTGGCCCTTCGCAAGGCGTATGGCGTCGAAGTGAACCGGGCCGACTGGTATCTGGCGAAGAGCGGGGGCCTGAGCCGCCCGCTGAAGATGGACTCCGTGACGGAAGAGCAGGTTGCCGCACGCTTTGTCGCGATGGATGAAGGCGTCAAGGCTGGCAACTTCCCTGCCAAGCCCGGCTTCCAGTGCCGATTCTGTGACGTATCACACGCGTGTTTTTTTAAGCCAAAGTTGACCGGTAACCTAAGATAGGTAGTCGTGAGAGAGTCCGCTCAGGCGGGCTATTTTTCGGCCCTAAACTTGACCGGTAACCGAGTGGGAGATAGAAATGTACTCGCTTTCGCAGGCCGTGAGGGAGAAGGGTGCTGCTGGCGAGCCGCTTCCGAGCCCCTTCAAGGGCTTGACCCGCCTGGAGGCTGAATTCCGCCGTGGCGAGCTGTCGGTCGTGGCCGCAGCCGGCGGCACCGGCAAGTCTGTCCTGGCCATCAACCTGGCCGTGCAGTCCAATGTGCCCTGCCTGTACTTCAGTGCGGACAGTACGGCCGCCACGCAGCTCAGCCGAGCTACCGCCATCATCACGGGTGACGACAGCAAGGTCATCAAGCGCAAGCTGCACGACGGCGATTTCGCCGAGTACGCGCCAGCACTCGCCCAGCGCTGGTGGATTCGCTTCAACTTCGAAGCGCGCCCCACTCCGGCCACCTTGGAGCTGATGCTCGAATGCTTCCGGGAGGTATTCGGCATCTACCCGCACCTCGTGGTGCTCGACAATCTGAGCAACGTCGATGCCGGCGCGGTGGACTCCGCGGAGTCATACACCTTTGGTCTTGAGGGGTTGTGTGACTACCTGGCGGAAATGGCGCGCGAGACGCACGCCCACGTGATGGGCATGCACCACGTCGTCGGCGAATACTCGGACGGTCTCAAGCCCATCCCGCAGAGCGGACTTAGGGGAAAAATCAGCCGCGTCCCCTCTCTCATCCTGACCATGCACAAGGAGGGTGACGGAATGTCCGGCAGGACCCTGAATGTCAGCGTGGTCAAAAACCGGGAGGGCCGGGAGGACAGTTCGGGGGAGACGTATACCGCCCTCGAGTTCAACCAGTCGAACATCCGCATCCGCGATGTCGAGCACGCCTTTTAATTTTCCCTCAAACTTGACCGGTAACCTAGATGGTGGTTAGTATGGGAAGCGTAGGATCAAGGAACAAGGCAAAGGGTTACCGCTTCGAGCGGGAATTCGTCGATAATCTCCTCGTCGAGTTCGCCGAATACCCGGAAGTCGCTGCACACATCGAACGGCATGGCGCTGTCTACGGCGTCAACGACCGAGGCGACATCCGCATGGGCCCGATTGCCTGGGTGTGGGAGCTGAAAAACGTTCAGCGGTTCGACCTCGCAGGCTTCATGAAAGAGCTCGAACGCGAGATCCAGAACCACCCCAACGCCGAAAACGGCGCAGTCGTCATCAAAGCCCGCATGAAACAGGCGAAGTACGCCTACTCAGTCCTCCCCGCTTGGCGGCTCGTCAAGCTCCTGAAAGAGAACTACGACCTGAAACGCCAACTTCAGGTCGAACGAGACATACGGAAGAACCGTCAGTGATCGAGAGTAATGGCCACGTCAAGGCGACAGTCCTCCGGTCCCGCGAGTGGCGCGGGAACCACGAAAGCTGGGTCTCCTCGCACCGCCGCTACGAGTTCCCCGTCGCTGTCCGCAAGGCCGACGAGGGTGCACGCGAAGCCCCCAATAGCTGACGTCTTCCGGCACTACTACCCACATATCCCACTCCGAGCCGCCGAAGGCTGGCAGAAGATCCTCTGCCCCCTCCACTCGGAGACCAACCCCAGCGCTGCCGTCAACACGAGCAAGAACAAATGGCATTGCTTCGCCTGCGCCCTCACCGAGGACTCGTGGGACGTCGTGCAGCGAGAAGAAGGACTGAGCTTTCGTGAGTCAGCTGACCTCGCGGCAGAACGATTTGGTCGAAGCAGCGAAGCGGTACGCGGAAGCGTTCCCCGGGAGCCCCGCCCAGGCGTACATCGACCACCGCGGTTTGGGGGAGGTAGCCGAACGCTTCAAACTGGGATACGTCGCTTCGGCAGTCACTGGTCATGAGCGCTACACCGGCCGCCTGGCAATCCCATACCTCCGCCCAGCCGGCGGACTCCACGCTGTGGCCACCATCCGATTCCGGTGCATCGCTGACGCGTGCACCAAGGACCCCGACGGCCAGTGGCGAGAGAAAGAAGAACACGAAGGCCACGGCAAGTATTTGGGCCTTCCCGGAGACCCGCCACGACTTTTCAACACCCTCGCACTCATCAACCCCAGCCCCCATGTGGGCTTGACCGAAGGCGAACTCGACGCCATGTCGAGCGAGCTGGCCGGAGTCCCGGCAGTCGGAGTCCCAGGCGTAAGCGCTTGGAAAGAGCACTTCACCCCAGCATTCAAGGGCTTCGATAAAACCCTCGTCCTCGGCGACGGGGACGACGCAGGCCGCAACTTCGCCGACAAGATGTCCGCGGTCCTGGAAAGCGGAATCCCATGCGCGATGCCTGACGGCCTCGATGTCAACAAGTTCGTCACCAAGCACGGAGCAGCAGCATTTCGAGAGAGAGTCGGCGTTTGACGTTCAAGGTAGGCGACTGGGTTCGAGTCCTGCCCCCCGAAGCCACCCATCCGCCCAACCCGATAGCCGAATTGAGCAAGAACCGAATCGGGCAGGTCATCGCGACCCACACCCCCGAAAGCCAGCCCTACCCGTACGACGTCCAGCTCGAAGACGCAGGCGCGCAGCTCTGCTTCGCCGAAGGCGAGCTGGAGCTGATCGACCGCACCCCAGCCAGCACAGCACCGCCCCCGCACCAGACCGAGTACCCCAACAGCGCGTCGGCCACCGAACTCCCCCCAGACGAACGCCTGCTGCACCGGATATCCGGATCGCCCCACGCCGTCGACTCCACGAAGGACCAGGCCCCCATGCAGGCAGCCACCAGCCCGACCCCCACGGCTGTGTCGACCGACGACGTCAACCACCCCGGCCACTACACCTCGCACCCCTCGGGCATCGAGTGCATCGACGTGACACAGCACCTGGACTTCCTGCTGGGCAACGTCTTCAAGTACCTCTGGCGCAACGGCCTCAAGCCCGACACCCCCAGCCTCCAGGACCTCAAGAAGGCCCGCTGGTACCTGGACCGAAAGATCGACCTGGAGGAGCGCCGTGGATAAGACCGTCGTCGTGGTGCCGGACATACAGGCGCCCAAACACGACCAGGAAGCCCTCGACGCCATCATCGCCTTCATCGGGGACATCCAGCCCGACGAGGTCATCCAGATCGGCGACGCCAACGACTTCGAAGCCCCCGGCCGCTGGTCCACCGGCACCCGGGCCGAATACGAAGGCAACGTCGAGAAGGAAGCCGACGACCTCCGGCGCTCCTTCATCGTCCCCGTCCGCGAGGTCTTCGACGGCCCCTTCGGTTTCCACGAGGGCAACCACGACCTCCGGCCCCGAAAGTACCTGGAGAGCCGCGCCCCCGGGCTCGGACCCTCCGACCACTTCCGGATGGAGAACCTGCTCCGCTTCGCCGACCACGGCGTGACGCGCCTCCCCGACTTCTACGAAGTCGGCCCCGGCGTCATCACCACGCACGGACACCTCGGACGCATCGGCCTCCGCCAGGACGCCGGCGCCACCGCCCTCGGTGCCGCGAAGCGGTGGGGCAAGTCGGTCGTGATGGGCCACACCCACCGCGCCGCGGCCATCCCCTGGACCACCGGCATCGGAACCCCTCAGACCGTGTGGGGCGTGGAAGTCGGCACCGTCATGCGCGAAGACTGCGCCGACTACCTGAAGGGCGCTCCGGGCAACTGGCAGCGGGCCTTCGCGGTGCTGCACTTCTCCGGTGACCACTTCAAGCCCGAGGTGGTCTACCTGGACGCCGGCAACGAGTTCACCTACGGCGGCTACCGCTACCTGCCGGAGGTCGCGGATGCAGCCTGACGGAGAACTCGACTGGGGCTACCTGGCGGACCTGGCGGGGCAGATAGCCCACCGGATCGCCGAGAAGTGGTGCGTCGTCGAAGCCGACGACGTCAAGCAGGAAATCCTCGCCCACGCCCTCGACGAACGCAGACACATCGAAGCGGCCTACGGCGACGAAGCCCTCCTCCGCAAGATCTTCTGGACAGCAGGAGTGAGATATGCGGCGAAGGAACGCGCCCACTACGACCTGATGGACGACACCTACTTCTACACCCCGGACGAGGCCCGCGCCGCGCTCCGCAGCTTCCTGTACACCGACGAGGAACTGGGAGCGCTGCTGGGCAAGCGGGACGACCTCCTCCGGTGCACGGTCTCCGACAACCTCGTCAGCGCCCGCATCGATGCCGCAGCCGGCCTCAAGAAGCTCACCCTCCGATACCAGGACCTCGCCATGCGGGTCTACGTCTACGGACTGCCGCCCAAGGACGAAGCCGAACGCAAGGCCGCCAACCGGGCCGTCGACGCCCTCACCCAGGCCATGAACCGCCACATCCGCACACGAAAGCAGGACATCGCATGACCGACCCGTTCGCCGACGTCAGCCCCTGGGACAAGCCCGCGGAGTCCGCCCCCGAGACCCCGGTCGTCAACACCACCATGGCCCCACGAGTACCGGGAGCCACGCACATGAACCCCTTCAAGATCGGCCTCACCTTCAAGGCCAGCGCCAGCTTCGACGGAGAGTGGATCACGCCCACGATCTACGGCAGCACCGCCGACGAGACAGCCCGGCGCGCGGTCGAGCTGATGCACGCGCTCCGGCAGCACGGCGTCATCGATCTGGCGACCAACGCGGCCGAGTACACCCGACAGCAGTTCAAGGGCTCGACCACGAAGCCCGGCGCAGCAGCCCCGAAGCGGTTCGCGGGCGGCAAGGTGCAGACCACGACCGACACGGAGCACCAGGGCGAGACCGACTGTCCGCACGGGCGCACCCACGTGGCCAAGGGCACCTGGGAAGCGTACTTCTGCAACGCGGACGAGCGCGCTGGCGAGAAGAAGTGCCCGGCTGCCTTCCTCAACAAGAAGAGCGGTCGCTTCGAGATCAAGGGTTAATTTTTTTACCCCAAACTTGACCGGTAACTCGGAGGGGGTGGCCTCGCCCACCCCCTCCCGCCCCGCAGGGCCGAGCAAGAACCGAAGGAAGGCCAAGCCTTGCGGCTCATCGAGCACAAGATCAAAAACGAACCCGTCCGCATACACATAGCGGAGACCCAAGACGACCTTCCGGCCTTCCATGAGTTCATCGAAGCCCACCACGAACTCCTCGCCTGGGACACCGAGACCACCGGCCTCGACTGGTGGAACGCCAATGGCCGCGGTTTCGACCTCCGACTTGCCCAGTTCGGCACCACGCACGAGGCGTACGTCCTGCCCGTCGAGAAGGACACCTGCTTCGCCGACGCAGCCCGATGGGCACTTCGCGCAGCCGACCGCCTCATCGCCCACAACGGAAGCTACGACCTCCACGTGGCCGAACAGTGCCTCGCCATCCCCATGGAAGAGTTGGCCCCCCGAAGCTGGGACACCAAGCTGATCGCCCACCTGGTCGATCCGCGACCCGTCGCGGACGGCGGCCCCGGCCACAAGCTCGAAGAACTGACCAGGCACTACATCTGCCCGACCGTGGCCGACGAGGTCAAGGCGTCGATGACTGCCATCGCCCGCGAGCTGAAGGTCAAGAAGGACGAGGTCTGGCGGACAGTCCCACTTGACCACCACGGCTACAACCTCTACGCAGGCGCGGACCCCCTGCTCGCGGCCCGGCTTTTCAAGATCCTCATGCCGAAGGTGCCGGAGCGGTCCCGGCGCAGGGGGCTGATCTCGTGGGAGCACCGCACGGCGCATGTCGCCGCGAAGTACGAACGCAACGGCCTACCGGTCAACGTCGCCTACGCCGAAAACCGGGCTGCCGAGCTGACCGAGACCCAGCGTCAATGCGAGGCAGCGGCGCGAGGCTTCGGGGTCGAGAACGTGAACTCCACCAGGCAGCTCGTGGAGGCGTTCACTGCCCTCGGAGTGAAGCTGACCAAGAAGACCGCCAAGGGCAACGTGGCCATGGACGACGCCGTCCTCACCGCCATCGATCACCCTCTGGCCGACGCGGTCAAGGAGGCCAAGAAAGCCGCGAAGTGGCGGGCGACCTGGTTCGACCGAGCGTTGGCCGGCATCGGCCCCGACGGCAAGGTGCGCGCCAGCGTCAACACCGTCGGAGCCAGAACCGCCCGCATGTCGGTCTCCGGCAGCATTCCCGCCCAGACCTTCCCCAAGGGGTCAGGGTACGTGCGGGGAGCCTTCGAGGCGGAAGAGGGCTACGTGATCGTTTCGACGGATTACAGCAACATGGAGTTGAGGTTCCTCGCCGCCGACAGCGGTGACGAGACCATGCTCAAGGCGTTCCACGACGATCTCGACTTGCACCAGATGACCGCTGACGCGTCCGGGGTCTCTCGTAGTGTCGGCAAGACGGTCAACTTCGCCTATATCTACGGATCCGGCCCCAGGAACATCGCTGAGACCTGCGGAATCACCATCGCTCAAGCCAAGGAAGTCATCCGGGGCTTCGAGGAGACCTACCCCGCGGTAAAGCGGTTCTCCGAGCAACTGCAACGCCACGCCCGCCGCCACGGCTACATCTGGACAGCAACCGGCCGACGGCTTCCAGTCGACCGCACGAGGCCGTACTCGGCCCTCAACTACCGCATCCAGTCGAGCTGTCGGGACATCACGGCGCGAGCCATGATCGAACTCGACCGGCACGGCTACTCAAAGTGGGTCAAGCTCCCCATCCACGACGAAATCCTCTTCGCCTTCCCCGAAGACCGAGCCGACGAACTGGCCCACGAGACCGCTCGGCTCATGGAGTTCACCTACCGAGGACTCCGCATCCCCGCAGAACCCGAGATCGCCGGAAGGTCCTGGGGCGACCTCTACAACGGCGACACCAAGCACTAAGGAACCACGTGTACGCGACCTACCTGGGCGACGACCTTGTCCAGATCACCCTCGAATCCGACGACCTCGAAGCCGTCATTGCCGCCGTCAAGGCCGGCCTGTGCCACGAGCCCTGCGGCCCCATCCACCGCACCGTGCTCGCAGAGTTCCTGGACACGGTCGAGCCCGTACGTCCCGGAAGCGAGGGCTGACCATGGCCGAGCAGGACCCTTTCCAGCAAATCGTCGACGGCCTCACCTACGACCTCCAGCGCGACCACCTCGAACAGCGCGGCGCGCTCGCCGTCATGACGGCACGCCTGACCGGCGTCGTCTACCAGGAGGCCATCGGCCACGGAGTGCCGCACGACCTCGCGCAGGAGATGGCCAGTGACTTCTGGGCAGTCGAGATGACCCTGGCTCCCGACGGGCTCGGCGTCGCCGACGAAGGCACCGCCCCTCTCGAATGAATTAATCCGCCGCCCCGTACGTGAAAGGGCCCCCTCCGATGGAGGGGGCCCGTCACAGCCCAAGGAAGCACCACATGGACCGTGACATGCTCGTCCGCACACAGGAAGACTGCCTGGACGACTTCTGGCAGACCATCGCCGAACTGACGATCAAGTACGCAGACCAGCTCGGCGACGACTAAGCAGCCACCTCAAGATCCTTCGCCGCCAGCCCCGGCTTCAGCGGAGGCGCCACCCACAGTGGCCAGACGTTGCACTTCGTCTCAGGGTTACGACCCCGGTTGACCCGGACCTCACGGATCAGAGCCCGCAGGATCAACCGCTGGTCACCCGGCTCGGCCACTTCGTACACCTCCATCGCCGAGGCAACCGCAGCAGCCTCCGGCATGGCGATGATCTTCGGCCTCTCCTTGAACTTCTTCTCCAGCTCAGCGCTCTCCTCGCGGAGAGCGCTTTTCTGCGTCTCGTACTCCGCACGCTTCCGCCGAGCGGACTCCTTGCTGATCAGCTCCTCCAGTACGGCGTCAGTGAGCCTGTCCTCCTTCTGACGGATCGCAGCGAGCTCAACCTTGATCTCGTCCAGCCGCTTCAGCTCCACCACGACCTCGGTACTCCCCTTGGCCTGTACCTCCGCTGTCCGCACGGGCAGGCTTTCAGCCCCTGCCTGGTCGCCAGCGATCACCCGGTCAAGGAACGCCAAGACCGTCTGCTGCGCGGTCTCGAGGGTTACGTACACCCCTCCGCCAGGGCAGTCCTTGAACTTCATGTGCCTCGTGCACCGAAACAGCACATCGCTGGGGTGCGGCTTCCCGTCCACCCACGGCTTCTGCACCTTCTTCGCGCGCAGCATCGAGTGCATCGAGAACCCGCACCCCGAGCACGTGAGCAGCCCGGACACCTCGTACTTAGCCGCGTGGCTGTGGCCCTTGTCGTCGCTGCTCTTGCCCTTGAGGCGCCGCTCGACATACGCGTCCCAGATCCGCTCGCACTCGACCTCGTCCTCGAAGACGGCCTGGTGCTTGCCCCGGTAGTACAGGTACGCGGTGATGTCCCGGTGCGCGCTCTTCCGCTTGATCCTGGTGGTCCCGTCTTCCCGGGTGATGACCGTGTACAGCTCCTCTGGCAGCGTGTACCGGACGAAGCCGAGCCCAAAGCCGCTGTCCAAGATCGAATAGAGGTCCCCGGCGTCGATCTCGCGGCCCGTCCAGTTGACGATCTTCTTCCTCCGGAGCCACAGGACCATGCTCCGAACGGAGACGCCGGCCACATAGTCCAAGTAGAGCTTGGCCAGGATCGGACCCGTCAGAGGATCGATCTTGAGAATGCCCTCCTTGCACTTCGGGCACTTGTCCATCGGCTTGCCCGCCTCGGGCGGAGGGCAGCTGTCGCAGCGGTAATACCCGAACTTTCCGCGCGTCGCCGCGCCGTGCGGAAGGCCCCGGTTCTTCCGGCGCTCGATGGTCGCCTTCCACATGTCCGACTTCTGGTTGGATTCCAGTTCGGCGATGTTGAGCATCTGGGCGATGGCGAAGCGGCCAATGGTCGTCTTGCCGTCGAAGTCCTCGTGGGCGGCCCGCACCTCGATGCCATAGGCAAGGAGGTCGTCCAGGTGCTGAAGGGACTCCTTGAGATTCCGGCCGAATCGGCTCCAGATCCACAGGATCAGCACGTCGAACTCTTTGTTCCGGGCCATCTCCTTGATGCGCCCGATTTCTCGATCTTCGAAGCCGCGGCCGGATTCACCGAGGTCCATGATCGGGTCCATGGCGAGCTCGATGTCGTTTGCGTCCGCAAGCTTGCGTCCGCTGTCGACCTGGAGCTCGGGGCTGATCATGTCGGGCCTCGCGGTGGAGACGCGGACGTAGATGACGCCGCGCTTCTTACGCTTGAACGTCTCCGGGATGCCCTCGTCCTGCGTGGGGCGCAGGCGTATGGGGGTCGGGGCAGGGGCCATGATGTGCACATCCTCGAACGTAGGTGCTGTATGCACCCGTCACGTCGGGACGAAAGTCCTCTGCGGCAGTGCCAGAAGTCAGTGATGTACTCCCGGAGCGACGAAACTCGCGCCGAACATGGCGACCACGTGCTGTGCGCCCAGCCCCGCGGTCCGCGGCCAGGTGAGCCGTTCGTCCGGTCTGACGACGGCCCCGGGGGCGGGAGTGCGCCCGTCACCGTGCAAGGTCCAGCGCACGCCGAGGCCCATGGCTGCTCCTGAATGTTCTCGTTGTGATGATCCGGACAATGCTAAGCGGCCCCGGCCCGTGCTCTGCCGGTCCCGAGCAGGTACCCCGCCGGGCCGGGCGGGTGCCCGTCACTGCCAGGAGACCGGCCCCTCCGCCTCCCCGCATTGCTGCGATCGGCCCAATAAACAGCTCGTAGGGCTGTATGGCTACGGATCTCAGCTGTTTATCAGCTCATGCGAGGTATGCGTTTGGTGTCCGATTTCCTGCAATTCAGGAGACACACATGGGTAAGCTCGTCGGCCGCACCGCGGCCGCCGCGATCATCGCCGGCGTGACGATTGTGCCGCTCGCCGGGGTGGCTCAGGCCGCGCCGCAGGTCGCGTCCGTGAACCAGGCGTGGAGTGGGGACGACGACCATGGCCGCGGCGGCAAGGGCCGCGACCACGACAAGGGCGACAAGGGCGAGAAGGGCCGTGACCGGGACCGCGACTGCGACCGGGGCCGTGACCGCGACCGAGGCCGCGACCACGACCGAGGCCGCGACTGCGACCGGTGGCGCCACGAGAGCTGGACCTGGAGCCGCAGCGGTTGGAACAACAACTGGGGCAACAACTGGGGCAACAACTGGGGCGGCTGGAACTGGGGTGGCATCTCCATCGGAAAGCATCACCGCCACCACAACTTCTGGGGCCACGGCGGTGACTGCGACCGCTGGGGCGGTGGCAGCTGGGGCAAGTGGGGCCGCGGCGGCGACTGTGACCGCTGGGGCGGAGGCGGTGGCGGTTGGTGGGGCGGCGGCCACGGCCGGGGCCACGACCGGGACGAGGACTGCGACCGCGGCCACGGCCGGGGCCACGACCGGGACGACGACTGCGACCGCGGTCGCGGACGTGACCACGACCGAGGCCACGACCGGGACCGCGACTGCGACCACCACCGGCACGGCGGCGGCCACAACTGGAACAACTGGGGCGGCCTGCTGAACATCGTCCTCTGACGTTCCGCGCGCTGCGATTCCCCTCCACCGCGGGCCGTGACCCAACCCTTCGGGGCCGGGTACACGGCCCGCGGCGGCGCGTCCGGCCCGCTCAGCGCCGGGCCGGGGCGGAGGCGGCGCGGGCCGCACCCGCCTCCCGGGCCGAGGTCCCCAGCGCGCCCGCCCCCGCCACCAGGCCCGCCGCCACCACCGTCACCAGCCCGAACGAGACGGTCAGGGAAGTGGCATGCGCCAGCTGCCCGATCACGGCCGGCGCCACCAGCCACGAGGTGTACATGATCGTCGCCACACCGGCGATCGCCTGGCTGGGCTCCCGACCGCTGCGCCCCGCCGCCGCGAACGCGAGCGGCACGACGACGGCGATCCCCAGCCCCAGCAGCCCGAACCCCGCGATGACCGGCACGGGCGCGCCCGCCGTGACCACCAGCACACCGCCCGCCGTCGCCAGCATGCCCCCGGCCCGTACCGTCCGTACGGGCCCGAAGCGCCGGACGACGAGGTCGCCGGCCAGCCGGGCGGCGGCCATCGTGCAGGACAGGGCCGTGGTGCACACCGCGGCCACACCCGGGTCGGCGCCGACGACGTCCCGGAGGTAGACCGCCGACCAGTCCAGGCCCGCGCCCTCGGCGAAGACCGCGCAGAAGCCGACCGCCCCGATGACCAGGGCCGCACGCGGCGGAACGGCGAAGCGCGGCGGCGCCTCCCGCTCGCCGTCGGTGCGGACGTCCAGGACCCGGCGGCAGACGAGTGCGCCCGACAGCGCGAGCGCCGCGGCCGCCGACGCCAGGTGGACCCGGGCGTCGGCACCCGTGTGCGCGGCCACCGCACCCGCCCCCGAGCCGACGAGCCCGCCCACGCTCCACATCCCGTGCAGCCCCGACATGAGCGGGCGGCCGAGCCGCTCCTCGGTCTGCACGCCGAGCGCGTTCATGGCGACGTCCGTCATCCCGGACAGCGATCCGTACAGGGCCATCGCCCCGCAGAGGGCCACGATCCCGGGGGAGAGCGCGGGCAGTGCGAGTGACGCGCAGAGCAGGACGAGGAGCATCCGCAGCCCGGAGCGGGAGCCGCGGCGGTGGGTGACCCTGCCCGCGAGCGGCATGGTGAGCGCCGCGCCGATCGCGGGACAGGCCAGCGCGAGGCCGAGGCCGCCGGGGCCGGTGCCCGTGTGCTCCTGGATCCAGGGGATCCGGGTGGCGAGGCTGCCGCTTACCGCGCCGTGCACGGCGAAGACCGCCGCGATCGCGATCCGTGCCCGGCGCACCGGGGAGTCCGCCCTGCTGCCCATGCCGCTCCTCCCCGGTGTGCCGTCGCCATCCGGTCGGGAAAACCGTCGGCGGTCAGTCCATCAGCAGGCGCCCAGGTCCTGCCAGACCCCCCAGTCGCCGGTGGTGCCGGGCTCCTCGCCCTGGGTCCACCACTTGGCCTTCCAGGAGTGCGCCTTCCAGGAGACGGTGGCGCCGCCGTTGTACACCGCCGCCTTGTCCCAGGACGGCGCGGTGCAGGTGCCGCCAGTGGGAGTGCTTGTGGGAGTGCTCGTGGGCGTGCCCGTCGGGGTTCCGGTCGGAGTCGTGGTCGGCGTGGGCGTGGAGCCGCCGGGGTCGACCACGGTGGTGCCCCGGGCGAGGTCGCCCGCGAGGGCGTAGGTCCTGCTGCCGAAGCTCACGGTCCAGTTGGAGGGCGTGGCGGTCGGCAGGTAGTAGACGTAGTCGAGATCCGCCGAGGCCCCCGGTGCTAGCGGTTGGCTGCTCGGCAGCTTCACCGACACCCGGTTGTAGTCGCCCTTGAGACCGCCGATGTTGTTCGGCGCGGTGTGGTCGCTGCGGATGACCCGCAGCCCCCAGCCCGACTGGTCCTTGGCGTTTCCGGGCGCGGAATTGCCGTAGTCGAACTGGAATTCCGCGCCGCCCGGGATGGTGGTGCGGGTCCGGTTGGTGATGCGGAGCCTGGGGTTGATCGGGTAGTTGGAATCGCCGAGCGGGAAGTTCGTGAGGCTCACGTCGAGGTCGAGGGCCTCGCTCGGCAGGTCGGTGGTCGCGCGCCGGGCGCCGTAGGCGGGGGCGGACTTGAAGGCGTCGTACATCGTGCCGGTCAGGGTGGAGCCGGGCCCGTACTGGCCCTTGGCCGCGTTCCAGGCGTAGTCGCCCGCCAGTTCCCAGACCATGGTGCCCCCGAGGCCCTTGTCGACGACGTACTGGGCCTTCGCCTGCACCGACTGCTCGTCCTCGGTGGAGAGGAAGACCTTCTTGTCGGCGTTCCAGAGCCAGGGGGCGGTCAGCGTGGCGTCGTAATTGCGGACGTACGAGCCGGTGGGCCTGGTGCCCGCGGGGAATCCGTACGCGCCCAGGTAGTCGCCGGCGATTCCCTTCTCCAGGTTCTTCGCGTGCCACATCGGATTCGAGCCGGCCGGCGACTCCTTGCCGTTGTCGTCGTTGTCGTGCCAGAGATTGTCGATGCCGACCGCGCCGTCACCGCAGGTGGTCAGGCCCGAACCGGCCGGACAGGAAGTGGTCTTGGCCGTGCCCCACAGGCCGTTGTCGCCGCCGGTGACGTTCTTCCAGCCGCGCGTGTAGTACGGCAGGCCGAGGTTGATGCGTCCGGCGGGAAGCGCGCCGCGGAAGTAGTGGTAGGCCCAGTCGCCGTTGAGGTAGCCGATGCCGCCGTACTGGGGGGTGGTGTAGACGCCCCACTTGGCGAGTTCGGCGTCCTTTCCGTCGTCGTACAGTGCGGCGTTGGGGCCGACGAATTCGTTCCAGGCGCCGTGGAGGTCGTAGGACATGACGTTGACGTAATCCAGGTACTTGGTGCTCTGGTACGTCTCCATGCCGCGCAGCAGATAGCCGGAGGAGGGGGCCGCGACGGAGAGCAGGTAGTGCCTGCCGTCGGCGGCGCCGGCCCGGTCGAGCTTTTCGCGGAGCGTCTTCAGCAGCGCCGCGTAGCCCTGGTTGAGGCCGCCCCGCCGGGCGTTGGCGAGCGTCCAGTCCTTGGGGTTCCCGGCGTCCTTCATCGAGGTCGGGTACTCGTAGTCGATGTCGACGCCGTTGAACCCGTATTTCTTGACGAACGCGACGGCGGAATCGGCGAAGGTGTCGATTCCGGGCTGATTGACCGAGCCGTCGGCGTTGGTCGCCATGGTGTAGAAGCCGCCGGAGTCGACGCGCTTGCCGTTCTCGTCGATGTAGCCGCCGGTCTCGGCCCAGCCGCCGACGGAGATGAGGGTCTTGACGTCCGGGTGCTGCTTCTTGAACTTCGTGAGCAGGTTGAAGTGGCCCTGATAGGGCAGCGCCGGGTCCATTTCGTCGCCCGGGACGCCGGGCCAGGTCATTCCGGTCGCGGGATTGCCCGGGCCGTCCGCACCGACGGAGATCTTGTTGTCGGGACCGACGTGCGCGAAGGCGTAGTTGAGGTGGGTGACCTTGTCCCAGGGGATGTCGGAGGCCAGATAGGCGGGCGTGCCGTCCTTTCCGGTGCGCCAGCCGGTGAAGTAGCCGATGACGCGGCGCTGGTGGTCGGCGCCCATCTTCTCCCGGCCGGCCGAGTCGTAGACGGAACAGTAGGGGACGTCGACGCCGGGGGTGGTGTAGAGGCCGTCGGGGCGGCAGGCGGACTGGTCCTCGGCGTGCGAGGCGGTGGCGGAGAGGGTGCCGACGAGCAGTCCGGCGAGCGCGGTCCCGGCCGCTGCGAGGACGGTGCTCCTGCGGGTGGTGCGGGGGCCGGGGGATCTCCTGCCGGTGGGGTTCTTGCGGAACAACACGATCGGGTACCTCCAGTGGGGGGCTCGGAAGAGCAAGTGCTCAGGGGAGCGATGTGGGGGGTGCGACGTGCTGTGGCCCGTGGTGTGCGCCCACCGGCGGGCCGTACTCCGCGGAGGTGTGGCAGAGGTTAAGAGGACTAGACCAGTGCGTCAATAGGTCCGGACCAACTGAAGGCGGCCGGTCCGCGAGCAGGGCGTGCGGCCGATGTGAGGCGGCGCACTTTGTCAAGCCCCCGTGGACACCGTGCCGCCGCCCGGCGTACGCTCGACCCGTCGGATCCGCAACTCTTCCCTGTCGGAAGAAGAGGCAGGTCAGGCACTCATTACTCGTAATTGATCCACATTACGCAGCGCACTCCGGGGTCGGTGAAAGTCCGAACCGGCGGTTACAGTCCGCGACCCGTCCGCAGCCAGCGGCCGGTTGACCAGGTGAAATTCCTGGACCGACGGTTAAAGTCCGGATGGGAGGCAGTGCGCGGCGGGCAGGCATCGGCACACCGCCGCAGGCGATGCGCGAGGCACCCTTCGAGGTCCCTCCGCACCCCTCTCGGTGCAACCCCCGTTGTCGTGTATCCGCTCATCGTCGTCCCGTACGACAGCCCCGGAGTCCGTGCCCGAAGAGGCAGGAGGACCCCGGTGGCCACCGCGACCGAAGCCGACGCGATGCGACGCGCCATCGCGCTCGCCGCCCGTGCCCTCGGTTCCACCAGTCCCAACCCCGTCGTCGGCTGCGTCGTCCTCGACGCCCGGGGCCGCACGGCCGGTGAGGGCCGGCACCACTACGCCGGGGGCCCGCACGCCGAGGTGAACGCCCTGCGCGCCGCGGCCGACGCCGGCCACGACGTCCGCGGCGGTACCGCGGTCGTCACCCTGGAGCCCTGCAACCACACCGGCCGCACGGGCCCCTGCGCCCAGGCCCTCATCGAGGCCGGCATCGCCCGCGTCGTCTACGCCGTCGCCGACCCGAACCCCACCGCCACCGGAGGCGCCGCCACCCTGGTCGCCGCCGGAGTGGACACCGAGGGCGGGCTGCTCGCCGACGAGGCCGCCGCGGGCAACGCCGCCTGGCTCACCTCGGTGCTGCGCGGCCGGCCGTTCGTGATCTGGAAGTACGCCGCCACCCTCGACGGCCGCAGCGCCGCCGCCGACGGCAGCAGCCGCTGGATCTCCTCCCCGGAGTCCCGCGCCGACGTGCACCGGCTGCGCGCCGAGGCCGACGCCGTCGTGGTCGGCTCCGGCACCCTGCGCGCCGACGACCCCCACCTGGCCGTGCGCGGGATCGCGGACGTCACCCAGCCGCTGCGCGTCGTCGTCGACACCCACGCCACGATCACCCCCGACGCCCGGGTCCTGGACGACGCCGCGCCGACCCTCGTCGCCGTCGGCAGGGACGCCGACACCGGCCACCTGCCCGGCGTCGACACCGTCCGGCTGCCGCACGACAGGACCGGCCTCGACGTCCACACCCTGCTCGCCGAACTCCACGACCGCGGCGTCCGGTCCGTCCTGCTCGAAGGCGGCGCCACGCTCGCCGGGGCCTTCCTGGCCGCCGGAGCCGTCGACCGCGTCGTCGGCTACCTGGCCCCCGCGCTGCTCGGCGCCGGCCCGGCCGCCCTCGGCGACGCCGGAATCGGCACCATCGCCCAGGCGTTGCGGCTGGACGTCACCGACGTCGCCCGGCTGGGCCCCGATCTGCGGATCACCGCCACCCCCACCACTCCCGCCACCGCTCCCGTCACCGAGGAGAACTGAAGTGTTCACCGGAATCGTCGAAGAACTGGGTGAAGTCGTCGCCGTCGAGAACCTCGGCGACGCCTCCCGGTTCCGGCTGCGCGGCCCCGTCGTCACCGAGGACGCCAAGCACGGCGACTCGATCGCCGTCAACGGCGTCTGCCTGACCGTCGTCGAGACCGCCGACGGCACCTTCACGGCCGACGTCATGGCCGAGACCCTGAACCGCTCCAGCCTCGGTGCCCTCGCCCCCGGCTCCCGCGTCAACCTCGAGCGCCCCATGGCCCTCGGCGGGCGCCTCGGCGGCCACCTCGTGCAGGGCCACGTGGACGGCACCGGCACCATCGTCGAGCGCGTGCCCGGCGAGCACTGGGAGATCGTGAAGATCGCCCTCCCGGCGTCCCTGAGCCGCTACGTCGTGGAGAAGGGCTCCATCACCGTCGACGGAGTGAGCCTGACCGTCGTCGACGCGGGCGACGACCACTTCACCGTCAGCCTCATCCCCACCACTCTCGCCCTCACCACCCTCGGCCTCAAGCAGGCCGGCGACCCGGTCAACCTGGAGGTCGACGTCCTCGCCAAGTACGTCGAGCGCCTCCTGGGACAGCGCGGCACCGAGGAGGAACGCGTCGCATGAGCGCCCTCGACTGGCTCAACGGCGAGGCCTTCGCGGCCTTCGGCCAGCACGTCATCTGGTCCGACATGATCGGCAACTCCATCGGCCTCGCCGCCCTCGCCCTCGGCTGGCGGCGCTCCCTGTGGACGTGGCCCGCCCAGTTCCTCTCCGGCGTCATCCTCGTCGCCGCCTACGCCTCGGCCCACCTCAGCGGCGGCATCGGCAAGCAGCTCCTGGTCATCGCCGTCGCCCTGTGGGGCTGGAGGCAGTGGGCCACGGGCAAGCAGACCGCCCAGGACGGCTCCATAGCCGTCCGCTTCGCCACCTGGCGCGAGCGCGCCCTGCTGCTGGGCGGCACCGCCGCCGGCACCCTCGCCGTCGGCTCCCTGTTCACCGCCGTCCCGGAACTGTCCTGGAACCCCTGGCCGGACGCGTACATCTTCGTCGGCACGCTCGCCGCGATGGTCGCCCAGGCCCGGGGGCTCGTGGAGTTCTGGTTCGCCTGGCTGCTCGTCGACGTGGTCGGCGTCCCGCTCGCCTTCGACAGCGGGCTCGCCTTCTCCGGCCTCGTCTACGTCGTCTACCTCGTCCTCGTCCTGTGGGGCATGCGCGACTGGTGGCTCCGCTCCCGTACGAGCCTGGAGCGCGCCACCGTTACGGAAGGAGCAGCGGCATGACCGCCGTGCAGAGCTGGTACACCGACAGCGGTGAGGCCGACGTCCTGGCCCTCGACTCCGTCGAGCGCGCCATCGCCGACATCGCGGCCGGCCGGCCCGTCGTCGTGGTCGACGACGCGGACCGGGAGAACGAGGGCGATCTGATCGTCGCCGCCGAGAAGGTCACCACCGAGATCGTGGCCTTCATGATGAGCGAGTGCCGCGGGCTGATCTGCGTGCCCATGGAGGAGCCCGACATCGAGCGGCTCGACCTGCCGCAGATGGTGGACCGCAACACCGAGTCGATGCGCACCGCCTTCACCGTCTCCGTCGACGCCACCCGCGCCCACGGCACCGACACCGGCATCTCCGCCGCCGACCGGGCCACCACCATCCGGCTGCTCGCCGACCCGGCCGCCGTGCCCGGTGACTTCGTCCGCCCCGGCCACGTCTTCCCGCTGCGCGCCAAGCCCGGCGGCGTCCTCGTCCGCAACGGCCACACCGAGGCCGGCGTCGACCTCGCCCGGCTCGCCGGGCTGCGCCCCGCCGCCGCCATCGTGGAGATCGCGGGCGAGGACGGCGCGATGCTGCGCCTGCCCGAGCTGGTCCCCTTCGCCCGCAAGCACGGCCTGTCGATCATCTCCATCGAGGACCTGATCGCCTACCGCGAGTCCTCCGAGCCCACGGTCCGGCGCGAGGCCGAGACCCGGCTGCCCACCGCCTTCGGCGAGTTCCGCGCGTACGGCTACCGTTCCACCGTGGACGGCGTCGAGCACATCGCGCTCGTCGCCGGTGACCTCGGCGACGGCGAGGACGTGCTGGTGCGCGTCCACTCCGAGTGCCTGACCGGCGACGTCTTCGGCTCGCTGCGCTGCGACTGCGGCCCCCAGCTGCACGCCTCCCTCGAACGAGTGAGTGACGAGGGTCGCGGCGTCGTCCTCTACCTCCGGGGCCACGAAGGACGCGGCATCGGCCTGCTCCCCAAGCTGCGCGCGTACGAACTCCAGGAGGAGGGGCGCGACACGCTCGACGCCAACCTCGAGCTGGGCCTGCCCGCCGACGCCCGCGACTACGCCGCCGGCGCGCAGATCCTCACCGACCTCGGGGTGCGCTCGCTGCGGCTGATGACCAACAACCCCGACAAGACCGCCGCCCTCGTCCGGCACGGCCTGCGGGTCACGGGCCGCGAGCCCATGCCCGTACAGGCCGGCGAGCACAATCTGCGCTACCTGCGGACGAAGCGCGACCGCATGGGCCACGATCTGCCCTGGCTGGACACCGATCGCGTGTCCCCGTGCGGCAACCAGTGATCAGAACACCGACAGAGGAGACAGTCACGTGAGCGGCAAGGGCGCGCCCCAGCTGAGTGTGAAGAACTGCCAGGACCTGCGGGTGGCCGTGATCGCGGCGCAGTGGCACGAGAAGGTGATGGACGGCCTCGTCGACGGCGCCCTGCGCGCCCTGCACGAGCTGGGCATCGACGAGCCGACGCTGCTGCGCGTCCCCGGCAGCTGGGAGCTGCCCGTCGTCGCCAAGGTCCTGGCCGGCCGCGGCTACGACGCCATCGTCGCCCTCGGCGTCGTCATCCGCGGCGGCACCCCGCACTTCGACTATGTGTGCCAGGGAGTGACCCAGGGACTCGCCCAGGTCTCCGTCGACACCGGCGTCCCGGTCGGCTTCGGCCTCCTCACCTGCGACACCGAGGAGCAGGCGCTGGACCGCGCCGGGCTCGACGGCTCGACGGAGGACAAGGGCCACGAGGCGGTCACCGCGGCCGTCTCCACGGCGGTCACCCTGCGCTCGGTGTCCGAGCCCTGGCACTGAGCGGGCGGGGGAGCGGCGTAGGGTAGGACCACCATGTCCAAGAAGACGTTCGAGGAGCTCTTCGCCGAGCTCCAGCAGAAGGCCTCCGGCGACCCCGCCACCTCCCGCACCGCCGAGCTGGTGGGCAAGGGCGTCCATGCCATCGGCAAGAAGGTCGTCGAGGAGGCCGCCGAGGTGTGGATGGCCGCCGAGTACGAGGGCGCCGAGGCCACCGCCGAGGAGATCTCCCAGCTGCTGTACCACCTTCAGGTGATGATGGTGGCCCGTGGGATCTCCCTCGACGACGTATACGCTCATCTCTGACCGGCAGTAGCTCTTCAACGCCTCCTTCCGGTTCATCCGACTCGTTCGACATCTCCGAACACAACAAACCCACGCACGAAGGAAAACGACCTCATGCTGCGCATCGCCGTTCCCAACAAGGGTTCTCTCTCCGAGCCTGCGTCGGCGATGCTCCATGAGGCCGGCTACCGCCAGCGCAAGGACCGCAGGGAACTCGTCCTCGTCGACGCCGCCAACGAGGTCGAGTTCTTCTTCCTGCGCCCGCGCGACATCGCGGTCTACGTGGGCTCCGGCAAGCTCGACATCGGCATCACCGGCCGCGACCTGCTGCTCGACTCCGGCTCCACGGCCGAGGAGATCATGCAGCTCGGCTTCGCGGGCTCGACCTTCCGCTACGCCACCCGCCCGGGCACGGCCAAGGACGTCAGCGAGTTCGGCGGCATGACGATCGCCACCTCCTTTGCCGGACTGGTCACCAAGCACCTTGCCGACAACGGCGTCGACGCCTCCGTCGTCCACCTGGACGGCGCCGTCGAGACGGCCATCCAGCTCGGCGTCGCCGAGATCATCGCCGATGTCGTCGAGACCGGCACCACCCTGCGCAACGCCGGGCTGGAGATCATCGGCGAGCCGATCCTGAAGTCCGAGGCCGTGGTCATCCGCCGCGTGGGCGCCCCGGCCGACGACCCCAAGGTCCAGCAGTTCCTCCGCCGGATGCAGGGCGTCCTCGTCGCCCGGCGCTACGTGATGATGGACTACGACATCCGCGTCGAGCACGTGGAGCGCGCGGTCGCCCTCACCCCCGGCCTGGAGTCGCCGACCGTCTCCCCGCTGCACCACGAGGGCTGGGTCGCGGTCCGCTCCATGGTTCCGGCCCAGGACGCCCAGCGCATCATGGACGAGCTGTACGACCTGGGCGCCCGCGCCATCCTCACCACGGGCATCCACGCCTGCCGCCTCTGACCGAACAGCGCCGTCCGCCCAGGCCGTCCGCCCAGGAAGAAACGTACGAGTGTCCACCCCCGCGTCCCCGAACGCCCTGCCCGAGCTGCCCGTCACCTTCCGCCCGACCCGCACCCGGGTCGTGCTGCTGACCATCGGCGTCGCCCTGCTCGTCGTGCTCACGGCGGTCTCGCTCCTGCTGAAGACGTTCACCGCGGGGGACCGGGCCTCGTTCATCGGGACCGGGGCGCTGGTCCTCGCCGTCCTCACGCTGCTCAGCCGCCCCAAGGTGGTCGCCACCGAGAGCGGCGTCACCGTGGTCAACCTGACCACGACCCGGCGGCTGGCCTGGGCCCAGATCGTGCGCGTCAACCTGCGCCGCGGCGACCCGTGGGTGCACCTCGACCTCGCCGACGGCACCAGCATGCCCGCCATGGGCATCCAGCCGGGCATGGCCCGCGAGCAGGCCGTCGCCGACGCCCGCGCGCTGCGCGCCCTGGTCGAGGCGCACGGCAGCGGAGCGTCCGATACCTGACGGCACCCGAACCTCACAGGGCGCCTGCCCGCCCCGCAGACCGGTTCCTTGATTACTCTGGTGCCACGGGCACACACGTGCCCCGCCCCGCACCGGGGCACCTGCGAACCGAGGAGTGACTGACTCCGGCAATGGACGGACCGTCCTGTAGTACCTGCGCCGCCCCCCACAGCGAGGCGGCGTCATGAGTATCACCGTGTCTCTGCTGCTGCTCGCGGCAGCCCTTCTCCTCATCCTGGCGAACGGCTTCTTCGTCGCCGCCGAGTTCGGCCTGGTGACCGTCGAGAAGCCGGAGGCCGAACGTGCCGCCGCCGACGGCGACCACCGGGCCCGCACCGTGGTCGAGTCCCTGCGCGAACTCTCCTTCCAGCTCTCGGGCACCCAACTGGGCATCACCATCACCTCCTTGGTGGTCGGCATGCTCGCCGAGCCCGCGCTCGGCCGGCTGCTCACCGGGCCCTTCACCGCCGCCGGCCTGCCGGACGGCGCCGCGCCGGGCGCCGCGGTGGTCACCGGCATGCTGCTGGCCTCCGCCGTGCAGATGGTCGTCGGCGAGCTGGTCCCCAAGAACTGGGCGGTCTCCCGGCCGCTTCAGGTCGCGCGCTTCGTGGCCGGCCCGCAGAGCGTCTTCGCGCACTTCTTCCGGCCCGTGATCACCCTGCTCAACGCGGTCGCCAACCGGCTCGTACGGGCCCTGGGCGTGGAGCCCGCCGAGGAGCTGGCCTCCGCCCGCACGCCCGGCGAACTCGTCTCGCTCGCCCGGCACTCGGCCCGGGCCGGCGCCCTGGAACAGGACACCGCGGACCTCTTCGTCCGGACCCTCTCGCTCGGCGGCCTGACCGCCCAGCATGTGATGACCCCCCGGGTGAAGGTCAGCGCCCTGCAGTCCACCGCGACCGCAGAGGACGTCCTCAACCTCACCCGTGCCACCGGCCTCTCGCGCTTTCCGGTCTACCGGGAGCGGCTGGACGAGGTCGTCGGCATGGTCCATCTCAAGGACGCGCTCGCCGTGGCGGGCCACGACCGGCTGCGCACGCCCGTCGGGCGGATCGCCATCGCGCCCATGCTCGTCCCCGGCACGCTGCCCGTGCAGCCGCTCCTGGAGCGGCTGCGCAGCGAGCAGCCGATAGCCGTGGTCGTCGACGAGTACGGCGGCACGGCCGGCGTGGTCACGCTGGAGGACATCGTCGAGGAACTCGTCGGCGAGGTCCGCGACGAGCACGACGACGCGGACGCGGCCCGGCCCGAGCTGGCCCCCGCCCCCGGCGAGGACGGCCGCCCCGCCTGGGAGGCCGACGGCGGCTGCCGGGTCGACGCCCTGCGGCGCATCGGCCTGGAGGCGCCCGACGGCCCGTACGAGACCGTCGCCGGACTCGTCGCCGACCTGCTGGGGCGCATTCCGGCCCCCGGGGACACCGCGGAGCTGCCCGGCTGGCGGCTGTCGGTCCGCCGGGTCGGCCACCACCGGGCCGAACGGGTCCGGATCGTCCGTACGAGCAGCACGGCCGCCGCGGCCGCTGCCGGCGGTTCGGCGGGGGAGCGCCGATGAGCGTGCTGCAACTCCTCTTCGCCGCGCTGCTGGTGCTGGCCAACGGGTTCTTCGTGGGCGCCGAGTTCGCCCTGGTCTCCGTGCGCCGCAGCCAGATCGAGCCCAAGGCCGCGGAGGGCTCGGCACGGGCCCGCACCGTTCTGACCGGGCTCGAGAACCTGCCGCAGATGATGGCGGCGGCCCAGTTCGGCATCACCGTCTGCTCGCTGACGCTCGGCGCGGTCGCCGAGCCGACCGTGGCGGAGCTGCTGGAGCCCGCCTTCCACGCGGTGGGGCTGCCCGCGGGGCTGATCCACCCGCTGGGCTATGTGATCGCCCTGGCCCTCGTGGTCTTCCTGCACCTGGTCATCGGCGAGATGGTGCCGAAGAACCTGGCCATGTCCGCCCCCGACCGGGCCGCGCTGTGGCTCGGCCCGGGCCTGGTGACCTTCGCCCGGCTGTGCCGGCCCGTCACCCGGCTGCTCGGCGCCTGCGCGCACGGCGTGCTGCGGCTGTTCCGGGTCGAGCCCAAGGACGAGGTGGAGGCCGTGTTCACCAGCGAGCAGCTGAACCGCCTGGTCGAGGACTCCCGCCAGGCCGGGCTGCTGGAGCCGGAGCAGCAGGAGCGCCTCGAGGACGCCCTGGGGCTGGGCAGCCGGCCGGTGACGGACGTGCTGCTGGACCCGGCGACGCTCGTGACCGTCGACCCGTCGGTCACGCCCCGGCAGGTCGAGGAGCTGACGGTACGGACCGGCTACTCCCGCTTCCCGATATGCGCCTCTCCGGGCGGGACCTTCATGGGGTACCTCCACGTCAAGGACGTCCTCGACCTGGAGGACCGGGAGCGCGCGGTGCCGCAGCGCGTCTGGCGGCGCGTCGAGAGGCTGCGGGCCGAGCTGCCGCTCGACGATGCGCTGACGGTCATGCGGCGGGCGGCCGCGCACCTCGCCGCCGTCGTGGACGCGTCCGGGCGGGTGCTGGGGCTGGTGGCCCTGGAGGACGTGCTGGAGATGCTGGTGGGTGAGGTGCGGGATCCTGCGCACCGGGAGGTGCCGGAGGCACGAATGCCGCAGGGGGAGGGGGCACTGGCGGGCTGAGGCGGTTCCGGCACCGCCGGGTGCGTTCGCGGGGGCTGAGCGCCGCTGCGGCGGAGGGATTTTTCCCCAATCCCGCCCCTTCCCGAAACCGGGGCTCCGCCCCGGACCCCGGGGGTCTGGGGGCCTGCCCCCGGTTTCGGGAAGGGGCGGGATCGGGGAACGCAACTCCGCCGCAACGGCGAGCAACCCCCGCCAACGCACCCGGCGGTGCCGAACCCACCCGAGGCGTCGGCGCGTCACGGCGCCGGATCCTGCGGATCGCGCGCATCCCCCTGGCGGCGCCGGGGTGAGCCCCACCCCGGCCCCGACAGCACCTCCCCGTACGCCTGCATGAGATCCGGCAGCCGCAGCGTCGCCAGATCGTCCCGCGTCGGCGTCCCCGCATACGCCGACAGCCGGAGGTCCCGGTACGCGCAGCTCTTCTCGTACAGGGTGCGGAGGAACCGCCCGTTGCCCAGCTCGTCGATCCAGCCCTGCTCGACCACATGGCCGCTGATGCTGCGCAGCTCCTCCAGGGACTCCTCGTCCCAGCAGTCGCCGTTCTCCGCGGCCAGCACCTCGCCGATGCTGGTGAGTTCGGCGGGACGGTAGCTGGGGAAGTCCACTCGTGTGGTGAAGCGGGAGTGCAGCCCGGGGTTGGCGGCCAGGAGGCGGTCCATGCCCTCGGGGTAGCCGGCCAGGATGACCACGAGGCGGTCGCGGTTGTCCTCCGCGCGCTTGAGCAGCACCTGGAGGGCCTCGTCGCCGTAGGCGTCGCCCTTGCTGTAGCCGGAGTTGGAGAGGCTGTACGCCTCGTCGACGAACAGGACCCCGCCCAGCGCGGAATCGATCAGCTCGTTCGCCTTGACGGCCGTCTGCCCCAGGAACTCGCCGACCAGATCGGCCCGCTGGGCCTCGACCAGATGGTCGCCGCCGAGCAGCCCCAGCGCGTAGAAGACCCGGCCGAGGATCCGGGCGACGGTGGTCTTCCCGGTGCCGGAGGGACCGGAGAAGACGAAGTGGCGCTTGGGAGGCTGGACGGGCAGCCCCTGGCCGGCCCGCAGCCGGGCCATGTGCAGCTGTGCGGACAGCGCCCGCACCTGCCGCTTGACGGGCTCCAGGCCGACCATGCGCTCCAGCTCGGCCAGCGCCTTGGCGAGCAGGACGGGGTCGGAGCGGCCCGGCAGCGGCGCCGCGCCCGGCTGCGCCGGCAGCCGGAACTTCTCGCGCACGCCGTCCGCCTCGACCGGGGCGCTTCCGGCCGTCTCCGGGTCGGTGCCGGTGAGCACGTCGAGGGGGTCGGGGGAGGACAGAGGGGCCGGGTCGGTGGCCGGATCGGGAGGCTCCGGGACGGCGCCGCCCACGGGCACCGTGGTCAGGTCCACGGGGTCGTCCAGGCCGTCGCCGTCCCCGTCGGCGATGGCGGTCAGCCGGGCCGAGGTGTCCATGAAGGTGGGGTCCACGCGGTGCACCGCGCGGTAGAGGGGGAGCGCGGCGGCGCTGCGGCCGGTGCCCTCGTGGGCGCGCGCCAGCCAGTAGCGCAGCTCCTTGCGCTGCGGCTGCTCGCTGCGGCAGCGCATCAGCGCGGCGGCGAGCAGCGGTTCCGCCTGCCCGTACATCTCCAGGCGGACCCGGGCCATGCCGCCGAAGAGCCCGGCCTCGATGCCCAGCAGCGGATCGTTCAGCAGCGGCTCGGTGTGGCGCACGAGCTGCTCCCAGTCCTTGACGAGATAGGCGCGGCAGGCGTGGAGGAAACGGACGTGCGGGTCCGTCTCCACCGGCGGGCAGCCGGCGAGCGCCCGGTCCAGCTCGGGGACGTGCCGCCCGTCCAGCCAGTGGGACGCGTGTGCGAGCAGCAGGTCACGGCCGGTCTCCAGGACCGGCTGGACCCACCAGCCCAGCCAGTACCACGAGTTGAGCGGGCGCCGGTGGCGGGCGCGCTGCTCGCCGAAGCGGTCCCGGTGCCGGTACATGCGCAGCAGCGCGGTGGTGGTCTCGGCGCGCAGCGCGTGCAGGCCGAGCCAGGCGTCCGCCATTCCCGGGTCGACGCGCACGGCTGCCCGGAACTCCTCCTCGGCCTGGGTGTACGCGCCCATGGTGTAGGCGTCGACGGCGCGCAGCCAGGCGAGATCGGCCGGGGCGGGTGGGCCCTGCATGCCGAGATCCATCACGTCCCCCACAAACCTGCCCCCGTAGCGTGCCTGCCGCCGGGCGAGTGCCTTGGCCGTGCCGTTCCGAACCGCTGTGCTGTGGACGGGAGTTGACCAGTGTGTGCCGGTGCACCCTGCCGCGGCGGCCCGCGACGGTGGTGCCGTTCGCATCGTACCTGCGCGATCGGCGTCGCTCGAAGGGTGCGGGGGCGCAGTTCATGGGCACGAACGTGATCCGGGGGCGCACGATGGAGCGATCCGGAGAGCGGTCACCGAGGGTTACCCGGTACGGCCGCGCGAGGGGGCAAAGGGGGCGGATCGTTGTGCCGGGGGCAGTACGAAGCCCCCGATCACGGGGGAACAACCGGGGGCTTCGCGTCTGTAAGCGGCCTCGACGGACCGCACATTGAGAACGTAAGTCCTGTACGCCCCCCGGGTCAAGCCGAGTTGGCGCACCGGTCGGGGATCGTCCGACGGCGGGGTGTGCAGGGGCGGCACTCCTTCACGGAACGTGAGGGAGGCGGCCGTTCAGTCGGTTTTCTGAGGTCCCTTCTGCAACATGTATCCCTCTGGCCTCTGGAGTACCAGGAGTTGCGCGTAGGGACGGGTGGGGTCGGTAGTGAAATGCGCTCGCTCCGCCTGCTTCCAGCCGTCCCAGAATTCGGTCAGTTCGGGACCGTCGCGGAGTTGACCCCTTTCCCAGGAGCCCTCGTGCGTCAACTCCATCCACAACAGGCACGCCAGATAAGGCCGTAGGGCGCGGCGGCCCGCGCCGACGCCCTCCACCAGGACCACCGGTTCGGGCTGCAGTTCGTGCTCGGCCCCGAAGCGGCGGGCCACCCAGTCGTAGGCCCGGTACCGGGCCGTCTCGCCGCGCGCGAGCGGCTCCAGGACCCACTCGCGCAGGCGCCCGGTCCACTCGAACAGCTCCTCGTGCGTCGCCAGGTCGTCCAGATGGAGGACGGGGGCACCCCCCAGGGCGGCGGACAGCCGTCCCGCGAAGGTGGTCTTCCCGGAACCGGCGTGGCCGTCGACGGCGACGAGACGGACCGGCCCGAGGGAGGGGGGCAGGGTGCGCAGGTGACGGGCGAGAGCGGTGAGGTTCACCGGTCCACGGTAGGCGGTCACGGGGAAAGAACCGCCGTGGGCTCCGCGTCACTGGCCCCGGCCCGTCCCGAGCCGCAATAGTGGTCCGGCCGGGCGGGCGGACCGCGCCCGCCGCCCCATCCACCCACGACTGGGGGAGCACGCGTCATGTCCAGCAGACCCACGCCCCGCCGCACCGTCCTCAGCGCCGCCCTCGCCCTCACCGCGACCGCCACACCGCTCGCCTCGGCCGCCGCCGCGTCCGCCGCGACACCCGGCCGGGGCCCGGGCCGACCGGGGGGCTCCGTCGACTACCGGGCCTGGACGACCTTCCCCCAGTGGTCCGGCGGCAGGGGAGCCGGCACCCGGGTGCTGGGCGGCTCCCGCCCCGGCCTGGTGATCGACCGGCCCATCGGCACCCGGGAGTACACCGACCCGCACACCCGCACCACGGCCGACTGGGAGTACGCCACGTGGCTCGCGCCCGTGGCCGAGCCGCCCGTGCCCGCGAGCGAGATCGTCGTCTCCTGGAACGCCCACACCCCGGCCGGCACCTGGATCCAGGCCGAGCTGCGCGCCGCCTACACCGACGGCACCGCCAGCCCCTGGTACGTGATGGGCCGCTGGGCGTCCGGCGACGGGCACGACGACATCCGGCGCACCTCCGTCGACGGCCAGGGCGACAAGAAGAGCAGCGTCTCCACCGACACCCTCGCCGTCGCCGACACCGCGAGCGGCCTGCGCCTGGCCTCGTACGAACTGCGGCTCACCCTCCACCGCAAGCCCGGCAGCGGGCGCACGCCCATCGTGTGGCGCCTCGGCGCGATGGCCTCGGACATCCCGGACCGCTTCGAGGTGCCCGCCTCCCGGCCGGGGGAGGGGGCCGGCCGCAAGCTGGCCGTGCCGCGCTACTCGCAGGAGATCCACAAGGGCCAGTACCCCGAGTACGACAACGGCGGCGAGGCCTGGTGCAGCCCCACCTCCTCGCAGATGGTCGTCGAGTACTGGGGACGCAGGCCCACCGCCGCGGACCTCGCCTGGGTCGACGCCTCGTACGACGACCCCCAGGTGTGCCACGCGGCCCGGTTCACCTACGACTACCAGTACCAGGGCTGCGGCAACTGGCCCTTCAACGCCGCCTACGCGGCCACGTACCACGACATGCAGGGCGTGATCACGAGACTGCGCTCCCTCAACGAGGCGGAGCGGCTGATCCGGGCGGGGATCCCGGTCATCACCTCGCAGTCCTTCCTCGCCTCCGAGCTGGACGGCGCGGGCTACGGCACGGCCGGCCACCTGATGTGCGTCGTGGGCTTCACCGAGGACGGCGACGTCATCGCGCACGATCCGGCCAGCCGCTCGGACGCGGTCGTCGAACGGGTCTACAAGCGGCGACAGTTCGAGAACATCTGGCTGCGCACCAAGCGCCACAACGCACAAGGGGAGATCAGAAGCGGCTCCGGAGGTGTGTGTTACCTCTACTTCCCGGTGCGCCCAACGGTCGGTCAGGCGCGGGCGCTGGCCTCCGTCGGCGTGCGCTGAGGACGCCGCGCCCCTGCCTGCACCCGGCCGCCGGCACCGTGGCACCGGGCGGCTCGACGGTGCGGCGGAGCTTCCCGGCCGCCGCACCGTACCGCCGCACCGTCTGAAAGAGAGCCATATCACTCCTGCGGGTGGTTTCAGGTGCGCTGGAATGGATGCCGTAGAAGCGCGGAGATGAACACTGGCCGAATGCGGATGGCCCGTGTCCGCTTGGCGCTTCCCATCGAACGAACGATCAGTAGCCTCTGGACAGCTGGTCAGCATTCCCGAGCCGAGCTGGAGACAGAGGTCTGATGGAGCGTCCCGTCCGGTCCCCCCAAGGCGTCGACTTGTCTGCACCCCGGCGCCTCCCCGTCCGGCCCGGCGGCGCATCCGGAACCGTCCCCGGAATCACCTCCGACGCCGCGCACGGCACCGCGGGGCGCACCGGGCACAGCACCGCTTCCGCAGCTCGGCGACGTGAGGATCCGGCTCCCAGCCACCATCCCGGGGTGGGGCGGAAACCGTGACCGGAATTCCGAGTGGCAGAATGCTGCCCGTGAATCAAACCGCCGCCCCGGTTTCGTACGCGACTGTGGAAGTCCTCGGCTCCGGTTCCAGGGACGACCGGTTGCGTCGGTTCGCCGCGATCTGGAGCCGGGCCGTCTACCCGGGCACGGCGGCCGCCATGCCGCGCGTCGAGTTCGAGCGCCACCTCGTGCCCCTGGCGGCCGTCCTCCGGGACGCCCTCTACGCCCGCCCCTTCGACCCCAGGCCCGCCGCCGACGTCGGCGCCGCACTCGTCCGGGCGCAGTGCACCGACCCCGAGGTCCTGCCGCTGATCCTCAGCGTCGTCGACGCCTACCTCGTGCTGTACTGCCCGCCCGACGTGCCCATGCCCGCTGAGGAGAGCCGCGCCCGCTGCTCCCGGCTCCAGCACGCGATCGCCGCGGGCTTCGCCCGCGCCCTGCGCGACCGGACCGTCGCCGAGCAGGAGGCCGTCTCCGCGGCCGCGCTCGCCTCCCAGGCCGAGACCGAACAGGCCCTGCAGCACAGCGAGGCGCGCTTCCGGGCCGTCTTCGAAGGGGCCGCGATAGGCATCGGCATCGCGGACGTCGACGGCCGCATCACCGACGTCAACGACGCGCTCATGCGGATGTTCGGCAGCACCGGCCGCAAGGTGACCGGCCGCAACGTGGGCGAGATGGTCCACCCCGACGACTCCCCCGAGTTCTGGGGCCTCTACCGCGAACTCGTCCGCGGCGACCGCGACCGCTACCGCGTCGAGAAGCCCTACTACCGCAGCGACGGCACCGTCCTGTGGACCGACCTCTCGGTCTCCTTGCTGCGCGACGCCTCCGGCGAGCCCCGCTACCAGCTCGCCATCATGGAGGACATCACCGAGCGCCGGCTGCTGCACGAGCGGCTGCGCTACGAGGCCACCCACGACGCCCTCACCAGCCTGCCCAACCGGACCCTGTTCTTCGAGCGCCTCGACCGCGCGCTCGCGGCCGACGGGGCCGACGGGGCGGGCGAGACCGGTGACGGAGACGGGAAAGGCGCCCGCTTCGGCCTCTGCTACCTCGACATCGACGGCTTCAAGGCCGTCAACGACAGCCTCGGCCACGCCGTCGGCGACCAGCTGCTCGTCGCCGTCGCCGAGCGGCTGCGCTCCTGCGTCAACGCACCCCACGAACTCGTGGCGCGCCTGGGCGGCGACGAGTTCGTCGCCCTGATCACCGGACCCTCCGCACCCGGGGACGCCACCGCCCTCGCCCGCCGCATGCTCGCCGCCCTCGCCGAGCCCGTCCACCTCGACGGCCGCGACCTGTCCGTACGGGCCAGCATCGGCATCGTCGACGGCGCCGCCGGCGAGCTGGGCGCCGCCGAGGTGCTGCGCAGCGCCGACATCACCATGTACCGCGCCAAGGCCGCCGGGGGAAACCGGTACGTGCACGCCGACGCCGACTCCGACGCGCGCGCCATCGCCCGGCACAGCCTCACCAACTGCCTGCCCGCCGCCTTCGACCACGGCGAGTTCTTCATCGAGTACCAGCCGCTCGTACGGCTCTCCGACGGCAGCGTGCGGGGCGCGGAGGCGCTCGTCCGGTGGCTGCACCCGGTGCACGGCGTCCTGGGACCGGACCAGTTCATCCCGCTCGCCGAGAGCACCGGACTGATCGTGCCGCTGGGCCGCTGGGTCCTGGAGGAGGCCGCCCGCCAGGCCCGTTCCTGGCGTGCCGACGGCGACCGCAGCGCCCCGATGCGGGTCAACGTCAACCTCTCGCCCTCCCAGCTCCGCTACCCCGGCCTGGTCGCCGACACCGTCGCCGTCCTCGGCAACGCCGGACTCGACCCCTCCGCCCTGTGCCTGGAGGTCACCGAGAACGCCCTGATCGGCGCGGACGAGGAGGAGCTGCGGCCGCTGCGCCAGCTCGCCGACCTGGGCGTGGAGATCGCCCTCGACGACTTCGGCACCGGCTACTCCAACCTGTCGTACCTGCGCCGGCTGCCGGTCGGCACGCTGAAGCTCGACCGCTCCTTCACCCGCGGCATGCAGCACGCCCCGGCCGACCCGGTCGACGTCAAGATCGTCGAGGGCATCGTCTCCCTCGCCCACACCCTCGACCTGTCGGTCACGGTCGAGGGCGTGGAGACGGGTAATCAGGCCGATCACCTGCGGCTGCTGGGCTGCGACACGGCCCAGGGCTGGTACTACGCGCGCCCGGGCCCGCCCGAGCGCCTGCACGCGCTCTCGCTGGCGGACGCCTCGTAGCCCTGACGGGCGGACGGCCGGCCCTTTCGGCCCTCCCGGCCGTCCAGGAGGCCGGCCTCCCGGTCCGTCAGCAGCCGGGAACGGATCAGGAAGCGCACCCCTTCGGGGGCCTCGAGCGAGAAGCCGCTGCCGCGGCCCGGCACCACATCCACCGTCAGGTGGGTGTGGCGCCACCGCTCGAACTGGTCGGCCGCCATCCAGAACCCGACCGGTTCCGCCACTCCGTCGACGGTGAGGTCGGCGAGCAGAACATCGGAACCACCCGTACGAAACTCGCCGCGCGGGTAGCACATCGGCGAACTGCCGTCACAGCAGCCGCCGGACTGGTGGAACATCAACGGCCCGTGCTTCTCGCGCAGCCGGCGGATGAGGTCGGCCGCGCCCGGGGTGAGCGCGATGCGGGACACTTCTGCGGGCCGTCTCATCGGCGGTGCCCTGGCTTCCGGCGTAAGTGCGGATTCATGGGATTTCCTCCTCACTGTCCTGAGAGGTGACAGCCTGCCCCGAAGGGCGAACTGATCGCCAGGGTGGTGAGGTGGGGAAATTCGCCGGTGGGGTCAGCGGCGGGCCGGCACGGCTGCCTTGCCGTCGTCGCCCGAGGTGTTCGCTTCGCCCGAACCGCTCGAGTCGCCGGAATCACCGGAGTCGCTGGAATTATCGCTGCCGCTGGAGTTGCCCGGCTCGGTCCTGCCCGGAGCCGGAGCCTGGTCCGGGGACTTGGACGGCTTCGCCAGGATGCCGGGGTCGGAGGGCAGCCCGCTGGCCGCCGTCAGATAGGCGGTGACGACGAGGTTGGCCTTGTACTCGTGATGGGCGCGGTCGTAGTCGCCGCCGCAGGTGATCAGGCGCAGCTCGGGGCGCCTGGTGTCGGCGGCGCCGTAGACCTTGTCGACGTCGAAGTGGTTGTTGTCGACGACGGCGATGTTCTCGACGGTGAACTCCGCGGTGGAGCCGTCCGCCCGGGTGACGTCGACCTTCGTCCCGCGCTTGATGTTGCTCAGTTCGTAGAAGACGGCGGGCGAGGTCTTGGTGTCCACATGGCCCACGAGCACGGCTGCACCCGCAGTGCCGGGTGCGGGGCCGTCGCGGTACCAGGAGACCGAGTTGGGCCGCTCGTACGGGGGCGGCTCGACACCGCCCAGGGCGTCCAGTCCGTGGCCCTCGATGGGGGCCCGCAGGCCCATGGCCTTGATGACCAGCCCTTGGGGGCCTGCCCCCGGCAACGATTCGTGTACCGGGGGCAGGTCGCGCGCATGGGGGAAGCCCGTGGCGGCGACGTCACCGGTCTTCGGAGCCGTGGTTATCGGCTCGTCGACGGTGATGTCGTGGCCCCACAGCCAGAGGGCCAGCAGCAGTGCCACCCAGGTGACCCCTGTCAGCAGACGGCGCGAGCCGCCCGTGCGCGCTTCTGACATGACGCCGGTTCGCTTCCCGTCACCGCTTGGCGGCGCTGGCGCGGCGGCGGTACCAGATCAGCCCACCGGCCATGCCCAGCGTGGCGCCCGCGAGAGCGAGTGCCGGAGCGTCCGGAGTCGAGGACTCCGAAGCGGCGACGGACGCGGTGGCGCCGCCGCCCGCGTGGGCGTGGTGGTGCGGCCGCTCGTGCTCTCGGCCGTGGTCGTCGCCCTTGTCGTGGTCGCGGCCGTGTTCGCCTCGGCCTTCGTGGTCGCGGCCGTGTTCGCCGCGGCCCTCGTGGTCGCGGCCGTGGTCACCCCGGCCGTGTTCGCCCCGGCCCTCGTGGTCGCGGCCGTGGTCGTCGCCCTTGTCGTGGTCGCGGCCGTGTTCGCCTCGGCCTTCGTGGTCGCGGCCGTGTTCGCCGCGGCCCTCGTGGTCCCGGCCGTGTTCGCCCCGGCCCTCGTGGTCGCGGCCGTGGTCGTCGTCGCAGTCGTCACGGTCGTGGTCGCGGCCGTGTTCGCCTCGGCCTTCGTGGTCGCGGCCGTGTTCGCCCCGGCCCTCGTGGTCGCGGCCATGCTCCCGGCCGTGCTCGTGTTCGTCGCAGTCGTCGCAGTTGTCGCGGTTGTCGTACTTGACGACCTGACGGCTTTCGACGGTCTTGACGGGGGCTGCGGAGGAGCTCAGGGCGTAGGCGGCGGGCGCCGCCGAGACGGCGACTGCCGTCAGTGTGCCGCACAGAGCGGTACGGATTGACTTCATTGGGTGTACCTCCTTCGTTTCCGAGGTTCACCCGGCAACCCGGCCGGAGCATCCGCAGGGTAGTCCTATTGCTCCATCCGGTAACCGAATGGGGCCAGACGGACGAGATGGGCCCTGGATTTCGGCTGAAAACGGTGCAAAACGGCGTGTGGGGAAGCTTGATCGGCAGGGTGTCTGCTCCGGCCCGGTACGCCTCGGGCGCAAGCGGGGCGCCGGTCGTACGCGCGCTTGTCCCGCTGCACCAGGGGGCACGACACTGGAAGACATCCGGGTCGCAGCGGGAACCCACGGGTTGATCGCCTGGGCTCACCCCGGAGGAGAAGCTCGGCTGAGGAGAGGCTCGGCGGATGTCCGGAGCAGGCGACATGCGTGTGGTGCCGATGGACCGGCGCGACAGACGCGGAGCGGTCCTGTGCATTCTCGATGCGCGTTCCCACGCTCCGGTGGAGATCCAACCGGGATTCCGGCACCCCCTGCGCGTCATCGCCCAGGGCCCGGGAGATGCTGCAGCAACCGAACCGGCCGGCCTGAGGGTACGTCTGGTGGCCGACGTCCTCGTACGCACCGTGGAGCTGCACGGCGGGCAGGCCCTCCTCGGGATCACCCGGCCCGACCGGCCCGGTGGCGCGCAAGGGGCGTTCGAGGTGAGGGCCGCCGCGCTCGGCATCCGCCCACCGGCGGCCTCCGGCACTCCGGAGGAGGTCACCGAGGCGCTGGGCGGTCCGCCCGACGTGCACGTCACCGCCCAGCGGGAAGACCAGCGGGAAGCCGCGGCCCAAGGGATCGTCATCGGGGTCGGTGCGGTGCACCCGTACGACCAGCCGGGTCCCGCAGGCCTCGAAGCGCTCGCCCTGCGGCTGGCCCTGCTGAACCACCGCCACCACGAAACCGTGCACCTCACATCCGACGCACTCGCATGGGCACAGCGAACCCTGGCGAGGTGGCGGCGCTCGGTGGCGAACTGGGCGCAGGCGCCGTCGAAGCCGATGTGCGCCGAGGTTCTGGGCCAGGCCCTGGCCGGTCTCGAGGACAGCCTCGACACCCGGGCCGTCCTCGACGCCCTCGGCCGGCTGGAAGGGGACGGCGAGGTGCCCGACGGCGCCAAGTTCGAGACCTTCACCTACCTGGACCGGGTACTCGCCCTGGAACTCACCCGCGAAATCGGCCACGCGGCCGTCCGTGCGCACAGGCCGGCGACATGACGGAGCCGCCCTTCCGCCGACTGGTCGTGCTGCGGCACGCCAAGTCCGCCTGGCCGCCGGACACCGACGACCACGAGCGCCCCCTCGCACCACGCGGTCGCCGGGACGCCCCGGCTGCCGGGCGCTGGCTGCGCGAGGCGCACTGCGTGCCGGATCTCGTCCTGTGCTCCACTGCGCGCCGGGCCCGCGAAACATGGACCCTGGCGGCAGAGCAGCTGGGTGCCCCGCCACCGCCCGTACGCCACGAACCCCGCCTCTATCGGGCATCTTTCCCGGGACTGCTGGAAATCATTCACGAAATCCCGCCCGCCGTCGGCACGTTGCTGCTCGTGGGACACAATCCGGATCTCCAGGAGCTGATCCTGACACTCCCCGGCGAAGCGCTCGGGGATACCGCGCAGCGGGCCGAGGCCAAGTTTCCGACTGCTGCCATTGCCGTGCTGGCCTGGCCCGGAAACTGGGTGGACCTCGGGCCCGGCGCGGCATTGCTGAGCGATCTGGCCGTGCCGCGGGGGAAGAAGGCCTGAAGCCGGAAGCCGGGAAATCGGCAACATACCTGTCTCCTCATGAACGTGACATCTCACCATCGGAGAAGGCCCGCGCCCTGAAAGATCAGGACCGATTGGCAACTTCCTGTCAACGATATTGCGTCACTGCATGAGTTTCCCGTCAATATGCATGACGCATCGACTGACCAGGGGGATCGGGGATGGCAGGAACCGTCACGAGTGCGCTGCCCACGAGGCGGTTACGGCACGACAGCGGCGTTCTCGCGACGCCTACGGCGCCACGGGTGCGCGTCCCGGCGCTCGGAGACATTCTCCGGCTGCGGTCGAACCTGCTGAACGCCATTCAATACGCCGCTTCGGACGGCGGCGAAGTGTCGTATTTCCACGTCGGCCCCAAGACCATGATCTTCGTCAATCGAAGTGCTGTGGCGGATGTTGTCCTCTCCGATATCCACACCTTCGGCAAGCCGGACGCCGACAATCCCCTGAGAATGGTGCTCGGGGACGGGCTGATCAGCAATCCTTATCACGACAACTGGATGCAGCGGCGCAGGGCCCTCCAGCCCATGTACGGTCGCTCCGCCCTGGCCGGCATGCAGCAGAAGATGGCCGATGTGATCGCCGAGCACACGGGGCGGTGGGAACAGCACGGCCGGACAGATCTGAAGGTTCACGAGGAAATGCTGGCGTTCGCCCTCGACATCGTGTCGAGGTGCATGTTCAGCCGATCCGGCGACACGGTCTCCGGCACCATCACGCCGCGGACGGTCTCGTTCCTCCTCGACTTCGTCGAGCGCCGACTCCGGATGCCGCTCGCCTTGCCGGTCGGCGTGCCGACCCGGCGGAACCGCAATTTCACCTCGACCATGCAGGGCCTCGACGATCTCGTCTACCGGATCGTCAAAGAGCGGCGCAGGACCGACGAACAGCACGGCGACCTTCTGGATCTCCTGCTGGCGGCCAGAGTCGGCGACACCGCAGATCCACTGACCGATCGCGAGGTCCGGGACGAAGTTCTGACCGCATTCGTGGCCGCATACGAGACCACGGCCAGTGCGCTGACGTGGATCCTCTACCTCCTCGCGTGCTATCCGGACGTTCAGCAGCGCGCTCGGCAGGAGGCGCGTTCGTCCGTGTCGCCTGCCCAGAAGGAGCCGAAGGGCAGCAAGTTCCTGGAATGCGTCATCAATGAGGGCATGCGGCTCTTTCCGCCGTCCCCGACCATTCCGCGGCAAGTCAAGAAGGATGCGCTCATCGGCTCGGCCAAGGCCCCCAAGGGGTCGTTCGTGATGCTCAACGTCGCGGCCATCCACAGGGATCCGGACGTCTGGGAGCGGCCCGACGAGTTCGTTCCGGAGCGCTTCATGGACGGAACTCCCGGAAGGGGAAAGTACCTGCCCTTCGGTGCCGGTGCCCATATGTGCATCGGCAAGGGGTTCGCCATGATGGAGATGAGCATGCTGCTGGCGAGCGTTCTCGACAAGTTCGAGATATCGCTGCGGGACTCCGCGGGTCCCGACCCCAGGGCTCTCCTCACCCTGCGTCCTCGTGACGACTTCGGGCTGATTCTCACCAGGATCTGACACCCGCTCCGGACGCGTATCCGCCGGCAGCTCACGACACCACGAGAGAGGTTGACCTATGCGCCACCTGGCGCGTTTCAACGCGGTAGTCAAAAACGTGCGTCCGCGCACGCTTCTCGTCAGCCCCCTCTCCTACTGCGTGGGTGTGGCCGTGGCCGATCACCGCTTCGACCTTGCGGTGGTGCTCGGCATCCTCTTCCACGTTCTCGCCCCTCTGGCGGCCAATGCCCGTAATGCCGTGACCGATCTCGTGGAGGACGGAAAGAACGTACCGGGCCGCTTGAAGCTGGTCGAAGCGGCAGGCGAGGGACTCCTCCAGAAGGTGGTGTCCGCGAGCTTGGGCATCATGCTTCTGCTGTCGCTGCTGATATCGCTCGCCCAGACTCTCCTCTGGGTGTTCAGCATCTTCCTGGTGCTCGGCTACTCCTCGCCGAGGTTCCGTCTGAAGGGCCGCCCGATCATCGGTATGGCGGTGTTCTCGATGGCGGTCACGGAACCGTACATCGCGGGTGCGCTGCTCGCGGACTCGTGGTGGGAGATCCCTCACTACGACTCCTACCAGCCGGTCCTCCTCGGGGCGTTCCTGTTCTGCTGGTATTTCGCGAAGGGAATCATGAAGAATGTTCCCGACTACGCGGGGGACAAGGCGGCCGGACTCAGAACGATCCCGGCACTCCTGCCGTCGCAGCAAGCGGGCGCCTGGGTCGCCGCGATAGCGACAACGCTGGTCTACGCCGCGTTCCCGGTGCTCGTCCTCGTCACCGACCTGCCCGATCGTCTGGCTTATGCGGGCGTCATGGTGCTGCCGGCTGTGGCTAACATGATCACCATGGTCCGGGCCCGAACGCCGGTCGAGTACAACCTGGTTGGCCAGCGTGACATGTATGTGTCCGTGGTGTTCCTCGGCCTTCTGCTCTTCGGGGTGCATCCGTCGGTGGGATCCGCACTGACTGGGCTCCTCGCTGTTGCGGTCATGGCCGGGTCGGATGTGTCCGGAATGGACTCCAGGGTGAGTCACCATGTCGCCCGGGCCGAGCCGACAGTGAGCATTCCAGGTGGAGGAGGTCGGAGAGGTGACGAGTGACTGCACGCCTCGTGACAAAGGCTCCGAAGTGCACGGGATCTTCCAGAAGATCGCCGGGTACTACGACCGGATGAACTTCGTCATGACGCTCGGCCGTCATGAGAAATGGTGCCGCGAAGTGGCCGCACGTGTGGCACCGGCTGTACCGGCCGAGGGCGGGCACCTGCTGGACTTGGCCACGGGGACAGGGGTGATCGCCCTGGCGGCGGCACGAAGGTACCCTGCCGCCACCGTGACGGGCGCCGACTTCTCGGAGGAGATGCTGCGTCGCGCAAAGACCAAGCCCGGGGCGGACGCGATTCGCTGGCAGCATGCCGACGCAGCCCGTCTGCCGTTCGAGAACGAGTCCTTCGACGGGATCACCGAAGGCTATCTCCTCAGGAACGTCCAGGACCTGGACGGAGTGCTTCGCGAGCAGCGCCGGGTCCTCAAGCCCGGCGGCCGTGTGGTGATTCTCGAAACGTGCCCCCCGAGCGGCCCGGTGAAGCTGGTCGTGAAGTGGGGCATGCGCATCGTCGTTCCGCTGCTGGGGCAGATCGTGGCCCGCGACCGGTCGTCCTACACCTATCTTGAATCCAGCACACGCGCCTTCGAGTCCCCGCGGCAGATCGCCGAAGCTCTGAGGGGACTCGGCTTCAAGGACATCGGGTGGCACAAGAAGTTCTTCGGCACGAACTTCATTCTGTGGGCCACCAAGTCGAGCTGATGGCCGACGCCATCGGTATCTCGACGCGCCAAGAACTTTCTTGGTGAACCGAGGGGGAGATCCTGTGAGTAAACCTGTTCTGGCCGACGCTCCGGCCGTTCCTTGCACATCACGCGCCGAGAAGGCGCTGGAACGCTGGGCCCGCGAGTACCCCGACCGGGTCGGGTCGATCGGAATCGACGGCAGCGGGCTGGCCTGGAGAGAGATCGCCACGTCAACGCGGGCCCTGGCCGACCGACTTGAGCGGGCCGGGGTCGGGGCGGGTGATCGCGTCGCCGTCATGGCCGGCCGCTCACGGTACGCACTCAGCAGCCTGCTTGCGATCTGGGCAAACGGTTCTTCGGCGGTGCTGCTCGACGAGCGGCACCCGATCGAGCGTCTGCGCTGGATAACGCAGGATGCCGGATGCTCGGTGCTCGTGTCGCCGGAACCGGATGCCGCGGATCTGGGCCTGACGGTGATCGAGCCGCACAACTCCGAGATCGAGTCCACCGGTCTCCCCCTCACCGAGCTTTTCTGCGACGAATGGACCCGCCGTGAGGGCGGGGCGGAGGCGTACGTCGTCTACACGTCGGGCACCACCGGCCGTCCGAAGGGCGTTCGCGTCGCCTCTGCGAGCCTGGAGAATTTCCTGGCCAATGCCGAATCGCTGGGATACCGGCCCGGCAGCCGAGCCGTCTCGGTGGTCTCTCCGGGTTTCGACGGCTGGCTGTGGTCGATACTCACTCCCTTCGTCAATGGCGTCACGTGCGTCGCGGTCGACACCACCCTCGGGGGCGTGGAACAGGCCCTGGTCGCGCAGAAAATCGACAACCTTTGCATGACCCCGTCGCTCTACGCCGCGATCGAGAAGCTGCCCGATGTCGAGGTTGCCGTGGTGGCGGGGGAGCGCTGCCCGGACTCGCTCGTCGCCCGACTCCAGAAGATCGCCGACCGAGTGATCAATGTGTACGGGCCGACCGAAACCACCATCGCCGCAACCATGGCCGATACCGCCCGCCAGGAAGACCCCCGCACGATCGGCCGTCCGCTGTCCGGCTACACGGTCACCGTCGTCGATGCCGATCTGAACGAAGTTCCTCCTGGCGTTACCGGCGAGGTTCTGATCGGTGGCAGCGGAGTCGCTCTCGGGTACGTCAGCACGAGCGGGCCGGGCGCCGACCGGTTCATCGACCGGGACGGCACCAGATACTTCCGGACCGGGGACCTGGGGACGCTCCGTGTCGACGGACAGCTGAGCATCCTCGGCCGAGCCGACAACCAGGTCAAAATAGGCGGCTTCCGCATAGAACTCGAGGAGATCGAGAACATCGCCTGCGAGGTGCAGGGCGTCGAGGGTGCGGTGGCGTACACGCGCGGTGATCCGCCCACGCTCGCCATCGGTCTGCAAACAGCATCCGGCACCCTCCTGGACGACGACCTGCGCAAGCGGATCACCTCCGAATTCGCCGCACGACTGCCGCGGCAGCTGTGCCCGGCCTTCATGCATCGAATCGTCGACGTTCCGCTCGATCCGACCGGAAAGGTCTCGCGACGCGAGGTCGCTGCCCTCGGCGATACCGAATTCTCCGGCAACCGCGACGACGCGGTGGGAGACAGCGCCCGGTCCATGAGCGATGACCGGCTCCTCGACGGCATCCTTGCGGCCTGGAGCGACGTGTTCGGGCACAGCGTCGCCGAAGACGCCGACTTCTTCGCTGTCGGCGGGCACTCACTGCTTGCGGCCCAACTGACCTCTCGAATAGAGACGCAGCTCGAGGTCACAGTGTCGATCACCGACGTCCTCACGACCCGGACTCCTCGAGCGCTGGCACAACGGATCGAAGAAACGAGGTCGGCATGACCTATCTGCGATCCTTCACGGCGACCGCTCCCGGCGAGAGCGCCTCCACAACAGTGGTGGCTTTCCCGCAGGCGGGCGCAGGCTGCCTGCGCCTGCACTCGATCGCAGCGGCGCTGCCCTCCGGGCTGAATCTGCTGGGGGTGCAGTTGCCGGGGCGGGAGGACCGGTTGCAGGACTCCCCGGCGAACAGCCTGGCCGAGGTGGTCGACTGCATCAGCACCGAATTGCGCGACCAGGCACTTCGCCGACCGCTGGTCCTCCTCGGCGTCAGCCTCGGTGCGCTCATCGCCTATGAGGTTGCCAGGAAGCTCGAATCCGAGGGCGCGGCGCCTCGTTCGCTGGTGGTGGCCGCAGCCCGATCGCCGGAGCACTGGGAGACCTTTCCGGCGGCGAACCCGCCATTGGCGGAGTTGACGGCTCTCCTGCATCCATCGATCCGCGAATCCGACTTCGCCCGCTACGCCATCGCGGCACTGCGCTCGGACCTGCGGCTCATGGCCGGCTATCAGGTCCCGTCCACGCCGCTGACGAGCACATCGCTCTGCACGGTATCGGGGAGCCGCGACAGCGTCGTCACCACCGTGCAGATGGCCGGGTGGCGTGACAGGTCGGCCGATTTCCGAGGACATCAGGTGATCGAGGCAGATCATCACGAGTTCATGGACCAGGACGTCCTCGTCGGGATTCTCTCCGGCGTCGCGTTCGAGACCGCCCCTCGTCAGGTGGTGCACGGGTGAAGCAGCAGACGGCGCCGGACCTGTTCGAGCCGGGTCTCTTCGACGGAACCGGGTTCTACGATGTCTTCGCGTGGTACCGGGCCAATGATCCGGTGTCCTGGCAGCAATCCCCCGGGGAGCCGGAGGGGTTCTGGAGCGTCACCAAGTACCACGACGTGGTGTCCGTTCACCGGGACAGCACGAGGCTGAGTTCGACGAAAGGCATGCGGCTCGGCTCGACAGAGCGCGCCGTCGAGGCCGTCGCGAACAAGATGCTGATCGTTTCCGACCCGCCGGATCACACGCGCATGAAGCGCGTACTCATCCAGCCGTTCTCGAACGAGGTCCTCGCCAGGGCCGAAGAATACGTGGAGAAGGTTGTCGCCGACGTCGTCACCGACGCCATCCGGAACCCGGAACCGGATCTGATCAAGCATCTCGAGCGCATCCCGACCGATGTCATCTGCGCGATCATGGGGTTGCCTCGCTCGGACTGGGAATGGATCGGCAAGAAGACCACCGAGGCGTTTGAATCGCCCTCGGAGATTCGCCGCATCACGGCGAACAGTGAGATTTTCAAGTACTTCAGCGACATGGTGAGCGAGAACCGCCGAACTGCTGCGAACGACTTCATCAGCGGGCTCACCGATCTCGACGACGGCAGTTCGCAGTTGACCGACGAGGAACTGGTCTTCAACTTCAGCGGGATCCTCGCCGGTGGCAACGAAACGACCCGGTACACGCTGGCTTCGCTCACGCAGCAACTGGTGGAGCACCCGGATCAATGGCGTCGAATCGTCCAGGGGGAGGTCGACCCGGCCGTCGCAACCGAGGAAGGGCTGCGCTGGTCAGTGCCCGGGATGCACGTGCTGCGGACCACGACCGAGCCGGTCGAGGTCGGCGGGGTCGAGATCGGGCCCGGACAACGCGTCGTGACCTGGATCGGCTCGGCCAACCGGGACGAAGAGATATTCGACGACCCGGACACGTTCGATGCCGGACGGACCGGCAACCGGCATCTCAGCTTCGGCGCGGGCCGCCACATGTGCCTGGGGAGCCGGCTCGCGCGCCTGGAAATCACGGCGTATCTCCGGACGCTGCGCAGCATGGTGGGATCGATGACGCTCGAGGGCGAGCCGCGCTACAACGGGTCGAATTTCACCTGGGGTCTGAACGAGCTTCCGGTGGTGCTCCACGCATGACAGAGACGATCCCCGCATCTCAGGTGCGTGCCGTCACGCTCTGCCTTCCTGACGACGTGTTCCAGGGCGGACGAGCCAGTGGCATCGGCATCGGCATCGGCATCAGCGAATACGGCGAGAAGGCGCTGGAGACCGCCGAAAAGATCACGCGCGCCGGGTTCGAAGTACAGACGGTCCGCCTTTCCAGCCCGGCACTCGACGGACCGCTGAACCACGACCAGCTCCGCACGCGAGCCGCTGATCTGGTGGAAGGCTGCCGGCAGGCGGGCGTGGGCAGCGCCTCTCTGGGTGCGCTGCGGCCTGCCGCGCTCGCGGGTCTCACGCCTTCCGAAGTCGCGGAAGTGCTGGTCGAAAACCCGTCGCTGTTCCTGGCTGTTGTCGTCGCCGATGGTGCCGACGTGGACCACTCCGCTGTCGATTTCAGCGGGGCCGTGATCCGCGAGCTGGCGAGCCGTGACATCGACGCCAACTTCCGTTTCGCGGCCGTAGCCAACCTGGGCGCCAATGCTCCGCTGTTTCCGGGCTCCTACAGCGACGGCGGCAGCGCAGGGGTGAGCGTGGGACTGCAATCGGCCGGCGCGCTGCTCGCCGGCGTACGGGCGAACCGCCCCCGTGACCTCACGGAGGCGACACAGCTGACCAGGGCGTGTCTGCAGGAACAGCTGGACTTGTTCGAAGACTTGCTGAGACCGTCATGCGAGCGACACGGCCTGCGGTTCCACGGTTTCGATCCGTCGCCGGCCTGTGCGCCCGATGTCAGCATCGGAGAGTTCCTGGAGAACGTCGGCGGAATCCGGTTCGGTTCCTCCGGCACGATCGCAACCTGCGCCGCAGTCACTGCCGGCATTCGGTCGGTGAGCCAGCCCATTGTCGGATATGCGGGTCTGATGCTCCCGGTACTCGAGGACAGGGTGCTCGCCCTCGCCTGGCAGGAGGGCCGCATCAATACCGACTCGGTGCTCGCGTATTCGTCGGTCTGCGGTGCCGGACTGGACACGATCCCGTTGCCCGGATCGACGCCGGAGCATGAGGTTGTCGCCATGATCAGGGACATGGCGGCACTGTCGGCACGGTGGGCGAAGCCGCTGTCCGCCCGTCTCATGCTCGCGCCGGTGGACTCGGATCCGCATCGGACGGAGTTCCGGGCAGAGCAGGTTGTCAACATCGACTATCCCACCGCTTAGGGACATTGCGAAGGGGGGGGCGGTCAATGCCGCTCGCACCGTCCATCACCGATTTCTCGTTTCACCACGGCGAACACTGGATCGGCGGTCTATGGGTTCCCTCAAGGGGTCCGGAGACCGATCGGGTGACGAATCCGGCCGACGGCAGCCTCATCGGGAGCGTCCCCCGGGGCGCAGCCGCGGACGCGGAGGCCGCGCTCACGGCCGCGGCCGCGGCGCTGCCCGGCTGGAGCGAGACACCACGCGATGACCGACTCAAGTCGGTGCAGAGCTGGCTGCGACTGATCGAGGCCGATGCCGAATTCCTCAGCACGCTGATCTCCCGCGAGGTGGGCACGCCGATCACCCTGAGCCGCAATGTCCAGGTGGGTCTTGCGATCGACATCGCCCGGGCGTGCATGGACGCGGTGTCTGTATTGGACGAGGAACGGCGTGGCAACTCCGTCATCCGCAGGGTGCCGGCCGGGGTGGTGGCGGCGATCACCCCGTGGAATGTGCCGCTGATCCTCACCCTGCAAAAGGTCGTACCGGCTCTGCTCGCCGGGTGCACGGTCGTGCTCAAGCCCAGCGAACTGACGCCACTGCATGCGGCATACCTTGCACGCTTGGCCGAGCGCAGCGAATTGCCGCCCGGCGTGCTCAACATCGTGTTCGGCGACGGCCCGGGGGTCGGATCAGCGCTGGCATCTTCCCCCACCACCGACCTGATCTCGTTCACCGGCTCGGTGCGCGCGGGCCGCTCGGTGGCCGCGGCAGCCGCAACGAACCTCAGCCGCGTGCATCTGGAACTGGGAGGCAAGAGCGCGTCACTGATCCTCGATGACGCGGATATGGCTGAGGCAGTCGCAGCCTCCATCGACCAGGCCATGTTCAACAGCGGCCAGGCGTGTCTGCAATGGAGCCGGCTGATAGTGCCGCGACGGCTGGCTGGCGAGGTGGAGGAACTCGCCCGGACGATCACAGCCACGTACGTCGTCGGCGATCCCGCCGACCCCGACACCAACCTGGGCCCGCTGATCAGCGCAGACGCCAAGGCGCGGGTCACTCGCGCATGTGAACTCGGACTGGCCCGAGGCGCTCGCGCGGTGGTTCCCCCGCGGGATATGGACGGTCTGTACTTCGCGCCGACAGTATTCAGCGACGTGACCGAGGACATGGATCTGGCGCAGGAGGAGATCTTCGGCCCGGTCATTTCCATCATGACCCATGACGGGGACGACGACGCCGTCCGCCTGGCGAACTCCACGCGCTACGGCCTCCACGGTTCGGTGTGGTCCGGCAGCGACGAGCGGGCCATTGCGGTCGCGCGACGGGTCCGGGCAGGCCAACTCGAGGTCAACGGTGCCCCGTTCAACCCGGCGGCGCCCTTCGGCGGGTTCAAGCACTCCGGCATCGGGCGGGAGTGCGGAGCAGAAGGGATCGCCTCCTTCTGCGAGCTGCAGGCGCTGCACTACCCGGTGGCGGGCGGACGGGCTGTGCGGGCCAAGGCGTAGCTCAATGCAGGGGAGCCCCTCTCCCGGCGGCAGGAGAGGGGCGCGAGATCACTTCTTCCGGCGCTTGCGGGGCGCGGGTACGGTCGGTGCCTCGGATTCACGGGCGGCCGCGTAGAAGGGCGCCATTACTTCCTCGTACTGCTTCAGGGATTCGGGCCCCAGGTCGATTTCGAGCCACTTGGGCACCTGGATTTCCTTGATTTCGGTCATAGGCGAACCGTCCTCGTCCACCTCCCCCGTCAGGTCTTCCATCTCCTCGGTCACCGTGACGGCGAACTTGACCGTGGTCAGATCATCGGTGACCTCGGGGGCGAGGTCGTCGAAATCGATCCGCTGGACGAAAATCGTCGTCGAGATCGTCTGGCCGCCGACCTCGATCGTCTTTACCCCTTCTTCCACGTTGGGCTGACCCTTGTGGGATTCGTCTACCTCAATGAATTTGGTGCCCATGGACGGCGCCTCTCCTCTTTCGGCTGGTGCGTTACCCAAAGTCTAGTGGAGCAGGGGCAGTTGACGCCAATTCAGGGGAAGCTATTCCTGGGTGGAAACTCAATAGGGCTCGGGGTGGCTGAACCCCGATGTTCAGTGACCGGCCGGATCGGCCGGATCGGCCGGATCGGCCGGATGGTGGGTGCCCGGGTGGGGCAACGGGCTGTCGAGCAGGCCGAGATCGCGGGCCATGTATCCGATCTGGACCCGGTTTCTGGCTCCGATGCGTTTCATGAGGTCGGCGATGTGCCGTTGTGCCGTGCGTACGGACATGCCCATCCGCCGGGCGATCACCTTGTCGTCGTCGCCCTCGACGAGGAGCTGAAGGATGTCCTTCTTCAGCTCCTCCGATACGGCGAGGGCCTGCTTCCGCCCGCGTTCGGCCGGGAAACGGGTCGCGCGCACCCAGGCCCACTCGAAGGCGGTGACGGCGAAGTCCACGGCGCTCCGGTCCCGTACGATCACGGAGCCCCGGGGTTCCCCGTGCAGCGCCAGCACGGCGACGGCGCGGTCGAACACGATCAGCTGCGGGAATGCGTCGCCCAGCGATCGGACTTCCGCGCCCAGCTCCCCGATCCGCTCGACGTACGCGGCGGTCGGCTGGGAGAACTGGGCGGTGTGCTGGTACAGCGTCCGTATGCGCACTCCTCGCTCCAGCAACTCCTGGGTGCGGTCCATATCTTCGCCGAGGACGTCCTCCGGCCGGCCTCCGCCGGGTTGGGAGGTGAGCACTTCCCTCCGCGCCTCCGCCGCCAGCTCGGTCAGCCGCTGTCGCACCAGTGCAAGGTCCGTCACGACCTCGACCGACTCCGGGCGCCGCGGGTGCGCTAAACCGCCCTCGTAAATGGCGAAGAGATCCGCCATTTCCCCGCGGGCCCGCTCCGCGGCCCGCTCCAGCTCCGCCATCTCCCGCCTCAGCGACCTGGTGAGGTGGCCGAAGGCGGTTTCAGGGGACACGGAACTCAGGCCCTCGGCCGTTCCCTCCGTGCGCCGGAGCAGCCCCAGTTGGAGCAGGAGGCGGACGGCGGTCTCGATCTCCTGCCCGGTGCGCCCCATCGCATCGGCGAGTTCTTCCGGCCGGATGGATATCCGGCCGACGGAGAGCTCGTACGCCTCCCGCGCCACGTTGTCGAGCCGGGAGAGCTTGGCCAGCGTCTGATCTGCGGTCTCTGACATGGGTGACCTCGTTGAACCGAACCGTGCTTATACAGAAATACCGCATGGTACATAGCCGTTCACTTTGCGTCGCGAGACCGGGAGTGATCCCTTGGTCAAGCTTTGGATCAGGCTTGAGGTGGTTTTGGGTTGCCCGTGAGCCACCCGGATCCCCGAGGTGGCCTGACATGTCCGTAACAAGCAATTCGGGCGTTCTGTCCATCCATCCGAAACCGTCAGCGACCGATCCGTCACCCGTCGATCGTTGTCGCGCCGGGGAATTCGGAGAGACTGATGAAGATCGTTTTTGTGGATACGGGGGGTACAACGGCACATGAACGTGCTCGATTCTGTCGGCGGAACGCCTGTCATACGGTTAAACCGACTGACGCCGCCGGGCTCAGCGGCCGTCTTCGCGAAGTGGGAAGGCGTCAACCCGGGAGGCAGCGTCAAGGACCGGCCCGCACGGTTCCTGGTCCGGGAAGCGGAACGCCGTGGGCTGCTGAAGCCCGGCGGTGTCATCGTCGAGTCCACCAGCGGCAACTTCGGCATCGCCCTGGCGATGATCGGAGCGGTCAAGGGCTACCGGGTCATCATCGTCATCGACCCCAAGTTGCCGCCGGCTCACCGGCGCGCCCTCACGGCCTACGGGGCCGAACTCGTCGAGGTCACCGAGCCGGACGAGTCGGGCGGATTCTTCAAGCCCCGTCTGGAGACCGCCAACCGGCTGGCCCGTGAGATCGAGGGCGCCTTCCGGCCCGACCAGCACTTCAGCCTGATGAACGCCGCGGCGCACTACCGGGAGACCGGTCCCGAGATCTTTTCCCAGATGCAGGACCGCGTCGACTACCTGGTCGTCGCGGTGAGTACCGCGGGTCAGCTGCGGGGCCTGTCGGAATACGTCCGCCGGCACTCGCCCGGCACCCAGGTCGTCGGCGTGGACGCCGAGGGCTCCGGCGCCTTCGGCGGGGCGCGCCACGCCTATCTGCAGTCGGGGATCGGCCTGGCGTGGCCGCCTTCGAACCTGGACCTTTCCCTGGTGGACGTGCTCTACAAGGTCTCCGACAGCGACGCCTTCGCCACCTGCCGGCGACTGGCGACCGACGAAGGGCTGCTGACCGGCTCCTCCAGCGGCTCGGTCGCCTTCGTGGGGCTCCACCTGGCCCAGCACGTCAAGGCGGACGCGCGCATCGTCTGCATCCTCAGCGACACCGGGCTCCGGTACCTGGAGACCGTCTACGACGACGCGTGGGTCGCCGACCACGGCCTGGACGTGCGGCGTTCGCTCCCCGAACTGCAGGACCGGGCCCACCGCCTGGAGCCGCTGCCGGTCGAGTCCGTCCGTGGCGCGCTCCGCGACACCGATCCGTTCGTCCCGCCCTACAGCCCGGACACCACCGCACTCCTGAACTCGGCAGCCGAGCAGGAAATGGCCGGCGACATGCAGCCCTTGGCCGCGCTCTGATCCGGTACCCGGACCCCGCCGACCACGTCCCGCCCCGTCCCGGGCCCGTTCCCGCCCCGTTCCTGCCGTATCCCGGCCCGTCCACGTCCCGGCCTGACTTCGTGCCGGCCCGGCTTCACTCCGGCATCTCCGCCGGCCCGATCCAGCCCTCGGAGACCCCATGTACACCTATCAGTGGCTCGACAGCGCACACGACGTGCCGGAGGACGTTCCCCGGCTCATCGCGGACGTGTCCGTCACCGACCCGTTCATCGGCCTGCCGCCCGACGCCGGCGAGTCCGACACCGCGAAGCTCACGGCCCGTCTGGCCGCGGGTCTGCGCTCCGGGCTGACGGACGTACTGACCGTCCGGGACGCGTCGGGAACCGCGGTCGGCTGCGTGGCGATGACACGCGCCTCCACGGCCAACCAGCGGCACATCGCCGAACTCACCACCGGGGCCGTCAGCCCTGCCCACCGAGGCCAGGGCATCGTCCCGCACTCGTTCGCGGCCGTCGTCCGGCGCTGCGAGGAGAAGGGCATCGAGCTGCTGCGCCTGGATGTCCGCGAGGGTATCGCCGCGGAGAAGATCTGGCGGAAGTTCGGCTTCGCCGAATACGGGCGTCTGGAGGACTACGGGCGCGTCAACGGCGAGCGTTACGCCGGTGTGTACCTGGCCCAGCCGGTCTCAGGACTGAAATCACTGCTTATCTCGGAAAGGTAGAAGAGACATGCTCAACAGGACCGAATTCAAGGACAAGCTCTACCAGATCCTGGAGGAGAACACCTCCGTCGACCACCCGCTCGTCGCGGAACTGGTGAAGCCCCAGGCGAACTGGGACCTCCTGCACGCCCTGACCCTCCAGGGCTACCAGCTCACCAAGAACTTCCTCACGTACATCGAGCACCTCTTCTTCTACTGCCCGCTTCCCAAGCACAAGAAGCCGCTCCTGGTCAACATGTACGAGGAGGAGACCGGCAGGATCTCCGGCACCAAGAACCACGTGCGGCTGATGGAGGACTTCATCCGCGCCATCAAGATCGACGACGCGAAGCGGGACGCCGCCGTGGCCTACCCGCAGACCCAGGAACTCATCGACTACCGGATGGAGCTGGTGAAGGACCCGTCCCGCTACCACCTGGGTGCCGCTGCCGTCATGGTGGCCAGCGAGGGCCAGAACCTGGAGGACAAGGCGGGCCAGAACCGTCACTCGCTGCTGGGCAAGGTGTACGGCGTCTCGGAGCAGGACACCCTGTTCTTCTCCGTGCACGCCAAGGAGGACGTCGGCCACGTCCGCGAGGGCGTCTCCCTCGTCGTCGACCTCTGCACCACCGCACAGATGCAGCAGGACGCCCTCGACGTGGTCGAGCACACCTGCAAGCTGTTCCAGGGCATGTACGAAGGCGTCGCCGAGCGTCACCTGGCGGCCGGGGCATGACCCCGCCACCACACGGCACGCGGAACCAGATCCCCCGGGGTCTGGTTCTCGCCGTAGTACTCGGCTTCGTGGTGTGTCTCCTCGGCTCCGCCATGAAGAACACCGTTCAGGTCTTCTTCGAGCCCATGGCCGACTCCTTCGGACAGCCACGCGGGACGTTCACCATCTCCACCACGGTGTTCGCGGTGACATACGCGTTCGCCGCCCCGCTGACCGGCATGCTCGCCGACCGCTTCGGTCCCACCCGCGTGCTGACCACGGGAACGGCGCTGGGGGGCGTGGCCCTGCTGCTGTGCGCCGAGTCGTCGTCCTTCCCGCTGCTGGTCGCGGTGTACGGGATCGTGGCGGCGTTCGCCTACGCCATGCTCTCCTACGTCCCGATCGGCGTGCTGGTCGACCGTCTCTTCGGTGACGGCCGGAAGGGCTTCTTCTACGCACTCCTCACCAACGGGACAGCAGCCGGTTTCATGCTCCTGGTCCCCTTGTGGACCTGGCTCGGCCACCACACCAGCTGGCAGCGGGTCTTCGACGGCGTGGGACTCTTCATGCTCGTCGTCATCACGCCGCTCACCCTCCTGCTGCCGCGCAAGTCCGCCGCCGGCGGCAATGCCGCGGCAGCGTCGGCGGCCGTGTGGTCCACCGGGGACCGCTGGCGGATGGTGCTGCGCTCCGGCACCCTGTGGCGGCTCGCCGGGGCCTTCTCCGCCTGCGGAGCGACGATGGCCTTCATCGACGTCCACCTGATCCCCTACCTGGACGACATGGACATCGGCTCGGGCATCTCGTCGGCGAGCCTTGTCGTCCTCGGGGCCTTCGAGATCGTCGGCTCGCTGGCCGCGGGACGGCTGTGCGACCGCGGGGCCGTCAAGCGCGTCCTGCTCGGCGGGTACCTCCTGCGCGCGGGGTCGATGCTCCTCATCGCCGTGCACCCGAACCCGGGGCTCGTCATGGCGTTCGGTGTCCTCTTCGGCCTCAGCTACCTGGTGACCGTCGTCGCCACCTCCATGTGGGTGCTGCGCGTCTTCCCGGTCGAGGTCAAGGGCGTGGCGATGGGCCTGATCTGGACGGCGCACCAGATCGGCGCGGCGCTCACCAGCCAGGTCGGCGGTGCCGTCTTCGATCAGCAGCACTCGTACGTACCGGTGATCCTCAGCGCGGCCGCCGTCGCCGTCATCGCGGTGTTCGTCATCACCACGATCCCGGACCCCGACGGGCCCACCGCGGTTGCCGCACCCAAGGAAACGACGGAGGCCTCCGCGTGAGTCGCGACACGAGCGGTGACGTGAGCAGCGAGACGAACAGCGAGACGAACAGCGGCCTCGAGGACTACGTCGTCCGGGTGCGCCGGGACCTGCACGCCATTCCGGAGACCGGACTGCGCAACCCTCTCACCCAGCAGTACATCCTCTCCGAACTGGCCGGTCTGGAAGGGCTCGAGGTCCGCAGCGGCGTCCGCAGCACGGCCGTCGTCGCCAGGCTCGGCACAGGGCGCCCGGGCGGCACGGCCCTGCTCCGGGCCGACACCGACGCCCTTCCGGTCGCCGAGGGCACCGGGGAACCGTTCGCCAGCCGGCACGAGGGGATTTCGCACAGCTGCGGCCACGACGCCCACATCGCCATGCTGCTGGGCGCGGCCCGGCTGCTCACGGCCCGGCGGGACGAACTGAGCGGCGCGGTGCTCTTCGTCTTCCAGCCGGGCGAGGAAGGGCACGACGGTGCCCGCGCGGTGCTCGCCGACGAGGCATTCGAGGACCTCCTCGGGCCCGGCGACGTCGACCAGGCCTTCGCCCTCCACGTCACGCCCAACCTCCCCGCCGGTGCGGTCGCCTCCCGGCCCGGCACCCTGATGGCGTCCACCGACGGACTGGCGGTGACGGTGCACGGCCGCGGAGGCCACGCCGCCCTCCCGCAGCTCAGCGCGAACCCCATCCCGCCCCTCCTGGACATCGCGAGACGCCTGTCGGCGCACCTGGCCGGACGCGAGGACGCGCTGCTCACCCTCACGTCACTCCGAGCAGGCACCACGCACAACGTCATTCCGGATACGGCGAAGCTGCTGCTGACCCTGCGGTGCCTGGACGAGCAGGCCCGCCTGGACGCCCTGGAATGGGTGGGCAAGGAGGGCGTCGCCGCGGGGGACGGGTTCACGACGGACATCGCCTCACTCGTCAGCTACCCGTGCACCGTCAACGCCCCGGAGGCCCACGACAGCGTGCGCACGGCCGTAGCCGACCTCCCGGGAGCAGCCTGGCTCGATCTCCCGGAGCCCGTGATGGCCTCCGAGGACTTCTCCTTCATGCTGCAACGCTGGTCCGGCTCCATGGCGCTGCTCGGCGCCTGCCCGCCCGGCATCACCGACCCCGCCACGGCGCCGCCCTGCCACGCTCCGCAGATGCGGATCGACGAGTCCGTCCTCGCCCTGGGCGCGCGGCTGCACACCACCGTGGCGGAAAGGATCTGTCACCGCCCGCGCCGGTGACACAGACCGCGTCAGCGGTACGTTCGGCCCTGTTGATACCGGGACACCCGGGCGCGGGAGCGTGGCCACGTACCGCTGACGAGCTGTCCCGTAATCCAGGTGCCCCTTCCGACCGCCCGGGGTAGCCTGCGCCGACATGGCATCGGAACTGGAACGCCCCCCGCTCCAAGCGGACGAACGCACCGCGCTCATCGGCTGGCTGGACCTGCAGCGGCAGATCCTGCGCTGGAAATGCCAGGGGCTGAACGACGAGGACGCGCACCGCTCGGTCGTCCCGACCTCACCGGCCATGACGATGGCCGGCCTCATCTCCCATATGCGCTGGACCGAACACATGTGGCTGGAGGTGCTGTTCCTCGGCGGCGACGAGAAGCAGAACCCGTCCTTCGACGAGTCGAGCGAGAATGCCGACTGGCACACCGACGGCCGCCCCCTCACCGAACTCCTCGCGGAGTACGAGGCCCAGTGCGCCCGCAGCAATGAGATCGTCGCCGCAGCTTCCCTGGACGACGTCGGCCGCCACCCCGGCTTCCGCTCCGGCGGTGCCAACCTCCGCTGGATGCTGATCCACCTCGTTGAGGAGACGGGGCGGCACGCGGGGCACGCGGACATCGTCCGGGAGCTTCTCGACGGAACGAAGGGCTATTACTGAAGGTTGCCCCGTACAGGGCGGGAGTTACTCAGTGAGGGCCATCTTGTGCAGGCTTCTCTGAACTACGAGGTGAGGGCGACAGCCGAGATTCGGTCGTCGGCCGGCTTTGAGCACGGGTGGCGACAGCGGATGCGCACCGGTTCGGGAGGGACTCGCCCCGGGGCTGAGGTCGATGTGTGCGAGAACGGGAGGTACCCCACGTCGGCCTCGGGGTGGTGCACCGGGCTCGCGGCAACGCGTTCGCGTGGCATTTACCCGGCCGCGTACGGTCTGCGCATGACGAGGACCACGCCGGCCAGACCGGTGTCCGTGGAGGCCGTGTTCCCGGAGCTGGCCCCCTACCGGGCCCGGACGACCCGGTTACACCCCAGACCGGGGCGGCCCGGCATGCACGACAGTCACGTCGGCGGGCCGATGCTGTGGCCGGACGGCGAACCATGGCCGCTCTGCCACGAGCCGCACCAGCGCGAGACCGAGGGGTACGCTCCGGAGGAGATCCGCAGCGCCCGGGCCGCAGGCGTCCGGCCGCCGAGCCGGCCATGGCCCCGCGCAGAAACTCCCGGAAAGGACGGTCCGGTGCCCTTCGTGGGGCTGGCCCAGTTCTTCCGCCGTGACATCCCGGGCCTTGCCTGCGGGCCCGGCGACGCGGACCTGCTGCAGCTCTTCCGCTGCCCCTTCACCCACGGCCCGTACCTGGAGCGCCGCTACCGCCTGCGGTGGCGACAGGCCGGGCAGACCGAGCATGCGGAATGCTTCCTCGCCGATCCGCCCCACGTGCCCCTGCTTCGATGGGAGGACGAACTCCCCGAGCCATGTGTCCTGCACCCGGAAGAGGTGGACACCTATCCCTGGGCCGAGGACGACACGCTGCCCGCCTCGCTGATCGCGCGCATCGACGCGTGGGACGACGCCCAGGTAGCGGAACACGGCCCCGACGCCCCCAGCTACCAGTACGATCTGTCGATCCCTCCCGGCTGGCGCGTCGGAGGCTTTCCCAGCTGGGCGTCGACGGGCCCTATGGCCATCGACTGCGCGTCCTGCGCAACCCCCATGCGGCTGCTGCTGACGGCCGAGGGCTGCGAGACGGACGCCGGCTCGCACAGCTGGGTGCCACTGGAGGACCGTGACCCGACCCTGAGGGGAAAGGCATCGATCCGGGGTGGCCAATCCGTTGCCCAGCCCACTCGGCTCCGCTTCGGCCGGGACCGGGACCTGCACGTTTTCACCTGCCCGACCGATCCCGGACACCCGCCCCAATGGGTGCTCGCCTAAAGATCTTCTCGTAACCCGGTAACTGTGCTGTGGCGACAAGGCTGTTGCGACAAGGCTGTTGCGATTTCTGGTGCAGATCAGTCGGCGAGGGCGAGGTTGTGCATGTGGGCAACGCCGCTGGTGGCCCAGTGGACGCCGTCGCCCTTGAGCCTGCAGTCGCGGAGGATCTTCCAGTTCTTCATGCGGGCGAAGACGTGCTCGACGCGGGCCCGCACCCGGCGGTGGGATGCGTTGTGCTCTTCTTTCCACTGCTCCAGCCGTTCCTGTCCCGCCTTGCGGCGGTGCGGGATGAGTAGTCCGGTCCCCTGGTAGCCGCCGTCGGCGATGACGGTTGCGTCCCCGCAGGCGGCGTCGATGCCAGAGCCGGAAAAGGCAGTGCAGTCGTTGTGGTTGCCGGGCATCGGTCGGCCGACTGCGAGCACGAGCTTGGTCTCCGCCTTGATGAGGACCTGCATGTTCGCTGTCGCGCTCGACGCGGGACCCGGGTGGGGGCAAATGCTGAGGGGCAGCCCGGGCCACCCATCGATCGGCGATTCTCCCCTGATCCCGGCTTGGTCGCCCAAGGGCGTGCGTCGGCGCACGGCGTGCAGAGCGATAGCGGAGCCGGGTGCCTTGATGAAGCAGGGAAAACCTCAACTTGTCCCGCAGCCCTCGGTCCGTGGCTGGTCCGGAAGTGCTGGTCAGCGCTGGGATCTGAGCGAGACAGAACGAGATATATGCCGCGAAGCCAGCCTGCGGTAGCGGGCCGCTTGCGCGTACAGCGAAGGGCCTCCGGCCTGTGTAACTGCAGGTCGGAGGCCCCTCTTTGGGATCTAGAAGAACCCCAGCTTCTTCGCCGAGTACGACACCAGCAGGTTCTTCGTCTGCTGGTAATGCGCCAGCATCATCTTGTGCCCCTCCCTCCCGATCCCCGACTGCTTGTAGCCGCCGAAGGCCGCGTGGGCGGGGTTTGACGGAACTCCGTAACCATGGAGGGAGGCTGACCTGGCGTGACGACGGAAACAGAGTGGCTTGATCACTGGCTGCGACGGGCTCCGGCGCTCTCCCAGGCGGTCCTGGAGCACCGACAGGGGTGTGGTGTCGAGTCAGTCGGACAAGAGCTGCCCGGCCTCCGTTCCGGCGGAGAGGCCGGGGGGAAGCAGGATTTCCTCAGACTACGGAGAGCAGGTCCACCACGAAGACGAGCGTGGAACCCGCCGGGATCAACGACGAGGGGGACTGCTTGCCGTAGCCGAGGCGCGGAGGGACGGTGATCTCCCGCCGACCGCCGACCTTCATCCCCCTGAGTCCTCGGTCCAGGCCCTTGATGGCCCTGCCGCCACCCACGGCGAACTTGAACGGCTCGCCCCGGTCCCAGGAGGCGTCGAACTCCTTTCCGGACTCGAAGGTGACCCCGACGTAGTGAATCCGGACGACCCTGCCCGGCTTCGCCTCAGGCCCGTCCCCGACGACGAGGTCCCGGATCGTCAGCTCCTGGGGAGCATCACCCCCCGGAAGTCCGATCTCGGGCTTCGTCAGTTCACTCATCGCAGCCTCACTACTCTCCGCCGTAATCCTTCGTACAGACCAGCCGGGCGCAGGTCACTCCATGCAGTAGATGATCACGCTACCGAGAACGCTGATCGGCTTGGGTACATCAAACCCCACGGAGCACGGCGCGGCGTGACTGGGCGCGCTTCGTTCACGAGCCAGAGCACCCGTGCCGCTTGCGAATCGGGCGGTGTCCTCGCCGATCACCCGCGCCACGCTGTCTTGGCCCGGGCGGGACAACCACACCGTCCTTCCGTTGATGCGGACTCCCCGCACCACCACACCACCTCACCTGCCCCGTTGACGACAGCGTGGCGGGTCTCCGACACGCGGAGCGAATGGGCTTGGCGATCGGAGCGAAGGGTAAAGGAAGTTGATGTGGCTTCCGCAGACGCTCAGAAGAAGCCGAGCTTCTTCGGGGAGTACGAGACGAGGAGGTTCTTCGTCTGCTGGTAATGCCCCAGCATCATCTTGTGCCCCTCCCGCCCGATCCCCGACTGCTTGTAGCCGCCGAAGGCCGCGTGCGCCGGGTAGGCGTGGTAGCAGTTGGTCCAGACGCGGCCTGCCTGGATGGCGCGGCCGGCGCGGTAGGCGGTGGTGCCGTTGCGGGTCCAGACGCCGGCGCCCAGGCCGTAGAGGGTGTCGTTCGCCAGGGAGATCGCGTCGTCGAAGTCCGTGAACGACGTCACGGCGACCACCGGGCCGAAGATCTCCTCCTGGAAGATCCGCATGCGGTTGTCGCCCTCGAAGATGGTGGGCTGGACGTAGTAGCCGCCCGCGAGTTCGCCGCCCAGGTCGGCTCGGGTGCCGCCCGTCAGGATGCGGGCGCCTTCCTGCTTGCCGATGTCGAAGTAGGAGAGGATCTTCTCCAGCTGGTCGTTGGAGGCCTGGGCGCCGATCATCGTGTCGGTGTCCAGGGGGTGGCCGGGGACGATCGCCTCGGTGCGGGACCTGGCCGCTTCCAGGAAGGCGGCGTAGTGGCCGCGCTGGATCAGGGCCCGGGACGGGCAGGTGCAGACCTCGCCCTGGTTCAGGGCGAACATGGTGAAGCCCTCGAGGGCCTTGTCGAGGAAGTCGTCGGCGGCGGCCGAGACGTCGTCGAAGAAGATGTTGGGGCTCTTGCCGCCGAGTTCGAGGGTGACCGGCTTCAGGTTCTCCGAGGCGTACTGCATGATCAGGCGGCCCGTCGTCGTCTCGCCGGTGAAGGCGATCTTGGCGACGCGGGGGCTGGACGCCAGTGGCTTTCCCGCTTCGGCGCCGAAGCCGTTGACGATGTTGACCACCCCGGGCGGGAGCAGGTCCGCGACCAGGTCCAGCCATACGTGGACGGAGGCCGGGGTCTGCTCGGCGGGCTTGAGGACCACCGCGTTGCCCGCCGCGAGCGCCGGGGCCAGCTTCCAGGCCGCCATCAGGATGGGGAAGTTCCAGGGGATGATCTGGGCGACCACGCCCAGCGGCTCGTGGAAGTGGTAGGCGACGGTGTCCTCGTCGAGTTCGGAGAGGCTGCCCTCCTGGGCGCGTACGGCGCCCGCGAAGTAGCGGAAGTGGTCGATGGCGAGCGGGATGTCCGCGGCCAGGGTCTCGCGGACGGGCTTGCCGTTCTCCCAGGACTCCGCGACGGCCAGGATCTCGAGATTCTGCTCCATCCGGTCGGCGATGCGGTTCAGGACCAGGGCGCGCTCCGCGGGGGAGGTGCGGCCCCATGCCGGGGCCGCGGCGTGGGCCGCGTCCAGGGCGCGCTCGACGTCCTCGGCCGTGCCGCGCGCGATCTCGGTGAAGGCGCGGCCGTTCACCGGGGTCGGGTTCTCGAAGTACCCGCCCTGCTTGGGCGGCACGTACTCGCCGCCTATCCAGTGGTCGTACCGCGAGCGGTAGTTGACGATCGCCTCGGGGGAGCCCGGGTCGGCGTAGCGGGTCATGGGGAGCCTCCAGACGGCAGGAACGGGGGTGGCGCACGGCGCCGTCGGGCCGTGCCGCAGCACGCTAGCCGTGGGCCCGTTGCGCGAACGTTGCCCGCAGCCGCCGGGCCCGCGCCGCCACCGTGCCGCGGTGGGCCGCGCTCTCGGGCAGTGCGGCCAGCAGCCGCTCCCACGCCTCCAGATCGCCCTCGCCCCACGGGCTGTCCGCCCACAGCTGCAGGGCCGTCGCATCGCCGCCGCCCAGCACCGCGCGCCGCAGCCGGTCCTCCAGCAGGCGCCGCAGCCGGCACACGCCCGGCGCCTCCGAGAGGGGGAGGAGGGGACCCTCGTACGAGCGGAGGGCCGATCGTAAGTCGCCGTCCGCCAGCTTCCGTTCCACCGCCGCCGCATCCGTCTCGACATGCGTGCGCAGGCGGTACGGGCGGGAGTCCAGCAGCCCGCCCACCAGCCGCCGCAGCCGTGACAGCTCCGCGCGCAGCGTCACGGGCGGCACCGGCCGCTCCCCGTACAGGGCCGTGACAAGCTGATCACCCGTCAGGCCGTCGGGGTGGGCCGCCAGCAGGACGAGGATCTCGCTGTGCCGGCGCCCCAGCCGTAATCGGCGGCCGTCCGCCACCAGCAGCGCCTCGTCGCGGCCCAGCGCCGAGAGCGACCGGGCCGGCCCCGGGACGCCGGCCGCCAGCTGTGCCTCCGCCGCCCGTGCGGTCGCCCGCACCAGGGCCAGGCTGTGCGGGCCCGCCAGGTGGTCGCCGCCCGTGATGTCCACCGCGCCCAGCAGCCGGCCGGTGTGCGGGTCGTGCACGGGCGCGGCGGCGCAGGTCCACGGCTGCACCAGGCGGTTGTAGTGCTCGGTGGCGAAGATCTGCACGGCCTCGCCCAGGGCGAGGGCCGTGCCCGGCGCGTTGGTGCCGGCGTGCCGCTCGTCCCAGCGGGCCCCGGCGACGAAGTTCATCCGCTCGGCACGGGCCCGTACGCCAGTGTGCCCCTCCACCCACAGCATCCGGCCCGCCGCGTCGCACACGGCCAGCAGATGGGCCCCGTCCTCGGCGATCGACCCCAGCAGCTCGCGGAAGAGCGGCATCGCGCAGGCCAGCGGGTGTGTGCGGCGGTAGTCCTCCAGCTCGGCGCCGGTCAGCTCGACCGGTGCCACGAACTCGGGCGCGGGCAGCGCCGCCGCGGAGCGCTGCCACGAGTCGGCCACCACCCGCCGCACGCGCGGACCCACCGCGCCCCCGGACACGAACGCCGCGTGCGCCCTGCGGACCGCGCGGCAGCGCTCGGCGGGATCGCCGCCGGACGCCATCGCCAGCCATGGGTTGACCATCTGGACCCCTCCCCGGAGGTCGGCCGTCCACGACGATACCGCCGGGGGCGGCGGCGAGGTCAGGGGTGGCGCGGCGGACCGCACCGGGTACACCCGGGACAGGCGGAGGGTTGCGGTGCACACGTCACAGCGGCGAATCTGCCACTCATGCACCACCCGTAACCCATGACCGTGACCCGCAGCTCCAGCTCCCGGAACGGAATCAGACAACCATGCGCCAGGTGCTCCTCGACATAGCCGAACGTACCCTCGCCGCCTATGTGACGACCTTCCTCGGCATCCTCATCGCCGACGGGTTCGACCTCACCAGCATTTCCGCGATCAAGGCGGCCGCCATCGCCGCCCTGCCCGCCGCGCTCTCCGTGATCAAGGGCGCGATCGGCAGCCGCTTCGGCGACAAGGACAGCGCGGCCTGGCTGCCGCGCCGCAGCCGACGCGCATAGCCCGGCCCGGCCCGACCCGGCCCGGTGGAAGCCGGGCTTCCACACGGGGTGTGCCCCGTGCACCCGCACCCGGCCCCGCACACACTCTGCCGCCCGGCCCCGGCACGCGGTTGACTCGGTTCCGCGAGTCCCACTGGCACGACGGGACCGGGTTGCCGGTCATTCCCCCCGAGCCGGCGGCCCGCCGCCCCGTACCGCCGGGCGGACGGTACGGGGCGGAACCGTGCGCCCGAGCGGGCGGTCGTCCGGACGTCTTCGCGCCCCCCGGCGTCGAGCCGCGCGGGGCGGGTGCAACGATGTCCACGTCATGAGAGCAGGGCAGCAGACCGGACAGGTCCCGCGCGCGCTGCGAGCCGGAGTGTTCGCAGCGGTCTGCGTGCTGCTCGCCGCCCTCGGCCACGCCGTCATGTCCGGGACCACGGTCCCGTGGTGGGCCATCGCCGCCGCGCTCTCCGGCACGGGCGGCTGCGCCTGGTTCCTGGCCGGGCGCGAGCGCGGCCCGCTGCTGATCACACTCGCGACGGTCGGCGCCCAGACGGCGCTGCACTTCTTCTTCACCCTGGCCCAGAACGTGGGCCGGGGTGCCGCCGAGGCCCTCTCCCCGAACGGCTTCGGGACCGCCCTCACCTGCGGCGGGGGCCATGCCATGGCCATGGATCCCACCGCCATGGACCACACCCTGGGCGGCATGGGCATGTCCGGAGCGGGCATGTCCATGGGCGACATGGGATCCATGGGACCCATGGGGACGATGGACTCCATGGGTGGCATGCCGATGCACGCCGGCCACGGCGCCCTCGGCATGTGGTCCGCCCACGTCCTCGTCGCCGTCGTCTGCGGCATCTGGCTCTCCGGCGGCGAGCAGGCGGCCTTCCGGCTCGGCCGGGCCATCGGCGCCCGGCTCTTCGCCCCGCTCGTCCTCCTCTTCTGCGACGTACCCGCGCCCGCCGGCCCGCCACGCGTCCGCGCCGGGCTCGACCGCGCCGCCCAGCGGCTGCGGCGGCTGCTGTACGCCCACGTCCTCGCCACGCGTGGTCCGCCCGCCCGCGTCGCCGCCTGCTGACTCCTTCCGAGTCCGCCGCGGCGACCTTCCGGGCCGCATCACGTCACCGGGCCCGCCCGCCTCCGCGCCGGGCGCCCGGATTCCAGGAAGGACCCAGGGCGATGACCCCTGCCCTCAAACCTTCGGCTCCGCCCTGCTGTCGTGCAGCCGCGCAGCCGAAGGCCGAACAGCACCGTTCAGCCGAGATCCAGACCCGCCGCGAGCGCCTTGAGCCGACGCACCCGCTCACCCCAGCCGCGGCACTCGGCACACCCCAGAAGATGCGCGTCGAGCGCCGCCCCGGACACACCCGGGGGCGGCTCCTCGCCGTCGATGCGGGCGGATATAGCGGTACGAACCTCACTGCAGCGCACCCCGCCATCGTCCCCGGTGCCGCCGCCTCCTCCCGCACCGGGGGGCGCCGTGCGTGACGACGAGACGGTGACCGCCTGGGCGCTGGCGGCCCGCGGCGGCGACGCCGACGCAGTGGAACGATTCATCCGCGCCCTGCAGAGCGACGTGCGGCGGTACGTGGCCCGGCTGAGCAACGACCCGCAGGGTGCCGACGACCTCGTGCAGGAGACGTTCCTGCGGGCCCTGCGCTCGCTGCCGCGCTTCGAGGGCCGGTCGTCGGCCCGCACCTGGCTGCTGTCCATCGCCCGCCGCACGGTCGTGGACCGGCTGCGCTTCCAGGCGGCGCGACCGCGGCTGTCGGACACCGACGACTGGCAGTCGGCGGCCGAGCGGACGCAGTCCGCGGAGCTGCCCGGCTTCGACGAGGGAGTGGCGCTCTCCCAGCTGCTCGACCGGCTGCCGTACGAGCGCCGTGAGGCGTTCGTCCTCACCCAGATGCTGGGCCTGCCGTACGCGGAGGCCGCGGTCGTCGCGGGCTGTCCCGTCGGCACGGTGCGGTCCCGCGTGGCACGGGCCCGCGAGACGCTGATCGTGCAGCTGGACGCGGCCGAGCGCGAGGCGTCCGCGCGAGTGGTGGCCGCCTGCGTCTCCGCCCGGGCGGAGCGGGTGCCGGCGCTGGCCGGCTAGCCGGTACGGGCCCGCCTGCTGCGCGGACGCCGAGGGGCCGTGGTGTGTACGCACACCACGGCCCCTCTTCTTGTCCGGCGGGTGGCTCAGCCCGGCGGCCGGGTTCCGGCCGGTACGACCACGGCCTCCGCCCGCACCACACCGCTCTTGCGGAAGCGCAGCACGAACGGCAGCCGGTCGCCGACGCGCACCTTGGGCGGCCGGTAGACCATCACGTCCAGGCCGTGCGGGGACATCTCCAGCGTGCCGTGCGCGGGGACGGTCGCCGAGGCGACCATCTGCATGCGGCCCGCGCCGTTCCGCACGACCGTACGGCTGAGCATCGCGCCGCCCGCCGACGGCACGTCGACGCCGATCAGCTCGTCGTCCGCGTCGCCGTCGTTGCGCAGTTGGAACGTCGCCGCGGTGTCGTCCAGGCCGAACGGGAGCAGGACGCGGCCGTCCTCGACCCGTACGGAGGCGGGCCGGCCCGCCGCGCCGGACGCCGTCCAGGCCGTCAGGCCGCCGAGAGCCACCGCGCACGCGGCGACCGGGACGAGGGCCGCGCGGAGGGCTTGGACCAGGGGAGTGGGGGAGTCCGTCATCAGAGTCCACCCCGGGAGTTCCTGTTGCCGTTCCCGGCCGGACGCGCCGGACGTGCCGACCGTGCGGGCCGCGGCTGCCAGCCGCGCAGCCGCAGGCTGTTGCCCACGACCAGCAGGGAGCTGACGGACATCGCCGCGGCCGCGACCATCGGGCTCAGCAGCCCGACGGCCGCCAGCGGCACGGTGACCAGGTTGTAGCCGAACGCCCAGGCGAGGTTGGACCGCACGGTCACCGAGGTGCGCCGGGCCAGCCGGACGGCGTCGGCCAGTGCGCCCATGTCCTCGCGGACGAGCGTCACGTCGGCCGCGCCGATGGCCGCGTCCGTGCCGCTGCCCATCGCGATGCCCAGGTCCGCGCCCGCGAGGGCGGCGGTGTCGTTGACGCCGTCGCCGATGACCGCGACCCGGTGGCCGCGCTCGCGGAGCGTGCGGACGAGCGCCGCCTTGTCCTCGGGCGTCGCCCGGGAGTGCACCTCGGTGATGCCCAGTTCCGCTGCGACGGACCGGGCGGCGGCCTCGCCGTCGCCGGTGGCGAGCACGGGGCGCAGGCCGAGCCGCTTCAGGTGGTCGACCGCGCGGTAGCTGCCGGCGCGGACGGTGTCGCCGAGGGCGACGACGGCTTCCGGGGTGCCGTCGATGTGGACGAGGACGGCGGTGTGGCCGTGTTCCTCGGCGCGGTGGAGGGCGGCGGAGAGGGGTTCGGGGAGATCGGGCGCCGCGTCCGGTCTCGTCACCTCCACCCGGTGGCCGTCGACGACCGCCCGTACGCCCACGCCCGCCGTCGCCGTGAAGTCCGTCGCCGGGGGGAGGGGTCCGGCCTCGCGGCCGCGGGCGTGGATCGCCCGGCCCACCGGGTGCTCCGAGCCCGCTTCCGCCGCCGCGGCCAGGCACAGGGCCCGGTCGGTGCCCGTCACTTCCGTGACCGTCATCGAACCCGTCGTCAGCGTGCCCGTCTTGTCCAGCACCACCGTGTCCACCCGGCGCAGGCCCTCCAGCGCCTGGGGGCCGCTCACCAGGATGCCGAGGCCCGCGCCGCGGCCCGTGGCAGCCAGCAGGGCGGTCGGTGTGGCCAGGCCCAGGGCGCACGGGCAGGCGACCACGAGCACGGCGACGGCCGCCGTGATCGCCGCCTGCGGGGCGGCCCCGGCGCCGAGCCAGAAGCCCAGGACGCTGACGGCGACCGCGAGGACGGCCGGGACGAAGACGCCCGCGACCGCGTCCGCGAGGCGCTGCACCCGGGCCTTGCCCGTCTGGGCCTCCTCCACCAGCCGGGCGATCCGCGCCAGCTGGGTGTCCGCGCCGACGGCCGTGGCCCGCACCTCCAGCAGCCCGCCGGAGTTGACGGCGCCGCCGACCACGGCCGAGCCGGGCCCGGCCTCGACCGGGGCGCTCTCGCCCGTCACCAGGGACAGGTCCAGGGCCGAGCTGCCCCCGACCACCTCGCCGTCGGTGGCGACCCGCTCGCCGGGGCGGACCACGAAGACGTCGCCCACCGACAGTCCGGTGATCGGAATCCGGCGTTCGGTGCCGTCCTCGGCGCGTACCAGCACGTCCTTCGCGGCGAGCGAGGCCAGCGCCCGCAGCGCCGAGCCCGTGCCCCGCCGGGCCCGGGCCTCCAGCAGACGGCCGGTCAGGACGAACAGCGGTACGCCGACCACTGCTTCCAGGTAGACGTCCGCCGTACCGCCCATGGCCGACGGCACCAGCGTGAAGGGCATCCGCATCCCCGGCTCCCCGGCGCCGCCGAGGAAGAGGGCGTACGCCGACCAGGTGTAGGAGGCGAGCACGCCCAGTGAGACCAGGGTGTCCATGGTGGCGGCGGAGTGCCGCAGCCCCCGCAGGGCCCGCTCGTGGAACGGCCACGATCCCCAGGCCGCGACCGGGGTGGCCAGGACGAAGCACAGCCACTGCCAGTTGCGGAACTGCAGGGCGGGGACCATGGAGAGGACCAGCACCGGCACCGACAGCAGGGCGATGATCAGCAGCCGGGTAAGAGCCGGCGCGTCCGGCCGCTCGCCGGACTCCTCCGCCGGATCCGGACGCTCCGGCTCCGGCAGCGCGGCCGTGAAGCCGGCGCCCTCCACCACGGCGATCAGCTCGGCGGCGGTCACATCGGCGGGGTGGGTGACCCGCGCCCGGCCCGTGGCCAGGTTGACGGTCGCGCTCACCCCCTCCAGGCGGCCGAGCTTCTTCTCGATGCGGGCCACGCACGCCGCGCAGGTCATCCCGCCGACGATCAGTTCGGTGACGAGCGGGGAGTCCGTCGTGGTCGTGCTCATCAGTGGCCCATCCCGGGCATGCCGCCCATCTTCCCGCCCATGCCCCCGCCGGAGCCCTGTCCGGAGCCCGGCTCCCCGCCGCCGGTCCGGTGCATCCCGGGCGCGACGGGACCGACGGCCAGACCGGCCGTGTAGGAGAGGCCGAAGAGAACGGCCAGCAGCAGGACGAAGTCGGCCAGGGCGATGTACGGACTGAGCGGGGGGCGTGCTCGACGTGCGGTCATCGCCGCATCGTGACACGGCACGGAGCGGCGCCCGGGCGCTTCACCCGCTTTCCGGCGCGTGAGGATTGTCCCTTTCCCGGCCGGGAACCAGCGGGCCCCCGCGGCCGACTACCCGGAGATCGGGGGACGTTCTCCGGGGCCGGCCCCCCGTCCCCGTACGACCCGTACGCCTCGTACACCTCGTATGAAAAGCCGGGAACTCGCTTCCCCGGCCGTACGACTCCTCAAGGGTCCATTGAACTCGCGAGGAGAACCCCATCGTGTCGCTGCCCGAGCCCGTGCCCCTCTACGGCACCGAGTACAAGCGCGATCCCTATCCGCTGTACGCCCGGATGCGGGAGGCCGGCCCCGTTCACCGGGTGCTCTTCCCCAGCGGGGTCACCGCCTGGCTGGTCACCGGTCATGCCGCCGCGCAGCGGACCCTCGCCGACCCGCGGCTGGGCAAGAACCACGCGCTCGGCAACGACCGCTGGCGCGAACGGGCCTCGATCATGCCCGAGCCGCAGCACTCCCAGCTCCAGGTCCACCTCCTGCACCAGGACCCGCCGAAGCACACCGCCATGCGCCGCATGGTCACCGACGCCTTCGCGCCCCGCCGCGTCGAGGAACTGCTGCCACGCTTCCAGGAGATGGCGGACGCGCTCGTCGACGCCATGCCCGCCGACGCCGGGACCGCCGACCTCGTGCGCTGCTTCGCCGCCCGCTTCCCCTTCCAGGTCCTCGCCGAGGTCATCGGCCTGCCGCCGCACCTGGCCGCCCGCTTCCGGCGCGAGTGGGGCAGGGTCGTGGCGCCCGTGGGCCCCGGGGATCCGGGACGCCCGGCGTACGAGGCGCTGCTGCGCGAACTCCAGGAGTACATCGCCGAGGTCGTCGCCGACCGGCGCGGGCACCCGGACGACGGGCTGCTGTCCCGCCTGGTCACCGCCCGCGACCGGGGCGAACTGACGCAGGAGGAGCTGGACTCCATGGTCTTCCAGCTGCTGGTGGCCGGCCAGGAGCCGGTCACCAACCAGATCACCACCGCGCTGGTGGCCCTGATGCGGCAACCCCGTCGAGAAGCTGTGATGGAGCGGCTGCGCGCCGAGCCCGGCCTGCTGCCGAACGCGGTCGAGGAACTGCTGCGGCTCGACAGCGCCTTTGAGCTGACCACCTGGCGCTTCCTCGCCGAGGACGCCGAACTGCACGGCACCCGCATCCCGGCCGGCGACTCCGTGATCGTCTCGCTCTGCGCCGCCAACCGCGACCCCGAGCGCTTCCCCGACCCCGACACCCTGGACCTCGACCGGAACCAGGGCACCCACCTGGCCTTCGGCCACGGCATCCACTTCTGCCCCGGCGCCGCGCTGGCCCGCGCCGAACTCCGGATCGCGCTGGGCACCCTGCTCACCCGGCTGCCCGGGCTGCGGCTCGCCGTCCCCGACGAGGACCTCGCCTGGATCCCGGCCGTCCTCGGCCGCGGCGTCGGCGAGCTGCCCGTCGCCTTCGACACGCCCGTCTGCCCCCGCTCCCGTGGATGACCGCCTCATGACGCACGACACCCTCACCCGCCCCGCACCCCGGACGTCCGTCGAGGCCCGCGTCCTGGGCCTGCTCCTGCCCTATCACCGCACCGCCGGACCGGGCTCGCCGGACCCCGCCGACCACCCGGAACAGCTGCGCCAGATACGGCGGTTCACGGACGCGGGGGAGCCGGTCCTGTTCACCCTCCCCGGCTTCCCCTGCAAGTCCCCCAACCCCGCCAAGGTCCTCGGCCACCTCCCCGACGAGGGCGAGCGGCTCTCGCTCGCCTTCCTCGACCGGCTGTGCGCCCGCATCGGCGGGATATACGAGCCCGGGGCCCGCATCGTCATCTGCTCGGACGGCCACATCTTCGGCGACGTCATCCGCGTCCCCGACGAGCACATCGACGCCTACGGGGACGAGCTGCGAGCCCTGATCGAGCGCGCGGGCCTGCACCACCTCGACACCTTCGACCTGCGCCACGTCCACGGGGACGCCGGCTACGACACCAAGCGCGCCCTGGTCACCGCGGCCCACGCGCCCTCCCTGGAGGCCCTGCGTGCCCAGGTGCGCGGCGACGAGGAGACCGCCGCCCTCTACCGCGGCATCACCCGCTTCCTGGTCGAGGACACCGCGGACTTCACCGGCACCCGCTCCGCCCTCCAGCGCGAGTGCCGCGCCCGCGCCTACGACGTCATCGCCCGCAGCCGGGCCTGGGGCGACCTCGTCGCCGCCCACCACCCCGCGTCCGTACGGCTGTCCATCCACCCCCAGCGGCCCGGCGCCGGGAAGTTCGGCATCCGCCTCCTCGACTCGGCCGACGCCTGGGCCACGCCCTGGCACACGGCCGTGCTCCGCCGGCCCGACGGCACGGCGCGCCTGCTGCCCCGCGCACACGCAGAAAGGCTGGGGCGCCTCGTCCTGAAGGACGGGCGCCCCAGCCACTACGAAGCGGTCAGCTGACCGGCACCGGATCCGCATCCGACCCGGCCGGCGACCGGTGGTCGAAGGCGATCAGCGGGTCGCCGGTCAGCGGGTGCTCGACCACGGCGGCCCGCACCCCGAACACCTCCGCCAGCAGCCCGGGCGTCAGCACCTCGCGCGGCGCCCCCGACGCCACGACCGCCCCGCCGTGCAGCACGTGCAGCCGGTCGCACACGGACGCCGCGGCGTTGAGGTCGTGCAGCGCGAGCAGCGTCGTGCGGCGCTGCTCGCGCAACAGCGCCAGCAGCTCCACCTGATGGCGCACGTCCAGGTGGTTGGTCGGCTCGTCCAGCACCAGCACCTTCGGGTCCTGGGCCAGCGCCCGGGCCAGCAGCACCCGCTGCCGTTCGCCGCCGGACAGCGCGGAGAACCGGCGCCGCGCCGCGTGGGCCATGCCCACCCGGTCCAGCGCGTCGGCCACCGTGTCCCGGTCGGCCGCGTCCTCGCCCGCGAAGGCCCGCTTGTAGGGCGTGCGGCCCATGGCGACGACCTCGCGGACCGACAGCTCGAAGTCGGCGCCCCGCTCCTGCGGGAGCGCCGCGACCCGCCGCGCGGACTGCACGGCCGTCAGCTCCCGGAGATCCGTGCCGCCGACGAGCACCCGGCCCGCGTGCGGCGCCAGATGACGGTAGACGGTCCGCAGCACGGTGGACTTGCCGCTTCCGTTGGGCCCCACGAGCCCGGCGATCTCGCCGTCCTCCGCGAGCAGGTCGACCCCGGAGACCACTGCCCGCCCGGACAGCCGCACCTCCAGGGCCTCGATGGTGATCCTCACAGCCGCTCCAGGCGTCGGTCCAGCAGATACAGCAGCGCGGGCGCGCCGATCAGCGCGGTGACCACGCCCACCGGCAGCTCCTGGTCCGGCAGGGCCGTACGGGCCACCAGGTCGACGACGACCAGCAGCAGGGCGCCGAACAGCGCGGCCACCGGCAGCAGCCGGCGGTGGTCGCCGCCCACCACCATCCGGCATGCGTGCGGCACCATCAGCCCCACGAAGCCGATCGCCCCGGACACCGCCACCAGCACCCCGGTGAGCATGCTGGTGACCACGAACAGCTCACGCCGCAGCCGGCCCACGTCCACCCCGAGCCCGGCAGCCGTCTCGTCGCCCATCAGCATCGCGTTGAGCGCCCGGGACCGGGCCAGCAGCGCCACCGTGCCCAGCAGCACCGCGCCCGCGGGCAGGGCGAGGGTGTCCCACTGGGCTCCGCCGAGCGAGCCCATCATCCAGAACAGCGCCCCGTGCGTCTGCTGTTCGTCCCCCGCCTGGAGCACCAGGTAGTGGGTGAAGCCCGACAGGAACTGCCCGATGCCCACCCCCGCCAGCACCAGCCGCAGCGGCCGGAAGCCGCCCGCCCGCCGGGCGAACGCCCACACCAGCGTGAAGGACAGCAGCGCACCGGCGAACGCCGCCGCCGACAGCCCCAGCCCGAGCGCCCCGCCCGCGCTCGCGCCGAGCACGATCGCGGCCACCGCGCCCAGCGAGGCCCCGCTGGAGATGCCCAGCAGATAGGGGTCCGCGAGCGGATTGCGGACCAGGGCCTGGGCGGCCGTGCCGACCAGGCCCAGCCCCGCGCCCACCACGGCCGCCAGCAGGGCGCGCGGCACCCGCAGCTGCCAGACGATCAGATCCGGGGTCCCCGGCACCGGCCCCCGGCCGCCGAGGCCGTGCAGCACCGCCGACCACACCCGGCCCGGCGGCACCGAGGTCGAGCCAAGGCACACGGAGGCGACCAGCGCGGCCAGCAGGGCGGCGCCCAGCACGGCGCAGGCCAGGCCGGCCCGCACCGTGCGGACGCCCGGCTCCCGGCCCTCCGCCGTCCGGCCCCCGGTGAGCGTCGCCATCTACTTGACCCGGTCCGGGTACAGCGCGTGCGCGATCTCCCGCACGGTGTCCGCGCTGCGCACCCCGCCGATGGTGGTGCGCTCGGAGCCGATGCGCAGGAAGTGCCCCTTCTGCACGGCCTTCAGCTCGGCGGTCGCGGGGAAGGTGCGCAGGAACTCGGCCGCCTCGTCGAATGCCTTGGCGTTGGCCTCCTCGCTGCCCCGGTTGCGCACGGCGAGCTGGATCCAGTCCGGGTTCCTGGCGACGACGTCCTCCCAGCCCACGGGCTTGAAGTCGCCGTCGCAGCCGGCGAAGACGTTCCGCCCGCCGCCCTGGGTGATCACCGCGTTGGCCACCTGACGGTTGCAGACGGCCATCGGCTGCTTGGTGCCGGCGTCGTAGTCGAAGAGGAAGTACGTGGGCCGCTGGTCCTCCGGCACGTCCTTCAGCGCCTCCTGCACCTCGCCGGTCTTCCTGCGCATGTCCCCGGTCAGCTCGGCCGCGCGCTGCGCGGTGCCGGTGACCTTGCCCAGCTCCTCGATGTCGGCCTCGATGCCGGAGAGGTCCGTGCGCGGGCCCTTGGCCATCGCCGCACAGGCCGTCGACTTGAGGAAGACGTGCTTGATGCCCGCCGCCTTGAACTCCTCGGCGGTCGGGGCGTCGCCCATCTTGCCCATGTTCTTCATGGAGGAGAACGAGTCGACGTACAGGTCGGCGCCCGAGGCGAGCAGCTTCTCCTTGGGGATGACGGTCTTCCCCAGCACCGGCACCTTCGCGCCCTGCTCGGCGTACTGCTGCGGCAGCGCGCCGTTGCCGGGCGGGAAGCCCGTGCCGGCGGCCTTGTCGCCCGCGCCCAGCCACATCAGCAGCTCCAGGCCGGCGGCGTTGCTGGTGACGATCCGCCGGGGCGCGGACTCGAAGGTGGTCTTCGCGCCCATGCAGTCGGCGACGGTCACCGGGAAACCGGCCCGGGCGCCGGACGCCGCCCCCGCGTCGTCGGCCTTCCCGGCCTCACCGCCACCGCCGCCGACACCGCAGGCCGTCGCCGACAGGGCCACCGCGGCCAGCACACCGCACCACGCACGAGGGCGCATCACTCACTCCAGAAAAGCTCGACGTCCACACGGGCCCGCCGCGTCCTCGGCAGGGGGCCCGGACCAGATAGTCGGACCGCGCGTCCACCGAGTTCCCGCGTGTCGCGAAGAAGAGTGAAGAAGCAGAGCGCCGCCTCCGCGCATACGCTGCCCGGGAGGCACCCGGTGCGAAGGAGGCAGCGGCCATGACGGACCAGCTCGCGGAGATGCCCACCGACTGGCGGCGCGCCCTCGCGATCGTCGCCCACCCCGACGACCTCGAGTACGGCGCATCCGCGGCCGTCGCCACCTGGACCGACGCCGGCCACGAGTGCGCCTATCTGCTGGCCACGTTCGGGGAGGCGGGCATCGGCTCCCTCACCCCCGAGGAGGCCGCGCCGCTGCGCGAGGCGGAGCAGCGGGCGAGCGCCGCCGAGGTGGGGGTGCGGACCGTGGAGTTCCTCGGCCACACCGACGGGATCGTGGAGTACGGGCTCGCGCTGCGCCGCGAGTTCGCCGCGGCCGTCCGCCGCCACCGGCCCGAGCTGGTGCTCACCCTCAACCACCACGACACCTGGCCCGGCGGCACGCAGTGGAACACCCCCGACCACCGGGCCGTCGGCCGCGCCGCCCTCGACGCCGTCGCGGACGCGGGCAACCGCTGGATCTTCCCCGAGCTGGCCGAGGACGGCCTCATGCCCTGGAACGGGGTCCGGTACACGGCCGTCTCCGGCTCCCCGCGCCCCACCCACGCGGTCGACGTGAGCGCGGGCCTGGAGCGGGCCGTGCGGTCCCTGCTCTGCCACCGCACCTACCTGGAGGCGCTCACCGAGGAGGACCCGGAGACCTACTGCCGGACCTTCCTGGAGGGGAACATGCGGGCCGTGGCCGAGCGGTTCGGCGGGCGGCCGGGCGTCGCCTTCGAACTCATCCGCTGCTGACCGGACTTTTCAGCCGCCGACCGGACTCATCCGCCGCCGATGCCGTCGCCCGCCCGGGGGGCCGGCGCGCGCTCTATCACCAGCACCGCCACGTCGTCCTGGAGCCGGCCGCCGGTGTGCGCGGCGAGGTCCTCGCGCAGCCGCCCCAGCAGCTCGGGCGTGGGCAGGCGGGCCCAGGCGTCCAGCCGCTCGGCGAGCGGATAGAAGCCGCCGTCCGGCGCCCGTGCCTCGGTCACCCCGTCCGTGCAGGCCAGCACCCGGCAGTCCGGGGGCAGCGCGAAGCGGCGCGCGGACCGCGGCACGGGGGCCAGGTCGCCCAGCCCCAGCGGCAGGCCCGGCTCCGGCGCCCGCAGCTCGCGCACGCCGCCGTCCGCGCCGATCAGGAACGGCGCCGGGTGGCCGCAGTCGACGAACACGACGGGCACCTGGCCGGGTACCGTCGCCGCCGGGTCGTCCTCGGTCCCGAAGACCAGCGCCGTCACGAACTCCTCGGCGGCGTGCGCGCTCCGCGTGCACTCCTGGTACTCCGCGGACCGGTGGTAGCGGTACAGGCCCTGCTCCATCGCCACCACCCCGCTGTCCAGGTCCCGCCGGTGGTAGGCCGCCTCCCGGAATGCCGTCAGCACCGCCGCCCCCGCCCCCAGCGTGCCCAGCCCCTTGCCCCGTACGTCGCCGATCAGCACGCGGGTGCCGTACGGGGTGTCGACCACCTCGTAGATGTCGCCCCCGATCAGCGCCTCCCGCTGCGAGGACACGTAGAAGCCGTCCACGACCACGCTGTGGGTGCGCAGCGGGAGCGGCCTCAGCAGCGCCCGCTGCGCGGCCTCGCCGGTGGCCCGCACCCGCTCCAGCAGCACGTCGCCGTTCCGCCGCAGCCGGGCGACCGCGATGCTGGCGCCCACGATGAGGATGTTGCCCAGCACCGAGCCGATGCGGTTGACGGACGACATCTCGCCGGTCAGCACCCCGTGGTGGGCCACCATCAGGCAGAAGTCGAGGAGCCCCACGAACACCGTCTGCCGGTAGGTGCAGACCGCCGCGGCGGTCACGGGTGCGAGGGCCGCGTACACGTCGAGCCGCAGATAGGCCGGGGTCATCAGGTCGATGGTCACGACGGCCACGAGATAGGCCAGGACGAGCGCAAAGGGCAGCAGTCTGCGCGACACCGCGGCTGTACCTCCGCGCGGGGAAGGGGAGATGGACACGTAGACATTTCCAGACTTTCCCTGCAAATGCGCGGCGTCCGCCTCCGTGTCGGCCACGTCTGCCCGGTCGTGGGTCCGGTCGTGCCGCCGTGTTCACACGCCCCGGGTCACACCTTGCGGTACGTCCGCGCGTCGTCCGTCGCGGCGAGGACGGCCGCCAGGTCGCCGCCCGCCGAGGCGGTCACCAGCGCGGCCACCGCGCCCTCGACGAAGGGCGCGTCCGCGATGTGCACCTGTGCGAACTCCTTCTCGGGCAGCAGGGCCTTGACGGTGAGGACCGCGCTGCCCATGTCGCAGAGCACGACCACGCCCGCGCCCCCGTCCGCCTCCCCGACGGCCCGGCGGACCAGCTCGGCGCTGGTGCCGACCGCCCCGTCGGGCAGCCCGCCGGCGGGCGCGACCGGCGCCGGGTCGCCCGAGCCGACCAGGGCGCGGGCGAGGGCCGCGGTGGACTCGGCCACCTCGCGGCTGTGCGAGACCAGCACGACGCCGACCCGGCCCGCCGGGCGCTCCGGCGCGGCCTCCCGCTGCCCGGCGCCCGCGGTGCCCGTGCCGGTCCCCGTCTCCGGGGCGGCAGCGCACAGTTCCGGGTCCGTGGCCTCGTACAGCGCGGTGATCAGCAGGGCGCTGGAGGTCGCCCCGGGGTCCTGGTGGCCGATGCTGCGCTCGCCCAGGTAGCTGGCGCGCCCGCGCCGCGCGAGCATCGGGACCGTCGCCTCTGCCCCTTCGCGGGCCGCCCGTGCCGCGGCGGCCAGCGCGGCCGTCACCTCGCCCTGTGCCAGGGCCTCGGCGTAGGCCTCGGCGGCCGGCTGGAGGGCGTCGACCATGGTCTTGTCGCCGGGCGCCGAGTCGCCGAGCCGCCGCACGCTCGCCACGGCCGCGCCCAGCGCCCGGCCCAGCGTCTCCGGTTCGACGACCGGGTCCTCGCCGAGCAGCTTGCCCATGCGGCGCAGGACGGTTCCGTACAGCGGGCCGGAGGCGCCGCCGACGGTGTTGGTCAAGTGCGCGCCGACGGCCGTCAGCAGGGCGCCCGGGGTCGCGGGCGGCTCGGCGGCCACAGCCTGTGCGGCCGAGGTGAAGCCGCGCTTGAGGTTGGCCCCGTGGTCGGCGTCGCCGATGGCGGCGTCCAGCTCGGTCAGGTACGCGGCCTCCGCGCTGATCACGCGCGTGGCGCGGTCGAGGAAGCGGCGGAAGAAGGGCAGATCGAGCGTGACGGTCATGTGCGGTGCTCCTCGTCGCGGGGTGCGCGCGGTGTCGCTGGTACGCGTGTACGGGCTCGGCGCGGCCCAGCGTAATGGGCCAGGACACCGGGCCCGATCCCGGCCGTGCGCACCGCCGTTCCGGCCGGATCCGTGGACCGGCCGGTCAGTTGACGGCTCCCGGTCAGTTGATGGCCTTGATCAGCTCACCGTTCGCGGTGTCGCCGCTCAGCTCCCAGAAGAACGTGCCGCCCAGCCCCTGGCGGTTCTTGTAGGCCATCTTCCCGGCGATGGTCGACGGGGTGTCGTAGCTCCACCAGTCGCTGCCGCACGTGGCGTACGCCGTTCCCGCCACCGTGCCGTTGGCGGGGCACTTGGCCTTGAGGATCCGGTAGTCCTCGAAGCCGTCCTCGTACGTGCCCTTCGCCGGGCCGGTGGCGGTGCCGCCGGGGGCGGACTGGGTGACGCCCGTCCAGCCGCGGCCGTAGAAGCCGATGCCCAGCAGGAGTTTGGCGGGCGGGATGCCCAGGGACGTGAGCTTCCGGATGGTGGCGTCGGTGTTGAAGCCGTCTCTGGGGATGCCGTTGTACGAGGTGAGCGGGGAGTGCGGGGCGGTGGGGCCCTTGGCGTCCCAGGCGCCGAAGAAGTCGTAGGTCATGGGGTTGTACCAGTCGACGTAGCGGGCGGCGCCCGCGTAGTCGGCCGCGTCGATCTTGCCGCCGCCCGAGGCGTCGGCCGTGATGGCCGCGGTGACCAGGCTCTTGCCCCCGAACTTCGCCCGCAGCGCCGCCATCACCTCGCGGAAGGCGTCGCGGCCGCTGGTGTCGCAGGTGAGGCCGCAGGCGTTGGGGTACTCCCAGTCGATGTCGATGCCGTCGAAGACGTCGGCCCAGCGGGGGTCCTTGACCAGGCCGTAACAGGACTCGGCGAAGGCGGCGGGGTCCTTGGCGGCCTCGCCGAATCCGCCGGACCAGGTCCAGCCGCCGAAGGACCAGACCACTTTGAGACCCGGGTGGAGCTTCTTGAGCTTGCGCAGCTGGTTGAAGTTGCCGCGCAGGGCGCCGTCGTCCCAGGAGTCGGCCCGGCCGTCGACGCTGCCGGCGGCGTCGTAGAACCTGTCGTAGTCGGCGTAGGCGTCGCCGATCGCGCACTTGCCGCCGGAGACGTTGCCGAAGGCGTAGTTGACGTGGGTGAGCCGGTCGGCGGAGCCGGAGGTCTCGATGTTCTTGACCTGGTAATTGCGGTCGTACACGCCCCAGTTGGTGAAATATCCGACCACGCGGTGGCCGGCGGCCGTATTGGAGTCGGCAGGGGTGCCGTCCGCGGTCGCCGGGCCTGCGGCCAGGCCGGCTGCCAGGAGTGCGGAGCAGGCCGCGGCGGCCGTGAGCAGGGTGCGGGGGCGTCGTCCGTGAGTTCCGGGCATGGTGCTTCTCCTCGGTGGGTGGGGAGAGTTGGGGGGTGGCCGGGGCGCCCATGGCTTGGCATGGACGCGCTCAAAGGAAACGGTGGGGAAACCGTAGAAGGACTAGACCAATACGGTCAATGGTTCGGACCAAACGAGCGAGAGCGGATTTCCAAGATCCGTCAAGTGGTGACGCGCGCCCGCCGATCGGGCATACTCCAACCGCCACAGCCGCAGGTCACCGCGGACCGAGACCCGGCACCGGACCATCGGCTGGGCCACCCACCGGTGGCGGCGCCGACACCCTTGCGCGCCTGTCGCCGTAGCGCCCGACAGGGAGGAGAGCGCCGCCATGACCGAACACGGCCCGCAGCCGGTGGAGCGTCAGCTGCCCACCGAGGAAGCCCGCGATCTCATCGCGCTCGTGCGCGACCTGGTCCAGCGGGAGATCGCGCCCCGTGCGGCCGAGGAGGAGGACGCCGGCCACTTCCCCCGTGAGGTCTTCCGGCTGCTCTCCGCCTCCGGCCTGCTGGCCCTGCCGTACGCCGAGGAGTACGGCGGCGGCGACCAGCCCTACGAGGTCTACCTCCAGGTGCTGGAGGAGCTGGCCGCCGCCCGGCTCACCGTGGGCCTGGGCGTCAGCGTGCACACGCTCGCCTGCCACGCACTCGCCGGGTACGGCACCGGGAAGCAGAAGAAGGAGCACCTCTCCGCCATGCTCGGCGGCGGGCTCCTGGGCGCCTACTGCCTCTCCGAGCCCGCCGCGGGCTCCGACGCCGCCTCGCTGCGCACCCGGGCCACCCGCAGCGGGGACACCTGGACCATCGAGGGCACCAAGGCGTGGATCACCCATGGCGGCATCGCCGACTTCTACACCGTGCTCGCCCGGACCGGCGGCGAGGGCGCCCGCGGGATCACCGCCTTCCTGGTGCCCGGCGACGCCCCCGGCCTCTCCGCCGCGCCGCCCGAGCGCAAGATGGGCATGAAGGGTTCGCCCACGGCACAGCTGCACTTCGACGGGGTGCAGGTGCCCGACGCGCGCCGCATCGGGGAGGAGGGCCAGGGCTTCGCCATCGCCCTCTCCGCCCTCGACTCCGGCCGGCTCGGCATCGCCGCCTGCGCCATCGGCATCGCCCAGGCCGCACTGGACGAGGCCCTGGCCTTCGTCACCGAGCGGCGGCAGTTCGGGCACCCGCTCGCCGACTTCCAGGGCCTGCGCTTCATGCTCGCGGACATGGCCACCCAGATCGAGGCCGGCCGCGCGCTCTACCTTGCCGCGGCCCGGCTGCGGGACCAGGGCGAGCCGTTCGGCAAGCAGGCCGCCATGGCCAAGCTCTTCTGCACCGACACCGCGATGCGGGTGACCACGGACGCCGTGCAGCTGATGGGCGGCTACGGCTACACGGCCGACTTCCCCGCCGAGCGCTACATGCGGGAGGCCAAGGTGCTGCAGATCGTCGAGGGCACCAACCAGATCCAGCGGATCGTGGTCGCCCGGCACGTAGCGGGACCCGAGTCCCACTGACCCGCGACTCCCCTGGCCGGGATCCGTACGGCGCCGCCGCTTCTGCCCGGCGGCGCCGGAACATCCCCGTACGGGACCTAGGGCCGGCGGGTGGCGGGCTCCGGCACGCGCAGCGGCCGCGAGCCCGGACCGCCGATGTGCGAGAACGGCTGGCGCCGCCAGTCGAGGCTCTCCGGGAGCGTCAGCAGCAGCGCCGCGTCCAGCCCGGCGCCCGGGGGCTCGTCCGCCGGGGTCGCCTCCTCCACGCCGCGCCCCGAGCCGGCGCAGACCGTGAGCCCGAACGGGTTCCACGGCGACGGGCACAGCGCGTGCTCCGGCAGGACGTCCTCGCCGTCGAGCAGCGCGATCGGGCGGGCGCAGTCCGGGCACGTCACGCGGAACATGTCGTACGCCTCGGGCTCGTACGGACCGTCGCCGTCGCCCTCGTGCTCCAGGCGCTCGCTGTCCGGGCGTTCCAGGCGTTCGAGACTGGGCATCGTGATTCTTCCCCCTTGAATGGACCGGCCGAGGCACCTCGGGCCCGGCCACAGCAAGCACTTCCCTCGGGGGGAGCCGGATAATCGCAGCTCGCGGGAGGACACGGGTGCACACCTGTGGCGTTTGTCACACAGGTTGTGCGCCTGTGGTGACGCCGACTGTGCCGGGCCCGCCGCGACCCAGTAGGTTGATGCGCGTGGAGGAGCTGGACAAAGAGATCGTGGAACTGCTCGTCAAGGACGGGCGGATGAGCTACACCGACCTGGGCAAGGCCACCGGCCTGTCCACCTCGGCGGTGCACCAGCGGGTGCGCCGGCTCGAACAGCGCGGGGTCATCCGCGGCTACGCGGCGGTGGTGGACCCCGAGGCGGTCGGGCTGCCGCTGACCGCGTTCATTTCGGTGAAGCCCTTCGATCCCAGCGCTCCCGACGACATCGCGGACCGGCTCGCGGAGATTCCCGAGATCGAGGCGTGCCACAGCGTGGCCGGGGACGAGAACTACATCCTCAAGGTGCGGGTGGCGACGCCGCTGGAGCTGGAGCATCTGCTGGCGCGGATCCGCTCGCTGGCGGGTGTGTCGACGCGCACGACGATCGTCCTCTCCACGCCGTACGAGGCGCGACCGCCGCGGGTGGGGTGACCGGGGGTTTCTTTCCCCTGTCCCGCCCCTTCCCGGCTGTATCTATTCGCGGCTCCGCCGCGTGGGGGGCTGCGCCCCAGTCCCCGGGACCGCGCTGCGCGCGGTGTCCTCAATCGCCGGACGGGCTGAATCGGCCCCCGCCGCCCGCCCCCGCCTCCGCAGGGGACAGACTTGGCTCATGACCGAGCGTCCCGATGCAGAGCCCCGAACCACCCGCACCGTCCTGCTGCGCGGCGGCACCGTGCACAGCCCCGCCGATCCCTTTGCCACCGCAATGGTCGTCGAGGGCGGGAGCATCGCCTGGGTCGGGTCCGAAGGGGCCGCGGACTCCTTCGCCGACGGGGTCGACGAGGTCGTGCACCTCGACGGCGCGCTCGTCACCCCCGCGTTCACCGACGCACACGTGCACACCACCGCCACCGGCCTCGCGCTCACCGGCCTCGACCTCACCGGCGTCCCCACGCTCGCCGAGGCGCTGGACCGCGTGCGCGCGTACGCCGCCGCCCGCCCCGCGGACCGCGTGCTGCTCGGGCACGGCTGGGACGCCAGCGCCTGGCCGGAGCGGCGGCCCCCGTCCCGCCGGGAGCTGGACGAGGCCACCGGCGGCCGGGCGCTCTACCTCACCCGCGCCGACGTCCACTCCGCCGTCGTCGGCACGGCGCTCCTCGACCTCGTCCCGCACGTCCGCGAGCTGCCCGGCTTCGCCCCGGACGCGCCCCTGACGGGCGCCGCCCACCACGCCGTGCGCGCCGCCGCGTACGACAGCGTCACCCCGGCGCAGCGCGTGGAGGCCCAGCGCGCGGCGCTCGCGCGCGCCGCCGCGCTCGGCATCGGCTCCGTGCACGAGTGCGCGGGACCCGAGATCTCGAGCGAGGACGACCTCACCGGGCTGCTGCGGCTCGCCGCCGAGGAGCCCGGCCCTCGGGTGACGGGCTACTGGGCCGAGGCGCTCACCTCCGCCGAAGGGGCCGGCCGCATCCGCGAACTGGGCGCGATCGGCGCGGCCGGCGACCTCTTCGTGGACGGCTCCCTCGGCTCCCACACGGCCTGCCTGCACGAGCCGTACGCCGACGAGCCCGGCGGCACGGGCACCGCCCACCTCGACGCCGCCGCCGTCGCCGCCCATGTGGCCGCCTGCACCGAGGCCGGCATCCAGGCCGGGTTCCACGCCATCGGCGACGCCGCGCTCACCACCGTCGTCGAGGGCGTCCGAACCGCCGCCGACAAGCTGGGCCTGGCCCGCATCCGCGCCGCCCGGCACCGGGTCGAGCACGCCGAGATGCTCACCCCCGAACTGATCGCGGGCTTCGCCGAACTCGCCCTCACCGCCTCCGTCCAGCCCGCCTTCGACGCCGCCTGGGGCGGGGACGAGGCCATGTACGCCCGGCGCCTGGGCCGCGAGCGGGCCCGCACGCTCAACCCGTACGCGGCCATGATGCGCGCCGGGGTCCCGCTCGCCCTCGGCTCCGACAGCCCCGTCACCCCCCTCGACCCGTGGGGCACGGTCCGCGCGGCGGCCTTCCACCGCACGCCCGGGCACCGCGTGTCCGTGCGGGCCGCCTTCACCGCCCACACGCGCGGCGGCTGGCGGGCCGTCGGCCGGGACGACGCGGGCGTCCTGGTGCCGGGCGCGCCCGCCGACTACGCGGTCTGGGCCACCGGCGACCTCGTGGTGCAGGTGCCCGACAACCGGGTGGCCAACTGGTCCACCGACCCCCGCTCGGGCACGCCCGGCCTGCCCGACCTCACGCCGGGCACCCCACTGCCGGTCTGCCTGCGGACGGTCGTGGCCGGACGCACGGTGTACCGCAGGGAGGCGTGAGCGCGTCCGAACGGGTGACGGTTCATGATCCGCGTACCGCCGAACGACGTGCCGTCCGGCTGCCGCGGCACGCCGTCGGCTGCCGTACTGACCTGCTGATTCGGCCGAGGCACGCAGGTCGTGCGGGTGTTGACACGGTGCGGGCGGCGGCCGGTAGGTTCTCGCTGTCCACCACAGGACGTCCGGCCGGTGCATCTCCACACAGTCGTCGAACGCAGCTGGGCCATGGGGCGGGGTGCCGGAGCGGCGCGCCGCCACTGGGAGCCAGGTCCAGCGCACGGGGGCGAGGGAGGGTTCCGCCAGGCCGGCAGGTGCGACCCGGGTGGGGCCCGGACGTTCAGTAGACAACGGCCCTAGGGAGACCGCAGCCAGCGGATCCCAGGCCGGCCCGAAGGACGCCGGGCCCTCATTCCGACCGCTTCCGGGCGGTCTCCGCGCACCCGACGGACCGGGCTGCCCGCCGGTCGGGGTACGGTCGACTGATACTCCCGAAAGCTCCAGGAAGAAGCGACCGTGCCCTCGGGTCCCGAAACCACACCGGAGGCCGTCGCGGCCCCGCCGCCGACCGCCGATGCTCCCGCCGACACGGCGCCTCGCCCCGGCCGGGCGGCGCGCCTGGTCCGGCTCGTCCGCCGCGAGGCCGCCCGCACCGGCCTCGCCGCCGCCGCGGGCCTCGCGCTCGCCGCGGCCTTCCCGCCGTACGGGGTGTGGCCGCTGTCGGTGGCCGCCGTCGCCGCGCTGGCCCTGCTGACCCGGGGCCGCAGCGCCCGGCAGGGCGCCTGGACTGGCTTCGCGTTCGGGCTGCCGTTCTTCTTCGTCCTGCTGCGCTGGCTGCATGTGGTCGGCTACGACGCGGTGTTCGGGCTCTCCGTGGTCGAGGCGCTGTTCGTGGCCCTGCTCGGCGCCGGGCTCGCGGTGACCTCGCGGCTGCCCTGGTGGCCGCTGTGGGGGGCGTGCCTGTGGATCGCCCAGGAGTGGGCGCGCGACCGGGTGCCCTTCGGCGGCTTCCCGTGGGGGCGGCTCGCGTTCGCCAACACCTCCTCGCCCTTCACCCCGCTGGCCGCGCTCGGCGGCGCCCCGCTGGTCACCTTCGCCGTGGCCCTGACGGGCGGGCTGCTGGCGTACGCGGCGGTGGGCGCGGCCCGGCTGCGGACCGTCGGCCCCCGCACGGCACGGGCCGCGCTGCCCGCCGTGGAGGCCGTGGCGCTGGCGGCGGCCGTCGCCCTCGCCGGGTACGCCGTGCCGGTGCCCACCAAGGCGGACGACACCGTGGACATCGCGATCGTCCAGGGCAACGTCGAGAAGCCCGGCATGGACTTCCTCGGCCGGCCGCTGATGGTCCTCGACAACCACGTCGACGCGACGCTTCAGCTGGCCCGGGACATCGAGGCGGGCAAGGTCCGCAGGCCCGACCTGGTGATCTGGCCGGAGAACTCCTCCGACCTCGACCCCTTCCAGTACCCGCAGGCCTACGACCGGATCGAGAAGGCCGTGCAGGCCGTGGGCGTCCCGGTCCTGGTCGGCGTCCTGGTGGACCACCCGGGCAAGCAGGGCTACATCGACAACAAGGGCATCGTCTGGGACCCGAAGACCGGGCCCGGCGCCTCCTACGCCAAGCAGCACCCGGTGCCCTTCGGCGAGTACGTGCCCTTCCGGGAGCAGCTGAGCAAGGTCATCTCCCGCCTCCAGCGCGTGCCCCGGGACTTCTACCCCGGCGACCGGACCGGGGTGCTCCAGGTCGGCCCCGCCCGGCTGGGCGACGTCATCTGCTTCGAGGTGGCCTACGACGAGATCGTCCGCGACACCGTGCGGGCGGGCGCCCGCGCCCTCGTCGTCCAGACCAACAACGCCACCTACGGCCGCACCGGCCAGCCCGAGCAGCAGCTGGCCATGTCCTCCCTGCGGGCCGTCGAGCACGGCCGGGCCGTGGTGACCGCCGCGACGAGCGGCATCAGCGCAGTGGTCGCCCCCGACGGCAGGGTGCTCCAGCGGAGCGAGGAATTCACCCGTGATGTGATCTCCGCGCGCATCCCGCTCCGCGACGGGACGACGGTGGCGGACCGCGTCGGTGCGGCGCCCGAATGGGCGCTCGCTATGGTGGGCCTTCTGTCCTGCGCGGCCGCAGTCCTGATCGGCCGTCGGGTACGGCCGGAGAGTACCGAAGAGAACATGGACAAGAAGGGCCAGCAGTGAACGACGGTGGTCAGCGGAGATACGGTCCGCTCGGCACGACTTTGGTGATCATCCCGACCTACAACGAGGCGGAGAACATCAAGTCCATCGTCGCCCGGGTGCGGCAGTCCGTGCCCGAGGCGCACGTCCTCGTGGCCGACGACAACAGCCCCGACGGCACCGGCAAGCTCGCCGACGAGCTGGCGGCCGAGGACGACCACGTCAAGGTGCTGCACCGCAAGGGCAAGGAGGGGCTCGGCGCGGCCTACCTGGCCGGCTTCCGCTGGGGCTTGGACAACGGCTACGGCGTGCTGGTGGAGATGGACGCCGACGGCTCCCACCAGCCGGAGGAGCTGCCCCGGCTGCTCACCGCGCTCAAGGGCGCCGACCTCGTGCTCGGCTCCCGCTGGGTGCCCGGCGGCCGGGTGGTGAACTGGCCCAAGTACCGCGAGTTCCTCTCCCGGGGCGGCTCCACCTACTCCCGGCTCATGCTCGACGTGCCGGTCCGCGACGTCACCGGCGGCTACCGGGCCTTCCGCAGGGAGACCCTGGAGGGACTGGGCATGGAGGAGGTGGCCTCGCAGGGCTACTGCTTCCAGGTCGACCTGGCCTGGCGCGCGGTGAAGGCGGGCTTCCATGTCGTCGAGGTCCCCATCACCTTCGTCGAGCGCGAGCTGGGCGACAGCAAGATGAGCCGCGACATCGTGGCGGAGGCCCTGTGGCGCGTGACGTCCTGGGGGCTCGGCTCCCGGGTCGGCAAGGTGACCAAGGCCCTCGGCAAGGAGCAGTGAGCACCCGCAGTACCCGCAGGGTCCGGTAAAGGCCCGATAAGCCCGCTCCGGTCGTCCGCCCGCCGTCCAGGCACACTTGAGGCATGACGTTCGGAGCGCAGCAGCAGACGGTGAACAACAGGCCGCCGAAGCGCGGCCGGGCCCGCAGGCTCGTCCCGCTCGGCGTGGCGGTGTGGGCGGTCCTGGAGATCTGGCTGCTGACGCTGGTGGCGGACGCCGCGGGCGGGCTCACGGTCCTGGCGCTGCTGGCCGGGGGAGTGGTCGCCGGCTCGTACGTGATCAAGCGGGCGGGCCGGCGGGCCTGGCAGCGGCTGGCGGGGTCCCTCCAGACCGTGCCGGGCGCGGCGCCCGCGGCGGCGCCCGAGGAGGGCGGCGGCAACGCACTGACGATGCTGGGCGGGCTGCTGCTGATCCTGCCGGGTCTGCTCTCCGACGCGGCCGGGCTGCTCTGCCTCTTCCCGCCGAGCCGGGCGCTGCTGCGCAGGTCCGCGGAGCGGTGGCTGAACCGGCCGGGCACGCTCGGCGGGGCCTACCAGCAGGCACGGATGCACCAGCCCGACGGGAAGGTGGTCCAGGGCGAGGTGATCCGCGAGGACGAGCCGCCCGCCCCGCGTACGGGCGGGTCGCAGCTGCCGCGATAGAGCCCACGGGCTCACGGGAAATGTACGGAAAAGGGCCAGGGCCACTGCTGAAGCGCAGTGGCCCTGGCCCTTGGCGTATCCGGTCCGCCCGCCGTCCGCGGGTCAGGCGGACTTGCGGGTGTCCCGCGGATGCACGGCGATGTTCATGGCGCCGGAGCGCAGGACCGCCAGCCGCTCGGCCAGCACCTCCTCCAGCTCCTCGCGGGTGCGCCGCTCCATGAGCATGTCCCAGTGCGTACGCGCGGGCTTGCCCTTCTTCTCCTCGGGACCATCGCCGTCCACCAGGAGTGCCACGGCGCCGCACGCCTTGCACTCCCACTCCGGCGGAATCTCCGCCTCTACCGAGAACGGCATCTCAAATCGATGGCCGTTCGGGCATGCGTACTCCACCGCCTGGCGCGGTGCCAGATCGATGCCGCGGTCGGTCTCGTAGCTGGTAACCACAAGTCGCGTGCCGCGGAGAGCTCGCTCACTCATGAATCGTGCCTCCCGGGCTTGTCGCCCACAGGACAGGTGTCGCTGTCGTCGTCATCCGGTCAACGTCCGGTCGGCGGTGAAGATTCCCCGTTGAGGGACATGCGTCGCCCGTCGTGCCGCCCCTTGTTGTACCCACCGGCGCCCGTTTTGTCACATCTGGCAATAGATGTCACCCTGTGTTTGCGCTACTTCAGCGCGCAGTAACGGTTCGTTCGGTGGGTCGAAGGCGTACACTACCGGGCCGCACGTTTATGGCCTAAACCGGGTCCGGAACATCGTGCGCGGGCAAGGCCGGAGAAAAAGGTTCCGGTTCAGTGGGCCGCTGCTTTCCGGGCAGATTTCCGGCCGGATTTCCGGGGCGCTCGCCGGGCAGCGCGAAGATCCGCAGGAAGAATTGCGCCAGCGGTCCGATGCTCACCGCGAAGAGCGCCGTGCCCACTCCCACCGAGCCGCCCAGTGCGAATCCCGTCGTCAGCACGGCCAGCTCGATGCACGTCCGCACCAGCCGCACCGAGCGCCCGGTCCGCCGGTGCAGCCCCGTCATCAGCCCGTCGCGCGGGCCCGGCCCGAAGTGCGGCGCGATATAGAGACCGGTCGCCGCCCCGCACAGCACGATCGCGAACAGCAGCAGCGGAATCCGCACCCACAGTGAATCCGGCGCCGGCGCCAGGTCCAGGGTCGCGTTCATCGCCAGGCCGATCACCAGCACATTGGAGATCGTGCCCAGGCCCGGTCGCTGCCGCAGCGGTATCCACAGCAGCAGTATCACCGCGCCGATGCCGATCGCCGCCGTGCCGATCGACAGGCCCAGGTGCCGGGCGACGCCCTGGTTCAGCACGTCCCACGGCGCCAGCCCGAGCCCGGCCCGCAGCTGCAGCCCCGCACTCACCCCGTACAGCACCAGCCCGCCGTACAGCTGGACAAGACGGCGGGCGAGGTGCGACCCCCCTGATCCGGACAAAGGACTCTCCCCTGGCAGTGGTGGAACAGCAGAACAGTGGAACAGCAGAACAGCAGTGAAAACAGCGCGAACACGGCGACGAAGCCGGTGCTGCGCACGGCCACAGTGGTGCAAGTGGCCTGTGGCATGACAGTCTGTGGACTGAATGGACACTGATTCCATGGCCAATCCCGGAAAGGTGGACTGGAAGAGATGACTCGGTGGACCTCTTCGGTGGGGGCTCCGCAGCTTGCGCGGCTCCTCGGCTCCCAGGACGCACGCGACAACGTCACCGCGCTCGGCGCCCGCCGGGCCCCCGCCTACCGCAGCCTCGCGGACGGCATCCGGCTGCTCGTCCTCGAGGGCCGCGTGCCCGTGGCCGCCCGGCTGCCCGCCGAGCGGGAGCTGGCCGCAGCCCTGTCCGTGAGCCGCACCACCGTGGCCGCCTCCTACGAGGCGCTGCGCAGCGAGGGATTCCTGGAGTCCCGCCGCGGCTCGGGCAGCTGGACCGCCGTGCCCGCCGGGAGCCCGCTGCCCAGCCGGGGCCTCGACCCGCTGCCGCCGGAGGCCGCCGGCTCGGTGATCGACCTGGGCTGCGCCGCCCTGACCGCCCCCGAGCCCTGGCTGGGCCGGGCCTTCCAGGGCGCCCTCGAGGAGCTGCCGCCCTACGCCCACACCCACGGCGACTACCCCGCCGGCCTGCCCGTCCTGCGCCAGGCCCTGGCCGACCGCTACACCGCCCGCGGCATCCCCACCATGCCCGAGCAGATCATGGTCACCACCGGGGCCATGGGCGCCGTCGCCGCCATCTGCCGGATGATGGCCGGGCGCGGCGAGCGGGTCGCCGTGGAGTCGCCCTCGTACGCCAACGTCCTGCAGCTGATGCGCGAGGCCGGCGCCAGGCTGGTGCCGGTCGCGATGGCCGACCGGCTGGCCGGCTGGGACCTGCCCGCCTGGCGCCAGGTGCTGCGCGACGCCGCCCCGCGGATGGCCTACGTCATCGCCGACTTCCACAACCCCACCGGCGCCCTCGCCCCCGACGAGCAGCGGCGGGAGCTGGTCGAGGCGGCCCGGGCCGCCGGCACCCTGCTGGTCGCCGACGAGACCATGTCCGACCTCCTGCTCGACCCGGACGTCGAACTCCCGCGCCCCGTCTGCGCCTTCGACCCCGCAGGCAGCGCCGTCATCACGGTCGGCTCGGCCAGCAAGTCCTTCTGGGCGGGCCTGCGCATCGGCTGGGTCCGCGCCGCGCCCGACGTGATCCGCGGCCTCGTCGCCGCCCGCGCCTACGCCGACCTCGCCACGCCCGTCCTCGAACAGCTCGCCGTCACCTGGCTGCTGAACACCGAGGGCTGGGACGCCTCCATCGGCATACGGCGCACCACGACCCGGGAGAACCGCGACGCCCTCGTCGCGGCGCTCGGACGGCACCTGCCCGACTGGGAGTTCACCGTGCCGCACGGCGGGCTCACCCTCTGGGTGCGCACCGGCGGCCTGTCCGGCTCGCGCATCGCCGAGGCGGGGGAGCGGCTGGGGGTGCGGGTGCCCTCCGGTCCGCGCTTCGGCGTCGACGGCGCCTTCGAGGGGTATGTGCGACTGCCGTTCACCGTGACGGGCGCGGTGGCCGAGGAGGCCGCGAGCCGGCTCGCCGAGGCCGCGCGGCTGGTGGCCAGCGGGGCGACCGCGGCCCTGGAGACGCCCCGGACCTATGTGGCCTGAGACGGCGGCGAGTTCGGACACCCCTTGGAGGGACTGCACCCCCTACAGGGGCTGGAGCGGAATCGGGCCGTCGTCCTCCGTCGGGGGCGGGGTGACCCCCGGCGGCCGGTCCGGCCACTCCGGCAGCAGCCGGAGCACCGCCTGGCGCTGCGCCTCGCCCGACTCCGCGTCGTACGGGTCCGGGGTGGCCGGCACCTGCAACCGGTGCACCGGCCCGGTGCCCAGCCGGGCGTAGCCCCGGCCCGGGGGCACGTCCTCGGTGGGCGTGGTGGGCGGCGGAGCGCCCAGCACGGCCGCCACCTGGTCGGTGGTGACCGGGCCCAGCACCACCCGGGCCTCGGTCTGGGCCAGCAGGTCCCGGGCGAGCAGCCCGGCGGCGGACAGCTGCTCGCCCACCGCGACGGTGACATGGGCCGTCCGCCCGTGCCGCAACGGCACCTGGAGCAGCTCCTGGGGGTCGGTGCGGCCCCGGGCCGCGGCCAGGTGGCTCAGCGCGGTGGGCCGGTCGAGCACGATCCACAGCGGGCGCCGGACGTCCTCGGGGGCCGGGTGGCCCAGCCGCCGCGCCCGGCCGGCAGCCGTCAGCCGCCGCTCCGTCTCGTGACCGGCCCACTCCAGCACCGCCAGGGCCCCGGTCAGCGAGGACTCGACGGCCAGCACCCCCTCCCGGCCCGCCAGGCAGGCGTACTCGTCCGTGCTGCCACCGTCCACGATCACCAGGTCGCCCTGCCGGAGGGCCTGCAGGGCGAGTGAACGCAGCAGCGTGGTGGTGCCCGCGGCGGGGCGGCCCAGCACCAGCAGGTGCGGCTCGGCGGAGCGCCGGCCCGTGCGCCAGACCACGGGGGAGGCGTCCCGGACCTCCTCGCCGTCGGTGACCGGCAGGGTCCGCAGCACCGCGGACGGGTCGGTGAAGCCCAGCACGGTCTCGCCGGGCGCGGTCACGAACGGCTGGGCCCAGATGTCGGTGGGCAGCGCGGGGAGCGCGCTCAGCGCGAGGTGGTTGGTGGCCTCGTCCCAGTCGAAGCGGTACTCGCGGCCCCGGCCCGCCTTGACGTGCAGCAACTGCTCGATCCTGGCCCGGGAGTCGGCCTCGCCGTCGGTGAAGTAGCCCGGGTAGCGCAGCCGGAGGGCCGTGAGCCGCCCCAGCTCGTCGAACTCGTGGTCCTCGAAGGCGCGCTGCCAGCCGCCGCCGTGCTCGTACAGCGGCCGGGGATCGTTCGGGTCGGAGAAGTACGGCACCAGGGCCTCGTACAGCGCCTGGAGGCGGGCGTTCTGCTCGTCGGTGCGGTCCGGGTCCCCGGCCACGGCCCCGCGCTCGCGCCCCGCCCAGGCGCCGGCCGCCAGCAGGGCCGCGGTGGCCAGCGGCGGCCCGTAGGGGACGAGCGCCACGATGACCGTGCACGAGCACACCAGGAGCACCGTGGGCCCGCGGCGGTCCCCGGGCATCCGCTCCCAGCCGCGCCGCGCGGAGGCGGCCAGGGAGCGCAGCCCCCGGGCCACGACGAGCAGCGGGTGGAGCATGTCCCGGGCGTGGTCCGCGGCCGTCTGCGCGAGTTCCCTGCTCTGGACGAGCGGAGCGCTGCCGGTCGGGGGGCGGGGGAGTCCTCGCTTGCCCACATCGGCCTCCTGGTGTCGCCGCGGCGCCGGGCGGTGTGGCCGGCGGCGTGGCTAGAACTTGATGCCGCCCAGCAGGCTGGCCAGGCTCGCGCCGCCCGCCTTGATGCTGGGGGCGATCCCCGTGCCCGCGAGGTAGAAGCCGAACAGGGCGCAGACCAGCCCGTGCGAGGGCTTCAGGTTGTCCTTGCGGAAGAACAGGAACACGACGACACCGAGCAGTACGACGCCCGACATGGAGAGGATCATGGGAATCTCCTGGGAACTGGGGTCGGTCACCACGAGCCCCTCCAGCTTCACAGAAAGTACTGAACCGGCAACTGGGGATACACCCGTACGGAGGACCGCAGACCATGCCCGAGCCGACTCCCGAGAGCGCCGAGCCCGCACACGACCCCGAGGTGCTCCAGCTCGCGGCCAAGGTCTTCGACCTGGCCCGACACGGCGACACCGACACCCTGGCGGCCTACGTGGACGCCGGGGTACCGGCGAACCTCACCAACGACAGGGGGGATTCGCTCGTCATGCTGGCCGCCTACCACGGCCATCCCGCGACCGTCACCGCGCTGCTCGAGCGCGGGGCCGACCCGGACCGCCCCAACGACCGCGGGCAGACGCCGCTGGCGGGCGCCGTCTTCAAGGGGGAGAGCGAGGTCGTCCGCATCCTGGTCGCGCACGGCGCCGACCCGGCCGCCGGAGTGCCGTCGGCGCTGGACACCGCCGCCATGTTCGCCCGCCAGGACCTGCTGGACCTGCTCCGCGGCCAGTGACCGGAAGACCGGCCGGGACCGTCCCTGGGCACACGCCAGGAGGGCGTCCCCTCGGGCTCCCGGCCGGTCCTGCAAGCGAGTTGACCAGGCGTTACCGGGCTTGCACCGGGCCCGCTCCGGACCTTCCTCGGAAGCTTTCCTTAGAAGCTTCTTAAGCCTGCCCGCTATCAACTCCCCATGCACTTCATCAACTCCAGTCGCACCGCCCGCGCCGCTGCCGTCGCCCTCGCCGCGACCCTCCCGTGCGTCACCCTCGCCACCGGCTCCGCCGACGCGGCCGCGCGGCCCGCCCTGGCCGTCCGCGTGCACGACAAGCTCGTCGAGATCCCCGTCCGGGGCGGCACCGCCACCGTCGACACCGCCACCCTGCGCGTCACCGCCCGCACGGCCACCGGCACCGTGGAGCTGTCCGCGCCCGCCGCCACCGCGCCCGGCAGCGCCGGCCGCGTGACCGCCACCGCGGACGGCGCGCGCTGGACCTACGCGGACACCGGGCTGACCGTCACCGCCCGCGCCGACCACGGGCGGCTCCTCGTCTCCGTGCGCTCCACCGGCACCGCCGACCGCACCCTGAACTGGCCCGTCACCGGCACCGACGCCGCGTCCGCCGCCCTCCAGCTGCCGCGCGGCGAGGGCCTGTCGATACCCGTGGCCGACACCTTCTGGAACTCCTCCGCGGCGGGGCTCGCGGGCAGCGAGACCGGCCTGGACTCCGGCCTGTCCCTGCCCCTGTGGGGCTACACCCTCGGCCGCACCGGCACGAGTTACCTCGTCCCCACCGACATCGGCACCACCCTCAAGACCGCCTCGCAGCAGGGGAAGCTGCGCGCCACCGCGGCCCACACCTTCTCGCGCGCCGACGGCACCACCGAGTACACGGTGGCGATGAGCCTCACCGACGGCTCGCCCGTCGCCCCCGCCGCCGACTACCGCGCCTGGCTCAAGGAGAACGGCCGGCTCGGCAGCCTCCGGAGCAAGATGGCCGCCGTCCCCGCGAACAAGAAGCTGCTCGGCGCCTTCCACGCCTACACCTGGGGCCAGGCCCGTACCCCCGAGGCCGTCCGCAAACTGCGGGCGCTCGGCGTGGACCGCATGTGGCTCGGCTACGACGCCGACGACAGCCCCATGAGCGCCGCGGCCGTCGACGCTGCCAAGAAGGCGGGCTACCTCGTCGGTCCGTACGACTCCTTCGCCAACGGCCAGGACTCCGCGTCCTCCGACGCCCCCACCTCCGTCTGGCCCGACAGGATCTACCCCGACTTCTGCGTCCAGCGCGCCGACGGCACGCCCGAGCCCGGCTTCCACGACCGCGGCTGCTACCTCAGCTCCGAGGCCTTCGAGAAGGCCGAGCCCACCCGCCACTACCTCGCCGACCGCACCCGCAGGATGACGGCCAACGGCGCCGACAGCTACTTCCTGGACGTCGACGCGGCCGGCGAGCTGTTCCGCGACCACAGCGCCGCCCACCCCATGACCAAGGCGGGCGACCGGGCGAACCGCCTCGCCCGCATGAAGCGCATTTCCGAGGGCAGCCGCCTCGTGCTCGGCTCCGAGTCCGCCGGCTCCTGGGCCAACGAGGTCCTGGCGTTCGACCACGGCTCCGGCACCCCCGTGCACGACGGCCTCTGGAAGGCCGAGCGGGACAAGGACAAGTGGGGCGGCTACGCCCCCGCCAAGGCGCCGGGCGTCTTCTTCAAGCCCGCCGAACTCCCGGCCGACGTCGCCAAGGCGATGTACGACCCGACGTACCGGATCCCGCTCTACGAGACCGCGCTGCACGACTCCGTCGTCAACACCGAGCGCTGGGAACTGCCGTACGACAAGCTGCCGGCCCAGAAGACGGACCGGGCGCTGCTGGCGATGCTCTACAACACGCCGCTCAACTTCGTCCTCGACGGCGATGCGATCGACAAGCGGGGCAGCGAACTCGCGGCGCTGCAGAAGTACTTCTCGCCGCTGCACCAGGCGGCCGGGACGGAGGCGATGACCGGCTTCCGCACGCTCACGGGGGACCGGACGGTCCAGCGGACGGTCTTCGGTGACGGGGTGCTCACCGTCACGGCGAACTTCGGCAGCGGGGCGTACGAGGGCCTGCCGGGCGGCTGCGTCGACGCGAAGCTGAAGGGCGACAAGGAGACGCGCCGACTCTGCCCGGCGGACGTCAACCGGTAGGTGGGTGGGCGGGTGCGGGTGCCTGCGGCGCTGTTCCCCACCCCGCCCCTTCCCGAAACTGGGGGCTGCGCCCCCAGACCCCGCTCCTCAAACGCCGGAGGGGCTGATTTCAGGGGCGGGGTGGGGAAGAAAACCCCAGCACCGTCTCCACCGTGTCCGCCTCCCCCGCCCCCTTGTCCTCCCGGTACCGCACCACCCGCGCAAACCGCAACGTCACCCCCACCGGATAGCGGGACGACCGCTGCAAGCCGTCGAAGGCCACCTCCACCACCAGCTCCGGCCGCACCCGCACCACAAACCCGTCGTCGCTCACCGCCAGTTCCCGCAGCCGCCCCGTCTGCCACGCCAGCATCTCGTCCGTCAGCCCCTTGAACGTCTTGCCGAGCATCGCGAAGGAGCCGTCGGGGCGCCGCGCCCCCAGGTGCAGGTTCGACAGCTTGCCGCGCCGCCGCCCGTGCCCCCACTCCGCGGCCAGCACCACCAGGTCCAGCGTGTGCACCGGCTTCACCTTCAGCCACGACGCGCCCCGCCTGCCCGCGCCGTACCCGGCGTCCAGGGCCTTGAGCATCACGCCCTCGTGCCCCCGGCGCAGGACCTCGGCCGAGAACTCCCGGGCCGCCGCCCGCGCGTCCTCGTCCGCCGGGTCCGCCACCACCAGGCGCCGCACGCGCAGGGGCGCGGGCACCACCCGGGCCAGCACCGCGTGCCGCTCGGCCGTCGGCAGGGCCAGCAACTCGCGGCCGTCCACGGTCAGGACGTCGAAGAAGATTGGGGAGAGCGGCAGCGCGGCCCCCGCGGCCGCCACGTCGAGCCGGGAGCCGACCCGGCCGGCGGTCTCCTGGAAGGGGCGCGGCCGGCCGTCCGCGTCCAGGGCGATGATCTCGCCGTCCAGCACGGCCGAGGCCACCGGCAGTTCCAGCGCCACCGCCGTCAGCTCCGGCAGCCGCTCGGTGATCTCGTCCAGCGTCCGCGTGAAGATGCGCACCGCACCGCCGTCGCGGTGCACCTGCACCCGGATGCCGTCCAGCTTCTCCTCCACCGCGCACGGGCCCAGCCGGTCCAGCGCCTCGTCGAGGTCCTTGGCGCTCTGCGCCAGCATCGGCAGTACCGGTCGCCCCACCTCCAGCCGGAACTCCGCCAGCGCCGCGGGCCCTCCCGCGAGCAGTGCCCGGGCCACCGCACCCAGCGAGCCCCCGAGCATCACCGCCCGCCGCACCTCCTCCGGCACCGCCCCCGCGGCGGCCGCCAGGCCCTCGACGGCCAGTGCGTCCAGGGCGCCCTGCCGCAGTTCGCCGCCGATCAGCCGGAGCAGGAAGCGCTGCTCCCCGGCGGTGGCGGCGCCCAGCAACGCGCCGACCAGCCGCCTGCGTTCGGCCTGCGCGCCCGGACCCGAGACGGCCGCGATCGCGTCGAGCGCCCGGTCCACCTCCGTCACCGTCAGCGTGGCCTCCGCCGCCGGGGCGGGGGCGTCCCGCAGGGTGCTCCAGCCCACCCCGGTCCGCCGCTGCGGCAGGCGGCCCGCCAGATAGGGGATCACGACCGGCGCCTCCTCGGGCGCGGCCTCCCGGAACAGCCCGGCCAGCAGGGCGACCTTCTCCGTCCGGGCCCTCGTCGCCGCGACTGCCTCGGACACCCGCGCGAGCCGGTCGAGCAGCATGCCCTCATCGTGCCCCGCGGCCCCGCGCCGCGCAGCCCGGCTCAGCCGCCGACGCCGTGTTCCGCCTCCCGCCCCGCACCGTCGCTGATCCTGATCAGCACCGCCACCATCAGCCAGTTGGCCACCAGCGACGAACCGCCCTTGGCGAGGAACGGCAGCGCCTTGCCCGTCAGCGGGATCAGCCCCAGCACGCCGCCCGCCACCACGAACACCTGGAGCGCCAGCGCCGCGGACAGCCCGACCGCCAGCAGCTTGCCGAACGCGTCGGCCGAGCGCAGCGCCGTGCTGAGACCGCGCTGGACCAGCAGGGCGTACAGGAGCAGGACGGCCATCGTCCCGGCGAGCCCGAGATCCTCCCCGACCGTGGTGAGGATGAAGTCGCTCCGGCCCGCGAAGCGGATCAGCTCGGGGTGGCCGAGGCCCAGCCCGCTGCCCGTGACCCCGCCGCTGCCGAAGCTGAACATCGCCTGCGCGGCCTGGTCGGAGCCCGTGGCGCCCTCCTTGAAGGCGTCGAAGGGATGCAGCCAGGCGGTGATGCGTCCCTTGACGTGCGGTTCCATCGAGCCCACCGCGCCCGCCCCGGCCGCGGCCATCAGCAGGCCGCACACCACCCAGCCGGTGCGCTCGGTGGCCGCGTACAGCATCACCACGAACAGCCCGAAGAAGATCAGCGAGGTGCCCAGGTCGCGCTCGACGATCAGCACCAGCAGGCTCAGCGCCCACACCGTCAGGATCGGGCCGAGCTGCCGGCCCGGCGGCAGCCGCACGCCCAGCACCTTGCGGCCGGAGTTCGCGAGGGAGTCCCGGTGGAGCACCAGATAGCCCGCGAAGAACACCGCGATCATGGTCTTGACGAACTCGCCCGGCTGGAGCGACAGCGGGCCGAGGAGGATCCACCGCTTGGCGCCGTAGAGGTCACCGGGGAAGAACGCCGGCGCCATCAGCAGCACCAGCGCCACGGCCATCGTCAGATAGATGTAGCGCTGCAAGCGGCGGTGGTCCCGCAGCACCACCAGCACGCCGATGCAGACGGCCACCCCGATGACCGTCCACATCAGCTGGCCGGCGGCGGTCGGCTCGGCGTCGTACCGCCTGCTGTAGGCGGGGTCCAGTCGGTGCAGCAGCACCAGGCCGAACGCGGACAGCAGGACCGCGAGCGGGAGGATCAGCGGGTCGGCGCACGGGGCCCAGCGCCGCACCACCAGGTGCGGGACCAGCGCCAGGCAGGCCGTGCAGGCCGCGAAGCCGGGCAGGCCGCCCGGCAGCCGCCCGGTGGTCGCCAGACCCGTGTACGCATAGCCGGAACAGCTGATCAGCACGGCGAGGACGAGCAGCAGCGCCTCGCCGCGGCGCCGCCGGACGGCAGGGCGGGACGCCCGGCGCACACCGCTCTCGCCGCCGCCTTGGCGTCGTACGGTTTCCACGGTCATCCGGCCACCGTCCTGTGTCACATACCCGGACCTATACGCGTCTCGTATGAAGACTCGCCTCATCGCCCGCGCGTCACCGTGCGTGATGTCGCGCACACTTATTGGAATTGTCGTAACCGGCCGGTGCGGTGCCGAGTTGACGCACCGACACCGCAGGATCGACGACGCAGGACGGAGCAGTGGTTCAGCCATGAGCAAGCGCCAGAAGGGCCGCCGACACCGCAGGGTCAACCGCACCCCGCGCCCGGTGGGGGCATCCCGCCCCCAGACCCATCGCCCCGAGCCCGGACCGGAGGCCCGGACGGAGACCCGGACCGAGGTCCGGGCCGTGGCCCGGACCGAGCCGCGGCCGGTGCCCGGCCTCGGCCGCCACGAGGCCCGCACCTGGGACGGGCTGCTGGCGGCGGGCGACGGCGGGGCGTCCGTGGACGACCTGTGCGCGACGGTGGGCTATCAGGCGCGGACGATCGTCAAACACGTCACCGGGCTGGCCGGTCACGGCCTGGCGGAGCTGCGCGGCGGCCGCTGGTACGCGACGGCCGCCCCCGTCCGCGAGGAAATGCCCGCCGGACACTGACCGCACCGGGCCGGGGGATCATCCCGCACGCCCCGGCCCGGTGCCGCGCCGCCGCCCTGCGTCACTCCTCCTCCGGCCTCCGGTAGGCGCGGTAGCCGATCCGCAGCCGCGCCGGGTCGAAGCCGCGCGGCAGCGGCCGCCCCGGCCTCAGCCGCACTCCCGCCACCGCCAGCTCCCCGCCGCGCAGGAACTCCGCCACGAAGCCCGTGGCCAGCTGGAGTCCCAGCTCCGCGCCGCTGCACCGGGCCTCGCCCCGGCCGAACGGGTTGACGGCCCAGTCCGCCTCGGCCGTGCCGTCCAGCCACTTCTCCGGCGCGAACCGGTGCGCCCAGTCGATGCGCTCCTCGTCCCGGGCGTGGAACCCGGCCGGGACCAGCACGTTGACCCCGCCCGGCGCCACGCCCGACCGCCACCGCGTCTCGGCCGTGGTACGCCGCGTCAGCCCCGGCACCGGCGGCCACAGCCGGGCCGCGTCCAGCACACAGGCCCGCAGGTACGGCATGGCCTCGAAGCCCGCCGCCGTGCGGGCGCCGTGCCGCCGGTCGGCGGCCTCGACCTCCGCGGCGGCGCGCGCGTGGTGCTCCCGGTGCGTGGCGAGCAGGGACAGCGTCTGGAGCACGGTGGTGTGCACCGCGTCCAGCGCCATGAACCAGTGGGCGAGCTGTCCCTCGGGTGCGGTCTCCGGGCCCCGGGGCGCGGTGCGGAACAGACCGGTCAGGCTGCGCGGGTCGGCGTTGCACAGATAGCGCGCCTGCCGCTGCATCATCCGGCGCCGCAGCTGCCGGGACCGGGTGGCCCGCCAGCGCCGGGCGCCCACCCAGTTGGCCTCGGCCAGCAGCGCGTCCAGCAGCCGGGAGAACTCCTCGTCGCCGGCCGCCGCCTCGCCCAGGATGCAGCGCCGCCCGATGCGCTCCAGGCGCTGCCGGATCTGCGGGGCCGTCAGCCCGGCCTCCGCCTCGGGCCCCAGCAGCGCCCGCGCCTCCTCGCCCGCCACCCGCTGGAAGTGCCCGGCCAGCCGGTGCACGGGGCTGCCGGCGTCCAGCACCGCGTCGTTGAACGCCCGGCGCGCCGAGCGCTGCCGGCCGTGCGAGGCGGCCAGCGCCTCGGGCTGGACCGTGGCGAAGCCGCTCACCTTCTCCCAGGTGTCGACCGCGTACACCTCCACCGGGCCGTCCAGCACCTGCCGGGCGTCCTCGGCGTCGAGCACCAGCAGCGTGGGGCCGAAGGTGCCGCGCACCAGGACCGGGCCGCGGCCGTGCCGGCGGCGCAGGCCGCGCATCACCTCGGCGCCGAGCCGGTCGGGGTCCAGCCGGGCCACGAGCCGGGCGGCCCGGGGGCGGGCCCGGAAGGCGCCCTTGACGTACTGGGGCAGGAAATAGAGGAGGGCCAGCCGGAGGTTCTCGCCCCGGGAGGCGGCCGGCAGGGCGGACTGCGGGCCGGTGTCCGTGCACACGCCGCTGCCGCGGTCCTCGCTCGTCCAGGTCATGCCCGCACCTCCCCCGGGTCGAGCGGGCCTTCGGGAGCCGAGTCGCGGCGGTGCAGGGTGAGTTCGGCGCCCCCGGTGAGCCGTGCCTCGTGCGGCAGGGCCGCGCCGGGCGCGGTGGGCAGCTCACGCGTGGCTGCGCATACGGTCGTCATGCCTGGCACCTCTTGGGTCGTGTGGGCCGGACGGGGGAGGGGAGCATTGCCACTTCCCGTCCGGCGAAGCCATGACGCGGGAAGATCACCTGAGTATTCATCCGCGCGGGTGAATGCCCCCTGGCCTGCGAGGCGTTGCCGTCCGACGGGTTCTACCGTCGCCCGCATGCCTGACATGGATAAGATCATCCGACGTATTCGCCGGGAGATGGACTCGGAGCTGCGCAAACGGGCGCAGCGGGCGCTCGGTGGCCGGGACGGCTGGGCCGTTTCCGGGGACGTCGACGGCGGCGACGGTTCCGTCGCCGTGGACGGCCGGCTCACCGCCGCCGGCAGCGCGCACCAGCCGCCCGGCACGGATTGCTCCCGGCCCTCCGGCGCCGGCAACGCGGCGGCCCTGCCCGGCGAGTAGCGACCGCCCGCGGGCCGGCGCGGCCCGCGAAGGCCCCGCTGCCGGAGCAGCGGGGCGCGTCGGCCGCCGTCGGTCGGGTTCCTCGGGGCGCACCGGGTGCGGCGGCCGGAGCCCGGTGCTCCGAGTGCTCGGTCAGGTCACCGTCGTGCCCGCGCGCGGCCCAATCCCGCCACGGACAGGGCGACCAGGCACGACACGATGCCGACGACGACGTTGCTGACGTTGGCGGCCGTGGTGAAGGCGTGGCCCGCCACGATCCAGGGCGCCATGATCGTCCAAGCGGCGAGGCAGAGGGCCGACCAGCTCATGGCGTGTGTGCGCTCGTACGCCGAGCCGAAGCCGCCTACCAGGCAAGCGAAGGCGATACCGGTGATCAGGTTGTTGACTGCCAGGGTGGTCGAGCCGTTGAATCCCACAATCCATGGTGAGGCGGCCAAGTAGATGCCACAGAGGACTGCGAGTGCCTCAAGGCCCTGGGCGACGGGGGTCGCCGTCGTCTCCTCGGAGTGCGCACGAAGCGCCATGATGTCCGGGTGGTGTTCGATCCGCGGCGACGTAGGGGCGGTCACGTCAGCCACCTTCTTTCAGTGTGCAGGTCGGACCTGCTTGCATTTTAACTCAATTGGCTTGAAATTCACCCGAATGGCGGTGGAAAGTGACGCCTGGTTCGGAGACGGGGTATACGGCAGCCACACCCCGGGAAGGATCCCCGACCCAGCCCACGGCACCAGGGGGAGGAAGACCGTCATGGACGAACCCGAGGAATCCCACGGGCCGGAGGACCCCCTCCGAGCCCCCCGCCCCGACACCGCGGACGGCCCCGCGGCCGCCGTCCGCCCCACGGCCCCCGGCGACCGCCGGGCGGGGCCCGTCGCCGCCTTCGACGACGAGGACGACCTCGAGCCGCACATCGTCCGCGGCATCGACTGAGGGCGGCGTGGGCTGACGCTCACGGGACGTTCCCCGGGCGGACAGATCCACGTGGCCCGGTCCACGCGCTGGGGGCCGACAACACCCCTATGCGTGTCGTCATCGTCACCGAATCGTTTCCGCCCGACGTCAACGGCGTGGCCCACTGCGCCTGGCAGACCGCCCGACACCTCGTCCTGCGCGGCCACGAGCCGCTCGTGGTGGCCCCCGCCGGACCGCGCGGAGGCGGCGGCGGCGACGGCGACCGCGCCGAGGCGGACCCGTGCCCGGTCGTGCGCGTGCAGTCGGTGCCGCTGCCCGGCTACCCGCAGTTCCGCGTCGCCCTGCCCGGCAGGCGCCCGGGCGCCGTGCTCGCCGCGCACCGGCCCGACGTCGTCCACCTCGCGAGCCCGTTCGTCCTCGGGGCACGCGGCATGGCGGCCGCCGCCCGGCTGGGCGTGCCCGCCGTCGCCGTCTACCAGACCGACGTCGGCGGCTACGCCCGTACGTACCTGGGCACGGGCGAGGGCATCGCCTGGCGCCGGATCCGGGCCGTCCACTGCGCCGCCGACCGCACGCTCGCCCCTTCCGCCGCGGCCGCGCGGGACCTCGCCGGGCACGGGGTGCCCCGGGTGTGGCTGTGGCCGCGCGGCGTCGACTCCGAGCGCTTCCACCCCGCCCGCCGCGACCTGGAACTGCGCCGGGCGCTCGCCCCGGGCGGGGAGCTGATCGTCGGCTACGTGGGCCGCCTGGCGGCGGAGAAGCGCGTGGAGTTGCTGGCCCCGCTCTGCGCGCTGCCGGGCGTGCGCGTCGTCGTCGCGGGCGACGGCCCGTACGCGGCCCGGCTGCGCGCCGCCCTGCCCGGGGCGCGCTTCCTCGGCACCCGCACCGGCGACGAACTGGCCAGGATCTTCGCCTCGCTGGACGTCTTCGTCCACCCCGGCCCGCAGGAGACGTTCTGCCAGGCGCTCCAGGAGGCGCAGGCGAGCGGCTTGCCGGTGATCGCGCCGGCCGCGGGCGGTCCCCTGGACCTCGTCGAGCACGCCCGCACCGGCCTGCTCGTCCGCCCCGGCGATGCAGGAGCCCTGCGCGACGCGGTGCTGGCGCTCGAGACGGCCCGGCGGCTGCGCGCCGAGTACGGGCGGGCGGGCCGGACGTCCGTCCTGGGCCGCAGCTGGACGGTGGTCGGCGACCGGCTGCTGGACCACTACGAGGAAGTGCTGGACGAGCGCGCGCGGCGCGGGGAGCCCCGGGGGCGTGTCCGGCTCACGCCCGCACCGGAATGAACCGCACCGGCAGCCCCGGCACCGCCTGGGCCGCGGCGGCCAGGGCGGATTCGGGCACCACGCCGACGACGGGATAGCCGCCCGTCGTGGGGTGGTCGGCGAGGAAGACGACCGGGCGGCCGTCCGGGGGCACCTGGACCGCCCCGAGGACCAGGCCCTCGCTGGGGAGTTCACCCTCCGCGGCGCGGTCCAGCGGAGGCCCCTCGGTGCGCAGGCCGATGCGGTTGCTCGCGGGCGAGACCCGGTGACCCCCGCCCGCCAGGGTGCGCAGCGCCCGGTCCGTGAACCAGTCGTCGCGCGGGCCCAGGACCAGCGGCAGGACCAGCCCGGCCGTGGGCGGCGCGGCCCACGGCACGACGTCGGCGGCGGCCGGCGGCCCGCAGGGCGTACCGAGCGGCAGGGACGCGCCGTCGGCGAGAGGTTCGGGGCCCAGCCCCGACAGCAGGTCCCGGGAGCGGCTGCCCAGCACGGGCGGCACGGCCATGCCGCCCGCGAAGGCCAGATAGCTGCGCAGCCCGGCACCGGCCGGGCCCGCCTCGACGACGGCCCCCGCCGGTGCCCGCACCGCGGCGCCCCAGGCCGCCGGGCGGCCGTCGACCCTCACCGGGCAGGGCGCGCCGGTCACGGCGAACGTCACGGCCGAACCGGTGCGCACCGCACAGCCGTTGACCGTGGTCTCCAGCGTCGCGCACGTGCCGGGATTGCCGACGAGGCGGTTGGCGAGCCGGTGCGCGGGCTGGTCCAGCGCGCCGGACCGCGGCACGCCCAGGTGCGCGTGGCCGGGGCGGCCCAGGTCCTGCACGGTGGTCAGCGCCCCGGCCCGGACGACCGTCAGGGCGTTCACGCGCTCACCTCGAAGCGCACGCGCGTACCCGGCGCCAGCAGCGCGGCCGGTTCCCGCGCGGGGTCCCACAGGACCGCTTCGGTACGGCCGATGAGCTGCCAGCCGCCCGGGCTGGAGCGCGGGTAGATCCCGGTGTACGGCCCGGCCAGGCCCAGCGACCCGGCGGGCACGGCCGTGCGCGGCGTGGCGCGGCGCGGCACGTGCAGGTGCCCGGGCAGTCCCGTGAGATAGCCGAAGCCGGGCGCGAACCCGCAGAAGGCGACGCGGAATTCGAGGCCGCTGTGGATGCGGGCGACCTCGTCGACGGCGACGCCCCAGCGGGCCGCGACCCCGGCCAGGTCGGCGCCGTCGTAGCGGACGGGCAGGACGACCGGTGCCGGTTCGGCGGCCGGTCGCGGGGGCGCGGGGCGGCGGGTGAGGTCGGCGGCGAGGGAGCGCGGATCGTCCACTCCGTCCAGGAGTACGGTCCGGGCGGCGGGCACGATGTCCCGTATCCGCGGCAGCTCCCCGGCGGCGCGGCGGCGCAGCAGCTCGGCGTGCAGGGCCTGGGCCTGCTCGGGGCCGTCGACCTCCAGGAGCAGCGCATGGCGGCCCATCGGCAGGGCGCGCGGCGCGGGGTGCGCGGGCCCGGTCATGCGAACGCCGCCACGCGGACGCCCGCGGCCTCCAGGCCCTCGCGCACCCGGCGGGCCAGCTGCGCGGCACCGGAGGTGTCGCCGTGCAGGCACAGCGAGCGGGCGCGGACGGGCACCTCCTCGCCGGTGAGCGCGGTCACCGTGGCGGCGCGGGCCAGGCGCACGGAGCGGGCGACGACGGTGTCCGGGTCGTGGACCACGGCGTCGGGCTGCCGGCGCGGTACGAGCGTGCCCGCGGCGGTGTAGGCGCGGTCCGCGAACGCCTCGGCGACCACGGGCAGTCCGGCCCGCCCCGCCGCCTCGTGCAGCCGCGAGCCCGGCAGGCCGAGGACGGGCAGCCGACCGCCCGCGTGCAGGACGCCGGAGACCACGGCGGCCGCCTGTCCGGCGTCGGTCACCGCGCGGTTGTAGAGCGCGCCGTGCGGCTTGACGTAGGCGACGTCCGCGCCCGCCGCCCGCGCGAAGGCCCGCAGGGCGCCTATCTGATAGGTGATCTCGTCGGCCAGCTCGTCCGGGGGCACGTCCATGGCGCGCCGTCCGAAGCCCGCGAGGTCGCGGTAGGAGACCTGGGCGCCGATGCGCACACCGCGCTCGGCGGCGCGCTCGCACACCCGGCGCATGGTGGACGGGTCGCCCGCGTGGAAGCCGCAGGCCACATTGGCGCTGGTGACGACCGACAGCAGGGCGTCGTCGTCGGTGAGCTGCCAGCGGCCGAAGCCCTCGCCGAGGTCGGCGTTGAGGTCGAGCACGGGGCCCGGGGGGCGGCCGCCCGTGGTGCCGGTCATCGCCCTGCCTCCTGCATCGCGTCGAGCACGAGCCGCCGGGCCTCGTCCAGATAGGCGGTCAACTCCGCCTCGGCGCGGGTGCGGTCGCCGCTCTCCAGGAGCTTGGCGAGGGTGCGGTTGCGGGCCACGAACGGTTCGTGGAAGCGGCGTGGCGAGGGCATCGCGTGGAAGACCAGGCGCAGTTCGGCCAGCAGCCGGTCCATGGCGGCGTCGATGCGCGCGCTGCCGGCCAGGGCGGCCAGGGCCCGGTGGAAGCGCAGGTCCGCCGAGCCCACCTCCCGCCAGTCGCCCGCCGCGGCGGCGCGCTCGGCCTCCGCGACCGCGGCCGCGACCGCCTCCCGCAGCGGGGCGGGGGCGTCCCCCGCGGCCCGTACGCCCGCGGACTCGAGGGCGGCGCGCATGCGGTAGACGTCCGTGACGTCGGCGGGCTCCGGGACGCGGACGAAGACCCCGCGGTTGAGCCGGTGCACCACCAGGCCCTCGTGGACGAGCAGCCGGAACGCCTCACGCAGGGTGTTGCGCGACACCCCCAGCTCCCGGCCCAGGGCCTCCTCCGACAGCTGGGTGCCGGGCGGCAGTTCGCCGCCCTCGATGCGCTCGCGCAGGGCCGCGGCGGCACGCTGCGCGCTGGATCGGGCCATGGCGTCTCCGATGCAGGGACGGACGGTACGGCGGTGATTGCTGTTGACAGGGGTGAATTGCCGTTTCAGCATTGTCTATTGAGGATTGTTCAACAATATCTTAGCCTCCTCGCCAGTCGCCTCACCTGATCGAGTGAGGTCCGAGAATGCGGAAGGCTGACGCATGCTCGTACTCCTGGGCGTCCTCGTGGTGGTGGCCGGCTTCGCCACCCGACGCAACCCCCTCCTGGTGGTCGGCGCCGCGGGCATCGCCACCGGACTGCTCGGCGGGCTCTCGCCGCGACAGGTCCTGGCGGCCTTCGGCAACGGCTTCGCCGGCAGCCGCGCGGTGACCGTCTTCGCCGTCACGCTCCCGGTCATCGGCCTCCTGGAGCGCCACGGACTCCAGGAGCAGGCCCGGCGGATCGTCACCCGCTTCGCCGGCCTCACCGCGGGCCGCTTCCTCGCCCTCTACCTCCTGCTGCGCCAACTCACCGCCGCCCTGGGGCTGAACGGCGTCCTCGGGCAGGCCCAGACCGTGCGCCCGCTCGCCGCCCCGATGGCCGAGGGCGCCGCCGAGCGCCGGCACGGGCCGCTGACGGACCGGGCCCGCGAGAAGGTGCGCTCGTTCGCCGCCAGCGCCGACAACGTCGGGCTGTTCTTCGGCGAGGACCTCTTCCTCGCCGTCGGCTCGATCCTCCTGATCACCGGCTTCGTCAACACCACCTACCACACCCACCTGGAACCCCTGCGGCTCGCGCTGTGGGCCGTGCCGACCGCCCTGTGCGCACTCGCCGTGCACGGCTGGCGGCTGCTGCGCCTGGACCGGACGCTGGAACGCGCGGCGGCCGGCGGGGCGGTCGGCGAGACAGTCCGCGGGGCGGCCAAGTGATCAGGGCGGAATGGTTCTTCTGGCTCGTCGGCGGCCTCTTCCTGGTCATGGCCGCCCAGATGCTCACCGACCGCACCAACCCCAGGCGCCTCGGCACGGCCGCGTTCTGGGGCCTGCTGGGCCTGGGCTTCGGCTACAGCACCTGGGTCGTCGACGGGACCGCGCCGGCCGAACCGCTGGGCGCGGCCGTCCTCGTCATGGTCTGCCTCGCCGGCTTCGGCCGCACCGGGCGCGGCACGGCCCGCACCGCGACCGCCGCGCAGCGGGCCGCGAGCGCCGAGCGGCACGGCAGCAGGCTCTTCGTGCCCGCGCTCACCGTTCCCGCCGTCGCCCTGGTGTGCGCCGTCGGCGTCAAGCGGCTCTCCCTCGACGGCCGGCCGGTCCTGGAGAAGGGCAGCGAGACCGTCCTGGGGCTCGGCATCGGCTCGCTCGTCGCCCTGGCCGTGGGCATGGCGATGCTGCGGGAGAAGCGCCTGTCGGCCCCGCTGCACGCCGGGCGGTCGATGCTGGAGTCCATGGGCTGGGTCATGCTCCTGCCCCAGCTGCTCGCCACGCTCGGCGCGATCTTCTCCGTGGCCGGGGTCGGCGACCAGGTCCGCCGGATCACCACCGCGCTGCTGCCGGAGGGCGGGCCGGGGGCGGTCTTCCTCGCCGTCGTCGTCTACTGCACCGGCATGTTCGCGCTCGCCGCCGTCATGGGCAACGGCTTCGCCGCCTTCCCCGTGATGACCGCCGCCGTCGGCTGGCCGGTGCTGGTGGAACAGGCGCACGGGAACGCCCCGGCCGTGCTCGCCGTCGGCATGCTCGCGGGCTTCTGTGGGACGCTCGTGACGCCCATGGCCGCCAACTACAACGTCCTGCCCGCTGCGCTGCTGGAGCTGAAGGACCAGTACGGGCCCATCAAGGCCCAACTGCCGACGGCGTTCGTCCTGCTCGGCTGCAATATAGCCATCATGTCCGTTTTCGCCGTTTGATGGTGCGCGGCCGCGGGGGTCCGGTGGCACCGCCGCCGGGGCCACGCCGTAAACTGGGCCGCTCACGCGCGCGCCTGCGGACGGTGCGGACGGACGGAGCCCGCGCCGTTTCGTCCGATGTCAGCGCGACCGCCTAATCTGTGCGACGTGACTTCTCCAGCCCCGGCGGCCGTTCCGCCCCAGCTCAACGGGCCCGTGCGCCCTGCCCCGGGCCCGGCCGCCGACGAGGGCCTGGCCCGCCGTCTGCGCGCGCTCGCCTGCACCGCGCCGCTGCACGACCTGGACGCGCGCAAGGCCAACCTCGCGGGGGAGTACGGCGTCTACGCCATGGCGGAGGTGGCCCTCGCCGCCATCGACCTCGTCACGCTCACCATGGACTTCGATACCGGGGCCGACCACGAGCAGATAGTGACCAGGCTCCAGCCGCGCGTCGCCGCCCAGGCACCGGAGCGCCCCCAGGCCGAGCACGAGCGCGTGGCCCGCTGGGTCCTGGAGAACCTCATCAACGTCGGCAGCGTCGACCGCGGCTTCCGCGCCGTCTACGGCACGTTCGGCGCCGACGGCGTCTACGTCCGGCGCGACTACGACTTCAAGCTCGTCGAGGAAGTCCCCGGCCCCGGCGGCACCGTCTTCCTGCGCACCACCGACGAGGCCGTCAACGTCCTGGTCGGCGCCCTCGACACGGACGTCACCAGCGCCCAGATCGCCGCCGAGGTGAAGCTGGAGGTCCTCATCAGCCGGGGCCGGCTCGCCGACGCCCAGCTCGCCGCCGAGCAGGCCCGCTACCGCACCGTGCAGTACGCGGAGACCCTCCGCAAGACCCTCGACGCCACCCGGCGCAACGTCCGCGCCGTCGACTGGCTGAAGGCCGTCCCCGACATGATCGCCGAGGCCCTCGACCACGTCGCCGACCGCTACCGCCACGAGAACGCGATCCTCACCAACATCCGCAAGGCGCGCGACGAGGCGGAGGCTGTAGTCGATTCGAAGACGGCCGAGAACAAGCGCCGCGCCGCCGAGCTGGTCGACATCGTCAAGGACTGCATCCGCCGCCACACCCAGCTCCAGTCCCGCCTCCTGGAGGCCGGCCCCCTCTTCCGCGCGGAGCAGGACCGCCAGGCCTTCGCGACCCCGGCCGCCACCTCCGGCCTCGACCTGTACGGGCAGCTCCTGGCCCCCGTGCTGCCGCTCCCCGTCGAGCAGGCCGGCCGGGTCACCGACGCCTTCTTCACCCGGGGCACGGGGCTGCGCACGCCCGCCTCGGTGCGCGTCGGCGACCTCGTCGAGATGCTGCTGACGCCACCGGCCGAGCGCGAGCACCTCGGGGCGGAGATGCCCGAGCCGGACCTGGTGGAGACCCCCGACGACAGCCGCTTCAGCGAGGAGCAGCTGGCGAGCGCGATGGAGCTGCTGACCCTGCCGCCGGACGCGCCGCGCCGCCTCTCCGGCCTGCTGGCCGACGCCCGCCGCCGCGACCCCGAACTGCCCTACCTGGTCGCCCTGCTGGCCGTCCACGCCGCGAGCCCCGCGGTCGGCACGGCCTACCGCCAGGGCGAGCGGTCCCTGCTCTTCGCCGTCGACGACGGCACGCAGCTCGACGACCCGGAGTTCGGCGGCGCGGACCTCGTCGTGGGCACGGCCCTGCTGGACGCGGCCGGCATGGCGGCGGACCGCGCGGAGGCGACGTGAGCGCCGCTGCCCGGGGCCGGTTCGGCACCGCCGGGTTCCCCGGTGGGGGTGGCCCGCCGTTGCGGCGGAGGATTTTCCCCGATCCCGCCCCTTCCCGAAACTGGGGGCAAGCCCCCAGACCCCCGGGGTCCGGGGCGGAGCCCCGCCCTGCGGCGGAGCCGCAAATCGGATACAGCGGGAAGGGGCGGGACTGGGGAATCCCACACCGCCGCGACGGCGCGCAACCCCCACCGGGGAAGCCCGGCGGTGCCGGACCGACCACACCCCCCACACCCCATGGACTCCCAGCAGGAGCAAGAGAACGTGACTGAGTACGAGGCCTACGACCCGGCGCAGCCGGACCCCGCGTCCGCCGGCGAGGCGGAGGCCCCCGCGGCGAGCGGCACCGTACAGGTGACCCCCGCCGACGCGGCCGACGCCGCCCGCCTCGTCGCCTTCGGGCTGCAGCCCAAGCTGCAGCCCGCCCGCGACGCCGAGTACGCCGAGCTGCTGCGCCGCCACCGCGACGACCCCGCGTTCGCACGGCTCGCGGACGCCGTCGCCGCCGGGCTCGGCCTCGTCGTCCTGGAGGTCTCCACGCGCGCCGGCATGGCCGTGACCGCCGCCGAGGACTCCGTCTTCGCGGTCCGCATGGGCGACTACGCCCGCCGGGCCACCGTCGACTCCGGCGACCGCTTCCTGCACGGCCTCGCCCACCTGGCTGTCGCCGCCATGGCCTTCCCCCGCCCCGAGGACCTCACCGACGACGGCTACATCGGCCGCGTCACCGTCAACGGCGTCGACGCCTTCGTGCGCCAGGCCTGCCGCCGCCTGGAGGAGAGCGCCGCCGAGCAGGGCGAGAACACCGACCCCACCACCGACGCCCCCGGCCTGGAGGCCGCCTGGCGGGTCTACGCGCGCCGCAGCGCGACCGGTGCCACCAAGGACGCCCGCCGCCTCGCCGGCTCCACCACCGGCATCATCGCCAAGGCCGTCACCTTCCTCGTCGACTCCGGCTTCCTCCAGCGCACGGGCGACGAGGCCGGAGGCACCTACCGCACCACGGCCCGCTACCAGCTCCAGGTCCGCGACATGGCGGGCAGCGCCGCCATGGCCGAGCTGCTGGAGCTGGGCGTCGTGCCCGTCGGCGACGGCACCGCCACCCTGCTGCCGCCGGACCACACCGACGACCTCGAACTGGTCGCCGACGCCGGCCTGCCCTTCCACGCGTAAACCGTCAACCCCAGCGACAAACGAGAGTCCGCCGCCATGTACGAGCTGTCCCGGGTCCGCCTCTACTCCATCGGACCCGCCGGTGCGCGCTACGCCGACACCGTGCTGGACCTGCGCGGAGTGGGCGCCCCGGTGCCCACCCCCGCGCCCGCGCAGGCGGACTTCTTCGAGGAGGAGCCGGTCGGCCCGCCGCGCCGCCCCGCGCCCGCCGGCGTGCTCTTCCTGGAGAACGGCGGCGGCAAGTCCGTGCTGCTCAAGCTGATCTTCTCGGTCATGCTGCCGGGCCACCGCAACACCCTGGGCGGCGCCAGCTCGGGCGTGCTCCGCAAGTTCCTCCTCGCCGACGACTGCGGGCACGTCGCCCTGGAGTGGCAGCACGTCCTGACCGGCGAGAGCATCGTCGTCGGCAAGGTCAGCGAGTGGCGGGGCCGCCAGGTCTCCAACGACCCGCGCAAGTTCGCCGAGGCCTGGTACTCCTTCCGCCCCGGCCCGGGCCTCAGCCTGGACTCGCTGCCGGTCGCCGAGTCCACCGCCATGCGCCCGAAGGCGGACGGCGCCTCCGGCGCCCGCGGCCGCCGCCGCACCATGAAGGGCTTCCGCGACGCCGTCACCGAGGCCGGCAAGGCGTACCCCAACCTCGACGTGGTCTGGGAGGAGATCCACGAGCGCTGGAACGAGCACCTCGGCGAGCTGGGCCTCGACCCCGAACTCTTCCGCTACCAGCGCGAGATGAACGCCGACGAGGGCGAGGCCGCCGGCCTCTTCGCCGTCAAGAACGACTCCGACTTCACCGACCTGCTGCTGCGCGCGGTCACCGACACCCGCGACACCGACGGCCTCGCCGACCTCGTGCACGGCTTCGCCCACAAGCTCGGCCGCAGGGCCGAGCTGACCGCCGAGCGGGACTTCACCGCCGGCTCGCTCGACCTGCTGTCCCGCATCGCCGAGTCGGCCGTCCAGCGCGACCGGGCCCGCGGGGTGCACGCCGGGGCCGAGCGCCGCACCCGGGTCCTCGCCCGCCGGCTCTCCGCGCGCGGCGCCGAGGAGCGCGGCCGCGCCGCCGAGCTGGCCGGCCGCGTCGCCGCCGCCGCGCACGCCGTCACCGACGCCGAGACCGAGCGCGGCCGCAGCTCGCTGGTCGCCGCCGAACTCGCCTTCCGGCACGCCTCCCTGGCGCTCGCCGCCGCGGAGAAGGCCGCGGCCGCCCAGCGCCGCGAGCTGAACGACGCCCGGACCCTGCACTCCGCCTGGCAGGCCGCCGAGACGGTGCTGCGGCACCGGGCCGCCGCCGACCGCTCCGCCCGGGTGGCCGCCGCCATCCACGAGGCCGAGCGGGACGCCGCCCCCGCCCTGGCGGCGCGCTCCCTCGCCGCCGTCGAACTCGTCCGTGCCCTCAACGCCGCCGCCGAGAAGGGCGAGCGCCTCGCCAACGAGCAGGAGGAACGATCCGCCGTCCTCCAGGAGACGGGCGAGGCCGCCCACCGGGACGCCACCGCCGCCGCCACCGAGGCGCAGCGCGCCCGCAGCGAGGCCGGCCACCTGCGCCAGCGCCTCGCCGAGGTCGAGCAGGAGACGGCCGAGGCGGTCCGGGCCGGCTGGATCGACGACAGCGGTCCGGACGCCGACCCCGCCCGCGCCGCGCTCGCCGCCAGCGATGCCGAGAAGCCCGCCGTCGCGGCGTACGAGGCCGCGCGGGACACCGCCCGCCAGGCTGCCGACCGGGCCAAGGAGGCGGCCGCCGCCGAGTCCCGCGCCGAGCTGACCGCCGCCCGCGCCGCCGACGCCGCGAGCGCGGCGGAGGCCGCGTACGAGGCGGAGCGCCGCGCGGCGGAGTCCATCGGCGCGGAGCAGCGCTTGGTCGAGCTGCTCGGCCTGCCCCAGCCCGCCGCCTCCGGCCAGGTCCCGGGCCAGCGCGCGGCCGAGGACGGCACCCCGGGCACGGCGGGCCGTCCCGGGCATGCCCCCCTCACCGCCGAGGAGCTGGACCGCAACGCCGACGCCCTCCGCGAGCTGCTCGACGAGAACGTCTCCGCGGCCGAGCGGCACCTGTTCGACCTGCGCACGGCCGCCGCCGACGACTCCCGCATCCTCGGCGCGCTCGGCGACGGCGGCCTGCTGCCGCCCAGCCCCGACGTGCTGGCCGCGGTCGAGTACCTCGGAGAGCACGGCATCCCCGCGCTCCCCGGCTGGCGCTACCTCGCACAGTCCGTCGACCCGGCCGACCACGCCGCCGTGCTCGCCGCCCGGCCCGAGCTGGTCGACGGCGTCGTCGTCACCGACCCCGACTCGCACGCCCGCGCCCGCGAGGTGCTCGGCGCGGCCTCCTTGCTGCCGCGCTCCGCCGTGGCCGTCGGCACGGCCGCCGCCCTGCTCGCCCCCACCCCCGACGGCGAGGACACCGGGGTGTTCCTGGTGCCGCCGAACCCCGCCATGCACGACGAGCGCGCCGCCGACGAGGAGCGGCACGCCCTGCGCGAGCGCGCCATGGCCCGGGACGAGGAGATCCGCGCCGTAGCGGCACGGCTGGCCGGCGACCGCACGCTCGCCGCCCGCCTCGCCTCCTGGCGCGCCGGCTGCCCCCAGGGGCGGCTCGCCGAGCTGTCCGCCGAGGCCGAGCGCACCGGCGCCGCCGCCGGGGCCGCACAGGAGGCGCTCGCCGAGGCCCGTACCGCCCGTGCCGAGGCCGACGAGGCGGCGGCCGAGACGGCGCACGTCCGCGACGAGCGCCAGGAGGCCGCCCAGCGCGCCCGCCGCGTCGCCGACGCCCTCGCGGGCCTCGCCTACCGGCTGCGCGAGCGCGCCAACTGGCAGAGCAGGCTGCGCGAACTCGCCGAGGAGGCCACCGAGTCCGAGGAGCGCGCGGCCGTCTGCGTGGACCGGGCCCGCGCCGCCGACGAGGACCGCCGCGCCGCCCAGCGCGCCGCCGACGACGCGCGCCGCACGGCCCGCGCCCTGCGCGCCGAGCGCGCCGAGATCGCCGGCGCCCCCGACGACGTCCCCGAGGGCACCGAGCCGCCCTCCGCCTCCCTCCCCGCGCTGCGCGAGGCCTACCGCGCCGCCTCGCAGGTCTACGAGAAGGTCGGCGTCGGCGCCGACCTGCGCGCCGAGCAGGCCCGCGCGGAGAGCGACGAGAGCGCGGCCCGCGCCGAACTCGACCGCCTCACCAACAAGGTCCGCACCCGGGCCGCCCAGCTCCTGGAGGGCACCGACGGCGCCGACGGCCCGTCCCGGCAGGCCGCCGCGGCCCGCGCCGAGGCGCTCGTGCAGATGCTGGAGACCCGCGCCTCCACCGCCAGCGAGCAGCTCGGCCGGCTGCGCGGCGAGGCCGAGCGCCTCGCCCCGGCCGACGGCGACGCCCACACCGAGCTGCCCGAGGAGCTGGTGCCCTCCGACGCCGACCGGGCGAAGGAGCTGCTGCGCACCGCCACCGCCGGACTCGCCGCCCGCACCGAGGCCCTGGAGGCCGCCCGCACCGCCCACGGCGACCTGCTGCGCGCCCACCGGGCCGCCGAGGACGCGGCCACCGGCTTCGACGACACCGCGGCGCTCCTGCGCGACCAGCTGCGCGACAACTCCCCGGAGGAGGACGCCGAGCAGCCCGAGCCGTACGCCGGGACGCTGGAGGAGGCCCGCCAGGCCGCCGCCGAGGCCCGGCGCTCCCTGCGCGGCTGCGCCGGCGACCTGTCGGCCGCCGAGTCGGCGGTCCGCGAGGCCGGCGACGTCCTCGTACGGCACGCCAACTCCGGCCGCTACGAGCAGGTGCGCACCCCGGCCCGCCAGCAGATCCGCGAACTGCCCGCCGCCGCGCTGCCGGAGCACGCTGCGGCCTGGGCGGAGGCGTTCGCGCCCCGGCTGCGGGTGCTGACAGACGAGCTGGAGCAGCTCGAGCGCAACCGCGGCAGCATCGTGGACCGGCTGCGCGGCCTGGTGGAGTCCTCACTGGCCACGCTGCGCTCCGCGCAGCGCCTGTCCCGGCTGCCCGAGGGGCTGGGGGAGTGGTCGGGCCAGGAGTTCCTGCGCATCCGCTTCGACGACCCGGACCAGAGCACGCTCACCGAGCGGCTCGGCGAGGTCATCGACGAGGCCACCCGCTCCGCCGTCAAGAAGAACTCCGACCTGCGCCGCGACGGCATGTCGCTGCTGCTGCGCGGCGTCCGGGCGGCCCTCCAGCCGCGCGGCGTGGCCGTCGAGATCCTCAAGCCCGACGCGGTGCTGCGCGCCGAGCGCGTGCCCGTCGGCCAGATGGGCGACGTGTTCTCGGGCGGCCAGCTGCTGACCGCGGCCATCGCCCTGTACTGCACCATGGCGGCGCTGCGCAGCAACGACCGGGGCCGCGACAAGCAGCGGCACGCGGGCACGCTGTTCCTGGACAACCCGATCGGCCGGGCCAACGCCACCTACCTGCTGGAGCTCCAGCGGGCCGTGGCCGATGCGCTGGGCGTCCAGCTGCTCTACACCACGGGCCTGTTCGACACCACGGCGCTGGCCGAGTTCCCGCTGGTCATCCGGCTGCGCAACGACGCCGACCTCCGGGCGGGGCTGAAGTACATCAGCGTCGAGGAGCACCTGCGGCCCGGTCTTCCGCAGGAGCGGGCCGACGAGAACGGGGCGGCGGAGAAGGTGCACGGCGAGATCACGGCCACGCGGATGTTCCGGAGGCCCGCGGAGGAGGAGCCGGTACCGGCGGCGCGCTAGCGCGCCACCGGGTGACGACCCGTCAGGGGTAGCCCGGGCGCCGCGCCCTGCGCACGCGCCGGGCGGTGCTGCTGGGCACGGACACCACGCCGTGCCGCTGCCGCCACACCTGACGGGTCACCCAGACGTCGAGCACGCCCCAGGTGGCCAGCACCGTGCCGGCCACCGCGCACAGCACCGCAGGGAAGGCGAACCAGGAGCCGGCGAGGGCGAACAGTATCGTCACCATCGTCTGCACCAGCGTCAGCGCGACGAAGAGCCCCGCGCGCACCGCTGCGGTGCGCACGGGATCGGGCATCCGCGGCCTCCTGGCCGGCCCCTCGACCCACAACGGCCTGCGGATGGACGCCGGAATGTCGTGATCCCGGTCCATGGCGGCTCACCTCCCCCAGCGCAGCCCTGCACGGGCTCTCCCCAGAAGCGCCTCGAATCGGTCCGGACAGCGGGACATCGGGCACCTTGCCGCCCGCCCCCACGCCCGCTTCCGTCATGGAAAAGAGCGAACGACCGGGTCCGAAGGTTCCCATGGGAGGGGAAAACAGGCCAGACCCCCCGTCCGTCGGCCGTACTGGCCTTCGAGTCGTGTACTCCGCAGTAGTAGGCTCACGCCGCATTACTGTCGGAACACCACCCCCGCATGCCGGGGTTGACGTAGGGGAGGCCATGCGCTTTCGCGGGAAGTCCATCCGCCGGAAGATCGTGGCGCTGCTGCTGGTGCCCCTGGTGTCCCTGACGGCGCTGTGGGCCTTCGCCACCGCCATCACCGGCAGCGAGGCAGCCCGGCTGTTCACGGTCGCCGACGTCATGCGCAAAGTCGGCTTTCCCGCCAAGGACATGGCCCGCGCCCTGCAGAAGGAGCGCCGCCAGTCGCTCGTCTACCTCGCCGACACCTCCCGCACCGACGCCCTGGCCGCACTGCGGGCCCAGCAGCGCGCCACGGACAAGACGGTCGCCACCTTCCGCTCGAGTGCCGAGAACGCGCGCGGCGACATGAGCGGCGGCGTGGCGGATCGTTTCCGCGCCATCGAGAAGAGCCTCGGCAGCATCGAGGGCCTGCGCCGCAAGGTCGAGGACAACTCCCTCACCCGCTACAGCGCCTTCCAGGCGTACAACGACCTCGCCGAGCCGTACTACGACTTCGTCGGCAGCCTCGGCGTCCTCCAGGACGCCGACATGGACAAGCAGAGCCGCGCCCTGGTCGGCCTCGACCGCGCCCGCGAGGCGGTCTCCCGCGAGGACGCCCTGCTCGCCGCCGCGTTCGCGGCCGGCAGCATGAGCAAGCAGGACCTGCGGGCCTTCTCCGACCGCGTCGCCGAGCGCAGGATCCTCTACAGCACCAACCTGGCCGTCCTGCCGGCCGAGGACCGGAAGATCTTCGACGACTACTGGCGCGGCAGCCGCGCCGAGGCGCTGGACGCCGCCGAGGACGCCGTGATCCTGGCCGGCTCCCCGCGCGCCACGCACGCCGTCGACCCCGAGCGCTGGCAGTCCGTCGCCGGCCCCGTCCTCGACGACCTGGGCCGGATGGGCACAGAGGCCGACCACCGCTTCAGCCGGCGGGTCAAGCCCGTCGCCCTCGGGGTGCTCACCAAGGCCGCCGTCGCCGGCATCCTCGGCCTGGCCGCCCTCGTCGCCTCGGTCGTCATCTCCTTCCGCATCGGCCGCGGCCTGGTGCGGGACCTGGGCCGGCTGCGCAAGGAGGCCCACGAGGTCTCGGGCGTCCGGCTGCCCAGCGTCATGCGCCGCCTGGCCGCGGGCGAACCGGTCGACGTCGAGACCGAGGCCCCCCGCCTCGAGTACGGCCCGGACGAACTGGGCCAGGTCGGCCAGGCCCTCAACACCCTCCAGCGCGCCGCGGTCGAAGCCGCCGTCAAACAGGCCGAGATGCGCCGCGGCGTCTCCGACGTCTTCGTCAACCTCGCCCGCCGCGCCCAGGTCCTGCTGCACCGTCAGCTGAACCTGCTGGACACCATGGAGCGCCGCACCGAGGACACCGGGGAACTCGCCGACCTCTTCCGCCTCGACCACCTCACCACCCGCATGCGCCGCCATGCCGAGGGCCTGGTCATCCTCTCCGGCGCCGCCCCCTCCCGGCAGTGGCGCAAGCCGGTCCCGCTGATGGACGTCGTCCGCGCCGCCGTGGCCGAGGTCGAGGCGTACGAGCGCATCGAGGTGCGGCGGCTGCCGCGGCTGGCCCTCAACGGGCCCGCCGTCTCCGACCTCACCCACCTCGTCGCCGAACTCCTGGAGAACGCCACCGTCTTCTCCCCGCCGCACACCGCCGTCCACGTCCACGGCGAGCGGGTCTCCAACGGCTTCACCCTCGAGATCCACGACCGCGGCCTGGGCATGACCCCCGAGGCGCTCCTGGAGGCCAACCTCCGGCTCGCCGAGACCCCCGAGTTCGAGCTGTCCGACACCGACCGCCTGGGCCTCTTCGTGGTCAGCCGGCTCGCCCAGCGCCAGGGCGTGCGCGTCTCGCTCCAGCCCTCCCCGTACGGCGGCACCACGGCCGTCGTGCTCATCCCCTCCGCGCTGCTCACCGAACTCCCGGTCAGGACCGGCGAGGACACCGGCGGCACGCTCCGCAAGGCCCCGGCGCGCCCCCAGCGGCCCGAGGCCCGGCCCGGCCGCACCGAGCGGACCCGGACGGCCCCGCCCGGCGACCCGGCCGAGGCAGATCCCCCCTACTCCCCGTACGAGTCGGGCCCCGGCGACGGCATGGACGGCACCCTGGACGGCGGCCTCCTGCGGCGCCTGTCCGCCCGCTCCGTGCCCTCCGGCGAACAGCACCACCAGGCCCCCGACGCGGTCGCCCCGCTGCCGCGCCGCAGACCCCCCGTGCTGGTCTCCGACCACGGCCGCACCGTCGCCGGGAAATCCGGCCGGCCCGTCCCCGCACAGGAGGACCGCGGCGGCCCCGACGAGGAGCGCACCCCCACCGGCGGACTGCCCCGGCGCGTACGCCAGGCCAGCCTCGCCCCCCAGCTCAAGGAGTCTCCCGCCGCGCGCCCGCGGCCCGGCCGGGATCCCGCCGACCCGGCGGCCGAGCGTGACGCCGACGAGGTCCGGGCCCGTATGACCGCCCTCCAGCGAGGGTGGCAGCGCGGGCGGGAGGACAATGAGACGACGAACCCACCGAGCACGACAGCACCAGGAACAACAACTGAGGGGGACGGTCGATGACCGCACCGAAGGCCGTGACACGCAACGCCCCGGCACAGCCGGGCCAGGTCCGGACGGCCGCCGCAACCGGCGAGCTGAACTGGCTCCTCGACGAACTCGTCGAGCGCGTCACCACCATCCGCAAGGCGCTCGTCCTGTCCGGCGACGGCCTGGCCACAGGCCGCTCCAAGGACCTCACCCGGGAGGACGGCGAGCACCTCGCCGCGGTGGCCTCCGGCTTCCACAGCCTCGCCAAGGGCGTGGGCCGGCACTTCGACGCCGGCGAGGTCCGCCAGACCGTGGTCGAGCTGGACGAGGCGTTCCTCTTCGTCACCGCCGCGGGAGACGGGAGCTGTCTGGCCGTCCTCGCCGACGCCGACTCCGACATCGGGCTGGTGGCCTACGAGATGACGCTGCTCGTGAAGCGGGTCGGCGCACACCTGGGAACCGCTCCGCGCACCGGCGCCGCCGACGAGTGACGGCCCGCATGACCGGAGACCGAGGGCAGCCGGCCCACTGGTACGACGACGCGGCGGGCCCCGTGGTCCGCCCGTACGCCATGACCCGGGGCCGTACCGCCGGCCCCGCCGAGGACCGGCTCGACCTCATCGCACTCGTCGTCGCCGAGGAGTTACTGGTCGCGCACCCCGGAGGTGCGCACGCCATCGCGGACCAGACCCTCTCCCCGGAGCACCTCGACATCGCCGACCTCGCCCGGCAGGCCCCCCTGTCCGTCGCCGACCTGGCCACCGGACTCGACCTGCCGGTCGGGGTCGTCCGCGTGCTCGTCGGCGACCTCATCGACGGCGGATACGTCCGGGCCTGCCGCCCGGTCCCGCCGGCGGAACTGCCCGACGAGGACATCCTGCGCGAGGTGATCGAGGCCCTGCGTGCACTGTGACCCCGCGGCCCCGGCCATGCTCCGTCCGGCCCGGCGGCGGGGCCGGACGGGCCTTGCCGGGGCCGCCGTCCGTGCGGAACGATCAATCCCACGGGGGAGCGCGACACCGCGCCGACCCTGAACCCGGAGGAAAACCCATGCCGTTCCGGCGCTCTGACCGCCGTACCCGGCCCGCCGCCGCCCCGGTGGCCCTCAAGCTGCTGGTGGCAGGGGGCTTCGGCGTGGGCAAGACCACCCTGGTCGGCGCCATCAGCGAGATCAAGCCGCTGCGCACCGAGGAACTGCTCACCGAGGCGAGCCGCCCGGTGGACGACACCTCGGGGGTGGAGGGCAAGCACACCACCACCGTCGCCATGGACTTCGGCCGGCTCACCCTCCGCGAGGACCTGGTCCTCTACCTCTTCGGCACCCCGGGCCAGGACCGCTTCTGGTTCCTGTGGGACGAGCTGGCGCAGGGCGCGCTCGGGGCCGTGGTCCTCGCCGACACCCGGCGGCTCCGGGACTGCTTCGCCGCCGTCGACTACTTCGAGCGGCGCGGCATCCCCTTCACCCTCGCCGTCAACTGCTTCGACGGCGCGGCCCGCTACCCCGAGGACACGGTGCGCGACGCGCTCGACCTCGACCCCGAGGTGCCCGTGCTGATGTGCGACGCCCGCGATCGGGAGTCCGTGAAGGACGTCCTCGTCTCCGTCGTCGAGCACGCGATGGCCAGGGGGACCACGGCGGCCCGCGCAGCGGCGGTGTGACACCGGGACCCCGGGCCGGGGCGCGCCGGCGGACGGATCAGCGGACGGGGAAGTCGAAATAGGTCTGCGGGTACGGCTCGTCCCGGAGCGTGTAGTGCCACCACTCCTCGGCGAGATTGACGAAACCCGCCTTCTCCATCGCGGACTTCAGCAGCAGCCGGTTGGCCCGCTGCCGCCCCTGGACCCGTGGGTCGAGCGTGTGCGACAGGGTGTCGAAGCAGTCGAACCCCGTACCCATGTCGAGCGAGTTGTCCGGGAACCGCACGGCCTTCGGCGCGTAGCAGGGCACCAGCGGCTCACCGGGCAGATACGGGCGCGTGGGCAGGGCGGGCCGCCGCACCACCGTCAGGTCCAGCGTGCTGCCCCTGCTGTGACCGGACTTCGCCGCGATGTAGCCGTCCTCGAACAGCCGCGACTTCTCGACCTGGGGATAGAACTCGCCCTTCATCCGCACGTCCCCGAGGTCCTTGGCCCACGCCACGAAGTCGTCCACCGCCCGCTGCGGCCGGTAGCAGTCGTACACCTTGAGCGTGTACCCCCGGCGCCACAGCTCCCGCTGCACCCGGTGCACGGCCTCGGCGGCCGGGCGCGTGAGCAGACACCGCGGCCGCTCGTAGCCGGTCACCCGGTGGCCGGTGAAGTTGTGCACGGTGAAGTAGCGCATCTCCTGGCGGACGGTCGGATCCACATCGGCCAGTGCCACGAACCCCGGCGGCGTCCCCGGCCCCCGCACCGCCAGCGCGGGCGGTGCGGACACCAGGGCGGCCAGCGCGGCGACGGGCACCACCAGGGCACGCCATACGGCGGACAGTCTCGACATGCCCTACCCCATACCAGCGGCACCGCCCGGCACGGAAGACCCCTGCACGCCCTTCCCGCCTCAGGGCCGCACCCGCACCCGGTACCCCACCTCCGCCGCCCCCTCCTGCTCGACCGTCACCACCCCGCCCCGCACCCGGGTCGTGAACCGCACCGCCTCCGGGCACTCCCAGCCCGGGCCCGCGTCCGCGATCAGCACCCCGCCCCCGGTGCGCCCCGGAGCCGGCGCCCACACCTCCAGCTCCACCTCGCCCCGCGCGCCCGCCACCGGAATCACCGAACCCGCCCGCGCCAGCACCGGCACCCGCGACAGCGGAGCGTCCAGCAGCACCTGCCCCGGCCCCTCGTACGCCCGCCCCGTCGCCGTGTCGTACCAGCGCCCGCGCGGCAGCCGCACCGCCCGCCGGTCCGCCCCGCGCTCCAGCACCGGCGCCACCAGCAGCGAATCCCCCAGCAGGAACGCGTCCTCGCAGTCCCGCAGTACCCGGTCCTCCGGCGACCGCCACCACACCGGCCGGACGTACGGCGCCCCCGTCCGCCGGGCCAGGTGCGCCAGCGTCACGAAGTACGGCAGCAGCCGCATCCGCTCCCGCAGCGCCGCCCCCGCGTGCTCCAGCACCTCCGCCCCGAACTCCCACGGCTCCCGCCGCCCCGCCGAGATCGCCGCGTGCGTACGGAACAGCGGCAGGTACGCCCCCAGCTGGAACCAGCGCAAGTACAGCTCGGGCGACGGAAAGCCCGTGAACCCCCCGATGTCCGGCCCCGAGTACGGCACCCCGCACAGCCCCAGTCCCAGCACCAGCGCCAGCGACGCCCGGAGCCCCGGCCAGCCCGTCGCCACGTCGCCCGACCACGTGCCGCCGTAGCGCTGCATGCCCGCCCAGCCCGACCGCGAGAAGAGGAACGGCCGCTCGTCCGGCCGCAGTGCGCACAGCCCCTCGTACCCGGCCCGCGCCATCGCCAGCCCGTACACGTTGTGCGCCTCGCGGTGGTCGCCGCCCCGCCCCTCCAGCACGTGCCGGGCCGACCGCGGCAGCGTCGGATCGCCGAACGCCGCGAACGACACCGGCTCGTTCATGTCGTGCCACACCCCGGAGAAGCCCTGCACCAGCCGCTCCGCGTACAGACCGCCCCACCACTCGCGCACCCTCGGATCCGTGAAGTCCGGGAACACCGACTCGCCCGGCCACACCTCGCCCCGCACCCGCCGGCCCCGCGCGTCCCGCACGAACGCGTCCAGCTCCATGCCGCCGTCGTACACCGCCAGCCCCGGCTCGGCCTTGACCGCCGGGTCCACGATGGACACCAGCCGCACCCCGTCCCGGCGCAGGTCCGCCGCCAGCCCCGGCAGGTCCGGAAACCGCTCCCGGTCCACCGTGAACACCCGGTGCCCCCGGTAGTGGTCGATGTCCAGGTGCACCGCAGAGAGCGGAAGACCCCGCTCCAGGTACCCGGCCACCACCCGCCGCACCTCGCCCTCGCTGCCGAACCCCCAGCGCGCATGGTGGTGGCCCAGCGCCCACGCCGGCGGCAGCGCGGCCCCGCCCGTCAGCGCCGCCCAGCCGTGCAGCACCCGCGCCGGAGTGCCCGCCAGCACCCAGTAGCGCAGCGGACCCCCCTCCATCCGCACCTCGCACCGCCCCGGCCGGTCGTGCCCCGAGCCCGCGCCCTCCTCGCCCTCCCACAACGTCACCCGCCCGTCCCAGGAGTTGTCGTGGAACACCAGGTGCGTCCCCGCGTCCGCCACCACCAGCTGCACCGGCATCGTGATGTACAGCGGATCGTCACCCGGCTCGAACGCCCCGCCCGGATCGGTGTTCCACAGCCGGTACACCCCGTCCCGCAGCCGCGGCCCCGCCGTCCGGCCGCCCAGACCGAAGAACCGCGCGTCCGCGGGCACCTCCGAGCGCTGCACCCAGCGCGCCGTGCCCTCCCCCCGCTCCACCGGCTCCCACCAGCGCGGCGGCAGGTCCCGCCGCAGCATCACCCCGCCCGGGGTCCGCACCTCCACCGTGCCGTGCCGCGAGACCACCACCAGCACCCGCTCCGACACCACCCGCCAGCCACCGTCCGTGTCCGGCTCCAGCACCGCCCGCTCGTCCGCCTCCGGACCCGCCCCCGCCAGCGCGTACGACGGCTCCGGCAGCGCTCCGTCCCAGCCGCAGAACACCGCACCGCCCGCCGCCACCCGCACCCGCAGCGACGACCGGGCGAACCGCACCACCCCGCCCCCGGGCTCGGGCACGGCCCCCCGCGCCGGCCCCGGCACCCGGGCCCGCTCCGCACCCGGCCGCGGCAGCCCCGCCGCGTCCGCGCGCCGCCGCCGCCAGGCCGACCGCACGGACCGAAGTCCCCGCGCGCTCCCCACCGTCCGCAACGAAGTCATCCACTGCACCGATCGCACAAGGTCACCCGCGTCCATGCCGCTCACCCTGCCACCGCCGCCCGCCGGTGCGTGCACCGTTCAACCGCCGTTCACCCCGCAGGGCCCGCCCGGATCCAGCCGGTGTGGCCCCGCCCCTGGTGCACGAGTCGATCACATGGCATCGTCCTGGTCAGCCGCGTCACGTGCCACCCCGCCGTGCCCGCGGCGTCGCCCACGACGCGTACAGCCCGGGAGCAGCCAGATGACCACCGCACCGCAGCACGCCGACCGGCCGGAGCCCATCCGCCGCCCCGGACCGGACCGCATCGCCCGCGCCCAGGTCACCCGCTTCCACACCTGGGCCGCCGCCGAGCACGGCGCCCCCGCCCCCCTCCCGGACGACCCCGAGGCGAGCTACGCGGCCCTGCACCGCTGGTCGGTCGAGGAGTTGGAGACCTTCTGGCAGGCCTTCGCCGAGTGGTGCGACGTGCGCTTCACCACCCCGTACGAGCGCGTGCTCGCCGACCGCTCGATGCCCGGCGCCCGCTGGTTCCCCGGCGCCACCCTCAACTACGCCGAACACGCCCTGCGCACCGCCGAGGACCCCGCCGCGGCCGACCGGCCCGCCCTCCTGCACCTCGACGAGACCCACGAGCCCCGGCCCGTCACCTGGGCCGAACTCCGCAGACAGGTCGGCTCCCTGGCCGCCGCCCTGCGCGGACTCGGCGTACGCCCCGGCGACCGCGTCAGCGGCTACCTGCCCAACATCCCGCAGGCCGCCGTCGCCTTCCTCGCCACCGCCGCCGTCGGCGCCGTGTGGACCTCCTGCGCCCCCGACTTCGGCGCCCGCAGCGTCCTCGACCGCTTCCAGCAGGTCGAGCCCGTCGTGCTCTTCACCGTCGACGGCTACCAGTACGGCGGCAAGCGGCACGAGCGCGCCGACGTCGTCACCGAACTGCGCGCCGAACTTCCCACCCTGCGCGCGGTCGTCCACATCCCGCTGCTCGGCACCCCGGCCCCCGAGGGGACCCTGGAGTGGGCGGCCCTGACCGCGGCCGACACCGAGCCCGTCTTCGAGCAGGTCCCCTTCGACCACCCCCTGTGGGTGCTCTACTCCTCGGGCACCACGGGCCTGCCCAAGGCCATCGTCCAGTCCCAGGGCGGCATCGTCCTCGAACACCTCAAGCAGCTCACCCTGCACTGCGACCTCGGCCCCGAGGACCGCTTCTTCTGGTACACCTCCACCGGCTGGATGATGTGGAACTTCCTCGTCTCCGGCCTCCTCGTCGGCTCCACCGTCGTCCTCTACGACGGCAGCCCCGGCCACCCCGACACCGCCGCCCAGTGGCGCGTCGCGGAGTGCACCGGCGCCACGCTCTTCGGCACCTCCGCCGCCTATGTGATGGCCTGCCGCAAGGCGGGCGTCCACCCCGCGCGCGACTTCGACCTCTCCGCCGTCCACTGCGTCGCCACCACCGGCTCCCCGCTGCCCCCCGACGGCTTCCGCTGGCTCCACGACGAATTCCACACCGCGGGCGCGGAGGACCTCTGGATCGCCTCGGTGAGCGGCGGCACGGACGTCTGCAGCTGCTTCGCGGGAGCCGTGGCGACCCTGCCCGTGTACATCGGCGAACTCCAGGCCGCCTGCCTGGGCACCGACCTCCAGTCCTGGGACGCGCAGGGCAAGCCCGTCGTCGACGAGGTCGGCGAGCTGATCGTCACCAACCCCATGCCGTCCATGCCCATCCGCTTCTGGAACGACCCCGACGGCAGCCGCTACCGCGAGAGCTACTTCGAGATGTTCCCCGGCGTCTGGCGCCACGGCGACTGGATCACCATCAGCTCGCGCGGCACCGTCGTCGTCCACGGCCGCTCCGACTCCACCCTCAACCGGCAGGGCGTGCGGATGGGCTCGGCCGACATCTACGAGGTCGTCGAACGGCTCCCCGAGATCCGCGAATCCCTCGTCATCGGCGTCGAGAAGCCCGACGGCGGCTACTGGATGCCCCTCTTCGTCCACCTCGCCCCGGACGCCACCCTGGACGACGACCTGCTCGACCGCATCAAGCGCAGCATCCGCGAGCAGCTCTCCCCGCGCCACGTCCCCGACGAGGTCATTGAGGTCCCCGGCATCCCCCACACCCTGACCGGCAAGCGCATCGAGGTCCCGGTCAAGCGGCTGCTCCAGGGCACACCGCTGGAGAAGGCCGTCAACCCCGGGTCCGTGGACAACGCCGAACTGCTGCACTTCTACGAGCAGCTGGCGCGTGAGCGCGACTGAGGGATCCGAGGGAGCCGAGGAAACGGGCCCTGGAGGCCGCGGCGGCCGTTGTCAGTGGGTCCCCTTACTCTGAGTGAGCATCGATCACTCGCGATGAGGGGGGAACTCATGGCACACACCGACAACGGCCGGCCCGACAACGGCCGACGCCGGCTCACCGCACGGCGCAGGCTCCGCAGCGAGGCACCGAACACCGTGGCCGTCCTGGCCGACGAGACGGACTTCGCCGCCATGCGGCGATACCGCAGCTTCGGCTTCGACGACCACGCCACCTACCTGCGGCACGTGGACGGCCTGCTGCGATCACTGGCCGCCCAGGGCACCTACACCAGCATCACGCTCTTCGACCCCGTCGACTACGAGGACTACTGCACCGACCTCCGCCTCGACCCCGACACCCCGGCCAGCCGCACCCGTTACACGGCCGAGGTCGCGGCACTGGGCGCCAAGGTCCCCTACGACGGCAGGCCCGTCGCCCGCCTGCTGCCCCGCCTCGTCGACGAGGCCGAGCAGCACGCCACATGGGAGTACGCCTCCGCCCTGCTGGCCCGCAGCGGCGACTGCGCCTCCTGCGGGGAGGACATCGGCCGGGCGGCCTTCGCCGAGGCGTCGAGGTCCCTCCGGCGCATCGTCGAGGTCGTGGGGACGGGCGCCCACCACCTCGTGTGCAGCGTCCCCGCGGAGGGGGAGGCCCCGCTCGTCGCCGTGCTCCACGCCGAGTGCGACGCCGGGGGCCGGCTGCGCCTGGGAGAGGCGGCGGCGCTGGTGTTCTGCACGGTGCTGGCCGCGGGCCTCGCCACCGAACGCCCGGGCGGCGTCGTCATGCGCACCCAGCTGCCCGGCGAACCGGACACAGTCCGGGGCTGGGGCATCAACAACAGCGGCTTGCGGCCCCTGACCGAAGCGGAGGTGTTCGCCGCCTACTGCACGGACCCCGTGACGGGCGAGCCGGTACCGCCGGAGCCGGGCGTCGAGTACCGCGAGGGCCTTCCGCTCGACGAGCCGGACGAGGGAGGGGATCCGGCGATGGCCCGATGAACGCCCGAACCAGGCAAAAGGAAAGTACCGGGAAAAAGAAAGTGGTGCTCCCGCCCACAGGCGGGAGCACCACTCACCGATCACTTCACCGGAACCGGCTCACTCGCCGGACAGCACGGCCTGCGCGGCCAGCCTGGCCTCCTCGGCCGAGTCCGTGGCACGAGCGGCGGCGGCGGCGCGCTCGCACTGCGCGAGCGTGTGCTTGGCCAGCGTGGCGCGGACGTAGGGGATCGACGCGGCGCCCATGGACAGGCTCGTCACGCCCAGACCCGTCAGCACACAGGCCAGCAGCGGGTCCGACGCGGCCTCACCGCACACGCCGCAGCTCTTGCCCTCGGCCTTGGCGGCCTCGGCGGACAAGGCGATCAGGTCGAGCAGCGCCGGTTGCCACGGGTCCTGCAGCCGCGACACCGCACCGACCTGGCGGTCGGCGGCGAAGGTGTACTGCGCCAGGTCGTTCGTGCCCAGCGACAGGAACTCGACCTCCTGGAGGATCGAGCGCGCACGGAGCGCGGCGGAGGGGATCTCCACCATCGCGCCGAACTTCGCCTGCAGCCCGGCCGCACGGCACGCGTCCGCGAACGCCTTGGCGTCGGTGCGGTCCGCCACCATCGGCGCCATGACCTCGAGGTAGACCGGCAGGCCCTCGGCCGCCTTGGCCAGCGCGGTGAGCTGCGTGCGCAGCACCTCCGGATGGTCCAGCAGCGTCCGCAGACCGCGCACGCCCAGCGCCGGGTTCGGCTCGTCGGCCGGGGTCAGGAAGTCCAGCGGCTTGTCCGCGCCCGCGTCCAGCACCCGCACGACCACACGGCCCTCGGGGAACGCCTCCAGCACCTTGCGGTACGCCTCGACCTGCTTCTCCTCCGACGGCGCCTTCGCGCTGTCGTCCAGGAAGAGGAACTCGGTGCGGAACAGGCCCACGCCCTCCGCGCCCGCTTCCACCGCGGCCGGCACGTCCGCCGGACCGCCGATGTTCGCGAGCAGCGGCACCTTGTGCCCGTCCGACGTCGCGCCCGGACCCGACGAGGCGGCCAGCGCGGCCTTGCGCTCCTCGGCGGCCTTCGTCAGCTCGGCCCGCTTCTCCTCGCTCGGGTCGACGAAGATGTCACCCGTGCTGCCGTCCACGGCCACCACCGTGCCCTCGGCAAGCTCACCCGCGCCCGGCAGCGCCACCACGGCCGGCACCCCGAGGGCACGCGCCAGGATCGCGCTGTGGCTGGTCGGCCCGCCCTCCTCGGTCACGAAGCCGAGCACCAGCGTCGGGTCGAGCAGCGCGGTGTCGGCGGGCGCGAGGTCCCGCGCGATCAGCACATAGGGCTCGTCGCTGTCCGGCACACCCGGCATCGGCACACCCAGCAGGCGCGCGACGATGCGGTTGCGCACGTCGTCCAGGTCGGCCACGCGGCCGGCCAGGTACTCGCCCGCACCCGCGAGCAGCGCGCGGTAGGCGGCGAACGCGTCGTACACGGCGCGCTCGGCGGTGCTGCCCACGGCGATGCGCCGTTCCACGTCGGCCATCAGCTCCGGGTCCTGCGCCATCATGGCCTGGGCCTCGAGCACGTGCTGGGCCTCGCCGCCGGCCAGGTTGCCGCGCGCGATGAGGTCGGCGGCGACAGCCTCGACGGCCTGACGCGCGCGCCCCTGTTCGCGCGGCGCCTCGTCCGTCGGGATCTGCTTGGCCGGCGGTTCCAGAACCGCCGTGCCCATGTGCCGGACCTCGCCGATCGCCACACCGTGGCTCACGCCGACGCCTCGCAGCGTTGTCTCCATTTCACCTGTCTCCGGTTGGATGCGGCGGACACGGCCGCCGCCGTGGATGTCGTACGTGCCGTCCGTCGGACGGCTGGGTCACCGCAGGTGAAACGTCACTGCCAGGTGAAAAGGGTGTCGCCGGCCTTGAGGTCGCCGTCCTCGCGGACGTCGGCCAGCTGGTCGGGCGTGGCCTCGAGCGCCACGATCGGGCAGACCGGCGACTTGCCGGCCTCTTCGACGGCGGCCGGGTTCCAGCGCACGATTTCCTGGCCGCGGGAGACGGTGTCGCCCTTGTTGACGAGCAGCTCGAAGCCCTCGCCGTTGAGCTGGACGGTGTCGATGCCGAGGTGGGTCAGCACTCCGTGGCCCTCGGCGTCGACGACGACGAAGGCGTGGGGGTGGAGCGAGACGATGACGCCGTCGACGGGGGAGACCGCGGCGTGGGGCTCACGCACCGGGTCGACAGCGGTACCGGGACCCACCATCGCGCCGGAGAACACCGGGTCGGGCACTGCCGCGAGTCCGATGGCGCGTCCGGCGATCGGGGACGTCACGGTGGTCATGGGAAGCCTCCCAGGTGGAGAATCATCACGCGCCGTCACTACCTGTCCTGGACGGCGCACACTGCCCAGAGCCTAAGTCATAGGAACTGAGGATTCCGCACGAGCGCGCGAGGGCGGAGCGGGCCAGGAGCGTGTGCGGTGCGTAATCGATTTGCCTCGCCTGCACGGGACATGTACTGTCAGATTCCTGCCCACGACCGAGGCCCGCAGTCAGCTGCTGGCAAGGCGGGGGCGGCCTCCATCGGATGAGATCCACTTCCCGGATCCGCTTCTGTGTGTCTGCATGCCTTTGTGAATGCAGAGATAAGCGAGCGGTAAGGGAGCGGGAAAAGTCCTGATAGAGTGTGAAACACCGAAGGGAAGCGCCCGGAGGAAAGCCCCAGTGAATGTCACTGCGGGTGAGTACAAAGGAAGCGTCCGTTCCTTGAGAACTCAACAGCGTGCCAAAAGTCAACGCCAGATATGTTGACACCCCGTCCATCTCGATGGATGAGGTTCCTTTAAAAGTCCTGCCGGGTCCGTATCGGATCGGGTAGGCAATACACAGCGAGGACGCTGTGAACGGCCGGGCTTATTCCGCCTGGCTGTTCCGCTCAACGCGAGTGTGACCGGCAGTTTTTAATTAAACGCAGCCCGGTAAACATTCACGGAGAGTTTGATCCTGGCTCAGGACGAACGCTGGCGGCGTGCTTAACACATGCAAGTCGAACGATGAAGCCCTTCGGGGTGGATTAGTGGCGAACGGGTGAGTAACACGTGGGCAATCTGCCCTGCACTCTGGGACAAGCCCTGGAAACGGGGTCTAATACCGGATACGACCTGCCGAGGCATCTTGGCGGGTGGAAAGCTCCGGCGGTGCAGGATGAGCCCGCGGCCTATCAGCTTGTTGGTGGGGTGATGGCCTACCAAGGCGACGACGGGTAGCCGGCCTGAGAGGGCGACCGGCCACACTGGGACTGAGACACGGCCCAGACTCCTACGGGAGGCAGCAGTGGGGAATATTGCACAATGGGCGAAAGCCTGATGCAGCGACGCCGCGTGAGGGATGACGGCCTTCGGGTTGTAAACCTCTTTCAGCAGGGAAGAAGCGAAAGTGACGGTACCTGCAGAAGAAGCGCCGGCTAACTACGTGCCAGCAGCCGCGGTAATACGTAGGGCGCAAGCGTTGTCCGGAATTATTGGGCGTAAAGAGCTCGTAGGCGGCTTGTCGCGTCGGATGTGAAAGCCCGGGGCTTAACCCCGGGTCTGCATTCGATACGGGCAGGCTAGAGTTCGGTAGGGGAGATCGGAATTCCTGGTGTAGCGGTGAAATGCGCAGATATCAGGAGGAACACCGGTGGCGAAGGCGGATCTCTGGGCCGATACTGACGCTGAGGAGCGAAAGCGTGGGGAGCGAACAGGATTAGATACCCTGGTAGTCCACGCCGTAAACGTTGGGCACTAGGTGTGGGCGACATTCCACGTCGTCCGTGCCGCAGCTAACGCATTAAGTGCCCCGCCTGGGGAGTACGGCCGCAAGGCTAAAACTCAAAGGAATTGACGGGGGCCCGCACAAGCAGCGGAGCATGTGGCTTAATTCGACGCAACGCGAAGAACCTTACCAAGGCTTGACATACACCGGAAAGCGCTAGAGATAGTGCCCCCCTTGTGGTCGGTGTACAGGTGGTGCATGGCTGTCGTCAGCTCGTGTCGTGAGATGTTGGGTTAAGTCCCGCAACGAGCGCAACCCTTGTTCTGTGTTGCCAGCATGCCTTTCGGGGTGATGGGGACTCACAGGAGACTGCCGGGGTCAACTCGGAGGAAGGTGGGGACGACGTCAAGTCATCATGCCCCTTATGTCTTGGGCTGCACACGTGCTACAATGGCCGGTACAATGAGCTGCGATACCGCGAGGTGGAGCGAATCTCAAAAAGCCGGTCTCAGTTCGGATTGGGGTCTGCAACTCGACCCCATGAAGTTGGAGTTGCTAGTAATCGCAGATCAGCATTGCTGCGGTGAATACGTTCCCGGGCCTTGTACACACCGCCCGTCACGTCACGAAAGTCGGTAACACCCGAAGCCGGTGGCCCAACCCTTGTGGAGGGAGCCGTCGAAGGTGGGACTGGCGATTGGGACGAAGTCGTAACAAGGTAGCCGTACCGGAAGGTGCGGCTGGATCACCTCCTTTCTAAGGAGCACATAGCCGGCTGCAAGCGAATGTCTTGCACGGTTGCTCATGGGTGGAACGTTGACTATTCGGCACAGTTCAGGATCTCCCTGTTAGTACTGCTTCGGCGTGGAACACAGTGGGGTGAGTGGCTGGGCCGGGCACGCTGTTGGGTATCTGAGGGTGCGAGCGTTGCTCGAACCTTCGCGATGCCGGCCCCAGTGAACTCCGGTCTGCTGATCGGGGGTGATGGGTGGCTGGTCGTTGCTTGAGAACTGCACAGTGGACGCGAGCATCTGTGGCCAAGTTTTTAAGGGCGCACGGTGGATGCCTTGGCACCAGGAACCGATGAAGGACGTGGGAGGCCGCGATAGGCCCCGGGGAGCTGTCAACCGAGCTGTGATCCGGGGGTGTCCGAATGGGGAAACCCGGCAGTCGTCATGGGCTGTCACCCGCTGCTGAACACATAGGCAGTGTGGAGGGAACGCGGGGAAGTGAAACATCTCAGTACCCGCAGGAAGAGAAAACAACCGTGATTCCGGGAGTAGTGGCGAGCGAAACCGGATGAGGCCAAACCGTATGTGTGTGATACCCGGCAGGGGTTGCGCATGCGGGGTTGTGGGATCTCTCTTTCATGGTCTGCCGGCCATGAGACGAGTCAGAAACCGTTGATGTAGGCGAAGGACATGCGAAAGGTCCGGCGTAGAGGGTAAGACCCCCGTAGCTGAAACATTAGCGGCTCGTTTGAGAGACACCCAAGTAGCACGGGGCCCGAGAAATCCCGTGTGAATCTGGCGGGACCACCCGCTAAGCCTAAATATTCCCTGGTGACCGATAGCGGATAGTACCGTGAGGGAATGGTGAAAAGTACCGCGGGAGCGGAGTGAAATAGTACCTGAAACCGTGTGCCTACAAGCCGTGGGAGCGTCGCGTTGAGTGCTTGCACTCAACGTCGTGACTGCGTGCCTTTTGAAGAATGAGCCTGCGAGTTTGCGGTATGTTGCGAGGTTAACCCGTGTGGGGAAGCCGTAGCGAAAGCGAGTCCGAATAGGGCGTTTGAGTAGCGTGCCCAAGACCCGAAGCGGAGTGATCTAGCCATGGGCAGGTTGAAGCGGAGGTAAGACTTCGTGGAGGACCGAACCCACCAGGGTTGAAAACCTGGGGGATGACCTGTGGTTAGGGGTGAAAGGCCAATCAAACTCCGTGATAGCTGGTTCTCCCCGAAATGCATTTAGGTGCAGCGTCGTGTGTTTCTTGCCGGAGGTAGAGCACTGGATAGGCGATGGGCCCTACCGGGTTACTGACCTTAGCCAAACTCCGAATGCCGGTAAGTGAGAGCGCGGCAGTGAGACTGTGGGGGATAAGCTCCATGGTCGAGAGGGAAACAGCCCAGAGCATCGACTAAGGCCCCTAAGCGTACGCTAAGTGGGAAAGGATGTGGAGTCGCAGAGACAACCAGGAGGTTGGCTTAGAAGCAGCCACCCTTGAAAGAGTGCGTAATAGCTCACTGGTCAAGTGATTCCGCGCCGACAATGTAGCGGGGCTCAAGCGTACCGCCGAAGTCGTGTCATTCACACAACAGCCTCAACGGGTGTGTGGATGGGTAGGGGAGCGTCGTGTGCCGGGTGAAGCAGCCGTGGAAACGAGTTGTGGACGGTTCACGAGTGAGAATGCAGGCATGAGTAGCGATACACACGTGGGAAACGTGTGCGCCGATTGACTAAGGGTTCCTGGGTCAAGCTGATCTGCCCAGGGTAAGTCGGGACCTAAGGCGAGGCCGACAGGCGTAGTCGATGGACAACCGGTTGATATTCCGGTACCCGCTTTGAAACGCCCAATATCGAATCAGGCGATGCTAAGTCCGTGAAGCCGCCCTGGATCCTTCGGGTGAAGGGGAGTGGTGGAGCCGACGGACCAGACTTGTAGTAGGTAAGCGATGGGGTGACGCAGGAAGGTAGTCCAGCCCGGGCGGTGGTTGTCCCGGGGTAAGGGTGTAGGGCGTTGTGTAGGCAAATCCGCACAACATGCAGCCTGAGACCTGATGCCGAGCCGATTGTGGTGAAGTGGATGATCCTATGCTGTCGAGAAAAGCCTCTAGCGAGTTTCATGGCGGCCCGTACCCTAAACCGACTCAGGTGGTCAGGTAGAGAATACCGAGGCGTTCGGGTGAACTATGGTTAAGGAACTCGGCAAAATGCCCCCGTAACTTCGGGAGAAGGGGGGCCATTCCTGGTGATAGCACTTGCTGCTTGAGCTGGGGGTGGCCGCAGAGACCAGCGAGAAGCGACTGTTTACTAAAAACACAGGTCCGTGCGAAGCCGTAAGGCGATGTATACGGACTGACGCCTGCCCGGTGCTGGAACGTTAAGGGGACCGGTTAGCTCTGTTTCGACGGGGCGAAGCTGAGAACTTAAGCGCCAGTAAACGGCGGTGGTAACTATAACCATCCTAAGGTAGCGAAATTCCTTGTCGGGTAAGTTCCGACCTGCACGAATGGCGTAACGACTTCTCGACTGTCTCAACCATAGGCCCGGTGAAATTGCACTACGAGTAAAGATGCTCGTTTCGCGCAGCAGGACGGAAAGACCCCGGGACCTTTACTACAGCTTGATATTGGTGTTCGGTTCGGCTTGTGTAGGATAGGTGGGAGACTGTGAAGCATGCACGCCAGTGTGTGTGGAGTCGTCGTTGAAATACCACTCTGGTCGTGCTGGATGTCTAACCTGGGTCCGTGATCCGGATCAGGGACAGTGTCTGGTGGGTAGTTTAACTGGGGCGGTTGCCTCCTAAAGGGTAACGGAGGCGCCCAAAGGTTCCCTCAGCCTGGTTGGCAATCAGGTGTTGAGTGTAAGTGCACAAGGGAGCTTGACTGTGAGACCGACGGGTCGAGCAGGGACGAAAGTCGGGACTAGTGATCCGGCGGTGGCTTGTGGAAGCGCCGTCGCTCAACGGATAAAAGGTACCCCGGGGATAACAGGCTGATCTTCCCCAAGAGTCCATATCGACGGGATGGTTTGGCACCTCGATGTCGGCTCGTCGCATCCTGGGGCTGGAGTCGGTCCCAAGGGTTGGGCTGTTCGCCCATTAAAGCGGTACGCGAGCTGGGTTTAGAACGTCGTGAGACAGTTCGGTCCCTATCCGCTGTGCGCGTAGGAGTCTTGAGAAGGGCTGTCCCTAGTACGAGAGGACCGGGACGGACGAACCTCTGGTGTGCCAGTTGTCCTGCCAAGGGCATGGCTGGTTGGCTACGTTCGGGAGGGATAACCGCTGAAAGCATCTAAGCGGGAAGCCTGCTTCGAGATGAGGACTCCCACCCACTTGATGGGGTAAGGCTCCCAGTAGACGACTGGGTTGATAGGCCAGGTGTGGAAGACCGGTAACGGTTGGAGCTGACTGGTACTAATAGGCCGAGGGCTTGTCCTCAGTTGCTCGCGTCCACTGTGTAGGTTCTGAAGTAACGACTGTTGAGTCATGCTCCGGTTGGTTAACTTCATAGTGTTTCGGTGGTCATAGCGTTAGGGAAACGCCCGGTTACATTCCGAACCCGGAAGCTAAGCCTTTCAGCGCCGATGGTACTGCAGGGGGGACCCTGTGGGAGAGTAGGACGCCGCCGAACAAATTGTGAAAGAAAGCCCTGGTGGGAACCATGTTCCCACCAGGGCTTTCTTGCGTTGCAGGCCCCTCCGCACGCCCCCGTGACCGCTAAGGGTAAGGTCGTGGGGCATCGTTGGCACATATCCCCACAGGAGGCCCCCGGGTGGAGGTCCAGGAGACGCGAGTCCAGACCGACCGTGTCCTCACCATCCCGAACATCCTCAGCATGGCGCGCCTGGTCGGTGTGCCACTCTTCCTGTGGCTGATTCTCCAGAAGCACGACGGCTGGGCGTTGCTCGTACTGGCCTTCAGCGGTGTCACCGACTACCTGGACGGAAAGCTCGCCCGGCGCTGGAATCAGATCAGCAGTCTCGGCCGGCTCCTCGACCCTGCTGCCGACCGGCTCTACATCCTTTCCACCCTCTTCGGCCTGACATGGCGTGAGATCCTTCCGCTCTGGCTGACCGTCGCGCTGCTCGCCCGCGAGGCGATGCTGCTGGTCATGGTGTGGATTCTGAGGCGCCACGGCTATCCGCCCCCGCAGGTGAACTTCCTTGGGAAGGCGGCGACGTTCAACCTGATGTATGCCTTCCCCTTGCTGCTTCTCAGTGACGGATCCGGCTGGTTGGCCTCGCTCGCCGCGATTTTCGGATGGGCGTTCGCCGGATGGGGTACAACCCTCTATTGGTGGGCAGGGATCCTCTATGTGGTCCAGGTCCGCCGACTGGTCAGGGCGGACGCCACGGCCGACTGATCTCGCCGTAGTCTCGAGCCTCACCGGGCGTGAAGTCGGCATGACCGTCGTCTCTCAAGGAGGACGCTTCCGACATGAAGGCCGTCGTGATGGCCGGTGGCGAAGGGACCCGCCTTCGCCCCATGACCTCGAGCATGCCCAAGCCACTCCTGCCGGTCGCCAACCGGCCGATCATGGAGCATGTGCTGCGCCTGCTCAAGCGGCACGGGCTCACCGAGACCGTGGTGACCGTCCAGTTCCTCGCCTCTCTCGTCAGGAACTACTTCGGTGACGGCGAGGAACTGGGCATGGAACTCACCTATGCCAACGAGGAAAAGCCACTCGGCACGGCGGGCAGCGTCAAGAATGCGGAAGAGGCGCTCAAGGACGACGCCTTCCTGGTCATCTCGGGCGACGCCCTCACCGATTTCGACCTGACCGACCTGATCCGCTTCCACAAGGAAAAGGGCGCGCTCGTCACCGTCTGCCTGACCCGGGTACCCAATCCACTGGAATTCGGCATCACCATCGTCGACGAGAACGGCCGGGTCGAGCGCTTCCTGGAGAAGCCCACGTGGGGCCAGGTCTTCTCCGACACCGTGAACACGGGCATCTACGTCATGGAGCCCGAAGTCTTCGACTACGTCCGGCCGGACGAGCCCGTCGACTGGTCCGGTGACGTCTTCCCGCAGCTGATGAAGGAAGGCAAGCCGATCTTCGGCTACATCGCCGAGGGCTACTGGGAGGACGTCGGCACCCACGAGAGCTACGTCAAGGCCCAGGCCGACGTCCTGGAGGGCAAGGTCGACGTCGACATAGACGGTTTCGAGATCTCGCCCGGCGTATGGGTCGCCGAGGGCGCCGAAGTGCACCCGGACGCCGTGCTGCGGGGACCGCTCTATATCGGCGACTACGCGAAGGTCGAAGCCGGCGCCGAGATCCGTGAGCACACCGTGGTGGGCTCCAACGTGGTCGTCAAGACCGGTGCCTTCCTCCACAAGGCCGTCGTCCACGACAACGTCTACGTCGGCCAGCAGAGCAACCTGCGCGGCTGCGTCGTCGGCAAGAACACCGACATCATGCGCGCCGCCCGCATCGAGGACGGCGCCGTCATCGGGGACGAGTGCCTCGTCGGTGAGGAATCGATTATCCAGGGGAACGTCCGGGTCTACCCCTTCAAGACCATCGAGGCGGGTGCGTTCGTCAACACCTCGGTCATCTGGGAGTCCCGGGGACAGGCCCACCTCTTCGGCGCCCGGGGGGTCTCCGGCATCCTCAACGTGGAGATCACGCCCGAACTGGCCGTGCGCCTCGCCGGTGCCTATGCCACGACCCTCAAGAAGGGCGCGACCGTCACCACGGCGCGTGACCACTCGCGCGGCGCGCGAGCCCTCAAGCGGGCCGTGATCTCCGCCCTCCAGGCCAGCGCCATCGACGTCCGGGACCTGGAGAACGTACCGCTGCCCGTGGCCCGTCAGCAGACCGCTCGCGGCAGCGCCGGCGGGATCATGATCCGGACGTCGCCGGGCGTGCCCGACTCGGTGGACATCCTGTTCCTCGACGAGCGCGGCGCCGACCTCTCCCAGGCCGGGCAGCGGAAGCTCGACCGCGTCTACGCCCGGCAGGAGTACCGGCGTGCCTTCCCCGGGGAGATCGGCGACCTGTCCTTCCCCTCCAGCGTCTATGACTCCTACACGGGCTCGCTGCTGCGGTCCGTGGACACCAGCGGTGTCGCGGAGGCGGGTCTGAAGGTCGTGGTCGACGCCTCGAACGGCAGCGCCGGCCTGGTCCTGCCGAGCCTTCTCGGCCGGTTGGGCGTGGACGCGCTCACCATCAACCCGGGCCTGGACGAGGCACGCCCGACGGAGACCGCCGACGCCCGCCGGTCGGGGCTGGTGCGCCTGGGGGAGATCGTGGCCTCCGCGCGGGCCGCGTTCGGCGTGCGGTTCGACCCGGTGGGGGAGCGGATCTCGCTGGTCGACGAGCGCGGGCGCATCGTGGAGGACGACCGGGCCCTGCTCGTCCTGCTCGACCTGGTCGCCGCCGAGCGCCGCAGCGGCCGGGTGGCGCTGCCGGTGACCACGACGCGCATCGCCGAGCAGGTGGCCGCCTACCACGGCACCCAGGTGGCGTGGACGACCACCTCGCCCGACGATCTGACGCGCGTCGGCCGGGAGGAGGGGACCATCTTCGGCGGCGACGGGCGCGGCGGCTTCATCGTGCCGGAGTTCAGCAGCGTCTTCGACGGGACGGCCGCGTTCGTACGTCTGATCGGCCTGGTGGCCCGTACGCAGCTCACGCTGAGCCAGATCGACGCGCGCATCCCCAGGGCGCATGTGCTGCGCCGGGACCTGGCGACGCCGTGGGCGGTGAAGGGCCTGGTGATGCGGCACGTCGTGGAGGCGGCCGGGGAGCGTTCGGTCGACACGACCGACGGCGTGCGGGTGGTGGAGGCGGACGGGCGCTGGATCATGGTGCTGCCCGACCCGGCGGAGGCCGTGACCCACCTGTGGGCGGAGGGCCCTGACGACGCCTCGGCCCAGGCGCTGCTGGACGAGTGGACGGCCATCGTGGACGGCGCCGGCCGCTGAGCACTCCCGGGCGCGCGCCGGGCCCTTCGACGGACGCCCGGCGGGGGTGTCCTCACCCTGCCACCGAATCGTCCCGGATCCGTACCGGATCCGGCACGCCGGTGGGGCCATTCGGTGACGACGCCCCCGACGTGCGACGATGTGCGGCATGCCGCAGCAGCCCCCCGTTCGGAGCACCTCATCTCCGCCTCCGCGCCCCGACGCGTCGATGTCGCTGCTGACCAATGTGATGGATCACAGCCTGGACGACGGCTACGCGGAGGCGGCGGCCAGACGTGCTACGGAGGGCAAGGGGTTGCCCAGCACGCTGCGGGCGAGGCTGGGGCTCGCGGCGGCCTTGCTGCTCGCCGCGGTGGTGGTGACCCTCGGGGCGGCGCAGGCGCGGATATCGGCACCGACGCTGGCCAAGGAGCGCCAGCAGCTGATCGACCGGATCGAGGCGGAGACCTCGGCCGCGGACACGCTCCAGAAGAACGTCGACACGCTGCGGGACTCGGTCGGCTCCAAGCAGCGCGACGTGCTGCCGAAACACGGCGGGGACAAGGCCGAGTTGGTGTCCCTGCTGGCCGGGGCCACACCGGTGAGCGGGCCGGGGGTCAAACTGGTCGTCGACGATGCGAAGCAGAGCAAAACGGCCGGCGGAAACCCGCGGGAGAGCAGTGGGTTCTCCGACACCGGCCGGGTGCGCGACCGCGACATGCAGCGCGTGGTCAACGGACTGTGGCAGTCCGGCGCGGAGGCGATCGCGGTGAACGGCCAGCGGCTGACGGCGCTGTCGGCGATCAGGGCCGCGGGTGACGCCATACTGGTGGACAACAGGCCGCTGGTCCCGCCGTACACGGTGCTGGCGATCGGGAACGGGCAGCGGCTCGCCACCGCGTTCCAGGACAGCGCCGACGGCCAGTACCTGCATGTGCTTCAGCAGAACTACGGGGTCCGCGCCAGTATTTCCGCCCAGGACGAGGTCCGGTTGCCGGCCGCGCCGAGTCTGATCGTACGTACCGCAAAGCCAGGGAAGGGCACATCGTGATCGCCGTATTGGGCCTCATCGTGGGAGTCGTGGTCGGACTGGTCGTCCGCCCCGTGGTACCGACGGCGGTCGAGCCCTACCTGCCCATCGCCGTCGTGGCGGCGCTGGACGCGGTCTTCGGCGGTCTGCGGGCGATGCTGGACGGGATCTTCGACGACAAGGTCTTCGTCGTCTCCTTCCTGTCCAACGTGGTCGTGGCCGCACTGATCGTGTTCCTCGGCGACAAACTCGGGGTCGGGGCGCAGCTGTCGACTGGTGTGGTCGTCGTCCTGGGCATCCGAATCTTCTCCAACGCGGCTGCCATCCGGCGCCACATCTTCCGGGCGTGAGACACCGATGAGCACAGACGACCACACCCCGGACGAGTCCGGACGTACCGGGCGGCCAGAAGAGCCGGAGCAGCGACCCGAGCCGAAGCCCGAGCCGAAGCCCGAGCCGAAGCCTGAGCCGAAGCCCGAGCGCGAACCCGAGCCGGAGCCCGCACCCGAGCCCGGAGCCACGTTGTCAACGGAGGAATCCCCCGCGGCCGAACCGTTGACGGGACGTCAACGCCTGGTGAACGGACTGTGGCCCCCCAGGCTGACGCGGGCCCAGCTGATCGTGGCGCTGCTGCTGTGCGTCCTGGGTCTGGGCCTCGCCATTCAGGTCCGGTCGACGAGCGACAACAGCGCCCTGCGCGGTGCCCGCCAGGAGGACCTGGTCCGGATCCTGGACGAGCTGGACAACCGCACCAAGCGGCTCGAGGACGAGAAGCGGCGGCTGGAGAATCAGCGCACGGAGCTGGAGAGCAGCTCCAACCAGGCCGCCGAGGCCCGCAAGCAGACCGAGCAGAAGGAGGAGCAGCTCGGGGTGCTCGCGGGCACCGTGGCCGCCCAGGGGCCCGGCATCGAGCTCACGGTGAGCGACGCCAAGGGTGCGGTCGACCCGGACAAGTTGCTGGACACCATCCAGGAGCTGCGCGCCGCGGGTGCGGAGGCGATCCAGATCAACGACGTGCGCGTGGTCGCCGACACGTATTTCTCGGGATCCGCGGGCAAGGTGGAGATCGATGGCAAGAAGGTCTCCCAGCCCTATAAGTTCAAGGTCATCGGCAAACCCCAGGATCTGGAGCCGGCACTGAACATCCCCGGTGGTGTGGTGCAGACTCTGGAGAAGGAGCAGGCCGGTGTCAGCGTCTCCCGGTCTGAGAAGATCATTGTTGACGCCTTGCGCCCGGCGAAGCGGCCTGACTACGCTCGGTCGTCATCGCAGTGAGACGGGCGCGTACGCGGGGCCCGTGGGGAGGGCGGGAGGATGCGGGGGGTCGGCGCACCAAGTTCGTGGTGCGTGATGGAAACTGTCTGTTGACCACGGACGTTGTAGGGATGTCCAGGTCGGACGGTGTGTGCAGCAAGGGTTTGTCCTGCCCCACGGGCGGGTCTGTTTCGGTCAAGGGGAATCGCCCGTGAAGTTGTTTGCGAAGTTGTTCGGCAAGAGCGCACGCCAGGACGGCGGCACCGCACGGCACCGCGCGTCGCGCCCGGTGGACGGCGGCGAGGGCGGCCAGGAGAGCCGCCCCCTGTTCCGCGACCAGGCGGGCGTGCCCGGCGGGGATATTCCGGGCGCTCCGGGCGCGTCCTCTGTTGACCCTGCCCAGGCGGGGCGCATAGGTTTCGGGGCACCGACCTCAAGCGCGGGTGGAGGGTTTGCCTTGCCGGTATGTACGAGGTGTGGCCACCGGAACGCCGAGGCCAGCCGGTTCTGTTCCAACTGCGGTGCGCCGCTGCGGCCCGGTGCCGTGGCCGAGCGCGCATCGGAGACGACCTCGACCATCTCCATCTCCGGTCTCGAGGCGTACGACTCCGAGACCACCGGTCAGACGCCCATCCCGGCGCTGTCCCCCGAGGCACAGGCCGCCGTCGACGCGCTGCCGCAGGGCTCGGCGCTGCTGGTGGTCCGCCGGGGCCCGAACTCCGGCAGCCGCTTCCTGCTGGACGCCGACGTGACCACGGCCGGCCGTCACCCGCAGAGCGACATCTTCCTCGACGACGTCACGGTCTCGCGCCGGCACGTGGAGTTCCGCCGCGAGCAGGACGGCACCTTCACCGTCACCGACGTCGGCAGCCTCAACGGCACCTACGTCAACCGGGAGCAGATCGAGACGGTCCCGCTGTCGAACGGCGACGAGGTGCAGATCGGCAAGTACCGTCTGGTCTTCTTCGGCAGCCAGCGGGGCATCTGACCCTCCCCCGGACTCGTCCGGGAGGACTTCCAGGGAAGGGCCATGCGTCGAACACCGTCGGGCGGTGCCGGTGCTCCCGGTGCCGCCGGTGCGGAAGGCCGGCTGGTGAGCATCGGGACGGTGCTCAACCTGCTGCACGAGGAGTTCCCCGAGGTCACCATCTCCAAGATCCGTTTTCTGGAGGCGGAGGGCCTGGTCGAGCCCCGGCGCACACCGTCCGGCTACCGCAAGTTCAGCACCGAGGACGTGGAGCGGCTCGGTCATGTGCTGCGGATGCAGCGTGACCACTACCTTCCGCTCAAGGTGATCAGAGAGCAGCTGGACGCCCTGGCCCGGGGCGAGCGGGTCCAGCTGCCCGCCCCGGCACAGCCCCGCGACGCGCTGGACCTCGCTGAGGAGGCCATCGGGCCCGGGGCGCCGACCGCCGTCCCGGACGGCCGGGAGGCCCCCGCAGCCGTCCGGATCGGCCGGGCGGAGCTGCTGGCCACGGCGGGTGCGACCGAGGACGAGCTGGCGGAATGGGAGTCCTACGGCCTCCTCAGCGCCCACTCGGACGGCGGATTCGATGGGGATTCCGTGACGATCGCCAGGCTCGTCGCGGACCTTGGCCGTTTTGGCCTGGAACCCCGGCACCTTCGCGCCATGAAGGCCGCAGCCGACCGCGAGGCGGGCCTGATCGAACAAGTGGTCGCACCGCTGCGCAGGCATCGCAATCCGCAGACCAGGGCCCATGCCGAGGCCACCGCGCGGGAGCTGGCCGCCCTCTCCGTACGCCTGCACGCGGCGCTGGTGCGCGCCGCCCTGCAGCCGCGTGCACAGTGACCGGAACCGGCCCGACTACCCAAACCTGCCAGGCACGGCCTAGGGTTGCTGTGTGAACGAGCTCGATGTCGTGGGTGTCCGGGTGGAAATGCCCTCCAACCAGCCGATCGTGCTCCTGCGGGAAGTGGGGGGCGACCGCTACCTCCCCATCTGGATCGGACCGGGGGAGGCGACGGCGATCGCCTTCGCCCAGCAGGGCATGGCACCCGCGCGCCCGCTGACCCACGACCTCTTCAAGGATGTGCTGGACGCGGTCGGACAGCAGCTCGCGGAGGTCCGCATCACGGACCTGCGGGAGGGCGTGTTCTACGCGGAGCTGGTCTTCGCCAGCGGGGTGGAGGTCAGCGCGAGGCCGTCCGACGCCATAGCGCTTGCGCTGCGCACCGGCACGCCCATCTACGGCAGCGACGGTGTGCTGGACGACGCGGGCATCGCCATCCCGGACGAGCAGGAGGACGAGGTGGAGAAGTTCCGCGAGTTCCTCGACCAGATCTCGCCCGAGGACTTCGGCACCAGCAACCAGTGAGCTCCGGGGGCGTCGACGCGGCCGATTGCGGCCGATCGTGATCGAACAGCCGGTGAGACTCGAACAGACTGTGAGGCCGATCGCGGGGCGCGCGCCGGGTCGCCACGGCGCATTCGAGTAGCCTTTCCCGCTACCGGGACACGTAAAACCACTCTCAGGGTGATTATCACTCGGCGTGCCGAGTGTGGCGATCGTTGACGCACCCCGAGCGACTGCCTACCGTCGAGAAGGCAGGTCAAGGACGGAGGTCGGCGTGAGAAGCACGGGCGACGGTACGGCGGTCGGCGGTCCGTATCCGCTGCATGGGGGAACGGTCGAACCAGTGCCCCGCTATTCCGCCGCGGCAGCGGTCACCACTCAGCGGGGGCGGGACGCCGGGATCTCCACGGGTTCCGAAGGCTCCCGCAGCTCGGACGACATCGGCTACCGCGGTCCCACGGCGTGTGCCGCTGCGGGCATCACCTACCGGCAGCTGGACTACTGGGCGCGCACGGCTCTCGTGGAGCCCAGCGTGCGGCCCGCGTACGGCTCCGGCAGCCAGCGGCTCTACAGCTTCCGGGACGTGGTCGTCCTCAAGATCGTGAAGCGGCTGCTGGACACCGGCGTCTCGCTCCAGAACATCCGCACCGCCGTGCAGCACCTGCGCACGCGCGGCATGGCGGACCTGGCGCAGATGACTTTGATGAGCGACGGCGCCACGGTCTACGAGTGCACCTCGCCGGACGAGGTCGTCGACCTCCTCCAGGGCGGGCAGGGCGTCTTCGGCATCGCCGTGGGCGTGGTCTGGCGCGACGTGGAGAGCGCGCTGGCGCAGCTGCACGGAGAGCGCGTGGACACCGGCGAGACGCTCATCGGGCACAATCCGGCGGACGAGCTGGCCAGGCGCCGCAACCGCGCAGTCTGACGCAGCGGCCCGCCCGGCGCCCCGGCCGTCGCCGGCCGCCGGGCGGGCCGCTGCGCCGCAGGTCGGCGCCATTGTCAGTGGTATGCGGCAGCATCTGTCATGTGAGAGGTGCGCCGACCATCCTGCATCTGGACATGGACGCTTTCTACGCTTCGGCGGAGCAGGCGGCCAAGCCCAGCCTGCGCGGAAAACCCGTGGTGGTCGGGGGGATCGGCCTGCGCGGCGTGGTCGCCACGGCGTCGTACGAGGCGCGCGTCTTCGGCGTCCACTCGGCGATGGCGACGGCCCAGGCGCGCAGGCTCTGCCCCAACGCCGCCTATCTCACCCCGAGGTTCGGGCTCTACCAGCAGATCAGCCAGGTGGTCATGGGGCTGCTCCGCGAGCTGTCTCCGCTGGTCGAGCCGCTCAGCCTCGACGAGGCGTTCGTCGACCTGGAGGCCGGCGGCGTGGAGCCCTCGTCGGCGGCCGCCCGGGCGGTGGGGGAGCAGCTGCGCCGCGACATCCGGGCGGCCACGGGGCTCACCGGGTCGGTGGGCCTGGCCGGTTCCAAGATGCTCGCCAAGATCGCCTCCGAGCAGGCCAAGCCCGACGGCCTGGTGCTGATAGAGCCGGGCACCGAGCTGGAGGTCCTGGGACCGATGCCCGCCCGGGCCATCCCCGGCGTCGGCCCCGCCACTGCCGAAACGTTGCGGCGGGCCGGCATCGTCACCGTCGCCGAGACCGCCGAGGCGGGCGAGGACGAGCTGGTGCGCCTGCTGGGCAAGGCCCACGGCGCCGGGCTCTACGCCCTGGCCACCGGCCAGGACGACCGGCCCGTCGTCGCGGAGCGGGACGCCAAGTCCGTATCGGTCGAGGACACCTTCGAGGAGGACCTGACCGACCGCACCCGGGTGCAGCTGGAGCTGGCCCGCCTCGCCGACCGCTGTGTGCGGCGGCTGCGTGCCGCCGGACGCTCGGGGCGCACCGTGGTCATCAAGGTGCGCAGCTACGACTTCTCGACGCTCACCCGCTCCGAGACGCTGCGCGGCCCGACGGACGACCCCACGGTGGTCCGGGAGGCCGCGGCCCGGCTGCTCGACGGCGTGGACACCACGGCCGGGGTGCGGCTGCTGGGCGTGGGCGTCTCCGGACTGGCCGACTACACCCAGGAGGACCTGTTCGCCCAGGCGGCCGAGGCGGCCGGCGAGGCGTCGGCATCGGCATCGGCCGAGACCGCGGAGGCGCAGGACGCCGAGGAGGCGGCGGAACGCCCGGGCGCGGGGGCCGGGCCACGGCGCTGGCTGCCCGGCCTGGACGTGCGGCACGCCGAGTACGGCGCGGGATGGATCCAGGGCAGCGGCGTCGGCCGGGTCACCGTGCGCTTCGAGGAGCCCTGGTCCGCGCCGGGGCGGGTGCGGACCTTCGCCGTCGACGACCCCGCCCTGGAGCCGAGCGATCCGCTGCCCCTCGTACGGCCTCAGGCCGGGGAGTCCGGAGATGCCGGGGAGGCTGAAGAAGCACGGGCGGAAGGGCAGGGACAGGCCGCTCCGGACCGGGGCGCGGCCTGAGACGAGGGGCGTGCCCGAGCCGCTCCGGACCCGGCGGACAGCGTGCGGGGCGGGCTCGTCCGGCTCTCCGGGGCAGGGGCCTGGCCTGCGGCCCCTCAGGAGGAGTTTCCGGGCGTTGGCCCCGGGGCCTTGCCGGAGTCCCCGCTGTGCGTGTCCGGACCGGCCGGGGAATCCGGAGCCGGCAGGGCCAGACCGTAGTGGCGGTAGAGCTGCAGCTCCTGCTCGGGGGAGAGGTGGCTGCCGACCCCGAAGCCGGGGGCGCCCTTGATCAGCGCCCGTTCGTAGGGGATGCGCAGGCCGTCGTCCTCGACCCGGCTCGGCCCCAGCGGCACGAAGGCGTCCCTGCCGAAGAAGCCGGTGCGCACGGCCGCCCACTCGGGCCGCCCGGTCGCGTCGTCGAGGTACACCTCGTCGACGGTGCCGATCCTCGCGCCGTCCCGGTCGAAGACCTTGCGGCCGATCAGGCTCCGGGGGTCGATGTCGGTCTGCACACTGCCTCCCTCGCGTCGCGGGTCGCACCCGCCGCGTCCGGACTCCGGGACACCCCGGTAACCACGAAAAGGCACAAAGCGGGAACGGGCCACTTGGGGAGATCCGCCCGGAAAGCTGCGCTGGTAGGCTGGCGATTGGCCGCAGACACCGCGCGGGAGAGTCCTCCATTCGGGACCCGGACGAGCACCGGGAACCGGCGGAGGCGCCGAAGGAGCAAATCCTCCCCGGAATCTCTCAGGCACCCGGTACCGCACGGACGAGGTCACTCTGGAAAGCAGGGCGGGCCCCCGGTCAGGCACCACGCCGAGCGCCCCTCCTCACCGACGGTGAAAGCCGGGTCGAGGCATCTGTCCCGGTGAAGCTCTCAGGTTGAGATGACAGAGGGGGAGGCCGTCCGGGTACCCGCGCCGTGGTACCCCTCGCAGGTCGTACAGACCAGGAGGCCTCCGCAGATGACAGCCCACCGCAGCTCCCTCTCCGACCTGGAGCGTGGCATCCCCTTCGAGGACCGGCACATAGGCCCCGACGCCGGGGCCCGGGCCAAGATGCTCGCCCAGGTCGGCTTCGGCTCCCTCGACGAACTCACCGCGGCCGCAGTGCCGGACGTGATCAAGAGCGCCGAGGCCCTCCGGCTGCCCGACGCCCGCACCGAGGCCGAGGTCCTCGCCGAGCTGCGCGCCCTCGCACAGCGCAACGAGGTCCTCGCCCCCATGATCGGCCTGGGCTACCACGGCACCTTCACCCCGCCGGTGATCCTGCGGAACGTCATGGAGAACCCCGCCTGGTACACGGCCTACACGCCCTACCAGCCCGAGATCTCCCAGGGCCGCCTCGAAGCCCTCCTGAACTTCCAGACGGTCGTCGCCGACCTCACCGGACTGCCCACCTCCGGCGCCTCCCTGCTCGACGAGGGCACCGCCGCCGCCGAGGCCGTGGCGCTCTCGCGGCGCGTGGGCCGGGTCAAGGAGGGCGTCTTCCTCGTGGACGCCGACGCGCTGCCGCAGACCGTCGCGGTCATCCGGACGCGCGCCGAGCCCACCGGCGTCGAGGTCGTCGTCGCCGACCTGTCCGGGGGCATCCCCGACGAGATCGCCGAGCGCGGTGTCTTCGGCGTGCTCCTCCAGTACCCCGGCGCGTCCGGCGCCGTGCGCGACCTCCGCCCCGTCATCGAGCGGGCGCACGAGCTGGGCGCGGTCGTCACCGTCGCCGCCGACCTCCTCGCGCTGACGCTCCTCACCTCGCCCGGCGAGCTGGGCGCCGACATCGCGGTCGGCACCACCCAGCGCTTCGGCGTGCCCATGGGCTTCGGCGGCCCGCACGCCGGATACATGGCCGTGCGCGAGAAGTTCGCCCGCAGCCTCCCCGGCCGCCTGGTCGGCGTCTCCGTCGACGCCGACGGCAACAAGGCCTACCGCCTGGCCCTCCAGACCCGCGAGCAGCACATCCGCCGCGAGAAGGCCACCAGCAACATCTGCACCGCCCAGGTGCTGCTCGCCGTCATGGCCGGGATGTACGCGGTCTACCACGGCCCCCAGGGCCTGGCCGGCATCGCCCGCCGCACCCACCGCTACGCCGCGATCCTCGCCGCGGGTCTGCGCAAGGGCGGCGTGGAGATCGTGCACGGCGCCTACTTCGACACCCTGACCGCGTACGTCCCCGGCCGTGCGGCGGAGGTCGTCGAGGCGGCCCGCAAGGAAGGCGTCAACCTCCGGCTGACGGACGCCGACCACGTCGGCATCGCCTGCGACGAGACCACCACCCGCGCCCACCTGGCGTCCGTGTGGGCCGCGTTCGGCGTGGCGGCGGAGAGCGGCGACATCGAGGCGCTCGACGAGCAGACCGCCGACACCCTCCCCGAGGGCCTGCTGCGCTCGGACGACTACCTCACCCACCCGGTCTTCCACCAGCACCGCTCCGAGACCGCGATGCTGCGCTACCTGCGCCGCCTGGCCGACCGCGACTACGCCCTCGACCGGGGCATGATCCCGCTCGGCTCCTGCACGATGAAGCTCAACGCCACCACCGAGATGGAGCCGGTCACCTGGCCCGAGTTCGGCGCGCTGCACCCCTTCGTCCCGGTCGAGCAGGCCCAGGGCTACCTCACGCTCATCACCGAGCTGGAGGAGCGCCTCGCCGAGGTCACCGGCTACGACAAGGTGTCCATCCAGCCCAACGCCGGCTCGCAGGGCGAGCTGGCCGGCCTGCTGGCCGTACGGGCGTACCACCGCGCCAACGGCGACGAGCAGCGCACCATCTGCCTCATCCCGTCCTCCGCGCACGGCACCAACGCCGCCAGCGCCGTGATGGCCGGCATGAAGGTCGTCGTGGTGAAGACCGCCGAGGACGGCGAGGTCGACGTCCAGGACCTGCGCGACAAGATCGAGCAGTACCGCGACGAGCTGGCCGTGCTGATGATCACCTACCCGTCCACGCACGGCGTCTTCGAGGAGCACGTCGCGGACATCTGCGCGGCCGTGCACGAGGCGGGCGGCCAGGTGTACGTGGACGGCGCCAACCTCAACGCGCTGGTGGGCGTGGCCAAGCCGGGCGAGTTCGGCGGCGACGTCTCGCACCTGAACCTGCACAAGACCTTCTGCATCCCGCACGGCGGCGGCGGCCCCGGCGTCGGCCCGGTCGCCGTGCGCGCCCACCTCGCCCCGTACCTGCCCAACCACCCGCTGCAGCCCTCCGCGGGCCCGGCGACGGGCGTCGGCCCGATCTCGGCCGCCCCCTGGGGCTCGGCCGGCATCCTGCCGATCTCCTGGGCGTACGTCCGGCTGATGGGCGGCGAGGGCCTCAAGCGGGCCACCCAGGTCGCGGTGCTCGGCGCCAACTACGTTGCCAAGCGCCTGGAGCCGCACTACCCGGTGCTGTACACCGGCCCGGGCGGGCTGGTCGCGCACGAGTGCATCATCGATCTGCGCCCGCTGACCAAGGCGACCGGCGTCAGCGTGGACGACGTCGCCAAGCGGCTGATCGACTACGGCTTCCACGCGCCCACCATGTCCTTCCCGGTGGCCGGCACGCTGATGATCGAGCCGACCGAGAGCGAGGACCTCGCCGAGCTGGATCGTTTCTGCGAGGCGATGATCGCGATCCGCGCCGAAATCGAGAAGGTCGCCTCGGGCGAGTGGGACAAGGACGACAACCCGCTGCGGAACGCCCCGCACACCGCGGCCTCCGTGGCCGGTGCGTGGGAGCACCCCTACGACCGTGACGAGGCCGTCTTCCCGGCCGGGGTGACGCCCGCCGACAAGTACTGGCCGCCGGTGCGCCGGATCGACGGTGCCTTCGGCGACCGCAACCTGGTCTGCTCCTGCCCGCCGCTGGAGGAGTACGAGGGCTGAGGCCCGGACACGGGTCGGGGCCGGTTCGGCGTTCGCGCCGGGCCGGCCCCTTCAATTTCTGCGGTGTGTCATGTGCTGTTGTGCCGGGTGGTGCTCGTTGTGCCGCCTAGGCTGCCGTCGCCACGTGGTCGGTGCCGAGCGCCCGGTGCGGGGCGATGATCTGCCCGTCCGGCAGGAGCTCACCGGTGTCCTCGAAGCAGAGGACGCCGTTGCACAGCAGGCTCCACCCCTGCTCCGGGAAGGCGGCCACGAGGTGGGCGGCCTCCCGGTCGGCGGAGTCGGCTGACGGGCACGTGGGCTGGTGCTGGCACATGGAAGGGATCTTTCGCTCTGATGTGGTGGCTGTCCTGCGGCTCGATGCGGTGGTCATGCCGCCCCCCGTTGTGATTCGTCGGTCGGTCCCAGTGTTGCCCCACGGACGTGATTCCGCAGGGATTTCCAGGTGACGCTCCTCACAGGAGGATGACGCATCACCCATGCGGGCGGTTGCCTCCAACTGGCCGGTCTCTTCGGGTGGTTCGGCATGGCCGTGGTGGGCTAGTCCGGCGGGGTGAGCGTGAACGGCGAAGCGCCCCGCGGCTCCCGGGACTCCGGGGGCGCGGGGCGCGAGGGCGTGCGGAAGGGGTCGGGCGGAAAGGGTCAGGCGGACGCCTTGAGGTGCGGGGCCGCGGGCGCCAGCCTGAGCGTCAGCACCGGCAGCAGGTCCGTCACCCGGTGGGGGCGGTGCGCGGCGATCCCGGGCGGTGCGGGGGCGAGCGGCACCAGCAGGTCCCCGGGGGCGAACAGCTCCGACGAGGCGTCGGCCGCGATGTCGGCGTGCAGCCAGAGAGTGAGCATGTACAGCTCGGGCACGGACAGCAGCCGGGGCTGGCACGGCACGGTGAGCGCCTCGGCCTGGTGCAGGGCCAGTTCGGTGGAGGCCAGGTACGGCCCCTCGGAGAAGTGGGAGAACACCCAGCCGTCCGGCGTGGGCACGGCCTCACCGGCGGCCACCGCGCGGTCGCCTCCCTTGATCAGGAAGCGCCAGCCGGCGAGCCGGGTGCGGGGCGCCCCGCTGCGCGGCGTCACACGCTCCAGGACGTGGACGGGCAGCGGCAGTTGAGGGGTGAGCGGACCCTGGGCGGACCTCAGCGACGGGGTACGGGCCTCACGGACCGCGGTGGGGGAACCGAGGGCCGTGCGGATGCAGCGGAGGGCAGGCGCGGGGGCAGGGGGGACATGCAGGGGCATGGTGGGTCGCCTCTCGCTTCGGAGACACGGTGGAGCTGGCAGGTGCGGACGACGCTGTCGGCGTGCGGGGTCAGAGGGGGGCCGGACCGACTCCAGGGCGCCTACTCTCCGCCTCATTCCGGAGTTTATACGACACGTGTTCACACGGCGTTTCGGCTAGCTCTCGCCAGCATTTCCGGCAAGGTGAAATCAGGGCCCGTTCCGCGGGTGCTTTCGGCGTTTTTGTCACCCTCTTGTGTACCCAGCCTCGGCCTCTTTTTCACCTGCGGTAGGCCGGATCTCGTCGGTGTTTATCACCAGCGCATTGCGCCAAGGCGCCCGCGTCCCCGTATGCCGACGGAATGTGCCGGAGTGCGCTCGGGGAGAGACTACCGGGTGCGCGGCCCGCGCGAAGCGTTATGGATCGCATCGCCTGGGCATCATCGACCGTGACGAGGCGGGCGGCGCCGCGGGCGGACCGGCACGAGGAGGGGCGCTTGAATGGGTGAGAAGGTCGTGTCCCAGCGGTTCGACCTCGCCGACCGGCAGCACCACCGGGACAAGCTCCGGCAGTGCCTGGAAGGGCTGGCGATACTGCTGGAGGAGAAGCGGTTCGACCGTCCCCGGAATCTCATGGGGCTCGAGATCGAGCTGAATCTCGCGGGCTCCGACGGCATGCCGAGCATGGTGAATGAAGAGGTGCTCAAACGCATTGCCAGCGGGGATTTCCAGACCGAACTCGGGCAGTTCAACCTGGAAGTGAACATCGTCCCGCACCGCCTGTCGGGGCGCGTACTCGACCAGCTTGCGGAAGAGCTGCGCACCGGCCTGTCCTACGCCGACCGCAAGGCCATGGAAGTGGATTCCGGGATCGTGATGATCGGCATTCTGCCGACCCTCACCCCCGACGACCTGGTCTCCGCGAACCTCTCCTCCGCCGACCGCTACTTCCTGCTCAACGACCAGGTCGTGGCCGCGCGGGGCGAGGAATTCAGCATCGACATCTCCGGCGTGGAGCGCCTCACCTGCACTGCCACCTCCATCGCCCCCGAGTCGGCCTGCACCTCTGTCCAGCTGCACCTCCAGGTCACGCCCGGCCGGTTCGCCGCCGTGTGGAACGCCGCCCAGGCGATAGCCGCCGCGCAGATCGCCGTGGGCGCCAATTCCCCCTTCCTCTTCGGCCGGGAGCTGTGGCGCGAGTCCCGGCCGCCGCTGTTCGTCCAGTCCACCGACACCCGCCCGCCCGAACTGCAGCACCAGGGCGTACGGCCGCGCACCTGGTTCGGGGAGCGCTGGATCGGCTCGGCCTACGAGCTGTTCGAGGAGAACCTCCGCTACTTCCCGCCGCTGCTGCCCATATCGAGCGACGAGGACCCCCTGCGCGTCCTGGCGGCGGGCGGCGTACCGCAGCTGTCCGAGCTGACCCTGCACAACGGCACGGTCTACCGCTGGAACCGCCCCGTCTACGGGCTGGCGGACGGCGTGCCGCACCTCAGGGTGGAGAACCGGGTGCTGCCGGCCGGGCCGACCGTCACCGACGTCATCGCCAACACCGCCTTCTACTACGGGCTGGTGCGCGCCCTGGCGGAGGAGCCGCGGCCGGTATGGACCCGGCTGCCGTTCGCCGTCGCCGCCGACAACTTCGACGCCGCCTGCCGGGACGGCATCGACGCCCAGCTGCGCTGGCCCCGCCCGGGGCGCAACGGCGCCCCCGTACGGGTCCCCGCGGTCCGGCTCGTGCGCGAGGAACTGCTGCCGCTGGCCGCTGCCGGGCTCGACGCCTGGGGCGTCGAGCCCGCCGACCGCGACCACTACCTCGGGGTGATCGACGAGCGCTGCCGGCGGCGGGTGAACGGCGCGTCCTGGCAGGCCGCGGCCTATCGCCGGGGCCGGGAGCGGGGTCTGGACCGGGGGGCGGCGCTGGCCGCCACGACGCGGCGCTACTGCGAGCTGATGCGCACCGGGCAGCCGGTGCACGCCTGGCCCGCGGACCTGGGGGACTGACACGGTCGCACCCCTGCTCGTGCCGGTGCGAGGTCGTCGGGCAAGCTGTGACGGCATCGCCGGTCGCGCTCCGCCTGCTCGACCGCACGGGACGGGCACACGGGAGACGACAGTGCGGCAGGACGCTCAGAACGGTGGCGCGGGCACCCGGCCGGAGGCCGCCGCAGGGCCGCCGGCCGGAGAAGCGCCGGCGCTGCGCATGCTGCGGTCCGAGACGCTGCTGGTCCTGGCGCTGTCGCTGGGCGCCAGCGCGGTGTCGGCGCTGATCAGCTTCGTCGGCTCGGCCACCCGGCCAGGCGGGCTCAAGGACCAGGCCGCCACCCTCAACGCCTCCCACGCCCCGGGCCGGCCCTGGCTCGACCTGGCCTGGCAGGTCTTCGGCATCGCGATGGCGCTGGTGCCCGTCCTCCTGGTGGCCCATCTGCTGCTGCGCGAGGGCACCGGGCTGCGGGCGATCGGCTTCGACCGGTCGCGGCCGGGCGCCGACCTCGCCCGGGGCACGGCGCTGGCCGCCGCGATCGGCGGCAGCGGGCTGCTGTTCTACCTCGCCGCCCGGGCGGCGGGCTTCAACCTCACCGTGGTGCCGGAGAACCTGCCCGACGTGTGGTGGAGGATCCCGGTGCTGATCGGCTCCGCCGTGCAGAACGCGGTGCTGGAGGAGGTCGTGGTCGTCGGCTATCTGCTGCGCAGGCTCGGACAACTGGGCTGGACCCCGGCGGCCGCGCTGGCCGCGAGCGCGGTGCTGCGCGGTTCGTACCACCTCTACCAGGGGATCGGCGGCCTGGTCGGCAACATGGTGATGGGCGTGGTCTTCGTGCTGCTCTACCGCCGGTGGGGGCGGGTCGGCCCGCTCGTCGCCGCGCACGCGCTGATCGACACCGTGGCGTTCGTCGGCTACGCGCTGCTCGCCGGCCGGGTGGGCTGGCTGCCCACCGCCTGACCCGCCCCCACCGCCCGCCGGGCTAGGCCAGCAGCTTGCCGTCGACGACGGTGACGGCCGATCCGGTCAGCAGTGTGCGGTCGCCGCGCAGTGCCGTGCGTACGAAGCCGGTGCGGGCGCTCGCCTGAAGGCCCGTCAGCTCGGTGCGTCCCAGGCGCGCGGACCAGAAGGGTGCCAGCGCGGTGTGCGCGCTGCCGGTGACGGGGTCCTCGTCGACGCCGACGTTCGGGAAGAAGCAGCGCGAGACGAAGTCGTAGCCGCGCGCCGGGTCCTCGGCCGGGGCGGTGGCGATGATGCCGCGGCTCGAGTGCCGCCCGAGCGCCGCGATGTCGGGGGCCAGCGCCCGTACGGTCTGCTCGTCGGCCAGCTCGACCAGCAGGTCGCCGATGTGCTCGCCCGTGTCGTGGGCGCTCAGCGGCGCGGCCCCCAGGGCCTCCGCCACCCCGTCGGGCACGGCGACGGGCGTGAGCGGCGAGGTCGGGAAGTCCAGCGTGATCGAGCCGTCCTCGTGCGCGGTCGCGACGAGCACGCCGCACCGGGCGGCGAAGCGGACGGTGCCGCTGCTCAGACCGGTGGTGTGCAGCACGTGCGCGGTCGCCAGCGTGGCGTGGCCGCACATGTCCACCTCGGTGGTGGGGGTGAACCACCGCAGCGCCCAGTCGGCGTCCTGCGACCCGTCGGGCAGGGGGTGGGCGAAGGCGGTCTCGGAGAGGTTGACCTCGGCGGCGATCCGCTGGAGCCGCTCGTCCCCGGGGAAGCTGCCGGACTCGAAGAGCAGAACCCCGGCCGGGTTGCCGGCGAAGGGGCGGTCGGTGAAGGCGTCGACGATTCGGATGCGCATGAGGGGACGTTAGGGGGCGGGCAAAGCCGCAGGCCACGGCCAATTCCTGAAATGTGGCCCGGGGGCCGGGGCGAGGGGTGTTGCCATCCGATCGGTTCCGATATATCGTCGAAGCATCGCGACCGATCAAACGATGGGAGTCATGCAATGCGTTTCCATGGACACGGTCATGAGCACTACGGCAGCGGACCGCAGGGTCCCGGCGGCCGGGGCGGACGGCGGGCCTTCGGGCCGTTCGGGCCGCCCTTCGGGGGGCCGCCGTTCGGCGGCCGCGGGCGTGGCGGGCCGGGCGGCCGGGCGCGGCGCGGCAATGTGCGCGCCTCGATCCTGGCGCTGCTGAAGGACCGCCCCATGCACGGCTACGAGATGATCCAGGAGATCGCCGAGCGCAGTGGCGGCACCTGGAAGCCGAGCCCGGGATCCGTCTACCCGACGCTCCAGCTGCTGGAGGACGAGGGGCTGATCCGCAGTGAGAGCGAGGGCGGCAAGAAGCTGTTCACGCTCACCGAGTCCGGCCGGGCCGAGGCCGAGGCCGGGCCGCAGAGCCCGTGGGAGGAAGTCGGGCGCGGCGTCGACTGGGAGGCCATGCAGGAGGTCCGGCAGGCCGGCTTCGGGCTGATGGAGGCCTTCTCCCAGGTCTGGCGGACCGGCAGCGCGGACCAGCGCGAGAAGGCCGTGGCCGTCATCAACGAGGCACGCAAGAAGATGTACCTCATCCTCGCCGACGAGAGCTGAGCGAGGAGCGAGGGCGCCCCGGGCGAAACACCGGGGCGCCCTCGTCACGTTTCTTGACGGACCATCAGATCGCCGCGAGACTCCGGCCATGGCCTTGCGCACGCGCCGGAGGTACCCCGCCGTCGCCCTCGCGGCCGTCGCCGTCTGCGCGGCGCTGCCCAGCGGCGCCCCCGCCGGCGCCGCGGACACCGCCCCGCGCTACCTCGACGCCCGCGCCGCGCCGCAGGAGCGGGTACGCGACCTGCTGCACCGCATGACCCTCGACGAGAAAATCGGGCAGATGGTCCAGATCGCCGTCGTCCGGCTCCAGGGCGACTGCCGGGACAGCGGCGGCGAGCTGAACGAGACCTGCATGAAGACCGTGCTGCACGACAACGCCGTCGGCTCGGTCCTCTCCGGCGGCGGCATGGGCCCGCCCCGCAACACCCCGCGCGACTGGGCCCGCATGGTCGGCGCCGTGCAGAAGTACGCCGTCGAGCACAGCAGACTGCACATCCCCGTGCTCTACGGAGCCGACGCCGTCCACGGCCACAACAACGTGCTCGGCGCCACCGTCTTCCCGCACCAGATCGGCCTCGCCGCGGCCTGGGACCCCTCGTTCGTCCGCGCCACCGCGGAGGCGACCGCCCGCGCCGTCGCCGCCACCGGCATCGACTGGAACTTCGCCCCCGTCGCCGACCTCGCCCGCGACCCCCGGTGGGGACGCTACTACGAGACCTACGGCGAGGACCCGCTGCTCGCGGGCACCCTCGCCGCCGCCGGCGTGCGGGGCACCGAAGGCGCCCACGGCGCCAAGGACGTCGCCGCCACGGTCAAGCACTTCGGCGGCTACTCCCAGCCCCTCAACGGCCACGACCGGGTGCCCGCCGACGTCTCCACGCGCTACCTCCAGGACACCCTGCTCCCGCCCTACCGCGCGGCCGTCGGGGCGGGGGCGAAGACCGTCATGGTCAACTCCGGCGCCGTCAACGGCGTACCGGCGACCGCCTCCCGGCACCTGCTGACGACGGTGCTGCGCGAGCAGTGGGGATTCACCGGCGTCACGGTCTCCGACTGGCAGGACGTCCGCGCCCTGTGGACCACGTACAAGATCGCGCCGGACTACCCGCACGCCGTCGCCCTGGCCGTCGACGCGGGCGTCGACATGGCGATGGAACCCTACGAGGCGGGCGAGTTCACCGACGCGCTGCGCACGGCCGTCCGGACCGGGCTCGTGCCCCGGAAGCGGATCGACGAGGCTGCCGGACGCGTCCTGCGGCTGAAGTTCGGGCTCGGGCTCTTCGAGCGACCGTTCGTCGACGCCGAGCGCGCAAACATGGAAATCCTCGGCGCCGGACGGGAGCTGGCCCGGCAGGCCGCCGCGGCCTCGCAGGTGCTGCTGCGCAACGAGAAGGGCACGCTGCCCGTCCGCCCCTCGGCGAAGAAGATCGTCGTCGCCGGTCCCTACGCCGACGACATCGACGACCAGGCGGGCGGCTGGACCGTCGGCTGGCAGCGGGTCCCCGACGGAGTGCGCCTGCCCGGCACGACCGCGCTCCGGGGCATCGAGGAGGCCGCGCCTGCCGGCACCCGGGTCGTCCCCGTACACAGCGCCGAGGAGGCCGTGGACCAGGCCCGCACCGCCGACGTGACGATCGCGGTCGTCGGCGAGAAGGCGGCGGCCGAAGGCGAGGCCGACAGCCCCCGCCCCGAACTCTCCGCGGACCAGCAGGCCCTGGTGAAGGCACTGCGGGCGACCGGACGGCCCGTGGTCGTCGTGCTGATCGCCGGCCGCCCCCTCGCACTGGGCGACGCAGCCGGTGCCGACGGCCTGCTGATGTCCTGGCTGCCCGGCACCGAAGGCGGCCACGCGGTCGCCGACGTGCTGTTCGGCAAGGTGAACCCGAGCGGGCGGCTGCCGGTGTCCTGGCCCCGGAGAACGGGGAACGAGCCCTTCCACTACCAGCAGCTGCCCGGCACCAATGCGGGCGCCGAGTCCGCGCACGACGTGGCGTACGACGTCGGCGACGGGCTCTCCTACACCGACTACCGCTTCGAGGCGATCGCGCTCGACGCACCCTCGGTTCCGGCGGGCAAGGACGTCCATGTCACGGTGCGGGTAGCCAACAGCGGATCCCGTGACGGCGACATGGTCGTACCGGTCTACGTGTCCCGGCCGGTGAGCGAGGTGCTCGCCCCGCCCCGCAGACTCGTGGCCTTCACCAGGCAGCACCTCGCGGCGGGGGAGTCGGTCACGGTGCGCCTCGCGGTGCCCGCCCGCGTCCTGGCGGTGACCCCCGGCGACCTCGACGGAACCGCCGCACCGCGCGTCGAGCGCGGGACGTACACCTTCACCGCCGGGGCGCGCGCGGCCGCGCTGACGGTCACCTAGGGCGCGCCGCACAGGAGTGCGCCCCTGAGACGCACGGGGCCCGTCTCCTCCTCAAGGATGAGGAACCGACCGGCAGTCCCCAACTGCCGTCGGATGACCGAATGGAACCCTCCGGGGATGCTCTCACCACATGGGACTGATGGGGTGGGAGGGTGCAAAGCCGTACACCTGACACCGGACGGGCCGGGGCCGAGGGCGACGGCCGGCTGAGCATGGAGCTGGCCGTGGCGGTCGCGGGTGCCCGCCGCCGGGCCGCCCGCGACGGCGACCGGCAGATCGACACGGCCCACCTGCTCCACGCGCTGCTGGAGGCCGACCCGGTGGCCAGGGACGCCTTCGACGGCGGACCGGCCCAGGTCGCACGGCTCCTCGGCTACCTCGTCCAGCGCACCATCGGCTACGGGCTGCGGTGGAGCGGCACGGTGGAGGACGCCGGCGCTCTGCCCGTGCCGGCCCGTGCGGGCGTGCCCGGCTGGTCGCCGGCCGCGGCCGAGGCCATGCGGACGGCCCGTGCGCGCGCCGGCGCCCGCGGGCACGACGAGGTGCGGGGCACCGACCTGCTTGCCGCCCTGCTGCGCGACCCGCGCTGCCGCGCCGTCGACGTGCTGCACCGGGCGGGCGTCGACACGGAAACGCTTGCCGCGCGCCTGGCGGACCCCGTCTGCCCGAAGTGCCCTTGACCGGGAGGTGTCCGGTGACCGGGAGTTGTCCGGCGGCCCCTGCTCCGCCTAGGCTGGCGATCATGCCGATGACTGTTCTGCCGCCTCCCGCCGCCTAGCGCGGGCGGCCGCACCCCGGAGGACCGGGCCCCGGACGGGGTTCCCGGGCCGATCGCCGCTGCCCGCAGACGGGACCACGCGATCACTCACGTCTTCCGCGGGAGAACAGTCAATGCACAACTCCACTTCGTCGGCCTGCCCTCTTCCGGGCGCTCCGGCTGCGCACGAGCCCGTCGGCGGCACCGGCCTCTCCGTCGGCCGGGGGCTCCTCTTCGTCACCTTCGCGGCCGTCGCCTGGGGCACGGCCGGTGCGACCGCCGCCCTGGTCTTCGACAGCAGCGGGCTCGGCCCGCTCGCGCTCACCTTCTGGCGCACGGCAGGCGGCCTCGCACTGCTGCTGGGCGTGCGGGCCGTGCGGCCGCGCCGGGCGGGACAGGCGCGCCCGGCCGGGCCCTGCAGGCGCCGGGCGGTCGAAGCACTCGTGACGGGCCTGGGCTTCACCGTCTTCCAGGCGGCCTACTTCGCGGCGGTCGCCGGTACCGGCATAGCGGTCGGCACCGCCGTGACGCTGGGTGCAGCGCCCGTGCTGGTGGCGCTCGCCGGACGGCTGCTGATGGGCGAACGGCTCGGAGCGGGCGGCCGGGTGGCGGTCGCCGGGGCGCTCGCCGGGCTGGCCGTCCTGATGCTCGGCGGCGACGGCACGGGGGCCGTGCGTCCGGTGGGTGTGGCCATGGGGCTGCTGTCCGCCGCCGGTTACGCGGTGCTCACCGTCAACACCCGGTATTTCGGCCGCGAGGGCCGGCATGCCGATCCCTTCACCACGACCCTGACGTCCTTCGCCGTGGGCACGGTCTGCCTGCTGCCGCCGGCCGCCGCCGAGGGACTGTGGCCGAGCGCCCATCACCTGGGGCGCACCCTGTGGCTGCTGGCCTACCTGGTGACCGTCCCCACGGCGCTGGCCTACGGGCTCTTCTTCGCCGGGCTCGCCGTCGTGCGTGCGACGACGGCCACCGTGATCACGCTCCTGGAGCCCGTCACGGCGGCTGCTCTGGCCGTGGGGCTGCTCGGCGAGCGCCTCACCGCCGCGACCGCGGCGGGCACCGCCGTGCTGCTGGCCGCGGTGGCCGCGCTGGCCTGGGCGGAGGCGCGCGGCGCGGCGGCCTCCGGGCCGGCGGTTCCGGCGGCCGCCGCGCCCGTGCCGGCGGCCGGAGCAGGTGAGGTGAAGTCGCTCAGCTGCCGCTGAGGTAGTCCGGCAGGAGGATGCCCGGGGCGAGGTCGTCGGCCGGGACCGGGGCGCCGTGCACGGCGGCCACCGGGACGACCCCGCTCCAGTGGGGCAGGCCGAGGTCCTCGGCGTCGTCGTTCGGGCCGCCCGTGCGGACCTTGGCCGACACCTCCGTGAGATCGAGGCGGAGTACGGCCGTGGCGGCCAGCTCCTTCGGGGACGCCGGCCGGCAGTCCGCCGCCCGGCCCGGCACGACCTGCTCCACCAGGGCGTCCAGGGCGGCGGTCAGCTCCGCCTCGTCGGTGACCCGCCGGGCGGTGCCGTGCACCACCACGGAGCGGTAGTTCAGGGAGTGGTGGAAGGCGGAGCGGGCCAGGACCAGGCCGTCGACGTGCGTGACAGTCAGGCAGACGGGCAGCCCCGGCTCCTCCGCCTGCCCGGCGGCGCGCAGCGGCCGGGAGCCCGTCGAGCCGTGCACATAGAGGCGCTCGCCGAGCCGGCCGTAGAGCGTCGGCAGGACGACCGGGGCGCCGTCGCGGACGAAGCCGAGGTGGCAGACGTAGCCCGCGTCAAGTATCGAGTGGACCAGCTCGCGGTCGTAGGAGGCGCGTTCGCGGGCGCGGGTGGGGGTGGTCCGCTCGGTCCGCTCGTACTGGCCCGCCGGGGCAGCGGCCCGGGGAGAAGGAGAGGGGACGGCCGGGGAGGAGCCCGGGGGCGTCAGGGAAGAAGGCGCTGCGGGCATTGCGTTCTCCATTGCACTAGTGCATAGTGTTGTTTGTGCTAGGAGAGTATCGGATCCAAGGGCGTCGCGCAGCGGACATTTCCGCGAGCGTCGAGCGAGCTGTGGGGGAGGGGCGCCTCGCCCCCGGTGAACTCCTTCCTCCGCTGCGGGAGTTGGCGGTCGAGCTGGGTGTCAATCCGAACACCGTCGCGGCCGCCTACCGCACCCTGCGCGATCGCGGGGTGATCGAGACGGCGGGGCGGCGGGGGAGCCGGGTGCGGCAGCGGCCGTCCAGCACGCCCCGCGAGCTGATGCGGGTGGAGGCCCCGGAAGGGGCGCTCGACCTCTCGACCGGCAACCCCGATCCGGCGCTGCTGCCCCCGCTCGGCGAGGCCCTCGCCGCGGCCTCCCGGCGCGCCGACCGGGATCCGGTGCTGTACGGGGCGCCGGCCGTCGACAGCGAGCTGGAGCGCATGGCCCGCGCGGCCTTCACCGCGGACGGCGTGCCGGCGGGGCCGGTCGCGGTCACGTCGGGTTCGCTGGACGGCATCGAGCGCGTACTGGCCGCCCATCTGCGGCCCGGCGACGCGGTCGCGGTCGAGGACCCGGGCTGGGGAAGCCTCCTCGACCTCGTGCCCGCGCTCGGGCTGAGGATTCTCCCCGTCGCGGTCGACGACGACGGCCCGCTCCCCGAGGAGACCGACCGGGCACTGCGCCAGGGCGCGCGGGCGCTCGTCGTCACCGACCGCGCGCAGAATCCCACCGGAGCGGCTGTCAGCGCGGAGCGCGCCCGCGAGCTGCGCACGGTCCTGGCCGCCCACCCCCATGTCCTGCTCATCGAGGACGACCACGGCCACGGCATCGTCGACGTGCCGTTCCACTGCCTCGCGGGCGCCACCACCCACTGGGCGGTCCTGCGCTCCGTCGCCAAGGCATACGGGCCCGACCTGCGCCTCGCGGTGCTCACCGGCGACGACGTCACCGTGGACCGGCTGCGCGGCAGGCAGCGGTTGGGGCACGGATGGGTGAGCCACGTCCTGCAGGACGCCGTGCTGCATCTGTGGAAGAGCGGCTCGGTGGACACACCGGCCGTCGCCGCCTCGTACGGGCGTCGCCGCGACGCGCTGATACGGGCGCTGGGGGAGCGCGGGATCACGGCGCACGGGCGCAGCGGGATGAATGTGTGGCTGCCGGTGCCGGACGAGACCGGCGCGGTGGCCCGGCTGCTGCAGGCGGGCTGGGCGGTACGGCCCGGTGCGCCCTTCCGGGTCGGCTCCCCGCCGGGGCTGCGGCTGACGGTGTCGCCGCTGGCGGTGGACGACATGGGGACGGTCGCGGACGCACTGGTGTCCGCGACCGGCCGGGCCCCGGCGGGGCGTTACGACTGAGCGGGCTCCACGGCCCTGGCGCCCTCGACGTCGGTCGCCTCCGTGCTCTTCCTGTCCGCGCTTCCGGCGACCGGCTCGGCAGGGGCGGACTTCTGCCCGCGCTTGCTCTGGGTGAGCGCCGCTCCGGCCAGGACGATCACGGCGCCGACGGGAGTGTTCCAGGTGATCCCCTCGCCGAGGATCGCAACCCCGGCGACCGTCGAGACGACCGGGATGAAGTACGTCGTCAGCGTCGCGGTCGTCGGACCGACCTCGGCCACCAGCGCGTACTGCAGCAGGAACGCAAGGCCGGTGCCCAGCGCGCCCAGGGCGAAGACGGCCAGCAGGGAGACGGCCGGGAAGGAGGTCGGCAGCGGGCTGAGGAACGGCGCGACCACGGCGAGCTGGACGCTGCCGAGCAGCAGCTGGGTGCTGGACATCGCCAGGTGGGAGTCCCCGGTGCCGGACAGGGTGCGCCGGACGTAGATCCAGCCGACGGCATAGCTGGCGGAGGCGACCAGCGCCAGCGCGGTGCCCTTCGGGTCCTGGCCGGAGAAGCCCTGCCAGACGCCGAGCACGATGAGGACGCCGACGAAGCCCAGGCCCAGCCCGGCGAACCGGCGGCGCGTCGGCCGGTCCTCGGAGAGCGCCACGAGGGAGAGCACCATGCCCCACAGCGGGGTGGTGGCATTGCAGATGCCGGCCAGCGTCGTGGAGATGCTCTTCTCGGCATAGGCGAACAGCGTGAACGGCAGGGCGTTGCACAGGAATGCGGCGACCGTCAGATGCGCCCAGGTGCGGGCGGCCCGCGGTGGCCGCTGCCGCGTGACCGCCAGCGCCACGGCCAGTACCGCGGTGCCGAAGAACATGCGGCCGAAGGACACGTACGGCGGTGCGAAGCCGTCGGTGCCGAGCTTGATGAACAGGAAGCTGAAGCCCCAGATGAGGGAGAGGACACCGAAGCGGATGCGCCAGTCGATGGTGCGGCGCCCCCGGTCCGCGGGGGCGGTGGAGGCGGAAGAACCCGAGGGGGCGGTGGAATCGGCTGGTGATTCAGGGGTTGCGACGGTGCTCATGGCGACTACCATGCAGGTTCCGCACGTATTAGAACAAGCAAATAAATTTATGCACTATCGCGTAGCATCGCTTATATGTTGAACCTGGAGCGCCTGCGGACCCTCAATGCCGTCGCCCGCCATGGCTCCGTCAGCTGTGCCGCCGACGGCCTGCACGTGACCACCTCCGCGGTGTCGCAGCAGCTGGCCAAGCTGGAGCGGGAGACCGGCCAGCAGCTGCTGGAGAAGAACGGCCGCGGAGTGCGCCTCACCGACGCCGGCCGGCTGCTCGCCGAGCACGCCTCGCGCATCCTCTCCCAGGTGGAGCTGGCCCAGGCCGACCTGGAGGCGCAGCGCGGCCGGGCCGTCGGCGAGCTGCTCCTGGGCGCCTTCCCCACCGCGGCCCGCGGCCTGTTCCCCGCAGCGCTGGCCGGGCTGCACGAGGAGCACCCGCAGCTGCGCGCCCGGCTGGAGGAGATGGAGCCGGACGAGGCGGTGCCGCGCGTGGTGCGCGGCGACATCGACGTCGCGGTCGTCCTCGACTGGTACAACAAGCCGCTGCCCGTGCCGGCGGGCCTGGCCAAGGCGCCGATCCTCGACGACCCGGCCGATGTGGCGGTGCCGGCCGGTCACCCGCTCGCGGACCGGGACGAGGTCGACCTGGAGGACTTCGCCGAGGACGAGTGGATCTCCTGGCCGCGGGGCGAGTTCTGCCACGACTGGCTGCTGTTCACCCTGCGCGGCAAGGGCATCGAGCCCCGCATCTCGCACATGGCCGAGGAGCACCACACTCAGCTGGCGCTGGTCGCCGCGGGGCTGGGCATCGCGGTGGCGCCGCGGCTGGGGCGGGGGCCGGTGCCGGAGGGGGTGCGGGTGGTGCCGGTGCGGCACACGATGTGCCGGCATGTGTTTGCGATCTGGCGCGCGGACGCGGACCGGAGGCCGTCGATCCGGGCGGCGGTGGACGCACTGCGGAGGTCCGGCGAGGCGCTCGGGGGGTGAGCCGCTGAGGGGTGCCGCCCCGCGCTGCGGCGGGGCGGTGCGGGTCACCCCGCTCGCACTCCCTTCCGGAAGTCCCAGGAGACGACCGCCTCCGGAGCCAGCCGCAGCCAGGCGTGCCGGCCGTCGTGCGGAAACGGCCCCGGGATCGGCCCCGGGACCGATCCGGGAATCGATCCCGCCCCGAAGTACTTCGCCGCGAAGAGCCGTTCCGCGGCGGTCAGCTCCGCGCAGGGCCGTCCGACCCGGGGTGCCTCGCCCACGAAGTCGGCCGTGCCCGACAGCTCCGCGCCGCGCAGCTCCCCGTACTCCCGCCCGTCGTCGACCAGCACCGCGAGCCGGGGGTCGCGCCGCAGGTCGGCCCAGCGCCTGCTGCGGGTGAGGGAGTACAGCCACAGGGCCCGGCCGTCCCACACGAACCACAGCGCGCTGACGTGCGGGCGGCCGTCCCGCCCGGCCGTGGCCACCCGGCAGGTGCGCTGCTCGGTGAGGAAGGCGTCCAGCTCGTCCGGCGTCATCATCACGCGGCGGCCGCGCCGCTGAATGCTGTCCGCTCCGTCCATCCCGCCGCCCCCTGCCGCCCCCAGGTTCTGACCAAGTGTCGGAAATGATGGGCCCTCTTCCCCGGCCCGCGCAATGCCAGCTACCCTCGCGCCCCGGCCCTGCACGGGGCGCACCGTTCGCACGGCCCGACGGGGGAGCAGCATGGCGCCGCAGGATCAGCTCGCCGAAGGTCTCGACCCGGCGACCACCGTGTTGCTGACCGTCGAGTGCCAGCGCGGCGTCGTCGGCCCGGACGGCGCCATGCCCGAGCTGGCCGCGGTGGCCCGCGCCTCCGGCGCCCTGGTCAACGTCGCGCGCCTGGTCGCCGGGGCGCACACGGTCGGCGTCCAGGTGCTCCACGCCATCGCCGAGCGCCGCCCCGACGGCCGCGGTACGGGCCGCAACGCCCCGCTCCTCCGCCTCGTCGAACGGCTGCCCGTGCAGCAGCTGACCGGAACGCTGGCCGTCCGGGTCGCCGACCCCATCCCGGTCGGCGACGGCGACCTCGTCGTACGGCGGCTGCACGGGCTCTCGCCGCTGTCGGGCACGGGGGTGGACGCCCTGCTGCGCAACATCGGCTGCCGCACCCTGGTCGTCACCGGAGTGTCGGCCAACGTCGCCATCCCGAACACGGTCTTCGACGCCGTCAACCTCGGCTACACCGCCGTCGTGCCCTCGGACGCCATTGCCGGCGTGCCCTCCGACTACACCGCGGCCATGGTCCGCCACACCCTCTCGCTGGTGGCCACCGTCACCACCACCGAGTCCGTCCTGTACGGCTGGCGGCACCGGCGGCGCTGAGCCGCCCCGGGCCGCTCAGCCCAGGGTGAGGGAGTCGCCGTGCACCGAGATCCGCTGTGACGGCAGTGGCCGCTGTGCCGGTCCATTGCGCACGCTGCCGTCGGTGACGGAGAACTTGCTGCCGTGGCAGGGGCAGTTGATGGTCCCGTTCGACACGTCGTTCACCACACACCCCTGGTGGGTGCAGACCGCCGAGAACGCCTTGAACTCTCCCTTCACGGGCTGGGTCACCACCACCTTCCGGTCCGCGAGGACTTTCCCGCCGCCCACCGGGATGTCCGAGGTCTTGGCCACGGCCCCGCCGCCCGGCTTCCCCGGCGTGTCGTCCGGCGTCTTCCCCGGCGTCTGCTGTGCGGCGCCCGGCGTCTGCTCCGTGGCGCCGCTCTTCTGCTTGTCGTCCGAACTTCCGCACGCGGCGAGCAGGGTCGCCAGCCCGGCGGCCCCGGCCGCCGCGACGACGGTACGGCGGGTTGCCACGACCGGGGCGGATGACGAATGCGACATGATCGCTCCTTCGGTTCTCGAGCCGGGTCGGCTGGATCGTGGAGGCATACGGTTCGCGGGCCCCGTCTGTTCAACGGCCGAAAGACCGCCGAGTAACTTGGGGCGATGCTCCCCGAAGCGCGCGTCGGCCTCCGCCGGGCGGCCACGCGTGATCGCCAGGTAGCCAAACAGGAGCGTCGCGTCGGCCGACACCGTCGCGGCGACCTGGTGTGCCAGCTGCCAACCGCGGTCCTTGATGGTCATTGCGGCGCGGCGGTTTGGCTCCGCTTGTGGGGTGAGCCGATCCAGATGAGGACGTCCGCGCGGATCAGGGGACGGGGAGTAATAGCAGTATCAGGCCAGGGCGGTGGTGGCGGTCAGGGCCCGGCCGCGCAGACCTCGTCCACCGTGGAAGTGCATCGGCGATGCCTCTATCCGCTCGGCGACATCCGGTGCCCTGTTGACCGGATCGCACGGAGGCTTCTGTCGGCCCAGTGGGTGTCGTGCGGGGACAACTCATCTATCGCCGGGGGAACAACCCCAGCGGATGCGGGGACGACTCGGTCATCCGCGTTGAGGTAGGCGCTGTGAGAACTACCCCGCGGGTGCGGGGACGACGTTCGCGAGGACGTCGAAGTAGGCGTACATGGCGAACTACCCTTGCGGGTCCGGGGGCGACTGCCTGAGCCTGCTGGTCTACGAGCTGCACGGAGAACTACCCCAGCGGGTGCGGGGACGACGAGCGCCAACGCACCTGCATCTCCCTCCACTACGAACTACCCCCGCAGGTGCGGGGACGACACGCAGGGGCGTGACATAGCGGGTCGCCGTGACGAACTACCCCCGCAGGTGCGGGGACGACCGATGGGCGCACGAGCCCGCGATCGTCGTGGACGAACTACCCCCGCAGGTGCGGGGACGACGGGCACCCTGCGCGGCATGCGGGCGCTGGACGGGAACTACCCCCGCAGGTGCGGGGACGACGCCTTGCCTCGGTCCGGGGTGTCATCGGGCCGAGAACTACCCCCGCAGGTGCGGGGACGACGCGGTAGCGGGCACGCCTGGCGGCGTGGCGGTGGAACTACCCCCGCAGGTGCGGGGACGACCGAGCCACCTCGTCCCCTCCAGCTTCCGGAGGCGAACTACCCCCGCAGGTGCGGGGACGACCCGTGGGGTGCCTCGGGGTCGCGTATGTCGCTCGAACTACCCCCGCAGGTGCGGGGACGACGGACTGTACGACTGCGCAGACGGCCAGCATGGGGAACTACCCCCGCAGGTGCGGGGACGACACTTCTTGACCTGTGCTGATGCTAGCAATGGGGCCGGTTCTCATTTAGCAGGGCCGGCGGTCGGGGCATGAGGTCCAGGGCCAATGTCAGTGGGCGGGTCTATGGTGCGGATCCACTGTACGGAGGGGGCTGCGCTGGTGGTGCACACGCGGTCGATTGTCGACCTGATGCGGGTGATGGGACTCTCGGAGGAGGTCGTTGCCAGGGTGTCGCGGTTGTGGGGGAAGTCCGCGGCGCGGAACGGGGGACGGACCCACCTGCTGCTCGGGCACTTGCTGGACACTGCCGCAGTGGCGGAGGTGATGTGGGACCGTTACCTGTCGGCTGCGTTACGGCATCGGTTGGAGGAGATCAGCGGCGGACGCGGGCGGCTGTGGTTCATGTGGATCTGCGGGATTCATGACTGCGGGAAGGCGTGCCCTGCCTTCCAGGCGCTGGACGACGCGGAGGCTGTCCCAGTCAGGGCAGCAGGGCTGTCGTGGGGGCGGTTGCCGGCGGACCGGCGGCAGCGGTGGCGGCATGACGTTGCGGGCGCGGCGTTGCTGCGGCCGAGACTGGTCGCGGAGTGGGGCAGCGCGGAGAGCGCCGCATGGGTGTGGCCGTTGGTGGCTGGCCATCACGGAACCTTTCCATCCCTTCAAGAGCTGAGTCCGAAGCATCGGGAAGTTCAGGGGCGTGGAGCTGGCTGGGAGGAGGCGCAGAGGGCGGTCGTGGACGTGTTCACCCGGGCCGTCGGTTTTGAGGACTTGGCTGACGCGCGGCCGGTGGGCGCTCTGAACAGAGCTGAGCAACTAGGCTTATCCGGGCTGATCGTCATGGCGGACTGGATCGCCAGTGACAGCGAGCAGTTCGAGGGGCTCGCGGATGCGCGGAAGATCTCTCTCGCCAGGGCCCGCCAGCGGGCCGAGGCGGCGTGGCAGCGGCTCGGTCTACGGGGCGGGTGGGGTGAACTCGCGGTTCCCAAGGGTCGATTTACTCCGCTGACGGGGCGGCTGAAGGTGACTCCGAGGGCATCGCAGCGAGAGCTGCTTGAGCGGGCGTGGTGGATGCCTGCGCCGGGGCTGATGGTGGCCGAGGCTCCGATGGGGGAGGGCAAGACGAAGGCTGCGCTGGCGGCGGCTGAGGTACTGGCGGCCCGGTTCGGGCTGGACGGTGTCTTCGTGGCCATGCCGACGCAGGCGACAAGCGACCCGATGTATGAGCAGGTGCTGGAGTGGGTGCGGTCGTTCGACCCGGAATTGGAAGCGCAGGTTGCACTGCTGCACGGCAAGCGCCGCTTCAACCCGACATGGCGGGAGATCTGGGAAGGCAAGCGGACGGGTCCGGTTGGAGAATCCGGCGGAGGCGATGAGTCGGCGGTCTTGGATCCGTTCGACGTCTACGGGGCGACCGAGGAGGACGCCGAGTACGGCATGGCCTCCTGGTCGTCAGGCAGCAGCAGTCCGCAGGAAGAGTGCGATGGCCCGGCCCGATGGTTTCTCGGCAACAAGCGGGGTCTCCTCACCGCGTTTGCCGTCGGCACCGTTGATCACCTCCTGTACGCGGCGACCCGCACGCGGCATGTGATGCTGCGCTTCGCCGGGCTGGTCGGCAAGATCGTGGTTGTGGACGAGGTGCATGCCGCGGACGTCTACATGCGGCAGTTTCTTCTTGAGGCGCTGCGCTGGCTCGGGCAGGCCAAGGTCCCGGTGATTCTGCTGTCGGCGACCCTTCCGCCGACGCAGCGGCAGGCATTCGTCGATGCGTATCTATCAGGCGCTCTGACCAGGGCGGATACGGTCTGTCCGGTGCCGGTGCCAGCCGGTTATCCGTGTGTCACCGTTGCCTATGCCTTCAATGGGTCTCCGGTAGCGGCGAGTTCGCGTGAAGTGGTGCTCTCCTGGCGGGCGTCGATGCCGATGCGGATCGACTGGTTGCCGGACATCTCCCAGGATGGGGCGCTGATCGCCTCGATGCTGAGGGAAGAGACAGCCGACGGCGGTGTGGTGCTGGTGGTGGTAAACGAGGTCGGCCGGGCCCAGGCTGTTCATCGTGCCCTGACGGAGGCCGGTTTTGAGGGACAGGTGCGGCTGCTGCACGGGCGGCTGTGTTCGGCCCACCGGGCGGAACGGACCGAGGAGTGCCTGCGGCTGCTGGGGCCAGGGGCCGGTGAGGAGCGGCCTGACCGGATGGTGGTGATCGCCACGCAGCTTGCCGAGCAGTCGTTCGATGTGGACGCGGATCTGCTGATCACAGACCTTGCCCCTGTCGACCTGCTCCTGCAACGCATCGGGCGGCTTCACCGGCACAGCGGGACCCGTAGACCGACTGCGTTCGCCGAACCACGAGTTCTGGTGACGGGTGTGACGGTCGGCGAGAGGGGGCGTCCGCGCTTCCTTCCCGCGTCGAAGGAGATCTATGGGGAGTGGGCGCTTCTCAGGGCGGCCGCCCTGGTCGCCGAAGCTGCTGCCCCGCTGGGTGGAGGAACGCCGCAGAAGGGCCGGTGGAGCATCCCCGCCGATGTGCCGGGCCTAGTTGCCAGAGCCTACGGAGAGGCCGAGCTCTGCCCACCGGAATGGGAAGAGGGTGCAGAGCGGGAGTTGTGGCGCGCGCAGGAGGAGAAGCGGGAGAAGGGGGCGGAGGGCTTCCTGCTGACGTGCGCCCGAGCATGGGGAGCACGGACCTTGGAGGGACTCCATTACGCGGGCTCTCGGGCGGCATCCGAAGAGGATCTCGACGTCGTCGTGCGGGATGGAAAGCGGTCGGTGGAGGCCGTGCTCGTCCGGTGCTCGGCCGATGGGTACCGGGCGCTCGACGGGACATGGATCGGCGTGCATGGCGAGGTGGATGACGAGACGGTGGTCGGCCGGCTTCTGGGCGGCACTGTGCGGCTTCCTGCCCGGCTGACGGAGGCTGCGGAGGCGGATCTTGTTCCGTTGCCGGGGTGGGGCGGTCATCCATGGCTCCGATATGCGCCGGCGCTTGTCCTGGACGAAGACGGGACGGCCGTACTGGGCAAGGACCGGGTCTCGTACGACGACGTCCTGGGGTTGATCGTCGAACGAGGTTGAACGGCGCGTGGAGCCGAGCCCGGATTCCCGGCACCCCGCGCTGCGGGGACGACCTGAAGCGTTAGGCGGGAACACCCCCGAACTCGGGGAGGGGCAGCTCCCCGCGCCGTCGGGCAGGGTACAGGGTCACAGCTCGCACAGGCTGAGGATCGATACAACTCGTTTAGATCACCCCGATTCAGTTGCAAGCGCTAGGCGTTGCGTGCAAGCCTTGCGGCGACCGGTTGACACGCCAATTTGCTTGATTAAAGGGCGAGTTGCCGTTTGTCGTCCTACACGTGTCCGGGGAGGCACGCACATGATTCATGTAGGGGGCCACCATGGACGCTGACGGAGATCTCGTCCACGGCGACTGGCTGACCACAGTCGACGCCGATGGCGTGGTCTGTACGACCGGCCTGTTAGGCGTGTTGAGCGGTGCGCACACGGTTCGGCGGCTGCAACTGCCGGTGCCGACGATGTTGCCTGCGTTGCTGCGGCAGATGCTCCTGCCGGTGATGCTTGATGCCATCGGCATGCCGCGCACGCGACAGGAGTGGGCGGAGCGGTTCAATCGCGGCCGATTCTCGGAAGCCGAAGTGGCCCAGCTGGCTGGCTATCTCGGGACCCGCTACGGCGACCGTTTCCGACTCTTCGACGACAAGCGTCCGTTCGCGCAGGTCGCCGACCTGGAAGCGCTCAACGGAGAGACGAAGTCGGCCGCGCAACTCGTGCCGTCGATCGCCTCTGGCAACAACGTGCCGCTGTTCAGCTCGCTCACCGAGGGCGACGAACTGCTGTTGACGCCCGGACAGGCGCTGCTATGGCTGCTCCACGCGCACTGCTGGGACACAGCTTCCATCAAGACCGGAGCCATCGGCGATACGCAGGCGAAGAACGGCAAGACTACCGGCAACCCAACGGGCCCGCTCGGCCAGCTCGGGGTAATCGTCCCGATAGGCCGGAGTCTATTCGAGACACTGATGCTGAACACGCCGGTCTGGCCCGACGGCCTGGACCCGGCGGACCGGCCCCAGTGGGCATGGGACGAGCGCCCGGACTCGCTCGGATGGAAGTCGCCCACCAGTCCCGAGTGGTCGCTGCGCCCAGCCGGTGGACTGCTGGACCTGCTCACCTTCCAGGCCCGCCGCATTCGCCTGATCCCGCGCGAGACGGAGCAGGGGCCACGTGTGCATCGCGTGATCGTCTCCGCCGGCGACCGCCTCGTCCAGACTCCGGAGTGGGAACCGCACACAGCCTGGTCCCACACGGCCAAGCCGAAGGCGGGGCAACCCCAGCGGCGACCCCGTCGGCATGTCTCCGGGCGTTCGACCTGGCAGGGGCTCAGCGCGCTGCTCGCGCTGGACCTGCCCGTCGGGGGCGACGGACCGTACACCTCCGTCCTCCTCCGGCAGGCCGGTGACTTGAGCGCCGACGACGCGTTGCCTGCCGACTACCCGCTCGGCCTGGAGATCTGCGGTCTCGAGTACGGCACCCAGTCCGCCATCGTCGAGAATGCCATCAGCGACAGCCTGCCGCTCCCGGTGGCCTCTCTGCTCGCCGAGGACGACTGGCTGCGCGCCGCGATCCTGGAATGCGCCAGCCAGGCGGACCAGGTCGGCCGCGCTCTGGACAACCTCAACAATGATCTGCGACGGGCTTCAGGCGGCGATCCGCTGCCGCGGGACAAGGGCCAGCGCCCCTCCTCCCGCTTCCTGCACCGCCTTGACGGAACGATGCGTCGCCTGCTTGTCGGGCTGCGCACCGTCGGTGAGGACGACGACCTGCTGGAGCGGGCCCAGTTCGCCTGGGAGATGTCTGTGCGCGCGACGGCGGTCCGAGAGGCCGAAGCGCTCCTTGCTGCCGCACCGCCGCGCGCAGTCGTGGGACGGGTCGAGAAGAACAACGGCAAGGAAGTCGTGTACCGGAGTGGCAAGGCCGCTGGCGTCTGCCGCAAGAAGCTCGCCGAGATCCTGCCCCGGCTCGCAGAGTACGGCTCGGACAGCGGGGAGGCGGCGGTATGAGCACCGCAATCAGCAGGACCCGGAGCGGCCTGCGCGCCTACTTCTGGGAAGAGGCCGCCGCCGACTGGCGCACTCGCGCCCAGGGAGGGCGCCCCGGCTTCTCTGAGCACATCACGCGGAAGCTGCGGGGCTTGCGCGACGGCATCAGCAGCGAGCCGGGCGCCTCTCCCGCCATGCGGGACGCCCACCGGGTGTTGCTGACCGACGCCGCCCGGGAATCGGATCGCCTGCCCGACCTCTACGTCGCCGAGCACGCTGCACTCACCCTCTTCGGCCGGCACCAGCAGGCAGCCCCCGCACCCGTCCACCGTCTGCGGGCGGGCCTGGGCACGGCATTCCGGGATCTGCGCCGCGCTGAAGCGTTATCGGAGAACGCCGTGGAGCAGCGGCTGATTGCGGCCGCCACTGCACAGGACTTGCATGAACTCGTTCAGCATCTGTACCGGCTGGTCCCGCTGCTGGGGCAGGCGGGCGTCGGCCTGGACTACACCCGGCTGATGTACGACCTCGCTGCCTGGGAGAGCCCGGGCCGAGACCGGGTCTTGCGTTGCTGGGGGCTGCAGTACACCGAACCGTGTGCTGCCGATGACGAAGCCGATGTCACCCCGTACTGGGCCCGCTTCACGCCGGGCCGGGTGGAGAACGGCGTACAGCTCTCGGCCCTGAGGTCCGGCACAGGCCGTGAGGCAGGCACTGTTCCCGCGATGTGGCCGTACTACCGGTCCCGCATGCCCTCCGAGCTGCGTGACAAGGGTGCCCACAAAGACCTGACCGCAGAGCACGCCGCACTGACCCTCTTCGGGAGGCACCAGCAGGGCAGCAGCCGGACTATGTACGTTCCCGGCAATAGCCCCGGCACCGCCGCGCGACTGTTGCTCGCGAAGAACGGCAGCGGGGAGGAAGCACTGGAACGCCGGTTCGGCGCCCTCCTCACTGCGATCGACACCGACGAGCTGGCGATGCACCTGCGAGGCTTCGTCACCATGCTCTCCCGCGCCGAGATCGGACTCGACTACGACCTGCTGCGCACCGCACTGCGGATTTGGGACGATCCCAAGTGGCCGAACGCCCAGGGCCGTTTTCGCGACCGCTGGGACCGCGACTTCCGCGTCGATCCCAAGTCCAAGAAGTCCTGATACCGGCGCCGGACGGCCGCTTCCCGCCCGGCGCCGCCTCACCTTCCCTTCTTTACCTCCGTGTCGCTGTTTGGCGATGTCTCATGCCACCGAGGAGCCCGCTCGTGACTCAGCCCACTCTGTTCGTCGAAGTCCACATCCTGCAGAGCCTGCCCCCGTCCAACGTCAACCGGGACGACTCCGGGACTCCGAAACAGGCGTTGTACGGTGGCGCCCGCCGTGCCCGGGTCTCCTCCCAGGCGTGGAAGCGGGCCACCCGCACCGAATTCGCCAAGGCTGTCGAGCCGGCCGACCGCGCGACCCGTACCAAGCGGATCGCCGCCCTGCTCGCCGAGCGGCTCACCAGGTCGGTCACCGAGGGCGGCACAGGACTCGAAACCGCCCAGGCCGACCGTCTGACCTCTGCCCTGCTGGAACCCCTTGGGATCTCCAAATCTTCCAAGAAGGAGGAGCAGTCCGCCTACCTCCTCTTCTTCGGCAAGCGCCAGCTCGACGAGATCGTCAAGCTGCTGAACGGCCGTGCCTCGGAACTGGTCGCCCTGCCCGACGCGGATCTCAAGGCCGAAGTCGGCAAGCTTCCGGTGGTCGCCACCCTCTCGACCGGCCACCCGGCGGAGGTCGCACTCTTCGGTCGCATGGTCGCTGACCTGCCCACCCTCAATGTGGACGCCGCCGTCCAGGTCGCACACGCCCTGTCGACCCATGCTGTGCGCACCGAGTTCGACTACTTCACTGCGGTGGACGACGAGAACACCGAGGACCATGGTGCGGGCATGATCGGCACCGTCGAGTTCAACTCGTCCACCCTCTACCGCTACGCGGTTCTCGGCGTGCACCAGCTGCGCGACAACCTCAGCTCCGCTGAAGACACGCGCGACACGGCCGTCCGGTTCGTGGACGCCTTCGCCCGTTCCATGCCCACCGGCCACCAGAACTCCTTCGCCCACCGCACCCTGCCCCACCTGGTGCTCCTCACCCTCCGCACCGATCAGCCGGTGAACCTGGTCTCCGCGTACGAGGAGCCGGTCGTGGGTGTTACCGGCCTGGCAACCGAGTCAGTCCTTCGCCTGGCGGGCGAGCTGAAGTCCGTCGCCGCCACCTGGGGCGCTGAACCGGTCCGCACCCTGGCCGCCTACAACGTCGAGGCCGGCAAGCTCACGGAGGTGTTCGGCCCGTCGGTCGACTTCCCGAAGCTGCTCGATTCGCTCGGTGAGCTGGTCGGGCAGTGGCTGGCCGACGGCCGGCTCACGGAGGCCGGGGCGTGATGACCGACTACGCCGTCCTCGTCCTCAGGCTGGCCGCACCTCTGCAGTCCTGGGGTGGTCCCTCTCGCTACAACCGGCGCGAGACCCAGCCTCAGCCCACCAAGTCCGGCGTCCTCGGCCTGCTCGCGGCCGCCGAGGGCCGCTCCCGCGAAGCCTCGATCAGCGACCTCCTCGACCTTCGGCTCGGCGTGCGCGTCGACCAGCCAGGCTCGCTGCTGCGTGACTACCACACATTCAGCGACCACCGGGGCGTGCCGTTGCCCTCCGCCAAAGTGAACGCCAAGGGTGTGCAGGCGAAGACCAGCCCGGCCAAGTACACCGGCGTCACCCAGCGCTTCTACCTCCAGGACGCCGTCTTCATCGCCGCGCTGCGCGGTCCGGTACCCCTCCTGGAGCGCCTGGAGCACGCGGTTCGTCACCCCGTCTACCCGCTTTCCCTCGGTCGCCGCTCCTGCCCGCCCACCGGACAGGTCAGTCTCGGGCTGCGGACTGACGCCGAACTCTCGGATGTGCTGGCGGCCGTACCCTGGCAAGCGTCCACCCACCGCCTCAGCCAAGTCCGAGCAACGGAAGTGACACTGGAGGTCACAGTCGAGGACCCCACCGGCGACCAGCTCGCCGTCGACGTCCCCGACACCTACGACCTCAAGACCGGCACCCTCTTCGGCCGCCGGGCCGTCCGACACCTATGGGTCACCGTCCCCACCGGTCGGCAAGCAGCGGAACCCGCCGACGGAGAAGCCCCTCCGGCCAACCCCGACCACGATCCGTTCGCTCTCCTGGGCTGGTGACCTTGATGCCCTACCTCTCGAAAATCGCCCTGAACCCGCGCCGCCGCAAAGCCGTCTCCCTGCTGTCCAGCCCCCACCGCCTGCACGCGGCAGTTCTCGCCGGTCTCGCCGTGCAGCCTGTAACCGAGCGCGTCCTGTGGCGCATGGAGAACAGCACCCCCCAGCGCGCCGAGATCCTCGTTCTCACCCACAGTCGCCCATCCTGGCAGCACCTCGTCGACGAAGCCGGCTGGCCCGGCGCCGACGGCGGCGAACCCCTCATTGCCGACTACACGCCGCTCCTCGAACGCATCGCGATCGGAGTGGAGTTCGGCTTCCGCCTGACTGCCAACCCCGTTCAAACCGTGCCGCGCCCCACCAAGCCGAGCGAGCAGCAGATCGCCCGCCTCAAGGCCCACGGAGAACGGCCCCACACTGCCGACCACAGCCCGCGTGGCTTCCGTGTGGCCCACCGAACCGCAGCACAGCAACTCCGCTGGCTCCTCGCCCGAGCCGAACGACACGGCTTCACCATCCCTCAGGCCTCATCCGACGCGTCGGCCCCGGGACTCACGGCGGACAGCTCACTCAGCCCGGGACCTGCTGTATCTGTCGTCAGCCGCGACATCCTGCGCTTCCACAAGCACCGTAACGGCCCGCGGGTCACTCTCTCCACAGCCACCTTCGAAGGACGACTGAAGGTCACCAGCCCCGACGCGCTGCGCGCGGCACTGCTGGACGGCATTGGGCCGGCCAAGGGATACGGGCAGGGACTGCTCACCCTGGCCCCCGTAAGAACGCAAGCGACGGTGGCCAGTGCCTGAGCCCTGGTGGCGGGCCGGTCCGCAGGAATTGCACCGGCTGGAGGACCGCGTCTCCAGCCTGTACATCGAGCGCTGCCACATCGACCGCGACGACAATGCCGTCGTCCTGATCAACAAAGCACGAGTGGTGCACGTCCCGGCGGCCTGGCTTGCTGTCCTCCTCATCGGCCCCGGAAGCCGTATCACTCACGGAGCCGTCACGCTGCTCGCCGACTCTGGCACAGCCCTGTGCTGGGTCGGCGAGCACGGCGTCCGCCTCTATGCCTCAGGTCATGGTGTCGCACGTGGCTCCCAGCTCCAGCTGCGGCAAGCATGGCTGGTCACCCGTCCCAAGGAACGCGTCGCGGTCGCCCGCCGTATGTACGACATGCGTTTCCCTGGTGAAGACACCTCAGGCCTCAGCCTCCAGCAGCTACGAGGACGGGAGGGCACACGCGTCCGTCGGCTCTACACTCAGCACTCCCAACGCACCGGAGTGCCCTGGGCCAAGCGGGACTACAAGCCTGGAGACGCCTTCGCAGCAGGTGATGACGTCAACCGACTGCTCTCTGCGGCGAACGCCGCCCTCTACGGCATTTGCCACGCCGTCATCACCGGCATCGGTGCCAGCCCGGCCCTCGGCTTCGTTCACACGGGATCCGCACTGTCCTTCGTCCTGGACGTTGCCGATCTCTACAAGGCCGAGTTCACCATCCCACTAGCCTTCGACCTTGCAGCCAAGGGACTTACCTCGGAGCGCGATGCGCGCACAGCTCTTCGCGACGCCGTGGTCCAGGGCAAGCTGCTGCCTCGCATTGTCACGGATGTCAAGGACCTACTGATCCCGGAAGGCACTACCCTGCTCGAGGAAGACCTGGGAGGACTGTGGAACGACGGAGACAGCGTCGTCAGCAGCGGCCGCAACTGGGGCTCGGGCTCCTTCGGCCCTGACAGCCACCTGGACATCATCCCGGACCCGGCTGGGAACACGGTCTCATGAGTGCCGCAACAACGGTCGTGGTCCTCACCGCTGCCCCTCCCGGGCTCCGGGGTCACCTGACCCGCGGGTTCATCGAAGTGGCCCCAGGCGTTTTCGTCGGCAGCCCCAATGCGCGTATCCGCGACTTGCTTTGGAAAGTCTTGGCCGACCGCATCGGCGACGGCCAGGCAGTCATGATCGATCCCGCCCAGACCGAACAGGGCTGGACCGTCCGAACGGCCGGCCAGGACCGTTGGACTCCCACCGATTTCGACGGACTTACTCTCATGTCCAGGCCGAGGGGGAGTGTGGGGCAGCCGTGGAAGACTGCGAATCAAGTAAAGGGAAATGGCGTGATCACCTGACAACAGTCCAGGTCGGCGAGGGTCGTCCCCGCACCTGCGGGGGTAGTCCGACCCCGTGCCCTCGAACGTGCACCAGACCCAAGTCGTCCCCGCACCTGCGGGGGTAGTCCGTCGACCTGCGCCAGTTCAGCGATCAGCGACTCGTCGTCCCCGCACCTGCGGGGGTAGTCCCAGCGGCCCCTCACCGGCAGCTGGTGCCCCGTCGTCGTCCCCGCACCTGCGGGGGTAGTCCGTGGAAGCACAAGCCGCTCAACGATGAGGACTGGTCGTCCCCGCACCTGCGGGGGTAGTCCATTCAAGGCCGACCGCTCCGCCCTGAACCTCGTGTCGTCCCCGCACCTGCGGGGGTAGTCCGGCTTGGCAGGCGGAGTCCAGGCTGTGGCCCCGGTCGTCCCCGCACCCGCGGGGGTAGTCCTGCCGGAGTCGTCGTCTACTGCCAGGCGCGGTCCTTCGTCGGCGCCCGGATCCACCTGGACGAGGGCCGGCTGCTGGCCCTCGACCCCACGGCGGACGTGGCGGGCGTGCGCGCCGCGCTGCACGCGGTGGAGGGGGTCTGCGCCGGCGGCGAGCAAGCGGGCCAGGCGGCCTGCGACGCCCCCGGGCGGCGGTTCCGGTGGCTGATCGCCCCCCGCAGCACCGTGGTCCAGCCCGGACCGGTGCACACCGGCCTGACCGCGGATCCGGAGGGCGAGCCGGAGCGCCTTCTCGATCTGCTGGTGAGGTGAGGCACGGCGGCGGAACATGGCCGGGGCCGTGCGTCGCGGGGCGTTGACAGCGAGTGGCGGTGCTTCTAGCGTCGTGATCGACCGAAGCTACTAAGCGGTTGCTCACCTGCTGCTCAGGGCGGCGGAGGAGCCGCCTTCGAGGTGAGGAGAACCCGCATGTCCACCACCGAGCAGCGCGTAGCCGTCGTCACGGGCGCGGCCCGCGGCATCGGCGCCGCGACCGCCGTCCGGCTGGCCGCCGAGGGCCATGCGGTCGCCGTGCTCGACCTCGACGCGACCGCCTGCAAGGACACCGTGGACAAGATCGCCGCGGCGGGCGGCAAGGCCCTCGCCATCGGCTGCGACGTCTCCGACTCCGCGCAGGTGGAGGCCGCCGTCGCCCGCATCGCCGCCGAACTCGGCGCGCCGGTCGTCCTGGTCAACAACGCCGGAGTGCTCCGCGACAACCTGCTCTTCAAGATGAGCGAGAGCGACTGGGACACCGTCATGAACGTGCACCTGCGCGGCGCGTTCCTGATGTCGCGCGCCTGCCAGAAGCACATGGTGGACGCGGGCTACGGCCGGATCGTCAACCTCTCCAGCAGCTCGGCGCTCGGCAACCGGGGCCAGGCCAACTACGCGGCCGCCAAGGCCGGCCTCCAGGGCTTCACCAAGACGCTCGCCAAGGAGCTGGGCAAGTTCGGCATCACGGCCAACTCCGTCGCCCCCGGCTTCATCGCCACCGACATGACCGCCGCCACGGCCGCCCGGGTCGGCATGAATTTCGAGGACTTCCAGGCCGCCGCGGCGTCCCAGATCCCAGTGCAGCGCGTCGGCCGGCCCGAGGACATCGCCAACGCCATCGCCTTCTTCACGGGCGAGCAGGCGGGCTTCGTCTCCGGCCAGGTGCTGTACGTGGCCGGCGGACCGCTGGACTGACCGAACCGACCGACCCAGGAACAGCGAGGAGTACGGACGCATGACCGCGCAGGGAATCGAGCCGACCGGAAGAGTGGCGCTCGTCACCGGTGCCAGCCGGGGCATCGGATACGGCATCGCCGAGGCCCTCGTGGCCCGCGGTGACCGGGTTGTCATCACCGGCCGCAACGAGGACGCCCTCAAGGAGGCCGTCGAGAGGCTCGGCGCCGAGCGGGTGATCGGCGTGCCGGGCAAGGCCCACGACGAGACCCATCAGGCCATGGCCGTCGAGCGGGCCATGGAGGCCTTCGGCCGCGTCGACTACCTCGTCAACAACGCCGGTACGAACCCCGTCTTCGGGCCCATGGCCGAACTCGACCTGGCCGTCGCCCGCAAGGTCTTCGAGACCAACGTCGTCTCGGCGCTCGGCTTCGCCCAGCAGACCTGGAAGGCCTGGCAGAAGGAGAACGGCGGCGCGATCGTCAACATCGCCTCCGTCGCCGGCATCGCCGCGTCCCCCTTCGTCGGTGCGTACGGCATGAGCAAGGCCGCCATGGTCAACCTCACGCTCCAGCTCGCCCACGAGTTCGCCCCCGGCGTACGGGTCAACGCGATCGCCCCGGCCGTGGTGAAGACCAAGTTCGCCGCGGCCCTCTACGAAGGCCGGGAGAACGAGGTCGTCGCCTCCTACCCGCTGGGCCGGCTGGGCGTCCCGGAGGACATCGGGGGCGCGGCCGCCTTCCTGCTGTCCGACGCGGCCGCGTGGGTCACCGGACAGACGCTCGTCATGGACGGCGGACTGTTCCTCAACGCCGGGGTCTGAAACATCCAGGTCTGAAACATCCGGGTCTGAAACATTTGGCCCCGGTGCGACCGCCGGGGCAGCGTGCCCCGGCGGGCTCCGGCCCGGCTCCGCGTCGGGCGTTGTCAGTGGTCGCCGGTAAGTTCTCCGTCGAGAACGGAACGAACCCCGGAGGTTGTCGACGTGACCGTCACCGACGTGCTGCCCGAGTCCTGGCGCGAGGTCCTCGGCGAGGAGCTGGAGAAGCCCTACTTCAAGGAGCTGACCGACTTCGTCGAGGAGGAGCGGACCAAGGCGCCGGTGTACCCGCCGCGCGGCGAGGTCTTCGCCGCCCTGGAGGCGACCCCGTACGAGCGCGTCAAGGTGCTCATCCTCGGTCAGGATCCGTACCACGGCGCGGGCCAGGGCCACGGCCTGTGCTTCTCGGTGCGCCCGGGCGTCAGGACGCCGCCCTCCCTGCGGAACATCTACAAGGAGATGCGGGAGGAGCTGGGCTACGACGTCCCGGACAACGGCTTCCTCATGCCCTGGGCCGAGCAGGGCGTCCTGCTGCTCAACGCCGTCCTGACGGTCCGGGGCGGGGAGCCCAACTCCCACAAGGGCAAGGGCTGGGAGAAGTTCACCGACGCCGTCATCCGCGCGGTGGCGTCCCGGCCCGACCCGGCCGTCTTCGTGCTCTGGGGCAACTACGCGCAGAAGAAGCTCCCGCTGATCGACGAGCAGCACCACGTCGTCGTCAAGGGCGCCCACCCCTCGCCGCTGTCGGCGAAGAAGTTCTTCGGCAGCCGTCCGTTCACCCAGATCAACGAGGCGGTCGCCACCCAGGGCCACGAGCCCATCGACTGGCGCATCCCTGACCTCGGCGCCTGAGCGCCCGGCCTTTCCGCGGCCTCGCCTCCGGGGCGTGACGGGTCAGTTGCCGTACACCTGGTGGCAGATCCGCGACGCATCGCCGCCCTGCTGCCACTTGCCGTAGGTGTCGCCCATGGCGCAGACGCCCCTGCCCGGCCGGCTGTGCGGCGCAGGGGCGGGCGCCGGTGCCGGTGCCGCCCGGTGCGACTCGGGCTCGGGCTGTGGCTCCGAGCGCCGGGACTCCGGCGGGGGAGGCGCCTCGTGCCGGGGGGCGGGCGCGGCCGGTGCCTCCCGGTCTGCGCTGGGGGCGGATGCCGGGGGAGCAGCGGGCCGGGGGGAGTCCGCCGGGCGGTCGCCGGGGCGCGACGGCTCCCTGGATTCGGGGAAGTCGCGGTCCGGAACGGCGCGTGGATCCGCGGGGTCGAGGGCTCCGCGCGCCGGATCCCGGGCTGCATCCCGGGCCGGATCCCATGAGGGGTCGTCCACCGGCCCGCGCGCCGGATCCCCGGTCAGGGCCGGGGCGGGGCCCGACGACGGGTCCGCGGACCGGCCGGCCTGCCCCGGGCCGCCCCCGACCTCGGTCAGGGACTCGCGAGCGGGATTCTGCCGGGCCTGCGGCCCTGCCGCGCCGGGCACGCGGGGCGGCCCCGATCGGTCGGCGGGCGGGGAGACGGAGACACAGCCGACCGCGGCGGACATCGCCACGACCACCAGGGCCGCCGTTGCGGGGAATCGATGCATCCGTCCAACGCTGGCGGCTGGTCAGGGGAGTTGGGAACTCCCCGCAGGAGTGATACAGGATCATGCCCGTCGGCATGCGCGTCCAGTCCGGCGACTGCGCCGCCAACTCCCCTGCGCGCCCAGCCCGGCCAGGTGCGCTGCAGCGCGAAGCCCTCCTGCTGCCCCTATTGCGGGAGCATCCCGCGCAGCAGCTCCATGAAGCCCGTATGCAGCTGCGCACGGTCCGGTACCTCGGAGTGGTACTGCCCGGCGGCGCACGAGAACATCAGCCCCTCGCACCATGCGAGCACCGACAGTGCGTGCCGCTCCGGATCGGGTGATCCCCCGGCGGTCATGAGCGCGATCAGCGGCTCGCGAAAGGCCCGGCCCTCCTCGTCGTAGATCTTCCGCAGCTCCGGCCGGCGGGTCGCTTCCAGCGCCAACTCGTAGCGGGCGAGTAGCAGTTCCCGGTGGTCGGTGAGGGTGCGGTGCAGCGCCAGTGCCAGCGCGTCGGCCAGTCTGGGGAGCCCGTCCGCGGGGTCCGGCATCTCGTCCGGGCTCAGTGTCTGCGCCTCGCGCGCCGCGTGCCGCCGCACCGCCAGCTCCAGGAGCGCCGCGCGCGTACGGGCGTGGTTCGAGGTGGAGCCCGGGGGAAGCCCCGCGGCTTCGTCCACCGCGCGGTGGGTGAGCCCGCGCATGCCGCGCTCGGCGAGCAGGGTGAGGGCGGTGTCGGCGATCAGCTCCGGGCGGGAGGTGGCTTCCGAGGCCGGGGCGGCGGGGCGTTGCTCCTTCATGGGTTCAACCTAGCCGGTCCACTACGGACGTAGTAATCTTCACTACATCTGTAGTCCACTACGGCTGTAGTGGCGCACTGGGTCAAGCGCTGTGCAATGCGCTGCGCACGTCGCCCGCGACGCCGCGCGCAGCGCCGAGGAGGAGCAATGGAACGACGACCTCATGCCGTGATCGCCGGAGCCGGGATCGGCGGACTCACCGCGGGGGTGGCCCTGCACCGCCGCGGCTGGCGCGTCACCGTCCTCGAGCGCGCGGCCTCCCTGGAGCCGGTCGGCGCGGGCATCTCCCTCGCCCCCAACGCCCAGCGCGCGCTCGACGTGATCGGCCTGGGCGACGAGGTCCGCTCGCTCGCCGCCTGGCAAGGCGAGGCGGGCCTGCGGCTGCCGAACGGGCGCTGGCTCTCCCGCACCAGCGGCCGGGCTGCGGCGCTGCGCTTCGGCGGCTCCTTCGTCCTCCTGCACCGGGCCGCGCTGGCCGGTCTGCTCTCCGCACACCTGCCCGAGGGAGCCGTCCGTACCGGCACCGCCGCGGCCCTGGCGGATCCCGGGGCCGTGGACCGCGCCGCCAAGCTCACCACCCCCGACGGCGACATCGAGGCGGACCTCGTCGTCGCGGCCGACGGCATCAACTCGGCCGCGCGCCGTGCCCTCTTCCCCACCCACCCCGGCCCCGCGTACAGCGGTTTCACCACCTGGCGGGTCGTCGTCCCCGCCCCCGAACGGCCCTTCGCGCCGCACGAGACCTGGGGCCGCGGTCGGCTGTGGGGCACCCAGCTCCTCGACGACGGGCGGGTCTACGCCTATGGGATGGCCGCCGCCCCGGAAGGGGCCCGCGCCCACGACGAGAAGGCGGAACTCCTGCGCCTGTTCGGGTCGTGGCACCACCCCGTCCCCGCGGTCCTCGACGCGGTCGCCCCCGAGGACGTCCTGCGCCACGACGTCCGCCACACGGGCCGGCCGCTGCCCGCCTACCACCGCGGACGCACCGTCCTCATCGGCGACGCCGCCCACGCCATGACCCCCAACCTCGGCCAGGGCGGCAACATGGCCATCGAGGACGCGGTCGTCCTCGCCCACCACCTGGACCCCGGACTGCACCCGGACCCCGCGCCCGCACTGGCCGCCTACACCCGCGACCGGCTGCCCCGCACGACCGACATTGTGCGCCGCTCGGCCAGGACCACCCGCATGGCCTTGCTCACCGGTGCCTCTGCCATTGCCCTGCGTAACACCGCGATTGCCGGCGTCAGCCGTCTCGCCCCCGGCCTCCTGCCGCGCAGCTACGACGGCATCGCCGACTGGCGTCCGCCCGTACGCACGTATGCTGCGTAGACGAAACGGGTGAAACGCGGACCACAGGAGGCCCAGTGAAGGTCGGCTGCATCGGACTCGGTGACATCGCGCTGAAGGCCTATCTTCCGGTACTCGCCGCCCTGCCCGGCGTGGAACTGCACCTGCAGACCCGTACGGCCGCCACCCTGCAGCGCGTCGCCGACACCCACCGCGTGCCCGAGGCGCATCGCCACCAGGACCTGGACTCCCTCCTCGCGGCCGGCATCGACGCCGCGTTCGTGCACGCGCCGACGGCCGTCCACCCGGAGATCGTCACCTGTCTCCTCGAAGAGGGCGTACCGGTCTACGTCGACAAGCCGCTCGCCTACGAACTCGCCGAGAGCGAGCGGCTCGTCCGGCTGGCGAGGGAGCGTCAGGTCTCCCTGGTAGTCGGCTTCAACCGCCGCTACGCCCCGGCGTACGCCCAGTGCGCGGACCACCCGCGCGACCTGATCCTGATGCAGAAGAACCGCGTCGGCCTCCCCGAGGACCCGCGCTCGCTGGTCCTGGACGACTTCATCCACGTCGTCGACACCCTGCGCTTCCTCGCGCCGGGCGACATCGACCACGTGGACGTCCGGGCTAGGGTCCGCGACGGACTCGCCCACCACGTCGTGCTCCAGCTGTCGGGCGACGGCTTCACGGCGATCGGGACCATGAACCGGATGAGCGGCTCCACGGAGGAGATCCTGGAGGTCTCGGGCCAGGAGACCAAGCGGCAGGTGCTCAACCTCGCGGAGGTCGTGGACCACAAGGGCCAGCCCACCGTCCGCCGCCGCGGCGACTGGGTCCCCGTCGCGCGCCAGCGGGGCATCGAGCAGATCGTGCTGGCCTTCCTGGACGCGGTGCGGGCGGGGCGGGTGCTGGATGCGGAGGATGCGCTGCGGACGCACGAGCTGTGTGAGCGGGTCGTCAACTGCGTTGAGGAACAGGCGTCCTGAATCGAGATTGAACGGGATGGGCACACATCCATCCCGATTTCACGGGACATCGACTCATGGCCGTTGCATGGTGGTTTATCCAACTCTGTTGGCGCACATATGGGTAGAGGTGTGCATCGTCCTCGGCGGTCACCGCCCCTCCGAGAAGAGGCATTCATGACGTCGGCCCGGGTGAGCCGTGCCGATGCCGTCGATCCGGCCGGGATCAGGCTGGCAGTCGACGCCGTCCTCCAGGATTTCCTGGAGGAGAAGACGCATGGATCACAAGATCCTCTCCTGGCTCCGCTGACCGACCAGCTGCGGGCCTTCGTCGCCGCCGGTGGCAAACGGCTGCGGCCGCTGCTGTGCTGCAGCGGCTGGTACGGGGCGGGCGGCGACCCGGGCGCGTTCATGCAAGTGATCAGGGTCGCGGCGGCCCTGGAACTCTTCCATGCGTTCGCCCTGATTCACGACGACATCATGGACGGATCGGACACCCGGCGCAGCCGGCCCACCGCCCATCGGGCCTTCACCATGTGGTGCCGGGCGCAGCGGGGAGCGCAGTCGGCTGAGCAACTCGGAGTCCACTTGGCGATCCTGCTGGGCGACCTGGCCCTGGTCTGGTCGGACGAACTGCTGCACACCAGTGGCCTCACCCACGAACAGAACAGCAACATCCTTCCCCTGCTGGACAGGATGCGCGTCGAGGCCATGCTCGGTCAGTACCTGGATCTGAGCAGTACCGGCCGCATCACGGACGACGTCGAGCGGGCTTTGACGATCGCCCATTACAAGACCGCCAAGTACAGCGTCGAGCGGCCGCTGCAGATCGGAATGGCCCTCGCCTGCGCGAACCCGCGGCTCCAGCAGGCGTGCACCGCCTACGCGCAGCCGCTCGGGGAAGCCTTCCAGCTGCGGGACGACGTACTGGGCGTCTTCGGGGATCCCGCGCACACCGGCAAGTCGGCCATGGAGGACCTGCGCAGCGGAAAGCACACCGTGCTGGCCGCCCTGGCCCTGCGCAGGGCCGATCCCGGACAACGGAAGCGACTGCTGTCCCTGATCGGCGATCACGCCCTCGACCAGGAGGGCGCAGCGGAGGCGAGGGGGCTGTTGGTGGCCACCGGTGCACTGGAGACCGTGGAAGCGATGATCGCCGATCGCCGCCGCCAGGCAGTTGCGGCCCTGGACGCGGCCGGACTCCGGCCGGCCGGGACCAGGGCTCTGCGGGATCTGGCGGAAGCCGTCACCGTGAGGAGTTTCTGATCGCAGGACGCAGCCCGTCCAGCCGGAACCCTCAGGAGGGTGCTGCCGGGTTGCGTCCACGGAAGTGGTGTACGGGTTTCCGCCCGTTCCGGGATGTGATCCGGTATCGGAGTGAGGGCTCACATAGGCAGACGGTCACCGATGTCTGCCGAGGCCGACGTGCTCTGCGGAGCCGAATACGGGCAGGTTGGCGATGAGCGTGTCAACCATCGCAACAGCTATCGCCCGCGCGAGGAGGGCACCCGGGCCGGCACGGCCGAGCTGGCCGTTCCCAAGCTCTGCAAGGGGAGCTACTTCCCTGCCCGGCTCCTCGAGCGGCGCCGCCGGGCCCAGCAAGCCCTGACCAGTGTGGTCGCCACCGCCTACCTGCTGGGGGCAGCACGCGCCGGGTGGAGAAGCTCGCCGAGTCCCTCGGCCTCGGAGGATGGAGCCGGGTGGCTGGCCTTCCTGCGGTCCCTCGTTGCCCGCGGCCTGACAGGCGTCCAGCTCGTCATCTCCGACGCCCACGCGGGCCTGGTCGAGGCCGTGGGGGCCGCACTTCCAGGTGCCTCGTGGCAGAGGTGCAGAACGTATTTTCCCTGGAGGACGCGTCGAGGCAGGTGGTGTCCTCTTCGATCAGGTAGCGAGGGCGGTGTCACGGAGGCCGGATCGGGTTGGTGATGCGCTGAGGATCTGCGTGGCGCGGGTCGGGAAGGTGTACAGGTAGTCGCGCCATCGGTTGCGGCACGCCTCGCACAGTTCCACACCGCCGAACTTTCCGGCCGCCTCGGCGCCGTAGGAGTCCCGGCGGCGGCAGTCGGGGCACTTGCCGTGCTCGGGGCGGTTGAGCATCTGCGCCATGCCGGGGAACAGGACGCGGTCGGCCTGTTCCATGATGGCTGAGTATCGTTCCTTACTGGAGGGTGTGGCAGTGCCCGCGTCGATGCGGTACCAGAGTTTGGCGTTCTGCCGTGCCTGGGTCACGACATCGGCGGTCTCCGGTTTGCCGACCATGAGGCCATCTTCCACGAACCGGTACCGGTGCATCATCTGGTGAATCGGGCCTCCGACGAACCGGGTGAAGTTGACGGCGCAGCGCCCGGCCGTGGTGCGGGACCAGCGGGTGTCCAGGTCCCACAGGGCCTGGCGGTAGGAGCGGTAGGCGTTCTCGCGCAGCTCGGCGCCGGCGTAGGCGTAGGTGTTGTGGATTTCACCTTCGGCCCGGTGTTTGTGGAAGGCGACAGCATCGTAGAGGACTTCGCCGATCTCGGTGACCAGGCGATTCTCATCCTCGGTGAGCCAGGCGCCGTCGTCATTGCAGGCGATGGCGGCGGCGACGTAGAAACGGAACATGCCGTCGCAGTCCCGCAGCCGGAACCAGTCCTGGGGTGAGTGGGCCAGCGCGTCGACGTAGCGGCGCATGAGTTCGGAGTCGCGGCGCCCGGTCGATTTCTCCGTCATCATCAGCAGCGAGGCCCGGTATTCACGCGCCATGGGCTCGCGCATCAGGCTGTCGCCGAAGAGAGTGTCGAGAAGGTCGTCGACGTCGTAGCCCAAGATCGATTCGTGGGACAGCACGTCCACCAGGCCGCCGAATACCTCGGCGACGATCGCGACGCCGCCGAGCCTGGCCAGAGCGATGTAGCGGTCCCAGTTGGTGAACTCCGGTACCACGCACCGGTTGTACTCCCAGGTGTGTGCTAGCACCTCGGCCCGGCGCTCGGGCGGCAGAGCGGACGACTGAAGATCGTCCTTAAGATCATCGGGGTAGGACCAGCTCTGCTTCACCGTGACGACACCTGCCTTTCACTCGATCGCGGTCTGCAGACTGATTGGGTAGCTCCGCTGTTCGACAGGCACTACTGCGGTGCCTGCGGGTTGGGCGGCCCCGGGACCAGCGGCCGCCATTGCGGGTTCAGGCGGACAAAGGCGGCTGGGGGCTGGCTGCGTGGTGCTGCCGTTCGGTCGACTCCAGCAGCAATCGACGCGGATGCAGGATCGTCGTCAACCGGGCCGGGCCCGGGTCGGAGCCGGGGGCAGGGCGCAGTCGCCAGCGGCTGACGATGGTGGCCAGAGCGAGTGTCCCCTCGGCTTGGGCAAATGCGTCGCCAATGCACTTGCGTGGGCCGCTGCCGAAGGCAAGGTAGGCGCCACGGGGAACTATGGAGGCTCGTTCCGGCAGCCAGCGGTCGGGGTCGAAGACCTCCGGATACTCGTAGACGCCCGGGTCGCGATGCACACAGCCAGGGCTGATGACGACGTTGGTACCTGCAGGCAGTGTGCGTCCGGCCAGCTCGACGTCTGTGGTGACGACCCGGGTGAAGAGCCACGCGGGCGGATACAGGCGCATGGCCTCGGTCAGGACCCGACCGGTGAACGGTAGGCTCTCAAGGTCGGCCCAGCGGGCGGAGCGGCCGCCGAGTGCGGCGTCGACCTCGGCGTGGAGCCGCTGCTCGATCTTCGGGTAGCGGGTGAGCAGGTGCAGGGTCCAGGCGAGGGTGGCACCGAGGCTCTCGGAGCCGGCCACCATCATGGAGATGACGTTGTCTCGGATCTCCCGGTCGTTCAGACTCCCCGCACCCTTGCTGCTGTCGTCACTTCTGGCGGCGAGCATCATGGACAGCAGATCGCCGTGGTCTCCCTTCCCGAGCGACGCATCCGCCCGGTAGTCGGCGATGATACGGTCGACGGTCGAGAAGAGGAACCGAAGGCACCGGTCGTACTCGCGATTACCGCGTGTGGGGATGCGGTGCAGCGCCGATGGGGTGAGGACCCTTGGCATGATCTTGCCGAGGACTGTTTCGAACGAGCACTGGATCCGCTCGGCGGTCTCCTCCTCTAGGTGCGCGGCGAACAGAGTACGTACGACGACCCTTAGCGTGAAGTCGTACATGGTCCGATAGACGTCGAGTACCTGGCCCTCCCGCCATCCTCCGACCAGGCGGGCGATCTCCTCCTCGAACACCGCTCCGTAACGCTCCAGTTGGGCGGGACGAAAGGCGGGCTGGAGCAGCCTGCGCTGGCGCGTTCGGTGCTCGTCGTGCGGGCAGGTTGCAAGTCCGTTGCCGATCAGATCGCGGAGTCTGTCGAAGAGCGGGCCGCCCTTGTCATACGTACGACCGTCCCTGAGTACCTGGAAGGCCAGCTCGGGGTGGCATACCACGTAGGCCCGTTGCGGCCCGAGGCGGATTTCGACCAGATCGCCATGACTGCTGAGGGATTTGAGGAAATCCAGCGGCCGTAGAAAAAGCTGCCAGCCGTGGCCGATGACTGGCAGTGGTGACGGCGCTTTTCCTGTGGTGAATGCGAAGGGGGTGGCGGCTATGGTCATAGACGCTCCTTGAGTCATGCGAACCGGGCTGCGCGCTGGCATACCCCGACGTGTAGTGCCCCACTCGCCGGTAGATCAGGATCGACTGGACGATATCGGTGCAGGGAGAAAAAGTGGCGACATCCCCTCACCAGAAGCCCGGAAGCGGCCCAGACTTGCCAGTGGGGAACCGTATGGCCACCGACAGCCCAGACCGTGAGGATCGGGCGGACGTCCGATCCTCGGCAGCTGTTTTCCTAGGGCGGCCGGGGCCACGGGGCGAACGCTGCATGATTCTCATGAATGCCCCAGATGCGATGGTTCTGCGAGAGCCCCGGGCGAGGGGGGCGTCAATGTTGCCGGTCGACGCTCCGGTGGCCAGCAAGCCGAGACACTGGCCGTACACCACCTCGAGCACCATCGCGGCGCTGATACCGCTTCGAGCGGCGGTGTGCCGGCCATCTGGATGGCTGGCGGCGAGGGCACGTTGCACGGTGGGGTGTCCGCAGCGGGTAGCGGAGTTACTCATGATGGCATCGTGGATAAGGCAGAACTCGTGGAATATTTCCAGCGAAGCCGCCACGCACAGCACCGGGGAGCTATCGTCGTTGCGCTGTGCCGCGTGCCACCCAGTCACACACGGCGCGGGCCGCAGGCGTTTGCCCCCGGCGAGCAGGAAGTGGCGCAGGACCTCGGTAAGCTCAGTCGACATATATGCACCGGCGATAGCGTTGGCCTTGGCCCTGAGGAATTCACCGAGAATCACGTCGACTTGATTGGTTGCCTTGCCCAGAGCGACCGACTCACAGATCAATGGCTGAACCGTCATGTACAGGCCCTCTCTGGGATGGCCCGGGACTTCTGTCTCCGCCCACAGGGGACAGACAGATGCCCAGTCAGGCTCAGGCCGACAGTTGACGGGCCGCCGTCCGGCAGCGCCGGAGGAGGTCGCTTCTGAAAGACGTTCCCTTGCCAGAGCCAGATCATTCAACGATCACGGATTCCTCACTGTGGATCTCACGGAGCCGCATGGAGGGCTTCTCTGCTGCGGACAGGCGTATGGTCAGTACGGCCAGGACGTGCCCGGGCGGCGTGGGTGCTCCGGCTGGCGGCCAGGGCCGGGCGATGGCCGACCATCAGTCGCGCAGTGCGCAGCCAGGGCCCGTGAGTCCAAGCTCAGACACCAGGGGGGCAGATAACCCTTCAGTTGCTTGTGGGCGCTGGCGCGAAGCACCGGCTGGTGTTCGTCGACCGGCTCCTGGCCACGCTGGTCCATCTCCGTCACGGGGCCACTCGCGACGTGCTGGCCTGCTGGTTCGGTGTGGACCGCTCCACCATCACCCGGGTCATCGGCGAGGTGCGGCCGCTGCTCGCGGAGCGAGGGTGCACCGTCAGTCCGGGTGTGCGTCTGCGGACCCTGGCGGAGGTCGTCGACCTAAGTTCAAGAAGAACGCCTCAGAGGCAGCCCGGAAGGGGCTGCCTCCATCAGCGCCGATCGCTCGTGCTCGCGGTCATGCACTGCTCTTGCCTGTGACACGTCGCCGACGCAGCGACCGTGCTGCAGGTCGGCCACCTACGAGAATGCCGTAGACGGCGAGAACGGTGAGTGCCACGTACACCGTCCAGTCCCCGGCCCGGACATAAGGGCTGACCCCCCGCGCCAGCGGCACGTCATAGACCGCGGCCGCACTGTGGTCCGTGCCCAGCCACGTCCCGACGGTGCGGCCGCGAGCGTCCGCTACTGCGCTCACGCCCGTCAGCGTGGCGTGGATGACCGGACGCCAGGTCTCCGCCGCCCGCAGCGCTGCCAGCGAGGCGTGCTGGCTCGGTGCCCAGCTCTCCTGGAAGGTGGACGTCGCCGACTGGGCGGTGATCAGCTGGGCACCGTCCTTCACCAGGCTGCGGCTCATGTCGGGGAACGCGGACTCGAAGCACACCAGCGGGCCCACCCGCAGCCCACCGTCACCGACCGGCAGCCGCATCACCACCTGGCCGGCCCCGCGCCTGCGGTCCTCCTGGGCCGCCTTGCCCACGGACGTGGCCCAGCCCAGCAGTGAGCGGGCCGGGATGTACTCGCCGAACGGCACCAGTCGCATCTTGTCGTAGCGGTCGCCCGTGGGTCCCTGCGGCCCGATCAGGACCGAACTCTTGAAGATGCCGGGGCGGTCCGAGCGCCTCGCGTCCACGTTCACCAGGAGGTCCGCTCCGACCATGCGGGACAGTGCGGCCAGCCGGTCCCGCAGGTCCGGGCGGCTCCCCAGGTCCTGGCCGACGCTGCTCTCGCCCCAGATCACCAGAGCCGGCCGCTGCCCGGCCAGCCCACGGGTCAGCTCCTCCTCGCGGTCGAAGCGCCGCTGCGCGCTGCCCTGTCCGTCGATCACTCCCGGCTGGACGATTGCCACCCGCACCGATCCCGCGGATTCCGGGACGGGAGCCCACATCCATACACCGGCAACCGCCGCAGCACAGGCGAGCACACCCGTCAGAGCGGCCATGCGGGCGCGCGGCGCCGAAATCAGCGCCGTCGCTCCGACATTGACAGCGACCAGCAGGAAGCCGACCAGCCACACTCCGCCCACCGACGCCACCCGCAGCGCCGGAGCCTCCTGCCACTGGCTCGCCCCCAGCAGTCCCCAGGGGCCGCCCAAGTACTCCCAGGATCGTACGAGTTCGGCCAAGAGCCACCCGGACGGCAGCACGAGCATCGCCGCCGCCACCCGCCCCGGGCCCGGTGAGCCGCCGAGCAGCCGGTACGTCAGGAGTCCCCACGGCACCCACAACAACCCCAGCAGCGCAGCCAGTACGAGGATGAAGACGTGCAGGCTCGGCAGCAGCCAGTGGTGCACCGCCAGCAGGAAACCGGCCCCGCCCAGCCACCCGCCGGTGGCCGCACCCCGCGCGGTCTTGGCCGAACGGAGAAGCAGCAGCCAGGGCACGAGCCCCACCCAGGCCAGCCACCACAGGGAGGGCTCCGGGAAGGCCAGTGCAGGTAGTGCGCCTGCGAGGACCGCGCCGGTGCTGCGCGCCCAGGGGGAAGTGAGGAGTCGCCGCTCCGCCCACGTTGCCATCCGCGCCTCCTCCATCCGGACCGGTCACCAGTGTGCGGCAGTGGGGCAGGCGGGCGCAGGAGGCGACTCCCGTGGTCCGCTCCGCCCCTTCCGCGGGGGCGCGAATGACATATGCCTGGCGCTCCCGGCGATCACCCGTACACCACGCTTATGGGCGCTATCCGGCCATCTGCCGCACGGCTGGATATTGGCCAGTTGAGAGGCCAAAACCCCGACAGCGGCGCGCAATTTTCAGTCTTTCTGGTCATCGAGCAAGGCAAAAACGACTCGTTTTGATCTAAAGTAAACGGAAACGATCCTGGTCGCGAGCGTCAGAAAGGCCCGCGTCGGCCCGTGACGTGGGTTATCGCCGATTCGGCCTGGGCAGGCACCGGGCAAATCTGGACAGGAACGCTGGTCGTTGTTCGCTGGGGGGCGACGTGACGCGCATGCGTGATCCAATGGCCGTGCCGGCCTGGGGGACCGGCCCTCGCCATGCCCGGCCCTCCTGTCCGTCCATCCACCGACAGCCGATGTCTCGGAGGGATCCCATGGACAACCTTGTTGCTGGTGTGGTCGCTGCTCCTGATGCGACCTGTGACAAGTCCCAGGTGCCTTCGTACTACTCCCGCAAGACCGTCGACATCCTGCATAAGTACGGCCCCGGCCCCCGAGTCCACTTCCACGTCGGGATGTTCGACCCCGGCGCCACTCCCAACACCACGGTCTCCCAGCAGATGCTCCGGCGGCGCCTCCACCAGTCGCAGGAAGCCGTCCTCGACCACGCGGCCCGCATCTGGGGAGTAGCGGACGACCCACCCGCCCAGCTCTTCGACATCGGCTGCGGTCTGGGCGGCGGATCCATCTACTGGGCCCAGCAGTACGGCTGCTCCGTCACCGCGATGACGGTGACCGCCAAGCACGTCCCCGTGATGGCCGACCTCGTCCGCCAGGCGGGGGTCGAGGACATGGTCACCCCGGTCCTCGGCGACATCCACGACCTGTGCGAGGAACAGACCTACGACGCGGCCGTCGCGATCGAGAGTTCCGGCTACATGGACCGCGAGCGGCTCTTCAGTGTGGTGGCCAAGGCCCTCAAGCCGGGGGGCTGGTTCGGCCTCCAGGAACACTTCCTCTGCCGGCCCGAGTGGACCTCGTTCATCGACGGCTACTACAAGACCCAACTGGGCACCCTGCGCGAGTACATCGCGGCGGCGAACGCGGTCGGCTTCACGCTGGAGCAGGACGAGGACATCACCGACCGGGTGGCGGAGTTCTGGGTGCAGTCCATGGCCTGGACCACGGCCGAGCTGGACCGCGTGCAGCGCCAGGGCGCAGAGTCGCCGATCTCCGCCGAGCGGCTGCTGGAATCGGCCCTCACCCACAGCAAGCTCTTCCGTGTCTGGCGCGACCACGCGGTCGAGACCCGCCTCCTGCTTTTCCGCCTCGAAGGGAAGTGACATGACCGAGACCGCGGTCCGCGCCCCGGCCATCGGCTGGCGTCTGCCGCCCTTCTACTGCCCCGTCGAATCCGCGGTACACCCGCGCGTCGCCGAGCTGGAACGGCGCGCGATCTCCTGGCTCGACGCGACCGGCATCTTCCACGACGAGACCGAGCGGGCCTGGAGCATCGCCACCCACAGCGCCGATTTCAGCTGCCGCATGATCCCGTACGGGGACGACGAGCCGCTGCTCCTGTTCATCGAGTGGAACCACTGGGCCTTCGCCCTCGACGACCTCTGGCACGACACCGGTTCCGCGGACATCCGCACCGCCCGCATCGTCGACCTCAATGCCCGGATCTCCCGCAGCCTCGAGGCGCCGGGGTCGGGCATGCTCGGTACCACGGCCTTCGACACCGCGCTGGAGGACCTTGCGGACCGCACCCGGGCCATGGCCACCCCCACCCAGCTCCGCCGTGTGGCCGAGGGGTTGCGGGACTGGCTGTTCGGCGCCGCCTGGCAGGTCAGCAATGTCGAGCGGGGCATCATGCCCACCCTGTCCGACTACGTCGCCGTGCGCCCGTCCATCAACGGCACCCGCTTCTCCCTCTCGTGGAGCGAGATCGCCAATGGCATCGAGGTGCCGGGACACGAGCTGTACTCCGCCCCCGTCCAGGCGCTCACCGAGGCCGCGGGCTTCGTCGTGAGCTGCGACAACGACCTGTTCTCCTACGCCAAGGAGGACAGTCAGGAGACCACCGACCAGAACATCGTCAACATCCTCCTCCACCACGACGGCAGTTCCCCCGGGCAGGCGCTGAGCGACGCACTGGCCATAAGGGACCGGGCCATGACGCTCTTCCTGGCGCTCCGTGACCAGATCGCGCGGGACGCCGGTTCCGATCTCCGGCGCTACGTGCAAGCCCTGGGCCACTACATCTCCGGCTGCATCCGGTGGATGAACGATGCACCGCGCTACGCAAGCCCCCGGAACCGTTACGACCTTCCGGTACCGGGGGCCACGTACGGCATAACCTGGCGGGACACGCCCAGCGACCCGGATACGGAGCCGCTGCCCATCGCGTCCACGGTCTGGTGGTGGGATCAGCTCGACACCTTGTCCCGCCGCCCGCGCAGCCGCCGCGTCAGGGATTTCCACCACGATGTCCGGGTGCCGGAACCTCGGACGGGGGATGCCGACGTGACCTCCGGTTGGTCGGCCCCTGCGGGCTGATCGGCTCCGGCGTCCTGTGACGACTCCGTCGGTACGGTCGGTACGGTCAACACGGGCTCCGTGATGACCTTCGGCTCTTGTGATGTGAATTTCACGGGAAGTGCCACGAGATGACGTCCCATCATCGAGGCGACCCAGGACAGTTCGTCCTCGGGTACGGCCAGCCGGATGTCCGGCAGTCGGTTCATCAGCGCCTCGATACCGGTGTCCGCGATGGCCCGGCCGATGTCCTGGCCGGGGCACTCGTGCGGGCCCCCGCTGAACGCGAGGTGTGAACGGTTGCCGTGGACCGGCGCGGTGGGGTCGGGCCGGATCGCTGTGTCCACGTTGGCTGCCGCGAGCCCGAGCACGAGCGCGTCTCCGGCTTTGATCTGCTGGCCGGCCAGCTCTGTGTCCTGCGTTGCCCAGCGACCCAGAATGGTGGTGAAGGGAGGCTCGTCCCACAGGACCTGCTCGACGGCGTCGGGCAGCGTCATGTGGCCGCCGGCCAGGTTGGCGCGACAGCGCGGGTCGGTCAGCAGCATCCGCACCGTGTTCGCGATCAGATTGGCCGTGGTCTCGTACGCGGCGATGAGCACCAGGCGCAGATGCTGCTGGACCTCGTCGTCATTCAGCTTGCAGGGGTGTTCCAGCAGCCAGGTGGTGAAGTCGGGGCCCGGGTCGGCGTGCTTGCGCATGACCAGCCTCTGCAGGGTCTCCTGCACGTAGGCGTTGCTGGCGACTGCGGTCTCCGTGCCCTTGATCATGTCGCGGGCGGCCTTGACCAACTTGGGCCCGTATTCCTCCGGCATGCCGAGCAGCTGCGTCATCACCAGCATGGGCAGGTGCTCGGCAAACTCGTGCACCAGCTCGGCACTGCCCTTGAGGCAGAAGTTGTTGACCAGTAGATCGGCGAAGCGCGTGATGTGGCGCCGGACTCCTCGGCGGTCGAAGCGCCCGAGGGAGTCGTTGATGGCCGAACGCCAGCGCTCGTGCACCTGGCCCTCGACAAAGGCGCAGATCGGCTGCCAGGTGGCGATCGGTGCCAGGGGGTGATCCATGGGGATCTTCCCCTCGCGCTGGGCGTGCCACTTCCGCGAGTCACGCGAGAAGCGCGACGGTGTCCGGGCGACATCCAGGTTCTCCCGGTACCCGAGAACCAGCCATGCCGGTAGGTCGCCCTGCAGCAGCACGGGGGCCACGGCGCCGTGCCGGTCGCGCAACTGCTCGTACAGCCCCATGGGATCGGCCTCCGCCGCCGGTCCGAACAGCCTGGCGAGGCCCCCCGGCCCGTAGGCGTCGACGGGGCATTTCGAGGGCGCAGCGGTCGCGGAGTCGGCGCTGCGGTGCTCGTCTGGTGGGGTCACTGTGGCTCCGAGGTTTCGTTCGTGAGGAAGTACAGATAACGCATGAGCGTCATCAGCGCGTCGCGACAGGAGATGCGGTCCCGGGCGTCGCACATGAACAAGGGGACGGAATCGGGCAGGTCCATCGCCGCCCGCAGCTCCTCCACGGGGTGGACCGGAGAGCCCGGGAAGGTGTTGACGGCGACGACGAACGGCACCCCTCGCTCCTCCAGGAGGCCGATCACGTCGTAACTCACCTCCAGGCGACGGGTGTCGAGGAGGACCACCGCGCCGAGGGCGCCCTCGAAGAGGCCGTCCCACAGGAACCAGAAGCGCTCCTGGCCCGGCGTGCCGAACAGGTACAGCACCAGTTGCTCGTTGATGCTGATCCGCCCGAAGTCCATCGCGACGGTGGTCTCGATCTTGTGCTCGATGCCGGCGAGGTCGTCCACCCCGACACCGGCCTGAGTCATGGTCTCCTCGGTGGTCAGCGGCCTGATCTCGCTGACCGCGCCCACCAAGGTGGTCTTGCCGACTCCGAATCCACCCACGATCACCACCTTGACGGCGGCTGCCGTCGAGGACGGAAGGATGTCCTCCCTCCTGGGGCCGGCGTATGACTCAGAGGTTTTGTAGTCCATGCATCACCGCCTCCAGGAGCTGGATGTTGGGCAGCGTGGCGACCGGTACGGGGGGTCTGGCTTCCACCTGGTCTTCCTTGAGCAGGTCGGTGACCAGAACGGTCACGGTGCTGACGGGTAACGTGAGATATGCCGATATCTCAGCGATGGAGAGCGGATAGTCACACATCTGCACGATGGCGGCATGCTCGGGCTGGAGCCCGGGGTCGGAGGCCGACCGGGCGACGACCAGTGTCACCAGGTCGAGCCTGACCTGTATTCCCGACTGGCTGCGTCCGCTGGTGACGATATAGAGCCGGTCCGGATTGCCGGGGTCCCACGCTTTTCCGGCTTGGCTCATGCCACCGGCCCGGTGACACGCGGCGGACTGGTCAGGTGCTCGCCGATGCGGGCCACCAGATCTCGCATCCGCTGCCCCATGAGTCCGGCGTCCACGTCGTCGTCGGCCAGCACGGCCAGGTACGCGCCCGCTCCGGCGGCCATCAGATAGAAGAAGCCGCCGTCGACCTCGATCACCACCAGGCGCATCTTTCCGTCGCCGTGCGGGAATTCGGCGGCGATCGCCGTGGACAGGCTCTGCAGTCCGGCACAGGCGGCGGCCAGGCGATCGGCGGCGTCGGTGTCCGAGCCGTGCTGAGCCATGCGCAGGCCGTCCGAGGACAGCACGATCACGTGGCGCGTCTGAGGGACGCTGGATGCCAGGTCCTTGAGCATCCAGTCCATGTTGAACCGCGGCTGCGTCACTTGGCTACTCTTCCTTGTCTGACGAGTCATCACTGTTCGTGCGCCCGGGGCCGGTCGGCCGCGCCTCGCCGTTGACGGCGTCCGTGAAGGCGGCCAGCCACATGCCGGGCTGCGGGGGCGGGTCGGTCTGCGACGGACGGCGGGCACCGCCGGCCGGTGCCGCCGCCGTGGCCGGCTGCGCTCCCCGGGCGATCAGGCCCGGTGCGCGCCGCCGACGCTGCGGCAGGCCGCCCGAGCCGGCCGCCGCGGACGGCGGGTCGAACGGGAGGTCCGGCAGCGGCCGTCCCGGCTTCTTCCTGATCTTGGGAGGCGGCAGGGTGGCGGCGCGGGCGATCTCTCCGCCCGGAGTGGCGCTCGCCGTGACCAGGTTGTCCGGCACGATCAGGACGGCGCGCACGCCTCCGTACGCCGACGGCCGCAGGGAGACGCGGAACGCGTACGTCTTGCAGAGCCGGCTGACGACGGCCAGGCCGAGCCGCGGGGTCTCGCCCAGGTCGTTGAGGTCGAGGCCGCGGTCGGCGACGTCCAGCACCGCCTCCGTGCGGCGCCGGGCCTCGTCGGTGAGGCCCACGCCGGCGTCCTCGATCTCCACCGCCACGCCCGACTGGACCTCCACGGCGGTCAGATGGACCCGGGTCTGCGGGGGCGAGTAGCGAGTGGCGTTGTCCAGCAGCTCGGCCAGCGCGTGGATCAGGGGCTCCACACCCGGGCCGACCACCGCGACGTCCGCCACCGAGTGCAGGTCCACGCGGCGGTAGTCCATGATCCGGGACATCGCGCCGCGCAGGACGTTGTACAGGGGCACCGGGTTCTTCCACTGGCGGCCGGGACGGGAGCCGCCCAGCACGGCGATGCTGTCGGCCAGGCGGCCGATCAGCGCGGTCTCGTGGTCCAGGTGGAGCAAGTCGCCGAAGACGTCGGGGCTGTTGCCGTGCCGGTCCTCCATATCGCGGAGGTCGGTGGCCTGCTGGTGCACGATCGCCTGAACACGCCGGGCGATGTTGACGAATGCGCGGTGCGCGGACTCGCGCAGTCCCTCCTCGGCCTGCACCGCCTCCACCACCGAGCGGAGGACCGCCCGGTGGGCGGCGGCGAACGCCGGATCGAGCACGGACGGGGGCACGACCTCGCGGAGCACCTCTTCGGTCGTCGCGCCGTGCTGGAGGAGCTTCACGGCGGCAGGGAGGAGTTCGCGGGCCAGCCGCTGCGTTTCGGTCTCCTGCTGGGCCAGCCGCCGGTGGAGGGCGGCCTCCCGCTCGCCGTGCTGGCGGCGCAGCAGGTCGATGACGCGTCCCCGGCGCACGGCTTCCGAGGAAGTGAGGGCCACCGCCAGGCTGGCGACCGCCCCGACCCAGATCGTGGGGGTGCGCACCTCGTCGCGTACGAGGAAGGCGGCGGTGGCTGTACAGAGCGCCAGCACAACAGGAGGTACCAGCCATATGAGAGAGGAGGCGGGCCGCCTGCCTCGGGGTGACGATCCAGTACCAGCCATCGAGATCCTCGTGCTCTTGGGAAATGACGTGCGAGCGACAGGGGGAATGAATGGGGCGGCCGTGCCGTGAATAGCGCAGTACACCCTTCTCCGGCTGCGGCAGCCCTGGTTGGCGGCAGCAGCGTGTATGCGGTCGCCCTGCCCCGCTGCGCGACATGGAGCGTAGCCTGTCGCGCGGTGCGACGAAGTGAAGTTGTCATATTCGCGGAACGGGCTGACAGGCGAATTCGAATGGGTCCACAATGACCCCGCACCTCAATTACCGAATAAAGCTTTGATCGGGAGCGTGCGCGTTCGAGTCGGTCGGCCGGTCACGCTCCCGGGTGGTTCCGCCGCCGGAACCCTGTCCCCGACCCCCGCCTACGGGTCTAGGCTCGCCTCACCACACTCATACGGGAGACACTGTTATGACAGGGCAGCAGCGTGAACGGCGCCCGTACGGAGCCCTGTTCGAGCGCGAGCAGGAGATAGCGGCAGCCGAGCGGGCCGTGGAAGGTCTGTGCGGACGCGTGGCCGAGGGCGATGCGGAGCCCGGCCGGTTGCTGGTGTACAGCGGCGACGCCGGCACGGGCAAGACGGCGCTGCTGGGCGAGCTGCGAAGGCTCGCCGAGCGCGCCGGCTGCACCGTCTACCAGGCGCGGGGCATCGAGTCCGCGGACACCGTGCCCTTCCGGATCGTCCGTCAGCTGCTCCAGCCCGTCCTGGCGGCCATGTCGCAGGAGAAGCGCAAGGCGATGCTCGGCGACTGGTACGACATCGCGGGTCCGGCCCTCGGTATCGCACCGCCCGTCGGTCCCCAGGCGGACCCGCAGGGCGTGCGGGACGGAATCGACTGGCTGGTCACCCAGTTGACGGTGAGCGGGGCGCCGCTGGTGCTGATCGTCGACGACACCCACTGGGCCGACGCCGAGTCGCTGACGTGGCTCGCCTCGTTCGCCTCACGGGTGGACGAGCTGCCGATGCTCGTGGCGGTCGCCTACCGCACCGACGAACTCCCCGACCACGCCCCGGCGTTCCTCGATCTGCTGACGGGCCACGGCCACCGCCCGGTGGTCCTGCACCCGTTCACGCCCAATGCGGTGGCCGGGCTGGTGCGCGCCGCCATGCCGGGCGCCGACGACCCGTTCTGCCGCGAGGTGTGGGCCGTCACCGGGGGCAACCCCTACGAGACGATCGAGCTGATCTTCAAGGCGAAGGACCGGGGCCTCAAGCCTGCCGAGGAGTCGGCGCCCCTGCTGCGCGAGCTGGGTGCGGCCTCCCACGGCAGCGGCCTCGTCACCAGGCTGGAGCGGCTGGGCACGGCCACTACCCGGTTCGCCTGGGCGGCTTCCGTCCTGGGGACCGAGATCTCGTCCCGCCGCGCCGCCATGCTCGCGGGCATGGGGCCGACGGAGGGCGCCGAGTGCGCGGACCGGCTGCGGGAGGCCCGCATCCTCACCGGCACCGACAAGCTGGAGTTCGCCCACCCCCTGATCGCCACCGCCGTCTACAAGGCCGTGCCGCCCGCCACGCGCACCGCGATGCACGGACTCGCGGCATGGGCGATCACCAATGCCGGCCTCGGTGCCGCCGCCGCGTCCCGGCACCTGCTGGAGGTCCACCCCGACGACGACCAGGAGCTGGTGGAGCAGCTGCGGCAGGCCGCCCGCGAACACCTCGCCGTCGGCGCGCCCGAGGCTGCCACCCGGTGTCTGGAACGGGCGCTGGCCGAGCCGCCGAGTCAGGACGACCGCGCGTCCGTTCTCTACGAGCTGGGCTGCTCGGCGCTGCTGACCTCGCCGCCCACCACCATCAACCACCTGCGCACGGCGCTCGCGCTGCCGGGGCTGCCGAAGGAGCTGCGCGTCGACGCGACGTACCGGCTCTCGCAGGCGTATGCCCACAACAGCCAGCTCGAGGAGGCAGCCCGGGTGGTGGAGGAGCCGGCCCGCACCACGCCGGACGGTTCCGGCCGCATGCGCCTCCAGGCCGCCCACTACCTCTGGAGGGGTATCCAGCACGAGGAGGAAGGCGCCCACGAGCGCTCGCGCCGTCTCGCGGAGCTGGCCGACCGGCTGGAGGGCCGGGACAATGCCGAGCGGGCCATGCTCGCCCTGCGCGCCTTCGACGCCATGGTCCGCGGCGAGGACGCCCTGCTGGTCACCGAGCTGAACGACCGTGTCCTGCTGGACGGGTGCCTCGCCCCGGGCCTGGGCTGGACCAATACCGAGTGGGGCTTCGAGATCCCCAGCGTCGTCGGCATCACCTATGCCTACACCGACCGGCTGGACGAGGCCGAGCAACTCTTCGACGAGGCCATAAGGTCCTTCGAGATCTCCGGCTGGCGCGGTGCCCACCTGGCGTTCGCTCATGAGTTCCTCGGCATGGTGCACATCCGGCGCGGCCGACTGGACGCCGCGGAGAGCTTCCTGCGGGAGGGGCTGCGGCTGGCGGACCGGCTCGGGCCCGGGCTGCCCATCCAGTGGGACGGCACGTGCATGCTCATCGAGGCGCTGCTGGCCCGGGGCAGGACGGACGAGGCCCGGGCCGTGGCGGAGAAGTACTCCTTCGGGCCGCCCTATCCCCAGGCGATGGTCATGCCGGACGCGCCCTCCGTCGCGGGCAGGCTCCTGCTCGCACTCGGCCGCAGGAAGGAAGCCATCGCCGAACTGGAGGCGGCGGGGCGGCGGATGACCGACCGCGGCCGCAACAACCCCCTGTGGGCTCCCTGGGCCCTCGAGCTGGCCACCGCCCTCGCCCCCGAGGAGCCCGAGCGCGCCCGTGACCTCGCCGCCCAGGCCGTCAAGCACGCGGCCCGCTTCGGCACCGACACGGCCATGGGCGTGGCACTGCGGCGAACGGCCCACCTGGCCGACGAAGAAGCCGAGGCCCTCACCAAACTGGCCAGTGCCGTCGAGTACCTCCGCAAGTCCCCCTGCCGCTACGAGTACGCCGTGGCGCTGGTCGACCACGGCGCAGCGTTGCGCCGGGCCGCCCGGTTCGGTGAGGCGCTCGGGCAGTTGAGGGACGGGCTGGCCTTGGCCGAGGAATGCGGGGCGGACGGGCTCGCAGCCACCGCCCGGAAGGAGATCGCCGCCGTGGACGGCTGAGGCCGGCCGGGGGCCGGGTGTCTTCGGGCCGTCGTGCGGGGCTGGTCAGCCCGCACGGCGGCTCGATTTCTTCGCCGTGGTCTTCTTGGCGGCGGCCGTGGACTTCGACGCCGTGCTCCCGCCGGTTGCCGTGCGCTTTTTCGCGGTCGAGGCGGTCGAGGCGGTCGATTTCCGTGTCGCCGTCGTGCAGGTTTTCGACGGTGTGGTTTTTTGTGCGGTCGTTTTTCGTGCGGTTTTCTTTGCGGTGGCCGAATCTGCGCGCGCGGCGGCCTTTTTGGGCTCGCCCTTCTTGCCTGCCGTGTCGATGGACGCCTGGAGGGCTGCCATCAGGTCGATGACGTTGTCGGGTGCGGCAGCGGTCTTCTTCCGGGGGGCCGGCCTGTGTTCGAGGTGGGCGCTGATGAGTTCGCCCAGGGCCACCTCGTACTCGTCCTCCAGCTCGTCGAGGTCGAACTCCTCCGAGAGCGTGTCCATCAGGCTCGTGGCCATCTTCAGTTCCTGCGGCCGCACGGTGACCGAGGCGGGCGGGGCGAGGTCGGAGCTGTCGCGGATCTCGTCCGGCCAGTACATGGTGTGGAGGGTCAGCAGGTCCTCGTGGACCCGCAGCAGTGCGAGCGACTCCCGGGTCCGCAGCGCGATCTTGGTGACGGCGACCCGGTCGGTCTGCTTCAGGGTCTCGCGCAGCAGGACGTACGGCTTGTTCGCGGCGGTGCTCTCCGGGGCCAGGTAGTAGGCGGCGGACAGCTGGAGGGGGTCGATGCGGTCGGCGTCGACGAAGGCCAGCACGTCGATGAGCTTCTTGCTCGGCAGGGGCAGCCCGGCCAGGTCGTTCGTGGTGAGGACCGCGGTGTGGCCCTCGTCGTCCTCGAAGCCCTTGGCGACGTGCTCGTAGTCGATCTCCTTGTCGCACGCGTCGCAGACCCGTTTGAGGTGGATCCTGCCGCCGTCCTCGTCGTGGACCTGGTGGAGCCTGGTGCCGTGCTCCTGGACGGCGGAGTAGAGGCGTACGGGCACGGACACCAGACCGAAGCCGATCGCGCCCTTCCACATGGACCGCATAGTTTTATCCCTCCGCGGGGAATTTCTACCTTATGCCCGCTTCTATGGACCGGCATGACCGGAAGGACCGGCAGCTGGTGGAGGTCGAGGGCCGCCGGCTGTCCCTGTCCCATCTCGACCGGGTGCTCTTCCCCGCGACCGGCTACACCAAGGCGCAGGTCCTGCAGTACTACGCCCGGATCGCCCCGGTGATGGTGCCGCACGTCGACGGGCGCCCGGCCTCCTTCGTCCGGGCCCCCGAGGGGCCCGGGGGCGAGAGCTGGATCGCCAAGAACCCGCCCCCCGGGGCGCCCGGCTGGGTGCCGGTGGTGCCCGTGGAGCACCGCGAGGGCATCACCGAACAGATCGTGATCGACTCCACCCCCGCGCTGGTCGCGATGGCCAACCTCGGCGCGTACGAGGTGCACGTCCCGCAGTGGAAGGCGGCCGCCGGCCCCGACCGGCACGACCGGCTCGTCCTCGACCTGGACCCCGGTCCCGGCACCGACCTGGTCGTCTGCTGCCGCGTCGCCCAGCGGCTGCGGCAGCTGCTGGACGAGGACGGGCTCACCGCCCACGCCGTGGTCTCCGGGGCCAAGGGGCTCCACCTCTACGCACCCGTCCACCCCGCCTCGGGGCGGGCCGTCAGCGGCTACGCCAAGGAGCTGGCCACCCGCATGATGGGGGAGCACCCGGGGCTGGTGGTCGTCTCCATGGCGCGCGTCGAGCGCCGGGGCAAGGTCCTCATCGACTGGTCGCAGAACGCCAGTGCAAAGACCACCGCGGCCCCCTACACCCTGCGCCTCAGCGAACGGCCCGCGGTCGCCGCCCCCGTCACCTGGGACGAGGTCGCCGCCTGCCGCGAGCCCGGCGAGCTGGCGTTCGACCCGGAACGGACCCTGGAGCACGTGGCCGCGTACGGGGACCTGCTCGCGCCCCTCACCGCCGACGCCACCCGGGGGCGGCTCCCGTGACGGGCCGGAGGCTTCACCCGGACGGGGGAACTGCCGTGGTCACTTCGACCGGGTCCACTCCAGCAGCCGCCGCGCGGTCCAGGTGGTGACGACCCGCTCGGCGGGCACCCCGCACTCCTCGGCGCGGGCACAGCCGTAGATCTGCCAGTCGAGCTGGCCCGGCGCATGGGCGTCGCTGTCGATGGCGAACAGCACCTCCGCGTCGAGCGCCCGGCGCAGCAGCCGGCGCGGCGGATCGAGCCGCTCGGGGCGGCAGTTGATCTCCACGGCGGTGCCGAAGCGGGCGCATGCGGCGAAGACCAGGGCCGCGTCGAATTCCGACTCGGGCCGCGTCTTCCCGCCGTTCAGCCGCCCGGTGCAGTGCCCCAGGACGTCCACGAGCGGATTGACGACGGCCGAGACCAGGCGCCGGGTCATGCTCTCCGCGTCCATGCGCAGCTTCGAGTGCACCGAGGCGACCACCACGTCGAGCCGTTCCAGCAGCTCGGGCTCCTGGTCCAGCGAGCCGTCGGCGAGGATGTCGCACTCGATGCCCGTCAGCAGCCGGAATCCGTCGCCCAGCCGCTCGTTCACCTCGGCGACCACGTCGAGCTGCTCCCGGAGCCGCTCCGCCGACAGCCCGCGGGCCACGGTCAGCCGGGGGGAGTGGTCGGTGAGCACCGCCCACTCGTGTCCCAGGGCACGGGCCGTGCGGGCCATCTCCTCGATCGGGCTGCCGCCGTCCGACCAGTCCGAGTGCAGATGGCAGTCGCCGCGTAGGGCGGCGCGCAGCCGCTGCCCGCCCTCGGTCAGCGGACCGCCGGCGTCCGCCTCCAGCCGCCGGAGATAGTCCGGCACCTCGCCGGCCGCCGCCTCGGCCACCACGGCGGCGGTCTTGGGGCCGATGCCCTTCTTCGCCGTCAGGGAGCCGTCGGCCGCCCGGCGCCGGACCTCCTCGTCCGGCAGGGCGGAGATCACCGCGGCGGCGGTGCGGAACGCCTTCACCCGATAGGTGGGCGCCTGCGACCGTTCCAGCAGGAACGCGATGCGCTCCAGCGCCTCCACCGGCTCCATCGCACCACCTCCACACACACCACCGTGCGCCCCGGGATCCGTGCCCGCACGTGTTCAGGCCGTGTCCGATACGGGCAGATCATCCATCACCCCGAGTGACCGTCGTAGCCGTCGCAGTCGTCGCAGCCGTCGTCGAGGAGAGAGAGCCGGAGATGAGCGAGCCGAACCACAGCAGGCCCGTCCCGAAGCCCCGCCGGGCGGTGGTGCTCGGCGGTGGGATGGCCGGGATGCTGGCCGCGGCGGTCCTGGCGGACCACGCCGACGAGGTGGTGGTCGTCGAGCGGGACCGGCTGCCCGTGCAGGCCCTGCCCCGCAAAGGGCTGCCGCAGGCCCGGCACGCCCATCTGATGCTCTCCGGCGGGGTGCGGGCCGTCGAGTCGCTGCTGCCCGGCATCACCGGCCGGTGGATCGCCGCGGGTGCCCGGCGGGTGGCGCTGCCCACCGCCATCGTCTCGCTCTCGGCGCAGGGCTGGATCCCGCGGGCGCCCGAGCGGCAGTTCCTCGTCTCGTGCAGCCGCGACCTGCTCGACCTGGTAGTCCGGCGGCAGGTCCTGGCCCTGCCGGGGGTCACGCTGCGGGAGGGGACGGAGGTGCGGGGCCTGACCGGTGACGCCCGGCGGGTGACCGGCGTCCGGCTCGGCGACGGGGAGGCGGGCGGCGCGCACACGCTCCCGGCGGACTTCGTCGTGGACGCCACCGGGCGCGGCTCGCGGGCCCCGGGCTGGCTGGCGGAGCTGGGGCTGCCCGCCGTCCGGGAGGAGACGGTCGACTCGGGCCTGGTCTATGCCAGCAGGGTCTTCCGGGCGCCGCCGGGTGCCGAGGACTTCCCCGTGGTGAGCGTCGCCTCCCTGCCCGGTTCGGCCCTGCCGGGCCAGGGCATGACGATGCATCCCGTCGAGGGCGGGCGGTGGCTGGCGACCGTCTCCGGCACCCGGGGCGGCGAACCCTCCCGGCACACGGCCGAGTTCGAACCGTTCGTCCGCAGCCTGCGCCATCCGCTCGCCGCCGACCTCATCGCCCGCGCGGAGCCGCTCACCGAGGTGCACCTGACCCGCTCCACCGTCAACCGGCGCCGCTTCTTCGAGCGCGTGGACCCGTGGCCCGCGGGCTTCGTCGTCACGGGCGACGCCGTCGCCGCGTACAACCCGATCTACGGGCACGGCATGTCCGTCGCCGCCCTCGCCGCGGTCGCACTGCGCGACGCCCTGGCCGGGCAGGTGCCGGGGGATCCCCGGGTGGCCCGGCGCGCGCAGCGCGCGATCACCCGTACGGCCGACGGGGCCTGGGCCATGGCCGCCGGTGAGGACATCCACTACCCCGGTGCCGTCGGCGAGCGGCCCCCCGCCGCCGCGCTGCTGCTGCGCGGCTACATCCAGCGGATGATGCGGACCGGGACCGTGGACCACGCCGTGACCCGGGCGCTGATGGACGTCATGACGCTCTCGGCGCCGCTGTCGCGGCTGTTCACGCCCGCCGTGGCGCTGCGCGTGGCGCGCGGTCCCCGCCGTCCGACCCCGCAGGAGCCGCCGATCACCGCCGACGAACGGGCCCGCGCCGGGCTGACGCGGCATTGACCGTCAGGGGCGGCGCACCAGGTAGGCGGGCGGCAGGAACTCCCGTTCGAAGACGCGGTGCCACCAGGCGCCCGTCTCCCGCAGCTCGCGCCACGTGGTGAAGCGGTAGAGGTAGAGGCGGGCGCGCACATGCGTGGGCGGGGCGGTGGGGAAGGGGTTGTGGCGCAGCAGCCGCAGCGTGGCGGGGTCGTTGGTGAGCAGCCGTTCCACGAAGGGGCCGAACCATTCCTGCGCATAGCCCGGTGAGATCCCGGCGAACCACATCAGCCAGTCGAGCCGCAGGTGGTACGGGGCGAACTGGCGCGGCAGCCGGCGCGGGTCGCCCGGCTTGCCCTTGAACCCGTACTCCTTCCACACCGTCCCCGGGCCCACCGTCTCCTCGTCGGTGCCCTCGACGATCACCTCGTGCCGGCTGCGGTTGATGCTGCCGAAGGCGCCGTAGGTGTTGACCAGGTGGAACGCGTTGAAGGACATGTTCATCCGCTGCTGCGACGAGAGCAGGTTGCAGGCCGGCCACCAGCTGAGCGCCACCACCAGGGCCGTGGCGGCGGAGACCAGGCCCACGAACCAGTACGGGGCGGCCGGCTCCGGCACCCGGCCGGGCAGCGACAGCAGCTCCGCGGCGGCCGCCCCGTCGACGGCGGAGCAGGTCAGCACGATCGTCACCCAGTTCAGCCAGGAGAAGTTGCCGGAGGCGACGAGCCAGAGCTGGGTGCAGATGATCAGCCCGGCGGCCACGCTCGCCACCGGCTGCGGGAAGAAGAGCCCGACCGGCACCACGAGCTGCGCGACGTGGTTGGCGGCGACCTCGACGCGGTGCAGCGGCTTGGGCAGCCGGTGGAAGAACCAGCTCAGCGGGCCCGGCATGGGCTGGGTCTCGTGGTGGTAGTAGAGGCAGGTCAGATCCCGCCAGCAGCTGTCCCCGCGCAGTTTGATCAGCCCCGCGCCGAATTCGACGCGGAAGAGCAGCCAGCGCAGGAGCCACAGCACGAGAACGGGCGGGTCCGTCCCCGCGTTGCCCAGGAAGACGGCCAGGAACCCGGTCTCCAGCAGCAGGGACTCCCAGCCGAAGCTGTACCAGGTCTGGCCCACGTTGACGATCGACAGGTACAGCACCCACAGCACCGCCCACATCGCCATCGCCGCGCCCAGCGGGACCGCGTCGGCGGCACCCCCCAGCACCGCTGCCGACAGCAGCGCCCCGGACCACGCCCAGGCGGCGAAGAAGCGGTCCGAGTAGTGGAAGTGGAAGACGCTGGGGGCCCGCCGCAGCGGTACGTACGCCACGTACCGGGGGACCGGCAGCATGCCCCGTTCCCCGATGAGCGCACGGAACTGCAGCGCCGCCGAGAGGAAGGCGACCAGGTAGATCGTCGCCAGCGCCCGCTGGAAGATCAGCCGGCTCAGCCAGTAGCCGGATGCCGTGAACCACTCCATGCCGGTATCCGTACCACCCGGTCCCCCGGACCCCACCGTCACATCGAAGAAACGGGCAAAAGATGGCAGAGTGGCCCTATGGTCGATCGGGGAGCGACGCCCGCCGCCGGACCGGCACCGGACGACTGGCCCGCCCGCCCGGAGCAGATCCTCGCCCTCAACCGCACGGGAAGCTTCGACTGGGACCTCGAGAGCGGCCGGCTGCACCTGGACGCGCCGGCCCTGGAGGTCCTGGAGGTGCCGCCGGAGCAGTTCCACGGCAGCATCGGCGACCTGGCCGGCCGGCTGCCCCGCACCGACGCCGCCGACCTGGACTCCCTGATCGCCCAGGCGCTGAAGAACGGCAGCGAGACCTACGGGGCCTACTACCGCATCCGCACCGACGACGGCGGCTTCCGCTGGACGTACGCCCAGGGCCGCATCCGGCGCGACGAGGACGGCCGCCCCCGCCGCATCATCGGCCTCGTCCGCGATGCCACCGAGGAGCTGGGCCACGCCGGGCCGCGCGAGCCCGACGAGGAGCGGCGCCACCAGACCAGCGTGGTCGAGACGACGACCGCCGCCCTCGCCCACGCCAGGACCGTCCAGGACGTCGTCGACTTCTTCAAGGACCCCCGGGCCGTCGAGCACCTCGGCTCCGACCTCCTGGTCCTCGGCCTGATCGAGACGGGCCGCATCCACCTCGTCGCCGAGGGCCCCTCCGAGCACTTCATCCCCGGCACCCGCTTCACCCGGGTCGACGACAACTTCCCCATGAGCGAGGTCATCCGCACCCTCCGGCCCCGCTTCATCGAGTCCCGCGAGGAGTTCGCGGCCTGCTACCCCTGGCTGTGGGAGGGCATCAAGGACATCGGCATCTGCTCCGCCGCCTACCTCCCGCTGATCGCACAGGCCCGGCCCATCGGCGCCCTCGGCCTGCTCTACCGCGAGACCCGCGGCTTCACCCGGCAGGAGCGCAACATCTTCATCGCCCTCGGCAGCAGCGTCGCCCAGAGCATCGCCCGCGCGATGCTCTTCGACCAGGAGCACGACCTCGCCGAGGGGCTCCAGCAGTCCATGCTGCCGCGCCGCATCCCCGACGTCCCCGGCGCCCAGATCGCGGTCCGCTACCGCTCCGCCCGCATGGGCCGGGACATCGGCGGCGACTGGTACGACGCGATCCCGCTCCCCGGCGGCCGGGTCGGGGCCGTCATCGGGGACGTCCAGGGCCACGACACCCACGCCGCCGCGGTCATGGGCCAACTGCGCATCGTCCTGCGGGCGTACGCCACCGAGGGGCACTCCCCGGCCACGGTCATGGCCCGCGCCTCCTCGTTCCTCCACGAACTCGACACCGACCGCTTCGCCACCTGCACCTACGCCGAGGCCGACCTCACCACCGGCGTGGTGCAGCTGGTGCGCGCCGGCCACATAGACCCCATGCTGCGCCACACCGACGGCACCTGCCGCCGCCTGCCCGTCTCGGGCGGGCTGCCGCTGGGCCTCTCCGCCGAGTTCGGCCGGATCGACTACCCGGTGACGACCGTGGAGCTGGACCCGGGGGAGACCCTGATGCTGTTCACCGACGGCCTCGTCGAACAGCCCGGCTTCGACCTCGACGAGGGCATGCGGCTGCTCTCCGGCGTGATCCGCAACGGCCCGTACGACCTCCAGCGGCTGGCCGACAAGCTGTGCGAGGTCGTGGGGGAGCGGCTCGGCGAGGACGACATGGCCGTCCTGCTGCTGCGCCGCCAGGGCCCCGCGGCCCGGGGCGGCGGTCGGCTCCAGCAGCACATCGCCCCCGCCGACCCCGAGGGCCTCTCGGCGGGCCGGCACATGATCCGTGCGGCGGTACGGGCCTGGGGCGCCCGGGAGCGCTCGGACGAAATCGAGCTGGTGGCCGACGAGTTGGTCACCAACGCCCTGCTGCACACCGACGGCGCGGCCGTGGTGACGATCCGCATGCTCACCGGCCCCGAGCGCCGGGTGCGCGTCGAGGTCGAGGACAAGTCCAGCGTGCTGCCGCGCCGCCGGGAGCCGGGGGAGTCCGGGGTCTCCGGCCGGGGGCTGCTGCTGGTGGACCGGCTGGCCGACGTCTGGGGCGTGGAGCCGCGCGGCACCGGCAAGTCCGTCTGGTGCGAGTTCGTCGTGCCGGACCGTCACCACATCGCGGACTGAGCGGCCGGCCCCCCCCTTCCCGTCATCTCCTGTTGGCCCGGAGTTCGACGCAAAGGAATTGCAAAATCCACATGTTTCGGTGTCCACTGTCCCTTCGCCCTGACGGACCGTCGGAAAGACCGAAAACCATGTGGACTTCCGCAATCAGACCGCTGCGCAGCCGTGCCACCCTGCTCGTCGGCGCCGCTGCCCTGGCCCCGACCGTGCTGCTCACCGCCCAGGCACAGCCGGCCCTGGCCTTCGGCACGGTCAATAAATTCGGCCAGAGCGCGGAGCACGAGCGCATCACCCGCGCCGCCCTCGCCTGCGCCCCCGGCACCCCCTCCGACGGCACCTGCTTCGAACCCCGCTCCCTCGACCAGCTCGCCGGCCACAAGGGCACCTTCGGAGCCGTCGGGTCCCCCGACAGCGACGAGTTCGCCGTCCCCGAGGCCCACTGCGACAACGCCGACTTCCTCGCCACCCCCGGCTACCCGCGCAGCCGCGAGGCGGCCACCGCCCAGCTGCAGGCGTGCATAGCCAAGCTGCAGACCCGCTTCCGCGAGGGCGTCGACGCGGCGGGCGGAACCCTGAAGGCCGACGGCACCGTCGCGCCCGCGGAGAGCGACCTCACCAAGGACTGCACCTTCACCCTCGGCCTGCCCGGCCGCAACAAGTGCGAGGCCATCGAGGGCCTCGGCCGCGCCCTGCACGGCGTGCAGGACTTCTACTCGCACAGCAACTGGACCGACAAGCCCGCCGACCGCCCGCTCGGCAAGGACAACCCGCCCGGCCTGAACCTGCCCGCTCCCTCCCCGCTGCTCGCCCTCGCCACCGGCCGCCCGCCCGCGCCCGCCGCCGTCCCCCGCGACCTGACCACCGGCTGCTTCTCCCTGATCCCCTTCGGCTGCTCCCGCCGCGTCCAGCACACCGACCTCAACAAGGACACCGGCACCATCGACCCCGCCACCGGAGCCACCGGAGCCACCGGCAACCCCACCACCGCACGCGGCGCGACGGCGGGCAACTTCGACCGCGCCGTCCACGGCGCCATCGCGGACACCCGCCGCCAGTGGGCCGACTTCCGCGCCGCCCTGACCGCCACGTACGGCAAGGAGCGCGCCGCGGCCATCGGCTGCGTCCTCACCCACGACGCGCCCGCCCGCGACTGCGCACCGCGGCACTGACCCGCCCCGCCACCGGGGGAGCGCCCAAGGACGGGAAGACAGGAAGAGGTCAAGGTCACAGCCGTTGCCCCTGCTGCCGGACGCGCCTGCTCCCCTAACCTTCCCCGCATGACGGTCCTGCCCGAGAACGGCTTCTCCTTGGCGGCCGAGTTCCCCGACGCGACCCGCGAGCAGTGGCAGCGCCTTGTCCAAGGCGTGCTGAGCAAGGCGGGCACCGCGGCCGAGGGCCCGGCGGCCGAGGAGGCGCTGGCCACCGCGCTCCAGGACGGGCTCGCAACCCGCCCGCTGTACACGGCCGAGGACGGCGCCGCCGTCCCCGGCCACCCCGGCTTCCCGCCGTTCGTCCGCGGCGGCCGCGCCGAGGGCACCGCGGTGTCCGGCTGGGACGTACGCCAGCACCACCGCGACCCCGACCCGCGCCGGGCCAACGAAGCCGTCCTCGCCGACCTCGAGAACGGCGTCACCTCCCTCTGGCTGACCGTCGGCCCCGCGGGCCTGCCCGTCGACGCCCTCCCCGCCGCGCTCGAGGGCGTCTACCTCGACCTGGCGCCCGTGGTCCTCGACGCAGGCGAGGACTTCGAGGCCGCGGCGCGGCAGTTGCTCCGGCTCCACGACGAGCGCGCCGTGCCCCGCACCGCCGCCCGCGCGGTCCTCGGCGCCGACCCGCTCGGCACCCTGGCCCGCACCGGCACGGACGCCGACCCCACCGGGCCACTGGCCGCGGCCGCAGGCCTCGCCGGGCTGTGCACCCGCGACCACCCGGGCATCCGGGCGCTGACCGTCGACGCCCTGCCGTACCACGAGGCGGGCGGCTCGGCCGCCCAGGAACTGGGCTGCTCGCTCGCCACCGGAGTCGCCTACCTCCGCGCGCTCACCGCCGCGGGCCTGCCCGTCGACGCGGCCTGCGCACAGCTGGAGTTCCGCTACGCCGCCACCGCCGACCAGTTCCTCACCATCGCCAAGCTGCGCGCCGCACGCCGGGTGTGGGCCCGGGTCGCCGAGGTCAGCGGCGCGGCCCCGGCCGCGCGGGCCCAGCGGCAACACGCCGTCACCTCCTCGGTGATGACGACCCGTCGCGACCCCTGGGTCAACATGCTGCGCACCACCATCGCCTGCCTCGGCGCGGGCGTGGGCGGCGCGGACGCCGTCACCGTGCTGCCCTTCGACGAGGCCCTCGGACTGCCGGACGCCTTCGCCCGGCGCATCGCCCGCAACACCTCCTCGGTCCTGCTGGAGGAGTCCCACCTGGCCCGGGTCATCGACCCGGCGGGCGGCTCCTGGTACGTGGAACGGCTCACCGACGAACTCGCGCACGCCGCCTGGGCCTGGTTCCAGGAGATCGAGCGCGCCGGGGGACAGGCCGCCGCCCTGCGCTCCGGCCTGATCGCCGAGCGGCTCGCGGAGACCTGGCGGACCCGCTCGGCCGACCTGGCCACCCGGCGCGAACCCGTCACCGGCGTCAGCGAGTTCCCCCACCTCGGCGAGCAGCCCGTGCACCGCGACCCGGCCCCGGCGCCGCTCTCGGGCGGACTGCCCCGGGTCCGCCGCGACGAGGCGTACGAGGCACTGCGCGCCCGCTCCGACGCCCACCTCGCCGCCACCGGCGCCCGGCCCCGCGTCTTCCTCGCCGCGCTCGGCCCCGCGGCCGCCCACACCGGCCGCGCAGCCTTCGCCGCCAACCTCTTCCAGGCGGGCGGCATCGAGCCCGTCCACGACCCCGTCACCGTCGACGCCGCCACGGCGGCCGGGGCGTTCGCCCGCAGCGGTGCCACCGTGGCCTGCCTGTGCTCCAGCGACAAGCTCTACGCCGAGCAGGCCGAGGCCGTGGCCGCCGCCCTCAAACAGGCGGGCGCCGCCCGGGTGTTCCTCGCCGGGAAGCCGGACGGCGAGCAGCGGGAAGCATGCCGACGAGCCGGAGTCGACGAGTTCGTCTTCGCCGGCGGCGACGCGGTCGCCGTCCTCTCCTCCGTCCTCGACCGCATGGGAGTGGCGTGATGCGGATCCCCGACTTCTCCGACGTCGACCTGGGACCGGCGGACCCCGCCCCCGCCGACACCGCCCAGTGGCGCGCGGCCCTGAAGGAGAACACCGGCCGCAGCGCCGAGGACCTGCTCTGGGAGACCCCTGAGGGCATCGGGGTCAAGCCGCTCTACACGGCCGGGGACCTGGACGGCCTCGACTTCCTCGCGACGTACCCGGGCATCGCGCCCTATCTGCGCGGCCCCTACCCGACGATGTACGTCAACCAGCCCTGGACGATCCGGCAGTACGCCGGGTTCTCCACCGCCGAGGAGTCCAACGCCTTCTACCGCCGCAATCTGGCGGCTGGTCAGAAGGGCCTGTCCGTGGCCTTCGACCTGCCGACCCACCGCGGCTACGACAGCGACCACCCGCGCGTCACGGGCGACGTCGGCATGGCGGGCGTCGCCATCGACTCCCTCTACGACATGCGGCAGCTCTTCGACGGCATCCCGCTGGACCGCATGACCGTGTCGATGACGATGAACGGCGCCGTCCTGCCCGTCCTCGCCCTCTACATCGTCGCCGCCGAGGAGCAGGGCGTACCGCCCGAGAAGCTGGCCGGGACCATCCAGAACGACATCCTCAAGGAGTTCATGGTCCGCAACACCTACATCTATCCGCCCGGCCCCTCGATGCGGATCATCTCGGACATCTTCTCCTACACCTCGCAGAAGATGCCGCGGTACAACTCCATCTCCATCTCCGGCTACCACATCCAGGAGGCCGGGGCCACCGCCGACCTGGAGCTGGCCTACACCCTGGCCGACGGAGTGGAGTACCTGCGCGCCGGACTGGCCGCCGGACTGGACGTGGACGCCTTCGCGCCGCGCCTGTCCTTCTTCTGGGCGATCGGCATGAACTTCTTCATGGAGATCGCCAAACTGCGCGCGGCCCGTCTGCTGTGGGCCCGCCTCGTCAAGCAGTTCGACCCCAAGAACACCAAGTCGCTGTCCCTGCGCACCCATTCGCAGACCTCCGGCTGGTCGCTGACCGCCCAGGACGTCTTCAACAACGTGGCGCGCACCTGCGTCGAGGCCATGGCCGCGACCCAGGGGCACACCCAGTCGCTGCACACCAACGCCCTCGACGAGGCGCTGGCCCTGCCCACCGACTTCTCCGCCCGCATCGCCCGCAACACCCAGCTGCTGCTCCAGCAGGAGTCCGGGACCTGCCGGGTGATCGACCCCTGGGGCGGCAGCGCCTACGTCGAGCGGCTCACCCACGACCTCGCCCGCCGCGCCTGGCAGCACATCGAGGAGGTCGAGGCGGCCGGCGGCATGGCCCGGGCGATCGACGCGGGCATCCCCAAGCTGCGCGTCGAGGAGGCCGCGGCCCGCACGCAGGCCCGCATCGACTCCGGGCGGCAGCCGGTGATCGGCGTAAACAAGTATCGCCCTGAAAATTCCGCCAGCGACGAGCAGATCGAGGTCCTCAAGGTCGACAACTCGGCCGTGCGCGCCCAGCAGATCGACAAGCTCCGGCGGCTGCGCGCCGAGCGCGACGAGGCGGCCTGCCAGGACGCTCTGCACGCGCTCACGCGCGCCGCCGAGTCCGGCCCCGGCCGGGGGCTCGACGGCAATCTGCTCGCCCTCGCGGTGAACGCGGCCCGCGCCAAGGCCACCGTGGGCGAGATCTCCGACGCCCTGGAGAAGGTCTACGGCCGGCACGCCGGGCAGATCCGTACGATCTCCGGTGTGTACCGAGAGGAAGCCGGGCAGTCGTCCGGAGTGGAGCGCACCCGGGCGCTGGTGGAGGCCTTCGAGCGGGAGGACGGCCGGCGGCCGCGCATCCTGGTCGCCAAGATGGGCCAGGACGGCCACGACCGGGGCCAGAAGGTGATCGCCACGGCCTTCGCCGACCTCGGCTTCGACGTCGACGTCGGCCCGCTGTTCCAGACCCCGGCCGAGGTCGCGCGGCAGGCGGTGGAGGCGGACGTGCACATCGTCGGCGTCTCCTCGCTGGCGGCCGGTCACCTCACGCTCGTCCCCGCGCTGCGCGAGGAACTGGCGGAGCAGGGCCGGGAGGACATCATGATCGTCGTCGGCGGGGTCATCCCCCCGCAGGACGTGCCCACGCTGCTGGAGATGGGCGCCGCCGCGGTCTTCCCGCCCGGCACGGTCATCCCGGACGCCGCCCACGACCTGCTGAAGACCCTCGCCGGTGTCCTCGGCCACGAGTTGTGAGCCCATGGCGTCCCCAGCGCGCAGGACGATCGACGTCGACGCGTATGTCAAGGGCGTGCTCGACGGCAAGCGGGCCGCCGTCGCCCGGGCCATCACGCTCGTCGAGTCGACGCGGGCCGACCACAAGGCGCTCGCCCAGCGGATGCTGACCGAGCTGCTCCCGCACGCGGGGGCGGCCCGGCGCATCGGCATCAGCGGCGTGCCCGGCGTCGGCAAGTCCACCTTCATCGACGCCTTCGGCACCCTGCTCACCGGCAGTGGCCACAAGGTCGCCGTGCTGGCCGTCGACCCCTCCTCCAGCCGCACCGGGGGCAGCATCCTCGGCGACAAGACCCGCATGGAGCGGCTCGCCGTAGACCCGGCGGCCTTCGTGCGCCCCTCGCCCACCGCCGGCACGCTCGGCGGGGTCGCCAAGGCCACCCGCGAGACCATGGTGGTGATGGAGGCCGCCGGATACGACGTGGTGCTGGTGGAGACCGTGGGCGTGGGCCAGTCCGAGACGGCCGTCGCCGACATGGTCGACACCTTCCTGCTGCTCACCCTCGCCCGCACCGGCGACCAGCTCCAGGGCATCAAGAAGGGCGTCCTGGAACTCGCGGACGTCGTCGCCGTCAACAAGGCGGACGGCCCCCACGAGCGCGACGCCAGGGCCGCAGCCCGCGAACTGGCCGGGGCGCTGCGCCTCATGCAGTCCCCGGACGCCGCCTGGAACCCGCCCGTCCTGACGTGCAGCGCACGCGAGGGCACCGGCCTGGAGGCCCTGTGGCAGCGGGTGGAGGCGCACCGGACGGTGCTCGACGCCACCGGCGGGCTGGCGGCGCGGCGCCGCGAGCAGCAGGTCGACTGGGCCTGGAGCATGGTCCGCGAGCAGCTCCTCGCCGAGCTGCGCGACCACCCCGGGGTGCGCCGCCTGGGCCCGGAACTCGAACAGCAGGTGCGGGAGGGCACGCTGACGGCGAGCCTGGCGGCCGAGCGGCTGCTGGCGGCGTTCCGCTCGCCCCCGCAGGAGTGACCGGCGCCGCGTACGTACCCCGCTGCCGCCCATGACATCCTGGGCCGTCACAGTTCTGCCGGGCGGGTTCGGCGGACGTCCGGGATTTCGAGGATGATGCAGCACATGAGACTCTGCTTCCTGGTGGAGGAGCAGTACCGGTACGACGGCATGCCGGTGGACGTGATCCGCCAACTGACCGCCTGGGGGCACCAGGTGGACGTGCTGCGTCCGGGCAGCTCCCTGATCCGGCTCTCGGAAACGGTGCGTGCCGGACACCACGATGCATGGGTGCTCAAAACGGTCTCCGGCGGGCCCGGGCTGACGCTGCTGGAGGCGGCCGCGACCGTGGGGCTGACCACGGTGAACGACGCCCGCTCCATCCGCGGGGTACGGGACAAGGCGCTGGCCGCCGTCATCGCCGGGGCCCACGGCCTGCCGGTGCCGGAGACCTACGCCGCCGCCCGCGCCGAGGAGTTCGCCGGGCTGCCCGCGAGCGCGTACCCGCTGGTCGTCAAGCCGGCCGACGGCAGCTCGGGACGGGCGGTACGGCTCGTCGCCGACCCGGGACAGCTGGCGGCCGCCGCGGCCGAAGGCGCCGACGACGGCCGCGAGGTGCCGGGCGGAATGCTGATAGCCCAGCCCTATGTGCCCAATTCGGGTGTCGACCTCAAGGTCTACTGCATCGACGGGGAGCTGTACGCGACCGAGCGCCGCAGCCCCATCCACCCCGACCGGCCCGCCCTCGAGCGCCAGGTGCCGCTCACCGCCGAGGTGGCCGCCATCGCCACCGAGGTCGGCGTCGCCTACGGCCTCGACCTCTACGGCGTGGACATCGTGTTCGGCCCCGACGGCCCGGTCGTCGTCGACGTCAACGACTTCCCCAGCTTCCGCCAGGTGCCCGACGCCGTCGCCAAGGTCGCCTGGGCCGTCCTGCGCCTCGCGCGGTCCGGCGCCCGCGGGCCGGAGGCGGTCCCGGCCCCCTCGCCCGCGCTGCTGGCCGCGCCCGCCGCTGCCGCAGGGGGCCGCGCATGAGGATCTGCCTGCTCACCCCCGCCCCCGACCACCCGCTGCTCGCCGACACCAGCGCCCTGCTGAAGCGGCATCACCAGGTCGAGTCGCTGGACCCGGCCACGGTCACCGACGCAGGCTCCCGCTTCCCCGGACCGGAGTCGCTCGCCGACGTCTATCTGCTGAAGACCCGCACCCCGCACGCCCTGGCTCTGGCCCGCCACCTGGAGGCGCACGGCGCCCCGGTGCTCAACTCGGCCGCGGCGACCGAGCTGTGCCAGGACCGCACCGCCATGGCGGACCTTGCGCTGCGCGCCGGACTGCCCTTCGTCGCCACCCGCACCGAGCCCTCCATGACCCGGCTCGCGCTCGACGGCGCGCCCTCCTGGCCCGTCGTCGTCAAGAGCAGGCACAGCCGCCGCCACGACCTGGTGGCCCGCATCGACGACGCGGAAACCCTCCGATCGCTGTCCCGCCGGTGGCCCGACGAGCCGGTCGTCGTCCAGCGCTTCACGCCCAACGACGGCTGGGACCACAAGCTGTGGGTCGTCGCCGGCCAGGTCTTCGCCGGACTGCGCCGCTCGGAGCTGGCGACGCCCGTGCCCGACAAGCGCACCCGCTCGATCCCGCTCCACCAGCTGCCCTCGGGCTGGCTCGACGTGGTCCGCCGGGTCGGCGAGGTCTTCGCCCTGGACGTCTACGGAGTCGACCTCCTCGACGTCGGGGGAGCACCCCTGATCGTCGACATCAACGCCTTTCCCGGCATCCGTGGCCAGGCGGGAGCCCCCGAGGCGCTGGCCGAACTGGCCCTGCGTGCGGCGGCGGGACAGAAGATCTGAGGCCACGCCTCTCGCTGCCGCGCCGCCGCGGACCGATACTGCGGACGCCCCGTCGTCCGCGGTACCGGAGGAGACCGGCATGCTTCACGGGATCGACGTCAGCAGTCACAACAGCGCCGACTACAGCCTCGAAGGCCAGGACTTCGTCTTCGTCAAGGTCACGGAGGGGACCTCCTACACCAACCCCAAGTGGGTGACGCAGCGCGACCGGGCCCGCCGGGCCGGGCTCGCCGTCGGCTACTACCACTACGTCACCCCCGGCTCGATGTCCGCCCAGGTCGGCTGCTTCCTGGACAAAATAGCCTTACGCAAGGGCGACATCCTCGCCCTCGACTGGGAGCACCCGGACGTCTGGTGCCGTGACAAGGACCGCTGGCTCACCTGTGCCCGCTCCGCCACGCCGGGCCACCGGGTGGTCCTCTATTGCAACCGGGACTACTGGTTCAACCGGGACACGACGAGCAACGTCGGCGACGGCCTGTGGATCGCCGACCCCGAACACGTCCCCGGCCGCCCGGCCGTACGCCACCCGTGGACGTTCCACCAGTACAGCTGGTCCGGGGGAACGGACCGCAACGTGGCCCGCTTCACGGACCGGGCGGCGCTGCGGGCCTGGGCGACCGGCTGACCTCAGCTGAAGTCGAGGGCGCCGGTGCGCGTCCGCTTCAGCTCGAAGAACTTCGGGTAGCCGGCCAGCAGCCGTACCCCGTCGAAGATCCGTACCGCATCGTCGCCCCGCGGGATCTCCGACAGCACCGGACCGAAGAAGGCGACACCGTCGATGTGGATCGTGGGCGTGCCGACCTCTTCGCCGACCGGGTCCATGCCCTCGTGATGGGTCTTGCGCAGCTCCTCGTCGTATTCCGTGGTGTGCGCCGCCCCGGCCAGGGACGCCGGGAGACCGGCCGCCACCAGCGCCTCCTCGAGAAGCTCGTCCGAGACCTCACGGTCCTGGACGTGGATCCGGGTCCCGAGCGCGGTGTAGAGGTCGCGCAGCACGTGCTCGCCGTGTGCCCGCGCCGCCGCCGTGCACACACGGACCGGCCCCCACCCCACGTCGAACAGCCGCTGGTACCGCTCGGGCAGGTCTTCACGGCCTTCGTTGAGCACGGACAGGCTCATCGTCCGGAAGCGGAGGTCGAGTTCACGCTCGCGCTCGACCTCGAGGATCCAGCGCGAAGTGATCCAGGCGAAGGGGCAGATGGGGTCGAAGTAGAAGTCCACTCGGTAGGTCATGGACATGATGCTAGAAGCCCGGCGGCCCGGGAATCAGGGCCATTCGGGGTCGGTGATCTTGGGCCACTTCGGCGGCCGGAGCGTGGCCGGCCCCGATCAGTCGGGGCGCTTCCCTGCGGTGACGTAGGTGAACGGCGCGGAGACTCCGGCGCTGTGGTGGCCGGCGGCCGTGAGGGCCAGGGTCAGTCGCTTGCGCGGCTGGAGCCCCAGGCCGGCCGTTGCGTGCAGCGCGCCGAGCGCGAATTCGTCCCCGCACCCGACGGCCGCGTATCCGTCGGCGGGCTCGGCTATCTGGTAGTCCTCGTAGACGGCGAACAGGCGGCCGTACACGCCGACGAGGAACGTGCCCGCCTTCTCCTGCTCGGATTCCTTGCTCGCCCAGCCGCCGTTCTTGAGGCACGTGCGCAGCTTGTCGACGAAAACGGTGGCCATGAACCGGTCCAAGTCGCCCTTGGGCTTGGGTGCCTTGAACGCGTGGTGCAGCAGCTGTCCCATGCGGAAGCTGGTGGTGAACCCCATGGCGTACGGGCCGTTGCGGAAGATCTTCGGATCCCGGCGGACGGTGAGCCGGTAGCCGGAGACGCCCGCCGAGTCCCCGCCCAGGTGCACCCGCCCGTTGTGTACAAGCCCGACGATCACGGTCATGGTCTCCCCCTCTGCTGTGCCGCCCTCTCCGATACTGCGCCGGAGGAAACGGGCGGAAACCGGCGAGGGGAGCAAGGTGCCCCGCTGCCGCCCGGCCGGGATCGGAAGACCGGGTCAGCGCGCCCTTCCGCGGGGTTTGAGCGGCACGGGCGGGAGCGCGGGGGCCGTCAGCGCCGGACCGTCGTACCCCCTCACCTCGCCGAAGCGGCTGCCCGTCGCCCAGTCCTCACGCGCCTCCGCGATATCCTCGTGGGAACGACCGATGAAGTTCCACCACATGACGATCCGCTCCTCGAACGGCTCCCCGCCGAGCAGCATGAACGCGCTGTCCACGTCGGCGCACAGCGGCAGTTCGGAGCGTCCGCAGCCCAGGTAGAGCATCGAACCCGGGGCCAGCCGCACCCCGTCCACCTCGGCCTCCCCGGACATCGTCAGGGCCGCGTACTCGAAGTCCGGTTGCACGGGGAGCCGGGTGGAGGTGCCGGCGGCGAGGGAGACGTCCGCGCCCACGATCGGCGTGAACGCGGTGGCGGGGGAGACCGCGCCGTCCAGCTCGCCCATGATGACGGTGGCGGCGAGCCCGCCGCCGCCCGTCACCCGTGGCAGCTCCGCGTGGTGCTCCCACGCCGGTGCCGTGTGCCGGTGGGCGTCGGGCAGTGCCACCCACAGCTGTGCGCCGTGCAGCAGGCGTGCGTGCTGCCGCGGGGACTCCTCGGAGTGGGAGATGCCGCGTCCGGACGTCATCAGCCCCAGCCGGCCCGGTCGCACCGTCTGCAGGCTGCCGAGGCTGTCCCGGTGCAGCACTTCGCCGTCGTGGAGCCAGCTGACGGTCTGCAGGCCCATGTGCGGGTGCGGCGGCACCTGCATGCCGGGCTCGTCCGCGATGTCGTCGGGGCCGTAGTGGTCGACGAAGGCCCATGCGCCGACCATGCGCCGCCCGATGCCGGGCAGCAGCCGCCGCACGACGGTGCTCTCGCCGAGCGGGACGTTCCTGGCGGGGAGCAGGTCGCGCACGGGGCGCGCGGTGATGTCCTGCCGGCCGCCGCAGAGGGCCGGCGCGGGGTGGAGATCGAGGTCGCTCATGGGAGCACTCTGCCACCCGGGCGGGTGCGGTGCTCAGGTCTGCCGGGCGGCCAGGCAGAACTGGATGAGCCCGGCGTCGACGTCCTTGATGATCTTCTCCATCTCGGCCCAGGGCGGGTGGAAGCTGGCCGCCTCCGAGCGGGGGTCCTTCTTGCCCCACTCGATGGTGAAGGCGAGGACCTTGCCCAGGCCGCCGTCGACGAAGTGCCGGGAGTAGGCGTAGTCGTCGCTGGTTCCGCTGGTCGGGTAGAGGTGGAAGCCGGACATCGGCTTGTAGGCGATGCCGCGCACGCCGTGCACCCCGTCGCAGAACTGCTGGGCCAGCATGGCCGCCGTGGCCGCGTCGTCCTGCGGAATGTACTCCGCGTAGGCGGTGTCGTGGGGGAGGCCCCGCTTCCCGTCGAAGGCCGCGTTCTGGAAGTTCTCGGCGGGGTTGACCGACTGGTTCTCGTCGTCGCCCCAGCTGAAGAGCATGTCCTGCGAGTAGCTGTGCACGTCCACGAACCACCTGGTGCGCGGATTGGCGTCCAGCAGCCAGCGGACGTTGCGGGTCTCGGGCTCGGAGAACGCGTGCGGGCCCTCGTACGTCTGGAAGTCGCACGGGTCGGCGGAGACCTGGGGCCCGGCGGTCGGGGCGAAGGCGGTGCCGAAGTCGAAGAGGAAGTCGAAGTTGCGGTTGATGTCGACGCCCGTGCAGGCGGGGTTGCCGTTCGCGTTGGCGGGGTTGCGGTTCTTGCGCCACATCGCGTTGACGGTCTGGCTGTAGTGCCGTCCGTCCGGGTTGACGAGGGGGAAGACGACGAGGGACAGGCTGTCCAGCACCTCGCGGACTTGCGCCGAGCCGAAGGTGGCGGACCCGTAGGCGAGGCCCGTACCGGTGGTGTAGGCCTCCAGCAGGTCGGCGGCGAGGTCGACGAGGATCTCGCAGCTGCCCCATTCGCGGGCGTGGACGCCCCCGGTCAGCACGGCGCAGTCCTTGGTCCCGTCAGGAGCGGAACCGAGCCGCAGGGCATGGCACTTCACGCCTTCGACCGACGGCTCGGGAAGCTCGATGAGCCGGCTCAGCGCCGGGTACGCGCCCGCCAGGCTGACCACGGCGGAGTCGACTTCGGTGGTGTTGAGGTATCCCGTCATCGCGGCCTCCTCCGGTCAGTCCTGCACCTTGCGGCCCAGCCCGTGCGGAACCGCGTCGGGGGCGGCGAAGCGGTCGCCCTTCCCGACCTCGGCCTGGCGGGCCTTCCCGGTGGCGGTGGCGTCGCCGACCACCAGCACGGTCACCCCTTCGCGCTCCAGCGACTCTGCTCTGTACGCGGGTACGTAGGCGTCGATGGCGAAGCTGCCGTCGTCGTAGCCGTGGGGGCGCCCGCCCGTGTCGGGGCGCTCCTCGCGGAGCAGGGCACGCAGGGTGTCCGCATCCTTCGCCGTGACGCGAACACGAAGAATCCTGTCATGAGCTGACATCACCATCACGGCCTTGTGTATGCGTACGTATGCCCGATATGTCCACCCTTGTCTTCAGGCTGCGCTTCTGTCGTGGAACGAGTCAAGGGGAACGGGGCAAGGGGGAGCGCGTCGGGCACGCGGCCGGGGCGCCGCCGTCAGCCGCGCAGCGCGCTCAGGCCCGGTACGAACGTCACCAGTACCGGCACGAACGGCACCAGCGCCGCGACCGCCGTCAGCCGCAGCCGCCGGGCCGCCGTCAGCCGGGGAGCGGGGGACAGCAGGCGGTCGACGCGGTCCGGGAGGCCGGAGAGGCCGGAGGAGCACGGGCCGAACACGCCCCGGTCCTCGTTGAGTTCGACCAGGGCCAGTGCCGTGGTCAGCCGGCCGAAGCGGCGCGAGGCCGCGTCGTCGGCCGCCAACTCCACCAGGTGGTGCACCCGGTCGCGGAAGGCCGCGAAGACCGGCACCTGCGGAAAGCCCTTCGCCAGCGCCGCCGAGCAGTGCAGCAGCCAGTCGTGCCGGGCCCGCACATGGCCCTGTTCGTGGGCCAGCACCGCGTCCAGCTGCGGGCCGTCGAGGCGGCGCAGGGCGCCCGTGGTGATCACCAGTTGAGGGGTCGCGCCGCCGCGCAGCAGCCGGGCCTCGGGGCGGTCACCCTCCAGCAGCACGAGCCGGTCCGAGCCGCGCCCCTCGCCGGGCAACCGGGGCGAGCGGACGCGCAGTTCGGCGCGGGCCCGGCGGCGGTGGGCCCGCGCGTCGCGGATCTCGCGCGTCAGCATGGCCGCCGTCCATACGGCACCGGCCGCGAGCGTGAGGGCCATGGGCGCGGCCCAGGCGCCGTACGCGGAGAGGGCGTAGGCGTCGACCACCCCCTGCGGAGCCGGGGCGAAGACGTTGCCGCGGACGGCCTTCCAAGCGGCGGCGGCGCTCAGCGACATCGCGAGCGCGCAGCACAGCAGCACGGCGGCGACCACGCACTGCCACACCCACAGGGCGAGGACGGGTTCGCAGTCGGGCCAGTCGGCACGGGTCAGCACGCGCGGCGCCAGCGCCGCGACCAGTCCGCCGAGGGCCAGCAGCGCGAGCGGGACCATCATGACGATCACCCTATGAGCGCGCCGCCGTGCCCGGATACGGTCCCGCGCGCGAAGTGACGCACGACACGCGAGCCGTGTGCCGCTCACATGGTGAGCAGCATCGCCAGCATCGCTATGCCCATCGACAGCCGGCAGGCGTGCGTCAGCTCCGGACGGCCCGGCCCGTGCCCCCGCAACGGAGCCCCCGCCGGCACCGGTATCAGCCCGGGCGCCGCGCGGACGACGTACACCGTGAAGTAGACGAGCAACAGCCCCGTGAGCAACGGGGCCCCCGCGGGTTCGTGGCCGCCCGCGCCCCCGCCGTGCCCGGCGTGTCCGCCCGCCGGGGCGCCGGCCATCGCGAGGGCCATGTAGACCATCGCGAACGCTCCCACCGCATGGTGCAGCCGGTGTGGTTCCGCCCGGCTCCTCAGGGACAGCACCAGCGCATGCACCGCTGCCGCCCCGAACACCACGGCGAACACCGCCTGCCCCCAGGGCCGGGCGGCCGGCCCGGCGGTGGGCACCGCCATGACGGCCATGCCCAGCCCCATCAGCGCGTCCCCGCCCGCGGCCCGGCGCTCCCCCGCCGCGCCGGCCCGCGTGCCGAAGAGGCAGTAGACGCCCGCGGCGGTGCAGAGCGCCACGAGCAACCAGCCGACCAGCGGCGGTCCGTGCACGGCGCACCTCCCCGGACGCACACCCACCCCCGGAGAATGCCCACCGCAACCGCCGCATACGGGAGCGCACAGGCGCACGGGGGGTGCACGGCCGGGCGCGGTCCGCGCACTCGCGCAGCACCGGCGCACCGCACGCTCCCGTGTGCGGCGCCGGACAGGCCTCAGATGCCCGGCCGGTACCGCATCGGGTGCCCCTCCGGCACCTCCACCACTGCGATGCGCACCCCGTCCGGATCGGCGATCCACATCTCGATCAGCCCCCACGGTATCCGCTCCGGCTGCGCCAGCACCGTCACTCCGCGCCCCAGCAGCTCCTCGTGCGCCCGCGCCACGTCCTCGACCTGGAGCCACAGCTCCAGCCCCGGCCCCGGCGGCTCCTCCGACCGCCCGGAGACCTCCAGGAAGCCGCCGCCCAGGAAGTAGACGACCCCGCGCTCGGGGCCCGTGCCGAACTCGCGGTAGACCGCCAGCCCCAGCGCCCCGCCGTAGAAGGCCCGGGAGCGCTCCGGGTCCGTCGGCCGCAGCAGGATCCTGCTGCTCAGTACGTGCGTCATGAGCGCGACTGTACGCAAACCCCCTCCGTTAGGGTCGTACGTACGCCCGAAAATCACTCGGTGCCCGAACCTTTCGGAGAGGACCACGGAACCCATGGAAGCCACCAGTAGCCGTACCGCGGAGACCGTCTTCCGCGCCGCGACCGCCGCCGACGTACCCGCGCTGGTCGCGCTGGTCGAGTCGGCCTACCGCGGCGACGACAGCCGGGCCGGCTGGACGACCGAGGCCGATCTGCTGGAGGGCCAGCGCACCGACCCCGAGGGTGTGCTGGCCGTGGTGGCCGACGCGAACAGCCGGCTCCTGGTGGCCGAGCGCGGCGGTGAGCCGATCGCCTGCTGCCATGTCGAACACCGCGGTGACCACGCCTACTTCGGCATGTTCGCGGTCCGCCCGACGGCGCAGGGCGGCGGCCTCGGCAAGCTCGTCATGGCCGAGGCCGAGCAGCTCGTCCGCGCGGAGTGGGGCGTCTCCGCGATGCACATGACCGTGATCAGGCAGCGGGACGAGCTGATCGCCTGGTACGAGCGCCGCGGCTACCGGCGCACCGGGGAGATGAGCCCGTTCCCCTACGGCGACGAGCGGTTCGGGATCCCCCAGCGCGACGACCTCGAGTTCGAGCTGCTGATCAAGGGCCTGGTCTGACAGGACGGTGCGGACCGGAACCGGTCGGCCCGGACCTGGCCGGAACGCGCCTAGGACGGCGCCGGGGGCGGTAGGGGAGGAAGTGGCAGTGGTCCACTTCTGATCCCCCGGACGGGGGATACCGGCAGGAAAATTGCCGGTCCGGCGGGGGGTCGGCAGGATAATTTGTGGCCGGACCCCTTGAGCCGGAGAACCGCGCATGGATACGGTGTCTTAACGCGAGGTTCTCCCGAGGAGGGTTAGTCATGGCGGAAATTTTTTCGTCGACAGCGATAGAAGGCGACATTCTGTCGGTGGAGCGTGTCGTGGGGCACCCGGCCTGGGACGAACTCAAGGCCGCGGTGGAGAGGATCCGGCCCTGGCAGTCGGCCGACGGCTCCATCGACCTCCAGGCGGAGGGGGCGCCACCGGGCGAGGAGGTCCGCGCCGAGGTGGAGCGGGTGGCCGCCGCCGTGGAGCGGCTCTCGCCGCTCGTCCCGCACGACGCCGCCTACCACACGGCGCTCGTCGCCGACCTGCGCCGCTGGGCCGACGGCGGCTTCGGCGTCCCGGACTTCCTGGACTCCCTGCTGGCCTTCCAGCCCGCCGCCCAGCGTGCCGACGGCCTCCAGCACCTGGTCGTCTTCCCGATGTACACCCAGAACGGCAACCCCGACCGCAACCTCGAGGCCGTCGTGCTGCGCGTGGTGTGGCCGGAGTGGCTCGCCGAGCTGGAGCGCACCCGCTACGACAACCCGCTCTTCCTCGGCATCACCTTCGAGGACTTCACGGCCGGCTACGACACCAACTCGGCCGTGCTCTTCCCGGAGACCATCGCCGTCCGCGAGGCCCCCGAGCGCTTCACCTGGGGCGGCATCTTCTGCGACCGCGAGGCGGCCCGCTTCCGCCGCGTCACCGAGGCCGCCGTGGACATCCTGCGCCTGGACCTCCCGGCCGACATCGCCGACATGCTCCACGACCAGCAGCGCTGCCAGCAGGCGTTCGTCCTGTGGGACATGGTCCACGACCGCACCCACAGCCACGGCGACCTGCCCTTCGACCCGTTCATGATCAAGCAGCGGCAGCCGTTCTGGATGTACGGGCTGGAGGAGCTGCGCTGCGACCTCACCGCCTTCAAGGAGGCCGTGAAGCTCGAGGCCGACGGCTACGCCCAGGCCCGCGACGTGCAGTTCGCCGTGCTCTTCGACCGTATGTTCCGCTTCCCGGTCACGGGCGAGCGCGTGCGCAACTACGACGGCCTCGGCGGCCAGCTGCTCTTCGCCTACCTGCACAAGCACGACGTCGTACGCTGGACGGACAACACACTCCACATCGACTGGGAGCGCGCGCCCAAGGTCACCAACCAGCTCTGCGGCGAGATCGAGAAGCTCTACCGCGACGGCATCGACCGCCCCAAGCTCGTGCACTGGCTCGCCGCCTACGAGCTGGTCTCCGCCTACCTCGCCCCGCACCCCGGCTCCGTATGGGCCAAGGGCCCCGAGGCCCTCGACCTCACCCAGCCGCCGCGCAAGCTCGTGGACGACGTGCTTCCGGACGAGTTCCCGCTCAGCATGTTCTACGAGGCCCTTGCCAAAAAGCTGCGTGGCGTGATCGCCTCGACCAAGGGGATCACCGCTGCGGACATGGTGCAGGTGGCCGCGTGAGCAAGCACGAGAGTGAGGCGACGACCATGACCACTCCGACCAACGGCAACGGGCCGCTGGATGGCGCCGTAGTGGCGGTGGCGGGAGCGGCCGGCCCGGCGGGCCGCGCGACCCTGCTGCGCCTGGCGGAAGCCGGGGCGACCGTCGTCGCCTCCGACGCGGACGCCGCACGCCTCGCCGAGGCCGTGGACGCCGCCCGCTACGCCCACGGCGGTGCCACCGTCGTCGGCGACACCGTGGACCTGCTCGACCCGGCCGCCACCCGCGCCTGGGCGGACCGCACCGAGAAGGAATTCGGCCGGGTGGACGGGCTGGTCCACCTCGTCGGCGGCTGGCGCGGCTCGGCGACCTTCGCCGAGACCGACCTCGCGGACTGGGAGCTGCTGGAGAAGCTGCTCGTCAAGACCGTCCAGCACACCTCGCTGGCCTTCGAGGGCCCGCTGGCCCGCAGCGGCCACGGCCGCTACGTCCTGGTCAGCGCCGCCGGTGCGAGCAAGCCCACCGCGGGCAACGCCGCCTACGCCGCGTCCAAGGCCGCCGCCGAGGCGTGGACCCTGGCCCTCGCCGACTCCTTCCGCAAGGCGGGGGGCGAGCAGGAGCCGCCGGCCGCCGCCACCATTCTGATCGTGAAGGCCCTGGTGCACGACGCCATGCGGGCCGAACGACCCAACGCGAAGTTCGCGGGCTTCACGGACGTCAAGGACCTGGCCCAGGCCATCGTCGACGTCTGGGACAAGCCCGCCCAGGAAGTGAACGGAAACCGTCTGTGGCTGACCCCGCAACCGTGACCCCCTCGGCAACCGACGCGATACGCAGGCACGACCCCGAGGTGCGCGGCTTCGCCAGCGACAACTACGCGGGCGTGCACCCGGAGGTGCTCGCGGCCCTCGCCCTCGCCAACGGCGGCCACCAGGTCGCCTACGGGGAGGACGACTACACCGCCCACCTCCAGGACGTGATGCGCGCCCACTTCGGCCCCACCGCCGAGGCCTTCCCGGTCTTCAACGGCACGGGCGCCAACGTCGTCGCCCTCCAGGCCGCGAGCGAGCGGTGGGGCGCGGTCATCTGCGCCGCCACCGCGCACATCAACGTCGACGAGTGCGGGGCGCCGGAGCGCGTGGGCGGGCTGAAGCTGCTGACCGTGCCCACCGAGCACGGCAAGCTCACCCCCGAGCTGATCGACCGCGAGGCGTGGGGCTGGGACGACGAGCACCGCGCCCAGCCGCAGGTCGTCTCGATCACCCAGACGACCGAGCTGGGCACCTGCTACACGCCCGAGGAGATCCGCGAGATCTGCGACCACGCCCACGAGCGGGGCATGAAGGTCCACCTCGACGGCTCCCGCATCGCCAACGCGGCCGCCACGCTCGGCGTCCCGCTGCGGGCCTTCACCACCGACGCCGGGGTCGACCTGCTGTCCTTCGGCGGCACCAAGAACGGCCTGCTCTTCGGCGAGTGCGTCGTCGTCCTCAACCCGGACGCGGTGCGGGCGATGAAGCACCTGCGCAAGCTGTCGATGCAGCTCGCCTCCAAGATGCGCTTCGTCTCGGTGCAGTTCGAGGCCCTGCTGGCCGGCGACCTGTGGCTGCGCAGCGCCGCGCACGCCAACGCCATGGCCGCGCGACTGGCCGAGGGCGTCCGGTCCGTGGAGGGCGTCGAGGTGCTGCACCCCGTGCAGTCCAACGCGGTCTTCGCCCGGCTGCCGCACGACGTGAGCGAACGCCTCCAGAAGCGCTACCGCTTCTACTTCTGGGACGAGGCGGCGGGCGACGTCCGCTGGATGTGCTCGTTCGACACGACGGAGGCCGACGTGGACGCGTTCACGTCGGCGGTGGCGGAAGAAATGGCAAAGCGCTAGAAATTGCACAAAACCGGGCGGGCTGGAAAATCCAGCCCGCCCGGCGTTTGCGGTGTTCCTACCGCTGGACCTCGTTCGCCGCGGCCTCCGTCGGCGTCGGCGCCGTCCCGCCGAGGTGTGCCGGCACCCACCACGTGTCCTCGGGCCCCTTGGGCCGCACGGGATACGCCCGCTGCGCCGCCTCCAGCAGCTCCTGCACCCGCCCGCGCAGCCGGTCCGTGACGCCCTCCGCAGTCTCCGCCGCGTCCGCGTGCATCGGCTCGCCCACCCGGATCGCCACGGGAATGTGGTTCCGTCCCAGATCCCGCTTGCGACCCTTCGTCCACAGCCGCTGCGTGCCCCACAGGGCCATCGGCACCAGCGGCACCCCGGCCTCCTGCGCCAGCCGTGCCGCGCCGGACTTGAAGCCCTTCAGCGTGAACGAGGTGGAGATCGTCGCCTCCGGGAAGACGCCCACGACCTCCCCCGACCGCAGGGCGGACAGCGCGTGCTTGTACGCGTCCAGGCCGGCCGAGCGGTCGACGGGGATGTGCTTCATCGCCCGCATCAGCGGCCCCGACACCTTGTGCCGGAAGACCGACTCCTTGGCCATGAACCGCACCAGCCGCTTCGCGGGGCGGGCGGCCAGCCCGCAGAAGACGAAGTCGAGGTATCCGATGTGGTTGCTCACCAGCACCGCCCCGCCGCGCTGCGGAATGTGCTCGGCGCCCTGGATGTCGAAGCGCAGGTCGAGCGCCTTGAACATGCCCTGGGCCACACCGATCACAGGGGGGTACACGAGCTCTGCCATGTGGGAAAGATCCTTCGGGGCCTGGGGAGGATTCTCCCGGCTGATGTGTTCGGGTTAAGTTACGCGGCCGTAGGGTCGGGCTTTCGCCAGATCGTGCCCGAATGCCCGGCCCGTGGGCCAGCCGGGAGACGCCACATGCCGGGAGATCCTCGTCACGTCGGAAATTTCCCCGACCAATGGGACGCTTCGGCAGGCGAGTGGTAGGCGGCGGGCAGGCGACCGGCGAATGACGGCACTCGACTGATCAACAGCGACACGGCAGAGGAAGGAAGGGCGGGCGTGCCCGTACGGGACGAGCGGCTGAGCGCCGCGGAGATCGGCGCCGAGCTGGGGGAGCGGGCCACGCTCGTGCAGTTCTCCAGTGCCTTCTGCCAACCGTGCCGGGCCACCCGGCGCGTGCTCTCCGGCGTCGCGGCCATGGTCGACGGCGTCGTCCACGTCGAGCTCGACGCCGAGGCCCGGCTGGACCTCGTCCGCGCCCTGGACGTGGCCGGCACGCCCACCACGCTCGTGCTCGACGCGGACGGCCGGGTGGTGCGCCGCGCCGCCGGACAGCCGCGAAAGGCGGACGTCATCGCCGCCCTGGGTGCCGCGCTCTGACGGGCCGTGAGCCCGCCCGGCGGACCGTCGGCAGAGCGCGAACAACTGCTCAGTGATCCGTCTCCCACCTGCCCGACCGCACTTGACGTTGCACGCCCCGAATCGTCAGGGTGACGCTATGTGGCCTGGTCTTCTTCTCCACGGGCGCGCGTACGTGGATCTGCTGCGCACAGCCAGTGCGCGTTGTCCGAGCCCGTGAGTACCCGACCCCAAGGCTCCACGGCTCCCGGCTCGACCCTCCGGCAGAAGGACAGGACCTCTCATGACCGCTTCGCCTGAACTCGGCACGCCGCTCGTCCCCGCCGCCGAACTGCTGCGCTCGGTGTTCCGCCGGCACGCCGCGGGCGTCGCCGTCATCACCGCCTCCGGTGCGCGCCCGGTCGGCTTCACCGCCACCTCGCTCACCTCGGTGGCCGCCGAGCCACCGCTGATCTCCTTCGGCGTCGGTACGGGCTCCTCCAGCTGGCCGGTGCTGTCCGAGGCCGAGTACGTCGGCGTGCACATACTCGGCGAGCACCAGCAGGAGCTGGCCGCCACCTTCGCCCGCAGCGGGGCCGACCGCTTCGCCCCGCCCACCCACTGGCGCGACGGACCCCACGGGGTGCCGCTGCTGGAGGGCGTCCTGGCCTGGCTGGTGTGCCGCGTCGTGGCGCGGGTGCCCGCCGGGGACCACCGGCTGGTGCTCGCCGAGGTGGCCGCCGGAGACCCCACGGGGGCCGGCCGGCCCCTGCTGTACCACCAGGGTCGATTCAACGGTCTGCGGGACTGAGGAGTCCCCGTTCCCCGCGTTGGGCAGATCACAGTCGACCGGCCTTGCGTTCGGTGAACACCCTCGATGTACTGACGAGTAACATTCCGGTCGAGGGCGAGACCCGTACCGATCGGAGTCCGCCCCATCAGGCGCCTATGCTGCCTGCGAAGGCAGCTTTGATAGAGACGATGCAGTAGGAGAGCCGGCGTGAGCTTGAGGATCGTTGTCTGTGTGAAGTACGTGCCCGACGCCACCGGCGACCGGCACTTCGCCGAAGACCTGACCGTCGACCGCGACGACGTGGACGGTCTGCTCTCGGAGCTCGACGAGTACGCGGTCGAGCAGGCGCTGCAGATCAAGGAGGCGGCTGATGACGACGCGGAGATCACCGTCCTGACGGTCGGCCCCGAGGACGCCAAGGACGCCCTGCGCAAGGCGCTGTCCATGGGCGCCGACAAGGCCGTCCACGTCGAGGACGACGACCTGCACGGCACCGACGCGCTGGGCACCTCGCTGGTGCTGGCCAAGGCCGTCGAGCACGTCGGCTACGACCTGGTCATCTCCGGCATGGCCTCCACCGACGGCGGCATGGGCGTGCTCCCGGCGATGCTCGCCGAGCGCCTGGGCGTCCCGCAGGTGACCCTGCTCTCCCAGGTCGCCGTCGAGGACGGCAAGGTGACCGGCCGCCGCGACGGCGACGCGGCCAGCGAGCAGCTGGAGGCCGCCCTCCCGGCCGTCGTGTCCGTCACGGACCAGTCCGGCGAGGCCCGCTACCCGTCCTTCAAGGGCATCATGGCCGCCAAGAAGAAGCCGGTGGAGTCCCTGGACCTCTCCGACCTCGGCATCGAGGCGGACGAGGTCGGCCTGGAGGGCGCCTGGACCAAGGTCGACGAGGCCACGGAGCGTCCGGCCCGTACGGCCGGCACGGTCGTCAAGGACGAGGGCGAGGGCGGCAAGCAGCTCGCCGAGTTCCTCGCGGGCCAGAAGTTCATCTGACCCGCCGTACGGACAGTCCCTCCCCACCATTCTTTTCCGCAGGAGAGCAACGCCATGGCTGAAGTCCTCGTCTACGTCGACCACGTGGACGGCGCCGTCCGCAAGCCCACCCTCGAGCTGCTGACCCTCGCCCGCCGCCTCGGCGAGCCCGTCGCCCTGCACCTCGGTGCCGGTGCGGACGCCGCCGCCGCGACGCTCGCCGAGTACGGCGCGGTGAAGGTGCTGACCGCCGACGCCCCCGAGTTCGCCGACTACCTCGTCGCGCCGAAGGTCGACGCGCTCGAGGCCGCGTACAACGCCGTCTCCCCGGCCGCCGTGCTCGTCCCCTCCTCCGTGGAGGGCAAGGAGATCGCGGCCCGCCTCGCGGTCCGCATCGGCTCCGGCATCATCACCGACGCCGTCGACCTGGAGGCCGGCGCCGAGGGCCCGGTGGCCACGCAGTCCGTCTTCGCGGCCTCGTACTCCACCAAGTCCCGTGTCACCAAGGGCACCCCGGTCATCACCGTCAAGCCCAACTCCGCCGCTCTCGAGGCCGCCCCGGCCGCGGGCACGGTCGAGCAGCTGGCCGTGACGATCGGCGAGAAGTCCAAGGGCACCAAGGTCGTCTCCCGCACCCCGCGCGAGTCGAGCGGCCGCCCCGAGCTGACCGAGGCCGCGATCGTGGTCTCCGGCGGCCGCGGCGTCAACGGTGCCGAGAACTTCCCGGTCATCGAGGCCCTCGCCGACTCCCTCGGCGCGGCCGTCGGCGCCTCCCGCGCCGCCGTCGACGCCGGCTGGTACCCGCACTCCAGCCAGGTCGGCCAGACCGGCAAGTCCGTCTCGCCGCAGCTGTACATCGCGGCGGGCATCTCCGGCGCGATCCAGCACCGCGCCGGTATGCAGACGTCCAAGACGATCGTCGCGATCAACAAGGACGCCGAGGCCCCGATCTTCGAGCTGGTCGACTACGGCGTCGTGGGCGACCTCTTCGCGGTCGTGCCGCAGCTGACGGAGGAGATCAAGGCCCGCAAGGGCTGATCGGCTCCCGCCGCCTCGCGAAAAGGCTCCCCGTTCCGGCCGACCGGCCGGAACGGGGAGCCTTTCGCCGTTTGCTCTCTACAGGGCCGGGAGGGCCGGGACCATGGCGCGGACCAGCTCGAAGGTCCGGATCCGCAGGTCGAGGTCGGGGCAGACCGTGGTGACGGCCAGCTCGTCGGGGGCGTAGGCGGCGGTCAGGGCAGCGAGCTGCCCGGCCACCTCCGCGGGGACTCCGGAGAGCAGGGACGCACCACCCGTGTCCGGGTCCGGCGAGGGCGCGGTGGGCTCCATGGCGTGCAGTTCGTCCCAGGAGGGAAGGGTCCGGCGGTTCGTCGCGCCGGACGCCCAGGACAGGAGGCCGCGCAGGAGCCGGACGTCCCGCGGGTCGTCCGCGCAAGCCACCCGGACGGCGATGCCCACGCGGGGGGAGCCCGCGAGCGGGCCCGGCCGGAAGTTCTCCCGGTACAGCTCGACGACCTCCGGCCGCAGGGTGCCGTGCGCGAACTGCGCGAGGCAGAACGGCAGCCCGTACCGGGCGGCGAGCTGCGCCCCGCCGGGTCCGGCGCCGGTGAGCCACACCTGGGGCGGGGAGGAGTCGGGCAGCAGGTCCGTCCCGGCGGTGAGATGGGCCAGGAGGCGCTCGATCTTCTCCGGGTAGGGTGCCTCGTCGGGGCGCGCGAGCTGCCGGACGACCGCCTCGCCCGCGCCGGGGCCGCGGCCGATGCCGAGGTCGATCCGCCCGGGGAAGAGCCGCTCCAGCAGGTTGAAGGTGGTCGCCACCTTCAACGGCGCGTAGTGGGGCAGCAGGACCGAGGCCGTGCCCACCCGGATGGTGCCGGTCTCCGCCGCCGCGGCGGCCACCAGCACCTCGGGCGAGCCGCAGCCGCTGGTCGCGCCGTGGTGCTCGGCGACCCAGAACCGGTCGTACCCCAGGCGCTCGGCCGCCACGGCGAGCCGGGCCGACTCCCGGGCGGCGCCGGCCGGGCCGGTGGCGCCGTAGACCAGCACCTGGTCGAACGCGGTGAGTTTCATCATCGGGCTCCCGTTCCGGCCGTCCCGGCTCCGGCTCCGGCCGCGGGTTCGCGGCCGGCGGTCTGCGCCTCGTACATCCGCGCGTACAGGCCGCCGAGGGTCATCAGTTCCTCGTGGTTGCCGTCCTCGACGAGCCGGCCGCGGTCGAAGACCAGCACCCGGTCCGCGCGCAGCACGGACGAGAAGCGGTGGGCGATCAGCAGCGAGACGCGGCCGGCCGTGGCGGTGGTCAGGGTGTCGAGCAGCTCGGCCTCGGTGATGGTGTCGAGCGCGGCGGTCGGCTCGTCCATGACCCGTACGCCGGCCGAGCGCACCATGCCCCGGGCGATGGCCAGCCGCTGCCACTGGCCGCCGGAGAACTCCACGCCGCCCGTGAACAGCTTTCCGGCCTGGGTGCCGTAGCCCTGGGGGAGGGAGACGATGTGCTCGTGCATCCCCACGTCGCGGGCCGCGGCCTCCACCCGCTCGGCTTCCCGCTCGGCTTCCCGGCCGGTCTCGTGCACCAGGCCGAGCGAGATGTTCTCGCCGACCGAGAGCTGGTACTCGACGTAGTTCTGGAAGACGTAGGAGACACGGTCGCGCAGGCTGTCCAGCCGGTGGTCGGCGAGCGGGACGCCGTCGACGAGGATCGAGCCCCCGGTCGGCTCGTAGAGACGGCCGAGGAGCTTGCCGAGGGTGGACTTCCCCGCGCCGTTCAGACCGACGACCGCGGTCACCTGGCCCGGTCTGAGCGTGAACGAGACGTTCTCCAGGGCGCGCCGTGCACTGCCGGGGTAGCTGAACGACACGTCGCGGAACTCGATGCCCTCACGGATCTTCCGCGGGAACGCCAGCTCGCCCTGGGGGAGCGGTGTGTGCTCGACGGCGAGGAACTCGTTCACGTTGCGGAGGTAGAGCTGGTTGACGTACATCCCGGACACGGCGCCGTAGAGGAGCTGCGCGCTGCTCTGGAGCATGCCGATCGCCTGGATCACCGCCAGCAGCCCCGCCACGTGCCGGGCGTCGGTGCCGCTCAGGATCGCCGTGGCCTGCGCGGAGATCGTCAGCGCCGCGGTGACGATCACCATGGGTATGGAGAGGAGGAGGTTCCGGTTCGCCAGCTTCAGGTCCGCCTCGACGATCCCCGCCATCAGCCGCCGGTGGTTGCCGAGGACCACCGGCGCAAGCCGGAAGGCCAGCACCTCCTTCATCGAGTTCGGCTGCGAGGCCAGGTGCTGCCAGTAGTTGAGCCGGCGCCGTTCCTCGGAGCGCCCGTGCTCCAGCGCATGGGCGCGCTTGCCCTGGAGGATCTGCGCGACCACCGTCGGGACCGGGGCGAGCATGGCCAGCAGCGCCACCCGGAAGTCCAGGGTCCACAGGATCGCTCCGACCGAGCCGAAGGCGACCACCTGGGTGGTCGTCTGCACCAGCTGGGAGAGCATCATGCCCGGACGGAAACCCACTTCCCGGACGGCCCGTTGCAGCGAGTCCTGGATCTTCGGGTCCTCCACCTGGGAGAGCGTGAACCGGCTCGCCCGGCTGATGATCTCCTCGGACAGATGGGCCGACAGCCTGCTCTGGCAGCGCTGCATGGCCCGGCTCTGCAGCAGGATCAGCAGCTGCGAGCCGAGGCCCAGCAGGGCCAGCAGCACCAGGTAGAACAGCACGCTCCGGACCTGGGGGTGCGAGCTGCCCGCCGCGCGCAGCAGAGCCGTCGCGAAGGCCGCCGTGAGGGTGACCTGACCGGCCGGCAGGATGCCGACGAGCAGCGAGGCCACGACCACCTGCGCGGTTCCGGCACGGTCGCTGCGCCAGGACTGGCCGAGCACGATCAGGCCCGGCCGCGGCGCGGCCGCCAGTCGCCGGAGCCAGGACCAGGGCCAGGAGGGCCGGCTCACCGGGACCTCCCCGCCGCCGACGCCTCCCCGGTCGCGGCGGCCCGGTCGAGCAGCCGCCGCCACATGCCGTACGCGGTGTCCTCGTGCTCGCGCCGCAGGCCCATCCGGTTGCTGTGCATGTGGAACAGGCTGCGCAGCACGTCCTTTTGGTCCGACCAGAGCGCACCGGCCTGCGCGAGTCCGGCGACGCGGGCCGCGTACTCGGTTCCCCGGGGCCGCCAGAGGGCGTCCACCTGCCGGAGCACCGCGGCCTCGCCGCCGGGCGCGGTGTACCCCTGCCACAGCCGGCGCGCGGCGGCCCGGTAGTCCGCGCCACCGGCCTGCGGACCGGCCATCGACCGCACCAGGTCGTGCCGTTCGGCGAAGTCGGGCACCAGCACCCGGCCGACGGCTTCGAGGCTGAGGACGGTGAGCGCGGCCCGGTCGAGCGGGGCCTCGCCCGCCGGCACGGGTGCGGCGAGGTGCTGCAGCAGGGCCAGGGTCGCGGCGCTGTCCCGGCAGAACAGTTCCTCGGCGGCATCGATCAGGTCGGGCCCGCCGTAGCGTTCGATCTCGCGACGGTACGTCTCGAAGGAGACGTCGATGATCCGGCCCTCGACGACCAGACCGTGGGCCCACGTCGCCACCTCGCCCAGCAGCTCGGCGGCACGGGCCGGATCGGTGGCCCGGAAGCGCAGCCGCAGATGCGGGGCGGGATCGCCGTACCGGAGGTAGAAGGGGTGCCCCGCCAGGCCGCGGTCGGCCAGCGAGCGCGCCAGCGCCGTGACTTCCTCGGCCAGGAGGGCGTCCTGCGCGTCGTGCTCCACGTACAGCTTGGCGTAGACCCACGGTCCGCCGACCGGCCGCAGCCGCTCGGCGTCGGTGACCGGCCGCCGGGCGACGGCCGCCGCCCGGGGTGCCGGAGCCTGCCGCCCGCGCAGCACGGGCACCACGACCTCCGCGGCGAAGGGGGCGCCGTCCTCGTCCCGCAGGAAGCCCTCCTCGGGACCCGGCAGCGCCTCCTCGATCCGCAGCACGAACTCCGCGTCGCGGGCGGCGGCCAGCCGCAGCTCCTCCAGCGACGGAGTGCTCTCCAGATCGAGCAGGATCGTGTTGTCGCCCTGCGTGAGAACAACGAGGCGCGGTACGTTCCACTGCTCGCGCCAGGCCGCGACGGCCGCGGTGAAGACCGCCGGCGAGTCCGTGCAGCCGGCCGGCAGTCCGGCGGCGCTCAGCAGCCAGCGCGCGCGTCTCAGCACCAGGTTGTGCCGGACGACCCGGGGCAGGAACGGCATACTGCCCGTCAGGGAGCCCCAGTCGAAGGACGAGACGTCACGGAAGGCCGCCGAGGAGACCTCGAGCAGGAAGCGGCCGACGTTGGGCGCCATCAGCGGGTTGAGCATGGTGTGCTGGGTGACGTGCAGGTCGCATCCGAGGACCGGGCTGTGCAGGTACAGCCGTCCTTCGCGCACGCCCACGACCACGTCCTCGAGCGCGATCACCTGGTCGGCGGGCAGCCCCGGCCCCACGTTGAGCGGCAGCTCCAGCGCGCGGACCGCCGGACGGACCGCGACGTTCGTGGCCCGCGCCTTCTCCGGCAGGTAGGTCAGCTCCACCACCGCCACCCCGGGCAGCAGCGCGGCCTCCGCCTCGGCCAGCTCCGCCAGGCCCCGGCGCCCCTCCGCGCCCAGCAGGTCGTGAAAGCGGGCGAACGTCCGGCCGCCGTACGCAACCGCCGTGACCACCCCGCGCCACCCGGACTCCGGCGCCGTCGGCGGCGCCAGCTGGAGGTGCACGTCGATCGCGGGCCGCAGCGGCCGGTCGTCGTACTGCCGGAGTTCGGCGGCCCACCGCTCGTCCAGGACCACCTCCAGACTGCCGCGGCTGATCGCGTCGGAGGCGAGCCGGTGCAGGACCGCGTCCCGGTCGTCCCTGCTCGGGTCGCGCGTGGTCGCCGGGAGGAACTCGAAGGAACGCGGCGGATTCACGTAACCGGCCGGTGCGCCCAGGCCGGTCTCCTCGGAGAGCACCTCCAGGACCGGGACCTCGGCCTGTGCGCCGTAGCGCTCCGTGAACGCCGTCGCGTAGTCGCGCAGCCGCAACGGGTACCGGTAGACGTCTCCCACGGCGGTCAGGATCTCGGCGGCCTCCTCGGCCAGCGCCTGGACTTCGGCCGGCAGGACGGGCCGGGCGGGGACGTTCAGCCGGGCGTCGACCCGCAGCAGGGGCCCGGCGTAGTCCTCGCTCACCTTCCGCGCGGACGGGGCGATCTCCTCCTGGAGCGCCTCCAGGGCGGCCACGTCGCCGACGGTGTTGAACGCGGCCACCGCGGCCTCGACGGACGCCAGCGCGGCGATCGCATCGTCGTCGCAGGCAGTCGCCAACCGGGCCGACAGCGGCGGCTGTTCCGCCCCTTCCAGCAGGACCGGCCGGTGCACGGTGATCAGGAAGGCCAGTTCGACCAGCTGGTCCAGGAGCGCGGTGACCTTCTCCGGCGGGACCGCCGGATACCGCTGCGTCAGCTCGTGGTGCAACGCGCCGAAGGTCTTCGGCGTACGGGCCGACTCCAGCACCAGCTGAACCGCCGGGGACCAGCGGACGGAGGCCGAGCGCCGCGACCCCGCGCCGTAGGCGTCGGCCGTGGACAGCCAGGCCCGGCCGCGGCTCCGGTGGATCAGGTCGTTGGTGCGCAGCTCCAGTCCGTGCCGGACCCGCGGGGCGTCGGCGACCGACTTGAACAGGTGCAGCACCCAGCCCATGTCCGGCCTGGCCACGGCGTCGACGATTGCCGGCACGCCGAGCCGGGTGCCGGGAGGGGCCGAGTCCGGGTCTGGACCCGGGAATGCACCCACCGCCACGCCCGCCACCGTGCTCAGCGGGGTGGGCCGCAGGCTCATCCGGTTCAGGTACCGGCCGAGGCTCATCATGGCGCGGCGCCGGTCCCGGGCCGAGAGCGTGTCGATGCCCTCCACGGCGCGGGCCAGATCGGGTGCAGCCAGCGCGATCGCCGAGCGGACCCCGGGCTTCGCCCACAGGTCCAGCAGGCCGCGCAGATAGCGGGCCTCCCACTCCGCCGGGTCCGCGCCGGCCGGCTCCGCCCCGGCGGCCAGCAGGTTCGTCATCTCCCGGGTCGGCAGGCCCGGCGCGCGGAGCAGGAAGAAGTCCCGTGCGACGTAGGTGCGGTCTCTTCCGGACTTCCGGCCGTCACTGTTCTCGGCGTTCTCGGCGTTCCGACGGGTCACGCTCATTCCTTAGCTGTGCTGGGGCCTTGGCTGTGCTTGGGCAACGCGCTGACGAAGCAGGGCGGTTCAGGCCGGGGTGAGGAAGAAGACTTCGTCCCACCCGGTCGGCTTCGTTGCGAGCGCCCCGCAGAGCGCGAGCAGCACACCGGCCGCGCCGTTGAGAAAACCCGGGTCGTCGGCGAACTCGCCGCGCCTGGGCTCGTCCGTCAGCACATAGGGGTGGGCCTCGTCCGCCAGTGACAGGACGGTGGAGAGCGAGTCCTCGGCCATGGCCCGGAAGGAGGCCGAACCCGTGACGGCGTATGCCCGCTGATAGACCGCCAGCAGTCCGGAGTGGCCGTGGCAGAGGTTGGGCGCGAAGATGGTCCGCTCCTCCGGAGCCCAGTCCACCACCCGCTGGAGGGCTCCGACCGCAGTCGCCTCGAGGGCGAAGTCGCCGAGCACCTTGGAAGCGCTCAGCAGGGCGATGCCGATGCCCGGGGCGCCGTAGCACCAGGCGGCGCGCGCGGGGTGCTGGCCGAGCGGGGCGAGGGGCCGTCCGGTTCCCTCCTCGGCCCGGAGGAGGTTCGGCCAGGCGGCGCCGGGCACCTCGTCCTTGAGCTGGTTCTCGACCAGCCAGGCCGTGGTCTGCGCGAGGCGTTCGACCGGGCCCGGGCCGCCGATCCCGGCGGCGGCCGCGGCGCACAGGGCCGAGACGATGCCCGGCAGGCCGTGCGCGAAGCCCAGGTTGTACATCCCGTGCGGGGCCTGCTCCTCGTACCCCGGATAGGCCGGGTAGTAGTCCGGCCCCGTGAACCAGCCGAACCGCTGCCGGTCGTCCTGCTCGGTCACCCGCAGGAGATACGCCGTCAGCTGTTCGGCCGCGGTGCGGATCGGGTCGCCGGGCGAGGAGTCCAGGGCCGTGCAGAGCCGGACCGCCGTGGCCAGCTGACCGGCCGCGCCCGAGATGACGTCGAAGTCGGAGACCGGCAGGCCTGCCCCGGGCTCCTTGCGCGGCGCGGCCGCGATCTGTTCGCCGAGCCGGTCGGCGATGCGGCGCACGGAGGGCAGGTAGCGGCTGTCGTGCGCCGAGAAGTCGAGGAGGACGGAGGCGAAACCCGCGGTTCCGGCGTAGAGACCGGCCCCGGACAGCGGCTCTTCGGCGGTGGCCTGAGCGGAACGGCGGAGCAGGGCCTGTGCCGCGTCGATGAGCTTCGGCTCGTCCAGCGTCTTTCCGGCGTGCAGCAGGGCAAGGGCGATCCCCGGGTAGCCGTCGGCCAGGCTCGACCCGTGCGCGGCGGACTCGTTTCCCGGCGTGCGCTCCGGATTCTCCACTGCCGCACGGGCGAACGCCGCCAGCCGGTCGGCCACGGCCCGGGCCACTTCGGCGGTCCTTGTATCGAATTCCAGCACCGCCACCGCGGACTCCCCCCGATTCACCACTGCATTGACATCAACTGCATTGACATTCCCGAGAAGGCTCCCGGTGCCGGATGGCACCGGGAGCCTTCCCCGCTACGGGCGGATGCCCGTCAGGCGATCAGCAGACCGTCGGGTAGCCGATCGTGATCGGGCAACCGCAGGAAGCGTTGTTGCAGGACCAGCAGGTGCTGCCGATGCTCGCGAAGCCCTGCGTGGTGTCCTGCGTCGGGGCAACGGCCACGCGGACGTCGAGGTCGAAATCCTTCTCCATTTTTGCCTCCACTGTGTATTCGTGAATTCCCGCTCCCTGGACGGACGCAGCTGAATTCCGGGCAGGGGAGCGGCGGTAGGAGAGTTCTAGCAGGCGGTTCGAATGTGATGGCTGGTTCCGACGGTCAGTTGCAGCCGGTGGGAATGTGGTGTACTTCACAAGATCACGGAAAGCGCTGATCAAGTCGTGGTGGAATGACTCAATCCGGACGTCGAGATGACTGCTCTCTGCATCGAGCAGTTGTCAGCGGGTGTTGAAGGGCGTCTATATGTCGCCTATATGAGGCGATGTGACTGCTTTGATAGCTTTGGGGTGATCGCTGACGAATGGGCTGGCTTGATCGGTGTGCTGCGGGGCGCCTTGTTCGGCGGCGACGGACCCGGATTCGGCCATGCTAGGAGCCGCGCAATCGGGTCCGTGACCCGCGGCGAAAGAAATTCCCCCGGCTATGGAGTCTCATATTCTCCTCAACCCGGCAACCATCTCGGCCGTCCTGTGGTGATGTGCGGATATGAGCAGCGGATTGCGGATGTCGTGGCACGGCCGGGCTCTGGCCCTGGCCGCCGCGTCGGGTGCGGGCCTGATCGTGTGGTGGTGGGGCGCGGAGACCTGGCGGGCGCTCATACCGATGGCGCGTCCCGGCTGGTCGAAGCTGGACACCGCCGCGAGGGCGCAGGCGGAGGGGCAGTTCCGGTTGGCCGTCATTCAGGCGGTCGCGGCGCTGGGGGCCGGCGTCGCGCTGGTCTACACCGCCCGCAACTACCGGCTCACGCGCCGGGGCCAGGTCACCGACCGCTTCACCAAGGCGCTGGAGAGACTCGGATCGGCCGAGATGTACGTACGCATCGGCGGCGTCCTCGCGCTGGAACAGATCGTCCAGGACTCCCCGGACCAGGCCACGCACGCGGCCCAGGTCCTCAACGCCTTCATCCGCCACCGGGCACCCAGGGCAAGCCTTGACGAGAACGGTGGTCTGGAACCGGAATGTTCGCATATCGAGGTCGACGCCGACGTCCAGGCCGCGCTCACCGCCCTGACCCGCCCGGCCTCCCGGCGCCACCTCGACCGCAGCCAGGCGATCGACCTCTCCGAGTTGAGCCTCCTACTGGCTCAGCTGGGTGGGGCTGACCTCAGTGGCGTCTGGCTGGACGGCACTGATCTGGCCGGTGCCAACCTCGTTGGCGCGGATCTTCGCCGTGCCCTGCTCCACGCGGCCGACCTCAGCCGGGCCGACCTCAGCCGGGTCGATCTCACCGGCGCGAGGCTCATCAAGGCCAGGCTCTGCGACTCCAGGCTCAACGGCGCCACCCTCACCGGCACGGACTTCACCAACGCAGACCTCACCAGAGCGGACCTCACGAAGGCGAACCTCTCCAAGCTGGACACCCGTTACCGCCTCCCCTGGTCGCGATGGTCCTACGGAACGTACCTACCGCCGGCGAATCTCACCCGGGCGAAACTGAGCGGAACGAATCTCACCGACGCCAAGGGCCTGTCGGCTGCGCAGCTCCTGAAAGCACGATGGGAAGAACCGGTAGTCGGGCTCGCCCCCTATCTGAACGACGACCCGAAGATCGCGGCACACCTGGAGAGACAGGTGTGGTGGTAGCGGCAGCAGACACCGGACTCAATCCGCGGGCTCTTCCGCACGGCCCGCAAGCCGCCGGATTTCGGCCCGGGCGAGGCCGGTGAGCGCGCCGACCTCTTCCGCGTCCACCGCACCGCAGTCCACGCCCCGCAGCAAATACCCGCTCAGCGCCCGCGCGGTGGCGGGCTCGTCCATCACATCGCCCCCGGCCCGCGCGTCGGCATAGGCCGCGATCCGCTCGGCGGCCCGCTCCAGGCCCTCCCGGTAGAAGCCGTAGACCGCGGCGTACCGGCTCGGCAGATGCGCCGGGTGCATGTCCCAGCCCTGGTAGTACGCGCGGGCCAACGACCGCCGCACGAGCCGGTGATGGAGCCGCCACGCGCCGTGGACCTGCTCGGTGGCCCCCACGGGCAGCACATTGGTCGAGCCGTCCGACAGCCGCACCCCGGTCCCGGCCGCGGCCGCCTGCATGACGGCCTTGGCATGGTCGGCCGCCGGGTGGTCGAGCGACTGGTGGGCAGCGCTCACGCCGCACGCGGCGCTGTAGTCGAACGTGCCGTAGTGGAGCGCGGTGACGCGGCCCTCGCCCGCCTCGATCAGACGGGCGACGGTGGCGCGCCCGTCGGCCCCGACGATCGCCTGCGTGGTCTCGATCTGGACCTCGAACCGGATCCGCCCCGCGGCGAGCCCCCGCGCTCTCTCGAACTCCTCCGCCAGCCGCACCAGCGCGGTGACCTGCTCGGGGTAGGCGACCTTGGGCAGGGTGAACACGAGTCCCTCAGGCAGCCCGCCCGCCGCCATCAGGCCGGTGAGGAAGATGTCGAGGGTCCGGATGCCCCGGTCCCGTACGGCGGCCTCCATGCACTTCATGCGGATGCCCGTGTACGGGGCCGCCGAGCCCTGCTCGTACGCCTCCGCCACCAGCCGTGCCGCACGGGCGGCCGCCGCGTCCTCCTCGGAGTCGGGGCGCGCCCCGTATCCGTCCTCGAAGTCGATCCGCAGATCCTCGACGGGCTCGCGCTGCAACTTGGCGCGTACGCGCGGGTGCACGGCCTTCGCCAGCGGCTCGGGTATCCCGAAGATCGTCGCGAAGGACTTCGGGTCCGGGGCGTGCCGGTCCAGGGCGGCGAGCGCCTGGTCGCCCCAGGAGCGGACGGTACCGGCGGCGAAGGCGTCGGCGGGGACGTAGACGGTGTGCACGGGCTGCCGGGTACCGGGGTCACCGGGATAGCGCCGGGCGAGCGCGGCGTCGACGCCAGCGAGGGCCGCGCCGATGCGCTCGGCCACCGCGGGGGCGAAGGTCGTCTCGACAGCCTGCTGCTTCCCCATCGCACCCTCCGTCTGTCTGCTGTCTGCTGTCTGCTGTCTGCTGTCTGCTGTCTGGTGTCCGCTGTCCATCGTCTTCCGCTGCACGGAATCCACCATCCGTGCGGCGAAGCTAGCCAGGGCGGGGGGACGGGGTCAACACCGCTGAGGGGTGGGCGGGGTGCCCCGGTTGAGGTGACTCGTCCGGTGTGTGTCTATGCTCGCGCCGATCCACGACCGGGCGCCGTGCCCGGTCTTGCCGGGAGAGGAAATGCGCGATGCGTCGCAAGTCATGGGTGGCCGCCGGGGCCGGAGCAGTGGTGCTGGTGGGCGGGGTGATCGCGGCTGTCGTGCTGAGCGGCGACGACGAGGAGAGCGCGCCGCCGAGGGCCCGCCAGTACACCTCCCACAGCGCTTGCTTGCTGACCGACGATCACGGGGTGACGGGAAGCGAGGCCGCCCCGGTCTGGGCCGGGATGGAGGACGCCTCCATCGCCACCCGCGCCAAGGTGATGAACCTGCCGGTGTTCGGCCCCGACACCGTGGCGAACGCTGTTCCGTACGTGAACACGCTCGTCCAGCGGAACTGCGATGTCGTGGTCGCGGTCGGCAAGACGCCGACAGCTGCGACGGAAGAGGTTGCGGGGCGGACGCCCAAGGCCCGGTTCGTGGTCGTCGGAGACGGTGAAGCCGGTGGCAATGTGACGGTGATTCCGAAGTCGTCGGGGACTCGTTCGGCAGTGGCGCGGGTGGTGAAGGATGCGGTGAGTGAGTGAACAGTTTGTGTGGATTACTGTGTTGTCGCCGCATTTCCGCAGGTCGGCTTTAGTCTAGTCCAGATAAAGATTTCTTAAGGTCATGATCATGGCTCTGGTGTGAAACGACCCCTATGGGTGAAGGTCAGCTGTTTTGCAGTTGATCTTCAATGGAGTCGTTTTCATGCGTCCCCGTCCCCTCTGCCGCCCCGGCCGGTGGAGACATCGGTACCAACGTCTGCCACGCGCCGTGGCCATGCTCCTCCTGACAACCCTCGCCATGGCCCTGACCTGCGGTCAGGCCGCCGCGATGGGGGCGACGCTGGAGCCCCTGCCCACGCCCGGTCTCTCCGGGCTGACTTCCTGGTTCACCGGCCACAAGCCCCCGGACTGGGGGCACCTGCCGCGCCAGGCATCGGGCACCGCAGCAGGTCGGAGCCACAACGCCTCGGCGGGCTCGACCCGCGCCGGGCGCGGCGCCGGGCAGAAGTCGAAGCCGGGCAAGGGGGAGCTGCCGTCCTACGAGCCGTACGCCCGGAAGACGGCCAAGGGGCCGAGCGCGGGCGGGCTGGGCTTCAATGCCAAGACCAGCAAGCGCGACGCCTCGAAGTCGACGGCCACGTCGGACTACTTTCAGAACGCCGACGGCTCCTACACGCGGAAACTGGCTCCTGCGCCTGTCAATTTCCGCGACGGCGACGGCGACTGGCAGCACATCGACACAACGATGCGCACCGGCTCTGACGGACGCCTGCACCAAGGCGCGAACTCCACTGCCGTGGACTTCGCGCCGCAGGCCACGGACGCGGCACTCGCGAGGGTGGCCCCGGACAGCTCGCACGCGCTGTCGTACGGCCTGGAAGGCGCGGCCGCAGTCAAGCCGGAGGTGTCCGGCTCCACCGCGCGCTACCCCAACGTGCTTCCCGAGACCGACCTGACCTTGCACTCGGGGGCCATCGGGCTGAAGGAATCACTGATCCTCCACTCGGCCCGAGCAGGCAACGAGTGGACGTTCCCCCTGGACACTCAAGGGCTGCGACCCATTCTCGCGGAGGACGGATCCGTCAAGCTGCTGGACGCCTCGGGGAAGCCCTCGGTGGTGATTCCGGCAGCGTACGCCTTCGATGCGAAGACCGATCCCGTGTCGGGCGAGCACGGCACCACGCACGCGGTCAAATACCGGCTGGTGGAGTCGGGAGGGCGCACGTCGCTGAAAGTGACGCTGGACGCCTCGTGGCTGCACGCGCGCGAGCGGGTGTTTCCCGTGATCGTTGACCCGTCGGTGACCAACACACAAGCCATCACCACCTACGCGGAGTCCGGCGAGCCCGGCGACCACTCGATGGAGCAGACCATGAAGGTCGGCTCCTGGGACTCAGGCCCCCACTCCGCGGTCTCCTACCTCCAGTTCCCCAACCTGGGCCTGGACAACTCCCGGGTCACGGTCTCGGCGGCCGAGCTGACGCTCTACGCCATCTGGTCGTCCACCTGCACACCGGAGCGCTTCGACGTCGCGCCGGTCACCAAGGCGTGGACGCCCCAGCAGGTGGTCGGCTGGCCCGGACCTTCCTACGGCTCCTCGATCGGCAACCTGACGCCGAACGTGCCCTACAGCTGCACCAACCAGGGAGGCGATCCGGCCAGGAACGACCGTCTGACAGTGCCGCTGTCCACCGGGGTTTTCAACAACTGGGCCTCGGCCAGCGGACCTGCCAATGACTACGGTCTGGCGGTCTACGCCTCCACCTCCGACAACCTGCACTGGAAGCAGTTCGGGTCTGCCAACAACGCGGACACAGCGGTGTCCCTGATGCTCACCTACACCGGGGCCATGCTCCCTCAGGTGGTCTCCACGTCTCCGGCGAACAACGCCCCGGTCAACACCCTGACTCCGCAGCTCACTGCAGTCGGATCCTACGACACTCAGCTCAACACGACCCTGAAGTACAACTTCCAGGTCTACGACACCAACGGCAACAAACTCGCCGACTCCGGGCTCATCGGCAGCAACTACTACAACGTGCCGGTCGGCAAGCTGAAGTGGGGCCAGGCCTACTACTGGGAAGTGCAGTCGTTCGACGGCACGAACTATTCGGCCGGTCCGAACTGGCAGCTGATATCCACCCAGGTACCACAGCCCGCCGTGACTTCTGGGCTCTCCCAGAACACGGACGGCCATGGGTACAGCCCCGCGATCGGCAACTACACCACCTCGGCCACCGACGCGAACGTCTCGACCCCTGGACCGTCCCTGACGGTGACCCGCGACTACAACTCCCGTGACCCCCGGGTCACAGGAGCCTTCGGCGCCGGCTGGTCCAGCATCTTCGATTCCCGGGCCGCCGAGCAGTACGACGCCTCCGGCGCCGTGGCCGGCGTGCAGGTGACCTACCCCGACGGATCGGCCGTCGGCTACGGCAAGAACCCGGACGGCTCGTTCTCACCGCCGCAGGGACGTTTCGCCACCTTCAAGCCCATGAGCGGGGGTGGCTACTCCCTCACGGACAAGAGCGCCACCGTCTATGCCTTCACCCAGTCCCTGGGATCCGGCGCGTACGGCATCACCTCCATCACCGACGCCAACGGCCGTGCCGAGAACTTCACCTGGTCCTCCGGCCACATCACGGCCATGACCTCAGCAGTCTCCGGACGCGCCCTGTATCTCACCTGGTCCACCCCATCGGGGGCGAGCACCGCTCACGTCGCGACCGTCGCCACCGACCCCGCCACCGCGGGCCAGCCAGCGACCGCGGCGACCTGGACGTACTCCTACAACGGCGATCAGCTGACCCAGGTGTGCTCGCCGGTCGACACCACGGGCTGCGCCCGTTACGGCTACGCCTCGGGGTCCCAGCACCACAACCAGGTGCTCGACCAGGGCCCGAGTTCCTACTGGCCGCTCGCCGAGAGCTCCGGAAGCACGGCCGCCAGCGCCGTGCTCGCCCGCGCCGGAGCGGACAATGCCACCTACAGCAACGTGACCCTCGGCCAGCCCGGACCGCTGGCGGGCAGCAGCGCGACAGCCGCCGACTTCAATGGTTCCTCCTCGTACGTGAAGCTGCCGAACCTGGGACTGGGGTCCAGCTCGGCACAGTCGATCTCTCTGTGGTTCAAGACATCGACCACTGCGGCCGGTGTGCTCTTCTCGGCGTCCGACCGGCCGGTAAAGGCCACCACGACCAAGGACGACGCGCTGCCCGCGCTCTACATAGGCAGCGACGGCAAGCTCAACGGCTTGTACTGGTACGGCACGGAGAATCCTGCTCCGATCAGCACCACAGGCTCGGTAGCCGACGGCAAATGGCACCACGTCGTGCTCGCAGGGTCGTGGACGGCGCAGAAGATGTGGGTGGACGGGAACCAGGTCGGTACCGCCCCCGGTTCGGGAGCGGTCGGCCTGGGCGGCACCATTCCCTGGCTGTACAGCCAGGTGTATCTCGGAACCGGCTATCTCGGTAACAACTGGCCCGACCAGCCCCACCCCAATTCGCAGACGCTCTACGCCAGCTACTTCAAGGGGGCGATCTCCAACGTCGCCTTCTACGACAAGCCGCTCGCGCAGGGCAATGTGTCGGACCTCTACCAGGCCGGCGCCAAACCCGCCAGCCTCCTCAGCTCCGTCACCCGTCCCTCCGGCAAGTCCTACGCATCGGTCGGCTACGACCCCATCACCACTGCGGTCACCCGCCTGACCGATTCCAACGGCGGCAACTGGAACATGGCCGCCCCCGCCGTGTCGGGCTCCAGCCAGGTCTACCGCTCCGCCGTGCTCGGCTCCGGACCGGCCGCCTACTACCGCCTCGGCGACTCGGCGGGCGTGGCCCAGGCAGTCAACGAGGTGAACTCCGGGACGGCGACGTACGCCAACGTCACGCTCGGCACCGAGGGCCCCTTCACCGACACGACCGGGGCGGCATTCAACGGGTCTTCCTCGCTCGTCCAGCTGCCGGCGAGCCAGCAGGTGCAGACCGGTCCGAACTCGGTGGAGATGTGGTTCAAGACCTCACCCGGCGACGCATCGGGTGGCGTGCTCTTCGGTCAGGCGGGCTCGGCCGTGAACGGGCCGACTCCGACCGCCACGGACTGGACGCCCTCCCTGTACGTCGGCACCGACGGCAAGCTGCACGGCAAGTTCTGGGACACCAATGGCGCCTCGGGTGGCATGGTCTCCCCGGCGCCGGTGAACGACGGCAAGTGGCACCACACCCTGCTCACCGGTTCCGGCAGCGGTCAGCACCTGTACGTGGACGGTGTGCAGGCCGGCTCCACCACGGCAGCGCTGCGGGGTTCGGCCGCGGGCTACAACTACATCGGTGCCGGTGAGTCCACTGGCTGGCCCGCCCGTCCTGCCAATGCCCTCGGCTACTTCTCCGGCTCCATCGCTGAAGTCGCCTTCCACCGGACCGAGCTGTCCGGCCAGGACGCCGCCGCACACTGGTCGGCCGGCCGGAACTCCAACGGGCTGTCCCCGCTGAAGACCGTCAAGGTCACCGACCCCGGCGGCAAGGCCATCAGCTACCAGTACGACATCTGGAACGGCAACCGCGAGGTCGCCCAGATCGACGGCCGCGGCTACCAGACCACCTACGGCTACGACACGGGTGGCTTCCTGCACACGGTCACCGATCCGAACGGCAACGTCGTCACCACAGGACACGACGTACGCGGCAACGAGGTCAGCAAGACCACTTGCCAGAACCAGGCGGCCCAGGCCTGCTCGACCACGTACACCAGCTACCTTCCCGACGACACCAGTGCCCAGCTGACCCCCAACCCGCAGAACGACCTGCCGGCCGCTGTGCGCGACGGCCGTTCGTCCTCGGCGACCGACAACACCTACCTGACCTCTTTCTCCTACGACGCGGCGGGGAACCGCACCGGCGTGACCACCCCGGCCGTCCCGGGCTTCTCCAACGGGCGCACCACCGCGATCGCCTACACCGACGGAACCTCGATCGCGGCCGCCGACGGCGGCTACGCGCCCAAGGGATTGCCGTACAGAACAGTCTCTCCGGGAGGAGCGACCACGACGATCACCTATTTCAAGAACGGTGACGTCGCCTCCACCACTGACCCCAACGGGCTGGTCACCAGCTTCACCTACGACAACCTCGGCCGGACGCTGGCCAAGAAGGTCGTCTCCGACACCTTCCCCAACGGCCTCGTCACCCAGTACCGCTACGACGCCGAGTCGCAGGTCGTCCAGCAGACCGATCCCGCCGTGACCAACCGGGTCACCGGTGCCGTCCACCAGGCGCAGACCAGCACGGTCTACGACGCCGACGGCCTCGTCACCTCGCAGACGGTCGCAGACCTCTCCGGCGGCGACGCCCCCCGGACCGTCACCTCCACGTACAACCAGTACAACCAACTGGAGACGAACACCGACGCCACGAAGGCCACCACGGCCCTCACCTACGACGCCTACGGGAACAAGGCCACCGAGCGCGACGCGCTCGGCAACACCACCGCCTACACCTACGATGCCAACGGCCACCTGCTGACACAGACCCTCAAGGGATACACAGGCGATCCGGCAAGCCCCTCCGCCGCAAAGGATCTCGTGCAGTCCTCACGGGCCTACGACCCGGCCGGGCGGCTGCAGTCCATCACCGACGCGATGGGCAACACCACCTCGTACACCTACACCGACAACGGCCTCACCGCGTCGATCACCCGCGCCGACCCGACGGGCAAGAACACGTTCGTCCAGCAGGCCAACACCTACGACGCGGCCGGGAACCTGATCCAGCAGGCCACCAACAACGGTGCGACGGTGACCAAGTCCACCGTGGACGCCGCTGACCGCGTGACCGCCACCACCATCGACCCCACGGGCGTCAACCGCACCACCACGGTGTCGTACACCCCCGACGACCGGGTCGCCACCAGCACCCTCAGCGACGGCAGCGGCACGACGCACGCCACCAGCTCGACCTACGACGCCATGGGCAACCTCACCAGCCGTTCCGTACGGCAGGACGGCGTCGGGCACCCGACCGGGTGGTGGCCGCTGAACCAGACGTCCGGCAGCACGGTCACCGATGCCTCCGGCACCGGGAACACCGCTTCCGCGACGGCCGTGACCTGGAACGACGGGGCAGCCTCGCTCAACGGCACGAGCAGCGTGATCGCCACCAACGGTCCCGTGCTCAACACGGCGTCGTCGTACACCGTCTCCGCCTGGGCCAAGCTCAACAGCCAGGCCGCCTCCGACCAGACCTTCGTCGGCCAGGGCGGCGCCAACCACCAGGCGCTCTACCTCGGCTACAGCGCAGCCACCAAGGCATGGGCCTTCGCCACGAGCACGAACGACGGATCCGGCACCGCCTATCCGGCGGTGTTCTCACCCGCGGGCAGCGCTGCCGCAGGCACCTGGACGCACCTGGCCGCGACCTTCGACTCGAGCACGGGCGCGATGAAGCTCTACGTCAACGGCCAGCCCGTCGGCACGGCGACGAACTCCACTCCCTGGAACGCCCCCGGCCAGACGACCTTCGGTGCGGTGCGCACCATCGGCGGTGCCCTCTACAACCAGGTCAACGGCGCCATCGACAACGTCCAGACCTACCCCCGCCCCCTGTCGGCGGACGAGGTCTCCCGCCTCTACGGTGCCGACCGCAGCGGTGGCACCACGGCCTCCAGCGACCAGGCGACGACCACCTGGAAGCTCGACAAGCGCGGCCTGCCGCTGAGCATGACCGACCCGGACAACAACGTCACCAACTACGCCCACGACGAGGCCGGGCACCCGACGGTCACCAGCGCTCCGGCGGTCAACGCCGAGACGAACGGTGGTGCCCCCACTCTGGTGCACCCCACGACCACCGTCGGCTACAACACCTTCGGTGAGGAGACCGAGGCACAGGACCCGAACGGCAACACCGTCACCACGACGTTCGACGCGGCGGGCCGCAAGACGGGGCAGGTCCTGCCCGACTACACCCCGCCCGGGACGTCCACTCCCATCACGGGAGCCACTACCAGCTGGACCTACGACGCGATGGGCAACGTCACCCAGGTCACGGATCCGCTGAAGCACACCACTCTGTACGCGTACGACCAGCTTGGCGATACCACTCAGGTGACCGATGCCAACCGGGGCGTCACGCAATCGGTCTACGACGCCAACGGTGAGGCAATCTCTGCCACTTCGCCGTCCGGAGTCCGGACCCAGGCCACGTACGACTTCATGGGCCGCAAGCTGACCTCGACCGTGCTCGACCGCTTCCCGAGCCCCACGACGTCCACGACCACCTACGCGTACGCGGCATCCGCGGCCAACCCCGGCGGCGCGTTCCTCGCCTCCGCCACCACCCAGAACGGAGTGACCACCAGCTACGGCTACAACCGCGTTGGCGAGACCATCCAGGTCACCGACGGCGCGGGCAACACCACCCAGACCACATACGACCTGGAGGGTCGCAAGACCGCGGTCGGGCTGCCCGACGGCACGTGGAACACCGTCTCCTACGACCACCTCGGCAACCCCGTCCAGGCCCAGTCCCTGGACACCGACCGGAAGACCGTGCTGTCGACGCGATCGGCGACATACAGCGCGGCGGGTCACCTGATGTCGTCCACGGACGCCAATCAGCACACCACCACGTACACGCGTGACGCGCTCGGTCAGGTGACCGGTGAGGTGCAGCCGGTCGATGCCGGCCACTCGATCACGACCAGCTTCGGGTACGACCCGGCCGGACACCGGACGCGCTTCACGGACGGCCGCGGCAACGCCAGGTACTACACCTTCAACACCTGGAACCTGCCCGAGTCGGCCACCGAGCCCTCGGTGACCACGTCGACATACAGCTACACCACTGCCGCCGACTCCACCTTCACCACGTCCTACGACGCGGCGGGACGTGCGGTGACCCAGACCGCCCCGGGCGGAGTCAAGGTCACGTCCGACTACGACGCCCTCGGCAACCTGACGTCCCAGTCGGGCACCGGAGCCGACGTCGCCACGGCGACCCGCAGCTTCAGCTACGACGCGGACAACCGCATGCTGACGGCGGCCACGAGCGCCGTGGGGAGCACGGTCCCGGCGACGTCCAACACGTTCACCTACAACGACCGGGGGATGCTTCTCACCACCGCGGGTTCGGCCGGCACCAGCTCGTGCGGTTACAACGGCGACGGGCTGATGACCAGCCGCACGGACGCGGCGGGCACGGCGACGTACGGCTATGACAATGCGGGCCGTCTCTCGTCCCTCAACGACCCGGCTACCGGCGCACAACTCACCTACACCTACAACGCGCTCTCCCAGCGGGCCGGCATCCAGTACGGCAAGGACGGGAACACCCGTACCTTCACCTACGACCACCTGCACCGCCTGACCGGCGACACCCTCAAGACCGCCGCGGGCGCCACCGTCGCCTCCATCGGCTACGGCTACGACGCCAACGGCAACCAGACCAGCAAGACGACCACGGGCCTCGCGGGCCCCGCCAACAACACCTACACCTACGACTGGGCCAACCGCCTCACCTCCTGGAACAACGGCAGCACGTCGACGGCGTACGCTTACGACGACTCCGGCAACCGGATCCGGGTCGGCTCCAACGTCTACACGTACGACGCCAGGGACCAGCTCACCGGCGACGGCATCAACACCTACCGGTACAGCGCGCGCGGCACGCTGATGACGCAGTCATCAGCCTCGGCGACTGTCTCCTTCGCCTCCGACGCCTTCGACCAGCAGGTCGGCCAGGACAAGCAGACGTACGTCATGGATGCCCTGGGCCGAGTCGTCACGGCCACGGGTGCCGGTGGCACCGGCACCCAGGTGTCCTTCTCGTACAGCGGTACGGGCAACACCGTGGCCTCGGACGGCGGCAACACATACACCCGGGATCCCGACGGCGGCTTGATCGGCATCGGCACGCCGGGTGCAGCAATGGGCGCGGGGACGCTCGCGCTGACCGATCAGCACGACGACGTGATCGGCAACTTCTCCGCCACGGGCTCGGCGATGGCCGCCTCCACGGCCTACGACCCGCTGGGCAATGTCATCGGAACCGGCGGCGCCTCCGCGGGCAGGCTCGGCTACCAGTCCGGCTGGACGGACAACACCACGGGCAAGGTCAACATGGCCGCCCGCTGGTACAACCCGGCCACGGGCCAGTTCATGAACCGGGACACCATGTCCTTCGACCCGGTGCCGAACTCGGTCACGGCCAACCCGTTCGCGTATGTCGACGACAACCCGCTGAAGGGAACGGACCCGTCCGGCCACGGCTGGTGGGGCAACTTGAAGCGGTCGGTCTCGCACGCCTGGCACAGCGCGACCTCGTGGGTCTCGAACACCTGGGACAGGGCTACGTCGTGGGTGTCGCACACCTGGGACTCCGTCTCCAACTGGGCCTCCGACACCTACCACCGCGCCGCCTCGTACCTCTCGCACGAGTTCGACGCCGCCATGGATCGTCTGGACCGGGAGATAGCCCGCCTGGACCGGGAGATCGCGCGGCTCAACCGACAGATCCATGACAGCTACCGAAGAGCCAGACATGTAGTCAGTCACGCCTACCACGCGACCAAGCATGTGGTCAGCCACGCCTATCACCAGACGGTCCAGGTGGTAACCACCGCCTATCACGCGACGGCCAAGGCCGTCCGCACCACCACGACCTTCTTCAAGAACCACGCTGCTGCCATCGCCTCCTTCGCCGTCTCGGTCGCCGTCTTCGCCGGATGCGAGGTCGCGGTCGGCGCTCCCACCGGTGGTGTGGGCGCCGTGGCCGGCGCGGCAGGCTGCGGAGCACTCGCCGGAGCGGTCGGCGGCGCCATGAACCAGGGCGCCAAGTGCATGTCCGGCCAGCACGGCGGCTGCTCGGTGAGCGCCTTCGCGGGCTCCACCGTCATGGGGGCCGTCGGCGGAGCCATCGGTGGCGCACTGGGCGGTGCGCTCGGCGGCAAGCTCGCCGAGTCCGCGCTGGGCAGTGCCCTGCCGAAGGTGGTCACCAACGTACTGGAGGGCGCGACGATCGGAGGGATGTCCGGCGGGGCGACCGGTGCCGCCGACTACGGGATCAACTGCTCCCGGAGTGGGGCGGGGTGCTCGTGGTCCGGGGCTGCCGATGCGACAGCCAGTGGTGCCGCGGAAGGCGCGGTCGGTGGAGTGGTCGGTGGTGTGCTCGGCGGAGCTGTGTCCGCGGTGGCCGCGCGTGTGAAGGGGCGCATCGGCGGGGGCCGAAGTGCCGAAGAAGCGCCGGGCACCGGGTGTGAAAAGGGGCCACACAGCTTCACCGGCTCGACCCGAGTGGCCATGGCGGATGGCTCTACCCGGCCGATCGACCAGATCAAGGCCGGGGACGAGATCAAGAACGCGGTACCCGGCAAGCCCGGCGTCACCGAGACCCACAAGGTCGACAAGGTCATCGTCACCACCACTGACCACGACTTCGTGGACGTGACGGTCGCTCCCACGACCAAGACCGGCGGCCTCAAGAACCGCGTCCTGAAGAAGGCCGCTGTCGGCCTGGCCGCTACGGCTGCGGCGCTCACGGCCCTGAGCCCGACGCCCGCATCCGCATCCGCATCCGCGACGACGATCACGACCACCTACCACCACCCGTTCTACGACCGGACCCAGTCCGCCTTCGTCGAGGCGAAGGACCTCCATGAGGGCGACCTCTTGGAAACCGACACCGGCAGTGTGGAGGTCGCGGGGGTTCGCCTGTACCACGGGGACGGGGTTACGTATGACCTCACGGTTGATGGGCTGCATACGTACTACGTGCTGGCGGGCGGGACGCCGGTCCTGGTTCACAACACTGGCGGCAAAGGCCATCTGTGCGATATCACCGTGACAGCCCCTGACGGAAGCACGCGTGTAGACGTCAAGCTTGAGAGCGGTGATATGACTCCGGAGGAGGCTACTCTCGGCTATCCCAATGATGTCGCTTTCACACACACAGAGCATCGGTTCTCACGCATGGCAGGTGCCTCCACTGGGCCGAAGGTTTCACTTCCGAATGATCCGTTCGCTGGCAAGTACCCGTTGAGTCCTGATGATGTGGTTACGATGCGAGGCCAGCTCCCACCTTGCTCAAGGTGCAAGGGCGCGATGAACCGTATGGTCAGGGAGTTGGGAGTGTCGGTTACGTATGAATGGGATGGAGCGAAGGGCGCCGGAACATGGAATGCGAGGGGCTAACGATGAGGCTGACTGCCACAGAGGTCGGATTCTTTGAGGATTATGAGGATGAGGAGGCGCTTGAGGTAGGCATCATCGGGATCGATGATGCCGGCGTTCAGAGATCATTCTCAATCCAGCGATCCACCTATGAGCCAGACGAACAGGAAGTTCAGTCTGGGATGGATTCCTATAACATCTCGACTGAGCAAGGTTTCACGGCTTACGGCTGTCTGCGGCGGGTGCAGCTTATCGGCTCGCTACTGACTTTGGAGTTCGCGGCTGAGGATGCCGAGATTCTTGAAATCTCGACTCCCGTGGAGGTGGACCTGTGTGAATCGGGAGTAGATAATGTGAATCTATCCGGGAAGCTTAGTGAGATCTTGGATTGGGGATCTCGCGAGAGGCGGCCAGAATTGATTGGATTGAACATCTCCGATCTACCCTCTGGCGAGTGAGTCCCTTACTAGTGACTCACGCTGGTCGTTCGACTCAGTGAATCTGGAGCCCCTGCCGAAGGTTATTCGGAAGGGGCTCCAGATGTTTTGACGGCAACGTCAGCAGACGGCGGCCCAGGGTGTGGTACTTCGTCGCGGGTCGGGTCGCTCGGTCTGTCCTTAGCAATGGCGCCCACGTGCCGTTGTGCCGCCCCGTGAGGTCCATGACCCAGAGGTTCCGACGCCGTGGCGCTCCGCCTGCCATTCACCTGTGGGTCATACCCATGTGTAGTTATCGTCCGTGACGGCAGGTAGGGCTGCGTTGGGCACGATGGCCTGGCGAAGGACCTTTGGGATCTGAGGGAGATCGGCGCACAGGCCCATGGGGATCCTGCGTACTTCAACCCCCAGATCGCGGGCATCGTGCAATATTGCAGAACTAATTACCCAAACCTTCTTTAGAACTCGTAACACGATCTTGTTGAGTGCGGCTGGTCAGCCGTGACGCATGCGGTGTTTCGGCTGTTCGTGAGGGTGTGAGCAAGCGGCCGTGGATCGTGGACGACGAACTGTGGGAACTTATCGAGCCGTTGCTGCCGCCGTGGCCCGAGCGGGCACCGGGGCCGCGGCCGGTGCCTGACAGGCTGTGCCTGCAAAGCATCCTGTTCGTGCTGTACCAGGACATCAGCTGGCAACTGCTGCCACTGGAACTCGGGTTCGGCTCCGGCCAGACCTGCTGGCGGCGGCTCGGCCGGTGGCACGAGGTCGGCGTCTTCGACCGGCTGCACCGTCTCCTCCTCGCGAGACTGCACGCGGCGGACGAGATCGACTGGTCCCGGGCCTGCGTGGACGCCTCTCACATCCGGGCGAAAAAGGGGGAGCCGGGACCGGCCCGTCGCCGGTCGACCGGGGGAAGACGGGCAGTAAACACCACCTGATCTGTGACGGAAAGGGAACCCCGTTCAAGGTCATCACCACCGGGGCCAACGTCAACGACGTCACCCAGACCCTCGCACTCGTCGACGGCATCCCTCCCGTCGCGGGACGGCCCGGACGTCCGCGCAGGCGCCCCGACGCGCTGCTCGGTGACAAGGGCTACGACAGCAACCCCAACCGCCGGGAACTGCGCAAGCGCCGCATCCTCCCGGTCATCTCCCGCAAGGGTGCACCAAACATCGAGGGCCTGGGCAAGCTCCGCTACGTCGTCGAGCAGACCTTCTCGCTCCTGCACCAGTTCAAGCGCCTGGCCGTCCGCTGGGAACGACGCCTCGAACTCCACGACGCACTCGTCTCCCTGGCCTGCGGCCTCATCTGCTGGAGACGTCTCAACAACCTCAAACCATGATCGTGTTACGAGGTCTAAGGGGGATTGGGCAGCAGCAATACGGCGATCCCGCCTACTTCAATTCTGGGATTCAAGACCTCCTTGCCTTCTATCGAAGGACTGGCCAGCTCTAGCGGAAGGGCGAAAAAGATGATTCGTCAAGCAGTTGTAGACTTTGTGGAGAGTGGGCCGCTCCCTGCGGAGGGTGATGCCACCAAGGAGGGCATGGAAAAGCTTGAGAACCTGCTCAAGGCTATCGTTGAGCCGGTGTCAGACGAGGAAGCACAGGCGCTCCTGGGCACCTTCGGGCCAGACGGATGTTTTGGGCTGGCATGGTTCGTGCTGCATCTGATTGAAAGCGCCCCAAGCGCGCTGAGCGCCGAGTACTCCCAGAAATCTGAGAACCAGTGGGTCAGGCTACTGGAAGAGCGTCGGGGGAGCGATTGATTCCAGTCGATCTATTCGCGCCTGGCATCAATTTGCCGGGGCTGGACTGATCGGGCTGGTTTCGTGGAAAAGTTTACTGATCCGAAACTATCAACCCGCCGCTTCGCTGGGTTGATTGCGTGAAACAGGGAGCCTCGACAGAAGTGATTCTGTCGGGGCTCCCTGCTGCCTGACGGCAGTAGTTGACGGCAACGTCAACGGACGGGGGCTGCACAAAGCGGCGGATCCTCGTCGCTGTCGGGTCCGGTCGACGTCTCGGGCCGGGTTTGGAGCGTGTGGCCGAGGAGGCATGTACCGGGCCGCGCTCACGTAGCTGCTCGGCAGGCATGTTGAGACCGGGGGGGGGGGGGGGGGGCGGGAGTGGCTTGCAGGTTGTCTCAGTTGGTGACGCACCGGTAGCAAATCAGAGTGGCGAGGCTCTCACGAGCTGATGTTCAACTTCGCCGAGCAGGCCGCCACCTCCGCCCCATGGGGAAGCCTGCTCCCTGCGCTACGTCTGGACGCCATATTCGAGCAGCAGATTGCCGACAACAGCTTCGAGGTATATAGGCAGCCGTATGTTACGGCTTCCGTGGACGCCACTCTGTACGCGGTGACCCAAGTGCCTGCCGGACACCACCATCTTCCTTTGGTCCGGCATCTGCTGGCCATGCTTTGTTCAGGACGGATCGATACGCGGAAGCGGTCGAGCAGTTCTACGCGATTGGCGGGTATGTCGGCAGCGTGCCGTGGAGCTACTCAGCCGATCCCGTCAAGGCATTCGTTAACGCGGACTCACAGCTTCATCAGGTGGGACAAAGCGGGGCGGCCTACGGCGCGGCCGATCTAGGAACGGCAGGACGCTCCTCGACCGGCGAGCACCCGTCTTTCGCTGCGCGGAATTGGCCATTCGTGCGGCGAAGCTAGCCAGGGTGGGGAGGGGGCAACACCCCTTCGTGGCCGGGGTCGTCGTCAGCAGGGCGTCGGTTTCTGAGAGGGCCTTCTGCGGCGCTACGCCCGAGTGAGGCTTTGAGAGACGACCGTCTTCTCCGCGGTATCAGGGCGGTTGCGTTCGGCCCACCGTACCGCCGGGCCCATTGCGTAACCGGCGCCGAGGAACAGCCCCCCGAGCAGCAGCCATCCCGGTACGCCCCAGGTCACCAGCAACGCGGTGACCAGCATCGGTCCGAGCGTGCGTGCCACGGCGACGCCGGTTCCGAAGAAGCCCTGGTACTGGCCTATTTGGTGGGGCGGAGCCAGGTCGAAGCCGATTTGCCAGGAGCCTGCCGACTGCTTCATCTCGCCGATGACCTGGAGTGTCGCGGCGATGACCAGGATCGCCGCGCCCGCCCATACGGGGAGGCAGGCGGCCGATACGGCGAAGACGGCGCACGAGGCGAGCAGGAGAATGCCCGCGTGGCGGACGGCGCGTGAGGCAGAAGGCAGATCCGTGACCGCGCGTGCGGAACGTACCTGGAAGAGCATCACCGCAAGGGTGTTGAGGACGAACAGCGCCGATGCCAGCCAGGTCAGTGCGGGAAGCCGGGCGGCGATCCACAGCGGGATGGCGAGGCTGAGCAGCGGCAGCCGCAGCAGCAGGACCGTATTGACGAGCGTGACGACGGCGTACGGCCGGTCGCGCAGCACGCCGAGCCGGGGCTCGTCGTCCGTACGTCGGTGCGTTGCCGGTACGGCGGGTAGCCGCAGCAGGATCAGGGCGCCGGCCAGGAAGCTGAGCGCGTCGAGGGCGAAGACGGTGAGGAACGCTGTGCGGCTCCCGTCGCTCAGGGCCAGCCCTCCCAGCGCCGCGCCCACGGCCAGACCCGCGTTGAGGGTCGACTGCATGTGGGCGAGGACGTTGGTGCGCTCGCCCGGAGCGACCAGCCTCGCGAGCAGTGCCTGGCGGACCGCTGCGAGTCCTGACTGGGCGGTTGCGTACAGGCAGGCCACGGCCACAAACGGCACGAACGAGCCGATGGCGAGGAAGAGCGCGACGATCATCGCGGTGGCCAGGGCGAGCAGTACCGCCATGGTGCGCGGTCCGCGCCGGTCGGCGAGATGTCCCAGGGGGACTCCGGCCAGGGAGCCGACGGCCCAGGCGATGGTCAGACCGAGACCGAGCCGAGCAGGCGACAGGCCGACGACCTGGGTGAAGTACAGCGCCGAGCAGGTGTAGTACATGCCGTCGCCGATGGAGTTGCTCAACTGGGCAGCGGCGAGAGTGCGGGGCGCCCCTGCGGGCGGCATGAACCGGTTCGACACAGAACTCCCTGGAATCGAGCCGCCCGGGAGCCGCTCACCGTCACTGACCGGGAAACGTTAAGCGCCGGATGTCCCAGCAGTCCGGGCCAATCACGGGGCATGTCAGTGGGCCATTTCGGCGTGCTCGATCCTGTCACCGGGCAGGGTCAGCCTGTCAGTCCTCGGTAGGCGGCTTGGAGGAGCTTCTGCCCGCGTGGGTCGGCGAGGCCGAGGTAGGTCGGTCGCGTCGTTCTCGCGGACTGTCTGGATTGGTCACTTGGTGTCCAGGGTGACCCAGCGCGCGACGGGTGGCGGGCGGATCCGTCTGGGGGAATGAGCGGCGGGGTCCCCCTGGTACGCGGTACGGTGCGCCGATGCCAGCGATCAAGAAGTTCCAAGTCACCTTTGACTGCGCAGAACCTGAGCGCCTCGCTCGCTTCTGGTGCGAAGTGTTGGGGTACGTCATACCGCCGCCACCGGAGGGGTACGCCACCTGGGACGATTTCAACCGCACCCTGCCTCCTGAGAAGCAGGGATCCTGGTTCGCCTGCAGTGATCCCTCAGGCGTGGGCCCGCGCCTGTACTTCCAGCGCGTCCCTGAAGGCAAGGTTGCCAAGAATCGGGTGCATCTCGACGTCCGGGTCGGCACCGGGCTCGTGGGGGACGAGCGCCTCGCCACGCTCGAAGCCGAGTGCGCACGACTGGTCGCGCTCGGCGCCACCCATGTGCAAACGCTGTATGCCGATGAGGAAAACGAGTCGTGCATCCCCATGCTGGACATCGAGGGCAACGAATTCTGTATCGACTGAGCATTCTCCGAGCCGGGGAGGCGGGGATCCGCCTCCCCTGGGCCTCTCTGGTCTCGTATGGGGCGGGAGTCACCCCGTGAGGGCGAGGTTGTGCAGCTGGGCGATGCCGAGCATGGCGGTGTGAACGTCGTCGCCTTTCAGACGGCAGTCACGAAGGATCTCCCATTGCCCGTGGCCGATCGGCCGACGGCGACGACGAGTCGGGTATCGGCGTCGATGACGACCTGGTGGTTGGTCGAGTTCCGGTAGCTCTTCGAGTGCTCGGCAACCGTATGATCCCGCGTGGGCACTGGTGAACGGGCGCGAAGGCCGGACCCGAACCGCTGGTAGGCACCGGAATGACGCACAGTGACGAGCCCACCACCTCCGTGCTGCGCGCGTACGGCCCGCGCGAATAATCGAGAATCACGACGGACAGAACCTCCTCGGCAGCCCCATCCTGGTCGGGATCTGTCCGGCGAGAGGGGAACGACGATGGCTCGGCGACTTCGCTTCATCGGCACCAACTCCGGCAATGACGGCTGCCCGACGTTGTATGAAGACCTGGACACGGGGGAGGTCTTGGTGCAGGGCAATGCGGTGACCGACCCAGACGACATCGCTCAACTCCGTAACGTGGAGAACGGGGAGGGGTTCGTCGTGGTGCCGCGTGTGCTGCTGGCGGACTTTGCTCCGAGGGAGGTCGACCGGATGCCCGTGATGATCGGCTTCGAAGAGTTCGGAGGGATGTTCCGGACATTCGAGCACACCGCCTGGCGCCTGGAGACACGTCGCCGGTACCAGTCGGACGAGGAGACGGAGACGTACCACCGGTTCGCCCGGGGCGAGGACCCGGGGTGGGACCTGGACGACCCGTGGTGTGTCTCCCGTCGCGAACAGTCCGCACTGGGCAAGCGGTTCGAGCGCGTCCGTGTCGTGGATAACCCGCCGACCCTGGGGCAGCGGTACCTGCTCGACAATGCCCGGCGGAACAGTGCCGTGGGCGAGGACATCCGGAACCTGTGGAGGACCGACGCGGAGCGGCTGAAGCTCCCGGACGAGGACTTCTGGATCTTCGATTCGCGCGTCATCGCGCGGCTTCACTTCGACGACGCCGACCGGATGACCGGCGTCGAACTCGTCACGGACCCCGTGGAGGTCGCGCGCGCCTGCCAGGTCCGCGATGCGGCATGGCACCACGCCGTTCCCTACGACGAGTTCAGGGACCAGGTGCCTTCCCCCGAGTGACCACAGACTTTCAGCAAGCCAGAGCCGCACTCGGTGCGCGGCTCCGCGAGTTGCGCACCGAGCGGGGACTTACGGGCAGGGAGCTGGCGGACAAGCTGGGGTGGACTCAGTCCAAGGTCAGCAAGCTGGAAACCGGACGCCAGACCGCGACGGCTGACGACCTCGTGGCGTGGGCGCGGGGCACCGGGCGCCCCGAAGTGGCCGAGGAGCTGACCGTCCGACTCCGGAGCCTGGAATCCCGGTCCCGCTCCTGGCGGCGACAGCTCGCCGCCGGACACAAGCCCGTCCAGGACGCGCTTACAGCCGAATACGAACGCTCCACGTCCTTCCGCGTCTGGCAGAGCGCCATGGTCGCCGGCATGTTCCAGACAGCGGAGTACGCCCGCCACGTGATCTCGCGGTACCGGGACCTGCACCAGTCGGCCCGGGATACGGAGGAAGCCGTCCGGGCCCGCGTGAAGCGCCAGGAGATGCTGTACGAGCCGGGTAGGACGTTCCACATCGTGATGTGGGAGGCCGCGTTGCACTCCCTGGTCTGCCCGCCCCCAGTACTGGCCGCGCAACTCGATCGTTTGAGTGGCGTACTCGGACTCGACACCGTGTCTCTGGGCATCATCCCGTTCGGCGCCCCGCTCAAGCTCCCACCGGCCAACGGGTTCTGGATCTATGACGAACGCCTGGTCATCGCGGAGGACTGGCACGCGGAACTGTGGCTCGACGACGCGGAGAGCGTCGGCCTGTATCTCAAGGTGTGGCAAAAATTCGCCGACTCGGCCGTCTACGGTGCCGACGCTCATCGCGTGATCACCCGGGCCAGGCGGGCGCTGGACACCGTTTGAGAATCACGCAGAAGTCCTTTCTGCACCGGGCGAATATTCGCGAATCAGGGATTCCGAGCGGGCTTCCCGTCCCTAGCGTGTCGGCATGGCAAGCAGCAGAGAGCCAAAGCCGGACGGAGCCCCGCTGATGACTCTGCAGGTCAGCCGCGACAGCGGGCGGACCTACGGGCCGACACGAGCAGTTCGAGCGGATGGCCCCGTCCTCGTCCGGGCGAACCCCGTGAGCTACCCGCCGTGCGAGTGCCCCCGCTGCGCGCCTGAGCGGCAGGCTTCGCGGGTGATATCGGCCCGTTCGCCGCGCCCTGCCTAGCCCCCCGCTCCGGTCGGCGTCCTCGCCCATTCCCAGGTCGAGTGACCGGAGCGGGCTAACGCCCGACCACCACCCTTCCGAGGAGGCAAGACGTGACCATCGTTGAGGAACGGCCCGCTATCGACGCGGGAACCCTGGTCAGCGCGGAACTGCGGGAGACCATCGCTGCCGACGTGCGGGCCAAGTACGACCACATCACCGCCGACATGGCACACCGGGGTGTGGGACAGATGCTGGCGTTCGTGGCCGCCAGCGCGGGCAGTAGGAAGCCGCTGAGCCCGTCCCCGCTGGTAGACGACTTCTGGCACGCGTTCGTCCTGCGGACCAAGGCGTACGCCGACTTCTGCGAGGAGACGTTCGGCACGTTCGTCCATCACCAACCCGGGTTCCTGGACCGGGAGGAACACGGCGGCGGCAAGGGCCTGAGGGCGAGGACCGTGGACGCCATCCAGGCGGCGGGCTACGCGGTCGACCTGGAGTTCTGGCCGGAGCTGGACATCGCCGACTGCTCGCAGTGCCACGCCAACTGCCACAACAGCCCGAAGCACGCCACCACCCCCGCCGGTTGAGTCCGGCACACATCCCCTTGGCCAGCCGTACCTTCTGGTGCGGCTGGCCGCCCCTTCTGAGCGCACGAGGAGAAGCGCGTGACCGACACGACGGCGTGGGACGCCTACGCCCGCAGGAAGCCCGGCGGCCGACGGGAGAGGAACGCCAAGGGTGAGACCACCTGGTTCAACTGGACCCAGTACCCCGACCATGGACCGGGCATCGAAGTCCTGGGCACGCACGAGAAGGCCGCGTTCCTGGAGCTGGGGTGCGGCGCCGGGGGCAACCTCGCCCATGTCGCGACCCTTGGACACCGCGCCGTCGGTGTCGACGTTTCGCCCGTCCAGCTGGACGCCGCCCGTGAGCGCTGGGGCGAACTGCCGGGCCTGGAACTGCACCAGCGCGGCGCCCTCGACTTCATGAGCAAGACCGCCGAGCGCTTCGACGCCGTGTACTCCGTCTTCGGCGCCATCTGGTTCACCGACCCGGACCAGATGCTCCCCGCCATCCGCCAGGTCCTCAAACCCGGCGGAGTCCTGGCCTTCTCGCAGCGTCCGCCGGTCGAAGGCTGCTACGGCTGCCAGGCGTCCTACATCAACCAGGCCGACGACCCGAACCCCCTCGTCGTCAAGCGCTGGGACTACACCCCCGACATGTGGGCCGACCGCCTCAAGCAGCACGGATTCCGCTACGCCTTGGCGAACGAGATCACCCCGCCCGACGGCTGGAAGACCGGCACGCTACTGGTGCGCGCCCTGGCGCCCGGCGTCTGAGCTTCATCTCGGAGGCCCCGCTCACGGCCCCGGCCAGCGCCCTGTCCAGGTGCGGCCGGGGCCGCCTTGTTTCAGTGTGCGGCGGTGTGACCTTTGCACTACAGCCTTGATCTCAACTGCAGTTGAGGTGGAAACCTGTGCTCCATGAGTCAAGACAGCAAGCCGGCTGAAGACGCGGCGGTCACGTTCATCAACGTCATCGAGGTGCCTGCCGAGCAGGTCGACAGGTTCATTGCTCAGTGAGTTGTGTTCATCCTGAACGTGCAGGTCGCGGGGGTGGCGTGAGTGAGTGTTGTCGTGCTCGCGCTGGTCGTCGGGGCCTGTCTGGCGTGAAGATCGTCGGTCAGCGGGCGATTTCGTGCTGGGTGAGGATCATCAGGGCCCGGACGAGTCGGGTGGCCCACTTCACGTCGAGGCGGAGCCTGGTCAGCACGCGCCAGTTCTTCAAATGCGCGAACGCGTGCTCGCATACTGCTCGTTCCGCCGCGATCAGCTGGTTTACCAGCTTCTTCGCGGGCGGGAGCTTCTTGCCCTTCGGCTTCTTGTAGCCGGTGATGACCGCCGGGTCACCGGCCTCGTCGTCGAGGCCGACGAAGCCGAGGTCGGCGATCGCGGCCAGGCCCGCCTCGCGGAGCCGGCCGACCAGGCCGTCGTGCCGGCAGGCGGTGATCTCCGAGCCGCGGGCCGGGCGGGCGGTGGAGGTCCACAACAGCCGCCCGCGCACGTCGGTCAGGGCGATGACCAGCAGCCCGTGCCGTTTGTGCTTGGCCGACCAGCGGCGCCTTGTGGGCAGGCCGGTGCGGCGCTCGGTGGGTATCAGCGATCCGTCGAGCAGGACGACGCTGCCACCCTCGCGGGCGATTTTCGCCAGCACCCGCTGAAGCCGCGGCGCCTTCGCGGCCAGCAGTTGGGTCATCTCCTTCAGCCACCGGTCCACCGTCGTGCGCGAGATGCCGTTGCCGCCGGCGAGGTCGGCCAGGCGCTGGTCATGCCGCAGCGCGGCCAGCACGATCACCGCGATCCGCCCGGCCGGCAGCTTGCGCCAGCGGGAGCGGATCTTCTTCAGACGGGCGGCCAGCAGCGACGTCAGGTAGCGCAGGGTCTGCGTGGACAGCGGCAGCCTGCACTGGTAGACAAGCTCGGTGTGGTCCCCGGCCGGGGACGTCTTGGTAGGCATACCTGACCAACCCGGGCCGGGGGCCGCCTGGTTACGGCCCAGGAGACGGGTGTGTCACAGCCTGGTGGTGAAGGTGCCGTTCGGCAGCTTGTGCAGCCAGCCCCTCCCGGCGAGTTTTGACAGCTTCCCGCGCAACGGCTCCAGCCGGCCGGGCACCGAGGCGTCGATCCCGAGCTCGGCGCCGACCTCCTTGACCATCACCGGCCCGCCCGCGGCCTTCACGATTCTCAGCATCCGCTGGTAGTCGCCCGGCAGCACGGACGCATCCGGCACCTCACTGCGGTGCGGCACCTTCAACACCGACCGGCCCGCGACCTGCACTCGCTGCGGTGCCCCGGTGTCCTGCCCGGCGCCATCCCCGGCTTCCTGCCCGTACAGCCGCCGCAACACCCGCTCCGCGACCACGAGTTCCTCACGCTCGGCTTCGGCCTCGGCCAGCTGCTTGGCCAGGGTCTCCGCGAGCTCATCCAGCTCGGCACGGCGAGCTGCGATCTTCTCCAGCGACGACACGATTCCCCTCCCAAACGACCAGGCACCGCCCGCGATCGTAGGAACCACTCCGCCCGCGGCGCGGGCAAAGCCGGAAACGCCCATCCCCGACGCGTCAGATGATCTACGCTCCAGACTCCCGCCTCCGACCAGCGTGAGTACACCACCGATCTCCCACGCCAGCACCGCTGACCAGCACGGATTCAGGTTGTGCAGCTCTCAGTGGCGTGAACGCGCAAGAATCATGAGTACTGCGCCTGGATTCCGTGATTCACGGCTGCACCGGGCCGTGTCCTCGCAGACACGCTTCCAGTTGGTCAACGTCGCTCACTGGGACAGCCGAGAGGCGTGGCAAGCGGCCATGTCCAACCCGGAGTTCCAAGCCCGGATGCGAGCCCTCGAAGATGACCCGGATGTGAAGGTATCGGCAAACCCGGCCCTCTATCAGGTTGCCGTCAGTTACGACGAAGGGACGCGCGTCTAGCACTGTAACTGCAACCGCAGATCTACGGGACGTCGCTCGTGCGTCGGCGGTAGTAGGCGTACGTCACCGATCCCAGAAGCGGCCCCCAGGCGAGCAGCGGCAGGTAACAAACCGTCAAGATGACCTCTTCAGTGGTCGTGTGTCCGGGGGGAAATCCCGTAAAGAGGATGGAGAGGAAGAAGTAGTACACGACCCCCATGGAGGCGAGCGCGCCCAGCACGGCCGGGACCACCGCGGCGAGCAGGGGGATGCGGCGTCCGCCCAGCAGTGGTATCCAGCGCGGCACCGCCTCGCCCCATGGCTGGACCAGCCCCAGCGTGAGCAGCCCGAGCGCCTCGGAGACCGCGAAGAGCAGGATCAGATACAGATCGAGCCCGGCGCCGTGGTCGCGGGCCTCGGCTGTGCCGAAGCCGGGGATGGCCAGCATCACTCCCATGCGCCACAGCCCCGAGGGCAGGATCGTGAAGGGCACTGCATGCGCGGCGAGCCGCGCCCAGCGGGGCACCGGGGAGGCGGGGATACGGCCGGCGTCCCGAGTGGTGCGCAGGTACCCGATCGCCGGGGGAGCTTCGGGGCGGAGGTTGGACATCGCTGCTCCTTCGATTCGTCAGGCATCGTTCGCGTGACGCATCTCGAAGATCGCAGCCCTCCCGTCCGCCGGCGTCCCCCGCACAGTGGGGGCTGGTCCGCCGTGCGGGCGGCGCCTTGGTCGACTCAAGGATGACCGCGGGGTGCTCTCGTGGCGGAGGAGAGCGGACGCGTACCGGGCACCCCGGCCCGCCTCGGTCGCCTCGGTTCCGGCTCCGCTCGTAACTCCTTGACGGGTCCTGGCGGCTCGATGCTCTCCAAAACCGCCGTTCCGCTTTCCGGAAAGCCGACAGGAGGGGTCGATTCATCTTTTCATAAAAGGGCCGACGCTATGGGATAGCGTCTTGACGGGCGCTACCGTGAAAACCAGAGGCACCGAATTGGTGCAGTGCGGGTTCGACGCGGAGGGAGCGTCGTCTCATGGCCGGTGAATCATCAAACGTCGAAGTGGATCCCACCTCGGATGTGGATCCACAGCAACTGGTAGCCGCCGCGGCACATGTGGGGCCGGTGGCTCAGGAGGGGGAGCAGACCGGGGTGAGCGAGGAGCGGCCCGGCGTGCTTGGGCTTCCCACGGATCTGGTGCCGGAACGGGAAGGCGCCGGGCCTGCGGTCCGGCGGCTGCCCCGGGGTACGGGCTGAAGGGGGCGGCACAGTGCTGCGTTTCGAAAATGCGTATTCCAGCACCGTCAACGTCATGATCGAGTTCCTGGACCGGAACTGCCAGCCGACCCCTTGGCGCAGGAAGGGCTGGTGGGTCATCGACCCGGGTGGGTCCAAGGTGGCCTACGGCGGGAGCCTCGCCGGGGTCAATCGGTACTGGTACTGGTACGCCTTCGCGGTGGACGGTGCCCAGTGGGCAGGGCCGTTCCCCGAGAACGTGCCCTTCTCGGTCTTCGACTGGTGTCCGGACGTCGCCAGCGATCCGTCAATGAACATCGGTATGCGGGAGCTGGACGTCAACGGAGCGGCGAACTGGACCATCCGTCTCATCCCCTGAGTCGACCAGGTGGTCGGCCTTGCCGGCTTTGATATCGCGGATGAAGGCGCGTAACGCGTCGCGGGTGTCGGTGAGGTAGTGGTCTTCGGTGCCCGCGACGGCGATGTAGGCGTTGCCGTCATTGTCAGTGCCTATGCGGAAGCAATTCGCTCCTTCACCGCAGAAGGCGTTTTCCCAGATGATCTGCGACATGCTCGACTCCTCTAGAGCTGGTGGATGATCTCGTGGATAAAGTCCCGTGATGCCTCGGCGTCGAGCGTCACGGTCTCCAACTGCTCTAGTTGAGTACGGTACTTCTTGATCTGAGTGTCGGAGTCGATGAACTCCGGCCCGTGAGTGCTGTCGAGTTCGACGACATCGAGCTGCGGGACTACCGCTCCGGCGTAGATGACCGACTGTCCAGCCCCTGGGAAGCCACCCTTCTTGAAGGGGATGGCCCGTACTGTCACGTTGTCACGTTCGCTCATGTCCAGGATGTGGGCCAGCTGTCTGCGCGACACCTCGGGGCCGCCGAACTCCATGCGCAGTGCTGCTTCGTGGACGATCACCTGGACATCGGGAGGGCTCGGCTTGTCGAAGACACGTCTTCTGTCCATGCGCTGGGCCACGCGGGCTTCGATCTCCGGCGTCGGCAGTCGCGGGAAGACCTGATCGAAGACGGCCCGCGCACGTTCCTCTGTCTGGAGCAGCCCGGGGAGGTGCACCGTCAACGCGATGCACAGGCGGGAGGCGTGCCACTCCATCTCCGCGATGTCCAGAAAACCGGCGGGGAGTGTCCCTCTGTATGCCTCCCACCATCCCTTCCCTCGCTCGCTGGCCATGTCGGCCAGGGCGTCGATCAATTGGGTGTCGCTGCAACCGTAGTTGCCAGCCAGGACCCGCACTCGATCAGCGCTGATTCCCGACCGCCCGGACTCCATGTTCGGGACGTTCGTACGGGGCACCCGTAGCAAACCGGCGGCGAACTCGGTGGTCATGCCCGCAGCGAGGCGCATTTTCCGCAGCTCCGCACCAAGGCGCTTCTGGCGCGCCGTTGGCGTACTCCTCGGGGGCATGTGCTCTCCCAGATCCCATCGGGCGTGATGTCGGAGCAAGTCTGCCTGCGGAGTGATCGGCTGGTCCACCGAAGGCCGCAGTCTTGGGCGTTCGGTAGTACACGTACTCCCGATGCTCTACAGTCGGTGACGCACCGCTTACGAGCCGGAAGCGCATCCGCGAGCATGCCCGCACTCTCCTGCCCTGGGAGGGGTGTGCCCGCGTCAGGGAGACAAGCCACCGGCATGAGCGGAAGCCGTGCGAGCCCACACACATCCCACTCACCCCCACAACGGGAGCTGCGCATGTCATCCGTCAGCCTCTGCCCCCTGGCCACCCCCGCCGCCCACAACGTGGCCGATCACCTCTCGTCCGCCCCCGCCCTGCGCGACCCCACGACCCTCGCCTACAGCTACGCCATCCCGGGTGCACCCCACGCCGTGTCCATCGCCCGTACCAGCGTCCACAACGCCCTCTCCCTGCACGGCCTGGCCGACCTCGTACCCCCGGCCCTCCAGGCTGCAGGCGAACTCGTCGCATGCGCAGCCCTCTTCGAGCCCGGCAAGGCCCTGTACCTGTCCATCGGCTGGCAGCAGGAGGGCATCCGCATGGTGGCCTGGGACCCGCACACCAATCACGCCGATCCCGACAGCTCCGCCCAGTGCGCGGCCCGCCGCAACAAGATGCTCTACCTGCTCGCCTGCGTCGTCCACGAGTGCAAGGGCAGCTGGGGCGTCATCCGGCCCGCCCCCGCCCGCGAGGGCACCAAGGTATGGGTGAACCTTCCGCGCGAGGGCGCTGCCTCCTACGCGGAGGCATTCTGCTGAACGGGCGCGGCCCCGGCTGCCGCGGGGCCTACCCCATGCCGTGCACCAACAGGACGACCCCCTCGGTCGCCGCCACGCGGTCCTTCGAAATCTCCCGGTACTCGGGCGAGGTCGACCACCGGGTGAATGCGTCACCGTCGGGGAAAGCCATGACGATGGCCTTGTCGTGGTTCCACCGGCCCTCCACGATCTCCGGCTGCTCGTCCGCTGCCAGCAACCGGCCTCCGTACTGGGCGAGTACGGGCATGAAGCGGGCCGCATAGCGCTCGTAGCGAGCACGGTCGTGAATCGAAATCTGGGCGATCGCGTAGACGGTCACTTTGCTTACTCTAGCGATGCAGTGCGGGCCGATCGACCGGAAACAGCGGTCGGTGGGGCTGGGCGGCGGCATCGGCGCCGATATACGGTGCGCTTGCCCCGATCCCGTGGGTGTTCGATTCCTTCAACCGGAAGGGACAGTCGCGTGGGAAAGCGTTACAGACGCATCGTTCAACTGCTCGGCGCCCTGGTGCTGTTGGTCAGCGCACCGGGAGTCGCCGCAGCGGCCGGTGCGCAGCACGCCGCGGCCGGTACGCGGGCCGCCGCGTTCGACACCGTCTTCGGCTCCTCCATCGCCGCGGCCCGCAACGCCGACGGGCGGCTCGAACTCTTCGGCACCAACAGCGGTGACGCGATCTTCCACCGCTACCAGAACAGCGCCGCTGCCAGCGAAAACTGGTCGCCCTGGGGGCAGCTCGACGGGGGGCTGCGCGCCGTAGCCGCCGAGACCAACGCCGACGGCCGCATGGAGCTGTTCGGGGTCAACGGCGCCGGGTACATCTACCACCGGTGGCAGACCGCGCCGGCAAGCGGCTCATGGTCCGGCTGGGCCCAGTTCGACGGTGCTCTGACGTCGATCGCCGCGGCCCGCAATGCCGACGGCCGGCTGGAGATCTTCGGCACCAACAGCGCCGGGAACATCTTCCACCGCTGGCAGACGTCCATCGGCGGCCCGTGGTCCGGCTGGGCCCAGTTCGACGGTGCCCTGACCCAGGTGGCGGCCGAGACGAACGCCGACGGCCGCATCGAACTCTTCGGCGTGAACAGCGGCGGCGCCATCTTCCACCGCTACCAGACGTCCATCGGCGGCTCATGGTCCGGCTGGGAGCAGTTCGACGGTGCCCTGACCTCGATCGCGGCGGCCCGGAACGTGGACGGCCGGCTGGAGATCTTCGGTACCAACTCGGGTGACGCGATCTTCCACCGCTGGCAGACCGTACCGGGCGGCGGCTGGACGGGCTGGCAGCAGTTCGACGGTGCCCTGACCCAGGTGGCGGCCGAGACCAATGCCGACGGCCGCATCGAACTCTTCGGCGTGAACAGGGGCGGAGCCATCTTCCACCGCTGGCAGGTCCCCACGAATGCCGTCTGGTCGGGCTGGGCTCAGTTCGACGGCGCGCTGCGGCCGTAGCCCAACCGGAACACGACTACCCTCCTTACCCCCTCTGAACGGAGCCCGAGCCTTGCCTTCTGTCGAGCCCCTGGTCCGCCGGTCCCGCGACGGTGCCGTCATCACACTGACCCTCAACCGTCCGGCCAAGCTCAACGCCCTGGACTACCCGACCATCGATGCGCTCATGGCCGCCCTGGACGAGATCGAGGCCGACGACTACGTTCGCGCGGTCATCCTGACCGGGTCCGGCGAACGCGCCTTCAGCGCGGGCGCCGACATCCCCTCCCTGGCCGGTTCCATCGCCGGGGGCGTGGAGCAGGCGCTGCGGGAGATCGTCCGGCGCGGCCAGGGGCTCACCCGGCGCATCGAGAACTTCCCCAAGCCGATCGTCGTCGCAGTCAACGGGCTTGCCTACGGCGGAGGTTGCGAGATCACCGAGGCCGCTCCGCTCGCGCTGGCGGCCGAACACGCCACCTTCGCCAAACCCGAGATCACCCTCGGGTTCCCGCCGCCGTTCGGCGGCTCCCAGCGCCTGCCCCGGCACGTCGGACGCAAGCGCGGCCTGGAGATGATCCTGACCGGCGACCCCATCGACGCCGCCCGTGCGGCGGAACTCGGCATCGTCAATCGCGTCGTCCCGGCCGGCAAGCTGCTGGACGAGGCGAGGGAGCTGACCGAGCGCATCATCCGCCACCCCGCCTCCGCGGTGACCGCCTGTCTGGCCGCCGTCACCCGCGGCATCAACCTGCCCATCGACGAGGGCCTCGCCGTCGAGGCCGCCTGGTTCGCCACCACCGTCCCCACCCAGGGCGTCGCCGACGGCCTCGCCCGGTTCCTCGACCGTCGTTGACTCCTGGGAGGGGGAGGAGGGACGTTCCCGGTCACGCGGCCTTGGGGAGCAAGGCCGGTGCCGGGGCTGGTCCCTGGGTGGCGAGTTCGGGTGTGTACGCGGGCGCGCGGCCCCTGCGGTAGGCGTCGGCGCGCTCCCACGCCTGCTCCCACAGCAGGGCCCTGTGCGTCCCCGGTTCGATGCCTGCCGTCAGCCGTACGAATGCCAGCAGCATTTCCTTCGACGGCATGCGCCTGCCGCTGAGCACCGCACCCAGCGTGCTGCGCGGTAACCGGCCCGGCCCCGCGGCCAGTTCGAGATCGCGCAGCGTGCGGTACCCGGGCCCGCCGCGCGTGCCGCGCAGCGCGCGCATGGCGTCCAGCAGGTGCAGCGGCTCCCGGATGAACTCCGGCTTCAGCGCCGGGCCCGGGCGGCGGCCCCCGGCGACCGCCGCCGGTGCCTTCGCGGCCGCCTGCCGCCACAGGCGGTGGGCCTGCTGCTCGTCGCCGCCGCACACACGGGCGTAGATGCGGACGGTGTCCCACGCCGGGAGGCGCTTGCCCCGCCCGGCGTGGAAGAACCGCAGGTACGGCACCTGCGTACGGAATCGTTCGCTCGCGTCCTGCGCCATCCGGCGGTAGCTCAGACCCGAACGCTCGCGGAGTGACTCGAGCCACTCCGCGAGCGTGCTCACCGGGTCCGGCGTCGCCGGGGCGCTGATCTCGCACCCCATGGACGCCCTCCTCTACTCGCGGTCGGCGGAGAAGAGCCCGGCCGTGTGCCGGATGAGCGAGACGGCCGCGGCGCTCGCGGCGGCGAGTACCACGCCCGTCACCTGCGGGGGCAGACCGAGCCACGTCATCGTCACGGCCGCGGTGAACACGACCGCGACGATGGCCACGACGGCCGTGCCGGACAGCACCGGGCCGCTGGACGCGGCGGGCGTGGTGGGGTTCGCCGCGCACTGTGCACAGGGCGCGGCGTGGTCAGCGGCGGTCGCCGACTGGTGGTGTATGCGGTGGGTCTCGGTGGGGTTGAGTAGGACCAATGCCATCTCCTCGGATCCGTTGCCACTCGACACGAGGCACTTGTGTCGTTCCGCCGGCCTTGCAGAGCCGGATGGAACAGTGCCTCAGCGCACACATTCCTCCCCACGCCCGTCCGGCGTAAAGACAGCGCGGGCGGGAGTGTTTCGCCTTGTCCCGGTTTTCGGGAACGGAGGAGGACGGAGAACCCGCTGGTCAACGGTCGTTCGCCCGGCGCTTGTTTCGCGTCGGCGGTGGTCGCGTCCCTGTTTCTCCGTCGGCTCGGCCCTTGTGGGCAGCGCTCGGTAGGACAACTCTTTGGTCAGTCGGCCTCACACGGTCGGCGGGGAACGACAGCCGAGCCAGGCAAGGGGGGACTGACATGGCGTCAGTACGAGCCACGACAGTCATGGTCCTCCGGTGTCCTCGGGCCCGGTCGGCGGTTGCCCCGGTCATGGGCCGTGTCGGCCCGCAGGCCGTTCCCATCCGCCCGGGGGCCGTACCGGGCTTTCCCCGGGCGGCGCGGTTCCTTGCTTCCTGCACTCCGCGCGGCACCCCTTGGCGTGCGTGCCGTAGCTCTGGCCCAGGCTTCGCCATGTGAGCACAGCCGCGCCTACTGTCCGCCGTGCTTCCGTCTCACGGCCTCTCCATCGCGGTCTCCCCGGCCGTTGCCACTCGACACAACAGGGGAACAGGTCGGCCTTTGTTGCAGCGAAGGCTGTCCGTATCAGTGCCGCCGGTCCCTCCGCCTTCGATTTCGGTGAGGGGGCCGGTGGCACTGATGTATCGGGGCGGGCCGCCTACGCGTCCTCCGGCCCGATCTCGCCCGACCCCCGCACCACCAGCCGCGTCGGCAGCTCCACCCGCCGTGGGGCGTCCTCCGCTCCCTCCAGGCGGCGGAAGAGGAGTTCCGCCGCCGTGCGGCCCAGGCGTGCCGGGTCCTGGGCGACGACCGTGACGCCGGGGGAGAGAAGATCCGCCAGTTCGAAGTCGTCGAAGCCGACGAGCGCGACCCTGCGGGGGAGTTGCGCGATGACCCGGAGCGCGGTGACGGTCACCCGGTTGTTCCCGGTGAACAGGGCCGTCACCGGATTCGCCCCACCGCCCAGCATGCGCTTTGCTTCCGCTCGTACGTGCTGCGGGTCCGTGGGGCCCAGCGAGATCCACGCCTCGTCCACGGGCAGTCCGGCCGCCGCCATCGCGGCACGGTAGCCGCGCAGCCGCTCCGCGGCCGTGTGGATGCGGGGGTGGTCGCCGATGAAGCCGATGCGGCGGTGGCCGTGTGCGATGAGGTGGGCCACGCCCTCCCGGGCGCCGCCGCAGTTGTCCGTGAGCACCGCGTCGGCCTCCAGCCGGCCGGCCGGGCGGTCGACAAAGACGGTCGCGATGCCCGCCGCCGTCTCCGGCTCCAGATAACGGTGGTCATGTCCCGCCGGGATGATGATCAGGCCGTCGACGCGGCGGGCGCAGAACGCGAGGGCCAACTCCTGTTCCCGCTCCGCGTTCTCGGCGCTCGAGCCGTTGAACAGCAGGGCGCCATGGGCGCGGGCGACCTCTTCGACCGCCCGGCTGAGCGGGGCGTAGAAGGGGTCGGCCAGGTCCTCCAGGACCAGGCCGATGGACGCCGTCCGGCCCTTGCGCAGGATGCGCGCGCTGTCGTTCCGGCGGAAGCCGAGCGCCGCGATCGCCTCCTGGACGCGCCGCTCGGTGTCCGCGGTGACCCCGGGCTCGCCGTTCACCACCCGGGAGACGGTCTTCAGGCCGACCCCAGCGCGGGCGGCGACGTCCTTCATGGTCGGCCGGGTTCCGTAGCGGGGCTGCGGGGCGCCGGGGGCTCCGGCCCTGACGGCGTTGACGGCATGGGACATGCGGGCTTCGTCCTTTGCGCGGGGTGCGGCTCGTGCACGTGCGGTGACGTCGAGCATAGAACCTGGACAACGTTGTCACGTCTGGGGAGACTGACGTCCGATGGCCCCTTGGCCATCCGGGATCCCCGCCCCAGGACCAGGAGAGAACGTCACCGTGCACAACGACCCCGGCGGCCTCGTCGCCGCTCTCGACATCGGCGGCACCAAGATCGCCGGGGCGCTGGTGGACGGCAGCGGGCGGCTGCTCGTGCGCGCCCGGCGGTCGACCCCGGCGGGGGAGGACGGGGCGACCGTGATGGCCGCCGTTGCCGCCGTCCTCCGCGAGCTGACCGGGTCGGCCGACTGGTCCCGGGTCCGGGCCGTGGGCATCGGGAGCGCGGGGCCCGTCGACGCCGGCCGAGGGACCGTCAGCCCCGTCAACGTGCCCGGATGGCGGGGGTTTCCGCTGGTCGCCGAGGTGGCCGGGCTCACGGGCGGGCTTCCGGTCGTGCTGGTCGGCGACGGCGTGGCGATGGCTGCTGCCGAGCACTGGCAGGGTGCTGCGCGGGGGCGCGACAACGCGTTGTGCATGGTCGTCTCCACCGGGGTGGGCGGCGGGCTCGTTCTGGGCGGGCGTCTGCATACCGGGCCTACCGGCAATGCCGGGCATATCGGTCACGTGAGTGTCGATCTCGACGGTGACCTGTGTGCGTGCGGTGGTCGCGGTTGCGTCGAGCGCATCGCCAGCGGGCCGAACATCGCCCGCCGTGCCGTCGAGGGCGGCTGGCGTCCCGGGCCGGACGGCGACGCGAGCGCGGCGGGTGTGGCGGCGGCCGCGCGAGCCGGGGACCCCGTTGCGCTTGCTTCTTTTGCGCGGGCTGCGCAGGCTCTCGCGGCGGGTATTGCTGCCACGGCGACGCTCGTCGAGATCGACGTCGCGGTCATAGGCGGGGGTGTTGCCGGTGCCGGTGACGTCCTCTTCGGTCCGCTTCGGGAGTGGCTTCGTCATTACGCGACGCTTTCTTTTGTCTCCGGCGTCGAGGTGCTGCCCGCCCGGCTCGGCTCCGACGCGGGGCTGGTGGGTGCCGCGGCTGCCGCCGCGGAGGAGCTGGGGTTGTGGGGGGCTGCCGCGGGCGGGTGACCGGGCGGGGGGCACCGGGCACCATGCCGCTCGTACACGTTTCCGTGGCAAGGTGTTGCGGATGCTGTGCCCGGGGTCGGTTTCCGGGGTTGGTTTCCGGCTTTCCGGGCAGGGTGCCGCAGCGGGGGCTACCTAGGAGGGGGAACCGTGATCGTCTGGCTGAACGGTGCGTTCAGTGTCGGGAAGACCAGCACGGCCAAGGAGCTGACCGAACTCATCCCGGGCAGTGCTCTCTACGATCCCGAAGTGACCGGCGGTGCGCTGCGGTATCTGCTGCCGTCCGGGAGAATGAACGGCGTTGGCGATTACCAGGAGCTGCCCATCTGGCGGCGGATGGTCGTCGACACCGCCGCCGCGATGCTCGCCGAGCTGGGTGGGGTGCTCGTGGTGCCCATGACGCTCTTGCGGCAGGAGTACCGCGACGAGATCTTCGGGGGGCTCGCGTCGCGCCGGATCCGTGTGCGGCATGTGCTGCTGACCGCCGATGAAACGATCCTGCGGGCGCGGATCGACGGGCGGGTGGAGTTTCCGGGCGACCCTGCGCGGAGTGAGTCGGTTCGGCGGTGGGCTCGGGAGCACATCGCGCCGTATCGGGAGGCCTTGTCGTGGCTCGAGGGTGATGCCTTTGTTGTTGACAGTGGGCCGCTGACGCCCCGTGAGGCCGCCGAGTGCGTCGCCGAGGCTGTGCGTACCGGTTCGGCCGGGGTCTGTTCGATCGTGCAGACTCCCGAGCCCAAGGCTGAGACTCTCGCCTCCGGGGTTCTGCTCTTTGATGAGCATGATCGGGTGCTTCTTGTCGACCCTACGTACAAGCCCGGTTGGGAATTTCCTGGTGGTGTGGTGGAGCCGGGCGAGGCGCCTGCGCGGGCCGGCATGCGGGAGGTGGCCGAGGAGATCGGCATCGAACTGACCTCCGTGCCAAGGCTGTTGGTCGTCGACTGGGAGCCGCCCAAGCCGCCCGGTTTCGGCGGGCTGCGCTTTCTTTTTGATGGTGGGCGGCTGACCGGGGCGGACGCGCAGCGGCTGCTGCTTCCGGGGGCGGAACTGCGGGGGTGGCGGTTCGTCACGGAGGAGGAAGCCTCGGCCATGTTGCCGCCGGTGCGGCTGAGCCGGTTGCGGTGGGCGTTGCGGGCGCGGGAGCGGGGGCGGGCGTTGAACCTTGAGGCTGGGGTTCCTGTGGGCTGATCTGACGTAGGCGTCCCGCCGTGGGGGTGCGCCTCCCGCCGTGGGGGGCGCGCACCCGCCGGTGGGCGGGGGCGGGGGCGGGGCGGGAGGGCCCTTCTGGGGCTGCAATTTCGTGGGCTTGCCCGTGTTGCATTGGGTTCTCGGCACTGCCCACGAAACCGCTTGACGCCCCTGCCAGGGCCCTCCCGCCCCGCCCCCGCCCTGCCGGACGGCGGCTGCGGGCCGGTTCCTTCTTAGCGCTTGCTGTTCGCGTAGTTCACCAGGAACAGGGCCTCCGCCAGGGACAGGCGCTCCAGTTCCTGCGGCGAGACACTCTCGTTCACGGCGTGGATCTGGGCCTCCGGCTCGCTCAGGCCGATCAGGAGGATCTCCGTCTCCGGGTAGAGCGCAGCCAGAGTGTTGCACAGCGGGATCGAACCGCCCATGCCCGCGGCCTGCATCTCCTCGCCCGGGTACGCGATGCGCATCGCCTCGGCCATCGACGCGTACGCCGGGCTGGAGGTGTCCGCCTGGAACGGCTGGCCCTGACCCACCTGGTCCGCGGTGACCCGGGCGTTCCAGGGGGTCTTCTGCTCGAGGTGGGCGATGAGGTGCTTCGTCGCCTCCGCTGCGTCCATGCCCGGCGGGACGCGCAGGCTGATCAGTGCGCGGGCGCTCGCGTGGACGGAGGGCGTCGCGCCGACGACCGGCGGGCAGTCGATGCCCAGGACGGTCACGGCCGGGCGGGACCAGAGGCGGTCGGCGACGGTGCCCGAGCCGATGAGGGAGACGCCGTCGAGGACCTTTGCGTCCTGGCGGAAGTTCTCCTCCGGGTACTGAAGGCCCTCCCAGGTGCCGCTCGCCTCGAGGCCGGCGACGGTCGTCGAGCCGTCCTCGGCGCGGAGCGAGTCCAGGACGCGGATCAGCGCGGCCAGGGCGTCCGGGGCGGCGCCGCCGAACATGCCGGAGTGGAGGTTTCCTTCGAGGGTGTCCACCTGCACGCGGACCAAGGTCATGCCGCGCAGCGTCGCCGTCACGGTCGGCAGGCCCAGGCGGAAGTTGCCGGCATCGCCGATGACGATGGTGTCGGCCGTCAGGAGTTCCGGGTGCGCCTCGGCGTAGCGCTCCAGGCCGCCCGTCCCCTGCTCTTCGGAGCCCTCGACGATCATCTTGATGCCGACGGGGATGCCGCCGTGCTGCTTGAGCGCGCGGAGCGCGGTCAGGTGCATGATGAAGCCGCCCTTGCAGTCGGCGGCTCCGCGGCCGTACCAGCGGCCGTCGCGCTCGGTCAGCTCGAAGGGCGGGGAGATCCAGGCGGCCTCGTCCAGCGGGGGCTGCACGTCGTAGTGCGCGTACAGGAGGACCGTCGGGGCGCCGGCCGGGCCGGGGAGGTAGCCGTAGACCGACTGCGTGCCGTCGGGGGTGTCGAGCAGGGCCACGTCCTCGAAGCCCTCGGCGCGGAGCGCACCGGCCACCCAGTTCGCGGCCGCCTCGCACTCGCTCTTGGGGAACTGCGCCTCGTCCGCGACCGATTTGTAGGCCACCAGCTCGGCCAGTTCGGCCTTGGCACGGGATTGCAGCGAGGCGACGGTCGTCGCGAGCGCGGCCGGGTCGGGCTGCGGGATCGAGGACGTGTTCATGGAACGCTCCTTGTGGGCGCGGCGTTGTGTTCGTGTGTACGGACGGTTGTGACTCCGATCCTCCCATGGACCCCATGGGCGCCTTCCCGCAGCCGGGGTGTCCGGCCGTGGGTCGTAGGATGCGGACCGTAGCCGGTGATCAATGGGGAGTAGAAGCACAGGTGAGCAGCGACAACGCGGCCCGGGAGACGGGCGGGGACGTGTGGGACGTCGTGGTGGTGGGCGCCGGGCCCGCCGGAGCCTCCGCCGCACACGCTGCTGCGGCGACCGGCCGCAGGGTGCTGCTGCTGGAGAAGGCCGAGCTGCCCCGGTACAAGACCTGCGGCGGCGGCATCATCGGCCCTTCGCGCGACGCGCTGCCGCCCGGTTTCGAGCTGCCCCTGCGGGACCGGGTGCACGCCGTCACCTTCTCGCTGAACGGAAAGCTCACGCGCACCCGGCGGTCCAAGCGGATGCTCTTCGGGCTCATCAACCGGCCCGAGTTCGACGCCGGGCTGGTGGAGGTGGCCCGGGCCGCCGGTGCCGAGGTGCGGACGGGTGTCACCGTCTCCCGGGTCGAGCAGCACGGTCCGGCCGTGCCCGACCGGCGCACGGTGGCCGTGGTGCTCGGTGACGGGAGCGTCCTGCACGCTCGCGCCGTCGTCGGCGCCGACGGCAGCGCGGGCCGGATAGGAGCCCACGTCGGTGTGAAGCTGGAGCAGGTGGACCTCGGCCTGGAGGCGGAGATTCCGGTGCCTGCGAGCGTTGCGGAGGACTGGGCCGGGCGCGTTCAGATCGACTGGGGGCCGATTCCGGGCAGTTATGGGTGGGTGTTCCCCAAGGGTGACACTTTGACTGTCGGGGTGATCTCGGCGCGCGGGGACGGCGCGGGCACGAAGCGCTACCTGGAGGACTTCATCGCCCGGCTGGGGCTGTCCGGTTTCGAGCCGAGTATCTCCTCCGGGCACCTGACTCGGTGCCGGGCTGATGACTCCCCTCTGTCGCGGGGGCGCGTGATCGTGGCCGGTGACGCGGCGGGGCTGCTGGAGCCGTGGACCCGGGAGGGCATTTCCTTCGCCCTGCGCTCGGGGCGCCTGGCGGGGGAGTGGGCGGTGCGGATCGCCGAGGCGCAGGACGCCGTCGACGCCCGGCGCCAGGCCCTCAACTACGCCTTCGCCATCAAGGCGGGGCTGGGCGTCGAGATGGGCGTGGGGCGCCGGATGCTCACGGTCTTCGAGCGCCGGCCCGGGCTCATCCACGCCGCGGTCACCGGGTTCCGGCCCGCGTGGCACGCGTTCGCGCGCATCACCCGTGGCTCGACCACCCTTGCGGAGATCGTGCGGACGCACCCCGTGGCACGGCGCGCCTTGTCTGCCGTGGACGGACGGCGCGGCTGACTCAGAACAGCGGCTCGGGTTCCTCGGTGGGGGGTTGTATCTCTGCTGTGGTTCGGGAGTCCGGGGCTGCCGGCTTGAGGGACCAGCCGGTCAGTTTTCGGGCGTCCAGGAGCAGGAGGCGGTCGTCGGGCGTGGCCATGTAGATGTCCGGGCCCGTTACGGCGACTACCCTGCCCGCCACCGTGCATTGGGCTGCCGGGACGACCACGCCGTGGTGCTGTTGCAGTCGGTCCAGGTGGAACGCTGCGTCGTGGTGTATTGGGGCGAAGGGGAGCACTGTCAGGGACTCCGGGAGGCCGGGGATGTTTATGGCCTGGTTGTGGAGTGCGGCCAGTTCGTTCTCCCGGAGCTGTTGAGGCGGCGTCGGGTGGCGGGCCGAGCGCTTCGCCGCGTACGGGAAGCGGTCCGGCACCGCCAGCGCCGCGCCCAGCACCGCCTCCGACCGGCGCGCCGCCATCAGCGGGCCGCGGCCCAGCAGGGCGTAGGACAGCGCGGCCTGTTCCAGGAGCCGTGCCCCCTGCCGCTCGGTGGCGGTGATGCCGACCTTGATCAGGCCGGGAGCGAACCACGCGAGGTAGACGTCGTACGGGCGCGGGTCGTCGGCCGCCGTGTCGGCGGCCACCGAGTGGGATCTGTCGAGCCGCGCGCATTCCGCGCACTGTGCCGAGACGGCTGTCGCCGGCACTTCCGCGCTGGTCTGGCAGGGTGTGTGGCGGCCGCCTCTCCGCACTCCCACGCAGCGCCGGTCGCCCGTTGTGAAGGCCAGCGGTTTGCCGGGCGGCAGGGGCGACAGCCGCTCCCCGCGCCCGGGATGCCGCCACAGCAGCGCCGGGCCCGAGGCGCTCCAGCGCAGCCCGGCGCACCGCCACTCGTCCGGTTCCGGACTCACCTTGCCGACCATTCCTCCATCGTGTCAGTCGCCACTGACAGCGCCCCGCGTCACCCCGCGCGTCGCGTATGCGATCAGTGCGGCCATGGCTGCGAGTCCGGCCACCGTGGTCAGCGCCACCGGCAGGGAGAACCAGTCCGCCAGGAAGCCGATCGCGGGCGGACCCAGCAGCATGCCGCCGTAGCCGAACGTGGAGGCGGCCGCCACTCCGCCGGGCCCCGTCAGCTCGCCGGCCCGGCCCACCGCGACCGGGAAGATGTTCGCCAGGCCCAGGCCGGTGAGCGCGAAGCCGGCGAACGCCGCCCACACTGTGGGCGCCAGCGACCCGATCAGCATCCCCAGCGCTGCCGCGACGCCGCCGTACACCAGTACCCGCGTCTGGCCCAGCCGTTCGAGGAGGGCCGTGCCGGAGAGCCGTCCGACGGTCATGGCGAGCGCGAAGGCCGAGTAGCCGACGGCCGCGACACCGGCGCGTGCGGAGAGGTCTTGTTGCAAATGGAGCGCGCCCCAGTCCGCGAGCGCCCCCTCACCGTAGGCGGTGCACAGGGCGATCAGGCCGAAGACGGCGACCAGCTTGCGCTCGCGGCCGGAGGCCCGGCCGCCTTTCGCGGGCGTGGAAGGGGCCGGGCGGGCGGGCGCCTGCGGCGCCGGATGCGAGAGCAGCACCCGGCCCGCGGCCGTTGCCACGACGAGGCCCAGCACGGTCAGCAGCAGCAGGTGGCGCGTGGCGGACAGCTGTCCGGCGACCAGCCCGCCGAGCCCCGCCCCCAGCATCCCGCCGACGCTGAACGCAGCGTGGAATCCGGGCATCACCGGTCTGCGCAGGGCGGCGACCAGATCGACGGCGGCGCTGTTCATGGCCACGTTGAGGCCGCCGTAGGCCGCGCCGAAGAGGAGCAGGACCAGCCCTAGGGCCAGGGCGGAGCCGGTGAGCGGCGGCAGGGCGATGGACAGGGACATCAGCACGGCGGCGGCCACCGTCACCGGGTGGGTACCGAAGCGGCGGCACAGGCGCCCGGTCATCATCATGGTTGCGACCGCGCCGCCCGACACGCCGAGCAGCGCGAGGCCGAGTGCGCCCGCGGAGGCGCCTGTTTGCTCCTTGATCGCGGGAATGCGGACGACCCAGCCGGCGAAGAGGAAGCCGTCGAGGGCGAAGAACATGGTCAGCGCGGTACGGAGGCGGCGCAGGGCGGGGGCGTCCGGAACCGGATGCTGACCCCGCCGAATGGCCGTCCGTATTTTGTTTAGCGTCGGCACAAAGTCAGAATAGAGGCGTGACCCAGACTCGGACAACACGTTTGGAGCGGGGCCGCGGCGCCCTCGGCCCGGCCTTGGAGCTCGTGCACACGGGCCGCGCCCCCACACGCGCCGTGCTGACCGCGGAACTCGGCGTGACCCGGGCGACCGCCGGGGCGGTGGCCGCCGAGCTCGAGGCGCTCGGCCTGATCAAGGTCGATGCGCGCCCCACGGCCGCCGCGGGCTCCCAGGGGCGTCCCTCGCACCGGCTCTCGATCGCGCCGGAGGGGCCCGTCGTCCTCGCCGCGCAGATCCACGCCGACGGCTACCGGGCCGCCCTCGTCGGGCTCGGCGGACGGATGGTCGCCACCGCGCCGGGCTGCATGGCCGTGCCCGCCGACCCCTCGCACATCATCGACGCCGTCGTCGAGGCCGGTGCGGGGCTGCTGCGCGAGAGCGGGCGGACCTGCCTGGGGGCGGGGCTCGCGGTGCCGTCGGCGGTCGCCGAGCCGGAGGGCACCGCCCTCAACCCCCTGCACCTGTCCTGGCCCGTGGGTGCCCCGGTGCGCGAGCTGTTCACCGAGGCCCTCGCCAAGTTCTCGGTGACCGGCCCCTCCGGCGCGCTCCTGACCGGCACTGCAGGCAATGACGTCAACCTCGCCGCCCTCGCCGAGCACCGGCACGGGGCGGGCCGGGGCGCGCGGCATCTGCTGTGCGTGGCCACCGGGCACCGGGGGGTCGGTGGTGCGCTCGTGCTCGACGGGCGGCTGCACACCGGGAGTTCCGGGCTCGCCCTGGAGGTCGGCCACCTCACCGTCAACCCCGCGGGCCTGCCCTGCCACTGCGGCAGCCGCGGCTGCCTCGACGTCGAGACCGACCCGCTCGCCTTCCTCACCGCCGCGGGCCGCACGCCCGGTCCCGCGGTCTCGCTCCTCCAGCAGTCCCGGGACCTGCTCCGCACGGAGTACGCGGATCCGTCCGTACGGGCCGCGGCCGAGCTGATCGTCGACCGGCTGGGGCTCGGGCTGGCGGGACTGGTGAACATCCTCAACCCCGACCGCATCGTCCTGGGCGGCCTGCACCGCGAACTCCTGGAGGCCGACCCGGAACGGCTGCGGGCGGTGGTGGCGGACCGCAGCCTGTGGGGGCGCAGCGGGAGCGTGCCGATCCTGTCGAGTTCGCTCGACTACAACAGCTTGATCGGGGCGGCGGAGGCGGCGTGGCAGCCGGTGCTGGATGATCCGTTGGCGATGCTGGGGTGACGGTTGGGGGCGGGATTTTCTTTCCCCGATCCCGCCCCTTCCCGAAGCCGGGGGCTCCGCCCCCGGACCCCCGGTCCTCAAACGCCGGACGGGCTGGCTTTTTCAGCCCGGCACCACCGACCGCACCGCCCGGCGCTCGAACACCACCGCTGGCTCCGCTGAACGCACCAGTACCGGTGCCGTCGTCGGCGCCGTCGACGGGACGGGGAGCGTGAACCAGACGACCTTTCCGCCGTCCGGGCGCTCCTTCACGCCCCAGCCGGAACTCACCGCCGCGACCAGCGCCAGCCCCCGGCCATGCGTGCTGGCCACATCCGCGTCGCCGATGGCCGGCAGCCGCGGGTCGTGGTCCCGTACCGAGACCGTGAGCTGATCCAGCAACAGGTCGATGTCGACCGTGCATCGTTTGTCCGGCTGCGCATGCTGGTGGACGTTGGTGAGCAGCTCGGTGACGCAGAGCGCCGCGGAGTCGATGAGCGAATCCAGATGCCAGTAGCGCAGCTGTGCAGATACGATTCTGCGGACCTGCCGGATCCGTGGCGGCAGGGCCTGGAGCTCTACGGTGCAGTGCTTGTTCACTCGGCTGATCACGGCTGCGACTCCCTGAAGAAGTAGGGCTAGCCTGATTCAGATACGCGTTGCGCTCGGCGGCAACCGGTCCCGTGCGTGACCGCCGATGGACCGTCAGTGAAGCCGGTACGAGTCAAGGGTCGACTCTCCCGGCCGCCTTCGCAACTCCTGCACCCTTCAGCCCTTGGCGCTGCCGGTGTGCGCCGAGCGCACGGCCTCCAGGAAGCGGCTGACCGTAGCCGCCCCGGCGCCCTCGGCGGCGGAGTCGCGCCCGCCGAGCGTGAGGACGTACCGGGTGCCGTTCACCGTGGCCCTGGCCCGGTCCCGGTTGGCGAACCACGGCTTGCCCGCCCGCACCGAGTCCACGGGGGCGCTGTCGATCTCCCGGCCGTAGCTGGTCAGCAGCTCCAGCCGGCCGTCCTGGATCTTCACCTGGCCGGCCCGGGTGAGGGAGCGGCGGGCTCGTTCGATCCGCACTCCTGTCGCGTTGAACTCCGGTTCCGTCACGGCGCACCGCCTCTCCGGCCGAATCGTCCTTCCGGTGCGCAGTCTGCCCGCGAGGGGGCCGACACACCAGTGCCCACTTATGATCGAAACGTCCGGCTGATCCCCATCGGCCCGGACGGACGGCACGAGGAGCGGCCTGTGAACGGCACGGCGGAACCCCCTGCGGGCCCGGCCCGCACCATCGACGTGGACCGCAGCGACCCGGCCTACCGCGCCTGGCTCAAGGAGGCGGTGCGCAAGGTGCAGGCCGACGCCAACCGCTCCGCCGACACCCATCTGCTGCGCTTCCCGCTGCCCGAGGAGTGGGGCGTCGACCTCTATCTCAAGGACGAGTCGACGCACCCGACCGGCAGCCTCAAGCACCGGCTGGCCCGTTCGCTGTTCCTCTACGGGCTGTGCAATGGCTGGATCCGCCCCGAGGCCGCCGTCATCGAGGCGTCCAGCGGCTCGACGGCCGTCTCCGAGGCCTACTTCGCCCAGCTGATCGGCGTCCCCTTCATCGCCGTCATGCCGCGCACGACCAGCACCGAGAAGTGCCGTCTGATCGAGTTCCACGGTGGGCGGTGCCACTTCGTGGACGACCCCAGGGCGATGTACGCGGAGGCGGCGGCCCTCGCCGAGCGGTCCGGCGGCCACTACATCGACCAGTTCACCTACGCGGAACGGGCCACCGACTGGCGGGGCAACAACAACATCGCGGAGTCGATCTACAGCCAGCTGTGCCGGGAGCGGTACCCCGAACCGGCCTGGATCGTCGCCACCGCAGGCACCGGGGGCACCTCCGCGACCATCGCCCGCTACACCCGCTACATGCAGTACGACACCCGAGTGTGCGTGGCGGACCCGGAGAACTCCTGCTTCTTCGACGGCTGGCGCAACCGCGACCCGGCCGCGACCAGCGACCGGGGCTCCCGCATCGAGGGCATCGGCCGGCCGCGCATGGAGCCCAGCTTCCTGGCGGCCGCGATCGACCGGATGATGAAGGTCCCGGACGCCGCGAGCGTCGCGGCCGTACGGGCCCTGGAGCGGGCCATCGGCCGCAAGGCGGGCGGCTCCACCGGCACCGGCCTGTGGGGCTCGCTGAAGATCGTCGCGGAGATGGTCGGCGAGGGGCACGCGGGCAGCGTGGTCACCCTCATCTGCGACCCCGGCGAGCGCTACCTGGACAAGTACTACTCCGACGCGTGGCTCGCCCGACAGGGCCTGGACATCCAGCCCTACGCCATGGCCATCGACGCCTTCCTGGCGACCGGCCGCTGGCCCGCCTGACCCGGCGCCGGCCGGTCACACGCCCGACAGCCGCCGGTCGAGGGCCCGTACCGCGTTCCGGAACGCCCGGCCGATACCGGGCTTGGCCAGCCCCAGCGCCAGCCGGCCCGGAGGCGGGGCGTCCGCCGCGAACCGCCACTCGACGACCGTGCCGCCCCCGGCCGGGCTCAGCCGCCAGTCCTCCAGCAGCGCGCGGATCCCCGGCACGTTCGCCTCGTCGACCCGGTAGGCGTAGCGCTCGCCGGGCTCCGCCGCCATCACCGTCTCGGTGAAGCCGACCAGGCCCACCAGCTTGATCTCCCGGCCCCGGTTCCCCCGGGTCTCGACGGGCCGCGCCAGCGTGACCGCGTGGAACCAGCGCGGCCACGCCTCGACCTCCTCGGCCAGGGCGCGGTAGACGTCCGCGGGCGGGGCGGCCATCCGGGCCGTGAAGGCGAACCGCAGGGGTGCGGTGTCGGAGAACTCCAGCCCCACCGGGCGGAAACCGTGCCGTCCACGTGTCATCGAAGGAACCCCCATGGGCTCGGCGGAGCGACCGGGCTCCGCCTACGGTAGCCCGCCGTACGTCAGATGTCTGCGCCGTCCGCGCCCCCGCCGGCCACCACCAGCTCCGGCAGCCGCTCGGCGATCTCCGCACGCGCCCGGGCGGGCAGGCCCGCGTCCGTCACCAGCGTGTCGACCTCGTCCAGTGTGGCGAACGAACTGAGCCCCACCGTCCCCCACTTGGTGTGGTCCGCGAGCACCACGACCCGCCGCGCGGAACGCACGAAGTGACGGTCCGTCTCCGCCTCCGCCAGGTTGGGCGTCGACAGCCCGGCCTCCACGGAGATCCCGTGCACCCCGATGAACAGCACGTCGAAGTGGAGCGAGCGGATGGCGGCGTCCGCGACGGGGCCGACCAGGGTGTCCGACGGCGTGCGCACCCCGCCCGTGAGCACCACCGTCGCGGCACCGGGCCGGGCCGCCGGGCCCGAGGCCGTCATCGAACGCTGGGAGCTGTGGAACACGTCGGCGACCCGGACGGAGTTGGTCACTACCGTCAGGTCCGGGACGTCCACCAGCTGCTGGGCCAGGGCGTAGACCGTCGTCCCGCCGGCCAGCGCTATGGCACTGCCCTGCACGGCCATCCGCGCCGCCGCCCGTGCGATGTCCTCCTTGGCGCTGAGTTCGAGGGCGGACTTGGCCTCGAAGCCGGGCTCGTGCGTGGTCGCCTCCATGACCGGCACGGCGCCCCCGTGCACCTTCTCCACGACGCCCTGCCGGGCCAGCGCGTCCAGGTCGCGCCGGACGGTCATGTCCGAGACGTTCAGCCGCCGCGTCAGTTCGTTGACCCGCACCCCGCCGCGGCGCCTGACCTCGTCGAGGATCAGGGCGCGCCGCTGCTCCGCCAGGAGATTCTGGTTGTCGCCCACCCGGCCCGTCCCCTCCGACCGTCCGTCACCCACCGTCCGCCGCCCACCGCGCGGCGCAATCCTCCCACGCGCCACCGACACCGGGGACGGCCCGGCTCCCCCGGGCCCGGGCCGTCGATTGGATCTTTGCCCAGCCGCTGGTGTAGAACACACCGTCGATCAAGCATGACCACGACAAAGTTCTTTGGCAACAACGGGGGATTCGACATGCGCTCCATTCGACGATCGGTGAGCACGCTGGCGCTCGTGGCCGCGCTCGGCGGCGGGCTCGCGGCCTGCGGGCCGGACGACAAGTCCGGCGGCACCTCGGGAGGCTCGGGCTCCTCGGCGAAGCCGTCCGCCCAGGCGAGCAAGGGCGGCGACGCGGACCCCGACAAGTACGACTGCGGTGGCAAGAAGCCGGTCCTGCCCGCCGGGCACAGCATCATCCAGATCAAGCTGATGCGCGACGCGGACAGCGGCTTCGAGGCCCAGACGGCCCAGCCGCACTGCACGCCCAACGACTGGATCTACGGCGGCGAGGGCGACTCCAAGCACTACAAGCTCGCCCCCGACGCCAAGCCCGAACTCGCCCTGAGCGACGGCCCCGGCAAGACCAAGCCCGTCAGCAAGCACGACTTCGACATGCACGTCGACGGCTGCCTCAGCGAGGACCACAGCAACGTCAAGAAGCCCTTTGCCTGCTTCAACAACGTCTACGACATCACGCTGAACTCCAAGGGCGAGATCCAGACGATCAAGGAGAAGTGGTCCGTCTGACGCCTCCGGGCCGTCAGGATTCCGGAAGGTCCTCGGCGTAGAGCAGCGTCAGGTCGTCGTGGCTGGGCGCGGCAAGCTGGGCCACCCGGCCCGCGTGCCGCTCGACCATCGCCTCGAAGGTCTGCCGCGCCGTCCGGCCGTTGCCGAACGCCGGGCCTTTCGGAATGGCCCCGAAGTACACCAGCAGCGCCTCGGCCGCACCCTCGCCGATCCGGTACTCGTGCTCCTGCGCCTGCTGCCGCACGATGCGCAGCAGCTCGTCCGGCGCGTAGTCGGCGAAGGTGATGGTGCGTGAGAAGCGCGAGGCCACCCCCGGGTTCACCGTCAGGAAGCGCTGCATCTCGGCGGTGTACCCGGCGACGATCACCACCACCTCGTCCCGGTGGTCCTCCATCAGCTTCACCAGCGTGTCGATGGCCTCACGGCCGAAGTCCCGCCCCGAGTCCTCGGGGCACAGCGCGTACGCCTCGTCGATGAAGAGCACCCCGCCGCGCGCCCGGTCGAAGGCCTCCTGGGTCCGGATGGCGGTCGAGCCGATGTGCTCGCCCACCAGGTCCACCCGCGACACCTCCACCAGATGGCCGCGCTCCAGCACGCCCAGGGCGGCCAGGATCTCGCCGTAGAGCCGGGCCACGGTGGTCTTGCCGGTGCCGGGGGAGCCGGTGAAGACCAGATGACGGCGGACGGACGCGGCCTTCAGCCCGGCCTCCTGGCGCCGCCGCCCCACCTCGATCATGTCGGTCAGCGCCCTGACCTCGCGCTTGACGCTCTCCAGGCCCACCAGCGCGTCGAGTTCGCCCAGGACCGCCGCGCTCGTCCGGGAGGACCGGCCGTCGTCCACCGGCCCGCCCGTGCCGGGGGAGCGCGGCACCGGCACTGCGGCCGGCGGGGCCGCGGGCCGTCCGGCCGTCGCCACGGCGGGCACGGCGGCCGTGCCCGGCGCCCGGCCCCCGGGCGCGCCCTCGTCGCTCGTACAGCCCCGGCCGACCGGGCCCTCCTCGGCGAACTCGTAACCGCCGCGCGCACACCGCTCCGTACGGCACCCGGTCAGGGTGGCCCGGCAGCCGTCGATCACATGGAAGCCGTAGCCGCCGCTGCCCGTCACCCGGCAGCCGTCGAAGGTGCCGCGGCCCTCCGCGGACACGTAGAAGCCCGCCTCCTTGGGCGAGGTCACCGCACAGCGCTCGAAGACCGGGTCGGCGCCCTTGGTGACGATGACGCCCGTCGACGTCGCGTCGATGGCACAGCCCGCCAGCGTGCCGCCGCTGCCGTGGCCGCGGAACCACACCCCGGTCGTGGCCTCCCGGATGCGGCAGTCGGCGAGCTGCACCGTCGCACCGCCGCTCACCGACACGGCGGTGCCCCGCACCTGGGACAGATCGCTGTCGGTGACGTCCACCTGCGAGCCCCGGTCGAGGACGAACAGCGCGTCCGGCACGTCGTGCACCCGGCACGAGTTCAGCACGGCGCTCGCTCCGTCGCTCACCCACACCGCCGGATAGTCGCCCGTGCTCTCGTGGATCTCGCAGCGCTCGGCCTCCACGCGCGTGCCCGGGTCCCACACCGACAGGCCGTTGCGCCCGAAGCGCCGCACCGCCGAGCGCGTCATCGTCAGCACCGACCGCGAGCGCAGGTCGACCGCGTTCTCCGGGACGTCGTGGATGTCGCAGTCGGTCAGGGTCAGCACCGCGTCGGTGTCCAGGGTCACGCCGTCCGCGGACGTGCGGTGCACCCGGCAGTCGGACAGCCGCCCCGCCGCCCGCGACGCCACCTGCACACCGGTGCCCCTGATCTCGTACACCTCGCAGCCCACCGCCTCCAGGGCACTGCCCTCCCCGGTCAGCGACAGACCCGCGCCCCGGGCGTGGTGCACCCGGCAGCGCTCCAGGCGCGGCTCGGCCCCGCCCTGCACCGCGACCCCGGACTGGCCGGCGGCCACCACCTCGCACTCCTCGAAGACGCCGCTCGCGCCGTCCAGCACGCTGATGCCGACCCCGCCCGGATTCTCGACGGTGCAGCGGCGCACCGTCGGCCGCACCCCGGCGCCCCGCACCTCGATCCCCGCCGACGAGCGGGTCGCGATCCGCAGGCCGTCCAGCTCCGGCGAGCCGCCCTCGACCAGCAGCGCCGGCGCGGCCGCGTCGTGCCCCTCGATGCGCAGGCCCAGCAGCGTGGCCGTACCGCGCACGGTCACGGCGACGCCCTCGGTCGGGGCGATCCGCACCGAGCCGGGCGTGCCGTCCGCGCCCCGCAGGGTGACGGCCCGGGTGACGACCAGGTTCTCCCGGTAGGTGCCCGGCGCCACGGCCAGCACGTCCCCGTCCTGCGCCGCCGCGAGGGCCGCCGCGAGGGAGTCGTACTCTCCCGTGCGCCGCCTCCAGCGCGACGTCCCGGTGTGCGTCACCTCGACCGAGCCCTGTGCCATGGTGCTGCTGTGCCCCCACCTCGTGTGTGCGTCCGTACGGGACGGACGAGTACCGGCCGCACCACCGTAGCGTGCACGGGACACAGGAGTCGGCCGCTCGGGTCCGTAGCTCAACTTCCCGCGCCCGCCCGGCCCCAGGTGTGCCCGGCCCGCTCCCAGGCCCGGTCCCACTCGGCGTACCGGCTCCGGCGCAGCCGCCAGACGACCAGTCGGCGCACCCCTTCCAGCAGCCCGGCCACCGCCGCCGCCGTGCCGACGCCGGCGAGCACCGCGTGGACGTGCGCGGTGGCGGAGTCCATCGGACGGGCCGCCACCTCGCCCCGGTCGTCGGTCCACAGCGGGAACCGCTCCCCGGGCACGGTGTACTGACGGGCGGCCACCAGGCCCGTGTGCTCCCTGCCGTCCGGCCCCCGCCAGCGGGCCACGACCCCGTGGTACGCCTCCCGGCCGACGGACGGCTCGCGCTCGGCGCCGGACCCGCCGTCCGGCTCGGCCCCCACGGTGACGGCCTCCACCTCGTGCCGGTGGAGCTGCTGTTCGCGGACGACCTCCCGCAGCGCCCCGTGGGCCAGCGAGCCCGCCGCCCAGCCGAGGGTCGGGCCGGCGAGCAGCATCAGCACCACGGCGACCACTCCCGCCCAGGTCTCGAGGACATCGCTCCGGCGCCGCAGCGGATTGCGCCGCCACCGCCATACGAAGCCCGTCGCGCGCACGGTGCCCACGGCTCACCCCCTTACGCGTCCGTAAATACCTCACACAGGGCATCGCATGCGGAGGAAGACGGCGGAGAGAGGAAAATCACCCCCGGTGGATGTCGGCCACGGCGGCACGTTGACGCGGGAGGCGACGGTAACGGACACGGCCGCGCCCGGGAGGGCTCAGCCGAGGACCTCGACGGCGTCCCCCACCCGCACCACACCGGTGTGCTCGGGTATGAGGTTCTGCCCGAACACCAGCTGCTTGCCCACCCGGTGGTGCTTGGCCAGGGTGCGCAGCGGCTCCTTGCCGCGCTCGGCCGTGTGCTGGTCGGTCGTGGTGACGACGCAGCGCCCGCACGGCTTGACGACCCGGAAGGTCACCTCGCCGATGCGCAGCCGCCGCCAGCCGTCCTCGGCCCAGGGCGCGGTGCCGTCGATCACCACATTGGGCCGGAAGCGGTTCATGGGCAGCGGCCCCTCCGCCGGGTGGTCGCCCTCGGCGATGAGCGCGTTGAGCGCGTCCAGCGAGGCGGTCGTGGTGGCCAGCAGGGGGAATCCGTCCGCGAAGCTCACGGTTTCGCCGGGGAGGGAGAAGAGCGGGTCGACGGGGCGGCGCTGCGCCGGGTCGTCCATGTGCACCAGCCGGGCCTCCACCCCCAGGTAGGCACTCAGCCAGGCGCCGGCCTCCGCCCCCGCGGGCACCGCCTCGACCTTGTCGTTGAACAGCTCCACCGTCAGCGTGCCGCCCTGGTCCTCCAGGGCGGGCACGGTGACGTCGAGCGCCTCGGCCCCCGGGGCGGCGAGCCGGACGCCGCCGCCCGGCAGCGGGCTCGCCGAGGCCAGGGCGAGCCGCGGCTGCTGCCGTTGGGTGATGAACCGGCCGCCGGCCTCGGTGACCATCCACCTCCGGTCCCCGGCGAGCCCCCACGGCTCCACGTGCGCTTGGTCGGGCGCACACCCCGCCAGGGATTTGACCGGATAGAAGTGGATGGATTCGACGACGGGACCGGACGGCACGGCAGGATTGGACATGCAGCCATCTTGCCAGCCGGATATGACAGTTGGCCGGGAAAATCCGACCGGATCCGCCGGGGTTGCGGTTCCCCGCCGGAAAGGCGGTCAGTAGCCCCCTTGGTCCGGATAGGGGCGGCTGCCGTACGGGTCCTCGTACTGCGCCGGATTCGGGCGGGGCGTGGCCGGGCGCATCGCGTCGAAGCCCGCCGGGTTCATGGACGCCGACGACGGACGCTGCTGCGCCTGCTGCGGGCCCGGGTAGCCGCCGCGCGGCGCCGCGGCTTGCTGCGGGATGTACGGGGCGGGCGCCTGCTGGAGCCCCGCGGGCTGGGCGGGGGAGGGCTGGCCGCCGTACTGCGGGGCCTGCGCGGCGTAGCCCTGCTGGGGGGCGGCCTGCGGCGCCGGGTGGGAGGACGGGCCGGACGGCAGGGCGGGCAGCGCGGGCAGATTGCTGCCGCCCCCTCCGAAGCCGCCCGGCCCGCCGAAGTTGCTGCTGCCGAAGTCGTACGGGGAGGACACCCGGATCGGCGCGATCTGGGGGGTGCCGCGCTCGGCGACGAGGCTGTCGTAGATGGGGGTGTCCGGAAAGGACGACGAGGCGTAGTAGCCACCGCCGTAGGTGCTGCGGGGGGAGGTCATAGCCCATAAGTTAAGCCCATGGTGTGTCGGTTGGGGAGCCCGGTATCCGGGTTGTTTGCGGTGCTCCCAGGGGCTGCCGATTACCAATCAGAGCGAACCCGGGAAAAACGGTCGCCAGGTACGTTGGAATCGTGTAAAGACCGGTTCATTTCGGAGGGGTGGAGCATGGGGATGGCCAAAGGCGGCAATCTTCGGATCGCCGAACAGGTCGTGCGAATCGAACTGGGCTGGCGCACGGGCCCCGGTGTGCCGGACGTCGACGCCTCGGCGCTCCTGCTGACCGCGGGCCGGGTCCGCTCCGACGCCGACTTCGTCTTCTACAACCAGCCGGTGCACGCCTCCGGCGCCGTCCGGCACGAGGGCAGGAGCCCCGCCGACGGCGCGGTCACCGAGACCCTCACCGTCGACCTCGCCGCGGTCGAGCCCGACGTCGGGACCGTGGTCCTGGCGGCCTCCGCGGACGGCGGCAGCTTCGGGCAGGTGCCCGGGCTCCACATCCGCGTCGTCGGCGCGGCCAGCGGCACGGAACTGGCCCGCTTCGACAGCAGCGACGCGACCGTCGAGACCGCCTTCGTCCTCGGTGAGCTGTACCGGCGGCAGGGCGAGTGGAAGTTCCGGGCCGTGGGCCAGGGCTACGGCAGCGGACTCGCCGGGCTGGCCACCGACTACGGCATCACCGTGGACGACCCCGGACCGGCCCCGGTTCCGGCTCCTGCCGCCGCGCCGGCTCCCGTCCCTGCTGCGGCTCCCGCTCCCGCTGCGGCTCCTGCTCCTGCCCCTGCGCCGCCCGCCGCCCCTCCCGCGCCTGCGCCCGTACCCGCGGCCGCGCCGCCCGCCCCCCGGCCCGTACGCCTCACCAAGGTCACGCTCACCAAGGAGGCCCCGGCCGTCTCCCTGGCCAAGCAGGGCGGCACCTCCGGGACTCTGCGCGTCAACCTCAACTGGCAGGTCCAGAAGCAGTTCACGGGCTGGGGGCAGCGGCTGGGGAAGGCCATGGCCCTCCACACCGACCTGGACCTCGACCTCGGCGCCCTCTTCGAGCTGAGCGACGGCACCAAGGGCGTCGTGCAGGCGCTGGGCAACTCCTTCGGCTCGGTCCACCGGCCGCCCTACATCCACCTCGACGGCGACGACCGGACCGGCGCCGTGGAATCCGGCGAGAACCTCACCGTCAACCTCGACCACATCGCCGACTTCCGCCGCATCCTCGTCTTCGTCACCATCTACGAGGGCGCCCGCAGCTTCGCCGGGCTGCACGCCACCGTCACCCTCCACCCCCAGCACGGCGCGCCCGTGGAGTTCTCGCTCGACGAGTGCACCGTGCCCTCCAACGTCTGCGCCCTCGCCCTCATCACCAACAACGGCGGCGACCTCGTCGTCCAGCGCGAGGCCCGCTATCTGGTGCCGGACCGCGGGATCAGCCCGCAGCGCACGCTCGACCGCGCCTACGGCTGGGGCCTGAACTGGACGCCCGGCCGCAAGTGACCCGGCGGCCGCGCCCCGGCCGCCGCCCCGGCCGGTTCAGGACGTGGCCTCCGGCCGTGTGTACGTGCGCCCCTTCCAGGCGGCCCCCCGGCCCCGGTGGTGCTGCACCGCGGAATCCACCGTCATCAGCAGGTACAGCAGCGCGGTGAACGGCAGCAGCAGGGCGAGCCACGGCTGCTGCCGGTAGTAGCGCAGCATCGGCAGATACGTCCCCGTCATTACCGCCCACGCCCCGGCGCCCGCCGCGAGCACCGCGGTGTTCCCCGCCGCCGCACCCGCCATCACGGCCACCGGAGGCACGAGGTAGACCACCGCCAGCCCGGCCACCGTCCCCGCCAGCAGCAGCGGGCTGTGCAGCAGCTGCGCATAGGCGCTGCGCGAGACCATCCGCCAGAGCGGGCCCAGCCCCGGGTACGGCCGTACGCTCTCCACCTTCTCCGCCAGCCCCAGCCAGATGCGGCCCCCGGAGCGCTGCACCGCACGGGCCAGCGCCACGTCGTCGATCACCGCCTGCCGGATGCGGTCCGGGACCCCGGCCCGCTCCGCCGCCTCCCGGCGCAGCAGCACGCACCCGCCCGCGGCCGCCGCTGTCCGCGCCCCCGGGCGGTTGACCCGGCGGAAGGGGTAGAGCTGGGCGAAGAAGTACACGAAGGCCGGGACGATCAGCCGCTCCCAGAAGGCGGCCACCCGCAGCCGCGCCATCTGCGACACCAGGTCCAGCCCGTTCGCGCGGGCCGCCGCGACCAGTTCCCGCAGGCCGTCCGGTGCGTGCGCGATGTCGGCGTCCGTCAGCAGCAGGTACTCGGCGGCCGTCCCGGCGCGCGCCAGCTCCATGCCGTGCCGCACCGCCCAGAGCTTGCCGGTCCAGCCGGGCGGCGGCTCGCCGGGCGAGGACACCGTCAGGGGCAGGCCTCCGTGCCGGTCCGCCAGCGCGCGGGCCAGCTCCCCGGTGCCGTCCGTGCTCCCGTCGTCGACGAGGAAGACCTCCGCCCGCCCCGGATAGTCCTGGGCCAGCAGCGACGGCAGGCTCGACGGCAGCACCCCGGCCTCGTCCCGGGCGGGCACCACGATCGCCACCGGGGGCCAGTCCGCCGGGGGCGTGCGGCCGGGCAGCCGGACGTCCGTCCGCCAGAAGAAGCCCTGCCCCAGCAGCAGCCAGACCCATGCGGCCAGGGAACCGACGGTGATCCACGTCAGCACGCTCACCCGCCGCAGTCTGCCGCACCGGAGCCCTGCACGGGGGCGGAAACGGCCACGGGCGCGCAGCGGTGTCCCGGGCGGCGGGGCCGTGCGCCGGGTCGGTGGACGACCGGATCGATTAAAGTAACGGGGTGAAGATCGCGCTCATGGACTCCGGCAATGGACTACTGGCGGCTGCCGCCGTCGCGCACAGGCTGCGGCCCGACGCCGATCTCGTCCTCTCCTCCGACCCCGCGAGCATGCCCTGGGGCCCCCGGACCCCCGAGGACGTCACCGAGCACGCACTGGGCTGCGCCCGCGCCGCCGCCGCGCACCGCCCCGACGCGCTGATCGTCGCCTGCAACACCGCCTCCGTCCACGCGCTGGCCGCGATACGCGCCGAGCTGGAGCCGGAGATTCCGGTCATCGGCACGGTTCCCGCGATCAAGCCCGCCGCGGCCGACGGCGGCCCCATCGCCATCTGGGCCACTCCGGCCACCACCGGCAGCCCCTACCAGCACGGCCTGATCCGCGACTTCGCCTCCGGCGTCGAGGTTACCGAGGTGGCCTGCCCCGGGCTCGCCGACGCGGTGGAGCGGGCCGACGAGGCGGCCGTCGAGGCCGCGATCAAGGCGGCCGCGGCGCGGACGCCGGGCGATGTACGGGGCGTGGTCCTGGGCTGCACCCATTACGAGCTGGTCGCCGAGCGCATTCGCGAGGCCGTCGAGGCCGGCCGGAACGCGTCGCTGCCGCCGCTGCGGCTGTACGGCTCCGCCCCGGCCGTCGTCGCCCAGGCGCTCCGCCGCATCGGCGCCGCGCCCGCCCCCGATGCCGCGCCGACGGGCGGCCTGACCGTGCTCTTCCGCGGCCGGGAGGCCGAGCTGGGGCCGGCCGCGCTGTCCTACCCCGAGGGCCGCTCGCTGCCGCCCGTGGGCGCGCTGCGTACCTGACGCACTCCGTTCGGGTTGCTCCGCGCAGCACGCCTGCCACGGTGGCGGAACGTGAGTAGGCTGCCCGGTATGAGGGACCACTCCCAGGGCCCGCAGGGCCACGAGGACGCGCAGGGCGGCCGGGACGGCGACGAGGCGCCGGGCGCGGCGCCCACCGTCTGGACCGGGCGCGCCACCAATCGCGTCCAGTGGCTCATGGCCGCGGCCGGGGCCGCCTGCCTGGCCCTCGGGATCGAGCTGGCCGTCGACAGCGCGTGGACGTCCGGGCTGGCCCCTCTGGTGATGGCGGTCGTGGGCTGCGTCGCGGCCGGGCTGCTGATGCTCTACGGCACGATCGCCTTCGTCCATGTGGCCGTACGGGTCGACAAGGACGCCCTCGAGGTGCGCTGCGGCCACATCGGTGTGCCGCGCACGCGGATCCCGCTCTCCCATGTCGTCGACGCCGACTTCGATCCACGCGTCACCCCCCGCCAGTGGGGCGGCTGGGGCTACCGCTGGCGTCCGGAGAAGGGTACGGCGGTGGTCGTGCGGCGCGGCGAGGGCTTCGTGGTCCGGCTCGGCGACGGCCGTACGTTCACGGTGACCGTGGACGACGCGGAGGCGGCCGTCCGCGTCATCCGTGACCGCATGCGGCGCCTCGGCGGGCGCCCGGCATCGGCCTGACCTGGCGGTTCTCCCTCTCGGTGGTTTTTCCTCCCCTGCGCCGGGCCCACTAGGCTCGGCGCATGCCCATTCCCGACTTCATTCGAGAGATCCGCGACGTCGCGGGCCAACGGCTGCTGTGGATGCCCGGCGTGAGCGCGATCGTCCATGACGACCGGGGCCGTGTGCTGCTCGGCAAGCGCGCCGACACCGGCCAGTGGTCGATCATCGGCGGCATTCCCGAGCCGGGCGAGCAGCCCGCCTCGGCGATCGTGCGCGAGGTCTTCGAGGAGACGGCGATCCGGTGCGTGCCGGAGCGCGTCCTGCTGGTCGAGGCGCTGAAACCCATCACCTACCCCAATGGTGATGTGTGTCAATTCATGGATATTTGCTTTCTTTGCCGCGCGGTCGACGGCGAGGCCCGGGTGAACGACGACGAGTCGCTGGAAGTCGGCTGGTTTTCCGTGGACGCCCTTCCGGAGATGGAGGAGTTCGCCGTGAAGCGGATCAAGCAGGCGGGCGGGGACGGGCCGACGTGGTTCGCCGACGCCGACGGCCCGGGCGGCACCTGGGACCCGCTGACGTAGGCCCGAAGTGTCGACAAAGCTCTACGTAGGCCAATCGGTAAATCCTATTGATACGGCCGAGTGAAGCTTGCCCCATAGGTCGATAAATAGCCCGGAATGCCGGTCACCTTCCTTTCGGTCGCGGTCCGCCCGAGTCCGCGACCGGAAGGAGTGTCGGTATGCGAACCCGCCGGGTTCTCCGGAGATTCCTCAAAGCCGTGGCGGTGATGGTGGCCGCCGTGACCGGTGCGCTCATGCCCGCGCCGAGCGTCGCCGCGGAGCCGTTCGCCACCGCCCGTCTCATGACGCCCGAGCCGAACGGCACGGTCGTGATCAGACCGGCCGGTACCAACTACGACAACAGCAAGTGCCTGCGCATCGCGGGGGACAGCGTCGCGGACGGCGGCAAGCTGGAGATCGAACCGTGTACGACCGGTGGTCTGCTGCAGACCGAGCGCTTCACGATCGATCCGAAGAGCCCTGATGTGGTACTCAGGACACCGACGCCGCAGAAGTGTCTTGATATCGCGTACGGGATGCAGGACTCGGATCGTTCCGTGGTCCAGAACAGCTGCATCATCGACCAGCCCAGCCAGCGCTTCCGCCTCCAGCAGGTCAACGGAGACGTGTACACGATCAGGACATTCGCCGACAAATGTCTTGAGGTCTACCAGGGAAACAATCTCGACGGCACTGAGGTGCGCCAGATGCCCTGCAACAACCCCAGTCAATGGCCCAATGGCGGGCAGCAGTTCAAAATCACGCCGGTCGCCGGGTCCGCCAACCCGAACACCGGGCCTTGAGCCTGGCACAGGGATCTTCCGCACCCGCAGGCTCCCCTTTCGGCGGCGCCTGCGGGTGTGCCGCTTCCGGATCAAGTACCGGAAAAATCCACTGCTTTGACCACAGCACAAGGAGACTCCCATGCGCCGTTTGATGCGCACCTTCGGCGCGCTCGCCGCGGCCGGCGTGCTCACCTGCTCCCTTCCGCCGGCCTCGCAGGCGGCCACCGGGGTGTTCGGCTACAACCGCTACGACGGCACGAACGACGTACGGAAAACCATCGAGAACCCCAGGGAGGGCACCTGCAAAACGCTCTTCCGCTCCCGGGGAATCGTCGAGAACAACACCACTGCGGAAGCGCAGTTGTGGAGCAAGGACGCCTGCCAGGGCGACCAGGTGCAGAGCGTGCCGCCCGGCGGCAAGTTCACCCAGACCGGGCCGGAGTACGAGTTCAGAAGCGTGTACTTCAGGTACCCCCAGTAATGCGCCGGGACCGGCGCATGCTGCTTTCTCCTCGGATGGCGCATCCCTCGTTCTGACAACTCGCGGGGATTTGCTGCCCAGTTGACGATGGAAAGGTCCATCAGTTCAGTTCCGGAAGGAGACGGCGTGCAGAGAAAACTCGCGCGAATGTGGGTCATGGCGACCCTCGGGGCCGTATTGGCCCTCGCACTGCCCTGGTCGGTCCAGTCGGCCCGGGCCGGTCAGCCCGTGCAGGCCGAAGTGCCGGTCAGCCGGAGCACGGATCCCCCCGGCGCGGACCCGTGCAAAGGCGACAACCCCGGCACGGCTTGTGGGCCGGCCAAGGACAAGGACCCCTGCGCGGCCTCCAGCCCCTCACCGCTTCCGGCGTGCGGCGGCGGCACGGCGAACAAGGCCGAAATGACGCGCTGCCAGCCGAACAACAACGTCGACGCCACGGGCAACGCCTGCCTGACGCAGGTGGCGACCGACGGACAGGAGTCCAAGAAGGGCATCAGCGACGAGAAGACGACGATCGGCACGTTCAAGGAGAGACAGCGGGAGACCACCCCGGGGGCGGCGACGTCGATCACCTGCAACCTCCCGAACGCCGGGGCCCCGGTGTTCAAGAAGGAGGACTACTTCTACGTCTACGAGCCGGACGGTTGCGTGCGTCGGCCCGGCCCCTGACCGCGCCCGGACCGGCGGCGCGACACCCCGAAAGCGTCCTGGTGCACGTCGTCCCCGGCGTGCACCAGGACGTACGAAAGGAGACCGAATGGACGCAAGACGCGGCAGGACCCGGGTCGCGGCCGCCGTGGGCGGTGCGCTGGCTCTGCTCCTGCCCTTCACTGCCGCGCAGTCCGCCTATGCGGAGCGCGAAGTGGTGGTGCCCGTGGTCAATCAGGACTTCGCCAAGCCGAGCACCAGGGAGGCCGGGGAGAACGCCTGGACGTGGGCAACCCCGTGGGGCTGGGACGGGGGTGAGGGCAACGCGAAGGGAGGGGGGACGGTTCCGGCGCCCTATGCCCTTCGGGACGACAAGCTTCAGGCCGCCAACCTGCACGGCCCGGACAACGCCAGAGTCCTCTCGACGCGCCTGTGGGACGTGCGGGCGGGCGCGGAGGTCGAGCTGACCTGGGAGGACAGCTCCAGTACGAACAGCGCCTGCCCGACCGAGCAGAACGGCAAGCCGCAGTCCTACACGCTCGGCTGGGGGAGCGGCACCGACCAGAAGAAGACTTTCCAGACCGGTAACCAGCAGCCCAGAACGCCGACGTGGACGCCGAAGTCCGTCACCTTCACGGCGCCCGACAACGAGCCGCGGATCACCTTCACGTCCCCCGCCCCCGTCAGCTGGGGCAACTGCGGCCCCATGATCGCCAAGGTGCGGGCCTCGCAGGACCCCGCGGAGTACGACACCAATTCCGACAAGACCGCCCTGCCCGCGGCCCGGGCATACCAGGGGAACAACAAGACAGCGCTGGCCAACGCCGTGAGCACCTGTGCCGGCGGCAAGGTGGCGTGCACGTTCGACGTCTATCCCTGGGCCACCCACTCCTACTTCGACCGCGCCCAGGTCGTCGACGAGGCCGCCGTCAACTGCACCCGCAACAGCATCGTGGACAAGCGGTCCATGAAGTTCACCCTGCCCGGCTACAGCGATCTCCCCGGCGTCCCCATCCCCGGAAAGGCGGGAGACAACTACGACGGCCTCAGGAACCTCGTCGCCGAACGTTTCGAGGACAGCGCCAAATACCCCTGGTCCTGGGACGCCACCCGGCCCAGGGACGTCACCCTGACCCTCCAGCCGGGCGAGCTGAGCTGGATCGAGCTGCAGGCCGCGCGCGAGCGGCTCGAAGGCAAGTTCACCCAGATCGTCGACGAGACCCAGACCACCAACTACGAGACCGGCCGGTACCGCCTCTTCGCCATCTTCGACGCCCCCTCCAAGGGCCGCTCCGACCGCCTCTACCAGCGGAGCGGGCCGCTCACCCAGGACGAGCTGAACAAGTGCGCCAAGACCCGGCCCACTGCGATCACCCCCGACAACCGCGCGGCCGGGCACCACACTGCCCACGGCCTCCTTCATATGGCTCCGCCCCCGGCCGGCACCCCGGCCCGGCGGACCGTACTGCTGAGCCCCGTCGGCTCCCGGCGGAGCTGAAAGCCCGCTGTCCCGGCCGCACTTGCTTGCGGCCGGGACAGCTGCTGGTCCGGGTGGTCGCTCAGCTCGTCAGCCGTCTGTGGTGTTCGGGGACCAGAACCTTCGTGGATGCGGGCCGGACCCAGGGTGCAGGCGGGGCGATCTGGAGCAGGCCGTCGGGGTCCGCCTTCCTGACGCCCGTGACGGCACGGCCCTTCGGGCGGAGGGTCAGGCACTTGTTGGGCATGGTGAACGACTGGGCGGAGATCACGCTGGAGTTCACGGTGGAGGGGCTGTCGACCGTGACGTCGTCGGCGTACATGGTCTTGCGGTCGTCGCTGAGCTTGCCCACGACCCTGGCCATCGCGTTGGCGGCGCTGAAGACCACGATGTCGTTCGGCTTGACCGTGATGGTGTAGTCGGTGGCCTCGATGTTCCTGACGAACCACTGGTGGCTGAAGGTGGACTTGAAAGCCGTCTGAAAGGCCGCCTTGGCGCCGAGGACCACATTGTTCATGGTGCCGATGTGGCCGGTGTCCTTGGTGCCGATCTTGTTGCTGTCCTTTGTGCCTTGCTTGCTGCTGTTCTCCACCTTGGCGTCATTCCTTTTCTCGCCACCCCAGGTGGTGGTGGTGTCGTCCTTTGTCTGATCCTTGGTGGACTCCAGGGTCACCTCCTTCGTCGCGTCGGTGTTCACCTGCGCAGTGGTGTTGATGCTGCCCTCGAAGGTGGCGGACCCCGAGATCTCCCCGCCCACGTTGTCCGTGCTGCTGGTCTCCAGCGTGACCGTCCGCTTGGTGACGATGTCGGCGTTGGTGCAGTTGATGATCGCGTTTCCGATCGACGTGACCGCGCTGGTGTACTCGCGGTTGTCGTCCGGGTTGATCTGGAACGAACAGCCCGCCCTGGCGCACTGTTCCAGGACGGGCTCGTAGGAGGGGAGCGGCTTGCCGTGGTCGTACGCCTGCACCTTCGGCATGGGCGGGGCGTCGGCCTGAGCCGGCGGGGCGGTGGTCGCGAAGGTCGCGAGCGAGACCACGGGGACCAGGAGGGTGCGTCGCGTCAGCACCCTCCTGGCTCTCGGGGACGAGGATCTGAGGCGCTTTCTCCGGGACAAGGCGGTCTCCTGTCGGTTGATGGCTACATCGACTTGTCGCCCACTTTTCAGGCCCTCTCATCATCTTTCGGGGCAGATCGGCGGGCGAACGGACAGGGGGAGTGCATCCGCCATTTGATGACAAGTCGACAGATCAGCCCGGCAGGACCGTCGCCACCAGCGGCACCGGAGCGAGGCTGCCCACCTCGGCCGAGCCGTCCTCGTACTGCCCGGGAGCGGCGTGCGGCAGGGCCCGCAGCGGCAGGGTGCACACCAGGGCACCGCTGTCGGCGCCGACGGTGTTGGCGTGGGGGTTGGCCTGGACGACGAGGGTCCTGCTGCCGTCCTCCAGCCGGTACACGACCCGCTTGCCCACCGTGCCGTCCAGCGCGTGCGGATAGCGGAACAGCGGGCGCCCGTCGAAGGTGAAGCCGGTCGGGGCGGTGAAGCGCTGGGCGATCCGCCCGGGGTTCACCGGCCGCCCGGCGGGGGCGACGTACGCGACGTTCACGACCGCCGCCTCACCCGGTGCCGCCTGTGGCACGTTCTCCTGCACGACGGTGAAGGCGTGCTCGTCGGAGACCGGCGCGGGCGCGGCCACCACCACGCTCAGCGTGTGCGCGGTCGTCCGTCCCGCCCCTCGCCGGAGGGTGAGCGTGGCCTCGTACCGGCCGGGCGGGGAAGTCTCGGGCGCCCGTACGGCGAAGAGCCCGTCCAGCGCGCCGCCGGACGCGAGGGAGCCGCCCGGGAACGTACGCCGCACGGGCCCGCGCGTCCCTTCCTCCGCCGTGACGAGACCTTCCGGAAGGGCGAGTTCGACGACCAGCCCGGCGCCGTCGTCCCCGGGCGCGCTCGACGGGCCGACCCTGGCGCCGAGGAGGAACTCGCGGCCGTGCCGCACGGTGGCTGGAGCGACGAGCGTCACCGCGAGCGCGCCGATGTCCGGGTCCGGTGCGGCGGCCCCGGGGGCGCCGACCAGCGTGCCGATGCGGCGGACGCGGTGACTGTCGCACTCGGCGACGAGCAGGTCGCCCGCGCCCGCCACGGCGACGGCGCGGGGGAAGTACAGCTCCGCGCCCAGGGCGGGGCCGCCGTCCTCGTCGTGGTCCGGTGCGCTGCCCCCGGCCACCGTGGTGATGCGCCCGTCCGGGGCGACCGCACGGATGCGCTGGTTGAGGGAGTCGGCGAGGTACAGATTGCCGTCGGCGTCGAGGTCGACGCCGCGGGGCTGGTCGAGGCGGGTCCGCTCGGCGGGGCCGCCGTCGCCGTCGTAGCCGGGGCGGCCCGTGCCGGCGGCGGTGGTGATGACGCCGTCGGGGGAGACCTTGCGGACCCGGTGGGTCCAGCAGTCGGCGATGTAGAGGTTGCCCCGGCTGTCGGTCGCGACGTCGATGGGGTTGCGCAGGGCGCTCTGCGGGCCGGGAACGCCGTCGTCGCCGAAGCCGGGCTCGCCCGTGCCCGCGACGGTGGTGATGGTGCCGTCCGGTGCGATGCGGCGTACGCGGTGTCCCTTCCACTCCGCCACGTAGAGGTTTTCGGCGGCGTCCAGGGCGAGGCCGCGCGGCTCGTTGAAGAGGGCCAGGAGGGCGGGTCCGCCGTCGCCGCCGTGGCCGGGCCTGCCGGTGCCGGCGACCGTGGTGATGATTCCGTCGGGGGAGACCCGGCGTATGCGGTGGTTCCAGTAGTCGGCGATGTAGAGGTTGCCCTCGGCGTCGAGCACCAGGCCGCCGGGCTCGTTGAGCAGGGCCTCGGTGGCGGGGCCGCCGTCGCCGCCGTAGCCGGGCTTGCCGGTTCCCGCGACGGTGGTGATGGTGCCGTCCGGTGCGATGCGGCGTACGCGGTGTCCCTTCCACTCCGCCACGTAGACATGGCCGCTGCCGTCGGCCGCCACGGCCCGCGGCTGGTCGAGTGCGGCACGGAGGGCGGGGCCGCCGTCACCTCCGGAGCCCGCCTCGCCCGTGCCCGCGATGGTGGTGATGACGCGCTCCGCGATGGGCGCGGCGTCGGTGCCCGTACCGTCGATGGCCGTCATGGTCGGCTCTCCTCCCTGGGGCGGGTGGTGCTGTCGCGGTGTGCTCCTCGGGTGTTCGCGGTGCCGGGGCCGGTGCCGGGGCGCAGTCGGATTCCGGCCGGAACTCCTCACGTTAGGGCGCAGTCGCCGTCTTCCGACAGCCGGTTCTCCGACGTTGATGGACCGTCATCCCTGCCCGCCACATGACGGGTTCGCATCCGTTTACGTGGAACTGACGCACTGTCACCATATGGCGGGCAGGCAGCCGGACCCGGTACGCGAACCGGTCCCGAGGACGAGGAGCCGACCATGGCCGCACCCCGCGAGCACGACCCGGCGACGCAGCGGAAGCCCTGGCAGTGGGAGGAGCACGAGTGGCGGAGTCATGTCGAAAAGGTCCGCGCCGGGCGGAGCTTGAAGCCGGCGCAGTGGCCGCAGGGCGCCCGGGCCGCCGTCGCCCTCTCCTTCGACACCGACCACGAGACGATCCCCCTGCGCGACGGACAGACCGGGCCCGGCAAGCTGTCCCAGGGCGAGTACGGCGCCCGGGTCGGCTCCCGCCGGGTGCTGGAGCTGCTGGAACGGCGCTCCATACCCGCCACGTTCTTCGTGCCGGCCGTCTGCGCCCTGATGCGCCCTCAGGAGGCGCGCGGCTACACGGACCGCGGGCACGAAATCGGTATTCACGGCTGGATCCACGAGCGCAACATGGAACTCGAGCCCAAGGACGAACGCGAGCTGGCCTTCCGGTGCGCCGACACACTGGAACGGGTCGGCGGACAGCGGCCGGTCGGAATCCGCACCCCCTCCTGGGACTTCAGCGACCACACCCTGGAGACCATCCGGGAACTGGGCCTGCTCTACGACTCGTCGCTGATGGCCGACGACGAGCCGTACGAGATTCTCGCCCACGGCGAGCCCACGGGCATCGTGGAACTGCCCCCGGAATGGATCCGCGACGACGACATCTACTTCGAGATGGACCGGTATGCGCCGCTGCGTCCGCACGGCATGCCACGCCAAGTCGTGGGCGGCATCTGGCGGGACGAATTCGACGTCGCCTACGCGGAGGGCGGGCTCTTCCAATTGACCATGCATCCCCATGTGATCGGCCATCGCTCGCGCATCGTCGTGCTGGACGAACTGCTCGATCACATCGCGGGCCATCAGGGGATCTGGTACGCCACGCACGCCGAAGTCGCCCGGTACGTGAAAGAACATTCGTAAGCGCGGACGTTCCAGCGCTCGAAGAAAGAACCGGTAGCAATGCGCCGGAGTTCTTTCGATCCGAAGTGCGATACCGCTCCCGTCCCCGCACTGTTGGGAAGGGGGTGGCTTTGCTAAAGTGTCCTCTGCTCATCTTCCGAGAGTAGTTCGGAGGGTACTGGGGATGAACCGCAAAAACATATGATCGACCGCCGACTCAACGTCAGCGAGTGCGGCCGTTCCTGTGAACGGAAAAGCGAACCGACGCGCTGGAAGCCGGGGCGCTCTGACCCTTGATCAGGCTTCTGATCAGGAAGAAGCCTGTGGTCGCCCCGGTCGCCGTCCCTACCGCTTCGCGCACCGTCAAACCCTCCGAGTGTATGGCGCCCCCTTCGTTCAGGGCGGTTCTCGCCTGCTCGGGCTGGATTCAGGAACGCGCATGAGAAACATTCGGGCGACGCGCGATTTCCCGCTCGCGTTGCGATTGCTATTGCTCAATCAGTTTGGCATCGACATCGGGTTCTACCTCCTCATGCCGTTCCTCGCGGCATATCTGGAGCAGGGCCTGGGAATGTCGGCCGCGCTCGTCGGCCTGGTCCTCGGCGCGCGGAACCTCAGCCAGCAGGGGCTGTTCATCCTGGGCGGCTCCGCGGCCGACCGGCTCGGCCCGCGGGTGGTGATCATCACCGGCTGCGCGCTGCGGACCGTGGGCTTCGCGCTCTTCGCCTTCGGGAGCACGCTGCCGCTGCTGCTCTGCGCCTCCGCGCTCACCGGGCTCGCCGCGGCGCTGTTCTACCCGGCCGTACGGACCTACGTCGCCCTGGAGTCGGGCGACCGCAAGGCCGAGGCGTTCGCGCTCCTCAACGTCTATGCCACCAGCGGCTCGCTCCTCGGACTCCTGCTGGGCAGCGTGCTGTTCCTGGCCGACTTCCGGCTCTGCGCCCTGGTGGCCGCGGCCGTCTTCGGAGCGCTGACCATCGCCCAGTCCTTGGTCCTGCCGACGCGCGGCGTCGCCCCCCGCGGGCCCTCCGCGACCGTCCTCGCGGACTGGCGCGAAGCCTTCTGCAACCGCAGGTTCCTGCTGTTCTCCTTTGCCACCACCGGCATGTTCACCATGGAGAACCAGCTCTACCTGCTTCTGCCCGAGGGAGCGCTGCAGGCCTCGGGCTGGAAGGGCTCGGCCGGCGTCCTGCTGGCCGCGGGCGCGCTCGCCAACATGATGTTCCAGCTGCGCATCACCAGAGCGCTGGAGCGCAACGGCGGCGGCACCCGGTGGGTGCCCTCGGGGCTCGTCGTGATGGGCGTCAGCTTCCTGCCCCCGCTGCTGGTCTGCAGCACCGAGGCACCGGCGAGCACGGGCGCGGTGGTCATGCGGATGCTCGTCATGGTCGCCGGATCGGTGATGCTCTTCTTCGGCATCATGGTCGCCCACCCGACCGTGATGGAGATGATCCCGCAGTTCGGCCGCGAGAGCCTGACCGGCACCTACTTCGGGCTGTTCTACGTCTTCTCGGGGCTCGCGGCCACCGGCGGCAACGCCGTCGTCGGCCGGGCCATGGACATCGGCAAGCAGACCGGCATGGGGTGGCTGCCCTGGGTGTGCTGCCTGTCCTTCGGGCTGGCCTCCGCGGGGGCGGTGACCCTCCTCTACCGGGTGGGGCTGCTCCAGCACCACCGGGGGCCCGTGCTCAGCGGAGTGCCCGTGGCCGAGGGCCCGAAGGTCAACGGGACCGGCATGTCCGTCGTGAAGCGCGCGGCCGCCCCGGTGGTGCCCGTGGCCCCCTCGGCCGCGAAGGCACCCAAGGGCCCGGCCCCGGCCCCGGCCCCGGCACTGGACGCGGCGGTCGGCGACGGCATCCTGCCGCAGGACCCGGCCCGGCTCCCCGCCCCGGCCCGCCCCACCGAGGACGCCAACTCCCAGGATCAGCCTCCCCGCTGACACGGCCGACCGGTCCGGCGATTCCGGACCCCGGACGACGGACGGTCCCTTCCGCCGGGTGCCCCACGGGCACCCGGCGTTCCCGTGCCCGGGAATTCCGGCCACGCCGGGAAATGCCCTGCGCCCGCCCGCCGGACCGCCGGAACGCTCTGACTACCCTTCCCGGACAGGGAATTATGCGGCTGTCATGAACTCGGTCCGCATGAAGCTGGCGTGTTCACCACCTTGAGGTTCGCTCGATCCGCCCATAAATTCGAAGATCCGGGGACAGGTTTCCGGATCGGCGAAGGGGCCGGTGCACGGGCAGTCTCGGGGAGGCGTCTTGGCGGGCCTTGCGGACGGTCGCGCGAATCCGTCGAGGGAAGGCAGTTCTCCGGTGCCGTTCACTCCGGTTGTCGCTCTTCAGCTTTCCGTCGAGGGCCGTCCCGGAACCCTCTGGCTCAAATTGGAGTCGCACAGTCCGCACGGCTCCGTGAAAGGCCGCACCGCGCTCGCGCTCTGGCACGACGTGGCCGACCGCGTCGACCCGGAATTCGGCATCATCGAATCGACCTCGGGCAACCTCGGGCTGGCCCTGGCCGGGGTCGCCGCGGCCCACGAGGTCCCGTTCACCGCCGTCGTCGACCCCAGGAGCAGCGCCTCCCTCGTCGACGCCGTGCGCTCGCTCGGCGGGCACGTGGTCAGGATCGACGAGCCGGACGGCGCCGGCGGCTACCTGCTCTCCCGGCTCGCCTACATCCGCGACCGCCTGGCCGCCCAGCCCCGGCTGATCTGGCCCAACCAGTACGCCAACCCGGCCAGCCCCGCGGTGCACGCCCGCGAGACCGCACCCGAGCTACGCGCGCAGACCCGCGGCCGGACGACCAGCGTCCTGATAGCGGTCTCCACCGGAGGCACCCTCGCCGGCTTCCGCGACTACCTCGCCGCGGCCCGGCCCGACTGGGAGCTGTTCGGCGTCGACGTCGTCGGCTCGGCCGCGCTCGGTGGCCCCTCCGGCCGGCGGGTGCTGTCCGGCATCGGCGCCAGCCGCCCCTCGGCGTTCCTGCCCCGGGGCCACCGGCCCGCCGTCCGCGTCACCCCCGAGGACGCCGTGAGCGCCTGCCTGTGGCTGGCCGAGTCCACCGGCGTGGGCGTCGGCGGCAGCTCGGGCGCGCTGATCGCCACCGGGCTGCGCCTGCTCCGCGACGGGCCCCACCGCACGGACGTGGCCTGCCTCTGCCCGGACGGCGCCGACCGGTACCTCGACACCGTGTACTCCGCGACCTGGCGCGAACGCCGGGGCCTGGCACCGGTGGACGTCGCCCGCGGAGTGGAGATCCTCAGCATCACCCACCCGCCGCGCGCCCCCGCCTCGGGCGGCGCGGCCTGGTCCGTGGCCCGGGGCGCCGTGGTTCCGGACGAACTTCCGGACGAGTTTCCGAAGGGACGCCTCCCATGACCGCCGACGAGCCGAGACGCGAGTGGTACGACCGGGCCGGGGTGCGCACCGACCCGCGCCGCCGGCTGCGCGGCGAACTGGACGAAGGCCTGCTGTTCTTCCCGCCCGCCCTCGTCCCCTACCTCCGCCACCCCCACGTGGCGCGGCTGCCCGAATCCTGCCGGACGGAACTCCTCGCCCGGAACCTCTTCCAGTACCTCATGTTCACCACCCAGTTCGAGACCCGCGTGGTCAACCGTGCCACCGAGCGCATCGCGGGCGGGCGCTGCGGCCTCGACCTGCGCGCCGAGGACCGGCTCGACGCCTACCGCATCTATGTCGACGAGGGATACCACTCCCTCTACAGCCTCGACGTCGTCGAGCAGGTTTCCACCGCCGCCCGCATCGCCCCGGACCCGTACGACTTCGACCCCTTCCTCGACCGCCTCGACGCGGTCGGCGAGGAGGCCCTGCCGGACGAGCCCGTGCTGGCGCAGCTGCTCCAGGTCGTCGTCTTCGAAACGCTGATCACCGCACTCCTCAGCGACGTGCCCAAGGACCCCCGCGTGCTGACCGTCGTCCGCGACATCGTCCGCGACCACGCCCGGGACGAGGGCTGGCACCACGCCTTCTTCACCAGGTTCTTCCGCGAGCTGTGGGCCGGGCAGCAGGCCGGCTGCCGCGGGCGGATCGCCCGCTGCCTGCCGGGCCTGATCCGCTCCAGCCTGCTGCCGGACCTCCGGCCGGTGCGGACCGGGCTCGCCGCCGTCGGGCTGTCCCCGCCGGAGGTGGAGGACGTCGTGCGCGACTGCTACCCGGACGACCGGATGAACGCCGGCATCCGGGCGGCCGCCCGGCATGCGCTCCGGCTCTTCGAGGAGACCGGGGTGCTGGACGTGCCGGGCGGCCGGGCGGCCTTCGAGGAGGCCGGGCTGGTGCCCCTGCCCTGACCGCCCGGGGAGCCGTCCGCGGCCCGCCCCGGGAACCTGCCGCACTCACGAGACGAGGTTTCATGGCCGACACCTCCCTTCCGACGGAGCCCGGGCGGAAGCGGCCGGAGAACAGCCTGTTCTCGCTGGCCGAGCTGCCGCCCCCGCTGATCACGGGCCTGGCCGCACGGTCGGTGGAGCTGTTCCACGACGCCCGGGCCCACGACCGTCCGCTGGCCGGCCGGGTCGTGGGGATCCTCTTCACCAGGACCTCGACCCGGACCCGTACCGCCTTCACCGTCGGCGCCGTCCGGCTGGGCGCCGCCCCGGTCGCCTACGGCCCCGGCGACCTCCAGCTCAACACGGGCGAGACGGTGAGCGACACCGGCCGCGTACTGGGCTCCATGCTCGACGCCCTGGTCGCCCGCACCGCCGGGCCCCTCGACGAGCTGCGGCTGCTCGCCCGCCGGGGCGGGCTGCCGGTCGTCAACGCCATGGCCGCCGAGGAGCACCCCAGCCAGGGCATATGCGACCTCGCCACGCTCGCCCTCACCTTCGGCGACCTCACCGGCATCCGCGTCCTCTACGTGGGCGAGGGCAACAACACCGCGGTCGCCCTGGCCCACGGCCTCGCCGCGATCCCCGGCGCCCGGGTCACCTTCGCCACCCCGGCGGGGTACGGGCTGCCGGAGGACGAGCTGCGGACGGCGCGGCGGCGGGCGGCGGCGGCCGGCGCCCGCGTCGAGCAGATCCACGGGCTCGGCCCGGCCCCGGCGGAGGTGGACGTCGTCTACACCACCCGCTGGCAGACCACGGGCACCGTCAAGCCCGATCCCGACTGGCGCGAGGTGTTCCGCCCGTTCCACGTCGGCGAGGCGCTGCTGGACCGCTGGCCCCGGGCGTCCTTCATGCACGACCTGCCCGCCCACCGGGGCGACGAGGTCGCGGGGAGCGTCCTCGACGGCCCCCGCTCGCTGGCCTGGACCCAGGCCGCCATGAAGCTGTCCAGCGCAATGGCGATCCTCGAATGGGCGGCCGGAGGCCCGGACACGTCCTGACGGCCGGGGCCCGTCCCCGCGACCTCCCGCCAACCGCCCGTACCGCCCACCGACAGGGGTCCCCATGCCGCCAGTCTCCCGCGTCCCGACCTACGAGCACCTGACCGGCGAGGACTTCGTCCCGCCCGGCTCGCCCCAGGTGTTCTTCGAGCCCGCCGACACCGAGATCGGCGTCTGGGTCGTGCAGGACCTCGTCACCGACGGCTGTTCCGTGCTGGACCTCGGATCGGGCAGCGGCGCCGCGGCCGCCGCGATGGCCCGGGCCGGCGCCGCCCGCGTGCACGGCGTCGACTCGGGCGCCGAGACCGTCGCCTGGGCCGACGGGCACTACGCCTCCCGGCAGGTCACCTTCGCCCGCGGCGACTTCGCCGAGATGTCCACCGAACAACTGCTGGCCACCGCGCCCACCCCGCTGCCCCGGCCGCTGATCGTCACCAGCAACCCGCCCTACGTCCCGCTCACCCTGCGCGCCGCCGCCCAGCGGCGGTCCATCAGCGGTGGCACGGACGGACTGATGTGGGCGCCCGCGATCATCGGGCACGGCCGTGCGCTCCGCTGCGACCTGGGCCTGACCATCGGCAGCTACTCCTCGCCGCGCAAGGCGGTGCGGCTCCTGGAGGAGGCCGGGTACCGGGTGCACGCCGTGACCCTGTGTCCGCTGCCGCTGGGCGAGTTCACACGGCAGAACTTCGAGCAGGTGCTCGCCCTGGAGGAGGCGGAGGAGGCCGTCCTCTGGCGGACCGGGCAGGGCACGCCCGCGTACTTCATCGTCGGCCTCGCCTGCCGGTGGATAGGGGGTGCGGACGCGGACGGCAAGCCCGACCGGCTCAGCGGCGACGGGCTGCTGGAGTTGCTGCGGATCGCCGCCCGCTCGCGCACGTCCCGGCTGGAGGCGCTGGACGGGCCGCGCCCCGACGACTGGTCCGGCCCGCTGCGTGTGCTGGACCTGCCGATGGCCGTGGTCCGCCACCACTGGTGAAGGGTGAAGGGGAAGAAGGGGAAGACGCCGTGGCCACCCACCGTCCCGTGCTCGTCTCGCCCGTCAGCGTCACCGTCGGCGCCGTTCGCCACAGCGCCGACTTCATCAGACCCCGGCTGCAGGCGTCCGGCCACGACCGCGTGGTGCTGCACGCGGGCGTGCAGATCAACGGCGCCCCGCACCTGGGCACCAGCGTCATGCAGACCGCCGCCTTCCTGCTGGCCCAGGCCGCGAGGGAACGATTCGGCACATCCGTCCTCATCCGCTTCGGCGCCCTGGACAACGCCCCGTACGAGACCCGCGAGTGCCCCCGGACCGGCACGCTCTACGAGCGCTCCTTCCGGGACGCGCTGGGCGGGAAGCACGTCGAGCAGCTGGCCAGGGACTACTACGGCGCTCACTTCGACGCGCTGTCCGCCGCCACCGGGGTGCCCTACGAACTGGAGACCTACACGAGCCAGCAGTCCGGGCCCGCGTTCCGGGAGGAGTTCCTGGCGTCCCTGGCCCGGATGGACGAGCTGCGCTGGTACCTCGCCCCGTCCGTCGGCACCGTGCCGGTGAGCTTCCCCTGCCCCCGCTGCGGCTGGTCGCAGAAGCACGGCGAGCAGACCGAGCTGCTCGGGGCGAGCACGCACGCGGCGCAGTTCGCGGCCGTCTGCCTCGACCACGGCGCGTACCGCGTGGAAGTCACCGCCGGCACGGACACGTTCATCGGCCTGACGACCCTTCACCGCAACCTGATCAAGGAGCGCGCGGCCGCCCGCGAGGACTCCCTCCCGGTGATCGTCAAAGGTGCCGACTGGGCGCCGGGCTGCCGGCTGCTGGACGAGGCGTTCCTGTGCTGCGCCGGGGCGGCGTCCCTGCCGGCGCGCGTGTTCACGCCCGTGATCCTCTCCGACTCGGGTGCCAAGCTGTCCAAGACGCTGATACGGGAAGGGACGGCCGACCTGTCCGCGGAGACCGAGCCCTGGATGCTCGACGCGTCGCTGTGGGAGGGACCGGCCGAGGAGTACGCGCGCATGCTGCTGGACCTCGTCGGCCGGATGCTGTCCGATCCGCGCCACTTCGAACGCGGCTACACCACGCGGGAGGTCGCCCGCCTCATCGGCCGGACGCCGGGCCGGAGTCCGGGCTGCGCCGGGGGACCGGGACGATGACGCGGTTGGCCAGGTACCGGGGGCGGGGCCTGGGCGCCGCGTAGGGAGTGCCGAGGGCGTTGCGCACGCTGTTGTAGACGACGAAGAGATTGGTGCGCGCGAAGGGCGAGGCGTTTCCGCTGGAGGCGTGCAGGCAGTTGCAGTCGAAGAGCACGGCCGAGCCCGGCGCCCCGGTGAACTGCCGGATCCCGTGCCGCTCGGCCAGGGCCGTCACACCCGCCCGGTCCGCCGAGCCCGCCGGGAGGTTCTTCCCCAGCAGCGACAGCTTGTGGTAGTCGTCCGGCGTCTCGCCGACCGACGGGACGAAGGTCCGGTGCGAACCGGGGATGATCATCAGGGGGCCGTTGAACGGCATGTTCTCGGTGAGGGCGATGGACAGGCTCAGCGCCCGGGGCGCGGGCATGCCGTCCTCGGAGTGCCAGGTCTCGAAGTCCGAGTGCCAGCCGAACTTCGAACCGCCGAACGCCGCCTTGTAGTTCACCCTGCTCTGGTGGACGTACACGTCCGAGCCGAGGAGCTGCCGGGCCGGACCGGCCAGTGCCTCGGAGTGGATGACCTCGGCGAACACCGGGGACAGCTCGTGCACCTCGAAGACGGACCGGATGCCCTCCGAGTCCGGCTCCATGACCATCCGCTCGTCCCCGCGCAGCGCCTCGTCCTCGGCGAACCGCGCGATCTCCTCGCGGCATGCCGCCGCTTGACGGTACGTCAGCAGTGCCTCGAAGGTGAGGAAGCCGTCGCGGTCGTACGCCGCCAGCCGTTCCGCGTCCAGCGGGCCGTCCTCGGGAGCGCCCCAGACGACCGGGTGACTGCGGTCCACCGGGACGGACTCGGTCACATAGCGGGTGGGATACGGGTCGTGCAGGGCATCGGGAGCCGGGGACGAGGCCATCGCCGCTACTCCTGGGCATCGGGGACACCGGAAGGGTGGTGTTTCCACATTTCTACAGCCTTGGTCCCGCGGCAAATCCGTTGCGGGGGTTTTCGGTCATGGTCTCCGGCAACGGTCGGTTCCGGAGCACGGGCCGCCACTGCCCGCGGTGCCGGGCCAGCCGTCTGGCGAAGGAGGACAGGGCGAGGCACATGCCGATGTACATCGGGCCGACCACGAGGAGCACGGGTATGTAGGGATAGCCGGAGGGGGTCGCGGTGTTCTGCGCCAGGAGCTTCCCCGCGTAGAGGAGTTCCTCGTACGTGATGATGAAGCCGAGCGAGGTGTCCTTCAGGGTGACCACGATCTGGCTGACGATGCTGGGCAGCATGGACCGCACGGCCTGGGGCAGCACCACGGTCGTCGTCACCTGGGTCTTGCGCATGCCCAGCGCGTACGCCGCCTCCAGCTGCCCCCGGGGCACGGCATTGGCCCCCGCGCGCAGGATCTCCGCTTGCACCGAGCCGTTGTAGAGGGCGATCCCGATGACCAGCGCCCAGAGCGTGGGGCCGGCGAAGTTGTCCGCGAGCCAGCTGCCCGTATGCCCCAGCTCCGTGCGGAGGAGACGGGCGACGGAGGCGACGCACGAGCGCAGCCAGCCGGTGTTGTAGAGCGCGAAAATCATGATGAGCAGCGGCATGGCGCGGAAGAACTCCACCAGCGCGGCGGCCGGCCAGCGCAGCAGCCGGTGGTCGGAGAGCCGCCCCGCGGCGAGCAGCAGACCGAGCAGCAGCGAGAGGACGACGCCGAGCGCGAAGGCCTTGAGCGTGTCCACGGCCCCGATCAGGATGCGGCGCTGCACGCCCCTGTAGGTGAACGCCTCCCACATCTCGGAGGTGAACTGCCCGGCGTCGTAGAGCCGGATGAACACATAGCAGGCCAGCGCGGCCGCGCCGAGCGTCGCCAGCACGCCGAGCAGCAGGTTGCGGCGCCGGGCGCGCGGGCCCGGGACGTCGAACAGGACGGAACTCATCGTGCCACCGTCAGCCGGTGCTCGAGCAGCCGGAAGACAGCGCTGATCGTCAGGATGAGCAGCAGGTAGGCCACGGAGACCCACAGGAAGACGGTCAGGATGGCGTAGCCCTTCTCGGCCAGTGTCTTCTCCACGCTGAACAGCTCGTAGACGCTGAAGCCGCCGGCCAGGGCCGAGTTCTTGGTCAGGGTGATCAGCAGGCTGCCGACGGGCGGCACGGCCACCCGGCCGGCCTGCGGCAGCACGACCAGGAAGGCCGTCTGCGCGAAGGACATGCCCAGGCTGCGGGCCGCCTCCGCCTGGCCGATGTCGACGGTGTTGACGCCCGAGCGGAGCGCCTCGCAGACGAACGCCGCGGTGTAGCCGCCCAGGGTCAGCACGGCGAGCGTGAAGTAGCTCAGCCCGGACAGCCCGACCATCGGCAGCCCCAGGGTGACCCCGAAGAACAGCAGGGTGAGCGGGGTGTTGCACAGGACGGTCACGCCTGCGGCGCCGAACGCGCGCAGCGGCGGGACCGGGCAGACGCGGAACAGGGTGAGCAGGGTGCCCAGGCCGAGGGCGAGCAGCGTGCTGAGGCCGGTCAGGGCCACGGTACCGAGGAACCCTCTGCGGAAGAGGTCGAAGTTGTCCAGCAGTACGTGCACGTCGCCTCCGTGGACTGGCGGGCCCCGCGTGCCGGGCCGGACGGGTGGGCTCTGCGGTCGGGTGGGCACGCGTGTGTGCGTGGTCGTGCCGTGGCCCGCCGGGTCAGTACCGGATCACCTCCGGAGGGGCGGGGGCGGGCCGGCCGGAGCGGCCGAGCGTGGCGTTGTAGGCGCGCAGCCAGTCGCCGTTGCGGCGGTGGTGGTCGAGGGCGTCGTCGATCGCGTTCCGCAGGACCTTGTCGCCGCGGACGAGCCCGATGCCGTAGGGCTCCTTCGAGAAGGGCCGGCCGACGACCCGGAGCCTGCCGCCGTTCTGCGCCGCGTACCCCTTGAGGATGGTGTCGTCGGCGGTGACCGCGTCCGTCTCGCCGCTGATCAGGTCCTGGACGCACTGCGCGTAGCTGTCGTGCGAGCTGACCTTGGCGCCGTACCGCGGACTGCTGATGCGCTCGAAGGGAGTGGAGCCGGTCACCGAGCAGACCCGCCTGCCCTTGAGGTCGGCCGGGCCGCGGATGGCGCGGTTGCCCTGCGCGACCAGCAGGTCCTGTCCCGCGATGTAGTACGGACCGGCGAACGAGACCTGCTTCTTGCGCTCGTCGTTGATGGTGTAGGCGGCGACGTAGAAGTCGACGTCCCCCTTGGATATGGCCGTCTCCCGGCCCAGCGGCGACACCGTCTTCCAGGTGATCCGGCCGGGGCCGTAGCCGAGGTCCGCGGCGACCATCCGGGCGATCTCCACGTCGAAGCCGAAGCGGCGGCCGGTGACGGGGTCCTCGAAGCCCAGGAAGGGGTGGTCGGACTTCACCCCGATGACGATCCGGTGGGCGGCCTTCGCGCGCTTGAGCACCGGGGACCCGGCGACGGGCGCGTTCTGCTCGACCGGATAGTCCGGACGGTGGTCGCCGGCGCCGATGAGCGCGGCCACGCTGCCCGGGGGCACGCCCTCGCGGCCGAAGAGGACGAGCGAGGCCGAGGCCAGGGCGAGCAGCGCGACAACCGGTATCAGGGGACTCGTCGGCCTCATTCTGCTCCAGGTGAGAGAGAGGGGGATCATCAGGGCCATCCGAGACGAAAATCAGCATACCGACGGACGGAGGCTCCGCCACCCGTGGTGTGCTCCTGAACGCCTCTTCGGGTCGATGCGGTGTCCGGCGTGCAGGGTTGTGGCCGACGTGCGTACGCCTTGCGCGGCCGGGCCCGGCACCGCAGAGTCGAGACATGCCCATCGCTACGGTGAATCCCGCGAACGGCGAGACCCTCAAGACCTTCGACGAACTGGGCCCCGAGGAGATCGAGCGCCGGCTGGCCGGTGCCGAGGCCGCCTTCCGGCGGTACCGCACCACGGGCTTCGCCGAACGGTCCCGGCTGCTGGTCCGCGCCGCGGAGCTGCTGGACGAGGACCGGGAGGACATCGCCCGGACCATGACCACCGAGATGGGCAAGCCGCTGGCGGCCGCCCGCGCCGAGGCGGCGAAGTGCGCCAAGGCCATGCGCTGGTACGCCGCGCGGGCCGAGGAGCTGCTGGCGGACGAGCGCCCCCCGGAGACGGAGGTCAAGGACGCCGGGGCCGTGCGCGCCCGGGTCCACTACCGGCCGCTGGGCGTGATCCTGGCCGTCATGCCGTGGAACTTCCCCCTCTGGCAGGTCGTCCGGTTCGCGGCCCCCGCCCTCATGGCGGGCAACGTGGGCCTGCTCAAGCACGCCTCGAACGTGCCGCAGACCGCGCTGTACCTGGAGGACCTCTTCCGCCGCGCCGGCTACCCCGAGGGCTGCTTCCAGACCCTGCTGATCGGCGCGCGCGCCGTCGAGGGAGTCCTGCGCGACCCCCGGGTGGCCGCCGCCACGCTCACCGGCAGCGAGCCCGCGGGCCGCTCGGTCGCGGCGGTCGCCGGGGACGAGGTCAAGAAGACGGTGCTGGAGCTGGGCGGCAGCGACCCGTACGTCGTGATGCCGTCCGCGGACGTCGAGCGCGCCGCGCGGACCGCGGTGACGGCCCGGGTCCAGAACAACGGCCAGTCCTGCATCGCCGCCAAGCGCTTCATCGTGCACACCGACGTCTACGACGCGTTCACCGCGCGCTTCACGGAGCTGATGGCCGCGCTGACCGTCGGCGACCCGATGGCCGAGTCCACGGACGTGGGCCCCCTCGCCACCCGGCAGGGCAGGGAGGACCTGGAGGAACTGGTCGGCGACGCCCTGGGCCGGGGCGCCACGGCCCTGTGCGGCGGGCAGCGGCCCGCCGCGCCCCCGGAGCTGACCAAGGGCTGGTACTACGAGCCCACGGTCCTGGCCGGCATCACCCCCGCGATGCGCATCCACCGCGAGGAGGCGTTCGGCCCGGTCGCCACGCTCTACCGGGTGCAGGACATCGACGAGGCGGTGGCCGTGGCCAACGACTCGCCGTTCGGTCTCAGCTCCAACGTGTGGACGCGTGACGAGGACGAACAGCAGCGCTTCGTACGGGACATGGAGGCCGGAGGCGTCTTCTTCAATGGGATGACGGCCTCCCACCCGGCGTTCCCCTTCGGTGGAGTGAAACGCTCCGGGTACGGCCGGGAGCTGTCGGGGCACGGCATCCGCGAGTTCTGCAATGTGACGACGGTGTGGCACGGGGCGGAGCCGGGGGAGGGGGCGTAGCCCCTCCCCTTGGCGGACCGTGCGGGCCGCTCAGCGGCCCCAGCGCAGCCCCGCGGTCTGCACGGGTGCGTCCCACAGGCGCAGCAGCTCGTCGTCCACCTGGCACAGCGTCACCGTGGCGCCCGCCATGTCGAGAGAGGTGACGTAGTTGCCCACGAGCGTCCGCGCCACCGGCACCCCGCGCTCGCGCAGCACGCGGTGCACCTCGGCCGTGAACCCGTACAGCTCCAGCAGCGGAGTGCCGCCCGCGCCGTTGACCAGCACCAGGACGGGGGCGTTCGGCTGCAGGTCCTCCAGCACCGCGTGCACCGCGAAGTCCGCGATCTCGCCCGAGGTCATCATCGCCCGCCGCTCCCGGCCGGGCTCCCCGTGAATGCCGACGCCCAGCTCCAGCTCCCCGGCCGGAAGATCGAAGGTGGGGCTGCCCTTGGCCGGCGTCGTACAGGCCGCGAGCGCCACGCCGAAGCTCCGCGAGGCCTCGTTCACCCGCCGCGCGATCGCCTCCACGCGCTCCAGGGGCGCACCCTCCTCGGCCGCGGCCCCGGCGATCTTCTCCACGAACAGCGTGGCCCCGGTGCCGCGCCGCCCGGCGGTGTAGAGGCTGTCGGTCACGGCGACGTCGTCGTTGACGAGCACGCTGGCGACCTGGATGCCCTCGTCCTCGGCAAGCTCGGCGGCCATGTTGAAGTTGAGCACGTCGCCCGTGTAGTTCTTCACGATGAACAGCACGCCCTTGCCGCTGTCGACGGCGGCCGCGGCCCGCACCATCTGATCGGGCACGGGCGAGGTGAACACCTCCCCGGGGCAGGCGGCGTCGAGCATGCCGGGCCCGACGAACCCGCCGTGCAGGGGCTCGTGCCCGGACCCGCCGCCGGAGATCAGCCCGACCTTCCCCGTGACGGGGGCGTCACGGCGGACGATCACACGTCGCTCGACGTCGACGTTCAGCTCGGGGTGGGCGGCGGCCATGCCGCGGAGGGCGTCGGGGACCACGGATTCGGGGACGTTGATGAGCATTTTCATGCGGGCTCCTCCAGTTGTCTGACGGTATGTCAGTCCGGCCGGGTGCTGCTCAGCGTGGTGACCTCAGGGTACGGGAACAGCAGAGGCGTCCTGTCGTCTTCCCGATTGAGTGCAATTCCCCAGCAGCGGCTACGCTTTGGTCCTTCTTGGGAAGGGGCGCTGATGGGCACCAGATTTATTGAGGTAGACGAATCGCGGCAAGGTGAGCCGGGTGTGCGGAAGGGAGGCAGAACGTTGACGGTGGGAGACCAGTCCATCACCCAGGAGGCATGGGTGAAGGTGGAAGCTTACGACGACCTCGATCCGACCGTGACCGGGGACGTCCATCTGCACACGTTCGCAGTCCCGGGTATGGAAGTGCGGGTAGGGGCCGCGAAGAATGATGAGGGCGGAGGCGGCGAATTCGAAACCCGGTTGGTGCCCTCCGTCCAGTATTACGAGATCGAGCTTGGGCCCGATTCGCTGAACAAGCTCCATGATGCGCTCAAGCCCTTCATTGAAGCCGCGAAGGAATGCGAGCCGCCAAAGGGACGTAAGGTACGCGCCAAGTAGCGCACAATGCCCCCTCGATGAGGGGGCATTGCCATGGTTCCCTGTTCTGCCGGGTCAGGCGCCCCGCAGAGCACGAGCGGTTTCTCGAGCGAACGCATCCGCGTTGTCCAGCATGATGTTGTGCCCGCAGTCCGGGATGGACACGAGGGAGACCCCTGCTTCGACGAGCTGCTTCGCGGCGGCGAGCGGGCCGTCGTTCTCGGGGCGCAGGTAGGTCCGTGGAATCGTCAGGCCCAGCAGCAGCTGACGGACGGTGGGCTCGGTGCCGCGGGCGAGGTGTACCGCGCTGCGGTGGAGTGCCTCGAGGCCGGCCAGTCGCATCGTGGACCACCAGTGCGGTCCGACGGCTTCGCGGGTTTCCTGCCATTCACCGTCGAGGAACTCTTCTTCGGTGCAGGCGGCGATGCCGCGTGTGCCCGGCCGGCCGCGCGTAGGGGGCACGGGGTCGAGGTTGGCGTCGACCAGGACCAGGCGGGCGACCAGGTGCGGGTGGCGATGGGCAAGCACGACGGCGACCGCGCCGCCCATGCTGTGCGCGACGACGTCGGCCGCCCGGACGCCGGCTGTCTCAAGGGCCGTCGCGAGGGCGTCGGCGTGGTCTTCGAGGGTGTAGTCGACGTTCGTCGGGCGGTCGCTGATGCCGAAGCCGAGCATGTCGATCAGGAGCGAGCGCGGGCCGGCGAGGACGGGGTGGACGGCGACGGCCGCGAAGTACGGACTGGAGGAGGCGCCCAGTCCGTGCAGGTAGACCCGGGGGTGCCGCGGGTCTCCCGGTATCTCCACCCAGCGGATCCGTGCCCCATCGGGTGTCACCTGGGCGTCGCGCATGTCTCCTCCTCGGCCGGTTCAAAGCATCGCCGGGACTATACATCGTCATCGATGTATAGCGGGGTGAGGGATAATGCTGCTGTGCTGGAGTTGGCAATCCTGGGTTTCCTGTACGAGCAGCCGCTGCACGGCTACGAGCTGAAGCGGCGTGTTGCGCACCTGACCGGTCATGTCCGGCCCATCGCGGACGGCACGCTGTATCCGGCGATCAAGCGGCTGGAGAAAGCGGGTTGGCTGAGCCGCCGGACCGAGCCCGGAAGCAGAGCGGCTCCCCGGCATGTGCTCACCTTGACCGACGGGGGGCGGGACGAGCTGCGGCGTCGTCTGCGGGAAGCCCGCGGTGTGGAGATCAGTGACGAGAACCACTGGTTCACCGTCCTGGCCTTCCTGCGTCAGCTCGACGACCCGGAGCAGCAGGCGGCTGTGCTGCGGCGCCGTCTGGACTTCCTCCAGGAGCCGAGCAGCTTCTTCTACGAGGGCGAACGACCGCTCGGAGCCGAGGAGTTCGACGACCCGTTCCGGCAGGGAATCCTGAAGATCGCGCGTGCGACGAGCCAGGCAGAGGTGCACTGGTTGAACGCGACCTTGAAGGCGCTCGCGCATCAGGCCTCGGGCTGACGGACGTCGTCAGGGGGCCGTCTTGCGCGTGTCCGGCCGCCGGCTGCTGCTCTCGGCACCCTCGCCGCCCGGTTCTACGACCGACAGGTGCGCACCCACCTCACACCCGAGATGCGGGACTTCATCGGCCGCCAGGCCATGGTCTTCCTGGCAACGGCCGACTCCCGCCCGTCCCAAGGACTCGGACTATTTCAACCAGGTCCCGTACACCACACTGGCCGAACCTTCCGTGAGGAACGCGGTGGCGGCGCGGGGACGGCCCAGCCGACCGGCCCTGCCCGGGCGCGGACCGTTCGGCCGGGGCGCGGGCCTTCCGGGGGCCGGGCGGGGACGTAAGGCCCCACGACGGGCGCCCCCGGCGCGACCAGGATCAAAGGCGTTCTGTTCGGCCTCAGCACGCACAGGAGCCCCGTGATGCACAAGCACCCAACGCCGTCCGTGGATCCGGCACCGGACGCGGCGGCGCCGTCCTCCTTCGGCCTGCCCACCGCGACCGCTCTGATCGTGGGAAGCATCATCGGCACGGGCGTGTTCGCGCTCCCGTCCGCCCTGGCCCCCTACGGACCCATCTCGCTCGTCGCCTTCGTCGTGGTCACCCTGGGCGCCCTGGCCCTGGCGGTCACCTTCGGGCGGCTGGCCGAGCGGGTGCCGGGCAGCGGCGGCCCGTACATCTACGCCCGGGAGGCGTTCGGGGAGTTCGCCGGGTTCCTCAACGCCTGGTCGTACTGGATCACTGCCTGGGCCGGGAACGCGGCCATCGCGGTGGCCTGGGTCGGCTATGTGGAGGTGTACGTCAACACCGGGCACCACAAGTGGCTTTCGATGACCATCGCGCTGACCGGGCTGTGGATACCGGCCGCGGTCAACCTGGCCGGGCTGCGCTCCTTGGGTGCCTTCCAGGTCGTCACCGCGGTGCTGAAGTTCGTCCCGCTGATCCTGATGGCCACGGTGGGCCTGTTCTTCATGCACACCCGCAACTTCGGCGCGTTCAACGCCCATGGCGGCTCACCGCTCGGCGCCGTCTCGGCCGCGGCGGCGATCGCGCTGTTCAGCTACATCGGGCTGGAGACCGCCTCGGTCGCCGCGGGCCGGGTCCGCGACCCCGGGCGCAACGTCCCCCGCGCCACCGTCTACGGCACCCTGGCCTGTGCCGTGGTCTACCTGCTGGGCACGCTCGCCGTCTTCGGTGCCGTCCCGCACCGGCAACTCCTCGACTCCACGGCGCCGTTCAGCGACGCGGCCAACCAGATGGCGGGCGGCGGCACCTGGGCGGGCGACCTGGTCGCCCTCGCGGCGATCGTCTCCGGCATCGGCGCGCTCGGCGGCTGGACCATGATCTGCGCGGAGATGCCGGACGCGGCCGCGCGGGACGGGCTGTTCCCGGAGGTCTTCTCCCGCAGGCGGGGTGACGTCCCGGTCTTCGGCATCCTCGCCTCCACCGTGCTGGCCTCGCTGATCACCATCGCCGCCTACAGCAGCTTCGACCAGGTCTTCACCACCATCGTGCTGCTCAGCGTGCTGACCTCCGTCATCCCCTACCTCTTCTCCGCCGCCGCCCAGCTGTTCTGGCTGCTGACCCACCGGCGCTCCCTCGCCCCTGGGCGCTTTGCCCGTGACACGGCGATCTCGGTGTCGGCACTGGCCTTCTCCTACTGGTCGCTCCAGGGCAGCGGATACCGGACCGTCTACTACGGCCTGTTCACCGTCCTGCTGGGTGTCCCCGTCTACATCTGGCTCAAGTACCGTCGGGGCGAGTACGCATGACCCGCCGGACGATCGCCACCGGACAGCGCGCACGCCGCAGCACAGCGTCGCCGGACGCACCCAGGGACGTGCCAGGCAGCCCGTACGGCGGCGCCCCGAGGACCACCAGGTCGGCCCTCGTGGTGGTGCACAGCAGCGCGATGTGTACCGGTCGCCGCACCGGATGGGTGACCAGCGGCACCTCGGGGTGGGCGGCGGTCGCCGTGCGCAGCGCCGCATCCATGGCCAGGGCCCAGGGCCGCTCCCGTTCCCCGTCGGGCCAGGCGTAGACCGCCTCCACCTCGCAGCCCCGCGCCGCCGCCTCGGCGAAGGCGAACACCAGCGGGGCACCTGCCGGGCGGCGGCGGTCGATGTCGGCGACGACCCGTGACATCCGGCCCGCCACATTGAAGGGGCGGCCGCGGACCACGACCACCGGGCAGTGAGCGTGCGCGGCGACGGCCGTGCTCACCTGCCCCGGCGGCGCGGCCGCCTGACCGGCCGGGCCGGGTGCGCCCACCACCAGGACCGATGCGGCGTACGAGGCCGCCAGCAGTGCCACCACCGGGTCGTTGAAGGACAGCTCGGCGGAGACCTTCAGCCGGCAGCAGCGCCGCTCGGCACGTTCGGCGGCCAGGGCGCAGACCTCTGCGGGGCAGGGACCGGCCGGACGCCGGTGCGACGGGCCGCTCGGGACGGCATGGAGGATCCGCAGCGGCAGACGGTGCCGGACGGCGGCGTCCACCGCCCAGTCCACCGCCCGCAGTCCTCCGGGGGAGCCGTCGGTGCCCACCACGACGGGGAGTTCCATCTCCGCTCGCCTGCCTTTCGTCCCGCCCTCTCAATCGGCCTGTTCGCCCTCGGAGTTCTCGACGGCGAGGTGGCTGACCACGCCGGTCACGCCGTCCAGCCGCCAGACGCCCCGGATCAGCGGGGGGACGGCCGCGGCCGGTACCGTGCCCTGAAGGTGGACGACCCCCTCGTGCACCCGCACGGTCACGGCGCCGGGCAGGGAGCGGCCGGCGGCCGGCAGCACGGTGTCCCGTACCCGCTGCTCGATGCCGCTGTCCGGCCGTATGAAGAGCCGCAGCAGGTCCTGGCGGGTGACGATGCCGATGAGCCGGTCGGCCTCGTCCACCACCGGCAGCCGGTTGACACCGTGCCGGTCCATGACCCGTGCCGCGTCGGCGGCCGGCTGCTCGGGGTGAACGGTGATCGCGGGGGTGGTCATGAGTTCCGCTGCCGTGGCGTCCATGGGCGGCCCGGTGGGCCGGCCGTGTTCGGCGGTGCGCCGACGCGACAGATCGGTCTCGGAAACCACGCCGACGACCTTGTCGTCATGGTCGATCACCGGTATCCCGCTGACGCCCCGGGTCCGCATCAGCGCCGCCATGACCGGCAGCGCGGTGGAGCGCCGGGCGTGGACGACCTGGCGGGTCATCACGGAAGCCACGATGGGTTGCCACATGACGGCCTTTCCTTTCCTGTCCGCTGTCCTCCGGCCGGGCACCTCGGGCGAAGCCCCGCGCCTCTACCAGACTCCCCGGCCCGGCGGAGCACGGCGCGGGCCGACCGTCCTGACGGGCGTCCCGTTCCGGTGGGCCGGACGGCCCTGACGGGCGTGCGTCCAACGGCCCTGGTGCGCGGAGCCGGTCCCGGCCCGGAGACGGTGCGGGACTGAAGGTCCCTGCGGGGTGGCCGGTGCATGGGGGTCGTACGTGCCGGAGCCGGGGCCTTGTGGCGGCCCTGGAACCACGGGTGCGGGTGACAGGTTGGAACCGTTCCACCCGGGGCCGCTGCGGCGGCCGCCGGGTTCCGGGAGGGAGACCTGATGAACTTCCATGTGGATTCCGAGGCGGGCCGGCTGCGGCGGGTCATCCTGCACCGCCCCGACCTGGAGCTGAAGCGGCTGACCCCGTCCAACAAGGACGAGCTGCTCTTCGACGACGTGCTGTGGGTGAAACGGGCGCGCGAGGAGCACGACGCCTTCGCCGACACCCTGCGTGACAGGGGAGTCGTGGTCCACTACCTGACCGACCTGCTGACCGAGGCGCTGGCCCGGCCGGCCGCCCGCACCCTGGTGTGCGACCGGGTCTTCGACGAGCGGGACTTCGGCCCGCTGGCCACCGACCGGATGCGCGACGCCTTCGACGCCATGGGACCGGCCGAGCTGACCGGGTACCTGATCGGCGGCATGACCAAGCGGGAGCTCGGACAGCGGCTGGGCAACGTGCCCAGCGTACGGCTGCACGCCATGGCGCCCGACGACTTCGTGCTCGCCCCGCTGCCCAACCACTTGTTCACCCGTGACACCTCCTGCTGGATCTACGACGGAGTGAGCGTCAACGCGATGCGCAAGCAGGCGCGGCGCCGGGAGACCATCCACTTCGAGGCGATCTACACGCTTCACCCGCTGTTCGAGAAGCAGGAGTTCCAGCGGTGGTCCGACGGGCAGGCCGGCCACCCGGCCACCCTGGAGGGCGGCGACGTCCTGGTCATCGGCAACGGCGCGGTGCTGGTGGGCATGAGTGAACGCACCACGCCGCAGGCCGTGGAGGCGCTCGCCCTGCGTCTCTTCGCGGCCGGCTCCGCCCGGCGGGTGGTGGCCCTGGAGATGCCCAAGAAACGCAGCTTCATGCACCTGGACACGGTGATGACCATGGTCGGCCCCGACACCTTCACCACATACGCGGGCCTGGGCGCGCTTCCCTCCTGCACCATCGAACCCGGCGGCGACGGCGAGAAGCTGAAGATCACCGATCACGCTCCGGCGGAGATGCACCAGGCCATCGCCGACGCCCTCGGGCTGCCGTCGGTCACCGTGCTCACCGCGACCCAGGACGTGCACTCCGCCGAGCGCGAGCAGTGGGACGACGGCTGCAACGTCCTCGCCGTCGAGCCGGGCGTGGTCGTCGCCTATGAGCGCAACGTCACCACCAACACCCACCTGCGCCGCAACGGCATCGAGGTCATCACCATCCGGGGCAGCGAACTCGGCCGCGGCCGCGGCGGTCCGCGCTGCATGAGCTGCCCCGTCGAGCGTGACGCCGTCTGACCGGCACCCCCGAGGACAAGGAGAGCCCCACCATGGCCACCAACCTGCGCCACCGCAGCTTCCTGAAGGAACTCGACTTCACCCCGGCCGAGTTCCGTCATCTGATGGACCTCGCCGAGCAGCTGAAGGCGGCCCGCAACGCCGGTACCGAACGGCAGCGGCTGCGCGGCAAGAACATCGCCCTGCTGTTCGAAAAGACCTCCACCCGTACGCGCTGTGCCTTCGAGACCGCCGCCTACGAACAGGGCGCCCACGTCACCTACCTGGACCCGGCGGGCTCGCAGATGGGCCACAAGGAGTCCGTCCGGGACACCGCCCGGGTGCTGGGCCGGATGTACGACGGCATCGAGTACCGGGGCAGTGCCCAGCGCGTCGTGGAGGAACTGGCCGACTTCTCGGGTGTGCCGGTGTTCAACGGGCTGACCGACGAGTGGCACCCCACCCAGTCGCTGGCCGACGCGCTGACCATGTGGGAGCACACCGACAAGCCCCTGCACGAGATCGTCTTCGCCTACCTCGGTGACGCCCGCAACAACGTCGCCAACTCCCTTCTGGTCATGGGCGCGATGCTGGGCATGGACGTGCGCCTGGTCGGGCCCGCGGCCCTGGAACCCGAGGCGGACGTGGTGAAGGAGGCGCGGCGCATCGCCGAGGGGACCGGCGCCCGCATCACCCTCACCACGGAGGTCGGCGAGGGCGTGGCGGGAGCCGACTTCCTCTGCACCGACGTCTGGGTCTCCATGGGCGAGCCCAAGGGGATCTGGGACGAGCGCATCGCCCTCCTCAGGCCGTACCAGGTGACCATGGACGTCCTGAAGGCCACCGGCAACCCGCGGGTGAAGTTCATGCACTGCCTGCCCGCCTTCCACGACGACCGGACCACCGTCGGCGCCGAGGTCCTCGCCCGTACCGGGCTGACCGCCCTCGAAGTCACCGACGAGGTCTTCGAGTCGTCGCACTCCATCGTCTTCGACCAGGCGGAGAACCGCCTGCACACCATCAAGGCCGTCCTCGTCGCCACCCTCGGCGACTGACCGATACCGCAAGGAAGTCGTCATGCGCGTCGTCGTAGCGCTCGGCGGAAACGCCCTGTTGCGCAGGGGCGAGCGGCCCGATGCCGCCGTCCAGCAGGCCAACGTCCGGGCGGCCGTGGCCGCCCTGGCTCCCCTCGCCCGCCACCACGAGCTGGTCATCACCCACGGCAACGGGCCGCAGGTCGGCCTGCTCGCCCTGCAGAGCGCGGCCGATCACAGCCTCACCTCGCCCTATCCCTTCGATGTGCTGGGAGCCGAGACCCAGGGCATGATCGGCTACTGGCTGCTCCAGGCGCTGCAGAACGCCCTCCCCGGCCGGCAGGTGTGCGCCCTGCTCAATCAGACACTGGTGTCCGCCGCCGACCCGGCTTTCGGCAACCCCACCAAGTTCGTGGGGTCCGTCTACGGGAAGGCGGAGGCCGAACGGCTGGCCGCCGAGCGGGGCTGGACGGTACGGCAGGACGGTGACCACTGGCGGCGGGTGGTCCCCTCGCCCGAGCCCCGCCGGGTGGTGGAGACCCGCCTGATCCGCCTGCTGCTCTCCTCCGGCGCCATCGCGGTGTGCGCCGGGGGCGGCGGGGTTCCGGTCGTCCGTGACGAGGGCGGGCACCTCACCGGGGTGGAGGCCGTGGTCGACAAGGACCTCACCGCCGCCCTGCTCGCCGAGGCCCTGGACGCCGACGCCCTGCTGCTGCTCACCGACGTACCGGCGGCGATCCGGGGCTATGGAACCCCCGGGGCCGAGCCGATCCGGCACACCACCCCCGGGCGGCTGCGCGCCGAGGAGTTCCCCGCCGGGTCGATGGGCCCCAAGGCGGAGGCGGTGTGCCGGTTCGCCGAGCACACCGGCGGCATGGCCGCCATCGGCGCCCTCGCCGACGCCGAGGCCATCCTCGCGGGCGCCGCCGGCACCGTCGTCACCCCCGGCGGCCGGCCCTTCCCCGCCGGCGCCGCGGTCCGGGCCCCGGGTACCGTCCCCGTCTGACCGGGCGCCGCGCGGCGGGATGGGGCCGTTCAGCCCTAGCTGCTCCTGCCGCCGGTATGTCTAATGGGGGCCATGGCTCGTATCCCTCGCCCAAGCGTTCCGCAATCGACCGGATCATCCCTTTTTGTCCATTCGAGTGGTGCGGAGTGCCGGCTGTGACGGTGTCCAGCCGGCAGACCGCCTCCCGTACCGAGAAGCTGTCCCGCCAGGAGGCGCTCAGCCTGCTGAAGAGCGCGCCGATCGGGCGGCTGGTATTCAGCCATCAGGCCCTGCCCGCGGTGCGTCCGGTCAACCATGTCCTCGTCGACGACCTGATCGTCATCCGCGCCCACAGCGGTGCCGCGCTGCTCGGCCCGGCCCGCGACGGTGCCGTGGTGGCGTACGAGGCCGACGAGTTCGACACCGAGCGGCGCACCGGCTGGAGCGTGGTGGTGACGGGCGAGGCGCACCTGGTGAATGATCCGGTCCTTCGGCGGCGGTATCAGGACGCCGTCGAACCGTGGGTCGGCGGCGAGATGGCTCACACCGTGAGCATCAGTCTCGACATGGTGACGGGGTATCGCATCAAGGAGGTGCCGGAGTGACCACTGACAGCAGCGAGGTGCCGCCCGTCGGCGGCGGACCGGTGAGTGTGTTCCTGCTCGACGACCACGAGGTGGTGCGGCGCGGCATCCGGGACGTCCTGGAGGCCGAGGGCGACCTGACCGTGGTGGGCGAGGCGGGCACCGTCGAGCAGGCCCTGGTGCGCATCCCGGCCCTGCGCCCCCGGGTCGCCGTGCTGGACGTGCGGCTGCCGGACGGCGACGGAGTGAGCGTCTGCCGCGAGCTGCGCTCCCGGGTGCCGGGCCTGGCCTGTCTGATGCTCACCTCCTTCGACGACGAGGAGGCGCTGCTCGACGCCGTCATGGCCGGTGCCTCGGGATACGTCCTCAAGCAGATCAGCGGCACCGACCTGATCACCGCCGTCCGCACCGTGGCCGGCGGCCAGTCCATGCTCGACCCGGGCGCCACCACCCGGCTCATGGCCAGGCTGCGCGGACAGCCGGAGGAGGAGGCGCCACCGCCGGCCCTGGCCTCGCTGACCGAGCGCGAACGCCAGATCCTCGACCTCATCGGTGACGGGCTCACCAACCGCGAGATCGGCCTGCAGCTGTACCTCGCCGAGAAGACGGTCAAGAACCACATCTCGCGGATGCTGGCCAAGCTCGGTGTCGAGCGCAGGGTACAGGCGGCGGTGATCGCCGCCGAAGCACGCAACCAGCAGTAGCCCGCCTTCTCCGGCCCCGCGGCCGGGCGGTGGATCCCCGTTTCCACGTAAGGGGGTCCGCCGCCCGGCGCTTTCGGCACCTCCGGCACGTTGTCCGGCGAGGTCAGCGGACGGGGACGAGGACGACCGGGCAGTGGGCGTGGTGCAGCAGCGCATGGGTGACCGTGCCGAGCTGGAGACCGAGCGGGTGAGGGCGCCGGTGGGCGGCGAGCACCACCACGTCCGCCTGCCGGCTCGCCTCGATCAGCGCCCGTGAGGCACCGTCGCGCACGGCCTCCTCGACGACCTTGACGTCCGGGTACTCCCCGCTGAGGGCGGACGCGGCGTACCGGGGGACGGCCTGCTCGGCTTCCCGCAGCTGACGCAGATCGTCGCCGGACATCGGCGTCGGCACCCCCATGTTGGGCGGAGCCGGGTACTGCCAGGCGTGCAGCAGCCGCACGGCCACGCCCCGGCGCCGCGCCTCTTCGAAGCCGAAGCGGACCGCCTCGGTGTCCGCGTCCGAGGCCACGCCGACCACCACATCGCCGCCGGGCGGCCTTTGCCCACCGCGCACGACGAGCAGGGGAGTGGTGCAGTGGGCGGCGAGGCGGAGGCTGACCGAGCCGAGCAGCAGGCCGGCGAAGCCGCCGTGGCCCCGGGTGCCCACCACGGTCAGGGCTGCGGTGCGGCCCGCCCGCACCAGGGCGGCGGCAGCGGGCTCCGCCGTCGGCCGCGAGGTCACCCGCAGCCCCGGGGCACGGACCCGGGCCCGTTCCACGGCCTGGTCCGTCACGGCGCGGCACGCCTCATGGAGCCGCTGCGCCTCGTCGCGCGTCCCCTCCGCGGCGGAGGAGTGCTTGCCCCAGGGCCAGCCGCAGACGATGTCGAGCGGAACGCCGCGCCGTACGGCCGCGTCCACGGCCTGGTCGAGGGCGCGTACGGCGTGAGCGGAAGCGTCGAAGCCCACCACCACGTGGCCGGTGAGCGGGCTGTTGATCTCGGTCATGTGATGTCCTCCAGGGGTGAGTCGGTCGGGTCGGCTGCCGGTGGGCCGGAGGCCGTCAGGCCGCCGCGGGCACGCCGCCCGCACCGGTCAGTTCGCTGAGGTCGTGCACCACGCAGTCGGCGCCCCGGCGGAACATCTCGGTGAGACCGGGCAGGTATGCGGGCGGAGCCAGGCCGACGACCCTGCCGAACGCCCCGGTGCGGGCGGCCGCGACGCCGCTCGGCGAGGCCTCCACGCTCGCCGACTCCCGCGGGGGGACGCCCAGCTCACGCACGGCCCTGGACAGCAGAGCCGGGTCCGGCTTGGGCGGCAGTCGCAGACGGGCGCGGTCGTCTCCGTCGAGCACCACATCGAACAGGCGGCGCACACCGCGTACGGTCAGCAGGCGCCCGGCACGCGGGGTGTGGGAGACGGCGGCCAGGGCGATGCCCCGGTCGCGCAGTTCGCGCAGCACCTCCGGGACGCCACGGCGGACGCCTACGCCATGGTGGCGCAAGTACCGCACCAGCAGGCTCTGCTGGCGTACGGTGAGGGCGCGCGCGGTGTCCTGTGCGGTGCGGAAGTCCGGGAAGGACAGGCCCCGTTCCTCCAGGAAGGTGCTGACCGCGTGCACGGCCGGGGCTCCGTCAACGAACCAGTGCAGTTCGGTCTCCGGGTCGAACGCCTTGACCGCCGAGTCGGCGGGGTGGTCGGCGAGGAAGCGGTCGAGGAAGCCGTCGAGGGTATACGCCCAGGTGGCCGCCTGGACGTAGGACAGGTCGGTCAGGACGGTGTCGATGTCGAATGCCACCGCACGAATGCCGTCCGGCAGCACGGGGCAGGGGGCGGTGGTGCCGGTTCGGTCCATGAGCAACTGGTGCATCGGGTACCTCCGTGGCTGTGGGGTCGCGGCCATCACACCGCCCGCGGGCCGACCGGAGCCATGGGCCCAACGGCCCGCAGCCCGCCGATCGGCCCGGCTGCCGGAGCACCGGCGAGAAGCGAAAGCGCCTCAGAACTGCGGCCCCACCACTGGTGGCCGTGGCATCCGATGCGCCGAGGGGACGGCCTGAAGCCGGAGGTCGACACCGACGACTCCGTCCACCGTGCGGACCATCCGTTCCAGCAGGGGCACCAGCGCGGTGTCGGGGAGCGGACCCGAGAGCGTGACGACGCCCTCCTCCACCCGCACCTCCAGGGTGGGCCGCCGGCCGCGGCACAGCGGCGCGACGATCTCCTCGCGCACCTCGTGGGCGATGTCCTCGTCCTCCCGGAGGTACACCTTGAGCAGGTCGCTCCGGCTGACAATCCCCGTGAGCCTGCCCATCTCGTCGACGACGGGAAGGCGTTTGACGGCCTTGCGGGCCATGGTCCGGGCCGCCTCGGCGACGGTCGCCGAGGCGCGGACGGTGACCGCGGGCACGGTCATCAGTTCCTCGGCGCTCGTGGCGGCGCCCTTGACCACGTCGTCGAAGTGGCACAGCTGGTCCAGGCGGGAGGGGTCGCGGTCCTTGAACTCCTCCTTCGCCAGCAGGTCGGCCTCCGAGACGACGCCGATGACGCGGTCCTCGCCCGCCAGCACCGGAACCGCGCTCACCCGCCACTCGGCGAGCGTCCTGGCGATCTCCTTGTACGCGGCGTCGCGGCTGACCGCCACAACCGTTCGGGTCATCACGTCACTGACCGTACGAGGGGTGGTTTCACGCATCTTCGACTCCTGGCGTGTAGCGCGAGGGGATCCGAACCGGGCACCGCACCGCACCGCCCGTACCGGCGTGGCCGGCGGTTACCGACGGGGCCCGACTCCCAACGTGGCGCGTCCGGTGCCGTCCGGGCATGGGTCGGTCGGCCTCAGGCGGGGGCCGCTCGTCCCCGCTCAAGCAGCAGAGCAGCGCCGGAGGACTCGGCCAGGGGGGCGGGAGTTCGCATCGAGCGGGCGGCTGGCCGGGCGTGCCGACCCGGCCGCCGGGGGGACGGAATCCGGCGGCCGGGTGGCTGTGAGCGGTCGGGGTGCGGCGAACGGTCCGCCCGAGTGAGGGAGGCCGGGGACAGCCGGGCGAACCGGCGCCGCCGCTGACAGGGGCGTCCGACCGGTCACCAGCAGCATGCCGTCTCGCGCCCGGCCGGGACATCCGCCGAGCGGACCCCGAGAGGGGACCAATGGCCCCTGGAGCCGGATCTGCACCGGATCACGGTCAAGCCGGTGACGGGCGAGGGTGCCCCCGAGCGCGCGCCGGCGGCGGTCGTCCTGCTGGAGGAACTCGCGCAGCGGTCCGTGTGACGGCTTGTTCGCCGTCAGTCCACGAATCGTCCCAGAAAGAGGCTTGTCCTCACTGCCACCCGCACACGTCCGCCGTGTTCGTCCACGATGCGGGCCAGCTCGCCGAAGAGCCGTTCACGTGTCTCCGGTGGAAAGACCCGGTATCCCGAGTAGGAGGCGAGCAGTTCGATCAGCTCGGGCGTCGAGCGATCGTGGGCGGAGTCGTACAGGCTGTGGCGCAGGTCGACGAAGCCGGCGGCCTCCATCTCGCGCCACTGGCGCGCCTCCGGGCCGTGATGCGCGGGGCGCGGGCAGGGGTCGAAAAGCGTGTACTCCGGTACGGCGACGTCATGACGGGCGTGGGCGGCGGTAAGGGCGTCGACGAGTTCGCCGCCCTCCAGAAACCAGTGGTTCCAGAAGAGGGCCGTCGCCCCGCCCGGAAGCAGTGCTTCCTGCGCCCTGGCCCAGCGCACCTCCGGGTCGACCCAGTGCCAGGCCTGGGCGCTGTACAGCAGCCCGTGACGCGCGTTCGGGAGCCAGGTCTCGAAGTCCGTGACAAAGACCGCGACGTCGTCCGACCCGCCGCAGCGCGCCCACAGCACCCGGGCCATCCGCTCGTCCGGTTCGACGCAGGTCAACGGGATGCCCCGGCCCGCGAAGGCGACCGTCGCCTTGCCCGTCCCCGCGCCGACCTCCAGGGCCCGGACGCCGTCGGCCAGGCGGGCGTACTCCAGGACGTCGTCCACCAGTTGGTCCGGGTAGCCGGGCCGGCCCGCGTCGTACTGTTCGGCGTCGTCGCCGAAGATGTGCCGGCGCTCCCGCACCGGTGAGTCCAGCGCCGCGACGCGTTCCACGACCGCTGCCCGCACCATGGGGTCGAGTTCGGGGGCGTAGTCGAGGCAGGACCCGGCCAGCCGGTGCAACCATGTGCGATGCTCGCGCTCCGCGTCCCCGCGCCGTACGAGTTCGCGGAGGAGACTGGCGCGCTCGGAGGCCCGTGCGTGACCGGTGGCCATGCGGATCACGTTCTTCCACTGTTCGTCGTGGGCCTTGCTCACCAGCGCCCCGAAGTCGGCCACCTCCACCGCGGCACGGGCGGCCAGGTAGTCCTGGAAGGTGCGGTGGATGAACTCCACACTGCCGGGTGAGGATTCCCGGAGCACGCCGCTGCGGGCGAGGAGATGACGCAGGATCTGTTCGGGAGCGGCACCGTGCCCGGCGAGGGCCGGCAGTGTGGGGAGGACGCGTTCGAGGATCAAGACGGCAGTATCCTGATCTACCGAGTATTGGCTGTTGCGGATCAGCCAGTGGGCCAGGTCCTGGAGCAGCCGCAAGCTCTCCTCGCGGCCGATCTGGATGCCCTCCACGCCCGCGATTCCGCGTTCGACGTCCCGCCGTACGAGCAGCATGGAGAGGGCGGCGTCGTAGAGGTCCATGTGCCGATGCGGCAGAAGACCGCGACGGTCGCGGTGCACGGCACAGATGAGGGCACAGAGGAGTGGGGTGGCGGCGAGATCCGAGAGGCTCGGCCGGAGCAGCACTTCGCTCTGAAGGGTCTTCTCCAGTTCGTCGAGCGTCCGGCGCTCTTCGTCGTTCGCGCCGGCTCGGACGGCCGCGTGCCAGGCGGCGATGAAGGCACGTACGTCGCGCTGGCTCATCGGCCGCAGCCTGAGGTGCCGGAATCCCACGCCGTCCAGCCAGTTCTCGGAGACGGCGGTAACGCGGGTGGTGACCACGTAGCAGCCGCGCGGGTGGGCCGCCAGCATGCCCTGGAGCCATTCCCGGATCCGGGAGCGCCGTTCCGGAGGGACTTCGTCGACACCGTCGACGAGGACCAGCGCACGTCCTTGTTCGAGAACTCGGCTCGCCCATCCCTGGGGCTGGAGCCCGGCGAGCGGGTTTCCGGCCGCCTCCAGCAACTCCTCAGCGAGGGGGAGGGAATCGCCAGAGGCCAGTGAACGCACGGAGAGGAGGAACGGAACGCATCCATTGAGGTATCCCAGCCGGCCGGGCAGGTTCCGGCGTGCGGCGCTGACGGCCAGCCACTGCAACAGCGTGGTCTTGCCGGAGCCCGCCGGTCCCGCCACCACCGTCCGCTGCCGCCCGGCCAGGGCATCCTCCGCTTTCTCCACTGCGGACGACCACGGACCGGCGAGTTCCAGGCTCAGATAGGCGAGGTCCAGGGGCCAGCGCTCATGGGGACCAGGGCCCAGCGTTACTCCGAAGATCTCCAGGTGCGCGTACCGCTCGACCATGTACTCGCGATAGCGCTCCTCGAAGGCAGCGTCGTCCGTGGTCACGGCGTTGTCCGGGGTTGTACGGGACAACCCCGTGCCCGGTCCGGTGGCCTCCGCGTCCTCCGCGTCCTGCGGCAGGGCGGCCGAGGCCTGCGCGATCTCCTCCTCGGCGGCCTGGAGGGTGTCGCTTCCGGTGTCCAGGACGGCGCGGGCCTTGCGCAGGGCCTCGGCGTAGTCGAGGAGGAACAAGTCGTCCGGACCGGGGGGCGTCGGGACGGCAGTGCTGGCGGTCCCGTCCGGACTGCCGTGGCCGGGCTCCGCGCCGATCGCGACGTCGGTCAGGCCGGCGTACCGCGTCCGCAGGCCGCAGACCTCCTCCTGGAGCTGCCGGACCAGGCGCAGCGCGTCGTCCGCCACCCGCAGGGCTTCGTCGCGCTCCTGCTCGGCGCGCCGCACGATCTGCTCGTAGGCGGCGATGATCCGGTCCTTGGCCGCCATGAGTTCGCCGTTCGCCGACTCCGAACCCGGCTCCGGCAGGGGCGTGGGCCTGTCGCGGGAGGCCGTCCACAACTTCCTGACGTGGTCCAGTTTCTGCCGCTGGGCGCCGGCATCGCCCGGGGTGCAGAAGTCGGCGACCGCTTCGATGAAGGGCCAGGTCAGGTCCTTGCCCGCACAGAGGTCGTACAACTTGCGCCTGGTGGGGACCTCTTGGTCGGGGAAGTGGTCGGGGGTCAGGCGGGCATGGAGGTCCCCCACGCTGATCGTGGCCTCGTCCAGCCACCTGCGCAGGATCCCGGCGATCTCGTTCGACTCTCTGCTGGCCCCCCGCAACGGCCCCCACGGTCGCCCGGCGCGGCGCGTCTCCGGTGCATCGGCCATGCCCGCCCACCCCCTGGTTGTCGCGGGACAACCCGGTGTTGTCCGCCCGACAACATCCAACCCGTTCCCTGCGGGGCGGCGCAGGGAGATGGTTCGAGTCGTGCCCCGGTCCCGGGGCGTCCCATCACCTCCTCGGGAGAGCCGCCATGACCGGCCGCCGCAACCGTCGCCTTGCTGTGCTCCGCGCCGCCGTCACGGGCTTCTGCGCGGGCGTCGCCCGTGCTGTCGCCGTCTGGGTGATCGCGCATGTGATCGAGTAATCCACTCGATCTCCGGGCACAGCCGACAATCGGCTCAACCGGCGATCAACTCCTCTTGACTGCCTCTACCATTCCTCGACGCCAGCCTCAACATCGGCTTTTCGAATTGGCTGGTTATGATCGGCACCCGCTCAGGAATGTCCGACTGCTCTGACGAGGACTGATGACCCCCACGGAATCCGAAGGCCCGGGCGAGCCGGTACGAAGAAGCCGGCGACGGACGGTGCGCCTGCGTACCCTGCTCGTCTGGCTCGCAGTGGTGCCCACCGTGGCGATGGGCGCCCAGGTTCTCATCAGCTCCGATCGGTCGGTGCAGGAGTCCCGGCACCTGCGCAAGGACGTGGTGGCCGGTCGGCAGACCGGCGTACCCCTGTACCAGCTCATGACCAAACTGCAGTCCGAGCGCGCGATCACCGCCGCGTGGTGGTCGGGCACGCCCGTATCCGGGGCCGATCTGCGCAGCCGCCGGGACGACACCGACCGGGCCGTGGCCACCTTCCTGAAGTCGTCGAACCCCGATCAGCTCCATTCCGACCGGGCGAAGGACCGGCTCCGCGAAGTCGGGCAGCGACTGGCCGACCTGGGTGTCCAACGCGAACGCGCCGACGCACGCCACGGCAGCCCGGACGACACCGTCGACTACTACACCGACGTGATCAGCGAGACGATCCGCTGCTACGGAGACTTCAGCCACGTCGACGACGGTGGGCTCACCCAGGAGACGACGTCGCTCGTGGAGCTGCTCTCGGCAGCGGAAGTGGTGGCTCGCGAGGATTCCATCCTCGCGCTGTCGGGCCCCTCCGGGAAGCTGACGTCCGCCAGGTTCGGCGAATTCGTCGAAGCCGTCGGAGCGAGCGACTACTTGTACGACACGGTCGCCCTCGATCTGCCCCTCGACGACCAGGACGCCCTCCAGCGGATCCTCACCTCGAACGCCTGGCAGATCAAGTCCCGCATCGAGAAGGCGGTCGTCTCCGAGCACCGGGACGTCCCTTCCGGCATCGCGCTGCCGCCGGACGTCGGCGACTGGCGGGCCGCCTACAGCACCTTTTCCGCCCAGTTGAACACCCTCGACGAGAGCGAGCTGCAGGAGGTGCTCGCCCACGCCGACGACCGGGCGGCACAGCTGGAGAACCAGGTCGTCCTGCTGGTGGCGGCAAGTGGTGCCGCCCTCCTGCTGGTCGTCGCCGTCGTGGTCTTCACCACGCGCTCGGTCCTGCGCCGCCTGCGCTCTCTCCACGACCGCACGGTGGCGGTCGCCGAGGAAACCCTGCCGGACATCGTGGCCCGCCTCCAGCGCGGAGAGACCGTCGGCACCGACGCACTGCCGCAGCCGAGGGGCGAGCAGGACGAGGTCGGACGGGTCGGCGACGCCTTCGCCCGCGCCGTCGCCGTGTCCGTCGACGGACACCGGAAGCTCGCCGACGAACGACAGGGCTTCAGCGTCTTCGCCTCCGGAATCGCCTCACGCACCGGAAACCTGGTCAGCCGGCAGCTCGCGCTGACCGAGCACATCCAGGACGCCTTCGGCCAGGACGAGGCGCTCCTCGCCGACCTCATGAGGTCCGATCAGCTCACGGTGGGCATGCGCAGGCAGATCGAGAACCTGCTCATCCTGGCGGGCGGCGAGGTCCCCGACCCGCACACGGAGCCCATGCGCATTGCCGACCTGCTGCGGGAGGCGGCCGCCGAGGTCGAGGACTTCCGGCGCATCGACCGTCACGCCATGGACGAGACCAGTCTGGAGCCCGGCGTGATCAGCCAGCTCAGCCACCTCCTGGCAGAGCTGCTGGACAACGCCACCCGCTTCTCCCCGCCGACGACGAGGGTCGGCATCCGGTCCGAACTCGTGGCCGACGGGCTCTGCATCGAGATCGAGGACCGTGGGCCGCGGGTGACCGCCGAGAGGTACGAGGAGATGAACGGGCGGCTGCACTCCGCTCCGCCGTACTCCGTGCTGGCCCAGAACGCGCACCGGCTCGGCCTCTTCGTGGTCGGCCACCTCGCCGACCAGCTCGGGGCGACGGTCACGCTGCGCCGGTCGGCGTTCGGCGGGACGTCCGCCGTGGTGATCGTCCCGGGTGAGCACCTCGTGGAGACCCCGGAGACCCCGGAGACCCCGGAGACCCCGGAGCGCACTGTGGAGCCCGAGCCGGCGAAGGGGTTCGCACCCGTGCCGCAGCCCGCCGGGGAACGCCGGCCCGAACTCGTCTCGCGGAAACGATCCGGCGATCAGGCGGACGCCCCTGCGGACGACCCCGCGGACAAGCCCGTGGACGACTCCGCGGACGAGCCCGTGGACGCCCCCGCTCCCACCGCGTCGGGACTGCCGCGCCGTCGGCCGAAGCAGCAGGTGCGGCAGCCCGCCCGGGCCACGGCGCCGGAGACGTCGCCCCGGCCCGGCTCCGGGGACGCCCCCGGCCGGCCGGCCCTCCCGGAGCGCGTCCCGCAGAGCCACATGGCCCGGCAGCTCCGCGAGCCGCGTACGGTCGAAGCGGTCCACCAGGACGCGGCCACGCCCGAAGAGGTGGCCGACGCCTGGGCGGATTATGAAGACAGCACCAGGCAAGTAGAACTCGAGCTCCGACAGGACCAGCCATGACGACGACACAGAACGACGTGATCTACAGCATCCTGGACAACAACCTGAGCAGGATCGCCGGGATCGAGGGAGCCGTACTCCTCTCCAACGACGGGATCAAGCTCAGCGCCTACCTGCTGGAGCGGGACCAGGCCGAGCGGGTGGCCGCGGCGGCCTCCGGCATCGCGTCCACCATGAAGGCCATCTCGCGGGAGATCGACGGCGGCGGAGTCGTCCGCCAACTCGTCGAGATGGACAACCGGTACCTGTGCCTCGTCGGGTGCGGATCGGGCAGCACGCTGATCGTGGTGACCTCCCGCAAGGCACGGCTCGGGGAACTGGGCGGCGAGACGGTCCGCGCCGCGCAGGCGCTCGGTGAGTGGCTGGGCACCCCCGAACGCTCACAGACGCCCACGTCGTAATGGCGGCCGACCCCCAGCCCGGACGGCGCCGCCGGACGCGGCTGTACGCCCTCACCGACGGGCGTACGGCTGCATCCGACCACGGCCTGACGATGGATACGGTGATCTCGGCCGTGGCCGACGCCGACGGCCACGGAAGCCTGCCCACGGAGTGGCAGCAGATCCTCGCCATGTGCCCGTCGTCGAACGGACGGGCGGTCGCCGAGATCGCCGCCCGGATGCAGATGCGGCTGACCCCTGTACTGGTCCTGCTCGGCGAGCTGCTGGACCGCGGTCTGATCCGCCACCGTCCGCCGCTGGACGCCTCCGAAACCTCCAATGTCCACCTGCTCATGAAAATCAGGGACAACCTTGCCCGACTTTGACACCGCCGCACCGGAAGCGTCCCCGGTCAAGATCCTCGTCGCCGGGGGCTTCGGCGTCGGCAAGACGACGCTGGTCGGAGCGGTCTCCGAGATCGAGCCGCTGCGCACCGAGGAGCGGCTGACGACCGCGGGCGTGGGCGTCGACGACCTCGACGGCATCGAGAGCAAGACGGCGACGACGGTCGCGATGGACTTCGGCCGCATCACCCTCACCGACGCCGGAGTGGTCCTGTACCTCTTCGGTACGCCGGGCCAGGAGCGCTTCTGGTTCATGTGGGACGACTTGCTGAACGGGGCGCTCGGGGCGCTCGTCCTGGTCGACACCCGGCGGCTGGACCGCAGCTTCGCCGCCATCGACTTCTTCGAGAACCGCGGACTGCCGTTCGTCATCGGCGCGAACTGCTTCGACGGCAGGCAGCCGTACACCGCCGAGGAGATCAGAGCGGCCCTGCACCTGCAGGACCCGGACACGCCCGTCCTCCTGCTCGACGCCCGCTCCCGGGAGGACGTCCGCGGCGCCCTGCTCTCGCTACTGGATCTGCTCATAGCGCAGGCGAAGGTCGCTGTGCCGGCCTGACGGTGGACGACCGGCGGGCGCCGCGCGGCGCGTAGGGCGTAGGGCGGTTGCCGGGGCCCTACGCGCCGCGGTGGTGTGCCGTTGGGGCGCTGGGTTCCGTTACCGCCGCGTGCCGTGGACGGCTTCGGGGTCGGTGGGGGATGGGCCGGGCTTGGCCTCGGCCTTCAGGGAGACGGCCGGCGGGGTCACATAGACCGGGGTGGGATCGGCTTCGGGGGCGCAGGTCTTGGCGATGAAGCCCTTGCCGGCGGGGAGGCTGCCGTCCCGCAGGTAGGCGGTGAAGGTGTCGTCCAGGCAGGAGTTGCCGTGGAAGAGGATCTCGTGGAAGCTGCCGCCGTTCTGGACGACCAGCTTGGATCCGGGCAGCGCCTTGTGCATGGCGACGGCGCCCGGGTACGGGGTGGCGGCGTCCTCGGTGGCCTGGAAGAGCAGGACGGGCGGGAGCCCCTTGCCGGTGATCTTCAGCCGCCCGGCCTGATCACCCTGGTAGGGCCAGAACATGCAAGCGGCGTTGTACCACATGTTGTTATAGGTGTAGAAGGGCGCGACGGCGTTGACCTTGGCCTGGTCCTTCTTCCAGAACTCCCAGTCGCGGGGCCAGTTGTTCTCGGTGCACTGGACGGCGTTGTACGCCGGGAACGTGCCGTCGTCGGCGCCCGGGGCCGCGTACTTGTTGTAGGCGATGCTCAGCGGGAGGGTGTCGTTCTTGGTGAGGTAGGCCGACAGCACGGTCGCCATCCGCGGCCAGCGCAGGAAGTTGTAGCCGCCGCCGTAGAAGGTGTCCTCGAACTCGGCGGGTCCGATCCTGCCGGGGGCCGGGGCGGCGTCCACCGGGTTCGTCCGTAGCGCGTCCTCGACCTGGTAGTACTTCTGTTTCACGGTGGCGGCGTCGGTGCCCAGGTGGTAGACCGAGTCGGCCTTGGCGGTCCAGGCGGCGAAGGCGTCGAACCGGCGCTGGTGCTCCTTGTCCTGCAGGATGTTGTGGTCGTACCAGCTGATGGTGGGGCCGACGATGCTGTCCAGCACCATCCGGCGCACGTGCGAGGGGAAGAGCTGGCCGTACGTCGAGCCCAGCGAGGTGCCCCATGAGCCACCGTAGAAATTGATCTTCTCGGCGCCGAGCGCCCGCCGGATGCTGTCCATGTCGCGTGCGTTGTCGACGGTGGTCATGTGCGGCAGGAACCAGCTCCAGTTGGCGGCGCAGTCGGCGGCGTACTTGGCCGACTTCTCCAGCCATGCCTGGGAAGTGCCCTTGCCGACCTGGTAGTCGGGCCGCGCGCCGTCGAAGTAGTGGGCGTCGCAGGTGACGTGCGGTTCGCTGGCGTTGGTGCCGCGCGGGTCGAAGCCGATCCAGTCATAGGTCGAGGCGACGTCCTGGGGGATCTTCCCGGAGATGTAGGCGGGCATCCACAGCCCGGAGTCGCCGGGACCGCCGGGGTTCAGGAGGATCGGCCCTTGTTGCCTGCTCTTGGGCGCGGTGGCCGGGAGCCGGTTCAGCTTGAGCTTGATCTTGGTGCCGGTGGGGTGTGCGTAGTCGAGGGGGACTTCGAGCATGGCGCACTGGAGGGTGGGGGTGGTGGCGTCGTTGCAGGGGGTCCAAGTGAGGGTTCCCTGGCCGGAGTCCTGTGGTGTGGGCGAGGAAGCGGAGGCGGGAGCGATGCCGGCGAGGACTGCGCCGAGGGCGGCGATGGCCGATATCAGGGCTCTTGGTCTTCTCATGGAGAGCATGGTGTGACATGTGCAATGTCACATACATGCTCGACTGGATGTATGTTACTCAACTGTGACCCTGAGTCAGGGGCCTGTTCGAGGTCGTCCCCCTTTGGCGCGCTGAACCGTTGGCCGAGGGAAATCAGGGCCCCCGCAGGCGGTGCGCCATGCCGTCCCAGAAACCATGCAGTTCGGGGACACGCATGCCGACCCAGTTGGGCGTTTTCCTGCGGCGGCCCCTCGGGAGGCGACGCCAGAAGCGGTTCGGCAGCAGGGCTTGCTGCTGGCGACAGAAGGGTTCGCGGAGTTCCGCACGGAGTTCGGTGCCCCGGGGCGGGTAGGGGCAGAACTGGAAGATGCAGTGGGGCAGACAGGAGGAGCCCGGCCGAGGTGGGCCTGACACATCGGTCTTCAGGTCCGGGTGCAGCGCTTTGCGGTCGCTGGTGATGCAGGGGGGAAGCTGCATGTCTGCCTGCTGGGAGCGGAGCAGCCGTTCCTCGACCTCGTCCGGCTGCGCGTCGCGCTCGATGAGGTTCATCATGAGGAGCACGTCGGCGAGGAGGCGCTGGGCGCGTCCGTCGAGGCTGCTCCAGCCGATCGAGGGCGGAATCCACAGGTTGTGCTTGCGGTAGAGCTGTGGGCCGCTGTTGCGCGAGCCGATGTTGTCGGCAACGCCCTTTTCGTCGATCCAGATGAAGCGTTCCGGTCTCTTGGTTTCCAGGGCGAGTGCCACCAGATCGCCCGCTTCGGCGACGAACGGATGCAGTGGCTGGCGTGCCGTAGCGGCGCCGTCTGCCGTGGGATGTACCTCCGGTGCGTGCGCCGTACCGGCCATTGAGAGCCAGCGCTCCACAGTCTGCACTGCGGTCGTCGGCCGTGTGCGTGTGCTGTGCCCCCGCCGAGGACCCTTGCCGTCATCCCTCGTGTGGACAGTGGTTGGGTCAGGGAGTTCCCACAGGCAAAGCGCCTGGAGCAGAGTGAGCTGCGCATACCAGCACCGGCTCTGCTGCAGCATGGTCTCCGCTTGGCGGATCAGGTCCTTCCTGCCCTCTGGATAGGTGAAGGGGTGGCGTCCGCGGCGGTTGGCCGCGTACTTGAACCCCTGGGCCAGCGCGTTCTCCAGGGACAGCATCAGGTCGGGAGCGCCGGGGTAATGCGGGTCGAGGTGGCGAAGCCATTTCTTCATTCGACTGCGGGCCTCCTCGCGGATGTCGTCGCTTACGGAGCCGAGGAGCATGGGAAGCATCCAGGCTCGCATGACGAATTCCCGCCACAGTTCCGTGCGCTCGTTCCGGTAATTCTGGATGATTTCGGTTCGTTTCTCACTCAGCCGGTCCTCCGCCGAGGTGCGCTCGGGCGACTTCGGCTCAATTGAGACCTTCTGCAGATCGACCGTCCACTTGTCAAGCTTCCTTCGCTTCTCTTCCTTGAAGCGGTTGACGCTGTCCTCATATTCTCTAACCGGGTCGAGATTGATGTCGATGATTCTCTGACGGATCACAGCGAACGCTGCGTCGCCACCATCGCCGACTTCCTGTGCCACCGCGAGGCGGATGGCGTAAGAGGGGTCGCTTATGCCCAGCTCGAAGAGTTTCTTGTACAGCTGCGTGGTGTGGATCCTGCGGTTACGCGTGCCGTTCATCTTGCCGTCTGCCGCGCGCAGGGCCGCACCCAGTTGCCTGACGACGCGGAGTTTGGCGTCCTCGAGGGTTCGCCTGTCGCCCTTGATATTGCCCCAGCGCTGTTCAAGCGCGGAGACGATGTGTCCGAGTTGCTCGGGTGGATTCTGCACACTCTCGATTTCCAGGGCCGCCGCATAGAGGTCGAAGGCCTTGGGATCCTCGCGCCGCGCCGCGGCGCGCCAGAGCCGCTGGGGCAGCGGTCGGCTGCGCAGATCCTTCTTCAGCACGGTCACCGCCCTGGGCTCCTCCGCGGGCGCTGCCTTGGCGGCATATGAACGGGAGAGAAGTACCAGCGCGATGAGCAACTCGCGGCTGGGCCCCGGTGGTTGCAATGCCTTGTGGATGAGCTGACGAGTATGGTCCTCCCCGAGCCGGCGGAGCATGCGGAAGCCGAAGTACGCCTGGAGGATGCTGTGCGGGAAGCGGATGTTCTTCTCCGACCCCTCGACCAAATCGAGTGCATGTGCATTGAGGACACACCGGGAAAGCTCGGCTTGACACTGTCCGATGGTCCCCTCATGCAGGCGACGCTTCGCTTCGTCGCCGAGTTCATCGCAGAGTTTGTTCCAGATCTGCCCGCGTAGCCACTCGGTCAAGGTGTTGCCGCGTTTGCCATACCGGTCGAAGCGGCGTCGCATGGTCCACAGGTGCTCGGCTTCGATGCCCACCCACTTCGTCGGCGTAGGGTGGAGGTGCTCGCCCTGGAGCTCCGCGACGCCGACCTCCAGCTTGTCCTGGAGTAGCCCCACACATGCCAGCGCGGAGACCACCTCGATGGCATCGCGGCGTTCCTGCTCGGATTTGTCGACGGTGCTTCGCAGTCGGCCCTGCGCCAGTGCTCTTTCCCAGGTTTCCAGCAGCCACAGCCGCAGGGTGGAGCGGTCGCGACTGCGGGTATCGAGAGGCCGGACACCGGGGTGCTGCCCTTCGTGCCTGAGGAAGCCGCTCTTGCTGAGTTCCCTGGCGATCTGAAGGTAGATGGGCGATTCGGTCACCTCCGCCGTCTCGACGATCCAGTCGAGACGGCGAAGGTCTTCCTCCGGGGTGCGCGTTTCCACGAAGTACAGTGCCGCTTCCTCACTCAGGGGCTCCAGTTCGATGATTGCGGCACAGGTCGTCTCGAGGGCGCTGTGCGGCCGTGAGGCAATGACCAGGGGCAGTTTGTCGTCGTTGGCGCGCTTGATTGCCTGGCCGATGATGTTGTCCCGTTGTGCCTGGAGGTTCTCGTCCAGGACGGCCTCCTCCAGCCCGTCGGCGATGACGACGGGCTTGTCGTCCGCCAGCAGCTGCTGCCAGACCCGCTCGGTCTTGGTGCGCGCCAGGATGCCGTGAGGGGCCTCGTCGTAGAAGCGCCGTCTGGCCATCTGTTCGAAGTTCAGTTCTGACGCACCGGCGGCATCCCGCAGCCGTACGGGTACGGGAACGGCGCCTTGCCGGGCCAGCAGTTTGGTGAGCTGCACCAGCACCGCGGTCTTCCCGGTGCCCACTCCGCCGACCAGCAGGTAGGGCCTGCGGGTGCTGCGATCCCGGAGCCGCTGGGCGATCACTTGAGCGATCTCCTGCCGTCCCACGACCTCGTCGGTGTTCGGGCCTGCCGTGAGGACCAATTCGTGTGGCTTCCTGCGGGCCTTCCTGAGGTAACGCCGCTTCGTCCAGCCGTACCACAAGAGCAAGGTCGTGGTAGCGAGACCGGCGACGAGGAGCGGACCGCCAAAACGAATGAGAGCAGTGAAGCCTGCATCGTTTTTCTGCCAGTTGTCGAAGCCGGTCGATCTCCCCCGGGCCAGGCCGAAGAGCGCTTCACCACACCAGACGAGGACCAAGACCGCGGCAATCGTGCTCAGCACGCGGATGAGGCTTGTATAAGAAATCCAGCGGCGCCATTTCCTGGGCCGTGTCGCGTCCTCGCGCGCCTCCCAGCGAATCGTCAGCCAGTGCCAGAAGGACAGCATGCACCCCCTGGCCCAAGCCGCCATCCGTCGCAGATGGAGGCTTGCCATGGGGGCATTGCTCGGCCGGCTCTTGCCGGGCGGGTGCCGGATCAACTTCGTCATCGCCCTTCCTCCCTCCGAGAACACGTGCTCGGTACAGGAACGGGGGCGTATTAGACCCACTGATCTGCTGACCACCTCCTTCCATCGAACCACGCCGTCGGCTTCCTGCAATCCGGCTGCTGCCCCGCCGGGGCCTGGTCGATCCGGATCAACGCACCACGGGATCAACGCACCATGTGGGACACGACCGCAAGATGCGGTCGCGACGCTCCTGCGTTTGAGGTCGTCCTGCAGAGGTGCGACTCTCGAAGGAGAAGGGGTAGCGGGAGAGGGCCATGACGCGCGAGTCGTGCGGCACGCCTGAGGACGCTGAAGCGTCGGGTCAGACCTTCTCGACCACGCCCGACTGGAGCTTTCTGCGGGTGCGAACGAGCGCCGACAGCATGACCGCGCCTGCCGTCACGCCGACGGTGTGCAGAACGGCCGCAAGGGCAAGGTCTTCCGGCAGCGACACGCCGGCAGGGTGTGCCATCGCCACGTACAACGTGTACGGCAGCTTCCAGCCGCTCCATGCGAAGAGCGAGCCCGTCCCCAGCCAGCCGAGCGTCAGGGGGACCCAGCAAGGCAGCCGGGCGGGCCGGCCTCGGCTGACCGTCCATGTGGCAGCGGAGGCTGTGAGTGCCCAGAGCCCCCATGTCCCGGTCAGCAGCCGACCGTCGGCGCCCTGGTCCTCGGGATGCGCGACACCGACCGTGCCACCGAGCGCCCAGTATGCCCAGACCGCGCCGATCACCGCCCCGGCACCGACTGACCACAGCACATGACGCGGACTGCTCTTGCCACCATCGCCGACCCGGCCGGCGAACACATCCGGCCAACGCCGCCGAAGGTATGCGGGCAAGGCGACCGCCAGGCCCAGCCCCATCCCCACAAAGCTGACCTGGATCAGCGCGCCTTCCCAGCCCGGCATGGCCGGACCGTCGTCTTCGTGGTGTTGGGGCTCGCCGCTCGACAGCCCCAGCAGCGAGTCCAGCGCGGCGTACGGCAGAAGCGGGACGAGGAACCCCGTGCCCACCCAGGCGACAAACGCCATCAGCGGTCCCGGTATCCGCATGCCCCAGGGTCGCACCAGAGCGAGGGCCATGGCGATCCCGGTGCCTGCCATGCCGATGGTCACGGTATTGAGTACCACCCACCCGGTCAGGTCGAACCCGTCACCGATCGGCAGCAGCCCCGCCACCGCGCCGACCACCCATGAGACCTTGATCAACGCGTAGGGCGTCATCACCAGAGCCGCCCCGTACGCCGCCAGTCGCCCCGCCCGGTCCAACCGGTCCACTGAAACCCCTCTTCCCTCTTACTGGAACCTCCACCCTTATCGACAGCCCCACCCGCCACATCGCGCGCAGGTCGTACCCCTTCCCCCTTGCGGCGGAGACGGGGGCGATGCGCTGCCGTTCCCGGAGGAGTTCGGCTCGGTCGGAACCACGGTGGCTCGGGCACCGTCGTGGAGATCGTGATCAATACGACCGACCTCACCGTTGACCAGCTCGCCGATGCCTGGCAGCGCATCGACAAGTCCTCCCCAGAGGAGGAAGCGGACCCCTTTGTCATGGAGTGCGCGCGGCGGCTCGCCGCCGACCCGGGCGGGGAACAGGCGCATGTGTGGGTGTCCGGGCTGGTGGCGATGTCGGGTTATCTCTCCTGGCGCCCTGGGCAGGCGGCCGAGCAGGCAGCTCTTGACGCACTGCGCACTGTGGTGAAGGAAATGGGCGGACGCTCTTGCTCGCACGACGGGCATCCGTACGAGGCCGAGATGGACTCGCTCGAGGACGACGTCTGGAAGGGCGACACCGGGCTGCTGACCGGCGAGCCCGCGGGGCGAGAAGGCGACAGTGACCCCGAGTTGGTGCTGTGCCCGGGCAATGTGGCCGGGTGGGCACGTCTGGCCGCGGACGTGATCGCTCCGTTCACGGTGCGGCGCATCCCTGTGGGAGCGCCGGAGAGCCATCACGATTGCATGAGCACTCTCTCAGGGATCGTGAACGACTATCCATACTGCGACCCGCACGAGGTGCTTGTCGACGAGGCCGCCTTCTACCCATCCCGCCCGACCCGGGGTGAGCTGGCCGGCTATCTCGTCACCATGAACGCCACGTGCTGGTACGCGACGTCGGAGAGGGTCACGGACCGTGCCGTACTGGACGCGATGGTCGAGGGGATCGAGGCGACTGTTCCCCTGTTGGACGACCGACCCTGCACCCACGCTCCGGGCGAGCACCCCGACACCAGGGATCCGGACTACGTGAACCAGGTCGGCTACCTCCTGCGCAGCCCGGGTGGCAGGGCAGAGATTTCCGAGTGCTACGGGTGGGACGAGGAGGATGAAGCGGATGAGGAGGACGAGCCGCTGGATGCATGGGTGTGCCCGGAATTCCTGCGCGACCTGGCCGATGAAACGCTCGCTCAGCTGAAGAGCGGTCTTGTCGCCTTCGAAGTGGAAGCGGGCACGCCGGCCGGTACGTAGCCGTCGGCCGATTACTGCGGTCGGCGCGACATCTTCGAGATCGTCTCCGACCGGGGATTGCAGAAGGCAGGTTCCAGGGTATTCATCAACCCCCGCGTCACCGCCCCATTGTTGGACGCATTGGCAAAGGCCACGACCGTCCGCCCGCCGTCACGCGTCGCGTACGACTGGGTCTGGTAGCCCTGGACGATGCCGTCGTGGCCGTAGACCTTTCCGCAGGACAGCGAGACCTCGCGGAGACCCAGCCCGTAGTTCATGTTCGTCGTGGGGGTCGGCAGCGCGCTCGTCATCTGCTGGAGCGACTCGTCGGAGACCAGTCCGCCGGAGCTGCCCGCGACGAGAGCCGTGAGGAAGTGGTCCATGTCCGTGGCCGAGGAGATGACGGCGCCCGCGCTCCAGATCCATGAGCCGTTCTGCTCGGTGGAGTCCAGCAGTGGCTTGGCGCGGTCGTCGTTCGTCAGGTAGCCGGTCACATGAGGGCCGGCGATGGTTTTGGCGGGGACTACGAAGGAGGTTTGGGTCAGGCCCAGTGGCTCGATGATCTGCTCGCGCAGGACGTCCGCGTACCGGCTGCCGGTGATGTGCTCGATCGCCATGCCCATGAGCACGAAATCGGTGTTCGAGTACGCGTACTGCGTGCCCGGTGTGTATTGCAGGCCGTGCTCCAGCGACAACGCCACGAGGTCGGCGGGCTCGTAGACCGTATTGCGAATGCGCTTCTCGAACGCAGCCGTCGTTTCTTCGCCCGGCTGCCCCAGCAAGTCGTCGGTGTAGTCGTAGAGTCCGGCACGGTGCTGCATCACTTGCCGGGCGGTCATGTTCCAGTCGTCCGGCAAGGTTCCGGGCGGGAGGAAGTTGCGCAGTGGGGCGTCCAGGTCGATGCTGCCCTGTTCCGCCAGGCGCATCACCAGGACAGCGGTGAACATCTTCGAATTGCTGCCCACCCGGAAGCGCCAGTCAGCGTTCATCGGGGTTCCGTCCAGGTCGGCCATGCCGACGGCGACCGTACGTCCGTGATCGGAATCGCCGTGATCCCGGATGACTGCGAACGCCCCCGGCGCCCCCGCAGCAACTGTGCGCTCCAGCGCGTCGCGGACCCCGTCCGCATCTGCTGCCGCGAGGGCCGGACCCGGCGGATCGGCCACCGCATGGGTCGTCCCCATGGTTGCCGCCAACACCACACTGGCCGCGGCCACGGCCGCTGACCGCACGAACCACCCAGTTCTCATCGTGAGAAGTTCCCACAACACTCAGTCAATGGGAACAACCACGTCCCTGCGCGTGCCCCGCCACCGCCCGCCGTCCCGGTGCCGGACTGGGTGACACGGTCTGCGCGATGGACAGTCGTCGCGCTTGAGGGAGTCCGGGAAGCTATGGCGGCGCTGTTCGCCGGGGGCCTATGCGCTTCACTTCCCAGACGTCAGCGGATGGCGTCCCTGGCCCGGTGGGCTATTGCGTGCTGGGGTCCGTTCGCAGCGCGTGAACGGGCCCAGCGCAATTCAAGCCGGATGCGCCTCGCGCAGGTGAATCCCCATGGCGGTGGTCAGGCGGGTCGCCTCTTGCCGATCGCCGGCTTCGAGGGCCCGGTATCTGCGGTGCCTGATCTCCCAGCACGTTTCGCACCGGGGACGCGGTGGCACGGCTTCGGTGTAGCCGCGCCCTTGCCTGCTGCGCTCGTTGGCGTCGGCAACCTTCGCGTGGAGCGCGTCAGCGGCGGTTGCGGGACCGATGTCGCAGGGTAGGGCCTCCCACTCCCGGCCGCCGCCGGGAGCGCGCAGGAGGATGCGTCCATCCGCTTTGGCCAAGACCTCGCCTACGCGGTCACGGCGGACGTCGAGGACGAGGGCGCCGACGGCCGGAAGTTCCGTCATCGGACAACCTCCCGCCAGGGACGGATGTCGATGCCAAGCAAGGACAGTTGAGCCGTTCAGACGCTACCGTCGAAGAACGCCCAAACGTCCCTGGGGGAGCCTTGAACCTGGCGCTACGATCAGCTATGGAGTCCGCCGGTCTGTCCCCCAGACAGCTCGCGGTCCGCGTTGGCGTCTCCGGCAAGACCGTAGAACGGTGGGTTGCCGATGAAGAGTTGATCCCGCACGCCAGAAACCGAGAAGACGCCTCGATGGCGTTGGGAGTGGAGTCGGCGATGTTGTGGCCGAAGGCGGTCAGGGACCGGTTGAAGACCGGAAACGACCAGGAGATCGTTCACAGCTACCCGTATCGGTCCGCGTGCCCGTCGACGGCGTGGGGCGACCTCATTGCCGATGCGACCAGCGACTTGTTCTTCGGCGGGTACACGTCCTACTTCCTGTGGACCCATGTGCCCGCTCTGCCCGAGGTACTGCGCAGCAAGGCGGCTGAGGGCTGTCGAGTCCGCTTCCTGATCGGCGATCCCGCGGGTGCCGTGACCCGTCAGCGGGAAGAGATCGAGGACGTGGCCATGGCCGTATCCACGCGCATCAGGACAACCCTCGAACAGTTGGCCAGGATGGGCGAGACGGAAGGTCTGGAAGCAAGGATTTCCGCCCCCGCCGACGCGACCAACCACATCTCGCTCTCCGTTTTCCGTTTCGACGACGAAGCACTCGTCACACCGCACCTCGCCAGGCTCGTCGGCCATGACTCACCGCTACTGCATCTGCGCCGACGGGGCGACCAGGGGATGTTCTCGCGCTTTGCGGAACATGCCGAGGAGCTGTGGTCCCGAGGCATGCCCATCAGGTCTGCTGCGGCCACGTAATGGTCACAAGCCGGCATCGTCGTCCCGTCAGTGGCGCTGCTGCTCGATGACGGATACGGCCCTAAGAGCCCCTAAAGCGCGAGTTTGAACCCTTCGTGGCTGCGTGCGAAGCCCAGTGCAGCATAGAAGCGGTGTGCGCCCTCACGCTGCTTGTTGCTGGTCAGCTGCACCAGCACGCAGCCACGCGAGCGTGCCCTCGTGATCGTGTGCGCCATCAAGGTCCGGCCGAGCCCGTCCCCACGCCGGTCCGCGCGGATCCGCACCGCTTCGACCAGGGCGCGCTCGGCGCCGCCCTTGCCAAGTCCCGGGACGTACGTCGCCTGCAGGCACCCCACCACCGTGCCGCCGTCGTCCACCAGGACCAGCATTTCGTTGCGCGGGTCCGCATCGATCGCCACGAAGGCACGCTCATACGCCTCCGTCACCACAACCGTCGCCGGGTCCACCACCTGCTCCTCATCGGCGAGCAGGGCCAGTACCGCAGGCAGATCGGCACGGGTCGCGGGGCGCAAGATATGAGCAGGCGTGGGCTCAGTGACAGCAGACATGGCACAGACCCTAACTGGCCCCTCGCCGGGGGACTTCAGTCCCCATCCCGTGATCACGACTCCGCACAGGCCCTAGAGCCGAGTGACCGTTCTGCGACGTGCGCGAGTCTGTTTTCGAAAACCTTCGCGGCGTCCGGAGTGATCGTCCGGAGGGCGACCATACTCGTGAGGATCACGTCGCAGAGTTCCGTCTGCACGTCTTCCCAGGTGTGGCTGTTGCCCTTGCGCGGGTTGGAACCTGCGACGCCGTGGATCGCCTCGGCGACTTCACCGGCCTCTTCGCTGATCTTCAGTACACGCAGCAAACGCGCCATGTCCGGTGAGACGGTGCTTTCTGTGTCGAGCCAATCAACGAGCTGCTCGACGGTGTCCCAGGTCTCTTGCACGGCGGCGCTCCGGTTTCTTGTTCTGCGGTCATACGGTCTCAATGCGGGACGTTACCGGGGGAGACCGGTATGGCGGCAGCGATCCGTGCAGCTACATCTGACAGGGGTGGTGTCAGTGTGCGGCGGCCGCGCGGTGGACGCCTTCGGTGTGCCGAGTGCGCTGCGGGTAGGCGGGGTCCTGGCCCTGCTGGCCACGGCGCTGTTGGCCGGTATCAGGGTCGGGGGCCCCGGGCCCCGGCCGCGGGTAAGCCGCAGGTACCGTACCTGCGCGATCTTGAGGTCGTCAGCAGGACGACCGAGCAGTACGGAAGGAATCCAGAGCCCCATGCAGACGGCTGCCGAAGACGAGGACCACGACGAAGTCTTCCCCTCCGTCCCGGTCCCCGAAGACGGCAGCCGCTGGCAGGCGCCCACCGACGTGGAGCAGCACCTGTACAAGCTGGCCCGGTCCGGCAACGCACTGGCCTACCTGCGCACCCTCGCCATCGAGGGCGTCTACTACCCGGTGCTGCTCGAAGCCGCACAGGCCGCGGGCGAGGAGGACTACCCCTTCCTGACCACCCCGCTGCCCGACGGGCGCATCGCGGCCCAGGTCTACACCGCGGGGCTGCTGCCGCGGCCGCACCCGCACCTGGTCTACGAGTACGCGACCCTCGGCGGGCTCGCCCGGATCCTCCCCGACGACGTGGCCGTCCTCGCGGTCAACTCGGACACGCCCTGCGAGGAGATCTTCACCGTCGACGAGGGCGAACGGGAGGTCTGGATCGACCTGCACGACGAGCTGTTCGAGCCCGACGGCCTGGGCGACCGTGTGGTGACCCGCCGTACGGGCGCCCAGGCGACCGGCCCGCTGCTGCACGGCCTCGCCTGCGGCGCCCACCTGTGCTTCCAGAACGGTGACGCCTGGAACACCCCGCACTGGCACGGCATGGGCTACCGGGGCGAGGCCGAGCGGATCAGCGGCGGCTGGGGTGTCAACGGGCGCAGCGACTGGTTCGAGATGCAGGAGCGGCTGCTCACCCTCGATGTGAGCCCCTGGTACTGGGACTTCGTTCTCGGAGCCCGGGTCGCGCTCGTTCGGGGCCGGGCCGGCGGCGTCGATCCGCAGCAGTGGCGCGCCCTCGTCGAGGCCGAGCTGCGGGCCCGTGCCCGGGAGAACGGCAGCGCCACCGGCGACCCCGACTTCGCCGAGTTCGTCGGGCACCTGCGCAGCCTGGTGGGGGAGATCCTGCGGTACGAGGCGCGGTTCCGCGCCGACGGGCTCCTGCCGCCGGACGGCTTCGTGTGCTCGGTCGCCGCCTGGGACATCGGCCGCGGCTCCAAGATGGCCCGCTGGGGCCGGGGCGCCCGGTATGCCACGGAGGCCGAGATGCACGCCGCCCTCGAGCGCGCCTCCGAGGCCGCGCGGGGCGTGTACGGCTCGTGGGAGGAGTTCTCCGCGGGCTATGTGCTCGGGCGCTGCCTGCACTTCGACGAGGAGCACTTCGGCACCTGGTACACGGACGTCCTCCACGCGCACCACGCCTTGCTGCGTGACCCGGAGAGCCCGTGGCGCACCGTGCCGTTCGGCGGCGTCTAATTCGGGTCGGCCCCGGCGTCGGCTCCGGCGCCGTACGGGTGCGGGCCGACCGACCGCATCCGTCGTTCGGCGAGAACTGAATCGAATGCCGCGTTGACCCGAACTCTCGGGCGCGCGTGCCGCTTTGCGCGTGAGCTGTGTGCCAGAGGGGCGGGGGAGCCAATGTGTTCCCCCGCCCCTCCGCGCGTATCCCCCTCACCATAAGCCGTCCTTAGGGGCACCTTAAAGAATTCCTCGGTGACGTGATCATGGGTGACCTCCCCACCACACAGTGCATTTGCACACAACCGGACCCCCTCGTTCCGTGATAACGATCTTATTAAGGGGCGGTGCGAAAATTGCCCTCCACTTGGAATAGACCTTTTGTTTCCGGCCGGTAAGTGCCGGGTGTTGCCTGCTCAGTTGATGGAACGTCAAATCGTTTCCTGTGCCACCTATCTGGTGATGCATCCGTCCTGTCGCCGTGACTTCGGCACTGTCTGACGCGGCGTCTGTTCTGGCACACTTCCGGCCACCCACCATTCCCCCCACAGGAAATGAGGTACGGTCTTGTCCGGACGCAGAAGACAGGTTCGTCAACGGCGGCGAAAACCCGCCATGTTGGCCGCCGCGGTCGCCGTCACAGCAGGAGCGCTCGCCGGTGCGGCGGTATTCGGCGGCGTCTTCGACCACGGGACGTCCCAGCCGTCGGCCGTCACCGCCCAGGCGGTGGCAGACAGCCCGGCATCGGCCCCCGCACACGACAAGACGCCCGAGCCGGTGACCCGAATACCCGGCGACGACCGTGCACACGGGCTCGTCTACAAGGGCCTCGATCCCGCCCCGAAGGGCGACCGCTGCGCGGGCGTCCTGCGGACCGCGGACGGACGGTGTACGCACGGGCCCGACAAGCCGCCCAAGGGCGTGGACATCACCAAGGACACCGCGCCCGTCGCGAAGACGCAGGACATCGCCGATACCCCGGACAAGTCCGGAACGGCCGACGACGGCAAGTCGGACGGCAAGTCGGACGGCAAGCCCGACGACAAGTCCTCGGACAAGCCCTCCGACAAGGGTTCCGAGACGCCCTCCGCCGGCACCACGGCCTCCGTCGACGCCCGCCAGGCGGGCACCGCCGCCGCCAAGACCCCGCCCGCCGCTCCCAAACAGGGCGTCGCGAGCGGCAAGAGCGCGCCCGCCGGGCAGGCCGTCCAGTGCGATGGCGACGGCACCACCGGCAATCGTGTGCAGGTCGTCTACGCGCATGGACCCGGCAACGACCGGTACGCCGAGTACCTGGCCTCCTTCCGCAAGTGGGCCGCCGACGCCGACACCATCTACTTCGCCAGCGCGCAGGAGACCGGCGGCATCCGGCACATTCGGTTTGTGACCGGCGCCGACTGCACCCCGTCCGTGCTCAACGTCGAGGTGTCCGACTCGGCCATGTCGGAGTTCGGCGCGCTGAACTCCGCGCTCGCGCAGAAAGGTTTCGACCGGCGCGACCGCAAGTACATGATCTTCGCGGACGCCAAGGTCTACTGCGGCATCGGCACCTTCAACGGCGACGAGCGCGCGGATTCCAGCAACCTCAGCAACTTCGGCCCCTCCTACGGCCGTACGGACTCCGGGTGCTGGAGCGGCTCGACCGCCGCGCACGAGTTGGGGCACAACCTCGGGGCGGTCAACAACAGCGCGCCCAACAGCAGCCGCGCCGCGCACTGCACCGACGAGTGGGACGTCATGTGCTACTCGGACGCGCCGTACTACCCGGCGATGCGCACCGTCTGCCCGGACCGCGGCCACGACGAGCGCCTGGACTGCAACCACGACGACTACTTCCACACCAACCCGCAGCCGGGCAGCTACCTCGCCACCCACTGGAACGTGGCGAACAACCAGTTCCTGATGACCGGCAACGGCACCAAGCCCGACCCCGGTCCGTCCCCCACGCCCACGCCCACGCCCACCCCGACGCCGAAGCCGACCGGCAGCACCGGACCGTCGACCGGGCCCGTACCGGTCGTCGGACAGCTGACGTCCGACTCGGCCGTCGTCAGCTGGCCTGCGGCGCCCTCCGCCGCCTGGTACCAGCTGCTGCTCAACGGCAGCCACCTGGCCTGGGTCCAGCCGAACTCGGCGCGGATCTACAACCTGCACCCCGACACCGACTACACGGTCGCCGTCGCCGTGCGCGACACGGCCGGGCACGACACCAAGCCCGGACGCACGGTGAAGTTCCACACCCCGGCCGTGGGCAGCACGGCCAAGCCCGGTGCGCGGTACACGCTGACCAACGGGTACAGCGGGCTGGCGGCCGAGGTCTGGGGCGGCAAGACCGCGGACGGCACGGTGCTCGTCGGCTCCCAGCCCAACGGCTTCACGCCGCAGCAGTGGTACGTCGACGACACCGGCAGCGGCCATGTGCGCCTGCGCTCGGCCGTGTCCGGCAAGTGCCTCCAGCTCGGCGGCGAGGCACGGGCCGGCCAGTGGGTCGCCCAGCAGCCCTGCTCCGGCGCAGCCACCCAGCAGTGGCGGCTGGCCGGGTCCGGCGGCGGCCTGCGGGTGACGGCCGGGGACGGCTCGCTCGCCCTGGCCGTGAGCAAGCGGCCGTACTACGGGGCCTGGCTGCTCGAACTCCAGAACCCGGACGGCTCCGGCTACCAGGCCTGGACCCTCCAGAAGGCTGCCTGATCCGCACTCACCGGTGGCAGGGGCCCGTGCGGCGGACCCCTGCCACCTCTTCCCCCACCGGAGTCACACCCCCATGCCCGATCGCCGCTTCACGGCAGCAGCGGCCGTGCTCACCTGCCTGCTCGTCCTCGGGCCCGCGGCAGCGGCGCACGCCCACGGCGACAGCATCCGTCTCACCGTCACCGGCGTGTCCGACGGCCACCCGATCACCACGGCGAGCTGGGAGAACGACGGCGACCCCGTGGACGAGAAGGTCGCCGGCACCCTCACCGCCACCGCGGACGACGGCACCACCCTCGGCCCCTGGCGGTTCGTACCGGTCCCCGGCAAGACCGGTACCTTCACCACCGCCGAGGCGCTGCCCGCCGGCCGCTGGACCATCACGGCGCAGACGGCCTTCCCGGCGCTCGGCCGCGCCGAAACGCGTACCGAGGTGAGCCCGGCACCGGCGGGCGGCCCCACCGGCACACCGGCCGGACCGCCCGCCCCGTCGCGAACGTCCTCCGCCGCGCCGGCGGACGCGGCAGCCGACGCCCACTCCGCTTCAGGCTCCGACGACGGATCCGTGCCCGGTCCGGTGACTCTCGGCGTCACCGCCCTGGCCATCGCCGCCGTCGGCGTACCGACCGCGTTCTGGCTGCGCCGCCGCGGCGCCCGCCGGAACGTCTGACCGACCGAAGGAACCCCCCATGCGCAGACTCCGTTTGCCCGCTCGTACACCGGGTCGTATACCAGGTCGTACACCGGGCCGCAGAAAGACGCTTCTGTCCTCCGTGGCCGCCGTCCTGTCCGGCGGACTCCTGCTGAGCGCCGCCCCCCAGGCCCAGGCTGCCGCCACCGGCACGGTGGTCGGAGGACAGGGCAACTTCAGCACCGTCAACCAGCGTTCCCAGCCGTCCCTGTCCGCGAGCATCACCGGCACCTCACGAGTCGGCGACCGCATCTCGATGTCCTGCCGCACCACCGGCGACGTCGTGGAGAACAACTCCCGCTGGATCTGGTCCGGCACCTACTACCTCGCCGACGCCTTCATCCGGGAGGACACCGGCGGACTGCCGGTCTGCGGCTCCAGCCAGCCCGCCGGACAGAAGATCCTGAACATCAGCATGCAGAAGCAGGTCCGCGACCAGTGGTGCTGGGACGCCTCCGGCCTGACCATCGCCAACTACTGGGGCCATACCGGCTACAACCAGTACGACTTCTGCCGCCTCGCCGCCCAGGGCAACAGCGGGCTGGACTGCAACAACCGCCCCGCCACCCTCGACGACATGGCCAACGCCCTCTACAACATGGGCTTCAGCAACAGCGGCACCGACCTGTACCGCAACGCCTCCTTCAACGAGACCCGGAACGAGATCGCAGGCGGCCGCCCCTTCGCCGTCCGCATCGGCTGGACCTCCGGCGGCGGCCACATGAACGTCGTCTACGGCTACGACAGCAACAGCAACATGATCGCGGTCGGCGACCCCTGGCCCAGCACGCAGACCTACACCTGGTGGAACTACTCCGCCTACGCCGGAAACAACTCCTTCCGGTGGACCCACTCGCGCATCGGCATCCACGGCTAGGAGACCCCCACCATGCACCGCACGAACAGACGCGCCGCCACCACCCTGCTTGCGGCGGCCGCCGCCGCGGTCCTCTGCGGAACCGTTCCCGCGCACGCCGCCGACGGACCCGCCACCCCCACCTCGACCGACTACGCCACCGCTCAGCAGGTGCTGCGCTCCGGCCAGGTCCACGACACCGTCTCCCGCTTCCTGACGGCCGCCGAGAGCCGTACCCCGGCCCAGGCCTCCGGGGCGGACGGCGGCGCGGCGGGTGCCCCGCGCGGTCTTGTGCAGGCCCCCGCCGCCGCGCCCGGCTTCGACCTCAAGAAGCCGGTCCCGCTCTACGAGCTGGCGCCCGAATTCGTCACCGGCAAGACCCGGCCCACCGCCGGGTCGGCCCTGCGGATGTCCTACCTCGCCTCCCGCGTCTCGGCCGCCAACGGCCACCAGGCCGCCGTCCTGCTCGCTCCCGGACAGGGCGACAAGGCATGGCAACTGGCCGGCATCCGCGACGGGGACACGGACATCAGCGCCGCCGAGCGCGGCACGGACCAGGCCCAGACCTTCATGGAGCCGCAGCTCCACGCCTGGTACCGGCTGACCGGCGCCGGGTCCGTGGAACCCCTCAACAAGGAGGCGTCCGTGGCCCTCCGGGGCAAGCAGAGCGTGACCCTCGCCGCGTACCAGCAGCTCGTCACCAAGCGCTACGGCGACAAGCTCCCCGGCTCGGCCTACGACCGCAAGGGCCTGGCCGGCGGCTACGCCCAGGCCGAGGACGCGCCCGGGGCCCTTGCCGAGAGCCGCTCCGGCACGTCCACCGTCTCGGGCCCGTGGCTCGCCGCGGGCTCCGGCGGTGCCGCGCTGGCGGCCTCGGGTGCGGCGGTGGTGGTTCTGCGCCGGCGCCGCCGGACGGTCTGACGTCGGGCATCTGGCGGTCCGGTTCTCCCCTCTCCGTGGGGGGAGGGCCGGGCCGCCGGGCCAGGGCGCATCCTGAACCGTCGCCTTGTCTCCCGAAAAACACCGCGCCCCCTGCCAGTTTGCAGGCAGGGGGCGCGGTCGTTCAGGTGGTCAGGTCACTTGTTCCGGCACAATATGACACCCTCGCCGATGCCCTTGAACGCGCCCCTGAGCATGCCGATGGCAGCTCCTTCGGGGCCGCCGGTCAGAGTGCCCCAGAGACCTCCGGTGACGATGCTCTTGCCGATCTTCTCGGCCATGCACTTGTCGTGCTCGTCGCTGTTCTTGGAGGCGGGAGCGGCCATGAAGGAATTCGCCGCCGTCATCACCTTGGCGGCCTTCGCGGCGTCGGGGGTGGCGGAGGTGCCGCTGCCCAGGGAGAAGGTCGGGGGCGTGATCGTGCCGGTGACGGTGTCACCGGCGACGCCTTCGATGGTCTGGGTGACGGTGTTGCCGTTCACCGCGAGAACGACCTTGTGGGTCGTGCCGTTGGTGTCCGTGACGGTGCCGGGCTGCACCGTCGCGATCGTGCCGCCGTTGGCGTCGGTGACCTGGACACCGCCCTTGTAGGCGGTCAGCTTGGCGCCTTCGGGTACGTCCATGGTGCTCGACGCGGTCCTCGCGAGAGCGGCGGGCTTGTCGTCGGTGCTGCCGGTGCTGCTGCCGGGGGCCGTCGGGCTGGTATGGGCGACGTACATCGTGGACCCGGCCGTCGAGTTGATGACGGGGACGGTCACGGTCGCGTCAGTGGTCCACGGCTGGTTGTCGGTGTCGAAGGTCCACGTGCCGGTGACCTTCTTGCCGACTGCGGCGAAGTCGACCCATCCGTAGTTCTTGGACGGGACGTCGACCGCGATGCCGTTCACGGTGGTCTCGTCCGAGGTGTAGGTCTGTGTCGCGGTGAGCTGGCTGCTGATCATCGCCTGGACCGGGGTGGAGACACCGACGGAGGACGACAGGCCCGTGGAGAACGACTGTGCCCAGCCGGAGTGGTAGATCGTGGTGAAGACCTGCTTCATCGTGGCGCCGGTGTCGTTGTACCAGACCGACGAGGCGGGCTGACGGGGCAGGACTTCGGGCTGCCCTTCGGACTTTTGCGTCCACGAACAGGTGGCGGTCTTCTTGGAGCACAGGTCGGCGTAGTAGTCGAGGGCGAGCTGCCTGGCCTCGGCCGCCTTCGATGCGGGCACCGTCCATTCCTGGGACGCGCTGCCGTTGCAGACGTTGGGCTGGGCGAGGATCCCCCACAGGTGCAGGCCACCCCGGTTGTCCATGCACCATTCGGTGCCACTGCTGTCGTCGCGGCGGACGATGCCGAACGAGTTGGGCTTCCCGTCGACAGGGCGGAAGTGCCACTGCTCGCCGTCCTTGCCGCAGGACTGCTGTACGGCGGGCTGGGTGGCGTAGATGCACTTCCCGGAGGAGGTGCTGGCGATGTTGAACGTGCCGGGGGCGCTGAGCTTGATCAGCCGCCAGTTCGTGTAGTTGGTGCCGTCGGGGGTGACGGAGATCTGGTTTCCGTCGTTGTTGCCGGTCGCGTTGAGGGTGCCGTCGGTGTTGGTGAAGGTGTAGGCGTCGGTCGCGGCGGCTGCGGGGGTCGCGGTCGCGGCGAGGACGGGGGCGAGGAGGGTCAGGGCCAAGGCCGGCGCGGTGAGGAGTTTCGCGGCTCTTTTTATAGGTCTGTTCATGATCACTCTCGCAGTGGTGGTGGAGGACAGGACCGCATGGAACCGAGCGATGGAACCTAACCCCGGCCGATGAAATGACGATGAACTCGCCGGCGGGCCGTAGGAGCCGACGGGGCGAACGGGCACGGTGCTGCCGGTCCAGGGGGTTGAGGAACATCGCGCCGTGGGCGGGCGCGCGGGCCGCCATCCCATTTCCATAAACTATGAATATAAAAATGCTATGCTTCGAGCATGAGTCGTCAAGACACCGCTCCTGGCGCGTCCGCCGCCATCGGGGCAGCCCTCTACGGCCTGGCCACCAGGGCCGCGAGGCGCCTGCCCCGGGACATGAGCCTGACGTCCGCCGCCACCCTGGCCACCCTGGACCGGACCGGCCCGCGGCGCATCACCGATCTGGCCGCGGTCGAGGGCGTCACCCAGCCCGCGATGACCGCCCTGGTCCGGGTGATGGAGGAGTCCGGCCTGGTCGAGCGGCGGGGCGACGCGTCCGACAAGCGGGTCACGCTGGTGTGCCTGACCGAGGCCGGCGCCTCCTATGTCCGGACGCGGCGCCAGGCGGGCGTCCACGCGTTCGAGCGGTTGATCGGCGAGCTCACCGGCGACGAGGTCGAGGCGCTGGTGGCGGCCCTTCCGGCGCTGAAGCATCTGGCAGAGCTCGAAAGCCAGGACCGCGAAGGGCCGAAGCGGTGACCGGGCAGCCGGTCGGCGGGGTCCCGGTGAAGGCGTTCCCGGTGGCGCGTTCCGAGGCGCGGCTGCTGGTCCCCGCCCTGATGTTCATCGCTCTGGTCGTGGCGGCGGTCGGCAGCCTCGGGACGCCGCTCATCACCAGCGTGGCGACCTCGTTCCACGTGACGCTCGGCAGCGCGCAGTGGACGCTGACCGTCGCGCTGCTCAGCGGTGCCGTCGCCACGCCGGTCCTGGGCCGGCTCGGAGCCGGCCCGCACCGGCGGGCCACGATCCTCGCCACGCTGGCGGTTGTCGTCGCCGGCAGCGCGCTCACCGTGCTGCCGCTGCCGTTCGCGTGGCTGCTGGCCGGCAGGGCGGCCCAGGGCGTCGGGCTCGGGCTGACGGCGCTGATGATGGGCGTGGCCCGGGACCACCTCCCCGAGGAGCGCAGCGCGGCCGTGATCGCCCTGATCTCGGTGGTCTCGATCATCGGGGCCGGCGTCGGCTACCCGCTGGCCGCACTGCTCGCCGAGCTCGGCGGGGTACGGGCCGCCTACGGCCTCGGCCTGGTCGTCACCGCCGCCGCCCTCCTGACCGCGTGGCGCTCCATACCCGAAGCCCCCGAAGGCCGCTCCGCCCACGTGGACGTGGCAGGCGCGGTCGTCCTGGCCGCTGCGCTGCTCCTGGTGCTGATCCTCGCCGGCGAACGGAATCTGTGGAGCCGGCACCTCGCCGTGGCGGCGGGCCTCGCCGTCGTCGCGGTGGTGCTGCTCTGCGTCTGGGCCGTCATCGAGCTGCGCAGCACGACGCCCCTGGTCGATGTGCGGGCGGTGCGGCACCCGGCGGTCGCCGGGGCGAACCTCGCCATGTTCGTCGGCGGGATCGGCATGTACCTCCTGCTCACGCTCATCACCCGGTACGCGCAGACGCCGCACGGCGCCGGCTACGGCTTCGGGCTGACGACCTTCGTCGCCGGGCTGGTCCTCATCCCGTTCTCGGTGCTGGGGTTCGTCGCCGGCAAGCTCACGCCGCGGGTCCGGACGCGGATCGCCGACCCCCTGCTCCTGGCCGGCAGCGCCGTCGTGGTCGGCGGCGGGTTCGCCCTGTTCGCGGCGGCCCGGTCGGACCTGGCCGAACTGTTCGCGGCGATGGGCGTGCTCGGCTTCGGCGTCGGCGGCTTCTCGGCCGCGATGCCCGGCGTCATCCTGGCCGTCACCCACAAGAGCGAGACGTCGAGCGCCATGAGCTTCAACTACGTCGTCCGCAGCGTCGGGTACTCCCTGGGCAGTGCCATCGGCGGCCTGATCCTCGCCGCGGGCACCGGCCCCGGCCACCTCTTCCCCGACGACAGCGCCTTCACTACCGCGGCGCTGGTCGGCATCGGCGCCATGGCGATCACGACGCTGACAAGCCTTGCTCTCGCCCGCCGACGCTCGTCCGAGACCAACTCGTAAGTCAGATGCACTCATCCCAACACTGGAGGTTCCATGCCCAAGGGCTACTGGGTCAGCGTCTACCGCACGATTTCAGACCCTGAGAAGCTGGCTGCCTACAACAAGCTGGCCGGTCCGGCCGTCCGGGCCGGGGGCGGGCGGCTCCTCGCCCGTGACGGTCGGGTCGTCGCACACGACGCCGGAATCGCCGAGCGCACCATCCTGATCGAGTTCGACAGCTTCGAGCAGGCCGTCGCGGCGCGCGAGAGTGCGGCCTACCAGGAGGCGCTGGTCGCCCTCTCCGACGGCGTCGAGCGCGACTTCCGCATCGTCGAAGGCATCGACTGACCGAGGTCCAGTCGGATCTTCACTGAAGCGCCGTGGTGCCGGCTGCGGTCATCGGACTGTGTGCGGGAGTCTGACCCCAACCGCAGCTCCGCCGACCAGCCCGCAGCAGGGGTTGGCCGGCGTCTCCCGATGAGCGGCGGTCACTCGCCGTCTACGGCATCCGGATCACGCAGTGGTCGTACGTCTCCGGGCAGGTCGGGGAACTGGAAGGAGTACCGGCCGAGCATGTTGATGCGGTGCCGCACGAATGGCGAGAGGCGGGCCACGTCCTCGTCGCGGACGTCGAAGCCGTCCGCGCGCAGCTGGTTTACTGCGGCGTCCGTGTACCGCGTCGTGAACAGCACGAGGGCGTTGAGGACCAGGCCGAGCGCGCCGAGCTGGTCTTCCATGCCGTCCTGGTAGCGCTGGTAGGGCTGCCTCGAGCGGCCGTGGAAGATCTTCCGGCCAGCAGCGTGGCCAGGCGCCGAGAGTCGCCGTGCCGGCGCAGCATCGACGCCTTGCCGTCCACCCCGTACCGCGACAGCTCCGCCAACCGCCGCGGCGGTATCGCGGACACATCCACCTCGGCCATTCGGAAATCGGCGATCTCCGCCGCCCGCGCGAGCGCCCACTTCATCTGGGGCCCGGAGCTGCGGCGGGGCCTGGAGTTTCGATGTTCCTCGACCCCCGTCCACGTCTTCTGTATGAGGCGTGTCGACGGGCCTGTACGGGTCCGTCACCTCTCTGACGCTTGATCACCGAGGCCCGGGAGCGGACTCGTGCGTATCTTTCCTGTTTTTCTGCGGAAATCCCGATGATTTCACACTGTTGATCACCCCTCCTCCAGTGACCGCGTTCCACACCGCCTGGAGAGAGGGAACGATGGACAAACGACTCGTGATCACTGGCCTGACCCGCGGCGTCGTTCTCGGAGCCGTCACCGTCGTGACCGATTGGTCACTGCCCGAAGGGATGGTGCAGGACCTCGCCGTGCTCGGCGCCGGTGTGCTCGTCAACGACTTCCTGTTCCGGCTGGGTCGACAGGACCTTCGTGTGGTGGCCGGGCTCATCCACGTCCGCCGCAGGCGGGCCACCATCGTGTCCATGGGTGTGGCACGTTCGGGCGGGAAGTCCGCACCACGCGTCGACGAGGTGACGCCGTGACCACAGCGCAGAACCCTCACCGGTTCAGGGATGACGACAGGGATCTGGCCCGCCGCCTGCGCGCAGCGACGGGACCGGAAGAGCGCAACATCGTGATCGACGAGATCCTCCGGCACTACAAGGCCCCCTTGCAGGCGTACTGCCGCCGGCGCTTTGCCCCCGACTGGATGGCAGGTGACGACGTGGCGGCGGAGACGCTGACGGCGGCGTGGCAGCTACTGCGCGGGGGCGAGGAAACACCGCAGCACTTGAGGAGCTGGATCTTCACGGTCGCGCAGCGGCGTTGTCTCGACCAGGGCCGCAAGATCGGGCAGGAGCGGGCCCGGATCGCTCACGGAGCCGATGCCGAGCCCTCTTCGCTGCAAATCCAGCACGAGCTGAGCCTGCAGGAGGCCAAGGCGGAGGGCTGCATGCGTGAGCGCCGGGCCCTCGGCCTCATCGAGGCCATCGTGCGGAACATGCCGGACGATCAGCAGCGCTTGTACCGACTGCACCGTCTGCACCGCCTCAGCGGAGCGCAGCTGGCCGCCGAGCTGGGCTGCACCTCCGTTCAGGCCGACAGCCGCGCCCAGCGGCACCGCGAGGCCCTGGAGTCCGCTTTCGAGGTGAACCTGCTGGCCCGGGACCCCGGCAGCCGGAACCCGTGCAGGCGGCTGAGCAGGCCGGTAGAAGGCGAACCCCGTCGGGCGGCCCCCTGCACCGCGCTTACCGGGATACTCTCGGACGCCGTGGGCAAGTGGCCGGAGCTCCGGGCGGTCCTCGACAATCCCGAGAGCACCGTGGCCCTGCCGTACGAGGTCTGCCGGGACCTGGAGCGCCATGAGCGGGACTGTGGCACGTGCCGAGACAGCGTCGACCGCCTTATGCTGCGCTGGGCCATCGTCGTCGCTGCTCTCCTGGGCACCGGTGCCCTGGCTGGTGGCGAGCGGCATGGCATGCAACCGGTTGCCTCCGTCTCCCCGGCCGCTCCACCAACACCGGGCCGTCGGACGGAAAGGCCCCCGGCGGGTGGCTGGGGCCGACGCCCCACCGCCGGGCGCAACCTTGTCCTGTCGGCCCTGGGAGTCACAGCCCTGTGGGGTGCACTGTCCACCGGCGTGCTGTCACCCGACGCGGATGCCGATCACCTGGCTCTCTTGCCCCCGTCGGTGAGCGTCCCGCGTGATGCGACACCCCACGCACGGGAGGTACGAGCGAACGGCGAGAGGGAGACGGCACCGGCCGGGCACCCCAGCGACCGCCCGTCGGTCGCCTGGATGCCGTCACCTGTGAAGCCGTCGCCCGCGCAGTCCTCTCAGCAATCCACGGCCGACTCCCCGGCGAGCAAGCGGAACGACATGCCGGAAACGCCCCCGGTGAAGGCTCCGGCGGAGACCCGGGCGCCGCAGGCGCCCGCCACGCCGTCCCCATCAGCGGCCGAAAAGGCCGAGAACGGGAAGGCACTGCCACACGCTGTGCCGCCGCGCGAAGATCCGAGGCCACCGGCCGGACCACAAGAGCCACCGCACGAGTCGCCGACGAAGGTCGCCACGGCCCGGGTGCGGCAGACGACAAAATCCCAGCCCCCCACCGGAAAGGAGCACCCCGCACCCCCTACCACCCCGCCCGCACAACAGAGCGGCCCTCACTCGGACGTTGCCCGCCGTGACCCGAGCGTGCTCACCCCGAAGACCGGCGCTCCCCTCGGCGAACCGGGCTGACCCGGCCTCAAAGGTCGACTGGTGGACGCAGCAGGGCCCTTGATCGATGCACTGCGTGACTACCTGACGCTGGAGTCCGACTCGGGTCTGGTTCGGGTGTACGAACCGACGCTCGTGCCGGGAATGCTGCAAACCGAGGCGTACATGCGTCAGTTGTTCGCTGCTGACCCCGGTGCGGGGACGTCACCCGTCCCCGCACCGCCGCATCATCAGACCGTCTGGTAGCGCCCCGCAGGCCGCGGCAGCCCCAGCCGGTCGCGCAGAGTGCCCCCGGCGGCAGCGGCCTCCGTCTCGCCGTCGCCCTCGCGCACCTCGGCCGCGAGGGCCAGGACGGCCTCGTGCGCCGCGCCCGCGGGGCCGGCGGGGGCGAGCAGGGTGAAGCCGTCCACGGCGCCCGCCTCGAACAGGTCCCGCAGCCGGTCGGCCGCGCCCGCGCTGCCGTCGACCGGCCAGTCGAGCAGGACGGCGACGTCATCGGCGTCGCGCCCGGCGGCCCGGGCCCGCTCGCGCACGGCCTCCCGTACCCCGGCGGGGTCCTGGCCGTCCCGCGCCGGGACGAGGACGACATCGGCGATGCCTGCGGCGAACGCGATGTCGTCGGCGTCCGCCGCGCGGTGGACCAGGAGGGGGTGGCCCTGCGGCGGGCGGGCGATGTTCAGCGGCCCGGCCACGTCGAAGTGCTCGCCCTTGTGGTCGAGCGTGTGCAGCTTCTCGGGGGTGAAGTACACGGCCGCCTCCCGGTCCCTGAGGAAGGCGTCGTCGTCGAAGCTGTCCCACAGGCCGGCCAGCACGGTGGCGAACTCCGCGGCGCGCGAGCGCCGTACCTCCGCCGATGTGCTGCCGGTCCGGCCGTAGTTGGCCGCCGCGTCCGGGTCGGCGCCGGTCATCGGCTGCCAGCCGGCGCGCCCGGGGGTGAGGTGGTCGACCGTGGCCAGGACCCGGGCCACGTGGTAGGGGAGCGCGTAGTCCGTGCAGACGGCGGGCACGATGCCCACGCTGCGCGTGCTGACCGCGAGGGCGCTGGCGAGGGTGCCGGCCTCGAAGTACGGGTCGTCGCCCGGGTCCTGTGCCGCCGACTGCCGGTCGTGGAGCAGCAGCGCGTCGATCCCGGCGGCCTCGGCCTCCCGGGCCCGGTTGCGGACCTGTGAGAACGGGCTGCTGCCCGCGTCGGCCGTGAGCAGCCGGGTGAACAGGGTGATGCGGCCATTGCGCTGGGTCATGCGGCACCTGCCTGGAGCGTCGTCCCGCCGGTCGCGGCGGACGTGGTGTCGGGGGACGGAGCGGGCAGCCCCAGCTTCTCGCGCAGGGTGCCCTCCGCGTACTCCTCGTCCACCAGCCCGCGCCGGCGCAGCTCCGGCACGACGTGGTCGACGAAGGCGTCGAGGGAGGCGGGCAGGTGGGCGAAGTCCACGATGTAGCCGTCGGCCGCGCGCTCGGTGAACCCGCGCTCCATGTGGTCCGCCACCTGCTCGGGGGTGCCGGCGAAGAAGTCGGCGACCTGGCGCAGGGCGAGTTGACGAAGCGTCAGGTTCTCGCGCTGTGCCAGCGCCATCCACATCTTCCGGGTGCTCGACGAGCGGTTGGACGCCGGGATGTCGGGGACCGGGCCGTCGAGGGGGTAGCGCGTCAGGTCGAGATCGCCCAGCTGCTCCTGGAGCGCCCGGACGGCGACGATGTCGGGCACCAGGTCGTGCAGCTCGCCGATGAGCCGGCGCGCCTCCTCCTCGGTGCTTGCCACGAGGGGCTGGACGCCGGGCCAGATCTGGACCAGTTCCGGGTCCCTGCCGTGCGCGGCGACCCGGCGCTTCACGTCGGCGTAGGTCTCCTGGCCGTCGGAGAGCTGCGTGTGCCGGGTGAAGATCACCTCGGCGTGCCGGGCGGCGAACTCCCGGCCCACGGGCGAGGCCCCGGCCTGGAAGATCACGGGCCTGCCCTGGGGGGAGGCCGGCAGGTTCAGTGGGCCCCTGACGCCGAAGAACTCACCGCGCTCCGCGCCCTGCGGCGCCTCCTGCCCCGCCCACAGCCGCTTGGTCACGCCGATGAACTCCTCGGCACGGACGTAGCGTTGGTCGTGCTCCATGTGCTCGGGGAAGCCGAAGTTGCGCGACTCCCAGGGCGCGGCGGAGGTGACGACGTTCCACCCGGCCCGGCCACTGCTGATGTGGTCGAGGGAGGCGAACTTGCGGGCGATGTCGTACGGCTCGTTGTAGGTGGTGGTCGCCGTCGCGGCGAGGCCGATGTGCTCGGTCCCGGCGGCGTAGGCGGCCAGCAGGCTCAGCGGCTCGAAGTGCTCGTTGCGCGCGGTCTGGCTGATGTGCTGGACGTCGGTGCCCCAGACGGCCACGACGTCGGGCACGAAGACGCAGTCGAACCTGCCCCGTTCGAGGGTGCGGGCGCACTCGAGGTGGAAGGCGAAGTCGAGCTGGGCGTCGATCGGCGTGGACGGGTGCCGCCATGCGGCGACGTGCGAGCCGGGGCCGTCGATGATGGCCCCGAGTCTCATCGTGCGTTTCCGATGAAGCATGCGTTCTTCCCTCGGCTGATGTTTCGGATGACGGGCTTCTCGCCGGAACGCGCGCGCTCCGCGGCCGTTCCGAGCGGTCACTGCCGATCGACGGTGCTGCGAGGCCATGCCTCGGAGTAATGCCGCGTCAAGGTGCCGACCATCCTCGGTGATAAGCGGTGGATTTCGCGGGGCAGCTGTTCAAGTGCTCGGGCCGGGGCCCGGTCGGGGGAAAACCGGGCGCCCGGGCCAAAGCGGGCCGAACGGGAATCCGGTGCGTGCAGACCGCACGGTATGGCGCCGGTGCCGAGTGCTGCCGGCGACCGGTCGGCGGGCCTGCCGGGTCAACTGTCCGGGGAGTGCAGGCGTGCTGAAACCATGCTGAAACCCGGCCTGACCATACTGGCTGGTAACCGCCTGGGGATTGCCCGGAGTTCCGTGTACTCGCACGGTCGGCCGGACAGTTCTTTGCGGCGAATTTGAGTGCTTTTTAAACGGGGGAACCAGGTGACGTGTTGTGATGCGGAGACCGATGCCGCGCCCCTAGCGGCCGGGTGATCCAGGGCATTTCGCCCCAAAGCGTGTGCAGGGTGCCGCCGACAACGGCGTGCGACGGCACCCGCGCTCGGGCGTGCCCGGGAAATTCAATGCAACGCCTTGCCCTGTCGGCAAAGGCGGTCTTCAGACGCTCGCGCAACAGGCGACTCGTGACGAGCGGTAAACGTCCTCATTGCGCGGAATTCCACTCGGTGCATATTCCTGTGTGACCTGTGTGAATCGGCCGCGCGCGTGTACGTAGTTCTGGCATTCCTGGAGGGGTATCACCGATGGGCAGTGAAGTTATGGCCGGGCCTGGCGACCAGAACTCCAGGGGTGAACGGAACTCCAGCGCAAAGATCGCCGTCGTCGGATTCTCGTGCCGGGTCGCCGGAGCGGCCACTCCCGGCGAGTTCTGGCAGCTCCTGAAAGACGGGCGCTCGGCGGTCGGGGAATTCCCGGCCGCCCGGCGGGCCGGCCGGGAGCCGGGCGGCCCCGACCTGCCGGGCGGCTACCTGGACGCCGTGGACGGCTTCGACGCGGGCTTCTTCGAGGTGTCGCCCGCCGAGGCGGCCGCGATGGACCCCCAGCAGCGCCTGGCACTGGAGCTGAGCTGGGAGGCGGTGGAGAACAGCGGAGCCTCGCCCGACGCCCTGCACGGCACCCGGACCGGCGTCTTCGTCGCCGCCATCAACGACGACTACGCCGCACTGCTCCACCGCCAGGGCCCCGACGCGGTCACCCGGCACAGCCTGACGGGCACTCAGCGCAGCTTCATCGCCAACAGGATCTCCTACCGCCTCGGCCTGCGCGGCCCCAGCGTCCTCGTCGACAGCGGCCAGTCCTCCTCGCTCGTCGCCGTGCACCTCGGCGTGCAGAGCCTGCTGCGCGGCGAGTCCGACACGGTGCTCGCGGGCGGCGTGAACCTCATCCTCTCCGAGCACAGTTCGAGCAGCCTCAAGCGCTTCGAGGCCCTCTCGCCCGACGGCCGCTGCTACACCTTCGACGAGCGGGCCAACGGGTACGCGCGCGGCGAGGGCGGCGGATTCGTCCTGCTGAAGACCCTGGACCGGGCCGTCGCCGACGGCGACCGGATCCTGGCCGTCATCGAGGGCACCGCCGTCAACAACGACGGCGGCGGCGACGGCCTGACCGTCCCCAGCGCCGAGGCCCAGCGCGAACTCCTCCTCGACGCCTGCACGGCGGCCGGGATCGCGCCCGCGGACGTCCAGTGCGTCGAGCTGCACGGCACCGGCACCAAGGTCGGCGACCCGCTGGAGGCCTCCGCCATCGGCCGGGCGTACGGATCCGCGCGCCCCGCCGGCAAGCCCGTGCTCGTCGGCTCGGTCAAGACGAACATCGGCCACCTGGAGGCCGCGGCCGGGATCGCCGGACTGCTGAAGGTCGTCTCCTGCATCAGCCACCGCGAGTTCGTGCCGAGCCTCAACCACGAGAAGGAGAACCCCCGCATCCCGCTCGCCGACTGGAACCTCCGGGTGCAGACGGCGCACGAGGCGTGGCAGGGCGAGAACGACCGGCTCGTCGCGGGCGTCTCCGCGTTCGGCCTGGGCGGCACCAACTGCCACGTGGTCGTCACCGACGCACCCCCCGAGCTGCGCGGCGGCCACCACGGTGGCCAGGACGCGGTGCCCGCGGGCCGCGCGGTCCCGTGGCCGGTGTCGGCCCGCGACGAGGCGGCGCTGCGCGCCCAGGCGGAGCGGCTGGACGCCCATGCGCAGCAGCACCCGGAAGCCGACGTCCACGCGATCGGCCGCACGCTGACGGCGGGGCGCGCGCAGTTCGAGCACCGGGCCGTCGTCGTGGGCGAGGACGGCCCGGCCCTGCGGGCCGGGCTCCAGGCGGTGGCGTCCGGTGCCGGAGGTGCGCGGGTGGTCCGCGGCGTGGCCGGTGACGTGCGCACCCGCCCGGGTTCCGCAGCGGAGTCCGGGGTGGTGTTCGTCTTCCCCGGCCAGGGCTCGCAGTGGGCGGGCATGGCGGCCGGCCTCCTCGACGCGTCCCCGGTCTTCGCCGGGCGGATGGCGGAGTGCGAGGCGGCGCTGTCGCCGTACGTCGACTGGTCGCTGACCGAGGTCGTCCGCGACGTGGCCGACCCGGGCCGGCTGGAGCGCGTCGACGTGGTGCAGCCGGCGCTGTGGGCGGTGATGGTCTCCCTGGCCGAGGTGTGGCGGTCGGTCGGCGTGCACCCGGCCGCGGTCGTCGGGCACTCCCAGGGCGAGATGGCGGCGGCCGTGGTGGCCGGTGCCCTGTCGCTGCCGGACGGCGCGAAGGCGGTGGCCCTGCGCAGCCAGACCATCCGGCGGAGCCTTTCGGAGCACGGCGGCATGATCGCCGTCTCGCTGTCCGCCGCGGCCGCCGAGGAGCTGATCGCCGGGTACGGCGGGCGGCTGTCGGTCGGGGCGGTCAACGGCCCGTCGTCGACGGTGGTTTCGGGCGAGCCGCAGGCGCTGGAGGAGCTGCTGGCCCACTGCAGGTCCGCGGGGATCCGGGCCCGCAGGGTGCCGATCGACTACGCGTCGCACTGCGCCGAGGTCGAGGTCGTCCGCGACGAGGTACTGGACGCACTGACCGGGATCGCCCCCGGGCAGGCGGCGGTGCCGTTCTACTCGGCCGTGACCGGCACCGCGGTCGAGGGCCCGGAGCTGGGCGCGGAGTACTGGTACCGCAACCTGCGCGAGACGGTGCGCTTCGAGGAGAGCGTACGGGCCGCAGCCGCGGCCGGGTTCACCCGCTTCGTCGAGGTGAGCGCCCATCCCGTCCTGGTGGCCGGGGTCGAGGAGACCCTCGAGGCAGCCGGTGCCGGCGAGCACGGCCTGGTGGTGGGCACGCTCCGCCGCGACGAGGGCGGCTGGGACCGCTTCCTGCTGTCCGCCGCCGAGGCCTGGACGCGCGGCGTCGACGTGGACTGGACCGCCGTGCTGGGCCCGGGGCCGCGGGCCGACGACCTGCCCACGTACCCCTTCCAGCGCCGCAGCCACTGGCTGGACACGTCCGCCGGAGCCGCGAGCACCACGCCGGTCGCAGCCGAGGCGGCTCCCGTCCCGGCGCAGGACGCGCAGCCGGAGCCGGGCGCGGGCGAGGTGAACCCCGAGCGGCTGGCCGACCTCGTGCGCCAGGAGGTCGCCGTCGTCCTCGGGCACGCGTCGCCCCACGACATCGACATGGACCGCACGTTCAAGGCGCTCGGCTTCGACTCCCTGGCCATGGTCGACCTCCGCAACCGCCTCAAGGCGGCGACCGGCGTCAACCTGACCACGAGCGCCCTCTTCGACCACCCCGCCCCGTCCGCGATCGTCGCCCACCTCGGGAACCGGCTGCGCGGCGCCGACGAGACGGCGGACCTGCGGCCCGCCGCCCGCGCCGCCGGAGCCGACGACGAGCCGATCGCCATCGTGGCGATGGCCTGCCGCTTCCCCGGCGGCGTGGAGTCGCCCGAGGACCTGTGGGACCTGGTGCTCGCCGAGCGCGACGTGATCGGCGACTTCCCGGCCAACCGCGGCTGGGACCTGGAGAACCTCTACGACCCGCAGCTGGAGCGGCCCGGCACGAGCTACGTGCGGCACGGCGGCTTCCTGCACGACGCGCCCGGCTTCGACCCGGAGTTCTTCGGCATCTCCCCGCGCGAGGCGCTGGCCATGGAGCCGCAGCAGCGGCTGCTGCTGGAGACGTCCTGGGAGGCGCTGGAGCGCGCCGGCCTCGACCCGACGTCGCTTCGCGGCAGCCGGACGGGCGTGTTCTTCGGCGCGATGTTCCAGGAGTACGGACCCCAGCTCCAGGACGGCGCGGAGGGCGTCGACGGGCACCGGCTGACCGGCGGCACGATCAGCGTCGCCTCGGGCCGCGTGGCCTACACCCTCGGCCTGGAGGGGCCCGCGGTCACGGTGGACACGGCGTGCTCGTCCTCGCTGGTCGCCCTGCACTGGGCGGTGCGCTCGCTGCGCTCGGGGGAGTGCTCGATGGCGCTGGCGGGCGGCGTGACGATTATGCCGACGCCGGGGATGTTCGTGGAGCTGAGCCGCCAGGGCGCACTGTCGCCCGACGGGCGCTGCAAGGCGTTCTCGGCCGCGGCCGACGGCACCGGATGGGCCGAGGGCGTGGGCGTGCTGCTCGTCGAGCGCCTGTCGGACGCGCGCCGCAACGGCCACCGGGTACTGGCCGTGATCCGCGGCAGCGCCACCAACCAGGACGGCGCCAGCAACGGCCTGACGGCCCCTCACGGACCGTCGCAGCAGCGCGTCATCCGCGACGCGCTGGCCGACGCGGGCCTCGCGCCCGGCGACGTGGACGCGGTCGAGGCGCACGGCACGGGCACCAGCCTGGGCGACCCGATCGAGGCACAGGCCCTGCTGGCCACCTACGGGCAGGAGCGGCCGGCGGACCGGCCGCTGCGCCTGGGCTCGGTGAAGTCGAACATCGGGCACACGCAGGCGGCCGCGGGCGCGGCCGGCGTGATCAAGATGGTGATGGCGATGCGGCACGAGGTGCTGCCGCGCACGCTGCACGTGAACGAGCCCTCCCCGCACGTCGACTGGTCGGCGGGCGCGGTGGAGCTGCTGACCGGACCGGTGGAGTGGGCGGCCGACGGGCGCCCGCGCCGCGCGGGCGTGTCCTCCTTCGGTATCAGCGGCACCAACGCCCACGTCATCATCGAAGAGGCCCCCGCCCACGACCGGCCGGAGCCTGCCGGTCCGGCCGCGGCCGACGGCAGCCGCGACACGGGCCTCGCGGCCGCGGGCGGCCCGGTGCCGTGGGTGGTCTCGGGCAAGTCCGAGCCCGCGCTGCGGGCCCAGGCCGGGCGGCTGGCGGCCTTCACGGAAGCCCGTACGGAGCTGTCCCCGGTGGACGTGGGCTGGTCGCTGGCGGCGACGCGGGCGGTGCTGGAGCACCGGGCCGTGGTCCCGGCCGCCGACCGGCAGGCGGGCCTGTCGGGCCTGGCGGCCCTCGCCGAGGGCCTGCCCGCCGCGGGCGTGGTCTCCGGCGCGGCGGACGTCCGGGGCCGGGTGGTGTTCGTCTTCCCCGGCCAGGGCTCGCAGTGGCAGGGCATGGCGGCCGAACTCCTCGACTACTCACCCGTGTTCGCCGCCCGGCTGGCGGAGGCCGACGCGGCCATCGGCCGCTACGTCGACTGGTCCGTGGCCGACGTGCTGCGGCAGGCGCCGAACGCCCCCTCGGCCGAGCGGATCGAGATCCTCCAGCCGGTGCTGTTCGCGGTGAACGTGTCGCTGGCCGCACTGTGGCAGGCGGCCGGCGTGCAGCCCGCCGCGGTCGTGGGACACAGCCAGGGCGAAGTCGCTGCCGCATGCGTGGCCGGGGCGCTGTCCCTGGACGACGCGGCGAAGCTGATCGTCCTGCGCAGCGCCCTGTTCGCCCGGGAACTGGTCGGCAAGGGCGCGGTCGCCTCCGTGGCGCTGCCCGCCGAGGCGGTGCAGGAGCGGCTGGCCCGCTGGGACGGACGCCTGGTGATCGCCGGGCGCAACGGCCCGAACGCGGTGACGGTGGCCGGTGACATCCCGGCACTGGAGGAGTTCGTCGAGGAGTGCCGGGCACAGGAGATCCGGGCGCGCGTCGTCGGCTCGACGGTCGCCTCGCACTGCGCCCAGGTCGACCCGCTGCGCGAGGAGATCCTCGAACTGTTCGCCGATATCGCCCCGGCCGGGGGCGGCGTGCCGTTCTACTCCACCGTCACCGGCACCGTCCGCGACACGGCGGAGCTGACCGCGCAGTACTGGTTCGACAACGCCCGGCAGCCCGTGAACTTCGAGGGCACCGTGCGGACCCTGCTGGCGGACGGCTTCCGGTTCTTCATCGAGGCCAGCGCCCACCCCGTGCTGACCACGGGCATGCAGGCGACGTTCGAGGACGACGGGACCGAAGCGGTCGCCATCGGCTCGCTGCGCCGCGACGAGGGCGGCCCCGCCCGCTTCCTGACCTCCCTGGCCGAGGGCTACGTACGCGGCCTGCCCGGCGTGGACTGGAAGGCCCTCTACGCAGGGACCGGCGCGCAGCCCGTCGAGCTGCCGACGTACGCCTTCCAGCGCGAGCGCTACTGGCTGGAGACCACGCCCGCCGGCTCCGGCGACCCGGGCGGCCTCGGCCTGGGCGCCGCCCACCACCCGCTGCTGGGCGCAGCGGTGCAGCTCGCCGACCGCGGCGACGTGCTGCTGACCGGCCGTCTGTCGCTGCAGACGCACCCCTGGCTCGCCGACCACGCCGCCCTCGGCAGCGTGCTGCTGCCCGGCGCCGCCTTCGTCGAACTCGCCCTGCGGGCGGGCGACGCGGTCGGCTGCGACCGGCTCGAAGAACTCACCCTCGAAGCCCCGCTGCTCCTCCCCGAGCGCGGCGGCGTCCAGCTCCAGGTGGCCGTGGAGGCGCCCGGCGCCGACGGCCGCGCCCAGGTCACGGTGTATGCGCGGCCCGAAACCACGGACACCGCGGACACCGACGAACCGTGGACCCGGCACGCCACCGGCCTGCTCGGCACGGCACCCGCGGCCCCGGCCGCGGACCCGGCCGCCTGGCCCCCGGCCGGCGCGCAGCGGATCGACCTGGACGCCTTCTACGAGCGCGTCGCGGACGTCGGCTACGGCTACGGACCCGCCTTCCAGGGCCTGCACACCGCCTGGCGCACCGGCGAGGAGATCTTCGCGGAAGTGACCCTGGACGGCGAACAGGGCGCGGAGGCCGACCGGTTCGGCATCCACCCGGCCCTCCTCGACGCCACGCTCCACCCCGCCCTGCTCAGTGCCCTCGACGCACAGGACGCGGCCCCCGTGCGGCTGCCGTTCGCCTGGAGCGGCATCACCCTGCACGCCGTGGGCGCCACCTCCGTACGGGTGCGGGTCGCCCCGGCCGGCCCGAACGCGGTGTCGGTGACGATCGCCGACACCACGGGCGCCCCGGTCGCCTCGATCGAGTCGCTGACCCTGCTCCCGGTGGCGGCACAGCAGCTCACCGGAGCCGACACCGGCACCCACAACTCCCTGTTCCGCACGGAGTGGACCGCGCTGCCCATGGCCGTCGGCGCCGTGGACACCGGCGGCTGGGCGCTGCTCGGCACCGCCCCGGAGCCCGGCCTGCTCGACACCCTGCGGCAGGCCCCCGACCCGGCGGCGCTGTTCGCCGACGGCACCGCACCCGAGGTCGTGGTCGCCACGAGCCTCGGGACGCCGGAGGGCGACGGCCTCGCCGCGGCCGCCCGCACGGCCACGACCGAGGCGCTGGCCCTGGTGCGCGCCTGGCTGGCCGACGAGCGCACGGCGGACTCCCGGCTCGTGGTCCTGACCCGCGGAGCGGTCTCCACCCGGACCGGCGAGGACGTCACCGACCTGGCACACGCACCCGTATGGGGCCTGCTGCGGTCGGCGCAGTCGGAGAACCCCGGCCGGTTCGTCCTCGTGGACCTCGACGCATCGGCCGCCTCCCGGCAGGCCGTGACCGCGGCTGTCACGGCGGCCGCCGCGGCCGGGGAGCCGCAGGTCGCCCTGCGCGACGGCACCGCCCTGGTGCCCCGCCTGGCCCGCACCGCCGCGCCCGCGCCCGCCGAGGGCGCCGGTCCGCTGGACACGGCGGGCACGGTGCTCGTCACCGGCGGCACCGGGGCGCTCGGCGGCCTGCTGGCCCGCCACCTGGTCACCGGGCACGGCGTGCGGCACCTGCTGCTCACCAGCCGCCGCGGCCGTGCCGCGGCCGGCGCGGCGGAGCTGGAGGCCGAACTGCTCGGGCTGGGCGCCGCCGACGTGACGATCGCGGCGTGCGACGCCGCCGACCGCGACGCCCTGGCCGCCCTGCTCGCCGGCATCCCCGCCGACCGGCCGCTGACCGGCGTGGTGCACGCCGCCGGTGTGCTCGACGACGGCATGGTGGCCTCCCTGACCCCCGAACAGGTCGAGCGCGTGCTCCGGCCCAAGGTCGACGCGGCGGTCAACCTGCACGAACTGACCCGCGGCCTGGACCTGTCGGCCTTCGTCCTCTTCTCCTCCATCGCCGGCACCTTCGGCAACCCCGGCCAGGGCAACTACGCCGCCGCCAACGCCTTCCTGGACGCCCTGGCCCGGCACCGCCGCGCCCACGGCCTGCCCGCCCACTCCCTCGCCTGGGGCCTGTGGGACCGCTCCAGCGAGATGCTCGGCCACCTCGAGCAGAACGACCTGTCCTGGATGAAGCGCGCAGGCATCCAGCCCCTGCCCGCCGACCTCGGACTCGCCCTGCTGGACGCGGCGACCGCACTGGACGACGCGCACCTCGTGCCCGTACGCCTGGAGCAGGCCACCCTCCGGCAGGAGGCGGCCTCCGGCATGCTGCGGCCGCTCTTCCGCGGCCTGGTGCGCACAGTGGCCCGCAGGACCGCCGCCACCGCCGACGCCTCCGCCGCCGGCGGACTGGCCCAGCGCCTGTCCGGCCTCGGCCAGGAGGAGCAGAGCCGCGCCCTGCTGGACCTCGTCCGCGCCCAGGTGGCCACCGTCCTCGGACACGCCACCCCGGAGACCATCGCCGCCGGCCGCCCGTTCAAGGAGCTGGGCTTCGACTCCCTCACCGCCGTCGAGCTGCGCAACCGCCTCAACGCCGCGACCGGGGAGCGGCTGCCGGCCACGCTCGTCTTCGACTACCCGACCCCCGGCCTGCTCGCCGACTACCTGCGCACGGAGGTCCTGGGCGGCCGGGCGGCACCCGCCGCCGTGCCGGCCGCGTCCGCCGCGCCGGGCGGTGCGGCGGACGAGCCCATCGCGATCGTCGGCATGGCCTGCCGCTACCCGGGAGGCGTGGCCTCGCCGGAGGACCTGTGGCAGCTGGTGGCATCGGGCGGGGACGCGGTGTCGTTCTTCCCGACCGACCGCGGCTGGGACGAGGGGCTGTACGACCCGGACCCGGAGGCGACCGGCAAGACCTATGCCCGCGAGGGCGGATTCCTGTACGACGCGGGGGAGTTCGACCCGGCGTTCTTCGGGATCTCCCCGCGCGAGGCACTGTCCATGGACCCGCAGCAGCGGCTGCTCCTGGAGACCTCCTGGGAGGTGTTCGAGCGGGCGGGGATCGACCCGAGGTCGCTGAAGGGCAGCCCGACCGGCGTGTTCGCCGGAGTGATGCACCACGACTACGGCAGCGCCTCCGACATCCCCGAGGACCTCGAGGGCTACGCGGTCACCAGCACCCAGGGCAGCGTCGCCTCCGGCCGCATCGCCTACACCTTCGGCCTGGAGGGACCCGCGGTCACCGTCGACACGGCCTGCTCCTCCTCACTGGTCGCCCTGCACCTGGCCGTGCAGGCGCTGCGCTCGGGCGAGTGCTCGCTGGCGCTGGCGGGCGGCGTGACGGTCATAGCCACCCCGTGGATATTCGTGGAGTTCAGCCGGCAGCGGGGCATGGCCCCCGACGGCAGGTGCAAGGCGTTCTCGGCGTCGGCCGACGGCGCCGGCTGGGCCGAGGGCGTGGGCGTCCTGCTGGTGGAGCGGCTTTCGGACGCCCGCCGCAACGGGCACCAGGTGCTCGCGGTCGTCCGCGGCAGCGCCGTCAACCAGGACGGCGCGAGCAACGGTCTCACCGCGCCCAACGGCCCGTCCCAGCAGCGGGTGATCCGCGCCGCCCTGGCCGGTGCCGGACTGACCGCGGCCGACGTGGACGCGGTCGAGGCGCACGGCACGGGCACCACCCTGGGTGACCCGATCGAGGCGCAGGCGCTGCTGGCCACCTACGGCCAGGACCGGCCCGCCGACCGGCCCCTGCGGCTCGGATCCGTCAAGTCCAACATCGGGCACGCACAGGCCGCCGCGGGCGTGGCGGGCATCATCAAGATGGTCCAGGCGATGCGGCACGGACTGCTGCCGCAGACCCTGCACGCGGACGAGCCGTCCCCGCACGTGGACTGGTCGGCGGGCGCGGTGGAGCTGCTGACCGAGCCGGTGGAGTGGGCGACCGACGGGCGCCCGCGTCGCGCGGGCGTGTCCTCCTTCGGTATCAGCGGCACCAACGCCCACATCATCATCGAAGAGGCACAGATCGAAGGAGTGCGGATCGAAGAGGCACAGTCCGAGCCCGCCTCCGCCCCGGCCAGTGTCACCCCGCCGTCCACGGCCCCGGTGCTCTGGCCCGTGTCCGGACGTTCGGAGGCCGCCCTGCAGGCCCAGGCCGCGCGTCTCGCCGCCTTCGCGGAGGCGGACACCGAACTGTCCCTGCCCGACGTGGGCCACTCCCTGGCCACCACGCGGGCTGCCCTCGAACACCGCGGCGTGGTACTGGCGTCGGACCGCGCGACCGCGCTGGCGGGCCTGACCGCCCTGGCCGGCGGCCTGCCCGCCGTCGGCACGGTCACCGGCACGGCACCCGCCGACCCCGGCCAGGTCGCGTTCGTCTTCCCCGGCCAGGGCTCGCAGTGGCGCGGCATGGCCGCCGGACTCCTCGACTCCGCACCGGAGTTCGCCGCGCGGCTCGCGGAGTGCGACGCGGCGCTGCGGCCGCACGTGGACTGGTCGGTCACGGACGTGGTCCGCGGCGGGGACGACGCTCCCTCGCTGGACGACGTGGTCGTCGTGCAGTGCGCCCTCTGGGCCGTCATGGTCTCGCTGGCGGCCGTCTGGCAGTCGGCCGGAGTGCGGCCCGCCGCCGTCATCGGCCACAGCCAGGGCGAGATCGCCGCAGCCGCCGTGTCCGGCGCCCTGTCCCTCGAGGACGCGGCGAAGGTCGTGGCCCTGCGGGCCCGGGCGATCGCCGAGGGCCTGTCCGGCCGGGGCGGCATGGTGTCCGTGCCCCTGCCCGCCGACCACGTGCGCGAGCGCCTGGCCCCGTGGGACGAGCGCATCTCGGTCGCCTCCGTCAACGGCCCGTCCTCCACGGTCGTCTCCGGCGAGCCGCAGGCCCTGGACGAACTGCTGGCCGCCTGCGAGGCCGACGGGGTGCGCGCCAAGCGCATCCCCGTCGACTACGCCTCGCACTCCGCCCAGGTGGAGGCCATCCGCGAGCAGGTCGTCGGCGCGCTGGAGGGCATCCGGCCGCGCCGCGCCGAGATCCCGTTCTACTCGACGGTGACCGGCGGGGTGCTCGGCACCGAGGGCCTGGACGCGGAGTACTGGTACACGAACCTGCGGCAGGAGGTGCGGTTCGACGAGACCGTACGGGCCCTGCTGGCGGACGGATTCGGGTACTTCGTCGAGTCCAGCGCCCACCCCGTGCTGACCGTGGGCCTCCAGGAGACCTTCGAGGACACCGGCGCCCACGCCGTCGCCCTCGGCACCCTGCGCCGCGAGGAAGGCGGCCGGGAGCGGTTCCTGACCTCGCTCGCCGAGGGATGGGCGCACGGCATGGCCGTCGACTGGGACGCGGTCTTCACCGGAACCGGAATCGGAACCGGCGCCAACCGCATCGACCTGCCGACGTACGCCTTCCAGCACGAGCGCTTCTGGCTGGAGCCCGCACCCGCCGGCTCCGGCGACCCGGGCGGCCTCGGCCTGGGCGCCGCCGACCACCCGCTGCTGGGTGCTGCAGTGCAGGTCGCCGACGGCGGGGACGTGCTGCTGACGGGCCGCCTGTCGCTGCGGACGCACGCCTGGCTCGCCGACCACGCCGCCCTGGGCAGCGTGCTGCTTCCGGGAGCCGCCTTCGTCGAACTCGCCCTGCGGGCAGGCGAGTCGGTCGGCTGCGACCGGCTGGAGGACCTCACCCTGGAGGCTCCGCTGATCCTCGCGGAGCACGGCGCGGTGCAGCTTCAGGTGGCGGTGGAGTCGCCCGACGCCGATGGGCGGAGCCGGGTGACGGTGTACTCGCGGCCCGAGGCCGCGGAGGCCGCCGGGACCGCAAGCTCTTGGACCCGGCACGCCACGGGCGTCCTGGGTACGGCCGCCGCAGCCCCCGCGGCGGACCTGACGGCCTGGCCGCCGAAGGGCGCCGAGCCCATCGGCCTGGACACCTTCTACGAGCGCGTCGCGGACGCCGGCTACGGCTACGGACCGGCCTTCCAGGGCCTGCACACGGCCTGGCGGGCGGGCGAAGAGGTCTACGCCGAGGTGGCCCTGGACGGGGAGCAGCGCGCGGAGGCCGGCCGGTTCGGCATCCACCCGGCCCTGCTGGACGCCGCGTTGCACCCGGTGCTGCTGAGCGTGCTGGACTACGAGCAGGGCACGCAGCCGGTGCGGCTGCCGTTCGCGTGGAGCGGTGTCGCCCTGCACGCGGTTGGCGCCACGTCCCTGCGGGTGCGGGTCGTCCCCTCCGGCGCGGACGCGGTGTCGGTGACGATCGCCGACGCCACGGGCGCCCCGGTCGCCTCGGTCGAGACGCTGACGCTGCGCCCGGTGGCGGCGGAGCAACTGCGGGCTGCCGGTGGTGCGTTGCGGGATGCGCTGTTCGGTGTGGAGTGGACTCCGGCTCCGGCTTCGGGCTCGGCTTCGGCTTCGGGTTGGGACGTATGGGGTTCGGCAGAGGGGGCCGGGCTGATGGTCTGGGCCTCCGAGGGCGGCTCGGCGGAAGGCGTGTCGGCGGTGACGGCGCGTGCGCTGGGGGTCGTGCAGGAGTTCTTGTCGGACGAGCGCTTTGCAGACTCGCGGTTGGTGGTGCTGACGCGCGGGGCCGTGGGCGCGGGTCCGGACGAGGGCGTCGCCGATCTGGTGGCGGCGCCGATCTGGGGCCTGGTGCGGTCTGCCCAGCGGGAACACCCGGACCGGCTGCTGCTGGTGGATGTGGAGCAGGGGCTTTCCTTCGCTGAGGAGGAGGCGGCGCTGCGGACGGCGCTGGGCTCGGGGGAGTCGCAGGTCGCGGTGCGTGGCGGGCGGGCGTTCGTGCCGCGTCTGGCGCGGGTTGCCGGGCCTGCGGGCGGGGACGGGCAGATGCCGTTCGGCTCCGAAGGCACGGTGTTGGTGACCGGTGGTACCGGTGGTCTGGGTGCTTTGGTGGCGCGGCATTTGGTGTCGTCGTACGGGGTGCGGGATCTGCTGCTGGTGTCGAGGCGTGGTGGTGCGGCCGAGGGTGTGGACGTGCTGGTCGCGGAGCTGTCGGATGCCGGGGCGCGGGTGCGGGTCGAGGCGTGCGACGTCGCCGACCGTGACGCGCTCGCCGGTCTGCTGGCCTCGATCCCGGACGACCGCCCCCTCAGCGGAGTCGTCCACTCCGCCGCCGTGCTCGACGACTGCGTGATCGAGTCGCTGGACGCGGAACGGCTGGCGGGAGTGTTCCGCCCCAAGGCGGAAGCCGCACTGAACCTGCACGAGCTGACGGCCGGCCTGGATCTCTCGGCGTTCGTGATGTTCTCGTCGGTCGCGGGTGTGGTGGGCAACGCTGGGCAGGCCGGCTATGCGGCGGCCAACGTCTTCCTCGACGGATTGGCCTCGCAGCGCCGTGCCCTGGGTCTTCCGGGTGTGTCGCTGGCGTGGGGCTGGTGGGGCACCAGCGGCGGCCTGACGGGCGGTCTGTCGGCAGTGGACCACGGCCGTCTGTCGGGCCTGGGCTTGTCGGCGATGAGCGCGGAGGAGGGCCTGGCGCTCTTCGACGCCGCCGTGGCATCCGACGCGGCACTGATGGTCCCCGCCTCCCTGGACGTACCGGGGCTCCAGCGGCGGGGCGCGGACGGTGTGCCGTCGATCCTCCGCTCGCTGGTGCGGGCCGGCGTACGGCGTACGCGCGCCGAGGAGTCCACCGGCGAGACCGGGCTCGCCGCACGGCTCGCCGGTCTGGGCGAGGCCGAGCGGCAGCGGGCGCTGCTGGACGTCGTACGGGGCTACGTGGGCGAGGTGCTCGGATACGGTCCCGGTCAGTCGGTGGGGGTGGACACGCCCTTCAAGGGGCTGGGCTTCGACTCGCTGATGGCGGTCGAGCTGCGCAACCGCCTCAACCGGGCCACGGGCCTGCACCTCCCCGCGTCCCTGGTCTTCGACCACCCCACCGTCCAGGACCTCGCGCAGTACCTGGATTCCAAGCTGGGCCCGGCGGACGGCCCCGCAGTCGAGCCGATCCTCGCCGACCTCGGGAAGATCGAGCAGGCGCTGACCGGTCCGGCGCTCGGCGACGAGGCGCGGCAGCGCATTGCGGCCCGCCTGACGAGCCTGCTGGCCCTCTCGGGCGCCGCCGGATCCCTTGAGCAGAACGCTCCGGCGGACGGTTCCGGATCAGACTCCGGCTCCGATTCCGGCTTCGTCGATCAACTGGAATCCGCGACGGCGGACGACATCCTGGCCGTCATCGAGCAAGAGTTCGGGAACTCCTGAACCAGTCCCCAGCCTCCAGTTCCAGCCCCCAGCCCATCCTGAACGCCCTCTCTGCGGGAGTGACCTCTCATGTCTGACGAGAATCTGCTGAGCAAGTTGAAGTGGGTCGCGCGGGAGCTGCACCAGACCCGCCAGCAGCTCCAGAGCGTGGAGCTGCGCCACCGCGAGCCGATCGCGATCGTCGGCATGGCCTGCCGGTTCCCGGGCGGCGTGAACTCGCCGGAGGACCTCTGGCGGCTGGTGGACGGCGGCGGGGACGCCATCACGGACTTCCCCGAGGACCGGGGCTGGGACACCGACGCCCTCTTCGACCCGGACCCCGACCGGTCCGGCAAGAGCGCGACCCGCAAGGGCGGATTCCTCTACGACGCCGCGGATTTCGACGCGCAGTTCTTCGGGATCTCGCCGCGCGAGGCGCTGGCGATGGACCCGCAGCAGCGCCTGCTGCTCGAAGCCTCCTGGGAAGCGGTCGAGCGGGCCGGGATCGACATCACCACCCTGAGGGGCAGCCGGACGGGCGTCTACGCGGGCGTGATGTACCACGACTACGCCGCGGGCCTGCCGGCCGTGCCGGACGAGATCGAGGGGTACTACGGCACCGGCACGGCCGCCAGCGTCGTCTCCGGCCGGGTGCCGTACACCTTCGGCCTCACGGGCCCGGCCATCACGGTCGACACCGCCTGCTCCTCCTCGCTCGTTGCGCTCCACCTCGCCGTGCAGGCGCTGCGGAGGGACGAGTGCTCCCTCGCGCTGGCCGGTGGCGTGGCGGTGATGTCCAGTCCGGTCATGTTCGCCGAGTTCAGCCGCCAGGGCGGGCTGTCGGTCGACGGCCGGTGCAAGGCGTTCGGGGCTGGTGCGGACGGTACAGGCTGGTCCGAGGGCGTCGGCGTGCTCGTGCTGGAGCGGCTGTCGGACGCCCGTCGTAACGGGCACCAGGTGCTGGCCGTGGTGAAGGGTTCGGCGGTCAACCAGGACGGCGCGAGCAACGGCCTGACGGCGCCGAGCGGCCCGGCACAGGAGCGGGTCATCCGCCAGGCCCTCGCGGACGCCGGGGTCGCGACGGGCGACGTGGACGCGGTGGAGGCGCACGGCACGGGTACGAAGCTGGGTGACCCGATCGAGGCGCAGGCGCTGCTGGCCACCTACGGCCAGGACCGGCCCGCGGACCGGCCGCTGTGGCTCGGCTCGCTGAAGTCCAACCTCGGGCATGCGCAGGCCGCGGCCGGCGTGGGCGGGGTGATCAAGATGGTGATGGCCATGCGTCAGGGGGTCCTGCCCCGGACGCTGCACGCTGAGGAGCCGACACCGCTGGTCGACTGGTCGGCGGGTGCGGTCGAGCTGCTCCGCGAGGCGCAGCCCTGGGACGAGGCCAGCCACCCGCGCCGGGCAGGCGTGTCGTCGTTCGGCATCAGCGGCACGAATGCGCACGTGATTCTGGAGGAGGCCCCGCAGGAGGAGCCGTCAGCCGAGCAGGAGGTGGCGGCTCCGGCTCCGGCTGGTCCGGTGCCGTGGCTGCTGTCGGCCCGTACGGAGGCTGCGCTGCGGGCGCAGGCACAGCGGCTGCGCGAGCACGCCGCCGGGCAGGAGCCGCTGGACGTGCGGGCGGTGGGCCGCGCGCTGGCGACGACCCGGGCGCAGCTGGAGCAGCGGGCCGTGGTGGTGGGCGAGGACCAGAAGGCCCTGCTCGCCGGTCTCGATGCTCTTGTGGGTGGCGAGGGTGCCCCGGGGGTGGTGCGTGGGGTGGCTGATGGGCCTGTGCGTACTGCCGTGATGTTTACGGGTCAGGGCAGTCAGCGGGTCGGTATGGGCCGGGAGTTGTATGGGGCTTTCCCGGTGTTTGCCGAGGCGCTGGATGAGATCGCAGGGCTCTTTGACGCGGAGCTTGGCGGGTCGTTGCGGGATGTGGTCTTCGGCGAGGGGGAGTCTTCTGCCGAGGGGGAGCTGGACCGGACGGTTCATGCGCAGGCGGGTTTGTTTGCGCTTGAGGTGGCGTTGTTCCGGCTGGTGTCGTCGTGGGGTGTGCGGCCTGATTTCCTGATCGGTCATTCGGTTGGCGAGATCGCGGCGGCGTACGTGGCAGGTGTGTTGTCGCTGGCTGATGCTGTGCGGTTGGTGGCGGCGCGTGGCCGTTTGATGCAGGCGCTGCGTGCGGATGGCGGCATGGCTGCGATCGAGGGCGCGGAGGACGAGGTCCGGGCTGCGCTTGCTGCGGGTGGTTACGGTGACCGGCTGGCGATCGCGGCGATCAACAGCACCTCGTCCGTCGTGGTCTCCGGCGATGACGATGCCGTGACGGCATTCGTGGACGGGTGGAAGAAGCAGGGCCACCGCCGAGCAAAGAAGTTGACGGTCAGTCATGCGTTCCACTCGCCGCACATGGACGGGATGCTGGACGAATTCCGGTCCGTGGCGGAGAAGCTCGAGTACCACGCTCCGCGCATTCCGCTGATCTCCAATGTGACCGGTGCGGTGGCCGAGGCGGGAGAGGTCTGCTCGGCGGAGTACTGGGTGCGGCACGTGCGGCAGCCGGTCCGCTTCCTGGACGGCGTGCGCAGCCTGGACGCCGAGGGTGTGTCGGTGTTCCTGGAGCTGGGCCCGGACGGTGTGCTCTCCGCGCTGGTCCCGGACTGCCTGACGGGCGACGGGGAACGCAGGCTTGTGTTCGCCGCCGGACTGCGCGGCGGTGCCGTGCCCGAGCCGCGTGCGCTTCTGGAAGCCGTGGCCAAGGCGTACGCCCGCGGCGCCGAGGTCGACTGGCACGCCGTGCTGGGCACCGGCCCGGTCGCCCCCGACCTGCCGACGTACGCCTTCCAGCGCGAGCGCTACTGGCTCGACGTTCCGGCGCGGCGCGGTGACGTGGCCGGCCTGGGCCTGGTGGCGGCCGGACACCCGCTGCTGGGCGCGGTGGTGTCCCTGCCCGATGACCGGGGTGTCCTGTGGACCGGGCGGCTGTCCCTGGCCGAGCAGCCGTGGCTGGGCGACCACGCGGTGTCCGGTTCGGTGGTGCTGCCGGGCGCGGTGTTCGTGGAACTGGCGCTTCAGGCGGGTGAGCTGCTGGGGCACGGCCGCTTGGAGGAGCTGACGCTCCAGCAGCCCTTGGTGCTGAACGGGACCGCCGGAGTGCGCTTGCAGGTGGCCGTGGCAGGCGCGGACGAGACCGGCCGGTGCGCGGTGACGGTCCACTCCTGCCCGGACGGTGGCGTGGACGCGGACGCGGTGGGCGACGAGGCCTGGACACTGCACGCCATCGGATCCCTGACGGGCAGCGGCGCCGGGTCCGGGGCCCGGGGCACGGATGCCGATCTCGTCGTTTGGCCGCCGCGGGGTGCCGCTCCGGTCGGTGTGAGTGACCTCTACGACCGGCTGGCCGGACAGGGCTACGAGTACGGCCCGGTGTTCCAGGGAGTGCGGTCTGCCTGGCAGCAGGGCGAGGAGGTCTTCGCCGAGGTCGCGCTGCCGGATGCGGTGACCGGGGGGACGGAGGGCTTCGGCGTTCACCCGGCGCTCCTGGACGCCGCCCTGCACATGGCCATCGATCCCTCTGCCGAAGAGGTCCGGCTGCCGTTCGTGTGGTCCGGGGTCGAGCTGTCCGGTGTGAGCGGCCCGGTGGTCCGGGTCCGTCTGGCGCCGTCGGGTGACGACGGTGTGTCGCTCCAGGTGGCCGACGCATCGGGCGTGCCGGTGCTGTCGGTCGAGCGGCTGGTGACGCGTCCTGTGTCGCGGGAGCAACTGCTGGCTGCGGATGGCGGTGCGCTGCGGGATGCGCTGTTCGGTGTGGAGTGGACTGCGGCTTCGGCTCAGTCGCCGTCGGACTGGGGCGTGTGGGGTTCGGCAGAGGCGTCCGCGCTGATGGTCTGGGCTCCCGAGGGCGGCTCCGCGGACGGCCTGTCGGCGGTGACGGCGCGTGGGCTGGAAGCCGTGCAGGAGTTCTTGTCGGACGAGCGCTTCGCAGACTCGCGGTTGGTGGTGCTGACCCGCGAGGCCGTGGGCGCGGGTCCGGAAGAGGGCGTTGCCGACTTGGCAGTGGCTCCCGTGTGGGGTCTGGTGCGATCGGCACAGGTGGAGCATCCGGACCGGTTGCTGCTGGTGGATGTGGAGCAGGGGCTTTCCTTCGCTGAGGAGGAGGCGGCGCTGCGGACGGCGCTGGGCTCGGGGGAGTCGCAGGTCGCGGTGCGTGGCGGGCGGGCGTTCGTGCCGCGTCTGGCGCGGGTTGCCGGGCCTGCGGGCGGGGACGGGCAGATGCCGTTCGGCTCCGAAGGCACGGTGCTGGTGACCGGTGGCACCAGTGGTCTGGGTGCTTTGGTGGCGCGGCATTTGGTGTCGTCGTACGGGGTGCGGGATCTGCTGCTGGTGTCGAGGCGTGGCCTCGCTGCTCCCGGTGCGGACGCTCTGGTCGCGGAGCTGTCGGATGCCGGGGCGCGGGTGCGGGTCGAGGCGTGCGACGTCGCCGATCGTGAGGCGCTCGCCGGTCTGCTGGCCTCGATCCCGGAGGACCGGCCCCTCACCGGAGTCGTCCACTGCGCTGGTGTCATCGACGACGGAATCCTCGAATTGCTGACTCCTGCCCGACTGGCTGCCGTACTGCGTCCCAAGGCCGAGGCAGCACTGCATTTGCACGAGCTGACGGCCGATCTCGACCTCTCGGCATTTGTGCTGTTCTCGTCGTTCGCGGGTGTGGTGGGCAGTGCGGGGCAGGCGGGCTATGCGGCGGCCAACGTCTTCCTGGACGGTTTGGCCTCGCAGCGCCGTGCCCTGGGTCTTGCGGGTGTGTCGCTGGCGTGGGGCTGGTGGGGTTCCGACGGCGGTCTGACGGGTGATCTGTCGGAGGTCGACCGGGAGCGTCTGTCGGGTCTGGGCCTGTCGGCGATGAGCGCGGAGGAGGGGCTGGCGCTCTTCGACGCCGCCGTGGCATCCGACGCCGCATTGCTGGTTCCGGCGCCGCTCGACATGGCGAGGCTCCAGCGGCGGGGCGCGGAGGGCGTCCCCCCGGTTCTGCGGTCGCTGGTGCGGGGCCGGGCGCGGCGCGCCCGGACCGGGGACCCGGCTGCCGAGGCGGGACTCGCCGCACGACTTGCCGGTCTGACCGAGGGCGAGCAGCGGCGGACGGTCCTGGACCTGGTCCAGGACCACGTGGGGCAGGTGCTGGGTTACGGGCCCGGTCAGTCGGTAGGGGTGGACACGCCCTTCAAGGGGCTGGGCTTCGACTCGCTGATGGCGGTCGAGCTGCGCAACCGCCTCAACCAGGCAGCGGGCCTCCGCCTCCCGGCATCCCTGGTCTTCGACTACCCCACCCCCAAGCGAGTCGCCGAGTACCTGCTGCGGGAACTCGCCGAGAAGGCCGAGGAACAGCCCGTCCTCGCAGCCGCATCGACCGTCGCGTCGGACGACCCGATCGTGATCGTGGGCATGGCCTGCCGGTACCCGGGCGGCGTGCGCACGCCGGACGACCTGTGGCAGCTGGTCCTCGACGGCAGGGATGCCGTCGGACCCTTCCCCGACGACCGGGGCTGGAACGTTCGCGAACTCTTCGACCCGGACAAGAGCGCCGCGGGGAAGTCGTACGTGGCCGAAGGCGGCTTCCTGTACGACGCCGCGGATTTCGACGCGCAGTTCTTCGGGATCTCGCCGCGCGAGGCGCTGGCGATGGACCCGCAGCAGCGCCTGCTGCTCGAAGCCTCCTGGGAGGCGGTCGAGCATGCCGGGATAGATCCGAAGTCCCTCCTCGGCACCGAGACCGGCGTGTTCACGGGCGTCATGTACCACGACTACGGCTCGCGGCTGCCGGACATCCCCGAGGGCCTGGAAGGCTTCCTCGGATTCGGTTCCGCCGGCAGCGTCGCGTCGGGCCGCCTGTCGTACTCCCTCGGCCTTTCGGGGCCTGCGGTGACGCTGGACACGGCGTGTTCGTCGTCGCTGGTGGCGGTGCACCTGGCCGCGGATTCGCTGCGGCGCGGCGAGAGTTCCCTCGCACTGGCCGGTGGCGTGACCGTGATGTCGTCGCCTGGAGCGTTCGTCGAGTTCAGCCGTCAGGGTGGGTTGTCTTCGGACGGTCGGTGCAAGGCGTTCGGGGCTGGTGCGGACGGTACGGGTTGGTCCGAGGGTGCCGGTGTGCTGGTGCTGGAGCGGTTGTCGGATGCACGTCGCAACGGACACCGGGTGCTCGCGGTCGTGCGCGGCAGCGCGGTCAATCAGGACGGTGCGAGCAATGGGTTGACGGCGCCGAGTGGTCCGGCGCAGGAGCGGGTGATCCGGCAGGCGCTGGCGAATGCCGGGATCACGGCGGGCGACGTGGACGCGGTGGAGGCGCACGGCACGGGTACGAAGCTGGGTGATCCGATCGAGGCGCAAGCGCTGCTGGCCACCTATGGCAAGGACCGGCCTGCGGATCGTCCGTTGTGGCTGGGTTCGCTGAAGTCGAACTTGGGGCATACGCAGACGGCTGCGGGTGTCGGTGGTCTGATCAAGATGGTCATGGCCATGCGCCACGGGGTTTTGCCCAGGACCTTGCATGCCGAGGAGCCGACTCCGCTGGTGGACTGGTCGGCGGGTGCGGTGAAGTTGCTGGATGCAGCGCAGCCGTGGCCTGAGGCCGATCGTCCGCGCCGGGCGGGTGTGTCGTCGTTCGGTATCAGTGGCACGAATGCGCACGTCATTCTTGAGCAGGCTCCGCAAGAGGAGCCGACCGCTCAGCCTGAGCCGGGTGCCCCGGCGGGCTTGGTGCCGTGGCTGGTGTCGGCTCGTACAGAAGCTGCCCTGCGGGCGCAGGCGCAGCGGCTGCGCGAGCACGTCACCCGCCAACAGCCGCTGGATGCCCAGTCGGTAGGCCGTGCCTTGGCCACCACCCGGTCGGCTTTCGAGCACCGGGCCGTGGTCCTGGCCGACAACACCGGCGACCTCCTCACCGGCCTCGATGCTCTTGTGGGTGGTGAGGGTGCCCCGGGGGTGGTGCGTGGGGTGGCTGATGGGCCTGTGCGTACTGCCGTGATGTTTACGGGTCAGGGCAGTCAGCGGGTTGGCATGGGCCAGGAGCTGTATGGGGCTTTCCCGGTGTTTGCCGAGGCGCTGGACGAGATCCTCGGGCTTTTCGACGCGGAGCTTGGCGGGTCGTTGCGGGATGTGGTCTTCGGCAACGGCGATTCTGCTGAGGAGCAGCTGAACCAGACCGTTCATGCGCAGGCGGGTTTGTTTGCGCTTGAGGTGGCGTTGTTCCGGCTGGTGTCGTCGTGGGGTGTGCGGCCCGATTTCCTGATCGGTCACTCCGTGGGGGAGATCGCAGCCGCGCACGTCGCAGGTGTGCTGTCGCTGTCTGACGCTGTGCGGTTGGTGGCGGCGCGTGGCCGTTTGATGCAGGCGCTGCCTGCGGATGGCGGCATGGCCGCGATCGAGGGCGCGGAGGACGAGGTCCACACCGCACTCGCCGACGCCGGTTACGGCGACCGACTGGCGATCGCAGCGATCAACAGCACCTCCGCCGTCGTGGTCTCCGGCGACCGCGACGCAGTGGAGGAGTTCGCCGGTGCCTGGAAGAAGCAGGGCCGCCGCGCCAAGCAGCTGACGGTCAGCCATGCGTTCCACTCGCCGCACATGGACGGAATGCTCGAAGACTTCCGGTCCGTGGCGGAGAAGCTCGAGTACCGCACGCCCGACGTGCCCGTGGTGTCGAACCTGACCGGCGCGATAGCCGACCCGGAAGAGATGCGCTCGGCCGAGTACTGGGTGCGGCACGTGCGGCGGCCGGTCCGCTTCCTGGACGGGGTGCGCAGCCTGGACGCCGAGGGCGTGTCGGTGTTCCTGGAGCTGGGCCCCGACGGCGTGCTCTCCGCGCTGGGCCCGGACTGCCTGACGGCAGCAGACGACGACAACACCTCGTCCCTGTTCGCGCCCGGACTGCGCGGCGGCGACGCACCGGAACCGCGCGCCCTCCTGCAAGCCGTCGCCCAGGTCCACACCCGTGGTGCCGAGGTCGACTGGCATGCTGTGCTGGGCACCGGCCCGGTCACCCGTGACCTGCCGACGTACGCTTTCCAACGCGAGCGCTACTGGCTCGACGTTCCGGCAAACCCCGGCGACGCGGCCGGCCTGGGCCTGGTGGCCGCCGGTCACCCCCTGCTGGGTGCGACGGTCTCCCTGCCCGAGGGCCGTGGCGTGCTGTGGACCGGTCGGCTGTCCCTGGCCGAGCAGCCGTGGCTGGCCGACCACACGATGTTCGGCCGGGTCGTCCTGCCCGGTTCCGTACTCGTCGAACTCGCCCTCCAGGCGGGCGATCACGTCAAGTGCCCCCACCTCGAAGAGCTGACCTACCACCAGCCCCTCGTGATTCCCGACGACGAGGCCGGTACCGCCTCCGCCCCCACCTCCGCCGTGTCCGTCCAGGTGCTGGTGTCGGAGACCGACGAGGACGGCCGGTCCGCCGTGGAGGTGTTCGCGCGGCCCGGCGATGCGACGGACGACGCGGTCTGGACGCTGTACGCGTCCGGCATCCTGACGCGAAACGGCGCCGAGGGGACCGCCCCGGACTTCCGCGGTGACGAGACTTTCGTCGCCGTCGAGCTGCCGGATTCGGTGAACGACGAGGCGGGCGCGTACGGCATCCACCCGGCGCTGCTGGACGCCGCCCTTCGCCTCTCGGTGGATCCGTCTGCCGAAGAGGTCCGGCTGCCGTCCGAGTGGTCCGGCGTCGAGCTGTTCGCCGTGGGTGCCTCGGCGGTGCGGGTGAGCGTGGCGCCGTCGGGCGATGGCGGCGTGTCCGTCCGGGTGGTCGACGGGGACGGCGCTCCGGTGCTGTCGGTGCGGCGGTTGGCGACGCGTCCGGTGGCGAGGGACGAACTGGACAACGCCGCCGACTCCTTGCGCGATGCGCTGTTCGACATGGAGTGGACTCCGGCCGCGGTCTCCGCGCAGCCGCCGTCCGGCTGGGGCGTCTGGGGCTCGGCAGAGGCGTCCGGGGCGGCGGCGCCCGCGCTGGTGGTCTGGGCGCACGAGAGCGACCCGGCGGAAGACCTCGCGACGGCCACGGCGCACGCACTGCGCACCGTACGGGAGTTCGTGTCGGACGAGCGCTTTGTGGACTCGCGGCTGGTGGTGCTGACCCGCGGGGCCGTGGGCGTGGGCCCGGACGAGGGCGTTGCCGATCTGGCGGCGGCCCCGGTCTGGGGCCTGATGCGCTCCGCCCAGCGGGAGCACCCGGACCGGCTGCTGCTCGTCGATGTGGGGCACGGCCGGACCCCGGCCGAGGAGGACGCGGCGCTGCGCATCGCCCTGGCGGCCGCCCTGGACTCCGGGGAGTCGCAGATTGCCGTGCGTGGCGGGCGGGCGTTCGTACCGCGTCTGACGCGAGTGGCTGCGCTGCCCGAGGGCAGGTCGGAGGCATCCTTCGATCCTCGGGGCACGGTCTTGGTGACCGGTGGCACCGGCGGTCTGGGTGCTTTGATTGCTCGCCACTTGGTGTCGGCCTACGGGGCGCGGGATCTGCTCCTGGTATCGCGGCGCGGCCTCGCGGCTCCCGGTGTGGATGCGCTGGTCGCGGAGCTGTCGGATGCCGGGGCGCGGGTGCGGGTCGAGGCGTGCGACGTCGGCGATCGCGAAGCGCTCGCCGGTCTGCTGGCCTCGATCCCGGACGACCGGCCCCTGACCGGAGTCGTCCACTGCGCGGGCGTCGTCGACGACGGCGTGCTCGAGTCGCTGGACGCGGACCGGCTGGCCGGAGTGTTCCGCCCCAAGGCCGACGCCGCACTGCACCTGCACGAGCTGACGGCCGGCCTCGACCTCTCCGCATTCGTCCTGTTCTCTTCCATGGCCGGGGTGTTCGGAGCGGCGGGCCGGGCCAGCTATGGCGCCGCGAACGCCTTCCTGGACGCCCTCGCGTACGAGCGCCGTGCGCGCGGCCTGCACGCCGTCTCCGCGGCCTGGGGCCTGTGGGAGGAGGACCGGGGCATGGGCGGCCAGGTCACCGAGGCCGACATGGCCCGGATGCGGCGCGAGGGCGCCGTTGCGATGTCCGCCGAGGAGGGCCTCGCCCTGTTCGACGCGGTCCTGCTCCGCGACCGGGCCCTGTGCGTCCCGGCCCGCCTGGACCTGGCGGGGCCGGGCGGCGCCGACACTCCGCCGCCGCCCGTGCTGCGCGGGCTCGTACGGCCCGTACGCAGGCGGGCGGCCGCGACCGCCCGCCGGGAGGACTCCCCGGCGAACGCGGCCGAACAGCTGGCGCAGAGCCTGGCCGGGCTGCCGGAGGCCGAACAGGTGCGGACCCTGCTCGGCCTGGTGCGCGACCAAGTCGCCACCGTGCTCGGCCACTCCGACCCGGAGGCGGTCTCCCCGGACCGGGGCTTCCTCCAGTCCGGCTTCAGCTCGGTGGCCGTCGTCGAACTGCGCAACCGCCTCAGCCAGGCGACCGGCCTGCGCTTCTCCGCGGCCATGCTGTTCGACCACCCCACCCCCCGGGCCGTGGCACGCCACCTTCAGGCCAGGCTCGCCGAGGCGATCGACTCCGGCGCCGGTTCCGACGCCGCGACCGCTGCCGCCGCCGGCCTGGGCGGCGCCGACGCCACCGCGGAGTTCCGCGCCGCGCTCTCCGCCCTGCCGCTCTCCCGCCTCAAGGAGGTCGGCGTCCTGGACGCCCTGCTGCGGCTCACCGGCTTCGACGGCGCACTCAGCGGCGGGGGCGCGGCCACGGAGACGGCCGGTGACCGGAGCGGCCAGGCCACCGCCGGCGGCACCGATTCACCTGCTTCATCTGCTTCATCTGCTGTGACACCAGAGTCCATCGACGCCATGGATCTGGACAGCCTCGTTCACATGGCTATCAACACCGACGCCTGAAAAACCCTCGGGAGTTTGCTGATGGACACCACCGACGATCGAGTTGTGCAAGCACTGCGCGCGTCGCTCAAGGAAACCGAGCGGCTCAAGCAGCAGCACCAGCAGCTCGTGGAATCGCTCAACGAACCCATCGCCGTCATCGGCATGGCCTGCCGCTTCCCCGGAAACGTCGCCACACCCGAGGAGCTGTGGCAGCTCGTCCTCGACGACGGCGACGCGATCGGCCCGTTCCCCGACGACCGCGGCTGGGACCTGGACGCGCTGTACGACCCCGAGCAGCGGCGCCAGGGCACGCTGTACGTGCAGGAGGGCGGCTTCGTCGAGCGCGCGGCCGAGTTCGACGCGGCGTTCTTCGGGATCTCGCCGCGCGAGGCGCTGGCCATGGACCCGCAGCAGCGGCTGCTGCTGGAGACCGGCTGGGAGTCCCTGGAGCGGGCCGGCATCGACCCGACCGGCCTGCGGGGCACGGACGTCGGCGTCTTCTCCGGCACCAACCTTCAGGACTACTCCTCGCTGCTCATGGACGCCCACGGCTCCCTGGGACACGTCGGGACGGGCAACGCGGCCGCGGTGCTCTCCGGCCGCCTCTCCTACACCTTCGGCTTCGAGGGGCCCGCGGTGACCGTCGACACGGCCTGCTCGTCGTCGCTGGTCACCCTGCACCTGGCCGCGCAGTCCCTGCGGCAGCGCGAGTGCTCCCTGGCGCTGGCGGGCGGCGTGACGGTGATGTCCACGCCGATGGGCTTCGTCGAGTACACCAGCCAGCGGGTGCTCGCCAAGGACGGCCGCTGCAAGTCGTTCGCGGAGGCCGCGGACGGCACCGGCTTCTCGGAGGGCGCCGGCATGCTCCTGCTGGAGCGGCTGTCGGACGCCCGCCGCAACGGCCACCCCGTCCACGGCCTGATCCGCGGTTCCGCCGTCAACCAGGACGGTGCCAGCAGCAGCCTGACCGCGCCCAACGGCCGCGCCCAGCAGCGCGTGATCTGGCAGGCGCTGGCCAACGCCCAGGTCCCCTCGGACCAGGTCGACGTGCTGGAGGCGCACGGCACCGGAACCGAACTCGGCGACCCCATCGAGGCGGAGGCGCTGCTGGCCACCTACGGCAAGGACCGCACGCCCGAGCGGCCGCTGTGGCTGGGCTCGGTGAAGTCCAACATCGGCCACACCCAGGCGGCGGCCGGCCTCGCCGGAGTGATCAAGATGGTTCTGGCGATGCAGCACGGCCTTGTCCCCAGGACCCTGCACGTGGACAGCCCCACGCCGCACGTCGACTGGGCCGACGGCACCGTGCGGCTGGCCACCGAGCCCACCGCCTGGCCGGAGCACGGCCACCCGCGCCGCGCGGGCGTCTCGTCCTTCGGCATCAGCGGGACCAACGCGCACGTCATCCTCGAACAGGCCCCGGCCCCCGCGGCCGACGCCGACGCGCCCGCACCGGAGCCGGGGGCGGCGAAGCAGGCCGGCACCTTCCTGTGGACCGTCTCCGCGCGCAGCGAGCAGGCCCTGCGCGCCCAGGCGGCCCGCCTTGCGGACCACGTGCGCAGCCACCCGGAGCTGCCCGCCGCCGACCTGGCCGTGTCCCTCGCCTCCCGCACGGCCTTCGAGCACCGTGCCGTCGTGGTGGGCGCCGACCGCGCCGACCTGGAGGCCGGGCTCGACGCGCTGACGGCCGGGCAGGAGGACGCCCGCCTGGTCCGGGCCGCGGGCACCACGTCCGGCAAGACCGTCTTCGTCTTCCCCGGACAGGGCTCGCACTGGCCGGAGATGGCCGCGCGGCTGCTGGAGACGTCGGCCGTGTTCCGCGAGCGGATCGAGGAGTGCGGCGAGGCCCTGGCCGCGTACGTGGACTGGTCGCTGACGGACGTCCTGCGCCAGGAGCCGGGGGCGCCGTCCCTGGACCGCCTGGACGTGGTGCAGTCCGTGCTGTTCTCCGTCATGGTGTCGCTCGCCGAGCTGTGGCGGGCGCACGGCGTCGAGCCCGATGCCGTCATCGGCCACTCCCAGGGCGAGGTCGCCGCCGCGTACGTCGCGGGCGCGCTGTCCCTGAACGACGCGGCACGCATCGTCACCCTGCGCAGCACGCTGCTGAACCGGCTGACGGGCAAGGGCGCCATGGCCTCCTTCCTGCTGTCCGCCGAGGACGTCGCCCGGCGCATCGAGCCGTACGGCGACAGGCTGTCGATCGCCGCGGTGAACGGCCCCACGTCCGTCGTGGTGTGCGGCGAACCGGAGGCCGTGGACGAGCTGGTGGCGCTGTGCATAGCGGACCGGATCCGGGCGCGGAAGGTGCCCGCCGCGACCGCTGCCGGCCACTCCGTGCAGGTCGAGGCGGTGCGCGAGGAGTTCGTCGACGGCCTGGCCTCGGTCGCGCCGCGCCGGGCGCGCGTGCCCTTCTACTCGACGGTCGCCGGCGAGGTCGTCGACACGGCCGCGCTGGACGCCGGGTACTGGTACCGGAACCTGCGCGAGCCGGTGCTCCTCGAAGGGGCCGTGCGCAGGCTGCTGGAGGACGAGCACCGCTTCTTCGTCGAGATCAGCCCGCACCCCGTGCTGACCGTGAGCCTTCAGGAGATCTTCGAGCACGCGGGCGCGCCGGCCACGGCGGTGGGCACGCTGCGCCGTGACGAGGGCGGCGAGGAGCGGTTCCTCACCTCGGTCGCCGAGGCCTACGCCCGCGGGCTCCCGCTGGAGCTGGCCCGCATGCCGCACCTGTCCGGCGCCCGCCGCGCCGACCTGCCGACGTACGCGTTCCAGCGCAAGCGGTTCTGGCCGGACGAGCAGATCGCGGCGGCGCCCTCCCCGGCCGCGCCCCGGCCCGCCACCGCGGTGGCCGCGGGCGCCCCGGACGCCGTGCTCGACCCGGCCGCCGACGACACCGCGGCCGATGCCACCGGATACGTGCTGCGGCGCCTGGCCGAGCTGCCCCGCGAGGAGCACGACGCGGTCCTGGCGGAGCTGGTGCGCGAGCAGGCCGCCGCGGTGCTCGGCCACGGCTCGACCGACGAACTGGAGACGGACCGGCCGTTCCAGGACCTCGGCTTCGACTCGCTCACGGCCGTCGAACTGCGCAACCGGCTCAACGCCGCGCTCGACCTCACGCTCCCCGTCAGCCTGGTCTTCGACCACCCCACCCCCCGGGACCTGGTCGACCACCTGGCCTCGACGGTGGGGGACGCCCTGCCCGACCCGTCCTCCGCCACCCGCGCCGAGGCGCTGACCCACCTCGAGAAGCTGGAGGCCGCCCTGGCCGAGCTGACCGCGGTCCCCGACGAGAACGAGGAGATCGGCCGGCGGCTCCAGCGCATGCTCGCGGAGTGGACGAGCATCCGCGGCCCCGTGGAGGGCGTGGCGAGCGGTGCGGATTCCGCGGGCTCCGCGGGCTCTGCGGGCTCCGTGAGCGACGAATTGAGTGCGGCCTCGGACGACGAGATGTTCGACATCATCGGCAAGAAATTCGGCATTTCGTAGATCGGTCACCGAATCACCGTCCGTGAGTCAAGTGTGAAGGGGCCGATATGGCTGACGAAGAAAAACTCCGCTATTACCTGAAGCGGCTGTCCGCAGAACTCGAGACGGCTCAGGAGCGGCTGCGCGAGGCGGAGGCGTGGCGCAGGGAACCCATTGCCATCGTGGGAATGGCGTGCCGGTTCCCGGGCGGTGCCGACACTCCTGAGCGGCTGTGGGAGCTGCTGGCGGCCGGCGAGGACGCGATCGGTGACTTCCCGCGGGACCGCGGGTGGGACCTCGGGCCCTCGGACGGCGCCGACGGCCCGGATGGCCCGGACGGTTCGGATCCGGAGCAGGCGGGCGACTCGTACGCGCGGGCGGGCGGTTTCCTGTACGACGCCGCCGAGTTCGACCCGGACTTCTTCGGGATCTCGCCGCGCGAGGCACTGGGGATGGACCCGCAGCAGCGCCTGCTGCTCGAAACCTCCTGGGAGGCCATCGAGCGGGCGGGCATCGACCCGCACGGCCTCAAGGGCACCGACACGGGCGTGTTCCTGAGCACCAGCTACCAGGAATACCTGGCCCGGGTGCAGCAGACCGGAGCGGTCGTCGACGGATTCATGCTGTCCGGCAGCAGCGTGAGCGTGGCCTCCGGCCGGGTCTCCTATGTGCTGGGTCTCTCGGGTGCTGCGGTGACGCTGGACACGGCGTGTTCGTCGTCGCTGGTGGCGGTGCACCTGGCCGCGGATTCGCTGCGGCGCGGCGAGAGTTCCCTCGCACTGGCCGGAGCCGCGACGGTCATGTCGACCGACGTCATGTTCGAGCAGTTCAGCCGTCAGGGTGGGTTGTCTTCGGATGGCCGGTGCAAGGCGTTCGGGGCTGGTGCGGACGGTACGGGTTGGTCCGAGGGTGCCGGTGTGCTGGTGCTGGAGCGGTTGTCGGATGCGCGCCGTAACGGGCACCGGGTGTGGGCTGTGGTGCGGGGTTCGGCGGTCAATCAGGACGGTGCGAGCAATGGGTTGACGGCGCCGAGTGGTCCGGCGCAGGAGCGGGTGATCCGGCAGGCGCTGGCGAATGCCGGGATCACGGCGGGCGACGTGGACGCGGTGGAGGCGCACGGCACGGGTACGAAGCTGGGTGATCCGATCGAGGCGCAGGCGCTGCTGGCTACTTACGGCCAGGGCCGGTTGGCGGATCGTCCGTTGTGGTTGGGTTCGCTGAAGTCGAACTTGGGGCATACGCAGACGGCTGCGGGTGTCGGTGGTCTGATCAAGATGGTCATGGCCATGCGCCACGGGGTTTTGCCCAGGACCTTGCATGCCGAGGAGCCGACTCCGCTGGTGGACTGGTCGGCGGGTGCGGTGAAGCTGCTGGATGCAGCGCAGCCCTGGCCCGAGGCCGATCGTCCGCGCCGGGCGGGTGTGTCGTCGTTCGGCATCAGCGGCACGAATGCGCACGTCATCCTTGAACAGGCTCCGCAGGAGGAGCAGGCCGCTCAGCCTGAGCCGGGTGCCCCGGCGGGCTTGGTGCCGTGGCTGGTGTCGGCTCGTACGGAGCAGGGTCTGCGGGCGCAGGCGCAGCGGCTGCGCGAGCACGTCACCCGCCAACAACCCCTGGACGCCCAGGCAGTAGGCCGTGCCCTGGCGACGACCCGGTCGGCTTTCGAGCACCGGGCCGTGGTCCTGGCCGACAACACCGGCGACCTCCTCACCGGCCTCGATGCCCTGGCCGAAGGAGAGCAGCCCGCCCACGTCGTGAGCGGCGTGGCCCCCGTGAAGGGCAAGACCGCCTTCCTGTTCACCGGCCAGGGCAGCCAGCGCGCGGGCATGGGGCGCGACCTGCACGCCGCGTTCCCCGTCTTCGCCCGGGCCCTGGAGGAGGTGGCGGCGCACCTGGACGAGCACCTGGAAGAGCCGCTGCTGCGGGTGATGTTCGCACCTGGCGGCGACCCGCTCGCCAAGCTTCTCGACCGCACCGACTACGCCCAACCGGCCATCTTCGCCTACGAGGTGGCGCTGTTCCGGCTGCTGGAGAGCTGGGGCGTGCGCCCCGACATCCTGGCCGGCCACTCGCTCGGCGAGCTGTCCGCAGCCTGTGTGGCAGGCGTGCTGGGCGTGCCGCAGGCGGCCGCCCTCGTCGCCGCGCGCGGGCGGCTCATGCACGCGCTGCCCGCGGGCGGCGCGATGATCGCCGTGCAGGCGACCGAGGAGGAGGCCCGGGCGGCCCTCGGCGCCCATGAGGGCACCGTGGACATCGCCGCGCTCAACGGCCCGACCTCGGTCGTCCTGTCGGGCGACGCGGACGCCGTGACCGAACTCGCCGACCACTGGGCGGCACGCGGCCGCAAGACCAACCGGCTCAACGTGAGCCATGCCTTCCACTCCCCGCACATGGACGCCATGACGGAGGAGTTCGCCCGCATCGCCGGGGGCCTGTCGTACGGGGCTCCCCGGATCCCGATCGTCTCGGACGTCACCGGTGAACTCCTCGGTGCGCAAGAGGCCCGGGACCCCGCGTACTGGGTGCGGCACATCCGCCGGACGGTGCGCTTCCACGACCAGATGCGGCGGCTCCAGCGGTTCGGGGTCGGCGCGTACGTGGAGATCGGGCCCGACACGGTGCTCGGCTCGGCGGGCCAGGGCTGCCTGGCGGACGGGCCCGGCAGGACCGCGCCCGTGTTCGTTTCCGTCGCGCACGCCGACCGCGCCGAGGCGCCCGCGCTCCTCACCGCGCTGGCCACGCTGCATACCCGGGGCGTGGCCGTCGACTGGCGGGCGTGGTTCGGCACCGGGCCGTGCCCGGCCGACCTGCCCACCTACGCGTTCCAGAAGCAGCACTACTGGCCGGCGGGCCCCACCGGTTGGCACGCCGCCCCCACCGGCTCCGGCGCGGAGGCGGCCCGTCCCGAGGACTCCGTGCCGGAGGACGGGCCGGACCCGGCCGTGGCGCGCGTCGCGGCGCTGCGAGCGCTGCCTCCCGCCGAGCGGTACGACGCCCTGCTGCGGCTGGTGCGCACCGAGGCCGCCGCCGTCATGGGGCACGCCACGGCGGAGGCGGTGGAGCCGGAGCGCGGCTTCCTGGACCACGGCTTCGACTCGATGATGGCCGTGAAGCTGCGCAACCGCCTGGCGGGCGAGACGGGGCAGGAGCTGCCGACGACCCTGCTGTTCGACCACCCCACGCCCGCCGCCGTCGCCACCTGCCTGCTGTCCGGGCTCGGCGAGGCCGAGGCCGGGACGACGAGCCTGTCCCTGCCGGAGCAGCTCGACCGCCTCGAGGCCGGCCTCGCTCGGCTGCCCGCCGACGACCCGCAGCGTGCCCGGATCACCGAGCGGCTCAAGGGCCTGCTCGCGGTCCACGCGCCGGCCGCGGACGGCGGGAGCGGGACCGGCGAGGACGACGACCTCGCGCTGGACACGGCCACCGACGACGAGATGTTCGAGCTGATCGAGAAGGAACTCCGCCTTGGCTGAGAACAACGAGACCAAACTCCGCGAGTACCTGCGGCTGGTCACGGCCGATCTCCGGCGGGCCCGCCGGCAGCTGGAGGAGGCCGAGGAAGCGGCCCACGAGCCGGTGGCGATCGTGGGCATGGCGTGCCGGTTCCCCGGCGGTACCGCCGACGTCCTCTCGCCGGACGACCTGTGGGAGCTGGTCGCCGAGGGCCGGGACGCCATCGCCGAGTTCCCCGCGGACCGGGGCTGGGACGTGGACGCCGTCTACGACCCCGAGCCCGGGACGCCGGGGAAGACGTACTCGCGCCACGGCGGCTTCCTGAAGGACGCGGCCGGGTTCGACGCGGCCTTCTTCGGGATCTCGCCGCGCGAGGCGCTGGCCATGGACCCCCAGCAGCGCAAGCTCATGGAGGTCTCCTGGGAGGCGTTCGAGCACGCGGGCCTCGACGCGACCGCCCTGCGGGGCGAGGAGGTCGGCGTCTTCGTCGGCTCCAACAGCAACGACTACCTGATCAACGTGCTCGAGTCGCGGGACGTCGCCGAGGGGTTCATCGGGACGGGCAACTCCGCCAGCATCCTCTCCGGCCGGATCGCCTACACCTTCGGCTTCGAGGGGCCGGCCGTCTCGGTCGACACCGCGTGCTCCTCCTCGCTGGTCGCCGTGCACCTGGCCGCGCAGTCCCTGCGGCAGCGCGAGTGCTCCCTGGCGCTGGCGGGCGGCGCGACGGTGATGGCCACGCCGACCGCGTTCACCGAGTTCAGCCGGCAGCAGGGCCTGGCGCCCGACGGCCGCTGCAAGTCCTTCTCGGCGGACGCCGACGGCACCACCTGGTCCGAGGGCGCGGCGGTGCTGCTGCTGGCCAGGCTCTCCGACGCCCGGCGCCTGGGCTACCCGGTGCACGCGGTCGTCCGCGGCAGCGCGGTCAACCAGGACGGCGCGAGCGCGGGGCTGACGGCGCCCAACGGGCCCGCGCAGCGCCGGGTGATCCGGCAGGCGCTGGCCAACGCCCGGCTGACCGCGGACCGCATCGACGCGGTGGAGGCGCACGGCACCGGCACCCCGCTGGGCGACCCGATCGAGGCCCAGGCCCTGCTGGCCACCTACGGGCAGGCCCGCGGGACGGGCAGGCCGCTGTGGCTGGGGTCGCTGAAGTCGAACCTGGGCCACGCCCAGTCCGCGGCCGGTGCGGGCGGCATCATCAAGATGGTGATGGCCATGCGGCACGGGGTGCTGCCCCGCACGCTGCACCTGACGGAGCCCACCCCGCGCGTCGACTGGTCCTCGGCCGACGTGCGGCTGCTGACCGAGGCACGGCCGTGGCCGGAGACCGGGGAGCCGCGCCGCGCGGCGGTCTCGTCCTTCGGCGTCAGCGGCACCAACGCCCACGTGATCCTCGAAGGCCCGCCCGTCGAGGAGATGCCGGAGACATCCGCCGAGGAGACGCCGGAGACGCCCCGGGCAGTCAGCGCGGCGCCGCAGCCGGGCCCGGTGCCATGGGTGTTCTCCGGCCGCAGCGAGGAGGCCGTGCGCGCGCAGGCCGAGCGCCTGGCCGCCCACTTGACGGACCGTCCCCACCTGGCGCCGACCGACGTCGCCGCGTCCCTGGCCACCACGCGGGCCGCCTTCGAGCACCGCGCCGCCGTCGTCGGCCGGGACCGCGAGGAACTGCTGAACGGACTGTCGGCCCTGGCGCGCGGCACCCGCGCGCCGGGCCTGGTGACCGGCCGGGCCCGGCCATCGGGCGGCAAGACGGCGTTCCTGTTCACCGGCCAGGGCAGCCAGCAGCCCGGAATGGGCCGCGAACTGGCCTCGTACAGCCCGGTGTTCGCCAAGGCGCTGGAGGAGGTGTGCGGTCACCTCGACCGGCACCTGGACCGGCCGCTGCGCGAGGTTATGTTCGCCTCCGAGAGCTCGCCCGAGGCCGCCCTGCTCGACACGACGGCGTACACGCAGCCCGCGCTGTTCGCCGTCGAGGTCGCGCTGCTGCGGCTGCTGGAGGAGTGGGGGCTGCGGCCCGACCTGGTGACGGGCCACTCGGTCGGCGAGCTGACTGCCGCGTACGCCGCCGGGGTCTGGTCGCTCGCCGACGCCTGCGCCCTGGTGGCGGCCCGCGGCCGGCTGATCCAGGCACTGCCCGCGGGCGGCGCCATGCTCTCCGTCCAGGCCACCGAGGACGAGATGCGCGCCCTGCTGGCCGACGGCCGGCCGGGGCTGGACGTCGCGGCCGTCAACGGGCCGGACGCGGTGGTGGTGTCCGGGGACGAGGCAGCCGTCGCCGACCTCGCGCGCGAGTGGTCCGCGCGCGGCCGCGAGACCAAACGGCTGCGGGTCAGCCACGCCTTCCACTCCGCCCACATGGACGCGATGACCGGGGAATTCGCCGAAATCGCGCGGGCGGTGTCCTACCGGGCGCCCTCCGTCGCCGTGGTCTCCGCGCTCACCGGGGCACCCGTCGGCGACGAGCTGTGCCGCCCGGAGTACTGGGTGCGCCACGTCCGGGAGACGGTGCGCTTCCACGACGCCGTCCGCGCGCTGCACGACCGCGGGGCCGCCGTGTTCCTGGAGGTGGGGCCCGGCGGCGTGCTGACGGCCGCCGGGCGGCGGTGCCTGCCCGACGCCGACCCCGGGACGTTCGTCTCCGTGCTGCGGCGGCGCATGCCCGAGCCGGAGGCCGTCGTGACGGCCGTCGCCCAGGCCCACACCGCCGGCGCGTCCCCGCAGTGGGACCGCCTGCTGCCCACGGCCGGCCCGCGCGTGCAGCTGCCCACGTACGCCTTCCAGCGGCGGCGCTACTGGCTCGCGGGCATGGCGGGCGCGGGCACCGTGCCGGAGGCGCGGCCCGCCGCCGGGCAGGCCGGTTCCGCGGAATCCGCCCCCGGGACGCCGCCGGTGGCGCAGCGGCTGGCCGAGGCGTCCGCGGAGGAGCGCGACGGCCTGCTGCTGACGCTCGTGCGCGAGCAGGCGGCCACCGTGATGGGCGGCGTCGACATCGCGGAGATCGAGCCCGGACGGCCCTTCCTGGAACTCGGCTTCGACTCCCTGATGGGCGCCGAGCTGCGCGCCGCGCTCGCCGCCGACTGCGCGCTGAGCCTGCCGCCCGGCCTGGTCTTCGACCACCCGACGCCCGCCGTGCTGGCCGCGTTCCTCGGCAAGCAGCTCGCCGCGGGCGGCTCCGGCACCCCCTCGGCCGCGGCGCCCTCGCCGTACTCCCTGGAGGCGCTGTACCGCAACGCGAACACCCTTGACCGGCCCGAGGACGCGCTGGAGCTGACCAAGGTCGCCTCGCGCTTGCGGCCGGTCTTCCGCAGCGCGGCCGAGGCCGGGCAGGGCGCGGCCACCGTGGAGCTGGCGGCGGCCACCGGCCGGGCGGGGCTGATCTGCTGCCCGGCGCCCGTGCCGCTGTACGGGGCGCAGCAGTACGCCCGGCTCGCCGCGGCCTTCCGCGGCACACGGGGCGTCTCGGCGCTGCTCGCCCCCGGCTTCTCGGCGGGCGAGCTGCTGCCGGCCGACTTCGAGGTGATGAAGGACTTCCTCGCCGAGGGGATCCGCCGGCAGACCGACGGCGCGCCGTACGTCCTGCTGGGCCACTCCTCCGGGGGCTGGTTCGCCTACAGCCTGGCGGCCCACCTCGCGCGCACCGGCCCGCGCCCGGAGGCCGTGGTGCTGCTGGACACCTACCTGCTGCACGACCCGGCGCTGCACCGCATGGAGCGCGAGCTGGCCCAGGGCGTCCTGGACCGCGAGGAGGACTTCGGGGCGATGACCGACGTGCGGCTGACCGCCATGGGCAAGTACTTCGGGTTCTTCACGGACTGGGTGGCCGAGGAGCCCGGCGTGCCGACCCTGCTGCTGCGGGCGTCCGAGCCCCTGGGGCGGGTCGCGGAGGGCCAGGAGTGGCGCCCCGACTGGAAGTTCGACAGCACCGTTCTCGACACGGAAGGCGACCACTTCACGATGATGGACGAGCACGCGCCGCAGACGGCGGAAGCCGTGAACGCCTGGCTGTCGGGCCTCGCCGGCGGCAGGGGCTGACCGGCGATGACGACGCATACTGCGGAGGACAGGCCGGGCGGGCCCTCGGGCCGTCCGTGGATACGCCGATTCCACCCGGCGCCCGAGGCGCCGGTGCGGCTGCTGTGCCTGCCGCACGCCGGGGGCTCCGCCAGCGCCTACTTCGCGCTGTCCAGGGTGCTGGCGCCGAGGGTGGAGGTGCTGGCCGTCCAGTACCCCGGGCGGCAGGACCGGCGCGACGAGCCGCTGCTGGACTCCATCGAGGCGCTGCGCGACGGCGTCGCGGGGGAGCTGGCGCCGTGGCTGGACCGGCCGCTGGCCCTGTTCGGCCACAGCATGGGGGCGGTGCTCGCCTACGAGGTGGCGCGGCTGCTGTGCCGGGACGGCGGCGGCTACGCCGCGCCGCCCGTCCACCTCTTCGTCTCCGGGCGCGGGGATCCGGCGCGGGAGGTGGAGCTGCCGCTGGACCGGCTGGACGACCGGGCGCTGGTCGCGGCCCTGGGCGATCTCGGCGGTACGGACACCCGGGTCCTGGACGACGAGGACGTGCTGCGGATGGTCGCGCCGGCCATCCGCAGCGACTACCGGGCGATCCGCACCTACCGCCATGTGCCGGGGCCGCTCCTGCCGTGCCCCGTGACCGCCCTGGTGGGCGACGCGGACGCCATGGCCCCGGTCGAGGAGGTCGAGGGATGGCGTGCGCACACCTCCGGGGAATTCCGGCTGAAGGTTTTCCGGGGCGGGCATTTTTATCTGGCGGAGCAGTTCCGGGAAGTGGGTGATCTTGTGTACGATGGGATGAGCAATTCGCTTTCCGCGCAGGCCGGTTGACGGATCCGAGTCTTCTCCGTCCCGGCCGCCGCATTCCGCATTCCCTGGCGACGCCGCAATGACGGCACTGCCGCGCGGCCTGCATTCCGAACTCTCTCCAGATTCAGCACTCTTTCCAGATTCGGCACGAGAACGTATCCAGACGGGGGTCCGCGTGCGAAGTACTCTTTACGAACCGGGTGACATACCCCCGATCGGCACCGTGCCCGAGCAGATGTACGCCTCGGTGATCCGGCAGGAGCGCTACGGCGAGCCCCACCAGGCGTTCCGCACCGAGGTCGTGGACGTGCCCGAGGTGGGGCGCGGCCAGGTGCTGGTGTTCGTCATGGCCGCGGGCATCAACTACAACAACGTCTGGGCCTCGCTCGGGCGGCCGGTCGACGTGATCGCCGCGCGGCAGAAGCGCGGGCACCGCGAGGACTTCCACATCGGCGGGTCCGAGGGATCCGGCGTGGTGTGGGCGGTGGGCGAGGGCGTCACCCAGGTCGCGGTGGGCGACGAGGTGATCCTGTCCGGTGCCCAATGGACGGAGACCTCCTCCGACATCCGCCTCGGCGCCGACCCCATGACCTCCGGCTCGCAGTCGATCTGGGGCTACGAGGGCAACTACGGCTCCTTCGCACAGTTCTGCCTCGTCGACGACTACCAGTGCCACCCCAAGCCGCCGAACATGACCTGGGAGGAAGCCGCCTGCTTCCTGCTCACCGGGGCCACCGCCTACCGCCAGCTGTGCGGCTGGCCGCCGCACGACGTGCGGCCGGGCGACCCGGTCCTCATCTGGGGCGGGGCGGGCGGGCTGGGTTCCATGGCCATCCAGATCGCCCGGGCGCGGGGCGGCATCCCCGTCGCCGTGGTCTCCGACGAGGACCGGGCCCGGTTCTGCCGCGAACTCGGCGCCCAAGGCACCATCAACCGCCGCGACTTCGACCACTGGGGGCGGCTGCCCGACATCGGCGACGCGGAGGCGATGGCCCGCTGGACCGAGGGCGTACGGGCCTTCGGCCGGCGCTTCTGGGAGGTGCTGGGCGAGCGCAGGGCCCCGCGCATCGTCCTGGAGCACAGCGGCCAGGACACCATCCCCACCTCGATGTACCTGTGTGACAACGCCGGAATGGTCGTCATCTGCGGCGGCACCACCGGCTACAACGCCGACGTGGACCTGCGCTTCCTGTGGATGCGGCAGAAGCGCCTCCAGGGCTCGCACTACGCCAACCTCAAGCAGTGCCGCGAGGTCATCCACATGGTCGCCGCCGGACAGCTCGACCCGTGCCTTTCCTGGACCGGCCAGTTCGAGGACGTCGGCAAGGCACACCAGCTGATGCACGACAACCAGCACCCGCAGGGCAACCAGGCCGTCCTGGTCAACGCGCCGCGGACCGGCCTGACCACGCTCCTCTGACCAGAGAACCAAGGAGAACCACCATGAACCAGCTCGACATCCTGTGGATCGAGCGCGAGATCCGGGCCGTCCTCCAGCGCTACTGCCGCGGCCTCGACCGCCTCGACGAGGACCTGCTCAAGTCCGCCTACCACGAGGACGCGTACGACGACCGCGGCGTCATCCGCGGCAACGCCCACGACTTCGCCAAGCAGATCATCCCGCTCCTCCGCGAGGCGTACACCGGCACCTTCCACACCCTCCACGGCACCACGATCGAGATCGACGGCGACACCGCGGGCGTGGAGACCTACTGCACCGCGTACCACTACCGTGACAGCGACGGCGTCCGGCGCGTGGAGCAGTACCCCGGGCGCTACGTCGACCGGTTCGAGCGCCGCGACGGCGTCTGGAAGATCGCCCGCCGGATCGTGCTGAACGAGCCGAGCCTCGTCCAGGAGGTGCCGATCAACCCGGCCGAGGCCCAGGCCGGCTTCAACCCCACCCGGCGCGACCCCTCCGACGCCAGCTACCAGGTGCTGCCGCTCAGCGGCCCGGACGCCCCCACGCTCTGAGCCATCCGGCGGCCGCGCCTGCGCGGCCCGCCCGTACCGTCCCCCGACCCGTCCCGTTCCGCCCCGCATTCCGAGGAGTCACCACCGTGTCCGACACCGAGCGGCGTCCGCCCACGCTCCCGCGGGAGCGCACCTGCCCCTTCTCCCCGCCTCCCGAGCTGGAGGAGCTGCGGGGCACCGATCCCATCAGCCCGATGCGGTTCGCCGACGACTCCGAGGGCTGGCTGCTGACCCGGCACGCCGACGTCCGTGCCGCGCTGGCCGACCCGCGCGTCAGCTCCCACCCGGGCAACGCGCCCCAGCCGTGGCGGAACCTGGCGCCGGAGATGCGCGCCGAGGAGTACCTGCCGGGCTTCCTGATCTTCATGGACCCGCCGAACCACACCCGCTACCGGCGCCTGCTGACCAAGTGGTTCACCATGCGGGCCATCCGCAAGCTCGAGCCCAGGATCGAGCAGATCGTCACCGACGCGCTCGACGCCATGGAGGCCCAGGGCGGCCCCGTCGACCTGGTCCAGACGTTCGCGCTGCCCATCCCGCTGCTGGTCATCTGCGAGCTGATGGGCATCCGCTACGAGGAGCGGGCCGAGTTCATGGACATGGTCCTGCGGCTCCAGGCCCTGGACGCCACCCCCGAGGAACTGGGGGCCCTGGGCGCCAGGATGAACCAGTTCATGATGGACCTGGCCGCCGCCAAGCGGGAGAACCCCGGCGACGACCTGCTCAGCCACCTGGCCAACGACCCCGACGCCAACCCGGCGCTGACCGACCTGGAGATCGCCGGCATCGGCGTGCTCATGCTGATCGCGGGGCACGAGACCTCCGCCAACATGCTGGGCATCGGCACGTACACGCTGCTCCAGAACCGGGACCAGTGGGACCTGCTGTGCAAGGACACCGGCCTGATCGACCGGGCCGTCGAGGAGCTGCTGCGGCACCAGACCATCGTCCAGCAGGGCCTGCCGCGCGGCGTCACCCAGGACATGGAGATCGCGGGCCACCCGATACAGGCCGGCGGCGCCCTGCTGGCCTCGCTGCCGGCGGCCAACCGCGACCCCGAGGTCTTCCCCGACCCGGACCGCCTCGACATCACGCGCGAGCACAACCCGCACGTCGCCTTCGGCCACGGCATCCACCTGTGCCTGGGCATGGAACTGGCCCGGGTGGAGATGCGCTGCGCCTGGCGCGGCCTCGTCCAGCGCTTCCCCGGCCTGCGCATGGCCGCGGAGCAGGAGGAGATCCGCTGGCGTGACGACCAGATCGTGTACGGGGTGTACAACCTCCCGGTGACCTGGGACGCCGCCCAGTGACCGGCCCGGAGGCCGGGGTGCGCGCGTGCCCCTTCGCCGACGGCGAGGCCCCCGCGTACCCCTTCCACGCCCCCGACCGGCTGGAGCCGGACCCGCACTGGGAGCCCCTGCGCCGGGAGCGGCCGCTCCAGCGCGTCACCCTGCCGTACGGCGGCGAGGCGTGGCTGGCCACCCGGTACGAGGACGTGCGCAAGGTGTTCGCGGACCGCAGGTTCTCCCGGGCGCTCGCCGTCGCGCCCGGGGCTCCCCGGTTCCTGCCGCACCAGCCGCCGCCGGACGCGGTGCTGAGCGTCGAGGGCCCCGACCACGCGCGGCTGCGCCGTCTGGTGGGGAAGGTGTTCACGCCCCGCCGGGTGGAGGAGATGCGGCCGCTCATCCAGCGCACCGCCGACCGGCTGCTGGACGCGATGGAGGAGATCGGGCCGCCCGCGGACCTGGTGGAGGACTTCTCCCTGCCGTTCGCCGTGACGATGATCTGCGAGCTGCTGGGCGTGCCGCCCGAGGACCGGAAGCGGTTCTGCACCTGGTCGGACGCGCTGCTGACGACCACCGCGCACACCCCTGCCCAGGTGCGCGACTACATGATGCAGATGCACGACTACCTGGGCGGTCTCGTCGCCCAGCGGCGGGTGAAGCCCACCGAGGACCTGATCGGCTCCCTGGTGACCGCGCGGGACGAGGAGGACAAGCTCACCGAGGGCGAGCTGGTCCGGCTGGCCGAGGCCATCCTCATCGCCGGGTACGAGACCTCCGCCAGCCAGATCCCCAACTTCCTCTACGTCCTCTTCCGCAACCCGCAGCTGCTGGAGCGGATCAGGAACGACCACGAGCTGATCCCGGACGCCGTCGAGGAGCTGCTGCGCTTCGTGCCCATCGGCACCGTCGACGGCTTCCCGCGGACGGCCACCGAGGACGTCGAACTCGGGGATGTCCTGGTCAAGGCCGGGGAGACGGTCGTGCCGTCGATGGGCGCGGCCAACCGCGACCCGGCCCTGTTCGCCGACCCGGACGAGCTGGACCTGACGCGGCGGCCGAACCCGCACCTGGGCTTCGGCGCCGGCCCGCACCACTGCCTGGGCGCCCAACTGGCCCGGGTGGAGCTGCAGATCACACTGACGACGCTGTTCCGCAGGTATCCGGGGCTGCGGCTCGCCGTCCCGGAGGAGAGCCTCTCGTGGAAGGCGGGCCTGATGGTCCGCGGCATGCACACCATGCCGGTCATGTGGTGAGGACGCCGCAGTCCTCGTGAAGTCCCCTGGCAGTCTTGCCGACACCAGCATGAAGAGGGTGAAGCGACCGCAATGAACGCTATCGACGAACGGGAACAGAGTCCGGAGGAGGCGGGGATGGACCCCGCGATCCTCAAACGGCTGACCGATGTGGTGCAGGCGAGGGGCGGCGCGGCGCAGCTGTGCGTCCTGCGGCGGGGATCCGTGGTCCTGAACCGCTCGTTCGGCTGCTCGCCCGACTCCCTCTTCCTCGCCTACGCGGCCACCAAGCCCTTCGCCGCCCTGGCCGTGCACGCGCTCGCCGAGCAGGGCCGGGTCGGGCTGGACAAGCCGGTGGCCGAGTACTGGCCGGAGTTCGGCCGGCAGGGCAAGGGCGGGGTGACGGTGCGTCATGTCCTGCAGCACCGGGCCGGGGTGCCGGTGGGCCGGGGCCTGGTGCGGACGATGCGCACCGCCACCGACTGGGAGCGCTCGGTGCGCGACCTCGAGCAGGCCAAGCCCCGGTGGCCGGGCGGCAAGGTCGCGGCCTACCACTTCATGAGCTTCGGCTTCATTCTCGGCGAAATCGTGCAGCGGGTGACGGGACAGTCGTTCCGCTCCTTTGTGACCTCCGAGTTCTTCACCCCGCTGGGGCTCAACGATTTGCACATGGGACTGCCCGACAGTGCCTGGCGCCGGCATGTGCCGTCGCGCGCCGACCATCCGTCGGAATGGCCCAACCAATGGATGAGCAACCGTCGCGGATACCGCCAGGCCGTCATTCCGTCGGCCGGGCTCTCCGGCACCGCCGCACAACTGGCCCGTTTTTACCAGATGCTTTTGGAGGGCGGTTCACTCGACGGAGTCCGCATCCTTCGGCCCGAAAGCGTGGCAGAGGCCAGAAAACCGTCCAATGACGGCGGAACCGATGCGTCCCTCAAGCGTCCGGTCCGCTGGTCCCACGGTTTCATGCTGGGCGGGCCGAGCCCGGATCCGCAGGACCTGTCCAATGTGCTGGGCGGGACGAGCGACGCGAGCGCCTTCGGACACGCGGGCACCACGTCCAGCGTCGTCTGGGCGGACCCCACCCGCGAGCTGGTGTTCGCCTATCTGTCCAGCGTCCAGCCCCAGTTCGGGGCGGGCATCGGACGGCTCCGCGAGGTCAGCGATCTCGTGCTCCACGCCTGCAAGTGATCTCCCGCACACCGGGCGACGGGATTCCGGCAGCCGCTTGATCATGACGGATGCCGGTGGAAGCATGGTTTTCCGCCGTGGATTTCGGCCGCGTCGGACGCGGATGACCCAGGGGGAGGGCCGGTGCTGAAATCACCCGGAGGGGCGGAATGCGTAAAGCTGCACTCTCCGCCTCAGGTGGGAATACTCGGCCCCTTGGAGGTCCGGTCCACCAGAAGCGCCGGAACGGGCGTGTCGGTCAACGGCATTCGCGTTCGCACTTTGCTTGCCGCGTTGACTGTGCAGGTGGGGCAGGCCATGTCGACCGAGCGCATCCTCAAGGAGGTCTGGGCCGACAACCCGCCCGCCACCGACCGCAAGGCGGTGGCCGTGGCCGTCCTGCGGCTCCGGCGGGCACTGGGCGACCCGGAGGGCCGGTGGCTGCTCACCCGTCCCTCCGGATACGTCCTGGACATCCCCCCGGACCACCTCGACGCCGTCCGCGCCGAGCGCCTGGTCCGGGAGGGAAAGGCGGCCCTGGCCGCGGGTGAGCCGCGCGTCGCCTCCCGGTACCTCACGCGCGCGCTCGCCCAGTGGCGCGGAGAGCCCTACGCGGACGCCAACGCCACCCCGGCCGTCGCCCACCGCATCACCGAACTGGAGGGCCTCAAGTCCGAGGCCGTCCAGGCCCGCATCGACGCCGACCTCGAACTGGGCCGTCACCAGGAGCTGATCGGGGAGCTGCGCTCGCTGACGGCGGCGAACCCCCTGCGCGAGCCGCACTGGCTCCAGCTGATGCTCGCCCTCTACCGGTCCGGCAAGCAGGCCGAGGCGCTGGCCGCCTACATGGAGCTGCGCCGGACGCTCGCGGAGACCCTGGGCATCGACCCGAGCCGGCAGCTCCAGGAACTGCACCTGCGGATCCTGCGGGCCGACAGCGGGCTGCTGACCCGGTCCGTGACCGCGGAGCCGGGACAGCTCCTGCTGGCCCGGCAGCCCTGAGCGCTCCGCTGGAAGTGCCGCGACGGGTCGTCGATCGGCTGCGGCGCCGCCGTGGCTGGTCGCGCAGTTCCCCGCGCCCCTTCGGGGCGCTGCCCGACTCAGCCCGTCAGGGACGCGATGTGTTCCCGGATGGCCCCCGTCACCTCCGCGGCCCGGGAGTTGAGGTAGAAGTGCCCGCCCGGGAACGTCTTCAGCTCGAAGGCCGCGGAGGTGCGCTCCGCCCAGTCGCGGGTCTCCTCGAGGGTGGCCATGGGGTCGCCGTCCCCCAGCAGCGCCAGCACCGGGCAGGGGAGCGGCGGGCCGGGCCGGTAGCGGTAGGTCTCGACGGCCTCGTAGTCGGCGCGGATCACCGGCAGGAACAGGTCCCGCAGCTCCGGGTCGTCCAGCAGCCGGAAGTCCGTGCCGCCCAGCCGCTGCATCTCGGCCATGATCCCCGCGTCGTCGCGCTGGTGCACGTTCTCCTGCCGGACCCTCGTCGGCGCGCGCCGGCCGGAGACGACCAGCGACAGCGGGGCATGCCCCTCGGACACCAGCCGCCTGGCCACCTCGAACGCCACCATGGCGCCCATGCTGTGCCCGAACAGCACCAGCGGCCGGTCGGCCCACGGCAGCAGCGCGTCGGCCGCGTGCCGCGCCACCTCCTCGATGCTGCGCAGCACGGGCTCGTGCCGGCGCGCCTGGCGGCCGGGGTACTGGACCGCCAGCACCTCGATGCCGGGCGTCAGGGCCGTGGAGACGCCGTGGAAGTAGCTCGCCGCGCCGCCCGCGTGCGGAAAACAGACGAGCCGGGTCTTGGCGTCGGGAGCGGGGTGGAAGCGCTGTATCCATTCGCCGCTCTGCTGAAGGCTGCTGCTCAACTCGGTGACCCCTTGCGCCGTGTGCCGTCTGCCGGTGCAGCGTCTCACCGGTGCCGCGGGTGTTCCAACCCCTATGCGCCCCGGTCCACGGGGGTTTAGGGGTTCGGGACAAAGGAAGGGCCTCACCGTCGGGGGACGGTGAGGCCCTTCCAGCCGGCCAGTCCTACGGGGGATGAACTTCCGGCTCCTCGGGGTGGTCCAGGGATGGTCCAGGGGTGGTGCGGTCGGCCCGGTCAGGGCGCCGCGGTCGCGGCCTCCACGGGCCGGAACCGCGTGGCCCGCCAGGTCGGCAGCAGCGTCGCCGCGAAGGTGACGGCCGCCGCTCCGGCCACGATCACCAGATAGATCCACAGCGGCACATCGGGCACCAGCCGGTCCAGCTTGGCCACGCTGTAGGGGAAGAACGTGACGGCGGAGGCCACCGTGCCCAGGAGGATCCCGACCACCGAAGTGAGCACGCTCTCCAGGCACATCATCGTCATCACCTGCCGCCGGGTGAACCCCGTGAGCTGCTGGAGCCCGAACTCCCTGCGCCGCCGCCCGGTTGCCGCGATCAGGCTGTTCACCACGGAGATCGCGGTGTAGCCGACGATCATGCCCACCACCAGGTAGTTGATCGTTGCCAGGTTCTGCTGCCCGGCGGTGCGCTCGGCGGTCAGCGCGCTGCTGTCGGAGACCCGCACGCCGGGCCGGTCCCCGACCGCCTCGGTCAGGGCCGCCGTGACCGCGGCGGCGTCGGCACCGTCGGCCCGGCGCACCAGGATCTGGCTCGCCGCCCCGTCGGTGGTGTGCGCCGCCAGCAGCCGGGCGGGCAGCAGCAGCGCGGTGGACTCGCCGTCCGTGCTGTACGTGGCCACCACCTTCACCGCGACCCGTGTGCCGTCGCCCAGCCGCAGGGTGACGGTGTCCCCGACGCCCCGCCCCAGGGCCCGGGCGCGCTCGGTGGGCAGGGCGACGCTGTTGCCGCCGAGGTCCGCCAGGCTGCCGGAGGCCACCTTCACCGAGAGGTTCTTGTCGCTGCCGACGCCCTGCAGCGGCCAGCCGTCGCCGCTCTGGTCGGGGTCCTTCGGGCTGTCGACGAAGCCGGTGCTGGCGACGTACGCGGAGGCCGCGGCGACGCCGGGCACCTGCCGCACCCGCTCCGGCAGCCCGTCGTCCAGGCCGCCGACGGAGGAGGTCAGCACGTTGTCGGCGCGCAGGATGCCGGTGTGCGCCTTGCGGTTGGAGGCGTCCTCGATCTGCTGCATGTAGAGGGTTCCGGTGGCGATGCCGGTCAGCAGGACGACGGGCGTGATCGTGGCGGCCATCCGGACCCGGTGCGCCTTGGCGTTGAGCACCGCCAGCCTGCCCGGCAGCCCGGAGACCGCGTGCAGCGGGCCCTGGAGCAGCAGCACGACGGCCCTGGTGAAGCCGGGCGCGAGCAGGGCCAGGCCGATGGCCCACATGATGCAGGCCGGTCCGGCGGTGCTCGCCGTCAGGTCGCCGGACATCATGGTCATGGTCATCACGGCCATGCCCGCACCGCCCACCAGGAAGACCGCGGAGAGGATCACCCGGCCCCGGGTCAGCCAGCGGCCCTCCACGGCGCTGGCGGCCATGGCGTCGGTGGCGCTGGTCCGGGCGACCTTGCGGGCGGTGAGGTACGCGGCGCCGACGGCGGCCAGCAGCGAGGCGCCCACCGCGACCAGGGCCGGGACGAGGCCGAGCCGGAACTCCACGGCCCCGGAGATCATTCCGGCGTCCACGAGTTTGTCGTACAGCAGCTCGCCGAGCGCCGCGCCGGGCAGTGTGCCGAGCACGGCGGCGAGCACCGCGACCACCAGCGTCTCGCCCAGGATCATCCGGCGCAGCTGCCCCGGGGTGGTGCCGATCGCCTTCATCAGGGCCATTTCACGGTGGCGTTGGGCGACGGTGAGGCCGAGCGTGGACGCGGCCCCGAACATCGCCACCATGACCGCCCAGCCGCCGAAGATCGCAGACAGTGTGATCAGGCTCTTCTTGGTGCCCGCGGCCTGCGGGAACTCCGCCAGCCCCCGGTCGTCCCCGGTCAGCGTGACGGCGGCCGTGCCGTCCAGCGCCTGCCGGACCCGGCCGGCGAGTTCGCCGGCGTCGACGCCCTTCCGGGGCAGCACGCCCACGGCGTCCACCGTGCCGGGGTGCCCGGCCAGCTGCCGCGCCTGCTCGTCGGTGAAGAACACCGCGGGCCGGTCGGCCTCCCGGCCCCCCGCCTGGCGGACGATCCCGGACAGCCGGAACTGCTGCGGCTCGCCGCCGACCACCACCTGCACCCGGTCCCCGACCTTCGCACCGGCCTCGGCGGCCAGCCCGGAGTCCAGGACCACCTGCCCGGCAGCGCCCGGCCGGCTGCCGGAGACGAGCCGGTACGGGGCGAGTTGCGCGGACTGCCAGCCGTGGCCGTAGGAGCGGTGCTCGGACTTGGTGCCCGCGTCACCCGGGTCGGTCACCGGGCGCCCGTCGCGCACGACGGTGGCGGGGAAGGACACATCGGGAACGGCCTCGGCGACGCCGGGGACCGCGGCGACGGAGCGCACCTGCGCCCCGTCCAGCCGGACCCGCTCGGCGAGTTCGGAGGAGCCGTGCTTCTGGCTGCCAGCCACCACGACGGGCGCGGCGGCCAGCCGCTGCGGCGGCACGGCGTTGCTCACACCGGTCTCCATCAGCCCGCCGCAGGCCATGATCAGGGCCGCGCCGAAGAACATGGCGACGAACGTGGCCACGAATCCGCCCTTGCGGAACCGCAGCGTGCGCAGAGCGAGGGACAGCATCAGAACGTGCCCCCAGCCGTGCGCTGAACCTGCGGGGTGCGGGCCGGGCGCGCCTCGTCCGCCCAGGCGCCCAGGTGCGTCATCCGCTCGGCGACGACCTCGGGCGTGGGGTTGTAGAGGTCGCCCACGAACCGGCCGTCGGCCAGGAAGACCACCCGGTCCGCGTACGAGGCCGCCACCGGGTCGTGGGTGACCATCACGATCGTCTGCCCCAGCTCCCGCACCGACTCCCGCATCAGCTGCAGCACTTCGCGGGCGGTGCGGGTGTCCAGCGCGCCCGTGGGCTCGTCGGCGAAGACCACCGCGGGCTGGGTGACCAGGGCACGGGCGATGGCCACCCGCTGCTGCTGGCCGCCGGACAGCTCGGCCGGGCGGTGGCGCGTGCGCTCGCCGAGCCCGACCCGGTCGACGACCTCCGTCACCCGGGCCCGGTTGGGGCGGCGCCCGGCCAGCTTCAGCGGCAGCGTGATGTTCTGCATCACGGTGAGCGCCGGCAGCAGGTTGAACGCCTGGAAGATGAAGCCGATGCGCTCGCGCCGCAGCTTGGTCAGCGCGGTCTCGTCGTAGCCGCCGAGGTCCTCGCCGTCCAGCAGGACCGTGCCCGAGGTCGGCCGGTCGAGCCCCGCCGCGCACTGCAGGAGGGTGCTCTTCCCCGAGCCCGACGGGCCCATCACGGCGGTGAAGCTGCCCCGCCGGAAGCCCAGCGTGACGCCGTCGAGCGCGGTCACGCAGTTGCCGTCCCTGCCGTAGACCTTGCGAACCGCGTTGAGCCGTACCGTGTCGTCGACTGCGGTGGTGTCCATGTCCAAGCTCCCTGTACCCGTCGCGTTGAGGGGACGCGATCACGTCATCCACGCTAGGGAGCGGAGGGTGCACCGGCACAGGGAGATACGACCCCGAAGGGGGTGGGCAAAACTCCACCTTCGGCTCTGGGGCATTCCCCACTGCTTCGCCCGCAGTTCACGCGCGATCCTTGAGGAACCGCGACGCTGCGCCCGGCGGCCCGTCCTGCATGATGGGTCCGTCCGGAGGAACGCGCTTCCGGATGACGCAGGAGGTCGGAGCAAGGTGGGCAACGCAGGGGCGGGACGCTTACGGGGGTCACCCGGGCATGCGGAGCGGCTGCGCGCGTGCGGCCGCGGCCTGCTGATCGCCGTGCTCGCCCAGCTCGGCAGCCTCGTCCTGTTCATCACTGCCGTCCTCGCCGTCGCCGCCGTGCCGTTGGGCGTGGGCCTGTTCGCCTTGCCGGTCGTGATGATCGCGGTCCGCGGACTGGCCGACTACCAGCGGCGGGTGGCCGGTTCCTGGTCCGGCGTGACCATCGACGGGCCCTACCGCACCGGCAAGGACACCGAGGCGCACGAGGCCGTCGGCTCCTGGGCGCACTGCCGCCGACTGCTCGCCGACCCCGCCACCTGGCGCGACCTGCTGTGGATGCTGCTGGACGCGCCGACCGGACTGGTCCTGGGCCTGCTGCCCGCCTCCCTGGTCGCCTACGGGCTCAACGGCATCCTCGTCACCCCCCTGCTGTGGGAACGCATGGGCCCCCACTGGGGATTCGGCGTGATCTGGCCCATCGGGAACCAGACCGAAGCGTGCCTCGCCATCCCCCAGGGCGCCCTGCTCGTGGCGCTGGGCCTGCTCGCCGGACCGCTGCTGCTCCGCCTGCATGCCCGCTTCGCCCGCCTGCTGCTCGCCCCCACCCGCAACGCCCGGCTCGCCCTGCGCGTGGAGCGGCTGACCGAGACCCGCTCGGAGACCGTGGACGCCCAGGCCGCCGAACTCCGGCGCATCGAGCGCGACCTGCACGACGGGGCACAGGCCCGCCTGGTGTCCCTGGGCATGAGCCTGGGCCTGGCCGACACCCTCGTCGAGAGCAACCCCGCCATGGTCCGCAAACTCCTCGCCCAGGCCATGGAGTCCAGCAGCGCGGCCCTCGCCGAACTCCGCGACCTGGTGCGCGGCATCCACCCGCCCGTCCTCGCCGAACGCGGACTGGAGGGCGCGGTACGGGCCCTGGTCGTGTCCCTGGCCCTCCCGGTCGAGGTGGACATCGCCCTGCCCTCCCGGCCCCATCCGCCCGTCGAGTCCGCCGCCTACTTCGCCATCGCCGAAGCACTGGCCAACGTCACCAAGCACAGCGGCGCCGACCGCGCCTGGGTGCGGCTGTCCCACTCCGAGGGCCGTCTGCACATGCAGGTCGGCGACAACGGGCGCGGCGGCGCCGATCCCGAGGGCGGCAGCGGCCTGCGCGGCCTGCAACGCAGGCTCGCCGCATTCGACGGAGCGCTGGACATCAGCAGCCCGGTGGGCGGACCCACCCTCTTGACCATGGAGTTGCCGTGCGTGTTGTGATCGCCGAGGACCTGGCCCTGCTGCGGGAGGGCATGGTGCAGCTGCTCACGGCCCACGACTTCGAAGTGGTCGAGGCGGTGGACAACGGCCCCTCGATGCTGCGCGCCCTGGTCACCCACCGCCCCGACGTCGCCGTGGTCGACGTGCGGCTGCCGCCCACCTTCACCGACGAGGGCCTCCAGGCCGCCATCAAGGCCCGCGAACAGGTGCCGGGGCTGCCCGTGCTCGTCCTCTCCCAGCACGTCGAACAGCTCTACGCCCGCGAGTTGCTCTCCGACCACAGCGGGGGAGTGGGCTATCTGCTCAAGGACCGGGTCTTCGACGTCCGCCAGTTCGTCGACATGGTCCGGCAAGTGGCGGCGGGCGGCACGGTCATGGACCCCAAAGTCGTCTCCGAACTGCTGACCAAGCACAACACCGCGACCAGCCCGGTGCACACCCTGACCGAGCGCGAGCGCGAAGTCCTGGCGCTGATGGCCGAAGGACGCTCCAACGCCGCCATCGCCGCCAAGCTCTTCGTCACCGAGAAAGCGGTCAGCAAACACACCAACAACATCTTCAACAAGCTGGGGCTGGCCGCCTCGGGCGACGACAACCGACGGGTCCTCGCGGTGCTCGCCTATCTGAACGCCTGAGGCGACAGGGCCCGAGCGCACCCACCGACAGGAGCCCCCAGACAGTGAGCGACACCGGTACAGCGCAGGGCGGTACAGCGCAGGGCGGGACAGGGGAGCGGGCCGGGCGACGGCAGTGGACCGGCCTCGCCGTCCTCGTCCTCCCCGTCCTGCTGGTCTCCCTGGACATGCAGGTACTGTCCTACGCACTGCCCTTCATCAGCGGACGGCTGGAACCCAGCAGCGCCCAGCTCCTGTGGATCGTCGACATCTACCCCTTCGTCCTCAGCGGGCTCCTGCTGACCATGGGAACCCTGGGCGACCGCATCGGCCGCCGCCGGCTGCTGATGACCGGCGCCCTGCTCTTCGGCCTGGCCTCCGCAGCGGCCTCCTACGCCTCCGACCCGGCCGTGCTGATCGGCACCCGCGCCCTGCTCGGCGTCGGCGGCGCCACCCTGATGCCCTCCACGCTCTCCCTGATCCGCAACATGTTCACCCACGACGGGCAGCGCAGGATCGCCATCGCCGTGTGGACCGCCGCCTTCGCCGCCGGAGCCGTCCTCGGCCCGCTGCTGGGCGGGGTGCTGCTGGAGCACTTCTGGTGGGGCTCGGTCTTCCTGGTCAACCTGCCCGTCATGGCGCTGCTGCTGATCCTCGCACCGCTGGTGCTCCCGGAGTCCAGGGGCGCCGCACCCGAGCGGTTCGACTGGACCGGCTCGGTCCTCTCACTGGCCGCCGTACTGCCCGCCATCTACGGCATCCAGAAGATCGCCGAGGACGGGGCGGGAACGGCCCCCGTCGCCGCCATCGCAGCCGGGCTGGCCATCGGCTGGTACTTCCTCCGGCGCCAGCGCAGGCTGGACGAGCCCATGCTGGACGTCCGGCTGTTCCGCGGCCGCGCCTTCAGCGCCGCCGTGGCCACCAGCGTGCTGGCCGTCTTCTCGCTGGTCGGCTCGGGCCTGTTCACCACCCAGTACCTCCAGATGGTGCTCGGCATGGGCCCGCTGGAGGCCGGGCTGTGGGCACTGCCCGCGGCGGGCGCCGCCCTGGTGAGTTCCGCCCTCGCACCGGTGCTCGTCCGGGCGGTGCACCCGGCGGCCGTGGTGACCTGCGGGCTCGCGGTCGCGGCCGCCGGCTACGGCGTGCTCGCCACCCTCGACGCCGGCTCGGGCGTCGCACTCCTGGTCACCGGGACGGTCGTGATGTCCGCCGGCATCACCCTGACCATGACCACCACCTCGGACCTGGTCATCGCGACCGCCCCGGCCGACCGCGCGGGCGCGGTCTCCGGACTGTCCCAGACCGCCACGGAGTTCGGCGGCGCCCTGGGCATCGCCGTACTGGGCAGCATCGGCACCGCCGTGTACCGCCACGACATCGCCCGCAGCGCTCCCTCCGGCCTGCCCCAGCACGCGCTGGACACCGCCCGGGACACGCTCGGCGGCGCCGTGGAGGCCACCGGTCAACTGCCGCCGCACCAGGGGGACGCACTCCTCTCCGCCGCCCGGGACGCCTTCGCCCACGGGCTGCGCACCGCCTCCTGGACCACGGCCGGGCTCCTGGCGGTCATGGCGGTCACCGCGGCCGCCCTGCTGCGGAAGGTGCCGGTGACGAGCACGGCCCCGGAGGGGCAGCCCTCCGACGAGCGCGAACCGGAGCCGGAGAGCCGGGCCATCGCAGTGCCCGCGAACGAACCTCCGGAGGCGCTGACGTGACTGACACCCCGTACGTCACGACTCCGCCGTTACTGATCGCTACCTCGCCCGCGCCCTCGGCCTGCCCCTGAAAGAGCTGAAGGACCACCTTCGGCTCAGGGCGTGTCCACGACTTCTCTTGCAGAGGCGGTGCACGACTCCTAGTGCAGCGCCGCGTTGATCCTTCGGGGGTTGCCGGTCAGCTGGCGGGGGCGCCGAGGTAGAGGCCGACGGCGCAGTCGAGGGCGTCTTCGGGGCTTCCGAAGGACAGGCCCGTGGGCAGGATGTTGTCCTCGTAGCGTTCGTTGCTGTAGGTGAAGTGGCTGGTCAGCGTGCTGGTGTGGCAGGGTTCGTGGGTACTCGTGCTGGTCGTGGACGGGTGTCTGTGGGGTAGATCGTTCGCCGGGGTGGTTCCGCCGCCGGAGGCCCGGGTGGGCGGCCGGTCGGTGCTGCTGATCCCGGCCCGTGTCGGCGGTGCCGGCCCCGACGCGCTCCGGCCGGGCTACGAGCGCATCGGCCGGTCCACGCCAGTGAAGCAGCGATGAAGCACGTACAAGGCGCTGACGTTGCCAAAGGTTTTTCCTTGGTCCGATCCTCCTCGACCGCGGAAGCGGGCTACGACGCTCTCGGTCTTCTGCCCGAGGTGACCTCCGGCAGAGGCCCGGGTGCAGGTGGGTGAGCTGGCGCATCTGGCGAACGCGGCGAACTCGTGGTCGGCGATCGTTCTTCTCGTCCTGCCCTACCGTCTACGCGGCACGAGTCCGGTGTCGAAGGCGATGATCGCCAGGTGGACGCGGTCTCGCGCCTCGAGCTTGGCGAACAGACGCGCGACATGGGTCTTCGCCGTCGCCGCGCTGATCACCAACCGCTCGGCTATCTCACCGTTCGACAGTCCCTGTCCGACCAGTGCCAGTACCTCGCGCTCCCGGTCGGTGATCCGCGCGATGAGAGGTGAGTCCGCGGCGGGCTCGGCGTCCGGTTCGGGGGCCGCGGGGCCGGACGTTCCGGCGAAGTCCGCGATCAGCCGTCGGGTCACGCTCGGCGCGATCAGCGCGTCGCCGGCCGCTACCACGCGGATCGCGTCCAGGATCGCGTCCAGGGCCATGCTCTTGAGCAGGAATCCGCTGGCCCCGGCGCGGAGTGCGCCGTAGACGTACTCGTCGTCGTCGAAGGTCGTCAGCACCAGCACCTTGGGCGGGTCCGGCTCGGCGGTCGCCTGCCGGGTCGCCTCGATCCCGTCCATGCCCGGCATCCGGATGTCCATCACCACGACGTCCGGCCGCAGCTCACGCACCAGGCGTACCGCCTCGCGGCCGTCGCCGGCCTCGCCGACCACCTCCAGGTCGTCGGTGTTGCCGATCAGGATGGCGAGCCCGACCAGCATCAGGGGTTGGTCGTCGGCCAGCAGCACTCGCACGCTCATGCCGGGAGGCTCGCCGTCACCCGGAATCCGCCCTCCGGACGCCGGCCCGCGCTGAACTGGCCGGACAGCAACGTCACTCGCTCGCACATGCCGAGCAGGCCGAAGCCGCTCCCGCCGGCCGCGGAGTGCCTCGGACGGCCCGGCCCGCCGGAACCGTCGTCCCCGTCGTCCACCACCTCGATCCTCACTCCTTCCGGCTCGTAACCGACCGCGACCCGGCACGTCCGCGCCCCGGAATGCCGCACCACGTTGGTCACCGACTCCTGGATGATCCGGAATGCCGACAGCTCGATCTCCGGCGGTAGTGGACGCCGCTCGCCCTGCCAGGTCACGTGGACCCGCACCCCGGCGTCGGCCGTGCGTTCAGCGAGCTGCGGGACGTCGGCCAGGCTGCCGGCCGGCGCCAGCGGAGCGGCCCCCGGCATGGCGTCGTCCGGCTCGGCGCGGCGGAGCGCCCCGAGCATGCGCTGCAGCTCGAGCAGCGTCTGGCGGCTGGTGGACTCGATGCCGGTCAGCGCCTGCCGCGTCTGCTCGGGCTTGGTCTCCACGACCCGCGCCGCCGCTCCCGACAGCACCGTGATGATCCCGATGCTGTGCGCGACGCTGTCGTGCAGTTCGCGGGCGATCCGCAGCCGCTCGGCCATGACGGCGCGGGCCGCCCTCTGTTCGTGCAGGGCTTCGAGGTATTCACGGCGTTTGCGATACACCCCGCCGAAGACCCACGCGACCGCGAACCACAACGCGAGCCCCCCGGTCCACTGGGCCGCGTCGCCGACGGTCTCCCCGGGGTAGCCGTGGATGTCGTTGACGAACGCGGCCGCGACGGCCGCGACGGAGCCGACGGCGGCAGCCTTCGGCCGCCGGGCGGCGAGGTACCCGCCCAAGGCGACGAGCAGGACGAACACGATCAAGGGCCGCGCGCCGAAGGCCTCGCCGAGGACTGATTCGCCCAGGATCACCGCGAAGACGGTCGCCGGCAAACGGCGCACCAGCAGAACCGGAAGGGCGAGCACGACGTACAGACCCAGCATCTGGACGGGCTCGAGGTCGGGGAACCGGAACAGGCCGTCCTCAGGGGTCGGCATCGTCCAGGGGAGCAGCATCGCGTAGAAGCAGGCGGTGGCCGGCACCACGGCCTGTGACATCAGCCAGGTCACGCGCTTCGATGTCGAGAGACGCTGGAGAAGCTCTTCCATACGGAGATCGTATTCAGTGGCGTCGGCTCTGCGCGTCGCCCCGGGGATGTACGCGGGGTACACCGCCGGGCCGACGGCCTGGGGGGAGAGGTGACACCCGCCGGCCGACGCGACGGATCGTGCTCTGTTCGTAGGTTCGTGGACATGATGAATGCGCCGATGATCGACGTCCGCGAGGCGACGAAGAAATACGATGACGGCCCGCCCGCGCTGGCCGGTGTGACCTTGTCCGTGGCGTCCGGTGATTGTGTGGCGATCCTCGGCCATTCCGGCAGTGGGAAGTCCACGCTGCTGAACCTGATTGCCGGTTTGGACAAGCCCTCCAGCGGCAGTGTCACCGTCGACGGCACGCGCGTCGATCAGCTTGGTGAGGCCGGATCGGCGAAGTACCGCCGGGCCTCGATCGGCATGATCTTCCAGTTCTTCAATCTGCTCGACGATCTGACCGTGTTGGACAACGTCATGGTTCCGGCGCAGCTGGCTGGGATGGGCAAGGGTGAGGCGAAGCGCCGGGCCGTCGAGCTGCTCGGCTCGCTGGGTATCGAGCGGCATGTCAGGGCCTATCCGCAGCGGCTGTCTGGTGGCCAGCGGCAACGGGTGGCGGTGGCCAGGGCCCTGATGAACAAGCCGGCGTTGTTGCTGGCTGACGAGCCCACCGGCGCGCTGGACTCGAGCTCGGTCGAGGACGTGCGCCAGCTGCTGCTGGATCTGAACGCCCAGGGCCAGACCATCTTGCTGGTGACCCACGACGTGCAGCTGGCCGCCACCACCGCGCACCGCACCATCGAGTTGGTGGACGGTGCGGTCGCGCGGGACGTCGTCAACAGTGGCAGCGGTGCCGGCCTGGCCGCCCACGCGCGGCTGACCCGTCCGACGGGAGCGGTCGGATGACGCTGCGCAAGCCGCCGATGCCCCGGCGCCTCTTCGAGGCCGGATTCCACGCCATGGCCCGCATGCTGCTGGTGGTGAGCCGGTGAGCGTCCTTGGCAAGGTCGTACGCTCCGGCGTGGGCCGGCGTCGGGTCCAGTCCCTCGTCATGGCTTTGACGACGTTCACCGCGGTGATGTCCTCAGTACTCTCCCTCGGCCTGCTGACCGCCGTGCAGGCCCCGTTCGAGCACGCTTTCAACACCCGGAATGGAGCGCACCTGGCGGTCCAGTTCGACGGTTCGAAGGTCACGGCCGCGCAGGCCACCGCCACCGCGCACGCCGCCGGTGTCACCGAGGCGGCCGGGCCGTACCCGATCGCCGCCGCGTTGGACACGACCGTCGGCACCGACTGCCCCAAGACCAATTGGGCCGGTCACGACAACCATCCGATCACCGTCACCACCCGGCCCGACCTGGGTAGCACCTCCGGGATGGACCAGCTGGTGCTGACCCAGGGGCGCTGGCCGACCAGCCCGGGCGAGATCGCCCTCCCGGCGAACAACTATGCTGACGCCTGCTTCGGCTCTTCGGTGGTGTTTTCTTCCCTGCCGGGCAAGCCGTCGTTCAAGGTTGTCGGCTTCGGCGGCTCGGTGACCAACAGCGCGACCGGCTTCGCCACCGCCGACGGTTTCGCGCGGCTGACCGCTGCCGGGGCCAAAACCGACGAGCAGATGCTTTACCGGTTCGCCAAGGCCGGGACCAACGCCGACATCGCCACCGACAAGCAGGCGGTGGCCGCCGCCGTGCCGGCCGGCGCGGTCGAGGTCGGACAGTCGTATCTGACCGCGGAACAGCAAGCGACCGGCAACGCCAAGGCCTACGTGCCGTTCCTGATCGCCTTCGGGATCCTCGGGCTGGTCCTGTCAGTGCTGATCATCTCGATCGTGGTCAGCGGCGCGGTGGCCTCGGGAATCCGGCGCATCGGGATTCTGAAGTCGTTGGGCTTCGCCCCTTCGCAGGTGGCCCGCGCCTACACCGCGCAGGCCATGATCCCGGCGACACTCGGTGTGGTGCTCGGCACGATATCCGGGAATCTCCTGGCTGCGCCGATCCTGGGCCAGGCCAGCAAGCAGCTCGGCGCGGCCAGTGCCACGATTCCGTTGTGGGTCAGCGCCGTGGTGTCGCTGGGCACCCTGCTCGTCGTCGGCGTCACGGCTTCGATCCCGGCGTTGCGGGCCGGCCGGATGCCGGCGGTGCAGGCTCTGGTGGTCGGCCGCGCCCCGAAGGCCAAGCACGGTCGGACTGCGCAGCGTCTGGCCTCGCGGCTGCCGCTGCCACGGGCCATGTCGCTGGGGTTGGCCCAGCCCTTCGCCCGGCCGGCCCGGGCCGTACTGCTCGGCGCGGCGGTGCTGCTCGGCACGGTCAGCGTCACCTTCGCGGTGGGGTTGGGGACCGCGTTCAGCAAGTACCAGGAAACTACGATCAGCTCGGGCTTCAACGTCGCGTCGAAGCTCGTGATACCCACAGCCGACGTGGGCGTGCCCTGGGGTCGCTACGGCCCCAACGACCCGCGCCACGCGTACCTGGATGTCGCCAAGGTGGCCGCCGCGCTCGCCAAGGTCCCGGGCACGGAGGCCGCGTTCGGCTGGGGCGATAGCGGCGCGACCATGGTCGGCGCGCCGATCGGCGGCGAACCGCCGGTCGTGTACACGGTCAGCGGCGACTTCTCCTGGACGAACATGGAGCTGGTGTCCGGCCGCTGGTACTCGGCGCCCGGCGAGGCCGTGGTCGGCGACAAGCTGGCCTCGGCGGTGGGGATCCACGTCGGTGACAACCTCACCGTGGCGCAGCAGAACAAGCAACTGTCGCTGAAGGTCGTCGGCATCAACTTCGACACCAACGTGGGCGACTATACGGCCATGACGGATGCGGCCACCTTCACCGCCGCAGGACTGACCCCGCACATCGACCAGTTCAACGTCAAGCTGGCCGGCAACGTCAACGGAACGGACTGGTCCACCTCAGCCGCCGCCGCGCTGACCCCGCTGAACGCCTCAGTCCAGCCGCACTCGGACGGGGGCAAGAACATCGTGATGATCATCATGGGCACCCTGGTGGCGATATTCACGCTGATGTTGACCGCGGTCGCCGCGCTCGGGGTGCTGAGCATGGTTGTGCAGGACACCCGGGAGCGGGTCCACGACATGGGGATCTTCAAGGCCCTCGGGATGACACCCAAACAGACCATCGCGATGGTCCTGACCTCGGTGACACTGACCGGCCTGATCGCCGGACTCATCGGGGTACCGCTCGGGGTCGCGGTGGAGAAGGCGACGCTGACCCCGATGGGGAACGCGATCGGCCGGCACCTGCCGCCGAGCGTGTCCCACGTCTACACCGCCGGGCTGCTCATCCCCCTGCTGGCCGGCGGGATCGTGATCGCCCTGCTCGGCGCACTGCTGCCGGCCAGCTGGGCGGCACGGACCCGGACCGCCACCGCGCTGCGGACCGAGTAGGACCGAGCAGAGCCGCCGGTCGCCGCAGCAAAAGCGTGCTGGGCACTGCACGGCGCGGCAAGAACGCCAATGCCGACCTCCCCCGGTTGACAGCCTCGGGAGGTCGGCATTCCGGCGTTCTTTCCTCAACACAAAGGCGTGAGAGGTACCCAAGCACGGCGGTCGGCGTTTTCGACCTGTTCTCGATCGGCATCGGCCCGTAGAGTTCACACACCGTCGGCCCGATACGCGCGGCCCGGATGTTCGTCAAGCGCCTGGACAACGAGGGCCCGCTGCCCTGCGGCTGTTGGGCACCGAGAAGGGCGCCGAGGCCGAGATCGCCTTCACCGAGGACCACGACCTAGGGGGTGTGTGGTGTTGTGATCACGTGAGTGCTTTCTGCAGGTCGCGGATCCAGATCATCGAGGCGCGCAAGTGCAGGCCAGCGAGGTAGCTCTCGGGCGTCTTGTCGAAGCGGGTGGCGATGCCTCGCCAGTCCTTCAGCTTGTTGATCAGGCGCTCAACGGTGTTGCGTTCCTTGTAGAGGCCGGCGTCGTGACTGACGGGGCGACCGCCTCGGCGGCCCTTCTTCTTCCGGTGGGCAGCCTGGTCCTTCTCTTCCGGGATGACTGTCTTGATGTGCCGTCTTCGCAGGTAGGCGCGGTTGTGGCGGGACGAGTAGGCCTTGTCTGCCGCGACCGCGCCGGGCCGGGTGCGGGGACGGCCGACGGGCCCGCGGACGCGGATCTTGCGCAACACGGGGATGAACTGGGGGCTGTCCGCGGCCTGCCCCACGGTCAGCACGAACGACAGCGGGCGGCACTTGCGGTCCGCAGCGAGGTGGATCTTGCTGGTCAGCCCGCCCCGGGAGCGGCCGAGGAGGGCTTGTTGCAGCCGGACCTTGCGTCGGCGCCGCTGGCGTCGTCGCTCGTCCCGCCCGGCGTCGTCCTGTCCGTCCGGCCCGCTTCGTCCCTCCTGGCTGCCCCTTTTTGCCGGGCCTTCTCCTGCTCCCGCGCGGCTTTCTCCAGGGCCTCCATCACCTCGTCGTCGATCTGCATCCCGGCGGCGTCGTGGTGGGCCCGGGCGGTGGTGGAGTCCACGCTGACCAGCGTCAGGTCCGTGTTGCCCTCGCGGGTGGCCTGCGCGATCAGCGCCTCCAGCAACGCGGTGAAGACGCCGACGTCCCGCCAGGCACGGAAACGGGAGTAGACCGTGGGCCAGGGACCGAATTCCCCGGGCATCTCCCGCCACTGGGCACCGGCTCGGAAGCGCCAGATCACGCCCTCGAACTGGTCACGCAGCCGCTCGGGGTACGGGCCGAACCGGCCGATCGGCAGGTGGTGCTCGATGAATGCCCACTCGTCGTCGCTGAGTTGCCTACGCGTCACGCCCGAGGTTCTACCGGGTTCCGCTCTCGGACGGGGGCAGAACCCGATGATTGATCACAACCCCACACAGCCCCTAGGTCTAATCTGACGCACCGTCAGCATTCAGGCTTTTGTTGATCGGCGATCACAAAGGGAAGCCCATGGTCACCAGCGACGGCCGTCCGATGAGCGTTGCTCTTCTTGCAGGGGAGACTCCCAGGTGGCGGTGATGTCGCGGGCGACATCGCGTAGGAGGTCGATCAGCATGTCTGCGAGTGGTGTGAGGCTGGCGTCGGCTTTGGTCAGGGCGTAGAGCTGGCGGTAGGGCCTGGGGTGGGCCAGTTCGCGATGGGTGGTGCCGGGCGCATGGGTCAGGGCCAGGCGCGATACCAGAGCCACAGCGCTGCCTGTGCCGACGAGGGCCTGGACAACGTCGTAGGACTCGGTCTCGAACCGCACGGTGGGAGTGAAGCCGGCCTCGCGGGCAGCGTCGTGGAACTGTTCGCGGGCGGCGTGGCCGGCCAGGATGGAAACCCACGATTCGTCGCGCAGTTGTTCCAGGTGAAGTTCGCTGTCCGCAGGCTCCCCCGTGGCCAGTGGGTGGTCGTCGGGGAGAACCACGACCATCGGGTCCAGCAGGAGCGGGTGGGCGCGTAGGTGCGGGGGTGGCGCGAGCGGTGTGCCCCAGGACGCGACGATGGCGAGGTCCAGGCGCCCTGCGCTGATCTCGTCCGCTCCGCGTCCGGACACCACGTCTACGACGGAGACGTCGGCGTCCGGATTGCGGTGCCGCAGGGCCGTCAGGGCGGGGGGCAGCAGGTGCAGGGCAGCCGCCTGGAACGTTCCGATCCGCAGCCGTAGGGAGAGGTGACCGAGCAGCGCGGCCAGTTGCGCCTCGGCCTTGTCCGACGCCTCCTTCACGGTTCGACCGTGGGAGGCGAGCAGCGCGCCGGCCGCGGTGAGCGTTGCTCCGCGAGGACCACGGATGACCAGGGGCACCTGCCAGTCGCGCTCGGCCTTGACCACCTGCTGTGTGACCGCCGCGGGCGTGAGCTGGAGGGCGTGAGCCGCCGCCGTCAAGGAGCCGTGCCGCTCGATCAATGCGAGAAGCCGGAGCTGTCCCGGGTCCACCACCATTCACTAATCCTAACGCTGCACCCTTCTTTTTTAACTTCTCTTACAGGTCTGGGAGAGGAAGCCTGGTGGTGCACCCATCGACCGCGATCCCTGGAAGGGTTCTCTCCCCATGCCTACGCATGTGCCCGTTTTCATCGCCACCACCTTGCTGCTGGCGATGCTGCCAGGCGCGAGTCAAGCCCTGTTGATCCGGCAGGTTCTGGAAGGCGGCCAACGCACAGTCCGAGGCACGCTCGCGGGCAACGCCACCGGCTTCCTGCTGTGGTCCACGGCCGCTGCGGCCGGGCTGTCCGCCGTCCTGCTGGCCAGCCCCACCGCGTACGCGGCGCTCCGGATCGCAGGCGGCATCGTGCTGATGATCCTCGGGGTGAAGACGTTACGGACCGCGCTCACCACCGTCTCCACCCGTCCGCCCCGCGAGGGCGGCCGCCGCACCGGCTTCGCGGGCGGATACCTCACCGGCCTGAGCACCAACCTCGGCAACCCGAAGGCCGGCGTGTTCGCCGTCTCGGTGCTGCCCCAGTTCGTGACGGCGAAGGGCCCGGTGTTCCTGTCGACTGTCGCCCTGGGAGCTTTGTGGGCGCTCGTCAGCGCCTCCTGGTACCTGCTGCTCACCTGGGCCGTCGGCCGAGGGCGCGCCTTGGTATCGCGGCCGACCGTCCTGCGGGGGCTCAGTGTGACGACCGGCGTCGTCCTGCTGGGGCTGGGCGCCGCGGTGGCAGCGGGTGTCTGAGGGCCGGGCCGGTAGTTCTTCCGGCAACCGACTACGCGGGCCATCTGCCGGCCTTGTGCACCGGCAGCCATGACGTTGCCCTGCACGGCCGGTGGCGACGAAGCGCACCAAGACGGTCGCCCCGGCTTCACCGCCCACTCAGGCCCGGATAGATCCCACGCGGGAGCGAGGAAGCCGATGACGTACGCGATGACACCGGACGGAACTCTCATCGCCTACCAGCTCCAGGGCCAGGGGACGCCGCTGGTCCTGCTGGCGGGCCAGGCCAACAACCACCACTGGTGGGACGCGATTCGCGCGGACTTCCATCCCGCTCGCAGCACCCTCACGCTCGACTACCGCGGCACCGGCGACAGCGACAAGCCCGACACCCCCTACAGCACCGAACTGTTCGCCCAGGACGTCATTGCCGTCCTCGACGAACTCGGCATCGACCGGGCCGACGTCTACGGCACGTCCATGGGCGGACGGGTGGCCCAGCAGCTCGCGGCCCGCCACCCCCACCGGGTGGGCGCCCTGGTCCTCGGCTGCACCTCACCCGGCGGCCCGCACAGCGTCGAACGCGGGAACGACGTCCGCCAAGCCCTGACGCAACCTCAGCCCGGAGCCGCGCGACAGGCCCTATTGGGGCTGATGTACACCCCCCAATGGCTCGACTCCCATCCCGGCCCGCACTACACCCTCGGCGACCCCGGCATGCCTGCCCACGCCCGGCGCCACCACCTCGCGGCCAGCAACCGGCACAACGCCTGGGACCTCCTGCCGGACATCAACGCCCCCACTCTGGTCCTCCACGGAAGCGACGACCTGCTCAACCCCACCGCCAACGCACACCTGCTCACCGACCGTATCCCCAACGCCCGACTCCATCTGATCCCCGAAGCCCGGCACGCCTACTTCGAGGAGTTCCGCACCCACGCCAGCCCCCTCGTCCTGGACTTCCTCACCACCGCGTACAAGCTGTAGAACAGCGCGGCCGATGGCGACGATGCGCATGATGCCCAAGAACGGCACTGACGGCCGTCACGAAAGCATGGTGAAGCGGTCCCGGGAACAGTTCCCGGGACCGCTTCACCATGGGATTGCGACCGGTGGCCGCTACCCGGCGTCCAGCTCGTTGTCGAGGATGTCGAACAGCGCGTCGGCCGAGGCCGCCTCCAGCGACTCCTGCTGCTCCCCGGCGCCGTCCGGCCGGTATGCGTCCCCCCGCCGCGCGGCCAGCGCCCGCAGCCGCGCCGTGACCCTGGCGTGCTCGGCCTCGTCCCGCGTCCGCGGGGAGCACGGGCGAAGTGCCATGATATTGCCCTTAGTTCACGAACCACCCCCGCGTCCGTGGGGGTGTTCCCATCGGCGTCGAGGCGGCCGTGGTTCAAGGCGGCGTACAGAGAACCGTAGCCGCGCTGGTGCTCGGCAAGCAGCGAGAGCTCCACCGGCGTCCGCGTCGGCCCGTCCGCACACAACAGCGCGTCGGCCAGTTCGAAGAACGCGTCCGCCCGCCTGGACAGGCACCCGTAGAAGGCTGTCCGAAAGCGTGACAGCTCCGCGAACGCATCCCGTCCGCCAGCCGACACCAGCACACTCATCCCACGGCCCTCCCTGTGAACTCCTGCATCTCGTTGCAGAGTTCAGGATCACGAGGAAGACCTCCCCCATACCCTGCAATCACTCCAAAGAGTGACCACATGGCCGGGCCCGACGGTAAGGAACAAGGTCAGTCGGCCAGTTGAGCAGCACCAGTTCGGTGGTGAGTCCCGGGCCGAGGGCGAGCAGCAGGCCGTGCGATCCGGGAGCGGGCGGGCCGCCGGCATCGGCCAAGGTCCGGTGCAGCACGTCCAGTACAGAGGCGGACGAGATGTTGCCGCACTGGGCCAGCGAGGTCCGGCTGTGGGCGAGCGCACCGGGCGGCGGGCGGAGGGAACGGTCCAGGGCCTCGAGGACCTTCGGGCCGCCGGGGTGGCAGATCCAGGAGGTGATGTCCGCCGTGGTCAGCCGGTGTTGGGCCAGAAAGCCGTGCACCTCGCCGGGCAGGTGCTTCTCGGCGGCGTCCGGGACGTCCGGGGCCAGGAACACTGCGAACCCGTCGGTCCCCAGGTGCATGCCCATCAGGTGTTCGGTGCCCGGGTGCAGGCAGCTGCGGGCCGCGATCAGCTCCGGACCGACAGCCCGCCGCGCCCGGTGGGCTCCGAGAACCACGACGGCCGCCCCGGCATCGCCGAACAGGCCGGTGGCCACCAGATTTTCCACCGAGGTGTCGGCGCACTGGAAATTCAGCGAGCACAGCTCGACGGAGACCAGGACGGCCACCTGGTCCGGATGGCCGCGCAGATAGTCATGCACCCGCGCCAGTCCGGCGGCGCCCCCCGCACAGCCGAGGCCGAACAGTGGCATCCGGACCACATGCCGATCCAGGCCCACCTGCTGGACGAGGCCGGCGTCGAAGGACGCGACCGAGGCCCCGGTGGTGGTGGTCGTGACGATGGCCCCGACCTCGTCGGGTGAGATCTCCGCCGCCTGAAGGGCGCGGGTCAGGGCCTGCTGGCCGACTTGACGGGCCATCGCCGCCCACGTCCGGTTGTACTCGGTGAAGTCACGGGGCTTACGGTATTCGGCCAATGGCAGGGAGAGGTTGCGGTACTCGATGCCGGAACGGGCCGCGAGTCCGGTGAACTTCCGGCGCGCGGCGGCGTCGGCGCCGAGGAACGCCTCGGCGAACACGGCTGCGATCTCCTGCTGCCGGTGCCGGTGCGGAGGTGCGGCCATCGCCACGGAGGCCACCCTGGGTGCTGCCGGACGCGCGTCACTCATCGGTAACTCCTTTTGCGCGTAGGTCCCGTGATGGTTCACGGTGACGCCGCCGCAATGCCCCGGGCAGGGCGTGCGGTGAGGCGCAGGGCGCACACCGGGGTGTGGGGACGCCATGATGCTCCTGACCGTCCAGGAAGGCGGTGCGATCCGAGATGTCAGTGGGTAGCCAAGTGGCGCTGTCCACACCGTGTTCGGGCTACGAAAGGACTCATCGTGATCGGCAAGCGCGGCGCAGGAGTCACCTTGTCCTCCCTCGTCCTGCTCGCGGCCACCGTCGCCGGGGTACCCGCGGCGCAGGCGCACGACCATACCGCCATGGACTGCACGGGCCAGGAGAACATCACCTACGGGCCGGGGCTCGGCCTGTCCTCCGCCGGATCCGCCAAGGTCACCGTCAATGGGACGTACCACTGCACGGACGCCTCAGGTCACGGCATCACGGCCGCTTACCACACCGAGGGGGAGACCGGAGGAAGCTGCCTGCTCCTCTCCTGGAACCGGTCCCAGGAGATCCTGCACTACGCGGACGGTGCCACTACGGTCATCGCCTACCAGGCCGGGCCCTCTGTCCGCGTGGCGGGTATCAACACCGCCCTGCTCAAGGGAACAGTCGTCGGCGGCCGCGGCAAAGGGGCGGCTGCCGAGAAGACCATCCAGACAGTGCCGGGCAGCCTTCCGACCGACTGCGTAATCGGTGAGGGCATCCGACACACCACGGCACTGACCCGGCTGAGCATCCACCCGTAGGGACGCGCCCCACGTCACCAGCGGACAGGTGCTGTTCGGCTTGACCTTGTTCCTTAACCTCCTCATCACACAGCGTGATGAGGAGGTTAAGGAACAAGTTTAAAGCCTGTCTCGTACTCCAGATCGGGTGCGGCGTTGAACTGGTCGTGCAGATCGTGACCGCTCAACGCCGCGAGCTCATAGAGGTGTTCACCGGGCTCCGGCCGCGCCAGTTTCAGCGTCTGGTGCGGGCTGTCCACCGGCAGGGCGGCAGAGCCCTTGAGCCTGGCCGACCGGGCCGTCCATGGGTACTGATGCTGGAGGACCGGGTGCTGCTGGTCGCGATGTACGTTCTGTCCGGCTGGATGCCGGTTCAGGTGGCCTGCACAGCAGCGTCGTTAGCCGTGGCAGAGGGCAGCTGCCCTGGCGGGACATACTGCTGCTGGGCAAGACCCGAGCCGTAGCACACGGCGGCGACGAGATCCGCCGATTCAGGACCCGTGCCGTCGGGATGGTGTCCCCTGGAGTGGTGTAGCAGCGATCACTTCTCGCGACTTGCTGTTACCGCATCGCGCTGCTACACCGCTCTGGGGGACACGGTCCGCACACCGGACCGGCGGTCGACGGCAGTCACCCCCCCAGCCCTGGCAGCCAGCCGACCCTGTTTATGCTCACGCTCATGGCACTGGAATGGGAACAGATCATCGTCGACTCCTCCGACCCCATCGCCCTCGGGCGCTGGTGGGCCGAGGCTCTCGGCTGGGTTGTGGTCGATGAATCCGAGGAGATCATCGAGATCCGGCCTGAGCCGGACCGGTTGCCGGGGCTGCTCTTCGTGCCTGTCCCCGAGGGCAAGACGTCGAAGAACCGGCTCCACCCCGACTTCCGCCCCGACGACCAGGAGGCCGAGGTCGCCCGGCTGCTCTCCCTCGGTGCCCGGCGCGCCGATACCGTGCAGGACGAGCAGCACTGGGTGACCCTTCTCGACCCGGAGGGCAACGAATTCTGTGTCCTGGGTGAGCGGAAGAGCTGAGCGGGGCCGGGCAGCCGTTCGGGCGGAGGTGCCGGACGGTTTCGCCCACCCGCAGCTGCGCCAGCCGCTGCTCGCCGGCCCGGCTGGCCGGGTGCTCTTACCGTGGTCCGTGCATGGCTCCGGCTGGTGCGTTGATGACGCGCGGCTCGGCCCGGACGACCTGCGAACTACCAGATGGTGTCGCGTTGAGTGGCGACCCCGACACCGAACTGACGGTGTTCCGCACCCTGCCACTGGATCACATCCGCCCTCCCTACATCTATCTGGACGCGACCTACTGCAAGGCCCGCGTCCAGCACCAGATCGTCTCCCAGACCGTGGTCATTGCGACCGGCATCACGAGGACGGCGGTCGCGAAGTCCTCGGCCTGATGGTCGGCGACAGCGAGACCGAGGTGTTCTGGACCGAATTCTTGCGCTCGCTGCGCGGGCGGGGCTTGAGCGGGGTTCGCCTGGTCATCGCCGACCATCACTCGGGCCTGGTCAAAGCCGTCCGCAAGGTCATGCTCGGCGCCGGCTACCAACGATGTCGCGTTCACTTCCTGCGCAACACCTTCGCGGACTTCCCTGAACGCCACTGGAAGAAGATCCAGTCGACCAATCCGCTGGAACGGCTCAACCGCGAGATCAAGCGCCGCACCGACGTCGTCCAGATATTCCCCAACCCCGACGCCCTTGAACGGCTCACCACCGCAGTCCTCGTCGAGATGCACGACGAATGGATCGCCTTCCCTCGCCGCTACCTCCCCGAAGGCAGCATGGACAAGATCTACCCCCGGGACATCGACCAACTCGACCCGGCTACACCACTACGCGGGACATGACCGCCGTCGGACGCGGCCTCGCCTTCCTCAGGCCGTCGAGGCCCTGCGCCGCCGTACCATCGCCACCAGCAAGGTCACCCTGGAACGCGTCTACGCAGCCCAGATCTGACGACCGGTCATGCCGATGCTCCCGAGAGCGCGCACCGCGTCCGCGTACACCGGGGCTCCTTGCAGACCGGGTCAGTTGCCCGGATGGGAGGCCGCCCAGCCGTGTTCGAGCAGGGCGAAGGCCTCGTCGGCAGCGCGGTGCGGTTCGGGGTGCCGCAGGATGAGGCTGCGGGCCTCAAGGGCGAAACGGGCCAGGGCGGCGCAGCTGATGTCGTCCTCGGGCGCACTTACAGCCTCGGCGATGGCCCTGGTCAGTGCCGCTTCGTGGCGCGTCCACATGCGGTGGGCGTAATCGCGCAGCGCGGGGGTCTCCTGCACCAGGCGCGTGAAGTCGGCGAACCGCGGGTCTGCGGCGTGGACGGCGAACTGGGTCTGCGTCAGCAGGAGGTGCTCGCGCAAGGCCTGCGGGATCGACTGGCCCGGGGGGCGCTCGCGTACGGCGGCGACGAGCGCCGCTTCCAGGTCGTCGTCCTGATCGAAGACCAGGGCTTCCTTGCCGGAGAAGTGCTTGAACAGGGTGGTCACCGAGACGTCGGCGGCGTCGGCGACGTCTTTGACACCGACCTGGTCGTAGCCGCGCTCGAGGAAGAGCTCAAGGGCGGCGTCGGCCAGGGACTGGCGGGTCTGGGCCTTCTTGCGCTCGCGGCGCCCGGTCGGTGCGGTCACTCGCACACCATACCTCGAAGTGCATCGAGTCTGAAAGTTTAGTCATTGCACTTATTTAGCGAGTGTGCTTTCTTGGTGATGTCGGACCTCCCGGCGGCTCACCCACCTCTTGAGGGGCACTTCCATGACCTCTGCTCGTGATCCCCGCATCGCGATTGTCGGCGCCGGCCTCGGCGGCCTCACCTGCGCCCGAGTCCTGCAGCGACACGGCCGCTCCGTCACCGTCTTCGAACGCGAGGCATCCGCAGACGCCCGCCCGCAGGGCGGCACCCTCGACATGCATGCCGACACCGGCCAGGCCGCCCTGCGTTCGGCGGGGCTCCTCGACCGATTCCACGCCCTCGCCCGCCCCGAAGGAGATGAGTGGCGGGTGCTCGACTTCGCCACCGCCGCCTTCCTGGCGCAGCAGGGACCTTCCGCTGACGGCGGTCGGCCGGAGATCGACCGGGGCCAGCTGCGCGGTCTGCTCCTGGACTCGGTCACCGAGGGCACGGTGCGGTGGGGCCGCGCAGTCAGCGGGGTCACCCCATTGGCCGACGGCCCCTGCCGGCTGCTCTTCGGTGACGGCACCGCCGAGGACTTCGACCTGGTGGTCGGCGCCGACGGCGCCTGGTCACGCGTCCGCCCGGCCCTGTCGCACGCCGCCCCCGGCTACACCGGTGTCACCTTCGTCGAGACCGGATTCGACCACTGCGACACCCGCCACCCCGACCTCGCGCGGCTGGTCGGCAACGGATCGATACTGGCGAAGGGCGTCGGCAGGTCCCTGGTCGCCCAGCGCAACAGCAACGGCCACATCCGCGCCTACATCGCGCTCCGCGCGCCGGAGGACTGGCACGTGGCCGCCGGTATCGACCTCGGTGACCAGCGGGCCGTGCGGACGCACCTGCTGAGGATGTTCGACGGCTGGGACGAGAGCCTGCGCTACATCCTGCGGAACGGCGACAACGGGTTCACCAACCGTCCTCTGTTCGTCCTGCCCGCCCCGCACACCTGGGAGCACGTTCCCGGCGTCACGCTGCTCGGCGATGCCGCGCACCTGATGCCCCCGGTCGGGCTGGGCGCCAACCTCGCCATGCTCGACGGCTCCGACCTCGCCCACGCCCTCGTTACCCAATCCAGCGTCGGCGACGCCGTCCGCGCCTACGAGAGCATCATGCTGCCGCGCTCGATCGAGGCCGCGACGGGCAGTGCGCAGGGACTCGACCACCTCGTTCCCGCGACGGCCTCCTGAGCCGACTCCACCGCCCCCGGCCCGCGGCCCGTTGTGCTCGATGAGGACTCAACTCGTCTGCAGCCCAACGCCATCGAGCCCCAGACGTGGCGGGAGACATCGCCCGAAAGGGTGGTGACGCCCACTTGCCGCTGTGGACTGATGCCCGCCGAGGCTTGGCGATTTGGCCTGCTCGTGGGGAGTTCTCTGCGGAGCGGGGCCGCACAGCCTCGTCGGGCCCGTTGTCGGATTCGTCGACAACAGTGGCCCGGCTCCTGGGGCGAGACGGTCAACGGGAAGAGGCGGTATTGCAGCGCCTTGACCAGACTGCCGCCGATCTCGCACGGGCATCAGCCGAAGACGTGCAACGAGCGCTGGAACAGGTACGCGTCGACCAGTCCCGGTCCTGGCAGACGCGTTTCACGGACCTGCTCCAGGATCTGCCGGAGTTCGAAAGAGACAAGGCCGTCCGGGAGCTGCGGTCCTTGGTCGAGCATGTCCGGCAACACGGCTCCGGTGCCTCGGCCGGCCCTGGTGGGCTTGCGGTCGCCGGCGGCATGACGGTCACGGCCACGCACGGAGCGGTGGCCGCCGGTGTGGTAAACGGAGACGTGCGCATGGACCCTCCAAAGCCGGGGGCGGCCCAGGACTGACCGCCCCCGGCTCATCAGCGCCGTCGCTCTCCGCGTCGCCGTCGCCTTCTGGATCGCTCTCCGCGTCGCCGTCGCCTTCCGTGTCGCCGTCCGCCATCAGGTCCGCGTCGGACCCAGCCGCGCGCGCATCCGGCTCCACGGAGGCTGTGGCTCCGCCGGTACAGACCGCGAGTAGGGGCACCTCTACGGCCGGACCGCCGCCTTCCGCGGAGTCCGGGGCCACCACACTCTCCCCGGGGTCCGTATCGCGCCTCCGAAATGTCTCCACCGACCAGTGCGTCGGTGACGGTTCCGTCTACCCCAGCTTCGGGACCTGCAGTTCCAGCGATGCCTACGCGTGGACGTTGCGTTCCTCTGGCGGCGGCACCTTCGAGCTGGTGAACCGCGCGAGCGGAAACTGCCTGTCGGCGCCCTTCAACAACGACTCCGGGGCCGGACTGGGACTGTGCAGCGGTCTCGGAGGGACTGGCTATGTGCGCTGGCGCGTAGGGAGCGCCACCACGGCGGGCCAGACGCTGAAGAACACTGAGACTGGGCGATGTCTGGAGATCGCTTCCCCGCCTTATGGCGGCGGCAAGGGGTGATGGTGACCACCTGCAACAGCGACCAGCCCGAGCAGCTGTGGACAGGCGGCGGGACCGCCCATAGCCGCTGACAGCGCTTCGCGCCTGGGGCATCGAGGGGTTTTCAACCTGCAACTTCGGGTTGAGAAACCCTCAGTGAGGCCGTTCTGTCTTGAGAAGTTCCTAGTCAAGGTGGGTGGTGTGACGGCTCGTTGAGGAACTCGGGCTGGTCCAGAACGTGATCGCCTCGCGGTGATCGTCCCCCGTACCGGTTCAGCGGCTATCCCGCCCCCGACACCGATCCCGGCGACCGTACGTAGCCGCTGCACGCCCAGGCGTCGAGCAGCCCGGCGAGCACCGCGGAGGACGTCCTCGCGTATGTGGTGCCCAACCTCGTGGCGACGATGCGCATGATGCCCAAGAACGGCACTGACGGCCGTCACATAGGCACGGCAAAGCGGTCCCGGGAACAGCTCCCGGGACCGCTTCACCATGGGATTGCGACCGGTGGCCGCTACCCGGCGTCCAGCTCGTTGTCGAGGATGTCGAACAGCTCGTCGGCCGAGGCCGCCTCCAGGGACTCCTGCCGCTCCCCGGCGCCGTCCGGCCGGTATGCGTCCCCCCACCGCGCGGCCAGCGCCCGCAGCCGCGCCGTGACCCTGGCGTGCTCGGCCTCGTCCGGTGCCGCGGTGCTCATGACCGCCTCCAGCCGGGCGAGTTCGGCCTCCAGGGACGGCCCGGACGGAGACAGCTCGTCGACCAGCTCGTCGCGCAGATGGCGCGCCGCGGCCAGCGGAGTGGGATGGTCGTAGATCAGCGTGGACGGCAGCCGCAGCCCGGAGACCGCCCCCAGACGGTTGCGCAGCTCCAGGGCGGTCAGCGAGTCGAAGCCCAGCTCGACGAAGCCCCGCAGCGGTTCGACGGCGTGGCCGCCGCCGTGCCCGAGGACCTCGGCCGTGTGCGCCCGGACCAGGTCGAGCAGCGTCCGCTCCTGCTCCTCGGCCGACTGCCCGGCCAACCGCTCGGCCAACGATGGCCCTTGGGCACCTGAGGCACCGGCCGCACCGTCGTCCAGCGCCCGGCGCACCGGCACCCGGACGAGGCCGCGCAGCAGCGCCGGAACCCCGTCCGTGGCACTGCGCGCCCTGATGGCCGAGGTGTCCAGCGAGACCGGCAGCAGGACAGCAGCTTCGGCGGCCGACCGGGCGGCCGCATCGAAGAGGGCGAGGCCCTGTTCCGGGGAGAGCGCCCGCATGCCGGAGCGCGACATCCGCCGCAGATCCGCCTCCGCGAGCCGGTCTCCCATCCCCGCCCCGGCCGACCACAGCCCCCAGGCCAGCGAGAGGCCGGGCAGGCCGTGGGCCCTGCGGTGCTGGGCCAGGGCGTCCAGGAAGGCGTTGCCCGCGGCGTAGTTGGCTTGCCCGGCTCCGCCCAGGGTGCCCGCGGTCGAGGAGAACAGAACAAACGCCGCGAGGTCTGCCCCGGCGGTGAGCCGGTGGAGGTTGAGCGCCGCATCCGCCTTGGGCCGCAGCACCGTGGCGAGACGCTCCGGCGTCAAGGAGGCCAGAGTTGCGTCGTCCAGCACCCCGGCGGTGTGGACGACACCGGTCAGGGGATGTTCGGCGGGAATGCGGGCCAGCGCCGCGGCCAGCTCGTCCGGATCCGCCGCGTCCCCGGCCACGACGTCGACATTTGCGCCGAGTTCGGTGAGCCCGGCCACGAGCTTGTCGGCGCCCTCGGCCGCCGGACCGCGCCTGCTGAGCAGCAGCAGATGCCGTACGCCGTGCTCCGCCACCAGATGACGGGCCACCAGGCCGCCGAGCCCGCCCGTACCCCCGGTGATCAGCACCGTGCCGTTCGGGGAGAGTCGGAGAGCCTCCTCCGGCGCGCCCTCGCCGGCGCGTACGAGCCGGGGCACGGACGCCGCACCGCCGCGCAGCGCGATCTCCGGCTCCCCACTCGCCACCGCGGCGGACAGCGCCGCTTCGGAGGCCGCCGTGCCGTCCGTGTCCACCAGCACGAGGCGCCCCGGATACTCCTCCCGCGCCGCGCGCACCAGCCCCCACACCGCCGAGCCCGCCAGATCGAGAACATCCTCGGCGGGCGACACGGCGACGGCACGGCGGGTGACGACGACGAGCCGGGAGGAGGCGGGCCCCTCATCGGACAGCCACTCTTGGAGGTACGCCAGCAGCCGCCCGGTGGCCGCCCGTACATCGGCCGGATCAGCGGGGGTGTCGCAGACGACCGTCGTGACGTCCTGCGTACGGGACTTCGCCGGTCCCTGCAAGCCGATCGGCGTCCAATCCACGCGGTACAGCTGCTGCGGTTCCCCGCCCGCGGCGGTACGCAGCTGCTCCTCGTCGACCGCACGCAGGGCAAGAGACCGCACGGAGGCGACCGGCACGCCCTGGGCATCGGCGGCCAGGACGGACAGCGCGTTCGGGCCGACGGGGGCGATGCGCACCCGCAGGGCGGTTGCGCCGGTCGCGTACAGGGTCACGCCCTGAAAGGCGAAGGGGAGCAGGACTCCCGGCTGCTCGTCGGTGCCGACGGGAGCGAGATCGGCCGCGTGCAGGGCGGCGTCGAGGAGGGCGGGGTGAAGAGCGAATGCGGTGGCTTCGGTGTGGGCGTCCTCGGGGAGGGCGACTTCGGCGAAGACCTCGTCGCCGCGCCGCCAGGCCGCGCGCAGGCCCTGGAAGACCGGACCGTATCCGTAACCCTGCGCGGCCAGTTGCTCGTACATGCCCTCCAGCGGCACGGCTTCGGCGTCCGCCGGGGGCCATAGTCGGAGGTCGTCGGCATCGGGGCCCGGGTCCGCGGGCGAAACGGTGAGCAGTCCTTCGGCGTGCCGGGTCCACGGCGTCTGCGGGTCCCCGTCATCCGGCCGCGAGTGGACCGACAGGGAACGGTGCCCGTTCGCGTCCGCTGCACCGACGGTCACCTGAAGCTGCACCGCACCGCGCTGTGGCAGCGGCAGCGGTGCCTCCAGGGTCAGCTCGGACAACTCGCCGCAGCCGACCTGATCGCCCGCGTGCACGGCGATCTCGACGAAGGCAGTGCCGGGGAGCAGCACGGTGTCGCCTACGGCGTGATCGGCGAGCCACGGGTGCGACTGGAGGGACAGCCGACCGGTGAGGACTGTCTGGTCGCCGCCGCCCGCGAGGTGCAGGACTGAGCCCAGCAGGGGGTGCTTGGCGGGGGTCTGGCCGAGGGTGGTCACGTCGCCGGTTGGGGTGGCGGATTCCAGCCAGTAGCGCTGGTGTTGGAAGGGGTAGGTGGGGAGGTCGGTGGGGTGGGGGTGGTGGGGGGCGTAGAAGGTTTGCCAGGTGATGGGGTGGCCGCGGGTCCAGAGGTGGGCGAGGGCTGTGATGGTTGTTTCTTCTTCATTGGGGTGGTTGCGGCGGAGGGTGGGGATGAAGGCCCTGTCTGTGCCGGTGGTGGTGTCGGGGAGGCAGTCCTGGGCCATGGCGGTCAGGACGGCGTCGGGGCCCAGCTCCAGGAAGGTGGTGACGCCCTCGGTGGCCAGTGTTTGTATGCCGTCGGCGAAGCGGACGGCTTGACGGGCGTGCTGGACCCAGTACTCGGGTGAGGTGAGGTCTTCGGCTGTTGCGAGCTGCCCGGTGACGTTGGAGACGACGGGGATCTGCGGGGCCTGGAAGGCCAGGCTGTCCAGGACGGTGCGGAAGTCGTCCAGCATCGGATCCATCAACGCCGAGTGGAAGGCGTGGGAGACCTTCAGCTGCGCGGTCTTGCGGCCCTGGGCGCGAAGCTGGTCCGCGATGACCAGTACGGGTGCCTCGGGACCCGAGATCACTACCGAGCGTGGTCCGTTGATCGCGGCAATCCCGGCGCCGTCCTTGAGCAGGGGCTGGACTTCGTCCTCGGTGGCCTGGACGGCCACCATCACCCCGCCCGCGGGCAGGGCCTGCATCAGCCGCCCGCGCGCCGCCACCAGAGCGCACGCATCCGCCAAGGACAGCACTCCAGAGACGTGGGCAGCCGCGATCTCGCCAACCGAGTGCCCGGCCAGGAAGTCCGGACGTACGCCCCAGGACTCCACCAGCCGATACAACGCCACCTCGATCGCGAACAACGCAGGCTGCGCGAACTCCGTCCGGTCCAGGACCCCCTGCTCGTCCCCGAACATCACATCCTTCAGCGGCAGTTCCAGGTGCTCACAGACCTCGTCCAGCGCCGCCGCGAAGACGGGGAAGGTCTCGTACAGCTCCCGGCCCATCCCTACCCGCTGCGCGCCCTGCCCCGTGAACAGGAACGCCAGCCGTCCCTCGCTCACCGTCCCCTGCACCAGCGGCCCGTCGGTCAGCTGCGCCCGTGCCTGCGCACGGTCCACCGCCAGCACCACCGCACGATGCTCCAGACCAGCCCGGGTCACGGCCAGCGAGTACGCCACGTCAGCCAGGCCGGGCCCGTCCTCGACCTCAAGCAAGGTCAGCAAGCCCGCAGTCTGCGCCTGCAGCGCTCCCGCAGTACGGGCGCTGATCACCAGCGGCAGCACACCCCCACCCACAGCCGCCCCACCAGGCACCTCCTCAACGGGCGGCGCTTCTTCAAGGATCGCGTGGGCGTTGGTGCCGCTGATCCCGAAGGACGAGACGCCTGCGCGGCGCGGTCCCTCGCTCTCCCACGGCATCGGCTCGGTGAGCAACCGTACGTGGCCTGCCGACCAGTCCACATGCTGTGTCGGCTGGTTCACGTGCAGGGTCCTGGGCAGCACCCCGTGCCGCATGGCCAGCACCATCTTCATCACGCCGGCCACACCCGCCGCGGCCTGCGTGTGCCCGAGATTGGACTTCACCGAGCCCAGCCACAGCGGACGCCCGGCTTCCCGCTCCTGCCCGTACGTCGCCAGCAGCGCCTGCGCCTCGATCGGATCGCCCAGCACCGTGCCCGTGCCGTGCGCCTCCACCGCATCCACGTCCCGCGCGGTCAGCCCCGCACTCGCCAGCGCCGCCCGGATCACCCGCTGCTGCGACGGACCATTCGGCGCCGTCAGGCCATTGCTCGCACCGTCCTGATTCACCGCCGACCCACGCACCACCGCCAGCACCCGGTGCCCATTGCGCCGCGCATCCGACAACCGTTCCACCAGCAGCATCCCCACGCCCTCGGAGAGGCTGGTGCCGTTGGCCGAGTCGGCGAAGGCCCTGGCGCGGCCGTCGGGTGCCAGGTTGTGCTGCCTGCTGAAGTCGATGAACGTCTCGGGAGTGAACATCACCGAGACGCCGCCTGCCAGGGCGAGCGTGCACTCGCCGCTGCGGAGTGCCTGAACCGCCAGGTGCAGGGCGACCAGTGAGGACGAGCATGCGGTGTCCACGGTCACCGCCGGGCCCTCCAGGCCGAGGACGTAGGACACCCGGCCCGAGGCGACGCTGCCCAGGCTGCCGTTGCCCAGGTAGCTCTCGACGCCGTCGGGCACCGGGGTCTGTCCGAGTCGTGCGGCGTAGTCGTGGTACATGACGCCCGCGAAGACGCCGGTGCGGCTGCCGCGCAGGGAGTGCGGGTCGATGCCCGCCCGCTCCAGGGCTTCCCAGGAGGTTTCCAGGAGCAGTCGTTGCTGGGGGTCGGTGGCCAGGGCCTCGCGTGGTGAGATGCCGAAGAACTCGGCGTCGAAGTCGGCCGCGTCGTGCAGGAAGCCGCCCTCGTCGGTGTGGCTGGTGTTCGCCCGTACCCCGCTGGTGTCGCAGATGTTCGCGATGTCCCAGCCGCGGTCCCGGGGGAACGGCGTGATGCCGTCGCCGTCCGCGGCCAGCAGCGCCCACAGTTCCTCGGGGGTGCTCACTCCGCCGGGGAACCGGCAGCTCATGCCGACGATGGCGATGGGTTCGTCGGCGGCGGGGGCAGCTGTCGCCGCCACGGCGGCGGAGGCGTCCGCCTCGCCCGCACCGAGCAGTTCCGTTCTGAGATATTCGGCGAGCGCAGTGGGCGTGGGGTGGTCGAAGACCAGGGTCACCGGCAGCCGGACGCCCGTCGCCGCGCCGAGCCGGTTGCGCAGGGCCACCGCGGCGAGCGAGTCGAACCCGAGGTCCTTGAAGGCGCGGTCCGGTTCGACGGCGTCGCGGCTCTCGTGGCCGAGGATGTCGGCCACCTGGGTACGTACCAGGTCCAGCAGCAGCCTGATCCGCTCCGGCACCGGCATCCTGGCTAGCCTCTGCGCGAGGGTGTCCGGGCCGTCGGCCGGCCCGGAATCCGCTGTGCGCCGGCTCACCGTACGGACCAGGGCGCGCAGCAGCGGGGGCGGCCCGCCCGGGATGCTGCGCAGCACGGACAGGTCGAGCCCGATCGGCAGCAGTACGGGTTCGGCAGCCGATACCGCGGCGTCGAAGAGGGCCAGGCCCTCGTCCGCGGACAGGGCGCGGGTGCCCGACTTGGCCATGAGCGCGAGATCCGCCGGGGTGAGATGGGCGGTCATGCCGCTGCTGCCGGCCCACAAGCCCCAGGCCAGAGACACAGCCGGCAGGCCCTGCGCCCTGAGGCGGCGGGCGAACGCGTCCAGGAAAGTGTTGGCCGCCGCGTAGTTACCCTGTCCCGCTCCGGCGAAGGTGCCGGCGGCGGAGGAGAAGAGGACGAACGCGGCCAGGTCGAGACCGCTCGTCGCCTCGTGCAAGTGGCAGGCGGCATCGGCCTTCGGGCGCAGCACCGTGTCCAGCTGCTCCGCAGTCAGCGAGGCGATGGTGGCGTCGTCCAGCACTCCGGCCGTGTGCACCACGGCCTTGAGCCGCTCGATTCCGCCGACCAGGTGGAACACGGCGTCCCGGTCGCCGACGTCGCAGCGCACCACGGACACCTCGGCGCCGAGGGCGGTCAGCTCCGCCGTCAGCTCCGCAGCACCGGGGGCGTCCGGGCCCCGGCGGCTGGTCAGCACCAGGCGCCGCACCCCGTGCCGGGTGACCAGGTGACGGGCCACCAGGGCACCGAGCCCGCCGGTGCCCCCGGTGACGAGGATCACGTTTGCCGCGTCCCAGTCGGCAAACGGTGAGGCCGTCCGCTCGCCGCCCGCGCGCACCATACGGGGCACGTACAGATCGCCGCCCCGCAGCGCCAGTTCGGGCTCGCCCGACAGCGCGGCCCGGGCCAGCCCCCGGGCCGATTCCTGCTCTCCGTCCCAGTCCACCAGGACGAAGGCCCCGGGGTTCTCGGACTGCGCGGAGCGCACCAGGCCCCACACCGCCGCGCCGACCGCATCCACCGGAAGCCCGTCCGGCCCCGCGGCCCCGCGGGTGACCACGGCCAGGCGCACCGACTCGGGCGGATCCAGCTCGGACCACTGCTGCACTGCTGCCAGGACCCGGTCGGTCGCCTCGCGTATCCGCTGGGGGGCGGGCACGGCGCCGGAGTCGTCCGTGGCGAGGCAGGGGAGGACCACGACAGCTGGCGCCGGAGCGCCCGCGTCCAGGACGGAGCGCAGGGAGGAGATGTCGGGCAGCACTTGAGTGCCGTCAGGGAGCAGGCCGAGGGGCTCGTCCCCGTACCCGTCCAGGAGCGCGAAGGCCGGCTCGTGTGCCGCCTCGGCCGCCGCGGGCAGCGCGCTCCACTCGATCCGGAACAGGGACCGGAACAGGGAGTCGCCGGCCGGTGCGGCCGCGGCCGACAGCCGGTCCGCGGACACCGGGCGCAGCACCAGGGCATCGACGGATGCGACCGGCGCGCCCGTCGCATCCGCGAGCAGCAGCCGGACCGAGTCGTCCCCGGCCGGTGTGACGCGTACCCGCAGCGCCGCCGCGCCCACGGCCCGCAGGCTCACCCCGCTCCAGGTGAACGGCAGCCGGATCCCGGCCCCGTCCGCCCCCGACCCGGCAGGAGAAGTGTCGAACGGGCCGAGGCCCGCCGCGTGCAGGGCGGCGTCCAGCAGCGCCGGATGCAGCCCGTACCGCCCCGCCTCGGCCCGCACCTCCTCGGGCAGGGCGACCTCGGCGAACACTTCCTCGCCGCGCTGCCAGGCGGCCCGCAGCCCCCGGAAGGCCGGGCCGTAGCCGTACCCCTGGTCGTCCAGCTGCTCGTAGAGGCCGGACGCGTCCAGTGGCGTGGCGTCCTCGGGCGGCCAGACGGCCTGCGAGCCGTCGTCGTCCGGGTCCGTACTCTCGGGCATGAGGAACCCGTCGGCGTGCCCCGTCCACGGCTCCTCGGAAGCGTCGGCACCGCTCGTGCCGCTTGTGCCGCTCGTGCCGCTCGGCCGGGAGTGCACGCTCACCGGGCGCCGTCCGGCGGCGTCGGCCACGCCCACGTGCACCTGCAGCTGCACACCACCGCGCTCGGGCAGCAACAGGGGTGCAGTGAGGGTGAGTTCGTCGATCCGTCCGCAGCCGACCCGGTCCCCGGCCCGGCCGGCGAGTTCGACGAGCGCGGTGCCCGGCAGGAGCACGGCGCCGCCGGCCGCGTGATCGGCCAGCCAGGGGTGGGTGTCCAGACCGATCCGCCCGGTGAGCAGCACGCCGTCCGCGGCGGCCAGCTGCACGGCGGCACCCAGCAGCGGATGGTCGGCGGAGTCCAGCCCGGCCGAGGCCGGATCGTAGGCGGCCGGGTCGGGGCGCGGCCAGTGGCGCTGCCGCTGGAAGGGGTAGGTGGGCAGGTCCACCCAGTCCGGTTCGTACGGGGCGAACAGCGCCGCCCAGTCGACGGTCGCGCCGTGTGCCCAGGCCTCGCCCAGGGACAGCAGGAAGCGGTCCGGCCCGCCGTCGTCGCGGCGCAGCGAGCCCACGGCAACGGCGGCCCGCCCGGCGGCCTCCCCGGTCTCCTGGATGCCCATCGACAGCACCGGATGCGGGCTGGCCTCGACGAAGAGGCCGTGGCCGTCGGCCAGCAGAGCCCTGGTGGTCTCCTCGAAGCGCACGGTCTGCCGCAGATTCCGGTACCAGTACGCGGCGTCCAGCTCGCGGGTGTCGATCAGCGTGGCGGTGACGGTGGAGTAGAAGGGGATCTTCGCCGGGCGGGGGGTGATGTCCGCCAGGACGTCCAGCAACTCCTCCTCGATGGCCTCCACGTGCGCGGAGTGCGAGGCATAGTCGACCGGGATCCTGCGGGCCCACACGCCCTCGGCCTGGAGTTCGGCGAGGAGTTCGTCCAGGGCGTCGCCGTCGCCGGAGACGGCCACCGACCCCGCGCCGTTGACGGCCGCCACCGACAGCCGTCCGTCCCAGTGCTGCAGCCGGTCGGCGATCTGCCCGGCGGGCAGCGAGACGGACATCATGCCGCCCGGCCCGGCCAGGTGACGGGCGATCGACCGGCTGCGCAGGGTCACCACCCGGGCCGCGTCCTCCAGGGACAGCGCGCCCGCGACGCACGCCGCGGCGATCTCACCCTGCGAATGCCCCACCACGGCCGAGGGTTTGACGCCGTGCGAACGCCACAGCTCCGCCAGCGACACCAGCACGGCGAACAGCGCGGGCTGCACCACATCCACCCGCTCCAGCGACGGCGCGCCCGGCTCGCCGCGCAGGACCGCGAACAGGTCCCAGTCGACGTGCGCGCCGATGGCCTCCGCACATTCCCGCAGGCGCGCGGCGAACGCCGGGGCGGCGCCGGAGTCCAGGAGTTCCAGCGCCATCCCGGCCCACTGCGAGCCCTGCCCCGGAAAGACGAAGGCGACCTTGGCGCGGCCCCCGGCGGTGCCGCTCACCAGGGCGTCGGGGGTCCGGCCCGCGGCCGTCGCCCGCAGCCCGGCCAGGAGCGCGTCCCGGTCGGCGGCGACCAGCACGGACCGGTGCGTCATGGCGGCCCGCGTCGCCACCAGGGAGTGGCCGAGGCCGAGCGGGCTCAGGGCGGGGTCGGCAGCCAGGCGCTCGGCCAGCCGCCCGGCCTGGGCGCGCACGGCCGCCTCGCTCCTGGCGGAGAGCAGGAACGGCAGCGGGGCGCCGGGCTCGGCCCGGTCCCCGGCGGCGGCCTCCTCGGCCGCGGGCGCCTGCTCGATGATGACGTGTGCATTGGTGCCGCTGATCCCGAAGGACGAGATTCCCGCGCGGCGCGGCCCCTCGCTCTCCCACGGGACCGTCTCGGTGAGCAGCGCGACCGCCCCGTCCGACCAGTCGACCTGACCGGACGGACGGTCCACGTGCAGCGTGCGCGGCAGCTCGCCGTGGCGCATCGCCATCACCATCTTGATGACCCCGGCCACTCCGGCCGCGGCCTGGGTGTGGCCGAAGTTGGACTTCACCGAGCCCAGCCACAGCGGACGGTCCTTGTCGCGTTCCTGCCCGTACGTCGCCAGCAGCGCCTGCGCCTCGATCGGGTCGCCCAGCACGGTGCCCGTGCCGTGTGCCTCCACCGCGTCCACGTCCCGCGCGGTCAGCCCGGCGTTCGCCAGCGCCGCCCGGATGACCCGCTGCTGGGACGGGCCGTTGGGCGCGGTGAGGCCGTTGCTGGCCCCGTCCTGGTTGAGGGCGGAGCCCCGGACCACGGCGAGGACGTGCCGCCCGTTGCGGCGCGCGTCGGACAGCCGCTCCAGTACGAGCATCCCGGCGCCCTCGCCCCAGCCCGTGCCCGCGGCCGCGTCGGCGAACGACCGGCAGCGGCCGTCCGGCGCCAGCCCGTGCTGCCGGCTGAACTCCACGAACGTCCGGGCGGTGGACATCACCGTGACCCCGCCCGCCAGCGCGAGCGAGCACTCGCCGTTGCGCAGCGCCTGCGCGGCCAGGTGCAGCGCCACCAGCGACGACGAGCAGGCGGTGTCGATGGAGACGGCAGGGCCCTCCAGGCCCAGCACATAGGCGATGCGGCCCGAGACCACGCTGCCGTCGGTGCCGGTGACCATGAACCCCTCGGCGCCCTCGGGCACCGTCCCGGCCCGAACGGGATAGTCCGTGGCCATCACACCCGCGTACACGCCCGTGGCGCTGCCCTTGAGCGCGGCCGGATCGATCCCGGCGCGCTCGAACGCCTCCCAGGAGACCTCCAGGAGCAGCCGCTGCTGGGGGTCGGTGGCGGTCGCCTCGTGCGGGCTCATGCCGAAGAACGACGGGTCGAACTCCGGGGCCCCGTACAGGAATCCGCCCTGCCGGGTGTAGCTGGTGTGCGGCCGGGTCCCCTCGGGATCGTACAGCCCCTCGAGATCCCAGCCGCGGTCGCCGGGGAAGTCGGTGATCGCATCGGTGCCCGAGCGCACCAGCGACCACAGGTCCTCCGGGGACCCGACGTCGCCGGGATAGCGGCAGCTCATGCCCACGATCGCCACTGGTTCCGCGGCGGCGGCCGTCGCCTCGTCGTAACGGCGGCGCAGCCGCTCGTTCTCCAGCAGCGACGCGCGCAGCGCTTCCGCGATCTTCTGGACAGGTGTTTCCACGGTCGTCACTCCTCGGTCTCGCTGCGTTCGAAGGCCTCGCGCACGAGATCGTCGATGTCCATCGCCAAGATCGCGTCGCTCTGGTCGTTCCCGCCGTGCTGCTCGACTGCTTCCGGCCCGGACCCGGTATCCCCGATGCCCCCGATGTTCACGATGTCCGGCGACAGCTCGTCGAGCAGGAACTTGGCCAGCACGGTCGGCGTCGGGTAGTCGAAGATCAGCGTGGCGGGCAGCCGCTGACCGGTGGCCTTCTTGAGCCGGTTGCGCAGCTCCACCGCCGTGAGCGAGTCGAAGCCGACGTCCTGGAAGGAACGGGACGGATCCAGCGACGCGGCTCCGGAGTGCCCGAGGACCGTGGCCACCTCCGTGCAGATCAACTCCTCCAGGAGCTGGTGCCGCTCGTCCTCGGCCAGCGGCGCCAGCCGCTCCTCCAGGGACGACTCCTCCGCCGCGGTACCCGCGGCTGCCGCCGCCCGCACGGCCCGCCGGGCGACGGGCGGCACCAGGGCCCGCAGCAGCGGGGGCACCTCACCGGAACGGGCCCGCAGCGCGCCCAGGTTGACGCGGATCGGCAGTACGGCCGCATCGGCGGTGACCAGCGCCGCGTCGAACAGGGCCAGGTTCTCCCGGACGGTCAGCGCGGTCAGCGCGCCGTCCCTCATCCGCCGCAGGTCCGCGTCGGTGAGCCGGGCGCCCATGCCGCGGTCCCCGGCCCACAGGCCCCAGGCGAGGGCGAGCGCGGGCAGACCCGCGGCCTTGCGGTGCCGGGCGAGCGCGTCGAGGAAAGCGTTGGCCGCCGCGTAGTTGCCCTGTCCGGCGCCCTGGAGGGTGCCGGCGGCGGAGGAGAAGAGCACGAAGGCGGTGAGACCGAGGTGGCGGGTGGCCTCGTGGAGGTACCAGGCGGCGTCCGCCTTCGGGCGCAGCGCGGTGTCCAGGTGCTCGGGCGTCAGGGAGCCGATAGTGGCGTCGTCCAGCACGCCTGCCGTGTGGACGACGGCCTTGAGGTCCTGGATGCCGTCGACGAGGCGGGAGACAGCTTCGCGGTCGCTGATGTCGCAGGCGAGGAGCGTGACGTCGGTGGCGCCTGCTTCGCTCAGCTGTGCTGCCAGTTGCCGGGCTCCGGGTGCGTCCGGGCCGCGGCGGCTGGTGAGCACGAGCCGTCGTACGCCGTACTGGCGGACCAAGTGCTCGGCCAGAATGCCACCGAGGCCGCCCGTGCCTCCGGTGATCAGCACGACACCAGACGGATCCCAGTCGGCGAACCCGGACCGCCCCGGGGCACCGTCCGCAGCGGCCGCCGCAGGCACCCGCATCAGACGGGCCGCGCGCAGCCCGTCGACCCGCACGGACACCTGCGGTTCGCCGGAGGCCACCGCCTGCGGGAAGTGCCGGGCGGACGCCTCCTCGCCATCCCAGTCGGCCAGTACGAAGGCGCCCGGGTTCTCCTCCTGCGCCGAGCGCACCAGGCCCCACACCGCGGAGCCGACGACGTCACCGGTGCCGACCGCGTCGTCGGTGCCCACGGCATTGCGTGTGACGACGAGCAGCCGGGACGAGGCCGGCCTCTCCTCCGCCAGCCACTGCCGGAGCGTGCGCAGCACTTCGCCGAGCACCTCGCGCACCCGCTGCGGCACGGCATCGCGGGGATCCACTGCCGGGCACGGCAGCACGACCACCGACGGCACGGACGCGTCGAGCGACCCCAGATCCGGGCACGGCCGCGCGCCCGTCCAGGCCCAGTCACCCGCCTCCGGGCCGAGCACCACCCAGTCGTCGCCGACGGGTGCGGCTTCGGCCGGGGCCACCTCGGCCCACTCCACGCGGTACAGCGATTCCCCGGCTCCGGCGCGCGCCGCCTCGATCTGCTCGGCGGACACCGGCCGGGACGCCATCGAGCGCACGGTGGCCACCGGCATGCCGGTGGTGTCGGCGAGCGTCAGCGAGACCGCGTCCGTACCGCCCGCGACCGGCACCACCCGGACCCGCAGAGCGGTAGCCCCTGCTGCGTGCAGGGCCACATCGCTCCAGGCGAACGGCAGTGACGCGCCCCTGCCGGGCTGCCGTTCGCCGCTGCCGGCCAGCTCGGTGGCGTGCAGGGCGGCGTCGAGGAGGGCGGGGTGAAGAGCGAATGCGGTGGCGTCGGTGTGTGCTTCTTCGGGGAGGGCGACCTCGGCGAAGACCTCGTCGCCGCGTCGCCAGGCAGCGCGCAGACCGCGGAAGACCGGGCCGTACTCGAGGCCGTCCGCGGCCAGCACCTCGTACAAGGCACCTGTATCGACGGGGGCGGCGTTCTGCGGCGGCCATATGCGCAGGCTGTCGTCGTTGCCGCTGGGGCTCGCCGCGTCCGCGAGAGTGCCGGTGGCGTGCCGGGTCCAGGGCGCGCTGGGCGCCGCGTCCTGCTCGCGCGAGTACACGGTCACCGGGCGCCGCGCCGACTCGTCCGGCTCGCCCACGGACACCCGCAGGTCGCAGCTGCCGTGGGCGGGCAGCACGAGCGGGGCCTCCAGGGTGAGTTCCTCCAGCAGCCCGCACCCCACCTCGTCCCCGGCCCGCAGGGCCAGCTCGACACAGGCCGTACCGGGCAGGACCACCGATCCCATCACGGAGTGGTCGGCCAGCCACGGGTGGCTGCGCAGCCCGATCCGCCCCGTCAGCACAATCGCATCCGACTCCGGCAGAGAGACGGCTGCGCCGAGGAGGGGGTGCTGCGCGGGGTCCAGCCCGGCTGCGGCGACATCGGCGGGGCCGGCTACCGCGTCGATCCAGTAGCGCTGGCGTTGGAAGGGGTAGGTGGGGAGGTCGGTGGGGTGGGGGTGGTGGGGGGCGTAGAAGGTTTGCCAGGTGATGGGGTGGCCGCGGGTCCAGAGGTGGGCGAGGGCTTTGGTGGTCTCGGGTGTTTCGGGGTGGTTGCGGCGGAGGGCGGGGATGAAGGCCCTGTCGGTGCTGGTGTCGGTGTCGGGGAGGCAGTCCTGGGCCATGGCGGTCAGGACGGCGTCGGGGCCCAGCTCCAGGAAGGTGGTGACGCCCTCGGTGGCCAGTGCCCGGATGCCGTCGGCGAAGCGGACGGCTTGACGGGCGTGCTGGACCCAGTACTCGGGTGAGGTGAGGTCTTCGGCTGTTGCGAGCTGCCCGGTGACGTTGGAGACGACGGGGATCTGCGGGGCCTGGAAGGCCAGGCTGTCCAGGACGGTGCGGAAGTCGTCCAGCATCGGGTCCATCAGCGCGGAGTGGAAGGCGTGGGAGACCTTCAGCTGTGAGGTCTTGCGGCCCTGCGCGCGAAGCTGGTCCGCGATGACCAGTACGGGTGCCTCGGGCCCGGAAATCACCACGGAGCGCGGCCCATTGATCGCGGCGATCCCGGCGCCGTCCTTGAGCAGGGGCTGGACTTCGTCCTCGGTGGCCTGGACGGCCACCATCACCCCGCCCTCGGGCAGGGCCTGCATCAGCCGCCCGCGCGCCGCCACGAGCGTGCAGGCATCTGCGAGCGAGAAGACCCCGGCCACATGCGCGGCTGCGATCTCGCCGATCGAGTGCCCGGCCAGGAAGTCCGGACGTACGCCCCAGGACTCCACCAGCCGGTACAGCGCCACCTCGATCGCGAACAGAGCGGGCTGCGCGTACTCGGTCCGGTCCAGAACTGCCTGATCGTCCCCGAACACCACATCCTTCAGGGGAAGTTCAAGGTGCCCGCAGACCTCGTCAAACGCCGCCGCAAACACAGGGAAAGCCTCATACAGCTCCCGGCCCATCCCTATCCGCTGCGCACCCTGCCCCGTGAACAGGAACGCCAGGCGCCCCTCGCTCACCGTCCCCTGCACCAGCGGTCCGTCGGTCAGCTGCGCCCGCGCCTGCGCGCGGTCCACCGCCAGCACCACCGCACGATGCTCCAGACCAGCCCGTGTCACGGCCAGCGAGTACGCCACGTCGGCCAGACCGGGCCCGTCCTCGTCCTCAAGCCACGCCGCCAGGCTCGCGGCCTGTGCCCGGAGGGCTGCCCCATTGCGGGCGCTGATCACCAGCGGCAGCACACCGCCACCCGCTACCGCCTCACCAGGCGTCTCCTCGACCGGTGGCGCTTCCTCAAGGATCACGTGTGCATTCGTGCCGCTGATCCCGAAGGACGAGACGCCCGCACGACGCGGTCCCTCGCTCTCCCACGGCACCGCCTCGGCCAGCAACCGCACATCCCCCGACGACCAATCCACTTGGGACGTCGGCTGGTTCACGTGCAGGGTGCTGGGCAGGGTCCTGTGTCGCATGGCCAGCACCATCTTCATCACGCCGGCCACACCCGCCGCGGCCTGTGTGTGCCCGAGGTTGGACTTCACCGAGCCCAGCCACAGCGGACGCCCGGCTTCCCGCTCCTGTCCGTACGTCGCCAGCAGCGCCTGCGCCTCGATCGGGTCACCCAGCACCGTGCCCGTGCCGTGCGCCTCCACCGCATCAACCTGCCCGGCCGTCAGCCCCGCACTCGCCAGCGCAGCCCGGATCACACGCTGCTGCGACGGACCATTCGGCGCCGTCAGGCCATTGCTCGCACCGTCCTGATTCACCGCCGACCCACGCACCACCGCCAGCACTGGATGCCCATTACGCCGCGCATCCGACAGCCGTTCCACCGCCAGCATCCCTGCGCCCTCGCCCCAGCCCGTACCGTCCGCCGACTCGGCGAAGGACTTGCAGCGGCCGTCCCGGGCCAGCCCCCGCTGGCGGCTGAAGTCGATGAAGGTTTCGGGTGTCGACATCACGGTCACACCGCCCGCAAGGGCCAGCGTGCACTCACCGTTCCGCAGCGCCTGGATCGCCCAGTGCAAGGCCACCAGTGAGGACGAGCAGGCGGTGTCCACCGTCACCGCCGGGCCCTCCAGGCCGAGGACGTAGGACACCCGGCCCGAGGCCACGCTGCCCAGGCTGCCGTTGCCCAAGTAGGTCTCCACGCCTTCCGGGAGGGGCGCCTGGCCCAGTCGTGAGGCGTAGTCGTGATACATGATCCCCGCGAAGACACCGGTGCGGCTGCCACGCAGGGAGTGCGGGTCGATGCCCGCCCGCTCCAGGGCCTCCCAGGAGGCTTCCAGGAGCAGTCGCTGCTGAGGGTCGGTCGCCAGGGCCTCGCGTGGTGAGATGCCGAAGAACTCGGCGTCGAAGTCGGCCGCGTCGTGCAGGAAACCGCCCTCGCGGGCGTACGTCGTGCCCGGTTTTCCGGACTCCGGGTCGTAGATGTCCGCGACGTTCCAGCCGCGGTCCTCCGGGAACAGCGAAATGCCGTCACGGCCCTCGGCGAGCAGCGCCCACAGTTCCTCGGGGGTGCTCACCTCGCCCGGGAAGCGGCAGCTCATGCCGACGATGGCGATCGGCTCGTCGTCGACGGGCGGGGTCACCGGCTCGGTCGCGGGCGTCGCGGGGGCCGCGCCGAACAGCTTTTCCGCGAGGTGTTCGGCCAGGGCCTGCGGTGTCGGGTAGTCGAAGACCAGGGTGGCCGGCAGGCGGAGAGCGGTCGCCTTGTTCAGGCGGTTGCGCAGGTCCACCGCGGAGAGGGAATCGAAGCCGATCTCGGTGAAGGCACGCCGGGCGTCGATGGCGCCTGCGCCCCCGTGGTGCAGCACCTCGGCGACGTGGGTGCGCACCAGGTCCAGCAGAGCACGGTCGCGTTCGGCCGGATCCAGAGCGCCGAGCCGTGCGGTCAGTTCGGGTTCGCCGACCGGGGCAGCGGATGCCTGTGCGGCACGCCGTGTGGCTGCGGGCACGAGGGCGCGCAGCAGCGCGTGCACGCCGTCGCCACGGCCGCGCAGCGCGGCCGGGTCGAGGCGGACCGGCAGTACGGCCGGCTCGGCGGAGTCCAGTGCCGCGTCGAAGAGGGCCAGGTTCTCCGGGACGGACAGGCCGATCAGCCCGCCGTCGCGCATGCGTCGCAGGTCTGCGCCGGTGAGCCGGGCGCCCATGCCGCGGTCCCCGGTCCACAGCCCCCAGGCCAGCGAGAGCGCAGGCAGGCCCTGTGCCCTGCGGTGGTGGGCGAGGGCGTCCAGGAAGGCGTTGGCCGCCGCGTAGTTGCCCTGTCCCGCGCCGTCGAAGGTACCGGCGACGGAGGAGAAGAGGACGAAGGCGGCCAGGTCCAGACCGCTCGTCGCCTCGTGCAGATGCCAGGCGGCATCGGCCTTCGGGCGCAGTACAGTGTCCAGCTGCCCCGCAGTCAGGGAGCCGATAGTGGCGTCGTCCAGCACGCCTGCCGTGTGGACGACGGCCTTGAGGTCCTGGATGCCGTCGACGAGGCGGGAGACGGCTTCGCGGTCGCTGATGTCGCAGGCGAGGAGCGTGACGTCGGTGGCGCCTGCTTCGGTCAGTTGCGCCGCAAGCTGCTGGGCCCCGGGTGCGTCCGGGCCGCGGCGGCTGGTGAGCACGAGCCGCCGTACGCCGTACTCGCGCACCAGGTGCTCGGCCAGAATGCCGCCGAGACCACCAGTCCCACCAGTGATCAGCACCGCGCCCGCCGGATCCCATTCGGCGAACCCGCCGCCTGGTCCCCGATCCGTCGCACCCGGCACCTTGACCAGCCTGCGTCCGTACAACTCACCGCCCCGCGCGGCAACTTCCGACTCTCCGCTCCGCAGCGCCGCTTGGAGCTGTCCTGCCGGAACAGGCTCGCCGTCCCACTCCAGCAAGACCAGGCGCCCGGGATTCTCGGCCTGCGCCGCGCGCACCAGGCCCCACGCCGCCGCATTCGCCAGACCCGCCGAACCCCCATCGCCGTCGGATCCGGCCTTTGCGGCGACCACCAGGGGCACCGACGTCAAAGTCTCGTCAGCCAACCACTGCTGAATAACACTCAGTACAGACCCCGTGGCTTCACGCACACCCTGCGGCACGGCAGCGTCCCCACCGGTCCCAGCACCCGGGCAGGCCAGAATGGCCAGCTCCGGCAGGGGCTCGCCCAGCGCATCCGGGCCGTCGGTCACCCGGGCCCCGGTCCACGCCCACTGCTCCGCCTGCTCGCCGAACACCGCCCACTTCGCGGCATCGGCCCGCTCTCCGACCGCGTTCGGCAGCGGGGTCCACTCAAGCCGGTACAGCGGCAGACCGGCCCCGCCGCGCGCCGCCGCGAGTTGCTCGGCCGAGACTGGGCGCATCGCCAGCGACTCCACCTCCGCCACCGGGCTGCCCGCGGGATCGGCCAGGTGGAGCCTGACACCCTCCTGGCCCGCCCTGCTGATGCGAGCCCGCAGCGCCGTTGCTCCGGTGGCATACAGCGAAACGCCGCTCCACGCGAACGGCAGCACAGTCTGCCCGTCGCCCAGCCCGTCGCCCTGCCCGTCCCGTGCGAGATCGGTGGCATGCAGGACGGCGTCCAGCAGGGCCGGGTGCAGCCCGAACGCCGCGGCCTCGCCGCGTGCCTCCTCCGGCAGCGCGACCTCCGCGAAGACCTCGTCGCCGCGCCGCCAGGCTGCCCGCAGACCGCGGAAGACCGGTCCGTATCCGTAACCCTGGGCGGCCAGCTGCTCGTACGTTCCGTCCACCGCGACCGGCGTGGCGCCCTGCGGCGGCCATGCGGTCGGATCGGCGTCCGGCTCCCGGCCGGGAGCCGGGGCGGCGGTCAGCACGCCGTCCGCGTGCCGGATCCACGCCGCATCGGCGTCCGCGTCCTCCCGGCGCGAGTACACCGCGACGTTCCAGCGACCCGCCTCGTCCGCCGCCCTGGCGGCCTCCACGCGCAGCACCACCGCGCCGTCGGTGGGTATGACCAGCGGGGCCGCCAGGGTGAGTTCCTCCAGCCGTCCGCAGCCGACCCGGTCCCCGGCGTGCACGGCCAGCTCCACGAACGCGGTCCCCGGCAGCAGGACCGACCCCATGACCGAGTGATCGACCAGCCAGGCGTGCGAGTCCAGGCCGATCCGGCCGGTCAGCACCACCCTGTCCGATCCCTCCGCGCCGGGCAGGGCCACCAGGGCACCCAGCAGCGGATGCCCGGCCGTCACCTGCCCCAGCGCCTCCGGGTCCCCCGTGTCGGGCACGGGCTCCAGCCAGAAGCGGGTCCGCTGGAAGGCATAGGTGGGCAGGCCCACGCGCCGCGCTCCGCGCCCGGCGAAGAAGCCGGACCAGTCCACGTGCCGGCCGCGCACCCAGAGCCGGGCGAGTGCCGTCACCGCCTCCCGCTCCTCCGGGCGGTTGCGGCGCAGCAGGGAGACGAACTCCCGGTCGGCATCCGTGCCGTCCTCCGCCAGGCACTCCTGGCCCATCGCGGTCAGGACGGCGTCCGGGCCCAGCTCCAGAAAGGCGGTGACGCCCTCCGCGGCCAGCGTCCGCATCCCGTCGGCGAACCGGACCGTCCGGCGGACGTGCTCCACCCAGTACTCCGGCGACGTCAGCTCCTCCGCCCGCGCCTGCTCCCCGGTGACGGTGGAGACCACGGGGATGTGCGGGGCGGCGTAGTCCAGCACCCGGGCGATGCGCCGGAACTCCTCCAGCATCGGTTCCATCAAGCCCGAGTGGAAGGCGTGCGAGACCTTGAGCTGCGAGGTCTTGCGGCCCTGCGCCCGCAGCCGGTCCGCGACGGCCAGGACGGGTGTCTCGGGTCCGGAAACCACCACCGAGCGCGGTCCGTTGACGGCGGCGATGCCGGCGCCGTCCGCCAGCAGGGGCAGGACCTCGTCCTCGGACGCCTGGACGGCGACCATCACCCCGCCCACCGGAAGCTCCTGCATCAGCCGCCCGCGGGCCGCCACCAGCGCCGCGGCGTCCTCCAGCGACAGCACCCCGGCCACGTGCGCGGCCGCGATCTCGCCGACCGAGTGCCCGGCCACGTAGTCGGGACGTACGCCCCAGGACTCCACCAGCCGGTACAGCGCCACCTCGACGGCGAACAGCGCGGGCTGCGCGTACTCCGTCCGGTCCAGCAGCGCGGCCTCGGCGGAGCCCTCGGCCGCGAACAGCACGTCCGTCAGCGGGCGTTCGAGCTGAAGGTCCAGATAGCCGCAGGCATCCTCCAGCGCCCGGGCGAACACCGGGAAGGCCCCAGCCAGCTCGCGGCCCGCCCCCACCCGCTGCGCGCCCTGCCCCGTGAACAGGAACGCGGTGCGCCCGCCGGCAATCTCGCCCGTCACGGCACTGGAGGCACCGAAGGGACTGGATGCCCCGGAGGCATCCGAAGCGTCCGAAGCGCCGGAGCCGCCGGCCAGTGCGGCGAGCCCGGCCGCGTACTCGTCCCGGTCCCCGGCCAGTATGACTGCGCGGTGCTCCAGCGCGGCCCGGGTGGTCGCCAGCGAGTACGCGGTGTCCAGCAGGGCGGGCGCATCCTCGCCCCCCGCCCGCGCCAGCAGGCCGGCCGCCTGCGCGGGAAGCGCCGCCGCGGTACGGGCGCTGAGCGGCAGGGGGAGCACGGATCCGGAAGACGCCGCCCCGGCAGTGCCCGGCTCGCCGGCAGTCGGCTCCTCGGCCGTCTCCCCGACGGGCGGCTCCTCGATGATCACGTGGGCGTTGGTGCCGCTGATGCCGAACGCCGAGATGCCCGCGCGGCGCGGCCGTCCCTCCGGCGCCTGCCACGGCCGGGCCTCGGTGAGCAGTTCCACCCGGCCCGCCGACCAGTCCACATGCGGGGTCGGCGCGTCGACGTGCAGGGTCCTGGGCAGCGTCCCGTGGTGCATGGCCAGCACCATCTTGATGACGCTCGCGGCGCCGCCCGCGGCCTGGGTGTGGCCCAGGTTGGACTTGGCCGAGCCCAGCCACAGCGGCCGGTCCTCGTCCCGCTCCTGCCCGTAGGTGGCCAGGATCGCCTGGGCCTCGATGGGGTCGCCCAGCTTCGTGCCGGTGCCGTGGGCGTCGACGGCGTCCACGTCGGCCGCCGCCAGACCCGCGTTGGCCAGGGCCTGGCGGATCAGCCGTTGCTGGGCTGGGCCGTTGGGGGCGGTGAGGCCGTTGCTGGCGCCGTCCTGGTTGACGGCGGAGCCGCGCACGACCGCGAGCACCGGATGCCCGTTGCGCCGGGCGTCCGACAGCCGTTCCACGACGAAGACGCCGATGCCCTCGGCGAAGCCGGTGCCGTCCGCGGCGGCCGCGAAGGCCTTGCAGCGGCCGTCGGCGGCCAGCCCGCGCTGCCTGCTGAACGCGGTGAACATGCCGGGGCTGCCCATCACGGCCACCCCGCCGACCAGGGCGAGCGAGCACTCGCCGGTCCGCAGCGCCTGCGCGGCCAGGTGCAGGGAGACCAGCGAGCCCGAGCAGGCGGTGTCGACGGTGACCGCGGGGCCCTCCAGGCCCAGGGTGTAGGAGACCCGGCCGGAGGCCACGCTCGGCGCGTTGCCCGTCATCAGATAGCCGTCCAGGCCGAGCGGCGCCTGGTGCACCCGGACGCCGTACTCGTGCACCTCGGCGCCGAAGAACACGCCGGTGCGGCTGCCGCGCAGCGAGGTGGGGTCGATCCCGGCGCGCTCCAGCGCCTCCCAGGACGTCTCCAGGACCAGCCGCTGCTGCGGGTCCATCGCCAGCGCCTCACGCGGGCTGATCTTGAAGAAGCCGGCGTCGAAGTCGGTGGCGCCGTGGAGGAAGCCGCCCTTGTCGACGTAGGACTTGCCGGGCCGGTCGGGGTCCGGGTCGAACATGCCCGGTACGTCCCAGCCGCGGTCGGTGGGGAAGTCGCCGAGCACCTCGCGCTCCTCGGCCAGCAGTGCCCAGAAGTCCTCGGGGGAGTCGATGCCGCCGGGGAAGTGGCAGCCGATGCCGACGATCGCGACGGGGTCGTCCGCGTCCCCGGCCGCCTCCCGGACGGCCGGGGCGAGCGGCTCGGGGGCCAGGCCGAGCGCCCGGGTGCGCAGGAAGCGGGCCAGTTCGAGGGGGGTGGGGTGGTCGTAGGCCAGGGTGACGGGCAGGTCGAGGCCGGTGGCCGCGGTCAGCCGCGCGTGCAGGTCCACCGCGGCCATGGAGTCGAAGCCCAGCTCCAGGAAGGGCCGCGCGGTGTCCACCGCGTCCGGCGTGTCCGGGCGGGCCCGGCGCAGTGCGGCGACGGTCTGCGCATGGACGACGTCCAGCACGGCGCGCGTCTGGTCGGCCGGGGTCAGCCCGGCGAGCCGCCGCGCCAGAGCCGACCGGTGTGCACCCCGCTCACCCGCCGCCCCGGCCGACTCCTCGCCGGACTCGGAAGCAAAGTTCTCGGACTCTGTCATGTCGGTGCACTCCAAAGGAAATCCACGGGCGGAACGGGTTGGGCTGGCGGGTGGTGTGACGGACGGACGGATGAGCGGTCGGACGGATGGGCGGACGGACGGATGGGCAGGCGGTCAGGGCACGGGCCGGCCCCTCTCCGGCAGGGCGGGCCCGGCGCCGTCCCCGAGGGCCGGCTCGTCGTAGCTGCGCTGTACGTACGACAGGGCCTCCAGCAGGTCGGCGGAGGTGACCGGGCGCGCCGCGCGCTTCTCCACCAGCCCGCCGATCGGCAGCGATCCGGTCTCGGCCCAGCGCAGCCAGCCGCGGTCGTCGATGTAGCTGCGGCTGCGGCCCGCGTTGTCCGGGTGCACGCAGTACGGGACGTCCAGGTAGCCGCGCTTGAAGGCCAGCAGCAGGGCCCGGCCCAGGTCCGAGTGGCTGTTGAGCACCGCGCCGACCAGGGCCAGGGCCTCCTCGTACGTCTGGGAGTCCTGCCCCGCCGCAGGGGGCGGGCCCGCGGCTGCGGCGGCCCGGGCGGCCCGGTCGGCGTGCTCCAGCGCGGCGACGTTCTCCTCGACGGTGGGGATGCGGCGGGACTCGGCGACGGTCTTGACGATCAGCCGCTCCGAGCCGGTGGCGACGGCGAGTTCGGCGGCCCGGCCCAGCAGCCGGTAGCAGCCCTGGGGAGTGTGCGGGTAGACGCCCATGTAGGCGTAGATCACCACGTGCCAGTCGGCGTCCGGCAGCAGCTCCGCGCACAGCCTGCGCAGTGCGAGTACCGCCTCGCGGTCCTGGGCTCCGTTGGTCTGCTGGGCGTAGCTGACCGACACGTCGTCGATGCCCAGCCGGTGGAAGAACAGCGCCTCCAGCACGCTGACCGCCACCAGCAGGCTCGGCGGGCACAGCTGTCCGAGCAGACAGCCGCCAAAGGTCTCCAGGTGCGGGTGGGCGCCCCACTCGCGCAGTTGCGCGAACAGGGCGCAGCTGCGCTCCCAGTTGCGCACCGACTCGTCCAGCGGCGTCCGCCCGTACGGCAGGCAGTACGAGACGGGGCCGCCCTCGGTGGCACTGAGCCCGGCCCGCATCAGGGCGCCGAAGATGTCGAACGGGGCCGCCGAGCCGTGCCGGACCTGCACGGGGAAGTCGTCGCCGTGCAGCCCTTGCAGCACCGAGCGGGTGGTCTTCAGGTCGTAGGTGACGATGGGGTAGCCGTTGAGGCCGACGCCCTCCAGCAGCGCGGTGTCGATGGCGGCGAGGTCGCCCACGCGGGTGTAGCTGTCCAGGGTGAGCGTGCCGACCGTGGTGGCCCGCGCGTCCTTGGTGGCGCGCAGGCCCGCGCGCATGGCGGCCGGGGCGCCGAAGCCCATGCGCGGCTGCACCACCAGACGCCGGTCGCGGTGGGCCCGCCGGACGAACGCGCCGAAGTCGCCCGCCACCGGTCCGGGGCGCGGGCCCGCAGCCACGGGTGCGCCCCGGCCGTCCGCGGCGTGCGGCTCCACGGGGGAGCGGTCGCTCACGACAGCACTCTCTGGGGGACGTCGGTGATGAAGCGCCGGAAGGCGGAGACCTCCTGCGCACCGTCCTCGAAGACGGCGTCGAAGCCGGCGGCGATCAGCTCCTCGATCCGCCCGGCCGCCTCGCCGCCCGAGATGCCGAGCTTGCCGCCGATCACCGCGGGCAGTCCGGCCAGCTCGGTGCGCTCGCGCAGCTTCCGTACGGCCCGCAGGCCGTCCTGGGCGCCGTGCCCGTTGACGCTGCTCAGGACGAGCAGGTCCGGGGCCCGTTCCAGGCACTCGCGGACCAGCAGCTCGTCGGGGACGCAGGGGCCCAGGTTGACGACGTCGCAGCCGAGTTCCTCGATGAGCAGCTGAAGGAACACCAGGTTCCAGGTGTGCGAGTCGGAGGCCACACCGCTGACCAGGACCGTCCGCCGGCGGGGGGCCGGGGCTCCGCCCGACGCCGTCGCGTCCGCCGGACCCGCCCCGGACGCCGCGGGCGCCCGCTCGCTCATGCCCGTTCCCCGTCGCCCGCGGCACCGCCCGGCACGGGCGGGTTGCCGAGCGGCGGCAGCGGCACCCGGCTGTGCTCCAGCCGCGACGCGGACACCACTTCGCCGCCGCGGATCAGCACCTCGGCGGGGGCCGGGCGGCCGAGGAACATCAGCAGGCTCGCGGTCGGGCCGTACGCGCCCGCGTTGGGCACGGTCAGCACGTCGCCGACGGCCGGGCGCGGCAGCCGGACCTGCCGGCCCAGCACGTCGCCCGGCGTGCACAGCGGCCCGACCAGGCTGGCGACCGGCGCGCCGCCGGAGGCGATCAGCTCGGCCTCTTCCGGACCGTCCGGCTGCACCGCCACCGGCAGCAGCCGGCCCAGCCCGGACATCCCGCCGAAGGTGTTGATCCCGGCGTCCAGGATGACGAACGTACGGCCCCGGCTCTCCTTGACGTTGACCACCCGCGTCAGCAGCGCACCGCCGTCGCCCACCAGATAGCGGCCCGACTCGCACGCGAAGTGCGGTGTGCCCGTGCGCCAGCGCGGGAACAGGTCGTCCAGCGCGACCTCCAGCTGCCCGCGCAGCTTCTCGTACACGGGGCGCTCGCCGGGCACCGCGTACGGGGCCGCGAAGCCGCCGCCGATGTCCACGAAGCGCAGCGGCAGCCCGTGTTCGCGTTCCAGCTCCGCCGCGACGGACAGCGTGTGCCGGAACTCGCCGATCAGGCTGTCCTCGTCCTGGGCGTTGCTCAGCGGGAAGAAGTGCGCGCCCACCACCTCCGTGCCCGGCACCGCGAGCAGCCGGGGCATCAGCTCGCCGAGGGCTTCGGCGTCGATGCCGAACTGCGAGGGGGTGCCGGTCATCCGGATGCTGGTGGTGGCGCTGGCCGAGGCGCTGTTGATACGCAGCAGGCACCGGGCGACCACACCCTGCGCCAGGGCCGCGGCGCCCACGTGCTCCAGGTCGGTCGGCGACTCCACGGAGAACATCCGCACCCCGGCGGACAGCGCCGCGGCCAGCTCGCCGCCGGTCTTGCCCGGGCCCGTGTACAGGCACTGCGCGGGGTCGAATCCGGCCGCCAGGGCGGCGGCCAGCTCGCCCTGCGAGCTGATCTCGGCCCGGCAGGCCCGGCCCTCGCCCTCGCGCAGGGCCCGCAGCACCCCGGGATGCGGATTGGCCTTGACGGCGCAGAACAGCGAGAACTGCTCGGGCAGCGCGTCGAACAGGTCCTGCCGGGCCCGGGCGACCCGGTCCAGGTCGTAGACGTACAGCGGCGTGCCGTAGCGCTCGGCCAGCTCGGTGCTGCGGGTCACTTCTCGCTCCCGTCGAGCAGCCGGGCCAGCTGCTTCTTCTCGTTCTTGCCGTGCAGGGTCAGGGGGAAGTCGGCCAGCACCCGGCAGACCGCCGGGACCTTCTGCTGCTCCAGGCGGCCCGCCAGCTCGCGCAGCACCGCGTGCGGGGCGAGGTCGGACTCCACGAACAGCGCCAGGTCGTGCCGGTCGGAGGGCGGCAGGACGGCCGCGGCGCGCACCCCGGGGATGTCCATGGCCGCCGCCTCGATCTCGATGGTGCTCATCCGGATGCCCTTGCGCTTGAACATGTCGTCCCGGCGGCCCTGGAAGTACAGGTAGCCGTCCGCGTCCAGGCATCCGAAGTCGCCCGTGTGCAGCCGCAGTTCCCCGGTGGGCGCGTGACGGCGGAAGGCCCGCGCCGTCAGCTCCGGATTGCGCCAGTAGCCGGGCATCACATGCGGGCCCACGGCGACGATCTCACCGGTCTCCCCGGTGGGTACCGGCTCGCCGTCCTCGTCCAGGATCAGCACGCGGGTGCCCGGCAGCGGCAGCCCGACCGAGTCGGGCCGCTCCCGGTCCTCCTCCGGCGGCATGACCGACACCCGCTTGCACTCGGTCTGCCCGAACTGCCGCACCACCCGCACCCCGGGGAAGGCCGCGCGCAGCGCGTCCGTGGTGGCCTGGGACAGGGCGGCACCCGTGTTGGTGAACATCCGCACCCGGGGCGCCCCGGCGTCGCCGCCGCGCTGCGCCAGCGTGGCGATCATGGTGGCGAGCGAGGGCACGATCGGCACCACCGTCGCCCCGGAGGCACGGATCGCCTCCAGCAGCACCAGGTCCGACTCGCCGTCGGCCAGCACGATCCGGCTGCGCCCCACGGCACACATCAGCACCTTGTACAGCCCGTAGTCCCAGGACATCGGGAACCGGCAGAACACCACGTCGTCGCCGCGGTAGTCGAGCACCTCGACCATCGCGCGGGTGGCGAACGTCATCTGCGCGTGCGGGCAGACCACCGCCTTCGGCGCGGCCGTGCTCCCGGAGGTGTAGACGAGCACGGCGACCTGATCCGGGTCCACGTCCACCGCCGCCTGCGGGGACGGGCCGCGGTCGGCGATCTTCTCCACCTCGCTCCAGACCCCGCCGAACTCGTGCACCGGCACCGCGGTGACCCCGGCGAGCGTCTCCCGCTCGCCCTCCTCGCAGATCACCAGCGCGGGCTCCGCGTTCTCCAGCACCGAACGCAGGTGATAGGCCTTCATGTTGGGGTTCAGCGGAACGAAAACGGCGCCGCGCCGGGACGCCCCGTAGAACAGGGCGACCAGCTCGCGGTCGGTGGGCAGCCGCACCACCAGCCGGTCGCCGGGGCCGACCCCGCGCTCCTCCAGCCAGTGGGCGAACGCCCGGCTGTACTCGTCGACCTCGGCGTAGCTCCAGTGCCCGTCCGCGTCGCTGACCGCGGCGGCCGACGGCGCGGCGGACACCGCCTCGTCGAGCAAGGTGTGGACGAGGCTGCCACGACCGCGGCCGGACACGGGAGTCCCGTGTGCCGCAGCAGAGATGGTGTCCAACGCTCTTTCTCCTGTCAGATCTTCGGCAAGCCGGTCGTGCGTACCGGCCGTGCGACGGCCGTCCGGCTCGGTGGGGGGTAGGGCTGGTCAGCGGGGGCCGGCGCGCAGCTGCTCCTGGGCGCGGGCGCGCAGCGCAGCGCGGTCGATCTTGCGGTTGGCGTTCAGCGGGAACTCCTCGACGCGCCAGTAGCGCCTGGGCGTCATGCCCTGCGGCAGCACCTGCCGCAGCTGCTTGGCGAACACCGCGGGGGCGACCTCCTCGCCGGTGTAGAAGACCGCCAGTTCGGTGCCCGCGGCGGTTTCCACGCCGACCGTGACGGCCTCCAGGACGCCCGCACAGCCGCGCAGCGCGTGATCGATCTCGGCCGGCTCCACGCGCCAGCCGGCAATCTGCACCTGGGAGTCCAGCCGCCCCAGATAGGCCAGTTCACCGTCCGAACCGACCCGCCGGACACGGTCCCCGGTGCGGTACCAGGTCCGTCCGCCGTGCTCCAGGAACCGCCCCGCGCCGTCCTCCGGATCCAGATAGCCGCCCGCCATCTGCGGACCGGCGACACACAGCTCCCCCTCGGCGTCGGCCGGACGGCCGTCCTCGCCGAGCAGCAGGTGCTCGTGCCCCGCGTTGATCCGCCCGATGGGCACCACGCCGTTGACGGCCAGCTCCGCCGAGCGCCGCGGGTGCCAGCGGTGAGCGGCGACGGTGACGGTCAGCTCCGTCGGCCCGTAGAGGTTCTCCACCACCGACCCCGGCGCCGCCTCCTGCCAGTCGGCCGCGTCCCGGCAGGTCAGCGCCTCCCCGGCGAAGAAGCTCCAGCGCAGCCCCGGCAGCGCCCCGGGCCGCAGCCCGCCCAGCCTGCGGACCAGCGCGATCGCACTCGGCGTGGAGAACCACACCGTCATGCGGTTGTCGGCCAGGAACGCGGGCAGCTCGCGGTACGCCCCGGGCGGCACCCACAGCGCCGTCGCCCCCGCACCCCAGGCACAGAACAGATCGAACAGCGCACAGTCGAAGTTGAGGTCGAAGGACTGCGAGAAGACGTCCTCGGACGTGAAGTCGTAGCGCTCGTCCTGGAGACCGAAGTAGTGCGCCGCGCTGCCGTGGGAGATGGGCACGCCCTTGGGACGGCCCGTCGAGCCGGACGTGAACAGCACGTACGCCGCGTCGTCCGGCGCCACCGCGCGCGGCTCGGCCAGGGCCCCGGACGCGCCGGGGACGATCCGCCGCAGGCCCGGGGGCGTGCCGCCCCCGACGCCGGGCGCGAGCACCGGCAGGCCGTCGTCCGGCCCGGGCAGCGGCTGCCCGTCCGGACCCGGCGCCAGCAGCTCCGGCAGCCGGGCCCAGCCCGCCTCGTCGGCGACGACCGCCGAGAGCGGGGCGGCGGCCATCATGCGGCGCGTGCGGGCGACGGGGAAGTCGGGTCGCAGCGGCACGACGGTCGCCCCGGCGTAGAGCGCGGCGAGGACGCCGACGTAGGCGGTCAGGCCCTTGTCCGCCAGCACCCCCACCCTGGACGGCGGTTCGGGCGCCGACCGCAGCAGCGCACCCGCCCAGGCGAGGGCCCGCTCGTGCGCCTGCTCGTAGCTGACCGACCCGTCGCCGGCCCGTACCGCGTCATTGCGCGGCGCCAGGGCGACCCCACGCAGGAATCGACCGTGAAGCGCCCCTCCCACGGCTGTGTCCACTGCTCCTCCTTCGCTGCTCACCCGGTGCCCGGCGGCCTGCGCCCGGTCAGGCGGCCTGTTCCCGGACGAGCCCCGACAGCACCTGCCACAGCACTCCCGGCGTCCGGAAGGTCTCCTTGGTCAGCGCCTCGTCCTGGAAGCGGACGTCGTAGGCGCCCTCCAGGGCGGCGAGCAGCTCGACGATGCCGAGCGAGTCGAGGCCCAGATCGCGCAGCGTGGCGTCCTCGGCGAGCGGCTCGTCCGCACCGAGGAACGGCAGGAACCCGCGCAGCAGATCCTCGAACTTCTGGTCCCACATGGTGGTGGCCTTTCAAAAGCGGCTGAACAATGAGTGATGGGTGAAGAAAGGGAAGGATGCGGAAAGGGAGGTCAGGCGGACACAGGCCGCCGCCGGGGCTGGAGGGCCAGCCGCGGAGTCACCGCCAGCACCTCGAAGTTGTCCCTGGTGCGGCGCACCCGGCCGAAGAGGCTGTCCTGCCCGGCCACGCACACCCTGCCGACGCCCGCCGCCACCAGCCCGTCCACGACCGCCGGCCAGCGCATCGGGAGCACACAGCTGTCCAGCAGCATCGAGCGCACCCCGGCGCCGGTGGTGATCAGCGACCCGTCCTGGTCGGCGACGACCGGGACCACCGGATCGGCGAAGGCAAGCGGGCCGATCACCTCCTCCTCGGCCCGGCGGCGCAGCCCCGCGAACGCCCCGCAGTGCATCGGCGGCCGCATCGAGTACAGCGACATCCCGCCCAGCGACCGCAACCGCGGCTGAAGCCACTCGAGGTTCTGCTCGCGCAGCGTGAGCATGAAGAAGTCGTCGTCGACGTAGCAGGAGATCTCGTACGGTTCCCCGCGCCGGTCCAGCTCCGTCAGCACCTCGCGCAGCTTCTTCTCGGGCACCCGCACGAACGAGTGGGTGATCAGGTCCTGGAACTCCTTGCTGAAGTAGTCCTCCAGCAGCCGCGCGAAGCCGGCCGTCAGCCGGACCGCGTCGGCGAAGCCGAGCGCACCGGAGAACGCCGCGGCCGGCTTCTCGCCGAAGCTCGGCCCCGTGCACAGCGCCGCCTCGACGCCGAGTTCGTGCTGCGCCCACTCCGCGAGCGCAAGCGAGTTGATCAGGAAGGCGACCTGCGCGTATTCGCTGTAGTCGCCCTCCGTCTCGCGGTAGCGGTCGACGAGCGAGTACCCCAGGACGTCGTCGGCCTGCGCGACCAGTCTGCGCGCGAAGGGGTTGATCACCATGAACCTGCCGACGTCCCCGAAGGGCGTGGGGCCCATGCCGGGGAAGACGACGGCGGTGCCGGTCCGGGAGCCGGTGGCCATGTGCACAGTCCTTCTTTCCCTCTGTCTCGTACGTCCGGGAGTCGGTCGTCCGGGGGAGTTGATACGTCCGGGAGTTGGTACGCCCGGGGCCCGCGCGGCCCTAGGGGGTGTCCGGTGGGTCAGCACAGGCCCCGCGACGCCTGGCACGGCACCTCGCCGCGTTGTCGCATCACCCGAGTACGCCCAGTACGCGGGTAATGCTCCGCCTTGCGATGCACCGCGCCAGACGCCGCGGGGCCCGCACTGACCCACCGGACACCCCCTAGTCCTCGGGCGCGAGCAGCGCCCCCGTGCCCGCCTCGCGCACGCTGATCGCGGCGACCGGGCAGGTCTCGGCGGCGTCCAGCACCGCCTCGTCCGGTGCGATCGACGCGTGCAGCGGATGCGACTTGCCGGACCGCAGCTCGAAGTGGCCCGGGGCGTAGTTGGCGCACACCGACGCCCCGATGCAGATGCCCCGGTCGACGCCGACGTCCCAGGTGGCGGGCTCGGTCACCAGGTCACCCGCAGCAGCTTGGGGCCGCGCACGAGCATGCCCTGCTTCCACACCACGCCGTCCTGCCCGTCCGCGAAGTCCAGCGCCGGGAACCGCCGGACGAGCGTGGACAGCACCGTCTGCAGCTCCATGCGGGCCAGCTGGGCGCCCAGGCAGTGGTGCGGGCCGTGCCCGAAGCCGATGTGCGGATTGTGCTCGCGGGTCAGATCCAGCCGGTCGGGGTCCTCGAAGACCTCCGGGTCGCGGTTGGCGGAGGCCACCGACCCGAGCACGGGCTCCCCGGCCTTGACGGTGACGTCGCCGAACTGCACGTCCTCCAGGGCGTAGCGGGCGAACATCGCCGAGTAGTTCAGCGGGATCCAGCGCACCAGCTCCTCGACCGCGCGCGGCACCAGCTCGGGCTCGGCACAGAGCAGCTCCCACTGGTCGCGGTGGCTGAGCAGCGTGTAGAGGAAGTTGGGGATCTGCGAGGCGGTGGTCTCGGTGCCGGTGATCAGCAGACCGCCGGTCACGTGCATGACCAGCTCCTCCTCGCTGAGCCGGTCGCCGTCCTCGTCCCGCGTCCTGACCAGCGCGCCGAGCAGGTCCTCGGTGGGGTTCCGGCGGCGCTCGGCGACCAGCTCGCGGATGTACGCGAACAGCTCCTGCGCGTTGCGCTCCATCTCCTCCCACGGCAGCGCCGTGGTGGAGACCATCGCCTCGGACCACCCCCGCAACCTGGGCCGGTCCGCCGCCGGGACGCCGAGCATCTCGCTGATCACCGTGACCGGCACCGGAATGGCGAAGTTCTCCACCATGTCGAAAGGCGCACCCTGCTCGACCATGGTGTCGGCGAGACCGTCCACGATCCTCTGGGTGTCCGCGCGCATCATCTCCACGCGCCGCCCGGTGAAGGCCTTGGCGACCAGCTTGCGCAGCCGGGCGTGGTCCGGCGCGTCCATGCCGACGAGCCCGTCGTCGAGGTGCTCGTCCGGGTGCGTGCGCGGCTGGTCCCGGGTCTTGGCCATCGCCCGGCTGAACCGCGGGTCGGCCAGCACGGTCCGTACGTCGTGATAGCGGGTGGCCAGCCAGGCGGGCTCGCCGTGCGGGAACTGCACCCGGCTCAGCGGCTCCTCCGTACGGAGCCTGGCGTACATGGGGTCGAGTGCGAGCCGGTCCGGTTCGCTGAACGGATACTTGCGAACCTCCTGAGCGGTGGTCACCCGCGCGCTCCTTCCTTGAGTTCATTGAGGAATCCGACCAGGACCGAGGAGAAGCGCTCCGGCTCCTCGAGGTGCGGCATATGGCTCGACTCCTCGAAAATCTCCCAGCGGACATCCGGTATGCGGTCGAAAAAGGGCTGGACGGTGGCCGGAGTGGCCTCGTCGTACCGCCCGCTGAGTAAGAGCGTCGGCACGTCGATCCGGTTCAGGCGTTCCTCGACCGACCAGTTCCGAAGGGTGCCGATGACATGGAATTCATTCGGCCCGTTCATGGAGTGGTAGACCGTCGGGTCGTCGTTGATCTCCATGAAAGTGGCCAGGTAATCCCGCGGCCACGGCTGAATGCGGCACACATGCCGGTCGTAGAAGACCCGCATGGCGGCGAAATACTCTTCGGTGTCCGTGGTGCCCGCGGCCTCGTGCCGCAGCAGCGTCTCCTGCACATCGGCCGGCAGCTGCTTCCTGAGGACGTCCATCTCCCGGAGCCACAGCGGCATCGAGGCCGGCGAATTGGCGATCACCAGCCCGCGCAGCCCGGCCGGCCGGTCCGCGGCGTGATCGGCGGCCAGCATGCCGCCCCAGGACTGCCCGAACAGCACATAGCCGCCGTCGATGCCGAGGTGGCGCAGCAGATTGTCCAGCTCGTCCCGGAACAGCCCCACGGTCCAGAAGTCGGCGCCGCGGTCCGGGAGACGGGTCGAGCCGCCGTTGCCGAGCTGGTCGTAGTGCACCACCGGCCAGCCGGCCGCCGTCAGCGACGACAGGTTCAGAAGATAGTCGTGGGTGCTGCCCGGGCCGCCGTGCAGCACGACGACGGGCGGCACACCGCAGTGCAGATCACCGGTGATCCGGTACCAGGTCCGGAACCGGCCGTGCTCACCGAAGGGGGCGGTTCCTTTGGCAATCGGTGCCGCCGACTTCGCGGGTGTCCCTGTCAACTTCCCACCCCCGGTCGATGTTTCGAAGCTTTCATCGCCGAGCACGCTATAGCAGCAGACCTGGCCGGGCGGACCCCTAGCCACCCCTGTCGCCCCTTAATCCCGCGCATGATCGGTGACCCTTAAAACAGTTCGCGATCGCGCCGTGTTTTACGTTTGAACAATGATCGACAAGGGCTCGAACGGCGAAAATAGGGGTGCTCATTTCCGCTCTTGTCCGATGCCATTTAGGGGGCACTTAGGGGTGCGGAGGGATGGCCTTCCGGAAGGGCGGTCCGTAGCGTACGGACGGAAATCGCCGTCGCGGCATGCGTGATGAACAACCCGACCGGGGTGCAGGGGGTTCTTGGGTGCAGAACGAGGAAAAGCTTCTCGAATACCTCAGGCGGGCGACTGCCGACCTCAGGGAAGCACGCCGCCGGCTGCGGGACGCCGAGCGCAGGGACAACGAGCCGATAGCCATTGTCGGCATGAGCTGCCGGTACCCCGGCGGCGTCACCTCGCCCGAGGAACTGTGGCAGCTGCTCGACGAGGGACGGGACGGCATCGCCGGGTTCCCCGCCGACCGCGGCTGGGACACCGAGCACCTCTACGACCCGGATCCCGACAAGCCTGGCAGGACGTACGCCCGCGAGGGCGGATTCCTCTACGACGCCGCCGAGTTCGACGCCGGGTTCTTCGGCATAGGCCCGCGCGAGGCCCTGGCGATGGACCCCCAGCAGCGACTGCTCCTGGAAGCCTCCTGGGAGGCATTCGAGCGGGCGGGCATCGACCCGCACTCGCTGCGCGGCAGCCGCACCGGCGTCTTCGCGGGCGTCATGTACCACGACTACGCCGCACGCCTGTCCAGCGTTCCGGACGGCGTGGACGGCTACATCGGCAACGGCACCGCGGGCAGCGTGGTCTCGGGCCGGGTGTCGTACGTCCTCGGGCTGGAGGGCCCGGCGGTGACCGTGGACACCGCATGCTCGTCTTCGCTGGTCGCCCTCCACTGGGCGATCCAGGCGCTGCGGAACGGCGAGTGCACGCTGGCCCTGGCCGGCGGGGTGACGGTGATGTTCACGCCCGAGACCTTCACGGAGTTCAGCCGCCAGCGGGGGCTTGCGCGGGACGGCCGCTGCAAGCCGTTCGCGGCGGCGGCGGACGGTACCGGCTGGGGCGAGGGCGTCGGCGTACTGCTGGTGGAGCGGTTGTCGGATGCGCAGCGCAACGGGCATCCGGTGCTGGCGGTGGTGCGCGGGTCGGCCGTGAACCAGGACGGTGCCAGCAGCAGCTTGACGGCGCCGAATGGTCCGTCGCAGCAGCGGGTGATCCGGGCTGCGCTGGCGAGTGCGGGGCTGACCGCGTGGGACGTGGATGCGGTGGAGGCGCACGGCACGGGCACGGTGCTGGGCGATCCGATCGAGGCGCAGGCGCTGCTGGCGACGTACGGGCAGGAGCGGGAAGCCGGGCGTCCGCTGTGGCTGGGCTCGGTGAAGTCGAACTTCGGGCACACGCAGGCTGCTGCGGGTGTGGCCGGGGTGATGAAGATGGTGCTGGCGATGCGCCATGGCGTTCTGCCGCGCACGCTGCACGTCGATGAACCTTCGACGCATGTGGATTGGTCGTCGGGGGATGTGCGGCTGCTGACTGAGGCGGTGCCGTGGGAGGGCGAGGGGCCGCGTCGTGCGGGCGTCTCGTCCTTCGGGATCAGCGGCACGAATGCCCACGTGATTCTCGAGGAAGCGCCACCGGTCGAGGAGGTGCCTGGTGGGGCGGCTGTGGGTGGGGGTGTGCTGCCGCTCGTGCTCAGTGCCCGTACTGCGGGAGCGCTGCGGGCGCAGGCGACGAGGCTGGCGGCGTGGCTTGAGGACGAGGACGGGCCCGGTCTGGCCGACGTGGCGTACTCGCTGGCCGTGACCCGGGCCGGCTTGGAGCATCGTGTGGTGGTGCTGGCGGTGGACCGTGCGCAGGCGCGGGCGCAGCTGGCTGACGGGCCGCTGGTGCAGGGGACGGTGAGCGAGGGACGGCTGGCGTTCCTGTTCACGGGGCAGGGCGCGCAGCGGGTAGGGATGGGCCGGGAGCTGTACGAGACCTTCCCCGTCTTCGCGGCGGCGCTGGACGAGGTCTGTGAGCACCTGGAACTGCCGCTGAAGGATGTGATGTTCGGGGACGAGCAGGGGGTCCTGGACCGGACGGAGTTCGCGCAGCCCGCTCTGTTCGCGATCGAGGTGGCGTTGTACCGGCTGGTGGAGTCCTGGGGGGTACGCCCGGACTTCCTGGCCGGGCACTCAATTGGCGAGATCGCAGCCGCCTACGTCGCTGGAGTGCTGTCCTTGGCGGATGCGTGCGCTCTGGTGGCGGCGCGCGGGCGGTTGATGCAGGCCCTGCCCGCGGGCGGGGTGATGGTGGCCGTCCAGGCCACCGAGGACGAAGTCCAGCCCCTGCTGGCGGACGGCGCCGGAATCGCCGCCGTCAACGGACCACGCTCCGTGGTGATCTCCGGCCCCGAGGCACCCGTACTGGTCATCGCGGACCAGCTCCGCACCCAGGGCCGTAAGACCTCGCAGCTGAAGGTCTCCCACGCTTTCCACTCGGCGTTGATGGATCCGATGCTGGACGACTTCCGCACCGTCCTGGACAGCCTGGCCTTCCAGGCCCCGCAGATCCCGGTCGTCTCCAACGTCACCGGGCAGCTCGCAACAGCCGAAGACCTCACCTCACCCGAGTACTGGGTCCAGCACGCCCGTCAAGCTGTCCGCTTCGCCGACGGCATACAAACACTGGCCACCGAGGGCGTCACCACCTTCCTGGAGCTGGGCCCCGACGCCGTCCTGACCGCCATGGCCCAGGACTGCCTCCCCGACACCGACACCAGCACCGCCACCGACAGGGCCTTCATCCCCGCCCTCCGCCGCAACCACCCCGAAGCACCCGAGACCACCAAAGCCCTCGCCCGCCTCTGGACCCGCGGTCACCCCATCGATTGGCAAGCCTTCTACGCCCCCCACCACCCCCACCCCACCGACCTCCCCACCTACCCCTTCCAACACCAGCGCTACTGGCTGGAATCCGCCACCCCAACCGGCGACGTGACCACCCTCGGCCAGACCCCCGCCAAGCACCCCCTGCTGGGCGCCCTGGTGGCGCTTCCCGGCACCGAAGGGGTGGTGCTGACGGGGCGGATCGGACTGGACACCCACCCTTGGCTGGCCGATCACTCGATCATGGGATCGGTGGTCCTGCCCGGGACCGCGTTCGTGGAACTGGCCGTACACGCCGGAGACCAGCTCTCCTGCGGACAGTTGGAGGAACTCACCCTGGAGGCACCCCTCGTCCTGCCCGCCAAGGGTTCGGTCGACCTGAACGTGCTGGCCGAGACCGATGACGGCGACCCCCGTCGGCGGATCGTCACGGTGTACTCGCGAGCCCACGGCGCGGCAACGGACGTGCCGTGGACCCGGCACGCCAGCGGTGTGCTGGCCGAGGGCATGACGGCGGAGCCGGACGGCGAACTGCGCGTGTGGCCGCCGGAGGGGGCGACTCCGATCGCCGTGGACGGTGCTTATGACGGACTCGCCGCCCAGGGCTACGAGTACGGCCCGGTCTTCCAGGGCCTGCGCGCGGCCTGGCGGCGCGGCGACGAGGTCTTCGCCGAAGTCGCCCTCCCCGAGGACGCCCACACCGACGCCACTGCATTCGCTCTTCACCCCGCCCTCCTCGACGCCGCCCTGCACGCCAACCTCTTTGACGAGCAACAAGAGGAACAACAAGAGGAACAACAAGAGGCAAAACAAGACGCCGCCCCCGCCCCCCGGCTGCCCTTCTCCTGGAGCGGAGTGTCGCTGCACGCGACCGGTGCCACGGCGCTGCGCGTGCGGGTGTCCTCCAGCAGCCCGGACGAGGCATCGGTGCTGGTCACCGACCCGGTCGGCACACCGGTGATGTCGATCCGCTCGCTGGTCGCGCGGCCCGTCAGTGCCGAGCAGCTGAGCGCGGCCCGGAGCGGTGACGACGACTCGCTGTTCCGCCCGGAATGGGCCGAGCGAACGGCACCGTCGACTGGAGAGACGGACACCACGGCCCGGTGGGCCGTCCTCACAAACGATGCCGCCCCAGCGGACGTCGACTGGCCGGCCGTCCTCGGGGCGGACGTGCTGCTGGTGCCGGATCTCTCCGCGCTCTCCGGCCCGGTACCGGAGGTCGTCGTGCTCGTCTGCCCGTCGGCGGAGGAGCCGGCGCCCCGATCCGCAGACTCCGAAGACTCCACAGACTCCGCAGACACGGAACTTCCGGACCGGGTCCGTGCAGTGACCGGCCGGGTGCTGGAGTGCGTACAGACCTGGCTGGCCGACGCGCGCTGTGCCGCTTCCCGCCTCGTCCTGCTCACCAACGGGGCCTCTGGCCCCGGCACCGACAGCACGGACCTGGCGGCCGCGCCGCTGTGGGGGCTGGTGCGTTCCGCCCAGGCCGAGCACCCGGGGCGGCTGATGCTGCTGGACTGGGACGGAGACCCCGCCTCCGGTCCCCGGCTCAAGGCCGCCGTGGCAACCGGCGCCGACGAACTCGCCCTGCGCGAAGGCACACTGTGGGAGCCCAAGCTCGTACAGCAGAACACCGGACAGCAAGCACCGGCCGCGGACTGGGATCCCACCGGCACCGTACTGATCACCGGAGGCACCGGCGGACTGGGTGCCGCCGTCGCCCGGCACCTGGCCGCCCGGCACGGCGCCCGCCGTCTGCTGCTGGTCAGCCGGCGCGGGCCGCAGGCGCCGGGTGCGGACCGGTTGCGCGCGGAACTGGCCGAGGCGGGGGCCGAAGCCGAGATCGTCGCCTGTGACGTCGCCGACCGTACGGCCCTGGAGAGGCTGCTCGCCGGGATCCCCGCAGGACATCCGCTGACCGCGGTGATCCACACCGCCGGGGTCACCGACAACGGAGTCATCGAGACGCAGACCGCGCAGCGCCTGGACACGGTGCTGCGGCCGAAGGCCGATGCCGCCTGGCACCTCCACGAACTGACGAAGCACAAGGACATCGGCGCCTTTGTGCTCTTCTCCTCCACCGCCGGACTGTTCGTCGGCGCCGGGCAGGCCAACTACGCGGCCGCCAACGTCTTCCTGGACGCCCTCGCCCGGCACCGCAAGGCCACAGGCCTGCCCGCGCTCTCCCTCGCCTGGGGCCTGTGGGACGAGGCCGACGGCATGGCGGGGGAGCTGGGCGAGGCCGATCTCCAGCGGATGCGGCGGCTGGGCATGCGTCCGCTGCCCACCGGCCGGGCGCTGGAGCTGCTGGACGCGGCCATGCGCGCCGACGCCCCCGTACTGGTGCCGGTCGCGCTGGACCGGGCCGCCCTGCGCTCCGGGTCCCGGTCGGTCCCCGCCCTGCTGCGCGGTCTCGTCCGCACTCCGGTGCGCCGGACCGTCCCCGCGACCGTCCCGGCGAGCGGGACCGGGGCCGAGGCGCTCGCCCGCCGGCTGGCCGGGCTGCCGGATGCCGACCGCGACCGCATCCTGCTGGACCTGGTCCGGGGCAACGCGGCCGCGGTGCTCGGGCACGGCAGCAGCGAACTGGTCGATCCCGGGCGCGCCTTCACGGACGTCGGCTTCGACTCGCTGGCCGCCGTCGAACTGCGCAACCTGCTGAACGCCGCCACCGGCCTGCGCCTGCCCGCCACCCTCGTCTTCGACTTCCCGACACCTGTGGTGCTGGCCGGGCACCTGGCCGCGGAACTCGTCCCGGCCGCCGCGCCCGCCGCGTCGCTGCTGGCGGAGATCGACCGTCTGGAGTCGGCGCTGCTGGCCTCGGCTTCGTCTTCGGCCTCGGACCCGGACGGCGACGAGCACGGCACGGTCGCCGTGCGCCTGGAGTCGCTGCTGCGCAAGTGGCGCGGCCGGCACGGCCCCGCGCAGGACGACGGTGCCCGCACGGACCTGGCGTCGGCCACCGACGACGAGCTGTTCGAGGTCCTGGACCAGGAGCTGGGACTCCCGTAGCCGACCGTCAGCCGACGGCCCCCGTGCTCTCCCGCCGGTTGCGCGCCGCCCGCCGGGGGCGCGCAGGCGGACCACCTCCCACCTCACACCAACTGCCCGAGATTGGCTCATACTTCGATGGCGAACGACGAGAAACTGCGCGATTACCTGCGGCGTGCCACGACCGACCTCCAGGAGACCCGGCGCCGGCTGCGCGAGGCGGAGGACGGCCGGCACGAGCCGATCGCGATCGTGGGCATGGGCTGCCGCTACCCCGGGGGCGTTTCGTCCCCCGAGGACCTGTGGCGCGTGGTGGACGAGGGCGTCGACGTCGTCGGGCAGTTCCCCACCGACCGGGGCTGGGACCTGGACGCGCTCTACGACCCCACCCCCGGCCGTCCCGGCCGCAGCTATGTGCGCGAAGGCGGGTTCCTCTACGACGCCGCCGACTTCGACCCGGTGTTCTTCGGCCTGAGCCCCCGCGAGGCGCCGGAGACCGATCCCCAGCAGCGGCTGCTGCTCGAGATCAGCTGGGAGGCGTTCGAGCGGGCGGGCATCGACCCCGCCACCGTCAGGGGCAGCCGGACCGGGGTGTTCGCGGGCCTGATGTACCACGACTACGCGGGCGGCAGCACGGCGGGCAGCCTGGTGTCGGGCCGGGTCGCCTACACCTTCGGCTTCGAGGGCCCGGCCGTGACCGTGGACACCGCCTGCTCGTCCTCGCTGGTGGCCCTGCACCTGGCCGCGCAGGCGCTGCGCAACGGCGAGTGCACGCTCGCCCTCGCCGGCGGGGTGACCGTGATGGCGGGCCCGGAGATGTTCGTGGAGTTCAGCAGGCAGCGCGGGCTGGCCGCGGACGGGCGCTGCAAGTCCTTCGCCGGGGCGGCGGACGGTGCGGGCTGGTCCGAGGGCGCCGGAGTACTGCTGGTGGAGCGGCTGTCGGACGCCCGGCGCAACGGCCATCCGGTACTCGCGGTCGTACGCGGCTCCGCCGTCAACCAGGACGGCGCCAGCAACGGCCTCACCGCCCCCAACGGCCCCGCCCAGCAGCGGGTGATCCGGGCGGCGCTGGCCGACGCCGGGCTGTCCGCGGCCGAGGTCGACACGGTGGAGGCGCACGGCACCGGCACCCGGCTCGGCGACCCCATCGAAGCGCAGGCCCTGCTGGCCACGTACGGCCGGGACCGCCCGGCCGACCGGCCGCTGCGGCTGGGATCGATCAAGTCCAACATGGGCCACGCACAGGCCGCGGCCGGCGTCGGCGGCATCATCAAGATGGTCATGGCCATGCGGCACCGCACGCTGCCCGGGACCCTGCACGTCGACGAGCCGACCCCGCAGGTGGACTGGTCGGCGGGGCACGTGGAGCTGCTCACCGCACCGCTCCCGTGGCACGCCGACGGGCCGCGGCGCGCGGGAGTCTCCTCGTTCGGGCTCAGTGGCACCAACGCGCACGTCATCGTCGAGGAGGCGGCCGAGGAGACGGGGGAGCAGGCTCCCGGAGCCGCCCGCGTGGCGCCGGGATCGGTGCCGTGGGTGCTGTCCGCGCGCGACGACAGGGCGCTGCGCGACATGGCCGGGCGGCTGCGCACCCACATCGAGTCCGGGACCGGCGGCCGGAGCCACACGGCCGATGCGGTTGACGTCGCTCATTCGCTCGCCACCACCAGGGCCACGTTCGACCACCGTGCAGTCGTGGTCGGCGCCGACGAGGAGACGCTGCTGCGCCGTCTGGCCGCCCTGGCCGCGGGGGAGGAGACCACCGGCCTCGTACAGGGCACTGCCGAGGACCACCGAGGCCGCACGGCCTTCCTCTTCGCCGGACAGGGCGCCCAGCGCCTCGGCATGGGCCGGGAGCTGTACGAGTCCCAGCCCGCCTTCGCGACAGCCCTGGACGCGGTGTGCACGGAACTTGACCAGCACCTGGACCGTCCGCTGCGCGAGATCATGTGGCACGGGCCGGACGCGACGGAACTGGACCGCACCTGCTACGCCCAGCCCGCGCTGTTCGCCGTGGAAGTCGCCCTGTTCCGGCTCCTGGAGTCCTGGGGCGTCCACCCCGACCTGCTGATCGGCCACTCGATCGGCGAGCTGGCGGCGGCTCACGTCGCCGGGGTGTTCACCCTGCCGGACGCCTGTGCGCTGGTGGCCGCGCGCGGCCGGCTGATGCAGGCGCTCCCGGACGGCGGTGCGATGGTCGCCGTCGAGGCGTCCGAGGACGAGGTCCTGCCCCTGCTCAAGGACGGCGTCGGCGTCGGCATCGGCGCCGTCAACGGCCCGTCCGCCGTGGTGCTCTCGGGCGACGAGGACGCGGTGCTGGAACTTGCCGAACGGCTGCGGGGCCAGGGCCGCAAGACATCCCGGCTCAGGGTCTCGCACGCCTTCCACTCCGCACGCATGGAGCCGATGCTGGAGGAGTTCCGCAAGGTGGTGGCGGGACTCCCGGCAGCCGCGCCCCGCCTGCCGATCGTCTCCAACCTCACCGGACGGCCGTGCACGGACGACGAGGTGACCTCGCCCGAGTACTGGGTGCGGCACGTCCGTGAGACGGTGCGCTTCCGGGACGGCATGGCCACCCTGGACGCGCAGGGGGTCACCGCCTTCGTCGAAGTGGGGCCCGGCGCCACGCTCACCGCCATGGCCCGCCAGTGCGTTGCCGACGACTCCCCGTCCGGCCCGGCCTTCCTGCCGCTCCTGCGGACCGACCGCCCCGAGACAGAGGCACTGATCACCGCCGTGGCCGGACTCCACGTACGCGGCGTCACCGTCCGCTGGCCCGAGGCCGTGGCCGCGTGGGGCGGCCGCCGGATCCCGCTGCCCACCTACCCCTTCCAGCGGCAGCGCTACTGGTGGGAGGAGCAGGCCGCCGGAGCCCCGGCCCCCGGCCGTGACGGGGGTGCCGCAGCCGCGGGCGAGTCCGCGTTCTGGGACGCCGTACGCCGGTCGGACACGGATGCGCTGACGGCCGCCCTGCACGTCGAGGACGACGCCCAGCGCTCCTCCCTCGGCACCGTGCTGCCCCTGCTGGCCTCCTGGCGCACCCGGCGGGTCGAGCAGGCCACTGCCGACGCCTGGAGCTACCGGATCGACTGGCAACCGCTCCCCGAGCACACCGTGGACACCCTTCCGCCATCGGGCAGTTGGCTGCTCGTCACCCCCTCGGGACCCACGGGGGAGGGCGCCCGTCACTGGGCCGACCGGCTGGCCGGCGCACTGCGGTCACTGGGCGCGGACGTACGGACCGCCGAGGCAGCGGCGGCCGGGCTCGCGTCCGCGGAGGGCCCGGCCCGGGCCGCGCTGACGGAACAGCTCCGCACCGCGGCCGGGACGGACGGGCGGGTACGGGCCGTGGTCTCCTTCCTCGCCCTCGACGGCGGACGCGAGGACACGGCAGACGTAGCTGCGGCAGACGAAGACTCGGCAGAAGGGGTGCCGCACGGCCTGTCGGCCACCGTCGCGCTGGCCCAGCTGCTCGGCGAAGTGGCGATCGACGCACCGCTGTGGTGCCTGACCCGCGGCGCCGTCGCGGTCGGCGGCGCCGAGGAACTGCCGCACCCCGAGCAGGCGTCGGTGTGGGGGCTCGGCAGGGTCGTCGCCCTGGAGCACCCGCAGCGCTGGGGCGGCTTGATCGACCTCCCCGCGGCCGCCGACGGCCGCGCACTCACCCGTCTGCTCGCCGCCCTGGCCGGCGAGCAGACCGGGGACCGGATCGGGGACCGGATCGAGGACCAGATCGCGGTCCGCGACTCCGGGGTCTTCGCCCGCCGCCTCGTCCACGTCACCCCCGACACCACCCTCGCCGGGCCCGGCAGCGACGGCGCGGGCTGGACGCCGAGCGGCACCGTACTGGTGACCGGCGGCACGGGCGCGCTCGGTGCCCACGTCGCCCGCTGGCTGGTCCGGCGCGGCGCCGGGCACCTCGTACTGACCAGCCGCCGGGGCAGCAGCGCGCCGGGCGCCGCCGAGCTGGCGGCCGAACTGACCGCCCTGGGCGCCCGCGTCACCCTCGCCTCCTGCGACGTCGCCGACCGGGAAGCGCTCGCCGCCCTGCTGGACGGCCTGCCCGAGGACCAGCCGCTGACGGCCGTGATGCACACCGCTGGCGTCCTCGACGACGGTGTACTGGAGTCCATCACCCCCGAGCGGCTGTCCGGCGTGCTCCGGCCCAAGGCCGAGGCGGCCCGGCACCTGCACGAACTCACCCGCGACCGCGGCCTGTCGGCGTTCGTCACCTTCTCCTCGATCGCCGGACTGCTCGGCAGCGCGGGACAGGGCGGCTACGCCGCCGCCAACGCCTACCTGGACGCCCTCGCCCAGCACCGCCGGGCCCTGGGCCTGGCCGCCACCTCGGTGGCCTGGGGCCCGTGGGACGGCGGCGGCATGGCCGGGGAGGAGGCGTCCCAGGACCGATCCTGGTGGCGCGGCCTGTCCCCGATGGACCCCGAACGCTGCCTGGCCGCGCTCCAGCGCGCCCTGGACCGCTCCGCCACCTGCGTCGGCGTGCTCGACGCCGACTGGCAGGAGCTGGCCCCCTCCTTCACCGCGACCCGCCCCAGCCCGCTGATCGCCGGCCTCCCCGAAGTACGGGCCGCCGCGACCGCCACGGGCACCCGGCCCGCCACGGCCACCGAGGCCCCCTCGGACCTGGCGGCCCGGCTGGCCGCCCTGTCCGAGCCCGAGCAGCGGCGCGAAGTCCTGGACCTGGTGCGCGGCCAGGTGGCGCTCGTCCTCGCCTACGACGACGCCGGAACGGTCCAGCCGGGCCGGGCCTTCAGCGAGCTGGGATTCGACTCGCTGACGGCAGTCGAGTTCCGCAACCGGCTCGCCGCGGTCACCGGCCGGCGGCTCCCCGCCACCCTGCTCTTCGACTACGCCACCCCCGCCGCCCTGGCCGGACACCTGCACGGCGAGCTGTGCAACCCGGACGCGGCCCGGGCCGTGCCCGTACTGACCGACCTGGAACGGCTGGAGACGGCCGTCGCCGCCCTGCCCCCCGAAGAGATCGAACGCAGCCGCATCACCCACCGGCTCCAGGATCTCCTCGCCCGCCTCGACGAACGGCTCGGCGCAGCCGAAGCCGACGCCGACGGTGGCACGGACGGCACCGGACCGGGCACCGCACCGACCGTTGCCGAGCGCCTGGAAACCGCCTCGGCGGAGGACGTCTTCGACTTCCTCGACAAAGAACTCGGGATCTCCTGACCCGCTTCCCGCACCACCACCCTTCTGCCCTTCTGCCCTTCTGCACCACCGACACCACCTCAACTCCCGCTCCCTCCACCGCAGGTCCCGGGAAACGACACACGGCGAGGCCCTGATGGCGAACGTGAATGAAGCAAAGCTGCTCGACTACCTCAAGCGGACGACCGCGGACCTGCACGCCACCAAGCAGCGGCTGCGGGACGTCGAGAACGCCGACCGCGAGCCCATTGCGATCGTCGCAATGAGCTGCCGCTTCCCCGGCGGGGTGAACAGCCCCGAGGACCTGTGGCGGCTGGTCGCCGAAGGAACCGACGCCATCGGGGACTTCCCCCAGGACCGCGGCTGGGACCTCGGCCCGGCACCGGAGCCCGCGGACCGGCCGGCGGACGGCACCGGCTCGGACTACACCCGCAAGGGCGGCTTCCTCCACGACGCCGCCGGGTTCGACCCCGCCTTCTTCGGCATCTCGCCGCGCGAGGCCCTGGCCATGGACCCCCAGCAGCGGCTGCTCCTGGAAACCACCTGGGAGGCCTTCGAACGCGGCGGCATCGCCCCCGACTCGCTGCACGGCGAGCGCGTCGGCGTGTTCGTCGGCACCAACGGCCAGACCTACTTCGACCTGCCCCTGCCCGAGGAGTCCGCGGCCTACATGGCCACCGGCAGCAACGCCGCCGTCCTCTCCGGCCGCCTCTCCTACGTCCTGGGCCTGGAAGGCCCGGCCGTCACCGTGGACACCGCCTGCTCGTCCTCGCTGGTCGCCCTGCACCTGGCCGTGCAGGCGCTGCGCAACGGCGAGTGCACGCTCGCCCTCGCCGGGGGCGCGACCGTGATGGCCACCCCCGGACCGTTCGTCGCCTTCAGCAGGCAGCGCGGGCTGGCCGCAGACGGCCGGTGCAAGGCGTTCTCCGAGTCGGCCGACGGCACGGGCTGGTCCGAGGGCGCAGGCGTGCTGCTGGTGGAGCGGTTGTCGGATGCGCAGCGCAACGGGCATCCGGTGCTGGCGGTGGTGCGCGGGTCGGCCGTGAATCAGGACGGTGCGAGCAATGGCCTGACGGCTCCCAACGGCCCGTCGCAGCAGCGCGTCATCTGGGACGCGCTGGCGAACGCGCGGCTGTCCTCGGACCAGGTCGACGTGGTGGAGGCGCACGGCACGGGCACGGTGCTGGGCGATCCGATCGAGGCGCAGGCGCTGCTGGCGACGTACGGTCGGGACCGGGATGCGGGGCGTCCGTTGTGGCTGGGTTCGGTGAAGTCGAATCTGGGTCACACGCAGGCCGCGGCGGGTGTTGCCGGCGTCATCAAGATGGTGATGGCGATGCGGCAGGGGGTGCTGCCCAGGACGCTGCATGTGGATGAGCCGTCCACGAAGGTGGACTGGGATGCGGGTGCGGTGCGGCTGCTGACCGAGGGACGGCCGTGGGAGGGCGGCGACCGGGGTCCGCGCCGGGCTGCGGTCTCCGCCTTCGGGATCAGCGGCACGAACGCCCACACCATCCTGGAGGAAGCCCCCGCGGAAGCCGACGGGGAATCGCCGGAGCAGCGGGCCTGGCCGCAGGGCACGCCGCTGCCCTGGCCGGTCTCCGGCGCCACTCCCGACGCCCTGCGCGAGCAGGCCGCCCGGCTGCTGGCCCGCATCGACGGCGAGGACGCGCCCGCACCGCTCGACGTGGCCTACTCGCTGAGCACGGGCCGTGCCGCGCTGGAGCAGCGCGCAGTGGTGCTGGGCACCGACAGGGCCGAACTGACCGACGGACTGCGCGTGGTGGCCGAGGGCCGCGCCGGTGCGGTGCGCGGCGTGAGCACCGAGGGGCAGCTGGCATTCCTGTTCACGGGGCAGGGTGCGCAGCGTGTGGGGATGGGCCGGGAGCTGTACGAGGCGTTTCCGGTTTACGCCCAGGCGTTTGACGAGGTTGGCGAGCACCTGGAACTGCCACTGAGGGACGTGGTGTTCGGGGACGATCAGGGGGTGCTGGGCCGGACCGAGTTCGCGCAGCCTGCGTTGTTCGCTGTCGAGGTGGCGCTGTACCGGCTGGTGGAGTCCTGGGGGATACGCCCGGACTACGTGGCCGGGCACTCGGTCGGCGAGATCGCGGCCGCGCACGCGGCCGGGGTGCTGTCGCTGGCGGATGCCTGCACCTTGGTCGCGGCGCGCGGGCGGCTGATGCAAGGGCTCCCGGACGGCGGCGCGATGGTCGCCGTCCAGGCCACCGAGGACGAGATCCTGCCCTTGCTGGCGGACGGCGCCGGGATCGCCGCCGTCAACGGGCCGGAGGCGGTGGTGATTTCGGGCCCCGAGGCGCCCGTACTGGCGATCAGCGAGCAGCTTCGTGCTCAGGGCCGCAAGACCTCGCAGCTGAAGGTCTCCCACGCCTTCCACTCCTCGCTGATGGACCCGATGCTGGAGGACTTCCGGCAGGTCGTGGAGAAGCTCTCCTTCCACGAGCCGAAGATCCCCGTCGTCTCCAACGTCACCGGGTACCTGGCAGCGGCGCGGGAACTGACGTCCCCCGACTACTGGGTCCGGCACGTCCGCCAACCGGTCCGCTTCGCCGACGGCATAAGGGCCCTGGCCGCGGAAGGCGTCACCACTTTCCTGGAGCTGGGCCCCGATGCCGTTCTGACCGCCATGGCCCAGCAGTGCGTCCCCGACGACGGCACCGATCGCGCCTTCGTCTCCGTACTGCGCCGCAACCGCCCCGAGAGCCCGGAGGCAGTCACCGCACTGGCCCGGCTGTGGACACGCGGCCGGCACGTCGACTGGAACGGCCTCTTCGCCGGATACGGCGCACACCGTGCGGACCTGCCCACGTACGCCTTCCAGCGCGAGCACTACTGGATCCAGGACACGGCCGCCAGTGGCGGCGACCTGGCCTCCATGTACCGCGTGGACTGGGTGCCGGTGGCGGTGGCGGTGCCGGTGCCGGTGCCGGTGCCGGTGGCGGTCGCCGAGCCGGTGGGGGCGCTGACCGTAGGTGCGTATGACGGGCTCACTGACTCTGTCCCGGTGCCTGACGTCGTCACGCTTTCCGCGGTTGGTGTGACGGGTGGTGCTGATGGTGTTCATGCCGTGGTGGCGGGGGTTTTGGAGGCGCTGCAGCGGTGGTTGGTGGAGGAGCGGTTTGCGGATTCGCGTCTGGTGGTGCTGACGCAGGGTGCGGTGTCGGTGGACGGCGAAGGTGTCACCGATCTTGCCGGTGCCGCGGTGTGGGGTCTGGTGCGCTCGACGCAGGCCGAGCATCCGGGCCGGGTGACGCTGGTGGATCTCTCCCCGGGCGATGAACCGGACGACTCCGTCAGCCTGTTGGCTGGTGTTGTGGGTTCGGGTGAGTCGCAGGTTGTGGTGCGGGGTGGGGTGGTGTGTGGTGCTCGGCTGGCGCGGGCTGCCGCTCCGGTCCGGTCCGCGGCGTGGTCGGGTGAGGGTGCGGTTTTGATCACTGGTGGGACGGGTGGTCTGGGTGCGTTGCTGGCTCGGCATGTGGTGGGGGTGTGGGGGGTGCGGCGGCTGGTGTTGACCAGTCGGCGTGGTCTGGCTGCTCCTGGTGCGGAGGAGCTGGTGGCGGAGCTGTCTGCGCTGGGTGCGGATGTGTCGGTGGTGGCGTGTGATGTGGCTGATCGTGTGGCTGCGGAAGAGCTGCTGGCTGGGATTGACGGGCTGCGTGTGGTGGTGCATGCGGCGGGTGTGCTGGATGACGGTGTTGTGGGGTCGTTGTCTGCTGAGCGTTTGGCGGCGGTGTTGCGGCCGAAGGTGGATGGTGCGTGGAATCTGCATGAGCTGACCCGCGATACCACGCTGGATGGCTTTGTCGTGTTTTCTTCTGCTGCGGGTGTGCTGGGTGTTCCGGGGCAGGGGAGTTATGCGGCCGCGAATGCGTTTTTGGATGCGCTGGTGGAGCAGCGTGTGGTGCAGGGTTTGCCGGGTGCTGCGCTGGCGTGGGGTCTGTGGTCTGGTGATGGTGTCGTCGGTGGGATGGGCGGCGGCCTGTCGGCAGGTGATCGTGCGCGGATGGCGCGTGGTGGAGTGCTGCCGCTGACGGCTGCCGAAGGGCTGGGGCTGTTCGATGCGGGGTGGCGCGCGGATGCGGCGCTGGTCCCGGTGAAGCTGGACGCGGGGGCATTGCGTGCGCAGGGCAGGACCCTGCCCACCCTCTTCCACAACCTGGTGGGCCACCCCCTGCACCACCATGCCGCCCCCCGCACCGAGACCGCCGCCGAAACCACCCTCGGCGAGCAGCTCGCCGCGCTCCCCGAGGACGAGCGCCGCGCGGCCGTCCTCGATGTCGTACGGGGTCAGGTCGCCGCCGTACTCGGCCATGCCACCCCGGACTCCATCGCACCCGACCGGGCCTTCAGTGATCTCGGCTTCGACTCGCTCACCGCCGTGGAGCTGCGCAACAGCCTCAACGCCGCCACCGGCCTGCGCCTGCCCTCCACCCTGGTCTTCGACTACCCCACCGCAGCCGACCTCGCCGGCCACCTCCTGGCCGAGGTCTCCGGGGCGGTGGCCCTGGCGAGCGCTGTGCCCACGGCCGTCGCGGCCGCCGACGACCCGATCGCCGTCGTGGGCATGGCCTGCCGCTTCCCTGGCGGCGTCGCGTCGCCCGAGGACCTGTGGCAGCTGGTCGCCGACGGCACCGACGCCCTCACCGACTTCCCCGACGACCGCGGCTGGAACGTGGACCGCCTCTACGACCCGACCGGGTCCCGTGAGGACACCACATACGTCCGCGAAGGCGGCTTCCTGCACGACGCCGCCGACTTCGACGCGGACTTCTTCGGCATCAGCCCGAACGAGGCCCTGATCACCGACCCCCAGCAGCGCCTTCTCCTTGAGACCTCCTGGGAGGCCCTGGAGCGCGCCGGCATCGATCCGACCGCACTCAAGGGCTCTTCCACCGGCGTCTTCGCGGGCGTCGTCTACCACGACTACACCGGCAGCAGCAGCTCCGGCAGCATCGTCTCCGGACGCGTCGCCTACACGCTCGGGCTGGAGGGTCCGGCGGTGACCGTGGACACCGCCTGCTCGTCCTCGCTGGTGGCCCTGCACCTGGCCGGTCAGGCGCTGCGCAACGGCGAGTGCACCCTCGCTCTGGCCGGCGGCGTGACGATCATGGCGTCCCCTGCTGCCTTCGTGGAGTTCAGCCGCCAGCGCGGACTGTCCCGCGACGGCCGCTGCAAGGCGTTCGCCGCGGCCGCCGACGGCACGGGCTGGGCCGAGGGCGTGGGCGTGCTGGTGGTGGAGCGGCTGTCGGATGCGCGGCGCAACGGCCACCGGGTGCTGGCGGTCGTCCGCGGGTCCGCCGTCAACCAGGACGGCGCCAGCAACGGCCTGACGGCGCCGAACGGCCCGTCCCAGCAGCGCGTCATCCGGCAGGCGCTGGCGAACGCAGGCCTGACGACGGGCGACGTGGACGCGGTCGAGGCGCACGGTACGGGCACGGCCCTGGGCGACCCCATCGAAGCCCAGGCCCTGCTGGCGACCTACGGCCAGGACCGTCCGCAGGAGCGCCCGCTGTGGCTCGGCTCGGTCAAGTCGAACATCGGGCACACCCAGGGCGCGGCCGGCGTCGCCGGAATCATCAAGATGGTCATGGCCATGCGCCACGGCACGCTGCCCAGGACGCTGCACGTGGACGAGCCGTCCACGCACGTGGACTGGTCGGCGGGCGAGGTGCGGCTGCTGACGGAGGACGTGCAGTGGAGCGCCGGACGCCCGCGCCGCGCGGGCATCTCCTCCTTCGGCATCAGCGGCACCAACGCCCACGTCATCATCGAACAGCCTGTCCCCGACGACGAGGAGACGCCCGAAGAGCCTGTGTCCGGCGCCCCGGTCGTGCCGTGGGTCGTCTCGGCACGCGGCGAGGAGGCACTGCGCGCACAGGCGGCACGACTGGCGGCGTTCGCGGAAGAACACCCCGCGCTGCGCCCGGCGGACGTGGGCCACTCACTGGCCACCACACGGGCCGCGCTGGAGCAGCGCGCGGTGGTGCTGGGCGCGGACCGCGAAGAGCTGGTCGCCGCGCTGCGGGAGGTGGCCGAGGGCGGCGCCGGGGCGGCGAGCGGTGCCGCACGAGCGGGCGGCAAGACGGCCTTCCTGTTCACAGGGCAGGGCGCGCAGCGCGCCGGGATGGGACAGGAGCTGTACGCGGCCTTCCCGGCCTTCGCCACCGCCCTGGACGAGGTCTGCGAACTGCTCGAACTCCCGCTGAAGGACGTGCTGTTCGACCCGGCCGGCCAGGAAACACTGAACCGTACCGAGTACGCCCAGCCTGCGTTGTTCGCTGTTGAGGTGGCGCTGTACCGGCTGGTGGAGTCTTGGGGCATCCGCCCGGACTTCCTGGTCGGGCACTCGATCGGCGAGATCGCGGCCGCTCATGTCGCCGGGATCCTGTCACTCGCCGACGCCTGTGCTCTGGTGGCCGCGCGCGGGCGGCTGATGCAGGAGCTTCCGGCGGGCGGGGTGATGGTCGCCGTCGAGGCGTCCGAGGACGAGGTCCTGCCGCTGCTGAAGGACGGCGCGGGCATCGGGTCGATCAACGGGCCCCGGTCCGTGGTGCTCTCCGGCCCGGAGGCGGCGGTCACGGGGATCGTGACGCAGCTGCGTGCCCAGGGCCGCAAGACCTCGCAGCTCAAAGTCTCGCACGCCTTCCACTCAGGATTGATGGAACCGATGCTGGAGGACTTCCGGGCCGTGCTGGACGGCCTGGCCTTCCACGAGTCCCGGCTGACGATCATCTCCACCCTGACCGGGGAACCGGCCGCGGAGCAGGACCTGGCATCGCCGGAGTACTGGGTGCGGCACGCCCGTCAAGCGGTGCGCTTCGCGGACGGAGTGCGGAGCGCGGTCGCCCGCGGGGCCACCCGCTTCGTGGAGCTGGGCCCGGACGGCGTGCTGACCGGTCTGGCGCAGGGCTGCCTCACGGAGGACGAGTCCGGGCGCATCCTGTGCGCAACGCTGCTGCGGAAGGGCCGGGACGAGGTACGGACGGCACTGACGGGCCTGGCCGCCCTGCACACCACCGGAACGCCGGTGGACTGGGCCGCAGTCTTCGCGAACACCGGAGCACGCCAGGTCGACCTGCCCACCTACGCCTTCCGGCGCCGCCGCTTCTGGTCCCAGACGCCGACCGACCACGGCGACCCGAGCGCCATCGGCCTCGGTGCGACCGACCACCCGCTGCTGGGCGCTGCGATCGTCCCGGCCGACTCGGAGGAAGTGCTGTTCAGCGGCCGTCTGTCGACGCAGACCCAGCCCTGGCTGGCCGACCACGTCGTGGGCGACTCGATCTTCTTCCCCGGCACCGGTTTCGTCGAGCTGGCGGTTCGGGCGGGGGACCAGGTGGGGTGCGGGGTATTGGACGAGCTGACGCTGGAGGCGCCGCTGGTGCTTCCGGAGCGTGGCGGGGTCCAGGTGCAGGTGGTGGTGGGCGCTCCGGATGGTTCGGGGGCGCGGTCGGTGCGGGTGTTCTCGCGGGGCGAGGACGCGATGGCCGACGTTCCGTGGACGCGGCATGCGTCGGGTGTGCTTGCGGCGCGCTCGTCGGGCGGCGGAGCGATTGATCTGAGCGAGTGGCCGCCGGCCGGTGCCGAGCTGTTGTCGCTGGACGGGGTGTACGAGCGGTATGCGGAGGGCGGCCTCTCGTACGGGCCGGTTTTCCGTGGGCTGCGGGCGGCCTGGCGGGTCGATGGTGGCGTGTGTGCCGAGGTGGGGCTTCCGGAGTCGGCGGATGTTGCGGGGTTCGGGCTGCATCCGGCGGTGTTCGATGCGGCGTTGCATGCGGTGGGGCTGACGTCGGCGGGGGAGCGGGCCGGTCTTCCGTTCGCGTGGTCGGGCGTGGAGATTTTTGCGACGGGCGCGTCAGTGCTCCGGGTCCGGGTGCGCCCCCTTAACGGCAGCGGTGCGGTATCGCTTGAACTGGCGGATGCGGCGGGCCGGCCGGTGGCGCTGGTCGAGCGCCTCGACGTACGGCCGCTCGCCGCCGAGCAACTGACCCAGGCCGCCAGTACGGCCTTTCACGACTCCCTCTACCGTGTGGACTGGGTGCCGGTGGCGGTCGCCGAGCCGGTGGGGGCGCTGACCGTAGGTGCGTATGACGGGCTCACTGACTCTGTCCCGGTGCCTGACGTCGTCACGCTTTCCGCGGTTGGTGTGACGGGTGGTGCTGATGGCGTTCATGCCGTGGTGGCGGGGGTTTTGGAGGCGCTGCAGCGGTGGTTGGTGGAGGAGCGGTTTGCGGATTCGCGTCTGGTGGTGCTGACGCAGGGTGCGGTGTCGGTGGACGGCGAAGGTGTCACCGATCTTGCCGGTGCCGCGGTGTGGGGTCTGGTGCGCTCGGCGCAGGCGGAGCATCCGGGTCGGATCGTCTTGGTGGACACCGAGGACGGAGCACCTGAACCGACCGGCCTTCTGGCTGGTGTTGTGGGTTCGGGTGAGTCGCAGGTTGTGGTGCGGGGTGGGGTGGTGTGTGGTGCTCGGCTGGCGCGGGCTGCCGCTCCGGTCCGGTCCGCGGCGTGGTCGGGTGAGGGTGCGGTTTTGATCACTGGTGGGACGGGTGGTCTGGGTGCGTTGCTGGCTCGGCATGTGGTGGGGGTGTGGGGGGTGCGGCGGCTGGTGTTGACCAGTCGGCGTGGTCTGGCTGCTCCTGGTGCGGAGGAGCTGGTGGCGGAGCTGTCTGCGCTGGGTGCGGATGTGTCGGTGGTGGCGTGTGATGTGGCTGATCGTGTGGCTGCGGAAGAGCTGCTGGCTGGGATTGACGGGCTGCGTGTGGTGGTGCATGCGGCGGGTGTGCTGGATGACGGTGTTGTGGGGTCGTTGTCTGCTGAGCGTTTGGCGGCGGTGTTGCGGCCGAAGGTGGATGGTGCGTGGAATCTGCATGAGCTGACCCGCGATACCACGCTGGATGGCTTTGTCGTGTTTTCTTCTGCTGCGGGTGTGCTGGGTGTTCCGGGGCAGGGGAGTTATGCGGCCGCGAATGCGTTTTTGGATGCGCTGGTGGAGCAGCGTGTGGTGCAGGGTTTGCCGGGTGCTGCGCTGGCGTGGGGTCTGTGGTCTGGTGATGGTGTCGTCGGTGGGATGGGCGGCGGCCTGTCGGCAGGTGATCGTGCGCGGATGGCGCGTGGTGGAGTGCTGCCGCTGACGGCCGCCGAAGGGCTGGGGCTGTTCGATGCGGGGTGGCGCGCGGATGCGGCGCTGGTCCCGGTGAAGCTGGACGCGGGGGCATTGCGTGCGCAGGGCAGGACCCTGCCCACCCTCTTCCACAGCCTCGTCCCCGTCGTGCGCCGTACCGCAGCCGCCATTGACAGCCCCACCGCCGACTCGCTGTTCAACCGCCTGTCGGCACTCTCCGAGGCCGAGCGTAAGCGGGCCCTGCTGGACGTCGTACGGGGCCAGGTCGCCGCCGTACTCGGCCACTCCTCACCCGGGGCCATCGCCCCCGACCGGGCCTTCAAGGAACTCGGCTTCGACTCGCTGTCCTCGGTCGAACTGCGCAACGGCCTCAACACCGCCACCGGCCTGCGCCTGCCGGCCACCCTGGTCTTCGACTATCCCAACTCCGAGATCCTTGCGGCCTTCCTGCACGACGAAATCCTGGGCGCGCTGGACACCTCCACGGCCCTCACGGGCGCCGCCCTGGCCCGTAGGGGAGTACCCACCGACGACGACCCGATCGTCATCGTCGGGATGTCCTGCCGCTACCCGGGCGGCATCCGGTCGCCCGAGGACCTGTGGCGGCTGATAGCCGAAGGGGCGGACACCGTCTCCGACTTCCCCCACGACCGGGGCTGGGACGTCGACGCCCTGTACGACCCCACTGGCGAGCGCCCCGACACGACGTACGTCCGCGAGGGCGGCTTCCTGCACGACGCGGCCGATTTCGACGCCGCCTTCTTCCGGATCGCGCCGAACGAAGCGCTCAGCACGGACCCGCAGCAGCGCCTGCTGCTGGAGGCGTCCTGGGAGGCGTTCGAGCGGGCCGGCATCGACCCGGGCACGCTCAAGGGCAGCGACACCGGCGTCTTCGCCGGCGTGATGTACCACGACTACCCGACCAGCCACAGCGCGGGCAGCATCGTCTCCGGTCGCATCGCCTACACCTTCGGGCTGGAGGGTCCGGCGGTGACCGTGGACACCGCATGCTCGTCCTCGCTCGTGGCCCTGCACCTGGCGGGCCAGGCGCTGCGCAACGGCGAGTGCTCGCTGGCACTGGTGGGTGGCGTCACGGTGATGTCCACCCCGGCCACTTTCGTCGAGTTCAGCAGGCAGCGTGGGCTTGCGCGGGACGGCCGCTGCAAGTCCTTCGCCGAGGCGGCGGACGGCACGGGCTGGTCCGAGGGCGTCGGCGTGCTGGTGGTGGAGCGGCTGTCGGACGCGCGGCGGAAGGGGCACCGGGTGCTGGCGGTGGTGCGTGGGTCGGCAGTGAATCAGGATGGTGCGAGCAATGGCCTGACGGCTCCCAATGGCCCGTCGCAGCAGCGCGTCATCCGGGCCGCGCTGGCGAACGCCGGACTGACGGCGCGGGACGTGGACGTGGTGGAGGCGCATGGCACGGGCACGGTGCTCGGCGATCCGATCGAGGCGCAGGCGTTGTTGGCGACATACGGCCGGGAGCGGGATGCAGAGCGGCCATTGTGGCTGGGGTCGGTGAAGTCCAACCTCGGCCACACCCAGGCCGCGGCCGGAGTGGCCGGGATCATCAAGATGGTGATGGCGATGCGGCAGGGTGTGCTGCCCAGGACGCTGCATGTGGATGAGCCGTCCAGGAAGGTGGACTGGGACGCGGGTGCGGTGCGGCTGCTGACCGAGGAACGCCCGTGGGAGGGCGACCAGGGTCTGCGCCGGGCCGCGGTCTCCTCCTTCGGCATCAGCGGCACCAACGCCCACACCATCCTGGAGGAAGCCCCCGCGGAGAAAGCCGAGTCGCCCTCGGGGGCGCCGGAGCGGCCGCAGGGAACTCCGCTGCTTCTGCCGATCTCCGGAGGCACGACCCAGGCGCTGCGTGATCAGGCTGCGGGCTTGCTGGCCTTGCTTGAGGGCGAGGACGGGCCTGGTCTGGCGGATGTGGCGTATTCGCTGGCTGTGACCCGGGCCGGCTTGGAGCATCGTGCGGTGGTGCTGGCGGTGGACCGCGCGCAGGCGCGGGCACAGCTGACCGACGGATCGCTGGTGCAGGGGACGGTGAGCGAGGGACGGCTGGCGTTCCTGTTCACGGGGCAGGGTGCGCAGCGTGTGGGAATGGGCGGGGAGCTGTATGAGGCTTTCCCCGTTTTCGCGGCGGCGCTGGACGAGGTTTGCGGGCACCTGGAACTTCCCCTGAAGGATGTGATGTTCGGGGACGAGCAGGGGGTCCTGGACCGGACGGAGTTCGCGCAGCCCGCTCTGTTCGCGATCGAGGTGGCGTTGTACCGGCTGGTGGAGTCCTGGGGGGTACGCCCGGACTTCCTGGCCGGGCACTCGGTTGGCGAGATCGCGGCTGCCTACGTCTCTGGAGTGCTGTCCTTGGCGGATGCGTGCGCTCTGGTGGCGGCGCGCGGGCGGTTGATGCAGGCCCTGCCCGCGGGCGGGGTGATGGTGGCCGTCCAGGCCACCGAGGACGAAGTCCAGCCCCTGCTGAGGGACGGCGCCGGGATTGCCGCGATCAACGGGCCGCGCTCGGTAGTGATCTCGGGTCCCGAGGTGCCCGTACTGGTCATCGCGGACCAGCTGCGCGCGCAGGGCCGTAAGACCTCGCAGCTGAAGGTCTCCCACGCTTTCCACTCGGCGTTGATGGATCCGATGCTGGACGACTTCCGCACGGTCCTGGACGGCCTGGCCTTCCAGGCCCCGCAGATCCCCGTCGTCTCCAACGTCACCGGGCAGCTCGCAACAGCCGAAGACCTCACCTCACCCGAGTACTGGGTCCAGCACGCCCGTCAAGCTGTCCGCTTCGCCGACGGCATACAAACACTGGCCACCGAGGGCGTCACCACCTTCCTGGAGCTGGGCCCCGACGCCGTCCTGACCGCCATGGCCCAGGACTGCCTCCCCGACACCACCACCGGCACAGACAGGGCCTTCATCCCCACCCTCCGCCGCAACCACCCCGAAACACCCGAGACCACCAAAGCCCTCGCCCGCCTCTGGACCCGCGGCCACCCCATCACCTGGCAAACCTTCTACGCCCCCCACCACCCCCACCCCACCGACCTCCCCACCTACCCCTTCCAACGCCAGCGCTACTGGATCGACGGCTACTCCCCGTTCGGCGCGACATCGAACGTTGCCGAGCATCCGCTTCTCGGCGCTGCGGTCACCTTGGCCGACTCCGAAGCGGTGCTGTTCAACGGTCGTCTGTCGACGCAGGCCCAGCCCTGGCTGGCCGATCACGCCATTGGTGACAGCGTGCTCTTCCCGGGCACCGGCTTCGTCGAAATGGCGATCGCGGCTGCCGACCACGTCGAGTGCGCAACGCTGACCGAAATGACACTGGAAACACCGTTGGTGCTCCCCGACCGCGGGGCGGTGCACACCCAGCTCGTGGTCAACGCCGCCGACGACTCGGGCAGCCGCACCTTCAGCATCCACTCCCGTTCCACCGACGCCCCCACTGACCTTCCCTGGACGCGGCACGCATCGGGCGTGCTTGCCGTTCGCTCGCGTACGGCGGATGAGGCGGCCGGCCTTGCGGAGTGGCCCCTGGCGGGAGCCGAGCCGGTCTCGTTGGACGGGCTGTATGAGCGCTACGCGGAAGGCGGGCTGCTGTACGGGCCGGTCTTCCGTGGTCTGCGGGCGGCCTGGCGGGTCGATGGTGGTGGTGTGTGTGCCGAGGTGGCGCTTCCGGAGTCGGTGGATGTTGCGGGATTCGGGCTTCATCCGGCGCTGTTCGACGCGGCGTTGCACACGATCGGGCTGACGTCCGCGGGAGAAGAGGCGGGTCTTCCCTTCGCCTGGTCGGGCGTCGAGCTGTACGCGACAGGCGCATCGGTCCTCCGGGTGCACATACGCCCTCTCGACGGCAGCGGTGCGGTATCGCTGGAGCTGGCGGACGCAGCCGGTCATCCGGTGGCCCGGGTCGAGCGCCTGGACGTACGGCCGCTCGCCACCGAGCAGCTGGCCCAGACCGCCCGTACGGCCTTCCACGACTCCCTCTACCGCGTGGACTGGGTGCCTGTGGTGCCGGCCGGCGCGACGGGTTCGCTGACCGTAGGCGCGTACGAAGACCTCACCGAGTCGACCCCGGTCCCTGACATCGTCACCCTTTCCGCAGTCGGTGCGGCTGGCGGTGCCGAGGACGTTCACACCGTGCTGGCGAGGGTTCTGGAGACATTGCAGCAGTGGCTGGCCGACGAGCGGTTCGCCGACACCACCCTTGCAGTGGTCACCCGCGGAGCCGTGACGACCGGCACCGAGGACGTGACCGACCTGGCCGGTGCAGCGGTCGGCGGGCTGGTCCGCGCCGCGCAGATGGAGAACCCGGACCGTATCGTCCTGATCGACGTGGACGGGTCCGACGCCTCGCTCGCGGCCCTGCCCCGGGCGATACGCCCGGACGATCCCCAGCTCGCCCTGCGCAAGGGCGAGTTGTACGTACCTCGGCTGGCCAGGGCCTCGACCCACAGCGCCGGCACCGCACCCGAGGCAGTGTGGGACGCGGACGGGACCGTACTGATCACGGGCGCGACCGGCGCACTCGGCACCCTGGTCGCCCGCCACCTCGTCGCCGAGCGCGGGGTGCGCCGACTGCTGCTGACCAGCCGCCGCGGCCCGGACGCCCCGGGAGCCGCCGGACTCCACGCGGAACTCACCGCCCTGGGAGCCACGGTGACCCTGGCCGCCTGCGATGCGGCCGACCGGGACCGGCTGGCGGAACTCCTGGCGGGCATCCCCGCCGAACACCCGCTGACCGGGGTCGTCCACGTCGCAGGAGTCCTGGACGACGGGGTCGTCGCCTCGCTGACGCCGGAGCGCATGGACACGGTCCTGCGGCCCAAGGCCGACGCCGCCTGGAACCTGCACGAGCTGACCCGCGACCTGGACCTGTCCGCCTTCGTGCTCTTCTCCTCCATCGCCGGAGCCCTCGGCGTCCCGGGGCAGGGCAACTACGCCGCGGCCAACGCCTACCTGGACGCACTCGCCCAGCACCGCCGGGCCCAGGGCCTGGTGGCGACCTCGCTCGCCTGGGGCATGTGGGCAGACGGCGGCAACGACAGCGACAGTGACAGCGCGAGCGGCGGCGGCATGGCGGGCGGGCTGAGCGCCACCGACAAGCGGCGCATGGCACGATCCGGAGCCGGAGCGCTCTCCGCCGAACAGGGGCTCGCCCTCTTCGACCTGGCAGTCACCGGGCGGCCGCAGACCGGTACTCCGGGCGACGCCGTCCTGGTCCCCGCGGCTCTCGACCCCCGGGCCATGGCCGCGAGCGGTGCCGCGGCGGACCTGCCGGCGCTTTTCCGCGGCCTGGTGCGCGGCACCGTGCGGCGAGCTGCGCAGTCCGGACCGGCGGCGGCGCCCGCCGACAGCCGGAGCCTGCGCGACCGGCTGACCGGAACGCCCGCGCACGAGCGGCGGGATCTGGTGGTCGACCTGGTCCGCGGTCAGGTGGCAGCCGTGCTCGGACACGCCGGGGCCGAAGAGGTGGACGTCGACCGGGCGTTCGGCGACCTCGGCTTCGACTCGCTCTCGGCAGTGGAGTTCCGCAACGGACTCAACGCCGCCACGGGGCTGCGCCTTCCCGCCGCGCTGATCTTCGACTACCCGACCTCCCGCGCCGTCGCCGGATACCTGTGGGACGAACTCGGCCTGGAGACGGACGAAGCCGCGGCCGGTACCGCCGACTCCGACCGCCCGGGATCGGGACCGGGCACGGGCTCGGCCGAGGACCGTCTCCGCGCCGCGCTGGCCTCGATCCCGCTGTCGCGGCTGCGGGAGGCAGGCCTGATGGACAGCCTGCTGGAACTCGCGGGAATCGACGACGACCCGGTGACGGGGGAGGAGCAGGCGGACGGGGCATCGGAAGACATCGACGCCATGGACACCGAGAGCCTGATCAGCATGGCGCTCGCGGAATTCAGCGCGGACGGGCCGGACAGCATCGACGACGGGCCGGACAGCAGCACCGACGTGATACGGGAGATGTGACACCGACATGGCTCAGTCCACCCGACCCACCCCGCCCGGCAGCGGGCCCGCGCAGCCTTCCCCGTCGGCCCCGTCGGCCCCGTCGGCTCCGTCCTCCTCTCCCGAACCGAAGCTGGTCGAGGCGCTGCGCGCCTCCCTCAAGGAGACCGAGCGGCTGCGCGAGCAGAACCGCAAGCTGGCCGGCGCCGCCCGGGAGCCGATCGCCATCGTCGGCATGGCCTGCCGCTACCCGGGTGGCGTGCGCTCACCCGAGGACCTGTGGAAGCTGGTCTCCGAGGGCGCCGACGCCATAGGGGAGTTCCCCGATGACCGCGGCTGGGATCTCGGCAAGCTCTACGACCCTGACCCCGAGCACGACGGCACCACGTACTCCCGCCACGGCGGGTTCCTCGACGGCGCCGCCGACTTCGACCCCGGGTTCTTCGGCATCTCACCGCGCGAGGCACGGGCGATCGACCCCCAGCAGCGGCTGCTGCTGGAGACGTCCTGGGAGGCCCTGGAGAACGCCCGGCTGGACCCGTCCGCCCTGCGCGGCAGCCCGACCGGCGTCTTCGCGGGCGTGATGTACCACGACTACATCAACAGCTACGGCAGCGGCAGCGTCGTCCCGGGCCGGGTCGCCTACGCCCTGGGGCTGGAGGGCCCGGCGGTGACCGTGGACACCGCCTGCTCGTCCTCCCTCGTCGCCCTGCACCTGGCCGCGCAGGCACTGCGCAACGGCGAGTGCACGCTCGCCCTCGCCGGAGGGGTCACGGTCATGGCCACCCCGGGCACGTTCGTCGACTTCAGCCGCCAGCGCGGGCTGGCGCCGGACGGCCGCTGCAAGTCCTTCGCCGAGGCGGCGGACGGCACCGGCTTCTCGGAGGGCGTCGGCGTGCTCGTACTGGAGCGGCTGTCGGACGCGCGGCGCAACGGCCACCGGGTGCTGGCCCTCGTACGCGGCTCCGCCGTCAACCAGGACGGGGCCAGCAACGGCCTGACGGCTCCCAACGGCCCGGCCCAGCAACGCGTCATCCGGCAGGCGCTCGCCGCCGCCCGGCTGTCCGCGGACCAGATCGACGCGGTGGAGGCACACGGCACGGGGACGGTCCTGGGCGATCCGATCGAGGCGGATGCGCTCCTGGCGACGTACGGCCGGGACCGGGATGCGGAGCGTCCGCTGTGGCTGGGCTCGGTGAAGTCCAACCTCGGCCACACCCAGGCCGCGGCCGGAGTGGCCGGGGTCATCAAGATGGTGCTGGCGATGCGCCACGGGGTGCTGCCCAGGACCCTGCACGTGGACCGGCCGTCCGCCAAGGTGGACTGGTCCTCCGGCCGGGTCCGGCTGCTGACCGAGGAGAAGGCGTGGGAGAGCCGCCAAGGTCCGCGCCGGGCCGCGGTCTCGTCCTTCGGGATCAGCGGCACGAACGCCCACACCATCCTGGAACAGGCACCGGAGCCACCGGAGCACGAGCCGCCGTCCGCCCTGGCGCAGCACGCCACGCGGGACCTGCTTCTCTGGCCGGTGTCCGGCGGTACCGCCGACGCCCTGCGCGCACAGGCGGCACGGCTGCTGGCATGGATCGAGGACGGGCGCGCGCCCGCCCCCGTGGACGTGGCCTGTTCGCTGGCGACCACGCGGGCAGGGCTGGGGCACCGCGCGGTGGTGGCGGGCGCCGATCAGGACGAACTGGTGGCCGGGCTGAAGGAGCTGGCCGAGGGCGGCAGCACGGGCGCGGTGAGCGGTGTGGCGCGGCCGGGCGGCAAGACGGCCTTCCTGTTCACCGGGCAGGGCGCGCAGCGGGTGGGGATGGGCCGGCAACTGTATGCGGCCTTCCCGGTGTTCGCTGCAGCTCTGGACGAGGTGGCCGGACAGCTCGCGCTCCCGTTGCAGGACGTGCTGTTCGGGGAGGCGGCGCAGCAGGAGGTCCTGGACCGGACCGAGTACGCGCAGCCCGCCTTGTTCGCGATCGAGGTGGCGCTGTACCGGCTGCTGGAGTCCTGGGGCATCCGCCCGGACCTGCTGGTCGGGCACTCGATCGGCGAGATCGCCGCCGCGCACGTGGCCGGGGTGCTGTCGCCGGCCGATGCCTGCGCCCTGATCACGGCGCGCGGTCGGCTGATGCAGGCACTCCCGGTCGGCGGGGCGATGGTCGCCGTCCAGGCCACCGAGGACGAAGTCCTGCCCCTGCTGGCCGACGGAGCCGGGATCGCCGCCGTCAACGGATCGCACTCCGTGGTGATTTCCGGCCCCGAGGCACCCGTCCTGGCCGTCGCACACCGGCTCCGCGATCAGGGTCGCAAGACCTCGCGGCTCACGGTCTCGCACGCCTTCCACTCCTCCCTCATGGACCCCGTGCTGGACGACTTCCGGGCCGTCCTGGACGGCCTGGCCTTCCATGCCCCCCGGATCGGCATCGTCTCCACCGTCACGGGCGACCTCGCGCGCGCCGGCGACCTGAGTTCCCCCGACTACTGGGTACGGCACGCCCGCCAGGCCGTCCGGTTCGCCGACGGGATCCGGACCGCGGCCTCCCGCGGGGTGACCCGGTTCGTGGAGCTTGGCCCGGACGGTGTACTGACCGGGATGGCGCGGGGGTGCCTGGCGGAGGACGAGACGGACCGGACGGTGTGCGTGCCCGTCCTGCGCAAGGGGCGCCACGAGGTGCGCACCGCCCTGGCGGGGCTGAGCCGGCTGTACGTCTCCGGGACGGGCGTGGACTGGACGGCGCTGTACGAGGGGAGCGGCGCCCGCCTCGTCGACCTGCCCACCTACGCCTTCCGGCACCGCCGTTACTGGATCGACTCGCCCGCCCTCTTCGGGGGGTCCGTCACCGACGGCCTCGCGGAGGCCGCCGATCCGGCAGCCTCCGGCGGCGGTTCCGACGGCGGCTCCGACGCCATGGCACCGGACCGTCTGCGCGCCCGGCTGGCCGGGCTCGGCGAGGCCGACCAGGAGAAGCTGCTCTGCGAACTGGTGAGGGAGCAGGCCGCCGCCGTGCTGGGCCACGGCAGCTCCGCGGAGATCGATCCCGAACGGAATTTCCTGGAGGCGGGAGTCGATTCCCTCGCCGCACTGGAACTGCGGCAGAGCCTCAACGCCGCCACCGGGCTCAAGATCCCCGCCTCGGCCGTGTTCGACCAAGGGAATCCAGTGCGGCTCGCGGCCCATCTGCGCAGCGAGCTGGCCCACGCGCCGACGGCGGAAGCCTCCGGCACCGCGGACCGACGGCGGGCCCCGGAAACCCTGAACGAGCTGTTCCGGGCCGCGGTCCGGGACGGCAAGAGGGAGCAGGGTACGGCCCTGCTCCATGCCGTCGCCGATCTGCGCCCCTCGTTCCGTGCGGCCGCCGAAGTGGACGCAAAGGCGGTGACGGCTCCGGTGACGCTCGCCCGGGGGCCGCAGCGTCCCGCGCTCGTCTGCTTCCCCTCGCCGATGGCGCTGGCCGGAGCGCAGCAGTACGCCCGCCTCTCGGCCGAATTCCGGGGGATCCGCGACGTCCACGTGGTGGCCCCGCCCGGCTTTGCCGACGGCGAGCCGCTGCCCGGCTCGGTGGAGGCGGCCGTCGACTTCTTTGCCCGGGAAGTGCGGCAGCTCGCCGACGGCGGAGCATTCGTCCTGGTCGGCTACTCCTCGGGCGGCCAGTTCGCGCACGCCACCGCCACCCGCCTGGAGGCCGAGGGGATCGCGCCCGAGGGAATCGTGCTGCTGGACACCTACCTGCCGGCTGATCCGGCCAATCCGGCCGAGGACCCCGGCGCCGTCGGCGGCTCCGGCGGCACCGGGGGCTCGGACGGCTCCGACGATCTGTGGGGGCAGATGCTGGACGGGATGCTGGCACGCGAGGACGTCTTCGGAACCTTCACCGCAGCCCGGTTGTCCGCCATGGGCCGCTACAGCGCCCTCGTCACCCGGTGCCGGCCCGGGCCGACCGCCTCACCCGTGCTCTTCCTGCGCCCCGCCGAATCCTTCCTCGCGGAAGCAGGGGGAAGCGCGGCGGAGGCCGCCGGGACCGGCTGGCGCTCTTCCTGGCCGGCGCCCCACACCCTGCGCGAAATCCCCGGAAACCACTTCACGCTGCTGGAGCACTCCGCCGCCACGACGGCCGAGGCGATCGAGCAGTGGGTGGGCTCGGCCGCCCGGCGATCGGCCGGGTGACGGACGATGCGGCGGAACAACCCGCACGGCGGTTCGTTTCGTGCGGAACGTCACAGCCTCCGTTGTCCTGCCGCGCCGTCCTCAGGCCGATTCGACCGCGTCCATGCCGAGTTTGGCGGCCAGATCTGTGCGACGGCTGACCGAGAGTTTGCGGTAGACCCGGGTGAGATGCTGCTCGACGGTGCTGACCGTGATGAAGAGCTTCCGTCCGATCGCGCGGTTGGTCACTCCCGCGGCGGCGAGTTCGGCGACCCGCCGCTCCGCCTCGCTCAGCGCGGCCACGCCCACCGGCCCGTCGCCCTGCGCCGCGTCGCCCGCCGCGCCGGTACCGGAGGCGGCGCCGGTACCGGGGATTCCGCCCGGCTTCGCCGGCTCGACCGCTCCGTCGCCACCGCCGCCGACGGGCGGCCTGCCCGGTCGCGGCAGCGGCAGCGCCTGCGGCCACTCCGTCCCCAGGTGGCAGGACTCCATGAGCGCGGCCGCCCGTTCGGCGTGCTCGCGCGCCCGGTCCGTCTCACCCAGCTTCTCGTACGCGGTGCCGAGGTCGGTCAGCGCACGGGCGAGTTCGAAGCGGGCGATGCCGGGCTGGAGCAGCGACACCGCCTTGGTCAGCAGCGCCGGGCGCTCCTCGAGCGGACTGGCCGCGGCCAGCAGGCGCAGGGAGGTCCCCTGCGTGCGGGGCCGGTGCGTCCCGGGGCGCTCGAGCTGCGCCTCGACGAGTTCCCTGGCCCGGTCGGGGCGGCCGAGGCGCAGCTGGGCCTCGGCGGCGCCGCCGCGCCAGGGGATGAAGGTGGGCAGGTCGATGCCCCAGGCCGTCATCAGACGGCCGCAGCTCTCGAAGTCGGCGAGGGCCGCGGCCGGGCGGTCCGTCGCCAGGTGGAAGTGTCCACGCGCGTTGAGGTAGTGCAGCCCGTAACGGCTCTCGAAGATCGTGGCGGGCACGGGGAGCTTCAGGTACGTCACGGCCTCGTCGTGCCGGCCCATCAGCGTGGAGGCGAGCACCAGATTGGCGAGCGGGCCCCCGATCGCCACGCCCCACTCCGTGCCGGAGAGCTGGGAGATCGCGGCCTTTCCGTGCTGCACGGCGGTCGCCATGTCGCCCTGCCGGCAGGCCACGTCCGCCCGTACCGAGGCGAACACCGCCTGCCAGGTCGGGGCGCGCCGCTCCGTCGCCTCCCGCAGCAGCTCGTCGCACCAGGGGGCCGCCTTGTCCGGGCGGTCCGCGAAGATCAGGGTCAGCAGCGCGGCGTGCAGCGACTCCAGGGTGGTGACGTCGAGGCCGACGCTCTGCAGGATGCCCTCGGCGCTGGCCGCCGCCTCGTCGCCGGCGCCCTCGGCCAGCACCTGGGAGAGGATGGCGACGGCCTGCCGTCCGAAGGGGCTGACGGCGGTCGGGGCGAGCGGGGGCCGCTCGCCGCCCGCACGGTCGTCGGCAGCCTTGAGCAGCGTGGGGTGCGAGTAGGTCAGCCAGCCGTTCAGCGCGGCGAGTTCCTCCGAGGCCGCCCGGTCGCTGTCGGTGCCGCTCGCCTCCCAGTGGGTCAGCGCATCGCGCGCCTCGCGGGTCCGGCCGTGCCACAGCAGGTTGCGTACGAGCATGCCCGCGTCCCGGCCGCTCAAGTATCCCTTGTGCAGGGCGTGTTTCAGCCGGTCGGCGTAGCGCATGGCCTTGAGCGGGGTGTTCTGCCACTCGATGCGCATGCGGTGTGCCGTGAGAGCGGCCAGCTGCCGGGAGTCGGTGCACTCGCGCAGCGCGAGTTCGAGGTGGTCGCAGGCGATGTCCGGCCGCCCCAGGGCGAGTTCGTGGTCGGCGGCGTCCCGCAGCACGTGGATCATCCACTCCTCGGGCGCGCACTCCGCGGCGATGAGCTGCTCGGCGACCTTGACCGTCGGGCCGCCCTCGTCGTGCAGCACGGTCGCGGCCTGGAGGTGGAGGCCGCGCCGCTCCTCGGGCGCCATCTCCTCCAGGACGACCGAGCGGGCCGCCGGGTGCCTGAAGCGTCCCGCGTCGTCGAGCAGCCCGGCGGCGCTGAGCGAGGCCACGGCCTGGTCCACCGCGCTCGTCTCGACCCCCAGGACCTGGCCCAGCGAGACCGGAGAGATCACCTCGCCCAATGCGGCCACCGCCTGCGCCACTTCGCAGACGGGGTACTCCGAGCGGTACAGGCAGCCGGTGAGCGCATGGCGGAACGCCTCGCGCGAGGCGAACTCGACATCGTCGTCGTCCGGCCCCGGATCGTGGCCGTCCCGGCGGCCGGGGCCGGACGGGCCGGTCCCGCGGCGGTGGACGTCGAGCCGGCTGACCGCCTGGTGGTCGTCCAGGAGCGCGGTCAGCAGCAGCGGGCTGCCGCCCGACACGTCCTGGAAGCGGTCGGTGAGCTGCTCGGCCTTGGCCAGCCCCAGCCGGGCCCCGATCATGGCCCGCACGCCGGAGCGGGACAGCATCTCCAGCCGGATCCTGGTGCAGTTCGGCTGCCGGATCAGCTCGGCGTGGAAGAGTGGGTGGGGCGAGCGGACCGTCGACTGCTCGGCGAGCAGGAGCAGCGTGCGCGATGCCTTCATCCGCCGTTGCAGGAACAGCAGCACCTGGAGCGAGGGCCCGTCCGCGTACTGGAGGTCGTCGACGCTGAGCACGACCGGATGCTGCTCGCCCAGCTCCAGCAGGAGCGAGCGCAGGCCGTGGGCCACGGTGGCGCCCGGCTGCTGCATCGTGACGGGGTCGGCGTCCGCTTCCCGGTCGGCGGCCAGCTCCTCGGCCAGCAACTCGTCGACGGAGGAGTGGAACTCCGGGGGAAGCGCCGCACTGCGGAACAGCTGGCCGATCACACCCAGCGGGAGCCGGCGCTCGGCCCGGGACGCGGTGGCCGCCAGTAACACGGCCCGGGAATTGGTTATTTGCTCATGGAAATCCTGCAGAAGTTGGGTTTTTCCGCTGCCCACCGGGCCGCTCACCAGCGCTACGCTGCCGCGTCCCGCATCGGCCCGCGCCAGCAGGTCTTCCAGTGTGGCCAACTCGCGTTCGCGGTCGACAAGTCGCATCGAGTGTTGCACTTCCACCCTGCCCCCCGTGCACGGTCACGCTCAACTCAAGACGCAAACATAGCAAGTCGATTCGAACGAATACGTAGCCCGCACGTCAACGCTACTTTCAGGCCAGCCTGTCCGAACATGTGCGATCCGCTCTCGTAATGCCCTATGCATTCTACGTTTTCTTAACGTTGACCCTTGTACAGGGAAAACGGTCCTCCCGGCCGAATGGGTTCCCGGCGCCGCGCCCGCGCCGGTGCCGACCCCGGCCGCCCCGTCGATCATTCACAGTATTGGCAGAACCCGTGCCGAAGATTCGCAACAGTTGGCACCGGGCCACGCTTGATGGCACTCGGTGCCACTGACAGAGTCGTGGTGTGACCCGCCCGAACGCGCCCTTCGCGCAAGGGTGATGGCACGCAGGGCCGCACACCCGAGGAAGAACCGCCTCCCTTCGCAGGATTCACCTCGGCGGTCGGCCCGGCCGGGGACGACCGGGGCTGAGGGGCCCGGGTCGGCGCCGGGCCTGAGGGGGCCCGGGGCTGCTGAGGAGCGGGGCGCGGACCGGCGGCGAGCCGGCCGCGCCCCGCACGGCGTCGCGGTATCGCACGCACCGGCCGGTCGGCGTTACGGTGAAGAAGAGGCACGAAGGCGGGGCGGACGGTGACGATCACCCTGGGCCTGGCCGGCGACACCATGCTGGGGCGCAGTGTCGCCGAGCGGCTGGAGGAGGCGCCCGAGGCGGGCACGATTCTGTCCCGGGAGCTGAGGGACGTCCTCGCCGGAGCCGACCTGCTCGTGCTCAATCTGGAGTGCTGCGTCTCGGACCGTGGCGAGCGCTGGCAGGCGCCGGGCAAGCCGTTCTTCTTCCGCGCCCCGCCGGCCACGGCGACCGTCCTCGCCGAGCTGGGCGTGGACTGCGTGACCCTGGCCAACAACCACGCCCTCGACTACGGATTCGACGCCTTGGCGGACACCCGCACCCTGCTCACCCGGGCCGGTGTCCGCACGGTCGGAGCGGGGCCCGATCCGGCCGCGGCCCGCGATGTCGCCGTGCTGTCGGCGCGCGGCGTGCGGCTGGCGGTCGTCGGCGCCACCGATCACCCGGAGGACTATGCGGCCGGCGAAGGCCGCCCCGGCGTCGCCTTCGCGGACCTCCACCACGGTGTACCGGGCTGGCTCACGGACCTGGTGGCCGGGGCGGCCCAGGAGGCCGACGCCGTGCTGGTCACCCCGCACTGGGGACCCAACATGACCTCGGCCCCGCCGGTTTATGTGCGGCGGGCCGCATCCGAGCTGCTGGCCGCGGGCGCCACCCTGGTCGCGGGGCACTCCGCCCACGTCTTCCACGGCGTGGCCGACCGCTGCCTCTACGACATGGGCGACTTCGTCGACGACTACGCCGTCGACCCCGTGCTCCGCAACGACCTCGGGCTGTTCTTCCTGGTGACCCTGGACGGCCCCGACCCGGCCCGGCACCGGCCGGTACGGCTGGAGGCCGTCCCGCTGTACCTCGACTTCTGCCACACGGTCGTGGCGCGCGGTGACGAACGGGAATGGATCCGCAGCCGCTTCACGCGCGCCTGTGCCGAGTTCGGGACGGACGTGACGGAGCGGGGGGACCGGTTCGTCGTGGAGTGGGGCTGACCCGGCGGCGACTTCGCCGAATTCAGGGGCCATTTACGGCCATGCATTCTGGCCAAGATCAACGCTTGCACGGGCCAGTTGACGCAGTGCAGGATAGCGACTGCATGCCAGGCCCCTCCGGATTCCGATGGACGGGCCCATTCGGAGTGCCCTCGGGCGGGACTCGATACGCATGCCCATATTCGGTTCGAGGAGCGACAACGTACATGGTCGAGGCGCGGAGATTCAGGCCGTTCACCGTATTGGCCGCTGGTTACTCGATCTCGTTGTTCGGCACGTTCCTCAATACGGCCGCGCAGAGCATTCCCGCCATGGTGGGGGTGGCCACGTGGTGACGGGTACCGGACGGCTGCACACGCCCCACCCCCGGCCGGAGGCGCCGCTCCAGCTGATCTGCCTGCCGTACGCCGGGGCGATCGCCCCGCCCTATGTGCACTGGGGCCCGCGGTTCGGGCCCGGCATCGAGGTCTCCTCGGTCGAACTGCCCGGCCGCGGCACCCGCTGGTCCGAACCGGTGCTGCGCTCGGTCGACCGGATCGTCGACGACCTGATCGACCCGCTGCTGGAGGCGGTGCGCGGCCCGTACGCGTTCTTCGGGCACAGCCTGGGTGCGCTGGTCGCCTACGAACTCAGCCATGCGATGACGGAGTCGGGCATGCCGCCGGTGCACCTGTTCGCCTCCAGCGCCGTGCCGCCCGGCGTGCCACGCCCCCGGGGCCCGGTCTTCGACCTGCCGGACGAGCAGCTCGTGGCCTACGCCGTGGAGCTGGGCGGCGAGGCGGCCGCGTCGTACCGGGAGTTCCTGGCCCCCGTGCTGCCGACCCTCCGTGCGGATATGGAGGCCTTCGACACGTACGCGCCCGTGGCACGGCCCGCGCTGCCGGTGCCGGTCACGGCGGTAGGCGGGGACGCGGACCGCTATGTCCCCGTGGAGAGCCTGGCCCTGTGGGAGAAGCTGACCTCCGGCCCGTTCCGGTGCGGGACCCTGCCGGGCGGCCACATGTACCTGAGGGAGCGGACCGGGCAGCTGATGTCGGTGATCCGCAGGGATCTGGGCATGCCGGAGGAGCGGTTGGAGGAGGCCGGGTAGATCTCAGGCCGTCAGCGCCCGGTCGGTCACCGGCTCCTCCGCACAGGCGGCGGCGATGTCGTCCAGCGAGATGCCGAGCGCCGAGGCCAGCGCGGCGATGGTGAAGAAGGCCGGGGTCGGCGCCCGCCCGGTCTCGATCTTCCGCAGGGTCTCGGGCGAGAGCCCGGCCTCCGCGGCCACCTGGACCATGCTCCGCTTGCCACGGGCCTCCCGCAGGAGGGCGCCCAGCCGCTCGCCGCGCTGCCACTCGAGCGGCGTCAGAGGTGTACGAACCATGGCGTGATACTAATACCGGACGGTGGTCCGGGGCAGCCGTGGGCCTGCCGGCAGCCCGGGCGGGTGTGTCCCGGGAACCATGAGAAGCCGTCAGAGGGCCGTGAGGATGACGGGCCCGTCCTCGGTGATGGCCACCGTGTGCTCGGCGTGCGCCGCGCGGCTGCCGTCGATGGTGCACAGGGTCCAGCCGTCGGACGCCGTGCGGTAGGCATCCTTGCCGCCCGCGATGAACATGGGCTCCAGCGCCAGCACCAGCCCGGGGCGCAGCCGCAGCCCCCGGCCGGGACGGCCCTCGTTGGGGACGAAGGGGTCCTGGTGCATGGCCCGGCCCACGCCGTGGCCGCCGTGGTTCGCCAGCAGGCCGTAGCCGGCCTTGCGGCCGATCGTGCCGATGGCGTGCGAGACGTCGCCCATCTTGGCGCCGGCCTGGAGGGCGTCGATCCCGGCCTGGAGGGCGCGCTCGGTGGTCCCGATCAGCTCGAGGTCCTCGGGGCGGGCCTCGCCGACGACGAAGCTTATGGCGGAGTCGCCGTGCAGGCCGTCGATAGAGGCGCCGCAGTCGATGCTGACCAGGTCACCGTCCTCGAGCCGGTAGTCGGTCGGGATGCCGTGGACCACCGCGTCGTTGACCGAGGAGCAGATCACGCCCGGGTAGGGCGTGGGGGCGAATCCGGGGTGGTAGTGGAGGAACGACGGCTTCGCCCCGGCGTCGCCGATCACGGAGGCGGCAAGCGCGTCGAGTTCGAGCAGGGAGACGCCGACGGCGGCCTTCTTGCGCACCGCGTCGAGGGCCGTGGCGACGACACGGCCCGCCTCGCGCATGGTCTCCAGTTCCTTCTTGGACATCAGTGTGATCATTTGGATCCTCTCTGCCGCACGGACCGACCGTGCGGTTCTTGACGCACGGCGTTCCTGCGCCCTTCGCTGACAGCGGTATTAGTATCACGGTCCACCGCTTCCGTGGCGAGCGGAACTCGTCTTGCAGGGGCGGCATTTGGCCACGCCATCGATATCCGGCCGTGTCTGGCCCCCTCTAGTGCCGGCCGGCCCCTCTCGCCTGGCGGGCCACCTCCACGCTGCGGGTGGTCCAGGACCGGCTGGCGCGCACCCTTCTCTCTGGCGGACAGGAATCGAGTGCGTACGGTGAGTGAGGGCGGCAGCGGGGCGACCCCCCGGTGAACTGGTGACCCCTGTCACACGGTGGTCTCGCGGCGTGCGCGCCGCGGCCCCCGCCGACCCCGTCGGTGCGGGGCCGTGGCCCGTTCCCGGCCCTGCTGCCGCCCCGGTGCCCCGCAGGTGAATGTCGCATCGCGTGTAGTTTTTGCTGTACGGCCGCGTCGAAGATTGGTGCGGCATGTACTTGCCATTTACACGTACGTTTCCGTGCCAGTGCCCCTGAGCCGCAGCACCGATACGAAGGACACCCCGCCGATGCCCTACGTGCGCCACTGGTTGCGCAACTCCATCCTGCTGTTCGCGGTCGCGATCGTGCTCGGGTTGGTCGCCGCGCACACCACGCTGATCCAGCCGCACGACCTGGACCTGGACCGTACGATCCAGACCAACACCCGCACCGACTGGCTGAACACGGTGATGAAGGGCGTCAGCTACTGCGCCTCGCCGGTCGCCGGAGTGATCATCCTCGCGGTCTGGTGCGGCTGGCTGCTGTTCCTGCGGCACCGGCCGGTGCGTGCGATCTCCACGTTCCTCGTGGTGGCCATCGGCTGGAACAGCACCCAGGTCGCCAAGGCCATCGTCGCCCGGAACCGGCCGCCGCGGCAGTTCTCGCTGGACCCGGAGATCGGCTCCAACAGCTTCCCCAGCGGCCACACCGCCTTCACGGTCGCCGCCGCCGTCGCCGCGTACTTCCTCTTCCGCAACTCCCGGCACCGCCGCACCGTCGCCGTCCTCGGTGTCCTCGCGGTGCTGCTCGTCGCCTTCTCCCGGATGTACATCGGCGCCCACTACCCGACCGACACCTTCGGCTCGGTGCTGATCGCCGGTTCTGCCATCTTCTTCGTCACCGGCGTCTGGCACGCGTGGGTGCTGCCGCGGCTGTACCGCGTGCCGCTGCTGGAGCGTTTCGGCCTGGACCAGGAGCTGGCCGAGCTGGAGGCGGAGGAGCAGCAGCGCGGCTACGGGGCCGTGCCCGCCCCCGCGCAGGGCGGCGGCCGGCACCGCAGGCACGCCGGACGCTGAGGCGGCCGGCCGCCCTCCCCGCACGACGAAGCGGACCGCAAGCCCGACGGGGCTCGCGGTCCGCTTCGCTGTGTGCGGCCGCGCGCCACCCCTTCCTCATTCCTGTAACGCGTTCTACCGTGGCGCCCGGACGGCAGGCACCGGCCGGCGACCGCAGGGAGGGCCCGTGGATCTCCAGTACACCCCGCAGCAGCAGCGCTTACGGGCGGAACTGCGCGAGTACTTCGCGGACCTGGTGCCCGACGACGCCCACACCCGGCACGCCGACCCCGTCGAGCGCAAACGGTTCTACCGCCGCACCATCCGCCGCCTCGGCGCGGACGGCCGCCTCGGGGTGGGCTGGCCCGTGGAGTACGGGGGCAGCGGCATGACCCCCATGGAACAGTTCATCTTCTTCGACGAGGCCGCACAGGCGGGCGTGCCGCTGCCGCTCATGGCGCTCAACACCGTGGGCCCCACGCTCATGGAGTACGGCACCGACGAGCAGAAGGCGTCCTTCCTTCCGGGGATCCTCTCCGGAGAGCTGGACTTCGCCATCGGCTACAGCGAGCCGGGCGCGGGCACCGACCTCGCCTCCCTCACCACCCGCGCGGTGCGCGAGGGCGACCACTACGTCGTCAACGGGCAGAAGATCTGGACGACCAACGGCGACACCGCCGACTGGGTGTGGCTCGCCGTGCGCACCGCCCCCGTCGAGGAGGGCGTCCCGCCGCACAAGGGCATCAGCATCCTCCTCGTCCCCACGACCGACCCCGGCTACTCCTGCACCCTGATCAACACCCTCGCCTCCCACGACACCACGGCGAGCTACTACGAGAACGTCAGGGTCCCCCTCCGGCACCGCGTCGGCGAGGAGAACCGGGGCTGGCGCCTCATCACCACCCAGCTCAATCACGAGCGGGTCACCCTCGCGGCCCACGGCACCACCGCGATCAGGGCCCTGCGCGACGTCCGGAACTGGGCCGCCGCCACCGAGCTCGCCGACGGCCGCCGCGTCATCGACCTCACCTGGGTGCGCGGCCTGCTCGCCCGTACGCACATCCGGCTCGACGCCATGAAGCTCCTCAACTGGCGGATGGTCGACGCCCTGCAGCGCGGCACCCTCACCCCCCAGGACGCCTCGGCCGCAAAGGTCTACGGCTCCGAGGCGCGCCGCGACGCCTGCGCCTGGCTGATGGAGGTCCTCGGCGCCGCGGGCCCCCTCAAGGAGGGCTCCGCGGGCGCCGTCCTGCACGGCGAACTGGAGCGCGGCTACCGCAGCGCCGTCATCTTCACCTTCGGGGGCGGCAACAACGAGATCCAGCGGGAGATCATCTCCTGGATCGGGCTGGGGATGCCGAGGGTGCGGCGCTGACGGTGGCCCTGCCGGGCGAGATCAGCCGTTCCCGTCGCGGCGGGCTCCGGGGGCCCCTGCCCGCAGTCCGTCCGTGACGAGGTCGAAGAGGCGCTGGACGCGCTCGTGCGCGTCGTCGTGCGTGCCGATGTGCCACAGTCCGGCAATGGCGAGCAGGAGGTCGTCGGGGGTCACCCCGGGGCGGATGGTGCCGGCCTTCTCGTTGGCCTCCAGGAGGAGGGCGACGGCGGCCGTGACCGGTGCGTGGCCCCAGCGCGCCGGAGTGGCGGGGGCGCACGTGGCCTCGCGCATCGCGTCGGCCAGTCCCGCCTTGGCGGACGCGTAGCGGGCGAGGCGGTCCAGCCACTCCCGCAGGGCCTGCTCGGGCGGCCGGGTTGCGAGCAGATGGCGGGCGGCCTCGAAGACCTGCTGGACCTCGAAGCGGTAGACCTCGAGGATGAGCGACTCCCGGTCGGGGAAGTTCCGGTAGAAGGTTCCCTGTCCGACGCCCGCCTTCTTCGCGATCGCGCTGAGCGCGACGGTGGGCGAGCGGGTCAGCTCCGCCAGGGCCACTTCCAGGATGCGCGCGCGGTTGCGCCGGGCGTCCGAGCGCCGGTGCGGGGGCTCGTCGTCCTGCTGCGGCACCCTCGTCTGCACGTGCGTCCCCTCGCCCTCTGGCCGTTCCCGGTCCGGCACCCTTGCTAAGCGGACAACTGTCCACTAAATTCGGGGTATTCAGCCAACCATCCACTACCGTTTCCGGACGACTGTCCGTTTGCAGCTCACTCTAGTGGCAGTCGAGGCCGTGGGAAACGGCCGCCGGTGGACCGGGCGCCATCCCTCCGCAGTGCTCACCCGTCATGCCGAAGAGGGCCATCATGACCGCATCGACGTCCAGCGTCGTCACCTTGCACGTCAATGGAAAACCCCACACCTTTACTGTCGACCACCGCACCACCCTGCTCGACGCGCTGCGCGAGCGGCTCGATCTGACAGGCCCCAAGAAGGGCTGCGACCAGGGCCAGTGCGGCGCCTGCACCGTGCTGCTCGACGGCCGCCGCGCCCTGGCCTGCCTGCAACTCGCCGTCGCGGCCGAAGGGCGGGCGATCACCACCATCGAGGGCGTCGCCGACGGCGACCGGCTGCATCCGGTGCAGCAGGCGTTCCTCGAACTCGACGGCTACCAGTGCGGCTTCTGCACCCCGGGGCAGATCTGCTCGGCCCTCGCGGTCCTCGAGGAGCACGCGGCGGGCTGGCCCAGTGCCGTCACCGCCGACATGCGCCCCGAGGCCGGCCCGCCCGCCCTCACCGACGAGGAGATCCGGGAGCGGATGAGCGGCAACCTGTGCCGCTGCGGCGCGTACACCTCGATCGTCCGCGCCGTCGCGCGGGCCGCGCAGGAGCAGGACGCCGAGGCCAAGGCGGTGGTGGCGTGAGGGAGTTCCGCTACCGGCGCGCCGCCGGCGTGGCCGACGCGCTCGCCCTGCTCGGGGACGAACCCGGAGCCCGCCCGCTCGGCGGCGGCACCAACCTCGTCGACCTGATGAAGACCGGGGTCGAGCGCCCCGCGCTCCTCGTCGACCTGCGCGACCTTCCCCTCGACCGGATCGAGTCCACCCCCGACGGTGGCCTGCGCATCGGCGCGACGGTCACCAACAGCGACCTGGCCGCACATCCCCAAGTGCGCCGCCGGTTCCCGGCATTGGCACAGGCCGTCCTCGCCGGTGCCTCGGGACAGCTGCGCAACATGGCCACGGTCGGCGGGAATCTGCTGCAGCGCACCCGCTGCGGCTACTTCACCGATGCGGTCGCGCCGTGCAACAAGCGCGTACCGGGCAGTGGCTGCGCCGCGCTCACGGGCGAGCACCGCAACCACGCCGTCCTCGGCTCCTCCCCGCACTGCGTGGCCGTACACCCCTCCGACATGGCGGTGGCCCTGGCCGCCTTCGACGCGGTCGTCACGTACGAAACCCTCGACGGACCGGGGGAGTTGCCGCTCGCCGAGTTCTACCGGCCGGTGGGAAGCACCCCGCATCTGGAGACCGCGCTGCCGCCCGGCGCGCTGGTCACCGGCGTCGTCCTGCCGCCGGCGCCGGTCGCCGCCGCCTCCCGCTACCGCAAAGTGCGCGAGCGCGCCTCGTACGCCTTCGCGATCGGCTCGCTCGCAGCCGCCCTCGGCGTCCGGGACGGCACCGTGCGCGAGGTGCGCCTCGCCTTCGGCGCGGTCGCCTCCCGTCCGTGGCGGGCCCGGCAGGCCGAGCGCGTCCTGACCGGGGGCCCGGCCGGGGCCGCGGCGTTCGCGGCCGCCGCCGACGCCGAACTGGCCGCCGCCAGGCCCCTGCCGCACAACGGCTACAAGCTGCCGCTGATGCGGAACCTGGTCGTCGGCGTCCTGACCGAACTCGCCGAGGAGGCCGCCCGATGACCACCGCAGCGACCACCGGAACCACGACCAGGGCCGTCGGCACGTCGCACGTCCGCCTGGAGGGCCGCGACAAGGTCACCGGAGCGGCCCGCTACGCGGCGGACTTCCCCGCCGCCGACCTCGCCCACGGCTGGATCGTGGTGTCCACCGTGGCCCGCGGCCGCATCCGCTCCGTGGCCGACGCTCCCGTCCTGACGATGCCCGGCGTGCTCGCGGTCCTGCACCACGGCAACGCGCCCCGCCTGAACGAGGACTTCGCCGGCACCTTCGGGCCCGACGCCACCGCACAGGTCCTCCAGCACGACCGCGTGCCGCACACGGGCTGGCCGGTCGCCTTCGTCGTGGCCGAGACCCCCGAACAGGCCAGGGAAGCCGCGGAGGCGCTCACCGTCACGTACGACACGGAACCGCACGACGTGGACTTCCGCCCCGGGCACCCCGGCTCCTACATGCCGGAGGCCACCGCCGTGGGCCCGGCGCGCACCGACAAGGGCGACGTGGAGGCCGAACTCGCCGCCTCCGACGTGGTGGTGGACGCCCGGTACAGCACCGCGGAGGAGCACCACAACCCGATGGAGCCGCACGCGGCCATGGCACGCTGGGACGGCGGGCGCCTCGAAGTCGTCGACGCCACCCAGGGCGCCTACGCGACCGCGCAGGACCTCGCCCAGCTCTTCGGCCTCGACCCCGCCACCGTGCACCTGCGCTCCGAGCACGTCGGCGGCGGCTTCGGCTGCAAGGCCCAGGTCCGCCCGCACCTCATCCTCGCCGTCATGGCGACCACCCTGCTCGGGCGGCCCGTCCGCGTCGCGCTCACCCGGCCCCAGATGTTCTCGCTCATCGGCCACCGCAGCCCCACCGCCCAGCGCGTCCGCCTGGGCGCCGGCACCGACGGCCGGCTGCGTGCCCTGGAGCACACGGCGCTCGCCGCCACCTCCACGGTCCGCGAGTTCGTCGAACCGAGTGCCGCGTACGGGCGTTCCATGTACGACGCGAGCGGCCACCGCACCGTCAACAGCGTGGTCCGTCTCGACGTGCCCACTCCGACCTACATGCGCGCACCGGGCGAGGCCCCCGGATCGTTCGCGCTGGAGTGCGCGCTCGACGAACTGGCCGAGCGGTGCGGTCTGGACCCGATCGTCCTGCGCGCCCGCAACGAACCCGCCGCCGGTCCCGTCTCCGGGCTTCCCTTCGCCGGGCGCCGCCTGCTCGACTGCTTCGCCGAAGGGGCCCGCCGGTTCGGCTGGTCCGAGCGCGATCCGCGGCCCGGTGTGCGCCGCGACGGCCGCTGGCTCGTCGGCACCGGCACGGCGGCGGCCACCTTCTTCACGGGCGCCTTCCCGGCGACCGCCGCCGTGACGGCCCGCGCGGACGGCACCTTCACCGTGCGCATCACCGCGGCGGACATCGGGACGGGAGCGCGTACCGCCCTGACCCAACTGGCGGCGGACGCACTGGACGTGGCGCCGGACCGGGTGCAGGTGCTCATCGGCGACAGCGACTTCGGCAACGCATGGCTGGCCGGCGGCTCCATGGGCACCCGGTCCTGGGGCTGGGCGGTCACGCTCGCGGCACGCGAGCTGCGGGAGCGCCTCGCTCTCGGCGCCGCCGTCCCGCCGGACGGCCTCACCGTGCGTTCCGACACGGAGCAGGCGCTGCGCACCCTCGCCGCGTACGAACGGCACGCGTACGGGGCGCAGTTCGCCGAGGTCGCCGTCGACCCGGGCACCGGCGAGATCCGCGTACGGCGCATGCTCGGCGTCTTCGCCGCGGGCCGGATCATCAACCCGCTGACCGCCCGCAGCCAGCTGACCGGCGGCATGATCTGGGGCCTGTCCATGGCCCTGCACGAGGAGGCCGTCCGCGACACCGCCTCGGGCGGCCTGGTCAACGCCGACTTCGCCGGCTATCACATCGCGGCCCACGCGGACGTACCCGCCATCGAGGCGGACTGGCTGGACGACCCGGACCCGGACGACCCGGTCGGGATCAAGGGCATCGGCGAGATCGGCGGAGTGGGTTCCGCGGCGGCGGTCGCCAACGCCGTCTGGCATGCGACCGGTGTCCGCCACCGGGACCTGCCGATCCGGCCCGACCGCGTCCTGATGTCCGCGGCCGCACAGAGGGAACGGGACCGTGCTGGACATAGCTGAGGAACTGGCCCGATGGGCCGCCGAGGGGCGGGACTTCGCCGTCGCCACCGTGGTGGCCGTGACCGGCAGCGCCCCGCGCGGCCCCGGTGCCGCCCTGGCCGTGGACGGCCGCGGCCGGGCCGTCGGCTCGGTCTCCGGGGGCTGTGTGGAAGCGGCGGTGTACGACCTGTGCGTCCAGGCGCTCCAGGACGGGACGGTGCTCCGGGAACGGTTCGGATACAGCGACGACGACGCCTTCGCGGTGGGCCTGACCTGCGGCGGCACCATCGAGGTGGTGGCCGCCGCGTTCCCCGCGGCCGCACCGGGCCGGGCCGTGCTCGCCCGGGCGCTGGCGGCGGCCGCCCGCGGCGAGGCGGTGGCCCTGGCCCGGGTCGTCCGCGGCCCGGCCGGACTCCAGGACGGGATGCTGCTCGTCCGGCCCGACGGATCGTCCGAGGGCGGCCTCGGCGGACGGCCGGAGCTGGACCGCACGGCCGCGGCCGAGGCGCATGCGCTGCTCGGCGCGAGCCGCACCGGCACCGTCGAGCTGTCGCAGGACGGAGCGCACTGCCCCGGCGGGGTGACGCTCCTGGTCGAGCCGAGCCTCGAGCCACCGCGCCTGATCGTCTTCGGGGCGGTCGACTTCACGGCGGCGCTGGTCCGGGTCGGCAAGTTCCTCGGCTACCACGTCACCGTGTGCGACGCGCGCCCCGTGTTCGCCACGGCGGACCGCTTCCCCGAGGCGGACGCCGTCGTGGTCGACTGGCCGCACCGCTACCTGCGCCGCACCGCCACCGACGCGCGGACCGTGCTGTGCGTCCTCACCCACGACGCCAAGTTCGACGTGCCGCTGCTGCGGGTCGCCCTGCGCCTTCCGGTCGCCTTCGTCGGCGCGATGGGCTCGCGCCGGACCCATGCCGACCGGGTCCGGCGGTTGCGCGAAGCCGGCGTCGGCGACATCGAGCTGGCCCGGTTGCGCGCACCCATCGGCCTGGACCTGGGCGGACGCACGGCGCAGGAGACGGCGCTGTCCATCGCCGCGGAGATCGTCGCCGCACGGCACGGCGGCACGGGCCTCCCGCTCACCGCGACCCGCACGGCGATCCACCACGCCCCGGACACACCGGCACGCGCCGGTCAGTGCGCGCCGACGTAAGCCGCGAGGTGCTCGCCGGTGAGGGTGGTACGGGCGGCGACGAGGTCGGCGGGCGTGCCCTCGAAGACGATCCGGCCGCCGTCATGGCCGGCGCCGGGCCCGAGGTCGATGATCCAGTCGGCGTGCGCCATCACCGCCTGGTGGTGCTCCACGACGATGACCGACTTACCGGAGTCGACGAGCCGGTCGAGCAGGCCGAGCAGCTGCTCGACGTCGGCGAGGTGCAGGCCGGCCGTCGGTTCGTCGAGCACGTAGATGCCGCCCTTGTCCGCCATGTGCGTGGCCAGCTTGAGCCGCTGCCGCTCGCCGCCGGACAGCGTGGTGAGCGGCTGGCCGATGCCGAGGTAGCCGAGCCCGACGTCGGCGAGCCGCTCCAGGATCCTGTGCGCGGCCGGGGTGCGCGCCTCCCCGGCGCCGAAGAACTCCTCGGCCTCGGTCACCGGCATCGCGAGCACCTCGCTGATGTCGCGGCCGCCGAGGCGGTAGTCGAGGACCGATGCCTCGAACCGCTTCCCCTCGCACTCCTCGCAGGTGGTGGCCACGTCGGCCATCATCGCCAGGTCGGTGTAGACGACTCCGGCGCCGTTGCAGGTGGGGCAGGCGCCCTCGGAGTTGGCGCTGAACAGCGCCGGCTTCACGCCGTTGGCCTTCGCGAACGCCTTGCGGATCGGGTCGAGCAGTCCGGTGTACGTCGCCGGGTTGCTCCGCCTGGAGCCGCGGATGGGCGCCTGGTCGACCGACACCACGCCCTCCGAGGCGGGGACGGAACCGTGGATCAGCGAACTCTTGCCGGAGCCGGCGACTCCGGTGATCACGCAGAGCACCCCGAGCGGGACGTCGACGTCGACGCCGCGCAGGTTGTGCGTCGTCGCGCCGCGGATCGGCAGCTTGCCGGTGGACGTCCGCACCGTCTCCTTGAGGGAGGCCCGGTCGTCGAAGTGGCGGCCGGTGACGGTGCCGCCGGCCCGCAGCCCCTCGACGGTGCCCTCGAAGCAGACGGTGCCGCCCTCCGCGCCGGCGCCGGGGCCGAGGTCGACGACATGGTCGGCGATCGCGATCACCTCCGGCTTGTGCTCCACGACGAGCACCGTGTTGCCCTTGTCCCGCAGCCGCAGCAGCAGGTCGTTCATCCGCTGGATGTCGTGGGGGTGCAGGCCCGTGGTGGGCTCGTCGAAGATGTAGGTGGTGTCGGTGAGCGGGGAGCCGAGGTGGCGGACCATCTTGACGCGCTGCGCCTCGCCGCCCGACAGCGTGCCCGACGGCCGGTCGAGCGGAGAGGTAGCCGAGGCCGATCTCCGTGAACGAATCGAGGCTGTGCCGGAGCTTGGCGAGCAGCGGCGCCACCGAGGGCTCGTCGAGGCCGCGGACCCATGCGGCCAGGTCGCTGATCTGCATCGCACAGGCGTCGGCGATGCCGATCCCCTTGATCTTCGACGACCGGGCCCCCTCGCCGAGCCGGGTGCCCTCGCACTCGGGGCAGGTGGTGAAGGTGACCGCCCGGTCCACGAACTCCCGGATGTGCGGCTGCATCGCCTCCCGGTCCTTGGAGAGCATCGACTTCCGGATCCGCGGGATCAGCCCCTCGTAGGTCATGTTGATGCCCGCGATCTTCATCCTGGTCGGCTCGCGGTGGAGAAAGTCGTGCAGCTCCCTCTTCGTGAACTTGCGGATCGGCTTGTCCGGGTCGTAGAAGCCCGACTCGCTGTAGAGCCGGTAGTTCCAGCCGCCCGCCTTGTAGCCGGGGACGGTGAGCGCACCCTCGGCGAGCGACTTGGAGTCGTCGTAGAGCCGGGTGAGATCGAGATCGGTGACCGTGCCCCGGCCCTCGCAGCGCGGGCACATGCCGCCGGTGCGCGTGAAGGTCACCTTCTCGGCCTTGCTCGCACCGCGCTCGACGGTGATCGCGCCGCTCGCCCGGACCGAGGGGACGTTGAAGGCGAACGCGCTGGGCGGGCCGATGTGCGGCTCACCGAGCCGGCTGAAGAGGATGCGCAGCATCGCGTTGGCGTCGGTGACGGTGCCCACCGTGGAGCGCGGGTCGGCGCCCATCCGCTGCTGGTCGACGACGATCGCGGTCGTCAGCCCTTCGAGGACGTCGACCTCGGGCCGCGCGAGCGTCGGCATGAAGCCCTGCACGAAGGCGCTGTAGGTCTCGTTGATCAGCCGCTGCGACTCCGCCGCGATCGTGTCGAACACCAGTGAGCTCTTGCCCGAGCCGGAGACGCCCGTGAACACCGTCAGGCGGCGCTTGGGGATCTCGATGCCGACGTCCTTGAGGTTGTTCTCGCGCGCGCCGTGCACGCGGATCAGATCGTGGCTGTCGGCGATGTGCGGGGCAGGCGGCCGCGTGTCCGTCCTCTTGGCCTTGCTCATCGTGTCTCCGTCCGTCGGGCGCCGCCTTCGTGGTCTCCGCAAGGCTAGGCGTGCCCGGCGACCGGCGCTTCTCCATTCCTGATCGGTCTGCTCACCCGTGGGAAACTGAACAGGTGAGAAGCCAGGACCTCGACGACCTCGTCCGGCTGCGGCGCGCCCGCGACCGGATGGACCGCGACTACGCCCAGCCGCTCGACGTCCCGGCCCTGGCGCGCGGCGCCCTGATGTCGCCGGGCCACTTCTCCCGCAGCTTCCGCGCCGCGTTCGGCGAGACGCCGTACAGCTACCTGATGACCCGCCGCATCGAGCGGGCCAAGGCGCTGCTGCGGCGCGGCGACCTCACGGTGACCGAGGTCTGCTTCGAGGTCGGCTGTACGTCGCTGGGGTCGTTCAGCTCGCGCTTCACCCAGCTGGTCGGCGAGAGCCCGAGCGCCTACCGGGCCCGGAGCCATGATCACAGCGCCGCCGTCCCGCCGTGCATCGCCAAGATGTACACGCGACCGGTCAGGAACGGAGAAGCGAAACCCGCCGCCCGGCCCTAGCGTGAACGGCATGGACATCAAGCTTTCCCAATGTTTCATCGCCGTCGACGACCACGACAAGGCGCTGGCCTTCTACCGCGACGTGCTCGGCTTCGAGGTGCGCAACGACGTCGCGTTCGAGGGGATGCGCTGGGTGACCGTCGGGTCCCCCTCGCAGCCGGACGTCAACATCGTCCTGGAGCCGCCCCTCGCCGACCCGAACGCCTCCCCGGCCGACCGGCAGACCATGGCGGAGCTGATGGCCAAGGGCCTGCTGCGCGGCGTCATCTTCGCGACGGACGACTGCGACGCCGCCTTCGAGCGCATCAGCACCGCGGGCGGCGAGGTGCTCCAGGAGCCGATGGACCAGCCCTACGGCGTCCGCGATTGCGCGTTCCGCGACCCCGCCGGCAACATGCTGCGCTTCACCCAGCCCCTCGCCAAGTGAGCTTTCGCGGGCCCCCGACCTGTCCGTCGGCACCGTCCGTCAGCGGACGGACGCCGGCAGTGAAGACAGGCCCGGGGGCCCGCGTGCGATCACGGACGGGAGGGGCTGACGATGGAAGGGAGCGGCCCGGTACGCCCGAGCCACGAAAGGCGCGTCCGGCGCCTCGGGCCACACGCAGGCAAAGGAGAGCGATCATGGTGTCCGCTCCCGATCTCGACACCCGAAAGTGCAAGGCCGCCACCGGCCTCACGGTATTCGCGGCCGTGATGATCCTCATCGCGGGATTCCTGAACCTCTTCCGCGGCATCATGGCCATACTCCACAACGCGGTGTACGTGAAGACCCCCGACTACGTCTTCAAGTTCAGCCTGGCGGGCTGGGGCTGGGTGCACCTGCTCCTCGGCATCGCGGCAATCATGATCGGCGTCGGCCTGTTCAGGATCTGCCTGTGGGCCAGAATCCTGGGCGTGGCCATCGCGGCGCTGATCCTGATCGCCAACTTCCTTTCCATTCCCTACTACCCGCTGTGGTCGATCGTGCTCATGGCCCTGTGCGCCTTCGTCATCTGGGGCCTGTGCACGGTGCACGAGGAAGAGCCCTGACCGTCCCGGAGCCGGGGGTCCGACAGCCCCGGCATCTCGGTGACGAACCGGAGGACCGGTCGGTCGGGGTCTTCCACCACGCCTTCGAGCAGGGTCAGGAAACGCGCGGTGATCCGCTCCGCTGAGCGCCGACGAGCCGGCCACCAGCGTCAGTGTCATAAACGCGGACATGGATTGCGGGCGGAGTCCCGGGGGCGTGCGTTTGGTCTGAAGGGCGGTGGTGGGGCCTTCGACGAATCCCATGAACAGCCCGCCCAGGAACAGCACGGACCCGAATGTCACCACATGCAGGTCGATGACGGCGACCCAGAGCACCAGGGATTCGGCCACGGCGCCCACGATCATCTGCCTGGTCGGTTTGACGGACTTCATCAAGGGGATTGTCAGCCCGTTTCCCGCGACGGCTCCCACGCCGAATACGGCGAGCAATGCACCCATGATGCGCGGGTCGTCGTCATAACGGGAGAACGCCAGGATGGGGATGGCCGCGAAAACGCATTGCCATGCCATCTCGAAGGCGATATTGGCCACCGTCCACAATCGCAGGACCGGTTCCCGCCACAGGAATCGGATGCCGGCCAGTAATTCGCCCCGGCCGGAGGTCGCGGGGGCGGCCTCGCCGGTCCGTACGAAGAGGGAGATCAGGAGGAACGAGACCAGGAAGCTGCCCGCGTCGATCCAGAGCACCTTCTGCGCGCCGAAGGCCGCGACCAGGACGCCGCCGAGCGGGGCGCCCACCAGCAGGGTCACCCGGTTCGCCGCCACCAGCAGGGTGTTGCTGCGGGCCAGCAGACGCTCGTCGTCGCCGACGAGTTCGGGGAGCAGCACCCGCTGGGAGGCGTAGTACGGCGTGAAGAAGCCGCCGATCAGGAAGACGAGCACCAGCAGCACCGGGAAGGTGAGCCGGTCCAGCCAGTGCAGCAGCGGCACCAGCCCGATGAGCACGGCCCGCGACCCGTCGGCCAGGCGCATGAAGGTGCGCGTCTCCAGCCGGGCCGCGAGCGCCCCTCCCGGTATGCCCCACAGGGCCATGGACAGCATCTGGATCGCCAGCACCAGACTCATGCGCGCCACGGATCCCGTGGTGGCCAGAACGAACCACGGCAGGGCGACCCGGGTCACCAGCGACCCCGATACCGAGACCATCTCGGCACCGAGCAGGGCTAAGAGCGGTCCCGTATTCTTGGGCATCATCAATTCACAGATCGCGGGTATAGCCCCGGTCAAGTTCGATCGCCGGGAGTCGGCCTGTGATCCAACTCACCTGCGCCGCAAGCGGGTTGAGCGGTCGCTCCGGCTTTACAGCGAGTACTTCCTGAGCGGCCATGAGACGTCGGCGTCATCGCACCTATCGCTGTCATGTCCCGACGGTTCGGGGGCGAGGATTCGGCGAAATTGTCGAACTCGGAGAGTGCAACCGACGTTCCGGGCCTCGTCGCGCTGTTCGCGGAGGGCGCCGGGTCTACCGCCGACGGGACACGTACTTCTTTTGCCCCCCCTGGTCTGATCACGGGCCTGCCCGGCGTGCGATCCGGCCATGGAGCGCGCAATGGATTTCATGCGCGCCCCACTGCCTCCCTGCGCCCTTCGTCGGCCCGAACGGATCGCACCGCCCCGGCAGGCGTCACCCGTCGCCCGCGCATCACCGGCACGACGCCTCGCGCCCTTCCCGGGACCGTACGCAGGCAACTCCCGCCCGGCGGCGTGCCGCGGGCGGCGGTCCGGTGCGGGGGCGGCGGGCCTTCGTCGGCCTACAAGCCGCACAGGCAGGCCGTCATACTTGAGGGGCCGGGGGAGGCACGGCCAATCGACGGGGGCGGCGGCACAGCATGGCGGACACCAGGCTGATCCAGGGCCGGTACCAGCTGCTCGACCTGATCGGGCGGGGTGGGATGGGCGAGGTGTGGCGGGCCCGCGACGAGTCGCTCGGCCGGCATGTGGCGGTCAAGTGCCTCAAGCCCATAGGGCGTCAGCACGAGCAGTCGTACCTGCGCGTGCTGCGCGAGCGGTTCCGGCGCGAGGCGCGCGTCGCGGCCTCGCTCCAGCACCGCGGCATCACCGTCGTGCACGACTTCGGGGAGTCCGAGGGCGTGCTCTACCTCGTCATGGAGCTGCTCGACGGACGCAACCTCAGCCAGCTGCTGGAGGACAACAAGCAGCACCCGCTGTCCGTGCCCGAGGTCGTCGAGATCGCCGAACAGGTCGGCGCCGCCCTCGCCTACACCCACCGGCAGGGCATCGTGCACCGTGACCTCAAGCCCGCCAACATCGTCCGCCTCGCCGACGGCACCGTGAAGATATGCGACTTCGGCATCGCGCGCCTCGGTCACGACATCGGCTTCTCCGCCCGGCTCACCGGCACCGGAATCGCCATGGGCACCCCCCACTACATGTCACCCGAGCAGATCGGCGCCGGGAGCGTCGACCACCGCAGCGACCTGTACTCGCTGGGCTGCGTGCTGTACGAGATCGCCACCGGCGCCCCGCCCTTCGACATGGACGACGCCTGGGCCGTGCTCGTCGGTCACCGGGACACCCCGCCCCGGCCGCCCCGGGAGCTGCGGCGCGAACTCCCCGCCCCCTTCGAGCGCATCGTCCTGGACCTGCTCGCCAAGGACCCCGAGGACCGGCCGGAGGACGCCGCCGAGCTGGTCCGGCGGCTCGGCGAGCTGAGCCCGCCGCGGGCGCTCACCGTGCCCCGGATGCCGCCCCGCACGCTGCCCGAGGGCCGCCCCCGGCCGGTACGGGCGTACGTCCGGCTGCCCGATCCGCCCCGGCTGCCGGGCTGGGCCCGGGACATGACCACCGGCTCCAAGGCGGCCGGCGCGGGCCCGGTCCCGCCGCCCGACCCCGCCGCCGCCCTCACCGGCACCTGGACCGGGCCCTGGCAGGAGGGCCGGGCGGGGCCGGGCGGCCCGCCGGAGCCCCGCACCACCGGGAGCGAGCGGCCGCCGCCCCCGGAACTGCTCGCCGAACTCACCGGGCGGCACAGCGAAGGGCTGCGCCTGGCCCGGCTCGACCGCTGGGCCGAGGCCGGCGAGGCGCTCCAGGCCGTCGTCGCCGGGCGCGAGCGGCTGCTGGGCGCGGACCACCCGGACACCCTCGCCAGCCGGTACGAGGCGGGCTTCGCCCTGAGCCGGCTGGGCCGGCCGCGCGACGCGCTGCGCGAGTTCTCGCTGACCGCGGCCGGCCGGGAGCGGGCGCTGGGCCCCGAGCACCCCGACACGCTCGCCGCACGCCAGGAGACCGCCTACGTCCTCGGCCAGCTCGGCCTGCACTTCGAGGCCCACCAGGTGTACGTGGCCGTGCTGGCCGCCCGCGAGCGCGTCATGGGCCCCGACCACCCCGACACCCTGCGCTGCCGCCACAACCTGGCGTTCAACCTGAGCAGACTCGGACGGCTCGAGGAGTCGTACGGCATGGCGCGCGACGTCGCGGCCGCCCGCGCCCGGGTGCTGGGGCCCGAGCACCCGGACACGCTCGTCACCCGCTACGAGGTCGGCTACGCCCTCGGCCAGCTGGGCCGCTGGACGGAGGCGCTGCACACCTACCAGGAGGTGGCCGCCGTCCGCGCCCGGGTGCTCGGCCCCGACGACCCGGACACCCTGGCCGCCCGGTACGAGGCGGGCATCTGCCTCGGCCGGCTGGGCCGCAGCGCGGAGGCCCTGGAGCTGTACCGCGAGCTGGTCGAGGACCGGGCCCGCGCCCAGGGCCCGGCGCACCCCGACACGCTGCGCGCCCGGCACGGGCTCGGGGTCAACCTGGGCCGCCTGGGCCGCTGGGAGGAGGCCCTGGCCGAGGCGCGCGACGTGTGCGCGATCCGCGCCCGCGTGCTGGGCGCCGACCACCCGGACACCCTGGTCAGCCGCCGGGAGGTGGCGGTCGGGCTCGGCTGGCTCGGCCGCTGGAGCGACGCCCTGGCCGTCTACCGGGACGTGGCCCAGGCCCGGCAGCGGGTGCTGGGCGCGGACCACCCCGACGCCCTGGCCAGCCGGCACGACGAGGCCCACTGCCTGGAGCAGCTGGGCCGCTCCACCGAGGCCGTCGAGCTGTACCGGCAGGTCGCGGCGCTGCGCCGGACCCGCGCCGTCCGGGGCCGGCAGCACCGGAGCTGACGACTCCGCAGCCGATGACCCCCTGTAGCTGACGGTTCGTCAGAAATTCGGGTGCGCATCCCTTCCCTCGTCCGGCCCCGTCCGGCATCCTGCCGCCCATGCGGACCGAGCTGAGCAGGCGGCTGGGCATCGAGCACGCGCTCTTCGGCTTCACCCCCTTCCCGGCGGTCGCCGCCGCCATCACCCGCGCCGGAGGTCTCGGCGTGCTCGGCGCCGTCCGCTACGGCACCCCCGGCGACCTCGCACGCGACCTCGACTGGCTGGCGGAGCACACCGACGGCAGGCCCTACGGGCTCGACGTCGTGATGCCCGCGCACCGGGCCGAGGGCGTCACCGAGGCCGACGTCGAGGCGATGATCCCGGCGGAGCACCGCCGGTTCGTCCAGGACACGCTCGCCGCCCACGGCGTGCCCGAACTCCCCGACGGGGAGCGGTCCGGATGGCGCATCACCGGCTGGCTGGACCAGGTGGCCCGCGCCCAGCTGGACGTCGCCTTCGACCACCCCCTCGCCCTGCTCGCCAACGCCCTCGGCCCGCCGCCCGCCGACGTCGTCGACCGCGCCCACCGCCACGGCACCCTGGTGGCCGCCCTCGCCGGCAGCGCCCGCCACGCCGTCCGGCACGCCGAGGCCGGCGTCGACATCGTCGTCGCCCAGGGCTACGAGGCCGGCGGCCACACCGGGGAGATCGCCACCATGGTGCTCACCCCCGAGGTCGTACGGGCGGTCGACCCGCTGCCCGTCCTGGCCGCGGGCGGCATCGGCAGCGGCGAGCAGATCGCCGCCGGCCTCGCCCTCGGCGCACAGGGCGTCTGGCTCGGCTCCGTCTGGCTCACCACCGAGGAAGCGGGCCCGCCACCGGCCCTCACCGGCAAGCTCCTGGCCGCCGGTTCGGGGGACACCGTGCGCTCGCGCGCCCTCACCGGCAAGCCCGCCCGCCAGCTGCGCACCGCCTGGACGGATGCCTGGGACGACCCGGCCGGCCCCGGCCCCCTGCCCATGCCGCTCCAGGGGCTGCTGGTCGCCGAGGCGCTGTCCCGCATCCAGAAGTACGAGGCCGTCCCGCTGCTGGGCACGCCCGTCGGGCAGATCGTCGGCCGGATGGAGACGGTGCGCGGCGTGCAGGCGGTCGTCGACGAGCTGACGGCCGGCTTCGAACGGGCGGTGGCGCGCCTCGACCGCATCGCCGGACGCGACCCCGACACCCCCCGGCCCACCGGACACCCGCCGCGCACGTCCGAGGAGGACGCCACGTCATGACCGAGCCACACCACGGCTTCTGGGCCCAGGCCACCGCCGAGCCCGGGCGCACCGTCCTGGTCACCCCGAACGGCGAGGGGTGGAGCGCCGGGCGGCTGCACACCGCCGCCAACCGGCTCGTCCACGGGCTCCGCGCCGCCGGGCTCCGGGAGGGCGACGCGTTCGCCGTCGTCCTGCCCAACGGGGTCGAGTTCCTGACCGCCCATCTCGCCGCCACCCAGGCCGGGTTGTACCTGGTGCCCGTCAACCACCACCTCCTCGCCGAGGAGATCGCCTGGATCGTCGCCGACTCCGGTGCCAAGGTGCTCGTCGCCCACGAGCGCTGGGCGGCCACGGCGACGGCCGCCGCCGACGGCGCCGGGCTGCCCGCCGACCGCCGCTACGCCGTCGGCGACATCCCCGGCTTCCGCCCGTACGCCGGCCTCCTCGACGGCCGGCCCGGCACCCCGCCCGAGGGGCGCACGCTCGGCTGGGTCATGAACTACACCTCCGGCACCACCGGGCGCCCGCGCGGCATCCGCCGCCCCCTGACCGGCAGGCCGCCCGAGGAGGCCCATCTGGGCGGATTCCTCGGCATCTTCGGCATCAAGCCGTTCGACGGCAACGTCCACCTCGTCTGCTCGCCGCTCTACCACACCGCCGTCCTCCAGTTCGCGGCCGCCTCGCTGCACATCGGGCACCGGCTGGTGGTGATGGACAAGTGGACGCCCGAGGAGATGCTGCGGCTCATCGACACCCACGGCTGCACCCACACCCACATGGTCCCCACCCAGTTCCGGCGGCTGCTGGCCCTGCCGCAGGACGTCCGGGACGGCTACGACGTCTCCTCCCTGCGGCACGCCCTGCACGGCGCCGCCCCCTGCCCGGACCACGTCAAACGCGCGATGATCGCCTGGTGGGGCGACTGCGTCGAGGAGTACTACGCGGCCAGCGAGGGCGGCGGCGCCTTCGCCACCGCCGGGGAGTGGCTGCGCAGGCCCGGCACGGTCGGCAGGGCCTGGCCCATCAGCGAGCTGGCCGTCCTCGACGACGACGGAAACCGGCTCCCCGCCGGGGAGATCGGCACCGTCTACCTGCGGATGACCACCGGCGGCTTCGCCTACCACCAGGACGCCGGGAAGACGGAACGGAGCCGGGCGGGCGACTTCTTCACCGTCGGCGACCTCGGCTTCCTGGACGAGGACGGCTACCTCTATCTGCGCGACCGCAAGATCGACATGATCATCTCGGGCGGGGTCAACATCTACCCCGCCGAGATCGAGTCCGTGCTGCTGGCCCATCCCGGCGTCGCCGACGCCGCGGTCTTCGGCGTTCCGCACGACGACTGGGGCGAGGAGGTCAAGGCCGTCGTCGAGCCCGCCGAGGGCCAGGTGCCGGGCCCGGACCTCGCCGCCGCCGTCCTCGCCCACTGCGCCCGCCACCTGGCCGGCTTCAAACGCCCCAAGTCCCTGGAGTTCGTGGCCGCCATGCCACGCGACCCCAACGGCAAGCTCTACAAGCGCCGCCTGCGCGAACCGTACTGGCGCGGCCGGGAGCGTGCGGTCTGACAGGCCCCGGTCACTTCGCTCGCTCGTCGACGACCCGCCGGAGCTTGCCCGTCGACCGCTCGAGCGTCCCGGCGTCGACGATCTCGACCGCCGCCGACACGCCGATCCCGTCCTTCACCCGCCGCGCGATCTCCCCGGCCGCCGCCGACCGCTGCTGCGCCGTGGCCTCCGGCCGCGCCTCGGCCCGCACCGTGAGCCGGTCCAGCCGCCCCTCGCGGGTCAGCCGCAGCCGGAAGTGCGGTGCGACACCGGCCGTGCGCAGGACGATCTCCTCGATCTGGGAGGGGAAGAGGTTGACCCCGCGCAGGATGATCATGTCGTCGCAGCGCCCCGTGACCTTCTCCATGCGCCGGAAGGCCCGCCCGGCGCCGGGCAGCAGCCGGGTGAGGTCGCGGGTGCGGTAGCGGACGACGGGCAGGGCCTCCTTGGTCAGCGAGGTGAGCACCAGCTCCCCGAACTCGCCGTCGGGCAGCGGCTCGCCCGTCACCGGGTCGACGACCTCCGGGTAGAAGTGGTCCTCCCAGATGTGCAGGGCGCCCTTGCTGTCCAGGCACTCCTGTGCGACGCCGGGGCCGATGACCTCGGAGAGCCCGTATATGTCCACCGCGTCGATGCCGCAGCGTTCCTCGATCTCCCGGCGCATCTCCTCCGTCCACGGCTCGGCGCCGAAGATGCCCACGCGCAGGGAGGTGGAGCGGGGGTCGACGCCCTGGCGCTCGAACTCGTCGAGCAGGGTGAGCATGTAGGAGGGTGTCACCATGATGATGCCGGGCTGCAGATCGCGGACGATCTGCACCTGCCGCGCGGTCATGCCCCCGGAGGCGGGGATCACCGTGCACCCCAGCCGCTCGGCCCCGTAGTGCGCGCCGAGACCGCCGGTGAACAGCCCGTACCCGTAGGCGATGTGCACGGTGTCACCGGCCCGCCCGCCCGCGGCCCGGATGGAGCGGGCGACGACCTCGGCCCAGGTCTCCAGGTCGCGCGCGGTGTACCCGACGACGGTCGGCGTGCCCGTGGTGCCGCTGGAGGCGTGGAGCCGCCGCAGCCGCGAGCGGTCCACCGCGAACATGCCGAAGGGGTAGTGGGCCCGCAGGTCCGCCTTGGTGGTGAAGGGGAACCGTGCGAGGTCGGCGGGCGACCGGCAGTCCTCCGGCCGCAGCCCGGCGGCGTCGAAGGACTGCCGGTAGAAGGGCACGTTGTCGTACGCGTGCCGCAACGTGGCGCTGAGCCGCGCCTGCTGCAACGCCGTCAGCTCTGCCCGTGACATCAACTCAGCCGGGTCCGCCATACTGGTCCACTTCCCCCGTACGAACATTCGGTAGGTACGTTGGGCACCAGTATTCAGCCAAGGCGCCGGCCGTCAAGGGGCAAACCCCCCTCCACCACCGCCCGCGCCCACCGATAGTCCGCCTTCCCGCTGGGCGACCGCACAATCCGCTCCGCCAGCACCACCCTCCGCGGCACCTTGTACCCCGCCAACCATCCCCGGCAGTGCTCCTGCAGCACCCCCAGCGTCGGCGGCTCAACCCCCTCCCGCGGCTGCACGACCGCCGCCACAGACTGCCCCCACCGCTCGTCCGGCACCCCCGCCACGAGCACGTCGTACACGGCGGGATGCGCCTTCAGTACCTGTTCCACCTCCTCCGGGTACACCTTCTCGCCGCCCGTGTTGATGCACTGCGACCCCCGCCCCAGGACGGTGACCATGCCCTCCGCGTCCACCGTCGCCATGTCGCCGAGCAGCACCCAGCGCTCGCCCCCCGCGGTGAAGAAGGTCTCGGCCGTCTTCGCGGGGTCGTTGTAGTAGCCGAGCGGCACATGGCCGCGCTGGGCGACCCTGCCGGTCTCGCCGGGCGCCACGGGGCGGTGGGTCAGCGGGTCCACCACGGTCGTACGGGAGTTGACGCGCAGCCGGAAGCCCCGCTCCGGGCCGGAGTCCTCGGTGGCGGTGCCGTTGAACCCCGACTCGGAGGAGCCGAAGTTGTTCACCAGCAGCACCCCCGGCAGCAGGGCCTCGAACTGGGCGCGGACGGTCTCGGAGAGGATCGCCCCGGAGCTGCTGACGCTGTACAGCGACGAGCAGTCGGCGCCGCGCAGCGGGCCGGCCAGCGCGTCCAGCAGCGGGCGCAGCATGGCGTCGCCGACCAGGGAGAGCGCGGTGACCCGCTCCCGGGCGACCGCGCGCAGCACGTCCTCGGGCGCGAACCTGCGGTGCAGGACCGCCTTCTGCCCCGCGTTGGCGGCGACGAGCGCGGTGAGTGTGGAGGTCCCGTGCATCAGCGGTGCCGTGGGGAAGAAGACCAGGCCCTCGCCGCCCGCCGCGACGCGCCGGGCCAGCTCCTCCGGGCGCCGGACCGGCTCGCCGCGGGGCGCGCCGCCGCCCAGCCCGGCGAAGAACAGGTCCTCCTGCCGCCACACCACGCCCTTGGGCATGCCCGTGGTGCCGCCGGTGTAGATGAGGAAGCGGTCGTCGCCCGAGCGCGCGGCGAAGCCCCGCCCGGCCGCGCCGGATGCCTCGGCCTCGGCGAAGGGCACGGGCCTGATGCCCGGTTCCGGGGCGTCCCCGGGCGGGGCGCCGACGCGGACGAGGTGGCGCAGCCTGCCCCCGGCGTGGGGCAGCGCGGCCGCGACCCGGCCGGTGAACTCCCCGTCGAAGACCAGTGCCACCAGGTCGGCGTCCCGGTAGAGGTACGCCAGCTCGCCCTCCACATAGCGGTAGTTGACGTTGACCGGCACGGCCCGGATCTTCAGGCAGGCCCAGAGCGTCTGGAGGTACTCGATCCCGTTGCAGAGGTGGAGCCCGACGTGCTCGCCGGGGCCCACTCCGGCGTCGAGGAGGTGGTGGGCGAGCCGGTTCGCCGCCGCGTCGAGTTCCGCGTACGTCAGCCGGCGCTCGGCGCCGCCGCCCGGACGGCCGGCGTGGACGAGGGCCTCCCGGGCGGGCACCGTGTCGACGACCGACTCGAAGAGATCCGCGAGGTTGAAGTCCACGGCGGTCATTAGAGCGCCGTGGCGCACGGGTGGGAAGGGGCGCCGTCAAAAAACTGACGGATAGTCAGTTGTGTCCCGGACGGCTATTGAACCGTTCACCCGCCTCCTGCACCCTGTTCTGGTCTCACGACGGGAGGACTGCCATGAGCGGCACCGAACACCTCACCGTGGAGCGCGTCGGCGCGACCCTCGTGCTCACCCTCGACCGGCCGGCGGCGAAGAACGCTCTCTCCCTGCCCATGCTCGCCGGGCTCTACGACGGCTGGCTGCTGGCCGACTCCGACGACGGCATCCGCTCGGTCGTCCTCACCGGCGCGGGCGGCGCCTTCTGCTCCGGCATGGACCTCAAGGCGCTCGCCGGCCGGAGCCCGGACGCCGACCCCGTACGGGACCGGTTCCGCGCCGACCCCGACCTCCACTGGAAGGCCATGCTCCGCCACTACCGGCTGCGCAAGCCCGTCATCGCCGCCGTCGAGGGCCCCTGCGTCGCGGGCGGCACCGAGATCCTCCAGGGCACCGACATCCGCATCGCCGGCCGCGGCGCCGTCTTCGGCCTCTTCGAGGTACGGCACGGCCTGTTCCCCATCGGCGGCTCCACCGTCCGCCTGCCCCGGCAGATCCCCCGCACCCACGCCCTGGAGATGCTCCTCACCGGACGCCCCTACACCGCCGAAGAAGCCGAGCGCATCGGCCTCATCGGCCGCGTCGTCCCCGACGGCACCGCCCTGGACGCGGCCCTGGAGACCGCCGAACTCGTCAACGCCAACGGGCCCCTGGCCGTCGAGGCGGTCAAGGCCTGTGCGTACGACACCGCCGGGCTCGGCGAGGCAGAAGCCCTCGCCCTCGAACTCGAACGCGGCCGGGCCGTCCTCGACACCGCCGACGCGAAGGAGGGCACCCGCGCCTTCGCCGAAAAGCGCCCCGCCGTCTTCCGGCGCGTCTGAGCCGCACCCGTCCCAACCCAGGAGGACCCCCGCCGATGCCGGACATCCTCACCGCCCCGACGGTCGTCGCATTCCCCTTCACCCGCTCCCTCGGCCCCGTCCAGAGCGCCTTCCTCACCGGCCTCCGCGAACGCACCGTCCTCGGCGTGCGCACCCGCGACGGGCGGGTGCTCGTGCCGCCCGCCGAATACGACCCCGTCACCGCCGAGGAGATCCGCGACCTCGTCCGGGTCGGGGACACCGGTACCGTCACCACATGGGCCTGGAACCCCGCCCCCCGCCGCGGCCAGCCCCTCCCGCATGCCTTCGCCTGGGTGCTCGTCCGCCTCGACGGGGCCGACACCGCCCTGCTCCACGCCCTCGACGCCCCCGGCCCCGAAGCCGTGCGCACCGGAATGCGGGTCCGTGTGCGGTGGGCCGGCCGGCGCACGGGCGCCATCACGGACATCGCCTGCTTCGCACCGCACGACGACCCCGGCACCGCCCGCGCCACCGCCACCCCGCACGACGGACAATTCGCCGACCCCGTCACCGGCATCACCACACCCGCTCGCCTCGACTACACCTACACCCCCGGCCGCGCCCAGACCCGCTACCTCGACGCCCTCGCCCGGCACCGCACGATCGGCGAGCGCTGCCCCTCCTGCCGCAAGGTCTGCGTGCCACCCCGCGGAGCCTGCCCCACCTGCGGCGTCGCCACCACCGAACAGGTCGAGGTCGGCCCGCGCGGCACCGTCACCACCTTCTGCATCGTCAACATCAAAGCCGCGAACCTGGACATCGAAATCCCGTACGTCTACGCGCACATCGCCCTCGACGGCGCCGACCTCGCCCTCCACGGACGCATCGCGGGCATCCCCTGCGACCGGGTGCGCATGGGCCTGCGCGTGGAGCCCGTGTGGACGGCGGACGGCCGGTACCCCGACCACTACCGGCCCAGCGGCGAGCCCGACGCCGACTACGACACCTACAAGGGACTCCTCTGATGCGCACCACCAGGGACACCGCCGGGGACACCGTCAGGGACGTCGCGATCGTCGCCTACGCCCGCAGCGACCACCGGCGCTGCACCGCCGGGCTCTCCGAGGCCGAGCTGCTGCTGCCCGTCCTCCACGAGGCCCTCGACCGGGCCGGACTCGCGCCCGGCGAGGCCGGCTTCACCTGCTCCGGATCGAGCGACTACCTCGCCGGCCGCCCCTTCTCCTTCACCTTGGCGCTCGACAGCGTCGGGGCCTGGCCGCCCGTCGCCGAGTCCCACGTGGAGACGGACGGCGCCTGGGCGCTGTACGAGGCCTGGGTGAAGATCCTCACCGGCGAGGCGGACACCGCCCTCGTCTACGCCCACGGCAAGGCCTCGGCCGGCGACGTCCACGAGGTCCTCAGCCGCCAGCTCGACCCCTACTTCACCGCGCCGCTGTGGCCCGACGCGATCTCCCTCGCCGCCCTCCAGGCCCAGGCCCTCATCGACGCGGGCGAGACCGACGAACGCGCCCTCGCCGGGATCGCCGCCCGCAACCGCGCGGCCGGGGGGCGCCCCCGGCCGCATGGCGACTACGTCGTACGGCCGCTGCGCGAGGGCGACTGCCCGGCCGTCGGCGACGGCGCCGCCGCCGTGGTCCTCGCCGCCGGGGACACGGCCCGGCGGATGTGCCCGCGGCCCGCCTGGATCCGCGGCATCGACCACCGCATCGAACCCCACGGCCTCGGCGTACGGGACCTCACGGACTCGCCCTCCACCCGGCTCGCCGCCGAGCGCGCCGGGGCCTTCGACGCCCCCGTCGACACGGCCGAACTCCACGCGCCCTACACCTCCCAGGAGGTGATCCTGCGCAAGGCGCTGCGGCTGTCCGACGACGTCGCCGTCAACCCCTCCGGCGGCCCCCTCGCCGCCGACCCGGTCATGGCCACCGGTCTCGTCCGCCTCGGCGAGGCCGCCGCCCGCATCCACCGCGGCGCCTCCGACCGGGCCCTGGCCCACGCCACCTCGGGGCCGTGCCTCCAGCAGAACCTGGTCGCCGTCCTGGAGGGGGAGCCGGCATGAGCGCCGCCCGCGGCGCGGCCGACACCCCTAGCCGCCCGGCACCCGAGGAGACGCCGTGAGCAAGGAACCCGTGGCCGTCGTCGGCATCGGCCAGACCCACCACGCCGCCGCCCGCCGGGACGTGTCCCTCGCCGGACTCGTCCGCGAGGCCGCCCGCCGCGCCCTCGACGACGCCCGGCTGTCCTGGGGCGACGTCGAAGCCGTCGTCATCGGCAAGGCCCCCGACTTCTTCGAGGGCGTCATGATGCCGGAGCTGTACCTCGCCGACGCGCTCGGCGCGGTCGGCAAGCCCGTGCTGCGCGTGCACACCGCGGGCTCCGTCGGCGGCTCCACCGCCCTCGTCGCCGCGAACCTCGTCGCGGCCCGCCGCCACCGCACCGTGCTCGCCCTCGCCTTCGAGAAGCAGTCCGAGTCCAACGCCATGTGGGGCCTCTCGCTGCCCGTCCCCTTCCAGCAGCCCCTGCTGGCCGGTGCCGGAGGCTTCTTCGCCCCCCACATCCGCGCCTACATCCGCCGCAGCGGCGCACCCGGCGGCATCGGCACGCTCGTCGCCTACAAGGACCGCCGCAACGCCCTCAAGAACCCCTACGCCCACCTCCACGAGCACGGCCTCACCCTGGAGAAGGTGCGTTCCTCGCCCATGCTCTGGGACCCGGTCCGCTACTCCGAGACCTGCCCCTCCTCCGACGGGGCCTGCGCCATGGTCCTCACCGACCGCGCCGGCGCCGCCCGCTCCCCGCAGCCGCCCGCCTGGCTGCACGGCGGCGCCATGCGCAGCGAGCCGACCCTCTTCGCCGGGAAGGACTTCGTCTCCCCGCGCGCGGGCCGCGACTGCGCCGCCGACGTCTACCGGCAGGCCGGCATCACCGACCCGCGCCGCGAGATCGACGCCGTCGAGATGTACGTGCCCTTCAGCTGGTACGAGCCCATGTGGCTGGAAAACCTGGGCTTCGCCGCCGAGGGCGAGGGCTGGAAGCTGACCGAGTCCGGGGCCACCGGACCCGACGGCGACCTGCCCGTCAACCCCTCCGGCGGCGTACTCTCCACCAACCCCATCGGCGCCTCCGGCATGCTCCGCTTCGCCGAAGCCGCACTTCAGGTCAGGGGTGCGGCCGGAGAACACCAAGTCCCGGACGTACGCCGGGCGTTGGGGCACGCCTACGGGGGCGGTGCACAGTTCTTCTCCATGTGGCTCGTCGGCTCCGAACCGCCCACGGAATAAAGGGACTTGGCGAAAGGGCCGGGCCCTTGCCGGGGTGTGGCCAATTCTTTCCGTCGCGCGGCCTGTGCTGGTCCGGCGGCGCTCGCTAGTGTGGGCGGGGACCGACGAGCCGGGAGGAGAGCGGACGTGGCGAACAGCACGACTGAACAACTGGCAGGCGACACGAGGCCGGACCTCGACCTCGCCAACGCCACCTGGCAGTCGAGCGGCCAGGGACGGCGGGGCAACGTCCAGATCGCCTTCGTCGAGGGCTATATCGCCATGCGGGACCGCAGGGACCCGGGCGTCCCCGCGGTGATCTTCTCACCGGGGGAGTGGCGCGCGTTCATGCTCAGCGCGCGGGAGGGCGCGTTCGACCTGACGTAGCTTCGACCCGGCGTGGGCGGGTGCGGCGGCGCCTCCCCACCCCTTCGCCGCCCCGCCCCTTCCCGCGGCGGCCGGCCCGCTGCTCCGCCGCGCCGGTGGCGGGCACGGTGCCGGGAGGGCGCCGGAGGGCACGCCCCGCCCACAAGGGTTCCCCGGCGGCATCACGCGGGGGCGGGCACGTACGATGAGGGCATGTCCTTCCTCCGCCGCCGCAGCGCCACCCCCACCGGGCCGGACTTCGACGTCCTCGCCATGGATCCCGGGGACTGGCCCGGCGACCTCGGGGCCGGGCTGCTGCCCGCGCCCGACGGCAGCTGCCAGGGGGTTTTCCTCCGCTACGACCTGTTCGGCGGGCGCGGCCCCGCGATGATCATCGGCAATCTGCCGGAGGGCTCCCCGGCCCGGGAGCTGGGCGAGGGGCAGGTGCCCTTCGAGGTGGCGCAGCTGCTCGCGGCGCTCGGCAACGACGAGCCGGTCGAGGTGCTGGAGACCGAGGACGTCCCGGTCATGCACGAGGACAACCTGCTCATCGTGCGGCGGCTGAAGTGCTCCGAGACGCGGATCTCCTGCACCCAGTTCGACCGCAGCGACGGCGTCCTCGTCACCATCGCCAGCTGGGACCGGCCCATCACCGACGATCTCTACCAGCTGCTCAAGCCGCTGCCCGCGGAGATGTTCCGGGCGGGCTGACCCGCCCGCACCGGGGGCCCGGCCGACCGGGCCCCCGTGGCTTGCCCGCGGCTACCAGTTCGAGGAGTGGACGGTCGCATCGGACGCCTTCACGAAGGCCACCCGGTGCCCGAACTGGATCTCGTAGTAGATCTCCTTGCCCCGGACCACCCTGTGGCCCGCGGGCTCGAACGTGGTCGCCCACAGATACTCGCCCGGCGTGGCACCACCCAGCACATACGCCTGCCCGGCCGGCAGCTTGTACGGCAGCGGGACCAGGCCCTGCACCGGCACGCCCTCCGGGTACGCCTCCTGTTCCGGGTACGCGCGCCCGTACACCGGGATCTCGGGCAGCCCCTCCCTGGGTGTGACCAGCCGCCCGTGCGCGCCCACGGCCGTGGGGTCCCACCAGGAGTTGCGGAACCATGCCTTCTGGCCCAGGTACCAGATCGCCGTCCAGCCACCCTGACGGCCGGCCAGGGCGAACTGCTGACCGGTGGAGGCGCGGGCCCCCGTGTCGTTGACACCGGTGGTCGAAGGGCTGCCGTCCGGGTGCAGGCCGACGTCCTGGACCAGCGGCGCGTCGTCGCGCGGAGCGACATGCAGCCGGACCGCTTCCGAGCCGTGCGCCGGGCACTTCTCGCCCGGCTTGGTGCAACCGGTGTACTCGGGACTGTTGTCCTCGTAGTCCGGTGCGATGGTCACCATGCCGCTGAACGGGCTCCCCGTGGCGTGGAACGGGCTGCCCATCAGCTCGAAGTAGTGCGCCCAGTCCCAGTACGGGCCCGGGTCGGTATGCATCCCCTTGACCGTCGCCGGGGTGGTGCCCGGCACATTGTCGTGCCCGAGGATGTGCTGCCGGTCCAGCGGGATGTCCAGCTTCTGCGCCAGGTACCGCACCAGGCGCGCGGACGTGCGGTACATCTCCTCCGTGTACCAGGCGTCGGGCTGGGCCAGGAAGCCCTCGTGCTCGATGCCGACCGACTTGGAGTTCACGTACCAGTTGCCCGCGTGCCAGGCGACGTCCTTGGTGGGCACGTGCTGGGCGATGTGCCCGTCCCCGGACCGCACGGTGTAGTTCCACGAGACGTACGTCGGATCCTTTATCAGCTTGATCGTCGTCTCCCACGTCCCCTCGGTGTCGTGGACGACGATGAAGTCGACCTTCTGGGACGTGGGCCGGTCCGCGATGTCGTGATTGCCGTAGTCCTTGCCCTCCAGCTGCTGGTACGGGGCGGGGATGGACTCGCAGGCCACCGAGGGCGGGCACTCCACGCCCGCGGCCGCGGCCGTGTCCAGCCCCAGCCGCCGCACCTGCCCGGTGCGCGGGGTCAGGCCGGGGCTGCCGGGCAGGGTGATCCGCTGGCCCGAGTCGGTGGTGCGCCGCTGCCCGGAGCGGATCAGCTCGTAGACGTCGTTGGCGAAGGTCGTCGCGGTGGCGGTGTCCGTGGCGCCCGCATAGCCGGCCACGGCCCCGTACCAGTCGGCGGCGTTCCCGCTCAGCGGCAGGCCCAGCCGCTTCTGCTCGGCGGCGAGCAGGGAGGCGCCGCCCTGGAGGTTGGCGGCGGTGTCCTTGCGCAGCCGCTCGGGCGACAGCCCGGTGAGGGCGGCGGCCCGGTCCAGGGTGCGCAGCCGGGCCGGCAGGGCGGTGGGGGCCGGAAGGGCGGCGCGGGCGGAGGGGCGCGGGCGCAGGGTGTCGCCCCGGGGGTCCTCGCCCGGCTCGCTGTGGTGCTGGGTGGCGGCCAGGGCGGTCACGGCGTCGGTGAGGTGCATCGGGCCGTAGCCGCCGGTGACGCTGGGGGCCCCGCCGTGGCTGTCCCAGCGGGACTCGAGGTAGGAGACGGCGAGCAGCACGCTGCGCGGCACGTGGAACGTGGCCGCGGCGTCGGCGAACTCGCGCTGGAGGGCGTCGGCGGCCTGCCCCTGGGCGGTGGCGGCCGGGGCGGGGGAGAGTGCCGGCAGCAGCAGGGCGGCCGACGCGACGGCGCCGGCCGCCCGCAGCACTCGGCGGCTTCTTCGGACACCTCTCGGGGGTGTCTTCCGTGGGGACTCCGGTGCGGATCCTCGCAATGCGGCCTCCTCAGGACGGGCCGTGCCGGGGCGTCGACGGCAAGGGGGGTGCGCGATCGGCCTGCCGGCCGAACTTATCAAGAGCCCTCGATCCAGCGGACGATCCGTCAATAGGACCGTGGGCGGCGCTCCTCAGACTGGAGTCGCGGCCTTGCGCACGTCAACGCCCGCGCCGGGGAGATTCCCCGGCGCGGGCGCGATGGCGCGGTGCGGCGCACTGGCCATGATGATCGCTCGAATGGATGAGCACCGACACGCCGTGGCCCGCCACCCGCCGAGTATCTGTCGACACGTCACAAGTCGGCGGCGCGACGTGTCGACAGACCCGGACTTCGGGGCACGCATCGGCGTATTCGGCTCGGCATGGGCGGTTCAGCGCGTTCCGACGGCGGCGCGGACGGCGCGCCGGGCCATGGCGCAGTCGTCGTGGAGCCTCCGCAGCAGCAGCCGCTGCTCCTCTCCGGATTCACCGGCGGCGGGCGCCCCCGGCTCGTGCATGGCCCGCTGCACCGCCGTCTCATAGGTCCTGATCTCCCGGGTGAGCACCAGCATCAGATTCACCAGGAAGGCGTCACGGGACGTGGGCCCCGCGGCCTGGGCGTGCTGGCTGATCTGACGGCGGGCCACCGGGGCATCGCCGAGGACGGCCCAGAGGGTCGCCAGGTCGTACCCCGGGAGGTACCAGCCGGCATGGTCCCAGTCGACCAGCACCGGGCCCGCGGGCGAGAGCAGGACATTGGAGAGGAGGGCATCGCCATGGCAGAACTGCCCCTGGACATGCGCCAGACCGTGCAGCAGCTTCTGCAGATCGCCCATGTCACGGTCGGTGAGCAGGCCCAACTCGTGATAGCGGGCGATCCGCTTGCCGTAGTCCAGCGGCATGTCGAACATGCCGGCCGGAGGCCGCCAGAGGTTGACCCGGCAGATGGCGCCGAGTGCCGCCCGGACGTCCGCACGCGGCAGGGTGTCCACCGGATGCCGCTGGACGGCGGCCGGCCGGCCCGGCATCCGCTCGATCACCAGGGTGCAGTTGTCCGGATCGGCGGCGATCAGCCGGGGCACCCGCACCGGGGGACGGTGCCGCACGAACGCGCGATATGTGGCTATTTCATGACGGAACCGCTCGGCCCAGGCAGGGGAGTGGTCCAGTAAACACTTCGCCACGGCCGTGCTGCGCCCGGTGGTGCCCACCAGCAGGACCGAGCGGCCGCCGCGGCGGAGCACCTGAACGGGGTTGAACTCCGGGCAGATCCGATGGACCGAAGAGATGACCGTGCGCAGCTGCGCCCCCTGGGGCCCGGACAAGTCGATTCTCCCGCTGAGCGGTTGGGCGCCGATCCCCGGGGCCCTCCGCGCCCGCCCGCCCCCGAAAGCGGCCCCCACGGCATGGGAGGGATCGAGGTACGGCCCGCTGCCGCTCTGCTGGGTGCGGAGCGGCCGGGGCGGAGCGGACACGGAGGTCGATGCTGCATACATGGGCGGAACAGATCCCTTCGTGTCGGCGAATTGCGACGCTCCCCGGTCCCCGGGCCGTCGGGCACCCTGGGGAATGCGGGTCGGCTGCCGGGTGGCCGGGGGTGCGCGTTCCTACATCACACCCACCGGCGGGTGGCACACCATGTGGCGCACCCTGGCGAACCCTGGCGAATACTCGCTTGGTCCATGACGGCCCGAGTACCTTCAAGTCAGCCGAGGAACCTGGGGGCTTGACGTGACGAGGGAACCCAACACCCGCCTTGCGGACCTGTTCGGCCTGGCCGGCTGGTCCAAGGGCGAGCTCGCGAGACTCGTGAACCGGCAGGCGGCGGCCATGGGCCATCCGCAGCTGGCGACCGACACCTCGCGGGTGCGGCGCTGGATCGACACGGGGGAGTCCCCGCGCGATCCCGTGCCCAAGGTGCTTGCCGCCCTCTTCACCGAGCGCCTCGGCCGTGTCGTGACCATCGAGGACCTCGGGTTCGGTCGGCGCGGGCGCACTGCCAAGGGACAGTCCCCGGACGGGCTGCCGTGGCCCCCCGAGCGCACCGCCGCGGTCCTCACCGAATTCACGGGAATGGACCTCATGCTCAACCGACGCGGCTTGGTGGGCGCGGGCGCCGCGCTCGCCGCAGGCTCAGCAATCACCGGAGCCATGCACGACTGGCTCCACTCCGATCCGGTTCTCGCCTCCGACGCCCCACGGCTGGAGGACCCGCTGCGGGCGCAGGCGGTGCTCGCCGACCCCGTGGCCGCCGACCGCTACGAGGCGGCGCCCGTGGGCTCCCAGGAGATCGACGCGCTGGAGCGCTCCGTCGAGGTCTTCCGCCTCTGGGACGCCTCCCGCGGCGGCGGGCTCCAGCGCAAGGCGGTGGTCGGCCAGCTCAACGAGGTGGGCGGCATGCTCTCGTACCACCACCCCGAGCACCTCCAGCGCAGGCTCTGGGGCGTCGCCGCGAACCTCGCGGTGCTCGCGGGCTGGATGTCCCACGACGTGGGCCTGGAGCCCACGGCGCAGAAGTACTTCATCATCGCGGCGCACGCCGCCCGCGAGGGCGGCGACCGGCCGCGGGCCAGCGAGGCGCTCTCCCGCTGCGCCCGGCAGATGGTGCACCTGGGCCGGCCCCAGGACGCCCTCGACCTGATGAAGCTCGCCACGTCCGGCGCCGGGGAGCAGACCCTGCCCCGTACGCGCGCCATGTTCGCCACCATCGAGGCGTGGGCCCAGGCGTCCATGGGGCGCAGCCAGGCCGTGCGGCGCACGCTGGGCGAGGCGGAGGAGCTGTTCGTCTCGGACAAGGGCGACGTGCCGCCGCCCAGCTGGATGCAGCTGTTCAACGAGGCCGATCTGCACGGCATGCAGGGGCTGGTCTACCGCACGCTGGCGGAGCACGACCCGTCCGCGGCGCCCATCGCCCAGAGCCATGCCAAGGCCGCGCTGGAGATGCGGGAGGGCGGCCGCCAGCGGTCGACGATCTTCGACCACATCTCGATCGCCTCGGCGTGCTTCATCGGCGACGACCCGGAGCAGGCGGACCGCTACGCCCGGATGGCGCTGCTCACCATCGGGGACACCTCCTCGCACCGCACCTGGGACCGCCTGCGCGAGATGTACCGGCTCACCGCGAAGTACTCGCGCTACCCGAAGATCGACGAGCTGAGGGAGGACATCCAGCGGGCGCTGCCGAAAGGGCCGGGCAGCAAGGGGAAGACCACCGCCGTGTGACGGGGCGGGGAGGGACGGAGCCGGGCGGCCGCCGGCCGGGCGCGGGCTGCGACTCGGAGGATGTGCTACTCGGGGGCTTACGGCTCGGGGCTTTTACGACTCGATACGTGCGATCAGCACGCACGCGTCGTCCTCGCGCTCCTTGCCGCCGAACTCCTCCAGCACGGCCCGCAGGCACTCCTGGGCGGTCTCCGCCTCCGTGAGGCGCGGCGCCAGATCGAGCAGCCGCTCGTCACCGGGCGTTCCGGTCAGCCCCTCGGTGTGCAGCAGCAGCACGTCGCCGGGGTACAGCCGCTCGGCCGCCTGGGCGTACACCGCCTCGGCGACCGCTCCGAGGAGCACGCCCTCCGGGGGCTCGAGGGCGCGCCCCGTCCCGTCGCGGAAGAGCAGGGGGGCGGCGTGGCCCGCCTGCGACCAGAGGAGGGAGTGGGTTCCGGTGTCGTAGCGGCAGCAGACCGCGCTGCCCAGGGCGGGCTGGGCCGAGGCGTCGAGCAGGTGGTTGAGCCTGCTCATCAGGGCCGCCGGCGCGGTCCCGGAGAGGGCCATGCCGCGCACCGCCCCGAGCAGCATGGCCATGGTGGAGGCGGCGGTCACCCCGTGGCCGGTGAGGCCGCCGACGGTCAGCAGTGTCTGCCCGCCGGGCAGCTCCATCGCGTCGAACCAGTCGCCTCCGACGAGGCCGCTGGTGGCGGACGGGAGGTAGTGCCCGGCCAGATCGAGGGCCCCGCCGGTGCCCGGCGCACCGGCGGCGGCCCTCTCCTGGTGCGGGAACCGCAGGGTGCCGCGCCACGGCGGCAGCACGGCCTCCTGCAGTTCGACCGCAAGCCGGTGCTCCGTCTGCGCGATCTGCCGCTGGTGGTGCAGCGAGTCACGGGTCTCGTGCACCTCCTCCCGGAATCGCCGCAGCTCGGTGACGTCCCGGAGCACGGCCCACATGGCGGCCGTGGAGCCGTCGGCGTCGAGCACCGGCTCGCCTGTCATGTGCAGGGTGCGCAGCGCGCCGTCGCCGCGCACGATGCGGAATTCGCCGTCGATCGGCTTGCCGTCCACCAGGCAGTCGGTGACCATCGCGGTCAGCACCCCGGTGTCCTCCTCCAGCAGGCAGGAGGGCAGCTCGTCGAGGGTCAGCGCGCCGTCCCCGGGGTCGCGGCCGAAGAGCTGGAACAGCTCGTCGGACCAGGTGGCCTCGTCGGTGAGCAGGTTCCACTCGGCGCTGCCCACCCGGGCGGGCGGGCAGGGACGGGCCTCGTCCGGCGGCGCGGGCCGCTCGGCGGTCAGGGTGGCGGTCGCGGTGTCCGCGGCCTGCCGGTCCGCCGTGTCGGCGGGCAGCCCGGCGCGGAGCTGGCCGAGGTGTTCGCCCAGGTTGTCGGCGTGGTGCGCGGCCAGCTCGCACAGGGCGCGCTGCCAGCGCAGCCGGGGGTCGTCCGACCGCTCGGCGTCCGCGGCGGTCTCCCGGCGGACGGCGTCGATGCCGCCTCTGAGCTGCCGCGCCTGGGAGATCAGGGCGTCGACCTGGCCGGTCTCGGGCGGCTCGGCGGTGGAACGGTCCGCGGGCAGTGGGGACGGCATCAGTACTCCGATACAGGCGCGGCACGGCCGGTTCCGGGTCCGCCGGGACGGCCGGGTAGGACTGCTGTGACGACTCTTGCACAGGGAGCGAGGGCCTGTATGCGCTTTGGCAATACCCGATACGGCGGTGCTGGTGGCATATGCCTGGGGCAATAGTGAGACAAATGTGACAGCGCTCGGCGGAATGCTCCGGTCCGGGTAGGCTGCGGGCGCTCGGCCGCGCACCGGCGGCCCGAGTATCCGCAGTTCGCCAGGCATAGCGCAGCCGGACACCGGCAAGAATGCCGTCCGTAAGGAAATCCCGTTGCCAGCCGACTCCCCGCACCGGATGCTGACCCCATGTTCGATCCAGACATAGCGCCCAGCGGCACCCTGCTCGGCCTCCTCCAGCGAGGCCGCGGCGACGGGACCCTGCATGCCCTCGCGGCGCCGCGCGCCGAGGCGCTCGCGGCGCTGAACCACTGCGTGCTCCGCGACCCCCGGTGCGACTGGCAGGTCGAGAACCGCTCCCTCTACTACGCGCGCCTGTATCTGGAGCTGGACGGCGGTCTCGACGAGATCGGAGGGCACCTCTTCCACCCGGACGACCTGTTCGACGCCGCGGAGGAGCGCACCGGCCTGGCCCTCGCCGTCCTCGGCCACCTCGCCTCGTACGGCCGCGCGGACGCCCTTGCGATGCTGCGCCGTTACGCCGCCACCGGCGCCAACTGGACCTGGGCCCTCGACGAGCTGGCCCTGCGCGACGACGACGCCGGCCTGCTGGCCCTCGGCGCCCCGGTCCTCGCCCGCTTCCCGCAGGGCCCCGAGGGCGACGCCGCGCTCGCGGCCGCCGTCCGCGACGCCTTCGAGCCCCGCCCCTGGCGGCTCTGGGCGGACGACCGGCTGTCCCCCGCGACCGCCGCCAGGGTCCGCGCCGCACAGGAGCAGGGCTCCTTCGACCGCTGGCAGCGCCAGCTGCGGCCCGCCGGCCCCCGGCCCGGCTGGAGCGTGCGCGAGGTCCTCGACTGGGCCCAGGAGGGCCTCGCCCTGCACCCCGCCCAGCAGCGCCACGTGCCCGCCACCCGCTGCCTCACCGCCGTCGCCGGCCCCGAGGACCGGGGGGAGATCATCGAGACGGCCGCCTCCGGCCCCGACGCCGCCCGCGCCACCGCCCTGCGCTACCTCGCCGAGCACCACGACCCGCAGGCGCTCGACCTCATCGAGGCCGCCGCCGCGGATCCCGCCGGGCTCGTGGCGGAGGCCGCCGTCACCGCCTTCGAGCGGATGCGCAGCACGGCGGCGCTCGACCGCGCCCGCGCGTGGATCCACCGCACGGACGCCCTCGGCGGCGCCGCGGCCGGGATGCTCGCCTGCCGGGGCGGGCTCTACGACTCCGCGCTCGTCCTGGCCGCCCTGCGCCGGACCGTGCGGACCGAGGGCTGTGACGCGCCCGTCCTGTGGGACCTCGTCGACGGAGCCGGCCGGCTGGCGATCGGCTGCGCGGCCCCCGTGCTGCGGCACGTCTACCGCGAGACGTCCTCTTCCCACCTGCGGGGCCGCGCCGCCCGCGCCCTCGCGGCGACCGACCCCTCCTTCGCCGCCGGGTTCGCGGTCGAATGCCTGTGGGACTGCGAGGAGACCACCCGCGAACTCGCCGCGCACCATGCCACCACGGCCGACGCCCGGGTGGTGGAGCAGCTGCGCAGGCTCGCCGCCGACCCGGCCGAGGAGGCCGAGGTGCAGACGGCCGTGCGCAGCCGCTTCGGACCGGAGTCGCCGACGGCGTGAGCCGGGGAGCCGCTCCCTAGGATGTCGGGGCCCGTACCCGACCGTCCCAAGGAGTGCCGTGCCCGCCCGACGCCGATCCATAGCCGTGTCCCCTCTCGGGGCACTGCTCCTCGCCCCCGCCGCCCTCGCCCTCCAGCTGGGGCCCGCAGCCCCGGCGCAGGCCCACGGCCCGGCCGCCGCCTCCACCGCCCCGCGGCCCGCGGCCACGGTGCGCATCACCGAGGGCCGCGTCGACGAGGTCCGCCCCGGCGGCACCATCGTCTACCCCGCAGTGACCAGCTGTCTGACCGTCACCGTCCGCCTGCACGACGGCAGCAAGGTCGGCGCCCACGCCAGCCTCTTCCAAGTGCCCGGCGCCCTCCGGTCGGACGAGATCCTGGCCGCCACCGCACGCCGGGTGGGCACCCGCCGCGTCGACACCGTCGAGGTCCGGGGCGCCGTCGGCGCCTGGTACCCCGGCTACTTCACCAAGGCCATCGAGAGCTACGCCGACGGCGAGGCCGTCCCCTACCCGACCGCACCCGACCCCGACGGCCTGGCCCGGGCGGTGGCCGCCGGGCTCGGGGTGACGGGCAAGGCGAAGGTGACCGTCGAGGACGTGCCCGACGGCGACCAGACCGTCCGCTGAGACCGGGCGGTCCACCGGGGGAAAAACTCCCGTACACCATCGGCCCCGTCTGTGCGAAGCTGTGGCGAAAACCCCTATGACCAGGAGGTTCTGATGGCGGATGCCACGGCGGGCCAGGGCGCCGGAAGCCGCGAGGACGAGGCCAAGCGCAGATTCCGGGAGGCCCTGGACCGCAAGCGCAGCCAGGCGACCGAGGGCGACCGGGGCGGCCCGAACCGCTCCAAGGTCCAGGGCGCCCACGGCAAGGAAGGCGGTCGGCGCTCGTTCCGCCGCAAGAGCGGCTGACCCCGCACCCCGGTCGCCCGTGCCCCGCGGGCACCCGTACGCGCCCTGCTGGGCGCGGACCGGGTGTGTCGATAATGGATGCGCCTCGCGTCGTGCGGGGCGCATTTTCGAACCACCAGAGCACCGATACAGGGGGCGCGGATGAAGAGTGAGCAGCGGCACGACGGACGGTTCCGAGGACGACTGGCCCGCAGGGTGTCCGCACTCGCGGCCCTGGCACTGGGCGTCGCCCTGCTGGCCACGCCCGCCTCGGCCGCGGGCGCGGACCCGCAGGCCGTGACCGGGCAGTACGCGGCCGCGGCTCAGCCGGCGGGTGCGGCGGCCGGGGACGCCGCGGCGCAGCAGACCTCCGGCACCGCACAGCAGGCGTCCGACGCCACCGGCCACACCATCCTGGCCAAGGATTCGAAGAAGAAGACGCTCGCCAAGGACAAGGACAAGAAGAAGAAAAAGAAGGGCTTCTTCAAGAAGCTGGGCACCGCCGTGCTGGTGATCCTGATCCTCGCGGTCCTCGTGGTGGTCGTGGTGATCGTCATGGTGATCTTCATGATCCGCCGGGCCTTCAAGCGCCGCCGCTCCTGACCGGCGCGGCCGCCGCCGACCCTAGGCCCTGTCGTCAAAATCCCGCCTGCCCCGCGGCGTCTGGCACGCACTCCCCCAGCTACCGCTGGGAGGTGCCCCCACGCCGGGTTGTCGGTCGTCGGCGCAGCCCGCTGCGCTCTCCTCCCTCCGCCTTGCGATCGCACGCACCAGACGCCGCGGGGCCCGCTCTCCGGGCGGACGGCGCTATTTTGACGACAGGGCCTAGCTCGTCCTGGCCACCCAGGCCAGGGCGAGCCACGGCGTGGCGGCGCCCGCCACCGCCAGGGCCCAGCCCGTGCCCGTGTCCGGGAAGCCGAGCAGCAGCGGCATGACGAACCCGGCCCCGCACGCCAGCAGCAACGCGGCGGGCAGGTGCACCCATGGCTCGAAGCGGCGGGCGCAGCGGACCCCGGCCTCCCGGCGGTGGAGGATCAGACCGGTGACGAACCCCGCCGCCAGGCCCAGGATCCAGATGGCGGGCAGCACCAGCACGCGCCCGGTGAAGGAGCTGATGTCCGTGCCGGGTGCCTGACGCACCCCCAGTTCGGGACGGTCCGGCACATAGCGCAGCTGTACCGTGCGGCCCTTCTCGAGCGGGCCGCTGGTGCGCACCTCGTCGACGGTGACCTGCCGGGGGCCGGAGGTGAAGGGCACGGTGACCACGATCGTCGACGCGTACTCGTCGGTGTCGTTGACCACGGTCTCCGTCGGCCGGGGCGTACCGACGATCTTGTCGACGCGCACGTCGAACGTGCCGCCGTCGGCCCGTGCGACCTTCGCCAGCCACTCGCCCTCCTCGCCGTCGGGCCCCACGCCCTGGCAGAGCGCCGCCGCACTGGCAAGTGCCACAGCGAAGCCCAGCACCCAGGACAGGATCCGGGACGACCGGGGCTCGGGCCAGGGCTCGTACCTCCTGCGCCACACCTTCCTGCGCAGGGCCGCGTTCCGGCGCACCCGCACCGCACAGGACGCGAGGAGCCAGCACAGGGCACTCGCGGCGGTCGCGCCGAGCAGCGACAGCAGCTCGTGCTTGGGCGGCAGTTCCCGCTGCGGAATCTGGCCGATCAGCACGGTCGCGTACGCCAAGAGCAGCGTCGTCCACCCCGTGAGTCGCGTCAGTGTCCGCATGGCCCCTAAGTCCCCCGCCAATCGAGTTGATCTTGACGTGGACAGCGTATGCGGTGCAATCGCCCGGGAAGGCGGCAGGTGGCGGAGGGCGGGCCGGGGCCGTCGGCCGGGCCGTCAGTCGAGGGGGACGAGGAACCGCTCCGGCTCGCAGGCGTCGCACGGGCGGACGTCGTGCGTGGCGACCTTCACCCGGGCCTCCGCGGTGGTCAGGGTGTCCTCCCCGCCCCTCGGCACCCAGCAGCCCGCATGATGCAGCTCCCGGAGGGTGCCGCCGGACCGGCGGTGCACCGTGATCGGCCAGAGGGCGTCCTCCAGATCGTGCCGCCAGGCGCCATTCAGGCGCTGGAGTACGACTTCGCGCACCCAATCCCGGGCGGAATGGCCCGCTTCTTCCGCAGCGGCCTCAATACGGACGAGTTCGTCAGGGGTGAAGAGCTGCTCCATGACGCGGGACAGTAGCAGTGGGGAGCCTTCCGCGGCCGGGGTTCTTGACATTGAGTCACTTTGCTGACCTGCGAGTTGACTGTTGAGGAAGGGACAAGTCCGCGTACCGTGGGGGAGTGGCCGGTAAACGACGCGCAGCTCCGGCGGCGTTTATCGTGATTGGCATAGGACAAGGGCCTATTCGAGCTGCCTTCCCTTCGATACCGCGAATACCCGGCCCTTGGCCATTCCGTTATCACCCCTCCTCGTGAATGCCGTCGCATTCCTTGCGCCCGGGTCACCCGGCCTGCTCGCCGGATCGCCGTAACCAGGCAGGGGGGTCCGGCCGTTTACTACTCACGCCGTGCCGAAGCGGCCGGCCGGAGAGTGCCCGGAGGGACCGGGAGCGGTGGAGGGAGCCTCGATGAGCCTGCTGCGCAAGATCCGCGAGACCGGACGGGTGGCCGAAGCGGCCCCGCCGAGACCGGCCGGTGACGCGCCGCGCGCCGCACGGGAGTTGTCCGGCTCGGTCCAGGTGCGCTGCGTGGACGCCGGGTCGTGCAACGGCTGCGAGATCGAGATCGCCGCCGCCTTCGGACCCGTGTACGACGCCGAGCGGTACGGTGCGCGGCTGGTGGCCTCGCCCCGGCACGCCGACGTCGCCCTGGTCACCGGACCGGTCACCCGCAACATGGCCGAGCCCCTGCGCCGCACGGTCGCCGCCATGTCCCGCCCCCGGCTGGTGGTGGCCGTCGGCGACTGCGCGATGAACTGCGGTGAGTTCGCGGGCGGTTACGGGGTCGAGGGCGCCGTCTCCGACGTCGTGCCCACCGACCTCCAGATCCCCGGCTGCCCCCCGGAGCCCGAACGCATCGTGGCGGCGCTGCGCGCCGTCACCCGGAGGTGAGCATGAGCAGCACACCGGACGGCAGGCCTCCCGATACCGGCGGACACCCGTCGAGGACCGTCCTGTGAACGCCGTCGCGGCCGCCACAGCCACCGCCACCGGCCTCGCGGCCACCGGGGCGCTCGCGGGCGCCGCCCTCCCCGGCCGGGCCCGGATCGTCGCCTCGGGAGTGTGTACCGCCGGACTCGGGGCCGCCGGGCTGGCCGCGGGGACGGCGGCGCTGCGCGGCACCCGCTGGTCGGCGGACCTTCCCGGGCTCCTCCCGCCGGCCGGTCTCCACCTCGCCGTGGACGCGCTGTCCGGGCTGTTCATGGCCGTGGCCGGCGCCGTGGTCCTCGCGGTCTCCGTCTACGGCATCGGATACGCCGCCGGGCACGGCCCGCACGGCCCCGCCTCGCGCGGGGCGCAGGCCGCGCTGCCGGTGTTCGCGCTCACCCTGCTGCTGGTGCCCGCGGCGGCCGCCGTCTCCTCCCTCCTGCTGCTGTGGGAGCTGATGGCGCTCACCTCGCTCCTGCTCGTCCTGGCCGAGCACCGCCGCGGCACCCCCGGCGAGCACTCCGCGGTCCGCTCGGCCGGCATCTGGTACGCGGTCATGACCCACCTCGGCTTCGTCCTCCTGCTCGCGGGCCTGGCCCTGTTCGCCGCCCGGGCCGGGGGCGAGACCTTCGCCGCGCTCCGGGCGGGCGCCGCCGGGCTGTCACCCGCCGCCCGGACCGCGGTGTTCCTGCCGGTGGCGGCCGCCTGCGCGTCGAAGGCCGGCGCGGTGCCGCTGCACCCCTGGCTGCCCCGCGCCCACCCCGAGGCACCCGGCAACGCATCGGCGCTGATGAGCGCCGCCATGGTGAACCTGGGCTGCTACGGGCTCGTCCGCACCGGACTCGACCTGCTCGGCGGCGGCCCCCGCTGGTGGTGGCTGCTCGTTCTGGGCGCGGGCGCGCTCTCCGCCGGCTACGGGATCCTCCAGGCCGCCATGGCCTCGGACCTCAAGCGCCTGCTCGCCTACTCCACCTCCGAGAACCTCGGCCTGGTGCTCATCGGCGTCGGCGCGGCGGGCCTGTTCGCCGCGGCCGGGCACCCGGCACCGGCCGCCCTCGCCCTCGCGGCGGCCCTGCTGCACCTCGTCAACCACGCCGCGTTCAAGGCCCTGCTGTTCTGCGCGGCGGGCTCGGTGGCGCGGGCGACCGGGCTGCGCGACCTGGACCGGATGGGCGGGCTGCGGGCCCGGATGCCCGCGACCGCCGCCTTCTTCGCGCTGGGTGCGCTCGGCGCCGTCGCCCTGCCGCCCGGCAACGGCTTCCTCGGCGAGTGGCTCCTCCTCCAGGCCCTGATCCACGGCCTGGCCGTGCCCGGCGTGATCACTGCGATCGTCCTGCCGCTGGCCGTGGCCGTGATCGCGCTGTCCGCCGGGCTGGCCGCCGCCGTGTTCGTCAAGGCGCTCGGCGTGGGCTTCTTCGCCCGCCCGCGCAGCCCCCGCGCCGCCGAGGCCCGGGAGAGCCCGCCGACGATGCTGGCCGGCATGGGGCTGCTCGCGGCCGGCTGCGCGGGCCTCGCGCTGGTCCCCGGCGTCCTGGCCGGCGGGCTGACCCGGGCGGTCGGCGCGGCGGGGCTCGCGGCCGAAGGACCGCTCACCGGCGGCGCCCTCGGAGTACGGCTGCACGGGCTGGCCGCCACGCTGTCCCCGCTGTGGGCGGCCTGCGCCCTCACCGCCGCCCTGGCCGTGGCCGCCGCGCTCACCCGCGCCACGGCACGCCGTCGCCGCCGCGGCAACGCACGGCTGTGGGACTGCGGCGGCGGCTCGCCGACACCCCGGATGTCCTACACGGCGACCTCGTTCGCCGAGCCCCTGCAACGGGTCTTCGACGACGTGCTGGCCCCCGAACAGAACGTCAACGTGACGCCCGTCAGCGAATCCGCCTATCTCGTCCGGCGCGTGCGCTTCCAGCGCCGCGTCCCCGACCGCATCGAACACCGCCTCTACCGGCCGCTGCTGGACGCCGTCTCCGGCCTCGGCCGGGCCGCCCGGCGGCTCGCCGACGGCAGCCTCCACCACTACCTCGGCTACGGCTTCTGCGGCCTCGTCGCCCTCCTCCTCGCACTGGCGGTGGGCTGGTGAACGGGCACGGAGCGAGCGGACCCGCGGCGGTGGCCGCCCAGGTGGCGGCCGTCGTCGCCGGGGCGCCGCTGCTCACCGGACTGATGCGCCAGGTGCGGGCGAAGCTGGAGGGGCGGGCCGGGGCGGGCATCGCCCAGCCGTGGCGCGACCTGCGCAAGCTGCTGCGCAAACAGCCCGTCACGCCCGTCGGCACCGGGCCCGCCTTCCGCACCGGCCCCCTGCTGCTCGTCGCGACCACCGCCGTGGTGGCGGCCCTGCTGCCCCTGGCCTCCACCACGACCCCGGCCCGCGCGGGCTCGGACCTCATCCTCGTCGTGGCGCTCCTCGCCCTCGGCACCGTGGCCCTCGCCCTCGCGGGCCTGGACACCGGGACCGCCTTCGGCGGCATGGGCGCCTCCCGCGAGATGACCGTGGCCGCCCTCGTCGAACCCACGATCCTGCTCGCGGTCTTCGCCCTGTCCCTGCCGACCGGCTCGACCAACCTGGCCGCCATCGTCTCCGGCGGCCTCCACGACCCCGACCGGCTCGCCTCCCCGGCCGGGCTGCTGGCCACCGCCGCCCTCGCCGTGGCCGTGCTCGCCGAGACCGGCCGGCTGCCCGTCGACAACCCCGCCACCCACCTGGAGCTGACGATGGTCCACGAGGCCATGGTGCTCGAGTACGCGGGCCCCGACCTCGCGCTCGTCGAACTCGGCGCCCAGATGCGGCTGACCGTCCTGTTGGGCCTGCTCGCCTCGCTCGCCGCGCCGTGGGGCATCGCCACCACCACCTCCCCCTGGGCCGTCGCCGCGGCCCTGCTGCTGTGCGCCGTCAAGGTGGCGCTGCTCGGCGGCATCCTGGCCGCCGCCGAGGTGTTCTGGGCCAAGCTGCGGCTCTTCCGTGTCCCCGAGCTGCTGGCCGGCTCCTTCCTGCTGGCGCTGCTCGCCGTGACCGCCTCGTACTTCCTGACGGGGGAGTGAGGGGGGAATGAGCGGAATGGCCCCGACCGTCGGCGACATCGTCTACACCCAGCTGCTCGACCTCGCGTGCGGGGCGTTCCTGCTGGCGGCCGTGGTGATCCTGTGGCTGCGCCAGCTCGCCTCGATCGTCCGGGTGTTCGCCCTCCAGGGCGTGGCCCTGGCCGCCCTGGCGGCCCTGCTCGGGGTGCACGAGGCCCGCTGGGATCTCCTCTCCGTCGCGGTCGGCATCGGCCTGCTCCGGGCCGGGCTGCTGCCGCACCTGATGCGCCGCGCCCTGGCCGCCCTCGCGGCGGAGCCGCGGCCCCGGCCGCCCGGCCACCACTACGCGGAGGACGTCAGCGAGGCGCGCGAGACCCAGCCGCTGGTGAACGTCGCGGCCTCGCTGCTCAGCGCGGCGCTGCTGACCCTGCTCGCCTACGCCGTCGCCCGGCCGCTGGTGGAGCTGAACCCGACCCCTGCCACCCGGGCCCTGCCGGTGGGCCTCGCCGTCGTCCTGATCGGCTTCTTCGTGCTGGTCACCCGGCGGCGGGCGCTGGCTCAGGTGGTCGGCTTCCTGCTGCTGGACAACGGCATCACCGCGACCGCCTTCCTGGCGGCCTCGGGGGTGCCGCTCATCGTCGAACTCGGCGTCTCCTTCGACATCCTGCTCGCCGTGCTCGTCCTGCGGATCCTCACCACGCGGATGCGGGCCGCGTTCGGCGGCACCGGCATCGACGACCTCCGGGAGCTGCGCGACCGATGACGCACGCCGTCTCCTCCGTACTGTTGCTGACCGCACCGATCGCGGTACCGCTCGCGGCCTCGGCCGCGTATGCGGTGCCGGGGCTGGTGCCCGGTGTGCCGTGGGTGCCGCGGCAGCGGGTGGCGGGGCGCGAACGCGTGGGGGTTGCTGCGGGGGCTCATTCCCCGATCCCGCCCCTTCCCGAAACCGAGGGCTCCGCCCCCGGACCCCCGGGGGGTGGAGCACGGGGGCTGCGCCCCCGGCCCCGGTACCCCTCGCGCTTCGCGCGAGGGCGAAACCCGGGGGCTTCGCCCCCCGGCCCGGACCGCGCTGCGCGCACCGGACGGGTTGAATGCGCCCCCGGAACCGGGGGCCTGAGGGGCACAGCCCCCCAGGTTCTTCCATCGGAGTCCGGGGCGGAGCCCCCGAGTCCTGCCCCCGCGCGCAGCGCGAGGGGTCCGGGGTCCGGGGGCGCAGCCCCCGTTCCCCACCCCTCGGGGGTCCGGGGGCGGAGGCCCCCACGCGGCGGAGCCGCAAATCGGTACAGCCGGGAAGGGGCGGGATCGGGGAAAATCCACCCCCTCACCGCCTGGCTCGGCCTCCTCTCCCCCCTCACCGTCCTCGCCTGCAGCGCCGGCCTCGCCGCAGCCGTCACCCGGCACGGCCCCGCCACCGTCTACGGCCGGCTGCTGCGTGCCGACGCGCTGAGCGTGTGGATGCTGCTCGCCGTGGGCGCGGTCGCCACCCTCGCGTGCGCGGCGAGCCCGGGCCAGCCGGCCCGCGACGCCCGCGCCGCACGGCGCTACCACGCCCTCGTCCACGCCTTCCTCGCCGCCATGAGCACCGCGGTGCTGGCCGCGAACCTCGGCGTGGTGTGGATCGCCATCGAGGCCACCACGATCCTCACCGCGTTCCTCGTCGGCCACCACCGCACCCGCGCCTCCGTGGAGGCCGCCTGGAAATACATGGTGATCTGCTCGGCCGGGATCGCGCTGGCCCTCCTGGGCACCGTGCTCCTCTACTACGCCGCCCGGCAGGCCGGCATCTCCGAGGCGTACGCGCTGGACTGGGCGGCCCTGGAGCGGCGGGCCGGGTCCCTCGACCCGGCCGTCACCCGGCTGGGCACCGGCCTGGTCGTCCTGGGCTTCGGCGCCAAGGCCGGGCTGGCACCCCTGCACGCCTGGCTGCCCGACGCGTACGGCCAGGCCCCCGCCCCGGTGGCCGCGCTGATGTCGGGGGTGCTCTCCTCGGTCGCCTTCGCCGCGCTGCTGCGCTACAAGGTGATCGCGGACGCCGCCCTGGGCACGGGCTACACCCGTGCCCTGCTCGCCGGAACGGCCCTGCTCACCCTGGCCGTCGCCGCGGCCCTGCTGCTGGGCCAGCGCGACTACGAGCGGATGCTCGCCTACTCCGGCATGGAGCACATGAGCCTGATCGCCCTCGGCGCCGCCGTGGGCACGCCCCTCGCGGCTTCCGCCGTGCTCCTGCACATCCTGTGCCACGGGCTGGCCAAGGCGGTGGCCTTCTGCGCCGCGGGACACATCCTGCGGCTGCAGGGTACCTCGCGCATCGGGCGGGTACGCGGGCTGCTGGCCGGGGCACCCGCCCTGGGTACCGTCTTCGGGCTGGCCGTGCTGGCCCTGCTCGGCCTGCCGCCCTTCGGCCTGTTCGCCGCCGAAGTGGGTCTGGTCCGCGCGGCCTTCGCCGCGGGCATGGGCCTGCCCGTGGCCTGCGCGCTGGTGCTGGTGCTGACCGCCTTCGCCGCGCTGGGCATCCGTACGGCTCGCATGCTGCTCGGCCCGCCGCCCACGGGCGCCCCGCCGGAACGGCTCGGCTTCGCCGCGGGGCTGCCGCTCGTCGCCGGGCTGCTGCTGTGCGCCGGGCTCGGGCTCGCCACCGGGCCGCTCACCGGTCTGCTGGCCGCCGCGGCCGGGATCGTCGGAGGGCGCTGACCGTGACCGTGCATCCGCCCGTACCCCGCACGGTGATCGAGGCGACCCCTGCCGAACTGCCCACGCAATGCGCCGAACTGCTGGGTGCGGGGCACCGCCTCGCGCTGGTCGCCGCCCACCACGACCCGGCCGGGGAGCGCGGCGGCGGCTCCTTCCGCGTGGTCCACCTCTTCGTCTCCGGCCCGCCCGACACCCGTACGGAAGTGCACGTACGCCTCGGCCCGGACGCGCCCGGACTGCCCACGGTGGCCCATGTCTCCTTCCCGGGCGGCCGGTTCGAGCGCGAGATGCGGGACCTGTACGGGATCGTCCCGCTGGGCCATCCGCTGCCGCACCGCCTGGTGCGGCACTTCCACTGGCCCCGCGGCTGGTATCCGATGCTCCCCGACGCCGGGCCCCCGCCGCCCTTCGCCGAGCCCGAGGGGCCCTACCCCTTCCTGGAGGTGGAGGGCGACGGCGTCTACGAGATCCCCGTCGGCCCGGTGCACGCCGGACTCATCGAACCGGGCCACTTCCGGTTCTCCGTCGTCGGCGAGACGATCATCAAGCTCAAGGCCCGGCTGTGGTTCGTCCACAAGGGCGTCGAGAAGCTCTTCGAGGGGCGTACGCCCGAGCGCGGCCTGCCGCTGGCGGAGCGCGTCAGCGGTGACACGGCCGTCGGGCACGCCCTCGCCTACTGCCTGGCCGTGGAGGAGGCGCTCGGCGCCGGGGTGCCCGACGACGCCCGGCGCGCCCGCGCGCTGCTGCTGGAACTCGAACGCCTCCACAACCACGTGGCCGACCTCGGCGCGCTGTGCAACGACGTCGGCCACGGCATCCTCAACGCCCAGGCCCAGCGGGTGCGGGAGCAGCTGCTGCGGCTCAACCGCGAGGTCACCGGCCACCGGCTGCTGCGCGGCGGCGTCGTCCTGGGCGGCACGGCCCTGAGGGCGGTGCCCCCGGCGGCCCGGCTGCGGGCCCTCGGCGACGACATCCGCTCCATCGTGACGCTCGCCCTCGGTCACACCACCGTCCGGGACCGCTTCACGGGCACGGCCCGCCTGGCCCCGGCGGCGGCCCGGGACCTGGGCTGCCTCGGATACGTGGCCCGGGCCAGCGGGCTGGCCGCCGACGCCCGGGTCGCGCACCCGTTCTGCGACTACGGGTCCGCCCTCGCCGTCCCGGTGCACACCAGGGGCGACGTCCTGGCCCGGTTCCTGGTGCGGGCGGAGGAGATCGACGCCTCTCTGGCCCTCGTGGAGCACTTCGCGGACGGCCTTGAACCCGGCTTCGTGGCGGCCCGGCTGCCGCTGCCCGGCCCGGAGCGGCCGGGAGCCCGCTCCGGCGTGGGCATCGTCGAGGGCTGGCGCGGCACGATCACCACGCGCGTCGAGCTGGGGCCCGGGGCGGAGCTGGGCCGGGTGAAGATCGCCGATCCGTCGTTCTTCAACTGGCCCGCGCTGCCGGTGGCGTTGGCGGACACGATCGTTCCCGACTTCCCGCTCGCCAACAAGAGCTTCAACCTGTCCTACGCCGGAAACGACCTGTAGCCCGTCCCGGCCCGGTCGCGGTCAGCCGTCCGCGATCACTCGCTCTCGGTCTCGACGCCGTGGGCCCGCGCCAGCCGGAGCGCGTCTTCCAGCTCGTCCTCCGCCACGGCCGCCGCAAAGACGTCCCCGGCGGCCTGCGCCTCCGCCAGAGCGGCCCGCGCGGCGCGCACCCGCTCCCGCATCGCTTCGGCGAACGCACTCACGGCGGCCCCCTGTGCGGATCGTTGCACTGCCCGCGCATCCGGTGAATTGAGGAGTTCCGCAATTCTAGGGGGTGCCCGGCGGGTGGGCACAGGCCCTGCGGCGCCCGGCACGGCACCTCGCTGCGTTGTCGCATCACCCACGGACGCCCAGTCCGAGGGCGATGCTCCCCCAGCTACCGCTGGGAGGTGCCCCCAGCACCGGACACCGCAGGGCCCGCACCCACCCGCCAGGCACCCCCTAGGGCACCCCGCCGCGCCGGGACCCCGCCCGCCGAGCGGGTGATGAGGGGACGGGGTGCGGTGCGGTTGTCACATGATCAGAGATCCGGGTTGTTAGGTTTTTTCCACTGTTTTCGGTGTGTGTACAGCAGTGCCCGGATGGGCGCCTTGTCCCGTGTCCTCGTGCGGCTGGGGGTGTGTGATGACGATTCCGGCAAGCGCGGCCCGGCTCGCGGCGGCCCGCGGCTGCCCTGCCCCGAGCGTGTCCGGAGCCGGCGTCCCCGGCATTCCGGCCCCCGACGGCGGCACCCCGGGCAGCGGCGCAGGAGGCAGCGGTCCGCGCGGACCGGGATCGTCCGGAACGGCAGGGCCGGGCAGCGGCGGCCCGCAGGGCTACGACTACGCCGGATTCAGCAGGCTCGCCGGGGAGTTGACCGAGCCGCCGCCCGGCGGCGACTACCGGGTGCGCTACCGGCGCCTGCTGAGCCGGAAGAAGAGCGGCGGGGCGGGCGTGATGCTCCTGGTGGCCGCGGCGCCCCTGGTCTCCGTGACGCTCCTGCTCTGGCTGATGTCCCCCGAGCACTGGCTCCACCGGCCCTACGTGAGCGACTGGGAGCGTGGCGCCGACACCGCCATGCTCGTCTCGATCGGCCTGATCGAGCTGTTCCGGGTGGTCAACGTCGCCTCCAACGCCCACGCCACCTGGGTGGCCAGGGACCCGGTGCCGGTACGGGCCCGGCCGGGCACCCGCGTGGCGTTCCTGACCAGCTTCGTACCGGGCAAGGAGCCGCTGTCCACGGTCCGGGCGACGCTCGAGGGCGCGGTGCGCGTCGAGCACGACGGGCCGCTGGACGTCTGGCTGCTGGACGAGGGCGACGACCCCGAGGTCAGGCGGCTCTGCGAGAGGATGGGCGTACGGCACTTCTCCCGCAAGGGGATCGCCCGCTGGAACCGGCCCTCCGGCTGCTTCCGTGCCCGCACCAAGCACGGCAACTACAACGCCTGGCTGGACGCGCACGGCGACGCGTACGAGTTCATGGCCGTCGTGGACACCGACCACGTGCCGCTGCCCAACTTCCTCGAACGCATGCTGGGTTACTTCCGCGACCCGGACGTGGCGTTCGTGGTCGGCCCCCAGGTGTACGGCAACTACACGACGGCCGTCACCAAGGCCGCAGAGAGCCAGCAGTTCCTCTTCCACGCGCTGATCCAGCGGGCCGGAAACGCCTACGGCTGCCCCATGTTCGTGGGCACCAGCAACTGCGTACGCATCAGCGTGCTCCGCCAGATCGGCGGCCTCTACGACTCGATCACGGAGGACATGGCGACGGGCCTGGAGATCCACCGGCGCCGCAACCCCGCCACCGGCCGGCGCTGGAAGTCCGTCTACACCCCCGACGTGCTCGCCGTCGGGGAGGGGCCCTCGACGTGGACGGACTACTTCTCCCAGCAGCTGCGCTGGTCGCGCGGCACCTACGAGACGCTGCTGTGCCAGTTCTGGCGGGCGGCGCGGCACCTCTCGCCCGGCCGGCTGCTCAACTACTCGTTCATGGTCGCCTACTACCCGATGACGGCGCTCAACTGGCTGCTGGGTGCCCTGACCTGCGTGCTGTTCCTGGGGCTCGGGGCGTCGGGGATCGCGGTCGAGTCACAGCTGTGGCTGATGCTCTACTGCGACGCGGCGGCCCTCCAGATCGGGCTGTACCTCTGGAACCGCCGCCACAACGTCAGCCCGCACGAACCGGCCGGCTCCTCCGGGGCGGCGGGAATGGTGATGTCCGCCCTCTCCGCGCCGCTGTACGCCCGGTCGCTCGGCCAGGCACTGCTCAGGCGTCGCTCACGGTTCGTGGTGACCCCCAAGGGCGACTCCGCCAGCCCCGACTGCGTGAGGACCTTCCGCACCCACCTGGTGTGGGCGGGGGTGTTCGCCCTGGCGCTGGCCGCCTCGTGGCTGCTGGGCCACGCCCACACCGCCATGCGGACCTGGGCCCTGCTGGCGTTGGTCACCGCGCTCGGCCCGCCGGTCGTGTGGCGGAGCGGGCTGTGGCAGGGGCGGCGGACGGCGGGCCGCGTACCCGCCCCGGCGCCCGCACCGGGCGTCTCACGGCCCGTGGGGCAGCGCCGGCCGACGTGAGGGAAGTGCATGCGGTGAAGTTCCCCCCGAGTGCGAAGATGCGCAGGACGGCCCTGGGCACCGCGGCCGTCCTGGGCCTGGTCGCGGCCAACGCCCCCGTTGCCACCGGGTTCGCGGAGCGGGCCTGGCACCAGTACACGATCAATCAGAAGTCGTACAAGGTCCGTTACGGGCACTGGGACGTGGTGGACGTCCCCGAGCGGTTCCGCATCAACGCCATCCACGCCGCGCTGCTGCACACCGGAAAGGTGCTGCTGATCGCGGGATCCGGCAACGACGAGAAGAACTTCAGGGCGGGCACCTTCCAGAGCGTGCTGTGGGATCCGGAGCGCAACACCTTCAAGGAGGTGCCCACCCCCAAGGACATGTTCTGCGCCGGTCACGCCCAGCTCCCCGACGGGCACCTGCTGGTGGCGGGCGGCACCGCCCGCTACGAGAAGCTCACCGGTGACGTCAAGCGGGCCGGCGGCGCGATGCTGGTGAAGAACGAGAACCCGGACGCCCCCAGGTTCCTCCCCGCGGGCACCGTCTTCGTGGGCTCGTCGGGCAAGGAGTACCGCTCGCAGCAGCCGGTCCTGGTGCCGCGTGCGGGGAAGGCCGTCGGCGTCGGCAAGAAGGTCACGGTGACCGCCTCCCAGGCCAGGGTGTACGTGGAGGCGGCCACCGAGGGTGAGCGCGGCATCGCCAACACCGCCGGTCAGTACCGCATCGCGGGACTGACCGGCAAGGACGCCCGCGACGTGTACGGCCTCGCGGCCAAACTGGGCCTGGACAAGAAGGACTTCCAGGGGCTCCGGGACGCCTACGAGTTCGACCCCGTCGCCGAGCGCTACATCCCCGTCGACCCCATGGCGGAAGCCCGCTGGTACCCGACCCTCGTCACACTGCGGGACGGGCGCGTCCTGACCGTGTCCGGGCTGGACGACATGGGCGAGATCATCCCCGGCAAGAACGAGATCTACGATCCCAGGACCCGCACCTGGTCCCGCGGCCCGGAGCGGTACTTCCCCACCTACCCGGCCCTGTTCCTCACCGGCAGCGGGCGCCTCTTCTACTCCGGTTCCAACGCGGGCTACGGGCCCGCCGACAAGGGCCGCACGCCGGGCCTCTGGGACGTCGAGCACAACACCTTCGTCCCCGTGCCCGGCCTCCCCGAGCAGGACATGACGGAGACCTCCGCCTCGGTGCTGCTGCCCCCGGCCCAGGACCAGAAGGTGATGATCCTGGGCGGCGGCGGAGTGGGCGAGTCGCACGGGTCCAGCAGCCGCACGGCCATCGCCGACCTGAGCGGCATCGCCCCCCGCTACGCCCCCGGCCCCGACCTCCCGCGCGCCACGCGCTACCTCAACGCCGTCCTCACCCCGGACGACCGGGTCTTCACCACGGGCGGCTCGGGCGACTACCGGGGCAAGCGCGGCTCGGACATCCTGCGGGCCCAGTTCTACGACCCGGGACGGCGTGCGTTCAGCACCGCCGCGGCGCCCGCGGTGGGCCGCGACTACCACACGGAGGCGCTGCTGCTGCCGGACGGGCGGATCGCGGTCTTCGGCTCGAACCCGCTGTTCGCGGACAAGGACGACACCCGCGTGGGCGGCTTCGAGAAGCGCATCGAGGTCTACACCCCGCCGTATCTGTTCCGCGCACACCGGCCCACGGGGGCCGCGGGGCCCGTGGAGACGGAGCGCGGTGCGACGGTTCCCCTGGTGGGGGTGGATGCGGTGGAGGCGTCGACGATTCGGCTGATGCGGCCGAGTGCGGTGACGCATGCGACGGATGTGGAGCAGCGGTCGATTGCGCTGGCGGGGACTGTGCGGGGGGACCGGCTGTTCGCGACGATCCCGGCGGATCCGGCGCTGGTGCCGGGGGGTTGGTACATGCTGTTCGTGACGGACCGGGAGGGGACGCCGTCGGGGGCGGCGTGGGTGCATGTGCGGTAGGGGGTGCCGGTTGTTTTTCCCCTACCCGCCCCTTCCCGTAACCGGGGGCTCTGCCCCCGGTTACGGGAAGGGGCGGGTAGGGGAAAAGCCCCCTCAACGCCCAGCCGCCGCCTCCGGCCCCGCCCCCTGCGACAACCCCAGCGCATACTCCGGCCACCACCGCCCCGCCTGCGGAGCCCCCCGGCACGTGCCGTCCGACTCACCCGGCCGCTTCACCCACACGAACGCGTCGATCCGCCCGTCACCGGTCGCCGTCGTCGGCGGCGTCCCCAGCGTCCGGCCGGGCGGATTGCACCACGACTCATCAGCCGGGGACGCCCCCGCCGGCAGCGGCCCGTTGCCGTTGCGGCTGGTGTCGACGATGTAGTGCGCACCGCCCAGCAGGTCCGAGAGCCGGTTGCCGTACTCGCGCGTGACCTCCGTGGTGTGGAAGTTGGAGATGTTCAGCGCGAACCCGTCGGCCTGCTCCACCCCCGCCCTCTTCAACGCGCCGGCCAGCAGCGCCAGATCGGAGATCCAGCCCGCGTTGCCCGCGTCGACGTAGACCGACACCCCCGGCCGTTCCTTGAACGCCCGCACCCCGTCCGCCAGCAGCGCGAGCCGTTCCTCCGCCGTGTCCTTGGGCACGCAGCCCGAGGCCCACTGGGCGACGGCGTCGGGTTCCAGCACCACCCACGCCCGGTGATCGCCGATGCCGGCCGCCGCCCGGGCCACCCAGCGGCGGTAGGCATCGGCGTCCCGTGCCCCGCCGGAGGAGTACTGGCCGCAGTCGCGGTGCGGGATGTTGTAGGCCACCAGCAAGGGGATCCGGCCTTCGCGCTCGGCCTCTTCGGCGACCTGTTCGACCCGCTGCCGGGGGTCGTCGCCGCTCATCCACACGGCCGTCGGCTGCTCGGCGATGCGCCGCACGGCCTCCGCGTCCGACTCGCGCCCCCGCTCCTCCCACGCCTCCACCTGCCGGTCCGCCCGGCCCGCGGGCTGCACCCAGAACGGGGACTCGGGGCCGTCGCCGGTGTCCGTCGCCGCGGCCTGGCCCGCGATCCGCGGCAGGCAGACGACGCTCGCGCACGCCAGCACGACGGCTCCGCGCCGTGCGCCGCTGACGAAGCGGGTCGCAAGGGTCCCGGTCATGAGCGCCACCTCTTCCCGTCTTCCCGACGAAGGTGCAGACGAAGATGCAGGAGATCCAGCGTTCATAACAGCTTGAAATATGCCGACACGTGAGGCCGTGATTTCGGGTGCTGCGCGGGGAGTCGTTGCTCCGGACGACTCATCCGGTGCCCAGGACCTGCCCCAGGTCGTAGCCGACCGGCTCCTCCAGCTGGGCGTACGTGCACTGCTCCGGCTCCCGGTCCGGGCGCCAGCGGCGGAACTGGGCGGTGTGCCGGAAGCGGTCGCCCTGCATGTGGTCGTAGGCGACCTCGACCACCCGCTCCGGGCGCAGCGCGATCCAGGACAGGTCCTTCTTGCCCGTCCAGCGGCTGGGCCCGCCCGGCAGCCGGCCCGCGGCCTGGGCCTCGGCGCTCGCCCATGCCTCCCAGGGGTGCCCGGCGGCCGAGGGCATCCGCAGCGGCTCCAGCTCGGTCATCAGCTCCTGGCGGCGGCGCATGGGGAAGGCGGAGCAGACGCCCACGTGCTGCAGCTGGCCCGTGGCGTCGTACAGGCCGAGCAGCAGCGAGCCGACGACCGGCCCGCTCTTGTGCAGGCGCAGCCCGGCCACCACGCAGTCGGCGGTCCGCTCGTGCTTGACCTTGACCATGACCCGTTCCCCCGGCCGGTACGGCAGCCCGGGCGGCTTGGCGATCACGCCGTCCAGCCCGGCGCCCTCGAACTGCTCGAACCACCCGCGCGCCACGTCGAGGTCGTAGGTGACGGGCGCGGTGAACACGGGGTCGTGGACGCCGCGCAGCGCCTCCGTCAGCGCCTCGCGGCGCTCGCGCTGGGGCGTCTCCAGCAGCGTCGCGTCCCCCAGGGCCAGCAAGTCGAAGGCGATCAGCGAGGCCGGGGTCGCCTCGGCCAGATGACGTACGCGCGAGGCGGCGGGGTGGATGCGCTCCAGCAGCGCGTCGAAGTCGAGGCGGCCGCCGCGGACGACGACGATCTCCCCGTCGAGGACGCAGCGTTCGGGCAGCTCCCGCAGCAGGGCGTCGACCAGCTCCGGGAAGTAGCGGGTGAGGGGCTTGCCCGTGCGGCTGCCCAGCTCGATCTCGGCACCGTCCCGGAAGACGACCGACCGGAAGCCGTCCCACTTGGCCTCGTACTGCATGCCCGGCGGGATGACCGACGCCGGCTTCGCCAGCATCGGCGCCAGCGGGGGCATCACCGGAAGGTCCATGATCTTGATTGTGGGGTCGGCCGCGGGCCTGCGCCCGCCGACGGGCGCCCCCTGCACGATCGGCCTAGCGTGAACGCATGGCAGAGACGCTGGAGCTGACGGTCGGCGAGCGGACCGTTCGGCTGTCCAACCCGGACAAGGTCTACTTCCCCGAGCGGGGGTTCACCAAGTACGACCTCGCCCGCTACTACCTGAGCGTCGGCGACGGCATCCTGCGCGCCCTCAGGGACCGGCCCACCACACTGGAGCGCTACCCGGACGGAGTGGCAGGGGAGTCCTTCTTCCAGAAGCGGGCCCCCAAGAACCTCCCCGAGTGGATCCCCACCGGCCGGATCTCCTTCCCCAGCGGCCGGCACGCCGACGAGATCTGCCCCACCGAGACCGCGGCCGTCCTGTGGGCCGCGAACCTGGGCTGCATCACCTTCCACCCCTGGCCCGTGCGGCGCACCGACACCGACCACCCCGACGAGCTGCGCATCGACCTCGACCCGCAGCCCGGCACGGACTACGCCGACGCGGTACGGGCCGCGCTCCAGCTGCGGGACGTGCTGGCCGGGCTCGGGCTGACCGGCTGGCCCAAGACCTCCGGCGGCCGCGGTCTGCACGTCTTCGTGCCCATCACGCCCCGCTGGACCTTCGTCCAGGTGCGCCGCGCGGCCATCGCCGTGGCCCGGGAGCTGGAGCGGCGCGATCCGGAGCGGATCACCACCGCCTGGTGGAAGGAGGAGCGCGGAAAAAGGATCTTTGTCGACTACAACCAGACTGCCCGCGACCGCACCATCGCCAGCGCCTACTCCGTACGGCCGCGCCCGAACGCCCCCGTCTCGGCGCCGCTGCGCTGGGAGGAGCTGCCCGGCGCCGTCCCGGAGGACTTCGACCTGGCGACCATGCCGGCCCGCTTCGCCGAGCTGGGCGATGTGCACGCGGGCATGGACGAACACCCCTGTGACCTGCGGGCCGCGCTCGACCTGGCCGACCGCGACGAGCGCGAGCACGGGCTGGGGGACCTGCCCTATCCGCCCGAGCACCCGAAGATGCAGGGCGAGCCGAAACGGGTCCAGCCCAGCAGGGCCCGAAAGGACGACGGCTGACGGAGCATGGGGCAACCGGGGTCTTCGTCTGGATTTGTGTTTATGGCGACATTTCGTGTGGAACCTGGGCAATGCGTGATCCACTTCGCATCGAGGGAGTTCCCATGTTCAGGACATTCGCGCTCAGCAGCAGAAAGGTCTCGGCCGGCGTCCTCGCAGCCGGCGTCCTCGGCAGCTCGCTGCTGATGGCGGCCCCGGCCCACGCCGTCCCGCCCGCCCGTCCCTACGGCACGGCCACCGCGGCCGGCGGCCTCAACGAGCGCTCGTACCCGAGCACCGACTCCGCCGTGAGAGGAGTACTCAAGTTCCGCAGCCAGGTCGCCGTGCGCTGCAAGGTCCGTGCACAGGAGGTCAACGGCAACAACGTCTGGTACCAGCTGAAGGACCGCGGTACCTGGGTGGCGGCGAAATTCCTGGAGAACACCGGCGACGTGCCGCTGTGCAAGGCCATGAACCGCAGCGTCGCCGAGGACAGCACCGAGCCCGTCCACGCCGAGGGCGGCCTCCACCCCGAGGGCTGAGCCGGGCCCCGGTGCGTCTCCGAGCGGTCCGGACGGGGCCGGACCGCTCGGCGCCGGCCCGGCCACGCGCCCGCCCGTGCCGGGCACATCCGGCGGCCGTGGCCGGAAGTGGTACGGAAACCCGACCGCGACCTCGGGACCGGCGCCTAGAGTTGCGCCACGGACTCTCGTCGTGACGGGCTCCCGCACCGGCCGGAAGGAAGAACGCGTTGGACCACCGGACCCATGGCTGTGTTCTGCTGCTGGACGGCACTCCCGACCGGCGGCGGGGCGCGCTGCCGAATCCGACCGCGCACGCCATCGCCGGGGCCGGCCCGCGTGGATTTCTCGCCGCCGACTCGGCCGACGTGGTGCAACTTCCGGCCATGGCGGGCCCGCAGAGCGTGCTCGCCTACCTCCAGGACGCGGCCCGGGCACCCGGCCCGCTGCTGGTCTGGGTCACCGGCCATCTGATGGTGCCCACCCGCCGCAGCACCGAGCTGCACCTGGCGCTGCGCGAGAGCACCGCCGCGACCGTCCGCTACACCGGCCTGCCCTGGGAGTGGCTCACCCGCACCCTGCGCGGCCACGCGGGCCCCACGCTCCTCCTCATGGACGCCGAGGCGGACGCCCACGCCTGGCCCCACCTGACCGCCGCGGCCCACGACGGGCGCCTCGACGGCGGCCTGACGGTGTGCGGAGTGGTCACCCCCACTCCCGACAAGCCGTCCCTGGAAGCGGGGCCGTACACCCGGGCCTTCCTCACCGCCCTGTCCGTCGGCCACCCCTCGGCCGGCCCCACCCTGGACCCCGTGCTGCCGCACCGGCTGGCGCTCACTCAGGCCCAGCTGCCGGAGGGCTTCCTGGCCCTCCAGTACGGCGCCACCGGACCGGTCCTCGCCAACCGCGCCGCCCCGGCCCCCGCATCGCTCGCCCCGGCTGCCCCCGCCGCACCTCCCGTGGCCGTGCCTCCCGCCGCCGCGCCGGTGCCGCCGCAGGCGGAGGAGGACCCGCTGCCGGGTATCCTCGCCGCGGCGCAGGCCGGCCGGCACAATGAGGCGGCCGCCATGGCGGCAGCCTGGGAGCAGCAGACACTGCGCCGGCACGGCCCGCACAGCCCCGAGGCGGGGCTGTGGATCGAGGTGCGCGCCGACCTGGCCCGGCTGGCGGGCGACCACCCGCGCGCCGCCGAACTGTGGATGTCCGCGGCCTCCAACCGCCTGGCCCGGGGCGGCGCGACGGACGCCGAGGCCCTCGCGGCGCTGAAGCGGGCCCACTACTGCTGGCAGCACAGCGGCGACCGGGCGGAGCGGCTGGCCCCCACCCTGCTCGCGCTGTGGGAGCGGGTGCCCGACGGGCGGGAGGCCGCCGCCGACGTCCGCGCCCGCCTCCAGGAGGCGCCGCCCACGGTCGCCCGTTGAGGGGGTGTCCGGTGGGTGGGCACGGGCCCTGCGGCGCCCGGCACGGCACCTCGCCGCGTTGTCGCATCACCCGAGTACGCCCGGTACGCGGATGATGCTCCGCCTTGCGATCCACCGCACCGGACACCGCAGGACCCGCACCCACCCACCGGACACCCCCTGCGCGCGCCTCAGCCGCGGGCGGTGGTCCACCAGCGGGCCTTGTACACCCCGCCGTGCAGCAGCGTCCGCGTTCCGTCCGGCTGGTACAGGATCAGCGTGCTGGTGCACCAGGTGCAGTCGTGGCCCGGCTCGGGCCGGGCGACCAGCACCTGCCCCGTGTTCGGGTCGTCCCCGACGCTCTTGACGCCCGGGCCGCTGAGGCGGGACTGCAGGGCGTACGGCACGAAGGCCCGCTGTGCGGTCGAGTACTGGTACACCGCCGAGCCCGTGGTCACCCAGAACCGGCCCGGCCGGCTCAGCACGGGCGCGAGGTCGTGGCCGTTCCGGCTCGGCAGGGCGACGCGCTCGACGACGGTCAGCTCCGGATCGTCCGCCTCGCCGCCCGTCTTGAGCGCGATCAGCTGGCGGCTGCCCAGCGCCCACAGCAGCCCGGTGGCGGGGTCCCAGTGCACGCCGTGCGCCCCGGGGAGCGCCACCTCGGCATGCCGGGTGGCCCGCGGGCCCGCCGAGGCCGCGTACAGCCGCACATAGCCGCCGGTGCTGGCCGCCACCGCCACATTGCCGTCGGGCAGCAGGTCGATGCTGTGGGCGTTGCCCCGGCCGGTGTCGGTCGCCCAGTACACGTCGGCGTCCGGGTAGCCGACCACGGCGGCCAGCCCGCCGGAGGCCGTGGCCAGCAGATAGCGCCTGCCCGCCAGCTTCCGGAACTTGACCTCGCTCGGGTTGGCCCACGTGCTGCCGGGATCCAGGTCCGCCAGCTCCTCCCGCCCGTCGGCGCTCCACGACCACAGCACGCCCGGGTCGTCGCCCCCGGCGTCCCAGCGCGTCCGCCCGGCGTCCAGCACGTACACCGACCGCGTCGCCTGGTCGGCCGCCACGATCGGCGAGGACGGCGTCCCGCGCACGGCATCGCGCTCGCGGCCCTGTGCCGGGCCGGGGGCCGCCAGCGTCACCAGCGCCGCGAGCAGGGCCGCCCACAGCCGGCTCACCCCGGCCCCCTAGGGGGTGTCCGGTGGGTCGGCACAGGCCCCGCGACGCCTGGCACGGCACCTCGCCGCGTTGTCGCATCACCCGAGTACGCCCAGTACGCGGGTGATGCTCCGCCTTGCGATGCTCCCCCAGCTACCGCTGGGAGGTGCCCCCAGCACCAGACGCCGCGGGGCCCGCACTGACCCACCGGACACCCCCTAGCGCGCCTGCCGGATCCGTACTCCACTCCGACTCCCTCACCGTGGTGCGCTCCCGCACCCGTCGGGGCCGGTTGCCGCGCGCGGACAGCTTCGGCCGTCGCCGCGCGGCCGTGCCGGTGCCACGCCCGTCACTCAGGCAAACGGCCGTACCGCGAAGCCGGATGCGGACGCCGCTGGTCCGGACGGGTGATTTCCCGGGGCCGGTCCACTGCGCCCGTGTGTTTGCGGGGAGCCTGACCAATGGACAGATGTGCTCGACAAGAGCGGCACAGCGTGGCGATATCAGGGCGGTGGAGCCGAGATGACCACGACCGGATCAACGTCGGACCAGTACCCCGTGCGTTTCTGGGACGTGCAGGACCTCAGGGGGCTGGACTTCGATCCCTTCATGGCCGAACGGCTGCGGGACCAGCCGGTGTCCCGGATCAAGCTGCCCAACGGGGAGGGGCACGCCTGGTTCGTGACCCGCTACGAAGACGTCAAGTTCGTCACCTCCGACCCCCGCTTCAGCCGGCAGGCGGTGCTCGGCCGCCCGATCACCAGGCTGGCCCCGCACTTCATCCCGCTGGACGAGGCCGTGGGCTTCGCCGATCCGCCCGAGCACACCCGCCTGCGCAAGGCCGTGGCGAAGGCGTTCACCGCAGGCAGCCTCGAGCGGCTGCGCCCGGGCGCCCAGCGGGCCGCCGACCAGCTGCTCGACGAGATGGAGCGGCAGGGCCCGCCCGCCGATCTGATGCAGCATCTGAACGGGCCGCTGCCGCTGGCCGTGATCAGCGACCTGATGGGTGTGCCCGAGGCCGACCGCCCGCAGATGGCCGAGTGGACGAACGTCCAGCTGTCGGCGGGCTACGGCCGGGAGGCCAGCGAGCGGGCCAAGAACGGGATGGCGGGCTACTTCACCGAACTGCTCCGCCGCCGCTGCGCGGAGCCGCGCGACGACCTCGCCGGCTACCTCGCCGAGGCCACCGTCCAGGGCGAGCTGAGCCTGGAGGAAGCCGTCGCCATCGCCCTGCTCATCCAGGCCAGCGCCGCCCATGCCGTGCGCAACAACAGCGCCAACATGGTCTACGCGCTGCTCACCCACCCCCGGCACCTGGCGCGGCTGCGCTCCGACCCCGGGCTGCTGCGGCAGGCCATCGAGGAGCTGCTGCGCTTCATCCCGCACCGCAACGCCGTCGGGCTCGCCCGGATCGCCATGGAGGACGTCGAGGTCGGCGGAGTGCTGATCCGGGAGGGCGAGGTGGTGCACTCGTCCTACCTGACCGCCAACCGCGACCCCGAGATCTTCGACCACCCGGACGAGCTGGACTTCGACCGGGACCACATCCCCCATCTGTCCTTCGGCCACGGGCCCCACTTCTGCCTGGGCTCCATGCTCGCCCGGCTGGAATCCGAGATCATCCTCTCCAGCCTGCTGCGGCGCTTCCCGGAACTGCACCTGGCGGAGCCCGTGGAGAACGTCCGGTGGCAGCGCAACGCGCTCATCCGGGGCCCGGAGAACCTGCCCGTCGCCTGGTGAACGCCGCTCCGGGCGTTCCGGCCGCTCCGAAAGGCATCGCACGATGACGCTCATCACCGCGCCCGACGGCCTGGTCGTGCCCCCCGGCGAGGGCCGGACCCTGGTCACGGCGGCCCAGCAGGTCACCTTCAAGGTCACCGGGGAGCACTCGCGGGCGGCCTCCAGCTTCGAGGTGGTCGTCCCGCCGGGCTTCGACGTCGGCGCCCATCTGCACGCCCGCAGCGAGGAACTCTTCTACGTCCTCGAGGGCGAGCTGGACGTCCTCGCCTTCGAACCGCGCGTCCGCACGCGCAAGAACTGGCGCGCGTGGGAGTCCGCGAGCGGTCAGCGGTGCGTGCGGGCCACGGCCGGCACCGTGATCGTCGTGCCGCCCGGGTGCCCGCACGCCTTCGCCAACCCGACGGGCGAACCCGCCCGGATGTTCTTCCAGGCCTCGCCGCCGCCGGACCACGAGCGCTACTTCGAGGAACTCTTCGAGATCCTCAGCTCGGGGCCGCACGTCGACCAGGAGGCCATCGCCGAGCTGCGCCGCCGCTACGACATCGAGCAGCTCACACCGCTGGGGATGCATCCTCCCGCCACGTCCTGACGCATCGCTCGTCCGCGGTGATGGGCAGGTCGTTGATACTGGCGAAGCGGCGGCGCATGAGGCCGTCGGCGTCGAACTCCCAGTTCTCGTTGCCGTAGCTGCGGTACCACCGGCCCGCCGCGTCGTGCCACTCGTACGCGAAGCGCACGGCGATGCGGTCGTCGGTGAAGGCCCACAGCTCCTTCCGCAGCCGGTAGTCCAGCTCGCGCCGCCACTTCTCGCGCAGGAAGGCCACGATCGCCTCGCGGCCGGTCAGGAACACGTCGCGGTTGCGCCACTCGGAGTCCTCGGTGTAGCCGAGGGCGACCCGCTCGGGGTCCCGGCTGTTCCAGGCGTCCTCGGCCGCCCGGACCTTCTCGAGGGCGGTCTCTGCGGTGAACGGGGGGTACGGGGGCCTGCGTCGGGACAGGGGCACGGCGCTCTCCTTCCGGAGCCGGGCGAAGTGGAGAACGTGCGTTCTCCTCGGTGTGCGGTAGCGTAGGAGAACGATGGTTCTCATGCAAGGAGAGGTGGCGGCGGCATGACGTCGGCAGCGCTGGACGCGGCCGGGGCCCGGGTCCTCGACGCGGCCGGGGAGCTGTTCTACGCCCGGGGGCTGCAGGCCGTGGGCATGGACGCGATCCGGACGGCCTCGGGGGTGTCCCTCAAGCGGCTCTACCAGCTCTTCCCCTCCAAGGAGGCGCTCGTCGAGGCGTACCTGCGGCACCGGGACGAGACGTGGCGGCAGTCGCTGGAGGCGTACGCCGACGCCCGGCCCGCCGGGCCGGAGCGGGTGCTCGCGGTCTTCGACTGGCTGGGCTCGTGGTTCGCGGAGCCCGGCTTCCGCGGGTGCGCCTTCGTGAACTCCTTCGGGGAGCTGGGGGCCGCCTCCCCGGCGGTGGCGGAGGCGGCGCGGGTGCACAAGCAGGCGTTCCGGCGCTATCTCGGGCGGATCGCGGCCGAGGCGGGGGCTCCCGCGGCACTGGCCGACCAGCTCCTGCTGCTGGCGGAGGGGGCGATCGCGACGGCGGCCGTATCGGGGGACCCGGGCACGGCGGAGCAGGCGCGGGAGGCGGCGGAGATTCTGCTGGGGGCGGCCTGAGGGTGCGTCACGCCCGCGCGTATCGTCACACGGGGGGACTTTTCCGACGCCCCGCACCGACCATCGACCGACTCTCCCGAGGAGCCGCCGCCGTGCACCGCCTCACCTACGACGACGTCAAGCGGGCCGCCGAGCGCGTGGCCGGGCACACGCGGCCCGTCACCGTCACCCCGGCGCGGCCCGGCCTGTGGCTGGCGCTGGAGCACATGCAGTACACCGGTTCCTTCAAGGCCCGCGGCGCCCACAACTTCCTCGCCGCACACCGCGAGGCCGGCACGCTGCCGCAGGCCGGGGTCACCATCGCCTCGGGCGGCAACGCGGGGCTGGCCTGCGCCTGGGCCGCGCAGCGGCTGGGGGTGCGGGCCACCGTGTTCCTGCCCGAGAACGCCCCCCACGTCAAGGTCGCCAAGCTCCGCGGCTACGGCGCCGACGTCCGGCTGGTCGGCACCGAGTACGCCCAGGCGCTGGCCGCCTGCGAGGAGTTCGCCCGCACCACGGGCGCCCTGGCCAGTCACGCCTACGACCACCCGCTGATCGCGGCCGGGGCGGGCACCCTCGTCGACGAGATCCGCGAGCGGATCCCCGGCCTGGACACCGTCGTCGTGGCGGTCGGCGGCGGCGGGCTCCTCTCGGGCGTGGCCACCGCGGCCCGCCCGCACGGGATCCGCACCGTGGGCGTCGAACCCGGGAACTGCCGTGCGCTGAACGCCGCCCTGCAGGCCGGGCGCGTGGTCGATGTGGCCGTGGACTCCGTGGCGGCCGATGCGCTCGGCGCCCGCCGGGTCTCCGAAACGGCCCTGGCCGTCGCGCAGGACGAGAGCGTGCGCTCCGTGCTTGTCCCGGACAGCGCGATCGTACGGGCCCGGCAGATGCTCTGGGACGATCGCCGGCTCGCCGTCGAGCACGCGGCGGCCACCGCCCTCGCGGCGCTGCCGGGCCGCCCGGGCGACGCACCGGGCGCCTACACTCCCGCCGCAGGCGAAACGGTGGCCGTGGTGGTGTGCGGGGCCAACACCGACCCCAGCGACCTCGTGCAGCGTTAGGCGCCACTCGCGTCGATATCCTCATCTCGCCTCAACCCCCCAAGAGGTGAAGGGGTGTTCACGCCTCTTCACCTCATAGTGGACTCTCCGCTAGAAATGCGGTGCAGTCACATAGATGGGGTGGTAACGGGGATGGATATCAACAAGTCAGCGCCTCCGCCCGAACCGGTCGAAGTCCCTCCGGAATGCGCCGGGTTCGTCGACGTGTCCGTGCGCCTCACCGGTTTCGACGAGTTCGACCTGCGGTCCACCGGAATGGTCCGGCTCTACCACGACACCACCATCGACCAGGTCGGCCGCGAGGCCGTGGGCCGCTTCCTCAACGACCTGGCCGCCGCCGGGGGAGACCCCGAGGCGATCGACGACGAGATCTCGCGCGACATCGCCCGGGCCATCACCCACCTCTGGTACCTGGGCGTATGGCCCCAGCTCTCCCGGGCCGTCCACTCCGCGCTCGGCCGGGAGAAACCCAACGCCGCCTTCACCGTCTCGCCCGAGGCCTACACCGAGGGCCTCGTCTGGCGGACCTTCCACGGCCACCCCCAAGGCGCCAAGGCACCCGGCTTCGGCACCTGGGCCGACCCGCCGCCGGACGCCCCCGCCTCGCAGGGGGAGGACCGGTGACCGCCGGGCCGCCGTCCCGGGACCGGCGGTACGACGTGATCGTGGTGGGCGCCGGACTCGCCGGCTCCCTGGTCGCCAAGCAGCTGGGGGACCGCGGCTGGCACGTCCTCGTCCTGGAGGCCGGCACCCGCACCCTCGACACCTGGCCCGGCCACCTCGACGCCCTGAACACCGCCTACTCCGCCCCCGCCAAGGTCCCCAACGCCCCGTACCGGCCCAACGAGGCCGCCCCTTCCCCGAGCGTGCTGGACCTGGAGGGCCAGCCGGGCGGCGGCTACCGCGCCCACGGCTACTTCGTCCAGAACGGACCCCTGCCCTACGGCAGCGACTACCTGCGCGCGACCGGCGGCACCGCCCTGCACTGGATGGGCCTGACACCGCGCATGCACCCGGACGACTTCGCAACCCACCGGACCTACGGCTACGGCCGCGACTGGCCGCTCGGCTACGACGACCTGGAGGCCCACTACCGCGCCGCCGAGCACGAACTGGGCGTCGCGGGCGACGCCGCCGAGCAGAGCGACGCCATCGGCCTGCCCTTTCCACCCGGCTACCGCTACCCCATGCGCAAGATCCCCCGCAGCTACCTCGACTCGGTGCTCGCCGCACGCCTCGACGGCATCGCGCTCCGGGAGACCCCCGACGCACCCCAGGCCACCACCCTGCGCGTGGTCACCACCCCGCACGCCCGCAACAGCACCCCCGAGCAGGCCCACGACGGCGGCCACGGCTACCGGCCCGCGGGCGCCGTCGGGCTGCCCGACTACGGCGAGCGCTGCGCCGGCAACGCCTTCTGCGTGCCGATCTGCCCCGTACAGGCCAAGTACCACCCGCTCAAGACCCAGGCCCGCTGGAGCCACCGGGTCACGCTCCTCGCCCGCGCCGTGGTGAGCCGGGTCCTCGCCGACGGCAACGGCCGCGCCCTCGGCGTCGAGTACCGGCGGTACGACGACCCCGCCCACCCCGTGCCCACCACCCACACCGCGGAGGCGGACGTCGTCGTCCTCGCCGCCCACGCCATCGAGAACGCCAAACTCCTCCTCGTCTCCCGCCTTGCCGACCACAGCGGACAGGTCGGGCGCAACCTCATGGACCACCCCACCCTGCTCACCTGGGGGCTCCTCGACCACCCCGTGGGCCCCTTCCGCGGCCCCGGATCCACCTCCGGTCTGGAGGGCTTCCGCACCGGCCCCGCCCGGCGCACCCGCGCACCCTTCCGGATCGAGATCGCCAACTGGGGCTGGAGCTGGCCCGCCGGCTCCCCGGCCGCCGACGTGGCCCGGCTGCTCGGCATCACCGGGGACACCGGCCGGCCGCGTGGCCAGGGCCTGTTCGGCACCCGGCTGCGCCAGGCGCTGGGCGCGGGCATCGGCCGCCAGTTCAGCCTCCAGTTCGCCATGGAACAGGACGCCGAGAGCCGCAACCGGGTGACCGTCGACCCGCGCCTGCGCGACCGGCTCGGCAACCCGCGGCCCGTCATCACCTACGACCTCTCCGACCGCGTGAAGCGCGGAATCGCCGCCGCAAAGGCCGTCTCCGACCAGATCTTCCGGCTGCTCGGCGCCGAGGACCACACCGCCTACGCCCCCGGGCCCTTCTCACCCGGCTGGTTCCGCTTCGACGGCAGCGACTTCGTCGTCAACGGGGCCGGGCACGCCGCCGGCACCCACATCATGGGCGACTCGCGCGACGACTCCGTGGTCGACCGGTGGCAGCGCTGCTGGGACCACCCCAACCTCTACGCCGTGGGCTGCGGCAGCATGCCCTCCGTCGGCACCTCCAACCCCTCCCTCACCATGGCCGCCCTCGCCCTGCGCAGCTGCGAGCGGATCGACCGCGACCTGAGGGAGCTGCACCGGCCGGCGGACCTCGCCGCCGCCACCGCCGTCGTGCGCCCGGCCGCGGGAGAACGGCCGTGACCCGACTCGCCCGCCTCCACGAACCCCCCTTCCACGTGCCGCGCGACCGGGCCGAACTGCAGCTCTTCCTCCAGGCCGCGCTGACCCTCGAACACCTCACCGTCCCGCCCTACCTGACGGCGATGTACACGCTGCGCCCCGGCACCAACCGGCCCGCCTTCTACGTCATCCGGGGCGTCGTGCTCGAGGAGATGCTGCACATGACGCTCGTCGCCAACCTCCTCAACGCCGTCGACGGAACGCCCCGCGTGGCCGACTCGCAGTTCGTCACCGGCTACCCTGCCCGGCTGCCTTACAGCCGGGACGACGTGCCCGTCGCCCTGCGCCACTTCGGCGTCAAGGCACTGAAGACCTTCCTCCGCATCGAGCGGCCCGCCTACGCGGCCGAGGCCCCCGGGCATCCCTCGGTGGCGGACCACGATGGCTGGACCTCCGTCGGGCAGTTCTACAACACCATCCGCGAGGGAGTGCTCCGCCTGGCGGACGGGCTGGGCGAGCGCGAGCTGTTCCGCGGCGACCCTGCACGGCAGGTGGGCCCGGAGGACTTCTACAACTCCGGCGGCGAGGTCTTTCCCGTCACCGGCCTGGCCTCCGCGCTCAAGGCCCTGCGCACCATCACCGAACAGGGCGAGGGCGCCGACCGCAGCGTCTTCGACTCCGACGACCGGCTCTTCGGCGAGACCCGGCAGCCCGCGCACTACTTCCGCTTCGACGAGATCCTGCGGGAGCGGACGTACGGGCCGCACGACACGCCCGCGGGCGGACCGACCGGGCCCGCCCTCGACGTCACCTGGCAGGACGTCTACCCCATCGACCCCGCGGCGAAGGCCGCCGACTACCCGGCCGGCAGTGCGGTGCGGGAGGCCGCGGAACGCTTCAACGAGGTGTACGCACGGCTGCTGTGCGTGCTGGAGGCGGGGTTCGGCGGGCGGCCGGGGATGCTGGGGGCATCGGTGCCGGTGATGGCGGAGCTGCGGGACCTTGCCGAGCGGCTGTGCCGTCAGCCGCATCCGGATGCAGGGAAGAGGGCGCGGGGGCTGTATGCGAGTCCTACGTACGAGGTGACGGAGGGGCACTTCGAGCGGGGGTGGGGGTTTCTTTCCCCACCCCGCCCCTTCCCGTAAGCCTGCCGGCCCTAGCCGGAAGCCTGTCCACCGGCCGGAGAGGCCGGTTTCGCAGCCGAGGGCTTCTCGGCCGAGGGGATACCCGCCGGTGGCTTCTCCGATGCGGGCCTTTCGGATTCAGGCTTCCGTGCCGGTGGCTTCTCCGCGGATGGAGGGGCCACCTCGGCGGCCGACGGTACGGACGACTTGGGCGGCGCGCTCGTCCTCGTCGTGTCCGAGGAGCCCCTGGAACTCCTCGGAGAGGGCTCCCTGGTGGATGTGCCGCCGCCTGTTCCTCCCGCGGTCGACGAGCCGCCGCCCGGGGACTTCGAGCCCGGGGACTTCGAGCCCGGGGACTTCGAGCCCGGAGACTTCGTGCCGGGGGACTTCGTGCCCGGCGACCGGGAGCCCGAGGAACCGCTGCTCGACGCACCGCTGCTCGACGATCCGGTGCTCGGCGATCCCGTGGATCCGCCCGTCCGCGACGCACTGTCCTCGGGCCCGGGTGTCGATGCCGACCCCGACGCCGTGCCCGAACCCGACGGTGTCGGCCTCGGCACCGTGAACGTCCCCGAGTCGTCCTTTCCGCTGCTGCCCACCCCGCGGTCGAAGCCCTTGTCCTGCTGATACGGGTCCACCAGCGTGATGCTCTTGAGCGGGCCCTTCTTTTCGGGCCTCGGCACGACGATCGTGATCTGCGTGCGCTGGAAGCCCTGCCACTGCTGCCCCTGGTAGGTCGAGGCCTTGCGGTCGATGTCGTCGGGCTCCCGCAGCGGGTTGCCGCAGTTGCACTTGACAGCCGGCTCGCCGTACGCGTCGACCAGCACCGCCATGCCCGCCTGCAGCACCGACAGGTACTCGACCGTCTTTCCGTTGCCCTGGTAGTTGTGGTTCTTGACGAGCGTGTCGTTCAGCAGCACCACCGAGGTCAGGCTCTCGATGTGCACGGATATCTTGTCGAAGGCGATGCCGCGCGCCTCGGCCCAGGCCTTCGCCTTGACGGCGTCGCTCGTGAGGTTCTTGATCAGCTTCGCCTTGTCGCACTGGGTCTTGCTCCGCGTGCCGCCGAACGCGCCACGGGAGTCGCCCGCCGTGGTCCCGCCGCCCTGGGGCGCGGCGGAGACCCCCCGTACGTCGACGCCGGGGTTCTCGAAGAAGGCGTTCGCGGCGATCGCACCGACGGCTTCCAGGGCGACTTCGGCGGCGACCTTCTTCGCGGCCGTCGAGCAGCCGACCGTGCCCGCGCCGAAGAGCAGCGCGGGAACGGTGAGGAATGAGACAAGACGTAGCCGTTTCACAGCACTTACCCCCGATTGCCGATCCGCCACTTCCGAGTTTTCCGGGCCTTCTGCCTTCGTTCTGCTTCGTTCTCTTCGGTCGCCTGCGTCAGCAGGACGTCACCCAGCCCCCTCCGCAGGTGCCCGTGGCGGGACCCAGGGGCGGCTCGGCGGGCGCCGTGGTGGAGCCCGGGTCCGATGCGCCGCCCGTCTGCGGAGGAGCCGTCGGCGAGGTGCCCGCCGGGACGCTCGTGCTCGTACCGGTGCCCGTGCCCGTACCGCCGTCGCCGCCGCGCAGCGCGATCAGGCCCGCCGCGCCCGCGGCGATCAGCACCAGCGCCACCACGGCGGCCAGGGCCCACCACATGTTCCGCCGCCACGGTGGCACCGGCGGCGGCTCCGGGAGCGTCGGCCGGACGACGGGGGGATACGGCGTGGCGGCCGGAGGCGGCGGCGTAGGCGGAGCGGCCGCCATCGCGGCCACGGCCACCGCGGGCGACGGCCCGCGCAGCAGCCCCGGCCCGGCAGGCTCCGTCGGCACGTACGCCCGGTCCGGCCGGACGTCCGGCGCCTCGGTCAGCTGGCCGCTCGCCACCGCGGCCAGCAGCCGTTCCGCCTCGGCCGAGCCCATGCGGGCGTCCGGGTCCTTGCGCATCAGCCCCTCCAGCAGGGGCGCCAGCGGCCCGGCGTGCCGCGGCGGGGGCGGTTCCTCGTCGACCACCGCCCGGAGGGTGTTGATGGGCAGCGGGCGCCGGAAGGGCGACACGCCCTCGACCGCGGTGTACAGCAGGGTGCCCAGGGACCACAGGTCGGACGGGATCCCGGGCCGCCGCCCCGTCGCCCGTTCCGGCGCCAGGTACTCGGCCGAGCCGACCAGCTCGCCGGTGCGGGTGAGCGTGTGCGCGCCCTCCACCAGCGCGATGCCGAAGTCGGTCAGCACCACCCGGCCGCCGGGCTCCAGCAGCACGTTCCCGGGCTTGACGTCGCGGTGCAGCACGCCCACCGCGTGGGCGGCGCGCAGGGCCTGCAGGATCTGCCCGCCGATCCGGGCCGCCTCCTTGGGCTGGAGCCGCCCCTCGGCCCGCAGCACGGTGTCCAGCGCCTGGCCGCGCACCAGCTCCATGACGATCCAGGGGCGGCCGTCCTGCTCCAGCACGTCGTGCACGGTGATGACGTTGGGGTGGCTGATCCGGGCGGCCGCCCGGGCCTCCTGCTTCAAGCGGGCGTACAGCACCCGCACTTCGTCGTCGGCCAAGTGCTCCGGGGCGCGGACCTCCTTCGCCGCGACGTCCCGGTCGAGCACCTCGTCGAAGGCGAGCCAGACGGCGCCCATGCCGCCGCGCCCGAGCTGCTCCACGAGCCGGTACCGTCCGGCCAGCAGTGGCATCCGCCGTTCCGCGTCCATGCCGTGCGCCCCCTCCCCGGTGCGTACGGCGTACCGAGCCGTGCGCGTTCGGGCCACACTGGCTCAGACGTGGCGGTGTCCCGGAGCGTTCCCGGCCGGTTGGGGAGGTGTGTGCCGGGGAGGTGCGCGGGTCTCACTGGCTGCGGGCCGTCGTCTCCCTGGAGAGCCAGCGCAGCACCACGGGGTACTCCTCGCGCCAGGTCACGAAGTTGTGGCCGCCCTCCTCGCGGATGAGCTTCTCCACCTTCGTGGGGGCCTTGGCCTTCTCCGCGAACTTCAGGGCGGGGCCGTAGTAGGTCTCCTCGCCCTTCTTGCTGGCGGCCAGGAGCAGGGACACGGGCGGCGGGGGCATGTGCTCCAGGCGCCAGGTCAGGTCCGACTCGTTCTTGATCTGCTTGTTGCCGGCGTAGAGGTCGCCGGTGGTGCTGTCCTGACGCGCGTAGAGATCGGCGGACAGGCCGGCTGCGGCGCCGTACCGGGACGGGTTGGTCATGGCCATCTTCAACGCGCAGTAGCCGCCCGTGGAGTTGCCCACCGCGCCCCAGGAGCTGCGGGTGTTGTCCGCGCGGTAGACGTCGTTGACGGCGATGGGGACGTCCTGGTTGAAGAAGGTCAGCGCCTGCGGGCCGCCGGGCACGTCCGTGCAGTTGGTGTCGCGGTCCGCCACCACCGAGGGCCGCAGCATGAGCACGATCGTCGGCTTCATCTCCTTGGCCATGATGGCGGCCGAGGCGGCCTGGGGGACCTTGGCCTTGGTGATGAGGTTGATGGACTGGCCGGGCTGCCCGGTGATCGACACGATCACGGGGAAGGTGTCCTTCTCGTGCTCCTTCTGGAAGTACTGCGGGGGGAGGTAGGCGTAGCCCTCCATGCTCAGCCCGGACACCGGGCCGCTGATCTCGATCCGGTCGACCTGCCCGGCCTTCTCCTTGGGGCCCAGGCCGACGGGCTCCTGCCCCTTGACCACCATGGCCGGCGGCCGCTTGCCGCCCTCCCGGCCGGTCTCCAGCGTCTGCTTCCGCGAGTTCTCGCCGAAGAGTTCCTTCCACGAGGAGTAGAAGCCGTTCTCGTTGTTCGCCGCGACGAGCAGCACGGCCAGGATGCTCACCTGCGCGACGACCAGCAGGCCGAGTCTGGATATGAGCGACAGGAGGCTCTTCCGCGCGGCTTTCGGCCACAGCCACAGCACCAGAGCGGTCACCGCGACTGCGATGACCACCAGCAGCAGGAAGAAGCTCTGTGACGTAAGGCCCACGGTTGTACTCCTCTTTGGAGGGGGGTTCTCCAGGAGAGAGAGTGCTTACGACCGGGAAAGGTTTCCTCATTTGGGCGCCATTTCATCTTATTGTGGCAGTGTGGCGCCCGTCCGGCCATCCGGGGCCGTCCCCCCACGGATACCCGGCGCCCGGCCTCCGGCTACGGGGCCGTCCCGCCGTGCACCGCGAGCATCGAGGCCACCGTCCTCGTCCAGGGGAACTCCTCGGCCCGGGCGCGGGCCGCCGCGCGGCGCCGCGCCTCCGGCCAGGCCAGCACGCGGGCCACCGCGTCCGCCGTCGCCCGCGCGCAGGCGGGCGATGCCAGCCCGGCGCCGGGGGTCAGCAGTTCGGGTGCGGCGCCGCGGTCGGCGGTGACCACCGGGGTGCCGCAGGCCAGCGCCTCCAGGACGGACAGCCCGAACGACTCCGCCGGGCACGGCGCCAGCGCCACGTCCGCCCGCGCGAGCACGGCGGCCAGGGCGCGGCGGTCGGCCACGTGCCCGTGGAACCGCACCGGCAGCCCGGCCGCCCGCCGTTGCAGCCGCGCGCGGTGCGGCCCGTCGCCCAGTACGTCCAGCCGGGCGGGCACCCCGCGCTCCCTCAGCACCCGCAAGGTGTCCACCGGCAGCCCGGGGAGCTTCTCCGCGGACAGTCGCCCCGCGTACACGAGCCGCACCTCCCGGCCCCGTACCGCCGTGCCGCCCGCGCCGGGGGCGAACACCTCCAGATCGACGCCCAGCGGCACCCGGTGCAGCGCCGGGGCCGCCACCCGGCCGAACTCGGCGCAGGAGAACGCCGACGCCGCGACCACGGCGTCGAACCCCCTGCCCAGCCGGCGGTTCCACAGGTCCGCCGGCCGCCGCAGCGGCACCCACTCCGGCAGCCTCGGGGCCAGGATCGCGTCCAGCCGCTCGTGCGAGAGCAGCACCGAGCGCACGCCCCGGGCCCGGGCCCAGTGCGCGGCGTGGACCAGCGTGAGCTTGTCCGACACCTCCACCGAGTCCGGTGCCAGCCGTTCCAGCAGCCGCTGCACTGAACTCCGGGAGAGCACCATCCGGTAGCCGCCGCCCACGGGCGGCCCCGGCAGCGTCAGCCGCAGCCCGGCGGCGTCGCGCGTGCGCGAGTGGCGGGGGCCCGGCACGACCAGGACGCGCTCGTGCCCCGCGGCCGCATAGCCGCGGCCCAGCGCGTCCAGCGTTGTGCGCAGGCCCCCCGAGGAGGCCCCGTAGAAGTTGGCGAGCTGGACGATCCTCACCCGTCCGTTCCCCCGGCGAACGGCCGCCGTGCCCGCACCAGTTCGGCGTACGTGCACGGGCGCGCCCCCGCAGCCAGCGCGGAGTCCACGGCCTCCAGGGCGCACTCGCGCAGCCCCGGCCGGGCGAGGTCGGCGGGGTGCAGGGCGATGCGGAACGGCCTGCCGCGGCGGGCCCAGTGGCGGGCGGCGGCCCGCATCAGCCTGGCCCCCGTCCGCTCCCCGGCCCCGCCCGGCCGGTGGGAGAGCGCCACCATGCGGTGCCGGACGTCCGTCCGCAGGTCGTGCACGGCCAGGTGGCTGGTGGTGTACTCCAGCCCCAGCGAGCGCAGGGCCGCGACGGCTCCCGGGGAGGCGAGCCAGCCCGGCGGGGTGAAGCCCCGCGGGGCGATGCCCACCGCGGCCAGCGCGGCCAGCCCGCGCTCCAGCCGGTCGCGCGCCGCCTGCTCGTCGAGCGCGCAGAACTCGGCGCAACCGCGCGCCACCACGGCGTTCAGCCGGCGACGGGCCCACGGGCCGCCGGGCACGCCCCGGTGGTCCCAGCCGTGCAGGGCCAGTTCGTAGCCGCGCTCCTGCGCCCCGAGCAGCCACCGCACCAGGCCCGGGTCGTCGGGCAGCCGGGTGCCGGACCGGCCGCCCGGCACCAGCAGCAGCGTCGCCGGCACCCCGCGGCCGTCCAGCTCGCCCAGCCACCGGCGGCACCGCGCGAAGCTCCACGGCGCGACGTCGTGCACCGAAACCACGAAGACCCCTGTCACCCGTCAAGCGTCCTCCCGGCGGGGCAACCACGGCCCAGGCAGGGGCGATCGGCAGAGGCACGGGCGGTGTACGGCGGATGAACCCGGACCCGGCGCGACGCCGTCCACCCGTACGCGACCGGCCCGTTGACCCGCAACCCTCGGTGGAGGGTACGGAACCGGCCGGTACCGTGGTGGCAGGAAGCGCAGTTGACACGGGGGGATGCGGCATGGTGCACCGGCTTGCTCCGGCATCGGGTGACGGGACGGCGACGGACGGGACGAACGGCCCCGGCGGCTTCGTGCACTTCACACCCGCCCTGCTCACGACGGCACTCGGGGGGATATCCGAGGACCCGGTGCGGGAGTTCACCGAGTCCTGGAACGACTTGCCCGCCGACGCGCACACGCCCCACAGGTTCCGCCGCTACGGCCGGTTCCGCATGCTGGGCGACCGTCTGGAGCGGCTGCCGCACGCCCCCTTCTTCCAGGACCGGACGGTGAACAAGGTGCACGGCGGAGTGGACCGCCTGTTCGCGCCGCTGGCCGACGCCGTGGCGGCCGGGCCCGCGCTGCGCACGGTCGTGCGGACGCTCCGGGAGCATCTGCCCGGGCCGCACGCGGGCATCGACACCTGTGGCGTCCACCAGATCAGGGTCACGGCCACCGCGGACGCCGAGGGCCACCCCGCGCCGGAGGGCATCCACCAGGACGGGCACTGCTTCGTCGCCCAGGTGCTGATCAGGCGCGAGAACGTGCAGGGCGCGGAGTCCTGTCTGTACGACCTCGGGCGGCGCCCGGTCCACCGGGCGTCGCTGGCGGCCCCGTGGGAGACGATCGTCCTCGACGACCGGCGGCTCCTGCACGGCGTCTCGCCCGTCCGGCCCGCGCCCGGCGCCCGTACGGGCGTGCGCGACATGTTGCTGGTCGACTTCTTCCCCGGCGGCGCCGAGGGCTGAGCCGATCGAGCAGCAGCACGGCACCGGAGCGGTGCCGCGAGAATCCGGTCGACGACGAGACCGACGACGATACCGACGACGAGCAGGAGATCCCATGCGTTATGCGGACGGCCCCAGTACCCACGACGAGATCCACGTTGACGCGGCCCCGGCCGAGGTCTGGAGGCTGGTGACCGACATCGGGCTGCCCGCCCGGCTCAGCCCCGAGCTGCAGCGCACCGAGTGGCTGGACGGTGCCGACGGCCCGGCGCCGGGCGCGCGCTTCGAGGGGCACAACCACCACGGGATGCTGGGCGACTGGCGGACCGTCTCCCATGTCGTCGAGCTGGAGCGGGAGAGACGGTTCGGCTGGGCGGTCACCGATCCGGACGACCGGTTCGGGGGCGGTGCGGCGGACCCCTCGCGCCCGTTGGCCGTCTGGGTGTTCGAACTCCGGCCCGAGGGCGATGGCACCTTGCTGCGGCACTCCGTCCGCATCGGTCCCGCGCGGTCCGGGGTCAGTCTGGCGATCGACCGCATGCCGGAGAAGGAGGAGGCGATCGTCGAGACGCGGCTGGGCCAACTCCGCTCCGGGATCAGGGCCACGCTGGAGGGCGTGAAGCGCCTCGCCGAAGCGGGGGAGTGACCCGGCGGCCAGCCTGGCGCGCGAACACAGGTCCTTCGATCATGGTGAGGGCATGACCAAGATCAAGGCCATTGTCTTCCGCACCTACGGGCCCGCCGACGTGCTCCGGCCCGCCGAGATCGACATGCCCAGGCCGGGCCCCGGTCAGGTCCGCATCGCGGTGCGCGCGGCGGGCGTCAACCCGATCGACCACAAGCTCCGCAGCGGCGGCATGGCCGAGGTCTTCCCGCTCGACCTGCCGCACGTCCCCGGGGTGGAGGCGTCCGGGATCGTGGAGGCGGTCGGCGAGGGGGTCTCCGGGGTGTCGGCGGGGGACGCGGTCCTGGGCAAGACCGTCACCGGCGCCTATGCCGAGCAGGCCCTGGCCCGCGCCGACCAGTTGACGACCAAGCCCCTCTCGCTGTCCTGGGAGCGGGCCGCGGCGCTGCCCGTGGCCGCCGAGACGGCCTGGCGCACCCTCGCCGAGCTGGACCTGCGGGAGGAGGAGACGCTGCTGGTGCACGGCGCGGCCGGGGGAGTGGGCACCATGGCGGTGCAGTTCGCCCGCGCCCGGGGGGTGCGGGTGATCGGCACCGCGAGCGAGGCCAATCACGAGTACCTGCGCGGCCTCGGGGCCATTCCGGTCTCCTACGGGGAGGGGCTGGCCGACCGGGTGCGGGAGGCGGCGCCGGAGGGGGTGGACGCGGCGCTGGACGCGGCGGGCAAGGGCGACGCGGTCGGGGTGTCGGTCGGGCTGGCCCGCGGCCCCGGCCGCGTGGTGACGATCGTCGACGCCGAAGGCGCCCGGCGCCACGGGGCGCGCTTCAGCTCGGGCGGCCGCGGGGGCGAGCAGACCGTCCCGGCCCTGACCGCCGCGCTGGGTCTGCACGAGGCGGGCATCCTCCAACTGCCGATCCACCGGGTGTACCCGCTGTCCGAGGCCGCCGAGGCGCACCGCGCCAGCGAGCACGGGCATCTGAAGGGGAAGATCGTGCTGACCGTGGTGTGAGGCCGGGGGTGCCGGGACGCACTGCACGGTGCCCAGGACGGGGTCAACCGCTGGCGTACGGTACCGCTGATGTGGGCCGAAGTGCCGGGAGAGGCACGATGGCAGGGAAGTTGACGGGCAAGGCAACAGGAAAGTGGCGGGAAAGTGACGGGGAAAATAACGGGGAAGCGGACGAGTGCGGCGCTGTGTGCCGCACTGCTGCTCGTGCTCGCGGGCTGCTCCTCCTCTTCCGAGGACGACGGGCCGGACCCGGACGGGGACCGTACGACGGCCCGGCCCGGCGCCTCCGGCAAGCCCGGGTCCACGGGATCGCCTGAGGCATCCGGCTCGTCGCCGTCGTCGGCGTCCGCCCGCTGGCAGCCGAAGCCGGGCACCCTCTGGCAGTGGCAGCTCGGCGGCTCGGCCGACATCTCCGTGGACGTCCCCGTCTACGACATCGACGGCTTCGAGAATTCCGCGAAGACCGTGGCCGAACTCCACGCCCGCGGGCGGAAGGTGATCTGCTATATCAACGCCGGTGCCTGGGAGGACTTCCGGCCGGACCAGAAGAAATTCCCCAAGGAGCTGCTGGGCAAGAAGAACAAGGGCTGGGAAGGAGAGAAATGGCTGGACATCCGCCGTCTCGACATTCTCCGGCCGCTCTTGGCGGACCGCTTCGACATGTGCCGGCAGAAGGGCTTCGACGCGGTGGAGCCGGATCTGACCGAGGGCTTCAGGAACGACACCGGCTTTCTGCTGAGGGCGGATGATCAGCTGGCCTTCAACCGGATGCTGGTGAAACTGGCCCATGACCGCGGTCTCGCCATCGGTCTGAAGAACGATCTGGAGCAGATCCCGGAGCTGGTGGGGGACTTCGACTTCGCGGTCAACGAACAGTGCGCCCAGTACGGCGAGTGCGACCGGCTGACGCCGTTTGTGAAGCAGGACAAAGCGGTCTTCCACGTCGAATACGACCTGGAGCCGGGCGACTTCTGTGCCACGGCGAAGCGGCTCGGGCTCAGTTCCATGCAGAAGAAGCTCGATCTCGACGCCTGGCGCCGCCCCTGCTGAAACGGTGCCGCCGGATGGTTCCGGCGGCCCCTCAAATCCCCGCCGCCACCAGGGAACAGGGCCTTTCGAGCGGATTCCGGAAAGGCCCGGTTCCGGCAATCGGGCCGAAGTGAAGAAGTTCACAGATTCCGCTCTCGGCGCCGAATCCGGTTGCCCGATGGTGCAGGATCTCTCCTCGAACACAAGATCCCGTCACAGAGGCGGGCGACCCGGGCGGACGCCGAGTCCTGCCGCCGCACCGGGTGCGGAACCCAATTGATGGATCGGCAGGAGCGGGAGACCCAAGCAGTACGGACCACGAAGGCAGTGGTCCTTGGGGTGAAGCCACCACGGTGGCCGGGCAACTTCGCAGCCCGAACCCGACAGGTCATCTTTCGCAGGCGGATGTCGAAGGGCTTTGGCATGTCTGCGTTGCCTCGAATACCCGCGCTCGTTTCCCGCGCCGGTACCGCTTCCGCCCTCACCGCGGCCACCCTGGCGGCCTCGGTCCTCGTCTCCGGCCTGGCCGCCGGAGCATCGGCGGCGACCCCGGGCGAGCAGGCCCTGAAGGTCGCCGCGGCCAAGCAGGGCTCGCCCTACCAGTACGGTGCCGCGGGCCCCAACCGGTTCGACTGCTCGGGCCTGACCCAGTACTCGTTCAAGCGCGTGGGCAAGTCCCTCCCGCGCACCGCACAGAGCCAGTACAACTCCACCCGCCACCTCTCCAGCGGCTCGCGCCAGCCCGGTGACCTGGTCTTCTTCCACTCGGGCAGCAACGTCTACCACGTGGGGATCTACGCGGGTAGCAACAAGATCTGGCATGCACCGAAGCCCGGCGCGTCGGTGCGGCTGGAGAAGATGTGGACGAACAGCGTGTGGTACGGCCGCGTCAACTGACGAACGGTGCAGCCGTGATCCCGCCCGGAGCGCGAACACCGGGCGGGCCCGCACAGCGCCATGTCGCGCTGGACGGCCCTACCGCAGGCGCGGCAGCGCATCCCGTGCCGCATGGCTGAGGGTCTTGAGATCCTCGGCGAACCGCTCCCGGTGCGCCTTGGGCAGCGGCTCCAGGAAGAAGTGCCGGATGTTCTCCCGGTGGACGCGCGCCGCCTGCACCACCGTGCGCTCGCCCTCGGCGGTCAGCCGCACGATCCGGCCCCGCCGGTCCTCCGGATCGGCGTCCCGGACGACCAGGCCGACCGCCTCCATCCGGTCCACCAGCCGGGTGACGCCCCCGGTGCTGAGCACCCGCTCCTGGGCGATGGACCGCATGGACAGCCCCGCCTCTCCCGCGCGGCCCAGGATCAGCAGCACCTCGAACATCGCATGGCTGATCCCGCACTCCTCCTCGATCGCCCGCCCCAGGATGTACTCCAGCCGGTTCGCCGCCCCCTGCAACCGGCCGAAGGCCAGCACCAGGCCGTCATCGGCGGCCTGCCGTGCCGTCGCGATCTCCGTCTTGTCCGCCACCTGGTCCCTCTCGCGCTCCGTTACGGTGGGCCCATGCTTTGACGCCTGCCCGGCAACCGGGCACCCCCGCGGCCTCCTTCGTCCGTCGTATCCGGCTCTGGACCCCACGAAGGAGACCTTCTCATGAACACGTCGACTCCCCTCGACGTCCCCGACGAGTTTGCCGTGTCCTACGGCGCGAACGGCGCCGAGGCCCGCGCCTGGCTCGCCCGGCTGCCCCGCCTGGGCGCCGACTTCCTCGACCGCTGGGACCTGCGCCCCGACGGCCCGTCAGCCTTCGGCATGGCCTCGCTCGTCCTGCCCGTTCTCCGTGCCGACGGCACACCTGCCGTCCTCAAGCTCCAGCAGCCCCGCGAGGAGACAGCAGGCTGCGCCCGAGGCCTCAGGACCTGGGACGGCAACGGCATGGTGCTCCTCCTCGACCACGACGAGGCGACCGCCACCCAGCTACTGGAACGCCTGGACGCGACCCGCCCCCTCTCCTCGGTCCCCGACGACCACACGGCCCTGCAGATCCTGGCAGAGCTGCTGGCCCGCCTGTCCTCGGTACCGGCCCCGGAGGGCTTGCGCCGCCTGTCGGACGTAGCGGCGGCGATGCTCGCCGAAGTCGCGCAGTCCGTCCCCGCCCTCAACGACCCGGCCGAACGGCAACTGGTACGCACCTGCGCATCGGCCATGGCCGAACTGACCGACGAGAGCGGCGACCGCCTCCTCCACTGGGACCTTCACTACGACAACGTCCTCGCCGGGGAGCGCGAACCCTGGCTGGCCATCGACCCCGAACCCCTGTCCGGCGACCCGGGCTTCGAGCTGCTGCCGGCACTGGTCAACCGCTGGGAGGAGGTGATGGCGTCGGGCTGCATCACCCGCGCGGTGCTCCGTCGCTTCGACCTCCTCACCGAGGTCCTGGGCCTGGACCGGCAGCGGGCGATCGGCTGGACACTGGGACGCGTGCTCCAGAACGCGCTGTGGGACATCGAGGACGGTAGGAGTGTGCTGGAACCGGCGCAGGTGGCCATTGCTGTGGCTTTGCTGGGGCGTTCGGAATAGCGGGGGACGGGCCTCGACCAAGCGGCCGTCCTGCTCGGCCGGCTGTCGCCTCGGCGGCCTCGGTGATCTCCCAACCGTTCTGTACGAGCTGCGTCGCAATGGTGAGCGTCTTGGCAGCACGGGCCCGGTCCGTAGGGCGCAGGCCGCACGCCTCACCGCGACGCAGCCCCCCGGAAAAGCTCATGTGGCTCATTGCCCTTGCCTAACTCCGGTCAGGGGTCTAGGGCCCCATCAGGAGTAACTCAGGTAGCCGCCCGTGGCAGCCAATCAGGATGCTGGTACCGAGAAGCGTCGGCGATCGATAGTGCAGGGGCGTATCCGGTCTTCCTGAAAGGGATTTAGTGTGACGCACCATCCGAAATCCATGCAGCTCGAAGGTGATGAACTTGAGCTGATGGGGACGCTGGTAAGCAATATCGATGGAATGCTGCGGCAGGTCCATAGAATCGTGACCAGGAATGTGATCGCAGTAGACCCTAAAGGCGGGCCGAAAATCGCGCGTTTCTATTTCGACAACATTCGCATCGTTGTCGAGGACGAATTCGGATGCGGGGTCTACGAGGATCCCCCCGGGGTCTGCAGACCGTGCAACCCAGGCGAGTAAGCTCTGGCCGGCGTAAATGAACGAGGGCACTGCCGTGCTCTGGGGCCGTAACCGTTGCGTCCCGGAAAACGGGTTCCGGCGCGTCGTGAATGCGTCGCCGGAACCCTGTCGCCACAGGTTGTGGTTCGAGCCCCGCCCGCCCCCCCCGCACGACTCCTCCCGCCAGCGGTGCGCCGCGCCCTCCGAAGGTGGGGCGTCGGGTGCCGGGTCGGCGCGGTGGCCCGTCCTCCTTCGCTCCATCCGTTACGGATGTCCTGAACACACTCGGCATTCCCTTCCGGAAGGACGGTCGGATGAGCATGGCTCGGCGTTTGCGGCAGTGCGTCCTGGTGACGGTCGCCGTATCGACCACGGCGTTCGTGCTGGCCGGTTGCGGGGGCAACGGCGGGTCCAGCCGGCCGCCGTCCTCCGCCGCTTCGGCGACCGGCTCGGGCGCCGCAGCTGTCCCGTCGGCCGTTCCGGGCGGGCAGCACAATCAGGCCGACGTGGCCTTCGCCCAGGGGATGATCCCGCATCACCGGCAGGCGGTCGTGATGGCGGAGATGGCCGAGAAACGCGCCTCCTCCGGCGACGTGAAAGCCCTCGCCACGAAGATCAAGAAGGCGCAGGCTCCTGAGATCGACACCATGACGGCCTGGCTGAAGGCCTGGGGCGAACCGGTTCCCCCTGACATGAGCGGCATGAGTCACAGCAGCCCCTCGGGCATGCCCGGTATGCCCGGCATGATGACGGACCGGCAGATGGACGATCTCCGCGGAACCACCGGCACGGCCTTCGACCGGATGTTCCTGACCATGATGATCGCTCACCACGAGGGCGCGCTCACCATGGCGGACATGGAGAAGAAGCAGGGCCGGTACGGTCCGGCCAAGCAACTGGCCGACAGCATCACCACCTCCCAGAGCGCCGAGATCGCGCAGATGCGCACGATGCTCGGTCCCAGCAGTTGATGGCAGATGGCAGATGGCAGATGACAGATGACAGATGACAACGGTCAGGCACGGGAGAGCCGCTTGCGCAGGCCGTAGCCGGCGGCGCCGACGGCGATGACCGTTGCGCCCCAGATCACGGAGGCGAGCGGCAGGGCGAACGCCAGAGCCAGGCATCCGGACATGCCGACGACGGGTACGGCCGGGGCCGGGCGGCCTTCGTCGGGGGTGAGGGTGAAGGCGCTCGCGTTGGCGATGGCGTAGTAGACCAGCACCCCGAACGAGGAGAAGCCGATCGCCCCGCGCACGTCGGCGGTACCCGCCAGCAGCGCGACGACCGCGCCCACGGCGAGTTCGGCGCGGTGCGGCACCTTGAAACGCGGGTGCACCGCGGCCAGCCTGCGCGGCAGGTGACCGTCACGGGCCATCGCCAGCACGGTGCGCGAAACGCCCAGGACCAGGGCCAGGAGCGAACCGAGCGCCGCGATCGCCGCCCCGGCCCGGACGACCGGGGCCAGCCCCGGCGCTCCGGCCGCGCGCACGGCGTCGGCCAGCGGGGCGGCCGCGTGGGCGAGGCCGCCGGTCCCGAGCACGGCCAGGACGGCCAGCGCCACAGCTGTGTAGACGAGCAGGGTGATGCCCAGCGCCAGCGGGATCGCGCGGGGGATGGTGCGCCGGGGGTCGCGGACCTCCTCGCCGAGCGTGGCGATGCGCGCGTAACCGGCGAAGGCGAAGAACAGCAGACCCGCGGCCTGCAGGACGCCTCCGGCGGTGACGTCCGCGCCGACGTCCCAGTGGGCGGCCCGGGCCGTGCCGCCCGTCAGGCAAGCGGTGACCACGGCGGCCAGCACCGCCAGGACCACGGCGACGACGGCGCGGGTGAGCCAGGCGGACTTCTGCACGCCGACGTAGTTCACCGCCGTCAGAGCCACCACGGCCGCCACCGCCACCGCGTGGGCCCGCTCCGGCCAGATGTAGGAGCCGACCGTGAGAGCCATCGCGGCGCAGGAAGCGGTCTTGCCCACCACGAACGCCCACCCGGCCAGGTACCCCCAGAACGCGCCGAGCCGTTCACGGCCGTAGACGTACGTGCCCCCGGAGGCCGGGTAGCAGGCGGCCAGCCGGGCGGACGAGGTGGCGTTGCAGTACGCCACCACTGCGGCCAGGCCCAGTCCCGGCAGCAGCCCGGATCCCGCCGCCGAGGCCGCCGGAGCGAACGCGGCGAAGATCCCCGCGCCGATCATCGACCCCAGCCCGATCACCACGGCGTCGAACAGCCCCAGCCGCCGCTCCAGCCCGTCCGCATGGGAAGGCGACACCTTCGCGCCCATGACGTGCACCTCCGCAGCAGACACCGCTGGTCCCGGTGACCGTACAGTGTCCGGATCCGGACGGCAGCTTGTTCTACGACGAGAACTGCCGTACCAGCCGCACCCCCTGCGCCGCCGTCATGTGCGGCAGATACGCCTTGGTGAGCGCACGCGTGATGACGGGCAGGGCGGCCGGGTCCGGGTAGGCCATGTACATCGGGCGGTACCGGGGCTGGAACTTCGCCTTGAACGCGAGCAGCGAGCGGAAGCCGTAGACCGGCTCCAGGACCTTTCCCCCGTAGTCCAGCACCCGTTGGAGCGCGACCGGGGGCTCCTCCGTGGCCTTGCGGGCCAGGGGCGCGCCCGACAGGCTGAGGAAGCGCGCGCCCTCCTCCTGGAAGCCCAGGGCCGCCGAGGCGATGAGGAACTCCATCGAGCCGCGGAATCCGCCCGCCCTGCGCCGCATGAAGTCCAGTGTCCAGCCCACCGGTTCCCCGTCCTCGTACACCGGCATCCAGCTGGTGATGCCGTGCACCGTGCGGTCCCCGTCCACGGCCAGCAGGCAGCGCACGGCCGGGTCGTCCAGCTCGTCCAGGCCGCCCAGGGTGAAGCCCATCTCCGGCAGGCCCTTGTCGGCCACCCACTCCTCGGAGATCGAGCGCACCTGGTCGGTGAGGGCGACGGGGGCGTCGGGGAACGACCACCACTCGGCGGTGATGCCCTCCTTCTTGGCCTTGTTCAGGGCCGTGCGGACGTCCTGCCACTTCTTGCCGGTGAAAGCCAGGTCCGGCAGCGGCACCACGGTGTCCTCGGCGACCTGGACCGAGCGCCAGCCCAGCCGCTCGGCGGCCTCGCGGGACTCGGCGCCGACGCTGTAGAAGCAGGGGGTCCAGCCGCGCTCGTCGCAGAAGCGGGAGAACCCGGCGACGGCGTCCGCCCGGGCCTCCGGCACGCCGAAGGGGTCGCCCGTCGTCAGGGCGACCGTGGAGATGACGCGGTAGGCGACGGCGGCGCGCCCGTGCTCGTCGAACCAGTAGGAGTTGCCGTCCCAGGTCGTCAGGTAGGAGAGCGTGGAGCCGCCGTGCGCGACGAGCAGCTCCCGGGCCCGTACGGCCGCGTCCGCGTCGGTGTGCAGCCGGGGGCGGCGGAAGGTGATCAGCAGGGCGACGAGGGTGACCAGCCAGAAGAGCAGGCCGCAGTACTGGTGCAGGGCCTGGGCGGTGCCGCCCACCGGGACCGGCCAGTCCGTGAAGGTGGCGATCAGGGTCGGCGGGAGGAACTCCGACACCAGCCCGGACGCCAGCAGTCCGGGCGTCGCCTCGGGGTCGTACTGGCCGCGTACGGCGTAGCCGATGCCGACGTACACCGCGCAGGCGAGCAGCAGCGCGCCACCGGTCACCGCAGCGAGCCCGCGTGTCGCCGAGCGCGGCAGGCGCAGGTCGAAGCGGGCGCGGGTGACGAGGAGCAGGGCCACGATCAGGACGGGCAGCAGCATCTGCTCCGCGAACGCCTGGGCGTACGTCGACCGTTCGGTGGGCTCGGCCCAGGCGGCCGGATGGCTGAGGAAGTCGTGCAGCCACCAGGAGAACAGGGCGATCCAGGCGAGGTGGACGAGCACCGCCAGCGACCAGGCGAGCCGCAGCCCGCGCCGCAGCCCCTCGGCGAGGACGAGCATCAGCGCGGGGACGAGCACGGCCATGACCGCGGCCGGCGAGTCGTAGAAGTTCCGCAGCGCGTACACGAAGTGGCAGTCCTCCGCCGAGGACGCGCAGGCGTCGGCGACCTCCTGGGCGGTGGGCCGGACGGCGACGTAGAGCTGGAAGGAGTTGAGGGGGCCGTACGCGTCGCGGTAGAGGATGGCCACCATCGGCCCGATGGCGGCCGCGGCCACCACGAACGCGACCAGCACCCGGGCCTCGGTGTGGGAGGAGTGCCGCAGCCGGAAGGGGCCGGTGCGGTGGTACAGGAGGGCGCCGGCGACGAGGCCGACGACCGCGCCGCCGAACCGCAGCACGCCTTGCAGATGGCCGACGTAGAGGGCCATCACCAGCGCGAAGGCGACGATGCCGAGGCGGGTGCGGCGCCGCCACAGGGCGGTGAGCCGGTAGCTGAGGATCCCGCCGACGGTGAGCGCGCCCACGCTGGGGGACACGGCGAGGTCGCCCGCCAGCTCCTCCAGCCACCATTCGCCCGCGACCTGGCCGAGCTTGACGGCGCCGATGCCGAGCAGGGTGCCCAGGACCTGGCCGCCCAGCAGGGCGCCCGCGGTGCGGGCCACGCCCAGGCGGCGCTCGGAGGGGGTCACCAGGAGCAGCACGATCAGCGTGGAGCCGATGTAGCCGCCGATCCCGGAGCACCACAGCAGGGAGCTGGCCGGGGTCCACCAGCGGCCCTCGGCGAGTGCCGGGACGCCGACGCCGATGCGCTCCATGCGGTGCCTGCTGGGGCCCGACCCCAGGCTCCCGGTGACCGCTCCGACGATCCACAGCACCGCGAGGAAGCCCAGGGTGAAGGGCGCGTGGCGGACGGGGACGAGGAGCCGGTCGAGGGTGACGCGCCAGGGATGGGCGCTGTCGCCGACGGTCGGCGCGGGCGGCGGCAGTGGGGCGGCGCCGGTGCTCATGGGATCAGCCCCGTCTGCCGGGCCAGCCAGGGCAGTTGGCGCTCCAGGCCGGGGCGCCAGACCTGCCAGCTGTGGCCGCCGGGCAGCAGCACCCACTCGGCGCGCATACCGGCCCGTACGGCGGCCTCGTAGACCTTCCGCTGCTGAGGCCGGTAGGTGCCGTCGCTGCTGCCGGCGACGAAGGCGGCCGCGGTGTCGGGGAACCGCTGCCGGGCCATCACATCGAGCGGGTTGGCCTTCTCGAAGGCCGCGGCGTCGCCGCCGAAGGCCTTGTCGATCGTCTTCTTCCGGCTGCCGAGGGTGGGGGCCTCCTGGCCGGAGACGTCGTTGACGACGCCGTAGACCTGGGGTGCGTTGACGCCCAGCTGGAGGGAGCAGGTGCCGCCGAAGGAGATGCCGGAGACGGCCCATGCGGTGCGGGCCGTGGCGACCTGGAGGTGGGCGCGGATCCAGCCGGGGACGTCGACGGCGAGATAGGTCTGCACGCGGCCGAGCCGGGAGTCCATGCAGAGGGTGTTGGCGAACTGCGAGCCGAGCGGGTCGACGACGACCACGACGGGGGCGAGCCCTTGGTGGTCACGGGCGAAGGCGTTCATCGTCTCGACCAGCCCGCCGGAGTTGATCCAGTCGTCGGGCGAGCCCGGCTGGCCGGCCATGAGCACGAGGACGGGCAGCAGCGGCCGGGGGGCGGCCTTGTAGGCGGGTGGCAGGTAGACGTACGCGTCGCGGGCCTTGAAGCCCGAGGTGGTGCCCGGGATGCCGGTCCGGGAGAGCGTGCCGTCGGCGGGCAGCCCGGCCGGGCGCCGCCACGCCTCGGAGATCGCCTTGCCCTCCGGCACGTGCAGGACGGGCTCGTCGGTGCCGGTGGCCTCGCTGAGGCGGGTCGTCTTCTCCAGCCAGGCGTTGAGGGCGCTGCGGGCCGTCGGGTACTGGTCGAAGTGGCGGTTGACCTGTGAGGCGCCCAGCAGCACGACGAGGAGGGCGGCGAGCACGGCACCGGCCCAGTACCGGGGCCGCAGCAGCGGGATCCGGAAGGCGGCGAGACACACGCCCAGGACGGCGACGCCCACCCAGACGACGACGCCCGTGGGCAGGGGGTCGGGGAAGGGCTGGAGCCAGTCATCGACGGCCGTCCGCAGCAGCCAGGTGAGCAGTGCGGCGAGCAGCACGGCGGCCGGGGCCCAGCGGACCCACCACCTGCGCTGCCGCGAGAAGAACAGCGCGACGAGCGCGCACAGGCCGACGGCCATGACGGTCACCGGAATCCAACCGCTCACCAGGGACCAGTCCAGCGGGCCCGCCGCGGACTGCGGCGGGCCGACGGATATCGGTAGGCGTCGCACCACGACAAAATGCTACGTAGATGAATATTTCCGGCAACTTGGAGGCGGTCTTGCCGGAACGCTTTCCGCCCGCCGGATTCCCTGCAGAATCGCCGGCTTGCGCGACAGCCGTCACACAGCGGTGGGGGACAGGGACCGGCGAAGGAAAACCACCTGAACCCCGGGCGTACCTCCGCGCCCCTCGGCAGGCAGAATCGAGGCGTGTCCAGACGAAACGCACGCCGGGAGCCGGCGATCACCACCACCTCGCCCTGCCCGTGCGGGCTCGGCGAGAGCTACGGCAACTGCTGCGGGGCCTTCCACCGCGGGGATGCCACCGCCCCCACGGCCGAGCGGCTGATGCGCTCCCGCTACAGCGCCTTCGCCGTCCGGGACACCGCCTATCTGCTGCGCACCTGGCACTCCACGACCCGCCCGCCCGCGCTGGACCTCGACGACGACATCCGGTGGACCGGGCTCGACATCCTCGCCACGACGGGCGGCAGCCCGTTCCACAACGAGGGCACGGTGGAGTTCCGCGCCCACTACAGCGTCCAGGGGCAGGCGGACTCCCAGCACGAACTCAGCCGCTTCGTGCGCGAGGACGGCAACTGGGTGTATCTCGACGCCGTCGAGTGAACCCGTCGGGCAGGCCCTGGTCCAGCGCGCCCAGGAGTGCCAGCTCCCGGCTCGACGCCTCGACCATCTCGCGCACCCTCTCGTCCGGCGGCCGGGCGGCTCCGGGCGCGAGGGCGTTGAGGCTGTAGCCGTCGGGGGCCAGCCCCAGCAGGGTTTTCGCGACCAGGCGGCGCACCTCGGGGAACGGGTGCCTGCGGCGGGCGGCCGTGAGGCCGGCGAGTTCGTCCCAGGCGCCCAGCCCGGCCAGGACGGCGCGCACGGCCGCGAACTCGCTCCTCAGCAGGGAGGCCAGCGGCGCGGCCAGGTCGTCGGCGAGGGGGCTCAGCTCGACCCGGCGGGCCTCGCGCACATAGCGGTGCAGCAGCAGGTGCAGGACGGAGCCGGGCGGGGGCGGCGCGGGGTCCAGTGCGTCCAGGACCCGGCCCAGCCACGCCACCAGCTGCCGCCCGGCCGGTGAGAGGTCCGGGCCGCAGCCGGTGCGGAGGCCGGTGCGCAGGTAGTGGGCCCGCTCGAGCGCCCGGCGGGCGTCCGGCAGCCGCCCGGCCAGTGTGCGGAACAGGGCGAGGTGGACGTACCCGTGGAACGCGGTCAGCGTCCGGTGGGCGCACCAGGAGTTGGCCGCGCCGAGCCCGGGGGAGTTCCACGGGGCCACGACGGCGCGGGGTTCCGCAGCCGGCTCGCAGCTGCGCCCGGTGTCCGGGTCCAGCAGAGGGCGGGCGAGCCGTATGTCGTCCAGCTTCCGGCACAGCGACTCGAGCAGCAGATGCTCGGCCGCCCGCCGGGGATCGCCGAGGACCTCCCGGTCGAGGAACACGGCCCCCTCCGGCCGGAGTCGCGGGCGGGGCGGTCTCCCGGCCCGGACCGTCGCTCCGGGCAGGAGGACGAGCAGGTGCACATGGCTCAGCGCGCTGCGCGAGACGAGCGGGAGCACGTCCCCGAGCAGCCGCACGGCCTTCCGCAGCGCGGCCGCGTCCGCGGCATCGGGGTGACACGGCAGCTCGCCGTACGCGTCGTGGACCACCTGCCGGAGGGCCCGTCCGTAGGCGCCGTCGGCACGGCCCTCGCTCCGGATCCGGGGCGTGTGCTCCGCTGCCCCCGGCCGGGTGGCAGCCTCCCGCAGGACCTCCTCGCACAGGGCGGGGGAGAGCGTCGTGTCATGTCCGTTGACGACGCGCGCGAACGTCTGCCGGACGACGGTACGGAGCACGGGATCACCGAGTGTGCGGCGGCGGCTCTCCGGGTCCGTCGTCGCCAGTGCGTCGTGTAATCGGCGTGCGGTCGGCACGGCCGCTGCGCACTTTTCCAGGAGGTGCAGGAATTCCCGGTGCATTCGTTCCTGTGCCCAGTCGCTGTCGCCGAAAGGGCGGCCCTGTGACAGAGCGGCGTCGAAGGCGGATGCGTCCAAGGGAATCGTCCCCCACATCGTGACCGCCTCCGCACCGGGAGGCCGCGGACTTCACTTCCACTCATTCGCTCGCATGCGCATTTCCTCAGGAAACGTATGCAGAGCTCTTCTTGACGGTCAACCGGCCCGGTGTTCCGGAACCGGCCAAACCTGCGGCCGGGTCGCGGCTCCCCGGGGGCCCGCCTAGGCTGGGGAAACGCCATGATCCGCTCCCGCACCCCGACCGGGCAGCCACCGGGGACGAGCCCTTCGGAGCACCTCCCGCGCCGGCGGACCGAGGGGCTGCGGGCCGCGCGGCGCGCCCTCTGGGTGACCGTCGCCGGGTGCGCAGGGTTCTACGGCTGCATCTATGGGCTCGGCGACCCGGTCATGGGGCTCTACGCCATCTTCGGCACGCTGCCGCTGGTGCTGTTCTGCGACATCCCCGGCACGGCCCGGCAGCGGACGCACGTCCTGCTGGGCGCGCTGCCCGTCGGCTGTCTCCTGGTCACCGCGGGGACGCTGCTGGCCGTTCGCGACTGGGCCGCGGCCGCCGGGATGTTCGTGGTGGGCTTCGCCGTCTCCTACAGCAGCGTGGCCGGGCCCCGGCCCATCGGCCTGAACGTCGCGTTCCAGCTCTACTACGTCCTGCCGTGCTTCCCGCCTTACGCGCCGCAGACGCTGGGCTCCCGGCTGGCGGGCCTCACCCTCGGCTTCCTGCTCACGGCCCTGGTGGAGCGCGTGCTGTGGCCCGAGCCGACGCCCGTGCCCTTCCGGGTCCGGCTCGCCGCCGCGACCGCCGCCGTGGCCGACGGCTGTGCGGCGGCCGCCGTGGGGGCGGGGGACGCCGGGCCCGCGGCCGACCGGGCCATCGAGGCGACCAGGCTCTCCCGGCTGCCGGGCACCGAGCGCCCCACCTCGCCGTCGGCGCGCGACCGGGCCCTCAACCACACCCGCGCGGCCGTCCGGCACATCCGCGACCAGCTCGACCGGCTGCACGCGGCCCGCGGCGGGCCGGCCCCGGGCACCCCGGCCGCGGCCGAGCTGCTGGGACGGATCGCGACCGCCCTGCGGCCCGTTGCCGCGGGGCTCCACGACGGCACCCCGCCCCCTGAGGACGGCGGCCGCATGGCGGAGGCCGTCGCTGCCTTCGACGCCGCCCGCGCGGACGGGCTGCCGGGCGCCTCGCCCGCGCGGCTGCAGGAGGAAGCGATCGTCAGGGCGGCCGCCGAAGGCGCCCGGCTGGCCACCGCCGCGTCCCGCATCGCCCTGGGCGCCCGTCCCGCTGCCGGGGCGGAGCCCGTGGGGCCGCTCCGGTACGCCGCCGTGCCGACCCGTGTGCTGTGGTGGCGGCGGCTGCGAGTGCATCTGACGCACCGTTCGGTCCTGTTCCAGAACGCGCTGCGGGTGGCCCTGGCCCTGGCCGGTGCCCGGCTCCTGGCCGGAGAGCTGGGGCTGGAGCACGGGTTCTGGGTCCTGCTGGGCACCATCAGCCTGATGCGCACCTCGGCGGCCGACACCCGTGCGGCCCTGCGCCCGGCGTTCGTCGGCACGTTCGCCGGTGCCGCGGCGGCCGCCGTCCTGCTCTCCGCGGTCGGGGACTGCCCGCTCTGCTACGCGGCCGTGCTGCCCGTCGTCCTGCTCGTCGGATTCACCGTGGGACCGCTGATCGGACCGGCCGGTGCACAGGCCGCGTTCACCCTCGCCATCGTCCTGATGTTCGCGCAGCTGTCGAACCCGGACTGGCGGCTCCCGGCGGTGCGGCTCGTCGACGTGCTGATCGGCGGCGCTGTCAGCGCGGTCGCGAGCCTGGTCGCCTGGCCCCGCGGCGGCCACGGCGAACTGCGGTCCGCCCTCGCCGCCTTCCTCGCCGAGGGGGCCGCGGCCTGCCGGGCCGTCACCGACGTGCTGTGCGGCCGGCCGGGCCCCGCGGACCCGCTGTGGTCCGCGCGCCGCGCGATGCTCCTCGCCGAGGCCTCGTACTGCCAGTACCAGACCGAGTGCCTTCCCCGGCGCCTGCCGCACCCGCCCTGGGAGGCTGCGCTGCAGGCCGGGTACCACACGGTGCGCGGCGGGGAGCTGCTGCTGATACGACATCAGGCCATCGGGACGGCTGCGCCGCTGCCCGAGGACGTGGCCGCGGAGCTGACGGTCCTGGCGGAGCGGGTGGCGGCCGAGAGCCTCCGGTCCGCGGAGGCCCTGCGCACGCCCGCCGCTCCGGCCCCGCGCTTCGACACTCCCGAGGCGTCGGGAGTGCTGCGGTGCGCCGTGCACCGGGCGGGTGCGGCGGACCCCGCCCGGGTGCTGCTCACCGTCGACGCGGCGGCCTGGCTCACCGGCGTGGCGCAGGACGCCGCCCGGATCCACCGGCGGCAGGGCCCCACGGCGGACTGACCGACGGGCCCGGGCCAGGCCTGCCGTTCCGGTTGCGCGGGGCTCCGCTGATGGTGCCGCGCGGGTTCAAGGTGACGGGAGGCCACTGACGGGCCGTCCGCCCCCGGCGGTTGCCCGGTGCGGACGGCCGGTGCGACGTCAGGCCTTGCCGCTGCCGGGGGCGTGGATGATCAGGTTCACCCCTCCCGTGGCGTGCCGGATCCCGTCCCCCGTCAGGCAGTCGGCCGGCAGGCCGCCGGGCAGCAGCTGGATGTCCCGGGTCGCCTCCCCGCCCTTGCCGACCCCTTCGGTGACGATGCCCTGGAGCCGCACGGTGTTGACGCCCAGGACGCGGACCGCGGAGGAGGCGGTGTAGTCGATGACGGAGGTCCGGCCGTCCCCGTAGCGCACGAACTCCCGCCCGTGGGGCGAGTGCAGCCCCAGGCAGGTGGAATCCGGCGAGACGCCCGCGATGTGGCCGACGGCCGCCAGCTCGTGCCTCGGGGACTCCGTGCAGGAGTAGGCGGCGTCCGCCCGGACCCCGACGTCCCTGGGGGTGAGGGACAGCCCCGGACTGTAGGTGGTGCTCTCGTGTCCCGTGCAGCCGATCGTCACCGCCGTCCCGTGGGCCTGGCCGGCCGGAGCCCACGCCAGGGACGCGCCGATCAGTGCGAGGGTGCCGAACGCGACACCGAACCCACGAAGTCCACGCCTGCCGAACATGCACAACTCCCTTTGCGAGAAGCCTCGAAGCCATGGCGCGCACCTGTGCCGACGCGCTCACCGGCCCCTGACTACCCCCGGAGATCACAGGAGCCACCCCGCTTCGCGGGCCTCCGGCAGCACACCCCCACCGCCTGCGCCGCAGCGCGCGCACCCCGGCGCGCGCGGCCGTCACCCGGGGCGCAGGAAGGGAAGCGAACCCGCCGATTCCGGCCGCACTGCCGAGTGCACCGCCAGCAGCACCCCTGCCGTCCCGGTCGCCAGATCCATCGACAGCCGCAGCAGCCCCTCCATCGGGAACGCCAACTCGCCCTGGTAGCGCACCGCGTGGCGGCCCAGCCCGCGCAGCTGGATCCGGACCAGGTCCGCGGGCCCGCCGAGGTGCGCCAGCGCGTACAGCAGCCCGGCGTGCCCGCCGAGCAGGCCGGACGACAGCAGCAGCTCCGTCCCCAGGCCGTCGCGGATGCGGTCGCGCAGCCGGGCGAAGTGCGGGTCCTCGCGGTGCCGGAGGTACTCGTGGAGGACGATGCCGATCCCGGCGCTGCCCCGGCCCAGGCCCGTCGGCCGCCGCTGCCCGTCGCGCACGTGGACGTACCGGCCGCCGCCCACCCCGCAGCGGGCGATGTCCCGGGCCAGCGCGGCCTCGGCGCGGCGCAGGAAGCGCTCGTCGCCGGTCGCGCCGAAGAGCCGGACGAACAGCAGCGCGGGACCCGACCAGCCGCGCATCAGCCCCGCCTCCCCGCCGTCCGCCGGACCGTCGCCGTCGCCGTCGAGCGCGGCGGCGAGCCGGCCGGCCAGCCGGGCCGCCGTGTCGCGGTCGCCGAAGCGGAGGAAGGTCAGGGCGATTCCGGCGAGCCCGCCGAACAGCCCGGTCCCGCAGCCCTTCAGGTCGAAGGCGGTCAGCCGGCCGAGGACCTCGCGCGCCTGCTGCGGTCGGCCCAGCTCGTCGAGCACGTACGCCATGCCCGCGAGCCCGTCGTAGAGCCCGGGCCGGGGCCAGCGGGCGCGCTCCGCGGCCCGGGCCAGCCAGTCCGCGTACGCGCCGAGGTGCGCGCCGTCGCCGGGCCCGGTGGCCCGCAGGGCGTGCAGCACCCCGGCCGCGCCGAACGCCAGGCCCGCCTCCTGGCCGTCGAACTGCTGGACGTCGCCGGGGAAGAGCCGGTCCGCCCGGTCCGGCGTGGCGCTGCGCAGGACCGCCTCGCGCATCGAGGCCAGCACCGGCTCCCAGCGGTCGGCGGCCTCCCCGTCCCAGCCGTCGGCGGCGTCCGGCCAGCCCACGGCCGGTACCGGGCTCCCGTCCGGCGGCGGGGCGAGCCCCCGGCGCAGCCGGTCTCCGTAGTCCGGGGGAACCGGGAAGCGCTCCTCGACCGTACGGATCAGCTGCTCGTGCTTGTGCGCGTCGAAGCGCATCAGCTGCGTCAGCGGGCAGAAGACCGCAAGCCGCAGGCAGTTCAGGGCGTACTCGTCGACCGCACGCCCCGACCGGGCCCACGGGGCCACGAAGCCCGCCGTCCCCAGGACGGGCGTGAAGGCCTCCGTCATGTCGAAGGCCGTCTCGAAGTCGACGAGGCAGACGCTGCCGTCCGGCCGCACCAGCACATTGCCGGGCTGGAGGTCGCCGAAGACCACGCCCCGCTCGTGCAGCGCCGCGACCGCGGCCTCGATCCGGTCCAGGACCGCGCACGCCCAGCGGGCGTACCCGGCCCTCTCTTCCGCCCCCGAGCCGGGGTGGAAGAGGGGATGGCGGCGGGCGACGGCCTCGTGGAGGCGTTCCCCCTCGACGAACTCCTCGACGAGGAAGTGGTGTTCCCAGTGCCGGGTCAGCGCCAGCACCTCCGGCACGCAGCCCAGGCCCGCGAGCCGCTGGAGCACGGCGTGCTCACGGGCCAGCCGGGCCACCGCGTCCATGCCGTTGTCGTCGACCGCGGCGTACGGGCGCGCCTCCCGGAGCACCACCCGGCGCCCGGTGCGCGGATCGACGGCCCGGTAGACGCCGCCGCCGTTGGAGAAGTGCAGGGCCCGCTCCACACGGTAGGGCAGCCCGCCGGAGGCGTCCTCCCGGACGGCACGGATCCGGGTGCCGATGAAGGGCGGCACCCCCGCCCACGGCGGGACCCTGAAGACGGCGCCGCGCACGTCCGGCACCGGCTCGCCGTCCGGGCGCACGATCGCGGGCACGTACTCGCCGTCGCGCGAGAAGCAGTACCGCGGCGCGAAGCCCCCGTAGCGCAGGTACAGCGGGCCCTCGCCCCAGCGCAGGTCGCTGAGGATGTACGGGCCCTTGACCCCGCGCAGCAGCGCCGACAGCTCCTCGAGCGCCCGTTCCAGCAGCTCCTCGCAGCGCGGGTAGATGGTGACGAGCTTCCCGCCCGCCGACCGGGGTGCCCGCTTGCTGTTGACCAGCGCCAGCATGGTGCGGCTGCGCAGGAACTTGAAGCTGATGCCCCGCTCGACGCAGTACTCCCACACCGCGTCGACCACCCGCGGCGCCTCCTCGGCCGTCGCGGACGCATGGATCTTCCAGCCCTGCTCCGGCAGCCGGGCGCCTGCCCGCCGCAGCACCACCCAGCCGCCGCGCTCCGCCCGCCGCCAGCCCGGGGGCGTCGGCCGGTCGGCCCGCGCGAACCTGCTGGCGGTGTCCTCGACCCGGTCGAGCGCATCCACGAAGAGCGGGTCCGCGACGAGGTGGCCTTGAGCGAGCATGTCCTCTCCTCCGCCTGCTGCCGGTGACCTGACGGCGCGCCGGCCGCAACCGTCCGGGGCGAACGGCCGGCGCGCCTCCCTCGGCCGCTCAGACCTGCCCGAGGGTGCTGTGGTAGCTGTTGCTACACGGCCACTGGGCGGGGGGCTCCTCCTCCAGCTCCTGCAGCTCCAGGATCTCCGACACGTCGTTCACCTCCCCTCGGGGGCGGGGCCGGCTGCGCATCGAGGAAGGGCAGGACGGGACCGCTCCGTTCGAACGCCGAGTCCAGCGCGAGCAGGACGCCCGCGGCGCCCGTCGCCAGGTCGGCCGACAGCCGGAGCATGCGGAAGCCGGGGAACGCCAGGTGCCCCCGGTACGACTGCGCGTACCAGGCCAGCCGCCGGACCTGGCGCAGCAGGGCGGGGCCGTCGGCCGGCTCGCCGAGCGCGGCGAGGACGGCGATCGAGCCCGCCCGGCCCCGCAGCAGCCCGGCGTTGCACACGTACAGGGGGTCGCAGGTGTTCCGGAGCGCGGTCAGCAGCGCCGCCCGGTCCGGGTCCGGGCGGTGGGCGTGCAGGTCGCGCAGGACGAAGGCGAGGCCGGTGCTCCCGCCGTGCAGGTAGGGCAGCCGGGCGGTGCCGTCGAAGAGGGCGACGGTGCCGTCGGGGAGCGGCCGCAGCCGGGCGAGGTCCAGGGCCAGCGCGCGCTCGGCCAGGCCGAGCCAGGACGCGTCCGCCGTCTGCTCGTACACGCGCAGGAAGAGCAGGGCGATCCCGGTGGCGCCGTGCAGCAGCCCGTACGGGGCGGGGCCGCGCCGCGGGGCGGGCAGCGGGCCGTCCCGGACGAGGCGGGCCAGGCCCTCGCACAGCCGCAGGGCACGGTCGTGCAGTGCGGAGTCCCGGGTCAGGGAGGCGAAGTGCAGCAGGTTCAGGGCCATGCCCGCGGTGCCTCCGGCGAGGTCCGGGCGGCTCTCCGCGGCTTCCGCGGCGCGGCAGCGGTCGAGGAGTCCGAGGGCGTCCTCGCGCCGCCCGAGCAGATCGAGGGTGAGGGCGACGCCGTGCAGGCCGTCGTACAGCCCGGGCCGGGGCCGCCCGTCCCGCGCGGCCGCCGCGACCAGCCAGTCGGCGTACGGACCGGGGACGCGGGCGCCCGCCCGGTGCAGCGCGTAGAGGACGCCGGCCGCGCCGTAGCCGAACGCGTGGCCGCCGATGGTGTGCGGCCCGGTGGGCGTGCCGGGGAACAGCCGGTCCGGGCGGCAGGGGGTGGCGGTGCTGTGGATGCCGTGGACGAGCGAGGCGCGGATCGCCGGCCAGTCGGGCCGCTCCGCCGTGAACAGCGCCCCCGCCCGGTCCGTTTCCTGCGGCCGGCCGGTCGGCCACAGGCCCGCCAGCAGCGCCGTGCCGTAGCCGGGCGGCACGGGCCAGTGCCGCTCGACGGCGGCGGTGAGGGTGTGCAGCTTCGCCGGTTCCCGGTACGGCACGGGCAGGAACAGCCACAGCCGCAGCCGGTCGAGCAGGTACCGGTTGGCGGCCGCGCCCCGCAGCCCCTCGGGTGCGGTGAACCCGGGGTCGCCGACCGGGGACGGCCGGCCGTCGGCCAGGTCGGTGAGCGAGGCGAGCCCGACGAGGACGACGCGGCCGTCCGGCCGCAGCACGACGTGCTCCGGGCCCAGCTCCCCGAAGCGCAGCCCGCGCGCCTGGATGTGGAGCAGCGCCCGCTCGATCCGGTCCAGGACGGCCAGCGCCCAGTCGGTGTACGGGCCCGTCTCCCGCGCGGCCCGCTCGGCGGTCGTCAGCGGGAAGGCGCGCGCGGCGGCGGCCTCCAGCGTCGTTCCCTCGACGTACTCGCGGGCGAGGAAGCGGTGTTCGGCGTAGGCCCGGTGCTCGGTGAGCCGCGGCACGCACGCGAGGCCGGCCAGCTGCTCCAGCGCGGCCCGCTCCCGGGCGAGCCGGGCGACGGCGTCCTCGTCCCACCGGTCGAGACCGGCGTGCGGACGGGCCTCCCGCAGCACCACCCGCTCCCCGGAGCGCCGGTCGACCGCGAGGTACGTCCCGCCCCCGGCGCGCAGCCGCAGTGCCCGCTCGACCCGGTACGGGAAGCCGCCGGGCGGCCCGACGCGCAGCGCCCGCAGGTCGGCGCGCAGCACGTCCGGGAGCGGCTGCCCGTCCGGCAGGGCGAAGGCGGCGGCCGGGCGGGTCCCGGGGGTGCTGTACTGGGTGTACAGCGGACCGGCGCCGTGCCGCAGCGTGCCCAGCACGTACGGGCCGGTGAGGCCGTCGAGGAGGACGCCCAGTTCGATGAGGACGGTGGCGAGTTCGTCCTCGTCCGCGGTGTGGACGGTGACGAGCCGGCCCGCGGTGAGCCGGTCGCCGCGCTCGTCGTTGAGCGCGCGGGCGGTGGTGGTGCTGCGAATGAAGTCGAACGCCAGCTTTCGTTCCACGCAGTGGCCCCACACGATCTCCACGGCCCTGGCCACGTCCGGCATGCCGACCGAGACGTGGACCCGCCAGCCCTGTGCGGGCGGGGTGGTGCCGAGGGGCCGCATGGTGATCCGCCAGCCGGACTCGCGGCGTTCCCAGCCGGGCGGCGGGACCCGTCGTGCCGCGGCGAGCCGGTCCCCCTCGTCGGGGCAGCGCTCGGGGAGGTCGTAGAAGTCGGGGTCGGCGAGGCAGAAGCGGTCGTAGTCCTTGAGCGTCAGCACGGCGCGTCCCTTTCGGGGCGAGGACTGTCGGCGTGAGGGTTTCCTAGAGCGCGAGGGCGCTGAATTCCGGTGGATTCGTGCGCACCGCGCGGCGGTCGATGCGCGACCGGTCCTCCGGGGAGGCGAAGTGATAATCCATGCGCCGGACCGCTTCCGCCCAGTCCTGCATGGTGCGCACCGCCGAAAGGGTCTCCACCACGAAGGGGTCCTTCAGCCGGGAGACGCCCCGGTACCAGAGGTCGAGCGGGGATTCCCGGAGAATGTTTCCCACTGTCCCTTCGTAGACGGGCAGCGCACGCACGGCACCATCCGGTTCGATCTGCATCACGAGCGTGTCGACGCCACTGGCGAACCGCTCCGGCCGCATCACCAGGTTCTGATTGTCCGTGGTGAACACCCGCACCCCGGCGGGCGCGAGCCGCTGGAGCCGCTCGCGCTGCCGCTCGCTCGTCAACTGCGCCACCTGGTCGTCGTCGAGAAGTTCGAAGTGGCCGAATTCCGGGCGGCTGGCCAGGCCTTCGGGAACGGCGGCGTTGAACGTCAGGCTGCGCAATTCCGGGAACCTGGGGGCAATGGCCGTGCAGAATTCCTCGAGCTGGGGGAAATTGCTGCGGATGACGACGCAGTCGATGCCGAACCACAGCGGCGCCCGCTTCCGGCGCCTGCGCTCCCGGGCCACCCCGTCGAGCAGGGTGAGGGCGCTCAGCGCCCGGTCGAAGGAGCCGCGGCGGCCCCGGATCCGGTCGTGGACCTGTGCCGTCGCCCCGTCGAGGCTGACGACGACCTCGTCGAAGACCCGGGCCAGTTCGGCCGCCATCCAGGGTTCCATGATCCAGCCGCTGGTGTAGACGGCCGTCTTGACGCCCGCCCGGGAAAGCCGCTCGGCGACCTCGAAGATCCCCTTGACGACCAGGGGTTCACCGCCGGAGAGCGCGACCACGCGCGGATTCAGCGAGATCAGCGCGTCGGCGACCCGGAGCATGTCCGCATGGCTCAATTGCCGCGGTGCCCGCCTGCCGGATTCCGAATAGCAGTGCGAGCAGCGCAGCGGACAGGCATAGGTGGTGTCCCAGACGACCACCTCGGGACCGGAAGACACACTCATGGTTACCTTTCGGCTTTCCTTGAATCGCACAATCGATCGTCGTACCGGGGGAGTCGGGGGCGGCAGGAGGAGCGGTGAACACCGGGCAAATGGCGGGCAATCAGAGCCTGCTGGGCCGGGCCCCGCCGGGAACACCCCGGAATCCTCCGATCGCGTTGGCGGTTTTCCGCTATGCCGTCTGCGGGACATCATCTGGACTCCCGCCGGGGCGGCCCCGATAATGTCGCGCGTGAGGGCTTCGCGTTGAGGACACCCCCCAGGGTCCTGCCGATACGGATCGCCGCGGTCTTCGGCGGGCTGTGCCTGCTGTGGGCCGTCACCACCGGAGCGTTTCTGCTGCGGAACAACACCGTCACCCTGCCGTGGATCCTGGGCTCCGTGCTGCCCTGTTACTGCGCCGGGCTGTTCGCGTGGTGGCACGCCCCGGCGAGCCCGGTCGCCCGCCGGCTGCTGCTGGTCGGCACCGCGCTGTCCGTCAGCATCGGCATCCGCTACACCTCGGCGCTGCTGACCACCTGGTACGGCTGGGACCTCACCGCCCCGGAGAACGGCCTGCCCTCCCCTGAGGCGTGCCTGTTCGTCCTGCCCGCCGAGTGGGACAACCTGGCGGTCAGCATCCTCGTCGTCCACCTGCTGGCCCTGCTGCCCGACGGCCGCCACCGCTACGGCCACGAACGCCCGGTCCTGCGCTCGCTGTGGATCCTGCAGGCCCTGCCGCTCGCGCTGCCGCTGGCGGGCGTGCCCACCCGGATCGTGGAATACGTGGTGTTCTACTACCCGGAGGCATGGCTGCCCGGGGTGGGCGCCACGCTGCTGGTCGCCCGCTGCCTGCGGGCCCGGTCGGCCGGGCAGCGGGACGTCGCCGCCCTGCTGCCCGTCGCCGTCACCGCGGCGGTGCTCTTCCTGGGCCGGGCCGCGTCCCGGCTGTTCCGCACCTGGCACGGCGAGTCGGGGATCCTCTACCTCGTCGGCTCGGTGCTCGGCGCCCTGCCGTACGTCCTCATCTCCCTCTCGGTCGTCTACGCCGCGTTCCGGTACCGGCTCCTGGGCGTCGACATCGTCATCCGCCGCTCGGTCGTCTACGGAACGCTGTGGCTGATCATCAGCGGCTGGTACCTGGGCATGGCGATGACGCTCGGGCTGACGGCCGGTCAGTACTTCCCGATCGGCCTGTCGGTCCTGGTCGCCGTCACCGCCACGGCCCTGTTCCAGCCGCTGCGCGCCCGGCTCAACCGGCTGGCCGAGCGGCACGTCTTCGGCAACCGGCTCAGCAGCTTCGAGCTGATCGTCCAGTTCGGCAGCGCCCTGGAGCACGCCTACGACCTGCACCGGCTGGCCCCCCAGCTGGCCGCCGGCCTCCAGGAGGGCCTCAACCTCCGCTGGGCCCGGGTGCGGCTGGGCGGTGGGGACCTGCCCGCCCACCTCGGCACCGCCGGCGAACCGCCCTGCGGCGAGCGGCGCAGCAGCACCGCCGGCGGCTTCCCGCTCTGGTACGGCAACGACATCCTCGGCCTCATCGAGTACGGCCCCAAGGCGGAGGGCCGGTTCACGCCCGAGGACCACGACGTGGTGGAGACCCTCGCCCGGCAGGCCGCGCTCGCCGTGCACAACGCCCGGCTCGCCGCCGAACTGTCCACCCGCGTCGACGAGGTGCAGCGCCAGGCCGGGCAGCTGGACGCCTCCCGAGCCCGCATCGTGCACGCCCAGGACAGCGAGCGGCGCCGCATCGAGCGCCGCCTCCACGACGGCATCCAGCAGGACCTCGTCGCCCTCGTCGCCAAGCTCAGGCTCGCCCGCAACCGGCTCGCCCGCGGCGGCGACATCGACACGGTGCTCACCGAGGTCCAGGACGACGCCTACCGCGTCATCGACGAGCTGCGCGAGGTCGCCCACGGCATCCACCCGCCGGTCCTCACCGACCAGGGCCTGGTGGCCGCCGTCACCTCCCGCGCCCGCCGGATGCCGATCCCGGTCACCGTGCGCATCGAGGAGTCCCTGGACCGGGTGCGCTTCGCCCTCGACATCGAGGAATCCGCCTTCTACGTGGTCTCGGAGGCGCTGACCAACATCCTCAAGCACGCGAACGCCTCGCACGTGACGATCCGCATATCGCGCACGGAAGGCTGGCTGCTGGTGGAGGTCCACGACGACGGCGTCGGCTTTGCCACCGGTACCACCGGGGGGTCGGGGCTGACCGGCATGCGGGACAGGATCGAGGCGGTCGGCGGAGACCTGCTGATCACCAGCGGGACGGACGGCGGCACCCTGATCCGCTCCCGGCTGGCCGAGCGTGTGCGGGAGGAGATCAGTGACTGAGGAACCGATGCGCGTGGTCATCGCCGAGGACCACTACCTGGTGCGCGAGGGCACCAGACGGCTGCTGGAGGACACCGGGCACGTCGTGGTCGTCTCGGCGGTGGGCGACGCGGCGGAACTCCTCGACGCCGTCGAGGAGCTGCGCCCCGAGGCCGTCATCGCGGACATCCGCATGCCGCCCAGCCACCACACCGAGGGCATCGCCGCCGCCCACGCCATCCGGGCCCGCCACCCCGGCATCGGCGTCGTCATGCTCTCCCAGCACGCGGACGAGAACTACGCCTTCGACCTCTTCCAGCGCGGCACCGACGGCCTCGCCTACCTGCTCAAGGAGCGCATCGGCGAGCTCGACGAGCTGCTGCGGGCGCTGCGCGAGGTGGCCGCCGGGCGCTCCGTCGTCGACCCGCGCATCGTCGAGGTGCTCATGGGCAGCCACACCCGCGCCGCGGACGCCCCGCTGGCGGGGCTCACCCGGCGGGAGCTGGACGTGCTGCGGCACATGGCGGAGGGCAAGACGAACCGCGCGATCGCACAGGCGCTGGTGCTGTCCGAGTCGACGATCGAGAAGCACGTCAACTCGACGTTCGCCAAGCTCGGCCTGGCGGAGGAGCCCCAGCTCCACCGCCGCGTCAGCGCCGTGCTGGCCTATCTGCGGCACGCCCCGCGGGGGGTGGGGTGAGCCCCGGCGCCGTGCGCCACCCTCCCTAAAGGGCGTCCTGCAGCACCTTCGCCTCCTTCTCCGGGTCCAGTCCCACCACCGGCCGGTCGGGGCGCTGCGGCGCCACCCCGCCCAGGCCCTCCAGCCAGGCCCAGGTGTCCGCCACCGTCTCGGCCACGGGGCGGCACCGCAGCCCCGCCGCCACGGCCTTGGACACGTCACCGCAGTGGAACCGCTCGTACAGCTCTCCCGGCGGCATCCAGACCGGCAGCTCCGACCACGGCTCGATCCCGGCCGCCAGGATCCGCTCCGGTTCCGTCCAGCGCAGCTCGGCGTCCGACCCCGTGGCCCGCACGCACGCCTCCAGCAGGTCGCCCATGGTGCTGTGACCCGAGGGGCTGACGAGGTTGTAGGGGCCGCCCAGCCCGCGCTCCACCGCGTCCAGCGTCCAGGCCGCCAGATCACGCACGTCGATGTACTGCAGCGCCAGGTCGCGCGGGCCCGGCGCGAGCACCGCACCGCCGCGCGCGATGCGCCCCAGCCACCACGGCAGCCGCCCGATGTTCTCGTACGGCCCCAGGATCAGCCCCGCACGCACCAGCAGCGCCCGCTCGCCGAACGCCTCGACGGCCGCCAGCTCACCGCCCCGCTTGTCCGCGGCGTAGTCCGTCTGCCCCGCGTCGGGCGACCCGTCCACCAGAGGGCATTCCTCGGAGAGCCGGCCCGGCGGGGGGAAGGCGTACACCGAGGCACTGGAGACGTACGCGTAGCGGCCGACGCGTCCGGCCAGCAGCCGGGCGGTGTCCCGCACCGCGGACGGGGCGGCGGACCAGGTGTCGACCACGACGTCCCACTCGCCCTGCGCCAGCGCGTCCAGCCCGCCCGCGGCCGTGCGGTCGCCGTGCAGCGCGGCGACGCCGGGCGGCGGCTCGTGACGGCCCCGGTGAAAGACCGTCACCTCCCAGCCGCGCGCCAGGGCGTCGTCCGTGACGGCGCGCCCTACGAACTCCGTACCTCCGAGCATCAGCAGTCTCATGGCTGCGACCCTGCCTCCTGGCAGCCGTTTTGGGGAGCCCCGCACGCTCTCAGCGGAATCGCCCAGGGCGAACCGGTGCCCACGCATTCCGCCATGAGAGCGGGGGCAGGGTGAGGTTCGGAAGGGAGGTGGCCCATGGAACGCATGGCGTCCCGGGGGCGGGATGTGGCGATCGTGGGTACGGGTGTCGCCGGGACCAGCGTCTTTCTGCATCTGGTGCGCGCGCTCGCGCAGGGCGGGGGCGCGCCGGTCCGGTCGGTGCTGCTGGTGGACCCGAACCCCGTCGGGTGGGGGCTGGCGTTCGGTGACCACGACGAGCTGCTGCTGTGCAACAGCGCCGCGGAGGTCAACTCCCTCCTTGCCGACCGGCCGGGCGACTTCACCGACCACCTGCGGCAGCAGGGCCTGCGCGGTGACCCCCTCGACTGCGTGCCCCGGGCCCGGATGGCCGAGTACTGCCACGCCCGTTGCACCGAGGCCCGGGCGGAGGCCGAGACGCTCGGCGTCGACGTGCGGCACGTGCGGGCCGCGGCCGAGCGGATCGACACGCGGCCGGGTGCGCCGGGCGGGCCGCTGCGGCTGCGGCTGAGCACCGGCCAGGACGTCACCGCCGACCAGGTCGTTCTGTGCCAGGGCGTCCACCGCCCGCGCATCCCGGCCGGCTTCGAGCCCTTCACCGGCCACCCCCGGTACCTGGACAGCCCGTACCCCGCCGAGCGCACCCGCAAGGCGGTACGGCCCGGCAGCCGCGTGCTCGTCCTCGGCACCCACCAGTCGGCCGTCGACGCGGCGCTGCTGTTGTGCCGCGACGGTCACCGGACCACCATGACCTCCCCGTCCGGCCTGCTGCCCTCGGTGCGGGTGTCGCTGGCCGCGCCCGTGCGCGAGCTGCCGCCGCTCGACCGCATCGCCTCCCTGGACCCCGCCGATCCGCTGCTGGAGGACAAGGTCCGGCGGCATGTCGTCGAGGCCGTCCGGCTGCTCGGCGACCGGCCGCTGCGCCGCCAGGTCTCCGTCGCCCCCGACGCCGTGCAGCGGCTGCGGGAGGAGACGGCGCTCGTGGACGCGGGCGCCTGCCCGTGGACGGGCCTGGGCGTGGCCGTCATGGAGGCGGTCATCGCGCTCGGCGCGCAGCTGCCGGCCGAGCGGCTCAGGGCGCTGATGGCGCGCTTCTCCTGGTTCACCAGCCGCTATGTGACGGCGCTGACGGTCGTCAACGCCAGGCGGCTGCTGGCGCACGTCGCCTCGGGTGTGCTCGACGTGGCGCCCCACTACCCGCGGGCGGTCGCCCCGGAAACCGGCGGATGGCGGGTGACCTGGCCCGATCCGGGCGCTCCGGTCCACTTCGACCACGTCGTCAACGCCACCGGCTTCCACCTGCCGGAACTCCACTGGGCGCCCGGCGGCGGGGCGCTGCACCTCGCCTGGCCGCCACCGGCCGGGGGCACCGCCGTGGACCGGCTGGCGGCCGACCTGCGGGTGCGCCGCACCCCGGAGGCGCCGCCCGAGCGCATCTGGGTGGTGGGTGTGGGCACGCACCTGCGCATCCCCTTCTCCAACCACCTGCGCAACGTGGTCCGGCAGGCCCGCCAGGTCGCGGACGAGGTGGCGAGCGGGGCGCCGCCCGGGGCCGCCGCCGTGTGAGCCGCCGCCACCGGCGGGCGCGCCTTCCCGCGGCGGCTGCCCGCCCGGCGGACAATACGGACGCCCTTTCGCGACCGGCCGCCAAGGAGTCACGTGCACGACAGCTGGACCCCCGAGGACATGCCGGGTCAGGAGGGCCGGCTCGCCGTGGTGACCGGTGCGAACGGCGGCATCGGCTACGCCACCGCGCGGGCCCTGGCCCGGGCCGGTGCCGAGACCGTGCTGACCGGCCGGGACGCGGGCAAGGCCCGGCACGCGGCCGAGCGGCTGGCCGGCGAGGTGCCCGGCGCCCGGGTGCGCCCCGACATGCTGGACCTCGCCGACCTGGCGTCCGTCACCGGGTTCGCCCACCGGATGGAGAGCGCCGGGCGCCCGGTCGACGTGCTCGTCAACAACGCGGGGGTGATGGCCGTTCCGGAGCGCCGCACCACCAAGGACGGCTTCGAGCTGACCTTCGGCACCAACCACCTGGGCCACTTCGCCCTCACCGGCCGGCTGCTCCCGCTGCTCCTCGCGGCGCCCGCCCCGCGCGTGGTCACCGTCAGCGCCGCCATCTCGCGCAGCCCCATCGCCGAGCTGTCGGACCCGCAGAGCACGCACAAGTACCGGCCCATGGCCGCGTACGCCAAGTCCAAGCTGGCCAACGTGCTGTTCGCCGTGGAGCTGCAGCGCCGGGCCGGGGCGGCCGGCACCACGCTGACCAGCCTGGCCGTCCACCCGGGCACCAGCCTGACGGGCCTGCAGCGGTACGCCTCCCGGCCGGTGCGGGCCCTTGAACGGCTGTTGCTGGAGCGCTTCGTCGGCCAGCCCGTGGAGCAGGCGGCGTGGCCCTCGCTCTACGCTGCCACCGCCCCCGGCATCACGCCCGGTGGCTTCTACGGGCCCACCGGCCACTTCGAGGAGCGCGGCGCCCCCGGCCCGGTGGAGCTGCCGGTGCTGGCCGAGGACGCCGCTCTCGCGCGCCGGCTGTGGGAGACCTCCGAGTCCCTCACCCGGGTGCGCTACCCCTGGCCCGGCCCGGCGTGCACCCTCTGAGCACCTGCGGAGGGCCCTGCGGCGGCGGGATGCCGTCGATCGTGGCGGGAACCCGTCCCTTGCCGGGCGCGGGGCCGGGCGCTGCAATCGCCTCATGGCGACGACCCGAGAGAGACCCCGCGGCGGCTCCCGCACAAGCAGCCTCCTCAACCACCCGAAGATGGCCACCGGGTTCGATCAGTTCCTCCACGCGCTGCGCGGCAGAAAGCCGCGGCGTGTCCCCGGGCTGCCCGGGGAGCCCCGCTGGCGCGGCGACTTAGTGGCCCCGGACGTCAAGGGCCCGCGCGTGGGGCTCCAGGAGTTCGGCTACGCCTCCCACGAGCTGAACACCGGCTACGGCACGGTGGACGACACCGCTCTCGTCGGGCCCGTGCAGATCCTCACCCCGGAGGGCCTGGACTGCCTGACCGAGGTGTGCGACAGGCTGGAGGGTGCGGCCGGCACCGCCCGGTTCATCACCACCCGGCGGGTCCGCAGCGCCGATCTGATGTCGGCGTTCATCAACAACATGATCCGCGACCGGGGCTTCCTGCTGACCTGCTCCCGCCTGGCCGGGGTGCCCCTGATCCCGCATCCGCTGCGGATCCCCACGGTGCAGATCAACTACTTCGAGGCCGACGGCCGTTCGGACGTCGTGAAGTGGCACCACGACGGCATGGACTACGTCCTGACCATCCAGCTCAACGGCTACGAGGACTACGACGGCGGCCGCTTCAGCTACTTCCGGGGCCGCACGGACGAGTTCCCGGGCGCCCGGGAGGGCGATCCGCGGATCAAGGAGGCGCCGTGCGGGGAGCGCGGGGCGACGCTCTTCCTGCACGGCAGCCGGATCTTCCATGCCGTCTCCCCGGTGACCCGGGGGCGGCGGGTGACGGTCGTCGTCTCCTTCTTCTGCCCCTACTTCGCCCGCCAGGACTCCAACACCTTCTGGCACCTGGCGGCCGACGACGGCATCCCGGCCACCGTCCCCGGCTGGCTCCGGCTGAAGTGGCCGGTGCGGGACCCGGCCATCGACTTCAGCCTCCGGTCCGGGAGCCCGGTGATCACCTGGGACGACCTACGGGGCTGACCCGTGCTCACGGCGTGCGCCAGGGGCCCCTCGTCCACCCCGACGTGTCGTAGTCCGCCATGCACTCGGCCACGAACGCCTCGTACTCCGCCATGGCCCCCCGCGCCGTCGCCCACTTCAGGGCGTCGAGCCGGACCTGCTCGCCGTTGCCGGAGTAGTGGCGCTCGTACAGCTCGTGCCGGCCGCCGAACTCCGTGCCGATCGTGTCCCAGATCAGCTTGAACAGCTTGATCCGGTCCTGCGCGGTCGTGCCCGAGCCGCGGTAGAAGCGCTCCACGAGCGGGCGCAGTTCGGGGTGGTCGAGGTCGTGGACGCTGGAGGGGACCACCAGCGGGGAGCCGCCGAGGCTGGTCTCGAACAGCTCGTGGACGCGGTCCCAGACCTGCGCGTTGTACATGCGCATCGCGGACGCGTACTCCAGCTTGGGCAGGGCGATGCCGTCGGTGCCCGGCTCCGGGTCCATGGCCATGGCCGTGGTGAGCCCCCAGACCATGTTGCGCATGGTCACCAGCTCGCCCACGGCCGCCTGGATGCCCCGGAAGGCGTCCGTGCCGTTGGCGCGGGTGCCCAGCGACAGCAGGCCGGCCATCAGCTCCAGCTTGACGCTCAGCCGGGTGCCGGACTGGAAGTTGTAGAGGTTGGCGAAGCCGGACTTGGCGTAGAAGCCGGTGGACCGCCGGATGTCCCGGTGGACCAGCACGTCCTCCCAGGGGATGAGGGCTTGGTCCAGCACCAGCACCGCGTCGTTCTCGTCGAAGCGGCTCGACAGCGGGGCGTCGAAGGGGGCGCGGTCCGGCCGGGCGTAGGGGGTGCGGCAGATCAGCTTCACGCCCGGGTTGTCCATGCGGGCGAAGAACACCACCGCGAAGTCCTCGCCCTGGCCCGGGGTGAGCGCGGCGGAGGCGACCGGGGCGACGAAGCTCGCGTTGGTGATCGCCGAGCCGGTCGCGAGCATCTTGGCGCCGGAGACCACGATGCCCGCGTCCGTCTCCCGCTCGACGTGCACGAAGACGTCGCGCATGTCGTGGATGGCCTGCTTGCGGTCGGTCGGCGGGTTGATGATCACGTGGTTGAGGTAGAGACCCCTGCCCGCGAACTCCTGGTACCAGCGGACCGCGTTGGGCGCGAACTCGCCGTAGTAGCCGGCGTTGGCCGCCAGCCCCGACATGAAGGCGGCCTTGTAGTCGGGGGTGCGGCCCAGGAAGCCGTAGCCCATCCGCGACCAGAGGGCGATCGCCTCGCGCGCGGCCAGCAGCTCCTCCGCCGACCGGCTGGGCTTGAAGAAGCGGTGGGTGCGCAGGCCGAAGTCGTCGGTGGCCGTGAGGACGTCGCGGGTCTCCGGCGCGTGCAGCGCGTCGTAGAGCCGCGCCACCGACAGCGCCGAGTTGGCGAAGGCCGGGTGCTCGGTGACGTCCTTGACGCGCTCCCCGTCCACGTACACCGCGCGCCCGTCGCGCAGGCTGTCCAGGTACTCCTCGCCGGTCATCAGGGAGTGGGCCGGGGCGGCCGCCGGGGGAGTCTGCGGGGCCGTCATCGGACCAGCGCCGGGTTGTTCAGCGGCGGCGTGCCGAGCACGTGGACGCGGCGCAGGTGGCGCGGCGAGCGGCTGGCGAAGGCCTCCCGGCCGTGCAGCAGCGTGTAGTTGTCGGCGACCACCACGTCGCCGGTCCGCCAGGCGTGCGCGTACAGGTGGCGCGGGTCGTGCAGCGCCTCCTGGAGGGTGCGGTGGAACTCCGGAAGCTGCTCCTCCGCTACGCCGGTGAACGTCAGGTCGGGGTGGTTGATGAACTCCTCGCCCGGCGGCACCGGCTCGTTGTACCGGATCACCGGGAAGCCGTCGGGGTGCGTCGTGACGACGGGGGAGACGCACTCGCCGGAGTAGTCCGTGACCGCCCGCCGGTAGCGGCCGGTGACCTTCTCCCACAGCTCGCGGTGGGCCGGGTCCGCCTCGCGCAGCACCGCCTCGGTCTGCGAGAAGGTCGTCCGGCCGCCGTTCCCCTCGCCGGGTGCACTGACGCAGTGGAAGATCTGGAACTCGGCGATCTGCTCCCGGTACATGCTGTCCCAGTGCAGCGGCACGTAGCGGTGGTCGAAGATGTGGTCCTCGGGGTCGTCGTGCTCGACCAGTTCCAGCACGGCTCCGTACGGCCACATGCCCAGCTCGCCCCAGCCGGCGCTGTACTCGGCCAGTTCCTCGGCATTGCCGAAGCCGGCGAAGCCGCGCAGCAGGAGCAGGTGGTGCTCCCGGGCCAGCTCGCGGAGCCGGGCCACGGGCAGGTCGGTGACGGGGGCGCCCGGCGCGGCGGCCTCGATGCGGAGGCCGAAGGGCTCCAGCGGGGTGCAGGGATGGCCGGCTATGCGGGCACTGTCCTGGGTCGTGCTCATGACGGTCCTTCGGTGAGGTGGAATCCGGGTCTCGTGCGCGTCCGTGTGCATATCCGTGTGCGCGGTGCGGCGGCTCGGGCGGTTCAGGCGGCGAGGGCGGTGCGCAGCACGTAGTGGCTGGGGCGCCCGGCCACCAGCACCGGCTCGGCGCCCTGCGCCTCGGCCTCCTCGCGCTTGACGAGCACGTAGCCGCCGTCGCCCGTGTCCAGCGCCACGCTGTGCCACGGGGTGAGCCAGTTGTCGGAGGTCTCCACCAGGTGGATGCCGAGCTTCTCCGCACCGCAGGGCTGCGGGTGGATGGACAGTCGTACGGCGCCGGGGAACCGGTCGGCGAGCAGGTCGCCCCACGCCTTGCTGCGCTGGATGACGGTGTAGGCGCGGGCCCGGGCGTCGCGCTGCAGGGCGGCGCGGCTGCCGGTGTAGTCGGGGGTGTTGCCGTCCTCGAACAGGAAGCGGGTGATGGCCCGGTAGAGGGCGGTCTCCTCGCCCGCGCGGACCCGCTCGCGCAGTTGCTCCAGCGGCTCGGCGTACTGCTCGGTGAGGATCTCCCGCATCCGGTCGTGGCCGATTCCGGCCAGTTCCGGGACGTCCTCCAGGTTGAACAGCCCGAGACCGGCGGGCTGCGGCAGCGCGTCGATCAGCGACTGCATCTCACGCTGGTAGGCGGTGATGTGCTCGTCGGGGATGCCGACGGCGTCGCTGAAGACGCGCCCGTCGGAGCAGATGAGGATCTCCGCGCCCGGCGCGTACACCTCTGCGATCCGGCGGGTCAGCCCGCTGAGGAACTCCAGTGCCAACTGCTCGGCCATGTCGGGCAGCACGCCCAGTACCTTGGCCGTGTTGGGGGACTTGCCGGGGAAGGCGGGCAGGACGAAGCGTACGGGCTCGCCGGCGGCCACGTACCGTTCCACTCGCGGGACTTGTGCGTCCAGGCAGGCCGGGCACGGTGTGTCGGCGCAGCTTCCCGTGCGCTGGTGGCGCAGGACCAGGTCCATGACTCGACGTGCGGTGCGGCTGACGCCTGCGTCCGCCATTGGTGCCCTCCCGGGAAGTGCCGTTCGCTGTGTGCTCCCGGCCCACCTTGGCAGGTACTGGAATTTTCAAGTAATCCCATTTGATCATAGTATCGGTCTATGGATCTGGAAGTTCGCCATCTCAGGGTGGTCTGCTCGATAGCCGACGCGGGCAGCATCACCAGGGCGGCAGCCGCGCTGGGCCTTTCCCAGCCCACCCTCACTACGCAACTCAGGCGTATCGAGAGGATGCTGGGCGGGCCGCTCTTCGTGAGGTCCCGGCGGGGGGCGTCCCCCACCGCGCTGGGGGAGTTCGTGCTCGCCAGGGCGCGCTCGGTGCTGCCGTCGATCGACGCGATCCAGCGCGAGTCCGCGCTGCACACCGGGTCGGCCGAGGGGCGCCGCCCGCTGCGCTACGTCGCCACGCCCGGCCCCTTGGCGGTGGGCCTGGTGCGCGAGTTGAAGGAGCTGTTCCCCGGTGCGCTGCCCACCCTGCGCACGGAGACCAGCATGGCCGCCGCGGCCGATCTCGTGATCAGTGGTCAGCAGGATCTGGCGGCCGTGGTCGAGTACATCCGGCCCGGCTCCGAGCTGTCGCCCGACCTCCGCTCGGCGACCGTCGCCACCGAACCGGCCTTCGTGCTGCTGCCCATCACCCACCCGCTGGCCACGCGGCAGGAGGTCGCGCTGGCGGAACTGGCGCAGGCGGAGTGGACGCTTCCGGCGAACACGGGCAACGGCCTGTTCGAGTCGTTCACCGCCGCCTGCGCCGAGGCGGGCTTCGTGGCGACGGTCCGGCACGAGGCCGAGGCGGCCCTTGCCCGTGAACTCATCGCGGACGGCCAGGCGGTGAGCCTGGGACAGGCCACCTTCCGCAGCACCCCGGGCATCGTGCCGCGCCCGCTGACGGACAGCCCGCTGCTCATCAGGCACCTCCTGCTGTGGCACCGGCTGGGCCCGGTCGCCGCGCACACCGAGGACCTCCTCGCCCGCGCCGAACAGGTGTACGCGACCGCCGTGCGGCGCAGCCCGCACTATCTGGACTGGCTCGCCGACCATCCGGCGCCGCGGTCCTGACACCCCCTCCGGTCGGGCGCGGTCGCGCTACTCCTCCTCGGCCAGCCGGGACAGCAGGCCGAGTGCCTCGACGACCACGGCCTGCTCGCGCGCGTCCAGACGATCGCGCAGCGCCTGCGCGATCCAGCCCTCGCGGGTGCGGCGGACCTCGGCGAGCTGGCGGCGTCCCTGGTCCGTGAGGGACATGATGCTCTGCCGCCGGTCGCTGGGGTGCGGCGCGCGCTCGACCAGTCCGGCGTCCTCCAGGGCGCCCAGTGTCGCGCCCATCGACTGCGGCCGCACCCGCTCGGCCCGCGCGAGGGCGACGGTCGTGGCGGGGCCGTGGCGGTCGAGGCGGCTGAGGACCGCGGCCTGGGACAGCGTCACGTCCGCGCCCTCGGAGGCCGCCCGCAGGCGCCGCATCAGCTGTCCCGTCAGGACGCGCAGTCTTGCCGCCGCTTCGGTCAGCTCTGCGGGGTCCGGGGCTGCCGGGACGGGAGGCTGCTGCTGTTGGTCCGTCTGGTCCGTCTGGTCCTTCACGAAGCAAAGGGTACCTTTCGAACGGGCGGGTCCGTGCCGGACTTCCACCGGGTTCATCGGGTCTCCGCGGCGCCGTCCCGCGGCAGCCGGCGGTCCGCGAGGGTGGCCAGCAGCAGGAGGGCGGCGAGTACGGCCAGCGCCGCCGCGACGATGTGCAGGCCGTGCGTGGTGGCACCCTGCCCGTAGACCGGCCCGATCAGGCCGGCGGAGGCGATGGCCCCGAGGTACTGCGCGGTGCGGAAGAGCCCCGCCGCCGTTCCGGCCTGCCCGGCGGGGGACTGGGCGTACAGGGCCGTCTGGTTGGCCACCGAGTTGAGCCCGTTCGGCAGCCCGAAGACCACGCCGATGCCGAGCAGGAGCAGTACGGGCGTGCCGGACCCTACCGGCAGCAGGGCCGCCGCGCCCACCGTCATGGCCGCCGTGCCGAGCAGCAGCGGCCCGCGCACCCGCCTGCGGCGCGAACCCGCCCAGGAGCACACGGCGGCCGTGACCGACATCGGCAGCATGATCAGCCCGGTGACGGCCGCCGAGCAGCCGCGGACCTCCTCGAGCCACTGCGTGTACCCGTAGAGGACGCAGTAGACGACCAGGTAGGCGGCGCCGTTGCGGGCATAGGTGCGCACCAGCGGCCGGTTCCCGGCCAGCATGCGTAGGTCGAGGAACGGCCTGCGGGCCCTCAGCTCCCATACCACCAGCGCGGCCCCGGCCGCGGCGGCCGGCACGAGCAGCAGCCACTCGGGGCGGTCGAGGCGCATCAGGAAGAACATCAGGGGCAGGAGGGCGGCCGTGAACAGGAGGACGCCCAGCGGGTCCAGAGCCGTCCGCAGGGGTTCGCGGCGGACCTCGGAGCGTGGCTCGTCCGGAGGCAGCCACAGCAGGGCGAGGGCGAGTCCCACCGCGGCCAGCGGGACGTTCACCGCGAAGACGGACCGCCAGCCGACCAGTGCGACCAGCAGCCCGCCCAGCGCCGGGCCGATCGCCGCGCTGCCCAGGGCCGCGATGGTGAGCGCGCCGAGCACGCTGCCCGGGGCCTCCCTGCCCAGCCGCGCCGACTGGGCGCGGATCATGGCCATGGCGGCCGGATAGGCGGCGGAGGTGCCGATGCCCAGCAGGGCGCGGACCGCGACCAGCGCGCCGAGCGAGGAGGCCGCGAGCCCGGCCAGCCCCGCGATGCCCACCAGGGCCAGGCCCGCCAGATAGACCCGCCGGGCGCCGAGCCGGTCGGCGGCCCGGCCCATGGCGGGCTGCGCCACCGCGCTCGCCGCGTAGAGCCCCGAGACCAGCCAGGCCGTGTCCGTGGCTCCGGCGCCGAAAGCGTGCCCGATGGGGACGAGCGCCGTGGAGATCATGGTCGAGTTGACCGGGTTGAGCATGGAGCCGATCACGACGGGCGCCACGAAGCGGGGGCCGAAGCCGGCCTGCGGACTGCGAACGGGTGGGGGTGCGGTGTGTGCGGCCATATTGGAAGGCTAGCTTTTAAGTAGGAAACCTTGCAAGGCTTCCTTTCTTTTTTGGGGTGCGGCTGGGTCTGAGGTCGTACCTGAGCTTGAGGCCGCGTCCGGGCTGGAGGCCGTGCCCGCTGCCGGGTGCCCGCTCACCGGTCCCGGCGGACCACCAGTAGCGCCGCGTCGTCGGACAGCTCCCCGCCGGTCCAGGCGCGCAGGTCCGCGACGATCCGGTTCGCCAGCGCGTCGGGGGTCTGCTCGGACATCCCGGCCAGCCGCTCTGTCAGCGGGTAGAAGCGGCCGGAGGCGTCCCGGGCCTCGGTCACCCCGTCCGTGTAGAGCACCAGCAGGTCGCCGGGGGTGAAGGTGAAGAGCCGCCGCCCGTACTCGCCCGGGACCAGCTCCCGCAGTGCCAGCGGCGGGTCGGGGGCCGGTGACTCCAGCTCCGTGACCGTGCCCGCCCGCCACAGCAGCGGCGGCAGGTGGCCGCAGTCGACCAGCTCCGCCGGGGCGCCAGATTCCGGCACTCCGAGCAGGGCGGCGGTCACGAACTCCTCGCCGGCCCGGCGCCGGGCCACGGTGGCGTCGAGCCGCAGGGCCACCGTGGTCAGCTCGGGCTCCACCTGGGCGGCCTCCCGGAAGGTGCCGAGCACGTCGGACGCCGTCTCGATGGCGGACAGGCCCTTGCCCCGCACATCGCCGATGATCACCCGCACCCCGAACGGCGTCGACAGCACCTCGTACAGGTCCCCGCCCACCCGGGCCTCGGCGGCGGCCGCCTGGTAGCGCACCGCCACCCGCAGGCCGTCGACCCGGTCGGCGAGCGGGCGCAGCAGGGTGCGCTGTGCGGCCTCGGCGACGGAGCGCGACTGGAGCAGTTCGCGCTCGCGGGTCGAGACGAGGATGACGTTCGCGGTGCTCACGCAGGTGATGGCGAGCACGGTGGCCGCCGCGGTCAGGTGGACGGGCAGGGCCACCTCGGGGTCGGCCACGGCCAGCGGGGCCACGACCGCGAGGGCGATGAGCCCGGCCAGCAGGGGGCCGCGGGCGCGCCGGGTGCCGATGCTGGCGAGGACCGGGGCCGTGGCGAGCACAGGGGAGAAGGTCAGGGTGGGGTTCGAGGCCAGATCCATGGCCACGGCCACGGCGAGCAGCATGTAGGCGGCCAGGACCAGGGGGCGCGCCGCGCGGGGGAGCGGGGGCGTCCCGGGCGGTTCGACGGGACCTGGGTCTCGCTTCATGATTGTTTCCACCCTAGGGGCCGGGTTCCCGGCCGCAAGCGGACCGGCGCGGGGTGGTCGCGGGGCCGCCGGGGTGGGTGCGTGGCATAAGCTGTCTTATGCCCAGAAAAAAGGACATTACTCCATAAAGGTGATCGCCTCTGCCTTCGGGGGTTCCGCCAGGGTGCGCCACCCGATGATGGCCAGTGTGAGCGGCAAGGTGGACACGCGCGACGTGCTGATCGTCGTGTACGACGGAGTGCAACTGCTGGATGTCGCGGGCCCGTTGGACGTCTTCGACTGCGCCGTGCGCGAGGCGGACGCCGGATACCGGGTCCGGCTCGCCTCGGTGGGCGGCTGGGACGTGTCGGCCTCCGCCGGCACGCACCTGGGCGTCGCCGCCGACCTGGCCAGAATCCGCAAGCCGCCGGACACCCTCGTGGTGGCCGGTGGCCACGGCTACGCCGCCGCGGTCGGCGACCGCGACCTGGTCCGGCACGTGCGGCGGCTCTCGAACGGGGCCAGGCGCACGAGTTCGGTGTGCACCGGCGCCTTCGTCCTGGCGGAGGCGGGCCTGCTCGACGGGCGCCGCGCCACCACGCACTGGGCGTACTGCTCCGAGCTGGCCGCGAACTACCCCGACGTGTCGGTGGAGCCCGACGCCATCTTCGTCCGCGACGGGGCGGTCGTGACCTCGGCCGGGGTGACCGCGGGCATCGACCTGACGCTGTCCCTGCTGGAGGACGACTTCGGGCCGGAACTGGCCCGGACGGTGGCCAAGTTCCTGGTCGTCTTCATGCAGCGGCCCGGAGGGCAGTCCCAGTTCAGCACCTGGACCCGCGCCGAGCCGCTGCGCGGCGGAGCCCTGCGGGACCTGGTCGACGCCATCGACGCCGACCCGTCGGGCGACTTGTCGGTCCCGGCGCTGGCGGCACGGCTGGGCATGAGCCGGCGGCACTTCAGCCGGCTGTTCACCCAGGAGGTGGGGGTCAGCCCGGGCGCGTACGTCGAGCGGGCCCGGGTCGCCGTGGCCCGCTCGCTGCTGGAGGGCTCCGCCGACGGCGTCGACGCGATCGCCGGGCAGTGCGGGTTCAACACCGTCGAGACGATGCGGCGCGCCTTTGTGCGCGAGACGGGAGTGTCACCGGCCGCCTACCGCGACCGGTTCCGCAGGGGGTGACGCGCGGCACCCCCTGCGAGCCGCGGGGCTTCAGGGGTCGGCCTGGCTAGTCCATGCCGGGGATCTTCCGTGTGGTGACGGCGATCCGGTTCCAGGCGTTCATGGTGAAGATCAGCGCTATCAGGTGCGCCAGCTCCTCCTCGTCGAAGTGCCGGGCGGCCCGTGCGTACACCTCGTCGGGGACGAAACCGTCGGTGAGGACGGTCACGGCCTCCGTCAGCGCGAGCGCGGCCTGCTCCTTCTCGGTGTACAGGCCCGCCTCCCGCCAGGCGGGGAGCAGGTGGATCCGCTCCTCGCGCTCACCGTCCTTGCGGGCCTGCCGGGTGTGCATGTCCAGGCAGTAGGCACACTGGTTGAGCTGCGAGGCACGGATCCGGACCAGCTCGACGAGGACCGGGTCGAGGCCCTCCGTGGCGGCCGCGTCGAGCGCGATCATGGCCTTGAAGGCCTTCGGGGCGGCGTGGGCGAAGTTCATGCGCGGAGCGCGTTCAGTCGTGGTCATGGCTATGACCCTAGGCCGGGAACCGGCCCGCCCCATGGTGCAATTCATGCGTGAAACCGATGGTCAATCAGGCGGGCGGGCCGGTCCGCGGACAAGCGGGCGACGCCCCCGGCAGCGATCTCCATCTGGAGCTGGACGACGGCCCGGGCGGCCGCCGCGGCGCCCTGCTGCGGGCGCTGCGCGACGCCGTCCGCACCGGCCGTCTCGCCCCCGGCACCCGGCTGCCCGCCTACCGCACGCTCGCCGCCGACCTGGGCCTCGCCCGCAACACCGTCGCCGAGGCCTACGCCGAACTCGTCGCCGAAGGCTGGCTGACCGCCCGTCAGGGCTCGGGCACCCGCGTCGCGTCCCGCGCCGAGCCCCCACGCCCGGACCGCCCGCACACCCCAGCCGCCCCGCGCCGGGCGCCGCGCCACAACCTGGTGCAGGGCACCCCGGACGCCTCCGCCTTCCCCCGCACCGCCTGGCTCGCCTCCGCCCGGCGCGCGCTGACCGCCGCACCCAACGACGCGTTCGGCCCCGGCGACCCGCACGGCCGTCCCGAACTCCGCGCCGCCCTGGCCGAGTACCTCCCCCGGGCGCGGGGCGTCCGGGCCGACCCCGGCCGCATCGTCGTCTGCTCGGGCTTCGCGGGCGCGCTGCGCCTGCTGGGCCGGGTGCTGAGCGGGACGATCGCCGTGGAGTCCTACGGGCTGGGCTTCCACCGCTCCCTGCTCACCGGCGCCGGGCTGCGCACGGTGACGCTGCCCCTCGACGCACACGGTGCCCGGGTGGAGGGGCTGGCGGAGACCGGTGCGGGGGCGGTGCTGCTGACGCCCGCCCACCAGTTCCCGACCGGCGGCCCGCTGCACCCCGAGCGGCGTGCGGCGGTCGTCGACTGGGCGCGGGCGACCGGCGGGCTGGTCCTCGAGGACGACTACGACGGCGAGTTCCGCTACGACCGGAAGCCGGTCGGCGCCCTGCAGGGCCTCGACCCGGAGCGGGTCGTCCACATCGGCTCGGTCAGCAAGAGCCTCTCCCCGGCGCTGCGCCTCGGCTGGATGGTGCTGCCCGGCCACCTCGTGGACGCCGTCCTCGAGGTGAAGGGCGAGCGGGAGCCCACGGCCAGCGCCCTGGAGCAGCTGACGCTCGCCGACTTCATCGCCTCGGGCTCGTACGACCGCCATGTGCGCCGCATGCGGCGGCACTACCAACGGCGGCGCGACCGGCTCCTCGCGGCCCTCGCCGAGCGCGCCCCGCACGTCCGGGTCACCGGCATCGCCGCCGGCCTGCATGCGGTGCTCGAACTCCCGCCCGGCACCGAGCGCGCCGTGGTGCAGGGCGCCGCCTGGCAGGGGCTGGCCGTGGAGGGCCTGGGCCTCTACCGGCACGGGGAGGCCGCCGGGGTGCCCGGCGACGGGCTGGTCGTGGGGTACGGCACGCCGCCCGAGCATGCCTTCACGGGGGCGCTGGATGCACTGTGCAGGGCGCTGCCGCCTCAGGAATGAGGTTTCCGGCCTTCGCTTGGTACAGTCGAAGAGACTTCTTAGTTCACTGAACTGATCTAAGTCGTACTGTATCGATCCGTACCGATCCGAGGAGAAGGCGTGGCAGCCGACACCGCCGACATCAAGGCCTGGCTCGACACCGTGTCCGTCGACCCCGCCGTGCGCGACCTGCGACCCGACTACCGCGCCCTCGTCGTCGTCGCGGAGGGGCTGCGCCCCGGGCCGAGCGACGAGATCAGCGAGAAGCTGCTGGTATCGGCCGAGGAGAGCGCCAGGCGGTGGCTCGCGGACACGGCCGTGGAGGACCACCCGCACCTGGCCGCGTGGCGCGAGGCGTTCCGGGCCTTCGGCGCCAAGCCCCAGCGCACCCGCCCCAGCGCGGAGGCCCTGCTGCGCCGCGCGGAGTCCGGGCTGCCCCGGGTGGACCGGCTCACCGACATCTACAACGCGATCTCCGTGGCCCACGTCCTGCCGCTCGGCGGCGAGGACCTCGACCACTACGCCGGACCGGCGCGGCTGGTCCGGGCCACGGGCGACGAGCCCTTCGAGACCACGGCCGGCGGGGAGGCCGCCGTGGAGCACTGCCCGCCCGGCGAGGTGGTCTGGCGCGACAACGCGGGCGTCACCTGCCGCCGCTGGAACTGGCGTCAGTGCACCCGCACCCGGCTCACCCTCACCACCACGCGTGCGGTCTTCATCCTCGACGCCCTCGGCCCGCTGGACGACGCCGCGCTGACCGCCGCCGGGGATGCGCTCACCGAGGCGCTCGCCGAGAGCAGCCCCGGTGCGACGACGGCGGCACGCCTGGTGCGCTGACCCGCAAGGGGGCCGTGGGCCGTCAGCTCTCGCGCGGCGTCAGCTCGGCCATCGCCGACCAGCCCCGGCCCGGCACCTCGACGTTGACGATCTCCGGAGTGCTCGCGATGTAGTCCGGCATCCAGGCCATGGCCGTCTTGAAGTGCTCCGAGTTCACGTGCACCGCGCCGGCGTCGCCGTCCTCGAAGGCCTCGACCAGGACGAACTGGTGGGGGTTGTCCACGCTCCGCGACCACTCGTAGAAGATGTTGCCGGGCTCCTCCCGGGTGGCCCGGGTGAAGTCCTGCACGAGGTCGAGCCACTTGTCGCTGTGCTCCGGGCGGACGGTGAACTTGACGACGATAAAGATCATGACGTGCTCCTGGGCATTCTGGGCGGTCCGGAATGGTGAACGCGCACCATCCTCACCGGCCCGGCACGGGACCGCGAGCGAAAGCGCGCCGATTCCGGCCCTGCCGGAAAACGGGCCGCTCGTGGACGCCCGGCCGCGGGCGCACGTAAGACTTTCGTCATAGGTTTCCCGGATCCCTGCCGCCCGCGCACCGCGTTTGTACAGGTGACAGCTGTACAGGTGACTGGGCAAGGGCTTGCCTCGGGAGGCGGAGATGGGACGCATGCGGCGGATGCTGAGCAGGCCGGTGGTGATCGGGGTGCTGGCCGCCGGGATCGTGGCGGTGGGCGTGGGGCTGTACTGGTTCCAGCCGTGGAAACTGTGGGTGAACACCACGGTCCGGGAGGCCCCGCCCGCGGCCATGGGCGCGAGCGCCCCGAGGACGCTGGCCACCGGACGGCTGATCAGCCACGAGCACGAGACCAGCGGCAGCGTGCGGATCCTCGAGCTGCCGGACGGGAGCCGCACGCTGCGCCTGGAGAACCTCGACACCAGCAACGGCCCGGACCTGCGGGTGCTCATCACCGACGCCCCCGTGAAGGAGGGCCGGGCCGGCTGGTACGTCTTCGACCGCGGCGCCCACGTCAGTCTCGGCAAGCTCAAGGGCAACAAGGGAAGCCAGAACTACACCCTCCCCGCCGGCCTCGACCTCAACCGGTACACCAGCGTCAGCATCTGGTGCGACCGCTTCGACGTGTCCTTCGGCGCCGCCGCCCTCACCCGTACGTGAACGAACAGGCCCTAGGAGGCCGTGACCTCGGTCGACGCGGCCACCGGCGCGGTGCCGTCGATCACGCAGTTGACCGTGATGCCGAAGAGGTGCACTGCCGCGTTGCCGGGTGTGAAGGTCGCCGTACCGGCGTTGTCGAGCTGAGCGGAGGCGGTGCCGCCGGTGAGGCCGACGTTCGATCCGCTGGGCACCGGGTCGGGGTTGGTGAATCCGGTGGCCGTCACGCTGCCGGAGCCCGCGCCGCCGATGTCGATGGTCATGTCCCCGGTCACGGTGTTCGCGGGGAGGTTGACGGGGGTCGTGAGCTTGGTGGAGACGTCGATCCTGAGATCCGCGGTGCCGCCCTGCGCAACGCTGGCCGGGGCCGTCATGGTGACGTCCAGCGACTGGACGCCGCTGGGTGCGCCGGGGCCGGTGCAGGTGTAGCCCACGGACACGGTGTCGGCCACGGCCGCGGGCGCGCCCAGGCCGATGCCCGCGCTCGCCAGCGCAGCGACCAGGGCCGCTCCGGCCATGGTCCGTCTGCGTGTCCTCGGGGTTGTGGGGGTGTTCATCGCCGCGCTCCCTTCCGTCCCGGGCCAGGCCAGGGGAGGGTCTGATGTGAACACGTCATCAGTTGCACGGGGTGCCGAAGAAGTCAACGGCCGTCCGGCGCGTGGCCGGAAGACATCGCCCGTAATCGGCCAGACGCCACCGTGCGGCTCTGGCCTAGAGTGCGGGTATGGACACAGACGAGGGGACGACGGTCCGGCTCGACAGCTGGATCTGGTCCGTACGCCTCACGAAGACCCGCTCCCTGGCCGCCACCGCCTGCCGCGGCGGCCACGTCCGCCTCAACGGCGAACGCGCCAAGCCGGCCCAGCCCGTGCACCCGGGCGACGAGATCCGCCTGCGCCATGCCGGGCGCGAACGCATCGTGGTCGTCAAGCGCCTGGTGCGCAAGCGGGTCGGGGCGCCCGTAGCGGCGGAGTGCTACATCGACAACAGCCCGCCACCTCCGCCCCGCGAGGCCGTCGCGGCAGCCGGGGTGCGCGACCGCGGCACGGGCCGGCCGACGAAGCGGGACCGGCGGGAGACGGAGCGGCTGCGGGGGGACGGGAAGTCCTACAGCGTCTGACTGTCGGGCTTGTGGGGACCTTGCCGGGAGCATGTGATCATCGCGCTGACGCGCGGCCAGCGACGACTTGCTTCGGTGGCTGCTGGAGATCGGGCGGCGCTCAGTCCGTGTCGGATCCGGTGCTCCAGGTGAGGCGGAGCTGCTCTGCGGCATCGGCGGCTTGGCGAAGACCCGCCTGGTAGGCCGGTTCCCAGGCCGTCCGGTCATTCAGGTCCGAGCCGAATGCGCGTATTGATGCCGGATCGGGCTCGATGGTCACCACCGTGTGGGCCGCGGCGACCGCAAGTTCCTGGTGGAGCAACTCGCGGGGAAACAGGTGCGCCTGCGGGTCGATCACGACGAGCGTGCGGGCTCCGGCCGCGAGTCCGGCGTTGGTCGCAGACCGCAGGGAGCCGTCCATGTATCGGCGGCCGTTGATGGTGATCGGTGGGTAGATGCCCGGGAAGGCCGTGCTTGCCGCCACGGCGGAGGGCAGCGGTGCCCCACTCGCGCGGTCGAAGACCTCCTGCTCGCCGGTCTCGGCGTCCGTCACGGGGATGAGCAGCTGCCGGTCCGGCCATTGGTCTGCGCCGACCATGGCGCGCATCCGGGCGACATGTGCCTGCTCGGGTCCGGTCTCGGCAGCGAGCGCGATCCGGCCCACTCGGCGCCGTGCCTCGGCCGGGTCCGAGGCGGCATTACCAAGCACGGCGAACGCCTCGCCCAGTCGGCGCCCGTCCACCTGGGGAGGGGTGCTGCCGGAGTCGGCGGGGCGCACTGGGGTGGCGAGCCGGTCGGGGTCCTGACCGGTGGCCAGCAGTGCGGCGGTGATCGCGCCGGCCGAGGTGCCGACGATCAGATCGGCCCCGCCGAGATCCACCCCGCTGCGGCGCAGTCCGCGGGCAAGCCCAGCCGTCCAGGCCGTGCCGACGAGACCTCCGGCGCCCAGTACGAGTGCCCGGTCGAGTGCGTGCATGACTGCCTCCCTCCCATTATTGAAACAGTCGTACCATATACTGACGCAGGCTCAGATCCGCAGGACCGAGGGGTGATCCACCGTGGGGCGACCCCCAGATCCCGCCCGACGGGAGGCCACGCTGGCGCGGGCGACCGATTACGTCCTGGCGCACGGACTGGCCGGATTGAGTCTGCGGCCGCTGGCCGCCGCTCTCGACACCAGCCCGCGGATGCTGCTCTACGACTTCGGCAGCAAGCAGGAGTTGGTGTCAGCCGTCCTTGCCGAGGCCCGCCGCCGCGGTGCGACACGGCTGGCGGAGAACCTCCCTGTGCAGGCAGCCTCTCCGGAGGAACACCTGCGCGGTATCTGGGCCTGGCTCAGCGCACCCGAGCGCGCCCCGTTCGTCCGGCTGTTCTTCGAGGTGCACGCCGACGGCCTCGCTCACCCCGAGAACTACCCGGACCGGGCCGAGGCGATCACGGACTGGTTCCACACCCTCGGCGCCACGTTCCGCGACATCACCACCGGCCCTGACGACACTGTTACTCCCACGCTGGTCATGGCCGTTATCCGGGGCCTCCTGTTCGATCTCACGACCACCGGGGACCGCCGCCGCACCGACCGTGCCCTGGACTGCTTCTGCGAACTCCTCCGGCATTGAGCGAAGACCAACGATCACGCGGCGACCGCAGGACACAGCGCAGACTCTGCCCGCTGACAGGAGGCATTCGAGGTCCTGATGGACCGGATCGCGGGCCGGGCGACGACCTGCGCGACTACGTGACCGAGCACCTGCACGACGGCCAGGCGGTACTCGTCTCGCAACTCGTCGGGTGTGACCGTCCGGGCGATTCCGGACTGCGGGCACAACATCATGTTCGACAACCCCGAGGCATTCGCGCACCTGGTCGCCGACGCGCTGAGCGGCGGCCGTTGCGTGCCCCGGACGCCGGCACAGTTCGCTTGAGGCGAGCCTCTGCACTCCTCGTTCACCCTAATGAGGGCTATGACCCGTCAGTTGCCAGGAGGAAACTTGTCCATGCACACCATCATTGAAGTGGGTTGACCTGGTTTCCTTCGTGCGGCCATTCAGCGCAGCGACAGAATCTGCGCCAGCTGAAATGATCAGCGATCAGAATCGTGCCGAGCCTGACCGCCCAGGTTGAGTTCGGCACCTCCTCGTGGAGGAGACGTCAATGACTGCTTTCCCGGAGACAACTCTTTCCGGTCCTGCGCTGAGCGGTGAGCACGGCGCGGCCGGCCCCATTATTTCCTGGGTGGGCGGAGACCGGGTATTGCGCACGGCGTGGGCCGAGGCATTCGATGAGACGAAGGCTCAGGTTGCGGTTCCGCAGCCCGAGCACGCCATCGCGCGGCCGTCGTGGGCGCCGTTCCCTCAGGTGCAGTCGCCCATTTACCTTGCGTGGACGGGCGTCGACCGCCAACTGAACATTGCCCGGACACGGCCGCCTGTTCAGTTTGACCCCATCTCCTTCGACAGCAAGGTAACCCTGCCGGCAGCCTGGCAGAGTGACTGGGGCCCGAGCCTGGCGCGGGCGCAGGACCGCTGGTACCTGGCCTGGACGGATCGCAGCGGAGTGATCAACCTGGCATGGAGCACGAGCGCGGAACCTCTCGACAGCGCCGGGTTCCACGTCATCCAGCTTCCCGAGACCGCCATCGACGCTCCGTGTATTTCGCCAAACGGGACCTCGCCTCCGAACGTCCCGGATGCCGTCTGGATCGCTTGGACCGACACCTCCCGGACTGTGAATGTCGCCCACGGTTTCCTCCCTGGCCAGGAGAGCCAGTACACAAAGGTCACCCTCGACGGCAACGAGGGAAACTTCCTGGGGGACTCCACTCCCACAGCCTTTCTCGGGGCAGACACCAGCCCGTCCGGCCCTCAACTGGAAGTCGACGACCTCTCGTTCTGCCTGACGTATGCGGGCATGAACACCAACATGTATCTGCTCATGTCGTTTGCCGGCGAATTCAACCGCTACAAGTGCACGGCCACGAGCGACGTCGCCCCTGCCGTCGCCGGACGCGTCCGCGGTGACGGTTTCGCCTATCGAGGACTCGATGCCTCCCACACGCTTCATTGGGACACCAACCCGTTCGGCTCCGACATGGGGGCAGTCGAAGACAATCAGGGAGGGTGACCAGGCGGAGAACAGGGCGAGAACAGGGGGCAGCACCGGCCGGGTATCGCAAGGACGGAAAGGGTGGGGCGATGGGTCAGGTCACGGATCGTGTGAATTTCCTCATCGAGAATTCGAGCTTCTTCAGTCAGGTCACCCTGGCGTCACTGCAGGACGATGGAGTGACCCGGTACTCGACCGGTACCCTCGCGACGAATCAGCAGGGCGGTGTTCAGGCCAACCTGACGGAGTACTTCAGCGACCGGACCTTCAACCGCAGGCCCTTCGTGTTCAATCCGTTCGACGTGGATCACACGGATTCCTCGACGCTGACGATCAGTCTCGCCGGCGGGCCCAGGGCGACGATGGTGCTTCATTCCTGGGGGGACAGCACCTTCAGCTTTCCCGTCCAGGATCAGGGCGACGTGTTCTTCGGCGTGGGTGCTCCTGTGGGGACGACGTCCGGCCGCGCCTACTACCTCATCACCGTCGGGACGCCTTCGCGTGTGGGCGTGAAAGCCGCCGAATCGCCGGGAGTCGGCTCATAGCCCGTTGATCGACCCATTGACGGCTCCGCTCACCGGTGCAAGTGGTCCAAGCCTCCGTTGGGCACCGGGTAGGAACGTTCTGCGGGCAGAAGGCGCCGTGCCGCATCCAGGTCCCCGTCCCGTACGTGGTCGTGAATCGTGTGCGCAAGCGTGGTGATGTCGGTGACGGAGACCGTCCACTCGTCTGCGTAGCGGTGTGCGGCTTCTCCTGTGAGGCCGAGTTGCAGCGAGCGGTGAGCAAGCGGCTGCAGGCACAGGTCACGTTCCGGGTCCCATTGGACTCGAGCCGGCGACCGCTTCAACTGGCGCTTCCAGGTTGCGCGGTCAGGATGCAGCCCGTGCTCGTAGTGGCTCAGACAGGCGTGCTCCAGTGCCCACTCGAAGCCTTCACGGGTGATCTCGACGGCGAGAACGGTTTCCTGGCCTTCCTTGGTGCCCCACCCGCAGCGGTACATCATCCAGAGGAAGGAGGGCTTGATCCACGTCATCCGGTCCCGCTGCCAGGCTGCCGGGAAGCGGCCGTCCCGGGCCGCGGGAAGGCCGATCTCGGGTGTGTATGCCTGGTAGACGGTGATCGTGGAGGCGGTGTAGAGGGCGCGGATCTGGTGCTTGGGTTCTGACACGGTGACCAGAGTGGGGGGCAGCGTTCGATGCGCGCCATTGAATTAGCTGTTCGCAGCGCACCCTCGGTGGCGGATGCCGCCGACGCCCGGCGGGGCCGCGGCGGCCGCCGGAAGCTCCCGCAGCGTACGGACAGGGGAGCAGAAGACCGGAAGGAAGGAGCCGGCCAGGCAGATCGCGCCGGTCCAGACTGCCGTGCGTACGCCTGCCATCTGGCCGACGAGGCCGCCCAGGGCGGAGCCGATGGCCAGGGCGCCGGTGAGCAGGAATCGGAACGTGGCGTTCATGCGGCCGAGCAGCGGACCCGGGGTCAAGTGCTGGCGCAGGGCGACGCCGAGGACGTTGTCGATGCCCGTCTTGGTCATGGTCGCGAGCCACCCGGCGCCGGCCACCCACAGCCACGGCCCGTCGCCGACCAGCGCGACGGCGAGTGCCGCGGGCGCGAACCAGAGCCCGGTCAGCCCCAGGGTGCGTCCGTGGCCGAGGCGGGTGGCGAGGCGGCGGGCGAAGGAGGCGCCGAGCAGGAGGCCCAGGCCGCCGGCCGCCCAGTAGATACCGAGCGTCCCGGCGGACAGGTGCAGTTCGCGGGTGAACAGCACCGGCAGTACGGCATTGATCATCTGTGCACCGAGGTTGCCGAGGGCCGCGGTGAGCGCCAGCGCGCGCAGCTCGCGGCTGCCGAGGACGTGGCGCAGCCCTTCCGCCATCTCGGCCCGCAGCCGTCGCCGGTCGGCGGACGCCACGGCAGGAGTGTCCCGGCGGCCGATGCCCCGGAGGCCGAGGGCGGAGGCCAGGTAGGCGACGGCTCCGCCGAGGATCGCCAGGGGGGCCGTGAAGAGCTGGACCAGGAAGCCGCCTGCGCCGCGGCCGGCGATGTTCGCACCGGCCATCAGGCTCACGAGGGCGGCGTTCGCGGGCACCAGGCGTTCGCGGCCGACCAGTTCGGGCAGGACGCTCTGCGAGCCGACGTCGAAGAAAACCGTGGCGCAGCCGTTCAACAGCACCACCGCGTACAACTGCGGCAGCGACAGCACGCCCAGCTGCCAGGCGACGGGTATCGAGGCGAACAGCAAGGCGCGGGCGGCGTCGGCGACCACCAGCACCCGGCGGCCGGGCAGGCGGTCCACCCAGACGCCCGCGGGCAGGCCGATGAGGAGGAAGGCGGCGGTGGACAGCGCGGCCAGTGCACCGGCCTGGCCGGGACCCGCGCCGAGAGTGGTGACGGCGAGCAGCGGTACGGCCACGTAGCCGACATTGCTGCCGAGATGGCTGAGGGCGCCGGCGGCGAAGAGCACGCGGAAGTCGCGCAGCCGCCACGGGGAACGGTGTGCTTCGATCATGCGCGGTACCGTGCGCGACCACCGGCCCCTCCGCCTATTGATTTACCCTCAGCTAAATGATCGAGATAGAACTCGGCTTGGAGGACGTGGCCCGTACCCGCTTCGCGATCTCCCCGCTGTGGGAGCTGGTGGCCAGCGTCCGAGTGCTCAAGGGCGCGGACGAACACGGTCTGCACCGCACCTGGGCCGAGCGGGTGCGCCCGCGGCTGGCGGCGGCGGACCTCGACCTGAGCCCGCTGTTCGACCTCGTTCCGGTGCCGACGCGCTCGCCCTGGGCCGGCCGCATCCCTGGATTCATCTGCCCGCCGCCCGCGACGCCGCTGCCGTCACTGGAGGTGGAGCTGGCCACGGTCCGGGCCACCCCGCCCGCGCTGCTGCACACGACCGCCGAGGTGCCGCCCGCACGGATGGCGGCGCTGAGCGCCGACCCGGCAGCCGAACTCGGGCGATTGGCCCATGTGATGGAGACGTACTGGGAGCTGGCCCTGGCGCCGTACTGGTCGCGGATCCTCACTCTCCTGGAGGGCGACATCCGCTACCGTGCCGCCCGCCTGGTCGAAGGCGGAGCCCAGCACCTGTTCGCAGACCTCGACCCGCAGGTCACCTGGGCCGCAGGCACCCTGCAGCTGGAGCACCGCACCGTGCGCGGAGCGCGCAGACTGGACGGCCGGGGCCTGCTGCTCGTGCCGTCCGCCTTCGTGTGGCCGCGCGTGTTCTCCATGCTCAACGAGCCCTGGCAGCCCTCGCTGTACTACCCGCCACGCGCCGTCGGCACCCTCTGGCACACGCGGCCCGTCACCGTGTCCGACGCGCTGACGGGCGTGCTGGGCCGCTCCCGCGCAACCCTCCTGACCGAGCTGACCGCACCCGCCTCGACCACCGACCTCGCCCGCCGCACCGGGCTGACTCCCGGCGGCGTCTCCCAGCACCTGACGGCCCTGCGCACCGCCGGCCTGGTCAGCGCCCACCGCGCAGGCAGAGAGGTTCTGTACGCACGTACCCGGGCCGGAGAGATCGTCGTGGAAGCCGCAGGACAGGGCTCGAGCCGGGACCGGTGAGGGCAGGGGCGGCTGTGAGCGGGGCCTCAAATGCCGCCGAAGTGCTTGCCGGAAGTGAACCCTTGTACGACGCTATCCCGGCCACGGTGGCCGACCGCTCCGTCGGCGCCGACGGCCGACGCCGGCCATGCCGTCGTCACCGGCACGTGCGCACATGGCTCACGCAAAGGGGCTCTGTATGGGCATTTACGGCCAGGACTGGGCTTCGTACCAGTCCTCCACCCCCGACACGTCCGGGCTGTCCTTCGCCTTCGTCAAGATCACCGAAGGGCTGTCCTACATCAATCCCCGATGGGTCGCCCAGCGCGACCACGCAAAGGCCAACGGCCTGGTGTGGGGTGCCTACCACTACCCTCACATGGCCAATTCACCCGAGCAGGAGGCCGACTTCTTCCTCTCCCAGGTCAACTGGCGGCCCGGCGACGTCCTGATCCTGGACTGGGAGGGCTACGACGACGCCAACTCCACGGTCCCCAGGTCACGCCAACGCGCCTACCGCGACGCCTGGCTCTCCTACGTCAAGAGCCGGATGCCCGACCACGCCGTCGGCATGTACTGCAACCTCGAGTACTGGCTCCACGTGGACCAGACCAGCAACTGCGGCGACTTCCTGTGGATCGCCACGGCCAACAGACCCGCGGGACGGCCGGGCATCCAATACCCCTGGCTGTTCCACCAGTACAGCGACAGCGGCGGCGTCGACCGCGACTACTGCCACCTCGGCAGCACCGACGAACTCCGATCCTGGTCCCTGTCCTTCCGGACCCAGCCCCCCACGCCACCGGAGGCCGACGTGCCCTACACCCTCGGCGAGTACGACGGCACCAGCATCTCCCTGCAGCCGGACACCTGGACCACCCTGACCATCAACAGGACGGACCTCATAGCCGGCGCCCGGAACTACACCGCCACCGTCTACCTGACCGTCACGGCGCCCCCGGGCGCCACGCTCCAGGGCCGCTTCTACCACCGCCGCCCCGACGGAAGCCGGTGGGACGGGTCCCTCGTCGAGCGCATCACCACCGTCGGGAAGTCCTTCGTCGACTTCCCTCACAGCGGCAGCATCTCCGCCGGCGAGACCGTGCGCTTCGAAGTCACCTACGGCCCCGCCGCCACCGACACCACTCCCGCCACCATCACCAGCGCCGTCGTCCGCGGGCTCTATTGGGCGTAGGCGATCGGTCCGCCGTCGGCACTTTCGGTCAGCTGCCCCCGTCCTCCCGGTGAGCGGTGAGGAGTGCATCGGTGAGGCGGTCCGCCGTCTTGTTGTCGAGAGGGGCGTGGCCGAGGAGGAAGCGGTACCAGAACAGGCCGTAGACCTGATCGGTGATCAGGTCGAGGTCGGCGTGTTCCGGGAGTTCGCCGCGCTGCCGGCCCCGGGTGAGGACTTCGCGCAGGGCAGCGCGGCGGGTGGCGGTGAACGTGCGCATCAGGTCGGCGAGGTGGGGGTCGCGGGCGGATTCGCGGACCAGGGTCCGCAGGGCGGGGGCGGTGGGAGTGTTCCGGGCTGCGGCGAAGGTGGCGGCGATCATGGTGCGCAGGTCCTCGTGCAGTGACCCGGTGTCCGGTGCGGGTGCTTCCTGCCCGGCCCGGTCGACGAGGGCGTCCAGCAGAACGGCGCCCTTGGAGGGCCACCACCGGTAGACGGTCTGCTTGCCGACGCCCGCCGCGCGCGCGATGGCGTCGACGGTGACGGGCGCGCCGTCGCTCTCGGCCAGCAGGCGCAGGGCGGCGTCCAGGATGGCGCGGTGCGCGGCCTCGTTGCGGCGGCGCCCGGTGTGCGGGCGTTCCGCCGGCGGCTGGGGCTCGGTCACGTCCATGCGGTGCTCCTCTTTGCTCCTCGTCCTGCGGTTGAACATCCTTGACGAGACTAGCGGTTCCGATAAAAACTCTTGCCGAAACCGACAGTCTCGTCAAGGGGTGGCCGCGGGCCTCCCGCACGGAAGGAAGCAACACCATGACTGCTTCGAGCACCTCGAACCCCGCCTTCACCGGGCAGCGGGTCGTCGTGATGGGCGGCAGCTCCGGGATCGGCGAGGCCGCCGCCGCGGCCTTCGCCACCGACGGCGCCGAGGTCGTCGTCACCGGCCGCAGCCGGGACCGGCTGGACGCGGCCGTCGCCCGGATCGGCGGCAAGACCACCGGTCACCAGCTGGACGCCGCCGACCAGTCCGCCCTCGACGCCTTCTTCACCGAGTCGGGCACGGTGGACCACCTGGTGATCGCGGTCAGCGGCGCCGCCGGCAGCGGCCCGTTCGCCGAACTCGATCTCGACCAGCTGGCGGCGGGGTTCGACGGCAAGTTCTGGCCGCAGGTACGCGTCCTCAAGGCCGCCCTGCCGCACCTGCGCCGGGACGGCTCGGTCACGCTGATCACCGCCGCCTCCGCCCGCGCAGCCTTCCCCGGCACCGCCGGGCTGGCCGCCGTCAACGGCGCGCTGGAGGCGATGGTCCGGCCGCTGGCCGTCGAGCTGGCACCGCTGCGCATCAACGCGGTGTCGCCCGGCGTCATTGACACGCCCTGGTGGGACCGCGTCCCGGGCGCGCAGCGCGAGGCGCTCTTCGAGGGCCTCGCCGCCACCACTCCGGTGGGCCGCGTCGGCCGCCCCGAGGACGTGGCCCGGGCCATCCACATGCTCGCCGCCAACACATTCGTCACCGGCATCGTGCTCGACTGCACCGGCGGCGCCAATCTGCCCACCGGTCGCTGACCCGGCGTCAATCCCGCCTCACGCCCCGTCGGGTGACGGAGCACCGGCGTTCTGTGCCTGGGAGTACCACTCCGTGGTGCTCCAATGGGGGGACTGGACGTGCCGGGCGGGCGCACGCCGCCGCGCCCGGGGCAGTCATCTGCTCTGTGGGGACGCCAACTGGTGCGTCCCCGTGGGCCATCGGCCCGGCGAACGGTACGGGCGCCGCGGGCCGGAGAACGGAGCAGCGAAGATGCACATGCGACACCGGGCCACGACAGCGGTCACGGCCTTCGTCCTGGCCGGGGCATCGGCCACCGGCACCGCCCTCGCCGCCACCGGCGGCGGGCTCACCATGTCCGAGGCGGACCACGCCGTGCTCACCCAGCTCCACAAGGGCAACCTGGCCCAGGTCGATGTGGGCCGGGACGCCCGGCGGAACGCCGTCGCCCGGTGCGTGCAGGACGCCGGCCGCGTCCTCGTACGCGATCACGGCCGGCTGGAGGACCAGGTCAAGCGGCTGGCCGGCCGGCTGGACGTCGGGCTGCCGGAGGTGTCCAAGACGGATCGGCGGAAGCAGCTGAGGGACCTCAGGACGAAGGCGCACACCACCGAGTACGACCGCCAGTGGCTGAAGTCCGAGGAGAACGCGCACGTCGGGGCGTTGAAGATGCTGGACGAGGAGATCGCCGACGGGCGGGACACGGACGTCCGGAAGCTGGCCCGGAAGGCGCGGCCGATGGTGGCGAAGCACCTCAAGATGATTCAGGACTGCCGTGCGGACCGGGACGACGAGCACGGCCGGGACCGCGACCGCGATCGGGACCGGGACCGGGATCACGGGCGGGACAAGCGCGACGACTACGGCCGGGACCGCGATCGAGACCGGGACAGAGACAGAGATAGGGACAGAGACAGAGACAGAGACAAGGACCGGGACCATGGTCGGGACCACGGGGACGACCACGGCCGGGATCGCAAGGACGACCACGGCCGCGACCGCAAGGACGACCACGGTCGTGACCGCGACCGCGAAGGCGACCACAGCCGGGACCACGGCCGTCAGCACGGCCACGGGCACAAGTGCCACCACCAGCACTGCCGGACCTCGCACGGACACCGTCACTAGCGGCTGACCTCTCCGACTCCCGTCTCCCGCCCTGCCGCGCCCCCCCGCGCGGCAGGGCGGGAACTCCCGTACGTCAACCCCTCGCGCCTCGCTGACGAAAACCATGGGATTTCCGTTCCCGGGTGGGAACCATCAGCTGTGGAAGGCCCTCTCTGAGGCCAGAGGCGTACGGACGTACGGGACAACCCACATGTGGGGGGCGGTAAATGACGCGGAAAGTCGTACAGCAGCGGTCGTCAGGGGCACGGAAAGCCACCGTGAGAGCCTCTGCGGCCCTGGCGGCAGGGCTCGCCCTGGTCGTCGGCACGGCCGGGACCGGGCAGGCGGCCGGGCGGGGAACCCCCGCAGCCGGCTGCGGGGAAGCCGCTGCACCGGCAAAGGCGGCCGCGGCCACCGACGCGGCACCCGTGGCGCCCGCCGTCGGCAGCGCCGCGCAGAAGATCTCCTATGGCGTCGACTCCCAGCTGCCGATCGGCCTGTGGTCGTCCTCCAGCGTCACGCTGCGCACCCCGGTGTCCAAGGGCACCGTCCGGCTGGACGTCAGCAGCCGCGGCTTCAGCACCGACTCCCTCGTCGTGCAGCGCTACGAACCCCGTACCCACCGCTGGGTCGACCTCGAATCGACCCCGGGCGGCGGCAGCCTGCCCGACCACGGCGTCCTCGCCTTCCCGCTCACCGCGACGGACGCGAGCCCCAAGCACCCCCGGACCGTGGCCCTGCGCCTGCAGGACCTCGACCGGCCGGGCACCCTCACGGTCGCCGCCTCGGTCGCCGACGGCAAGGGCCACACCTACCGCGCCCCGGCCCGCACCACCAAGGCCACCCGCCCCGAGGTCACCGTCGACGGCTGGCGGCGCGGGATCGCGCTGGAGCGGGGCGGCGCCGCGCGAGCGGTCACCGTCACCGTGAAGAACACCACCAACCGGGCCTATCCGGCGCTCAACGCCTCCTACTACGCCTTCGGCGCGGGGCAGAGCCACGCCCTGACCCCCAAGGACCTGACCTTGCGTCAGTACGAGTCCGGGCGCGGCTGGGTGCGGATCCCGCTGGTTGCCAACGGCTGCGACCCCGGCATGAGTGCCGCCCTGCGGCCCGCCGCCAAGGCTCCGCTCGCCCCCGGTGCCACCGCCGTCTACCGGCTCGACGTGGCGGTCGGCCGCTCCGCCCCGCGCGATGTGACCAGCGCCGAAGCGGGCGTCGTGGTGGCCAACGGCGACCAGTCCTTCTTCTCCGAGCAGCTGCCGTTCGCGATCCGCGCGGCGAAGAAGCATTCGTGAAGAAGCGTTCGTGAAGAAGCGTTCGTGAAGAAGCAGCCGTGACGTAGTCGCGGTCGCGGTACCCACGACGGCGGTGCGGGACCGCCCCCGGCCGGTTCGTCTGCCACGGTGGTGGCGGACAAGCCCCGAGCCGGAGGGAGCACCCCGTGACCGCCGTCCTGGCCGCGGCGCTCGCCGTGCTGGCCGCCCTCGGCAACGCCTCCGGCACGGTGCTCCAGCGCAAGGCCGCGCGCACCGTGCCCCTGGAACACGCGTTCAGCGTGCGGCTGGTGGGTGACCTGGTGCGCCGCCCGGCGTGGCTGGGCGGCATCGTGGCGGAAATCTGCGCCGCGGTCCTCCAGGGGCTGGCGCTGACCCTGGGGTCGCTGTCCCTGGTCCAGCCGGTCTTCGTGAGCGAGCTGCCGTTCGCGCTGCTGATCGGTTGTGCGGTCTTCGGGCGCCGGCTGCCGGGCGCGGGCTGGGCGGCGGTGGGCATGGTCGCCGCCGGTCTGGCGCTGGGACTGGCGGCCGCAGCGCCGTCCGGCGGGCACACCCGGGTGGCGCCGGAGCTGTGGGCGTCGGCCCTGGCCGTCGGCGGGGGCGTGATCGTCTCGTGCGTCCTCGGCGCGCTGCGCCATCCCCGGGGGAAGGCCCGCGCGTTCCTCTTCGGCGCGGCCGCCGCGATCGGGTACGCGCTGACCGCGACCCTGATGAAGTCGGCTGCCGTCGTCTTCGGTGAGCGCGGCGCCGGGGCGTTCTTCTCCGCCTGGCAGACCTATGCCTTCGCCGCGATGGGTGCTGCCTCGCTGTTCCTGGTGTCCAACGCCATGGAGTCCGGCCCGCTCGTCGCCTCGCAGCCCGCGCTCACGCTGGGGGATGCGCTGGTCAGCCTCTGTCTGGGGGTGCTGCTGTACGAGGAGCGGGTACGGACGGGCTGGTGGCTGCTGCCCGAGGCTGTCGGGGCGCTGCTCGTGGTGGGCGGGACGCTGATTTTGCCCCGGGTCGGCTCGGAGGCCGCCGGGGAGCCGCGGTCCGTGTGAGCGCCCGGGCCCCGGCAGCCGGGTCAGAATCCCCGGCAGGTGGCCGTGACGAACGCGCCGCCGGCGCTCGCGACCACAGGCTTGCCGTTGTCGACCGTGACGGAGCAGGAGACCGAGCCGCCCTCGGCGCCGGTGCTCACGGCCAGGGTGCCGCCCTTGGCGAAGCCCTTCGTCCTGATCTCCTTGCGCCAGGGCAGCGAGGCGACCGTGCCCGCGCTGACGTCGGTGATGCTGCCGTTCTGCCAGGTGCTGTAGGAGATCCGCACGTCCTTGGCGTCGCCCGTGACCTCGTAGCGCACGGTGACCGTCTTGTCGTACTCGTGGGAGACGACCACGAACAGGGTGGCGCACCCGCCGACGATGATCAGCGCGAGGACCAGCAGCACCCAGGGCCACTTCCGGTGTTTCCTGGCGGTCGGCGTCGGGTGGGACATGAGGGCACCTCGTTCTCCGGTCAGCGGCCGCCCCGGCGGGAGCGGCCGCTTTGTCCCAGAGAATCCCATGAACGGCATGGCGGGCGCGGTGTCCGACACGGACGGACGCGCCGCCCCGCGCACGGGCGGGCGGGTGTCCCCCGGAGCCGATGACCGGGGGACACCCGGAGCGTCAGTGCTTGACGCTCGGCTTGTTGGCCTCGGTGACGTTGACCGCGGCCCAGGCCTGGTCCACGGTCTTGTACTCGGTGCTGCTCGCGCCGTAGATGTCCGCGGCGGCCTGCAGCGTGGCGGTGCGGGCCTCGTGGAAGTCGGTGGTGGAGACCATGTACCGGGTGAGCGCCCGGTAGAAGATCTGCTCCGCCTTGTCCCGGCCGATGCCGGTCACGGTCGAGCCGTCGTAGGTGGGGGAGTCGTACGCGAAGCCGCCGACGGTCTTCTGGCCGCTTCCCTCGGCCAGCAGGTAGAAGGCGTGGGAGGAGACGCCGGAGCCGGCGTGGACCTCGCGGTCGTACGAGCCCTCGTCCCAGTAGTCGACGGTGCCCTCGAGCTTGTCCAGGGACGGCTTGTCCATGCGGCGCAGGAAGGTCTGCTCCAGGCCGAGCTTCTCGCCCATCAGGTAGTTCGGCGGGTTGGCCGGGTTGTTGGTCTTGAACTCCATGGCCGTGCCGAAGATGTCGGCGAGGGACTCGTTGAGCGAGCCCGCCTCGCCGTACTGGTTGCCCTGGTCGTCGACGCGGGTGGGCTGGAAGTTGGCCGTCGCCTCGACGACGCCGTGGGTCAGCTCGTGACCGGTGACATCGAGGGCGACCAGCGGCTGCTTGAACGTTTCGCCGTCGCCGTCGCCGTAGAGCATGCAGCCGCACTCGGGGGACCAGAAGGCGTTGGCGACCTTGGAGCCGAAGTGGACGAGCGCGTGCGGGCCGACCCCGTCGTTCTTGATGCCGTTGCGGCCGAAGGTCTTCTTGTAGTAGTCGAGCGTGCTCGTGATGCCGTACTGGGCGTCCACGGCCGCCGTGGCGGAGTCCGTGGCGGTGCCGTTGCCCCACTTGTTGTCGGCGTCGGTGAACTGCTTGCCGCTGGTGAAGGTCTCCAGCTCGCGGCCGCCCGCGTTGCGGGTCTCGGCGTTGCCCCGGGTGGGGTCCTTGAGCACGAAGGTGGACTTCGCGGTCTGGGTGGTGATCAGCGGCACGCTGCCGGCGAAGAAGGAGCTGCCGGTGCCGTTGGCCGGTGCGGGGAAGGAGCCCGCGGTGGGCTTGGCCGGGGCCGGCTTGGCGGGCTTCGTAGCGGTGCGCGGGGCCGCGGTCTGGCCGAGGTCGCGCAGCGTGGCCTTGAGCTTGGGCGAGATGAAGGCGTCGCTGAGCGGGGTGCTGCTGATGACCTTGCCCGAGGTGGCGTCGACGACCACGGAGTGCGCGGCGTCGGTCTTCTCGGCACCGGGCTTGGCGGTGACGGTCACCTGGTAGGCCAGGACGGAGTCGCCGGCGCGGGCGTCGACGACCAGTTCCGTCTTGGCGGCGGTGCCCTCGACCGATGCGGTCGCCTTGGCGGCGGCCTGGCCGGCGGTCAGCTTGGGGGTCACGGTGGGCACGGAGACCTGGTGGCTGATCGCGCGGGTCACGCCCAGGTACTTGTTCTTGGCGTCGAGGTGGACGATCAGGTCGCCGCCGATGACGGCGACGCCCTGGTGGGCCCGCTCGAAACGGACGTGACGCTTGCCCTCGGGGTCGACGAGGGTGTCCCTGACGTTCAGGGTGTCCGCCTTGCCGACGCCTGCGTCCTTGGCGTGGGCGGCGACGGCGGCCCGTGCCGCCTTGACGACGTCGGCGCCCGCCGTGGTGGAGGCGGTGGTCGTGCGGGTCGCCTTGTTCGCGGACTGAGACGGCGTGGCCGAGGCCGAGGCCGTTCCCACCATGGTCGCCGCCGCGGCAACTGCGACGGCGACGGTGACTATGCGTCTCCGGGAAGAGGCCGATATGGAGGATGTGGGGGATGTACGCATCTTTCAGCGCCCTTTGTCATGAGGGCGGTTCGGGCACGCCCGAACCGCCGCGCGCACGTGCTGCGGCCCTGCCGCACCACGGGGACCTGTGGTCCCGTGGAAGACAATGCACGCATTGGCATGCCCATGAAAAGAGGTAAATCCCCACCGGTCGAACAGTTGATCAGGAGTTAACAAAGCCTCAACAGAGCGTGACCAGGAGGGGACTTCCCGTCCAACTGTTCCAACTGGCATGAATGACGGGGCAACGCCCGCTCAGGTTGCCCCAGTCGGTGAATCGTTCAGTATGTGAGACAGCGTCAGGTCGTCGGCCAGTCGCCGCCGGGAACCGGAGTCCCCTCCTCCAGGAGCCGCCGCGCCACCCGCTCCGCCGCCAGGTATACCCATGCACGGACCGCGCCTCCGCCCTCGACCAGGACCTCGCACACGACGCGTTCGTAGAGGTTCCGGGGATCGCCCGGGCGGTGCCCCTCCAGCTCGTCGAGGGCGGACAGCACCGCCGCGTAATGCTCCGGAACGAGCACGACCAGCTCGCCGCGGACCTCGCCGCCCCTTCCGGCCACCGCGTACGGATACCCCGGCCCCTCGTACAGCTCCGCGCCCCGCAGCCGCGCGGGCACCTCGGCGACCGTCCGGCCGCGCAGGAAGCGGTCGTGGTTGTGCCGCCCCGGGCGCAGCGTCCCGTACACGAAGACGGGCAGCCGCCCGCCGTCCTCCCCCGTCACCCGGGGCTCCCTTCGCCACCGCCGCCGAAAGGCGCGCCATGCCGGTCCGCCGTAAAATTACCTGTATGGGAGAGCGGTCGGTCGTGCCCTCCGCCCCCTCCGCCCCCGAACTCGTCGTCGAGGCCGCTGGCGGCTCGCAGGTGATGAGTCCGAGCCGGGTCTACCACGTGGGGCGCGACCCGTCGAGCGACATCGTGCTGCGCGACGATCGAGTCTCGTGGCACCATGCGGTGCTGCGCCCGGTCGAGGACCACTGGACGCTCGAGGACATCCACAGCACCAACGGCACCTATGCCGGCGGCCGCCGCGTGCACTCCGTGGACGTGGGCCCCGGCAGCGTCGTCCGCTTCGGTAACCCGGCCGACGGCCCGGCCGCCGTGGTGACCGGCGCCCGGCAGCGCCCCGCCGACCGGCCGTCCGCCGTCTCCCACCCCTCGGGCACCTCGACCTTCCGCCGACCCACGTCCGTGCGCCCGCTGCCGGTGCGCACCGTGCGGATCGGCCGCAGCCACGACAACGACGTGATCGTCGACGACCTCGTCGTCTCCCGGCACCACGCCGAGCTGCGCGCCCTGCCGGACGGCGGCTACGAGATCGTCGACCTCGGCAGCCACAACGGCACCTACCTCAACGGCAGCCCCGTGCATACCGCCCTGGTCCGCTCCGGCGACATCATCGGCGTGGGCCACTCCGCGTTCTGCCTGGTCGGCGACGAACTCCAGGAGTTCGTCGACACCGGAGAGATCTCACTCGACGTCCAGGACCTGACCGTGCAGGTCGACAACGGCCGCAAGACGCTCCTGGACGGCGTCTCCTTCCCGGTGGGCGCGAAGAACCTGCTCGCCGTGGTGGGGCCCAGCGGCGCCGGCAAGTCCACGCTGCTCAACGCGCTCACCGGACAGCGCCCGGCCGACCGTGGCGCGGTCCTCTACGACGGACGCGACCTCTACCGGGACTACGCGGAGCTGCGGGCCCGCATCGGGCTCGTACCGCAGGACGACATCCTGCACACCCAGCTGACCGTGCGCCGCGCCCTGCGCTACGCCGCCGAGCTGCGCTTCCCCGAGGACACCGCCAAGACCGAGCGTGAGGCGCGGGTCGAGGAGGTCATCCGCGAACTGGGCCTGGAACAGCGCGCCGACCAGCCCATCCACAGCCTCTCCGGCGGCCAGCGCAAGCGGGTCAGCGTGGCACTGGAACTGCTGACGAAGCCCTCGCTGCTCTTCCTCGACGAGCCGACGTCCGGCCTCGACCCGGGCATGGACCGCTCGGTGATGAACATGCTGCGCGGGCTCGCCGACGACGGCCGCACCGTCATCGTCGTCACCCACAGCGTGCTCAGCCTGGACGTGTGCGACCGGCTGCTGGTCCTCGCGCCCGGCGGCCGCACGGCCTTCTACGGGCCGCCGGGGGAGTCGCTGCCGTTCTTCGGCTTCCCCCAGTGGCCAGAGGCCTTCGAGGCGTTCGAGAACGACAAGGCGCGCGACTGGGCGGGCGAGTACCGCTCCTCCGGCGAGCACGGCCGGTACGTCGCCGCCGCGACGGAGCAGCCGCACCTCGGCGGGGAGGCCGCTCCGGCGCCCGCGCCCGAGCCGGTCAAGGGCCAGAGCTGGGGCGGGCAGCTGTGGACGCTGATGCGGCGGTACGCGGCCGCACTGACGTCGGACCGGACCTTCCTGGTCGTGATGGTCGCGCTGCCGTTCGTGATGGGCGGGATGACGCGGGCACTGGCACAGGGCAAGTTCACGGACAGTACCGCGACGCCCGCACTCTTGGTGCTGTGTGTCGGCGCGGTGTTGACGGGGGCGGCCAACGCGGTGCGTGAACTCGTCAAAGAACGGGTGATCTACCAGCGGGAACGGGCCGTCGGCCTGTCCAGATCGGCGTATGTGACATCGAAGATCCTGGTTCTGGGCTTGATCACTATTGCCCAGGCGATCGTCCTGACGCTGGTTGCGCTCTTCAAGGTGGAAGTCAACGCGCCGGATGGCAAGGGAGTGCTGCTGCCGCCGCTGATCGAGATCATCCTGGCTGCGGCACTGCTGTCGTTCACGGCCATGATGCTGGGCCTCCTCGTGTCCGCGCTTGTGCGCAAAGAAGAAGTCACCATGCCGCTGCTGGTGTTCATCGCTATCGTCCAAGTCGTCTTCTGCGGCGCCCAGCTCCAGCTCTACGGCAATGCGGGACTGGACCAACTGTCGTGGCTGGTGCCCTCGCGCTGGGCCTTCGCCGCTATGGCCGACACGATCGATCTGCACCGTCTCGTGCCGGGAAAGCAATATGCCGACCCGCTTTTCCACCACACCGTCGGCATGTGGCTGCTCAACATGAGCATGATGGTGCTGCTGTCTGTCGTCCTCGGCCTCCTCGTTGCGCGCCTGCTGCGCCGCCACGAGCCCGCCATCATGCGGAAATGAACGGAGCCGGGAAGTGAACCAGGCAGGCGCGGACTTCTCGCCCACCCACGTGGTGCCCGGAAACGGTCTGCACACCTGGACCGGGCCCGACGCCTCCGTTCCCTCCGACCCCCTGGATCCGCTGCTGCCCGTACAGCTGCTGAGCCGGCGCGGCGACTGGGGGCAGGTGCTCTGCTCCAACGGCTGGTCGGCGTGGGTGGACGCCCGGCTGCTCGTCGCGCTCCCGCAGAGCCCGCCGCTCGCGGGCGGGCCGCTCGTGCGCACGGCCGACGCGCGGAAGCTGCTGGCCGGGGCCGAGGAGGCGCTGGGGCGCTACCGGCGGGCCGTGGAGGACCTGGCGGCGGGGCGGACGGACGGCGAGACGTTCGCCCGTGCCACGCACGGGCTGCGGATCGGCGTGGTCGTCGAGGGGGACAAGGTCTGGCTCTACGACGCCGAGCGCGATCACTGGTGCTACTGCGACGGCACCGCGATGTCGGCCTTCGCGACGCCCGGCCCGCCCGAGCCCGCCCCGCCCGAGCCCACCCGGATCGACCGGCCCGGTGACCGGTGATGGCGGCCGACGACGGCCTCACCCGCCCGGACGACACCCTGGGCGGCGGGCCCGCCGGGCTGATCGGCCACCGCATCGCCCACTTCCGCGTGGAGAGCGAACTCGGCCGGGGCGGCATGGCCGTCGTCTACCGCGCCACGGACCTGAACCTCGGCCGCATCGTCGCGCTCAAGCTGCTCGCGCCCGAACTCGCCCGCAACGACAGCTTCCGGCAGCGCTTCGTGCACGAGTCCTGGGCGGCCGCCGCCATCGACCACCCGCACATCATCCCGGTGTACGACGCCGGCGAGGTCGAGGGCGTCCTCTTCATCGCCATGCGCTACGTGCCGGGCCCGGACCTCGGGGCCCTGCTCCGCCGGAGCGGGCCGCTGGCGCTGCCGGACGCCTGCCGGATCGCCGGCCAGGTCGCCTCGGCCCTGGACGCCGCCCACGCCCACGACCTCGTGCACCGGGACGTGAAGCCGGGCAACATCCTGGTGGACAAGGGCACCGACACCGACCACCCCGAGCACGTCTACCTGACCGACTTCGGGCTCACCAAGAAGGCGCTGTCCCTCACCGGCCTCACCCATGTGGGCCAGGTCGTCGGCACGGTCGACTACATGGCGCCGGAGCAGGGTTCCGGCAAGCCGGTCGACGGGCGCTGCGACGTCTACAGCCTGGCCTGTGTGGTGTTCGAGCTGCTCGTGGGCACGCCGCCGTTCCCGCGCGAGAACGAGATGGCGGTGCTCTATGCCCATCAGTACCATTCGCCGCCCCGGATCTCCGAGCGCCTGCCCGGGCTGCCTCCGGCCGTCGACGACGTGCTGGCGAAGGGGCTCGCCAAGGCGCCGGACGAACGGTACGGCAGCTGCCTGGAGTTCATCGGCGCGCTGCGGCGGGCCGGCCGGGGACGGACCGACGGGCCGCCGCCTCCGCCGCCGGACTGGGCGGCTCCGGTCTTTCCCTAGGACCCGCCCGGACCGCCCGTCGGGCCGGATGCGCCGTCCACCTCGCCCCGCCGCCGCACCCGCGATGCCAGCAGCCCGCCCGCAAAGCCCGCCACCAGCCCCCACAGCAGCCCGAACCCCGCCAGCCGCGGCAGTTGTGCCCGCAGCGAGACCTCGCCGCCGAAGTCGCCGCCCAGGTCGCCGATCCCGAGCAGCGACAGGCCGTAGCGGGCCGAGACGCGGGTGAGGATCCCCACCACGAGCAGGGTCACCGCCAGGGCCAGGGCCAGCTGGACCGCGTGGTGCCAGGGGCGGGTGCCGGCGGGCGAGCGCACGGCGGTGACGAAGCCGGCGGCCAGCAGGGCCAGCGCGGCCAGGACCACCAGCAGCCAGGCCCGCCCGTCGTGTGCCGCGAGCGAGGAGACCGTCACCGTGGCCGGACCGCCTCCGTCCTTCTCCCGCAGCACCGCCGCCAGGGCCTGGGGCACGGGCAGCCCGATGGGGTGCGGGACGTGCCCCTCCCACGCGCCGCCCAGCCCCACGCCGAAGCCGATCCAGGCGAGGTTGGGCAGGCCCAGCAGCAGGACCGCGAACGTCTCCGGCGTGTGGCCGCGGGTGAACGCGACGACCACGCCGGCCACCAGCCCCAGCACCACATAGGCCAGCAGCACCACCAGCATCGCGAAGGCCGCCGGGCGGACCGGGTCCTGGAAGCGCAGCAGCCGTGACGGCAGCGGCGTCTTGCGGGAGACGGCCGTGGCCACGGCCAGCAGCACCAGTAGCCACAGCAGTCCGAGGCCCAGCGTGCGGCCCACGGCGACCCGGAAGCCCACCGTCGGCGTCGCGCCCAGCACCCCGCCGAGTTCGTCGAGGAACTCGTCGCCCACGCTGATGGTGAACGTGTGCCGCGCCGCGAGCGCGATCAGCAGCAGCGCGATCAGCCAGACGACCGCCGTGCGGGCGGCCCTCGCCAGCAGCCCGGTGCCGCTCGCCACCGCGTGGTGGCGCAGGGGCCGCAGGAAGACCACGGCCAGGGCCAGGGCCCCGGCCAGGGTCACCGACAGGGGGACCACGGCCAGGCCCGCACCCGTACGGCCCAGGAAGCCCGCACCGCCCGACAGTTCCACCGTGCCGCCCACGGCCGTCACCACGGTGGCCGCCAGCACGGAGGGGAAGGCCCCGCCGGGCAGCCCGCCCGCGCCCGCGGCCCACAGGCCCAGCGCGGCCGTGGCGAACATGGCGGCCAGCCCGGCGGCCACGGCGGCGAGCGCCTCCCCCCAGGCCCGCAGCTCGCGCGGCACGGCGCCCGGTCCGGACGGTCCGGGAGGGGACGTCGGTGGCTGGCTCACGCTGTCTCCGGAACTCGTCGGCGGCGCCGCTCGGCTGCGGTTCAGCCCAACGTAAGCCAGCCACCGGTGCACCACCCGTCGGCGCGGGCGGCCGGGGGACGCGGGGCGCACGTGACCCGTACGCCCGCTTGCGGGCGGCGCGGGTCTGGTACACACAATGAGCGCAGGGGCGGTGAAAACCGAAGAAAGTCGGATAAAGCTGAAAAAAGCTGAAGAAGGCCGAAAAGGCTGAGAAACAGCAAGAAAATCCGTAAGCGCCCCAGCGTAGGAGAAGGGCCGTGTCGTCCGAACCGCCGTCAGGAAACCGTCCCACCGGTCCGCCGCCCGGCCCGCTGCCCGGGCGCGGCGCCGGGCCGTCCGGCCCGTCCCGCCCTTCCGAACCCTCGGAGGCGACCCGACCGGACCTGACCGCTCGGCCCAGTGGGCCCTCCGGACCGAAACAGCCCCCCGGGCCGCCCGCCCCGCCCTCGAAAGACCGCGGCGGCCCCGAGAAGGGCCCCGGCGGCGGGCGTCCGCCCTGGTGGCGGTCCAGGAGCGCGATCGTCGCAGGGGCCGTGGTCGTCGCCGCCGGAATCGCCGTGTTCCTGCTGCGCCAGGGCGGCGGCTCCAACCAGGTCCTCCTCCAGGCCGCCTCGGCCCACGGCAAGGACCCCTTCACCTCCTCGACGGCCCAGGGCACGGCCTACACCAGCCGGGCCGGCGGCGGCCGCAACGTGCAGGGCGGCACGAACGGCCTCTACGGCGGCACCCGCAACAGTTCGAGCTGCGACGTCGAGCGCCAGATCGGCTACCTCAAGGAGAGCCCGGAGAAGAGCCGCGCCTTCGCGGGCGTGGTCGGCGCCCAGGAGGACGTGACCCAGTACCTCAGGAAGCTGACGCCCCTCCAGCTCGGCTACGACACGCTCGTCACCAACCACGGCTGGAAGGACGGTTCCGTCACCAGCTACCAGGCCGTGCTCCAGGCGGGCACGGCCGTGCTGGCCGACGAGCGCGGCGTGCCCAAGGTGCGCTGCTCGTGCGGCAACCCCCTCTCGGGACCCGTCGCCGTCAACGGCACCCCGAAGGCCAAGGGGGATTCCTGGCACGGGTACCGGGCCTCCGACTTCGTGGTGATCACGGAAGCCGGCTCGGACCTCGAGTACTTCACGGTCTACGACCCCGAGACCCAGGAGTGGTTCGAGCGGCCGGTGGGCACCACGGGCGACCAGGACCGGTCCGTGACCACAACCCCCAAGCCCGGCCTGCCCACGAGCCCGGCCAAGCCGAGCACCACGCCCCCGCCCGCGAGCACCCGGCCGGTCAAGTCGCCGTCCCCGTCCCCGTCGACGTCTCCGCCGACGTCGATGGTGTCCACCCCACCGCCGCCCGCACCCGGCTACGGCATGCCCCTCCGCGGCCGGAACTGAGACCGGGACCATGCCCGAACCGACCGCCGCCGTGCGCCGGTCCGCCGCCGACCCCGGCGCCCGGCGGCGGACCGCCCCGCGGGACGCCTGGGCCCCGCTGCTGCTGACCACGGCCGCGGTGGTCTACAACGACTGGGTGCTGGAGTTCTTCCTGCCCACGGGCCTGGACCCCCGGCACTCCTACGTCAGCGAGCTGTACGCCGCCGACCAGCCGTTCCACGTGCTGTTCGGCAGCATCGAGGTCGCCGCCGCCGTCCTGGTGGTGGCCGGGGCGCTGCTGGCCCGCAGCCCGGCGGACCGCGGGCCCGCGGCGGCCGGCTGGTGGTCGCTGGTCGCCTTCGGCGTCTCCTCCGTGGCCGATGTGGTCGTGCCGATGCACTGCGCACCCTCGGTGGAGCACCCCTGCGAGGCCGTCAACCCGTGGCACACGACCACCAGCGCCCTGGTGCACGCCGCGCTGTTCGCCTCGATGGCGCTGCTCATCCTCGCAGCGCGCCCGGGCCGCCCGCTGTGGCCCGCGGTCGGCCGGCTGGGGCCCTGGGTGCTCGCCACCGCCATGACGACGGCCTTGGCCACGGTCGGGCCGCTGTTCGGGCGGCCCGGCTGGCACGGGGTGCCACAGCGGGCCCATCTGGTGCTGGTGGGCGTGTGGTTCGTGCTGCTGGCGGCGGCTTTGCGGGCGGATGCCCGGCGGCGGGCGACGGGGGCCCCGGGCTCGGAAGCGGCCGGAGAGGCGGCCGACGGGGTCGCCCGGCCGACGGCGAGGTGACGGACCGGCAGCGCGTCCCCCTCGTCCGGCCCGGACCACTCAGTCCAGCAGCCCGTACACCTGGAGCGCCCCGGAGAAGGTGGGCACGTACACCTTGCCGTTGGCGACGGTCGGCGGTGCGAACTTCGCGAACTTGCCGACGTCGTCCCGGGCGGCGTTCATCTTGCTGTTCCACACCTCCTGCGTCAGGTCCGCCGCCCGGTAGGCCCGCAGGATGCCGTCCACCACCGCCTGGTTGGCGTTCTCCCGGTAGGGGTGGCAGGCCCACACCAGGCCCGAGTCGGGGTCGCCGCCGTCGGCCGAGACCGAGAGCATGCCGCCGGGCATGCCGGATGACCCGCCCGGCACCCCGCCGGGGTCCGTGGTCGTGCTCGTCGAGGCCGGGGCGGTCGTCAGCAGGCCGCCGGAGAAGCGGTAGGCGCGCAGGAAGGCGTTCTCGGGCCAGACGTACGTCCAGGGGCCGCCGGGGAAGTCCCAGTAGACGGCGCCGCCGTGGATGTGGTGGCTGACCCCGTCCGGCTGCACGACGAAGAAGCTCTGCGGGATCTGGCTGTCCGAACCGGCGTGGAAGCGGCCCATGTCCGCGGTGTCCAGCAGGTAGAACTTGCCCTCCTTGCCGCCACCGAGGAGCAGGCGGGTGCCCGGGATCAGCAGCGGGCCCGCCGAGCCCAGGTCGGCGTCCGCGGCGTCCAGCGCGGCGTTGTTGAACGGGGAGAACCAGTCCGCGAGCGTGAGGTCGGGGCGGAGCTTGACGACGCTGTCGCCGAGGTTGGAGCCGTCGGTGCGGAAGCCGCCGTTCCCGGTCATGAAGTACAGGCAGCCGGCCTCGTCCACGGCGAGCCCCTGGCCGGCCTGCCAGATGCCGCCCAGGCCGGTGTCGGGCGTGGTGATGTACACGCCGGCGGGCTGGAGGCTCGCGGCGTCGAAGGCGATCACCCAGCCGTGGTAGGGCCGCTTGTCCCCGTATGCGGCGAAGGCCGCGTGCACGCGGCCGTTGGCCAGGGTGAGCGCGGAGCGCTGGATCTGCCGGTTGCTGGTGAAGGCGATCCGGCCGTTGACACTGCCCTCGCCGCTGCCCGGTACGGACGCGGTGATCCGGACCGGCCCGCCGAGCCGCTCGCTGCCGGTGCGCGTGTCGAGGGCGTGGAGGCTGTGGTGGTAGCCGTCCTGGTCCTTGGTGAAGGCGACGGCGTAGAGGACCTGTTGCGCGGTGTCGATGACCGGGGTGCTGACGATGCCCACCTCGACGGAGATGTCCTTGTAGCCCGCCGGACCGACGTTGGGGTCGGGCAGGGGGACCGAGGGGCCGAGCGAGGCGTGCCACAGCGGGGCCGAGGCGGCGGGGTCGTCGGCGTCGAAGGCGTAGACGCTGTTGTGCATCGTGGCGACGTAGACGACGTTGCGCCTGCCCTTGCCCGGCAGGTCGGCGCCGCCGAGGTAGAGCGGCTGGGCGTAGACGTGCCCGTCGACCGCCCGGCTGAAGAGCCTGCCGAAGCCGTCCGGACGGACGTTCGCGGGGCGCAGCGTCACTTCCCGGAGGTTGGCTCCGGTGCGGCGGTTGTCGTTGTGCTGTGTGGTGACCGTGAGGGGGACGGACGCGGGTGGGCCGGCGGGGGCCGGTGGCGGCAGGGTCATCGGCGGTCCTCCTTCGCGTCGTCGTTCCGGTCTGCTGCGTCCCGGACGATCGCGGTGACCAGGGCGTGGTGCGGGGAGAGCCGGCACGCCGGATCCGTCGCGGCGGCGTCCCCGGTGAGCTGGAACGCCTGGCAGCGGCAGCCCCCGTGGTCGATCTCCTTGCGCGGGCAGCTGCGGCAGGGCTCGGCCATCCAGTCCGTGCCGCGGAACCGGTTGAACGCGGCGGAGCGGAACCAGATGTCGGCCAACGCGGCCGTGCGGGTACTCGGTACGTCGAGGTCCGGGATCTGTGCTGCTGCCGGGCAGGGCAGCACGTCGCCATTGGGCGCGACGGTGAGCTGGCGGCTGCCCCAGCCGTGCATGCAGGGCTTCGGCACGCCGTCGTGGTAGTCGGCCGTCACGTATACGATCTCCAGCCGGCCGGCCAGGCGCTGCCGGGCCGCCTGCACCAGCGGTTCGACCCGGTCGAGCTGCTCGCGGGTGGGCAGCAGCGCCCGGCGGTTGCGCAGCGCCCAGCCGTAGTACTGCGTGTTGGCCAGCTCGAGGCGGTCCGCGCCGACGCTCAGGGCGAGGTCGACGAGGGCCGGGGCGCGCTCGATGTTGGCGCGGTGCAGGACCGCGTTGACGGTGAGCGGCAGGCCGGCCTCCTTCACCCGCACTGCCGCCGCGAGCTTGCGCCGGTGTGCCCGGCCGCCCGCGATGGCGTCCGCTCCCGCGGCCTCGGCGTCCTGCACGCTGATCTGCACATGGTCGAGCCCGGCCGCCACCAGGCCGGCCAGCCGCGCGGGGGAGAGGGCCTGGCCGCCTGTGATGAGGCCGGTGTAGAGGCCGAGGCGATGGGCGTGCCGGACGATCGCGGCCAGGTCGCGGCGCAGCAGGGGTTCCCCGCCCGACAGGTGGACCTGGAGCACGCCCAGCTCCCGGGCCTCGTCCAGCACCCGGCACCACTGGGGGAGCGTCAGCTCCTGGGCGTAGGCGTCGAGGGCCACCGGGTTGGAGCAGTACGCGCAGTGCAGCGGACAGCGGTAGGTCAGCTCGGCCAGCAGTCCCAGCGGCCTATCCATCGGAGGGCTCCGGCCCGGAGCGGTCCGGTGGACCGGGGTGCGGCGGCGCGGGAATGGGCTCGATCAGGCGCCGCTCGGCCAGCTGGGCGAGGAAGGACCTGACGTCCTGGGCCACCACCAGCTCATACGTCCTGGACAGGCGCTTGACGATGCCGCCGACGTCGGTGTCGCCGTCGCAGAGCGCCACGACGGCCGCGCCCGTGGCATTGAGGAGCAGCACGCCTTCCGGGTGGAGGAGCACGCTCACGTCCCGCACGGGGTCGTGGCCGAGGCGGACGCCGCCGCGCAGCTGCCAGCGGACCCCGTCCCCGCTCATGGCAGGTCACCCCGCCCGGCCCGCGTGCTCGATGGCGTCGAGCATGCTGTGGAGCACGTCGCACTTGAAGGCCAGCGCCGCCAGGGCGGCGTCCTGCTCCCGGCGCGTGGTGCAGGAGGCGGTGACCAGGCCGAGGGCGTGCTCCGCGTCGGAGGAGGCCGTATCGGGCCGGGCCCTGTGGTAGCCGTGCCCCGAGGGAAGGACCCAGGGGTAGTAGGTGCGCAGGGCGACGAGGCGCTCGCGCATCAGGGCGGGGGAGAACAGCTCGGTGAGCGAGGAGGCGACGGCCTCGGTCCACGGGCGGGTGCGGGCGAAGTGCACATAGGCGTCGGTGGCGAAGCGCACTCCGGGCACGACATGGCGCTCGTCCAGCACCTCGGCGCGGCTGAGACCCGCGGCCTCCGCCAGGGCCAGCCACTCGGCGTGGCCGCCCTGGCCCTCGGCGGTGCCGTCCTGGTAGACGATCCGCTGCAGCCAGCGGCGGCGCACCTCGGGCACCGGGCAGTTGGCGACGATCGCCGCGTCCTTCTGCGGCAGGCACTTCTGGTAGTACCAGCGGTTGGCGATCCACCGGCGCAGCTCCTCGCGGGTGAGGTCGCCCCGGTGCAGGCGCAGGTGCATCGGGTGCCGGTGCCAGTAGCGCTCGGAGTGGGCGTACAGCGCGGCCGTGAAGTCCGGGACCGTGAACGGCTCGGCGCTCTGCGTCGGCGCCGGGCCGGTCATTCTCACCACCGGCCGGCGTAGGCCGTGACCTCGGCCGGGAGCGCGATGTCCGTGAAGCCGGGCGGGAGCCAGGCGAGGCGGGGGGCGCTCTCCGGGGCCGGGGCGGGAGCGTGGTCGGCGGCGGGCTCGGGCGCCCGGTCGGTGGCGGCAGCGGTCGTCATGGGAATCCCCCTTCTCCGAGTACGGCCGGACGTGGCCGGTTCACTCGTCCCGGTTACCAGGGTCCGCAATGCCCGGGCCCGGCCACAATCGCCGGAACGGGTGAACCCCGTCGCCGGGGCGCCCCGCCCCTGCCGACTCCCGCCCACCCGCCCTGTTTACCGCCGGCCGGCCCGGGTACTCGGCGGCGGTGACGAAGAGGAACGTACGGTGCTGAAGAAAAACAAGCCGTCGGTCGTGGTGGTGACCGGCGCCAGCGGCGGCGTGGGCCGGGCCACCGCCCGGGCCTTCGCCGAGCGCGGCGCGAGCGTCGCACTGCTGGCCCGGGGCCGCGCCGGGCTGGAGGCCGCGGCCGAGGAGGTCCGGGCGCGCGGCGGCATGGCGCTGCCGCTGACCGTGGACATGGCCGACCACCGGGCCGTCACCGCCGCGGCCGACCGCATCGAAGAGGTGTTCGGCCCGGTGGACGTGTGGGTCAACAACGCCTTCACCGGGCTGTTCGCGCCCTTCGTCGAGATCGAGCCCGACGAGTTCCGGCGCGTCACCGAGGTCACCTACCTGGGCTATGTGTACGGCACCCACGCCGCCCTGTCCCGCATGCTCCCGCGCGACCACGGCACCATCGTCCAGGTCGGCTCGGCGCTCGCCTACCGCGGCGTCCCCCTGCAGTCCGCGTACTGCGGCGCCAAGCACGCCATCCAGGGCTGGAACGAGTCCCTGCGCTGCGAACTCCTCCACCAGCGCAGCAAGGTCCGCACCACCATGGTGCAGCTGCCCGCCGTGAACACCCCGCAGTTCGGCTGGGTGCTCTCCCGCATGCCGGGCCGTCCCCGGCCCATTCCGCCGGTCTACGAGCCCGAGCTGGCGGCCCGGGCCATCCTCCACGCCGCGGCCCACCCGCGCCGCCGCGAGTACTGGGTGGGCACCAGCACCGTGGCCACCCTCCTGGTCAACGCCGTCGCCCCCGGCCTGCTGGACCGCTACCTCGTCCGCACCGCCTACGCGGCCCAGCAGCGCCCCGAGCCGGTCTCCGAGATGTCCCCGGTGAACCTCTGGCACCCGGTCGACGGCAACGGCGGCCACGACTACGGCGCGCACGGCGACTTCGGCGCCGGCGCCCGGCTGCACGGCCCCCAGCTGTGGCTCTCCGAGCACCGCAACGTCCTCGCCGCCGGCGCGGCGTTCGCGGCCGCCGCCATCACCGCCGCCCGCTCCCGCACGGACCACGGCCGCCATGACCACTGACCGGCTCTCCGACTCCCGGCGGCGCACCCTCCTCGCCCGGCACGGTGAGGCGCTCGACCTGTTCACCGACCGGGTGCACGCCATCCGCCCCGCCCAGTGGCACGCGCCCACGCCCTGCACCGAGTGGACCGTGCGCGACCTGGTCAACCACCTCGCCGTCGAGCAGATGTGGGTGCCGTACATGCTGGACGGCTCGACCGTCGACGACGTGGGCGACGCCCTGGACGGCGACCGGCTGGGTCAGCACCCCACCGCCGCCTGGGACCGCGCCGCCGAGACCGCCCGCGAGGCGTTCCGCGCCCGCGGTGCCCTCGGCCGGACCGTGCACCTCTCCTACGGCAACAGCGCCGCCCACGCCTACTGCGCGCAGATGATCGCCGACCTGGTCGTGCACGCCTGGGACCTCTCCCGCGCGATCGGGGCCGACGAGCGGCCCGCCAAGGCCCTGGTCGACTTCACCCGGCACGAGGTCGAGCCGTACGCGGGGGCCCTCTCCGGCTCGGGCCTGTTCGCCGCTCCGGTGGAGCCGCCGCCGGGGGCCGACGCCTGGCAGCGACTGCTCGCCCAGCTCGGCCGCGAGCCCTAACCGCGCGGCTCAGGCGCCCTTGCCCAGCTCGGCGACGAGCGCATCGCAGAACGCGTCGAGATCGCCCGGCCTGCGGCTGGTGATCAGGGTGTTCGGCCCGGCCGTGCACACCTCGACCTGCTCGTCGACCCACGAGCCGCCCGCGTTCTGGATGTCCGTGCGCAGGCTGGGCCACGACGTGAGCCTCCGGCCGCGCAGCACATCGGCCTCCACGAGCGTCCAGGGAGCGTGACAGATCGCCGCCACCGGCTTTCCCGCGCCGAAGAAGTCCCGGACGAACGCCACGGCCCGCGCGTCCATGCGCAGGAAGTCCGGATTGGCCACCCCGCCGGGCAGCACCAGGGCGTCGTACTCCGCGGCCCCCGTCTCGCCCACCACCTCGTCCACCGGAAACGTGCCGGCCTTGTCGAGGTGGTGGAACGCCTGCACCGTGCCGGGCTTCGTCGAGACGAGCTGCGGGGTGCCGCCCGCGTCCTGCACGGCCTTCCAGGGGCGGGTCAGCTCGATCTGCTCGACGCCCTGCGGCGCCACGAGGAACGCGACCTTCATGAACCGTCCTTCCCGTCTTTCCCGTGCCCGCCCGGCAGGAACTCCTGGATCTTCGCCTTGAAGCCCTGCCGGATCATCGCCTTGCGATCCGTGTCGCCCTTGAGGATGGCCGCGGCCGTGGACTCGATCTGGTCCCAGTCCGCGTGCGGCGGAATCGGCGGCACCGCCGGGTCCGTCACGAACTCCACCACCGCCGGCCCCTTCGCGGCGAGCGCTTCCCGCCAGGCACCGGCCACCTCGTCCGGCTTCTCCACCCGGATGCCGGTCAGCCCGATCGAGCGCGCGAACTCCGCGTACGAGACGTCCGGCAGCTCCTGCGAGGGCAGGAACTGCGGGGAGCCGCCCATCGCCCGCAGCTCCCAGGTCACCTGGTTGAGGTCGCGGTTGTTCCACACACCCACGACCAGGCGCGGGTCCTCCCACTGGTGCCGGTACTTGGCCGCCGTGATCAGCTCCGCCATGCCGTTCATCTGCATCGCCCCGTCACCGACCAGCGCCACCACCGGCCTATTGGGATGCGCGAACTTCGCCCCGATCGCATACGGCACGCCGCACCCCATCGTCGCCAGCGTCCCCGACAGCGAGCCGCGCATCGTCCCGCGCATCTGGATGTGCCGGGCGTACCAGTTGGCGACCGAACCGGAGTCCGAGGTGAGGATCGTGTCGTCCGGCAGCAGAGGCGACAGCTCCCGCGCCACGTGCTCGGGGTTGACGGGGTGGGCGCTCACCGCAGCCCGACGCTCCAGCATCCCGTGCCAGCGCTCGACCCCGGCGATGACCTGGCTCTGCCAGCCACGCTTGTCCTTGCGCTCCAGCAGCGGGATCAGCCGCAGCAGCGTGGTGCGCGCGTCACCGATCAGATTGACCTCGTACGGGTAGCGCAGCCCGGCCCGGTGCGGGTCCAGCTCGATCTGCACGGCCCTGGCCTTGCCGTACTCCGGCAGGAACTGCGAGTAGGGGAAGTTGGAGCCGACCGTCAGCAGCGTGTCGCAGTCCCGCATCAGCTCGTACGAGGGACGGGTGCCCAGCAGCCCGATCGAGCCGGTGACGTAGGGCAGTTCGTCGCTCAGCACGTCCAGGCCCAGCAGCGCCTTAGCCACCCCCGCGCCCAGGATCTCGGCGACCTGCTCGACCTCGTGCCGGGCCCCGGCCGCGCCCTGCCCGGCCAGGATCGCCACCCTCTCACCGGCGTTGAGGATCGCCGCGGCCCGGCCCAGCGCCTCGTCCGAGGGCACCGCCTGCCAGCCGCTGCGGTCCAGGCTCGAGGGCACCATCTTGAACGCGTGGGTGGGCGGCGTGTAGTCCAGCTCCTGCACGTCGGCGTGGACGATGACGGCCGTGGGCGCGCGGCGCGCATAGGCGGTGCGCACCGCCCGGTCGACCACGTTCGGCAGCTGCTCGGGCACGGTCACCGTCTCGACGAAGTCGGAGGCCACGTCCTTGAACAGGGTGTGCAGGTCGACCTCCTGCTGGTACGAGCCGCCCATCGCGGACCGGGCCGTCTGGCCGACGACCGCCAGCACCGGCACGTGGTCGAGCTTGGCGTCGTAGAGGCCGTTGAGCAGGTGGATCGCGCCCGGGCCCGAGGTGGCGGCGCACACCCCCAGCCGTCCGCTGAACTTGGCGTAGCCCACCGCCGCCAGCGCCGCCGTCTCCTCGTGCCGCGCCTGGATGAACCGCGGCTGGTCCCCGGCCCGCGCCCAGGCCGCCAGCAGTCCGTTGATCCCGTCACCCGGATAGCCGAAGACCCGTTCCACGCCCCACTCGCGCAGCCGCGCCAGGATGTAGTCGGAAACCTGGTCAGTCATGCCGCACCTCTCCACGTCTCGCCCGGCCGCGCGCGGCGCCTGGACGCGGGAGGGGTAACCCCTGGGCGGTGAGTCGAAACCTCACGGCGGTCCGTCGAATGGCTCTTTTCCGGCCAGGGAATGCATAGGCCGGGAAGGAGTCGGAGATGGTGCTGCTCGTTCTTGTCCTGCTGCTCGCCCTGATATTGGGGGGAGCTGGCTTTGCACTCCATGTGATCTGGTGGATCGCGATGGCCGTGCTGGTGGTGTGGGTGCTGGGGTTCGTCTTCCGGGGAAAGGGATCCGACGGAAGGAAAGGCCGCTGGTATCGCTGGTGAAAAAGTGAGTCCGTGAAGCCGGGGCGCCGGATGTCACCTCGGATAGCATGCGATATCCGAGGTGATAAACGGACGTGACGAGCCGTCACTACCACCGGCGCCCCGCGACGGAGGAACAAAGGCGATCCGATGAGCACCGACGCGCACCAGCACTGGCAGGACCTCCAGGTCTGCCGCCCCGGCGACGTCCCGCCGGCCACGCCGCTGACGTGGCTGGCCGAGAAGCACCAGCAGCACGCCGACCGGCTGACCAGCCGTCTGCTCCCCGCCGGCGTCCCGCACGAGGCCGAACGGGGCACGGCCGCCGACGCCCTCGCCGTGCTCGCGCTGCGCGAGGCCGTCCGCCGCGAGATGGAGTACGGCCGCGGTGCCCACATCCGCGACGCCCTGCAGCTCGGCGCCACCTGGAACGAGGTGGCGGCCGCGCTCGACATCGCCCCCGACGAGGCCCGCGAGGCGCTGCGCACCTGGGCGGAGTGCCAGCTTCACCTGTACACCGCCTCCGAGGAACGGGGCGAGCAGCCACTCGGCCTCAGCGCCGAGCAGCACGCCGCCGTCCTGTCCCTCACCCGGCTCGCCGACGACGAGCCGCCCGCCGGGCCGCCGGATGCGGGCCGGTGACCGTCAGCCGGCCGAGCGCCCCCGCCCCTCCCCGAGGAGCACTGCGGCGAGCACGGCCGTCAGGAGCAGCAGGCCCGCGACCCAGCCCAGGGCGCTGGTGAAGCCGTGCACCGCCGCCCGGTCGGCGGAGCCGGGGTGGGCGGCGAGGTAGTTCGAGGCGGTGCTCGCCGCGAAGGTGTTGAGGACCGAGGTGCCGATGGCGCCGCCCATCTGCTGGGCCGTGCTGACCGTGGCCGAGGTGACCCCGGCGTCCCGGGGGTCGACGCCCGCCGTGGCGGTGGCCATGGCCGTCATCATCGTCGCGCCCATGCCCATGCCCGTCAGCACCAGGCCCGGCAGCACGTGCGTGGCGTAGGGCGAGCCGACGCCGACCCGGGTGAGCACGAGCAGCCCGGTGGCGGCCAGCAGGAGTCCCGGTACGACGACCAGGCGCGGTGCGACCAGGGGCAGGAGCCGGGCGGCTATCTGGGTCGAGCTGATGATCATCGCGGCCGTCAGCGGCAGGAAGGCCAGCCCCGTCCGCACCGCGGACCACCCCTGCACGACCTGGAGGTAGTAGGTCATGAACAGGGACATCCCGAACATGGCGACCGGTGCCAGACCCGCCGTCAGGAACGCCCCCGCGCGCCGCCGGTTCCGCAGCACGCGCAGCGGCAGCAGCGGGTGCGGGGCGCGGGCCTGCCGCAGGACGAACAGCAGCAGGAGCAGCGCGCCGCCGCCCAGCATGCCCAGCACCAGCGCGTCGCCCCAGCCCCGCGACTCGGCCTCGCTGCACCCGTAGACGACCGCGACGAGCCCGCCCGTGCCCAGCACCGCGCCCACCAGGTCCAGCCGGCCGCCGGTGCGCCCGGCGGGGTCCCTCAGGAGGAACGTTCCGCCGATGAGGACGGCCACCTCGAAGGGCACGGCGATGTACATGGACCAGCGCCAGTTCAGATACTCCGTCAGCACGCCGCCCACGAGCAGCCCGACCGCGGAACCCGCCCCGGCGATGGAGCCGAAGATGCCGAACGCCCTGCCGCGCTCCTTCGGATCGGTGAAGGTCGTCGTCAGCAGCGACATGGCGGACGGGGTCAGCAGCGCCCCGAACGCGCCCTGGAGCGCGCGCCCGGCGAAGAGCATGCCCGCCGATCCCGCGGCGCCGGCCAGCATGGAGGCGGCTCCGAAACCGGCCACGCCGAGGAGGAAGGTGCGCTTGCGGCCCATGAGGTCCGCGATCCGGCCGCCCAGGAGCAACAGGCCGCCGAACGCCAGGGCGTAGGAGGTGATGACCCACTGCCGGGCGCCGTCGCCGATGCCCAGGTCGGCCTGGGCGGACGGCAGGGCGATGTTCACGACCGTGCCGTCCAGCAGGACGATCAGCTGGGAGAGGCCGAGCACGGCCAGGCCCCACCAGCGCCGTGGGTCGGGGCCGGGCTCGGTGCGCGCGGCCGCGGCCGGGCGTGCTGCGGTTCTGATGGCGGTGAGCTGAGCCATGGCGGAGGTTCCCCCTGTGGTGCCGTGCCGTGTCGATTCTTCGTCACCGTAAAACCTCAAGTCGACTTGAGGTCAAATGGTGCACAGGGGTTTCATCCGTGGCCGGATCGAAGGGGTGTGCGGCAGCTCGTGGGCAACCAAAGTCAGGCGTCAACGGTCCTGCAGTTCATGACAAGTTCACCCAGAAAGTCGATGGCGCGCCGCCTGGGCGTGCTCCTGGGGGCGGCCGGGCTCGCCCTGCCGCTGACGGTGGCACTGGACGGCACCGCCCAGGCGGCGCCCGCCTCCTGCACCGCCGCCACCGGCCCCTACCAGAAGGAAGCGGAACGGTTCCTCGGCAGGCCGGTGGACGGCAGGCAGTCGGCCGCCGACTGCCGGGCCGTCCGCGCCTTCCAGCTCGACCACGGCATCAGCCCGGCCATCGGCTACGCCGGGCCCGTCACCTGGGGCGTGATGGACCTCGTCACCCAGCAGAAGGCAGCCGGCAGCAACCCCAACAAGGCCGGCAAGTGCCCCACGAACAAGGGCCGCATCGCCTGCGTCGACCTGACCCGCCAGCTGAGCTGGATACAGGACGGCCCGCGGCTGAAGTTCGGCCCGGTGCCCATACGTTCGGGCCGGGACGGCTACGAGACGCGCACCGGGCTGAAGAAGGTCTACTGGCGGGACGTCGACCACTGGTCGACGCTCTACAAGGTCCGTATGCCGTACAGCCAGTTCTTCGACCGCGGGCAGGCCTTCCATGCCATCGAGGGCAACGTCTGGTCCCCGCCCGGCTCCCACGGCTGCGTGAACATGCGCAGCGGCGACGCCAAGACGTACTGGTCGCTGCTCAAGTACGGCGACGCCGTCTACGTCTACGGGAACAAGCCCGGCACCTGACCGGTCAGCCCGGCACCAGCACCGCCGCCCCGGTGACCCGGTCGGCCGCCAGGTCCGCGAGCGCGTCGTCGGCCCGGCCCAGCGGATAGGGCTGGACGTGCACCCGAGGCGGGTGCCGGGCGACCTCGGCGAGGTAGGCGCGGCCGTCGGCCCGGGTGTTCGCGGTGACGCTGCGCAGGGTGCGCTCCTGGAAGAGGTGGCGCTCGTAGGCCAGCGCCGGGATGTCGGTGAGGTGGATGCCCGCCACCGCCAGTGTGCCCCCGCGGTCCAGCGCCTCCAGGGCCACCGGGACGAGGCCGCCGACCGGGGCGAACAGGATCGCCGCGTCGAGCGGCTCGGGCGGCGCGTCCCGGGCGTCGCCCGCCGAGGCCGCGCCCAGCTCCAGCGCCAGCCGCCGGGCGCCCTCGGCCCGGGTGAGCACGTGCACGGTGGCGCCCCGGGCGATCGCCAGCTGCGCGGTCAAGTGGGCGGAGGCGCCGAAGCCGTAGACGCCGAGCCGGCCGCCCGGCGGCAGCTCGGCCCGCTCCAGCGCGCGGTAGCCGATGATGCCCGCGCACAGCAGCGGGGCCAGCTCCTCGTCGGACGGACCCTCCGGCAGGCCGTAGGCGTAGCGGGCGTCGACCACGGCGTGCTCCGCGTAGCCGCCGTGGACGTCCCACCCGGTGTAGCGGGAGGCCGGGCAGAGGTTCTCCCGCCCGGCCCGGCAGTACCGGCACGTCCCGCAGGTGCCCGCCAGCCAGGCCGCCCCGACACGGTCGCCCGGTACGAAGCCCCGCACCTCCGGCCCGGCGGCCAGCACCCGGCCGACGATCTCGTGGCCGGGCGTGCGGTGCGGGGCCCGCGGCGGCAGGTCCCCCTCGGCCAGGTGCAGGTCCGTCCGGCACACGCCGCAGGCCCGCACCTCCACCAGCAGCCCGTACGGCCCGAGCGGCTCCAGCGGGCGCTCCACGCGGCGCAGGGGCCGCTCCGCGGCCGGGGCGGTGCGCTCCACCACCCAGGCCGTGGTCGTCGGGGGCGCGGTCATCTGGCTCACCTCCGCTCGCTGCCTCCACCCTGCGCCCGGGCCGCGAGCGCGGCAAGGACCGACACTGGAAGGGGGAGCGTCGGCCCACAGCCCCGCGGACCGGACGGAGGCGGTCGCCATGGAACGCGCACCCATCACCGCAGGACTCGACGGATCGCCCGAGAGCCTTGCCGCGGCCCACTGGGCGGCCGCCGAGGCCGACCGCCGCGGCCTGGCCCTGCGCCTGCTGCACGCGTGGATCCTGCTGGCCGCGGAGTCGGCGGGCGCCCCGGCCGGGGACGACCAGGACTACTGGGCCAAGCGCATCACGTACGCCGCCCGGACGGAGGTCCACGACCGCTTCCCCGGCCTGACGGTCGTCGAGGAGCTGGTCGCCGAGGAGCCCTCGACCGCGCTGCTGAACGTCGCCGAGCGGTCGACCATGATCGTCCTCGGCTCCCGTGGTCTGGACCGCCTCCAAAGCTTCTTCATGGGCGACGTGGCCCTGCACGTCGCCGGGCGGGCCGAGCGGCCCGTGGTCCTGGTGCGCGCCGGGATGGAGCCGCACCGCGAGGCCGGTGTGGTGCTGGGCATCGGCCTCGAGAAGCCCTGCCCGGACCTGTTCGAGTTCGCCTTCGCCGAGGCCGCCGCCCGGGCCGTGCCCCTGCGCGTCCTGTACGCACGCCCGCTGCCGGTCCAGGCGTACGCACCCTGGGGCGTGGACCCGGACGTCGCCAAGGAGATCGGCCAGGAGGCCGAACGGGAGCTGACCGCGGCGCTGCGGCCCTGGTGCGAGGCGTACCCGGAGGTGGCGGTGCTCGACACGATCCGGCTGGAGAGCCCGGCCCGGGCCGTCGTGCGGGCCGCGAAGGGCGCGGACCTGCTGGTCGTGGGCCGCCGCCGGCATCGTCCCGCGCTGGCCCCGCGGCTCGGCGCGGTGGCCCAGGCGTGTGCCCACCACGCGCCCTGCCCGGTCGCGGTGGTACCGCACGACTAGCCGGGCGCGCCATGGGCGCCAACTGCGCCCGGGCGCAGGGCTTTTCCTGCCGGAGAGCTTCCGTCACCATGGCGGTATGGCGTACAGCGAGGGAACCACCGGAAGCCTGCGGTCGGACCTCATCGATCTGTCGGGCGTGTCCTTGGACGAACTGCGAGAGGTGAGCGGCCTGCCGGGGGCGCTCACCGCCCTGCGGGGACGGCTGGCCGACACGGCCGCCCCCCTGAACCAGAGCGAGGCGGCCGCCCGCTGCGGGGGCGTGCCGTGGCCGCGGGCCGGGGCCAGCCCTGACAGTTGATCAGCGTCGAACCCTTCCGGCCGGCGCTGCGGACCCTTTCGGCCGTTGCCACCGGTGAGGTGGACGACGCGGACCTCGCCCTGCTCGCGGCGGCGCAGCGGAGCCGTCTGCTGCTGGCGCTCACCGCCCTCGTCGAACTCGCCGGACACCCGGAGGAGGGGCGGCCCCGCCACCTCGCGCCGCCCACCCGCCCCGCGGCGGCCTGGGCGCTGCTGTGCGCCGCGCAGCGCGCCCGCCCGGAGGCCGTGGAGGACGTCCTGCGCGATCCGACGGTGGGAGCCTGGGCATACCAGCTGCTGCGGCGGCTGGTGCACGGCACGGTGGCCGCCCCGGCGGACGCCCCGCCGTGGGCAGGGACCACCCTCCTCGGCTCGCTCGCGGCGGCCGCCGCGATCCGCGCGGGTACCCGCTGCTCCCTGCTGGTCCCCGCCCGGCGGGGGCGGCTGTGGCTGCCCTCCTTGGGGCTGACCGGGCAGGTCGGCCGGGGCGACTGGGCGGTCGCGGGCGTGGAGTGCGGTCCCCGCGGGGCGGTGGTCTTCGGTGACGGCGGTTCGGTCCGGTTGCCGGACGACCTGTCGTGCCCCGCCGAGGGCTGGTCCCCGCTGCCGCGGATCGGCACCGGGGACGGAGCTGCGGACGGGGTGGCGGACGTGGTGCTGGACCACCTGTCCCCCTACCGGGACTACCGCTCCCCGGGCGACCCCATGGAGCTGCCGCCGGAGACGCTCCGGCGCTGGCGCCTGCTGGCCGGGGCCTCCTGCGAGCAGCTGCGCCGCGGATATCCCGCCGCCCATCGCATGGTGTCCGGCACGGTCCGGTCGCTGGTGCCCGTCGAGGCGCCCAGCGCGCTGCAGCCCGTCAGTGTGTCCGTACCGGACGCCTACGGCATGGTGGTGATGTCCCTGCCGGAGGACGCCCCGGCGCTGGCCGCCACCCTGGTTCACGAGGCGCGCCACCAACTGCTCTGCGCCGTCGACCATCTGACTCCGCTGTTCGCCCCGCCGCGCGACGGCCCCGAGCCGCTGTACTTCGCCCCGTGGCGCTCGGACCCCCGTCCCCTGCGCGGACTGCTCTACGGGGCCCACGCCTTCGCCGGGGTGACGGAATTCTGGCACGGCCGCCGCCCCCTGGACGGGGCGCGCGCCGACTTCGAATTCGCCCTCCACCGCTGGCAGTTGCGCACTGCGCTGGCCGCTCTGTGCAATGCCACCGGTTTGACGGAGGCCGCCGGGCACATCGTCGCGGCGCTGGCGGCGTCGTCGCAGTGCTGGTGGTCCGAGCCGGTGACCGGCGCGCCGGGACGGCTCGCGGAGCTGTGCTGCCGGGACCGGTGGGCGGCCTGGCGGGCGGCGCACCTCACGGTGGCGGAGGACGACGTCGGCGAGCTGGTCCGGCGCTGGTCGGCGGGGGGCCCGCCGCCCGTGCTCCTGCCCGCCGCGCACCCGGTGGCGAACAGGCCCGGCCCGCGCTGGGGCGCCAGGACCTGGCTCGCCCGCCTGTGGTGCACCGACCGGCGGGTGTTCGACAGCGTGCGGACCGGCCTGGGGGCGGGGACGCTCGACCCCTGGGCGGCGGAGGGAGCCACTGCCGCCGACGCGGCCCTCGTGGCCGGGGACGTCCGGGAGGCGGCGGAATGCTTCCGGCAGGTGGCGGCGACACCCGCCGCCTGGATCGGCATCGGGCTGGCGGAGGCAGGGACGCCCTCGCTGCTCGTGGAGCGCCCCGAGCTGGTCCTGGCGCTCCACACGGCCCTGGTGACGGGCGGTGCGCGGCCGGCCGGGCCCGAGGAACTGGCCCGGTGGCTCGGCTCCCGCCCCGCCGCCGGGCAGGCCGGGTCAGAGGCTCAGCATGTCGACGTCGCAGTTGCCCCGCAGGGAGCGGACCGCGTTCAGGGTGGCCCGGTGCTCGGGACCCAGCACCTCGCGGAATGAGACCAGCACCTTGTCGTACATCTCCTTCGCCCCGGCCGTGTCGCCCAGGGCCTTGCGGTCGTAGGAGAGGTTGAGCCTGATGGCCAGCGTCTCGGGGTGGGACTCGCCGCGGGCCGCGGTGCTCCGCTCCAGCAGTTCTGTGCCCATGTCGTGGGCCTGCCGGGTCTCGCCGAGGGCGGCCAGGTCGCTGGCGAGGTTGGTCCTGGCCAGGAGTGTGCGGGGGTGGTCCGGACCGAGCCCTCTGGTCAGTCCGCGCACGGCCAGCTCGTCGAGTTCGCGGGCCTCGGCGATCCGGCCGAGCAGCCGGAGGGTCACCGCGAGATTGGTGGCCGTGGCATAGGTGTGCGGGTGCTCCTCGCCCATGAGCTCGCGGCACCGGTCCATGGTCTGCCGGCCGAGTTCCGCCGCCTTCTCCAGGTCGCCGGACTGGCGGAGGTCGGTGGCGTGGTTGAGGGAGGCCCAGGCGATGCCCTGCATGTCGTCCGTGCGCTGGGTGCGGTACAGCTCCACCACCTGGGAGGAGAGCACCAGCGCGCCGTCGTGGTCGCCGAGCTTGCGGCGGACGACCGACAGCTCGCGGGTCACCCAGGTGGTCAGCGGGTGCTCCTCGCCGAGCATGGAGACGGCCTTCTCCCGCAGTTTCTCCTGCCCCTCCAATGCGGTGCGGTAGCGGCCCAGCTCCTGGAGGTCGATGTAGACGCAGTGCAGGCTCAGCAGGGTCTGCATGTGGTCGTCGCCCAGCACCTCGACCCTGCGCTGGTAGGTGTCCTCGTCCAGCCGGTACGCCTCCTCGAGGTCGCCCGAGAGGCGGAGGCTGACGGCGTAGTTGTGAGCGGCTGCAAGGGTGCTCGGATCGTCGGCGCCGAACTCCCGCAGCGTCGTCCGGTAGGCCTGCTGGTCCATTTCGCGGGCGCGGTAGAAGTCGCCGCGGGCCCGGAGCAGGATGGCCAGGAAGCTCAGCGCGCGCTGGGTGGCCTCGTGGCGCTCGCCCAGGACCCTGCGGCAGCGCTCGACCAGCTCGGACTGGAGTTCGTACGCCTCCTGGTACCGGTCCCGCCAGCGCAGGGTCTGGGCCCGGGCCTGGTCCGCCGCGATGACGTGCTCGTGGTCGGTGCCGAGCGCGCGCCGCCAGATGGCCGCCGCTTCCTCGGAGACCTCCAGCGCCTCGGCGTAGTCGCTGCGGGCGATGAGGAAACGGGCCTCGTTGAGCACCAGTTCGCGGGCCCAGGGGTCCTCGCACTCCACCATTCCGGAGGCCCGCACATGGGGCAGAAGGGAGGAGTAGCGGGGCCAGTCGAGGGAGCGCTGGGGGTTCCTGGGGTCGGCGTTGGCCAGGATCTCGTGCGCGCAGTGGCGCATCTCGGCGCGTTCCGCGCTGTTCATCTGCTCGATGAGGACGCGCTGCACCAGCCGGTGGACCTGGATGGTCGACTTGCGGTGGTCGATCCGGGCGAGGGCGTAGCGCCCGATCTCGCGGACCGCGCGGCCGAGCCTGATCGGATCGTCCAGGGTGGCGCGCAGCGCGGGGGGCGCCGCCACTCCGCGCACCGCGGAGAAGAGGTCCCAGTCGATCGGCTCGGGCGCGAAGAACGCGCAGACCTGGAGGAGCTGGAGGGCCGCGGGGTGGTCCTCGCGGAGGCGGTCCAGGGAGACGTTCCACGCGGCCGCGACCGGCAGGTCGTAGTCGGCGGGCGGATCGACGCGGAGCAGCTCGGCGTACTTGGTCTCGAACAGGTCGAGGTACTGGTGGACGGGCATGCCCGTCTCGGCGAGCCAGACGGCGGCCTGTTCCACGGCCAGTGGCAGGTCGCCGAGCGAGTCGGCCAGCCGGTCGGCGGCCTCGTCGGCGATCTGCGGGCTGCGCCGCCTGATCAGCGAGACGCTCTCCTCGCGGGCGAAGACGTCGACCTCGAGTGAGCTGGCCAGGTTTGCCCACTGCGCATTGCGGGATGTGACCATCACCCGTCCCGGTCCGTGGTTGGGGAAGAACTGCCGGACGTCGTTCGGATTCTCCGCGTTGTCGAAGACGAGCAGCCAATTCGCGTAGGGCTTTCCGACCCGCAGTGCTTCCAGGACTGCGGGTACCGCGCCTCGGTCGGCGCCTGCCCGCAGACCCATTTGTTCCCCGAGTTCGACGAGAGATTAGGGTGTCGGAGCCCGGCTCGGGGCCGAGCAGGGGGCGGAGGCGGATGATGAGGTAGTCCGGCGGGCTCCAGACGTCGGCGCGCTCGCGGCCCGGGGCGCTGCCGGACGGTGCGGGCAGCGGGGCGTCGGACGGGGGCTGCGGGTCGTGGTCCCGGGCCCATTCGACGATCCTGAACTGCCGGTCGCCCTCCGCGCCCAGGGCCAATAAGCGCTGCAGGACCTGGAAGCAGGGCAGCGACTGGCCGGGGCGGGCGTTGAGCGTCGCGGCGTGCAGGAACACCGCCCAGGGCTCGGTGCAGTGGCCGGGGGCCGCGGGGTGGCCCAGCGCGTGCAGGAACTCCGAGTACCGCCGGTGCAGGTCGGGGATGCGCACGTCGGCCAGCAGCCGGAACAGCTCCTCCCACTCCTCGTCGTCGAGGAGTTCCACCTCCCACAGCGCGGTGGCCACCTTGAGCCTGCGGATCGCGGGGGAGTTGCCCTCGCGGACCTCGAGGCTCTTCACCAGCGGCGCGATGCCCGCCGGCCGGTCGCACAGCTCCTCCATCAGCCGGAGCACCAGGCCGCGCCGGGAGGTTCCGGCGGTGCCGTCCAGGGCCGCCTGCGAGCCGTGGCCGTGTCTGCGGACGAGCTGTCGCAGCGTCTCGTCGTCCTTGAGGCACTCGACCTCAGTCACCGCGTCGACCAGGTACCTCGGCAGTTCCCGGCGGGTGCGGTCCGCCAGGGCTCCCGTGCCGGTCATCCGCAACCCCCCGTCCATCCCCCGCCGTACAGCAGATACGGTCAAGGATGTCCATCGCGTTCCGCGCTGACACCGATGCCCCGCCGAGGTTCCGCAGGGCCGTGCGCAGGGCCGGGCAGCCGTCCTCGTGGTCCGTGCAGGCCTGGACGACGGCCTGGAGCTGCTGGCGCGGGAAGGGGTGGTCGCGGATGCCGCGGCGCACGGCGGCCGGGAGTTCCGCGCGGAGGGTGCGGCCCGAGTCGTAGCCGATCTGCGGGACGTCCAGCAGGGCGTCGGCCAGTTCGTACTGGGCGTCCAGCGGCGGGGGAGTGCACGGCCGCGGGGCCGGCGGACGGAGCGCGCCGGCGAGGGGCGGCCAGATGCGGACGGCGGCCTCCACGGGCAGCATCCAGGCGGCCTTGACCGACCTGTCGGTGTGCGCGGCCGTCACCAGGCCGATGACCCGGCCGCGGTCGGGATCCCACACGGCCGCACCGCTGAAGCCGTGCTCCACCGCGGCGCCGGTCGTGCTCAGGGCGTCGAGCTGCACCCACTCCGGGCAGGCCCCGCCGCCTCCGGTCAGCCGGGCCGTGGCGATCAGACCGGCGGGTGCGCCGCGCGGGTAGCCGATGACGGCGACCTGCCGTCCGTCCGGGGTGCCGGAGGGCGCCAGCGGCAGGGGGCCGCAGTCGCGCGGTAAGCGGGGGTGGTCCGCGTCGAGGGCGAGCACCGCGAGGTCGGCGCTGCCGGTGAGTACCGCTCCGGGGGCGGGCTCGCCGAACGGGGGCGTGGGCGACCAGGCTTCGGGGAGCGGGCGCGCCATGGCCGACCAGTGCCGGCCGGGCAAGTCGACGACCAGTGTCCCGGAGGGCCCGCCTGCGCCGCTGGTGACGACGTGGGCGCAGGTCAGCACGTGCGGCCGGGCGCCTCTCGGGGCCACCAGGACGCCCGCGCCGCATGGCGCGCCCTGCGGCGAGAGCACGCGTACCTGTCCTCGTTCCGGCCGCACCTCGATCGTCTCCCCCGGCGCCGCCACACGTCCGCCGCCCGCTGCTGCGCCAGGCCGCGAGCGCGGTCCGTCCTCAGGACCCGGCCGTACCGCCCGTCGCGTCGGGCGCTGCATCGCCACGGCGCCACAGCATGGAGACCTTGAGGTGTCCTTCCGCCTCCGTCTTCGCGATGACCGCGCCCGCCTCCGCGTTGAACCGCACCCCGAACTCGACGTGCACCTCCTCCGGCGGCCGGGGCAGGGCGATCAGCCGCTCGAGGGTCGTGCGGGCGACGCCCCGGATCCTGTCGAGACCGGCCTCCAGCGACCCGGTAGCATCGGCGATGGCGTTCCCCAACCGCGAGACGGCGACGACCCCGGGCTCGTCCTCCGCCACCTCGACGACGGCCTCGCCGCCGTCCTCCGTGCGGAACCTGATCAACTGGGTCACCGCGTCCGCCCTCCGCCCCGGGGGTCAGGAATTCGCCACGAGTTCCGAATGTACCGCGTGCCAGGGTGAGTTGGGCGGCCGTACATGTGCCTGCGGAAGACCGGACGGCACGGATACCCTTGGATGCCGTGGGACGACATGACGCAGCACGGTCCCAGGTGGGCCGCCCGGAAGGCGCTCGGCTGGGCTGGGGCTTCACCCACACCCAGTACAGCGCGGAGCACGGTGCACCGGACGCCACCCGCAGGGCAGGCGCTCTGCTCTCCGCGTGGCCCCTGGCGCAGAACCAGCACATCATGGGATGGGGTGCGGAGAATCCCGAACCGAAGCCCGGACGCTACGACTTCCAGGCCCTCGACGAGCGCGTCGCCCTGATGCGCGCCACCGGGGCCACCCCCGTCCTCACCCTGTGCGCGGCCCCCGACTGGATGAAGGGCGGACGGGCCGGGCGCACCGACTGGTCGCGGCTCGAGGCCGCCCCCCACCCCCGGCACTACGCGGACTTCGCCCTCCTCGCGGGCACGATCGCCCGCCGCTACCCGGACATCCGGCACTTCCTGGTGTGGAACGAGCTGAAGGGCTTCTACGACGAGGACAGGCGCCGCTGGGACTACGAGGGATACACGGAGCTGTACAACCTCGTCCACGCGGAGCTGAAGAAGCGGAACCCGGACAACCTGGTGGGCGGTCCCTACGTGGTGGTCGACCACGACCCGCCGGCCCGTGACGAGGAGGACCGCTCGCGCGAACTGCGCGGCCCCTGGGGCGAACTCGACCAGCGCTCGGCCGACGTCATCCGCTACTGGAACGCGCACAAGGCGGGCGCGGACTTCGTCGTCGTCGACGGATCCAGCTACACCCGCGAGGGCCATCGGACGATCCCCGACGAATTCGCCGCCACCGAGAAGTTCGCCGACGTCACCCGCTGGGTGAGGAGCGCTACCGGACTTCCGGTGTGGTGGGCCGAGTGGTACGTCGAGCCGCCCGTCGGGGACGACCGGCCGGGCGGGCGGGACGGCTGGAGCGAACAGCACCGCACCGCCGTGCACGCCACCGCGATGATGCAGCTGGCGGCCGGCGGCGCGTCGGCCGCCTTCTACTGGAACCCGCAGCGGACCGAGGACGACTGCCCCGGCTGCCTGTGGCGCAGCACTCACCTGCGGGACGGGGGAGGGGAGCTGCCCATGGCACGGTTGCTGAGCCGGTTCGCGCGCGAGTTCCCGCCGGGCACGGCCTTCCGGCCGGTCGACGCCATGGCCGGGGCGGGTGACAGGATCCGGGTCCTGGCCGATGACGCGGCCGTGCTCGTCGTCAACACCGAGCGCAGGCCGGTCGCGGCCAGGGTGGACGGGCAGGCGCTGTCCCTCGCCCCGTACGAGGTGCACTGGCTGACCCGCCGCTGACGCCGTGACGAGGCCGGGCCGGCATCAGTGATGGAAGGCCGTGGCCACCCGCTCCGGCCGGCCCAGCGGGCCGCCCTGCCGCCGCAGTTCGGGCAGCAGCGCCTCCAGGTCGGCCATGAGCAGTTCCGCGAGGTCGAGCGAGAAGCCGTTGCGGCAGACGATCCGCAGCACCGAGAGGTCCTGCCGGTTGGGCGGGAACGTGTACGCCGGGACCAGCCAGCCCTTCTCCCGCAGCCGCCGCGAGACATCGAACACGTCGAACTCCTTGACGTCGTCGGCGGTGGTGAAGGCGAAGACCGGCAGCTGGTCGCCCCGCGTCAGCAGCCGGAAGTCGCCGAGTTCCGCCAGCCGCGCGGAGAGCGTGCAGGCCACGTCCCGGGCGTTCTGCTGAACGGCCCGGTAGCCTTCGCGGCCCAGCCGCAGGAAGGTGTAGTACTGCGCGGCCACCTGTGCCCCGGGGCGGGAGAAGTTCAGGGCGAACGTCGGCATGTCGCCGCCGAGGTAGTTGACGCGGAAGACCAGCTCCTCGGGGAGCGCCGCCTTGTCCCGCCACAGCGCCCAGCCCACGCCCGGGTAGACCAGCCCGTACTTGTGCCCCGAGGTGTTGATCGACGCCACCCGCGGCAGCCGGAAGTCCCACACCAGGTCCTCGTCCAGGAACGGCGCGACCATCGCGCCGGAGGCGCCGTCCACGTGCACCGGCACGTCTAGGCCCGTGCGCTCCTGGAGCGCGTCCAGGGCCGCGCAGACCTCGGCCACGGGCTCGTACGACCCGTCGAAGGTCGAGCCCAGGACGGCCACGACGCCGATGGTGTTCGCGTCGCACAGCTCGGCGGCGGCCGCCGGGTCGAGGTGGAAGCGGTCGCCCTCCAGGGGCACCTGGCGGGCCTCCACCTCCCAGAAGTTGCAGAACTTGTCCCAGCACACCTGGACGTTGGCGCCCATCACCAGGTTGGGGCGGGCGTCGGCGGACGGGTAGCGGTCGGCGTTGGCGCGGGCCCAGCGGCGCTTGAGGGCCAGGCCGGCGAGCATGCACGCCTCGCTGGAGCCGGTGGTCGAGCAGCCGATGACCGTGGCCGGGTCGGGGGCGTGCCAGAGGTCGGCGAGCATCGCCACGCACCGCTGCTCCAGCTCGGCGGTGCGCGGGTACTCGTCCTTGTCGATCATGTTCTTGTCATGGCACTCGGACAGCAGCGTCGCCGCCTGCGGCTCCATCCAGGTGGTGACGAACGTCGCCAGGTTGAGCCGGGCGTTGCCGTCCAGCATCAGCTCGTCGTGGACGAACTGGTAGGCCGCGTGGGGAGGTATCGGCCCGTCGGGAAGGCTGTGGCGCGGCGGCTCGATCGCCATGTCGGCGACCGGGTCGGCCTCGCCGTAGAACGGGTTGACCGAGTAGCCGCGCTTGCCGGCCCGGTCGTCCATGCCCTTGTGCAGTGCCATCGTCCGTGCCTCCTCCACTCGCGTCGGGTGCGGCTCGCTCCCTCGCGACGATACGGACTCCCGGCCCGCGCGGCACCGGGGCTCGCCCGGGTGTCCTCCGTCGAGAGGTGGTGCGGCCCCCACCCCCGCCGACCTCGCCCGGGCGATGCGCCACCGCGACGAGACGATGGCCGCCAACGTCGCGTGGTGGCAGGCGCGGACGGGCGGCAAGGTCCTCTCATCCACCTGCACCACGTCACGGCGGCCCGGCTCATGGGCTGAGCCGGGCCGGGGGAGGGGCGCGAGGTCAGCCCCCGGTGCTCTCCTCGGCCGGGGCGGGGGCCTCCGCTCCCTCCCCCTCCGCTGCCGCGGCCTCGGCCTCGGCGGCCTCTTCTTCCTCTTCCTCGGGCAGCGGCTCGGTCTGGGCCGCGACCACCTGGAGGACGCCCGTCTCCTCGTCGACGGCCAGGGCGCAGCCGCGCGGCAGCGGGATGTCCTTGGCGTGGATGGTGTGCCCGGCCTCCAGGCCCTCGACGGACACGGTGAACGACTCGGGGATGTGCGTGGCCTCGGCCTCGACGGGCAGGGCGTTGAGGAGGTGCTCCAGGAGGTTGCCGCCCGGGGCGAGTTCGCCCTCGGTGAGGACCGGCACTTCGACCGTGACCTTCTCGCCCTTCCGCACGGCGAGGAAGTCGACGTGCACGAGGAATCCCTTGAGCGGATCGCGCTCCACGGCCTTGGGAATGACCAGTTCGCCCTTTCCCCCGATGTCCAGTCTGATGAGGACGTTGGGCGTCTTCAGGGCCATCCACAGCGCATGGCCGTCCAGCGTCACGTGCTTGGGATCGGCGCCGTGGCCGTAGACGACGCCGGGGACCTTGTCCGCGCGGCGGATGCGGCGGGCGGCACCCTTGCCGAATTCGGTTCGCTTCTCGGCGCTCAGCTTCACCTCGGCCATGACGGCACTCCTCGCATCCGGACTGGCAGCGCAACTCCGGCAGTCTTAACCGGGAGTGGAAGCCGTAATTCCTGCCCTTGAGCCATTCAGCGGAACCCGGAATCCGGGGGCCGCCCGGAAGGCGGCCGGAATTCCCGCGCCCGGCCGGGGCGCCGCCGCGCTCTGCGCGCCGCGGATGCGCGCCGGGAGCGCGGGCGGGACGTCCGCACCCCAGCCCGGCAGTTGCTGTGGGTGACGATCCGTATACCGGGTGAAACGATGGGGTGCGCAGGACTCGGCCGGAGCGTCGGTGCTCCGCGAGGAGAGGGGGCCCCTTGCCGGAATTCCGCCTCGAACCACCGCCGGAGCGCTCCGGACTCGGCGAGTTCCCCGCCGTCGTGGAGCCGCCGATCAGCGACATCCCCGCACCCGCCACTCCGCCCGCCCCCGTCGAGCCCGTCGCCTGGGAGCCGCTCGCCGTCCCGTCGAGCGAGGAGCTGCTGAGCCGGGCCGCGCCCGCCCTGCTCGCGGACGGCCGGGCCCGCGCCGCCCTGGACGGGCACCGGTACGTCTTCCTCGGCGCGAGCCGCCTCGCCGACGACAAGGACCGGACGGAGTCCGCGCTCCTCGTCCTCGTCTACGACTACACCGACGAGCGGACCCTGGAGTTCACCCTCCACGAGGGCGAGCCCCCCGCCGTCGCCGCGATGGTGGAGAGCACCGCCCAGCCGGGCCTCTCCGACGCCGAGATCGAGCGCGCCGTGGCCATCGCCCGCACCCACTCCGAGGCCGTGCGCCGGGCCCCGGACGGCTCCGTGCCCATGGTGCTGCTCACCAGCGACGTGCGCGAGGGCGACGAGCACCACGGCCGCCGCCGCGCCTACGTGGGCTTCGGCCCGCCCGACCGGCGGATGCCCCGGGTGCGGGTCGTCGTGGACCTCGGCGAGGAGCGGGTCCTGGGGCCGGGAGGGGACGGGCATGAGTGAGGCCGGCCGCATCTCCTGGCCCTCGGACCAGCCCGTGTGGACGTTCGACTGGCGGCTCGCGGACTCCCCCGACGAGGAGGGCATCGTCATCCTCGGCGCCGCCTACCGCGGCCACCAGGTCTTCGCCAAGGCCAGCCTGCCCTCGCTGCGGGTGCAGTACGACGGCATCTGCGGCCCGTTCAAGGACCCGCTCAACTACAACAACGCCCGCCCCACGACCCGCTGCCCGCACACGCGCGTGTGCATCTACGCGTACACCACCGGCGGGCAGCGCGCCCTCAGCCTGGAGTCCTACCACACCATCAGCGCCTACCGGCTGACGCACCGATGGGTCTTCTTCGAGAACGGCACGATCCTGCCCCGACTGTTCAGCGCGGGCATCCAGTGCCCGTTCGACCACCGCCACCACACCTACTGGCGGTTCGACTTCGACATCGACGGCGCCGGGCGCGACCTGCTCCTGGAGTACAACACCTACACGGCGGACGAGGGCTGGGGAGCGGGCTGGCACCCCTTCCGCACGGAGACCCGCCGCGTCAAGCACTCCGCTTCCCGGCGCAGCTGGGCCGTGCTCGACCTGGACGGCCGCCGCGGCTACCACCTGCTGCCGGGGCCGAACGACGGCACCGCGGACGCCTTCTCCTCCGCCGACCTGTGGCTCCTGCGCTACCACGGCGGCGAGGACCGCTACGGCAGGCAGGGCAGCGCCGCCGACGACGGGCTGGGCGCCTACCTGAGCGGCGAGAACACCGACGGGCAGGACCTGGTCGTCTGGTACTGCGGGCACCTCTTCCACCGCATCAGGGAGGGCGGCGACGACTGGCACTCCGTCGGCCCCGACCTCGTTCCCTTCGGGTCCTGGTGACCGGTGGCCGGTGACCGGCCGCCGGGTCCGTGCGCCGCCACGGGCCCGGCGGACCGGCCGCCCGGTCGCTCAGCCGCCGCCCAGGAGCGCCCTGACCAGCCCGCTCACCAGCTCGTTCAGGCCGCCGACCGCAGTGCCGAGGGAGCCCACCAGCCCGCCCAACAGCCCCGTCACCACGCCGAGCAGCCCGCCGCCGCCATCCGCGTCGTGGCGCCCGTGCGCCGTCGCCGGGGCCCGGTCCCGCACCAGCCGGGTGGTCGCCCCCACGGCGTCCATGGTCACCGAGGTGACCGCGGAGAGGTCGGGCTGCTCGGCCGTCGACTGCCGCTCCAGCCCGCTGCGCGCCTTGACGAGCATGTCGAGATGGTTCTCGGTGGCGGAGCACATGCCGCGCTGCGCCTCGTCCGGTCGCGCCATCGCCCGGCATGCCGCGACCGTCTCGGCGGCCTGGCGGCCGACGCCATTGCTGTCGATGGCCTTCACCGCATCGGCGGCGGCCTTGCGCAGCGCCTCGGGGGAGGGGGCCTGCGCCGGGACGCTGCCGCCCGCCGGGCGGGCCGCCGGGGCGGGTGACAACGTGTCAGCGATGGCGGTGGGGCCCGCCGTGGCCAGGACCAGGGCGCCGCACACGGCGCCGGAGAGGAGGAGCCTGGTTCTTCGGGAGGTACTCATGGAGGTACTCCTTTGAGCGAGGGATCTTCACGATCACCCTGCGCCCGGGGTACCACCCCCGCAATCGCAAGGGCCCCGCCCCCACCGCCCCGGCCCTCCGGCGCCCGGCGGAGCCCGGCCTGACAGGACGCCAGATCCGGCGGTTCCGCCCGGCCGTCCGGCGCCGTCGGCCCGACTCACCGTCAGGTCGGCGACGAGCGGCGTATTACACCCGAATCGACGTCATCCATTTGCGGCCCGGCAGGCCCCGGCAGGCCCGGGGGGCCCGGGGGGCAGGCTCAGACCTCCAGCTCCCCCTCGATCCGCTTGAGCTGGTGACGGGCCATCGCCAGATTGGCCCGCTTGGAGTCGAGCACCAGATAGAGGAAGAGCCCGTGCCCGCCGCGGCCGGTGAGCAGCCTGATCAGGTGGTACTGGGTGCCGAGGGTGATGAGGATGTCCTCGATCGTGTCCTGGAGGTTGAGCATCTCCATGGCGCGCAACTTGGCCCGGACGACGTCAGTGTTGCCGGCGGCCGCCACATTGAGGTCGAACGCGGGGGTGCCGCCCAGCGTGCCCAGCGCCATGCCGCTGCCGTAGTCGACGAGCGCGGCGCCCACGGCCCCCTCGATCGAGCCCATCGCGTCCTTGAGTGCCATTTCGGTGTTCGCCATGAGATTCCGGCTTTCCTTGTCGGTGATGGTGATGGTGATGCAGTGATGTACGGGGAAGAAGAGAGGGGGAACGAGTACGGGCGTCAGGTCTGGCGCCGGCACTCCAGGGACCCCTCGACCGCAGCGGCGATGCGTGCGCCCGCCCGGCGGGCCTCGAGGTTCAGCCGGCCGACGTTGGCGTCGGACGAGGCCAGCAGGGTCAGCACGCAGGAGGACCCGGCCGCATACGTGGCGACGTAGCCCAGTTCGCCACGGACGAGCAGCTCGCGGAAGCCGCCGAGGCCCACCGCGTCCGTCAGGCGTGCGCCCACGCCCAGCGCGGCGGCGGTCAGGGCGGCCACGCCGTCCGGCTCCGCGTCCGCGACGAGATGGGCGATCACCAGCCCGTCCGTGCTCGCCACCAGCGCACCGGTCAGGTGCGGGACGCGGACCCGCAACCCCTGGAGTTCGGCCAGCACCTCGGGTGCGGGGGTCATGGACTGCCTCCTTCCGGCGAGCTGCCTCAGGGCACGCCTCATCATGGGATCGGTTGGGCCCGGCACGTGCTCGGCACGGTGTCGAAGCGGGTCACAGGGCCTCCAGGGCATCGCGGATCCGATACAGCAGGGAGATCTCCGGTGGGGCGGAGACACCGGGCAGCGGATCGCCCGGCGGCGGTTCGTCCGCCTGCGGCGACCGCACCAGCCCCGCGGCGGCCAGCCGCCGGACGTCGAGGAGGGTGGCGAAGACCGGGCGGCCGAGCAGCCGGGCGATCTGCACCGGCGTGCGCACGCCGTCGGCCGCGTCCAGCACGGCTCTGCGGCCGCAGGTGGGGGCGGGACCGTCCGGCCCGTCCGGCCCGTGCGGCAGGGCATCGGGGACGGGGACGACCGGGGCGGCGTCCACCTCCGGCCATGGCCAGGCCTGTTCGAGCAGCGACTGCCGTCGGCGCACTTCCTGCCGGAGGACGGGGACGGGCACCGGGCGCACCGGCCCCAGCCAGTGCCGGGCCTCCTTGAGGAAGCGCTCCGGCGCGCGGCGGCGGGCGTCGGTCCGGCCCAGCGGGCAGAGCACCATGTACGCCGCGTCGAACAGGGCGCTGAGATGGCAGAGTTCCAGCTCGCCCCGGCTCAGCCGGCCCCGCTCGACCAGCAGGCTGCCCGCCCGGTAGCCGGGCCCGCCCTCGGCGACGGCCTCCTCCCAGACCGCCGGGGACAGCCGCCCGCCGGCCGTCAGCCGCCACCCCACGTCCGGCACGACGGGGCTCTCCGCGTGCACCACGGCGCCGTCGGCCAGGTACAGCGCCCCGGACGCTCCGTGCAGCGCCCCCGTGGCACCTTCCGCGGCGAGCCGGTCCAGGGCCGTGTCCTGTCCCGGGGTCACGGCAGGACCAGCCGGGCGGTGAGGTTCTTGAGCCGGAAGAGGGCGACGGCGAGGTTGGCCTCGGTGCGGTCCAGCCAGAGATAGAGGAAGACGCTGCTGTCGAAGGAGGTCTCGACGAAGCGGATGAGGTGGTAACTGCCCCGCGCGGTGACGATGAGGTCCTCGACGGGCCCGGTGTCCGGGGTGGCACGGATGAAGGCGCCGTTCTCGAAGGCACGCCGGGCCAGTTCGGACGCCTCCGCGGCCGCGGTCTCGTGATCACTGTCCGGCCCGTCGCCCGCCGCTCCCAGGGTGAGCCCGCTGCTCCAGTCCACGAGGCTGGCTCCCCGCGCCCCGGGTACGGTCATGGCCTCGGCTAAGCACCCGTCAATACTGGTCACACGATCCACTCCAGCCCTACGAGCGACGATCACCTCTGGCGTGTCTGCTGCAACGGAAGCTAACGGATCTCGGTGGCGGCAGGTGTGAGTTTTGGCATTTTCATGCGGCACATGTTCGGGTGTGCTTGAAGGCGGGGGCCGGCCCGGCGGACGTCAGCCGGAACCACCGCTTCGGCGGACCACGGCCGAGGGGGCGGCGGCCGCCCACGGCATGACCGTCGACGTCGAACTCCCCGAGGGCTACCCCACGGTGCAGAACGACCCCGCGTTCACCGCTCTGGTGCGCCGTGCAGCGGCCGCCGCCCTCGGTCCCTCCCGCGTGCACGAGCTTCCTCACCCCACCATGGGCGGCGAGGACTTCTCGTACGTCCTGCAGCGCGTGCCCGGCGCGATGGTGTTCCTGGGCGCCTGCCCGCCCGGCAGCGTGCCCGGGACGGTTCCGGACAACCACTCCGACCGCGTGCTCTACGACGAGGAGGCGCTGGCCGCCGGAGTCGCCCTGCGCTGCGCGGTCGCCGAGGACTACACCCTCACCGCCACCTCCCCCACCCCCTCCGCCGCCCGCGCGCTCAGGCTCCGCCCGTAGCGCCGCAGCAGCAGAACTGCCGTTGCCGCGAGGCCCGTTGCCAGGGCGATCCAGACGCCCAGTGTCTTCAGGTCCAGGGCGTAGCCGAACAGCCACGCCGCCGGCAGGCCGATCAGCCAGTAGCCGACGAGCGTGATGCGGAAGCCGCCCTTGGTGTCGTCCAGGCCCCGCAGCAGCCCCACCCCGATGTTCTGCGCGCAGTCGAAGAACTGCAGCACCGACACCACCACGAGCAGCTGCGTGGCGATCGGCACGGCCTGGTCGTCCCCGGCCGCGCCCGTGTCGAGGAAGGGACGCAGGACCAGCGTGGGGAAGGCGGTGTAGACGACGGCGACGGCGGCCATGACCGCGGCGGCGCAGGCGAGGGCCGTGTTCTTGATGCGCCGGGCGGCGTCGACGCGGCCCAGTGCCAGCTCGCGGCTGACGTTGATGGACGCCGCGTGGGAGAGGCCCACGGCGACCTGGAAGACGATGTAGACGAGCTGGTTGACGGCGGTGTGCGCGGCGAGCGCGGCGGGGCCGAAGGAGCCGGCCATCAGGGCCGTGACGGAGAAGAAGCCGGCCTCGGAGCCGTAGGTGGCGGCGATGGGCACGCCGAGCCCGACGAGCCTGCGCACCGTGGCCCGGTCGGCCCGCAGGGGGTTGAGGGCGAGCAGCGGGGCGAGGACGGGGTCTCTGCGCGCCGAGGCGTACAGGGCCAGGAAGGACAGGGCGTAGACCGCGCTGGTGGCCACGCCGATGCCGGGCAGCCCCAGCCGGGGCAGTCCCCAGGTACCGTGCACGAGCGCCCAGTTGAGGCCGGCGTTGACCGCGACCGAGGCGAGGGTGATGCGCAGCAGCGCCTGGGGGCGCTGCATGCCCACGGTGAACTGCCGGACGGCCTGGAACCACAGGCAGGGCAGGATCCCGGGGGCGAGGGCGAGGAGCATCGTCTGTGCGCGGGCGACGACCTCGGGGTCCTGCCCGGCGAGGCCGAGCAGCCGGCCGATGCCGGTCATCAGGATCGCGCCGGCCAGCCCGGCGAGGGTGGCCACGGCCATGCCGGCCCGGACGATGCGCCGTACTTCCGCCTCGCCCTGCCCGTCGCCGTCGCCCTCGCCGTCACCTCCCTCCGCCCGCGCATGCGCCGCGGCGATGCGGTTGCCGACCGAGGTCACCAGGCCCACCCCCATGGTGCGGAGCTGGTTGAAGATGACGATCGCCAGGCCGCCCGCGGCCAGGTCGGTGGCGCTGAGCAGGCCCATCATCACCGTGTCCGTGGTGGTCAGGGCCACCTGGGCGAGCTGGGTGAGGACGAGCGGCACGGCGAGGGCGGCCAGGGCGCGGCTGTCGCGCAGGAGGTGCGGGGGGAGCAGGGGGAGGGGCGTCTTCATGGTGGGTGTCAGTTCCCGTGTCGGTTCCCGCGGAGCTTGGCGAGGGTTTCCCGGATCTCGTGTTCCGCCGCGGGATCGAGCAGGTCGCGTTCCTTCAGCCACTCGTCGTGGAAGACGGTGTCCAGGTACTTCTCGCCCCCGTCGTTGACGAGGGCGACCACGGTGGTGCCGGGCGGCAGCTCCGGCAGCCGGTTCAGGGCCTCGTGGACGACGCCGCCGGCGGAGCCGCCGATGAGCAGGCCCGTGCGGGCGACGGCGCGCGCGGTGGCGAAGGCCTCGACGTCGCCGACCTTGACGCCCTCGTCGATGAGGTCGAAGTCGACGAGGGCGCCGATCTCCGCACCCTCGGGGGTTCCGGTGCCCGACTGGTAGTAGGCGTGGGCCGGGCCGCCGAAGGCGATGGAGCCCCTGGGCTCGACGCCGACGGTCCACACACCGGGGACGAGCCTGCGGAGTTCGCGGGCGGTGCCGCACAGTCCGCCGCCCGTCCCGACGGCGCCGACGAGGACGTCGATGCGGTCGCCGAGGGCCTGGTGCAGCTCGTGGGCCACGGGATGGTAACCCACCGCGTTGGCAGGGTTGTTGTGCTGTTCGGTGAAGATGGTGTTGTCCCGGCCGCGGGCCATCTCCTCGGCGAGTTCCTCGCGGGCCGCGGTGGCCAGCTCCTCCGTGCCGTCCTCGGTGACATGGACGAGGTGCGCGCCGAGGGCCTTCATGTGGCGGAGCTTGTCGGCGCAGGCGTGGTTGTCCACCACCGCCGTGAAGGTGTAGCCGCGTTCGGCGGCGACGACGGCGAGGCCGAGCCCGGTGTTGCCCGAGGTGGACTCGACGATGTGGCCGCCGGTCCGCAGGGTGCCGCGCTCCTCGGCGTCCAGCACCATCTGGCGGGCCATGCGGATCTTCGCGGTGCCGGTCGGGTTGAACATCTCCAGCTTGAGGAGCAGGCGGCTGCCGGTGTCGGTGCGGCAGAGTTCGAAGAGAGGGGTGTGTCCGATGAGTTCGGAGACTCGGGAGACCACGGCGGGGCGTATGAGTGCCTCGTTCACGGCAGGGTTCTCCAGCGGTTCGTGGTGGGAGGGTCAGTACGGTCGGCGGCGGTCGAGGCGCCAGCGCATCCGCTCGCCCGGGACGGCCGGTTCGAGGACGGCCTTGGGCGGCAGCGGGAGGTCGTGGAAGGGGGATTCGTTGGAGTCCATCTGGTACCCGGCGGTGTTGGGGTAGACGACGAGGTCGCCGGCGGCGGGCTCCACCGGGAAGGGGATCTTGCGCCAGCTGAGCATGTCGGACTCCAGGCAGGTCGCCGCCGCCACGCTCGCCGGGTGGACCCGGCCGGGTGCCTCGTCCCCGCCGCCCGTCGTCCCCGGGGCCCGGACCAGCCGGGGTTCGGGCAGGTACTCGCTGGCGAACCACTGCTCGGACAGGCTCAGGCTGGTGCCGTCCACCGTGACGATCGCGTAGCCGTCACGGTGCTTGACGCCCTGGACGCGGAAGACGGAGTGGCCGGCGCCGTCGAGCAGGGCCCGCCCGGGCTCCATGAGCAGCTCGGTGCCCGTCTCCTTGAGCCGTTCGGCCAGGGTGGTCCGGCTGCCCTCGGGCCGGGTGGCCAGGACGGCGCGCAGCGCGTCGGCGCCGGCCACGGGGGAGTGGTACGGGTAGAAGTCGCCCGCCGTGAAGGTCCTGCCCGCGTGGTAGTGGCCGGGTCGCTGCGCGGCGAGGAAGGCGTGCCAGTCGTCGGCGGCCGCGTAGTCGACGGCGAAACCGCCGCCGATGCTGACGCGGTCCGCCCGCAGGCCGCGCAGCCGGGCCTTGAGGCACCGGTCGACGAGCTGTGTGGCGAGTTCGGCGCGCGGCTGCACGGCATAGCCCGACAGGTGGAAGCTGTACCCCTCCATCCGTACGAGGCCGCCCGCTTCGGCGCAGCGGGCCTCGGCGGTGCCGAGCGCGTCCTCGTCCAGGCCGAAGCGGCTGTGCGGCTGGACGGAGGGCAGCAGGCGCAGCAGCACGCGGGCCGGGCGGGCCGGTCCCGAGCGCGCCAGGGAGACGATGCGGTCGAGTTCGTCGAGGGCGTCGACGGCGACGAGCGCGCCCTGGAGGATGGCGATGCGCAGCAGCTCGGTGTCCTTGGCGGGGCCGGTCACCACGAGGTTCTCGCCCCGTACGCCGTGGCCGAGGGCCTCGCGGAGTTCGCCGAGGGAGGCGACGTCGACGCCGGTGCCGCCGGCCGCGCACCGCTCGATGAACGCGGCCGCCTTGTTGGCCTTCTTGGCGTAGTACACCCGGCCCGTCACGCCCGCTTCGTCCAGCGCGGCGCGGAAGGCCGCGACGTTGGCGTCGAAGCGGTCGGGCAGCAGGAGGTGGAAGGGGCCGCCGAAGACGTGGGACAGCTCGTGGAGCAGGCCGCTGCCGGCGGCCTCGGCGAGCCGGGGGTCGGCGTGGGCGGGCAGGGACGGCGGCGGGCCGACGGGGGTGTGCGCTACTGCCACAGCGGCACCTGCGTTCCGCGGCCCTCGGCGATGGCCAGCTGGGCGAGCCGGTGGCCGAGCGCGATGTCGGTGACGACCAGGCCGCTGTTGTAGGCGAAGACGCGCTCGTCGGGGGAGCGGCGGCCGCGGGCCTCCCCGGCCAGGACGGCCGGGAACTCCGCGTCCACGTCGGGCAGGCGGCCCTCGGCGTCGGCCATGTCGGTGCCGGTGACGAGCATCTGGGCCCGGCTCGTGGCCACGACGCGGTCGGCCTCGTGCAGCGTCGAGGGGGCGAGGCCGTGGCCGACGAGGACGGCCAGGGAGCCGCGGGCGAGCCAGGAGGCGTCGACGGCCGCGGGGGTGTGGCCGCCCGCGGTGGCCACGACGACGTCGGCGCGGCCGGCCGCGGCGCGCAGGTCGGTGACGACCTCCAGGGTGCGGTCGGGGAAGTGCCGCCGCAGTTCGGCGCGTACGGCCTCGATGCCGTCCGGGTGGGTGCCGAAGAGCATCAGCCGGTCCAGCTCCGGCAGGGTGGTCAGCAGGAACGGCAGGGCCAGGCGGCCCTGGGTGCCGGTGCCGATGACCAGGGCGCTGCGCGCGCCGGGGCGGGCGCACTCGCGGGCGATGAGGGCGGAGACGGCCGGGGTGCGCAGGGCGCCGACGCGGCCGCAGTCCATCATGGCCACGGGCAGGCCGGTGGTGTCGTCGTAGAGGGTCAGCGCGGTGTAGTAGTGCTGCCGGTCGCGGCTCTTGTCCAGGCCGTGCTTGTACGAGGTCTTGACGGCGACGACGTCGCGGGAGCCGTCGCGCCCGAGCATCGCGTAGGACACGGAGTGGCCGTCGGCGGGCTTGACTGTGAGCTTGCGCGGGTTGTCGGAGCGGCCGGCGGCCAGGGTGCGGTAGGCGCCCTCGACGGTGGCCACGACGTCGTCGAGGGATATGTCGATCTCCGCGAGGTCGCTGGTGGACAGGGCGCGCAGGCTCCTGCCGTCGGTGCCGGTGGGGGTGCCGGGGGCTGCTGCGGCGGGGCTGCTGCCGGTCATCGGGTTCCTCGTCTCGTGATGGGGTCGCGCCCCCTAGGAGGGCGGGCCGGGCGCGCGGCGTTCGGGGGCGGCTGGCGCCGGGCGGGGTCAGGCCGCGGGGTGGGCCTCGATGGCGTTCTGTCCGTAGCCGTGCTCCAGGGCCTCGGCCTGCGGCCGGGTGCGCCTGCCGGGTACGCGCACGGAGGCGCGCTTGAGCCAGCGGTCGGTGCCGTCGTAGCGGGCCGTGAAGGGCACCCGGCCGTGGACGACGAGGTCGTTGTCGACGACCAGGACCTCGCCCGGGCCGAGGCTCACCGCCCGGGAGACACGGGCGAGTTGGTCCTCCAGGCGCCCGTAGGCGGCGCGGTATTCGGGGCTCGCCTCGTCGAGCGGGGTGTAGGCGGGGTCGAAGCGCAGGGTGGGGCCGTCCTCGGACTGCCAGAGGGCGGGCACGTTCGGCGGGCGGCCCGCGAAGCCCTGCGCCTCGACGTAGGCGTCGTCGGGGAGGATGGGCAGCTCGGCCCGGGAGAGGGCGCGCACGTCCGCGTCGGCCAGCTCGACCTCGCGTATGGACGCGGCGGTGGTCGCGATGGCGTCGTGGTTGCGCATGCAGCAGAGCATCAGCAGGTGGGCCCGGCCGGGGTGGAAGGCGTCCTCGGTGTGCGGGCTGAGCAGCACGCCGCTGCTGGCGCCGGTCTGCTCCTGCTCCCGGCCCGCGGTGGGGACGATGTTGTGGACGAACCGGCCCTCCTGCTGGCCCTCCCAGGCGATGGGGTTGCCCATCGCGGTGGCGAGGAGCAGCAGGACGATGTCCCACTCGGCGGCGCGGTCGCCCGCGACGGCCCAACTGGCCGGTGTGGGGCCGATGTCCGTGTCGTCGACCTCCAGGCCGCGCAGGACGAACAGGCCGTGCGCGGTGTCGACGGGGCGGCATTGGTGGAGGGTGGCCGGGCTCAGGGCGGCGGTCGCCTCGGCGACGCGGGCCAGCAGTCCGGGGTGGGTGGCCGAGCTGCCGAATTCCTTGCGGATCCGGGCCGCTGACCGGCGGAGTTCGGTGACGGAGGCGGGGTCCAGCTGGCGTACGGGCGCGGCCGTGCTCATGGCGAAATCATCCGTTTCCGTGGAGGAGGTGGAGACAGGTGAGGTCGGTGGGGAGGGGTGGCGAAGTGGCTGGAATGGGGCTGAGTGCCGGGCGGGACGGGGCAGCCCTGGGGAAGGGCCGTCCCCTGCCGCGGCGGGTGCCGTCATCAGCGGATAGCCAGAAACATACTCAGCTGAGTTAGGTAAGGCAAACCTTACTCAATGGTCGTCCCTTTTGTTCCCCGAGGTTCGCCTCATGGGCATTGACGTGCATTGATTGCCGTCTCGCCCGCCCTTTTGGCCGGAAGGCTTGCGACCGGCGGGCGGGTTAGGGTAGGCAAACCTTATGAGCAGTTGGGTGCAAGGAACGAGGACCGACGTGAACCTGAAGAGGCGTCAACTTCTCTGGGCGGGCGGCGGCATGGGTGCCGCAGCCCTGCTCGCAGCCTGCGGGAGCGATAAGAAATCGGCCACCTCTTCCGCCGGAGCGGAGGGCAAACCGCGGGACGGCGGCACCCTCCGGGTGGGCGCGCTGGGGCGGGCTTCGGCCATCACCCGCGACCCGCACGGCACCCAGGGCAACGAGAGCGACTACCTCGTCATCGCCCTGGTCCACGACACGCTCGCCGCCCCGGGCCGGGGGAGCAACACCGTGCCCCGGCTCGCCTCCGGCTGGACGCCCTCCCCGGACCTCAGGACCTGGCGCTTCACCATCGCCAAGGGCGCCGCCTTCCACGACGGCACCCCCGTCACCGCCGCCGACGTCGTCTGGTCGCTGCGCCGGCTGCGCAACACCCCGGCCGGCTCCGCCCGGCTCCCCGGCATCGACGCACAGCACATCACCGCCGACGGCACCGGCACCGTCGTCCTCGTCTCCGACTACCCCAACGCCGAACTCCCGCTGCTCACCAGGCTGACCACCTTCGTGATGAAGAAGGACACCCCCGACAAGGACGTGGCCAAGGCCCCCGGCACCGGCCCCTTCAAGCTCGACTGGTACCGCAGCGGCAACGCCCGCCTCGTCCGCAACGAGCACTGGCACGGCGGCCCGGTGCACCTCGACGCCATCGAGGTCACCATGTTCGAGAGCCCCCAGGCCATGGCCAACGCACTGCTGTCCGGGCAGATCGACCTCGCCTCCAACGCCGGTTCCATTGCGGCCCGGACCGCCGCCGCCCGGAAGGACGTCCAGGTCGTCCGCCGCCCGAACGACATGGCCATGCCCGTCGTCATGCGCACCTCCGACGGGCCGTTCGCCGACCCCAGGGTCCGCGAGGCCATGAAGCTCGTCGTGGACCGCGAGGCCATGGTCATGCAGGTCCTCTCCGGCTACGGCACCGTCGCCAACGACATCCTCGGCACCGGCGACCCCCACTACGCCAAGGACGTCCCCCAGCGCACCCGGGACCTCGACAAGGCCAAACAGCTACTGAAAGAGGCGGACTTCGACCTCGACCGGACCTACGAGCTGGTCACCACCGAGGACATCGCCGGCCTCGCCGACTCCGCCACGCTCTTCGCCAACCAGGCCCGCGAGGCGGGCGTCAAGGTGAAGGTCGTCAAGCAGGAGTCCGGAGCCTTCTACGACAAGACCTGGCTCAAGGGCGACTTCTACACCAACTACTGGGGCACCAACGACTCCGTGGTCTTCTTCGCCTCCAAGACCATGGTCACCGGCGCCGGGCAGAACGAGGCCCAGTGGTCCGACAAGGACTTCGACGCCGCCTACCGCAAGGTCACCGGCACCGCCGACGAGGCCGAGCGCGCCACCGCCCTCCAGGAGCTGCAGAAGATCGAGTACGACCGCTCCGGCTATCTGCTCTGGGGCATGGCCGACGGCATCGACCTGGCCGCCGCCAAGGTCCACGGTCTGCCCAGGCTGCCCGGCTACGGACGGGTCCAGCTCGAGAACGTGTGGCTCTCGCGTTGAGCGGCCCGACCGAGCAGCCCGGCGCAGCGACCGCACACCCCTCGGCCGCTTCGCCGGGCCCTGGGCCCGTACTCGCCGCCGCGGCCCGCGCCGGCGGGCTGCTCGCCAGGCGGGCGGCCCTGCTCGTCTTGCTCCTGGCCGTGGTCTTCGCCGCCGTCCAGCTCCTGCCCGGCGACGCCGCCTCGGCCACCTCCGAACGCGGCGAGGGCGCCGCGGGGGTCGCCGCCCGCCGCCGGCTCCTCGGGCTGGACCGGCCGGTGTGGGAGCGCTTCTGGGACTGGATGACCGCCCTGCCCACCGGCGACCTGGGCACCTCGGCCCGCGGCGAGCGCGTCACCGACCTGCTCGCCGCCCCCCTCCCCAACACCCTGCTGCTGGGCGGCACCGCCTTCGCCCTGACCGTCGTCGCCTCGCTCGCGCTGGGCTGCCGGGCGGCACTGCGCCCCGGCCGGGCCGCGGACCGCGTCATCGGACTGGCCTCCACCGCCGCCTTCGCCCTGCCCGAATTCGTGGTGTCCGTCGGCCTGTTGCTCGTCCTGTCCCTGTGGACGGGCTGGCTGCCCGCCGCCACCCTCGCCGGAGCCGACGGCACCCCCGCCTCCTGGACCATGCTGATCATGCCCGTACTCGCCCTGACCGTCCCGCAGACCGGCTGGAACACCCGTGTGGTCCGCGCCGCCCTCGCCGACCAGGCCACGGCCCCCCACGTGGAGGCCGCCGTCCTCGACGGGCTGTCCCCACGCCGCGTCCTGCTGCGCCACGCCCTGCCCGGCGCCCTGCCCGCCATGGCCACCGGCTTCGCCACCTCCACCGGGATGCTCCTCGGCGGCGCCGTCGTTGTGGAGACCCTATTCAACTACCCGGGCATCGGCACCGTCCTGGCCGGAGCCGTCGGCGACCGCGACACCCCCGTCATCGCGGGCGTCGTCGCCTGCGCCGGGGCCGCCGTCAGCCTCGTCCTGCTCCTCGCCGACCTGGTGCGCGCCCGGACCACGGGGGCCCGCCCATGACCTCCGCCACCGCCCCCGCCCCGCGCGCCCTCCGCCTCCCGCGGGGCGCCGCCCTGCGCCTGCTGCCGGGCCTGCTGCTCACCCTCCTCGCCCTGACGGGCCCGCTGCTGGCGCCGCACCCGGCCGACGCCCCCGTCACCGCCCCGTACGCCGCGCCCAGCGGGGCGGCACCGCTCGGCGGCGACCAGCTCGGCCGCGACGTCCTCAGCAGACTGCTGCACGGCGGCAGCGCGCTGGCCGGCAGCGCCCTGCTCGTCGCCCTGGCCGTCACCGCCCTGGCCGCCGTGATCGGCTGCTGCGCCGTCCTCGGCCCCCGGCTCGGCCGCCTCGTCGAACGCACCGCGGACGTTGCCATCCTGCTGCCGCCGGTCCTCGGCGTCATGCTGCTGGCCATGGCCTGGCCCGGCGGCGGTCGCCTGACCGTCGCCCTGGCCGCCATCGCCCTGGGCACGCCCTTCGCGGTCCGCGTGCTGGCCGGTGCCGCGGCGCCGCTGGCGACGGCCGGGTTCGTCGAGGCAGCCGCCGCCAACGGCGAGTGCACGCTCCACCTGGCGCTGCGCGAGATCCTGCCCAACCTGCGCGGCACCGTGGCGGCCCTGTTCGGACTGCGGTTCGTCGAGGCGGTCTACGTCGTCTCCATGGCCGGCTTCCTCCAGCTGGGCCCCCAGCCCCCGGCCGCGGACTGGGCGCTGATGGTCCGTGAGAACTCCGTCGGCATCCTGCTCAACCCCTGGGCGGTCGTCGCGCCCGGCATCGCCATCGGCCTGCTCGCCATCAGCGTCAACCTCGCCACCGCCGCCCCCGCACGCCCCGACCGCACCGCATCGGCCCCATGACCACCGAGGAAGCCCGCACCCCCATGAGCGAGCACCCCGCCCCCCTCGTCCACGCCCGGGACCTGTCGATCCGGCTCCCCGACGGGCCGGTCCTGCTGCCGCCCACCGACCTCACCCTCGCCCCCGGTCGCATCACCGCCCTCACCGGCCCCTCCGGCTCGGGGAAGACGACGCTGCTGAGGGCCCTCGTCGGCGCCCTGCCCCCGCACGCCCGCGTCGCATCGGGCAGCTTCAGCGTGCTCGGCCGGGACGTCCTCCGCCTCCCCGCCGCCGAACTGCGCGCACTGCGCCGCCACCACGTCGCCTACGTGGGACAGGACCCCGCCTCCGCCCTCAACCCCCGCATGCGCGTCCGCCACCTCGTCACCGAACTGGCCGACGACCCCGGCCCCGACACCGCCGCGCGTCTGCTCGCCGAATGCCGCCTGCCGGCCGACGGCGACCTGCCCGGACGCCGCCCGGCCGCCCTGTCCGGCGGACAGCAGCGCCGCGTCGCCCTGGCCCGCGCGCTGGCCCGCGGCCCCGAACTGCTCCTCCTGGACGAGCCCACGGCCGGCCTCGACCACCGGCTGCGCGACGAGATAGCGGACCTGCTGGGCGAGCTGGCCGGCAAGCGCGGCATGGGAATCCTCCTCACCTGCCACGACCCCGAACTCGTCGAGCGCTGCGCCGACGAGTCCGTCGCCCTGGCGGCACCCGGCGGCCCGCCCCGGCCCGGCATACGCACGCACACACCTGAGATACGCACGACCACCGGCCCGCCCGCGGCTGCCGCCCTCGCCGCGCACTCCCTCCGCGTCACCTTCGCCGGCCGCCGCGGCGCAGAGCCCCAAGCCGCCCTCTCAAGCGTGGACTTCACGGCCCTGGCCGGAGCCACCACGGCCGTCATCGGCCCCTCCGGCTCCGGCAAGACCACCCTCCTGCGCGTCCTGGCCGGCCTCCACCACCCCGACGGCGGCACCCTCACCCTGGCCGGAACCCCGCTGCCGGCGCGGCCCCGCAGGCGGACCAAGGACCAGCGGCGCGCCATCCAGCTCGTCCCGCAGAACCCCCTGGGCTCCCTGAACCCCACCCGCACCATAGGGGCCATCCTCGCCCGCCCCCTGAAACTGCACGGCGTCGTACCCCGGCCCGCCGTCGCCGACCATGTGATCCAGTTGCTGGAAGACGTCGGCCTCTCCGCCGACCACGCCCGCCGCCATCCCGGCGAACTCTCCGGCGGCCAGCGCCAGCGCGTCGCCATCGCCCGAGCCCTGGCGCCCCGACCGGACGTCCTCCTGTGCGACGAGATCACCTCCGCCCTGGACCCGGACACCGCCCACGCGATCATGCGCCTGCTCGCCCGGATCCAGGCCGGACGCGGGCTCACGATCGTCCTGGTCAGCCACGAACTGCCCCTGGTCGCGGCGTACGCCGACACTGCCCACCTCATGGACGGCGGCCGCATCACCGACCACGGACCGGCCGACCGTATCCTCGCCGCCACGGCCCTGCCCTGAGGCCTGTCACGCCGACCGCAACAGCGCCGCGATCCGCAGCCCCGAAGTACCCAGGCCCGTCGGAACGCCCGGCGAAGGCAGCACCGCCGGGGCGGACGCCGGGGGCGTCGCGTAATGGCGCAGCAGGTCCTCCTCCGCGTACCGGTGGCAGTCCCGGTGCCAGGTGAGGATGCCTGCCATCCAGTTCCGCAGCTCCTCGACGTGGCCGTCCAGATTGGCGCGGGCCTCGGCGTCCAGGTCGAGTTCCTCACAGAGTGCCGGGAGTTGAGTGGCGACGATGTGCTGGAACTCGCGCATCCGCGAGTGCATCAGGTCGGCGACGATGCCCAGTGCCTCGGTGCGCCCGCAGTCGAAGAAGTTCTGGACGACCAGGACGGAGTTGTGGACCTCGCCCTGGAACTGGATCTCCTTCTGGTAGGAGAAGACGTCGTTCATGAGCGTGGCGTAGTCCGAGGCCGCGTTCTCCAGGGCCTGGACGGGCCGTGAGGCGTAGACCTCGGGCGGCAGGGCCTTTCCGTGGCGGAGCCGGGAGAGGGTCATGGTGAGGGGCGAGCCGAAGGTGTTGCGGCGCATCTCGATGTAGTCGACGGGCTCGGGGATCCGGTTCTGCAGCTGGTTCGCCAGCTCCCACAGCCAGCTCTCCAGCATGCCCGCGACCGCCTGCCGGATCGCGGGGCGACTCTCCGGGGGCATGGGAGCCACCGTGCGGACCCAGATGTCGGCGAGGCCCCGCTCCAGGCAGTTCTGCGGGGGCGTGGTGACGACCGTGTCCAGCGGCATGAACAGCATGAGGCGTTCGTTGCACGCCTTCGCCGCGGCCAGGTCGGCGGTGCGGCCGAAGAGGGCGGGGTAGACGTCGTCGGCGTACGTGCCCCAGGTGAGCCAGTCGGTGCCCAGGTCCAGTTCGTCCGCGTCCGCATCGGGGTTGAGGCCGGCGGCGCACAGGCCCAGGTCGTAGTCCCCGAGCTTCCCCTCGTCCCAGAACCCGGCGAGGGGGTCGCCGGGGGTGGGGGTGAGGATGCCCATGCGCTGCGCCCAGTCGGCGTTGTGCCGGCGGGTGGCGTCCAGGTGGCGGTTGAGCCGGGTCTCGAAGGGCATGCCGAAATCGGGGTGGGGGAGCGGCCCGACCTGCTCGAAGGGGACGTGGGTGAAGCTGCGTGCCCGCGCGGGCAGCGAGGCCAGGATCGAGGGCACCAGGCGGGCCGCCGAGGTGCCCAGCCCGAGCGGGCCGCCGAGGAGGGCGTCGGCCAGGGGCGAGGAGTGGTCGTCGGCGCCCTTCATGTACCGGCTGGAGCGCAGGTGCCACTCGTGACCGCCGGCCTGCCAGTCCTGCAGACCCTTGACGTAGGCGAAGACGTCGGCGTGGGCCCGGGCGTCCAGACCGTGCTCGGCCAGCAGCGGGCCGACCTCGGTCAGCGCGGTGTGCTCGAACTGCTGGAGGCGGGAGGTGAGCAGGTCGTTGACGGAGTCCGCGGCCTGCTGGGTGTCACAGCCCAGGAACCGCTCCAGGACGAGGACGGCGTTGGCCAGCTCGCCCTCGGTCTCGGTCTCGCGCTGGTACGAGAAGAGGTCGTTGCGCAGGTGCACCCCGTCGGCGAAGGTGTCCCTGAGGACCCGCATCGGTCGGCTCGCCGCGACGGCGTCGGGCACCTCCGCCCCCGCCGCGAACTCCACCAGGCTGGCGGACCAGGGGGCCCCGCCGACCTTGCGGCGCATCTCGATGTACTCGACCGGGTTGGCGATCCGGCCGTCGTTGATGTTGGACAGCTCCCACATCGACTCCTCGAGCAGGTGCCAGGTGCGCTCCCGGAAGCGCCGCCGCCACTCCGGCGACATCGAGGGGACCGTACGGGCCCAGAGGTCGGCCAGGCCCGCCTCCACCTGGTTGGCCGGCTCGGGGACGGGATCCGCCGGGTCCAGCGGCATGAAGGCGGGCAGCCGGTCGAGGTACTGCCGGGCGCCGCGCATGTCCCCGGTGCGCTTGAACCTGGCCAGGAAGTCGTCGTCGAAGAAGAACACCCACACGTACCAGTCCGTGACCAGGTCCAGCCGGGGGCCGGAGGCGTCGGGGTGGGTGTACGAGCACAGGAGCGCGTAGTCGTGGGAGTCGAGGTCCGACGCGTCCCAGATGCCCGAGCCCTCGAGCATTCCCATGTCCCGGGCCCAGGCCTTCGAGTGTGCCCGGGCGCGCTCCAGACGGGGATTGAGGCGAGCCGGGTACGGCATGTAGAAGCGGGGCAACTGGAAAGGGTTCGGCATCGCGTGCGCGGCCTTTCGGGGCGGGGCCGGGGTCCTGATCGCCGAGAACTCGGCGATCAGGAGGCACGCTAGAGGCCGTACGTCCGGCGCAGGGTCGGAAAGTACTCTTTCCGCTCAATATGGTGAATACCGGGGCGGTTCAGCTTAAGGATCTTGGAGGCGGGCGGTGCGCCCGTCACCCCGTTCTGTCGCTCCATGCCAGCTGTATCGATTCGAGGATGCGCGCGTTGCAGCGCGTGGGGTCGTCGGTGAAGCCGCTCAGCCCCGCCACCCGGTCGCGGATGTCCGGGAGCTTGATCTTGAGCGGGTCGGCGCCGGGGTGCTGCTGCGCCAGCTCTGCCGCAATCTGCTCGATGTCAGTCCATCGCATGGGCCCGAGTGTGTCCGACGCAGCCTGTGAGGTCCAGAGCGCCGGGGCGTCCGGCCGCTCCGCTCCCCTTCTCCCGGCCCCCTGTTCTGCCTAATCCGCATGGGCCCGGCGATTAGCCGGCCAGCGCTCCGGTTACCCATCAGCCGCGGCGAAGCGGCGAAGCGGTGCGGCGGCAAGGGGCCGAGGGGCTCGGCCCGGCAGGGAGTGTGGTGGATGCTGTTCCGGAAGCGGGCGGAGCCGGCCGGGGAGAGGCTCCGCGCGGCGGCCGAGGCCGGATTCACGGCGCTGGACCGGCGCTTCCCCGCAGCCGAGACCGGCAGGCAGCTCCTGCGCAAGGTGTTCCCCGACCACTGGTCGTACCTGCTCGGCGAACTCGCCCTGTACAGCCTCGTGGTGCTCGTCGTCACCGGCTGCTACCTCGTCCTCTTCTTCGACCCGAGCATGGCGGAGACCGTCTACCACGGGGCGTACGCGCCGCTGCGCGGACTGCGGATGACGCAGGCGTACGCGTCGACGCTGAGCATCAGCTTCGACGTGCGCGGCGGGCTGCTCGTCCGTCAGGTGCACCACTGGGCGGCGCTGGTGTTCGTGGCCGCCGTCGGCGCCCATATGCTGCGGATCTTCTTCACCGGCGCCTTCCGCAGACCGCGGGAGCTGAACTGGGCCGTCGGGGTGACGCTCTTCCTCCTCGCCCTGCTGGAAGGCTTCTGCGGCTACTCCCTGCCGGACGACCTGCTGTCGGGGACCGGGCTGCGCACCGCGAACACCATCGTGATGTCCCTGCCCGTGGTCGGCACCTACCTGAGCTTCTTCATCTGGCGCGGGTCGTTCCCCGGCCAGGCGGTCATTCCCCGCCTGTACGTCGTGCACGTGATGTTCGTGCCCGGCGTGCTGCTCGCGCTCGTCGCCCTGCACCTCTTCCTCGTCGTCTACCTCAAGCACACCCAGTGGAGCGCGCAGGGGAGGACGAACCGCAACGTCGTCGGACTGCCGATGTTCCCGCAGTTCACCGCGAAGTCCACCGGGCTGATGATGACGGTGTCCGGGGCACTGACCGCCCTCGGCGCCGTCGCGCAGGTCAACCCGGTCTGGAACTACGGCCCTTACCGCCCCGACCAGGTCGCCACCGATGCACAGCCGGACTGGTACGTCGGCTTCCTGGAAGGAGCGCTGCGCCTGATGCCGCCCTGGGAGACCGTGGTGGCCGGGCACACGCTGATGTGGAACGTGCTGCTGCCCGCGGTGGTGCTCCCGGGTCTGCTCTTCATGGTCCTCTACACGTACCCGCTGTTCGAGAAGTGGGTGACGGGCGACCGGACGGAGCACCACCTGTGCGACCGCCCCCGCGACCGCCCCACCCGTACGGCCTTCGGCGCGGCCGCCGTGGCCGGTTACGGTCTCCTGCTGCTGGCCGGCGGGAACGACGTGATCGCCTACACGTTCAGGATCTCCCTCGACGGCCTGACCTGGGTCCTGCGGGTGCTCTGCGTCCTCGGGCCGGTGCTGGTCTTCCTGATCGCCAAGCGGCTGTGCCTGGCCCTCCAGGCACGGGACCGGCGGCTGCTGACGGAGGGCGCGGAGGACGGCTGGATCGAGCAGGACGGCCAGGGCGGGCTCGACGAGGGCCACCGGGTGCTCTCCCCGCAGCACGGCTACCGGCTGATGGTGCGGGAGATGCCCGCGCCGCTGCCGGCCCGGGAGGGACCCGTATCGCGGCGGCAGCGGCTGCGGGAGGCGATCAGCTCCTGGTACTACCGCGACCGCGTGGAGATCCCGGCGACGGACCGGCAGCGCGCGGAGATCGCCCGCCGACTGGCCGAGCCGGCCGCGGAGAAGGCCGCCGAGACCGCCGCGGAGAAGGCCGCCGAGACCTCTGCCGAGACCTCTGCCGAGACCTCTGCCGAGACCTCTGCCGAGCCCAAGGAGTGAGCCCGCCCGGGAGCAGGAAGGCGCCGTCCGCCGTCATTCCTCCCGCTGCACGTACTGGAAGGCCATCCCCAGGACGCCCGCGACGAGGACTCCCACGGCGCCGATGAACAGCCACAGCCCGTACACCACGCCGACGGCCGTCAGGGCGGCGCCCGCGGCGGTCAGCACCGGGTAGAGGCTGTTCGGGGGGAAGAAGTCGAGCCGCCCCGCGCGCTCGGCGACCTCGGAGTCCTCGCGGTCCTCCGGGCGGAGGCCCCGGCGGCGGTAGTTCACGGCGCAGAAGAAGGACACCAGCGAGGCCATCAGGAAGGACACCGTCAGCGCGGCCGTACCGGCCGGCTCCCGGCCGGAGGACCACAGGTAGCCGATGTCCGTGCCCAGGAAGAACGCGGCGACCCCGGCGAACAGCCACGCCTCGGCCTTCACGGCGCCTGCTCCCCGCGCCCGCCGGGGCCCGGCCCGGCCTCCTCCCGCGCGGTCAGCGGGCGCGGTGCCGCCTCGGGGTGGTGGAGGTCGAAGGCGGGGGAGTCGGACCGCACCCGGGGCAGGGCGAGGAAGTTGTGGCGGGGCGGCGGGCACGAGGTCGCCCACTCCAGCGACCGGCCGAAGCCCCACGGGTCGTCGACGGTCACCTTGGGCGCGTAGCGCGCCGTGCGCCAGACGTTGTAGAGGAACGGCAGCGTGGACAGCCCGAGCAGGAACGCCCCGATCGAGGAGACGGTATTGAGCACCGTGAAGCCGTCGGCGGCCAGATAGTCGGCGTAGCGCCGGGGCATGCCCATCTCCCCGAGCCAGTGCTGCACCAGGAAGGTGATCTGGAAGCCGGCGAACAGCGTCGCGAAGTGCACCTTGCCCAGGCGTTCGTCGAGCATCCGCCCCGTCCACTTGGGCCACCAGAAGTAGAAGCCGCCGAACATGGCGAAGACGACGGTGCCGAAGAGCACGTAGTGCAGGTGCGCCACGATGAAGTACGAGTCGGTGACGTGGAAGTCCAGCGGCGGCGAGGCGATCAGCACGCCGCTGAGGCCGCCCAGCAGGAACGTGACGAGGAAGCCGACGGCCCAGAGCATCGGGGTCTCGAACGAGAGGCTGCCCTGCCACATCGTGCCGATCCAGTTGAAGAACTTCACCCCCGTGGGCACGGCGATCAGAAAGGACAGCAGGGAGAAGAACGGCAGCAGCACCGCACCGGTGGCGAACATGTGGTGGGCCCACACACTGGCCGACAGCATGGTGATGGCGATCGTCGCGCCCACCATCCCCGCGTACCCGAAGAGGGGCTTGCGGCTGAAGACCGGGATGATCTCCGTGACGACGCCGAAGAAGGGCAGCGCGACGATATAGACCTCGGGATGGCCGAAGAACCAGAACAGGTGCTGCCACAGCACCGCCCCGCCGTTGGCCGCGTCGAAGACGTGGGCGCCGAACTTCCGGTCCGCCTCCAGCGCGAGCAGGTCGGCGGTCAGGACGGGGAAGGCCAGCAGAGCGAGGATCGAGGTGAAGAGGATGTTCCAGGTGAAGACGGGCATCCGGAACATGGTCATGCCCGGGGCGCGCAGCGTGATGATGGTGGCGATGAAGTTCACCGAACCGAGCACGGTGCTCAGCCCGGCGACCACCAGCCCCATCGCCCACAGGTCGCCGCCCGCACCGGGCGAACGGACGGCACTGTTCAGCGGGGCGTAGGCGAACCAGCCGAAGGCAGCGGCCCCCTCGGGCGTCAGGAAGCCGGAGACCACGATCAGGCCGCCGAAGAGGAACAGCCAGTACGACATGGCGTTCAGACGCGGGAAGGCCACGTCCGGGGCCCCGATCTGCAACGGCATGACGGCATTCGCGAAGCCCGCGAACATGGGCGTGGCGAACAGCAGCATCATCACGGTGCCGTGGATGGTGACCAGCTCGTTGTACTGCGCGGCGGTGACGATCTGAAGGCCCGGCCGGGCCAGTTCGGCCCGCATCACCATCGCCAGGAGGCCACCGAACAGGAAGAAGACGAAGGCCGTCACCAGGTACAGATTCCCGATCACCTTGTGGTCGGTGGTCGTCAGATACGTCAGGAGCCTGGTGCCCAGCGCGGTCGGACGGCTCTCCGTGCTCTCGGCGGGCCGGACCCGTTGCGGGTTCTCCAGCTGCGGCATCGCCTCTCCAAGTGCCGGACGCGGTCCGCGACGAGAACCTGCCTAGCCGTGATCGGAGCAGGCCAAACTCCGCCTGCGCCATTCGGCCCCAGGGGCGTCCTGGCACCGGTCAGACGATCGCCGCCCAGATGATCACGGTGACGACGAAGAGGACGACGAACAGGCCGATCACGATGACCGGGCCCTTCGCCCAGCCACGCGTGGGGTTGTACGTCTCCTGGGGACCCGCACCGGACATGCTGCTCTCGCCGGGCGGCGTCTCGCCCGGCGGCACGCCTCCGCCGGGCTCCAGGCCCGGTGTGTGCTCCGGGTCCGGATCGGGGTTCGCGCTGGTCATGGTGGCCCCTTCCCTGCCGGCCGGACGACTCGGCAGCAGGCTCGCACGCGGCGGCCGATCGCTCCACTCGGGCCGGGCCGACCGGGGCCCGTCGGCCCGTTCGGCCGTACGGAGCATGCGCCCCCGGCGGCGGCAGACGAGACTCGTGCACGGACCGGGCGACACGGACGGCTGTCCGCCCGCCCGTCCGACGGCCCGCAGGCCAAGGGGTCCGGACACAGGAGTCCGGACGCACCCGGGCCCGGATGCACGAAGGAGTGCCGTGGCATGAGCGCCAAGAACAAGGCCAAAGCAAGGACCGAGCAGATGAAGGGCAGGCTCAAGGAGGCCGTCGGCCACGTGACGGGCGACAAACGGACGCATGCCGAGGGCCGCCTGGAGCGGGCCAAGGGCGAGATCCGCGAGGCGGTGGAGAAGGTCCGGCACACCAAGGGCAAGCACGGCCGGTAGACCCGGCGGCCGACCGGCCGCGGGGCTAGGGGGTGTCCGACAAGCCGTGGACGACGCGCTCGGCCGCCTCGCGGTCCCCCGCCGCGGGGGACAGCTCGTCGAGCGCGTCCAGGTCCGTGTCGTCGCGGCATTCGGTGCGCCACGCCGCCGCGAGTTCTTCCTGCCGCTCGCGCGGCAGCTGCTCGACCTTCTCGCGGCTCGCGGGGCTGAGCGCGGCGAGGAACCGCGTCAGATCGTCGTTCGGCATGGTTCCTCCTCCTGGTGGGGCACTCGTACCTGTTCCAGCGCCGGGACCGGAACGATCGGGCGATCCGCCGACCTCACCTGAAAGACGGACGGCCATGGATCTGGAGAGCGTCACCGGTGAACTCTTCCGGCTGCGGCCGGAGGAGTTCACCGCGGCCCGCGACAGCAGGGCCGCGGAGGCGCTTCGGGCCGGGGACCGGGAACTCGCCCGCCGGATCAGGGCGCTGCGCAAGCCCCTGCTGTCGGCGTGGGTGTGCAACCTGCTGGCGCGGGAGCGGCCGGACGAGGCGGAGGCCCTGGTGCGGCTCGGCCAGGGGCTGCGCGAGGCCCACCGGGAGCTGGACGGCCGGCGGCTGCGCGAGCTGAACCGCCGGCAGCGGGTCCTGGTGACCGCCCTGTCGGAGCAGGCCCGGCGCCTCGCCGCCGAGGCCGGGCACCCGGTGGGCGACGGCGTGCAGCGCGAGGTCGAGGAGACCCTGCACGCCGTGCTGGCGGACGCCGGAGCGGCGCAGGAGTGGTCCGCCGGCCGGCTGACCAGGCCGCTGAGCGCGGTGGTCGGCTTCCCGGGCGTGGCCCCCGACGCGGCGGCCCGCCTCGCGGCCCCGCCCGCCCCCGCCCCGCCCGGGGGCGGACCCGGCCGGGACACCGGCGCGAGCGTCACCGACCTGGCCGCGGCCCGCGAACGGCACCGGCTCCGGGAGGAGCGGCGCATCGCACTCGCCCACGCCCGCCGGCAGGCGGCGGATGCGGACGGCGAGCTGCGCGTCCGGGAGGAGGAGCTGGCCCGGGTGCGGGCGGAGGCGGACGAGACGGAGGCGGCCGCGCAGGAGGCCCGGGAGCGGGTGGAGGAGGCGGCCGAGCGCCTCGCCGTGGCCCGCCGGCTGCTGCGCACCGCCCGGGAGACGGCGCGTCAGGTCCGGGGCCGGCTGCGGGAGGCGGACCGGGCCCGGCAGGCGGCGCGGCGCGCGCTGGAGGCGGCGGAGGCGGAGGTCGACCGGCTGAGCTGACCCGGACGCCCCCCGGCGCCCGCGCTCAGGCCCGCCCGGCCGCGGCCGCCTGCCGCAGGGCCGTCATGGCGGCGGTCAGCGCCTCGACGGTCTCCTGGTCGGTGACCCGTCCGGCCGTGCGGTCGATCTTGGGGCCGATGATGCCGATGCACACGCAGGCATCGTCGATCACATCGCCCGTCATCATCCGCAGCGTCCCGCACAGCTGGGCGTTGGCGTGGTCGCCCCCGCTCGGCATGGGCGAGGCCGTGACCACGGCGACCGGCTTGTCCACGAACTCCCCGCTGCTGACCAGCCAGTCGAGCGCGTTCTTGAGCACGCCGGGCACGCCGCGCGCGTACTCGGGGCTGACGATCAGCACCGCGTCGGCCCCGGCGACGGCGGCGCGCAGCTCCGCGACGGGCCCGGGCGGGACGGCGCCCTCGCCGTCGAGGTCCGGGTTGAAGTGGGGGAGGGTGCCGATGCCGGCGGTGGCGGTCTCCACGTCCGGGCCGAGGAGTCCGAGGGCGGTGTGCAGCACCGCGGTGTTGACCGATTGGGCCCGCAGGCTGCCCGAGATGGCGACGATCTTCATGGCAGGACGGTACGGGGCGGGGGCCCGGGGCGCCTCGCCGGGGTCGGCGGAAGCGCGTGCGGGGCCGGACGGGCCGGGAACGGCCGTCACGAGGTGCGGTACGGCGGCCCCGGGTCGCCGGAGGCGGCCGGCACCAGGAGCATGGGTACGGGCTTGTTGTGCGGCCAGCCGTCGGAGGCGTCGTCGAAGCTCAGCTCGCCGCTGGCGGCGGGGACCGGGCTGGCGTCGTGCAGATTGGTGATCTGGTTGTACACGTCCCGGACGTCCGGGTTGTCCTTGCCGGTCTGGGCCGTGACGATGCGCGTGGCCCAGACCGCGGTCAGCACGGCGTCGTGGTGCATGACGGCGTAGCCGTCGGCCAGTTCCGCGTCCGGGAACCTGAGGTCGTGGAAGCTCTGGTACAAGGGCTTGAAGCCGGTCGGGGCCTGCACTCCCTTGATCCATTGCTCGGTACCGGTCGCGGAGGCCTCCAGGATGGAGATCCCGTTGTCCTTGAGCAGCCCCATCACCTCGTGGGCCTGCTGCACGGCCCCCGTCGAGCCCGTCACGATGGTGATCGGCTTGTCGTGCCCGCACTGTCCGCGCGTGGACAGTGCGCGCACGAAGTCGGCGAGGTCACGGCCCCGGCCGGCCCAGAAGACCAGCTCGCTCCTGGTCAGGCAGATGTTGTTGACGGCGTTGACGAAGAGCTTCGTCATGCCCTCCGGTTTGAGGCCCGTGCTTCCGACGAACGACACGCGCCGCTTGCCGATGTAGTCGGCGAACACGTCGTCGTAGGCCTGCCGCATGGTCCGCACGAAGTTGTCGTCCCTGCTGTCGAACACCAGGTAGCCGTGCTGCTTGTCCGGGGGCAGCAGCCGGTCGAGGCGCACGCGGAGGGCCCTGGCGTATTCGGCATTGGACGGCGACACCTTGAACAGCGTCTTCGAGTTGATGTTGGTGGCGGTCAGCACGGCCCCGATCGCCGGTATGCCGTGTCTGCCGAGTTCGTCGGCGGCGGCCTGGGTCTCGGGGATGCTCACGCCCATCCCGGCCACGGCCACCAGCGGGTGCCTGCCGCCGGTCAGCCCGGCCAGCTGGTCCACCACCGGCTGCCAGTGGGTCTGGTTCCGTCCCTCACTGGCCAGGAGCAGCTGGATCTGGGGCGTCCGTCCGTGGAGGCCGGTGGCGCTCTCCTCCGGCAGGGCCGGGCAGGCGTTGGCCCGGCACTGCGCGGTGTAGGCGCCCTCCAGGCTGGACCTGATCTCCTCGATGGGCAGGGCGCTGCTGTCGCTCGAGGTCAGGGGCGTCAGCAGGGCGATCCTGACGTAGGGGACGGGGCTCTTCCCGGCGCCCGGCTTCTCCCACTGGTCGCGGACCCGCCGGTTCTCCGCGGCGATCCTTTCGACGACGTCCTTGAGGCCGGGGTCGAAGGCGTAGGCGTCCTCGGTCATGACGCCCACGCACTCCCGGGCGTCGCCGGACCCGGCCCAGCGCAGGCCGGCCACGCCGGAGGCACAGCTGTCGTCCTCCTCCGACGGCCGGGTCAGCCAGAAGACGCCACCGGCCAGGAGCGCGGCGACGACCACGAGCACGACGATGCCCTGCCAGCCTCTCCACCACGGGGCGATCGGATCGGGACCGGTGTTCAGGCGCATGGTGTCGGCTCCTTGCCTGGCTCGGTGTACCGGGTGCTCAGATGTACTTGGCGGCCTCGTGCCTGAGCCCGACCCGGCGGGGGTTGGAGCGCAGGGCCAGGTCCTGGAACATCGAGCTGATGGTGAGGTTGAGTTCGGGGCGCGCACCGGGCAGCCGGTTGCGGGGGTCCGTCGCCAGCCACAGCGCGGTCACCAGCATGGTCAGCGCCGTGCGCTCGCCGCCGAAGGTGCGCGGGGCCAGCTCGGCCGCGAGCCGGTCCACCCGCAGGGTCGCGGAGCTTTCGGGCACCACCGGTTCGCGCAGCGGTGCGGCGGTGACGGCGTACAGCCCGTACAACCAAGCGTCGGTGTCGACCGGTTCCGTCAGCCCGTGGGCGAGGTGGTCGACGACGTCGTCCAGGCGGTGCAGGGCGAGGGCGTGGTAGAGGACGTCGAGCGGGTGCCCGTGCAGCAGGTGCCAGGTGCGCAGCTGCTCGTGCACCGCGTCCCAGCGCTCGGGGGAGCGGGCCAGCTCCTGGGAGAGCAGCAGGCGCAGCCAGGGGTGCAGGACCGGCCGTGCGGGCAGCGGGTTCGGATGGGCGTGCTCCAGATAGCCGGAGCCCCGGCCGCCGCGTGCGCCCGCGTCCTGGGGAAGGGGGTCGACCAGCCAGAGCCGGGTGCCTATTTCGCTGGCCAGTGTGTTGCGCGTCTGGAGCGAGAAGGCGTCGAGCAGGCCCGCGTCGCTCGCGGCGTCGAACTCCCGGGCGGCGGAGCAGAGGACGAGCGCGGCCCGCTGGTCGTCGGTCAGGGCCTCGAGGAGATGCAGCAGCATCGCGCGGTCGAGCGGCGGCGGTCCGGGCGCGCCCTCGGACGGCTCCGAAGGCTGGGCGGCGGGAGCGGGGGCGGAGAGGATCGCACGCAGGAGCGTTCCGCAGTCCTCGCGCCCCGCCCAGTGCGCCGCGACGTCCAGCAACTGCCGGGCGCTCCACGGGTGTCCGCTCGTCAGCCGGTGCACCAGCGGCGGAGCCTCCGGCAGGCGCGCGGCGACCGGGGCGCCGAGCTGTGAGACCTCGCCCGCGGTCAGATCGCGCAGCTGGACGCAGTACCAGCGCCACGACGCATCCGGCGGCGGGTCCGGGACGGCCTGCTCCCAGTCGGCGTACGAGGCCTGTTCGGGCGAGCGGATCCACACCCCGGCCGGTCCGGGGGCGAAGGGACCGGGGATCTTCCCCGCGTCGGAGGCGGTGGCCACCACGAGCAGCGGGTCCGGTTCGGCGGCGGCGTCGCGGAGCTGCATCAGCAGGTCGAGGAAGTCCCGCCCGCCGTCGGCGTCGACGTTGTCCAGCAGCACCACGCAGTTGCGGTCGCGGCGGCGGCGCTCGTACTCGCCCCGCAGGTCGGCCAGGAAGGCGGCGCACAGCCGCCGGTCGACGGCCGTCCGGTCGGCGGGGGCCTCGCTCTTGCTGAGCTGGTTGAGGTGGACCAGCTCGGCCAGCGGGGTGTGCGGCCCCGCGTACCAGGCGAAGCCGGTGCGGCGCGCCACGCTCAGGGGCAGCCGCGGCGGATGGCGGATCAGGCCGGCCAGCAGGCCGACGCCGGGTATCTGCACCAGGTTCAGGTCCTGGAGCAGCCCGGCCACCTCGGCGGCGCGGTCGGCGGCCACGGTGTGGTCGCGGGAGTCCTGCAGCGCACGGCGCAGCTGGGCACCGGCCCTGCGGGAGTCGTTGGCGTCGAGCGAGAGGTTCGGGTCGACCACCACCAGGCCCAGGGTGAGCCGGGGGAAGAGGAGCGCGGGCAGGCGGGCGAAGCGGTGCGAGAGCCCGTAGGCCAGCCGGCCGGCGACCTCGTGCGGCCGTCGCGGGGCCGCGGAGCCGAAGTCGTAGAGGGCGTGGGGGCGGTTCGAGCCCAGGTAGCCGAGCCACTCCAGGGCCGTGGTCTTGCCGCTGCCGTGCCGGCCGACCAGGACGAGCACCGGCAGCCCGTGCGGGCCCCCGTCCCCGCGGCCGTCCTGCACCCGGGCGCGGCAGTCCTGGTAGAGCCCTTCGACGCCCTGGATGCCCAGCGGTCTCGTCAGAGGTTCCCGCATCGCTCAGCCCCCTCCCTCCGGCTGCTCCCGCGGCCGGCAGGTCACAGAATGCTGCCACGCGGGTAGGAGCACGTGCGACTGGTTCGTCCGTGATCCTTCGGTTTGCCGCGGGCGGGCGAGGAGGAAGCGGAAGCGGATGCGGAGAAGCGAGGAGCGAGGAGCGCCCCATGCAGAAGATCACGCCCTGCCTGTGGTTCGACGGCCGGGCCGAGGAAGCCGCCGAGTTCTACACGTCCGTCTTCGGCGGATCCCGGATCGTGGACGTGCAGCGGTACGGCCAGGAGGGCCCCGGCGAGCCGGGCACGGTCATGACCGTCACCTTCGAGCTGGCGGGGCAGCGCTTCATCGCCCTCAATGGCGGGCCGCAGTTCACGTTCACCGAGGCCCTCTCGCTCAGCATCGACTGCGCGGACCAGGACGAGGTCGACGCGCTGTGGGCCCGGCTCGGCGAGGGCGGCGAGGAGGGCCCCTGCGGGTGGCTGAAGGACAGGTTCGGCCTGTCCTGGCAGGTCGTGCCGAGGAAGCTTCCCGAGCTGCTGAGCGACCCCGACCCGGTGCGGTCGGGGCGGGTGATGAAGGCCATGCTCGGTATGAAGAAGATCGACGTCCAGGGGCTGGTGGACGCCTACGAGGGGTGAGCGGGCCCGGCCGGGCGGCGGGGCCCGCGTCCCGGCCGGGCGCCGCCGGGGTCAGTTCCAGGGGTTGGCCGGCTGGTCGTTGATGGCCGTCCAGAAGCGGGTGCCCAGCGGCACGTCCCCGTACGCCCAGTAGCTCCAGCCGCCCGAGTTCTCGAGGTTCGGCCCGTATCTGCCGTCGTGGAACTCCGCCATCCGCCAGCCCGTGCCGAAGGTGTTGACGCACACGCTGTCCGCGACGGCCCGGCTGGTGAGGCGGGTGCCGCGCACCGGATTGCTCGCCGCGACGGAGCCCCGGGCCCAGCCCGCGTAGAAGCCCGGGTTGATGCCGGGCGGCGCGGGGCTGCCGTCGACCTTGAGGCAGAGCACCGGCAGCGCGGTGGTCGTCGGGGTGTCGCCCTGGTACGGATTGCTCAGCGGGCCGCCGCCCACCTGGATCGTGCCGCTGGGGCCGTCGGCCAGCAAAGTCCAGGTCATGGCCTTGCCGTTGGCGTCGGCGCCCGCCGGGGCGGCCGTCGCCGGAAGCGTGGCGGCGGCGGTGGCGGCGAGGGCCGCGGCGGTGAGGGCGAGGGCCCTCGGGATCGAGCGCATGGCATTCTCCTCACGGTTGTGACACGAGATGCTGGGTGCGTCGACCGAGGATTCTTCACGTTCTTCACACGTCCCCCAAGGGGGATAACCGGACACGGTGCGCCCGGCATCTGGTACGCACGGTGACGCCCGGGACCGTAGGCTGTGCCCGGTTGGCACTGTGAAGGGGGAGTGAAGGGGGAGCCAGTGTGAGCAAGACATACGCCGGGGCACGGCTGCGACGGCTGCGCGAGGAACGCGGGTTGAGCCAGGCGGAACTGGCGCGGCTGCTCGCCATCTCCCCCAGCTACCTCAACCAGATGGAGCACGACTCCCGGCCGCTGACGGTGCCCGTCCTGCTCCGGCTGACCGAGGCGTTCGGCGTGGACCCCGGGTTCTTCTCCGAACGGGACACCAGCCGGGTCCTCGCCGACCTGCGCGAGGCGCTCGCCGACGAGGTGACCGCCGCCCGGGTCTCGCCCTCCGACCTGTCCGAACTCGCCTGCAGGTTACCCGCCGTCGCCACGGTCCTGCTCGATCTCGGCCGCCGCAACCAGGCGTTGACCGAGCAGCTCGCCGAGGCGGACGAGGGCCGCGCGGGCCCGGCCTGCCGGCCCGCGCCCCGCACCCCGCACGAGGAGATCCGCGAGTTCTTCTACCGCCGCCGGAACTACCTGCACGAAGCCGACACCGCGGCCGAGGAGCTGGCCCGCGAACTGGGCATCCGGCCCGGCGAAGCGCTGCGCGCCCTCGCCGCCCGGCTCACTGGGCGGCACGGGGTGCGCATCGCCACCGACTCCGACCGGCTGCACCACTACGACCCCGCCGACCGGACCCTGCACCTGTCGCCCCGGCTGCGCCCCGGCCAGCAGGCCTTCCGGATGGCCACCCAGCTCGCCCTCCTGGAACACGGCGCCCTGCTCTCCGCCCTGGCCTCCGAGGACCACGAACAGGGCTCCACCACCTGGTCGCTGACCAGGATCGGCGTCGCCAACTACTTCGCCGCCGCCCTCGTCCTGCCGTACACCGGCTTCCACGCCGCCGCGGAGGAGCTGCGCTACGACATCGAGCGGCTCACCGACCGGTACGGGCTCGGCTACGAGACGGTGTGCCACCGGCTGAGCACCCTCCAGCGCCCGCGCCGCCGCGGGGTCCCCTTCTCCTTCGTACGCGTGGACCGCGCGGGCAACATGTCCAAGCGGCAGTCCGCGACGGGCTTCCACTTCTCCCGCGCGGGCGGCACCTGCCCCCTGTGGAACGTCTACGAGGCGTTCGCCGCCCCCGGCCGCATCCACGTCCAGATCGCCGCCATGCCCGACGGCGGCCGCTACCTGTGGACGGCCCGCACCGTCACCCGGCACCGGGGCGGCTGGGGCGAGCCCGGCAAGACCTTCGCCATCGGCCTGGGCTGCGAGATCCGGCACGCCTCCCGCCTCGTCTACTCCGACGGCCTCGACCTCGACAACGCCTCGGCCGCGACCCCGATAGGCATGGGCTGCCGCATCTGCGAGCGCCTGGACTGCCCCCAGCGGGCGGTGCCCCCGCTGGGACAGCCCCTCGCCATCGACGAGAACAGCAGCACGTTCGTGCCGTACCCGGTGCGCCGCGACGGGGCGGACTGACGGGCGTCAGGACGTCCAGCGGGCCGCCTCGGCCGCCCACTAGGTGAGGATGATCTGCGCTCCGGGACGGCGAACAGCATCAGCCCGCCCACCCCGGCGGCCACCGCCTCCCGCGCCGCCTTGCGCAGAGACGCAGGGTGTGCTGCACCACGCCCGGCATCGAGGGGATCGGGACGGGCTCGTCGATCCCCTCCTTGACGAACAGCGGAAGCAGCAACTGGCCGGGGTGCCAACGGGTTTCGGCGACCAGCCTCCGCAGCGCCGGGGTGCGGCGCAGCCGCCGGGGCCGCTGGGTGAGGTGGAGTGCGCCGTCGGCCGTCGCCGGTCGCTGCGTCATCGGTCTTCGCCCTCTCGTCGTACGTGATCCGTTCCGTCCGTGTCCGCCGTCGCCTGCGCGTCCTCGGCGTCGTGCTCCTTGCGCAGCACCCGGGCCAGGTCGCGGGCCGTCGCGGCCGCCTCGCCGGGATCGAGGGACGCCGTGGCACGGCGGAAGGTACGCCGACGGCCGTCCGGGGACGTGATGACGGCGCACAGGCCGAGCACCGGCCGCCTGGCGGGCCCGGCGAGCCGGGCGTGGGCGCCGACCGGTGCGCTGCACCCGGCCTCCAGCTCGGCGAGCACCGCCCGTTCGGCCTCCACCGCCGCCCGGGTCGGCGGATCGTCCAACACGGCCAGCAGCAGGGCGAGTTCGGTGCCGTCCGAACGGCACTCCACGGCGAGCGCGCCCTGCGCGGGTGCCGGCACCAGCCGGTCGGGGGCGAACAGCTCGGCCGCCTCGCCGAGCCGGCCCAGCCGGGCCAGGCCGGCGGCGGCGAGCACCACGGCGTCCAGCTCGCCGTCGCGTACCCGGCCCAGCCGGGTGTCCACGTTGCCGCGCAGCGGCACCACGGCGATCCCGGGGCGCAGCGCCGCCAGCTGCCCGGCCCGGCGCGGGGAGCCCGTGCCGACGCGGGCGCCTGCGGGCAGCCGGTCCAGGGGGCGCCCGTCGGCGGTGACCAGGGCGTCGCGCGGGTCCTCGCGGGCCGGCACGGCGGCGACCGCGATCCCTTCCGGTGCGGCGGTGGGCAGGTCCTTGTACGAGTGGACGGCGAAGTCGATCTGCCCGGCGAGCAGCGCGGCCCGCACCGCCTGGACGAAGACGCCGGTGCTGCCCATGGCCGTGACGGCGGCGGTGCTGGTGTCGCCCTCGGTGGTGATGCCGACCGTCTCCACGCGGGCGCCGGTCGCCCGGGCCAGGTCGTGGGCGAAGGCGGCGGACTGGGCGAGGGCGAGGGCGCTGCGCCGGGTGCCCATGCGCAGCGTGCGCGCGGCGGTGCCGGGCACCGCCGTCCAGCGGGCCGTGGCCGGGGTCCGGAGTGTCATGGCGTCTCCCTTCCGGCCGCGGACTCCGGCGGCGCCGGGTGTTCCGCCCCGCCGAACAGGTCGTTCAAGATGGCGACATAGGCGTGGCCACCGGGCTGTGCGGCCATCTCCCGGACCCGGACCGTGGGCCGGTGGACGATCTTCTCGGCGATGCGGCGTGCGGTCTGCTCCACCTCGCCGCGCACGTGGTCGGCCAGTGCCGGTGCCCGGCCGAGCAGCCGGGTGACCTCGGTCTGCGCGATGGTCAGCGCGTTCTGGCGCATGGCGACGATGAGCGGGACCACCGTCGCCTGGTGCCGACCGGCCAGGAAGGCGGCCGTCTCCTCGGCGACGATGCGCTGTGCCTCCTGCACCGGCACCTGCGCCGAGGCCTCCTTCAGCCGGGGCTCCAGCCCGGCCAGGTCGACCAGCCGGACGCCGGGCTGCCGGGCCACGGCCGGGTCGACGTTGCGCGGCAGCGACAAGTCCACGAAGACGACGGTGTGTTCGCTCCCGCCCGTGCGGGCCGCCGCGACCAGATCGGCGGTGACGACCGGTTCCCTCGCCCCGGTGGCCGCGACGACGAGGCCCGCGCGGGCGAGCAGCCCCGGCAGGTCGTCCAGTCCGGCGGCCCGTACGGCGTGCCGTTCGGCCAGCTGCCGGGCCGCCTCGCGGCCGCGGTTGACCACGACGAGGTCCTGTGCCCCGGCGCGGCGCAGCGCGGCCACGGCCAGCGCGCCGAGCGCACCGGCGCCGACGACCACGGCCGGCCGGCCGGAGAGAGTGCCCAGAAGGTCGGTCGCCGCGTCCAGCGCGACCCCGACCAGGTCGGCGGCGGCCCGGCCGACGCCGGTGGTGCTCTCCACCCGTTTCCCGGTGCGCAGGGCGTGCTGGAACAGCTCGTGCAGCACCGGGCCGGTGGTGCCGTGCTCGGCGGCGCGACCGTAGGCGGCGCGCACCTGGCCGCGGATCTGGGGCTCGCCCAGCGCCATCGAGTCCAGGCCGCACACGACCCCGAACAGGTGCCCCACCGCGTCGGCGCCCCGGTGGGTGTACAGGAGGGTGCGGACGTCGTCGGCGGCGACGCCGGTGACCTCGCTCAGGGCACGGACGGTCTCGTCGACGGCGCGGGCGGGCCGCTCGGACTCCAGGTAGACCTCGACGCGGTTGCAGGTGGCCAGCACGACGGTCTCGGCGTGGGCGGGGGAGCGGGCCAGCCGGTCGAGCAGCGCGGCGGCCTCGGGCGCGGTCAGCGCGAACCGTTCGAGCACCGACGGCCCGGCGGTGTGGTGGCTCACCCCGGTGACGACGGTCATCGCACGACTCCGCCCGTCTCGGTGGCGAGCCAGTCCCGTGGCCGCAGGAACCCGGAGAGACGTTCCTCCTCGCTGCCCGGCTCCGGGGTGACGTCGAAGCTCCAGGACGCCAGCGGCGGCAGCGCCATCAGGATCGCCTCGGTGTTGCCGCGGCTCTGCAACCCGAACTGGGTGCCGCGGTCGTGGATGAGGTTGAACTCCACGTACCGCCCGCGGCGCAGCAGCTGCCAGCGGCGCTCGCGGTCGCCGTACGGGGTGCGCATCCGCCGCCGGACGATCGGTAAGTAGGCGGGGATCAGGCTGTTCAGACCCCGCCGGATCAACCGGAAGGCGCGCTCCCAGCCGTCGGGGCCGTCCGGGTGCAGCCGGTCGAAGAAGATGCCGCCCACGCCCCGGGTCTCCTGCCGGTGGGGCAGGTAGAAGTACTCGTCGCAGGTCTTCTTCGCCTGCGGGTAGAAGTCCGGGGCGAAGGTGTCGCAGCAGTCCTTGAGGGTCCGGTGCAGATGCCGGGCGTCCTCCTCGAAGCCGTACGAGGGCGTCATGTCGGCGCCGCCGCCGAACCACCACACCTGCCGGCCCTCGTCGACCTCGAAGTAGCGGAAGTTGGCGTGGAAGGCGGGCACCCAGGGGTTGCGCGGGTGCAGCACGGTGGACAGGCCGGTGGCGAAGAACCCGGCGCAGGGGTCGACGTCCTGCCGGTCGCTGATCGCGGCGGGCACCCGGTCCCCGTGCACGGCCGAGACGTTGACCCCGGCGCGCTCGAACACCGCGCCGCCCTCCAGCATGCGGGCCCAGCCGCCTCCGCCGCCGGGCCGCTCCCAGTCGTGCGCGGTGAAGCGGGAGGTGCCGTCGCACTCCTCGAAGGCCTCGATGAGCGCGGTCTGGACGCCGAGCATCGACGCCAGCACCTGGTCGCGACGGTTCGTCATGCGGACACCTTCTTGTCGGCTTCGGAATGCCGGTCGAATGCGTGCACCGTCTCGACGAGGCGCTCCACGTGGCCGACGGGCGTGTCCGGGCGTATGCCGTGGCCGAGGTTGAAGATGTGCGCTCCGCCGAGGCCCTCGCGCAGCACGGCGCGGGCCCGGTCGGCGAGGGCCTCGGGGCGGGAGACGAGGGCGGCCGGGTCGAGGTTGCCCTGGAGCGTCCGGCCGGGCAGCGCCCGGCGGGCCGCGGAGAGCGGGGTGCGCCAGTCCACGCCGACGACCTCGGCGGGCAGGCCGGCGATGCGGTCGAGCAGGTGGTGGGCGCCCACCGCGAAGTAGATGCGCGGCACCCCGAGGTCGTCGAGGGCGGCCAGCACGCGCCGGGCGTGCGGCAGCCCGAACTCGGCGTAGACGGCCGGGTCGTGGGAGCCGGCCCAGCTGTCGAAGAGCTGCACGGTCTGCGCACCGGCGGCGATCTGCATGCGCAGGTAGTCGATGGTGACGTCGGTGAGCCGGTCCAGCAGCAGACGGGCGGCGGCCGGCTCGGCGTGCAGCCAGACCCGGAAGCCGGCGTGGCCGTCGGCGGCGCCGCCCGCGTCGACCAGGTAGGTGGCCAGGGTCAGCGGTGCCCCGGCGAAGCCGATGAGCGGCACCGGGCACTGCTCGCGTACGGCGCGCATGGCGGCGGCGACGAAGGGCGCCGTGCCCTCGGGCCCCGGCACCCGCAGACGCTGCACGTCGGCGAGGGTGCGCACCGGCCGGGCGACGACCGGACCGGGCGCGAATTCGATCTCCGCGCCCATATCGGCGAGCGGCGTCATGATGTCGCTGAAAAGGATCGCCGCGTCGAGCGGGAACCGCCGCACGGGCAGCAGGGTGATCTCGGCCGCGACCTCGGGATTCCGGCACATCTCCCAGAAGCCGTAGCGCTCTTTGAAGGCGTTGTATTCGTGCAGGTATCGGCCGGCTTGACGCATGATCCAGATGGGTGCCCGCTGGGTGTCCTTACCCGAAGCGGCGTCGAGGAAAATACTCATCCCGGATGCTCCGCCCCCGTTATTCGGATGTTCTCGAATTAAGACCCAGACAGTCTGTAAGGGGTCTTGTTTGAGTGTCAAGGGCGTGTCTAGGATCGCTCGGGATTGGGGGTGGACCGTATATGGAGCATGAGAATCCGAGTCCCACCGGGGTCGTCCTGATGAACCTCGGAGGTCCCCGTACACTGCCCGAGGTCGGGCCATTTCTGGAGCGGCTGTTCACCGACCGGGAGATCATCCAGCTGCCCGCGCAGTCCGCTCTGGGCCCGCTGATCGCCCGCCTGCGCACCCCGCGGCTGCAGCGGACGTACGCCCGGATCGGCGGCGGCTCCCCGCTGCACGACCTGACGGTCCGGCAGGGCGAGGGGCTGGTCAAACGGCTTGACGCGCTCAGCCCCGGGACCACGCCGCACCGCTTCTACCTGGCTTTTCGCTATACCGAGCCGAGCAGCGAGCAGGCGCTGCGGCAGATGGCGCAGGACGGGGTGCGGCGGGCCGTGGCCTTCTCGCAGTACCCGCAGTACTCCTGCTCCACCACCGGCTCCAGCCTCCACGACCTGTGGGCGTCCGCCCGGCGCCTGGGGATGGCGCGGGCGTTCCGCTGGAGCGTCGTCGACCGCTGGTCGACGCACCCGGCGTATGTGCAGGCCATGGCCGCGAAGGTGCGCGAGGGGCTCGCCGATTTCCCGGAATCGGAGCGGGGCGACGTGGTGGTGCTGTTCAGCGCTCATTCCCTTCCGCAGCGGGTGATCAACAAAGGGGATCCTTATCTGCAGGAAGTGGCGGGGACGGTCCGGGATGTCATGCGCGAGGTGGGAGATGGCTATGAGTACGCGCTGTGCTTTCAGGCGGACGTGGGTCCCGTGGCATGGCAGGGGCCGAATACGGAATCGGTGATTCAGGCCCTCGGAAAACAAGGCCGGCGCAAAGTCCTGATAGTGGGAATCATTTTCACGACAGATCATCTGGACACGCTGTCGGAGATAGACATCGAATTCGCCGAGGCCGCCGAGAAGGCGGGAGTCACCACGTTCCGGCGGGCGCCCGCCCCCAATGACGACCCGTTTTTCCTGGACGCCATGGCCCAGGTGGTGGCCGACCACCTCGGCTCCGGAGCGGTGTGCGGCCCGCAGTTCGCGCTGCGCTGCGCCGGCTGCACCGACTCCGCGTGCCGCGAGATCCTCAACCCGGCCCAGGACGGGCGGCCTTCGCCGGACGCGCCGCGGTGAGCGGCGCACGGCAGCACGTCGCCGTCGTCGGCGGCGGCATCACCGGGCTGACCGTCGCCTTCGAACTCCTCACCGGGCGGCCGGGCACGGACGTGACGGTCTTCGAGGCGGAGCCCGCCGCAGGCGGCAAGATCGCCTCCCACCGCGCCGACGGCTACACCGTCGACCTGGGGCCCAACGGCTTCCTGGACAACGGCACCGACACCCGCACCCTCGCCGAGGCCCTGGGCTTCGGCCACCGGCTGCGGCCGGCCGCGGACACTGCTCGGGAACGGTTCCTGCTGCGCGGCGGACGGCTGCTGCCCCTGCCGCTGGGAGTGGCCGCCTTCGTCACGTCCCCGCTGCTGTCGCCCGTCGCCAAGGCCCGGATCCTGGCCGAGCCGCTGATCGGACCGGCGGCAGGCGAGGAGACCGTGCACGGCTTCCTGGCCCGCCGGTTCGGGCAGCAGGCCGCCGACCTGCTGGCGGCGCCCCTGGCGCACGGCGTCACCGCCGGCGACCCACGGGCCACCAGCCTCGACGCGGCCTTCCCCCGCATCCGGGCCCTCGAACACGACCGGCGCAGCCTGCTGCTCGCCGCCCTGCGCGCCCGCCTGCGCCGGGCTGCCGGCCGCCTCGGGCCGCCACCGAGGCTGACCGGCTTCGCCGACGGCGGCATGCAAGTGCTGGTGGACGGCCTGGTGCACCGGCTCGGCGACCGGCTGCTGGCCGGGCGGTCCGTGACGGGCCTTCAGCGCGACCCGGGGCGCGCAGGCGGATGGCTCGTCGGCACGGCGACCGACGGGCCGGTCCGTGCCGACCACGTCGTGCTCGCCGTACCCGCACCGGCCGCCGCGCGGCTGCTGGCGCCGCTCCTGCCGGACGCCGCCGGGACACTCGCCGCCGTGCGGTACGCGCCGGTACGGGTGGTGTCCGTCGGCTACCGGCGCCGCGAACTGGCGGCCGTACCCCGCGGCTTCGGGTATCTGACCGTGCCCTCGGAGCCCACCCGGATCCTCGGCACCGTGCACAGCTCGGCCGTCTTCCCCGACAGCGCACCCCCGGACGGCGTCCTGCTGCGGGCCTTCGCCGGCGGCGCCGAGGACCCCGGGTTCACCGCGCTCGGCAGCGACGAGGCGGTGGCCGCGGTGCACCACGACGTCACCGCCCTGTTCGGCGCCGCGGCCGGCCCGGTGTTCCGCCACGACCACGTGTGGCCCGAGGCCATCCCGCAGTACGCGCCCGGCCACGGCGACCGCGTGCGCACGGTGCTGACCGCGGCTGCCGGGCTGCCCGGTCTGCACCTGTGCGGCAGCGCCTACCACGGGGTCGCGGTCAACGACTGCGTCCGCGACGCCCGTCGCGCCGCGGGCGAGGTGCTCGCCGCCCTCCGCGCGGCGCCCGGCCCATCCGTATCCGCAGGACGAGGAGACGCACCATGACCGACACCACCCAGGCCCCCGCCACGCCGAGCGGCCCGGCCACCGAGGACGGCACCGGCAAGCGGGAGCAGACCCGGCGGATGCTCCGCGACCGGATGCGCCGCTATCTGGAGCTGGAGGCCGAGCGCGGCCCGCAAGAGGCGACGGAGATCCTCCTGGAGGGCTACCCGGAGCGCCAGGCCGCCCGGATGGGGCCGCTGATCACCGGATGCTCGCTCGCCGAGGGCTTCGGCAAGGCCCTGCCCAAGTTCGCGGCCATGGGCTTCCTGGAGGAGGCGATCGACGTCTCCACCGACGACGAGGACGTGGTCATGGAGGTGTGCCGCACCTGCATGTGCCTGAGCGCCGCCGAGGACCTCGGGCTGAGCGAGCCACGTCCGATCCTGTGCGAACTCGACTTCGAGGCGACCCGGCGGGCCTTCCCGCACCTGTCCGTCGCGAGCCTGCGCCGCCGGACCGACGGGCACCACATGTGCGTCTTCCGCTACGCGCGCCCGCGCACGTCCGAGGTCGCGGGCCCGGCCGGCACCGGTCAGGCCGACGGCTCCGGGCGCGGCTGACACAGCCCCGACCCGACCAGCAGCCGCAGGTCGGCGGCGAGGGTGTCCACCGGCACGTCACCTCTGAGCAGCTGCTGCCGGGTGGCCGACAGCAGGTGCATGAGGAGTTCGGCGTGCCGGTCGGGGCTGACCTGCTCGCTGAAGACGCCCTCGCGGCGGCCGCTGTCCAGCACGTCCGACAGCAGGGCGCGCAGCCGGTCGGTGTGCGCGGTCATCCGCTCCCGGATCGCGGGGCTGATGCCGAGCGCCTGGAGTTGCAGGGCCGCCGAGCGCCGGTCCGGCCGGGCGAAGTACTCCAGGTGCGCCGTCAGGAACGCCTCCAGCCCGGCCCGGGCGCCGGTCACTCCGTCCAGCCGCTCGCGCAACTGCCCGTAGAACCGGTCGACTTCGTCGCTCACCACGGACAGCAGGGCGTGCTCGACGTCCTTGAAGTAGTTGTAGGCCGTGGCCCTGGACACGCCGGCCCGTTCCGCGATCTTCGACATGGTGGTGCCGGACAGCCCCTTCTCGACCGCGATCTCCACCGCGGCCTCCCCGATGGCCGCGCGCAGCCGCTCCTTGTGCAGGGCCACCACCCGGTTCCATTCGGACCCGGACCGGTCGGAAGCCGCTCCGCGTCGGTCGGTCTCCATGTCGACTCCTTGGTCAATGTGTCTAAGGCTTGACGCCTGGTCTACTATCTGGCACGTCTGTTGAAGCCACAGAGTAGACCCCGAATGCGGTGATGCCGTGCGCAGCGAAGAGGACGCCGGACAGGCCCCGGGCCGGAAGGCCACAATCCGGTCGGCGTTACCCGCCCTCGGCGCCCGGCCACGGCTGCTGCTGTGGCTCGTGGTGGCCGCCTGGCTGCTGCTGGCCGGCCTGCTGAGCCCCTTCCAGGGCAAGTTGCAGAACGTCACGAGCAACGACGGCGCCGCCTTCCTGCCCGCCTCGGCACCCTCCGCCGAGGTCTCCCGGCTGCTCGCCGACCGCTTCCCGGACGGCGACACCCTGCCCGCCCTGGTGGTCCAGCGGCGCGCCGGCGGACTGACCGCGGCGGACCGCGCCGCGCTGAACGCCCAGGCCGCGCGGCTCGGCGCCGTCCCCGGCACCCGGACGCCCACCGCACCCTTCACCGCCGACGGCCGGCCCGCCCCAGGGCTGGTCTCGGCGGACGGCTCGGTGGCCGTCACCGTCGTCCCCGTCACCGCGACCGGCGGGCACAAGGTCCGCGACACCGTCGACGCGATGCGCGCCGCCGTGCATCCGCCGTCCGGCGTGACGACGGACGTCTCGGGCCCGGCCGGGATCAGCGCGGACGCCATCGCCATCTTCAGCGACGTGGACCTGCGGCTGCTGGGGGCGACCGCCGCCCTGGTCCTGCTGCTGCTCCTGGTCGTCTACCGCTCCCCGCTGCTGGCGGTCGTCCCGCTCGTCGTGGTGGGCTTCGCCTACGTGCTGGCCGCCGGGATCGTCTACGCGCTGGCCGCGCACGCCGGGCTGCTGATCAACAGTCAGGCGACCTCGCTGATGCTGATCCTGATGTTCGGCGCGGGCACCGACTACTGCCTGCTGATGACCGCCCGCTACCAGGAGGAACTCGCCGCGGACCCGGCCGCCTGGCCCGCACTGCGCCGCGCCGTGCGCCGCGTGGGACCCACGATCTTCTTCAGCGGACTGACGGTCATGGCCTCGCTGTCCGCGCTGTTCGCCGCCCGGCTCGGCTCCACCCGGGTGCTGGGCCCGGCCGGACTCGTCGGCACCGCCTGCGTCCTGCTGTCCACCTTCACCCTGATGCCCGCGCTGCTGGCGCTCCTCGGACACCGCGCCCTGCTGCGCCGCCGGACCGCCGGCACGCCCCGGCCCGCGACCGGCCCGGTGCGCCGCGCCTGGGAGCGCACGGCCCGGGCGCTGCTGCGCCGGCCGTGGCGGGCGACGGCCGCGACCCTGCTGTTCTTCGCCGTGGGCGCCACCGGGGTGAGCCGGGCCGTGGACGACATGAGCCTGCTGCACGCCTTCCGCGAGCCGACCTCGTCCGCCGCCGGATACCGGGTCCTCGCCGACGCCTTCCCGGCCGGCACCGCCGCACCCCTGACGGTCGTCGTGGAACGCGCCGACGGCCCGCTGCGCACCGACGACCTCACCGCGGCCGCCGCCCGGGCGCGCACCGTGCCCGACGTCGCCTCGGCCGCACCGCAGCCGGTCCGCTCCACCGACGGACGGGCCGGCCGGCTTCAGGTCGTCCTCGGCACCGACCCGTACGACGCCACCGGCCTGGACCGGGTCGCCGGCATCCGCCACGCCCTGAACTCCGGGCTGCCGAGCGGGGTACGGGCCGTGGTGGGCGGCAACCCGGCCGTGCAACTGGACACCCGGCACGCCGCCGACCACGACCTGCGCGTCCTGGTGCCGCTGATCCTGGCGATCATCATGGTCGTGCTGGTGGCGCTTCTGCGCGCCGTGGTGGCGCCGCTGTACCTCATCGCCACGGTCATCGTGTCCTTCTTCGGCGCCTTCGGGATCTCGCTGTACGTCTTCCGCGACCTGCTCGGGCAGCACGGGACCAACCCGGTGGAGCCCACCTTCGCGTTCCTGTTCCTCGTCGCCCTCGGCGTCGACTACAACATCTTTCTCATGGCGCGGGTCCGCGAGGACGCCCGCACCAGTGACACGCGCACGGCCGTGCGCACCGCCCTCCTCAGCACCGGTTCGGTCATCACCAGCGCGGGCCTGGTCCTGGCGGGCACCTTCTCGATCCTGATGATCCTGCCCCTGGTCATGCTCTTCCAGCTCGGATTCACCGTGGCGCTGGGCGTATTGCTCGACACCGTGCTGGTGCGGGTGGTCCTCGTGCCGGCGATCACACACCTGCTGGGCGAGAAGGCATGGTGGCCCGCGCGGCGAACGGGGCCGCCGACGCGGCCGAGTGACGAAGGAAGCGACGAAGGAGCTGACCCACGCCCATGACCGCAACCGAAGAATCCGAGGAATCCGCCACCCGGCGCCCCGCCGTCCCGCGCAGCGCCTGGACCCGGCTGGCGGTGTGCACGGCGATCGCAGCCCTGCTCCAGGTCGACGGCACCATCGTCACCGTGGCGCTCCCGTCCGTCGGCTCGGCCCTCGACGTCTCCGCGCACACCGCGTCCTGGCTGCTCACCGTCTACTTCGCCGTGTACGCCGTCGGGCTCTTCCCCGGCGGGCGGCTGGTGGACCGCTTCGGCCCCGGCAGGGTCGCCCTGGCCGGCCTCGGCCTGTTCTGCGCGGGCACCCTGGTGGGCGCGCTCGCCGGCTCCTTCGAGGTGCTCGCCGTCTCCAGGGTGCTGCAGGGCGCGGGCGCGGGCCTCGCCAGCCCGGCCGCGCTGGCCGGAGCCGTATCGGGTTTCCCTGCCGAACGGCGCGGTACCGCGCTGGGCATCTGGGGGGCGGCCTCGGGCCTGTCCAACCTGGTGGGCCCGCTGCTCGGCGGGGTCCTCACCGAGGCGTGGGGGTGGCGCGCCAACTGGTGGGCGCTGCTGCCGCTGGGCCTGGTGACGGCCCTCTACGTGCTGCGGTGGGTACGGCCCGGCACGGCGCCCGAGCCACGGGAGCGCACGGCGGACGTGCCGGGCGCGCGCCCCTCGATGGCCGCCGTGCAGGGGGCCTCCGTGGTCGCCGCCCTCACCTTCGCGACGATGATCGGCACCTTCTTCCTCGTCGAGCAGTACCTCCAGGACACCGCCGACTACGGCGTGCTGCGGGCCGCGCTCGCCCCCATGGTGCTGGCCCTGTGCATCGGCGCGGCGGGCCCCGTGGCGGGGCGGCTCACCGACCGCTTCGGCGAGCGGGTCCCCGCGGTCGCCGGGTTCCTGGCCTGCGCGGTGGCCTTCGCCGGGTACGCCCTGCCGGGCTCGCCGCTGCACGGCCTCTGGCTGCTGCCCGGGGGCCTGCTGCTCGGCTGCGGGCTGGGGCTCCTGTTCCCCGCCACGTCCCGGCTGGCGCTGAACTCCGTACCCCAGTGGCTGCACGGCCGCGCGTCCTCCTACCTCTCCTTCGGCCGCCTGGCGGGCGCGGCCTGCGGCACGGCCCTGGCGGGGCTCGCGTTCCGCACGGGCGTGACAGCAGGCCACCTCCGTGCGGCCCTCACGGGCGGCGCACTGCTGGCAGCCCTGGGCGCGGCCCTGGTGCTGCTGTGGTTCCGCCGCCCAACCCGGGCCGGGGGTGCTGCGATGCCTGCTATCGACGAGGCCGCTGGGAGATGAGGAACCGCGGCGGTACCTCGTCCGTCAGCCACACCCCGTTCGCGCTCAGCCGGAACGTGTGCCCGGCCCGGTGCATCGCCCCGGCGTCCACCGACAGCACCACCGGCCTGCCGCGCCGCGCTCCCACGCGCGTCGCGGTCTCCCGGTCGGCCGAGAGGTGGACGTGGTGGCGGTCCATGGGCCGCAGCCCCTCCGTGCGGATCGCGGCGAGGTTCCGGGCGACGGTGCCGTGGTAGAGGTACGGCGGGGGAACGGCCTCCGGCAGGCCGAGGTCCACCTCGACCGTGTGGCCCTGGCTGGCCCGTATCCGCTCCCCCTCGATGGCGAACCGCTGCTTGTCGTTCGCGGCCACGACGTGCTCCAGCTCGTCGCGGCCGATGGGAAACCCGTGCGCGGCGGCCGCGGCCAGCAGCTCGTCGATGCCGACCCATCCCTGCGGGTCGAGGCTGATGCCGATGCGCCCGGGCTGATGCCGTAGGTGCTTCGACAGGTACTTCGACACCCGCACGGTCCGTCTGTCGTCCATGTGCCCAGCATGCCTCCGGCCCCGCCGGAAGGCAGCCGGTTTTTCACCGGGTGCCGTAGGTGCCGTTCTTCCGGCGCAGGTAGGAGCGCGTGGCCCGCTGGGCCATGGGCCCGAGCGACTCCAGCGCCTCGACGAGACCGGCCAGCTGCTCGAGTGCCGTGAGCGCACGCTCCGCCCCGTCGGGGTCCACGCCCTCGTACAGCTCGAGGCCGACGAACGCGGCTCCGGCGGCCCGGGACAGCCCGGACACGTCCACGAACTCGGCCAGCGGAGTGCCGGCCAGGACGCGCTCGAGGACCCTTTCGATCTCGCTCGTCCACAGGGAGAGGCCCGTGGCCGTCGCGGGGGCGAGGCGGTCGTGGGTCTGGGCGCCGGCCAGCAGCTGGGCGAGCACGGCCAGCCCGCCGTTGCCGCGTTCCTCGGCGTGCAACTCGCGGCCGACGTCGAGCAGTTCGCCGAGCGTGGCGACCCGGGCGAGCCGGTCGCGGTACTGGGCGACGCGCTGTTCGGCTCCGTGACGGCACGCCTCGGCGAGGAGTTCGTCGACGCTGCCGAAGTGGTAGAAGACCAGCGCCTGGTTGACGCCCGCGGCGGCGGCCACCGACCGTGCGGACGTCTTGGCGATGCCCTGCTCGGCGAGGGTCCGCAGGGCCCCGTCCAGCAGCTTGGTGCGGGTGTCCTCGCTCAAACCCGGACCTCTTCGCGGACGGGCCGCAGCCCCGGGCGCACTCCGTGCTCGGCCACGTCGACGTACTCGGCGGTGAAGGAGCCGCGGTAGCCGAAGAGGAAGCCGAAGCGGCGATTGGTGACGCGCACGTCGATGCGGAAGCGGTCGGAGTCCTCGTCGTACGACTCCCGCACGAGGGCGTCGCCGCCGACGAGGTGCGGCACCCGCGCGTCGACCGGCCCCTCGCGGAAGCGGTGCTCGCCGGAGCGGATCACCAGCGCGCCCGTCGGGTCGGCGGAGAAGTGCAGGTCCGTGGCGAGGTGTTGGTGCGTGCCCAGGTAGTCGACGATGCAGCCGCGCTCCGGACTGAAGATCATCGTGGCGTCGAAGCGGCGCGGCCCGCCCGGGAAGCGGAAGGTCCTGACGAAGGTGACCGTCTCCCGGCCGTAGGAGTCGCGGTACGGGACGTTCTCGATGGTGAAGGGGACGTTCCGGCCCGCGCGGGGGAGCAGGATGTTCCGGCTGCCGCCCAGGGTGAGGAAGGGGCGGACGAAACCGCGGCCGTGCCGTATCTCCTCCATGACGCCGCGTCCGATGCAGGCTTCGCCGCTGTCGAGCCCGACGGAGAAGCGCCGCCGGACGCACGGGTGAAGGCGCTCGAAGTCGGCGCCCATTGCTCTTTGGAACATGGAGGTCGTCATGACCGAGCTCCCCTCGGGCGAGTGTTTGAGCAGTCGCTCAAACAGAGCGTATGTGTGTTTGAACGATCGCTCAAGAGGGGGTTCCCGTGTGGGAAGTCTTCAATGAAGTGGCCGCCCCAAGGGGGGGCGGAGCAGACGCCCATCGTCAGAAACGTCACGATCACCCGATTTGCCCACTCGTATGCCTTGACATAACGTCGTCGTTAAGGAGTGCCCGCCAGGGGCCGAGCGGGGGGTGCAGCCGGTCGGGATGGCGCGACGCACCGAAAGAACATGCTTGGGCGATGTGATGTTTGGTCAGTTTCAAGACTGGCCAAACAGTGGCGGCCTTTCCGATCGTGCGCGGCGGAAGGGTGGCCCATAGCCGACGTGGATTTACGGCCCGGGTGATATGTGTGAACTTTACCGCCGCCCGTCGCACTGAGTGGCGGCGGTTCGCCCGCTCTCCTGGTGCTGGCAGGGCGAGTTCTGAGGAACACGGCAGGCAATCAAAGCATGGTGAACGCAACGAGGGCCTGTGCTGTGGGCCGACATGTTGGTGAAGGAGGCTCAGTATGACGGTGACAACGCAGAAGGTACTGCGGATTCCCATCACTAACAGCAACGCGGAGGGTGATTACACCGCCCAAATCGAGATCGGCAGCGAGAAGACGAAAGCCAACGTCATCCTGGACACCGGTAGCAGCACGCTGGCTGTGGTTCCGACCGTCTACGCTCCCGGAAACGACAAGGAAATGCAGACGACGCAGCTGGCGCAAGACGTCGTCTATGGCACGGGCGCGTGGACCGGCCCGGTCCTTGAGACCAAAGTGCAGATGGGGGAAGGAGCCGACCCGGCAGCTGCCAGGGTGTACCTCGCTGTGACAACGGATGACCAGCCCGGGGCCTTCGGCAAGGCCGACGGGATCATGGGGCTCGCCTTCAACGTCCTCAACAGCGCCTTCAACGTCAGCTCGTATCTCAAGGAAGAGGGCGTTCAGCAAGACGTGACGTACCCGTGGCCGTTCCGTATCGGAAGCTCGCGCGCCGCGATCGTGCAGTTCGGGACGTTGCTCGGGCGCATCATGCCACAGGTGGATCTACCCCCGTACTTCACTGCGCTCGAGACGGACAACGTGACGAGAAACATCTTCGCCTTCTACACGCTGCGCTCCGTACCGAGCGCGGCCAAACCCGAATTGAACAACGGATTCTTCATCCTCGGCGGTGGGCCAGAGCAGAAGGACCTGTACACGGGAGAGTTCGTCAACGTGAAGGTGGTGGATGACCAGTGGTACAACACCAACCTCCAGTCCGTGCAGGTCGGCAATAGCCAGCCGGTAAAGGTGCCGCCACTGAGCCCGAAGTATGCGAAGACGATGATTTCCAACTCGATCGTGGACAGCGGGACCAACATCCTCGCGCTCTCGCAGACGGTCCTGGAAGCGATCATGGCAGGCTTCCAGGCGCTCGACGGGAAGTTTGTGCAGGCCATCGAGCAGGCGATGCGGCAGGGTGCGGTGTCCAACGACACGCTCGACCTTGCGAGCTGGCCCGATATCACCTTCACTCTCGAAGGTGAGACCGGAGAGGGTGTGCAGCTGATCTGCAGTCCGTCCACCTACTGGCAGCAGGATGCGCTGGAGGCCGGAGTCGCGATGTTCATGCTCGCCCTCTCGCCGGTCCCGCAGTCCATCCTGGGTCTTCCGCTCCTGAACAACTACTACACCGTGTTCGATCGCACGGAGCACCCGTACGGCGTCATCCAGTTCGCATCGATAAACGGAGGCCGGTGATGCCTGATCCCGAACTGCTACGGGCCAGAATCAACTTTGATCCCGGGGCGATGACCGAACAACTGACGGAAATTCCCTGGCCGGATGGCCAGGCTCCCACTGCGGCCCCCCTCGGCGGAGCCGGGGAGACAAGTCAGTTGCCTCATGCCGACGTCCTCATAGTCACCTACACCGTGGCTGAAGCTCGCGCCCTCGCCGACGTTCTCACTCCGGGAGTCCAGTCGACCTCGTGGACGCATTACAAGAAGAACTGGTCCGAATTCGAGCCGTTGCTCGACGAGCGGGCGCCTGCCCGCTCGTCGGGACGCCTCGGGTCGTGGCACATCAGCTCGATCGGCGGCCGTCGCGCCGTATGCTTCAAATCGGAGCTGCACCCGGCGACCGATGGCCCCTCACTGCCGATCGTGAAGCTGTGGCACCAGGTGATCGCGGAGGTGACCCCATCCATGGTCATCACCACGGGAACTGCCGGTGGGGTAGGGCTGCAGACCGAGCTCGGCGACATCGCGATCCCGAAGGTGGTGCGTTGGCTGTGCGAGAAGCAGTTCAAAAACGAGCCCTGGGCGAACACGGCATATAAGACCACGCCGCTGACGCCGGCGATGCACGACGCATTGGCCGGTATCGATCCCTTGCTGGCCGCCAACCAGGACAAGATCCCGCCGCAGTATCTGACGCGGGGATCGGTCAAGGTTTGGGAGTCCGGGACCACCGAGACGACCGATTTCTTCGCCTTCGGTGACAAGGACGACCACTACAGACTTCTGAAGATCGCACCAGATGCCCTGGTCGTAGAAATGGACGATGCCGCACTCGGGCTCGCACTCAGCTCGATGTCGAAGCCGCCGGCGTTCTTTTCCGTCCGCAACGCCTCCGACCCGGTCATGGATGGCAACCTGACGCTCGAGGAACAGAAGCGTAAGGCAAGCGAGATCTACAAGCGGTACGGTTACTTCACGACAATCGGTTCAGCAATTGCGTGCTGGGCGTTCGTCACCGCAGCCTAACCAAGAGGCTCCCTCTCCTCACCTCTGTGATCCGTCGCGATGGTACGGCGCGGGTCGCGGGCCACCTCGCGGACCCACCGGCGGCGGATCGTGGGAGGCCAGTCGGGAGATCAGTGCCCTGCGGACCCTGATGCACTCGGGCCCCCGAGCCCTGGCCGACGACCCGGCCACCATCGAGCCGTGGATCGAGTACGGCTTCGGCCACGCCGAGTACGCGGCACCGGAGGAACCGCCGACCCGCATCGCGGAGCGGGTGGATAAACGAACCCCGTCAATCGGTTGTTGAACGGGGTGCCTCAGAGTTCCGGCAACGCGGGAAAGACCCGCGGCACCGCAAGGAATGAGGTTCCCCATGCGTCGCAGCACTCCCCGCCTGATGACCGCGGCCACCGTGGCCGCGATCGGGCTCGGCGCCCTCGCCGCCGGCACCGCCTCGGCCGCCCCGGCCGTCGCCAACGCGGCCCGGAGCACCCAGGTCCAGTTCCACAACGGGACGGGCTGCCAGCTGAACCGGCAGAGCTACGGCCTCGACCACGGCATCTGGAGCCAGGGGCAGGAGCCGTCGGCCACCGTGTACAACACCCAGGACGTCTCCTGGCAGTCGGAGAGCAACGGGTTCATGACCGGCACCGAGGGTTCCGTCACCTACACGACGTCCAACTGCGAGGAGGGCTGGCGGAACGGCCGGACCATCCGCTTCCACTGGGACAACCCCTACGCCGGCAGCAACAGCTACGACACGAACGGCACGGACAACACCTTCCGCAACACCCTCCAGGGCGGCGGCGGCAACAACGCCGTGGTCTGGTGGGGCGAGTACAAGAACTGACGCTCACGCGATGCCTGCCAGCAGCGTCCGGGTCTGTTCGGCATCGGCCATGGCCTCGCGCCGGGTGAAGAGGTCGAGGGCGGCCTCCAGGCAGGCCCTCGCCCTCGCCTCCTGTTCCAGATGACACAGGCTGCGCCCGAGCGCCCTGAGCAGAGCGCCCTCGAGCATGCCACTGGTCCGCCGGGCCAGCGGCATGAACTCCTCGGCGGTTTCCGCCGCGAGGGCGTAGTGCCCCGCTTCTGCGTGGACCTCGGCCATCAGGGTGCCCGTCGCCGCCTCGAAGGCGGTCACGCCCAGGGTGCGGAACAGGGCCAGGGCGTCCCGGGCCCGGCTCAGTGCGGCGTTCCCGTCCCCGCACAGGCGCAGGACCCGGGCCAGGTAGTACAGCCCGATGGCCTTCGACACCGATTCCCGGCCGCCGACCAGCTCCGCACCCCGCTCGGCCGCGGCCCGGGCCTCGGAGAGCCTGCCCCGGCGGGCGTAGTTGAAGGCCAGCTCACCCAGTGCGGTGCCTTCCGCGATCTCCGCACCGAGTTCGCGGAAGAGCCGCACCGAGGACTCGCCGTGGCCGACCGCCTCGTCGAAGTGGCCGTGGACGCGGGCGTTCGCGCACAACGTGAGGTGTGCCGACGCCCGCAGCCGCGCCGATCCGCCGGCACACAGCTCCAGGGCACGGGTGAGTTCGGACTCGGCCTCGGCGTAGGAGTTCGCGTGCCACAGGGCGTTGCCCCGTACGTACCGGGCCAGGGCCTCGACGTCCCGGCTGCCGCGGCGCGTGGCGGCACCGGCGACCCGCTCGGCCCGCTCCGCCACGGCGGACAGGTGCGTGATCCCCGACAGCACGGTGTTCAGCTTGTCCATGAGGTCGGCCGCCTGTACCAGCGACAGGCCGTCGTCCTCGCAGGCGCGGTCGACCAGCGCGCGCTGCAGGGGAGTTTCCTCCCGCATCCAGTCGGTGGCGTCCTGGGCGGTGCTGAACGCGAGGCCCGCCGAGGCCGTCGGCACGTCGATGAGGGAACGCTCCGCGGGTTCCACCGAGTGCGCAACCGCATCGGCGTTGCGCGCAGTGGCCACACAGAAGTCCAGAAGCCCCGCGAAGGCCCGGGTCGTCTCCCCGGGGGTCTCCTCGCGGGCGCTCCTGGCTCGCGCGAACGCACGGACCAGGTCGTGGAAGTGGTACCGGCCCGGCCTGCGGGACTCCAGGAGGCTCAGGTCGACGAGCGACTCGAGCAGCTCCTCGGTGTCCTCCGGGTCGCACGCGTCCCGGCCCAGCAGCGCCGCCGCGCACGGCAGCCCGAAGTCCGGCACCTCCAGGACCGCCAACAGCCGGAAGGCCCGCGCCTGTTCGCCGGTGAGCTTGACGTACGACAGGTCGAACGCGGCCTCCACCGCTGCGTCCCCGCTGCGCAGCTCGTCCAGGCGGATCCGTTCGTCCGTGAGCAGGCGGACCATGTCTGCCAGGGGCCGGCCGGGCTCCGCGGCCAGGCGGGACGCGGCGATCCGCAGTGCCAGGGGCAGTGCCCCGCAGGCGTCCGCCAGTTCCGCCGCCGCCTGCGGCTCGGCGTCGACGCGGCGGTCGCCGACGATCCGCCGCAGCAGCTCCAGCGCCTCCTCGGGCGGCATCACGTCGAGCCGCAGGTGCTGCGCGCCCTCCAGCCCGGTGAGCCATGCGCGGCTGGTCACCAGCACGGCGCAGCCCGCCGCGCCCGGGATCAGCGGGCGCACCTGGTCGCCCGACGCCGCGTTGTCGAGCAGCAGGAGCACCCGCCGCTCCGACAGCGACGAGCGGTAGAGCGCGATGCGTTCGGCCATGCCGTCCGGGACGTCGCTCGCGTCGGTCCCCAGCTCCCGCAGGAACGTGCCGAGGACGGACTGCGGGTCGGCCGGGTCGCGGTCGGCGCCGCACAGGTCCACGTACAGGTGCCCGTCCGGGTACCTGTCCCCGAGCCCGCGGGCGGTGTGCACCGCGAGCGTGGTCTTGCCGACGCCGGCCATGCCGTTGATCGCGGAGACCACGACGGCCGCCGCGTCACCGGTCAGCATTCCGGCGAGCGTCTCCACCTGCTGCCGGCGTCCGGTGAAGTCGTCGATGTCGCGCGGCAGGGCGGCCGGGCGCGGCCCCGTGGCCCGGACGCCGTGTGCAGGTCCGGGAAGCCTGAGGGACGGGTCCGAGCGCAGGATCCGCTGGTGCAGCTCCCGTAACGCCTTGCAGGGTCGTGCCGTTCCGAGGAACTGCCGGGTGTCCTCGAAGACCCCCAGCGCCTCGGCCTGGCGGCCCGACCGGTACAGCGCCAGCATCTGCACCCCGCGCAGCCGCTGGCTCGCGGGGTACTCCACCACCAGGGCGCCGGCCTCCGCGGCCAGCCCGGGCCGGTCCCCGAGTTCGGCGTCGAGTTCCAGCCGGGCCTCCAGTACCGCCTGCCGGGCTCCGCACAGCCGGGTGCGCAACGCCCTGGCGGCCGGCCCGTTCAGGCCCGCCAGCGGCTCGGCGGTCCACAGCCCGAGGGCCGCGTCGAGGACCTCGCGGGCACGGTCCGCCCCGTCGGCGGACCGCACCTCCTCGGCCGTGGCCACGGCACCCTCGAACGACCAGGTGTCCACGTCGTGTTCGGCGACCCGCAGCGCATAGCCGTCGCCGACCGTCTCCAGCACCGGCGCGCCGTGCCCGGCGAGGGCCCGGCGCAGCCGCCAGATGTGGGTACGAATCGCATGCTCCGGTCTGGCGGGACGGTCGCCCTCGTCCCACACGCCGTCGACGAGCAGTGGCATCGCCACGGTCCGTCCGGCGGCGGCGATCAGGACCGCGAGCACTTCCCGCTGCTGCGGTCTGCCCAGGTCCAGCTCGGCGCCCCCGCTCCAGCCCCGCACCGGGCCGAGGAGGGAGAACCGGAGCCCGTGCGTCACCGGCTCGACCAGACCTGAATGATGTACGGGGCCTCGCTGAAGACCCTCAGCGTGCCGTCGGAGAACAGGCCGAGCTTCATCACCGGGTAGTTCGTGCCGATGTCGTTCTGCGCGGTATTGCTGGCCCAGCACACGCGGTTGTTCTGGCCGTACACAACGAAGTTGCCGTCGGACTGCATCATGGCGCGGTCCCCGCACCCCACCGTGTCGGTGTGCCAGATCGGTGTCCGGTGTGCCCAGTTGTCGCCGGTGGTGTAGATGACGAGGTTGCCGTCGTCCTGCAGTGCGAGCTGGGCGTTGCCGTTCCTGAGGCCCGAACCCTTGGTGAGGACCTCGTTGTTCCAGATGACGCCCTGGGCGTCGTTCCGGTCGGCCGATGCCGTTCCGCCGGTCGCCACCACTCCGGCGGCGGCGACCACCGTGGTCGCGGCGACGGCGGCGAGACGACGGGAGGATCTCTTGCGCATGACTGGCCCTTCGGTCGTGGGGTGAGCAATCACCCCACGACTCTCGCGGCGGCCGATGCACGATCGATTGATGAGCGCTAAACGTCCTCTTACGCCTCTTCGCAGGAACTCGGAGGGTTCATCCTGCTTCATGGACCGTGCGTTTGCCCTGCTGGCGCTGCGGCGGCAGGACCCATCCCTTCTTCACCAGCTGGTCGCAGTGCCACTTCGCGTAGGCCGGGCTCTCGCCCTTCTGCTTGGCAGCGCCGAGGCACGAGGCGTACGAGTACGGCGGCTTGTCCCGGTGGCCCGAGGTGGGGGTGGCCTGGGCGGTTGTCACCGTGACGCTGCTCGCGGCAACTGCGGCCGCTGCCATGGCCAGAGTGGTGGCGAGTTGTCGCACCTGATCTCCTTAATCCCGAATTCCGCAGTGCTGGTACGTCTTGCCAACGATTCCCACGGATTCTGGTGACGTCGGCATGCCACCGTCTGGCGCCGCCGGCTCGCTCGGTGACTTGTCGGACCATCAGCCTTGCCGGCCCGCACGACATCACCCGTGTACCGCCTTTCGGCCGCACCGGAGCCGGGAAGCCATCGAGGATGCCCCCTTGTCCGGACGGGGCTCCCCTCACGCCCGGAGGTTTCGCTCCATGACCGCACCCGCCGTTCCGCTCCGTCCCGTGCCGGGTCCGCGCGGGCTGCCGCTGCTCGGCAACCTGCCTGCCTTCGGCCGGGACCCGTTGGCCTTCCTCGCGCGTCTGCGGGACGACTACGGGGACGCGGTGACGTGGTCGCTGGGGCCGCGGCGGAGTCTGTTCGTCTTCCGGCCCGAGCACATCGCGGAGCTGCTCGCCTCCGTGGAACAGAGCTACGACATCCTCGAGATCGGCTGGGCGTTCAAACAGGTGACCGGCGACAGCGTCATCCTCAGCAAGGGAGCCGACTGGCGCCGCAAACGGGCCCTGGTCCAGCCGACCGTCCGGCCGCGCCAGGTGCGCCGGTACGCCGAGACGATGGTCGACTGCGCCGGGGCGGTCGCGGACCGGTGGCACGACGGCGACCGGATCGACGTGCTCAGGGAGATGGCACTGCTCACCCAGCGCGTCGTCGTCCGTACGCTGTTCGGCAACGATCTGGGCGACCGTCGGCACGTGCTCGGCGACGCGATGGCCGTGGCTCAGAAGGTGGTCGGCGACGAGCTGCAGGGCGTCAATCTGCTGCTGCCGTCCTGGGTGCGCACCCCTTCGCGGCGGCGCCTGCTCGCCGCGGTGCGGACCATCGACGCCGAGATCGCCCGGCTGGTCGACGAGCGGCTGGCCGCCGGGGGAGGCGCCGAGGACCGGGACGACCTGCTGAGCCGGCTCCTCGCGGCCCGTGACGAGCAGGGCGCCCCGCTCTCCCCGAGGGAGGTGCGCAACGAGGCCGTGACCTTGTGGGCGGCCGGGCACGAGACCACGTCCACCACGCTGACCTGGGTCTGGTACCTCCTCTCCACGGCCCCCGCCGCCCGCGCGCGGCTCGACCGGGAGCTGGCCGACGTGCTCACCGGCCGGCCACCGGCCGTCGACGACTACGAGCGCCTCACCTGGACCCAGCAGATCGTCAAGGAGGCCCTGCGGGTCTTCCCGCCCGTCTGGCTGACCCCCGCCGTGGCCCGGAAGGGCGCCACCCTGGGCGGCTGCCCGCTGCCGCAGGGGACCATCGTGTGGAGCAGCCAGTGGGCCACCCACCGGGACCCGCGCTGGTTCCCGGACCCCGCCTCCTTCCGCCCTGAGCGCTGGGACGCCGACGCGCCGGACCCCGTGCCCGACCACGCGTGGTTCCCCTTCGGCGGCGGCCCGCGCACCTGTCTCGGCGCCCGCTTCGCCCTGGTCGAGGCGGTCCTGGTGCTCGCGACGCTTGCCCAGCGCTTCGAGGTGCACGTCGACCCGGGTGAGGCCGTCCCGGCCACCAGCCTGCTGCTCCAGCCCTCGAAGCCGCTGCGCGCCACACTGCGCGTGGCCGGGGCCGGAACAGTCTGATTCCCCAACGCTTCCCCCTCACGGCCGCGTCCGGCCGGCCGTGGTGTGCGGGCGGCGTGCCCCCTTCCGCCCGGCGTTGCGTATCACTATAAATGCCGTAAATACGGCTTACGCTCGCGCTGTGCTCAATGTGACGGGGATTCTGAAGCGGCTGGCGATCGGCCGGGCCATGCGCAGCGAGGAGCTGCACGAGACGCTGCTGCCCAAGCGCCTGGCGCTGCCGATCTTCGCCTCCGACCCCTTGTCGTCGGTGGCCTATGCCACCCAGGAGATCCTCCTGGTCCTGACCCTCGGCGGGCTGGCCTATCTGCACTTCACGCCGTGGATCGCGGGGGCGGTCGTGGCGCTGATGGCCGTGGTGGTGCTCTCCTACCGCCAGGTGGTGCACGCCTATCCGAGCGGCGGCGGCTCGTACGAGGTCGTCTCGACGAACCTGGGCGACGCGGCCGGCCTCGTGGTCGCCGCCTCGCTGCTCGTCGACTATGTGATGACCGTAGCGGTGTCGGTCGCCTCGGGCGTGGACAACATCATCTCCGCGGTGCCCGACCTGGCCGGGTACCGCGTGCTGATGGCGGTCGGCTTCGTGGCCGTGCTCACCGGGGCGAACCTGAGGGGCGTGCGCGAGTCCGGGCAGGCCTTTGCGACGCCGACCTACCTCTTCATCGCCGGTGTGCTGATCATGGTCGGCACGGGGCTGGTCCGCTATCTGCTCGGTCACCCGCCGACGTCGGAGAGCGCGCCCTTCGGCATCACGGCCGAGCCCGCGAACGTCGGTCTCGCGGGCTTCGCCCTGATCATGCTGTGCCTGCGCGCGTTCTCCAGCGGCTGTACGGCGCTGACGGGCGTGGAGGCGATCTCCAACGGCGTCCCCGCCTTCCGCAAGCCCAAGTCGAAGAACGCGGCGAGCACCATGAGCATCATGGGCATCATCGCGGTGGCGATGTTCGTGGGCGTCACCATGCTCGCCCTGATCGCGAAGGTGCACATCACCGACGACTCGTGCCGGCTCACGGGCCTCCCCGGCAGCTGCGGCTCGTACACCCAGCGCACGGTCATCGCGCAGCTCGCCGCGGCCGTCTTCGGCGGCGAGCAGAGCTTCGGCTTCTACTTCGTCCAGGCGGCCACCGCCCTGGTGCTGATCCTGGCCGCGAACACCGCCTTCAACGGCTTCCCGCTGCTCGCCTCGATCCTCGCCCAGCACCGCTACCTGCCGCGGCAGCTGCACAACCGCGGCGACCGGCTGGCCTTCTCCAACGGCATCATCGCCCTGGCCCTGGCCGCGGGACTGCTGCTGTGGTTCTACAAGTCGGACGTCACCAGCCTCATCCACCTCTACATCCTGGGCGTCTTCACGTCCTTCACGCTCTCCCAGACCGGCATGGTCCGGCACTGGAACCGCGAACTGCGCAGCACGACCGACACGGCCGTACGGCGGCGCGGGATGACGGCCCGGGTCATCAATGCGACCGGAGCCGTCGTCACCGGGCTCGTCCTGGTGATCGTGCTGGCCACCAAGTTCGTCCAGGGCGCATGGCTGGCCGTCGTCGCGGCGATCGTGCTGTGGACGATGATGCGCGGCATCCGCCGCCACTACGACGGCGTCGCCGCCGAACTGGCCGTCAGCGATCCGCGCGCGGAACTCATCCGCCCTTCGCGCGTGGTGGCCATCCTGCTGGTCTCCACCATCCACAAGCCCACCCTGCGTGCCCTCGCCTACGCCCGGGCCTCTCACCCCGACCACCTGGAGGGGCTGACCGTCGCGGTGGACCGGGACGTGACGAAGGCGCTCGAGCGCCAGTGGGCGGAGCTGGACGTCGACGTGCCGCTGAAGGTGCTCGACTCCCCGTACCGGGAGATCACCAAGCCCGTCGTGGAGTACGTGCGCTCCATCCGGCGCACCAGCCCGCGGGACGTGGTGGGGGTGTACATCCCCGAGTACGTGGTGGGCCACTGGTGGGAGCACCTGCTGCACAACCAGTCCGCGCTGTGGCTGAAGAGCCGCCTGCTGTTCACCCCCGGCGTCATGGTCACCAGCGTGCCCTGGCAGCTCAGTTCCTCCCGCCGCGCCGACCACCCGGCCCGCCGCGCCCCCGGCTCCATCCGCCGCGGCGAGCCCGCGCCGATGCCCCAGCGGACGGTCGACCAGGATGCCACCGGGCGGCCGCAGCGCCCGTGACGGGTGGGGCCGGTTGCGGCAAGAACGCCGAACGCGACAGGTGAGGTGGGGATCCGGACAGTTGGCGTCCGTTTGCATCAAGGAGGCGCATCGTTTCTCCACAGGCGGACGCATGTTCGCCCGGTGTTTACCTATCGTCTGTGCTCCCTCCGACACGCACAGGGAGCACAACCATGGACTCGCTACGGCATCTCGCCGCCCACCTGGGTCTCGACCTCGCCGCCGTGTGCCTGCTGACCTTCGTGATCTACCTGCCCCGGCACCGGCGCCGTGACCTCGTACCGGCCTATCTGGCCCTGAACACGGGCCTGTTCACCGTCGTCGCCGCCCTCGCCGAGGTGGGCGGCAGCGGGGGTACCGCGCTCGGCTTCGGCCTCTTCGGGGTGCTGTCGATCATCAGGCTCCGCTCCGACTCGGTCCAGCACGAGGAGGTCGCCTACTACTTCACCACGCTCGTCCTGGGCCTCCTCTGCGGCCTGCCGGACCTGGCCTTCGGCCTCACCGCGGCGCTGAGCGCCGTCCTGCTCCTGGTCGTCTACGCGGCCGACCACCCCCGGCTGTGCGCCCGCGCCCGCCGCACCGTCGTCACCCTCGACACCGTCCACAACGACCCCGCCGCGCTCCGTGCCGACCTCGCCCGGCGGCTGGGCGAGCCCCTTCACTGGACGGTCATGGAAGTCGACTTCGTCCGCGACCTGACGGTCGTCGACGTGCGCTACCGCGAGCCCGTCCCCGGGACGGCCGCCGACCGCCGCGCCGCCGGGCCGCAGCCCGTGCAGCGGACCGCGCCCGCCTGGGAGTCGGTGTGACGACCGCCCCCGCCCCGCTCGTCGTCCCGGCGGTACGAGCCATCGAGGACGCGGCCCACGCCACCGCCCCCATCTCGCTGGCCGAGGTCAACGAACGGGCCGAACTCCTGGCCCGTTTCGACCGGAGCTACCTCGTGCCGGTGGCGATATTCCGCCGGGTCGCCGAGCGGCTCACCGATCCCGCACGGCCCGGCGGTCCGTTCCGGGCCCTGACCATCGACGGCCGGCGCGCCTTCCGGTACCACTCGGTCTACTACGACACCCCCGGCCTGCGCTCCTTCCACGACCACCGGCAGGGCCGCCGGCTCCGCTTCAAGATCCGCGAGCGGGTCTACGAGGACTCGGGGGAGCGGCAGTTCGAGATCAAGCTCAAGGGGTGCCGCGGCAACACCGTCAAGCACCGCAGGCCCCTGGCCGGTGCGGAGACCCCGCTGGACGCCCGCTGCCGGGACTTCCTCGCGGACACCCTCGACGGCGCGTACGGCATGGCCTCGCCCACCGCCCTGCACCCGTCCCTGAGCACCGACTACCTCCGCGCGACCCTGGTGGCCGACGGTGAACGCATCACCTGTGACGCGGGTCTGACCTGTGACGACCTGCGTGCGCAGCGGACCGTGCGGTGCTCCGGCGGCCTCGTGCTCGTCGAGACGAAGACGGCGGGGCACCTCACCGAGGCGGACCGGCTGCTGCACGCCCACGGAGTGCGGCCCGCCGTCTTCACCAAGTACTGCGGCGCCCTTGCGGCGCTGCATCCGGCCCTGCCCGCCAATCGCTGGCGGCGGGCTGCCGCCCGGGCCTTCGGCGTCCGGGAAGGCTGAGCCGACCGCCACGGCCGCCCGGCCGACCGGACCGTGCACGCAACGGCCGGTCACCGGGCGGCCGTTGCGTGCACGGCGGGGCGTACCCGATCGGCAAGGGGAAACGGGCATTCCGAAACCGGCGTGAAAGCATCGCGATGAAGTCTGTTTTGCCTTGCGCATGTTGCTTCATGACCAAAGCTTGACTAATCTCGCGTCGCAGCCGACCGGCACCGTGATCATGTGTAGTCGGCTCCCGGCCGGGCATAGTTGAGTGCCAGGGCCCGGGCAGGAAAGCCCCGGAGGCGTACCGCGCCTGACGGCACGGCAGCCCCGGGGCTCCCCGATTTCCGGTCCGTGACGCCGGCGAGTGACCGCGAGCTGTAGCGGGCAGCGGCCACTACCACGCGTCGGCGTAACCCATTCCTCGGAGGGTAGCGTGAACCACCCGAATCGGCTACGTGCCGCGATCGCAGCAGGCGGCACCACCCCTCTCATCGGCGTCTTCGACATGTTCTCCGCATCCGTCGCGGCCCAGCACTACGACGGCATGTTCATCTCCGGTTTCGGCTTCGCCGCCTCGCACTACGGCCTGCCCGACATAGGGTTCATCGCCTGGCCGGACATCGTCGCCTTCGTGCAGCGGCTGCGCCTGGCCTTCCCGGACCAGCACCTGCTCGTCGACATCGACGACGGCTACGTCGACCCGGAGACCGCCTGCCACACCGTGCAGCACCTGGAGGCCATCGGCGCCTCCGGGGTGATCCTGGAGGACCAGAAGCGCCCCCGCCGCTGCGGGCACGTCAACGGCAAGCAGATCCTCCCGCTGGAGGAGTACCTGGAGAAGCTCGACCTCGTTCTCGCCGCGCGCCGCGACCTCGTGGTCGTGGCCCGCACCGACGCCACCGAGGAGCCGGAAATCCTGCGCCGCGCCAAGGCGTTGGCGGCGACCGAGGCCGATGTGGTGCTCGTCGACGGCGTGCGCAGCGTGGAGTGGATCCGCAAGGTGCGCGACGTCATCGGCGACAAGCCGCTGCTGTTCAACCAGATCGCGGGCGGCAAGTCGCCGCGCCTGAGCCGCACCGAGCTGAGCGAGCTGGGTGTGGACGTCGCCATCTACAGCACGCCGTGCCTTTTCGCCGCCCAGGCGGCGATGGACTCGGCCCTGCGGCAGCTGAAGCAGGACGACGGCCGGCTGCCCGAGGTCACGCCCGGCAGCGTGGGCGTCGCCGAGTGCCTGGCACTGCTGGAGAAGAACATCAGCCGCAACCACCGCCGCACCGCGGAGCCCGCGGCCGTGCGCTGACCCACGGGCCGGGCCGGGCGGGGCGGAGCCGCGGCTCTGTCCTGCCCGGGCCTCGGCGTGCTCAGCGCACGTCGATGCTGTACGCGAAGGCCGTCACGCCCAGGTCGCCGTTGGTGACCGTCGTCAGGAACGGAACGGTCAGGTGATCGCGTGACGCCGGGGGCGTGATCTGCAGGTAGCCCGCCTCGGCGACGTACGGGGCGTCCGCGTGCGCCCAGGCAAGATCGGCCTCGGCCGACCGGCCCGCGCCGAGCACCAGGGTCCGCTTGCCCGGATCGGGGACGAAGTACGTGGTGCCCCAGGTGGTGTGCGTCGGCAGCGGCTGGTGCCGGGCGTTCTCCAACTGGAGCCCGGGGTAGCCGCGCAGTGCACAGGTGTGGCCGGAGGTGTTGGTGAGGGTGAGGATCGTGCCCTCGTGGGACATCCCGTGCTGGCTGCCCGGGTTCTTGTCGACCAGCGAGGCGCGCAGGCCGGATATATGGCAGGTGGCGATGCGGCCGGCGGCCGGTGCCGCCGACGCGGCCGCGGTGCCCGTGGCGAGGGTGCCGGCGGCCAGTGCGAGGGCCGCGGAGGCGGTGGCGGCCTTCCGAAGCGTGGTCCGCATGATCGGACGCTCCTTCCCTGGTGCGGTCCCCGGCTCCTCCGGGGCCGCACACGTCGCCTTACCACCAGCAAATCACCCAAACGGGGGAACGGCTCCTTGATCGTGCCGTTCCCCTTTGTTCAGGCCACTCTGTTTGTTCACGCACCCTGCGCGGCCGCCCGGGAGGCGGCCGCTAGCCGACGAATTCCTCGGCGCCGTAGCGCACCTTCGCCCGCTTCCAGTCGACACCCAGCCGGGCCACGAACTTCTTCGCCAGCGGCAGGTCCGTGAGCGGTGCGACGAGGACGAGCCGCCCGTCGGTGGTGACCGAGCCGCCGCCCAGCTTCTCCCGGGCCACCGGGTCGGCCGCCAGCGCGTCGCGGAGGCGGCGGGCGTCCACGCCGGGCGCCTCGATGTCGACGGCGTTCGTGGCGGGCGCGGTGCGCGGCAGGTAGCGGAAGGTGAGCACGGACTCCTGGTGGTACTGCTTGCGGACGACGTCGGCGACGTGGTGGAGCCCGGCCGCGCCGACGTGGTTGACGTCGAACTCCCGCGAGCGCTCGTAGGTCGTCTTCTTCAGGCTCGACGACCAGAACACGCCGTCCAGGAGCGTGGACCTCCCGGCCCGTGCGCCGTTCGCGCGGATGATCTCGCGCACCTCGCGGTCGAAGCGCCCGAGGCGGGTCTTCAGCCGGGGGTCGGCGGGGTCGGTGATCACTGCCGTGTTGCTGGTGGCGAAGATCTCCGCCTCCGCGCCGGCTCTCGCGGGCTCGGCGGCCTGTGCCGTGCCCGTGCCCACCGCACCGGACGCCAGGATGCCGAGCGTCATCAGGATGCCCAACCGTCGCTTCATGCCCTACCTGCCCCTCGGCCGTGATCCGGCCGTGATCTCGTGGTCTGGTCGTTCCGGGCCGTGCGCGCCCGCCGTGCCCATCGGGGCACCCCCCAGGGCGCCGGGATCACGGTAGGAAGCCGGAGCGGGGGGCGTCTGTCGTATACACGGATGTGGCTGGTTCCTTGCGGCAGCGTGGGCTATGTCACCGACTGGCTTGATCGGCCGCCCTCGCCGGGGCGGCTGTTGCCCGGGAATGACCGGGAGAACCGCCGTGACCGGCGAAGATGCACCGGGAGTGGCAGCCGGTGTCAATTTTCCGTTAACTCTTGACGTCATCCCGGCGCGCCTCACACCATCAGCGCATGGACTTGTCAGACCGCGGAGGCGCGGCGCCCGTTCCGGGCGTCCGACCCCACCGCCTCCACGGCCTTGGTCGGCGCTTAGCCTGACCGCCCCGGTAGCCGGTTTTCGGCCACCGGGCGTCATTGCCGGCCTTCCCCGAGATCATCGGCGTCCCTGAGGGCGTCGAGCGGAGCGGGGACGTTGCCGGTACGGCCAGTCCACACCTTTTGAACCCACCCGAGGTCCGGCGTCGCCAGCCTGGCCCCGGGCATCAGGCCGGGTACCCGTACGTCGTCGTGCGGTCCCGCCCTGTCTCCCCCCTCAAAAGAAGGCGAAGACATACATGAGTGACCGCACCCTCACTGCGGCCGACACCCCGACCCCGGCAGCGACGTCCTCGCACGTCGACGCCGGTGACGCGGGCTACAGCAAGGACCTCAAGTCCCGCCACGTCAACATGATCGCGATCGGTGGAGCGATCGGCACCGGTCTCTTCCTCGGCGCCGGTGGTCGTCTCCACAGCGCCGGTCCGTCCCTCTTCATCGCGTACGCGGTCTGCGGCCTCTTCGCCTTCTTCGTCGTCCGGGCGCTGGGCGAGCTCGTCCTCTACCGCCCGTCCTCCGGTGCGTTCGTCTCGTACGCCCGTGAGTTCATGGGGGAGAAGGGCGCCTTCACCGCCGGCTGGCTCTACTTCCTGAACTGGGCCACCACCGGTATCGCGGACATCACCGCGGTGGCGACCTATACCCACTACTGGCACATGTTCAGCGACATCCCGCAGTGGGTGCTCGCGCTGATCGCCCTTGCGGTCGTCCTCACGGTGAACCTGATCTCCGTGAAGTACTTCGGCGAGATGGAGTTCTGGTTCGCGATCGTCAAGGTCGCCGCGATCAGCATCTTCATGGTCGTCGGTGTCTACCTGCTGGCCAGCAGCCACAAGATCGGCGACAGCACCCCGGGCGTCTCGAACATCCTCGACCACGGCGGGATCTTCCCGACCGGTGTGATGCCGATGCTGCTCGTCATCCAGGGTGTCGTCTTCGCCTACGCCTCCGTCGAGCTGTGCGGTGTCGCCGCGGGTGAGACCAAGAACCCCGAGAAGATCATGCCGAAGGCGATCAACTCGATCATGTGGCGTGTCGGCCTCTTCTACGTCGGCTCGGTCATCCTGCTCGCGGTCCTGCTGCCGTACACCGCCTACCACGCCGGTGAGAGCCCGTTCGTCACCGTCCTGTCGAAGATCGGCATCCCGGGTGCGGCCGGTGTGATGAACCTCGTCGTCCTCACCGCGGCGCTGTCCAGCCTGAACTCCGGCCTGTACTCCACCGGCCGCATCCTCCGCTCGATGGCGATGTCCGGCTCCGCGCCGAAGTTCACCGGCCTGATGAACAAGGGCCAGGTGCCCTACGGCGGCATCCTGCTCACCGCGTTCTTCTGCGTGCTGGGTGTCGGCCTCAACTTCGTCGTCCCGGCGGACGCCTTCGAGATCGTGCTGAACTTCGCCGCCATCGGCATCATCGGCACCTGGGGCATGATCATGGTCTGCTCCCTGCTCTTCTGGCGCCGCTCCGAGAACGGCCAGGTCACCCGCCCCGGCTACAAGCTCCCCTGGGCCCCCTACACCCAGATCATCACCCTGGTCTTCCTGGCCGGTGTGCTCGGTCTGATGGCGGCCGAGCCCGGCGCCGGCCGCGACACGGTGTACTGCCTGCCGCTCATCGTGGCGGCCCTGGTTGGCGGCTGGTACCTGGTGCGCGGCAAGGTCGCCCGCGCCCAGCAGGAGGCCGCGCTCCAGCAGGCCGGGACCGAGCAGCCGTAACCCCCATACCGGCTGACCCGAACCGGTCGTAACGACGGAGGCGTTCTCCCACGGCAGTGGCCGTGGGAGAACGCCTCCGTCGTTGTGCCGCCGGGGATCCCGCGCGGCTCGGGGATCATGGAGCCCGGAAGATCGTCCCTGATGGGGGATCCACGGGATCCCGGAAGGAGCGAACGCGATCATGCGCCACACAACGGCCTGCGGGCCGACCGGACCGGGAGCCATGCGATGACCGGCGACTCCGTGCTGATACGCACCCGGGGGCGGGCCGGCATCATCACGCTCAACCGCCCCCGGGCCCTCAACGCCCTCGACCACGCCATGGTGCGCCGCATCGACGCGGCGCTCACCGCCTGGGAGCACGACCCCGCCGTCGAGACCGTGGTGATCACCGGCGCGGGCGAGCGCGGGCTGTGCGCGGGCGGCGACATCCGTGCGATCCGTGACGACGTCCTCGCGAGCGGGGGAGCGGCCTCGGCGGCGTTCTGGCGCGACGAGTACCGCCTCAACGCCCGCATCGCCCGCTACCCCAAGCCGTACGTCGCGCTCATGGACGGCATCGTGATGGGCGGCGGCGTCGGCGTCTCGGCCCACGGCAGTGTGCGCGTGGTCACCGAACGCTCCCACGTGGCCATGCCCGAGACCGGCATCGGCTTCGTGCCCGACGTCGGCGGCACCTACCTGCTCTCCCGGGCACCCGGCCGGCTCGGCACCCACCTCGCGCTCACGGGCGCTGCGGTGGGCGCCGCGGACGCCCTGCAGTGCGGGCTCGCCGACCACTTCGTGCCCTCCGACGCACTGCCCGGCCTCCTCGCGGACCTCGCCGGCGACGCCGTCGCCGACGTGCTGCCCCGCCACGTCGGCCCGGCGCCGGAGGGCGAACTCGCCGGCCACCGCGAGTGGATCGACACCTGCTACGCGGCCGGGACCGTCGAGGAGATCGTGGACCGCCTCCTTTGCCACGGCACCACCGCCGCGAAGGAGGCCGGCACGACGATCCTCGCGAAGTCCCCCACCGCGCTCAAGGTCACGCTCGCCGCCCTGCGCCGGGCCCGGGGAGCGGCCTCGCTGGAGCGGGTGCTGGAACAGGAGTACCGCGTCTCGTGCGCGGCCCTCTCCGTCCCGGACCTGGTCGAGGGGATCCGCGCCCAGGTCGTCGACAAGGACCGCGCCCCGCGCTGGTCGCCCGCCACCCTCGCCGAGGTCACGGACGAAGACGTGGCCCGCTTCTTCACACCACTGGGCGAGCGGGAACTGTCGCTCTGAGAACTCCCGGCAGAATGACGCGGCCCAGGGCCACCGCGGGGTCTTCCCTGCGCCCTGGGCCGCTGCGTGTTCAGTCGACGGGCGCGCCGAACCACGTGGGCATCCGGCCGAGCAGGTCCTGCTGGTCTTCGCCGACCCACGCCACGTGGCCGTCGGGCCGCAGCAGCACCGCGGGGGCGTCCAGTTCCTCGCTGACGTCGACGACGTGGTCGACGCGGTCTTCCCATCCGGTGATCGAGAGCCGACCGGCCTGGTCGAGCAGGAGTCCGCGCCCGCCGTGCATCAGCTCGTAGAGGCGGCCTTGCTTCAGCGTCAGGTCCCGCATGCGTCGGCCGAGCAGTTCGTGGCCTTCGCCGAAGTCGTAGCGGACGCCGACCGCGGTGATCTTCTCGATCAAGTACCGGTTCACTTCCTCGAAGTCCATCAGTTCCGACACGAGTCGTCGTACGGCCTGGGGGCCCGGTTCGGTGGACATCAGCAGCGTCTGCGCGCGGGTGTTGTTCAGCACGTCGGCGGCCACCGGGTGCCGTTCGGTGTGGTAAGTGTCCAGCAGCCCCTCGGGTGCCCAGCCGTTGATCGTGGCGGCCAGCTTCCAGCCGAGGTTGAACGCGTCCTGGATGCCGAGGTTGAGGCCCTGCCCGCCGTTCGGGGGGTGGATGTGGGCCGCGTCGCCGGCCAGCAGCACCCGGCCGGTCCGGTAGCGCTCGGCCTGCCGGGTGGCGTCGCCGAAGCGGGAGAGCCAGCGCGGTGAGTGGACCCCGAAGTCGGTGCCTGCGACGACCTGAAGCTGCTTCTTGAAATCCTCGAGGGTCGGCGGGACCGTACGGTCCTCGGCCACTCCCGCGGCGGGCACGACGACGCGGTACACCCCGTCCCCGAAGGGCATGACGCCGAACCACTTCCGGGTCTTGCGGACTTCGGCCACCACGGCGGTCAGTTCCGCCGGCGGCGTGGTCAGCTCCATCTCGCCCAGCAGCGTCTCGACCCGGCTGGGCTCGCCCGGGAAGGCAACGCCGGCAAGTTTGCGGACGGTACTGCGGCCGCCGTCGCACCCGACAAGGTAACGCGAGCGCAGCTGCGTGCCTCCCCCGCCGGCTACGCCCTCATTGGCGGGGGTGCCCCCATTGGCCAGTTCGACGGTCACCCCGTCCTCGTCCTGGCTCAGCCCGACCAGCTCGCAGCCGCGCCGGATCTCGGTGCCGACCGTGGCGGCATGCTCCTCGAGCAGGCGATCGGTGACGGTCTGCGGAATGCCGAGGACGTAGGAATGTGCGGTGTCCATCCGCTCGGGCCACGGCTTGCCGATGGCGGCGAAGAAGCCGCCGACCCCTTCGTACTTCGTGCCGTTCGCGAGGAACCTCTCCAGCAGCCCGCGCTGGTCCATCACCTCGATGCTGCGCACGTGCAGGCCCAGCGCACGGACCATCTTGGCAGGCTGCGTCTCCTTCTCGAGTACGAGCACGTGCACGCCGTGCAGCCGCAGCTCGCTCGCCAGCATCAGGCCGGTCGGTCCGCCGCCGACCACGATGACGTCAATCATGAAGTTCCCCCATCAGTTTCCGCAGGTCCTGGCCTCGGCCGGAGATTCTGCAGCACGACCGGGGCCTTGCCGCAAGCCCCCCGGTGCGCTATAAATTGAGAGTGGCAAGGAGTGGGTTCACCTCCTTGCCTTTTCCTTTGGACGGCACGCAGCCGCGCTCGCGTCACCTCGTCAGCCGAGCGCGTGGCCACGTCGCTTCGCGTCTTTGGTCTCCCACGTCCCGGGAGAAAACAAATACCCCGGTCCGCATTGCGGCCGGGGTAATTCATTGCCTATATTGGGGGTTTCCATGCCTTGTTGAATTCAGGGCGCGGAGAAGCTTTATAGGGACATGATATCGGGGCGGGAGCTAAATTGTCAAACGAGGAAATGCGAATCGAGCAGGAATTCACCGACCTGCTGCACGAACGCCTGGCCGAGCTGCGCGCCGGAGCCGAGGCTGCGTTGCAGTCCGCCCTCGCCCCGGCCGGGCGGGGCTTCCAGGCGCGGCTCGAGCGGGACGTCATGGTGGCCGAGCAGTCGGGGCTGCTCGCCGCCTTCGACGCGGGGGAGCACGGGCTCTGCTTCGGCCGGCTGCTGTTCCGCGACGGCCGCGACCACCACATCGGCCGGATCGGCATGCGGCGCGACGACGCCGACCGCACCCCGCTGATCGTCGACTGGCGGGCGGAAGTGGCGCGTCCCTTCTATCTCGCCACCGGGCACACCCCCATGGGACTGCGCCGCAGGCGCCACATCAGTACCGAGGGCCGCCGGATCACCGCGCTGCACGACGAGATCCTGGACCTCACCGACATCGAGCGCACCGGTCACGAGGGCTCGGACGCGGACGCGGTGCTGCTCGCCGCGCTGGATGCGGCGCGCACCGGGCGGATGCACGACATCGTGCAGACCATCCAGGCCGAGCAGGACCGCATCATCCGCGCACCGCAGCACGGTGTCCTCGTCGTCGAGGGCGGCCCCGGCACCGGGAAGACCGTCGTCGCGCTCCACCGCGCCGCGTACCTGCTCTACGCGCACCGGGAGCAGCTCGCCCGCCGCGCCGTCCTGATCGTCGGGCCCAACCCCGCGTTCCTCGGCTACATCGGCGAGGTGCTGCCCTCGCTCGGCGAGACGGGCGTCCTGCTCGCCACGCCCGGCGAGCTGTTCCCGGGCGTGACCCCCACCGCGACCGACACCCCGCGGGCCGCCGAGGTCAAGGGCGGCGAGGCGATGGCCGGCGCCCTGGCGCGCTACGTGTGCGACCGGCAGACCCTGCCCGACCCGGTGACCGTCATCGACTGCGAGGACGGCGAATTGCTGCTGGACGCGGACACGGCGGCCGAGGCGCGCCGGCACGCCCGCGAGACCGGGCTGCCGCACAACCTCGCCCGCCCCGCCTTCGCGTTCCGCGTCATCGACGCGCTGACCGCACAGCTGGCGGACCGGATCGGCGCGGACCCCTACGGCGGGCCCAACTTCCTCGGCGCCGACGACATCGCCCAGCTCGCCAAGGGCATCGCCGCCGACCCGGCCGTCCACGCGGCCATCGACGAGCTGTGGCCTGTGCTCACGCCCCAGCAGCTGGTCGCCGACTACCTCGCCGACCCCGTGCACCTGCCGGAGGCCGACGCGGAGGCCATCCGCCGCACCGGGGGCGGCTGGACCGCGGCGGACGTCCCGCTGCTGGACGAGGCCGCCGAACTCCTCGGCGAGGACGACTCGGCGGCCCGCGCCGCCGCCGAGGGCAGGCGCCAGGAGCGGATCACCTATGCCCAGGGCGTGCTCGAACTCTCCTACGGCTCCCGCACCCAGGAGTTCGAGGACCGCACCGACGAGGACTCGGAGGTGCTGGCCGCCCACGACCTGATCGACGCGGAGCGGCTGGCCGACCGGCACGAGGAGGCCGACCACCGCAGCGCCGCCGAGCGCGCCGCCGCCGACCGCACCTGGGCCTTCGGGCACGTCATCGTGGACGAGGCCCAGGAGCTGTCCGCGATGGCCTGGCGGCTGCTGATGCGGCGCTGCCCGACCCGCTCGATGACCCTCGTCGGCGACCCCGCCCAGACCGCCGAGCCCGGCGGCTGCGGCTCGTGGCGCACCATCCTCGCGCCGTACGTCGGCGACCGCTGGGAGCACGTCAGGCTCGGCGTGAACTACCGCACCCCGTCCGAGATCATGGAGCTGGCGGCCGGGACGATCCGGGCCGTGGACCCCTCCTTCGAGCCGCCGCGCTCGATCCGCTCCACGGGCGTACGCCCCTGGGCGCGGCACACCGGCGACCTGGCCGGTGCCGTCGCCGAGGCCGTGGCGCAGGAGCCCCTCGACGAGGGCCTGCTGGCCGTCATCGCCGCGCGCGAGCACCACGCCGCCCTGTCCGCCGCCCTTCCGGACGCCTCCTCGGGCCCCGCTCCCGACTTGACCAGCCCGGTGGTGCTGCTCGACCCCCGGCAGGCCAAGGGCCTGGAGTTCGACTCGGTGATCGTGGCGGAGCCCGGCGAGTTGGGGGCGAGTGATCTGTACGTCGCGCTCACCCGGGCGACCAAGCGCCTGGGCATGGTGCACACGGGCGCGCTCCCGAGGGGCCTGGAGGTGCTGTCGGCGCCCTGATTGACGCCCTGATTAAGGTGGGCTGCCGAGGAATTGACACACTGACGGACCGAGTCGGGAGGCATCATGACCAGTGCGGTCGAGCACCGCCGCGTCGAGGTGAACGGCGTGGGGCTGCACATCGCCGAGCAGGGGGAGGGGCCGCTGGTCGTGCTGCTGCACGGCTTTCCGGAGTGCTGGTACTCCTGGCGGCACCAGTTCGGGCCACTGGCCGGGGCGGGCTACCGGGTCGTGGCGCCCGACCAGCGCGGCTACGCCCGCAGCGAGCAGCCCCGGGACATCGCCGCCTACAGCCTGCTGCACCTGACCGGCGACGTGATCGCACTGATCCACGCACTGGGCGAGGAGCGTGCCGTCGTCGTCGGCCACGACTGGGGCGCTCCGGTCGCCTGGACCACCGCCATGCTGCGCCCGGACGTCGTGCGCGGCGTCGCCGGACTCAGCGTGCCGCCCGTGCCGCGCGGTCCGGCGGCGCCCCTGGCGACCCTGCGAGGGCTGTTGGGCGACGGCTTCTACCAGAACTACTTCCAGGAACCGGGCGTCGCCGACGCGGAGTTGGCGCAGGACCCCGCGCTGACCTTCCGCAGCCTGCTGGCCGGCGGCTCGGGCGACGGCCCGCACAACGACCCGCCCCGGCCGTGGATCGTCCCCGAGGGCGGCACGCTCCTGGACACGATGCGGGATCCGGCCAAGCTCCCGGACTGGCTCACCCAGGCGGACATCGACGTCTTCGTCGACGAGTTCACCCGGCACGGGGACCGCGCCTTCACCGGGGGCCTCAACTGGTACCGCAACATCGACCGCAACTGGGAGCTGCTCGCGCCCTTCCAGGGCCGCCGGGTGGAGGTGCCCGCGCTGTACCTGGCGGGCGACCGCGACCTGGTGCGGGGCTTCCCCGGCATGGACCGGCTGCTGCCCTCCCTGGATCAGATCGTGCCGGACCTGCGGGGCAATGTGACGCTGCCCGGCTGCGGTCACTGGACCCAGCAGGAGCGGCCCGAGGAGGTCAACTCCGCACTTCTCGACTTCCTGGGCGGGCTGCCGGCGCACACCTGAACAAGCCAGTCCACGTACGGGTGAACTCCCCTGGTTCCGGATCAAGTTGAGGAGAAAGATCGGCAGTCTGTCGGGTGACACATCCGCCCAGCACGGGGGAGCGGTCACCCGGGGGCTGTAGCACAGCGTTAATCGTTCAGACGCTCGACCCTTCAAGCCCGGGTTGCTAGGTTCCCCTCACATCCGCCTCATCGGAGGGAGCCTCTCCCGTGAAGCGCACCGTCATCGGCATCACCCCCTTCGGAACACCGGACGCCCGGCTCGCCGCGGCCGTCGGCAGAGCAGGCGGGCTCGGCGTCCTCGACCTCGGTGCGGGCGGGCGGGCCGCACGGGACGCCCTGGACCTCGTCCGCGCATGGGCCCCCGGCCGCTTCGGCGTCCGGGTGCCCGCGGGCTGTGCCCTCCGCCCCGACGAGCTGCGCGGCCCCGGCGGCACCGGGCCGCACACCGTGCTCCTCGCCCCCGACGCCCCCTGGCGCGTCGGGGACGCACCCGAAGGCACCGTCCTCGCCGAGGTCCGCGACCTCGGCGAGGCCCTCGCGGCCGTACGCGACGGAGCGGCCGGAATCGTCGCCCGCGGCAGCGAGTGCGGCGGCCCGGCCGGCCGGCTCTCCACCTACGTCCTGCTCCAACGCCTCCTGGCCGACGGCCGGGTGACCGTGCCCGTCTGGGCCTGCGGGGGCATCGGGCCGTACACGGCCGCGGCCGCAGTGCTCGCGGGCGCGGCCGGCGTCGTCCTCGACGTCCAGCTCGCCCTCCTGGCCGAGGCCGCCACCCCGCCCGTGCTCGCCGGCCTCCTGCGCACCCTGGACGGCTCCGAGACCGTGCTCGCCGACGGCCGACGGATCCTCGACCCCGCGCGGCCCGGCCTCCACCCGGCCCTGCGCGACCTGCCGCTGGGTCAGGACGCCTTCCTCGCCGAGCGGTTCGCCCGCCGCCACGGCACCGTCCCCGCCGCCCTGCGAGCCGTCCACGACGGCATCCGCCGGGCCGTGCACTCCGATCGCGCCCCGCGCGCACTGCGCCCCGGCTCCCCGATGAGCCGCGCCCTCGGCACCGCGCTGCCGGTCGCCCAGGGGCCGATGACCCGGGTCAGCGACCGCGCCGGGTTCGCGACGGCCGTCGCCGAGGCCGGCGGGCTGCCGTTCGTCGCCCTCGCACTGGCCGGGCCCGCGGAGGCCCGGGCCGTGCTCGAGCAGACCCGTGCCGCGCTGGGCGAACGGCCCTGGGGCGTCGGCGTGCTGGGCTTCGTGCCCGAGGACGTGCGCACCGCCCAGCTGGCGGCCGTGCGCGAACTGCACCCCAGCCACGTCATCATCGCCGGGGGGCGGCCTGCGCAGGCGGCCGCCCTGGAGGCCGACGGCATCCGCACCTTCCTGCACGTGCCCTCGCCGGGCCTGCTCGGGCAGTTCCTCGCGGCGGGCGCCCGGCGCTTCGTCCTCGAGGGCGCCGAGTGCGGCGGCCATATCGGGCCGCGCAACAGCTTCCCGCTGTGGGAGGCCCAGCTCGCCGTCCTCGAGGACTTCCTCGACGCGGAGCGCGACCGCCCCGACCCGGGCCCGGTGGAAGTCCTCTTCGCGGGCGGCATCCACGACGAGCGCTCCGCCGCCATGGTCGCCGCGCTCTCCGCAGGGATCGCCGAACGGGGCGTCGCCACCGGCATCCTCATGGGCACCGCCTACCTCTTCACCGAGGAGGCCGTGGCCTGCGGCGCCGTCCAGCCCGGCTACCAGCGGCAAGTCCTCGCGGCCGAGCACACCGACGTCCTGCACAACGGCCCCGGGCACGCCATCCGCTGCGTACCCAGCCCCTTCGGCGACGCCTACCGGGCCTGCCAGGCGGAGCTGAGCGAGCGCAAGGTGCCCGACGCCGAAGCGCGGGCGGAACTCGAACAGCTCGGCCTCGGCCGGCTGCGCCTGGCGGCCAAGGGCATCGAGCGGGTCGGAGACGCACTGGTCGCCGCCGACGAGCAACGGCAGTACGACGAGGGCATGTTCATGGCCGGGGAAGTGGCCGTGCTGCGGACGGCGACCACCACCGTCGCCGCGCTGCACTGCCAGGTCGGCGAGGACGCGGCGGAGTTCTACGGGCGCCGGGCGGTCGAACTGGCCGACACGGACCGGGACACCCGGCAAACCCCTGCCCCCCGGCCGCTCGACATCGCTGTCATCGGCATGGCCTGCATGTTCCCGCAGGCGCCCGACCTGCCCGCGTTCTGGGCCAATGTGCTCGCCGGGGCCGACGCCGTCACCGAGGTCCCGGCCGGCCGCTGGGACGCCTCCCTCCACTACGGGGAGCAGGCCACCGCCCACGACGTCACCACCTCGAAGTGGGGCGGATTCCTGCCCCGGATCCCCTTCGACCCCCTGCGGTACGGAATCCCGCCGGCCGCCCTGGCCGCCGTCGAGCCCGTACAGCTGCTCGCGCTGGAGGCGGCGAGCCGGGCCCTGGCCGACGCGGGCTACGACCGCCGGGCCTTCCCGCGCGAGCGCACCTGCGTGGTCTTCGGCGCCGAGGCCGGCAGCGACACCGCCAACGCCACCACCCTGCGCACCGTGCTCCCCTCCTACCTGGGCCGCCTCCCGGAGGAACTCGCCGCGCAGCTGCCCGTCCTCACCGAGGACTCCTTCCCCGGCCTGCTCGCCAACGTCATCGCGGGCAGGATCGCCAACCGCCTCGACCTCGGCGGCGCCAACTACACCGTCGACGCGGCCTGCGCCTCCTCCCTGGCCGCCGTCGACGCCGCCTGCAAGGAACTGGTCACCGGCGGCGCCGACCTCGCCCTGTGCGGCGGCGCCGACCTGCACAACGGCATCAACGACTACCTTCTCTTCTCCTCCGTGCATGCGCTCTCGCCCACCGGCCGCTGCCGTCCCTTCGACAGCGAGGCGGACGGCATCGCCCTCGGCGAGGGCGTCGCCTGCCTGGTGCTGAAGCGGCTCGCCGACGCCGAGCGGGACGGCGACCGCGTCTACGCCGTCGTCCAGGGCGTCGGCAGCTCCGGCGACGGACGCTCCCTCGGCCTCACCGCGCCCCGCCCCGAGGGCCAGCGCGCCGCCCTCGAACGGGCCTACGCCCAGGCCCGGATCTCGCCCGCCGACGTCGGGCTCGTCGAGGCCCACGGCACGGGCACGGTGGTCGGCGACCGCACCGAACTCACCACGCTCACCGCGGTCTTCGAGGAGGCGGGCGCGGCCCCCGGCGGCTGCGTCGTGGGCTCCGTCAAGTCCCAGATCGGGCACACCAAGTGCGCCGCCGGCCTGGCCGGAATGATCAAAACGGCCCTCTCCCTCTACACCGGCGTCCGCCCGCCGACCCTGCACGTCCGCGAGCCCAACCCCGCATGGCGCGGGGAGGACGGCCCCTTCGTCTTCCACGACCGGGCGCTGCCCTGGCCCGAACCGGCCGAGCGGCGCATTGCGGGTGTGAGCGCCTTCGGCTTCGGCGGCACCAACTTCCACGTCGTGCTGCGCGCCCACGCGCCGGAGCTGCCGCCCCCGCACGGCCACGACGCCTGGCCCGCCGAACTCCTCGTCCTGTCCTCGCCGGACGACGCCCGGGAGATCCTGCGGCTCACCGAGGTCAACGACCGCGCCGGACGGCCCTGGCGGCTGCGCGACCTCGCCCTGACCGCCGCGCGGCGCACCGGCTCCCGGCCGGTCGCCGCGGCCGTGGTCGCCGAGAGCCTGGACGAGCTGCCCGAGCTGCTGCACGCGGTCCTCGCAGCCGAGCCGCGCGCCGGGGTCTTCCCGGCCGAACCCAGGCCACCGGCAGGGAAGACGGCATTCCTCTTCCCCGGGCAGGGCAGCCAGCGGCCCGGCATGCTCGCCGAGCTGTTCACCGCCTTCCCCGAGACCCGGAACAGGCTGCGCCGGGCCCCCGTCGACGCCCTCTTCCCGCCCGCCGCCTTCACCCCCGGGGCCCTGGAGGCCCAGCGCGCCCGGCTGACCGACACCCGCCGCGCCCAGCCCGCCCTCGGCGCCGTGTCCCTGGCCGTCCACGACGTGCTCGGCACCCTCGGCGTCCGCCCCGACATGGCCGCCGGGCACTCCTACGGCGAACTGGTCGCCCTCTGCGCCGCGGGCGCCCTCTCCGTCGACGGCCTGATGACGCTCAGCACCGAGCGGGCCGAGGCGATCGTCGCGGCGGCGGGCGACGACCCGGGAGCCATGGCCGCCGTCACGGCCGCGCCCGACAAGGCCGACGCCGTGCTCGCGGAGACGGGGCTGACCGGGCGCGTCGTGGTGGCCAACCGCAACGCCCCCGCCCAGAGCGTCATCTCCGGCCCCACGGCCGAGGTGGAGCGCGCGGTCGCCGCGCTGGCGGAAGTGGGGATGACGGCCCGTCGCCTGCCCGTCGCCTGCGCCTTCCACAGCCCCGTCGTCGCCGATGCGTCCGCCCGCTTCGCCGAGGCCCTGGCCGGGCACCGGATCCGCACCCCGGAGTACCCCGTGTGGTCCAACCTGACCGCGGCCCCCTACCCGGCGGACCCCGAGGGCATCCGCGGCGCCCTCGCCGCCCAGATCGCCGCGCCCGTGTGCTTCGCCGAGCAGGTCGAGGCGATGTACGAGGCCGGTGCGCGGGTCTTCGTCGAGGCGGGCCCCGGCACCGTGCTCACCGGGCTGGTCCGGCAGGTCCTCGACGGCCGCCCGCACCTCGCGGTGCCCTTCGAGCCCCGGACCGACGCCGGACTGCGGGGGCACCTGGAGGCGCTGGCCCGACTGGCCGCGGCCGGCGTGCCGGTGACGGCGGAGCGGCTCTTCGCCGGGCGGGGCGCGGTCCTCGCCGACCCGGAGGCGGTCCCCGCCCGGCCGGGCTGGACCGTGGACGGCCACCTCGTCCGCACCGCGGACGGCGAGCCGCTTCCGGGCGCCCTGCAACCGGCCCGGCGGGTACGGCAGCCGCTGCCGACAGGCCGTGCGGACACGGAGACGTCGCCGGTACCGGTCGACAGGGCGGCCCTGGTCGGCGAATTCCTGCGCAGCAGCCGCGAAATGGTGGCGGCCCAGCGGGACGTCCTCCTGGCCTGCTTCGGCACGGGGACCGCCGCCCCGAGCGCACCCGAAGGACCGACCGCCCGGCCCGTGGCCCCCGCGCTGCCCGTCACCGCGACGCCCCCGGAACCGCCCGCCCCGGAGCCCGCTGCCCCAACGGACGTCCTGGGCACGGTGCTGACCGTCATCAGCGAGCGCACCGGCTACCCGGTGGAGATCGTCGAGCCCGACCTGGACCTGGAGGCCGACCTCGGCGTGGACTCCATCAAACGCACCGAAATCGTGGGGGAGCTGGGCCGCCGGCTGACCGGGACGAGCGGCACGGGCCCCGACCTGCGGTCCCTGCCGGACGCCGAGCTGGAGGAACTGCTGCGCGCCCGCACCGCCACGGCCCTCGCCGACCAGCTGGCCTCCCGCCTGGACACCGCACAGAAGGAGACGGCGGCGGACGACGGCGGCCCGGCAGCGGCGGCCGGTGCCACCCCGCTGGAGCGCCGCCTGCTGCGCCGCGTACCGCTCGATCCGCCACCCCCGGCCGACGAGGCCCTGCACGGCCGCACCCTCGCCGTCCTGGGCCGCGACACCCCCCTGGCCCGCACCCTCGTGGACCGGCTCAGAGCGCTCGGAGCCCACGCCACCCGCTCCGACGGAGACCTCGACGACCACGCCGGGCCCCTCGACGGCGTCGTCCACCTCGCAGCCCTCGACCCCGACCCCGAGCCCGTGCTTCCCGGCTGCTTCCCGCTGTTCAAGTCCGCGCTCGGCAAGGGGATCCGGTGGCTGCTGTGCGCCCGCCCCGCCGGGGAGCCCGCGCACACCGCGGGCCTGAGCGGCTTCTTCCGCACGGTCGCGCGCGAATACCCCGACACCCTCGCCCGGGTCGTCTCCCTCGGCCCCGACCGGCCCGCCGCCGCGCTCGCCGACGACCTCGCCGGCGAACTCCTCGCCACCGACCGCACCCCCGTCGCCCTGCACACGGCCGAGGGCACGCGGCAGGGCATCGAGCCGTACGAGGCCCCGCTCGCGCTCCCCGCCGACGAGGCCACGCCGGCCGCTGCCGGGCTGGGGCCCGGGTCCGTCGTCCTCGTGGCGGGCGGCGCCCGCGGCATCGCGGCCCACCTGACGACCGCCCTCGCCGCCGCAGGCTGCCGCCTCGAACTCCTCGGGCGCACCGACCCGTCCGCCACCCCCGAGGACCCCGGCCTCGCCGGTGCCGCCGACGAGGCCGCGCTGCGCGCCGCCCTCGCCGCGCGCGGCGGCCTGCGCCCCGCCGGGATCGCGCGCGAGGCGCGCCGGATCCTTGCGCAGCGCGAAGTGGCCGCCACCCTCGCCGAGACCGCGGCCCTGGGCGCCCGCACCCACTACCACGCCCTCGACCTGCGGGACGCGGAAGCCGTGCACCAGGCGGTGAAGGACGTCCACGCCCGGCACGGCCGCATCGACGCCGTGGTGCACGCGGCGGGCGTCATCGAGGACCGGCTGCTCGCCGGCAAGGAGCCCGGTTCCTTCGAGCGGGTCTACGGCACGAAGACCGACGGGGCCCGCGCCCTGCTGTCCGCGCTGCGGCGGCTGCCCGAAGTCCCGCGGTGCGTCGTCCTGTTCGGGTCGGTCTCCGCCGTCGAGGGCAACCGCGGCCAGAGTGACTACGCCGCCGCCAACGACGCCCTCGCCACCCTCGGCCGCGAGTGGCGGCAGGCCACCGGAGGGCGCGCCCTGACCGTCCACTGGGGGCCGTGGGAGCCCGGCGGCGCCCACCCCGGCATGGTCACCCCGGAACTCGGCAGGGAGTACGCACGGCGCGGCATCGGCCTGATCGACCCCCGCGAGGGCGTCCTGGCGCTCCTGCGCGAACTGGCCGCGGGCGAGGACGGTGCCGACGAAGTCGTCCTCACCGCCCCGGGCCGCTGACATGGCGGGGCGCGGCGAACCCGTCGCCATCGTCGGCATGGCGGTCACCCTGCCCGGCGCCGACGACCTCGACGCCTACTGGCACAACCTCACCGGAGGCGTCGATGCCATCTCCGACGTCCCGCCGGACCGCTGGGACCCAGGCGACCGCGAGGCCGCCGCGATCTACTGCCGGCGCGGCGGGTTCGTCGACGACGTCACCGGCTTCGACCCGGCGGCGTTCGGGATCATGCCGGATGCGGTGGCGACGACCGAGCCCGATCAGCTGATCGCACTGCGCACCGCGGCCGCGGCGCTCGCGGACGCGGGCGGTGAGCTGCCCGGCGACCGCTCCCGGGCCGGCGTGGTGCTGGGCCGCGGGGGTTACCTCACCGCGGGCCTCGCCCGCCTCGACCAGCGGGTGCGCACCTGCGGCCAGCTCGTGCGCACCCTGCGGGAGCTGATACCCGAACTCGACGGCGAACGGCTCGACGGTGTGCGTACGGCCTTCCTCGACGCGCTGGGCCCGCACGGCGCCGAGCCCGGCATCGGCCTCGTCCCGAACTTCGCCGCGTCGCGCATCGCCAACCGCCTCGACCTGCGCGGCCCCGCGTACACGGTCGACGCGGCCTGCGCGTCCTCGCTGGTCGCCGTCGACCACGCGGTCGCCGAACTCCTGGCCGGGCGGTGCGACGTCATGCTCGCGGGCGGGGTGCACCACTGCCACGACATCACCCTGTGGAGCGTGTTCGCGCAGCTGCGGGCCCTGTCGCCGACCCAGCGCAGCCGCCCCTTCCACAAGGACGCGGACGGCGTGCTGATGGGGGAGGGCACGGGCGTCGTGGTGCTCAAGCGGCTCGCCGACGCCCGGCGCGACGGGGACCGCGTCTATGCGGTCGTACGGGGCGTGGGCATCGCGAGCGACGGACGTGCCGCCTCGCTCGTCAACCCGGATCCGGGCGGGCAGGTACGCGCGGTGCGGCTCGCCTGGGCGGCAGCGGGGCTGGACCCCGCGCGCCCCGGATCGCTCGGGCTCCTGGAGGCCCACGGCACGGGCACCCCCAACGGCGACCGGGCCGAAATGGCCATGATGGCCGAGGTGTTCGGGGGATCCGGGCGTGGGCCGGATGCCGTGGTCGGGTCGGTGAAGTCGATGATCGGGCACACGATGCCCGCGGCGGGCGCGGCCGGGCTGATCAAGGCGGCGCTGGCGGTTCACCACGGCGTGCTGCCCCCGACGCTGCACTGCGAGGATCCGCACCCGGCGCTGCTGGACACCCGGTTCCGCCCGCTGGCCGCGGCCCGGCCGTGGGAGGCGGAGGTGCGGAGGGCGGGCGTCGACGCGTTCGGCTTCGGCGGCATCAACGCCCATGTGGTGCTGGAGGAGGCGCCGGTGGCGGCGGCTCGCCGCACCGGCGGGCGACCGGCTCTGGCCGTCACGGAGCCGGAGCCGCTGCTGCGCCTCGCCGCCGGCAGCCCGGGGACCCTCGCCGAGTTGCTGGACGCCGACGACTCGGCGCTGCGCGGGCGCGGGACGGCGGGCGACGGCCCGGCCCGGCTGGCCGTGGCCGGGCCGACCGCGAAACGGCTGGCCCTCGCCCGCAAGGTCGTGGGGCGGGGGAGCGGCTGGGGCGGGCGCGGCGACGTGTGGTTCGCACCGGCCCCGCTGCTCGGGCCCGCGGGCGGGAAGATTGCATTCCTCTTCCCCGGTCTGGAGGCCGAGTTCCACCCCCGCGTCGACGATGTCGCCCGGCGCTTCGGGCTGCCCCGCCCGGCCTGGCAGGACGCCCGCGTGGGGCACGTCGCCGAGCACGGCGCCGCCGTCGTCGGCATCGGCAGGCTCCTGACGGCCGCGCTGCACCGCATCCGCGTCACCCCGGACGCCGTCGCGGGCCACAGCGTGGGCGAGTGGACCGCGATGGTCGTCGGCGGCATGTTCGCGGACGACGAAGTCGACGCCTTCCTGCGCGACTTCGACCCCGGGGCGCTCAAGGTCCCCGGGCTCGCCTTCGCCGCGTTCGGGGCGCCCGCGGCCCAGGTCGAGGCCGCGCTGCCCGGCTTCCCCGGAGTCGTGCTCTCGCACGACAACGCTCCCAACCAGTCCGTCGTCTGCGGACCTGACGCACACGTGGCGGCGCTCACGGCACACCTGCGCGCCGACGGCGTGCTCGGGCAGGTGCTGCCCTTCGCGTCGGGCTTCCACACCCCGATGCTGGCCCCCTACCTGGCGCCCATCCGCGAGGAGACCCTCCGCTTCACCCTGCGTCCGGCGCAGGTCCCGGTGTGGTCGAGCACGGTGGCCGCGCCCTTCCCGGCAGAGACGGCCGCCGTCCGCGAGCTGTTCCTGCGCCACCTCCTCGAACCCGTCCGCTTCCGGCAGCTCACCGAGGCGATGTATGCGGCGGGCTGCCGGGCCTTCGTCCAGCTCGGCACGGGCCAGCTGCCGGCCCTCGTCGGCGACACCCTCGCGGGCCGCACCCACCTGGCCGTCTCGGCCGGCTCCCCCCGCCGCACCGGCCTCGCCCAGCTCGGCCGGGCCGCGGCAGCGCTGTGGACGGCCGGTGCGGAACCGGACTTCGCGGCACTCCTGGACCCCCGGCCGGGAACGCGGATCGAGCTGGGTGCAGGCCCGGTCTCCCTCGCCCCGGCGGCCCGCGACCGGCTGCGCCGGAGCCTGCGCGGCCCCGGCCCGGTGACCGCCGCCCCGCTCGCCGCCCTGAGCCCGAACAACCCCGCCGCGGCCGAACTGGACGCCCTGCTCACCGAGACGGCCGCCACGGCAGCCGCCCTGTTCGCGGCCGCGGACACCCCCACCGCGCACCGGCTCCCTGCTGCACCATCCGTCACCCGCATCCCCGTACGGATCGGGGTGGACAGCATGCCGTACCTCCTCGACCACTGCTTCTTCCCCCAGCGCCCCAACTGGCCCGACCTCACCGACCGGTGGCCCGTCGTCCCCGCCACGACGATCGTCCAGCACATGATGGACGCCGTCACCACCGCCGGGACGCCCGTCGTCCTGCGCGGCGCCCGCTTCCTCGAGTGGGCCGTCGCCGCGCCCCCCGTCGACACGCACATCGCGGTCACGGCCGGGCAGGACGGCTGGTACGGCGTGGAGTTCGGCGCCTGCGCCCGCGCCGAGGTGCGCGTCGCCGGGGCCTACCCCCCGCCCCCCGCGCCCTGGCCCCGCCCCGCGCAGGAAACCCCGCCCCCGGTCGCCGCGCGGGAGATGTACGACGAGCGGTGGATGTTCCACGGCCCCCTCTTCCGCGGCGTCGAGGAGATCACCGCGCTCGGCGACCGCCATGTGCGCGGCGTGCTCACCACGCCGCCCGCCCCCGGCGCGCTCCTCGACAACGTGGGCCAGCTGCTGGGCTACTGGCTGATGGCCACCCACCGCGAGCGCACCGTGGTCTTCCCCGTCGCAGTCCGGGAGGCCGCCTTCCACGGCCCGCACCCCGGGCCCGGCACCCGCCTCGACTGCCACATCCGCATCACGGCGCTCGGCGACACCGAGCTGGAGGCGGACGTCCAGCTCACCCTCGGCGGCACGGTCTGGGCGGAGATCCGCGGCTGGCGCGACCGCCGCTTCGACTCGACGCCCGCGACCGACGCGGTCCAGCGCCGGCCGGACCGCCGCACGCTCTCCGCCGAACAGCCAGGCGGCTGGCACCTGGTCTTCGAGCGCTGGCCCGACCCCGCCTCCCGCGAGCTGATGATGCGCAACCAGCTCGCGGGAGAGGAACGGGACCGCTACGCGGCCCACCCGCCACGCGGCAGACGGCAGTGGCTCCTGGGCCGCATCGCCGCCAAGGACGCCGTGCGCCGCCACCTCTGGCAGCACGGCGAGGGCCCGGTCTTCCCCGGCGAGATCCGGGTGCGCAACGAGCCCGGCGGGCGGCCCCGCCCCGAGGGCGTGCACGGCCGTGCGCTGCCGCCGCTGGCGCTCTCGCTCGCCCACCGCAAGGAGGCGGCCGTCGCCCTCGTACGCCCCGCGGGCACCCCCGTGGGCATCGACATCGAGGAGATCGCCCACCGCCCGGAGACGGCGTACGACGCCGCGCTGGCCCCCGCCGAACGCGCACTGTTCCACCGCCTCGGCGGCGGGCCGGAGCAGTTCGCCCGGTTCTGGGCGGCGAAGGAGGCCGCGGCCAAGGCCGAGGGCACGGGGCTCGGCGGCCGCCCCCACGACTTCGTCGTCAGCGAAGCCGGCCCCGGCCGGCTGCACGTGCGGGCACCCTCCCGCCGGACGTACCCCGTCCGCCTCACCCGGGTCGGCAATCCCCCCGATCTGCCGCCCAGGACCTACATCGTCGCCTGGACCCAGGACCACGAGGAGCATCACCCATGACCAGCCCGACCGTCGACGAGACCACCGTACTGACCCAGGTCACCGACGTCCTGCGCGCCGTGCTCGACGAGTTCGAGCTGGAGGCCGCGGACGTCGGCATGGGCACCCGCTTCGTGGAGGACCTGGACCTCGAGTCCATTGACCTGGTCACCCTCACCGGCGAGCTGCGCGCCCGCTACGGCGAACGCGTCGACTTCCCCGCCTTCTTCGCCTCCCTCGAACTCCCCGACATCATCGGCCTCACCGTCGGGCGGCTGGTCCACTACATCGTGGACAGCCTGCGGTGACCGCGCTCCGGGCGGGAGGCGTCCGCCTGAACGTCGAGCGGCTGGGCGGGCCGGGCCGCCGCGGAACCGTCGTCCTCGTCCACGGCATCGCCACCGACAACCTCACCAGCTATTACTTCACCGTCGGCCCCCGGCTGGCGGCCGCCGGGTTCACCGCGGTGATGTACGACCAGCGCGGCCACGGCCGCAGCGAACGGCCCCCAACCGGCTACCGGCTGGAGGACTTCACCGCCGACCTCGCCAAGCTCGTGGACACGCTCGGCGAGGACGGGCCCGTCCATCTCGTGGGCAACTCCTTCGGCGGCACCGTGGCCCTCGACTACGCCCTCGCCCACCCGCACCGCGTCGCCGGGCTCGTGCTCGTCGAGTCCGAACCGCCCACCGCCGCCTGGGCGAAGAAGATGCGAGTGCTGCTCGGCGGCTCCGCCCTGCGGCTGCGCGACGCGCGCACGCTCCCGTGGATCGAGGCCACGTACGGCAGTCACGCGGCCCGTCTCGTCCGCCGGTCCTGCCGCCTGCTGCACGACACCACCCTGCCCGAGGACATCGCGGCCAGCCGCATCCCGGCCGAGGACCGCTGGCGCTCGCTGGACGTACCCGTGCTCGCGGTCTACGGGGCGAACTCCGATCTCGCCGCGACGGCACCCGCGCTGCAGACCCTGCTGCCGCTCTGCCGCACGGTCACGGTCCCGGACCACGGGCACTCCGTCCTCGTCGGCACCCCCGGGACCGTCACCCCGCTGCTGCTCGACTGGGTGCGGGCGGGCCACCGGGAACTGCGGGCGGAGCCGGTGCGATGAGCCGATTCCTCTTCGTCGTCCCGCCGCTGACCGGACACCTCAACCCGGCGGCCGCGGTCGGCGCCGAACTGACCGCCCGGGGCCACCGCGTGGCCTGGGCCGGACTGCCGGAGCTGATCGCCGAAGCGGCCGGTCCCGGGGCCCGGACGTACGCCTGCGACGTGCCCGAAGGTGTGCGGCGGCTGCCCGGGCTGCGCGGCGTGGCCGCCTTGCGGTTCCTGTGGGAGGACTTCCTGGTGCCGCTGGCCGAGGCGATGGCCCCGGGCACGGAGCGGGCCGTCGCCGACTTCCGCCCGGACGTCCTGGTCGCCGACCAGCAGGCCCTCGCCGGTGCCCTGGCCGCCGAGCGGCTCGGCATCCGCTGGGCGACCTCCGCCACCACCTCCGCCGAGTTCACCGGGGCCGTCGCGGCGCTGCCCAAGGTCGAGGAGTGGATCCGCAGGCTCCTCGCCGGACTGCGGCAGCGGCTGGGCGACCCCGCGGCCACCCACGACCCGCGCTTCTCCCCGGAGCTGGTCCTGGTCTTCTCGGTCCCCGAACTGGCCGGCGAGTGCGCCGCCGTGCCCGGGGCGCGGTGCGTCGGGCCCGCGGTGCCCGCGCGGCCGGCCCCGGCCCCGGACTTCCCCTGGTCGTGGCTCGATGCCGGCCGGGCGACGGTCCTGGTCTCGCTGGGAACCGTCAACGCCGACGCCGGGGACCGGTTCCTCACGGAGTGCGCCGCGGCCGTACGGGAACGGGCGCTCCGCGTCCAGGCCGTGATAGCCGACCCGGGCGGGGTGCTGGGCCGCACCGTGGACGGCGATGTCCTCGCCCTGCGGCGCATTCCCCAACTCGCCCTGCTGCCCAGGGCGTCGGCGGTGGTCTGCCACGCCGGTCACAACACCGTCGCCGAGTCGCTGTGGCACGGCGTCCCGCTGGTCGTCGCCCCGATCCGCGACGACCAGCCCGTGGTGGCCGGCCAGGTCACGGCGGCCGGTGCCGGGGTGCGGGTGCGCTTCGGCCGCGCGGACCGCACCCGGCTGGGGGCGGCGCTGGACGCCGTACTGGGGGAGGAGCCGTACCGGGCCGCGGCCCTGCGCCTGCGGGACGCCCTGCGCTCCGCGGGCGGGGCCGCGGCGGCCGCGGACCACCTCGAGCGGCTCGCCGCCCGGGGGTGATCCGCGGCCCCCTGGTTCAGTCTTTTCGTGCGATCAGCCGGTAGGCGTTGGACATGTTGGTGCGCCGGACGAGCGGGGCGAGGAGCTGGTCGAGGCCGTACGTGGCCACGAAGGCGGCCAGGACGCCCGGCAGCGCCACCTGCCGGACCGCCCTGGCCACGGCGTTCGGCGGCTTCGGGTGCCAGGGGGCGTCGCCCCGCGGCAGCAGGTCGAAGGCGAGGAGCCCCAGCGCGATGGACAGGTCGACCGGCCGGTGGGCGGCCGCGCGCTCGGTCGTGATCACGGTGAAGCCCAGCTCGGCGACGGCCACCCGGAGGTTGCGCGATGTGATGAAGTGCAGGTGCTGGGGCTGGAACCACGGGATCCACCAGCGGCCCAGCAACGAGGCGTACGGGGACTCGGGGTTGGGCACCTCGATGAAGAGCAGCCCCCCGGAGCGCAGCGCGGTGCGGGCGGCGAGGAGCTGCTCGCGTGGGTCCGGGGTGTGTTCGAGGTAGTGGCTCATGCTCACCACGTCGTACTGGTCGGCCATCTTGGGGGCCAGGTCGGTGAAGAAGCCGCGGTGGGCCTGCTCGATGCGCCCCTCACGCTCGGCGATCTCCACTCCCTCGCCCTGGTCCAGGCCGTCGAAGGCGGTCCGCGGGAACACGTCCTGCGCCGCTTCGGGGAAGTGGCCGTGGCCGGTGCCCACGTCCAGCCAGCGGCGCGGGTCGGTGAAGGGCCGCAGCCACTCGGCGAGGGCGCGGTTGCGCTTGAGCGCGGAGGAGCGGCTGAAGATGCGGTCGGCGGCCTCCTTGCCGAGCCCGTCGTAGAAGTCGCGGTAGTAGAAGTCCAGGCCCTCCGGGGTCAGCCGGGGGTTCTGGAAGCGGTGGCCGCAGGCCCGGCACTCGTCGATGACGAAGGTGCCGGGCTTGTGCTGCATCAGGTCGGTGGTGCGCAGCCGCTCGTGCAGGCGGTCGGACGAGCACCAGGGGCAGGTCGTCCGCCTGGCCTCGAAGAACCGTTCCACGCCGGGTGCCAGGTCGTGCTGGTAGCGGGGTCTGAGGGCGGCGACCTCCTCGGCTCGAGTGGTCATGCGGAACCCCGCAGTGCGGTGAGTGTCTCCCGTGCCATGGCTTGCTCCCCCAGGAGGTTGGGATGGAAGGGCGCGGCGGCCCCGGTCATGACCAGGGGCTCGCTCCAGTGGACGCCGTCCGGGGCACAGATGTCGTGCCCCGCACTGGCCGGGTGCATGTCGACGAAGACGGTGCGGTGGGCGTGCGCGGTGCGGGCCAGCATGGCCTCCAGCCGGTTCTCGACGCCGTCGAGGTAGGCGAGGTCCCCGTCGGCGAAGGTCTCCTGCGGGCGGCAGCCGCCGTGCCGGGGGTCGGGGATCACGTCGAGGTAGCCGACCAGCAGGACGCGGGCGCGGGGCGCCCGTTGGTGGACGGCGTCGAGTGCGGACGCGACCTTGGGGCCGGCCGCCTCGATGCGCTCCTCGATCTCGTCCCCGCCGCCCCGCCGGTAGTGGTCCCGGCAGGGCTGCCCGTGCGGGACGGTCACGCCGAGCAGGGAGCACTGCAGGAGGAGGGGGACGGTGCCGATGTCGTTGGCACCGATGGTGAGCGTGACCAGGGTGGTGTCGGCGGAGAGGGCGGCCAGCTGTGAGCCGAGGGCGCCGGCCTTCGCGCCACTGCAGGTGACGTCGGTGAAGGAGACCGGATGGAGCTGACGAGCCATCAGGTTGGGGTAGTTGTTGCTGGAGCGCAGGCAGCGCAGGCTGGTCTGGACGGGCACGCCCGCCGCCGACGCGGCCGAGTCGCCGAGCGCCACGTACCGTACCGCCGGTTTCGGACCGCCGCCGTTGGCGTGCGCGGGGCCCGCGGCGCACGCGAACAGCAGCAGGGCCGCCGCCAGTCCGGAACGCCGGTGACGACCGGTCATGGAACGGACTGCGCAACGGGCTCGGCCGAGACGGCGGTACACGGCGGACATGGCGGCTCCCACGGGCTGAGGCCGGACAGGGCGTATGGCTCTTGTCGTACCGCACCCCCGGCGACGCAGGGGCATCTCCGTCCCGTGCAACCTTAATGGGCGACACCTGTGCGAAAACACAACAGGCACAAGAACATTCTTGCGTCGGCGCGATCGGGGTCTGCGGTCACGGCCCGGTCGGGCGGACCTCGAAGCCGGTCAGCCCCTCCGGGGCCTCCTCCTTGACCTCGACGTCCCGCACCTCGGCACGGGCCGGCCCGCGGTGCGCCCAGCGGACCATCGCCTCCACCGCGTCGGCGGGGCCCTCGAACACCGCCTCCACGGTCCCGTCGGGCATGTTGCGCACCCACCCGGCCACACCGTGCCGCAGCGCTTCGGTGCGGCAGGTGTCCCGGTAGAACACCCCCTGGACGAGGCCGGAGACGACGACGTGCTGACGGATCACAGGAGGCTTCTCCTCGGATTCAGGCATGGACATGGACATGCGTGGAGTCTCCTAACGTACGGTGTCCACCGGCTGCTCCCGCCCCCCGGCGCGGGAGCCCTTCACCCGGACCCTGCCCAGCGGCGCCGGGGCGAGGACCCGGTGCTGTCTGACGAAGGCGATGAAGCTCTCGTGGTCGCGGGTGTGCCGGACCGGCTCGCGGAAGCCCGCGAACGCGGTGGTGCCGTCGTGGCCCAGCAGGGTGTACGCGGGGGCCGCCAGCCGGTAAGTGCGTGAGAGGGCCAGCGGGCGGCCGTCGATGAGTACGTCCGCGGGGTCGACGCGCGCTCCGGCCCGGCCCGTGGGGTCGAAGGCGTAGCGCACGTTGCGCGACACCGCCAGGGGTGCGAAGCGCCGCTCGCCCTCGGGGCCGGACCACTGGTCCTCCAGGGCCCGGTGGATCTGCCGGCCCGTGACGGTGACGGTGAGGATCGGGTCCCCGTAGCCGATGGCGCGCCACGCCCGGCCGAAGTCGACGGTACCCGCCGTCCCGGCGTCGTAGGCCAGGTCGTCGCCGAGGATGCAGGGGCCGGTGCGCGGGGCGGTGGCGACCATGCCCAGCTCGGCGGGGCGGTTGGGGTGGATGTTGCCGTCGTCCATCGGGCCGAGGGGACGGCTGCCCGCCCAGTGGGCCCAGTCGGCGGCCAGGTTGCCCAGGGTGCTCTCCCCGGCCGGGGTGCGCAGCCGGTTGAAGGAGCCGCTCTGGCGGCCGACGGGCGCCGCGGCGCGGGCGGCGGCCTGCCGGGCCCAGTAGTCGGTGACCGCCTTCAGCTCGGGGTCGGGCGGGACGTCGCGGGTGTTGGGGTGGTTGACGGAGGTGGTCAGCTCCCTGACGACCTTGCCCGTGCGCGGATCGAGGTGCAGGTTGATCTCGTTGACGAGCTGGCCGTGGCAGCCGGCCTCGACGAAGGGCCGGGGGACGCCGTTCGGGTCCGGCACCATCATGGTGAAGCGGTGGTGCCAGTGGCCGGTGACGATGGCGTCGATGTCCGGGGAGACGGTGCGTGCCACGTCGAGGGCGGGCCCGGACGGGTTGCTGCCGGTGGTGAAGTCGGTCCCGGCGAAGGCCCCGTCGTGCAGGCTCAGGACGATGGCGTTGACCCCGCGGGCCCTGAGCCGGGCGGCGCAGCGGTCGGCCGTGGCGACCTCGTCCAGGGTGGTGAGCGCGGGCTGGTAGGAGGCGGGGAAGTGCTCGGTGCCGGTGACGGTCAGGTGGACGAACCCCACCGGCAGCCGTCGCCCGCCGCCCGCGTCGGCCCACTCGATGGTGTACGGGGGCAGCACGGTGCGCCCGGTCTTCGCCCAGACCACGTTGGCGCTGTAGTAGCGGAAGTCCGCGCCGTGGAAGCGGTGGCCGCGGGAGTCGGTGAAGGAGCCGTCGCGGCCCTCCGCCGGGTAGGGGACGCCGCGTTCCATGTGGGCGGTCAGGAAGGCGGGGGAGCGGTCGAACTCGTGGTTGCCCGCGGTGGAGAAGCGCAGCCCCAGGCGGTTGAGCACTTCGATGGTGGGCTCGTCGGCGAAGGCCGTCGCGTCGAACTCCCAGCCCGAGAAGAGGTCGCCCGTGGCGAAGAAGACCGAGTTCCGCCGACCGCCGCGCAGCCGTTTCAGGTGCGTGGCCAGATGGGCGGCCCCGCCGACGTGGTGGTGTGTGCCCCCGGCGCCGGTGATGACGTCGTCGCCGTCGGGGGCCGCCTGGAGACAGCCGTGCAGGTCGGTGATGTTGAGCAGCTGGACGTTGACGTACGAGTCCGCCGTGCCCCCGCTCCGCGCGCGGGGACGGGCGTAGGCCCGTCGGCCGGCCGCCGAGGCGGTGATGCCGCCGGCCGCCACGAGGAATCCGCGCCGTGCCAAGTCACCTGCCACGGTTCCCCCTTGCGGGGACCGGGTGCCGGGTGCCGTGCCGGTCGGCTGGTGGGTCGGCTCGCTCACCGCCACAGCTTGCCGGACGCCCGCCGGGGATCGTGGGCAACGCGCCGCCGCCCCGTGCCGCCACGGCCGGGCTTCGGTGTGCCTCGTTCGGCCGCGACGGCGTGCGGAGCACGGCCCGGGGCGGAAGGATCGTGTCCGTGGCATGAGTCCTCGCCGCAGGAGAGGCGCACCAGGGCCCCGCGAGAGGGAGAAGGTGGTGATGAGCGGACCGCTGAAGCTCTTCGGCGAGAGTCCCGAGGACCCGTTCTCGCTGGGCCGTGCGGTCTCGGTGGTGCTGGACGACGAGGGGACGGTCACCGGCTGGGGGGAGCGGGCCGAGCAGCTGCTCGGGCACCGGTCCGAGGAGGCCGTCGGGCGGCCCGCGGCCGGCCTCCTGGTCGCGCCGGAGGACAGGGAGCAGGTGGCGGAGGCGGTGGGGGAGTGCCTGCGGGGCCGGGGATGGTTCGGCGTGGTGCCCGTCCTGTGCCGGGACGGCAGCCGCATGTGCATGGGGATCCGGGCCCACATGGTCACGCGGGGCGACTCCCGCCGTGAGTGGTTCCTGGTCGGCGCGCCAGCGGAGGAGGTCGTCCAGTGGGAGACCGACCGGTCCGTGCTGGACGGGCTGTTCCGGCGCTCCCCGATCGGCCTGGCCGTGCACGCACCCGACCTGACCGTCCTGCGGGTCAACCGGGCCATCGCCCGGATCGGCGGCGCCACCCCCGAGCAGATCCGGGGCCTGCGCACCGGTGACTTCGTGGTGCCGGAGGACACCGCGACGGTGGAGGGCCGGCTGCGGAAGGTGCTGGAGACCGGACGGCCGATGATCTTCACCGAGCAGCGCTGCCGGCTGCTCATGGATCCCACCCAGGACCGGTTCGTGGCCGTCTCGGCGTTCCGCATGGAGTCCAAGTCCGGCCGGGTCCTGGGCGTCACCCAGTTGGTCGAGGACGTCACCGAACGCCATCGCGCCCAGCGGCGGCTGGCGCTGCTCGACGAGGCCGGCGCCCGCATCGGCACCACCCTCGACGTGACCACGACCGCCCGGGAACTGGCCGAGGTGATCGTCCCCGAACTCGCCGACTGCGCCGCGGTCGACCTGCTGGAGCCGGTGAGCCGGGGCGAGGAACCCGCCCGGGACTCCCACTGGCCGGTGTGCCGGGTGGCGATCGCGGCGGACGTGCAGGGCGCGGCCGAGGTCCTCCACCCGGTGGGCAGCCTGATCGACTTCCCCGCGGACACCCCGCAGGGCAGGTGCCTGGCCGAGCGGGAGCCCATCCTCGTCGCCCGCGTCGAGGAGCCCGAGGGCCTGGCGTTCGTGGCCCAGGAGCGGGCCGAGCAGGCCAGGGCCCTGGGCCTGCACTCGGTGATGATGGTGCCCCTGGCCGCCCGCGGCCTCGTCCTGGGCTTCGTCACCCTCCTGCGGGCCCGCCGCCCCGAGCCGTTCGAGGAGGACGACCTCACCCTCGCCGGGGAGTTCGCCGCCCGCGCCGCCCTGTGCATCGACAACGCCCGCCGCTACACCCGCGAGCACCAGGCCGCACTGAACCTCCAGACCCGGCTGCTCCCGAGCGACATGCCCGAGCACCCGGCCGTCGAGGTCGCCCACCAGTACATCCCCGCGGGCGCGGCGGAGGGCGTCGGCGGCGACTGGTTCGACGTCATCCCGCTGTCCGGGGCCCGCGTCGCCCTCGTCGTCGGCGACGTGATCGGCCGGGGCATCGACGCGGCGGCCACCATGGGCCGGCTGCGCACCGCCGTCCACACCCTCGCCGACCTCGACCTCGAACCCGAGGAGATCCTCTCCCACCTGGACGACCTCGTCCACCGGCTGGCCGTGGAGCAGGAGGCCAGCAACCTGCCCTACGTCAACGACCAGGTGACCGGCGCGAGTTGCCTGTACGCCGTCTACGACCCGGTGTCCCGCATCTGCTCCCTGGCCCGGGCCGGGCACCCGCCGCCCATCGTGGTGACCGCGGGCGGGCAGGCGAGTTTCCCGCAGGTCCCCACCGGGCCGCCGCTGGGACTGGGCGGCCTGCCCTTCGAGGCCGCGGAGCTGGAGCTGCCCGAGGGAAGCCTGGTGGCCCTCTACACCAACGGGCTCATCCAGACGGCCGGTGGCGACATCGACGAGGCGCTTGCGCGGCTGGCCGCGGAGCTGTCCGACCCGGGACGCCCGCTGGGGGAGATGTCGAAGGCGGTGGTGCAGGCGCTGCAACCGGCCCGCCCCAGCGACGACGTCGCGCTGCTGCTGGCGCGGACCCGCACGCTGACGGCGGACCGGGTGGCCACCTGGATCCTGCCCGCGGAGGCCAGCACCGCCGGCCGGGCCCGTGAGCTGACGGCCGAGCAGCTCAGCGGCTGGGGGCTGGACGAGATGGTCTTCACCACCGAACTGATCGTCAGCGAACTGGTCACCAACGCCTATCGCTATGCGGGCGGGCCGGTGACCGTCCGGCTCATCCGCGGCCCCCGGCTCATCTGCGAGGTCTCGGACACCAGCAGCACCTCCCCGCACCTGCGCCGCGCCCGCAGCACGGACGAGGGCGGCCGCGGGCTGTTTCTGGTCGCCCAGCTCACCGAGCGCTGGGGCACGCGCTACGGGCGCGAGGGCAAGACGGTCTGGACCGAGCAGCACCTGTCGCCCGATCCGTCGGCGGCCATCGGGGAGCTGGGGGCGGAGCTGTGGGGGCTCTCGGAGGACTGAAAGGGGGGTGAGGCGAGCCGCCTTGCGGAAGCAGACGCGGTGGTGGGTGTCATGACGGGGTTCCTTCCAGTCGGTTGTCTGCGGCGACGGTGGCCAGCGTGGCCAGGCCGACGCAGCCGCCCAGTTGACGGGAGCTGTTGAGGAGACCGGCGGCCATGCCGGCCTCGCCCGGGGCGGCGCCGGTGGTCGCGGCAGCGGTGACCGGGACGAGCTTCCCGGCCTGGCCCAAGTCGCGGACCGCTGGGCGGGGCTGACCGCAGAGGACACCTACCTGGAAGGTCTCCGAGCCTTGGTGGACGGCCTCCTCGCCGCCGGCTGAGGCTCGCTCTCGTACTCGTCGGCGGGCCCGGTGCCGAGCCGTCGGATGCGGCTCGAAGCCGTTGCGGGCGGAGTTGTGGTGTGGCGGCCGTAGCGGGGGCGGGGTTCGTTCGTTGGTCCGGGAGGAACCCGGGCCCCTGCCGCCGGGCGGCCCATGGAGCCGACAGGCTCGGTGCGGGGTCTGCCCGTAGCATATGCCCGCCGTCGGCGGACGACTTCGGAGAAATTCGGTGAGTTGATCCCGGATTTTTATGATGGAACTCTGACGGTCCTGCAGTGTTCCGCGAAATGTGCTGGATGCGTGATTCGTGCGATTCGTTTTTCGCACTCTGTAAAGCTAGGGTCACGCTTAGGCGCGTGCAGGGTGCCAGACGGTCGCCAAACCTTCATCCGGGCCCCTGCACGCGCTCTTCCTGCAATTCGAACATTCGGAGGTCTCTATGGCCCGATCCCCCCGACGCCGGTCGGCCAAACGGATTCGGCACCGCTTGTCCAACGCCTCAGACACTAGCAGGCGCTACGAAACCTTCCGTCGTCTGAACCAATCCGACAACCCCGCACTTGCGTGGTTCCTGGCCATCCCTGCCACCGGCTTTCTGCTGATCTCCGGCGTCCGCATCGAGCTGACCCTGTCGCCGGAGTCGCTCTCCGCAGCCATCACCGCAGCCGGAGCCGCTGGTGGCGGCTTCCTGCTTCGCCGCACCTGTCGGCCATAGCCGAGCCGGGTGCCGGCCCGACCCGCAAGGGCCGGCACCCGGACTGCTCACGACGAAATCCGGGAGAACGACGAATTCTTCCCTAACCCCGTGACGTAAATGATGGTCCACACCAGCCAAACCAGCGACGGAACTTCCCCGGCTGAACCCTTTTCGTAGCACGAGGACGGCACGGATGAATTTTTGCCAGTTCTGCAATACGGCCCTGCGAAGCGGAAGCGAGCCCAAGGTGGGCAGGCCCCAGAAGTACTGCAGCACTCAGTGCCGTCAGGCCGCCTACCGCATCAGGAAGAACGTGACCGCGACGGCTTCCGTTCCCCGGCAGAACACCACAGCGCAGGCAGACCGGCCCCCACTCCCGCGCCGCCGGCCACCCGCCCCTTACGACCGGACGGCATATGCCGCGGCCCGGAACTCGGACGCCGACGAGATCCTCGCCGAGATCGTCAAGGACATCCTCGAAGAGGTGCGCCAGATCCAGCGCAGCCTGAACTCCTACGACGCAGAAGAGCCCCTGCGCAGGACGGAGCAGGTACGCGCCCAGCTGGAGAGCCTCACCGCCGGCCTGGTCGGCCGCGCCCGGCACCGCCGGGTCACCTGGAGCAGGCTCGGCCGGCTGCTCAACGTCAGCGAGGACACCGCCCGCCACCGCTACACCGACGCCTACATCGTGCGCCGCCTCAGCCAGCACATCCACCTGCCCGCCGCGCCCGCATCGCTCAGCGCCCTCTACGGCCGGCCGCCCTCCCCGGGCTGCCCGGCTCCTCCGCCGGATTCGGTGGACACCCCCTTGTCCGCCCGCACCCCCGACACCCCGGCGTTCAACCGGCTCGCCCCCGTCCTCTCCATGCTCGCCAGGGCCTCCAAGCTCCAGCTCCAGGTGCTCGCCGCCCGCGCCGGCTGCTCGGCGTCCTACCTCTCACGCATCCTCAGCGGCGAGCGCGTCCCCGCCTGGCCCCTCACCGAACGCTTCGCGCTCGCATGCGGCGCCGATCCCGCCATCCTGCGCAAGGTCTGGGAAAGCGAGCGGCTCCGCGACAAGGAGAAGGTCCCCGCCCCCGTTGTGACGAAGCCCGGCGAGATCATCACCGAACCCGAACGCCTCTTCGGCCCGGCGCGCCTGATGTCGGCGCTGCGCACCCTCCACATCCGGGCGGGGCAGCCCGCTGCCTACGACATCGCGGTCGCCGCCCGGTGGCGCATCCCGTCCGACCGCGTCACCAGCATCCTGGAGGGCACCCAGCCTCCCACCTGGGACGAACTCGTCGCCCTTCTGCATGTACTGGGCGGCCCGCTCGAGCACTTCCGGCCCTTGTGGGAAGCGGCCACCCAGGACCCCGACCACGGGGACGAACAGGCCGGCCCGCCCGGTACGCAGCCCGACGACGCGGGAAACGAACTGCACAACGTGCTCACTCAGTTCAACGACGTCCTCAGCAACCCGGCCCTCATAGGCCACCAGCGGCGCGAACGCTTACATGAGCTCCTCGCGCAGCGCCGCAACACTTCTTCGGGCTAGGGCCTCAGACCAGTTCGGGTTGCAGTTCCGGTTGCCGCGCTGGTACAGCCTTCGGCTCCCACAGTTTGGTGGCTCGTACGTAGCCGTAGACCACTGAGGCCATCGCCAGAATGAGAAGCGGTCCGAACACCCACGGATGTTCGGCCATCTCCATCGGCAGATAGCGATATGCCGCCAAGAGCGCAGTGAAGACCGTTGCGCCGTAAGCGACCAGCTGGATTCCCGACCGGTCCCAGCCACGGTCGAGCGAGCGCACGGCTGTCTCGATCGTGAGCGCGAACACCACACCGGCAACGAGATCCACGCCGTAGTGGTAGCCGAATCCCAGCGTTGCGCTGAGCGTGGCAATCAGCCAGAACGCCCCTGCGAATCGGAGAAGCCGGGGGCCCTTGCGGGAGTGAATGAAGATCGCGGTGGCCCATGCTGTGTGGAGGCTGGGCATGCAGTTGCGAGGGGTGAGCCCGTCGTACGGCACCGGGTGCGGGGTAGTGATCGCCGGCGGTGTGTGCGGCCACAGGTTGGCCACCGCCCAGTGCACGCCGCCGGTGCCGGAAGCGCCCGGGCCGAAGGCGAAGACCGGTCCGACCACCGGGAAGATCATGTAGATGCCCGGCCCGAGGAGGCCGATCACCAGAAACGTGCGCACCAGGTGGTGGCGCGGGAAGCGGCGCTCGGCCGCCACGTTGCGCAGCTGGTACAGCGCGACGACGACCGCGGCCACCGCGAGCTGCGCGTAGATCACGCCGAGAAGATGGTCGCCGATCGGACCGGTGGCCTTCAGAATCCGGCCTGCCAGCCACGACGGATTGCCCAGCGCGTGATCGGCGGTCGCCACGTACTCGTCGAGCACCATCGGGTGGGCCTTCGCCGTGATGAGCAGCCAGGCATCACCGGTCTTGCGCCCGGCCACCAGCAGCAGGCCCAGCCCGACACCCTTCAGCAGCAGGGTGCGTTCCCGGCCGGTGCGGCGCGTGACAGCGATGACTGCACAGCCCAACATCACCCACAATGCGCCGTTGCCGAAGAAATGGTCGTCGTCCACCTTGGCGCCGACCGCCCACCGCACCAGCACGAAGACGACGTCGATACCGATCGCGGCACCGGCCGCGATGAACCGTTGCCGCCAGGTGAGCACCACCATCGTCAACGCCAGACCGCCGTACAGCGGCCCCGGTTTGGGGGCGAATATCACCTCTCGTACCTGGTCGCTCATCGGTCCCCGTACGCCGTAGCGACGCGCGGTGATCTCCAGCGCGATGAGGAATCCGAGGCCCACCACACCCACCGTGGCCCACAGGACCGCCCGTGGCTGACGCCACGTGGCGAACCTATTGCTGCAATTTATTCGCGAAAACACACGCGATACTATAGGCATCAATTGTTTGACCGATTTGTTGGACGTCGATTGAAGAGGTCGCTCTTCGTGCGGATGGCGTGTTCCGGTGAAGGGCGGGCGATGAGGGTGCTCGTCGAGAGTCTGATCATGCCAGGTGAGCACCTGGCCGTAGTGCCCGTGCCGGCCACACCCGAGCCGATGCGGTCGACGACCTGCGGGATCAGGTTCCGGGCGGCGCGGCACACGCCGGGCCGGCCCGAGCGAGTGCACGACCGGACACCGGGCTCCTCCGTCTCCACCCCTCTATCCCCAGCCGCAAAGTAGCGGTCAGAGCTTCGTGACGTGCGGCAACCCTGCCTGCTCACGCCGCGTGAGGTTCAGGCCCGCCCGCGCGGGACGTCCTCGGGATCCCGCTCCCGCACGCCGGGACACCGGGCTTCCGGCGGCTGCCGTTCCGCGCCCACCATCAGGACAGGTGCCAAAGAGAGAGGGAACCTCATGAAATCGAGGGCCTTCCGCCTCGCGCCGGCGGTGGCGGCGGTCACGGCGGGGCTGATGCTGGCCGGAACGGCGGGGGCGGCTGTTGCGGCTCCGTCGGACGAGTCCCCGAGCGCGTCCAGCAGCGCCACGGGCCAGCAGGGGGACGAGCTGGAGAGGGGCCACTGGGACAAGCGCGGCCATTACCCCGACGAGAGTTCCTGCCGGAAGGCGGGCCAGGAGGGGAAGAGCCACGGCGAGTGGCACGAATACAAGTGCAAGCGTGAATACGACCACGACGATTACCGCTATTACTGGTGGCTGTACACCCATTGACGAGCAGGCGGTTCCGCCTCGTGCCCTCCGGGCGGACACCCGGAGGGCACGGCCTTTGGGGGACGCGTTCGTACCCTGGTGACGGGCGGCCCGGCGCACCGGCTCCTCGGAGCGGCTCATGCCCGGCGAGGCATGAGCACATGGCGAAAACGGTCGTGGAATGCATGATCGGGCGGCGCTAGCGTCAAGGGTGACCACCGGGTTCCGACCAGGGAGAACAGCGATGAGTCGGCGACAAGCCGCCACGGAAACGCAAGACGGTTTCAGCAGCTATGTGGAGGCCGTCCTCGACGTGCTGTCCGCCGAGCCGCGCCAGGCGGCCGTCACCACCGCCGAGGGACGGGTGATCAGCCGGGCGGAACTCCGGGACGAGGTGTACCGGCTCGCCGCGGAGCTGGCGGAGCACGGGGTGGAGCGCGGCACCACGGTCACCCTGCTCACCGGCAACACCGCCGAGGCCCTCGTCGCCCGCTATGCCGCCAATCTGGCCGGTGCCCGGGTGGTCAGCCTCTACGAGGGCATGAGCCCGCCGACCATGGCCCGCATCATGGAGAGCGTGGACTGCTCCCTCCTGCTGGTGGACGCCCGACGGCACGCCACCGCCGAGGAGCTGCTGCGGCTCCCCGGCATTCCCCCGGTGCTCTCCCTGGGGCCGAGCGGTTTCGCCGAGGACGTACTGGCCATGGCCGCCCGGCGCCCGGCACGGCCGATGGGCGGCCTGGCCGGCCCGGACGACGACTGGTGCATCCGGCACACCGGCGGAACCACCGGCATCCCCAAGGGCATCCGGATGACCCATGGCTCCTACCGGCGAAGCATGGACCACCGGCTCGCCGACGCCGGCGACCCGCCCCGCTATCTGGCCTGCACCGCGCTCGCCCACCTCGCCGGACTCTTCGCGGACATGGCGCTTTACCAGGGCGGCTCGGTGGTCCTGCAGCACGGCTTCGAGCCCGGGGACATGCTGGCCGCGATCGGACGAGAGCGCATCACCCACACCTGGCTGCTGCCACCGCTGCTCTACCAGCTGCTGGACCACCCGGATCTGGCCAAGGCGGATCTGTCCAGCCTGCGCCGCATCTCCTACGGCGGCACCGCCGCCTCCCCGGTCAGGCTGCGGCAGGCGGCCGAGGCCCTGGGGCCCGTGCTCTACGGCCTGTACGGACAGGCCGAGGCGCAGTACATCACCGAAGCGGGCCCCGGGGAGCAGGAACGGACCGGCCACGGCGGGCAGCTGACGGTCGGCCGGGCCATGCCGGGCGTGGAGATCGCCATCCGGGACGCCGACGGCACCACTCTGCCGCCCGGGGAACGGGGCGAAGTACAGGTGCGCACACCGCACATGATGCACGGCTACTGGAAGCAGCCGGAACTGACCGCCGAGGTACTGCGGGACGGCTGGGTGCACACCGGTGACGTCGGCTATCTCGACGAGGACGGCTACCTCTACATCGTGGACCGGATCAAGGACATGATTGTGGTCGTCGGGGGCCATGTCTATCCGGCGGAGCTGGAGGACCTGCTGCTGAGCCATCCCGCCGTCGACCGGTGCGCGGTCTTCGGCATCCGGGACGAGGAGTCGGTGGAGCATGTCCACGCCGCCGTGGTGCCCGCTGCCGGACAGCGGCCCTCACTGGAGGAGATCCGGGATTTCGTCACCGCCCGCAAGGGGCGCCTCTACGCTCCCGGCACCCTGCACCTGGTGCCCGCCATTCCGCTGACGGCGGCGGGCAAGCCGGACAAGGCGCTGCTGCGGTCCCGGCTGTCCGGCTGAGGCGCGGAGACCGGCAGCCTTCCGCAGTGAACGCCACTCCTACCAATAGTGACGCCGACCGCCGACGGCATGACCGACAGACCCGAGCACCCACAGAACGAGGCCTATGACGAGCAGAATGACGCCGAGCGTCCACAGAATATTGACGCCCAGGAGGAAACCGATGATGAGAAGTATGAGACCTAGGGCGATCACGACGATCTCCTGAGATTCCGTAAACCTCTTCAAATAAAGACAGTCTTCTTGCCGCCCGATACCTTCGGTCGGCACAACTCTCAAATTTCAGAATATGCCCGATGAGGGGCTGAGGAAAGTCAGGGCAGACCGACCCCGGTCGGCGTACCGCCCGTACTTACCGTCCGTACCTACGTGCCGATGGACAGGCAGGGGACAGCCACGCGCGCAGGGCGCCGTCCCGCCGCCTCGCGGCTCGGGGAACAGGGTCACTTCCGGCCGTCGCGCCTCAGCCTGGCTGCTCGCTCGGCGGCCTCGAGCGCACGGTTCAGAGAGGCGGCCGTGCCTCGCTCCGTTTCGCGCATTGCCAGCTCTTCCAGCTCTTTGACGTCTTCGGAGCCCGAGGCGCCGTCGGGTGAATCCGGCGCCGGTCCTGCCTTTTCACGCTTGTGATCCGGGGCGTCGCTCATGCTGATCGTTCCCTCTCCGAGCCGCAGCCCGCCGCGTGGTGCCACCGACCACCGGGGGTTGTCCCGGTCTCCTTGGGCATTCGGCTCGGCCCACTTTCACACGGTGCGGTCCGGGGCGCGCGTTACGGGGTGCAGGTGTGTGACAGACGACCCCGACACGCACGACCACGGCCGGGGCGGGTACCGGAAGCCCAGCGGCCTGGCAGCTCGTGCGGTGCAGGGGCCGAGAGGCACCCGTGACCCTGCAGGGAGACACTGGAACCGGGAGGCGAGGCCATCGTGTCCGTGTCAGGTCCGGGAGGGGGGCGGGGCAGCCGTGAGTGACAAGGAGACCGTGCGGGCACTGCTGCGCATCCACGGGCAGACGTTCGCCGAGGAGGCGGGCATCCGGCTCAAGGACACCCCGCAGCCGCTGTACCGGCTCCTGGTCCTGGCCATGCTGCTGAGCGCCCGGATCCGTGCGTCCGTCGCCGTCGAGACGGCGCGTGCCCTGGCCGGGGCGGGAATGAAGGACGCCCGCCGGATGGCCGACGCGACCTGGCAGGAGCGGGTGGACGCCCTCGGGGAGGGCGGCTACCGGCGCTACGACGAGCGCACCGCGACCCAACTGGGCGATGGCGCCGACCTGTTGCTGGAGCGCTACGGCGGCGACGTGCGGCGTATGCGGAAGAAGGCCGACGGTGACGTCGACCGGCTGCGCGAAGTGCTCACGGAGATTCCGGGCATCGGCCCGACGGGTGCCGACATCTTCCTGCGCGAGGTCCAGGGCATCTGGCCGGAGGTCCACCCCTATCTGGACGCCAAGACGCTCCAGGGCGCCGAGCGCCTCGGCCTGCCTGCCGATTCCCGTTCGCTGGCGCGCCTGGTGAAGCGCGAGGAGGCCCCTGCCCTGGCTGCCGGCCTGGTCAGGGCGGCGCTGGACGAAGCGGTGGCCGACGACGTACGGGCGGCGGCATGACACCGCAGGGCACCGCCGCTCACACGGCCCCGGCACCCCGTCCCGCGCCCTCGTCGGCGTGCGTGGCAGCGCGGCTTGTGGAACGGTGGTTTCCGGAGAGCCGCTGCTCGCCGTGGTGCCGGTCGCTTGCGAGGAGTCGAAGAGTATGGCGGTCACGCCATTGACGTGCCTGGACGAGTTCGAGAACGCCATCGCGCGGGACAAGGCCGTGGTGGTGGGCTTCTGCGCGACGTGGGCCAATCTCTGCCGGGCCATCGGCCCGGTCTTCGAGAGGTTCTCGGAACTCCCCGAATTCGCCGGCAGCGTCGACTTCTACGCGGTGGATCTGGACGAGGCGTTCGACGTCGCCCAGAAGGCCGGCGTCGGGCCCGTGCCCGTCTTCATGGCCTTTCGCAACGGCGTCAAGACCGGTGAACTCGTCGCGCCCGATCCGGATGCGCTGCACGAGCTGATCGGCAGGGCCGGCGCATCAGGGGCAGGCCCGGGCGACTGAATCGATGAGCCCGAAAGCCAAGGACACGCTCCGCATCGGCGGTCGCAGCGTAGCTCTGTCGAACCCGGACAAGGAACTCTTCCCCGAGGACGGGATCACCAAGGCCGAACTCGTCGACTACTACCGGACCGTCGGCCGTGTCATGCTCCCGCATCTCAGGGGCCGGCCCCTGGTCATGGAACGCTACCCCGACGGATACCGCGGGAAATCCTTCATCCAGAAGGACGTGCCCGACTACTTCCCCGACTGGATCCACCGCCGCGAGGTCCCCAAGGAAGGCGGGACCGTGACCATGGCGGTCTGCGACGATGCCGCCGGCCTCGCCTACCTCGCCAACCAGGCGTGCATCACCCCGCACCCCTGGCTCAGCCGCGTGGACCACCTCGACTGCCCCGACCGGATCGTCTTCGACCTCGACCCGCCCGCCGACGACTTCCGGATCGTGCGGTGGACCGCGCGCCGCCTCGGCGATCTCCTCACCGAACTCGGGCTCCGCCCCGCCGTCATGACCACCGGCTCCCGCGGACTGCACCTGCTGGTCCTGCTCGACCGGCGCACCGACTTCGACACCGCCCGGGCCTTCGCCCGGGACGTCGCCGAGCTGCTGGCCGCCCGCCACCCGGACAGGCTGACCACCGCCGTGCGCAAGGACCAACGCCGCGGCCGCCTCTACCTCGACGTCCAGCGCAACGCCTACGCCCAGACGTCGGTCGCTCCCTACGCAGTGCGCGCCCGCCTGCACGCGCCCGTCGCGGCCCCCGTCGACTGGGACGAACTCGACGACCCGGACCTTGGGCCTGAGCGCTGGACCGTGCGCACCCTGCCCGACCGCCTGGCCGACCGTGGCGACGTCTGGAAGGGCCTCAGCCGCTGCCGCCGCTCTCTGACCGCTGCCAGACGACGGCTCACGGCCCTGACCGACGAACAAGCCGCCTGACTCCACGCGCCCGGTCGGATCAGTCCGGCCCCGCCCTCTCTTCGGCGACCTGCCGGAGCGTACGGCCACTGCGCACCGAGCGGGCCCTGACGGGATCGGGCGCTCCGTGTGCCGCGGCGTGCTTGTCCTTCTTCTTGACCAGCAGCCAGGCCTCGTCGCGTCTTTCCCGCATTCTGGTGAGCGAGTAGCCCCCGTGCAGTTTGCGTCCGTCCAGCCAGAACGAGACGTGGCCGCGCCGCAGGGCCTCCGCCATCGGGACTTCTCCGCCGTCCTGGCCGGTGGTCATGCTGCGGTAGGTGCCTTCGTCCCAGACGATGACCGCTCCGGCGCCGTACTGGCCTTCCGCGATCACCCCCTCGAAGTCGCGGTACTCCAGAGGGTGATCCTCGGTGGGCATGGCCAGCCGCTTGTCGTGCGGGTCACTGGAGGGCCCCTTGGGGATGGCCCAGGACTTCAGGACGCCGTCCACCTCGAGCCGGAAGTCGAAGTGCACGGTGGTGGCATCGTGGATCTGGACGACGAAGCCGGGTCCCCCGACGTGGTCCGCACTGCGAGTGCCGCGCGGTTCCGCAGTTCGGGAGAAGTCGCGTTTGCGGTGGTACTCGGTGAGCCCTTTGCGCGAGGTCACGGCCCGTCCTCTCCGACGGTGAGCGGTTTCCGCCTGCGGGCCCGTGGACAGCGCAGCAGCTCCTCGGGGGCTGTCCCATGCGCTCGGTCCGGCAGGCGGCGGTCATCGGACGCGGTAGGGCTCGGCGCGCTCCGCACACAGCGTCAGGCCGTGCCCCGGTGATCCGTCCGCGCCCGGACGCACGCTGCCGCCGGCCGCGTCCAGCGTTCCGTCGAAGAGCAGGGCCTCGGCCCGGGTGTGGTCGTGGAACCACTCCACGTGCCGCAGGTTGGGCACGGCCGCCGCCGCGTGGGCGTGGGCGTGCGGGGCGCAGTGCGCGGAGAGCTGCAGGCCTGCCGCTTCTGCGAGGGCCGCGGCCCGCAGCCAGACGGTGATGCCGCCGCAGCGGGTGACGTCGGCCTGGAGGCAGTCCACGCCGCCCGCGGCCAGCATGTGCGCGAAGTACGGCAGGGTGTAGCCGTATTCCCCGGCCGTGACGTCCATGGACACCGCGGAGCGCACCTGTGCGAGCCCGGCGAGGTCGTCGGAGGAGACGGGCTCCTCGAACCAGGTGACGCCCTCGGCGTCGAGGTGCCGGGCGACGCGGATGGCCTGTTTGCGGGTGTAGGCGCCGTTGGCGTCGACATAGAGTTCCGTGGCCTCGCCGATGGTGCGGCGTGCGCGGGTGACGCGGCGGCGGTCCCGTTCCTCGGCCTGCCCCCACCCCTCACCGATCTTGATCTTTACGCGGGGGATGCCCAGCGTCTCGGTCCAGTTGCGCAGCTGCCGCTCCTGCTGCTCGTCGTCGTAGGTGGTGAAGCCCCCGCTTCCGTAGACGGGCACGTCCTGGCGGCATGCGCCGAGCAGCTGCACCAGGGGGCGGCCCAGCAGCCGGGCCTTGAGGTCCCACAGGGCGATGTCGACGGCCGAGACGGCTCCCGCGACCAGACCCGGGCGGCCCGCGTTGCGCACGGTCCGGCTCATGGCCTCCTGGGCCGCGGGGACGTCCCAGGTGCTGCGGCCGGCGACGACGGGGGCGAGCTGGCCGGCGACGACGTCGGCCGTGGCCGGGGCGCCGTAGGTCCAGCCGAGGCCGGTGGTGTCGCCGGAGCGCACCGAGGCGAGGACGAGCGTCGTCGAGTTCCACGCGAGGGTCCCGTCGGCCTCGGGGGCGTCCGTGGGCACGGTGTAGACGGCGGTCGTCACCCCTTCGACCAGGGGGTCGTCCGGGGCCGCGGTCATCGCCGGCTCCTGGCGGGGGAGCGGAGTCCGCTGCGCGCCCCGGCGGCCAGCCGCGTGGAGGCGCGGTCGACGAGCGCCATGATGGTCAGCGCGGGGTTCGCGCTGCCCTGGGTGGGCAGCACGCTGCCGTCCGTGACGAGCAGGTTGGGGACGGCGAAGCTGCGCAAGTCGGCGTCGACGACGCCGTGTTCGGCATCGCGCGCCATCCGGCAGCCGCCGACGAGGTGGGCGTACCGGTTGATCGTCATCAGCTCGCTCGCCCCGGCTGCGCGCAGGATGTCCTCCATCACGGCCTCGGCGGCCCGGATCACCTGCCGGTCGTTGTCGCACTGGCTGTAGGCGAAGTGGGCCACCGGCAGTCCGTAGCGGTCCTTCTCGTCGGCGAGGGTGACGCGGTTGCCGGGCAGGGGCAGCAGTTCGCACAGGGCGCCCAGGGTCGCCCAGTGGACGTAGTCCTGCATGTACGTGCGCAGGTCCTCGCCCCAGTGGCCCTGGGCCGCCACGTGTTCGGCCCAGACGACCGGCAGCGGGGAGACGGTCTGGAGGGAGAAGCCGCGCCGGTAGGGCCGGGCGGGGTCGGTCTCGTAGAACTGCTCGCTCGACACCTCCGGCGGCGGGGCCTTGTAGGCGCGCACCTCCTCGGTGAACCGGCCCGAGGTCTGGGGCGCGCCCTGCACCATGACGTAGCGGCCGACGAGGTCGAAGTCGTTGCACAGGCCGTGCGGGAAGCGGCGGCTGGTGGAGTTCAGCAGCAGTCGCGGTGTCTCCAGGGAGTATCCGGCGACGGCGACGTTGCGGGCCCGCTGCAGTCTCTCCCGGCCGTGGCGGACGTAGCGGACGCCGGTGGCCAGCCGCCCCTCGGCGTCGAGTTCGATGCCCGTGGCCATGGACTGCGCCCGGATCTCCGCGCCGTGTGCGAGGGCGTCGGGGACGTGGGTGATCAGGGTGGACGCCTTGGCGTCGACCTTGCAGCCCTGGAGGCAGAAGCCCCGGTAGATGCAGTGCGGGCGGTTGCCGAAGCGGCCGTTGGTGATGGCGACCGGTCCCACGCGGGCCTCGATGCCCAGGGCGGCGGCGCCGCGCAGGAACGCCTCCCCGTTGCCGCCGACGGGGTGCGGCGGGTGCGGGTAGGGGTGGGGGTCGCCCCACGGCCAGTACTGTCCGGCGACCGGCAGCTCCTGCTCGATGCGCTCGTAGGATGCGCGCAGGTCCTCGTACGTCAGGGGCCAGTCCGCTCCCACGCCGTCCTCGGTGTGCGTGCGGAAGTCGGACGGGTGGAAGCGGGGGGTGTACCCGGCGAAGTGCACGGTCGAACCTCCCACGCCCCGGCCGGAGTTGTTGGCGCCCAGGGGCACCGGGTCGTCGCCGGAGATCACCCGGGGGTCGGTCCAGTACAGGTGGTGGGAGGCGGCCTCGTCGCTGACCCAGTCGGTGTCGGGGTTCCAGAACGGGCCCGCCTCCAGGCAGACGACCGACCAGCCGTGCCGGCTCATGCGCTGGGCCAGGGTCGCGCCCCCGGCGCCGCAGCCGACGATGACGAGGTCGACTTCGTCGCCGTCGGCGAAGCGGCGCATGCCGTCGAGGAGGGCGTGGTCGAAGCGGGCGTCGCCGCGGGGGAGCAGCCAGGCGGAGGCGTTGCGCTCGCGCACCCGGCGCTGCGGGGAGGCACTGAGCCGAAGGGTGCCGGCCGCGGCCCGGGCGAGGGAGGTGAGGCCCGGACGCCGGGAGGAGGTGCGTGGCGGGGCGGCGGCACCAGGACCCGCGCCGTTCCCAGCCGGGTTGCCGCCGCCCACCGGGTCGTGGTCGCGTACCTCCCAGGGTTCGCGCCGGTCCGGCCCCAGGCGAAGGTAGCCGCGCGGGTAGGCCGGGCCGCCGAAGCCGATCTCGTTCCAGGCCCAGGGGTGGGAGTAGAAGGCCGTGGCCGTGTAGCGGGTCCACAGCCCCCACACGTGGGCGGCGCGCATGCCGTGCCAGCGGCCGCCGGTGCCCGCGTCGCGCACCTCCTCGATCAGCTGCGCCTGCTCCTCGCGCGGCAGGTCCGCGAACAGGGCGCCGTGCCGCGAACGTGCTTCGTCGTCGAGGGCCTTGAGGGAGCGCCGCCAGGCCGTGTCGTCCCCGGGCATGTCGGCGTAGCGCCAGCCGTCGGTCTGCATCTCGGCGAGCCGCGCGTCGATCATCTCCAGCACCGGCACCCTGGGGTCGTCCCACTGCGCCAGCAGGTGGTCGAACAGGGCGGTGGCCACGGCCTCTTCGGACAGGGTGAAGAACCGCAGCTCGGGCTGGCGGGCCGTGCGGGCGTGCACGACCGCCGCGGTGGTGGCGTCCCAGGCGCCGGTCTGCGCGAGGACGTCGTATCCGGGGAACCGGGAAGGGCGCCGGCCCGGCGTCGTCGCGGGCCGTCCGGCGGCCCCGCCCCGGTGCACCACGGGTCATCGCTCCCTGCGCAGCAGCGCGGCCAGCAGACCCATTCCGCCGACCGTCGTCACCAGCAGCGGGGCGAAGAGCGGCGGGCCCATCTCGATGTTGTAGCGGGCCAGGGACCAGCCGCCCGGCTTCTGGGCGATGCCGCGCACGTGCAGGTATGTGCCCTGGAGGCCGTTGGCGGCGATGGCAGCCGAGGCGATCGGCAGTGCGGTCTTCGCCATCCGTTCGCTGGCGAACCCGGCGATGCCGGCGGCCGCCCCGACCGGGCCGAGCAGGACCGGCCACCACATGGTCCGGTTGCCAAAGCCGGCGCGGTCGTGTTCGAGGAAGATCTCGGCCGCGGTGACGAGCGAGCCCGCCGCCGTCAGCAGGGACAGGGACCGCTCGAACCGGCCGTGGCGGACGTTGCGCACCATCCGGTCGAGGGCGTACGGAGCCGCAACCGGAGCGGCCCGCAGCCTCACCGGCCTTCCTCCGCTCCGGCTTTGCGGTGCCTGGTGCCGCCGGGCAGCATCTCCTGGATCTTCGCCTTGAACCCCTGGCGGAGCATGCCGCCGCGGTCGCTGTCGCCCCTGACGACCGAGGCGGCCGCGGCTTCGATCTGGTCGAGCGTGGCGTGCGGGGGGACGGGCGGCACGGCCGGGTCGGTGCGGAAGTCGATGACGAAGGGCCGGTCGGCGGCGAGCGCCTGCTGCCAGGCGGCGACGACTCCGTCCGGCTGCTCCACGCGCACGCCGTCGAGCCCGATCGCGCGGGCCACCTCCGCGTACGGCACGTCCGGGATGGACTGGGAGGGCACGAACTGCGGGGCGCCGGACATGGCCCGCATCTCCCAGGTGACCTGGTTGAGGTCCTGGTTGTTGAGGACCGCGACCACCAGCCGCGGGTCCTGCCACTCCGCGTAGTACTTGGCCGCGGTGATCAGCTCGGCGAGGCCGTTCATCTGCATCGCGCCGTCGCCGACGAGCGCGACGGCCGGCCGGTCGGGGTGGGCGAACTTGGCACCGATCGCATAGGGGACCCCGGGCCCCATGGTGGCCAGCGTGCCGGACAGCGATCCGCGTATGGTTCCGCGCATGCGCAGGTGCCGGGCGTACCAGTTGGCCGCCGAGCCCGAGTCGGCCGTCAGCACGGCGTTGGCGGGCAGCAGGGAGTCCAGGGCGTGGATGACGTACTCCGGGTTGACGGGGTCCGCCTCGACCGCGGCGCGCCGCTCCATGACCTCCCACCAGCGGGCGGTGTTCTTCTCGACGGTCGATCGCCAGGCGCCGTGCTCCTTGGGCTTCAACTGTGGCAGCAGCCGCATGAGCGTCTCGCGCGCGTCGCCCACCAGGTTGACCTCGAACGGGTAGCGCAGCCCCACCATGAACGGGTCGATGTCGATCTGCACCGCCCGCGCCTGCCCGAACTCCGGCAGGAACTGGGTGTAGGGAAAGCTCGACCCGACGACGATCAGGGTGTCGCAGTCGCGCATCAGCTCGTACGAGGGCCGGGTGCCCAGCAGTCCGATGGCTCCGGTCACGTAGGGCAGGTCGTCCGGCAGCGCGTCCTTGCCCAGCAGCGCCTTGGCCAACCCGGCGCCCAGCGTGTCGGCGAGCTGCTCCACTTCTTCGCGCGCCCCTCGGGCGCCCTGGCCGATGAGGATCGCGACCTTGTCGCCCTCATTGATCAGGTCTGCCGCCCGTGCGATCTCGTCGTCCGAGGGCACCGGCGCGTAGGCGGGCGTGCCGAGGCTGGACGGCACCATCTTGAAGGCGTGCTGCGGCGGCGCGTAGTCCAGCTCCTGCACATCGGCAGGGAGGATCACGGCCGTCACCGTGCGCCGGGCCTGTGCCGTGCGCATCGCCCGGTCCAGGACGTTGGGCAGCTGCTCGGGGACCGTCACCATCTCGCAGTAGTCGGAGGCGACGTCCTTGAACAGGCTGGGCAGGTCGACCTCCTGCTGGTACGAGCCGCCCAGCGCGCTGCGACTGGTCTGCCCCACGATCGCCACCACCGGCACGTGGTCGAGTTTGGCGTCGTACAGCCCGTTGAGCAGGTGGATGGCGCCGGGGCCCGAGGTCGCGGCGCACACCCCCACCTTGCCCGAGAACTTCGCGTACCCGACGGCCTGGAACGCCGCCATCTCCTCGTGCCGCGCCTGGATGAACCGCGGGTCGTCGTCGGCGCGGCCCCACGCGGAGAGCAGCCCGTTGATGCCGTCACCCGGATAGGCGAACACGTGCTGGACGCCCCACTCGCGCAGACGGTGCAGGAGGTAGTCGGACACCTTGGCGGACATGATTCTCCCTTCGCGCGAGCGGGCACGGCCGTGGCGCGCACTGCCACAGAGCTACGGGTGACCTGTAGCGGGCCGGGGAAACGCGGTCTCCGGGTTTTCCGCTCGTATGGACAACAGACGGGATGGTCCTGGTGCTCGGCCGGTGACCGTGGCGAGCGCCTCGCTCAGCAGGGCGGGGTCCGCTGCCCCTCGGGAGCGCCAGGCGATGGACCCGTCCGGCCGCACCAGAAGGACGCCGTCGTCCTCCAGCCCCAGTACGGAGGCCGCTTGCCGGTCGAGCGAGGCCGTGCGCAGTTCCGGTCCCGGCGCGGCGGCGAGCTTGCGCGCCGCCGCGCACCAGCCTCCGCCGACCGGGCCTGCCACCACGGCGAACCGGGATCCGTTGAGGTCCACGGTGGACACGCGCTCTCCCTCCAGCCACCGGTGCGGGATCCGCGAGCCCGGTGCGCCGTCGAGACTTGCCGCCGGATCCTCGGTCGACGGGGGCTGCCCGACCGGGCCGATCACCGCGGAGGAGGCGTACCGGTACCCCATGGTGACCATCGGGGCGTTCCACGCGCCGACGTCCCGGCGCTCCGCCACCGCTGACGGGTCCCAGTGCAGCCGCGGATTGTCCCAGCGCAGCATCGCCTGACGCAGTACCAGTTCGGCGACCGCGTGACGCTCCTCGTGGTAGCTGTCCAGCAGTCGGTCCCCGGCCTGTCCGGCCAGCACCATGGCCAGCTTCCAGGCCAGGTTGTGCGCGTCCGCCAGCCCGGTGTTCAGGCCGAAGGCACCGAGTGGCGGAATGGCCCGGGCGGCGTCGCCGGCCAGGAACGCCCGCCCGGAGCGGAAGGTGTCCGCCAGCCGCGCGGTCGCCCGCCAGGGCAGCGCGCTGACGACGTCCACCGGCACATCCGCCCCGATCGCCGTGCGGACCATGCGTGCGCAGTCGGTCGGGGAGACCTGCCCGCCCGGTGGCATGGACACGTGCAGCACCCAGCGCCCGTCGCCCACGGCCAGCAGCATGCCCGCGGCGTCGGGGTGGCTGATCTCCGTCATGAACGGCATCGCGCCGAAACGGCCGACGAGGTCGGCATGGAACAGGATGTTCTGCAGGGTGTTGCCGATCTCGCCCGGCCCCGTCGTGCCGATCCCGAGCGCGGTGCGCACGGCGCTGTTGGCCCCGTCGGCGGCCACGAGATAGCCGGCGCGGATCACGCGCCCGTCGGACAGGGACACCGATACGTGGTCGGCGTTCTGGCCGACCCCGGTCACCGCCACGCCGAATTCGACCGCACGGCAGCTGCGGCCATCGCCTCGTACAACCCCACCTCGCGCCAGAACTCCAGCGTGCGCGGGCTGATACCCAGCGCACGGGGGTGGTTGGACGGCGCGGGGCGACGCTCGACGACGAGCGACCGCACCCCGTGGTGGCCGAGGAACACGGCCGTGGCCAGACCGACGGTGCCGCCTCCGGCGATGACGACGGGAATCTCGGACACGGAAAGCCCCCTCCTGCTTTCTGGGAACATTCTGGGAACACTGTTCCTGATGCGGGCACACTGTACCCCAGGCGTACGCTGTTCCCATGTCTTCCCGGCCACAGCCTGCGACTTTGATCTGGATGCGCGACCGCGAGCGGGGCAGCCGTCCCGTGCTCAGCGAGGAGAAGATCGTGCAGTGCGCGATCCGCCTCGCCGACGCCGAAGGCATCGACGCGCTGTCGATGCGGCGTATCGCGGCGGAGCTGGGCACCGGCACCACGTCGCTGTACCGCCACATCACCGGCAAGGACGACCTGATCGAGCTGATGGTCGACGCGGTCGCCGGTGAGCGGCCGCTGCGGGACGGCCCCGGCGACGACTGGCGCGCCGAACTCGCCGACGTCGCCCGCGACGTCCGCGCCGCGCTGCTGCGCCACCCCTGGCTGGCACGCCAGGCGTCCCGCCGTCCGGCCATCGGCCCGAACGCCATCGCGCGCTCCGACTACGCACTCGGCGTGGCGGCCGGGGCGACCGATGACGCGACCCTCGCCCTGATGGTGGTCAACGCGCTCGACACCTATGTGCTGGGCTCGGTCGCCGCGGAGCTGGCCGAGCTGGAGGCCTGGCGCAGCGCGGGAATGACCAAAGAGGAATGGCGGGCCTCGGTCGGGACCTATGTCCGGCAGGTGGTCGACTCCGGACGGCACCCCCACTTCAACCGCCGGATCATCGAAGCGGACGACCCCGACGCCGACGCCCGCTTCGAGTTCGGCCTCGACTGCCTGCTCGCAGGCATCGCCGCTGCCGTCGGCCGGGCGTGAGCCACCGGGCCGCATCCGCGGTGAGAAGGGCATCCACCGGGGCGGACGCCCCCTCGTCGTCGCAGCATGACCCCGGTACGGAGCGACCGCGACGTCTGCCGAGCTATCCCTTTGCCGGCCAACTCGGGCAGCGGCCGAGAAGGAGGAGTATCCGGTCGAGCAGACCGGCTGCAGCCGCTGTGTCCAGCACAGGCCGGAACTGGGCGTCCTCCCGCTCGCGAGCGGCCCCGGCGGGGACCTGTTCCGCGATCGGCAGCACGGCCGTCAACAAGTCGGCGTCGAAGTCCGCCTGGACCCCGATCGAGGCGGCGACGTCCCAGCCGTGGACCACATAGTCCAGGAAGTGGAAGCCGATCGCCTGCGGCGCGGGGAACATCTGGCCGCCACGGACCTCCGGGAGCCAGAACGAGCGCGACAGCACGTCCTCTTCGGCAAAAGCGGCGGCAACCTCTGCGGCCGACGCGGCGAACACCCCCGCCGGATCGTCGCCGACCGGGCGGTCGGCCCAGACACTGCGATCGCGGGTCTCGCCCCGAGCTGCCGCCGCGAAGCCGTAGTTCTGCCCCGTCATGTGCGCCAGCAGCTGCCGCAGCGTCCACTGCCCACAGGGCGTCGGCCGGTCAAGCATGTCGACGTCCACCTGGTTGACGATGGACTCGGTGATCTTCAGTGCGCGCGCGTCCAGCTCATGAATGTCTGTCATGTCGCGGACCGTACCAGCCGGGTACGACAACACCGTGACCGAGCGAACCCGGTGAACCTTCGCGGTCACATCTCGCGGAGAGGTTGCTACCGTCACGCGAGCGCGAGGTGGGGCCGACGGCAAGCCGTCGGCCCCGCACTGCCACGGAGTCGGGCCGTCAACGCGATGAGGTCTTTGCCGTACTGGGCGATGCCGGCTCCGATCCCGCCGGGGCGCGGCGCCGTGTCGGCGGGCTCGCGCTGGCCGCGAGACCGGACCGGAGCAGGCGCATGTCGCCCGGATGCGCGCCCTGGTCGGCACGGATCGGTGGCCGGATCGAGCCCTGCTCATCACCGCCGTGGACACGGGGACAGGTGAGCCGGAAGTCTTCGACCGCACCAGCGGCGCCGCACTGTCGTCCGCCGTAGCGGCAAGCACCGCCTTCCCGGGGATCTACCCGCCTGTCACGGTCAACGGTCGGAGGTACATGGACGGCGGTCTGCGGTCGAACACCAGTACCGATCTCACCGTGGGTGCCGATGTGCTGGTCGTCATCGAACCGCTGGCACACCTCTTCCCCCGCGAGCCGCTCACCAGGGAACTCGCCGAAGCCGGAGTGGACGCGGTGGTGACGATCAGTCCCGATCAGGCGTCAGTGCAGGCATTCGGCGGCGATCTGCACGACCGGGCGGCCTGGGAACCGGCCTACCGGGCCGGAGTGCGGCAAGGCGCCACCGCGGCCGACCGGGTCCGCGCTGCATCAAGTTGACGGCTCAACAGCCGCTGTACAGCTCATGGAGTGCGAAGTATCGTCGTTTATATCTGGATGTGCGACCCGCATCCTCGCGGGACGTCGCATAGACCCGCACCAAAGAGTGAGGTGAAACGCGGCAGTCGGCCCCTGCGGGCACGGCTCTTCGGCCGCCGGGGCGACGCTGCTGCGCATGCGCTATGTGGCTGCTGCGACTGGTGACCATGGCCGGGCTCATTGTCGATGCCTACGTCCATGCTGAACTCGCCGGTGCCTACGATCCGGTACGTGGCGGGGTAAGCCAGGGGACGCTTTTCCGCGCCGAGGCGGCGGCTGCCGCGCTCGCAGCGCTGCTCGTACTGGTGGCCGGAAGGAACCGCGCAGTGTGGGCGTTCGCCTTTCTCGTGGCTGCATCGGCACTCGGTGCGGTGCTTCTGTACCGGTACGTGGATGTGGGTTCCTTGGGCCCGCTCCCCAATATGCACGAGCCGGTGTGGTACCCGAAGAAGACCGTGTCCGCCGTGGCCGAGGCAGTAGCGGCAGTGGCTGCGGCCGTCGGCCTTGCCACCACCGTCACCCGTTACGGTGCGCCGGGTCGGCGAGGGTGATGGCTCTGCCCGCAAGCGTGGCGGTCCCGGACGGCGGCCCGGTCGGAAGATAGTCTCGGCCTGTTTTCCGCATGCGTACTTCGCATAGGGATTGGGTCGACATCATGATTCGGGCAGCCACCACGACCTGGACGCGTAGACGTCCTATCGCAGAAGTGCTGGTGGCCGTCGCCACCGCGGCCGGGATAATCGCTCTGGGTGGATGTTCCGGGGGCGGTGGCGGCGGCCACAGACCTTCCGGGAAGCCTTCCGCAACGGCTTCGTCAACAGTCCCCTCGAGCCCGACGCCCTCGAAAACTGCCCCCTCCGCCTCGAAGACGCCGGCGGCGGCCACAAAGGTGACCATCGTCAACTTCGCCTATTCCCCTTCACCGTTGACCATCAGCCGTGGCACCACGGTGACCTGGACCAACGAGGATTCGGCTCCGCACACGGTGACCAGCGACGGTTCGGGCCCGCTGCATTCCCCGACGCTCGAACGTGGCGGTTCGTTCAGTTTCACGTTCGACTCGGCCGGGACGTTCAGCTACTACTGCACCATCCACCCGTCCATGCACGGAAAGGTCGTGGTGCAGTGAGGTGAGGTGCCTGCGCGGGAACCGGCCCAGGTGGCCAGTGCCTCTGCCCGTTCGGTGAGCAGGGCGTCGGGATCGGTGGTGCGGGTGGCCCAGGCGATGTGGCCGTCGGGGCGGACGAGGATTTCCCGTACGCCGTCGAGGCCGGGGTGGGGCTCGTGGTCGTGGGCGGCGACCGTGCGGACGCGGGCGTTCGCGGTCGGCGGTGCACAGGGGCCGCCGTCGAGGCGCAGCAGGATGAGGCGCCCGTCGTGCAGGAGCTGGTACACCCGGGCCGTCCCCGACGCCGTGGTGAGCGCAACATCGGGCATCCGCCGTCCGGCCAGCGGGTCGGCGTCCGGTGCGGCCGGAGGGTAGACGGTGTCGAGGGCGGAGATCCGGCCGGCCAGGTAGTGGTTGACCTCCGTCATGCCCAGGAGCGCGTCGAGCAGTTCGCACAGGAGGGCGGCGGGCTGCCCGTACTGCTCGGTGAGGGGCAGTTCCACGAGCAGGGTCTGGGCCCGTGTGCCGGTGGTGACGGCGTGGCCCACGGGGTGGCGTTCGGCGTGGTAGGTGTCCAGCAGGCCGGGCGGCGCCCAGCCGTGGACGGCGGCGGCGAGTTTCCAGCCGAGGTTCATGGAGTCCTGCAGCCCGGTGTTCAGCCCCTGGGCGCCGACGGGGAAGTGGACGTGCGCGGCGTCACCGGCCAGCAGGACCCGGCCGTGCCGGTACCTCTCGGCCAGGCGGGTGGTGTTGCCGAACCGGGACAGCCACCGGGGTTCGCCGATGCCGCAGTCCGTGCCGCACACGCGGATCAGGGAGGTCCGGAACTCCTCCATGGTCACCGGCTCGGTGGAGGGCACCCGCAGCCGTCGCGGGTCCATGACCACGAACCGTGTCAGCCCGGCCTCCAGCCGGGCCACGAGGACGCCGTGCCGCCGGGCCCGGTCGTTGCACGTATGGTCGGCGACGGCGAAGTCGCCCACCACCGCCGTCATCGACTCCTGCGTCCCCGGGAAGCCGATCCCCGCCGCCTGCCGGACCAGGCTGCGCCCGCCGTCACAGCCGACCGCATACGCGCAGCGTACGGTGACCGTCCTGTCCGGGCCCGCGACGGTGACGCCGACCCCGTCGGTGTCCTGCCCGAGGGCCACCGCCTCGTACCCGCGCCGGATCCGCACTCCCAGCTCCCGTGCCCGCTCGGCCAGCAGCGCCTCGGTCCGCGACTGGGCAAGCAGCAGGGCGTAGGGGTGCCGGGTGTCGAGCACGCCGAAGTCGAGCCGCCGCTTGAGGCTGACGGCGAACTGCCAGCCGGGCACCGTCCGGCCCACGGCCAGGAACCGCTCGGCCAGGCCCCGCATGTCCATCAGCTCGATGCTCCGCGGGTGGAGGTTCAGAGCCCGCGACTCCCGGTGAGGCTCCACCCGCTTGTCGATCACCTCGACCCGTACTCCCGCCAGCGCCAGTTCGCTCGCCAGCAGCAGCCCGGTCGGCCCGGCACCCACGACGAGTACCTCGGTGTCCGTACCGGTGTCCACGCCTGCGTCCGGGGACGTCACCCCTCCACCCTTCGGCCCATGAGCCGGGCGGTCAAGGTGCCGTACGGACATTGGCCGGGCCAAGGACTCGACGACGCCGCGGGCCTGTACTGGAATGAGCCCGGACGGGAACGAGGCGGAGGGCCGCACGACGCCGTGGGAGGAGTCCGCTCGTGATCCACATGACCGAGACCCTGGCCGTACAGACCGTCGAGGGCTTCCTCACGGCCGAGGAGACCACCGGCCTCACCAAAATCCTGGACGACCACCTCGCGGCCACCGGCTGGGTACCCGCCCGGCCCAGCGAGGGGACGACCCCGCCCCCTGCCGCGCAGGCGATCCTGGACGGCGCCCTGCGGCGCGCCCTGCCCGCCCTGCGCCGGGCCTTCCCCTCCGCGACGGGCACGGACCCGTGGCTCTACCACGACCTCAGGACCGGTGACAGGATCCGCCCCCACGTTCACGGCGTGGGCGACCCCGGGACCCGCCCGCAGCGGATCGCCCGGGTCGCCTTCAACCTCCAGGACGCGGACGAAGGCGGCGAGTTCTACCTCGACACCTGTTCGGCCGACGCCTTGTGGAGCGACGCCACCGCGGACGGCAGCGACTACGCACCCGGCACCCGTTTCGTCCACGAGATCACCGCACGCACGGGACCGGTGAAACTCGACGACATCTCCCACACCCGCTGGACCTGCGCGGCGCCACCGGGAACCACCGTCGTCTACGGCACGCAGCTCGTCCACGGCGTTCTGCCGGTCCGCTCGGGACGGGTCCGTAAGCTCATCACCAACCTCCTGGCTTGAGGACGGAGGCCGGCGCCGTCAGACAAGAGCCGGGCCGCCCTCCCTCAGCGCGCGCAGACCGAGGGCGAGCTGGGCGGCCGCCTGGTCAACGCCGTTCAGAAGCAGCGCCGTCGGCAGGGAGTCCAGCCATGAGCGCACCGCATCCGCACCGTTTTGCGCGACGCTGAGCACCGGCCGGCGGTACCCGCCGATGCCGGGCCCCGGATTGGCGGGACTTCCCGGGAAGTCCATCAGGATGCTCCCGGCCGGTGCCGGCGGCAGCACCACCCCGTTGCGCACCGGGAGTTCGAGCGCGACCCGGACGGCCCGGGGGCCGCGCGGGAACCGCCCCCGTACAGCGTGCGCGTACGCCACATGCGGGTCGTGGCCCGTACTCGCCCAGCTCATGTTGGACACGCCGCCCAACCGGCCGTTCAGCTCGATCACCTGCAGCCTGCCGTCGTCGGTCACGGCGAGGTCCATCTGCCACGGCCCCCAGGGCCGGAACGACTCCACCACGTCCGCGACTGTGCCGGCCAGCTCCGCCGCCGCCCGCGCGGGCAGCGGCGCGGGCGCGACCCTCACCCGTCGGCCCGGGGCACAGCCGCCGTCGAGCCTGCCCAGGGACGCCACCGGCCAGGCGACCGTGGCGGACGGGCCGGACAGGAACTCGACCGCGAACTCCTCCCCGCGCACGGCCTCCTGGACCAGGACCGGAAACGCCACCTCGCCGCACACCCCGTCGAGACGTTCCCTGTCCGGCACATAGTGGCGGCCGACATGGAACTCGCTGCGGGCTTCCTTGACGAGCACGGGATACCCGAACCGGGCGGCCGCAGCGCCCACCGCCCCCGCTTCCTCGCACACCACGGCCCGCGGGACGGGCCAGCCCCGTTCCACCGCCATCCGGTGCAAGACGATTTTGTCGCTGGCCAGGCAGGCGAACGCCTCCGAGTGCACGGGCATGTGCCCGCCCGCCGTGCGCAGCCGGGACGCGGCACGCGCGTACACGGGCAGGAACTGCTCCTGACCAGGGCACCCCATGTTGGGAACGGCGACGTCGGCCCGACACTCCCGGAGCAGACGCAGCAGCATCCGCTCGTCCACAGCGGCGGGCAGCGCGCCGCACCCCACATCTGGCCCCATGAACGATGTGAGGTCCGCGAACCCCAGGACGGTGACCTCCGCACGACCCTGCCTGAGCGGCGGCACCAGCCTGTCCGCCCGGAACTCGCCCAGGACCACCACATGCACAGGGCTGCCCCCATCGGATCGCGGCCTCCACCGGCTCCTGCCCCCTCAACGGCACCCACCGTCAAATCGGCTGTACCGCATCGACCCATCTTGGCTGCTGGGTGATCAGGAGTCTGTAGTACAGGGGGCCGGAGTCGGTCATACCGCCACCCTAACGACACGGCAAGTGCCGTATTGACAGAACTCGGCCACCTTGATCAACTATCGCGCGCGGCACGGTCCGTGCCGTGCTGATCTGCTTGTCAGCACTGAAAGACTGCGGGGGAATGGCCAGTGATGGACGCCGATGTGATCGTTGTGGGTGCCGGTCCGACAGGCCTGATGCTGGCTGCCGAGCTGCGTTTGGCCGGTGTGCGACCGCTGGTGCTGGAGCGGCAGTCGCAGCGCCGGGACACTCCGAAGGCCGGTGGTCTCGGCGGGCAGATCCTGGATCTGCTGGCCTACCGGGGCTTGCTGGAACGCTTCGAAGCGGCCTGTACGGACCCCGCCCCGGCTCCCCGGTTCCCGTTCGGCGGTGTGCATCTGGACTTCACCCAGCTGGCAGATCCGCCGATGCACGCCCTGCCGCTTCCGCAACAGCGGCTTGAGCGGCTGCTCGAAGAACGCGCCGGTGAACTCGGTGTCCGCATCGCCCGCGGACACGAGGTGGTCGGGGTGAGCCAGGACGATGCCGCGGTGATCGTGGACGTGCGTGGCCCGGACGGGCCGTACCGGGTGACCGCCCGCTGCCTGGTGGGGTGCGACGGTGCCCGCAGCCGGGTCCGTGACCGGGCCGGTATCCCGTTCCCCGGCACCACCTATCCGGAGGTCAACCGACTGGCCCAGGTCACCTTGCCCGATACGGTGGCCGTGCTCGGCAACGGCGATCTCGACGTCCCCGGCTTCGGCACGATCAGCGCGGGTTTCACCCGGACCGACCGCGGCCTCCTCGGAGTCGGCGCGTCCCCGGCCTCCAAGATCGTCTCCCTCTACACCGTCGAAGACGAGACCACCGAATACGACGACGACACACCCATGACCGTGACCGAACTCCAGGACAGCCTCCGCCGCGTGGTCGGTGTGAACCTGCCCTTGGGAGAGCCGATTCGGCTGTCCCGGTTCACCTTCAAGGCCCGGCAGGCCGAGTGCTACCGCGACGGACGGGTCCTGCTGGCCGGCGATGCGGCGCATCTGTTCCCCGCCACCGGTGTGGCACTCAACGCCGGCATGCTCGACGCGGTCAACCTGGCCTGGAAGCTCGCCGCCGACATCCACGGCTGGGCGCCGGCCGGCCTGCTGGACACCTACCACGACGAACGCCACCTCGCCGGCGCCCGCACCATGCTGCACACCCGGGCTCAGGTGGCACTGCGGCGCGGGCACGACCCGGCTGCCGAAGCGCTGCGCCAGGTCTTCCAGGAACTGCTCGTCGACGAGCAGCCGTTGCGCCGTATGGGAGCGCTTGTCGCCGGCACCGACATCCGCTACCCGATGCCCGGCTCCAACCACCACGCGTTGACCGGCACCTTCGCACCCGACCTCACCCTGCACACCGACCAGGGCACCATCAGCGTCGCCGAACTCATGCGCACAGCCCGGCCCGTCTTCTTGGACCTCGCCGACCGTCCGGACCTCCGCGAGACCGCTCAGGACTGGGGACACCGCGTCGAGGTCCGCACCGCCAAAACCGGTGATCGACCGGCCGACGCCCTCCTGATCCGTCCGGACGCCCATATCGCCTGGGCCGCGACCATCGACGAACCGGCTGCCGACGCCGCCCCCGCGCTGCGGGAAGCGCTCTCCGCTTGGTTCGGCACCCCCTGAGAACGCCCAACTCGCCGTCGGCAGGACGACCGTGACCATCCGAAGATCAATCCGTTAGGCACCGGGTGCCTTCAATCGGGCGCTCTTATCCGACCTGTTCAAGGGGAGGGAGATCGGAAGGTGGAAGCCTCATCAGACAGTAAACCGTCCCGCACACTGGAGCAGCCTCCGATGCCGGAGCCGGTTGAGCCGAAGCAGAAGCGGGCCGAGCTGAGGTCGGCGTTCGAGAACACCTCGTTCTGGACGCTGTGCCGGAAGATCCCGGCGCTGCTGGCGGAGATCGCGAGGATGGCGTGGGCGATCGACCGGCGGGATGTGCTGCTGCTGGTCGGCTGCCAGGTCGCCTCCGGTGTTGCGGCCGGTGTGGTCCTGGCGGCCACCGCGCGGGCGATGGTGCCGATCCTCGGCGGTGGACTGGTCCCGGACCGTGTGCGCGAGGCTCTCCCAGCCCTTGCTGTCGTCGCCGTGGCGGCGGGTGTCGGCCGGGTCGCGTACGGGCTGGCGGCGTGGGCAGTGGCCCGGCTCAAACCGCGGGTGATGACGGCCGCAGACACCGCGCTGGTGCAGGCGATGCTGTCGGTGGAGCTGGAGGCGTTCGACCGGGCCGACTTCGCCGAGGAGCACGAGCACGCCGAGACCGGCGTGATGCGGTGCGAGCGGATGCTGTACGACGCGCAGTCCTTCATGGCCGCGCTCATCCGGCTCATCGCCGCGTTCGGCGTGGTGACGGTGCTGCACCCGCTGATGCTCCCGGTGCTCTTCCTCGCGGTACTGCCCTCAGGCGTGGGTGCGGTGGCAGAGGCCCGGATCGAGCACCGCACGCATTACGAGAACGCCGCGAACCGCAACCTCAAAGGGATGATGCGCTGGCACATCACCACCTCCAGACTCGCCAACGAGGTACGGGCGAACAGCATGCGCCGGTATCTGACGTTCTGGTATCAGACGCTCAGCCGCAGGATCGACGAACGCACCGTGGCGGCAGCCGGACAGCAGGTCCGCATGAACCTGATCGCGGCGGCGGCCGGCGGGGTGTGCCTGACCGGCGCGTGGGCCACGCTGGTGTGGCTGACCGTCTCCGGGCAGGTCTCCCTCGCGGTCTCGGCGACCGCCGTCGTCGCGGTGCGCACCGCGCTGGGGAACCTGGCGAACGTGATCCACTACCTGGCCTCGCTCTTCCACTCGTCCCTGTTCCTCGGGGACTGGAAACGGTTCGTGGACACCACCACGGCCGAGATGGCCCTGGCGCGCGGGCGTGAGCGGGCGCCGGTGTGCCCGGAGACGATCCGGCTCGAGAACGTCACCTACGGCTATCCGAACAAGTCCCAGGCGGCTGTCGACGGCCTCTCCCTCACCCTGCGCCGAGGCGAAGTCGTGGCCGTGGTCGGAGAGAACGGCTCCGGCAAGTCCAGCCTCATCAAGCTGATCACCGGCCTGTACCTCGCCGAGAAGGGCACGGTCTCCTGGGACGGCGTCGACATCGCGACCGTCGACCCGGACAGCTTGTGGGAGCAGACCGGGCTGGTGCCGCAGTTCTTCGCCTTCTGGCCGCTGCCGTGCCGGGAGAACATCACCCTCGGCCAGCCCACCAGCTGGGGCGACGAGGCGGTTTGGGACGTGGTCGGGACGGTCGGCATGCGAGAGGCCGTCGAGGAAATGCCCGAGGGCCTGGACATGCTGCTCGCCCGCGAAGTATGGGGTGGCGTCACGCTCTCCGGCGGACAGTGGCAGCGCCTCGCCTGCGGCCGGGCGATCTACCGCAAGCCCGCCGTGCTCGTGCTGGACGAGCCCACCAGCGAGATGGACGCCCGCGGCGAGCACCTGATCTTCCAGGTCATCAAGGCCATGGCCGCCGACCGGATCTCCATCGTGGTCACGCACCGGTTGGAGAACACGAAGATCGCGGACCGTATCATCGTGATGGAACACGGCCGGATCACCGAGCACGGCACCTTCGGTCAACTCGTCCGGTCCGGTGGTCTGTTCCAGGAGCTTTACGAGCTGTCTCAGGACCGATGAGACCGATAATGGGGACTCGCGTCGACGACGACACCAACTCAATGTGAGCGGGGCCTGAGCAGGTCCTCGACAAGCGTGTCCACCAGATCGCGGGGGACACTCGACCCCGTCAGGGCGCAATAGACGATCGGGCCGACAAGTGCGTCAAGCGTGGCGTCGGGGCTGAGCCTGGGCGAGACCTCGCCGGCGTCGGTTCCGCGCGCGAGCATGTCGCGTTCTTGGTCACGGCGTGGACCGAGATACCGCTCGTGGAAGCGCTCGGCCGTATCGGGATCGTGCTGCGCCTCGGCGATGAGCGCGAGCAGGACCTTCCCGGCAGCGTCGCTGGTGAGGAATCGCGCGAAGCCGCGTACGTAGCCACGGATGCTCTCCGCCGTGGGCTCCTCTGTCGGGACGGGAAGGTGCTTGTCGGTGTCCTCGATGAGCGTGTCGAGGAGGATCTCGACCTTCGAGGGCCACCAGCGGTAGATCGTCTGCTTGGCGACGCCGGCACGACGCGCGATTGCCTCGACGGTGAGGGCGCCGAAGCCGTGCTCGACAAGCAGATCGTCTGCGGCATGAAGCACAGCGAGACGTGCGGCCTCGTCGCGCCGGGGGCCGGAGTGCGGCCTGCGGGGCTGAGAGCTGGCGGCGGGCATGCGAGACACCATACCTGTCAGTAGTCCCCGCGGCATTGCCTAGACGCAACGCCGCGTCTAGGCTAACTTCCCCAGCGCGAAGGAGTGAACGTGTCTTCCACGTCCAACCGCCAAGCTCTCGTCATCGGAGCCTCCCGAGGGTTAGGGCTCGTCCTCGCCGACGAACTCGCTCGACGCGGCTGGCGAGTCATCGCCACGACGCGCCAGGACGGCGGCGAGCTGAAAGCAAAGGCCGATGCCTGGAACGGGCAACTGAAGGTCGAATCACTGGAGATGACAAGCTCCGAGCAGCTGGCCGCTCTGCGCGAGCGCCTGGCAGGCTGTCGACTCGATCTGCTCTTCGTCAACGCTGCAATCGACCGAGGAAATCTGCCCATTGCCGAGGTCTCGACCGACATGTTCACCGAGGTGATGACCACCAACGCATTGAGCCCGCTGCGCGCCCTCGAGGCCCTCCGCGGACTCGTCGCGCCCGGCGGAACCGTTGCGGTCATGTCCTCCGAGCAGGGCAGCATCTCGCGAAACACCGAGGACGGCTATGAGCTCTACAAGGCCAGCAAGGCCGCGCTCAACCAGCTGATGCGCAGTTACGCCACGCGTTATGCCGACGACGGACACACCAAGCTGCTCATCGACCCCGGACACAATCGGACCCAACTGGGCGGTCCTGACGCGCCACTTACTCCCCAGGAGAGCGTCCCGGCCGTCGTCGACGTCCTCGAAGCGCAGGCCGGTGCCCCGGGCCTGCAGTTCCTGGATCGCCTTGGCGAGACCGTCCCGTGGTAGGGCCATTTTCCGAGAGATCACCACAGGTGAACGTGCATCATTCGGCTTCGTCCTGGAGGCAGCCCTCTCCTCCGGCGGCCTCCGTCGAGCGCAGCATGCTGGTCGAAGAGATCGCCAAGCGCATCCTGGCTCTCGGTCAGGGCCGCCTGCTCGTGGGGGTCGACGGCTGCACCGCTGCTGGGAAGACGAGCTTCGGGCATGAACTGGCCGAGTGGATCAGTGCTGCGGGGCGACCAGTGCTTCGGACGACTCTCGACGACTTCAAGAAGCCGTGGAGGGACCGGCACCTCTATGACCGGGAGTCCGGTGAGGGGTACTACCGCAACGCGTATGACTATGAGGCGGTCACGCGCCTGCTGCTGGATCCCTGCCGGTCATCGGGAGCGACAGCCTGTGCGCTGTGCAGCATCGACCCACTGACCCAACGAGATCACTCATCCGAAGTGACGCCGCTTGGGGCGGATACGGTGCTGATCGTGGATGGTGTCTTCGCCTTCCGCCCCGAGATCAACGAGTACTGGGACTTCCGCATCTGGTTGCAGGTGGATGCAGAGCTGTCCGTTCAGCGGGGTGTCGAGCGTGACGAGGACTGGGCCGGAACCGAAGCGGAGTCGATCCACCGCAACAGGTATCTGGTGGCCGAGCGTATCTATCTTCAGGAAGTCGACCCGTTGCCGATGATGGATGTTGTCATCGACAACTCGGTGTTCGCGCGTCCGCAGGTCGTGACACCGTGACGTCGGAAAAACCGTCGGCCGGGATCCCGGCCGACGGTCTGAGGGGGCCATGGGCGCAGGTGGTATGGACCCCGGCCCGAGGCTGTCCGCTACCTGAACAGGCGGTCACCGCTGGTGGCCATGCGATGGGTGGCGCCGTGGCGGTTCACCCAGTCACGGACAAGCTTGACGGCGTTGGCGCACTGCCAGCTGTCGTCGTACTCGCGCACGCCGGTGAAGGCACCGTAGCCGGCGATGATGCCGTCCACGCGCGCGTCGCCCAGCAGTTTGTCGACGTACCACGGATCGTTGTAGGTGGTCGTCCAGGACAGCGTGGCCGCGAGCTGTCCGGCGGCACGGTCAGCGGCGCCCTTCTTCAGTTCCGCGCACGTGTTGCGGGTGGCCTCCGTGCAGTTGCCGAACCCCTTGGCGATATCACTGTCGCCGTAGTCCATCGCCCGGTGACCGGCCGGGAATCCGGAACCGGACCGGTTGTAGGCGCCTCGGACCTGATCGCGGGTCCCGGTCGTCGTGATGCCCTCCAGCCCGCCGAGCTTGCCTTCCAGGCTCTTCCAGCCCCTGCCGCCGACGTCCGGGTTGCTGCCGCCGTGATACTCGTAGAAACCGTAGAGCACCTGGATCCCGGCAGCCGTCAGCCTCTGCGCCTTGTCACGCAGCCCGGCGACGCTGCACCCGCGGTTCTGCGCCTCTCCGCAGTAGTTCGGGTCCTTGATGTCCAGCCAGACCAGCGCCAGCCGGTGCCCTGCTTTGGCGTTGGAGACAATGCGGTCGATCATGCTGTCGAAGCTGGGGCCCCGCCGGTTGTCACCGGCCGAGGAACAGTCGTGATAAGCACGCCATTCGTTCGGATTCCACCAGGCACAGACGTCGATCTCGATGCCGTTGGCGCCGTGCTTGAGCGCGGCGTCCACGCCGTCCAGGGTGTCGACTCGGTGCGCGATGGCGTAGATCGCGTGACGCTGATCGGCTGCTGCCGCCGGGGTCGTACCGAGCGCGGTGGCACCGAGGATTCCGCACAGTGCCGCCATCAGCGCCAGTACCGTCCGCGGGCCGGAGCCACGTCGAAGGTGAGTGGTCAAGACAGGTACCCCTTCATGTCGGTGTCCTGAAGCGGAATGCCGATCTCATCAACTGCGCGTTGACATGTGATAAGTGGGTGATGAATGAAATCCGGGCAACCGGACGCCGAACCCCCACGACACCCCACCTGACCTGGGACCCTGAGCCCAGGGCATAAGATCGTTCCCACGCTCCGGCTCCCGCCGGGCGGTGGGCCCCTGGTGCGCCCACCCAGATGTGGACGCACGGGGCCCGGAACGACTGTGTCCACGGGGGTGGCGCGTGAAATCCGGCCTGTACGACTTCTTCATCGAGCTGCGGGACAGCAGCACTCCCGAACGCGAACGCCCCTCCGCACTGTGGCGCTGCGCCCGTGGCGGCAGGGCCTGGGAGTACTGGTCGACGGCCGAGTGGGCCTGGCGGCCGGCCGGGGAGCGGCGCAGGGTGACCTCGGCCCCGGAAAAGGACGTGCTGCACCCCGTTTCCCCGGGCAGGGCCGCCGCGTTGCAGGCCGACCGGCAGGGCTGGGCCGAGTACTGGGTGCGGTACGAGGCCGGGCCGGACGGGGAGCGGATACCCGTGAGCGTGATCCGGCGGCGGCGGAGCCCGGAGGAGACGCGGTGCGAGTTCTCCAGCCGGGACCGTCAGTGGATATCGACGACCATCCTCTCCCGGCCGGGCGCCGACGACGAGGACCACGACTGGCAGCGGGTGCCGGCAGCCGAGGCCGACGCCGTGCTGGAGCGGCTCACGGGCCGGCCCGGCATGACGGAGCTGGGCCGGTGCGGACTGGACGACGCGCGGCCCGGCAGCCCGTTCCGCTACTTCATCGCCGGAGACGATGACCGCCCCACGGATCTGTGGCGGCGTGAGGGTGACCGGTGGGAGTACTTCTCCGCCCTTGAGTGGGGCTGGTTTCCCGAGTCCGTCTCGCGCCCGCGGGTCGTCTTCATCGGCACCACCCGGTGGGAAGGCGAACCCGCGCCGCACCCCGAGCAGCTGGAGCTCCGCGAGATCGACGCCACGCGGGCCCGGGAGCTGGAGGCCGACCGGGAGACCTGGGTCCGCGGGTACTGGAGGTACTGGAGCAGCTACAAGAAGCAGGAGTCCGGGCAGCCGCCCCGCGGCGTCGTCCGCAGGGTGACCGGCACCCGGGGGTGGCGTGACCAGTGCTTCCCGGGCGCCGGGGGCCGCTGGATCGACACCGATGACGTCCTCCGCTTCCCCGACTACCGGGCGAGCGACTACCCCTGGCTGGAGGAGACCGACCGCGCCGGTGCCGCGCAGGTCCTCGAAGAGGCGCACGGCATCACCGGCGCCCTGGACCACTGACCCGGTCGGCAGCCGACGGCTCGGTGGCATCTTGGCGGCGATGGAGGCCGTAGTTGTTCTGCGGTGAGCGCGTCAGCCCGTTCGCCTCATCTCATGTGCTCTCGCGCAGCAACTGCTCGATCGCCGCCTCAATCCGGGCGAGAGCCCGCTCGCGCCCCAGGACCTCCACCGACTCGAACAGAGGCAGGCCCACCGTGCGACCGGTCACCGCGACACGCACGGGGGCCTGCGCCTTGCCCAGTTTCAGCCCGTGCTCTGTCGCCGCAGCCTCCAGCCCGGCCTTGAGCCCGTCCGCTGTCCAGTCGCACGCACCCCACTGCGCCCGAACCGACACGAGCACCTCGCGGGCCCCCGCCTTCATGGCCTTGGCCCACGAGGCCTCGTCCTGCGGCGGGGTCTCCAGGAACAGCCAGTCCACGTACTCCGTGATCTCCGACAGCACGGTCAGCCGCGTCTGCGCCAGGCCGGCCACGGCCTCGAACACCGACTCGTCGAACCTCTCGGGGGCCCACGGTGCGTACGGGGCCTGAAGCCACCGACGGCACTCGGCGATGAACCGCTCCAGCGGCAGGGCACGGATGTACTCGCCGTTGAAGGCCGAGAGCTTCTTCACGTCGAAGAACGCCGAGCCCTTGTTCACGTCCTCCAGGCGGAACAGCTTCTCCAGCTCCTTGCAGGGCCGGATCTCCACGTCGTCGCCCGGGCCCCAGCCAAGGAGCATCAGGTAGTTGACCATCGCGTCCGGCAGGTAACCGTCGGCGAGGTAGTCCTCCAGCGCCACCTTGTCCCGGCGCTTGGACAGCTTCTGCCGCTTCTCGTTGACGATCACCGGAAGGTGCGCCCACACCGGCGGCTCGGCGTCGAGCGCGTGCCACAGGAGCTGCTGCTTGGGGGTGTTCGACAGGTGTTCCTCGCCGCGGACGACGTGCGTAATGCGCTCGCGGATGTCGTCCACGGCGTTGGCCAGTACGAAGACCGGCGAGCCGTTCCCCCGGGCGATCACGAAGTCCTCGAGGGATGCATTCGGGAACTCCGTCCGCCCGCGGACGACATCGTCGACGACCGTCGCCCCGTCGTCCGGAGTACGGAACCGCAACGCACGCCCCTCCACGTACTCCAGGCCCCGCTCGCGGCAGAAGCCGTCGTACCCGAGGTGCTGCGACCCGGTCCGCTCGACCAGATCCTCCCGCCGGCAGTCGCAGTAGTACGCCTTGCCCTCGGCGTACAGCCGCAAGGCGGCCTCGCGCTGCGCTTCGGTGTTGTGCGACTGGAAGTTCGGCCCCTCGAACGCGGAGTCGTCCTTGCCGATCCCGATCGCCGTCAAGGCGCTGATGATGCCGTCCACCCACTCAGGGCGGTTGCGTTCCGCATCAGTGTCCTCGATCCGCAGAACGAACTTGCCCTGCTGCTGTCGCGCGAGGGCCCAGTTGAACAGGGCGGACCGGGCTCCGCCGACGTGGAACATGCCCGTCGGCGACGGGGCGAATCGGACGCGGATGGTGTGGGACATGGGCCCTAGGCTAGTGGTGCGCTGCCCGTGCCCAGCACTGATTTGTCGTCATCCCTGTGTGGCCGACCTCTGGTCGTGGCTGAACGGCAAGCCGGTGGAGGATCAAAATTATGACGGTCTGCGGCCTGACCCCGTCCGAAGCCCTGCGCACCTACGTCACGGAGCCGCTCGGCGTCGCCGACGAGCTGTTCTTCGGACTGCCCGAGAGCGAGCCGGCGCGCACCGCACCGCTCGTGGAAGGCAACTGGGCCGCCTGGCTGGAGACCATTCCGCCGTCCGCCCCCTTCCGCCGCCTCGTCGTGCCGAACCACAGCGTGTGGACCACCGCCGAGCTGGCCAACCGCCGCGACTACCTGCTCGCGGACCTGCCCGCATGCGGCACCACGACCGCCCGCGCAGCCGCACGCATGTACGCCGCACTGCTGGGCGGGGTCGATGGCGTGCGGCTGGTCCCCCAGGAGCGCATGGAACTCGCCGCACGCATGGCCGTCGACGGCAAGGACCACGTGCTCCTCGACCAGTACGCCAAGGGGCTCGGCTACTTCCTGGGCCTGCCCGCGACGGGCGGTGCGCTCACGGCCTTCGGCCACCACGGCAGCGGTGGCGGTATCGCCTTCCCCGACCGCGAGCACGGCCTGGCCTTCGCCCTCACCCGCACGCGCCTGGTCGGCGGCCCGGCGGACACGGCCGACCGGCTTTAGGGTTGCCCCTCATGCGCATATTGATCCTGGAGGACGACCCCGAGCTGGGCCCCGTCCTCGCCACCGGGCTGCGGGACGCGGGCTTCGCCGCAGACCTCGCCCCCACGCTCGCCGACGCCGACCTCAAGCTCGCAGTCAACACCTACGACTGCGTGGTCGCCGACCGGATGGTGCCCGACGGCGATGCGCTGGAACTCCTCGGCGCCCTGCGCGCAGCGGGATCCGTGCTGCCCGTCCTGCTCCTGACGGCCCTGGACTCGGTCGGCGACAGGGTCACGGGCTTCGAGCACGGGGCCGACGACTACCTCGTCAAACCCTTCGCCTTCGCCGAGCTGGTCGCCCGCGTCCGGACCCTGTGCAGGCGCGGCCAGCCCAGCCGCCCGCCGCTGCTGCGGGCGGGGGATGTGGAACTCGACCTGCCGCGGCGCAGGGTGCGCCGGTCCGGCATGCTGCTGAGCCTCACCGCCAAGGAACTCGCGGTCCTGGAGGTGCTGATGCTGCGCGTCGGCGAGGTGGTGACCCGTACCGAGCTGATCGAGCGGTGCTGGGACGAGTGGAGCGAGCCGATGTCCAACGTCGTGGACGTCCTCATCGGCCAGCTGCGGCGCCGGCTCGGCGAGCCGCAGGTGATCGAGACGGTCCGGGGCGCCGGCTACCGGCTCACGGACCCGCAGGCGGACGGCTGATGCCGCGAATGCCGCTGATGACGCGGATGCTGCGGATGCCGCTGACGCCGCGCAAGGCGTCCCGCGCCGTGGCACGGCTGCACCGCAGCCGCTGGGTGACGACGCTGCTGTTCGCCGGGACGACGGCCCTGTGCCTGGTGGCCCTCGCGACGTTCGCCGCCGGGCTCGACCGCGATTCCCGCAAGGCCGCTCTGGATCACGAGGTCGGCGTCCGCGCCATCGGTCTGTCGCGAGCGGTCTGGTCCAGCAGCGGAACCGTGCATCTCGAGCCCCTGCGCGAAGACGAACTCGTCGAGGGCGTGGAAGCGGTCGCCATCCTCCGGCCGGCGTCGGCATCGGGCCGGGCGCCCGACGCCCGCGTGGTGGCAGGGAACGCGGCCGCACTCCCGGGCCGGTCCGAACTCGACGGGATCTGGCAGCAGTTGGTGACGGACGAGGAGACCGTCGTCCGGTTCACCGCCGCGGCCGGTGACGGCCGACGGCTCCGGTGGGCGGCCTCCCCCGTCTGGGACGAGCGGATCGACGCGGCCGTCCTCGTCGGCATGGACCCCGCCCAGGAGGAGCACGGCCACGACGCGCTGGTGCAACGGCTCGCGCTGGGCTGCGCGGCGCTGGTCGCCGTCGCGGCCACGGCCGGGCATCTGCTGTCCCGGCGCGCGATGCGGCCCGCCCTGCGCGGGCTGGAGCAGCAGGAGCAGTTCCTCGCCGAGGCCGCCCATGAACTGCGGACCCCACTGGCCACACTGCGTCTCGTGGTGGAACAGGGCAACGCGGCCCGGGAACGGGCACCCGCCGCCCTGGGCACGGCTCTCGGCCTCATCGACCGGCTGAGCCGGCTGGTGACCGGACTGCTGGCCCGCGCGCGGGTGGAGGCCGGCATCCAGGACGTCGAACTCACGCCGCTGCGGCTGGACCAGGTGGTCGAGCTGACCGTCGAGGAGCTGCCCGACCGTACGGGGGTGAGCGTCAGCACCGAACCGGCGATCGTCCGCGGCGACCCGGAACTGCTGGCCCAGGCCGTCCGCAACCTGGTGGAGAACGCGCTGCGGCACGGCAGCGCCGGGCCCTGCTCCCCGCATGGGCCCGTCGAGGTGACGGTCGCTGCCGGGGTGGTCGCCGTCCGGGACCACGGTCCGGGCGTGCCGGCCCGGGACCGCGACAAGGTCTTCCGCCGCGGCGTCGGCAGCGGCTCCGGTACCGGAACGGGCCTGGCCATCGTCCGCTGGGTCGCGGAGCTGCACGGCGGGAGCGCCCGGCTCTCGGACGCGCCCGGCGGCGGCCTGCTCGCCGAACTGCGGCTGCCGCCGTACGAGGAGGAACGGGCCGGGTGACCGGCACCGCGACGGCGGCATCACCTTCCTCATCGTCATCTCATGGTGCGTTCACCAAGGTGAGCGCATGACTGTTCCCTCCCGTCAACCCCGCCTCTTCCCCCGGCGCCGCCCCCGGCCCCGTACGGCCGTGCTCCTGGTGGCTGCCGTCGTCGGCGCGGGCGCTGTGACCTACGCCCTGCCCGCCCGGGGCTCGGCTCCCGACGCGGCCGGCCCGCGCGCGGTCGTCCGGGTCAATCAGGCCGGCTATGCCGTGGGCGAGGCCAAACAGGCCTTCGTCATGGGATCCGAGCAGGCCCTTGACGGGGCGGGCTTCACCATCGTCGACGCACAAGGCCGGACGATCCGCTCCGGACGACTCGGCGCCCGCACCGGGCATTGGAACGACACCTACACCTCAGTGCGCACCGTCGACCTGTCGGCGGTCGACACCCCCGGCACCTACCGCCTCGAACTGACCGGCATGGCCTCCGGAAGCTCGCCCGCCTTCACGATCGCCCCGGCCCGCGACCTGATGGCACCCTTGGTCCAGGACAACGTCCGGTTCTTCCGCACCCAGCGCGACGGCGCCGACGTGCCGTCCGACGTCCTGTCCCGCAAGCCCTCCCACCTCGCCGACCGGCAGGCCACGGTCTACGCCGCCCCGCACTACGACGACACCGGCAAGAAGCTGCTCGACGAGCGGCTCACCCCCGTCGGCGGTCCGGTCGACGTCGCCGGAGGTTTCTTCGACGCCGGGGACTTCCTCAAGTTCACCCACACCACCTCCTACGCCGTCGCCGAACTCCTCCTCGCCCAGCGCTCGATGCCCACTGCAGCAGGCCTGTCCGACGAAACCCGGCACGGGCTGGCCTGGCTGGACAAGATGTGGGACGGCAGGACGGGCACGCTCTACGCCCAGGTGGGCATCGGAGCCGGGAACGACAACGTCCGTACCGACCACGACGTCTGGCGGCTGCCCGAGGAGGACGACGCCCTCGACGTCCCGGCCGGTCACCCCGACCGCACGATCAAGCACCGCCCCGTCTTCCGCGCCGCCGACCCCGGCGCCCCGATCAGCCCCAACCTCGCAGGCAGGACGGCAGCCGTCTTCGCACTCGCCGCACAACAGCAGGCACACGACGTCCCCGACGCCGCCAGGGAGTGGCTGACGAAGGCAGCGGCCGTCTACGAGCGCGCCGACACCGCCCACCAGGGCAAGCTGGTGACCGCATTCCCGCACGACTTCTACCCCGAAGAACTCTGGCAGGACGACATGGAGTTCGGCGCCACCGAGCTGACGCTGGCGGCCCAGGCCCTCGGTGACGGCCGTGCGGACACCTGGCGCCGGCAGGCCGCGCACTGGGCCAGGGGGTATCTGGCCTCCGACGACAAGGGCACTCTGGGTGTTGCAGACGTCAGCGCCCTGGCCCACACGGATCTCCTGACCGCCCTCAACGGGGCCGACGCGCAAGGCATTTCCCCCAACGAGCTGCGCGCAGACCTGCGCCGCCAGCTCGACGAGGGCACGGCCCGGGCGGCCAAGGACCCCTTCGCGGCAGGCGCGGTCTACAACGAGGCCGACGCCGTGCCCCACACCTTCGGCCTCGTCGTCACGGCCAGGCTCTACGCGAAGGCCACCGGCGACCACCACTACGACGCCTTCGCGGCCCGGCAGCGCGGCTGGGCGCTGGGGGCCAACCCCTGGGGAACGTCGTTCATGGTCGGCGCGGGCCAGACCTTCCCGCACTGCCCCTCGCACCAGGTCGCGAACCTCGCGGGCAGCCTGGACGGCAAGGGCGAGATCCTGCGCGGCGCGGTGGTCAACGGCCCCAACGCCGCGAAGGAACTGGAGGACCCGGACAACCTGAACACCTTCCCCACCATGAAGAAGTGCGCGGCCGGCCCGCCGGGAGGCGCGTCCTGGAAGGATTTCGACGGCAAGGGCGCCGGCTACCTCGACAAAATGGACGCCTGGCAGACGGCGGAAGCGGCACTGGACTTCACCTCGGTGGCGCTGCTGGCCTTCGCCCTCACCGCAAGCTGACCGGGGGAGCGTGTTGCCGTCGCGGCAACGTTGGTGACCGTCCGGCGACGCCGGGCGGTCCGCTTGATGAAAGCGCGCGGTCAAACAACAAGCTCGGAAATTGACAAGGGGTATCCGGCGCGCGATCGAGGAGGCAGCCGCTCGGTGTCGCCCTGGGGAAAAGGGATTGCCTCGGGGGGAGAGCTCGCGTTGGCTGAGCAGCATGGCTGAACTGCACACCGAACGCCTCACCCTCCGCCGATGGCGTGACTCCGACCGTGAACCATGGGCGGCGATGAACGCCGATCCCGAGGTTCGAGAGCACTTGGGTGACCTGCTCACCCGTGAACAGAGCGATGCCTCCATGGCGCGGTTCCAGGCCGAGTTCGACCGGCGAGGCTACGGGTGGTGGGCCGTTGAGGTACAGGCCACGGGCGAGTTCATCGGCTTCGCGGGCCTGGATCAGGTGGATGACGGCATGCCGTTCGCCGGTGTGGAGATCGGCTGGCGGCTCGCCCGATCGGCCTGGGGTCACGGCTTCGCCACCGAGGCCGCGCTGGCAGTCCTGGCCTACGGCTTCGACATGCTTGAGCTTCCCGAGATCCTCGCTGTGACAACGGCTACCAACCTCCGTTCTCAGGCGGTGATGCGCCGAATCGGCATGACCCGTGACCCGGCCGATGACTTCGACGACCCCGCCGCGCCCGAAGGGCCACTGCGCCCGAATGTGCTGTACCGGATCGTCCGCGGGGCTTGAGGCCGACAGCCTCCCCGGGACGAACGGGGGCACCAGTTGGCGACCCGGAGGGTAGCCGGGGCGGCAGTAGCCCGACTGGCGCGGGCTCCGGTGTTTCCGGTGGCAGTGGAGGAGGCTGACCGGTTGGGAAAGCTCGTCTGATCAGGCCCTGCCCCGCTCGACGGCGGCGCCCGGTGAGCCTCGACAAAAGATCGTCTCCTGTGGGAATCCCCCGCCGTCGAGGACGGTTGAAGCCGATGGCCCAAGAACGGCTGTTCGGTTCGGTGTGGGCTCATGACGGCTGCGGGAGGGCATACATGAAGATCGGCGACATCGAGGTTCTGGCGATCACGGACGGGGTGGGCACCGAGATTGCCGCGGAGATCCTCACCCGCCCCGGCGTGGACGACCCGTGGGCCTGCCACGAGCACCACCGGGAGGCGGACGGGAGCCTCGGCCTGCCCCTGGGCGGCTTTCTCGTGCGCAGCGGGGAGCGGACCGTCCTGGTCGACGCCGGGGTCGGGCCGTTCGACGACGGCAAGTACCGCGGGGGCCGGTTGCTCAATTCGCTCGCCGCCCACGGTGTCACTCCCGACGACGTGACCGATGTGGTCTTCACCCACCTGCACTTCGATCACATCGGCTGGGCCGCCGTCGACGGCCGGCCCATCTTCCCCCGCGCCACTTACCGCGCCCACCGCGCCGATTGGCAGTACTTTGTGACAGGTGACGCCGCCCAGCCCGAAGCCGTCGACAAGCTCACCCCGCTCCGGGACCAACTGGAGCTGTTCGACGCCGACTTCACCCTCGCTCCCGGTGTCGACGCCCTCCACATGCCCGGCCATACCCCCGGCACGACCGTGTACGTGGTCTCCTCCGGCGGGCGCCGCGCGCTGCTGCTGGGGGACGTGGTCCACTCGGTGGTCCAGTTCAGCGAGCGCGACTGGCAGGTGATCTGGGACGTCGACCCCGCCGCCGCCTCCGCCGTGCGCAACCGTATCGCCGACGAAGCCGCCGATGCCGACGACCTGCTGGTCGCTGCCCACTTCCCCGGTATGCGCTTCGGCCGCATCATCGCTGCGGACGGCAACCGACGTTTCGTCGCCGTCTAGTACCGCGCCAGAACTTCTGTATTCATCCTGGTCAATGGCCTGCTGGTGCCCGTTTCCGCCGTGCCGCCGACGGACGTGTGCACGTCGAGCAAGGCGCGGGCCTGCCCCTACGACAGCCGGACCGGCCCGGTCGGCGGACACATCCCCGCGCGTGGGGCGGCGTTGGGATGAGACAGGAGGTGCCGGAGCGAGACATCCCTCTGCTGTTGCAGCATGGTCAGCCACCCCACTTGCCCGTCCTGCCTCGGACTGCCGAGGTGGGAAAACCTCGGCACAATGCCTGCAAACAGGACCAAACGCTCAGTTAGAGGTTGCCGTCAAACCTCGGCCAACGATCACCCAGGACCAAGGCTGGTCGAGAGCAGTTACATGGTGTGCCAGAGTCTGCGCATGCTTGAGATCGTGGTGAAGACGGAGAACTGGGAGCGGCACGTCCGTGTGTCCTCCGAGGAGCTGGCCGGGTTGGTCCGGCGAATCGGCGGTGACGGTGACCGGTTCCTGGTGGTCCAGCGGATACCCGACCTGCCTGACGTCTTCGCCCAGGTCTGGCACCAGGCCGGTGGTGACTACACACTGGAGCACCGCGACGGTGCCGCCGACCGGCACTTCCAGGCGACGGCCGACAGGCCCGAGGCCGTGATCGCAGCGATCACCGGCTGGGCCCGCCAGGAGGCCGGATGGGACGATGGTCTGGCCTGGTCGCTGCTGGACATGGGCCCCACCCACGAGGTGCCACCGCTCGACCTCAACGACGACGAGCGCGACGAGTTGGAGAAGCGCGTCTGCGAGGTGCTGGTCGGCGGCTACGCCTCCCGCGCCGAACTGGCCGAGCTTGCCGAGGAGTACCTGGTCACCAAGGACCGCCGGCCCGTCTCGCGCGAGCAGGCACAGGCACTGGCCGACCGGCTGTGGCTGGAGCGCGTCGCGGAGCAAGCCGCGTGGCAGGGCGAGACCGACCCTGAGCGGCTCACCCGCGCGTTCACCGCCTTGCAGGAGGCCGGTATCACCGCCCGCGAGAACTTCACCTGTTGCCGTAGCTGCGGCGAGGCCGAGATCGGCGGCGAAGGCGGGCCCGACGCCCGCGGCTATGTCTACTTCCACACCCAGTGCACGGACTCCGCCGCAGCCGGCCACGGACTGATGCTCCTCTACGGCGGCTTCGACGGCTCGTCCGAGACCACCGCAGCCATCGGCCACGAGGTCGTGGCTTCCCTCGAAGCAGCCGGCCTTCACACCGAGTGGGACCGTGACCCCGGCCGGGCCATCACCATCACCCCTCTGGACTGGCGCCGCCGCCTGGTCGGCTAGGGATCGACGTCAAAGATCACACCCACATGAGGAGTGAGGCGAGGGTGACGGGCTGCCGGGTACGCTCGGCAGTCTTGTCGTATCGCGTCGAGCAGGGTGGCCTACGACCCGTATCGCTCGGGCAGGTCCTGCCGGAGCCACCCCGGTGCGGAACTTCCGCACGATGCCGTTCAAGACCATGCGGTCGTCCAACCGGGGACGGCCCGTCGAGGACGTCGGCAGCAAAGGCCGCAGCTGGTCCCACCCGGCAATCGCGTAGCGCGTCGCCCTTCAGCACGCGGCCGACGATCGGCTCTCGGGATTGCCTACGTACACTGACGGGCTATGGCATGCCGCATCAGTGAGCTGGTCATCGACTGCGCCGACCCCGAACGGCTCGCCGCATTCTGGAGCGAGGTCCTCGGCTACGTCGAACTCGGCCGGGAGGACGACGGAAGCATCGAGATCGGGCCGCCCGACACCGGCTTCGGCGGCCCGCAGCCCACCCTCGTCTTGAGCCCCAGCAGCGACCCGCGGACCGGGAAGCTCCGACTGCATATCGACGTCAACGCCACCGACCGCGACCAGGACGCCGAGCTGGAGCGGCTGCTCGCCCTCGGCGCCAGGCCCGTCGACGTCGGTCAGACCGGCACTGAGAGCTGGCACGTCCTGGCCGACCCGGAAGACAACGAATTCTGCCTCCTGCACACCCGGCTTCAGCCCCTGTGACCACGTGCGTCCCGTGCCAAGCCGCTCGCCGTTCGAGTGGGTCCCGGGGTTCGCTCGTCGGTGTCAGCGTCCGAGCTTGCGAGTGAGTTCCGTCTTGTGCATCGACGAGCGGCCGCGGATGTTGCGGCGGCGGGTCTCCGCGTAGAGCTGGTCGTAGGTGGGGCCGCCGGCACCGGATTGGGAGCTACGCAGGTGGAGGCGCGACCCACGGATAGGCCTCAGCGGGGGCATCGTCGTGGATCGTGCCGGATGAGCTGTGGGAGCGGATCGAGCCGTTGCAGCCACGCAAGGAGTGGAGGTTCCGACTCCCGCCCGACGTTCCCGAACGTACCGCGTATCTGGCTGCTTCAAGCCGAACGCCGGGCCCGAAGTTCGTCGTATGGAGGTGAGCCCCGTGAACACAGTTACCCGTGGGTGCTCCCTCAACCCGTCACGGTCCGGCGGCTGACGTTCGGTGTCGCCGGGAGCGCCTGAGATCGAGGCACTCCTGGAGGGAGACTCCGATGAACACGAAGCCTTTCATATCCGGCCTGGGCGAGAACGCGGTGATGATCACGCGTGTGGCGGACAGGCAGTGGCATGCACTGGATGACGACCTGGTGGTCGGCCGCGGGCATGCGGAGCACCGGCCCGACGGACGCTTGTTCGTCAGCATCGACGCCTGGCACGACGCCGTCTTCGACCGGCTCGCCGAGGCGATGCTGGCGGAACTGCCGGCGCCGCTGTACACGGTGGTCGACGAAGCCGACGTCGAGCTGACGGCTGGCTGGCGGCGGGCCGGTTTCACGATCCGGCGCCGCGAGTGGGAGTACGCCGTGCCGACCGACCCGCGGGTCACAGGGCTCGACGAAGTCCTGCCGCCTGCGGGCGTGACGATCGTGCCCGCCGGCCAGGCGGACGAGAGTCTGCTGCGGGCGGTGGACCGCGCGATCCGTGACCAAGTCGGGGCGACCGCCGGGTGGCAGTCGATGCCCGCGGAGGTGATCGCCCTCCCCGAAGGCGACACCATCGCCGACCCGTCGAAATACGCCGTGGCCGCGGCACCGGACCGCTACCTGGGTCTGATCCGGGTGGTGACGGTGAACCGCCCGCGCATCGGGCTGGTCGCGGTCCGGGCCGGCGACCAGCGCCGCGGTATCGCGCGGGCACTGCTGGCCCACGCGCTGGGGACGCTGCACCGCTCCGGGTTCACCGCGGCCTGGACCGAAGTCCAAGAGTCCAGCCAAGCAGCCTCGGCACTGTTCGAGGGCATCGGCGCCCGGCCGATGAGCAGCAACCTGGAGCTGGTGCGATGACGAAGCACAAGAACGTCATCGAAGCCGAGGGCAAGGTCGTCGAGTGCCTGCGCAGCGCCATGTTCACCGTGGAGCTCGGCAACGGCCACCAGGTGCTCGCGCACATCAGCGGGAAGATCCGCAAGAACTACATCAAGATCATGCTGGAAGACCGGGTGCTGGTGGAGCTCCCGCCGTACGACCTGACGCGCGGCCGGATCGTGTTCCGGTACAGGAACTAGCGGCGGTCGGCACCTTCCGCGGTAACTGATCCCGGGGCCCCGGTCACGGCGTTTCCGTGACCGGGGCCCCGATGACGGCTCACACGCCCGCGGCGGCCACCGCTCCAGCCGCCGCCGGCAGGCCCGGCCCGAGCCGAACCCCGGCTCCACGGCCGGGTAGTCACACCATCCCGAACGGTCGAATCGTCACACCAGACACGGCCGAACAGGGCCGAACAGGGCCGTTCGACAAGACCGTGATACGAGTTCCGCACCACGAAGTCCAACGACCAGGTGATTGCCGACGGGTTGCCGTCGGAGTGCAAAGCGGTGCCTTCGCCGGTGATGAAGAGTTGCGGGTCAGGTCCACCACCCGGGACCAGGGCTACCTCAGGGCGGGTCCAGTCCCTGGTGTCGGTGGGCGGCTGATTTCCCGCGCTGACACTCACAATGCCGACTCGGGTGTCAGGCGCCAACTGAGCTGCACGAGCCGCGCCACCCTGTGAACACCATGGCCGGCCGGGCTCCCCGGGCCGGTCGTCACACCATGCGGGGGGACGGGATCGCCTGGAACCCCAGCTCCTCGTAGAGGGTGATTCCGCCGGATGTGGCGGTGAGGGCGGCAGAGGAGCAACCCTGGTCGGCGAGCCAGTCCCAGGCGGCGCGGGTGACGCGGCGGGCGTAGCCCCTGTGACGGTACGCAGGGTCGGTGGCGACCTGATGGATCTCGCCGTGCCACAGGGCGGGGGAAGTGCGGCCGGGCAGGCGAGGAGACAGGCCGACGCCTGCGCAGGAGGCCAGTCTGCCCACGGTGTCGGGAGCATCGATGACGAACATGGCGAAGTGTGGATCAGCTTCCAGGAGGTTCCGCAATGCCTTCTCGCACTCTTTGATCCAGACTCCGTCCGGTGTCGGTTCGTCCCTGTCGGCGTCGAGCATGATGCGGCGCAGGCGTGCGAGTTCAGGAGCATCGCCGGGAGTGGCGCGGCGGACAAGCGGCACAGGTTCCTCCCCGGAGCACGGTTGATCCTGGGGAGAGTAGCGAGGTTGGTGTCGTCGCGTGGGGGATTCGCTGAGGAGAGGAAGGCCATTCAGGACGGCCTGTCCGACGGGGCGCAGCTGGGCGCGGAACAAGTCCGCGCCCGGGGCGGTGCCTTCAGTATTCGTCGCCGTCGTAGTGCTCGTACCGGCCGTGATGGATCACGATGCGCTCGGACATTACGGCACCTCCTCTCCGCACGTGCGGGTGAGTCATGCCCATGGTGCGCCGCTGCACCCGCAGGCGCATCCGGTTCCTGCCGCTGCCATGCGTGTTCCGGCCATTCCGGCGGGTAGCGCGTGACCTTTTGGCTGGTGGCCCGGTTGGCAACCGAGCGCCTTAAATCCGGCGCCGCGTCCCCAGAAATCTACAGGGGGGAACCATCATGGCGACGCAGTGGGTGCCGCCGGAGCAGTACGTGAAGTCGCTGCCGATGCACGCCCAGTTCGCATGCTTCTTCTTCACCGACACCGACAACCGTCCTCTCCAGCTGCGCTGCTCGGTCCCGGCCGCTCTGGGCGTCTGGCAGTGGCCCGGTGGCAACACCGATACCGAAGGGGAATCACCGTTCGAGACCGCCGTGCGAGAGTGCTGGGAGGAGACGGGCATCCGCTTCACCGGCGAACCACGGCTGCTGGCGGCGTTCTGGAAGAGGCCGGGCGAGTGGCCGGTGGCAAAGGTCGGGTTCTGCTTCGACGGAGGCCGGCTCACCGACGACGACATCAGCAAGATCCGTCTCGACCCCGACGAGCACGACCAGTACGCCGTACGGTCGATGAGCGAGTGGGCCGAGACCATGAACGCGACGGAGTGGGAACGCCTGGCTGCCGTCATGCGCGCTCGCGAGACCGGCGTGCCCGCCTACCTCGAGTTGAAGACGGTCAGGAAAGGGAAGGCGCCGTGACCTGGTGAGTACGCACCTGCAGAGCACGATCGAGGAGCAGACGCCGCTGCTCCCGTCGTACCGGGCATGCGCCCTGACGTTCGCTGTCTACATCTGCGCAATGGCGCGTGCACCTCTATCTCAGGGAGGGCGAACACTCGGCTGAGGACCTCTGGGAGACCGTCCACCGCATCAAGCGGTTCACCGACGAGCGCCGGAACCTCCCGCAGGACATGACGCTGCTGCTGCGCCTGGCCAAAACGCAGGAGGAGCTGGGCGAGCTGGCGCAGGCCATCATCGGCGCCAAGGGCTGGAACCCACGCAAGGGGACCTCCCACACCGAGGAGGACGTGGTGCAGGAGGCGTGCGACGTGGTCCTGACCGCGATGGTGACGCTCGCGACGCTGACCGACGACCCGGGTAGGGCGTTCAACGAACACCTTGAGCGCATCGAACGGCGGTGGGAGCAGCACGTGCGAGCGGAGAGCGGCTGGTGAGCGGAGCTTCCGCCCGGCACCTGACACCTCTGCCGACGCCGTCGACGAGGGCGCGTCAGCGGTGGCAGTGCCGGCCGAGGGTTTCCACGGGGGTCACGCCGGGGCGGGTCCACTGCGGCACGGGGCGGCTGGTCGGGCCCCAGGTGGCGTTCCCGTCCGCGTCCGAGCGCCAGTACCAGCACGGGCTGTGCCCCTCGGGCCAGCCCTCGGGGTTGTCCTCCCACGCCTCGCCGCGGCCGTAGGGCATCATGTCGAGCAGTCCGAGGGACCCGTTGACCCGCTCGTTGCCGCGCCCCGTCGTGGAGTAGGTGAGGAACACGCGGTCGCCGTCGCGCAGGAAGCAGGTGATGTAACCCATGTCGCCGCCGACCGGCGCGTCCACGTCGCGCACCGAGTACCAGGGCTGGGTGTAGCCCATGAACTCGACGTAGGAGGCCACCTCGTCCCAACGGCCCGTGGTCAGGACGGCGAACGAGACGCCGCGGGCGTTGAGGTAGACCGCGTCCTTCACGTGCCAGGCCGTGGTGGTGCAGCCCTCGCACTGCCCCTGGTGCGGAGCGCCGTCGTACCACATGTGCTTGTAGACCACGAGTTCGTCACGGCCCTGGAACAGGTCCAGGAACGGGACCGGGCCGTCGGGTCCGACGACCTCGGCCATCCCGTCGAACTCCACCATCGGCAGCCGGCGTCGGGCCGCGGCGATGGCGTCGCCCTCATGGGTGTGGGCCTTCTCGCGGACCAGCAGCTCGTCACGGGCGGTCTGCCAGCTGGCCAGGTCGACCGCGGGCGGTCGGCCGGGCAGCGTGCTGGTCGGGTCGTCCGGCGTGGTCGTCATGGTGTCCTCCGTGGTGTCTCGTGCCGGGCAGCGTCCTACGACGGTCACCAAAACAGCCCCGTGACCCGGCCGGAACTCATGGCGGGCGACCCGCCGGGGTCATCAGGGTGACCATGGGGCGGGCGGGCCGACCGCGGGGGCCGCCCGCCCCGTGCCCGCGTCAGCCCTGCGGCTCCGGCTTGATCACCGCGAAGGCCGCGTCGAACGGGTCGGCGAGCCAGGCGATCCGGCCGACCTGCGGGATGTCCTCGGGCGGCATGAGCACCGAACCGCCGCACTCGGCCACCTTGGCGGCCACCGCGTCGGTGTCCTCCACCAGCAGATACGGCACCCAGCGCGCTTCCTCGGCCTCCTGCCGGAGCGGGGCGATGCCGCCGAAGGACGCGTCCTCCTGCCTGCCCTCGGCCGTGGACAGGATCGTGTACGTCATGCCCGGGATCTCCGTCTCCAGGGCACGCCAGCCGAACAGGCCGCGGTAGAAGGCGTGGGCCGCGGCGGGGTCGGCCGTGTGCAGCTCGGTCCAGAACAGTGCGCCGGGCTCGGACGTCAGCTCCAGGCCCTTGACGGCGGCCGGCTGCCAGACTGCGAAGTCGGCCCCGCCCGGGTCGGTGAACAAGCCCATCCGCCCGGCGTTCATGACGTCGAACGGAGCCTGCCGCACGCTGCCGCCACCCTCCTCGACCGCCTTGGCGGTGGCGTCGGCGTCGGGCGACTGGAAGTAGACCGTCCAGGACGGGCTCGCGTTCTCCTCCGTCAGCGGGCCGATGCCCGCGACGGTCTTGCCGTCCTTCTGGAAGAAGCCGTAGCCCCCGGCGTCCTGGCCTCCGGACCGCACGGCCCAACCGAGGACGTCGGCGTAGAAGGCGGCGGACGCCGCCGTGTCGGGACTCCCGAGGTCGATCCAGTTGGGGGAGCCGGTCAAGAAGCCGGTGCTGAGCATGTTCGATTGCCCCTTCGACGAATCCTTGTCGGGACCGGCCACCGCACGATGCGGTACCCTCCTCCGACCCGGCCCCAAGTCTGGCACCGGGCACTGACAACGGCGTGGCACTCCGGGGCATGGCCCCTTCCGTGTGCGCGCCGCCCCCTGATCGGCGCATCGGCCGGGCGCGGGAGGTGCTGAAGGTGTCCCTCCGGCCGTAGGTTCTATTCCCCGCCTCCGGCCGCCTCGACGTCCGCCCAGCGGGCCCGCAGCTCCGCCACTGCCGCCGTGACCGCGGGACGGCCTGCGGTGCCGGCCCGCCACAGCGCGTACAACCTGCGGGCCGGCACGGGGTCGAGCCGCACCGCGACCACACCGGCCGGGAGCGGACCCCGGCCCAGCCGCGGGATGAGGGCGACGCCGAGGCCCTCGGCCACCAGGGCGAGCTGGGTGTGGACCTCGGCGGCCCGGTGGCGCACATCGGGCTCACAGCCGGCCGCGCGCAGCGTGCGCACCAGCCAGTCGTAGCAGACCGATCCCGGCGGCTGGCAGACCCACGGCTCGCGGGCCAGCTCGGAGCGGCGCACCGCGGCGCGCCCGGCGAGCCGGTGGTCCGCCGGGACCAGCAGGTCGCAGTGGTCCTCGCCGATGACGGCATGCTCGACGCCGTCGGGGGCGGGCAGCGGGGCGATGTCCCAGTCGTGGGCGACGGCCAGGTCGATGACGCCCTTGGCGACGAGGTCGACGGACAGGTGCGGGTCGATCTCGCTGAGCCGGACGTCGAGGTCCGGATGGGCCCGGGCCAGCGCGCCGAGGACGGCGGGCAGCAGTCCGCGCGCCGCGGTGGGGAACGCCCCGATGTCCAGCCGTCCGCTGGGCCGCCCTCTGCGCTCCTCCAGCTGTGTCTGCGCCCGTTCCATGATCGTCAGCAATTCCCGTGCGGTCCCTGCGAGTTGGCGGGCGTCCTCGGTGAGGGTGACGCCGCGGCCGCGTCGCTCCAGCAGGGTGGTGCGGGTCTCCCGCTCCAGCTTGGTGATCTGCTGCGAGACGGCAGACGGCGTGTAGCCGAGCGCGGCCGCGGCGCCCGCGATCGAGCCGTGGACGGCGACGGCGTGCAGCGCGCGCAGCCGGGCCAGATCGAACATGTCGGTATCCCTCCCTGGTCCCCGCCCGTACCGACGGATGAATGAGCAGATCTTAATCCGTCGATGAAGAAATCCGCGCTGGTGCTAATGCTTCCCTCCGATGATCATCGACGCATGCGTCCCACACACATCGCACTCGCCGTGCTCGTCGCCGCCGTCTGGGGGGTCAACTTCGTCGTCATCGACGTCGGGCTCGGCCACTTCCCGCCGCTCCTCTTTTCCGCCCTGCGCTTCCTGGTGGCCGCGGTGCCCGCGGTGTTCCTGGTCGGCCGCCCCAAGGTGGCCTGGAAGTGGGTGGTGGGTGTCGGACTCGTCCTCGGCGTGGCCAAGTTCGGGCTGCTGTTCATCGGGATGAGCGAAGGCATGCCCGCGGGCCTGTCGTCGCTGGTGCTCCAGGCCCAGGCGGTGTTCACCGCGGTCGCCGCACTGCTGTTCCTCGGTGAATGGCCCACCCGCACCAAGATGTTCGGGATGGCGGTCGCGCTGTCCGGCGTCGTACTGGCGGCGGTCGACCAGGGCGCCGGCGGCCCGCTGCTCGGCTTCTCGCTGACGGTCGCCGCGGCCGCCTGCTGGGGGGTGTCCAACGTGCTGACCCGCCGGGCCGCCCCGCCCGACCCGCTCAACTTCATGGTGTGGGTGTCGACCGTCCCCGTGCTGCCGCTGCTCGCCCTCTCCTTCCTCTTCGAGGGCCCGGACCGCGACCTGGCCGCCCTGCGCTCGCTGGACTGGAGCGGGGCGGGCGCGATCGTCTACGTGGCCTGGGTCAGCACGGTCTTCGGCTTCGGCGCGTGGGGGCATCTGCTCCGCCACCACCCGGCCTCCACCGTGGCGCCGTTCAGCCTGCTCGTGCCCGTCTTCGGCATGTCCTCGGCGGCACTGCTCCTCAACGAGCCGGTCGGGCCCCTCCGTTGGTGCGCTGCGGCGCTCCTGGTCGGGGGAGTGGCGCTCACATCCCGCCCGGCCGCACCGGCCCGGGTGCGGCCCTCGAATGCCGGCATTGCTCGCGTCCCCAGTACGGCCGATCAGCCGTAGGAAGCTGTGTCGCCGGGTCGGGATCGAGCGTTCCTGCCTGCCAGGCGTACGGGATCCCGGGGACGGTGTACGTCCCCGGGATGCGGTCGTACGTCTCGCCAGGCGGGCTGGCAAGGGGCCGCCGCCGGGTGCCCCCCGCACCCGTGGCGGCGGCTCGGTCCGGATCAGCTCAGCATGGCCGTTGCGTACGCCTCGATGGCGTCCCGCTGATAGGCGGCCAGGCCCGGCGCGATTGCATCGTAGGCCGCGTGCCACGGCTCGTTGTCCACGCAGGAGCGTCCGAGCGCCCGGAACTCCTCGGCGGAGACGGCACGCCGTTCGGTCAGTGCCCGGTACAGGGCGTCGACCTCGGCCTGCACTTGGTCTGCGTCGGCGGGCAGATCAGCGACCATGAGCTCGGCCAGACGAATCATCTGCGCGGTCCGCCGGCGGTGCGCCGCCTCGATCTCGGCCTCGCTCATCGCCGAGATGCGCCGCCGGTTGTCCTCGGCCAGCTCGGGGAAATCGCGCATACTCTCCTCGTATACGGCGGGCCGGACGCCCTCGAACAGGTTCTCCGGTCGGTTGATGCTGGTCATGGGGATGCCGTCCTTCCTGGACTGCGCCAGTTCGGCGATCGTGCGGGAGACGGTCGTGGCCAGGGCGTCGAGCCGGTCCCGCTCGGCCAGCAGCCGGTCGCGGTGCCCGCGCAGGGCTTCCAGCTCGTCGACCTGCTCGGCCAGGATCCGGCCGATCTCGGGCAGGCCCACACCGAGTTCCCGCAGCACGAGAATCTGCTGCAGCCGCAGCAGCTGCTGCTCCTCGTAATAGCGGTACCCGTTGGTGCCGATCCACGCCGGCGGCAGCAGTCCGATCTCGTCGTAATGCCGCAACGTCCGGGCCGTTACGCCCGACATCCGCGCGACTTCCGCAGTCGGCCACGCCATTGCCGCCTCCCTCACGAACATTTCCGCCGGGCCGGCCTCTCCGGCCCTGCTCAGAACGGTAGAGACTGCCGCAGCGGCAGCTTCAACCCCGGAATTCAGGTTCCCTCGACCCGCCCCCCTGCGAGCACACCGACGACGGCTACGGCCGGACCGCGCGGCGCATGGTTCTCGTCACATTCCGGGCACTGACCCCACTTGCGTGATGGAACATGATGTCTTGATCAACTTTGACCTGACTGGGGGAAAGATGCGCACGTTGAGAGCCTTGATAACGGCTGTTCTCGCATGGGCGAGCCTGTCCTTGCCCGCCTCCGCGGCGGCGGCCACGGAGAGCACGACCACCTACACCATCTGGCAGTGGAACGTGGCCGGCGATGCGATGAACCACAACTCGACCACGAACGGCATGGTCGGCGCGGCCGCCAAGTCCATCCGCAACCGCAACGCCGACTTCGTCGCCCTCAATGAACTGTGCGCGAGCCAGTACCGGGCGCTGGAGAAAACCCTCCGCGACTCCGGCTGGCCGGCGGACGGCACGAATTTCGCGCGCTTCGAGGGCGCCTATCCCGCCGGGCACTCGGTATGCGGAGGCGAGGAGGAGGGCATCGCAATCTTCAGCAAGCGGCCCCTGGGCCCCGCGGACCGGTTCACGCTTCCCGACGACGGCAAGCAGGAGAAGCGCAAGCTTCTGTGCGCGGCTTTGAAGGACAGTCCGCACATGAGGTTCTGCGCCACGCATCTGACCTATGTGGACGACTTCCGGAAGCCCCAGGCCGACTATGTACGCGAACGGCTGGAGGACTACCACGGCAAGGGTGACACGGTCATCGTCGCCGGTGACTTCAACATGCAGCCGAACTGGGGCCGGATGGACGACTTCTACTCGGCGGGCGTGAACACACCCAACAACGACCGCAACACCGGGCACTACCACGAACTCGACGACAACGACCCGGCGAACTGCGTCGGCTATGGGGAGACGACCGTCAGTAAAACCGATCCCAACAACCTCGGCCCGTGCGGCACCGGAGAGAAGATCGACTTCATCTTCGCCCGCGAGGACAAGATCGCAGGCCCGTACTCGGCCGACTCCCTCGCCCCGGACAAGTGCGGTGGCGCGCTCTGCTCCGATCACCGGGTTCTGGTCGGTTCCGTCAAGGTCTCCGTCAACGACGGGGCGTGAGCCTGAACACCCTTCCCCGTCGCTCCTCTTCGTTTCAGCTCGACGAGGACTCGTCTCGCACTTCCTGCCCGGCGTGCTTCGAGACCTCATCCGGCCGTAGCAACAGGTGGCATCCGGCGGGGCGGGGGCGTTCGGCGCGTGGGGGTGCGCGTCCGGGCAGGTGCGCGCGGAAGGCGCGCTTCGAGGCGCCGGGTGGCGGCCCCGCGGCCGGGGGTAGTCAAGGGCGGTAGCGGTGCAGGCGTACGGTCCGTGCCGCGGGCGTCCTGTTCGCCCTGCAATCAGGCCGGGTCACCGAAGGACGCGGCGCAGGGCACCAGGTACGGCGGACCGTGGCCGCCCCGCCCCGGCAACTGCCGACGGACTGCCTCACCTCCGGCCTCCGAGGCAGCACGAGCGCCGTTCAGCTTGAGGCATCCGCTCGAGGCATCCGGTGACGCCCGAACCACGGACCCCCGTACCGTGGCCGTACTGCGCGCACACGGGCCGGTGCGGACGGAGAGCGGTGATGTCCCCCCGGACGCCACCGCTCAGGACGACATCGCCGTTCCGGCGCTGCCCGGTCGTCTCTACCCGGGCGACGTCGTCCGGTCGGGAGCCTGCAGCCGCTCCTCGAGATGGGTGCCTCGCGCCACGCCGACGGCCATGATGTCGCTGGGGGCGTCCAACTCCATGCGGTGCCATCGTCCGCGCGGCACGATAGCCGCGGCCCCGGCTCCCAGCTTGATCTCCTCTTCCTTCTCTCCCGGCTGCTCCGGACGGAAGTAGAGGCGTATCCCGCCGGTGAGGCAGGCCACGACTTCCTCCGCTTCGGGGTGGACTTCCCAGTGATCGGCGTGGCAGTCGGCGTCGGTCTCCGCACGGAAGCCCATCAACTGCCAGTCGTCCTGCTCGGTGTCGAACTTTCGCGGCTCGGCGTGTGCCTGGCCGCCTTGGCGAAGGTGGATTGAGGAGGTGAAGAGATCGATCGGGGTGGCAGTCATGCCGAGACGTCCTTTCTGCGGTGGGTTTTCATTCGGGTTCGGAAGGGGCGTGGTACGGCGGGCCGGAACGGTCGGCCGTACCACGCCCCCCGTCACCTGGCCAGGGCGCGGCGCAGCGCCGCGGAGAGTTCGGCGATCTGTCGCTGGGACACCTCGGCGGACAGGATCGCCTGCGACCCGTGGAACGTGCCGGGCCACTGGTGCAGCTCGACCGACACGCCCGCCTGCAGCAGGCGCGCCGCGTAGTCGATGTCTTCGTCGCGGTTCGGACAGAACTCCGCGGTGGCGATGTAGGCGGGCGGCAGGCCGGACAGATCGGTTGCCCGCGCCGGTGCGGCGTACAGCGAGGCGGGCGCGGAGCCCAGGTAGTGCCGCCACATTGCGGAGACCTTGTCGCGATTCACCCAGGGCGTGTCGGTGAAGTGCCGCGCCGACCACGTCTCCTGCCGGTCGTCGAGCCCGGGCTGGTTGAGCAGCTGGAAGCAGATCGGCGGCCCCTGCTGGTCACGCGCCCGCAACGCCACCGCGGCCGCGAGCCCGCCGCCGGCGCTGTGACCGCCGACCGCGATCCGCCCCGGGTCGATGCCGAGCTCGGCCGCGTGCTCGGCCGTCCAGGCCAGCACGGCGTAGGCGTCGTCCAGGGCGGCCGGGAACCGGTGCTCGGGGGCCAGGCGGTAGCCCACCGAGATCACCACCGCGCCGGAGTCGGTGGCGATCCGGGCGGCCCACGGGTGTTCGGTGTCGAGGTCACCCATGACGAATCCGCCGCCGTGCAGCCAGATGACGGCGCCCTGCGCCCGGTGCGGGCGATAGATCCGCACCGCGACATCCGGATCGGCGGCTATCGTGCGGTCCTCGATCTCCAGACCCGTGGTGTCGGGTGCCGGCACCGCGGCGGCCAAGGCGGCAAGGTTCTTGCGGTCGGTGACCGGGTCGCTCAGCTCGGCCGGGGGGAACAACGGGATGAATGCTTCGAGTTCGGGATCCATATCCATGCCGACCATCCTCGCGACGGCCACTCCCGAGTTCATCCGCCATCTGTCGGGCATCGCGACCGGATCACGCACCGATCGGCGCTTATCCTCCTGCCATGGAGGTTCTGGCCGTACGGCTGTCACAACTGGATCCGCAGGTCGGAGGCGCGATCCGCGTCGTCATGTTCTACGACACGCTGATGCGCCGAAGGGTGGATCTCCCGGCGCTCGCCCGGGCCTCGGCCGGCCTGGCCGAGTGCGTGGCCGGGATCCGGCTCCACGGCACGGGGCGGGCGATCCGTATGGCGCCCGACGGCAAGGAAGCGCCCGCCCCGCCGTCACCAGCGTCCATCACGGTGCCGGTCACCTTCGACGACGAGGAGATCGGCGCGGTGTGGCTCGAGCACCCTGGTCCGCCCGGCCTTCTCGACGAACTGCTGCTGGACCGGCTCGCGATCGCCGTCGCGGCGGTCGTTGAGAAGTACGGCCCGGCGCGCACCACCATGGCCGACCCAGCCCTCGTCGAATTGGTGATCAGCGCCGACAGCGACGAGGCGGCCAGAGCCCGCGCGCTACGGCTCCTGGGCTTTGCCGCCGGCCTACCGGTCCGCGCCGTCGCCGTACGGTCACGGCTTCCGCTCGACCAGGTAGGCGGCCTGATCTGCCCGTCCCGCCCGGTGAAGGCGGCACCCCTCGCCGACGTGGGTGTCATCCTGGCCACCACCGTGGACCCGGCCCGGTTCCCGGCAGGCGTACGCGCAGGCATCGGTGCCGCCGAAAGCCCCGAGCAATCCTGGCGGGAAGCCCGCACCGCCCTGCGCTTCACCACCTCACGCCAGCCGGTCGTCCACTACGAGCACCTGGGGGCGTTGGCGCTGCTCGCACAGATACCCCAGGACGCCGCGCGAGCCAATGCCGACGTATCCGCGATCGCCCGGATGGCCGACACCCCGGAAGACCTGGAAACTCTGGACGCCTACTGCGCCACCGGCTCCCTGCGCCGGGCCGCTGACTCCCTCCACCTGCACCACAGCAGCGTCGCCCGCCGACTCGAACAGATCGGAAAGACGCTGGGCATCGAACTCACCGAGCCCACCGGACTGATACGGGCCAGACTCGCCCTCACCGCATGGCGGCTGCTCGACGACTGAGCACGCTGCACCCCCGGCGTGGGGGCAGGAGGACGAGCCGCGCTTCTCGCCGTTGCTGAAAAGGAGCCCGAGGCCGCGGCCGACATGAGATTTGCCCGAAGCCGTGTTCTGCTGAGGCGAGGTACATCACTCGGAGGACGGACGATGTTCTCAGCGCCTGCCAGGCTCGACGGCATCCATGTGCGCCTTGAACCACTGGCTCGCGAACATGCGCCTCAGCTGTTCCGCGTAGGCAAGGACGAGCAGGTGTGGCAGTGGCTCCTCCACCCCACGCCTCGCACCGAGAGGGACATGCAGCACTGGATCGAGACCGCACTCGCCGAGCAAGCGGCGGGGCAACGCCTCGCCTTCGCCGTGACATCCGTGCGGGACCGGAGAATCGTCGGCACCACCAGCTTCATCGACATGAGCCCCCAGGACGAACGCCTGGAGATCGCCTGGACCTGGTACGGCCGCACTTACTGGGGCACTGTGGTGAACGTCGAAACCCGCCTGCTGCAGCTGACCTACGCCTTCGAGCGCCTGCACGTCGGGCGCGTCTGCTGGACCACCGACGCAGAGAACCACCGGGCACGAGCGGCCCTGGAACACATCAGAGCCACCCAGGAAGGACTGCTGCGGCGCCACCACCGACGCCGAGACGGCTCATGGCGGGACACCGCCTGTTACTCCCTCCTGGCCCACGAATGGCCTATCGCAAAAGAACTGCTCACCATGCGCTTGGCCACGCGAAAAGGCCCCAGGTTCTCACGATGGGATGGCTTGCCCTCCGTGCCCTGATCGGCTGCAACCCGTTCGGTGGACCCGACGTCGACCCCGCTCCGCCCGCAAGGTGCCCGCCCTAGCGTCGTCCCCGACCACAGCGGCCACAGGGGTGGAGGGGACATGGCCGAGACAGAGAAGTGGGTGGGAGTTCCCCGGCGCCGGTGCTGGTCGGCGGGGCGGTGGCCGGCGCAGCCGGTCTGGGCCTCGCAGGCAGTCGGCGCGCGGCGGCCGAGGGGCGCGGCGGGCGGCGGGTGGCCGTGCTCGGCGCCGGGGTCACCGGGCTGACGGCGGCGCACGAACTCGCCGAGCGGGGCTTCGAAGTGACGGTCTACGAGTGCCGCTCCGTCCCCGGCGGCAAGGCACGCTCGCTGTACGTTCCGCACAGCGGCACCGGCGGCCGCCGCGACCTGCCCGGCGAGCACGGTCACCGCGGCGTCTTCGGCTTCTACCACAACCTCCCGGACACGCTCCGGCGCATTCCGCTCGCCGGCGGCAGGACCGTGCAGGACAACCTCACCGCCGTGACCCGGGTCGAGTACGCCCGCGCTGGATCGACCCCTGGGTCGCCCACCTGCGTTCGCTCGGCGTGCGCTTCGCCTACGGCCGTTCCGTGAAGCGGCTGGAAACGACGGCGGGCCGCATCGCGTGGGCGGTCGCGCGTACCGCACGGGGCGGGACCGAACGCATCGACGCGGACTGGTTCGTGGTGGCCGTGCCCTCCGACCGCGCCACCCGTCTGTGGAACGGCGCGCTGCGCGCGGCCGATCAGCGGCTGGCGGCGATGGACGGGCTCCAGCAGACCTGGTGCAACGGCATCCAGTTCTTCCTGCGCCGCCCCGCGCGGGTCATCGCGGGCCACGTCGCCCACGTCGACTCGCCCTGGAAACTGGTTTCGATCAGCCAGTCCAAGCTCTGGCGCGCCCCCTTCGCCCGCACCTGGGGCGACGGACAGGCCCAGGAGTCGCTGTCCGTGGACATCTCCGACTGGGACACCCCGGGCATCCTCTACGGCAAGCCGGCCCGGCAGTGCACCCGCGCGGAGGTCGCCCGCGAGGTGTGGGCCCAGATGCGGGCCCACCTCGGGGCCTCCGTCCTCGGCGACTCCCTGCTGCACTCCTGGTACCTGGACGAGGCGATCACCCGGGACGGCAACGGGCTGCGCAACGACGACCTGTTCCTGCTGAACACCGCCGGTTCCTGGGACCTGCGCCCGGAGGCCGTGACGGGCATCGGCAACCTCTTCCTGGCCGGGGACTGGGTCCGCACGTACAGCAACATCGACTTCGCGTCGATGGAGACCGCGAACGAGGCGGGCCGCCGGGCGGCCGCCGGAGTGCTGGCGGCCGCGGGCGGCCCGCCCCGCGCCGAGGTGCGCACGTTCAAGGGGTACGAAGCACCGGAGTTCGCCCTGGCCAGGGAAGTGGACAAGGCGCGGTGGCGGCTGGGCCTGCCGCACCTGCTGGACATCGGCCGGTAGCGTCAGGTCACAGTTCCCCGGCCCAGGCCTGCAATTCGGGTTCGGCCAGGCTGGTACCCAGCCAGTCGTGGTCGAGGCCGGTCCCTGAAAGGGACGGTACGACCGCGACGTAGAGTCCGGCGGCACGCGCCGAGGCGATGCCCGTGGCCGAGTCCTCGAAGGCGACGGAACGTCTCGGGGCCACACCGAGTGCTTTGCATGCCGTGAGGTACAGCTCCGGTGCGGGCTTGGGGGAGCGCACTTCGTCGGCGGCGAACGAGTGGGTGAAGCAGTCGGCGAGGCCGGCCGACCACAGTGCCGCGTCCAGTAGTTCCCGGGGGCTGTTGCTGGCTACGGCGACGGGGACGGCTGCCCGGCAGGCACGCACCAGCTCTGCCGCCCCGGGGAGGGCTGCGGCGCCTCGGGACAGCTCCTTGCGGACCCTTTCGAGGAGTTCGGCGGCGAGTTCGGCACCGGCGCCGGGGCGACCGAGGTACTGGGCCATGGCCTCTCCGGCGGCCTCCACAGTGCGGCCGATGACCAGGGCCTTCTGCTCGGGACCGAAGGGATGGCCGTGCGCCGCGAAGATGGCCGTTTCCGCCACGGTCCAGCAGGCTTCGGTGTCGACCAGCAGGCCGTCGCAGTCGAAGACCACGGCCTCGGCACTGGCGGGGAGCGAGTGCATGCAGATGTCCTCTCACTTCGGGTGATGCGCGGGGTGGTGGCCCGTTGTGTCGCCCGGTGTCTCACTGACCGAGCGCGAGCCGGATGCCGAAGGCGGCGATGACCGTGCCGGTGATGCGGTCGAGGAAGCGGCGGGCCGAGGGCCGTTGCAGACGGTCTCGGAGCACGTACGCAAAGGCGATCAGCACGCAGGCCCAGACGACGCCCAGGAGGATGTGCACACCTGCCAGGAGCACGCCTGCTACGAGGTGCGAGGCGCCGGCGGGGATGAACTGCGGGAGCACCGCGACGTAGAAGGCGCCCATCTTCGGGTTGAGGAGATTGGTCACGATCCCTTGGCGCCAGCCGTCGAGCAGGGTGTCGCCTGTGCCTGCCCTGGCTTTGGTCTCGGCCTTGGCCTCCGCTGTCTGCGGGCTCCCGCTCGAGGAGCGGCGGCCCCAGGTGGCCCACAGCAGCCTGCCGCCCATCCACACCAAGTAGGCGGCTCCGACCCAACGGAGAGTCTCGTATGCGAGGTGAGACGCGGTCAGCAGCGCGGTCACACCCAGCGAGGTGAGCACACCCCAGACCAGAGTGCCGCTCTGTATGCCGAGGACCACGCCCCAGGCGCGACGGCGGTGCCCGAGCGCAGCGGTACGCAGGATGAGTGCGGTATCCAGTCCGGGGGTGAGCGTGAGCAGCCCCACTATCAGGGCGAAAGTCCCTATTGCGTCCAGGGTGATCATGAGCGATCACCCTAGGTCGGGAACCATGGAACGTCCATATTCCTGCCCGAAATCGGGCAGGAATGGCGGCGTTCGGGAGGATGGTGGCGAAGGCGGTGACTGCCGCCAGGGCCAGGGCGCGCTTGCGTGATCTGGCGACGGTCATGCCGGGGCTCCTTCGGCGAGGTTCGTGGTGCGGCGCGAGGTGTGCGATGCCCCGGTGGCCCGTCGCCCGCACAGGCTTGTGGTTCTGCAGGCCACCGGGCATGGAGCGGCGTCGTGCGCCTCGTGCTGGGCGCCCACGCTGGCTACCCTGCTCCGGTGGAAGATCGCGAAGTGATGGTCGGCGGAGTCAACCAGGTCGTCCGGGAAGGAGGCCTGGTCCGCCGTCCTGCGGGACCCTGGAGCGCTACCGTGCAGCGCCTGCTCACGTACCTGGCCGACTCGGGATTCTCCGGAGCGCCGCAGCCCTACGGGTTGAGCCAGGACGGCACCGAGGAGCTTGTCGAGTTCGTGCCGGGGGACGTCGGGCACGACTTCACCGCGCCTCAGGTACGCAGCGACGCTTCACTGATCGCTGCGGCACGTCTGCTCCGTGGCCTGCACGATGCCTCGGCCGGCTTCCTGCACAGGCCGGGGGACGTCTGGCAGCTGCCGGCGCGCGAGCCGGCGGAAGTGATCTGCCATGGCGATGCGGCCACCTACAACACGGTCTTCCGCAACCAACTCCCCGTGGCCTTCATCGACTTCGACACCGCCCACCCCGGCCCCCGCCTGTGGGATGCGGCCTACACGGCATACCGGTTCGTCCCCCTCTACGCGCCTGACGAAGCCGATCTCACGCTGGCGGTGCCGGAGGCCCGGCGCCGACTGAACCTGTTCGCCGATGCGTACGGCTTGTCCGATGAGGAGCGGTCCGCCCTTCCAGCAGCCGCAGCGGCACGGCTGCGGGCGCTGGTCGAATGGATGCAGTCCCAGGCGGCAGCAGGTCACCCGGCCTTCACCCGGCACATCGCCGAAGGGCACGATCGCCGCTATCTCACCGATGCCCGATGGATCGAAAACGCCTATCCTTAACCGGCCCGTACCGATGCGAGGAAGCGGAAAGACCCCAGCTCGGCTGGGGTCTTTCATCGGTGACCGAGGGAGCTTTTTCCGGGGCGTTCCCGCAGCCGGCCTACGCCTGACCGGTTTCGAACCGACGCACCTTGTCGCCAACGACGGTGAACCGCCCAGCCACTTGCGATGCCGGGCACGGGCCCGTGTCCAGCGGTGCGCTTCGGGCGGGACGAAATACCCGGTCAGCCCTGAGTGCCGTTCTGGTCGACGGGGTACAGGCCGAGCTTGCCTTGGGGGTCGGCCGGGTTCGCGCCCTTGACGTCACCGACGTAGAGGTTGATGCGCGCCTTGAAGCGGTCGAGCGCCGCGCGGTCGCTCATGAACTTGCCGAGGCCGAGCGGGTTCATGTTGTCGTAGTCGAAGATGTTCTTGCGCCCGGCCGGGGTGGGGACGTCCGTACGGGCACTCCAGCGGCCCTCCTGCCCCTGCTTCGACAGGAGCCAGCTCATGTACAGCCTGGCCGCGGCCTTGTGCGGGGCGTCCTTGAGGATCGCGCCGGTCTGCGGCCACGCGACCCACGGCGACTTCTCCGGGGTGCTCGTCTTCGACAGGCCGCTGGAGCTGCCCGAGCTGCCGAAGTTCGCCACGTAACCGTCGGTGCCGACCGTGGCGGAGGCGTCCGCGGTGCCGCGCACGAACTTCGGGTTCTGGGCGAGCAGCTTCTTCAGGTAGTCGAAGCCGTACTTGTCGGTGAGCTGCTTGAAGTAGTACAGGACGGCGTCGTCGTCGTTCGGGTAGGTGAAGACGAGCTTGTTCTTGAATTCGGGCTTGAGGAAGTCCTTGGCCTCGACGGGCGCGTTGTCGCCGAGCGTGGTGGCGGTGACGTTCGCGAAGGCGATGAAGAACAGGCCGGTGTAGTAGCCCTCCTTGTCCTTGATCTGGTCGTAGACCTCGTTCCAGCCGACCGGCTTGTACTTCTCCAGTGCTCCTTCCTTCTTCCAACGGGGGAAGTCGTCCAGCGTCTGGAGGTGGACGACGTCGGCCACGACTTTGTGCTCGGCTATCTGGTTGTCGAGGCGCGCGTCGTGGTTCTTGCTGAAGTCGACGACGGTGTCGACCTTCATCTTGGGGAACTGCTTCAAGAATGCGTTCTTGAGGTAGTCGGCCTGGCCCGGCTTGTCACCACCGGCATAGACGACGAGCCGGCCTCCTTCGGCAAGGGCGTCCTTGTACAGCGCCTGCAACTGCTCGTCCTCACTCGCGGCCGCCTTCGACGCGCGGGGAGCGGAGGGGCCGGCGGCGGCGACGGTGGCTCCGCTCGCGGCGAGCACGCCGAGGGCGACAGCGGTGGCCCATGCCTTGCGGGGGGACTTCACAACGACTCCTTCGTGGGGTGGGCACGTGTGTGGGTGCGACCTCTTGAAAATTCAAGAACAGGTCGTGCCACACACCCTAGACCTCCACTACTTAAACTTTCAATAAAACAGTTTGTGCAGGTCACAGGGCCGCACGGCGCAGGGGGGAGGCTGGGCCAGACGCGGCTGGACCAGGCGCGCGGTGTCGGCCGGTGGCCGCGGGTACGCAGTGGGGCTCAGGAACAGCTGCGTGAGCGGGTGATGGCGGTGAGGGCGTGGTGGAGAGCGGAGTCGCTCGGTGGGCGGTCGCGCCAGCGGGCGCCGATGTGGCCGTCGGGTCGGATGAGCAGTGCTCCGCGCGGGCGGATGCCGCAGAGGTCGGTGTGCTCGTCGGGAAGGGGCTCGATGTGCAGCGGCCATGGCGCCGTGGCTTGTTGCTTCCAGCGGGTGGGGTCCGGAGTGAGGACGGTGAACCATTCGCCGAAGGCGTCGAGCGTCGAGCGGTCCTGCGCGAGCCAGAGGTGCGGCATGCGATGGCCTGGTGCTGTGGAAGGAACGTAATGCGTGCCTGTGTCCGACGCCGCGTGTGGAGCGCTGCTGTCGGTGAGGACGGCATCGGAGCGGTAGGTGACGCCGAGCACGAGACCGAGCTGGGCGAAGAACCGGTCAGACCAGGGCAGTTCGATCCGGGTCGACGCTGTTTCGCCGCTCTGGAGCTGATCGCGGCGCCGGTTCTGTACTTGGAGCATGAGTTTCGCGTTGCCCACCGCCTGATGGAGAGTCTGGTGGGCGACGGGTTGTCGTTCCGTCTCGTAGGTCTCCAACAGGCTTGGTTCGGCCCACCCGTGGAGAACGCCCGCGAGTTTCCAGCACAGGTTGTGCACATCGGCGATGCCGGCGTTCATGCCGAGGCCGCCGGTGATGGGAATCGCGTGCGCGGCGTCGCCGGCCAGCAGGATCCGGCCGTGGCGGAAGCGTTCGGTGACGAACGCGTTCATCACCCAGTGCTGAACCCGCAGCACGTCGGCCCGTACGTCGGCGCCGGGGCCGAGGGCGCGCGAGAGGAGGCCGGACCAGTCGGCGCGCGCGGCGTCCTCGGGTGTGGGAACGAACCAGGCCCAGCCTCCTTCGGGGTAGAGCGGGGCGAACAGTCCGTGCGCGGTGAAATAGAGCCCGGCGGGCTGGCGGGCGCACCAGTGATTGAGGTCGGCGTCGAATACGACGGTGGTGAAGCTCCCCATCGCTCCGGGGCCGGTGGTGCCGATTCCCAGCTTTTGCCGGACGGTGGAGTTCGCGCCGTCGGCAGCGAGTACGTAGCGGGCGCGAACGCGAGTCTCTTCACCGCGTTGATGGTCGACGAGGAGGGCCACGACGCTTTCGGCTTCTTCGGCCAAGTCGATGAGTTCGACACCGAACCGCATGGGGGCGTCTGCTGCGGCGAGCAGGGTGGGTTCCAAACGGTCCTGCGAGGTGACCACGCCGATCACGGGGCTCTCGGGAACCGGCGCGTTGGCCCCGATCATTGCCGCTGTGGCGAAGTCACGGTCGAGCAGCGTGTCGCGGAAACGGATACGGCCGTACTCCGGTGCGAACGCGTTGGCCGTGATCTCGGCGGCAAGCCCGAGCCGGCGGAAGATCTCCATCGAGCGCACGTTGACCAGCCGGGACCGGGGAAAGGGAGACAGCTCACGGCGCTTCTCGACCAGTAATGCCCGCACGCCCCAGCGTTCCAGCAGCGCTCGGGCGGTGAGCCCGACCGGCCCACCACCGACGATCAATACCGTCACCTCGGCGTCTGCTACGGGCACCCGAGCCTCTCCTGCTCGCCTTGTGCCTGCCGGAGCGCTCGGCGTCCACCGAACCGTCATGAGATCAATCTGGCGCCCCTGGCAGTCGGCCGCAAAGCGGCGCAGTGGGGTGCCGGTGAGCCCTGCCGACGGCCCTGAAGCGGCCGTCGGCAGGGCTCACCGAGTCCCGAGAAATGATTCACACCAGTTCGGGTTGCCGTTCCGGTTGCCGCACTGCTGGTGCGGCCTTCGGCTCCCACATTTTGGTGGTCCGTATATAGCCGTAGATCACCGAGACCATCGCCAGAATGACAATCGGTCCGAACACCCACGGATATTCGGCCATCTCCATCGGCAGACAGCGAAATGCCACCAAGAGCGCAGTGAAGACCGTTGCGCCGTAGGCGACCATCTGGATTCCCGACCGATCCCAGCCACGTGCGAGCGAGCGCAGACCTGCCTCAATCGTGAGCGTGAACACCACGCCGGTAACGATGTCCGTGCCGTAGTGGTAGCCGAAGCCCAGCGTTGCGCCGAGTGTGGAAATCAGCCAGAACGCGCCGAAAAAGCGCAGAATCCGCGGGCCCTTACGGGAGTGAATGAAGATCGCGGTGGCCCACGCCGTGTGCAGGCTGGGCATGCAGTTGCGTGGGGTGATCTCGTTGAAGGGCATGTGGTGCGGCGCAGTGATCGGCGTCGCCGTGTCCGGCCACAGGTTGGCCACCGCCCAGTGCCCGCCGTCGGTGCCGTAGGCGAAGATCGGTCCGACCACCGGGTAGATCATGTAGATGCCCGGCCCGAGGAGGCCGATCACCAGAAAGGTGCGCACCAGGTGATGGCTCGGGAAGCGACGCTCGGCCGCCACGTTGCGCAGTTGGTACAGCGAGACGAGTACCGCGGCCACCGCAAGCTGAATGTAGACGTAGTTGAGAATGTGGTCGCCGATCGGGCCGGTGGCCTTGACGATCCGGCCTACCACCCACGACGGGTTGCCCAATGCGTGATCGGCGGTTGCCACGTACTGGTCGAGCACCATCGGGCGCGTCTTCGACGTGATGAGCAGCCAGGTATCGCCGGTCTTGCGGCCGGCCACCAGCAGCAGGCCGAGCCCGACGCCCTTCAGGAGCAGGATGCGTTCCTTGCCGGTGCGGCGCGTGAGAGCGATGACTCCGTAGCCCAGAACGACCCACAGCGCGCCATTGCCGAACATCATCTTGGCGTCGACTGCCCACCGCACCAGAAAGAAGACGACGTCGATGCCGACTGCGACAGAAGCCGCGATGAGTCGCTCCCGCCAGGTGAGAACCACCATCATCAACGCCATACTGGCGTACAACAGCGGCCCCGATTTGGGGGCGAATATCACCTCCCGTACCTGGTTGCTAATCGGTCCCCGTACGCCGTAGTGACGCGCGACGATCTCCAGCGCGATGAGGAATCCGAGACCCACCACGCCAACCGCGGCCCAGAGTATCGCCCGTGGTTGACGCCATTCGGCGGACGTAATTCTGTATTTTATTCGCGATATCAATTGTTGGCCGATTTGCTAGATATTGGTCAATTAGTTGCTCATCGTGCTGGACAGCACATTTTCCGGTGAAGGGCTTGCGATGGGGTGATCATCGCAAGTCCGAACATGCTATCGGAGTGCTCGGAGGGTGGGTTTCGCTGGTCACGGGCGGCGCGAGCGGCAGTCGATCCTGCGCTCGGCGGTCCAGCGTCGAGCTGCACACGCAGCAGTTGCCCGCAGCGTCGTGCGGGCCCTCGGGAGCGGCGGCTCACCGGTGATTCATTGCCTGCAAGGGCGTCGAGACCTCGCGGCGACGGGGCCGCCACCGCCGGAACGTCGAACGCACCATGTCTTAAGCAGGGATCGGGACCAGTGTGTGCAGCGGCAGCGGCAGCGGCGGCTGCGCCTGGGTCACGGCCGTCACGCGCTGTTCGAGCCGGGTGCGGATCTCGGGCCATTCCTCGTCGAGGATCGAGTAGAAGGCCGTGCCGCGCACCGCGCCGTCCAGGCCGCGGGTGTGGGCGCGACGGGTGCCCTCGTAGGTCGCGCCAAGGCGTTCGATCGCCGTACGGGAGCGGGCATTGCGGGCGTCGGCGCGGAGGGAGACGCGGCGGACGCCCCAGGTCTCGAAGGCGTGGCGCAGCATCAGCAGCTTGGTCTCGGTGTTGGCGCCCGTGCCCTGGGCGTGGGCGGAGAGCCAGGTGCCGCCGATCTCGAGGGCATCGGGGATCGCGGTGAGCGGGTCGCCCTCCGGGCCGCGCGGCGCGGGCGGCCACGGCACCGGGCCCTGCCAGTAGTCCAGCTCGCAGAACCGCGTGGATCCGAGGATCAGGCCGTCGGTGTTCCGCACGGTGGCGAAGGCCAGCGTCCTGCCGGCCGACTGTGCCGCGAGGGCCTCGGCGACGTAGTGGCGCATCGCCTCCACGCCGCTGGGCACGGGCGTGAAGCCGTAGCTGCTGCGATCCTCGGCCGCGGCGGCGGCCAGGCCCTCGATGTGCTGTTCACCGAGCGGCTCCAGCCGCACGGCGCGACCGTGGAGGAAGACAGGGATGGGCATGGCGCCGTGGGTCCTTCGGCAGCAGGGGAGGGGGGTGCCCGGCGGGGGCCGCGTCAGTATGGGGCCGGGAAGGCGCCGATCGGGCGATGGCAGTGTGAACGGCCGTGGACATCCAGGTCAAGAGTGGATGCCGAACCCGCCCGGTCTGCGAGTGTTGTGCCTGGTCGCGACGCCTGGCGGCACGTGCCGACGCCTGGCCGGGGGTGCATATATTTAGGTTAGCCTTACCTTCATGAGTTCGATGCACTTCGCTGCGGCCGCGGCCTACACAACTCCGCCTCTCTGGCGGATTTTGACCAAATCCGGATACTTCGTAGGTCTGAGCGGGGCCATCGGCTTCACCGCGACATACGCAGCAGCCATACGCCCGGCGCTGCGCGCGCCCGAGAACGGGCGCGGCGACGTGGCAGCCCTGCGGCGGCGGGCCGCGGTGGCCCTGGCCTGGGCCGGAGTGGTGCTCCTGGTCGCGGGCTACTTCCAGCTCGCGGCCCGGCTGGCCCGGGCCGGCAAGGGCATGCCCTTCGCAGACGCCCTCGCGCCGGACCGGATCTGGGACTTCCTGCGCGCACCCGCAGCACCGGGCGCGTGGGTGGCCCAGGGCACGATCTACCTCGCCCAGAACATCGTGCTCGTACTCGCCTCCGCCGCGCTGATCGCGCTGTTCGCCCCGAGCGCGCGCCGCCACCTGAACACCCTCGCGCTGACCGCCCTGCCGCTGTCGCTCGCGGTATCGCTGATCGCGGCCATACCGGCCACCGCCCCCAAGGACGCGGACCGCGTGCTCGACCTCGCCTTCGATCAGATCCACATCATCAGCGGCACCGTGTGGGTCGGGGGCCTGGCCCTGCTCGTCGCCCTCGCCGGAGCCCGCCGCCACCTGAGCGAGAACGCCGGCCTGCTGTGGGCGGACATCTGGAGACGATTCAGCCTCGTCGCCCTGATCTGCGTCGGCGCCGTGCTGACGTCCGGCCTGTGGATCTCCTGGAAGCACGTGGGCGGCATCGGCCAGCTGTGGACGACGACCTACGGCCTCTTCCTGCTCGTCAAGACCCTGTTGGTGCTCGGCATGGTCGCGGCCGGCGGCGTCAACCAGTTCTGGCTGATGCCCCGCATCGCCCAGGCCCGCCGCGCCGACGCGACGGCCTCCCTCCTGCACCTGACGCTGCGACACTTCCCGAAGGTCGTCTGGGCCGAGGTCGTGCTCGGGGTCGGCGTCCTGGCCGTCGTCCCCTTCCTCACCGGCTCCGCCCGCCGGCCGGGCAGCCCGGCGCCCGTCGCGACCGGCAGCATCTTCGCCGTCGGCGCCGCGCTCGTCCTCACCCTCGCCGCATCGCTCTGCATCACGGCCAAGACCTCCGACGCCCTCTCCCGCCGCCAGACGGCAACCACGCCCTGACCCGCCGACCGCCAGGACAGCCGCAAAAACCTGTCTGCGGACCCGGCGACCCGATGGGATGATCCAGACATGGGGCGCACATTCGAAGACCTGGTGACGGAGGTCGACGAGGCCTTCGACCTGGTGGTCAGCCGGCACCCGGTCACCGTGTGGTGGGAGGAGATCGCCCGGGTGCTCCAGCCGGGAGGCGCCTACCTGTCCCAGCAGGTCGGCCCCGCCAGCGTCTTCGAGCTGGTCGAGTACTTCCTCGGCCCCCAGCCCGAGGAAGTGCGCAACAAACGGCACCCCGACCACGCCCGCCGCGCCGCCGAAGCGGCCGGACTGGGGATTGTCGACCTGCGCGCGGAGTCCCTGCGCACCGAGTTCTTCGACATCGGCGCGGTGATCTACTTCCTGCGCAAGGTCGTCTGGATGGTGCCGGGCTTCGCCGTCGACCAGTACCGCGACCGGCTGCGTCAGCTCCACGACCGGATCCAGAGCGAAGGGCCGTTCGCGGCCCACACGGCACGGTTCCTCATCGAGGCCCGCAAGCCCGCCTGACCTGCAGCAGCTGGTCAAGGACGTCCGCCCCTCATCCGCCGGACACCCCCTATGTAGGGTGGGCGCGACAGCACATCGCGAAGCGCAGAAGCACAACAGTGGATCAAGGAGCAGACGTGAGCGAGCCGGCGTCCATAGCCCTGCAGCAGGAGATCGCCCGGGAACTCCAGGTCGCCGAGGTCTTCGAGGCCGAGCAGGAGATCGAGCGCCGGGTGGCCTTCCTCACCGAGCGGCTGACCTCCACCGGTCTGTCCTCCCTCGTGCTCGGCATCAGCGGCGGCGTCGACTCCACCACCACCGGCCGGCTGTGCCAGCTCGCCGTCGAGCGGGCCCGGGCCGCCGGACACGAGGCGCGGTTCTACGCGATGCGGCTGCCCTACGGCGTCCAGGCCGACGAGCACGACGCCCAGCTCGCCCTCTCCTTCATCCGGGCCGACCATGTGCTGACCGTGGACGTCAAGCCCGCGAGCGACGCCGCACTCGAGGCCGCGCTGGCCGCCGACGTGAGCTTCCGCGACGCCCGTCACCAGGACTTCGTGCACGGCAACATCAAGGCCCGGCAGCGCATGATCGCCCAGTACGCGGTGGCCGGCGCGCACAACGGCCTGGTCGTCGGCACCGACCACGCCGCCGAGGCGGTCTCCGGCTTCTTCACCAAGTTCGGCGACGGAGCCGCCGACCTCGTCCCGCTGACCGGCCTGACCAAGCGCCGGGTGCGCGCCGTGGCCGACGCGCTGGGCGCGCCCGCCGAGCTGGTGTGGAAGACCCCGACGGCCGACCTGGAGACCCTCGACCCGGGCAAGGCCGACGAGGACGCGCTCGGGGTCACCTACGACGACATCGACGACTTCCTGGAGGGCAAGCCGGTGGACGAGCGGGCCTTCGAGACGATCGTCAACCGATACCGCCTCACCGACCACAAGCGCCAGCTGCCGATCGCTCCTTGAGCTTGTGATCCAAGGTCCGGCTCCGAAAACCGCCTCGTAGGCGCCTTGTGGAATTCTGCTGGTGGCCGACCGGGCCGACCGGCTGCCGGTTCAGGTGGTGCGGATGTACTGGATGCCTTCGCCGAGGTCGGGGTTGTCGGACAGCGGGGAGAGGCGGAGCGGGGTGTGGGAGGAGATGAGGCTGCTGGGGATGAGGCAGAGCGGGTCGTTGTAGCCGATGACGATGGTGCGGTCGGTGCGGTTCTTCACCGAGCGAGCGGTCATCAGCCGTTCGGGGGCGTCCGCGGAGGGCTTGACGATGCGGGTGCACTCCACGAGCGCCGACTTGTAGACGGTCTTCTCGCCATGGAAGTTGGGTTCGGACCAGAAGCAGATGTTGCCTGCGGTGCATTCGTCGTGTCCGACCGCGCGGCCGATCCCGTGTCCCGGGGTGCGGTGGTCGCCGTCGTGGGCGTCGGCCGGGGCAGCCAGGCCCAGGAATCCTGCGGTCGCGAGGACGAGGCCGAGTGTGGGTGCGGCGATGCGCTGAAGCACGTGTCTCCCTAGGAGTCGGGCCGGGGCGAGGCCGGCCGTAGCGATGCGTAGGGTTAACTGCTGAGATGGATTTCGGGTGTGCCGGTCAGGGCGGTCCAGTCGCCGGGAGTACGGGAGAGCCGGAGGGTTGACGGCGGGTGCCATGCGCCACCGGAAGCCCTACGACAGCCCGAACACGGGCTGTTCGAGTCGCCCGCCGACTCGACGTCCGGCATCCGAAACTGCCTGCCGCTGGCGTCGTTCCTGGTAGACAGGCTCGATGAGCAAGATCAAGATACGTACCGCGAGCATTGACGAGGTCCCTGCCCTGCTCGCCTTCTGGGCCCGGTCGGCCGGAGGGCAGCAGCATCACCGACGACGAGGACGGCGTCTCCCGCCTGTTCGTCCGTGACCCGGAGGCCGTACTGGTGGCCGAACGGGACGGAGCAGTCGTCGGCACGGTCATCGCCGGCTACGACGGCTGGCGCTGCCACCTGTACCGGCTGGCCGTCGACCCGGATCAGCGCCGCCAGGGCATCGCCGCCGCCCTGCTCGACGCCGCCCAATGATCACATCGGCCGGAAGGCCATACAACGCATCACAGGGCTGAACGCCCAGTCAGACAAGGCGGTGGCCGCCGTCGACATGCAGGACCGTTCCCGTGATGAACTCGTTGCGCATCACTGACACGAACGCCTGGGCGATGTCGTCGGGACTGCCCACGCGCCGGGCGGGGAGTCGCTCGGCCAGCTCGGCGAAGGCCGCCTCCTTGTCCATGCCGAGCTGGCCCCAGATGGGGGTGTCCACCCAGCCGGGGGAGACCACGTTCACCCGCACCGGCGCCAGCTCGATCGCCAGCCCGTACGCCAGCGACGCGAGCGCGCCGTTCGCCGCGGCCATGATCGTGTTCGAGCCGTTCGGCCGGTACGCGTTGATGCCCGAGGTGTACGTGATGGATCCGGTCACGCGCCCGGCTGCGTACTTGCCGACCAGCCAGGCGCCGAGCAGCTTCGTGTCCACGACGGCCCGGGCGGTTGCGGTGGCGACGTCGGCCGTCCGGCCGTACACCCCGGTCGCGTCGGCCGCGGTGACCGCCACATGCTCCACTCGCCCCACCCGGGCGAACAGTCCGGCCACCTCTTCCTCCCGGCCGATGTCCGCACGCACCGTGCCGACCCTTCCCCGCGCGGCCTGCTCGAGTTCCGTCCGGGCCGCTGCGAGCCGGTCCGCGGACCGGCCGACGATCGTCACATCCATGCCGTCGGCGAGCATCGTCCGGGCCAGGGCCAGGCCCATCCCGGAAGTGCCGCCGATAATCATTGCGTCGGTAGTCATTGCGTTGGTCATGAGCCGAGCTTCGGACACTCCTCGGGCACCAGGAAGGCCGCACCGCTCCTGGTAGTCATACGGCCACCCGGAAGTGGATCATCCGGTGGCACACTCGACGGCATGAACGCGATGGCGGAGTTCCTTCGGATCCGGCGCGGGCGGATCGGCCCGGCCGACGTCGGCCTGCCCAGCGGGCCGGGCATCAGGCGTACCCCCGGATTGCGCCGTGAAGAACTGGCCGCGCTGGCCGGGGTGAGCGTGGACTACTACATCCGGATCGAGCAGGGCCGGGAGACCGCGCCCAGCGACGCGGTACTGGAGGCGCTGGCCCGAGCGCTGCGGCTCACCGACGACGAGCACGCCCACCTGCTCGGCCTCGCCGACCGCACCGCCGGTCGCACACCGCGCCGCCGGCCTTCCAACGCGCAGTCGCCCCGCCCCGGTCTGCGGCTGCTGCTGGAGTCGGTCCGGCCCAGCCCGGCGTACGTACTCAACGAGATCAGCGACGTGCTGGCTGCCAACCCGGAGGGCCTGGCGCTGATGTCCGGCCTCGGCGACTGGCCGCCCGGACAGCGCAACACGATCCGGTACACGTTTCTGCACCCGGCCGCGCGGACGGTCTTCGCCGACTGGGACCGGGTGGCCCGCAACTGCGTTGCGCACCTGCACACCGCCGAGCTGACCGCTCCCGAGCAGACCGCCGCCATGGTCGCCGAACTGTCCGAAGCCAGCGGGGAGTTCGCTGCGCTGTGGCGCCGTCACGAGGTGTGGGTCAAACGCGGTGGCGAAACCGCCTTCCGGCATCCCGCGGTCGGCCCCGTCACCCTCGCCAACGAGGTGCTCAGCACGGCCGGCAGCGGTCAGCGCCTGCTGATCTACCAGGCCGCGCCCGGCACGCCCGAACACGACGCCCTGGTACTCCTGGCCATGGCCACCGAGGCTGCGGGCTAGGGTGCGTCCCGCCGGACCGCTCAGGACACCGCACCGAGCCGAGCCCGTAGCCCCTCGGCAAACGTGCGCGCCGCCTCCAGATCGGTGGCGTTGGGCCGTCCCTTGCAGATGCCGCCGACGAGCTTGAACGGGAGCCAGGTGTCGAACCCGCGGCACGAGAAGGTGTCGCCCACCTCGAAGCCCTTCTGCTCGAGATGCCGCACAAGGGGGCGGGCGAAGGGCCGGAGCCGCGGTTCGGGCAGTCCGCTGGTGGCGAATACGAACGCCCGGCGTCGTTCCCCCTTCGGGAGCGACTGGACGAACCGGCGCAGCTGCGGATGGAAGTTCTGCAGGAAGATTCCCGAGCCGAATCCCACCAGATCGCAGGCGGAAAGCTCTGCCATATCGACCTGTTCAGGGGTGACAACACGGGCCTCCAGGACCTGGCCCATGACTTCGGCGATCCGCTTCGTGTTGCCGTGGGACACGGAGGTGCACACGATGACGGCCTTCATGATGATGCCCCTTTGGCTTCTGTGATTTCAGCGCGGTGCTGGTCGGATCGACCTCACGCCGTGAGGACACCGCCCGGGCGGCGGCTGTGACACGAGGGGAATGTGATGGCGATCACAAGGTGGCGGTGGGGGGGGCGGGGCGGCCCCGGAGCGCGATCGTCCGAGCGGAGCAAGCCCGACAGGTCGTCGGAATGCTTCCCGCCCGATCCCTACGCATGCGCAAAGGACCGGCGCGAGCGCCCACGGCACTCCCGAGGTCACGGGCGTCAGGGCCCCGACCTGGCCGTTCCACCCCTCCTGTGCGCCCGCGGGGGAGCGGGGTGACATGATCTGTCGCATGAGCAACGTTTACTTCGACATCAGCATCAACGGCGAGGCCGCCGGCCGGATCGTCTTCAACCTCTTCGACGACGTCGTCCCGAAGACCGCCCAGAACTTCCGCGAGCTTGCCACCGGCCAGCACGGCTTCGGCTACGCGGGCTCCCCCTTCCACCGCGTCATCCCCGAGTTCATGCTGCAGGGCGGTGACTTCACGCGGGGCAACGGCACCGGCGGCAAGAGCATCTGGGGTGGCGAGTTCGCGGACGAGAACTTCCAGCTCAAGCACGACCGCCCGTTCCTGCTGTCGATGGCGAACGCCGGCCGCAACACCAACGGCTCGCAGTTCTTCATCACCACCGTCAAGACCCCGTGGCTGGACGGCAAGCACGTCGTCTTCGGCGAGGTCGTCGAGGGCGCCGACCTCGTCAAGAAGATCGAATCCCTCGGCTCCCAGTCCGGTGCCACTCGCGCCAAGATCGAGGTCGCGGCCTCGGGCGTCGTCGAGAAGTAGTCATCTGCCCGGGTGGGACCGCCGGCGGTCCCACCCGGCACCGCCGTCACACCCCGTCGATCCGCGGGAAGACGGAGTCGTCGAGCACGATGCCGATGCCGACCGCGACCGGGATGGCGATGAGCGCGCCGACCACCCCCAGCAGCGCACCGCCGATCACCACCGCGACGACGGTGACCAGCGGGTGCACGTTGACGGCGTAGCTCATCGCCTTCGGCATGATCAGGTAGTCCTCGGCCAGCCGGAAGCCGATGTAGAAGACCGCCGTGGCGAGGGCCACCGGGAAGGACACCGACAGGGCCACCAGGCTGACCACGATGCCGCCGATCGTGGAGCCGACGACGGGCACCATGTCCATCAGGCCCACGAAGACGCCGAGCGCGGCCGCGTACGGCACGTCCAGCGCCACGCACCACAGGAACGTCGCCAGGCCCGCCAGTGCCGACGTGGCGAGGTTGCCCAGCATGTAGCGCCCGACCCGCAGCAGGATCGTCTCGGACATCTCGATCACACCCGCCCGCCGGCTGAGCGGCACGAACCGGTAGGCGAAGGTCTTCAGCTCCTCCATCCCCACCATGAAGTAGACGGTCACGACCACCACCAGGGCCGTGCCGGTCACGGCGCTGAAGACGACGTGGCCGGCGCTCAGCAGCCCGCCCAGCACTGCCGTGCCGGCCCCTGCGCCCAGCTGGGCCCGGACCTTGGAGATCAGGTGGTAGCGGTCCTCCAGCCGGCCCAGGGTGGAGTGGTGGTCGTGGAGCTGCTGCAACCACTTCGGCACGGCGGCGGCGAGGGCCGAGATCTCGGCGGAGACCGGGGGGATGACCAGGACGAGGAAGCCCGCCAGCACCGCCAGAAAGCCGACGACCACGACGGCCACCGCCCGGCCCCGGCCGAGCCGCCGGTCCGCCAGCCACGCCACCACCGGCTCCAGACTGATCGCCACGAACAGCGCCAGCAGCAGGAGCGTGAGGAGACCGCTGATCCGCAGCACCGTCTCCAGCACCGTATAGGCCAGCGTCAGCCCCAGACCGACGGCGAAGGCGGCGGTGAACCACGACGACGTCGGCCGGACCCGCAGACCGCGCTCGGCACGCTCCGCCCACGAGCCGTCCCGGCCGCCGCCTGACGCCTCGCCACCGCCTCGGGAAACGTTCCCGGCCAGCACTCCCACCTTTCCGCCACCCGCGGACGGCCGCACACCGGTCCGCGAGCCTCGTCGGTGGATACCCCCGCAGGCATGCCGCCGTACCGCGCAGGGCCGCAAGACCACCTGCTGGGACGAGCGGAACGTCGACCCCGAGTACTACGCCCAGTGGTCGTGGCCGCGCTCTGCCGAGTCGGGGGCTGTCGGTCCGATGGCGGCGGCTTGTCGGCGGGGTCCGGAACCTTGCCAGAGATCCTGCCGGGTGCCCATCCGGCAGGCGTGCGACAGGCAAGGAACAACCATGACCATTGACGTCACGATCACCGGAGCCGGACTCGGAGGCCTCACGCTTGCCCGCGTCCTGCACGTCCACGGCATCCCGGCCACGGTCTACGAGGCGGAGGCCTCACCAACGGCTCGTACACAGGGCGGAATGCTCGACATCCACGACCACAACGGCCAACTGGCCCTGCAGGCGGCGGGCCTGATCGACGAGTTCCGCGGCCTCGTCCTGGAGGGCCGCCAGGCGATGCGGGTCCTCGACCGGGACGGGACCGTCCTGTTCGACCAACCCGACGACGGCACGGGGGGACGCCCCGAGGTGCAGCGCGGCGAGCTGCGACAGATCCTGCTCGACTCGCTCCCGGCCGGCACCGTCCGGTGGGGCCACACGGTCAGCAGTACCCGTGCCCTCGGCGGGGGCCGTCACGAGGTGACGTTCGCCGAGGGCAGCACCGTCGTCACGAGCCTGCTGGTCGGCGCGGACGGCGCGTGGTCACGGGTCCGGCCGCTGCTCTCCACCGCCACCCCCGAGTACACCGGCCGGTCGTTCGTCGAGACCTGCCTGTTCAACGGCGACACCCGCCACCCCGCCGCCGCGAAAGCGGTCGGCGGCGGGTCGATGCTCGCGCTCGCGCCGGGCAAGGGGATTCCACGAACCCGCGCAGCGGCAGGAAGGCCCGGGGCGACAGGATGTGGGCCGATCTCGCCGCATACCGGCGCCTTGTTCGCCCCCTGTATCGGACGCCTTCACTCCGGCGATACCTGGCCCTTCCCCGGTGCTGATTCCTCTTGGAACACTCCACTGACCCCCCAATCCTCACACCCAAGAGGTCCCCACACCCATGGCTGAACTCAATCGGCGGCGCTTCCTCCAGATCGCCGGCGCGACCGCGGCCTTCTCAGCCTTGTCCAGCAGCATCGACCGGGCCGCCGCCATCCCCGCGCGGCGCCGCACCGGCACGATCGAGGACATCGAGCACATCGTCGTGCTCATGCAGGAGAACCGATCCTTCGATCACTACTTCGGCTCGCTCAAGGGCGTCCGCGGGTTCGGCGACCCGCGCCCGGTGACGCTGCCCAGCGGCAAGCCGGTCTGGTACCAGCGGGACGGTGCCAAGGAGGTGCTGCCCTACCGTCCGGACGCCGAGGACCTCGGCCTGCAGTTCATCGCCGGGCTCAACCACGACTGGTCCGGCGGGCACAAGGCGTGGAACAACGGCCGGTACGACAACTGGATCCCGGCCAAGTCCGTCGGCACGATGGCGTACCTGACGCGCGAGGACATCCCGTTCCACTACGCGCTCGCCGACGCGTTCACCGTGTGCGACGCCTACCACTGCTCGTTCATCGGGGCCACCGACCCCAACCGCTACTACCTGTGGACCGGCCACACCGGCAACGACGGCAAGGGCGGCGGCCCCGTCCTCGGCAACGAGGAGGCCGGGTACGACTGGACGACGTACCCGGAGCGGCTGGAGAAGGCCGGGATCTCGTGGAAGATCTACCAGGACCGGGGCGACGGCCTGGACAAGGCCGGCTCCTGGGGCTGGATCAACGACGCCTACCGCGGCAACTACGGCGACAACTCCCTGCTCTACTTCAACAACTACCGCAACGCCAAGCCCGGCGAGCCGCTCTACGAGAAGGCGCGCACCGGCACGGACGTCAAGAACGGCGACGGCTACTTCGACATCCTCAAGGCGGACGTCCAGGCGGGCAGGCTTCCGCAGATCTCCTGGATCGCGGCCCCCGAGGCGTTCTCGGAGCACCCCAACTGGCCCGTCAACTACGGCGCCTGGTACATAGCCGGGGTGCTCGACGCCCTCACCTCCAACCCCGAGGTGTGGAGCAGGACGGCGCTCTTCATCACCTACGACGAGAACGACGGCTACTTCGACCACGTCCTGCCGCCCTTCCCCCCGGCCTCCGCCGACCGGGGCCTGTCCACCGTGGACACCAGGCTCGACCACTTCGGCGGCAACATCCACTACGCCGCCGGTCCCTACGGCCTCGGCCAGCGCGTCCCCATGATCGTCGTGTCCCCGTGGAGCACGGGCGGCTTCGTCTGCTCCGAGACCCTCGACCACACCTCCGTCATCCGGTTCATGGAGCACCGCTTCGGGGTCGCCGAGCCCAACATCTCGCCCTGGCGGCGGGCCATCTGCGGCGACCTCACCTCGGCGTTCGACTTCGACCAGCGGCAGAACCGGCCCGCCCGCCTCCCGGACACCGACGACTACGAGCCCAAGGACCGCGAGCGGCACCCCGACTACGTGCCCAAGCCGCCCGCCACCCCCTCCCTGCCCAAGCAGGAGAAGGGCTCCAGGCCCACCCGCCCGCTGCGCTACGAGCCGCTGACGGACGCCGCGGTGACGCCCTCGACCGGGCGCATCACGCTGACCTTCAGCGGCGGCGAGAAGGCCGGTGCCTGCTTCACCGTCACCTCCGCCAACCGCACCGACGGACCGTGGACGTACACCGCCGAGGCCGGGAAGAAGATCTCCGACACCTGGAACACGGCCTATTCGAAGGGCACGTACGACCTGTCCGTGTTCGGCCCGAACGGCTTCCTGCGCACCTTCCAGGGCTCCGGCCGCACCGCGGGCCCCGAGGTCGTCGCCCGGCACCTGGCCCACGGCGGCCGCGTCGAGCTGACCATGACCAACAACGGCGGCAAGGACTGCCACCTGACGGTCACCGACGCCTACAGCGGGAAGCGCGAGACGTTCACGGTGCACCCGGGGCGGCCCGTGGTGCACACGGTGGATCTGCGCCACAGCAAGCGCTGGTACGACCTGTCCGTGGTGTCCGATTCGGACGGTTCCTTCCTGCGCCGGTTCGCCGGTCACGTCGAGACCGGTGAGCCCGGAGTGAGCGATCCGGCCATTCTCACCGGCTGAGCCGACGGCCTCCGGAATCCGGCCTCCGGGCCATCGGGCCGCCCCGCCGAACCGGCGGGGCGGCCTTTTCCGTACGCTGTGAAGCAATCGTTTTCAGCCAGGCCCGAAAGAGCCGCCAATTCCCCGCTCAATCACGGGAATTGGCGGCGTCGGGCAGGTAAATGGTGACAGCACCCATTGGTGCGGGGTGCCCAATTTGCCGTTGTTCAAAGGGGTTTGGATTTACGCAGGGGCGTTGCGTATGTCACACCTGCGCCCGGGAGTTGAACCGGGCGCGTCAAACCTGACAGGGTTTTGGACCACCCGGAGTGGATCTTCCGCTTCGGGTGTGCCGACGTCGGCTGTGCCGGCGGCGACATGCATTCCCCCCCCCCACAACCTCACGAGGAGGAACCCTCGTTATGGCAACTCACAAGCGCGCCGGCAAGCGGCGGCTCGTACTGGCGATATCCGCCGCGACGGCCGTCACCGCCGGAGCCACCCTGCTGGCTCTGCCCGCCGGCGCCGCGGGCCCCGCGGAGGGCACCGTCTACGGCATGGACGCCAAGGGCGCCGTGGACGGCAGCTACATCGTCCTGCTGAAGGACGGCAAGAACGGCTCCGGCGTCCACTCCGCGGCCGCCACGGGCAAGAACCTGGCCGAGCGGTACGGCGGCAAGGTCAACCGCACGTACGACTCCGCCGTGCACGGCTTCTCCGCCAGCGGGCTCGACCGCACCGGGGCGAAGCGCCTCGCCGCGGACCCGTCCGTCGCCATGGTCGTGCAGAACCACCGCTTCACCGTCAACGCCACCCAGGAGGCCCCACCCTCCTGGGGGCTGGACCGGATCGACCAGACCGAGACCAAGGGCGACGGCAAGTACACCTACCCGGACGGCGCGGGTGAGGGTGTGACCGCGTACGTCATCGACACCGGCGTACGCATCAGCCACAAGGACTTCGGCGGCCGCGCCGCCTACGGCTTCAACGCCGTCGACAACAACGACAACGCCGACGACGGCAACGGCCACGGCACGCACGTGGCGGGCACCATCGCCGGCACGGCGCACGGCGTGGCCAAGAAGGCCAAGATCGTGGCTGTCCGGGTGCTGGACGCCCAGGGCTCGGGCTCCACCGAGCAGGTCGTGGCGGGCATCGACTGGGTCACCAAGAACCACAAGGGCCCCTCCGTCGCCAATATGAGCCTCGGCGGCGGCGTGGACGAGGCGCTGGACGCCGCGGTGCGCAAGGCCATCGCCTCGGGCGTCACCTTCGCCGTTGCCGCGGGCAACGAGTCCACGGACGCCGGGAACGGCTCCCCGGCCCGGGTGAAGGAAGCGATCACCGTCGCCTCCAGCACCAAGGACGACAAGCAGTCCGACTTCTCGAACTTCGGCAGCGTCGTCGACCTCTACGCCCCCGGCTCGGACATCACGTCCGACTGGAACGACAGCGACTCGGGCACCAAGACCATCTCGGGTACGTCCATGGCCACCCCGCACGTCACGGGTGCCGCCGCGCTCTACCTCGGCGGTCACAAGGACGCCACGCCGGATCAGGTCGCGAACGCCCTGACCCAGGGCGCCACCGCGGACAAGATCGCCAACCCCGGTGCGGGGACGCCCAACAAGCTGCTGAAGGTCGTCCAGTAGCCGTCCGCACTCCGGGTTCCTGACTCGGATTCCAAGGTCCACCGGTTCGGCCGGTCGTCGTTCCCCACCCCCACGGGGCGCGACGGCCGGCCGTTCTGTATTTCGCTCCCTGTTTCACCCCGATTGGCCTGTCCGGCGGCCCGGGATGTGACGCCCGGCACAATTTCCGGAAATGTGACGCGGGTCATCCAATCAATCCCCCGGGGGTGTCACGGTGCAATGGAAAGACCTGGTGCAAATCGTTCCGATTGCGCCCGTGAGCTGGGAAGCTTGCGAATTCCGCAAAGGAGTGTTCAGGTTTATTGGGCATTGCGCCGGCTTGCGTACCGCATTGTCGGAGGCTGAAGTGCCGGCTGAAAGAGAAAAGAGTGCGGACTGATCAGTGCCATGGAAATGGCCGGTTTCGCCCCGGCAACGGGCCGGTCACGTTTCGGGTTGCAGAGTTGCGCCCGGTGACCCTGTCCGCTGATCATGACCGCCTCGTTAGGTAAGCCTTGCCTTCGTAAGGGTTGCGTTTGGAGAATCCCGTGTCTGCTGTGTCGTCGGAGTCGTCGTTGACCGTCGTGCCCCCAATGTCCTCATCCCGTCCGTCCCTGGCCATGGTGGGCACCGGCGCCCGCCACGCCCGCCGCCCGATGGGTCTCTTCGACTCCTGGGGGACGGTGTCCGCTGGCGCCCTGGCGCTGATCGCCGCCTGGGCCGGTACCGTGTGGATCTCCCTGCACGTCGTGGCGGACCCGACCCTGCACACGGCCGCCCTCTTCGTGCACCTCGCCAGCCTGGTGCTCGGCTTCGGAGGGGTGCTCGTGGCCGACTACTACGGCCTGCTGTGGATGACGGGCCGCTGCACCCTCCGCGAGGCGCTCGGCGCCGCGGGCCGCCTGCACCTGCCCATCTGGGCCGGTCTCGCAGGTCTGGTCGCCAGCGGCATCTTCCTCCACCCGAACCCGTCCTCGCCCATCACCCAGACCAAGCTGGTGCTGGTGCTCCTCCTCAGCCTCAACGGCCTCCAGGCGGGCATGCTGAACAAGCGCATGGCCCAGCAGGGCTCGACCGAGCCGGCGCGGCGCTTCCTGGTCTGGGGCGGAGCGACGGCCGCCGTCTCGCAGATCTGCTGGTGGGGCGCCGTCATCATCGGGTTTGTCAATACTCAGTCGCACTGACGGCTCCGCTTCCCGGAACCTCCCCCGAGCGCCGGGCGGAATGGATCTTCCAGTCCGCCCGGCGCTCGTTGTTTCCCTGCGGAGATGAATTCCGGTCCGGCCGCCCCTCGCGCTTTCCGGGAAAGAGAGATGCGCCTCACTTCTCGCGGTGCATTCTTTGCGAAAAGAATGCAAAATCCTGGTGGGTCCTGCGTTGCCCATGGCGCACGAGCGGCTCGGTCCAGCGCGCGGCGAGCGGGCCGACGACGACCAGAATGAGCACATAGGCCGTGGCCAGCGGGCCGATGTCCGGCTGAACCCCCACGACCAGGCTCGCGATGACCACGGAGAACTCGCCGCGGGCGACCAGCGCGCCGCCCGCACGCCAGCGCCCGGCCGCGCCGGCCCCGGCGCGCCGCGCGGCGTACCAGCCCGTGGCGATCTTCGTCAGTGTGGTGACGGCGGCGAGCAGCAGGGCCGGAGCCAGGACCGGAGGGATGTCCGCGGGATCGGTGCTCAGCCCGAAGAAGAGGAAGAAGACGGCGGCGAAGAGGTCCCGCAGCGGCGACAGCAGCCTGCGGGCGCCGTCGGCCACCTCGTCCGACAGGGCGATGCCGATGAGGAAGGCACCCACCGCCGCCGAGACGTGCAGTTCCTGGGTGATCCCCGCGACCGAGAGGGTCAGCCCGAGGACGACGAGCAGCAGCATCTCGGGGTTGTCGGACGAGACGGCACGGCTGATGACGTGGCCGTGGCGCACGGCGACGTACAGGGCGCAGCCGACGGTGGCGACGGCCACCAGCAGGGTGAGACCGCTCCCGACCAGGCCGGGGCCGGTCAGCAGGCCGGTGAGCACGGGCAGGTAGACGGCCATGGCCAGGTCCTCGATGACCAGCACGCCGAGGACGGCGGGGGTCTCCTCGTGGCCGAGACGGCCGAAGTCGGCCAGCAGCTTGGCGATGACACCCGACGACGACACCCAGGTGACGCCGGCCAGGGCTACCGCGGCCAGGACTCCCCACCCGAGGAGCCAGGCCGCGACGGCGCCCGGCACGGCGTTGAGTATGAAGTCCACGGCCCCGGAGGGATATTGCGTCCTCAGATTGGAGAGCAGCTCCGAGGCGCTGTACTCCAGGCCCAGGAGCAGCAGCAGGAGGACGACGCCGATGTCGGCTCCGGTGGAGACGAACCCCGCGCTGGCGCTGAGGGGACGTATGCCGCCATTGCCGAAGGCGAGCCCGGCGAGGAGGTAGAGGGGGATGGGGGAGAAGCCGATCCACCCGGCGAGGCGGCTGAGGAGCCCCAGGGCGAGGATGATGGCACCGAGTTCGATGAGCAGCGTCGTGGTGTCGTGCATGGCGGCTGTCCTCCGGCGGTCAAGTCGGCCGATCAGGTGACGTCGGGTGGTGACGACGGCATGCGGAAAGCGCGTTCGGCGGCCGGGGCTCGTTCACCCGGTGGCCGCGGGGACCAGTGGTGCATTGACGGTGGTGCATTGACGTGGCGGAGGAGGGGCCGGAGTGCTCGCTTCGCCCGGTGGGGCGGGGGCCGAGCCCTTGCCGGAGGTCAGCCGGGAACGCTCGGATCGGGAACGCTGTTGCGTGCGCGAGCGTGAATGCGCGGCGACCGGGGGAGGTATGGGGACCGGGATGCGTGCGGGGTGGTGGTGATGGACGGCCTCATGGCACGCCGGCCCGGCTCCATCACACGCTCCCCCCATCGCTGCGGCGTCCGGGGACGCCGTCGGGTTCTTCGTGAGAGACGCTGACACATCATCAATTCATGCAGGCTTCGGCTGCTCGGCGGCTGCCGCTCATTGGATAGAGGTCAGCGCTCGTTGGAGCATCTTACTGGAGCAGACAATAGGGTTATCGCGTTTCTCGGCACCGGGTCGGCTCAATCGGGCACGGCCGGCCCTTCAGCCGGCGCAGCTCAGCGCATCAGGGCACCGCCGTTGACGTCGTAAGTGGCGCCGGTGACGAACGAGTCCGCCGAGGCCAGGAAGACGGCCACCCCGGCGACCTCCTCCTTGGCCGCGAGCGCTACATCTCGCTGCGCCGGGCCGACGTCGACAAGCGCTTCCCGGAACTGCTCGACGCGCTCCTGGAGGCGGCGCGGGCCGAGAGCAGGTGAGCATCGGAGTCCCGGCGGGGTGCAAGAATTCGCGGTTTGCGCAACCGGTAAAGTGTGGATGCTTGTTGATGCGGTCTGGTCTGGTTACGCCTAGTCTGTGACGGTATTGCCGGGTGTTGTGGCAACCGCAGGACGATGTGGTCGAGGGGTGAGTGCCAAGGTGTTGACGCGTCGTCATGGACGTGCGAGTGCCGGTGTGGCCGTGCTCTGCGCGCTGGGAGTCGCGCTGTCCGGCTGCGGCGGAGGGAAGTCGGACGGCGCCAAGCCGTCGGCCTCCGCGCAGGCAGAAGGCAAGGGGCAAGGGCAGAGCCAGAGCCCGGGCAAGAACCAGGGCCAGGGGCAGGGCAAGGGCCGGGATCCGCTGCCCGGACTGCCGACCGCGGCCGATGCCCGCAAGCAGCTGGCCGCCCTGAAGGTGGACAAGCCGCACTCCATGAGCGGCTACAGCCGCGCCAAGTTCCCCCACTGGGCCCAGCAGGGAAACAAGTGCGACACCCGCGAAGTCGTCCTCGAGCGCGACGGACAGGGAGTGAAGCGGGACGCGGAGTGCCGGGCCGTCTCCGGGACCTGGCGCAGTCCGTACGACAACAAGGCCCTCGACGCCGCCTCCCAGGCGGACATCGACCACGTCGTGCCGCTGGCCAACGCCTGGCGCTCCGGCGCCGACACGTGGGACAACGAGCGCCGCAAGGCGTTCGCCAACGACCTGACGCACCCGCAGCTGCTCACGGTCTCCGCGGCCTCGAACCGGGCCAAGGGCGATCAGTCCCCCGACCAGTGGCAGCCGCCGGAGCACGCCTTTTGGTGCACCTACGGCCGGGCGTGGACCTCGGTGAAGTCCACCTACGGCCTCACCGTCACCAGTGAGGAACAGGGCATGCTCGGCAAGATGCTGGATACGTGCACCTCATGAACAGAGAAACCGCGGAACACTGCCAGGACGACGTGACCGCCGGCCCCGGCGGGGCGATGACCGACGACGTCGGGGTCATCACCGGTGACCTGACCGTCCTCACCGCCCGCCGCCCCGACGGCCTGGCCGAAGTACGCGTCCAGTACACGGGCGCCGAGGAGTGGTACATCCTCACCGGCAGCCCCCGCACGATCCCGCCCGGGGGCATCCAGGCCCTCCACGCGGCGGTCGTGGCCGCCGTCCGGCTCGGCGGCGGGGCGGAAGTGCCGCGCTAGGTCAGGGGTGGACGTAGGGCCGGGTCATGATCTCCATGTTGTGGCCGTCCGGGTCCTCGAAGTACGCGCCGCGACCGCCGAACAGACGGTTGATCCGACCGGGTTCGCTGTGGTGGGGGTCGGCGTAGTAAGTGACCCCCACCGCTTCCAGGCGGGCAACTCCGGTTCGGCCATACCGTTACGAGACGGCTGTCGGCGCGGCATCACCAATGACGGCCCTCGGGGAGCGCGGACAGCTCCGGTGCGGACAGGTGCAGCACCTCGTACCGCTCGGTGGCGTCCTCCTCCTCGGGCACCGTCCGCTCCCACAGCACGAAGCGCATCAGCTGCCAGCCGCGCGGATCGACGGCGAGCGCGGCGGTGTGCACACCCTCGCGCCCGGCCAGTGCGCGCAGTTCGTCGATCTCCCGCTGTACGAGAGCGGTGACGTCCATGCCGTTGGGGTCGGAGTCGACCGGGATATGGGTCAGGCGGCGGGAGGCAGCCTTTGGGGTCGTGCTCCGGGACGGGCCCCGCTCGCTCGCCACGCCGGTCCAGTGGTGGACGGCCGGGCGCCCGAAGTTGGCGATGATCCGCTGGAAACCCCCGCCGCCGACCAGGAACTGAGCCATCTCGGCAACGTCGTTCCAGAGGTAGAAGGGCGCGTACTGGTTGACCGGCGAGCCGTTCACGCCGTACTCGCGGACGAGGTAGGCCTTCAGGCCCAGTCCGGCGCGGTCGTCGAGGATGTGCGCGGCATTGGCCACCCGCTGGCGGATGACCCGCATGTCGTAGTCGGCGGGCAAGGTGATTTCGTACTGCTTGGCATACATAACGATGCGGTGCCTCTCTGTGGGAACGCGTGTACATACTAGTAGGTACAGAAATGAATCGGGAAGTGGCGAGCCGTGCGGGGTGGGCGGGGGTCACGTTTGGTGTGGTGACTGCGGGGCTGATGGTGGAGGTGGTCTTCGCCTGGGCATGTCTGTGGCTCTGGGGGATGGCATTCCTCGAGCCCGACGACATCGGGGTCGACAGTCCTGCCCTCGCCGTCTTCGCGCTGCCGGTGCTGCTGCCCGCGCTGGCATTCGTGTGTCTGGTCCTCACCGCCGTCTTCGTTCTGCCGACGTCCCTGCTGGCGCGGTGGGCCGGTGCCAAGTGGGGCGGCGAGGGCGCGTGGTGGTGGGTGCCGCCCGCGGCCGTGCTGGTGACCGGGGCCGTGGTGGCCGGGACGGGGCTGGGCGCCGGGCTGGTGCGCGGCGGCGGGGGAGTGGCGGCGCCGGCGGTCTGCCTGTGGTGGTGGCTTGCGCTGGCCCTGCTGGCCGTCCCGGGCGGGCTGCTGGCCCGGCTGTCGAATCACCGCGCCGCGGAAGGCCGTCGGTTGCATGTGCGCAAGGTGCTGTTCGGCGGCTGCGGCGGCGTGATCGTCTTCTTCGTGGCGGCGGCGGTGGTGCTGGCCGCCGTGAAGTGGGCCGTTCATTGACGTGGGCGTCATGCCCACCCTGTCCCGATGCGAGCACGGGCCCGGTTTCCGGCGCAAGCGGTCCGGGCTCGTGCGACCATACGTCAAATAGCTCAGCCGAGTGAACTTTCAGTTCGTAGCCTTTTCTCTTCGTCGCGATGCGCGCATTCTTCGGCCAGAGACGGGGGTCGTCGTTCCGGCGACTGCCCAAACTTCTCCGGAAGGGTTGGGTCGGTTATGTCGACACTTAATGCAGCAATGGAAATCGCGCAGGATGATGTCTTTGACCTGGACGTCCGCGAGATCGGCGAAGTCGGGGCGGACAGCTCCGACTTCACTGCCTTCACCCTGTGTTGCACCGGTACCGGAACCGTTACCGTTCTCAGCATCGGCGGCATCTGCTGAAGGTTTCTCGAGCGGAATCCCGGGCGCCTCCCCACTGCGGGGAGGCGCCCTTCTTGCATGCCCGCCGCAGGGTCGCCTGCCTGTGCGACCATAGCGCAAATAGGTCAGGCGAGTGAACTTCCCGGTTGACGTCTTTCCTCTCCCGAAGGGCACGCGCATTCTGCGGACAAGGACGGGGCCGCCGAATCGGAGACCGTCAGAGCTTCCCCGAGAAGAGGAAGAATCCGCTATGTCAACTATCAATTCAGTTATCGAGCCGGTATGTGATGACGTCTTCGACCTGGATGTCCGCGAGATCGGTATGACCGCCTCGTCGGATGATCCGGCACAAACCGTCCTCGCCACCCTGTGCGAGCAGACGTGTATCACGTGCCCCGTCATCACCTGCCTCGTTTGCGGCGCGCGCGGCTAGTTCCGGTCCCGGACAGTGACGGGCGCCTTTCCTGCACAGGAAAGGCGCCTTTCCCGGGTCGACGGACGGCAGCGGAGGGGGGATGGGGCCATGGATGACAAGTGGAGCTTTACCTGCGCGGACTTCGCCCTGCTGCGGGCACCCGTCCGGCCGGTGGGGTGGGCCGACGGCCGCGGGGCCCCCGACGGCGCGTCGGCCGCCGACACCGAATCCCGGCCCGAGGACGAGGCCTGGCAGCTGACGAGACGCCTGCGGCGCCTGGCCGGCGATCCGCTGCTGTGCGAGGCGGTGGCGGTCTCCAGCGCCTCCCTGGCGCACAGCCTCGACCGGATCCAGGCCCCGGCCCACGGCGCCCCACCGCCCCTCGCGGACCTCGCACGGGTGGCCCGGGCCCTGGCCAAGTACCGGATGAGAATGTCCACCCGCTGCACCCCCTTCGGCCTCATGGCCGGAGTCTCCGCAGCGGAGTTCGCCGCCGATCCGGCCGAGGTGAAGGTGCGCTTGGGCACCGGGCACCGCCGGTTCGTACGCCCCGACCGCGAGTGGCTGACCGCGCTGGTGGCCGACTGGGAGCAGCACCCCGAAGTGCTGCCGCATCTGCGGGTGACCGTCAACAACCTCTGCTTCGTCCGCGGGGAGCGCCTGGTCGTGCCGTACGTCCCGGAGACCCGGGCGACGGACGCGAAGGACGGCCGCGCCCCTCGCGAGGTGACGGTCCGCCACACCGCTGCGGTCCGCGCCGCGCTGGAGCGGGCGCACACCCCGGTGCTCGCAGCCGAGCTGCAACAGAGCCTGTGCGCGGACTTCCCCGAGGCATCCCCGGCCACGGTCACGAAGCTACTGGTCCAGCTGGTGGCCAAGGACATCCTCCTCACCGATCTGCGCCCGCCGCTGGAAGAGACCGATCCGCTCGCCCACGTCCTGAGCAGGCTCGCCGACGTGCCCGAACAGGACGTTCCGGACCTGGGCCGGCTGCGGGCCGTCGGCCAGGACCTGTCCCGCTACGCGGCCACACCGCTGGGCCACGGGCGGGAAGCGTGGCGAACACTCACCGACCGGATGCGGCGGTTGAAGCCCGGCGACCAACTGGTGCAGGTGGACCTCGCACTCGACGCCGACGTACGGCTGCCGCGAGCCGTGGCCGAGGAAGCGGAGCGAGCGGCGCTGCTGCTGTGGCGGCTGGGGCCCCGGACACGGGTGCTGGGCAGCTATCACGGCGAGTTCCTGGAGCGTTATGGAGCGGGCCGGCTCGTTCCGGTGAAGGAACTGCTCGACCCCGACATCGGGCTGGGTGCACCCGCCGGATACCACCGGCCCCCCAGCCACCGCGGCCACCCCGCGGCGGAGCACCAGGACACGGAGCGCGACGCCGTACTGGCGACCCTCGCCCAGCACGCCGCCTTCTCCGGCGAACCCGAAGCGGTGCTGACCGACGACGCCGACGATCCGCTCGTGTCCCGGCTTGCGGCGGACGAGGGCACTCCGCCGGGCTCGGTGGACGTGTTCGGGCATCTGGTGGCCCCGTCCCTCCCCGCCCTCCAGGAAGGACGGTTCCGGTTCGTCGTGGTGGGTGGCCTGGGGCAGGCGGGAGCCGGCTTCGGACGGTTCGCCCATCTGCTGCCGGAGCCCGTCCCCGCCGCGCTGGCCGGCCTGGCACGCTCCACCGGCCCGCTCCGCCGACACGCGCTGCCCGCCCAGCTCACCTTTCAGGTGCCGCGCTCGCGCACCGCGAACGTGGCACAGGTGCCCCGGCTGCTCGACCACCTGCTGCCGGTCGCCGTTTTCGCCGACCGTGCGGCGGCGCACGTCCTCGACATCGACGACCTCGCCGTCGGTGCCGACACCCATCGGCTCTTCGTCGTGGACCGTGCCACCGGCCGGGAGGTCGTGCCGAGCGTCTTCCACGCCGTCGCCGCCCAGTGGAACATGCCCAACGCCGCCCGGCTCCTGCGCGAGATCCCCGACACGGGCACCCGCGGCTGGAGCCCGTGGACCTGGGGCGCCGCCGAGGCGATGCCCTTCCTGCCCCGGGTGCGGTACGGGCGCACCGTGCTGGCCCTGGCACGCTGGCGGCCCCCGGCCGCTCTGCGGGAGCGGCAGCTGCCGCACGCCGAGTGGACGGCCCGGTTCCGGGAGTGGCGCGATCGCTGGCGGGTGCCCGGACGGGCCTGGGTGAGCTACGCCGACAACCGCCTCGAACTGGACCTCGACGCACCGGAACACCTGTCCCTGCTGCGCCACGAGCTGGAGCGACGGCCGGGCACCGTACTGCACGAGCTGCCGGCGGACGTCCTTCCCGGCGAGGACGGCCGGACCGCACCCGACGGCCGCGAGGCAGGCTGGCTCACGGGACCCGAGGGCGTCCACCGCAGCGAACTGATCGTCTCCTTGACGGCCCGAAGGCCGGACGCCCCGACCACGCGAAACCGGGACGCACACACCGGCACGCCCGCCGCCGCGGCCCCCGCACCCGCGCGCCCTGCGCCCAGCGAGCACTTTCCGGGTGGCACCTGGCTCTACGCGGCCGTGTACTGCTCGGCCGAGCGCCAGGACGAGCTGCTGACCGACGAACTCCCGCGGCTGCTGGAAGCATCACCCACGAGCACGGACCGCTGGTTCTTCCTCCGCTACCGCGAGCACGACGAGCCGCACCTGCGCCTGCGCTGGCACGGACCGCCACACGCCCTCCGCGCCGAGTTCCTGCCGCTGCTGCACGACTGGGTCGCCGACCTGCGCGGCCGCGGCCTCGCCCGGCGGCTCGTCCTCGACACCTACGACCCCGAACTGGAACGCTACGGCGGCCCCGAGGCCATCGAAGCCGCCGAGCGGGCCTTCCACGCCGACAGTGTCGCTGTCGTGGAACAGCTGAGGCTGCTGCGTGCCGGTGTGCCGGACATCGACCGGGTCCTGCTGGCAGCTGCCAACTACGTGGACATCGCCCGCGCGTTCTGGCCGTACTCCGGATCTCCTGGCCCTGCTGCGGACGCGGAGCCGCTGTGGGCGGACTGGTTCCTGGAGGCATACCCCAAGGGCCCCGAGCACCCCGAGTTCCAGCGCAGGCGCCGCGAGGCCGTTGCACTCATCGCCCCCTGCGGCGACTGGCCGGGGCTGCGCACCCTACCGGGCGGCGAGCCCCTGCGGCAGACCTGGGCGCGACGCGCAGAGGCGCTGGCCGCCTACGGCAACACCCTGCGCACCCTGGGCGACCAGGCATGGGCGGCGCCGCCGACCGTCCTGGCCTCCCTCCTGCACATGCACCACAACCGCCTGGCCGGAGCCGACCCGGAGGCGGAACGGGCCTCGTACGCCGTCGCCCGAGGCGCCGTCCAGGCACACCGGGACCGCCGGAGGTGGCAGCGATGACGGCCGCACGAGAGACGGTCACGGGGGAGGCCCAAGTATCCCGCGAGCGGGCGGCGTGGATCGTGGACCGCGTCGCCGAGCGGCTCGCCGACCCCCAGGCCGTCGCGGCCACCGCCACCGCCCCGGCCAACGTGGACGAGATCCCCGGACGCGGACTCCGGACCCCCTGGGCCCCGCTCTCCCTCGGCGAGGGCCACCCGGGCGTCAGCCTGCTCTTCGCCGAGCTGTCACGCCACGACGCCCGGCACCGGACCACCGCGCACCGGCACCTGTCCGCCGCCGTCCGGGACCCGGCGGCGGGGGCCGGAACCGGCTTGTTCGGTGGCGCGCCCGGGCTCGCCTTCGCCGCGGCGGCCGCGCGGCACGGCCCGTCCGACTACGCCACCCTGCTCGACCGCGCCGACGAGGCAGTGCGGTCGCAGCTGCGGGCCGTCCTCTCCCTGGAGGACGAGCGCCTGCGCGAGGGACGTCCGGGCGTGGCCATGCGGCACTACGACCTCATCAGCGGAGCCGCCGGACTGGGCCGATATTTGTTGTTGTGCGCCTCCCGGCACCGGCAGGAGCTGGCCGACGCGCTCGGCTACCTGGTCCGGCTGACGGAACCGTTGCGCGTACACGGCCACGTCGTCCCCGGCTGGTGGGCGGAAGGGGCGCTGCCCGCCGGGAGCCCGGACACCGGCCGCCCTTCACGGGGCCACTTCAACCTGGGTCTGGCACACGGCATTCCGGGCGTCCTGGCACTGCTCTCGCTCGCCTGGGAGGCACAGGTGCGGGTGCCGGGACAGGGCGCGGCAATCGCCCGGATCGCCGAGTGGATCCTCAACTGCAGGGGGGAGGACGGGCAGTGGCCGGGCTCGGTCACCTTCGAGGAACACGTAACGGGGGAGGAGTGCCCAATGGCCGGCAGGCGTATCGCCTGGTGCTATGGAACGCCCGGGGTGGCGCGGGCGCTGTACCTGGCCGGGCGCGCCCTGTTCCGCACCGACTGGCGGCGGACCGCCGTGGACGCCCTGGCCGCGGCTCTGGCCGGCGTCCGCGGCAGCCAGGACTTCGCCGTCTGCCACGGCTGGGCCGGACTGCTGCACACCACCTGGCGGATGGCGTACGACAGCGGTGACGAACGGCTCGGCGCACTCCTGCCGAGGCTCGCCGCCCCCGTCCTCGCCGCCTACGACCCCGGCCTCCCCTTCGGATTCGCCTACGGCGCCCCGCACGTGCGCGTGGCCCCCGACCGGGCCGGATTCCTGGAGGGCGCCGCCGGGATCGCGCTCGCCCTGCACACCTACGCAACGGACGCGGCCCCGGCCACCGGCTGGGACGCGGCGCTCCTGCTGTCCTGAGTCCACTGGTCGGCCGGTCGGCCGGTCGGTCGGCCGTGAGAGGGGAACGGCAATATGAGGCTTGCTCCGCGGACGTTCGGCCGCGGGCCGGGACGGCACCGGGGCGGAGGACAGGGGCGAGGCCGCGCCACCCCGGAGAGCGCTTTCACCAGTGAGGAACTGCTGTTCGGCGGCCCGTTGCGCTACGACCTCGGGTTCAGCCGCCACGAACAGGACCTCTCGGCACTGTCGTTCCGGGCGATGGGACGGCGGCTGCCACGGCTCGTCGGCCGGAGCGTGCAGCTGGCCTGGACGGCGGACCGGACGGCGACCTTGGTCGTGGCCCTGGCCACGCTGGGGCAGGCGGTCAGCCGGGCGCTGGGGCTGTTCGCCACCAACCAGGTGCTGGTCTCCCTGTTCGCGGGCGGCCCGACGCCCGGCCGGGTCATGGCCGCACTGCCCTCCCTGCTGACCGTCGCCGCGACCACCGCCCTGGCCTCGTTCCTCACCTCGGTGTCCACTGCGGCGACCGGCTGTCTGGAACCCCAGGTGGAGCGGCTGGCAACGCTCGGATTCCTGCGCCACGCGGTGCGGGTCGAGCTGGCGGCGATCGAGGACGCCCGGTTCCACCGGCTGCTCGACTCCGCCCAGTACGCGACGACTTCGGCCCGCAGCATGATCGGCTACAGCGCTGCCGTGGTCACCGCCCTCGCCACCATGGCAGGGGCCACGGCGGTGCTCGCCTCCCTCCACCCGGCGCTGCTCCCGCTGCTCGTACTGATCACCGTGCCGAAGGCGTGGGGTGCGATCCGCACCGCGCGCCGCCGCTACCTGTCCGTACAGAGCTGGCTCGAGCACACGCGCGCCGGCCGCCTGGTCTCGGGCCTGCTCACCGAGCAGTCCGCGGCGCAGGAGGTACGGGTGCACGGAGCGGGCGGTTTCCTGCTGGAGCACTACGGACAGATGGCCACCGCCGCGGAGGCCGAGCAGACCCGCCTGGCCCGCCGGCAGGCCGTCACCGAACTCGCCTCCAACGCCCTGTCCGGGCTCGCCGTCGGCTGCACTTACCTCGCACTGGGCCTGCTGCTGACCGGCGGACACCTGCCGCTGGCCGTCGCCGGCACGGCCGTCCTGACCCTGCGGACCACCACCGGCAACCTCTCCACCCTCGTGCTCCAGGTCAACAACCTGTACAAGGAGGCCCTGTACCTCAAGGACCTGGACGCCCTGGGCACCGAGGCCGAGCGCCGCGCCATCCCCACGGGCGGCGCCGCTCCGGCCGACCGGCCCGAGCGGCTGCGGCTGGAGAAGGTGCGCTTCACCTACCCCGGGCAGCCGGTCCCGGCTCTGGACGGCGTGAGCCTGACCCTCCGCCGCGGGCAGGTCGTGGCCCTGGTCGGCGAGAACGGCTCGGGCAAGACGACCCTGGCCAAGCTGATCGCCGGGCTCTACACGCCCGACTCCGGATGCATCACCTGGGACGGCGTGGACGTCACCGAACTCGACCGCGAGCGGCTCTTCGAGCGTGTCGCCCTGGTCACCCAGGACTTCCAGCGCTGGCCGTTCACGGCCCGGGCCAACGTCGTCATCGGCCGTCCCGCGAGGACACCGGACGAGGAGGCCCTGCGCCGGGCCGCCGCGTACGCCGAGGTCGACACGATCGTCGAGGCATTGCCCCGAGGCTGGAGCACCCTGGTCCACCGCGCCTTCACCGGAGGTGTCGAACTCTCCGGTGGCCAGTGGCAGCGCCTTGGCCTGGCCCGCGCCCACTACCGCTCGGCCGCCCTCCTCATCTGCGACGAGCCGACATCCGCACTGGACCCCAAGGCCGAGATCGAGGCCTTCGACAGGATCCGGGGCCTGGCCGACGAGGGCCGCACGGTCGTCCTCATCACCCACCGCCTGGCCTCCGTCCGCCGGGCCGACCACATCTACGTGCTGAACGGCGGCCGTCTGATCGAGGACGGCACGCACGGCGAACTCCTCGGACGCGAGGGGCATTTCGCCCGGCTGTACCGGATGCAGGCGGAGCAGTACGCCACGGATGGGGCGGCTCGTCCGCAGTAGAGCGCGTGGTGGGGGAGGCCGGCTGACCACATGTTGCAAAGATCCCTTGCAAAGACACTTTGCAACTCCTAGAGTGGGTGCCATGGCACCCACTCCCCAGGAGATCACCGACGTCGAGGCCCTCAGGGTGCTCGCCCACCCCATGCGGCAGAAGATCGAGCAGTGCCTGCGCAAGGGCCCGGCCAACTCCGCGACGCTCGCGCGGGAACTCGGCGAGAGCACCGGACTGACCAGCTATCACCTGCGCCGGATGGCCGAGCACGGGTTCGTCGAGGAGGTGCCCGAGCTGGCCAAGGGCCGGGAGCGGTGGTGGCGGGCCGTGCCCGGCGACCGCAGGTATCCGCCGTACAGCCGGCAGACCCCCGAGATGCGGGAGGCGCTGACGGAGATGCACCGCCTGAACCTGGCCGAACTCGTCGAAGAAGCCAGGAGATTCGAGGATGCCCGCGACACCCTCGGCCCCTGGGCGGACGCCGCGATCTTCTCCCGCGCCACCCTGCGCCTGGACCCCGCCCGGCTCGCCGAGTTCTTCGAGGAGTACATCGCGCTGCTGCAGCGCTTCTCCGCACCGCAGCAGGACCCGGCGCCCGGTGCGCGCGCCGTCCTCGTCCGCCTGCTCGGCCTGCCCGAGACCGACTGAACCCGGGCCCGGGCCCGGGCCTCCCGGCACCGTCCTCCGGACGGACCCACAGACCTGTTGGGCACACGTGCAGAAGGGAGAGCGCTGCGTGCTGCTCTCGGCCAGACCTCTCATACGCCTGCTGATCCTCGCCCTGACGTGGGCCGCGGGCATCCTCTTCCTGCCGGCGACCGCCGCCCATGCCGACGGCGACGGCCTGGCCCGCGAAGAGGTCTCCTTCACCGGCGGCGGTGGCCTCACCCTGCACGGAACCGTCCTCGCCTCCGCAACGGCCCGGGGAGCACGGCCGGGCATCGTCCTCGTCGGCGGCTCGGGCCCCGGTCCCCGCAAGGAGTACCAGCAGGAGGCCGAAGCCTTCGCCCGCGCAGGTATCACGACGCTCGTCTACGACAAGCGCACGGTCGGATACTCCACGATGCACCGGGATTTCGGGCTGCTGGCCGACGACGCCCTGGCCGGGGCGCGGCTGCTGCGCGGCCGGACGGGCGTGGATGCGCGGCACGTCGGCCTGTGGGGATTCAGCGAAGGCGGCTGGGTGGCGCCGCTGGCCGCAGCCCGCTCCTCCGACGTCGCCTTCGTCATCACCATCGGGGGATCCGGACACTCTTCGCTGCGCACCCAGGCATGGAACCTCGCCACCCACTTGCGGCACCGCGGCATCACCGGATCCTTCCCGGCCACCGTCGCCGGACCGGCAGCCCAACTCACCGCCTCAATGGGCGCATTCCCCGCGGCGGACTACGACCCACTGCCCGTCCTGGAACGCCTGCGGCACACACCGGTGCTGGCCTTGTGGGGTCAGTACGACATGCAGGTGCCGCCGCAGGAAAGCGCACAGATCTTTCAGCACGCCCTCGCCGAGGCCGGCAACGAGCACGCCGTCATCGGCTTTGTCGTCGGCGCCGCACACAACGGTCACCGCACGTCCGACGGATTCGACCGGAGAGGAGGCCCCCTCTACCACGGCAAGCCCCTGGGCGCTCTTGCCCCCGGCTATGCCGGCACCATGACCTCGTGGGTGAGCGAGGTCGCCACCGATCACCCGCCCGCCTCCCACGCGGCCCCGGCACCGCCCCAAGCGGTCACGAGCACACCCGTCTCCGGCGGGCGGTACACATGGCTCGCCCCCGCGCTGCTTCTCCTGGGCTTCGCCGCGCATCCGGCGATCGGGGCAGTACGACGGATCGGCGGGCGCCCGCGGACCCGTACGACACGCACCGCGATCCTGTTGCGCTGGCTGACCGGACTGGGCATCGCCGCAGTGGCCGGTGCACTGCTCTGCCCGCTCGCGGTCTTCGTCGCGGGCGACGCAACGGCCGCACCTGTGGTGGCAGGACGCCCGGCAGCCTGGCTGCTGTTGCAGGGACTCGCCGTCGGGGTGCTCGTGCTGGCGGTCATCACGGCGGCGACGTCCTGGCGCGAGCGACACGCACTGGGCCGGACCCTGCGCTTCCGGACGCTGCCGGCCATGACGACGACGGCGGGCTTTGTGCTCTGGGCGGTGTGGTGGGGGCTGCTGCGCGCCTGACCAAGCACGCTACTCGCCCGGATGGGCGAAGTTCGCCTGTTCGGGTGAAGGGGAAACGATTCCCGTCTTCCTCCGCGCGTGGTGTCGGCGAGGCCCGAGCATGCTCCTGTTCAGGTGGACGCCCACGGGAAGAAGGAAACCCCATGCCTCTGACGACCCAGAACGTGGAGCAGGAACTCGAGCTCGCCAACCAGGCCGGTGATCCGCCGGCCGACCAGCTGGTGTCCGACCTGATCGACAACAAGGAGGTGGACGGGGTCAACGCCCTCTTCCGGACCATCGGCACCCTCAAGCCCGGCCAGGACCACTCGAACCTGCCGCCGCGGCTGGCGGACTTCCTGAAGGAGGCCGAGGCGCCGCCGCCGGGCTGGACGGACGCGGACTCCACGGCCGTGGAGGGCTTCTTCCGCCACCACCACGGCGAGGCGTCCATGCTGCAGGGCACCGTCGGCCTGATCGGCACCTATCTGTCCCCGACCGGGGCGTTCACCCTGCGCTCGACCGGCCGCCTCGGCGGGGTCGAGGGCCCCGGTCGGCGCTTGTCGCAGTCCTCGCGGCTGTTCCTCGACATGGGAAACGACAACGCCACGCGGGACGGGACCCTCGCGGCGAACGTCACCAAGGTCCGCCTGGTCCACGCCTCGGTACGCCAGCTCCACAAGAAGAGCGGCGTGTGGGATTACGCCAAGTGGGGCGAGCCGGTCCCGCAGAAGTACACCACCGGCGCCATCTGTGTGTTCAGCGTGCAGATCCTCGAGGCCATGAAGAACCTCGGCATCGACGTCTCGAAGGAAGACGCCAACGGCTTCATGCGCGCCTGGTACTATGTCAACCACTACCTCGGCACCCCGGAGAGGTGGATGGTCTCCAAGGACGCCGACGAGACCACGCGCCTGTGGAAGCAGGTGCGCGACAACGAGTGGAAGAAGACCGACGACGGCGTCTTCATGACCAAGCAGGCCCTCGACTTCTACAAGAAGTTCTACCCCGGGCCGGTCCATGACGCGTTCGTCGCGATGGTCCGCCACGCGCTCACCGACAAGTACGCCGACATGGCCGGACTGCCCAAGAGCGTCCTCGACCTCGCCGCCCAGCCGCTCGCCACCGGCCACGGCCTGGTCAGCGGCATCGGCGGCGGACTCCTGGGCGGCAGTGCCGAGAAGGTCACCGGCGTCAACCCCTACAAGGAGATCATCGGCATCGCCTCCAAGGCGTACAACGAGATCGAGCGCTACGCACTCACCCACGACCAGGACGACCAGCCCCAGATGCACCAGGAACTGGGCGACAACCGCTGAATTCCTGGCCTCTTGCCGCGCGCCGCGCGCCGCGCGCCGACCCGACGTACCCGGCGGCCCGGCCGGCTTCTCTCACGGTCCTCCGATCGGGGGCCAAGGCCACCCACGAAGAGTCAGACGTGGGGGAGGGGAGTGGTGATGCTCCCTGCGCCCCCGTGCGCCGGGTGCGGGCCCTGGACCCGCCGACCCGTTCCCGGCACGGTGGACCGTGAGAGCACCACTCAATCCGATCGATTCGCACCCTCAGTCCGTTCGATCCCGTTCAATCCCGCTCAATTCCATCGGTCATGGAGGCGGCGTGATCCACATCAGTGAAACCCTGGTGCTGCAGACCATCGAGGACTTCCTCACCGCCGATGAGCTGTCCCAGCTCCGCAAAGTGATGGCGGAGGAACGACACGTCGGCGGCTGGACGCCGCGCTACCAGGCCGAAGTCATCCCGGCCCCGGCCACGGCGCAGGACATCCTGCGGCAGGCCACCGAGCGGGTCTTGCCTGCCATCCGCCGGGCCATGCCCTCCGTCAGGAGCGCCGCGCCCTGGGGGTACACCGAACTCGCGACCGGCCAGCAGGTGCCCACCCACCTGGACGGCATCCCGGAGCCCTCGGTGACACCGCGCCGCATCGGTCGCATCCGTGTGGTACTTGAAGAGGCGGACGAGGGAGGCGAGTTCTACGTCGAGACGACATCCGGGGATTCGGTGTGGACGGGCGAACTCGTAGGTGAAGCGGAGGGCTTTGTGCCGGGCACGGCCTTGACCCAGCGGCTTCCGCACGCCCCCGGCCCCGACACCCACCGGCACGACTCCGAGCCCGCCTGGCTGCGGGAGACACGCCGCACCCGGTGGACCACCTCGGCCGGAGCGGGAGTGGCCGTCGCCTACGGCGCCCAGGCCATCCACGGAGTGCTGCCGGTGCGCGCCGGGTGTGTCCGGAAGTTCGTCACCGACCTGCTGGACACCGAAGGAGACTGAAACCAGGAGCCGAGCGGTGGCCGGTGGCACGCGGTCGGCCGACGACGGCGTGCGAGCACAGTGAGGCCCGGTGCAGTACCGCGTCATCAGCGCTGCGGGCGCCATTCGAAGAGCAGGATGGTCAGGTCGTCCCGCAGCTGGTTGCGCTGATAGTCGAGGATGGCGTGGATGAGCAGCCGCAGAACTTCGGCCGGGCGCTGCCCGGCAGCGGAGGAGCGGATGATGAAGTCGGTGAACCGCTCGAGGCCGAACTCCGCACCGTCCGTGTCGCGGGCTTCCACGACACCGTCGGTGTAGAGCAGGACGGAGTCGCCCGGTTCCAGTGTCGTCTCGTGGACCTGCCGGACTGCCGGGGCGAGTTGGTCGGCCAGGCCGATCGGCGGCTGCGGTGGGCTGTCCAGCGCTCCGTCGAGCACCCGCTCGCCACGGATCAGCAGCGGCGGCGGGTGACCGCAGTTCACCCAGCGCAGCACCCCGGTGAGCGCGTCGAGCCGGCACAGCACACCGGTGCAGAAATGGTCGGGCAGCCACTCGGCGAGCGCCTGGTCGACGGAGCCGACGACGTCGGCCAGGTCGCCACCGCCGCGGCGGGCGTTCCGCGCCGCCGCCATGGCGACCGACGTGGTCAGGCCGGAGGCCAGATCGTGGCCCATGGAGTCGAGGATCATGGTGTTCAGCACGTCCTTGATCACCGAGTGGTCGAAGGCGTCGCCGGCGACGTCGTACGCCGGTTCCAGGACCGCAGTCGAGACGCACCTGCTGCTGCCGATGGTGTGGGACGGCAGGAAGGCCCGCAGCATCTCGGTGGGCAGCCGCATGGTCGAGGTACGGGTGCGGGCGGCGAGCCAGTCGCTGTAAGCGCGCTTGGACGTGATCAGCATGGCGAACAGATAGGCCAGCATCCGGCTGCGCCGCATCCGCACCCCGTCGAGCGAAGCGGTCCGCACCGCCAGCACGCCCAGCCGCTCCGCACCGTCGACCAGAGGCATCCAGACGATCACGTCGTCGGCGGCGTCGTCCACCCGCGGGGTGACCGTGCGGTACGCCCAGCCGGCCGACGAGCGGTCCACCGGCAGTGGCTCCAAGGCCTCGTCGAGTGGGATGAGCAGCTGTTGCTGCAGGTCGACGAGGTAGATCAGCGCGGCGCCCAGACCGAGGGCCGAGGCGCACCGGTTAGCCAGGTCGGGCAGTTCGACCGGCAGGGCCGTCTGCGCCTCGATGATCAGCTCTTCCAGCCGATTCTCGTCGACGTCGGTATCGGGACCGGTGGGTGCGCGCGGTGGGTCCGGCACGGGCATCACCCCTTCCGTCCCAGTCTCACACCGATCCCGACCTCTCTCTCGCCGGGCACGGTCGCAGGTACCGCGGTCATGCCGCGGAGGTGACGGCGGTCTTCCTGCGGGCGCGGTACGCGGCGGCCTTGATCTTGTTGCCGCAGGACTCCATGCCGCACCACTGGCGCCGCCTGCCGCGCGAGCGGTCGATGCAGACGCGGGTGCACTCGGGGTTGCCGCACTCCTTGAGCAGGGGTACGTCCGGGCCGCTCAGCAGTTCCACCGCGTGCCGGATCGAGGGCTTCCGCTTCACTGATCGGGAACTCCCACTCGTTAGGAGAACGGATGTGCCTGCCCCATTCCCGGAGCGGGCGTCAGTTCTGGGTGAGGAGCGAGTGTGGGGGATGTCGTGGTCGGCGATCGATCAGGGCAGGACGGGCCCGAGGGGGAGCCCGGGGCGGGCGGTGCGCCGGAGAGCGGACGCAGGGGCCGGGCCGGGAAGGCGGGGAAGCCGCGCTCCCTGTGGAAGGAGCTGCCGGTCCTCATCGGTGCCGCGCTGGTGCTCTCCCTGCTGATCAAGACCTTCCTGCTGCAGCCGTTCTCGATTCCCTCGGACTCCATGCAGAACACGCTGCAGCAGGGGGACAGGGTGCTGGTCGACAAGCTGACGCCCTGGTTCGGCTCGAAGCCGGAGCGCGGCGAGGTCGTGGTCTTCCACGATCCGGGCGAGTGGCTGAAGAACGAGCCGACCCCCAGGCCCAACCCGGTCCAGAAGGCGCTGGGCTTCCTCGGGCTGATCCCGCCCGCCGACGAGAAGAACCTGATCAAGCGGGTCATCGGGGTCGGCGGCGACACCGTGGAGTGCAGCGGGACGGGCCCGCTGAAGGTCAACGGCAAGGCTCTTGACGAGCCGTACGTCTACCCCGGCAACACTCCGTGCAGCATGGGCGACCTGTGGCAGTTCAAGGTCACCGTGCCCAAGGACCGCATCTGGGTCATGGGCGACCACCGGCAGGACTCCGCGGACTCCCGCTACCACCGGCTCGAGCCCGGCGAGGGCATGGTGCCGGTGGACAAGGTGGTGGGGCGCGCCGTGGTGATCGCCTGGCCGCTGGACCGGTGGGCCACGCTGCCCGTGCCCGGCACCTTCGGCCAGTCGGGCATCGACAGGGCCGCGGCCGTCGCGGCCCCGGACGCCCTGGCCCTGGTGGGGGCGGTACCGGTGGTGCTTCTGCGCCGGCGGAGGGCTCGTCGTTCAGCGGAGCAGTGAGGCGGCGCACTCCTCGGCCAGGTCCTCGGCGTGGGCGGGGAGGGGTGAACCCGCCCGCAGGTGACGCCTGACCACGGACAGCGGCAGGTCGATCAGGGCGAGCATGACGCGCTCGACGGCCTGCGGGTCCTCGGTGCCCAGGGCCGTGGCCAGGGCCGCGACGGCGGTGCGCAGGCGTTCGCTGCCGCGCCGGGCGCGCCGGGTGTGTTCCTCGGACCACTCCGCGCGCCCGAACTCCTCGGCCCCGTGGAGGAGCAGGGCGGCCTCCTCGGGGTGCGCCCGGCTCCAGGCGACGACGTGGCGGGCGGCCGCGCACCCGGCCCGCCGCGCATCCGTGTCCGATTCGAGCGCGTGGAAGTAGCCCTCGTGGAAGCGCTCGACGGTGCGCAGCCACACCTCGGCGAGCAGGTCGGTCCGGCCCGCGAAGCGGTGGTACACCGATCCGCTCGGGGCGCCGACCTCCTTGGCGACCGCGGACATGGTCACCCCGGCCGGGCCCGCGGCCGCGGCCCGCCGCACGGCGGCGTCGAGGAGCTGGTCCGTATCGAAACGAGCTGGTCTGGCCATGAGTTGGAGACTACCCTTCACAATATTAGAGATCTCTCTCTAATATTGGTGCGTGAACTCAGGGAGGATCCATGGGCGTTTACAACGTGCACGAGCGTGTGCTGCCCGCGCCGAAGGGCGAGGTCGGAGCGCTGATCGACACCTTGGCGAGTGACGGCGACGCACTGTGGCCCGGCCGGGCGTGGCCGCCCATGCGCTTCGACCGCCCTCTGGGGGTCGGCGCGGTGGGCGGCCACGGCCCGGTGCGCTACACCGTCGCCGCGTACGTGCCCTCGCAGTGGGTGCGCTTCACCTTCACCGGGCCGCGCGGCTTCCACGGCTTCCACGAGTTCGCCGCCCTGGCCGTCGGCGACGACCGTACGCTGCTGCGCCACACCCTCGCCATGAACACCCGCGGCCCGGCCCGGCTCACCTGGCCGCTGCTGTGGCGCCCGCTCCACGACGCCTGCCTGGAGGAGGGCCTGGACCGGGCCGAGTTGGCCTGTACGGGCACGGTGGCGCGCCCGGCGCGCCGGGCCCCGTACATCCGCTTGCTGCGCGCCCTCGCGCACTGACCCCCGGAAAGCGCGAGCGCCCGCCCCCGGAAGGGGCGGGCGCATCCGCTCGGTCCGCGTGAGTCCGCCTCAGTTCGCGGCCACCAGGGGCCGCAGCCTGCCGCGGCGGGCCTGTTCGACCCAGGGGGCCGCCCGGCTCGCGAGCCGGGCCAGGGGTACGGCGACGACGATGCCGACCAGCGCGCCGGCCGCCACGTCGTGCGGGTAGTGGGCGCCGACCCACACCCGCGAGGCGCCCATGGCGATCGCGGCGACGAACGCGAGCGTCCCCAGCCGCCGGTCCAGCAGCCACAGGGCCGTGGCCGCGGAGAAGGCGATGACGGTGTGGTTGCTGGGGAAGGACCAGTCCGTCGGTACCGGGCAGGACTCCAGGGTGAAGCTGTGCGGGATCGACCGGCAGGGCCGCACCTCGCGCACCACCGACTTCAGCAGCATGTCCACGGCGTAGACCGCCACGACCACGACCGGCACGGCCAGGGCGCGCGCCATCGTCGCGGCGTCGGCTTGCCGTGCCCGCCACCAGACCACCAGCATCAGCAGCGCGAAGAGCCCGAGGCCGAAGGTGGACCAGGCGGCCACGGTGTCGTCGAGGAACGGCGAGGAGTGCCGCGCCAGCTCGGTGACGGAGGTGTACCAGCTGCCGTCGATCTGCGAGCCGTCGAAGGCCAGGGTGACGTCCGTCATCGCACGCCCCCTTCCGCGCCCGCGGCGGCAGAACGGCGGCTGCGCCGCCACTCCAGCGCGAGCGGCAGCAGGGACACCGCCACGATCGCGGCGACGAGCGGCAGCAGGTAGCGGTCGACGTTCGGGACCGAGGCCCCCAGGCCGTAGCCCGCCAGCACCAGGCCGACCGTCCACACCAGGCCGCCCGCCACCTGCCAGACGGTGAAAGTGCGGGCGGGGACGCCCAGGGCCCCGGCGAGCGGGTTGAGGACCGTGCGCACCACGGGCACGAACCGGGCCAGGACCACGGCCCGCCCGTGCCCGTACTTGGCCAGCAGCTCCTCCGCCCGGGCGGCGCCCTCGTGCAGGCGCCGGGCGCGCGAGCGGGCCAGCAGCGCCCGGCCGCCGCGGCGCCCGAGCACATAGCCGCACTGGGCACCGAGCAGGGCCCCGGCCACGGCGGCCGGCAGCACCTGGGCGAGGGTCAGACGAGGTCCGTCGTGCACACCGGGGGCGCACAGCAGCCCGGCGGTGAACAGCAGCGAGTCCCCGGGCAGGAAGAACCCGATCAGCAGGCCGGTCTCCGCGAAGAGCACCACGGCGACGCCGAGCGCTCCGAACGCGCCGAGCAATGACGATGCGTCCAGGACATTGACCGCCAGCGGGGCGGAGGGGGGTGCGAGCATGGGGCGCGGGGCCTCCCATAATCGGGGGGACGGATCGGGGGACGGACAGGTGACGGGCGTGCCGGGGCACACCATCGTCTACCTTCCGATAGACGGTCTACCCGACGATAGACGATCGTAGCGAGAGGACGGTTCCGGTGACCGAGGAGATACGCCGCCAGGCGGGCGAGCTGGAAGCAGCGGTCCTGACCGTCCTCTGGGCCGCGGACCGCGCCCTGACCCCGCCGGAGGTCCAGGACGCCCTCACCGTCCCCCTCGCCCGCACCACCGTCGCCACCACTCTCGCCCGGCTCCACGCCAAGGGCACCCTCAGCCGGGTCCGCGCCGGGCGCGCCTACGTCTACAGCCCCGCCGTCGAGGACAACGCCGCCCTCGCCGCCCAGCGCATGCACTCCGAACTGGACAAGGAGCACGACCGGCCGGGCGTCCTCGCCCGCTTCGTCTCCCGGCTCTCCTCCGCCGACGAGGTCCTGCTGCGGGAGCTGCTGGAACAGGCCGCCGAGCCCGGGGAGCCCCGGTGACCTGGGCCGTCTGGGCGCCGCTGCTGGTGCCCTTCGCGGCCGTTCCCGCAGCGCGCCGCCTCGCGGCCGCCCTGCCGCCCCGCCTCGCGGCCCTGCTCCTGACCGCCACGGCCGTCGTCCTCGCCGCCTTCGCCGCCGGGTCCCTGGCCCTGCTGGCGGGCGCCGCGGCACTGCACCTGCCCGCCGTCGCCGCCCTGGGACACCTGTCCCCGCCGCTGCTGCCGCAGGACACCCCCGGCGCCGTCCCGCTCGGCGCCGCGGCCGCCCTCGCCGGAACGGTGGCCGCCGCCGCGGGCCTGCGCGTCCTGTACCGCCACCGCAGCGCCCACGCCCGTACGGTCGCGGGCCTCGCCGGGCACACCCGGGCCGGGGACCTGATCGTCGTGGCCGACCCCGGCGTCGACGCCTACGCACTGCCCGGCCGCTCCGGCGGCGTCGTGGTCACCTCGGGCATGCTGCGCGGCCTGGACGCCGACGAGCGCGCGGTGCTCCTCGCCCACGAGCGCGCCCACCTGGCCGGCCGCCACCACCTGCTGATGCTCGCCACCGAGGTTGCCGCCCGCCTGCACCCGGCGCTGCGCCCGCTGCGCGAGCCGCTGGCCTTCCAGGCCGAGCGCTGGGCCGACGAGGCCGCCGCCACCGCGGTCGGCGACCGCCGCCTGGCCGCCCGGGCGGTCGCCCGCGCGGCGCTCGCCGCGTCCGCGGGCCGCCCGGCGACCGGACCCCGCCCGGCCGGCGGCCTCTCCATGACCGCCGGCCCGGTCCCGCGCCGGGTGGCGGCCCTGCTGAGCGCCCCCGCCGCCCCGCGCGACTCCTTCGGCCGGACCGCCCGCACCGTGGCCGCCCTGCTCGCCGCCTGCCTGCTCGCCTCCGGGGCGGCTGCCGCGGAGGCGAGCAGTGACCTGCATCAGAACATCGAGATCGCCCAGGGCGAGGCCACGCCGCGCTGAGCCGCGGGCACCGCCCGCGCGCCGGAAGCGGCCGAAAGACGGACCGCTTCCGGCGCGAACGGGTGGTGATGCGCCACCGGAGCCCGCTCACCGGGCAGGCGGCTCAGGGAAGGAAAGCCCCCGCCCAGGATTGGTGTGGCATGAGCGAATACGAGCGTTCCCGGACGATGCCCGCTTTGCCCGAGCACGTCTTCGACCACGTGAACGACGTGGGCAGGCTCAGCAGCTGGCTGCCGGAGGACCTGCACGTACGGGCGGAGGAACTCCCGGCCGTGACCGTCCACGAGGACCGCACCGGCCAGGACGAGCACGCGCTCTTCCGCTCCCGGCCGGAACTCATGCGCGTCGAGTGGGGGACGCGCGACACCGCCAGCTACGCGGGCTGGTTCCAGGTGAACGACACCCGCACCGGCGCAAGCGTGGCCACGATCCACCTGTCGTTCTTCGACGAGCGGGACGACCCCGGAGAAGACGTCGTGCTCGCCGCACTCGACCACAGCCTGGAACGGCTGGAGGAACAAGTGCGGCTCCGCACGCAGGGCTCCGGCTGAGCCGGCCCGGGTCAGCCGACCGCCCGCGCGAAGGACACCCCCTCGACCGAGCGCACCCGCTCCGGATCGGACCCCAGCGCATGCTCGGCCACCCGGGACACGACGGAGGCCGGAAGGTCGTCCAGACCGTACGTCGCGTGCGCGTCGTGCGGGAGGACGACCTCCAGCCCGGCGGCCAGCGCACCGCACACCGTGGCGCTCACGCACATCTCCGAGAGCACCCCGGCGACCACCACGCGCCGCACGCCGCGCCCCTCCAGCAGCGGCCCGAGCCCCGTCCCGTCGAAGCCGTCGTCGTCGGCCTTGCGGACGACGTGCTCGTCGGGGGAGTCCGCCACCGGGAAGTGCAGCTGCCAGCCGGGCGTGCCTGGCTCGTCCACGGCCCCCGGCTCGCCGTCGTTGCGCAGGTGCACCACGACCGCACCGGCTTCACGCGCCCGCTCCAGCAGCGTCGCGAGCCGCCCCACCAGGCCCTCGGCATCCGGCACGGCAGCGTCCCCGGACAGGAACGCGGCCTGCGCATCGACCAGCACGAGCGCCTGCGCCGGGGCGGTCGCGGCCTCCAGCCGCGGGACGGAGAACCAGACACCGTCCCGTACGAACCCGCCCGCCGCGCCCTCTTCGGCACCCTGCTGCACGCCCACCACCCCCGGAAGATCGGTCCCGCCCACCGTAACCCGGTGCCGGCAACGGGACTTCACGGGGCCGGGAGCGGGCCGCCGTCAGGCAACGACGCGCAGCCCCAGAGCCGCACAGACGGCCGCGGCCTGCGCCGGGGAGATCACCGCGCCCCGCAGGCGGGCGACGGTGTGCTCGGTGATCTCGCCGAGGTCGGCGCCCCGGAGGTCGGCCCCGGCCAGCAGGGTGTCCCGCAGGTCGGCCTCGCGCAGGCGGCAGTCCTCGAAGACCGCATCCCGCAGATCGGCGCGGTACAGGTTCGCCTCGGTCAGGTCGCAGCCGGTGAGGTGGATGCCGCGCAGGGCCGTGCCGTGCAGGTCGGCGAGCTGCATCGCACAGCGGGTCAGGGTCAGGGTGACCGCCAGGCCGCGCAGCTCGGACAGGTCGGCGCCGGTCATCCGGCAGCCCGTGAAGGCGGCGTCGTCGAGCATGGCGCGGGTGAAGCGGGCGTTGGCCAGATCGGCGTCGGTGAAGACGGCGTCGGCCAGGTCGGCCTCGCCGAAGTCGGCGGAGGCGAACGAGCCGCCCTTCACGTGCACTTGGGCGAGCACGGCCTCCGAGAAGTCCGCCCCGGCGGCCGTGCAGTCCTCGAAGACGGCTCCGGTCAGATCGGCGCCGCGCAGATCCGCCCGCCCGAGCACACAGCGCCGCAGGACCAGGGGCTCGGCGCGGCGGGCCACGGCCGCCCGCAGGTCGGCTCCGGTGAAGTCCAGGCCGGTGAGTTCGTCGTGGGTGGCCAGCGCGTCGAGTGCGTCCTGGGGTGCGGGGGCATTCATGGCGGGCCGTCCTCGGTGGGGCGTCGGGCACGCCGGGTGGCGGGCCTCGTCGGGCGGCAGCGAGGATACCGCCGCCCTCCGGCGCGGCCGGGACCGGCCGGGGCGCGGCGGGCCTGTGCTCTCCCACAAGGCGCGAGCAAGGGCCATACCATCGCGTTCAGTTGCATGTCGTCTAAAAGGACTGTTTCCCCCAGAACAAGGGAAGACGGCTGCTAAGTGGGTGGGTTGAAGGGCAGTGTCCCAAAGGGGGGAATTCATGCCGGACGATCAGGCGAACGACGGGGTCCGCGGCGGGAGCCCGGACTCCGCAGTCGACCGGGTGGCCGACTTCTACGGCGCCTACATCGACGCTGTCGACGACGGAACCGACGACTTGGGCGCGGAGCTTCGCGCCCACTACCTCACAGAGGACCTCCGCCAACGTCTGGCCGCCTGGGAGGAGGTGAACCACGCCGACGGCGTCCTCCGCGCGCAGGACGTGCCCACCCGCTGGGAAGTCCGCTACCACGATTCCGGTGCCGGGCACCTGTTCACCACGGTCACGCTCACCTGGGGCACCGGCCCGGACGCCGGGCACACCCGGCTGGCGGTGCAGAGCGACCTGAGCACCAAGCTCATCTCGGACATCGAGGACGGCTGACGCGGGTCCTGGGCCGCGGCCGGGGACCGGCCGTTCACGCCCCGGCCAGCTCCTCCTCCAGGACCGCCGCCGCACTGATGCCGGAGTCCTTGGTCGCGGTGAGCAGGGTGAGCGTGCCGTGGCCCGCCACGTCCCGAAGGTGCAGCAGCGCGTCCTCGTGCGTCGCGTCGCCGTGCAGCTCGGCGCGGTAACGGCGCTTGAACTCCGGGAACTTCGCTGGATCGTGCCCGTACCACTTGCGCAGTTCGGTCGAGGGCGCCACGTCCTTGCACCACTCGTCGAGCGCGGCCGAGTCCTTGCTCAGCCCGCGCGGCCAGATCCGGTCGACCAGGACGCGGCAGCCGTCCGCCTTCGTGGCCGGTTCGTACACCCTGCGCACGCGCACATGCCCGTCTCGCACCTGCTTCACCCCACCATCGTCAGCCCCGCCGGGCCGGTGCGCACACCGGCGCCGCGGCGTCGTAGCGGCGCAGGACCAGCCGGGCCACCGCCTCGTGCGCCCCCAGCGGTGCCGCGACGACGTCGGCGCCGCGTACCGTCCCGGCGCGGCGGGTGAAGTCGCCCGGCGCCAGCAGATAAGGGGCCACCGCGACCGGCCCGCGGCCCCGGCGCCGCAGCTCCCCGATGGCCTCGCCCGGCGTGGGCCCGGACCCGCCCAGATACGCCGGGACGACCGCGGTGCCCAGGCGCGCGCCCAGCAGCCGGGCCATCCGGGACGTGGCCGCATGCGCCGCGGGGTCGCGTGAGCCCGCGGCCGTGAGCACCACCGCACCGGCCCGCCACCCCGCCTCGCGCAGCCGGTCCTCCAGGGCGCAGGCCAGCAGCGGATCCGGGCCCAGCGGACGGGCCGTACGGGCGCACGGGAGCCCGGCCGCTGCGAGCACGGCGGGGATGTCCACGCGGACGTGATACCCGGGACCGAGCAGCACCGGAACCAGCACCGCCGCCCCGCTCACGCGGGCGAGGACGTCCGGCAGGGGCGGGTCCGCCAGGCCGAGGAAGCCGCACTCCACACGCAGCTGCGGCCGCCGGGCCCGGACCCCGTCCAGCAGGCGGTGCAGGGTCGCGACGCCCGCCGGGTCCCTGGTGCCGTGGGCGACGGCCACCAGCACGGGCGCCTCCACCGGGGCCGTACCGCACCGCGGCTCGTGCATCGCCGTGGTCATCGGGCGTCGGCCAGGCAGTAGCCGCGCTTGGGCACGGTGCGGATGATCCCGGCGTGCGGGCCCAGCGCCCTGCGCAGCCGGGCGACGGACATCTCCACGGCGTGCGCCTCCACCGCCTGCCGCTCGCCGCGGCCCTCCGGCCAGGCCCGGCGCAGCAGTTCACCGCGGCTGAGCACCCGCCCGGGCCGTTCGGCGAGCGCGCGCAGGACCGCGGCCTGCTGGGGCGGCAGCCACACCGGATCCCCGTCGCCCAGCAGCGCGTTGCCCTGCAGCACCAGCCGCCCCGGAGCGGCCCGCAGCTCCCGCCGGCCGTGCCGGGGCAGGACGTCCTCCAGCGCCCGGACGAGCGAACCGAGCCGGCCGCGCTCCGGGCAGTGCGCCGCAACTCCCGCCTCCCGCAAGGGCTCCGCGCACAGCGGGCCCACGCAGAACGCCGGTACGTCCTCGCGCAGCGCCCCCAGGAACCTCTCCCGCAGAGCCACCCCGGCCGCCGTCTCCAGCAGCGCCACCGCAGCCGGCGCACTGGTGAAGGTCAGGGCCTGCACCTCCCGCCGCACGGTCGCCTCCACCAGCCGCCGCACCGCCTCCGGGTCCTCCGGCGGCGCCCACCGGTACACCGGCACCTCGATGACGTCCGCGCCCCGCTCGCGCAGCGCGGCCGTGAAGTGCTCCAGCGGCGCCCCGTGCTCCTGCACGGCCACGCGGCGGCCGCGCAGGTCACGGGCCAGCAGCCAGGCCAGCAGCTCCCGGCTGGCCTCGGTGGGCGGCGAGAACGTCTCCTCGAGGCCGCTCGCCCGCACCGCCCCGGTGGCCTTCGGGCCGCGGCTGACGACGGTGGCTCCTCGGCACGCCCGTATGAGCGCATCGGCCGTGCCCCACCCCTCTGCGGCGCTCATCCAGCCGCGCCACCCCACGCCCGTGGTGGCGACGACGAAGTCCGGCGGCGCGGCCAGGCACCGCTCGGTGGCCCCCCGCAGCGCGGCGTCGTCGCCCAGCGGCACTATCCGCAGGGCAGGCGCCTCGACGATCCGGGCGCCCCGGCGCAACAACAGTGCCACCAGCTCCTCGCGGCGGCGGGCAGCCGTCACCCCGATCGTGAAGCCCGTCAGCGGCCTCACCGGTGCGGCCCCCGGCCCGGTGTCCCTCGCAGCAGTGCCCGTACTCATGCACGCAGGCTCTCGCGGTCCTGTTACCGGCGAGTTGCATCCCTGTCATGCCGGGATCAGTTCCGCCCCCCTTCTGTTACAGACAGATGTGTTACGAGCGAATGCCCTCGACATCACCACGTCACGGGCACGGCGTGAAATGTTCGTGCCGCGGCCGCAACATCCCGGATCCGGCTGCGTAACGGGCGGGGCCGACGCTCGTGGCCATGACGACGACCGACACCCACTGCCCTTACTGCGCACTGCAGTGCGGCATGCGGCTGCGGCGCCCGGCCCCGGGCGGCCCCGCCGGCGCCCCGCCGGTGGAGGTCGAGGAACGGACCCGCTTCCCCGTCAACAAGGGAGCGCTGTGCGGCAAGGGCCGCACCGCCCCCGCCGTCCTGACGCACGCCGCCCGCCTGACCGCCCCACTGGTCCGCGACCCGCACACCGGAGCACTGCACGAGGCGTCCTGGGACCGGGCCCTGGACCGGGTGGCGGCCGGACTCCGCGAGACCGCCCACCGATACGGGCCGCAGGCCGTGGGCGTCTTCGGCGGCGGCGGGCTGACCAACGAGAAGGCCTACCTGCTCGGCAAGTTCGCCCGCGTGGTGCTGCGCACCCCGAACATCGACTACAACGGGCGCTTCTGCATGTCCTCGGCCGCCGCCGCGCACCGCGCGGCCTTCGGCGTCGACCGCGGCCTGCCCTTCCCCCTGGAGGACGTCGCCACCACCGGCTGCGTCATCCTGGCCGGAGCCAACCCCGCCGAGACCATGCCGCCCGCGCTGCGCTACTTCACCCGGATGCGCGAGAACGGCGGCCGCCTGATCGTCGTCGACCCCCGCCGCACCCGCACCGCCGACCACGCCGACCTGCACCTGCGCCCGGCCCCCGGCACCGATCTGGCGCTCGCCCTGGGCCTGCTGCACCTGGCGATCGCCGACGGACACCTGGACCACGAGTTCATCGCCGCCCGCACCACCGGCTTCGCAGCGGCCCGGGCCGCCGCCATGGCCCACTGGCCCGAGCGGGTCGAGCAGATCACCGGGGTGCCGGTGCCGCTCCTGCGCGAGGCGGTCCGCCTGTTCGCCGGAGCCCCCACGGGCATGGTCCTCACGGCCCGCGGCACCGAGCAGCACAGCAAGGGCACCGACACGGTACGCGCCTGGATCAACGTGTGCCTGGCCACCGGCAAGGCAGGCCGCCCCGGCAGCGGCTACGGCTGCCTGACCGGCCAGGGCAACGGCCAGGGCGGGCGCGAGCACGGCCAGAAAGCCGACCAGCTGCCCGGCTACCGCTCCCTGACCGACCCCGCCGACCGCGCCCACGTCGCCGCCGTCTGGGGCATCGCCCCCGACGCCCTGCCCGGCCCGGGCACCTCCGCCTACGAACTGCTCGACCGCGCCGGCACCCCCGACGGCGTCCGGGCCCTGCTCGTCATGGGTTCCAACCCCGTCGTCTCGGCACCGCACGCCGCCCACGTCACCGAGCGGCTGCAGGCACTGGACTTCCTCGCCGTCAGCGACGTCGTGCTCTCCGAGACCGCCGAACTCGCCGACGTCGTCCTGCCCGCCGCCCAATGGGCCGAGGAGACCGGCACCACCACCAACCTCGAAGGCCGCGTCATCCTGCGCCAGGCCGCAGTCCCGCCGCCCGCCGGGGTCCGCACCGACCTCGCGGTCATCAAGGACCTGGCCGAACGCCTGGGAACCACGCGCGGCTTCCCCGACGACCCCGAGGAGGTCTTCGAGGAGCTGCGGCGCGCCTCCGCGGGCGGCGCCGCCGACTACGCGGGCATCACCTACGCACGCATCCGCGCCCAGGACGGCGTCTTCTGGCCCTGCCCCGACACCGCCCACCCCGGCACGCCACGGCTGTTCCTCGACCGCTTCGCCACCCCGGACGGCCGGGCCCGCTTCGGCGAGGTGAGCCACCGCCCCCAGGCCGAGGAGACCGACCCCGCCTACCCGCTCCACCTGACCACCGGCCGCGTCGGCTCCCAGTACCAGAGCGGCGCCCAGACCCGGCGCGTCGCTGAACTGAATGCTGCCGCCCCCGGCCCCTTCGTCCAGCTCCACCCCTGCCTCGCCGAACGTCTGGGCATCGCGGAAGGCGACGAGCTGGCCGTCGTCAGCCGCCGTGGGCGGGCCCTCGCCCCCGCCCGGATCACCGACACCATCCGCCCCGACACCGTCTTCATGCCCTTCCACTGGAACGGCCCCGGCCGGGCCAACACCCTGACCAACCCCGCCCTCGACCCGCAGTCGCGGATGCCGGAGTTCAAGGTGTGCGCGGTGCGCGTGGAGAGGGCCGGGGACGGCGCAACAGACGACACCGGGGAGAACGCCCGAGAGGACGTACGCGCATGACCGGTACCCGGCGGATCGCGGTGGCCGGCGCCGGAATGGCCGCCGCCCGCCTCGCCCAGCAGCTCTCGGCCCGCGCGCACACAGGGGCCGTCGAAGTGACGCTGTACGGGGCCGAGCCGCACACCCCCTACAACCGCACACTCCTCACCGACGTCCTCACCGGCCGCTACGACCCCGCCGCCATCGGCCTGCCCTGCGGCGACGCCACCGTCGTCCGCACCGGCACCGAGGTCACGGCCCTCGACCCGGCCGCGCACACCCTCACCCTGGCCGACGGCACGACCGACCGCTACGACGACCTCGTCCTCGCCACCGGCGCCGCCCCCGTGCTGCCGCCCCTGCGGGGCCTGCACCGCCCCGGCGGCCGACTCCTCGACGGCGTCCACGTCCTGCGCACCCTCGACGACTGCCGGGCCCTCGCCCGGGCCGCCCGCCGGGCCGGGCGCGCCGTGGTGATCGGCGGGGGAGTGCTGGGCGTCGGCGCCGCCCGGGCCCTGGCCGGCCCGGGCCTGCCCACCGAGATCGTCCACCGCGCACCCTGGCTGATGGAGCGTCACCTCGACGCCGCGTCCGCCCGCCTGCTGCACCACCACCTCACCGCCCTCGGCGTCACCACCCACCTGGGTGCCCGCCCCGTCGCCCTGCACGGCACGGGTCGCGTCACCGCCGTGGAACTCGCCGACGGCCACCGCCTGGAGACCGACCTCGTGGTCCTCACCTGTGGCGTACGCCCCCGCACCGAACTCGCCGAGGCGGCCGGACTGCGCGTGCAGCGCGGCATCGTCACCGACGACCGCCTGGTCACCTCCGCCCCCCGCATCCACGCCATCGGCGACTGCACCGAGCACCGCGGCACCGTCCACGGCACCGCCGCACCCGCCTGGGAACAGGCCGACGCGCTCGCCGCCCGGCTCTCCGGCGCCGACCCCGGCGCCCGCTGCACCGGAACCCGCCCCGTGATCCGCCTCACCGCAGGCAGCCTCCAGCTCGCCGCCTTCGGCGACCCCACCGCCGAACACGCCGGAGCCCACGACGTCCTGCGCTACGCCGACGCCACCCGCGGCACCTCCACCACCCTCGTCCTGCGCGGCGACCGGCTCGTGGGCGCCGTCCTCCTGGGCGACCTCACCGCCGTCGGCGACCTCGGCCGCGCCTGGCAGCGGGACGAGCCGCTGCCCGCAGACCCCTCACACCTGATCGTCCCCGAAGGAGCCCGCCCGTGACACCCACCGCCCCCACCACCGAGCGGGCCCGGCTGGTCCTCGTCGGCCACGGCATGGTCGGCCAGCGCTTCCTCGAAGCCCTCCACGAACAGGACGCACCCGGGTCCCGGCAGGTGACCGTCCTCGCGGCCGAACCCCGCCCCGCCTACGACCGCGTCCGCCTCACCTCGGCCTTCACCGGCACCACCGCCGACGAACTGGCGATGTGCCCGCCGGACTTCCTGACCGCACACGGCATAGACCTGCGCCTGGGCGACCCGGCCGTCGCCGTCGACCGCCACACCCGCACCGTCACCACCGCCTCCGGCAGCCAAGTTCCCTACGACACCCTGATCCTGGCCACCGGCTCCTACCCCTTCGTCCCGCCCGTCCCCGGCCACGACGCCGACGGCTGCCACGTCTACCGCACCCTCGAGGACGTCGACGCCATCCGCACCGGCGCGGCCGAGGCCAAGACCGGTGCCGTCATCGGCGGCGGACTCCTCGGCCTGGAAGCCGCCGGGGCCCTCCAGGCCATGGGCCTGGACACCCACGTCATCGAATTCGCCCCCCGCCTGATGGCCCTCCAGATCGACGACGCCGGCGGCGCACTGCTGCGCCGCAAGATCGAGGAACTGGGCGTCACCGTGCACACGGGCGTCGGCGCCGAGTCGATCGAGACCGACCCCGACGGCCGGGTACGCGCCCTGAAGCTCTCGGACGGCACCGCCCTCGACGCCGACCTCGTCGTCTTCGCCGCAGGCGTACGCCCCGAGGACCGGCTGGCCCGGGACTGCGGCCTGCCCGTCGGCGACCGCGGCGGCATCGTCGTCGACGCCCACTGCCGCACCGCCGACCCCCGCATCATGGCCATCGGCGAATGCGCCCGCTCAGCCGACGGCCGCGTCTACGGGCTAGTCGCCCCCGGCTACGCCATGGCCGAGACCGCCGCCAGCGAACTGTCCGGCGCACACGGCGAGTTCACCGGAGGTGACACCTCCACCAAACTCAAGCTCCTGGGTGTCGACGTGGCCAGCTTCGGCGACGCACACGGCACCACCGAAGGCGCACTGGACATCACCTACACCGACAGCCGCGCAGGCGTCTACAAGAAACTGGTCGTCGGCCCCGACGGTGTGCTCCTCGGCGGCGTCCTCGTCGGCGACACCGACTCCTACGCCACCCTGCGCCCACTCGCCGGCAGCGGCAAACCACTGCCCGCCCCGGCGGAACAACTGCTCCTGCCCGGCGGGGGCGGCACAGCGGCAGGCGGAGCGGCCGGTGCGGCAGCACTGCCCGACGACGCCGTCGTCTGCTCCTGCCACAACGTCAGCAAGGGCACCATCCGCGCCGCGGTCGGCGAGCACAACTGCACCTCCGTGCCCGCCGTCAAGAAGTGCACCAAGGCCGGCACCGGCTGCGGAAGCTGCGAAAAGCTCCTGACCACGATCGTCAACGACGAACTGGCCGCAACCGGCGTCGCCACCGCCCGCGGCATGTGCGAGCACTTCGCCCACACCCGCTCCGAACTCTACGAAATCATCCGGGTCAAGGGCATCACCACCTTCACCCGACTCCTCGCCGAGCACGGCAGCGGCCAGGGCTGCGCGGTTTGCAAACCGGCCGTCGCCTCCATCCTGGCCGGCCTCGGCGACACCCCCTACATCCTCGACGGCGAACAGGCCGCCCTCCAGGACACCAACGACCACTTCCTCGCCAACCTCCAGCGCAACGGCTCCTACTCCGTCGTGCCCCGCATCCCCGGCGGCGAGATCACCCCCGAGGGCCTGATCACCATCGGCGCCATCGCCCGCGACTACGGGCTCTACACCAAGATCACCGGCGGGCAGCGCATCGACATGTTCGGCGCCTCCGTCGACCAGCTGCCCGCCATCTGGCGCCGCCTCGTCGACGCCGGCTTCGAATCCGGACACGCCTACGGCAAGGCCCTGCGCACCGTGAAGTCCTGCGTCGGACAGACCTGGTGCCGCTACGGCGTCCAGGACTCCGTCGCCCTGGCCGTCGAACTCGAACTGCGCTACCGCGGCCTGCGCGCCCCCCACAAGATCAAGGCAGCCGTCTCCGGCTGCGCCCGCGAATGCGCCGAGGCCCGCGGCAAGGACTTCGGCGTCATCGCCACCGCCGCGGGATGGAACCTCTACGTCGGCGGCAACGGCGGCGCCTCCCCGCGCCACGCCGACCTGCTCATCGAGGACGTCGACCGCACCACCCTCATCCGGACCGTCGACCGCTTCCTGATGTTCTACATCCGCACCGCCGACCGCCTGGAACGCACCGCGCCCTGGCTCGAACGCCTCGAAGGCGGCCTCGACCACCTGCGCGCCGTCATCGTCGACGACTCCCTCGGCATCGGCGCCGACCTGGACGACCGGATGGCCCGGCACATCGCGGGCTACCAGGACGAATGGGCGGCCACCCTCGCCGACCCCGACCGCCTCCGCCGCTTCGTCTCCTTCGTCAACGCCCCCGGCACCCCCGACCCCACCGTGCGCTTCGTCCCCGAACGCCGGCAGATCCGCCCCGCCCGGCTCGACGAGGCCGGACACCCGCTCCCGACCCCGAAGGTTCCGGCCTGATGAACAACAACACCCCCAGCGCACTGGTCCCGATGGGCGGCGTGCAGCCGCACCCGGACGCCCTCGTCGAGATCGGCGACGGCAGCACCTGGACCACCGTCTGCCGCTACAGCGACCTCATCCCCGGCCGCGGCGTCACCGCCCTCGTCGCCGGAGAACAGGTCGCTCTCTTCCGCGACACCGACGGCGCCCTCTACGCCCTGGCCAACGAGGACCCCTTCAGCGGCGCACACGTCATCTCCCGCGGCATCACCGGCAGCCGCGCAGGCACCCCCGTGGTGACCTCCCCCATGTACAAGCAGACCTACGACCTGCGCACCGGCATCTGCCTCGACGAGGACACCACCCCCGACGGCCACCCCGCCGCCCTCCGCACCTGGACGGTCCGCACCATCGGACCCGCCCCGGAGCCGCCCCCACCGCGCGGCCGGGCCCGGACCCTGCCCGAATGGCGGCCGGAGGACCCCGACTTCTGGGAGCACACCGGCGCCCGCACCGCCCGCCGCAACCTCGTGCTGTCCGTGCTCACCGAGCACATCGGCTTCTCCATCTGGAGCATGTGGTCGGTGCTCGTCCTCTTCCTCGGCCCCGAGTACGGCATCGACCCCGCAGGGAAATTCACCCTCACCGCCGTACCCACCGCCCTCGGCGCCGCCCTGCGCCTGCCCTACACCTACGCGGTCGCCCGCTTCGGCGGCCGGAACTGGACCGTCTTCAGCGGACTCCTGCTCCTCCTGCCCACTCTGCTCATGGCCGTCGTCCTGCGGCCCGGGGTCTCCTACACCACGCTGCTGGCCACCGCCGCCGTGGCGGGCGTCGGGGGCGGTAACTTCGCCTCTTCCATGGCCAACATCAACGCCTTCTACCCCCAGCGCCTCAAGGGCAAGGCCCTGGGCATCAATGCCGGAGCCGGAAACCTGGGCGTACCGGCCGTGCAGCTCGTCGGCCTGCTCGTCCTGGCCACCGCGGGCGCGAGCCACCCCCGCCTGCTCCCGCTGCTGTACGCCCCCCTGATCGTGCTCACGGCCCTTGCAGCGGCCGCACGCATGGACAACCTGCCCAAGACGGCCGAACAACCGAGCGTGCGCGAGATCGCCGCCGACGGCCACACCTGGACGATTTCCCTGCTGTACATCGGCACGTTCGGCTCGTTCATCGGCTTCGGCTTCGCCTTCGGGCAGGTGCTCCAGGTGCAGTTCCACGACCAGTTCGACACCCCGGTCAAGGCCGCGGGCCTGACCTTCCTCGGTCCGCTGCTGGGCTCGCTGTCCCGGCCCCTCGGCGGAGTGTGGGCCGACCGCCACGGCGGCGCCCGCGTGACCTTCGCCGTCTTCGCGGCCATGGCCGCGTGCGCGGCACTCATCCTCGTCGCGGCCCGGCAGGACCTCGTCGCCGGCTTCTTCGCCGGGTTCGTCGCCCTGTTCGTGCTCAGCGGCATCGGCAACGGCTCGACCTACCGCATGATCCCGGCCGTCCACGGCCGCCAGGCCCGCGCCGCCGTCCTCAACGGCACCGACCCGGCGGAGGCCGAAGCCACCGCGCAGCGCCGCAGCAACATCCTCATCGGCCTCGCCGGCGCGATCGGCGCCTTGGGCGGCCTCCTGGTCAACATCGCCTTCCGCCAGTCCTTCCTCGCGACCGGCAACGGTGACTGGGCGTACGTGGCCTTCCTGGTCTTCTATATGGTCTGCGCTGTCCTTACTTGGGCTGTGTACGGTCGCGGTGGCCGTACGGCTGGGGACGTGTAGGGCTAGCTCACAAGGGCGGCGGTGCGGGAGCAAGACGGAGGCAGAAAATGCCGCGCTCGGTCACCAGTCCGACAGTCTCCTCATCGATGATGGTGAGAGACCTGACAGTCGCACCGATATGGGCTTGGGACAGCAGCCGGCCGGATCCGGCCTCCACGAGGAGAAGACTCCCGGCACTCGTGCACACGAGCGCGGCACCGCGCCCTGAGACCGTGGTGAGCGCGAGGTGCGTGATGTGCTGAGGCTGCGATGGCTGCCAATGCCACTTGACCGAAGCGTCCAGCACGGAATGGACATTGACTCGGCCCATCCGGTCCGCGTAACCCACGACGGGTGTCCCGTTCCACGCTGCCAAGTCGTGTGCATAGGAGATGAAGGGGACCCCGCCGACATTGAGGGACGCGTCCATGCCGGCACCGACATGGATGCTCCCGAGCGGATCGAAGTCCGGCAGCTCGAACACCTTGATGGCCTGCTCTCGGTGGTCCACCGCGGAGAGCAGTGCCCGCTGTCCCATGGCCAGCGTTCGGGGGCCCGAGTAGAAGACGTCGCGCAGACGTCCTTCAAGGATGCCGTCGAGATTCCAAGCCGAGAGGTCCCGGGCCGAGCCGCCGATGACCAGCGGTCGTCCGTCCACCGAGGTCACTTGCATGGTGAGAACGGGTCTGAGAAGTCCGCCTCTCAGACGGACGCGGCGAGGCATAGGGCCGTCGTACACCCACACCCAGTGCAGATTGCGCCGTCGCCGTAGACAGCGATACGCGACGATCGGCACTCCCGGAGCCCCGCAGTACTGCTTGTCCCCCAGCGGGTCTCTGCGACCGACGACGGACTCCACGTGTCCCGAGGCCGGGTCGAGCAGCCGGATCGGATCGAGGTAGTCGCACAGCGCCAAGACGGATCTACCGGCAACACTTCCGACGACCAGGTCGGCCGTTGCATTGTCGGCGCTGTCGGACCTTTCCTCTCCGGCGTCATTCTCCCCCTCCAAGGGAAGGTCCCGTACTTGGACGGACCGCCCATTCGCCTGCCAGCTCAGGAGGGCGTGCTGGGCTGTATCGGTGGAGACCACAGTGAGGGCCGACGCCCGCACACCGGCCCCGACCACATTGGTCGTACGGCCTGCGGCGTCCACCACTTCCACTCGCGAGCCCAAAGAACGCACACAATAGGCTCCGCGATCCGTCATCGTCAGTGTGGTGGCCCCGAGGCCCCGGCGATGGCACCACTCCGTCACCTCTCCCCGCCGGACGACCACTCGCCCCCGGCCGGTGACCCGGGGGAGGGTCGCCGAGGACACGAGGATCCGGCCTCGGCGTACGGCCAGCGCCGTTACCTTATTGCCCGTCAGCCGGTACTGCGTCTCACGACAGACCTGCCAGCCTTGCCCCGGGTCCACGCACCATGTTGCGAGTTCGGCGACATCCGAGAACCTGTGACTCTGGTGCACCCCCACGGCCGCGGCCACAATCAGACGGCCTTTGTCCACCCCCATGGCCAGCTGTTGCGGATGCCGCAGGCCACGCCACAGAACTTCATCAGAACCCCTGCCCCACTGTTCCGTCTCGGAGGTACGCACCCGGGATGTCAACAGGGACAGGACGGAACCGGTGCGTGCGTCGACCAATTGGACTGCCCCGTCGGTTCCCAGGAGCCCGATCACACAGGTGTCGTCGATCTCGGCGAGCGCGCAGTGTGCTGCTCTTGTCGCCACAGGCATTCCCAGCCGACGCTGCGTCCGGGCGTCGATGACCTCGATGGTGCTGTCCCAGCCGTCAGCGTGACCGGAGTGGACGAGTAGCCAGGGGGCGGGCGTCTCGTCGCAGGAGGCGAGCGCAAGGACATGGGCCGAGGCCGGGGCGGACAGTTGCCCACGATGACTTCCCGTGTCGAAGTCCCACAGCTCGAGCCGACCGGTGAATTCGGCGGTGGCCACTACGCTCGCGCCGGCAACGTCCAGAAGTTCGGCCCCTCTCAGCGAAGCCGAGAAGGCGCCAATGGCCCGAAACGGATAGGGCTTCTTGGGCACATCGGCCCACAGCGTGTCCCACGGAAGCTCGGAGAACTGCCGCCTTACTGCTTCGGCGAGCACATGTGCACCGGACTGCATAGCAGAGAGCCGCAGTTGAGCCGCCCGTGCCGCGGGATCGTGTTCTTCCTGTAGCACGGGTGCACACTGCTCGTACGCCGCACGGGCCGCTTCCGCATCAGAGGTCCGGACACGCGCCAATGCCCGATGGAGCGCCGAAGGCTCGGCCGCCAGTAGGTAGGACGGATCAAGGGCAAGCTCGTCGAAGAGCGCGGTGCCCGCGGCGTGGCTGGCGAGATGTGCCCGGATGTACGGGTCCGCGTCCTGCCACGCATAGGTGCCGCTCACGGGACCGACCGGCACCACCGCCAGCAGCGCCGCAGCAATGCGACCGGCCGTGTCCGGCCCTGCGGTGGACCGCAGTTCGTCTGCGTACGACTCGTGGTAAAGGCGATAGACGGAGCGGGGCTCGCCGTCAGGGCCCGTGTCCCGGTCCTCGATGATGTGCGCACCCGCCGATTCGAGAATCCAGCGGATGTCCTCGTTGGTCACTTCGTCGCCGGTGAACGCAGTGGCGATCGCGCGCCACACCCTGCCGGTCGGGAGACCGGTTCCTTCGGCGTGGGCCAGTGCCGTGAGCAGAGCCCGGCCACGGGACTCGCGGTCACTCAACTGCTCGTTCAGGGCCCAGCGGAAGGCTGGGCCAGCCGATCGCCTGGAGATCGTACTCAGCTCGGGGAGATCCTTCTCCCAGCCCGGCACGGTCGTATCGATCGGCAGTCGTCGGTGCGCGAGCGACCGCGAGACAAGGCGGGCGACGAGGTAGTTGCCGTCGGCGCGTGCCGAGATGGCCCGGGCAACCGGCTCCGCCCCGGCTTCGGTATAGACACCGGCACTGCCCGGTCCGTCGGGGACCACCAGCAGCCGACCCGCGTAATCGGCGATGTCCCGCTCACCGGTCCAGCGCGGCTCGTCGAGGTCGAGGCAGGCGAACCGCCCACCCAGCGAATCGCGTACGTGCGGGCGGGTTCCGACCAGCAGCCGCACACAGGGAAGCTGCGCGAGGGGAGCGAGCAGATCTGCGGCAATGCGATCAGGCTCACTGTCGCCGCCCGCAGTACCCGCTTCGTCGAGGGCGTCGATGACCAGGATCAGGGGTTCGGCACGGTCCGCGAGGGCGGCCACGAGCCGCGCGGGGTCGGTCTCGGTCAGGCCCACCGCGTCGGCGATGCCTGCGGTCACCTCGTCCAGCAGCTTGTGCCGCGCGTGCACGGCGGCGTGTACGCGCTGCCGAGGCAGGCGCGCGTCCGGGGCGACGTCCGGCAGCGTCGCTCGCAGCGCCGGGTCGGCGAGCAGCACGAGCCTGCCGAGGAGCGAGGACTTGCCGACTCCGCCGTGCCCCGTCACGATCGCGCAGCGCCCGAGCAGCTGCGACCGGCCGTCCAGCCAGTCGGTCAGCTCGGCCAGGGCTGCCGTGCGTCCGGTGAAGTAGGAGTCCGTGGCTCCCGTGTGGGCGTCGGTGCCGCGGCCGCGCGGCCCGAAGTGGGTGAGCAGCTCCTCACGGCGCCGACGCCCCTCCGCGCTGACCCAGGTCCGCCGCTCGTCGAGATCCATGACCTCGTCGGGCATGTCCGGGGTGTAGCGGGGGTTGGGAATGAACGAGAAGCCCTCGCCGCTCGGCAGCTGGCCCCAGGTGACGTGCTGGTACGGGCTGTGCACGGCGAGGACGTCGTTGACCCGCTCCACGACCTGCTCCAAGTAGAACTTGGGCTGGTTGTGCCCGCCCAGCGACAGGTCGTCGAGCACCGTGCGGAGGGCGTGGGTGAAGGCCCCGTCCTCCGCCAGTTCATGCGATCTGGCAGCTGCGATCACCGAGAAAGCAATGAGTTGGTGTTCGTCGGCACCGCGGGTGGTGCTGAGCCGGGTGCCGAGGTCCCTGGCCAGAGTGCGTGCGGCGTCGACTCCTCCCTGCCCTGCATAACAGGTGTCGACGATCAGCAGGAGTCGCTGGATGCCGCTCTCGGTGACGATCCGGACGATGTCCTCGGTGGCCAGGGCGGTACCGGCGAGCCGGTCACTGCGGCTGTCCCGGCACATGAGGTAGTGGCGTTCGTGATCACGGTCTCCGTGCCCGCTGTAGTAAAGGACAAGAGCGTCGTCCGCGCGGTCCTCGGCAGCGGTCCAGTCGGACAGCCCGGAACGGAAGTTCGCACATGTCTCGTCCAGGAGCCGACGCCCGGTCGTATAGCCGAGTCTTCCGAAGACGTCGCTGATGATGTCGATGTCCGCGCGCACCCCTGGCAGCTGCGCGTGGTGGTCGTAACGCGCCGTGCCACTCACCACGAGCGTGCGGCGTACCGGATCCGGTGCCGTCCGGGTCATGAGGATGCTGCCTGCAGGCCCTGGGCGATCGCTGCTCCGGTTTCCACGGCGGTGAGGTGGGGCTCGATGGCGTGCGTCTGCCGGCCGTTGTCGACGAGCAGGTCTGTCACCGCATGCTCCTCGTCCCCGAAGAGCGGAGCCAAGCGCTTGGCGAGGGCGACGACGTCGTGCCGATCGCAGAGGTTGGTCCAGGCCCGTACACCGCCCGGCCAGCTTCCCCTGCCCGAGCGCGGTACGGGCAGCAGGCGATCGAAGACCAGATTCGGTATCCCCAGCGGTGAGCCGAGGGTGACCAAGGCACGGACCGGCCACTCGGGGTGAGCGCACAACGCCTCATAGGCGACGACCGATCCAAGGGAGTGGCCGACGACGACGCGCGTGTCCGCAGTGACCGCGGCGGCGATCTCCGCCTGGACGCGTTCACGGACCCCGGACGAGGTCAGGTAGGCGCGGACCTGCTTCAGCACTCCGATGAGGAGCCGGTCGGCCGTGCGCGCGAAGCAGCGGGAGCGGCTGAGGGCGTGCAGAGCCCGCTGCACACTCTGCGGCGTGGCCGCCTTGCTGCTCCCGCTCGCCGTGGGCGGCGGCACCCGATCCGGCTCGATGCGATGGGCCTCCGCCCACCAGGCGAGGAGCAGTTCGACCTCGAACGGGTCCGTCACATCCCGGTGGGTGTACGCGGGCTCGCCCTTGGCGGGACCCGTACCCGGCGGACGGAACAGGTGCCCGTAGAAGGCGACACGGATGCTGTCGGCCTTCACGTCGGGCACACCGGCGAGGCTCAGCCCGTCCAGGAGCGCGGCGGATACCGAGGTATGCAGCGAGTTCGCCCCCGAGTACTGCTTTCCAATGCCGTGCACGACAACGATCTCGGCCATCGTCCCCTCCCCGTCCGGTGGCTGTGATCGTACTCGTCGGCACTGCGCCCGGAACGGTGTCGCTGAGCACAATGGATCAAGGTGCCGCTCGCGGCAGCCCCGCCTCCCCGGGAATGCACCGCGGGCCTCCTACCGTGACTGCGACGGACCGAGCCGCTCGGACGGGACTACGCGGAGGTGCCCGCTGCCATGGGAGAAGTGACGTCGTACGCGCAGGGAACGCCCTGCTGGGTGGAGCTGTCGACGAGGGACATGGCCACCGCGCGGGCGTTCTACGGCCCGCTCCTGGGATGGGACTTCATCGAGGGCCCGCCCGAGACCCACGGCTACACCATGGCGATCGTCGACGGCAAGAAGGTCGCCGGCCTGTTCCGGCCGGGCGCCGAACACGGCGACGTCCCGGTCGCCTGGACCCCCTACCTGGCCGTCGACGACGCGGACGCCACCGCCGACGCCGTCCTCGCCAACGGCGGTCGGCTGCTGCTGGGAGTCATGGACGTGCTGGGCGAGGGCCGCATGTGGGTCGCGTCCGACCCTGCGGGCGCGGTCTTCGGCGCCTGGGAAGCGGGCCGCCACCACGGCGCGGAACTCGTCGATGCGCCCGGCGCCATGGTGTGGCACGAACTGGCGAGCCGCGATGTGGCCGCCGCCCGGCCGTTCTACTCGGCGGTGTTCGGCGTGGAGTTCGGCGAGCCGATGTCCCCCGACTTCGACTACCGCGTCTTCCGCTCCGGCGACACGGACGCAGGCGGCTCCCTGCCCCTGAGCCCCGGCGTGCCCGCCGAGGTGCCCTCGCACTGGAACGTGTACTTCGCGGTCCGCGACACCGACGCCGCAGTGGAGACGCTGAAGGAGCACGGCGGCATGGTCCTGCACGGCCCGGACGACACGCCCTACGGGAGGGTGACGTCGTGCCGGGACCCGGAGGGCGCGAAGTTCGTGTTGCTGAGCCGGCCCGGGGAGGCGGAGTAGCGGCTATGCGGCTGCCGACGCGCCTCAGGCTCCGGCAGCCTGCGCGATGAGCAGGTGACGGGGGCCGCGCAGGACGGGGCTGCTCCGGTACTCGGGCGGATCCTCGACCAGGCACAGGCTGTCGAGGCGGTCGATGAGCGCGGCGAGAGCGATCTGAGTTTCCAGACGGGCCAGGGGCGCACCGAAGCAGCTGTGGACGCCGCTGCCGAAGCCGAAGTGCTGGTTGTCCTGCCGCGTGAGGTCGAAGCGGTCGGGGCCGGGGAAGCGCAGGGGGTCGCGATTGCCGGAGGCGAGGACGAGGATCAGGGGCATGCCCTTGGGAATGGTGACTCCGGCGACCTCGATGTCAGCCAGCGGGGTGCGCTGGGGCAGGAACTGAACGGGCGGTTCGAAACGGAGCAGTTCCTCCACGGCGCGGGGCATCAACTCGGGCTCGGCGCGGAGCCGTTTGAGAGCTTCGGGGTTGCGGAGCAGGGTGAGCATGCCGTTGGTGATGAGGTTGACGGTGGTCTCGTGCCCGGCGATCAGCAGCAGGACGGTGGTGACCATCAGTTCCTGCTGTGTGAGCCTGCCCTCCGGGCTGTCCTCGTTGGCGAGGGCGGAGAGCATGTCGTCGGTGGGACGACTGCGCCGCTTCTCGGCGAGTTCGCCGAGGTACAGGCCCATTGTCATCCGGGCCTCCTGGGCGGCGCGCCGACGCGGTCCCGGGTCCTCTCCGGGAGTGAAGTCGAGTCCGGTGACGACCGTGTCGGCCCAGGCGTGGACCTGGGGGATGTCCTCGGACGGCACGCCGAGCAGGTCGCAGATGACGGTGACGGGCAGCGGGAAGGCGAAGTCCTCGACGAGGTCGAAGCGTTCCTTGTCCCGGAGCCCGTCCGCCAGCTCTCCGGCGATGCGGGTGATGTCGCCGCGCAGCGCATCGACGCGACCGGGGGAGTGGGGCGGTCCGAAGGGCCGCATGGCCAGGCGCCGGAGCCGGTCGTGCTCGGGGTCGTCGCGCCCGATGAAGGCGGGCGGCAGCCCCTCCGCGGGCTGGAGGTCGGGGTCGGGCTCGGCCCGGTTGCGCACGTCGGAGCTGACGCGCGGGTCGTGGAGCAGTGCGGCGATCTCGTGGTACGTCCCCACCAGGAATTTTCCGTCCTCCTGCCGGGCGACGCCGTGCTCGCGGAGTTCGGCGTAGAGGGGGTACGGGTCGGCGCGGTTGGCGTAGTCGGTGATGCGGCGGAAGAGGGTCTCGGAGGACATGCGGGGTTCCTTCGGGGAGCGGGGCCGGCGACGACCGGCCGGAGCAGGGTCGGACGGCGGACCGCGACCTGCATCCGCGGGCCCGTCCGTTCTTCTCCCAGGGCCACCGGCATTTCAGTCGTACCACTCGCCGAGGATCAGCGCCGCTGATGTTGCTCCGACCGGGCAGGACGCGGAGCCACCGCACGGCACGACCTGTACGGCATCGGCGTCGGGCGCCGGGGCGTGCGCGCCGGGGCAGGGATCGGTGCACGTGCCTCGGCCCGTCCGGCCGGACCTTTGCAGCGAGCGGCCGCATCATCGCCACGGCCGAGCTGAGCTGTCTGGCCTTGGGCAGGTTTCACGGCAAGGAAGTGCTGCACTATGCGGACGGCGGCTCCACGGTCATCGTCTACGAGCGTGAGCTGTCGGTCAGAGCGGGGTCCGCGGTGGTCGACGTCCTCACCGGCAAGGTCGTCGAGGGAAGAGGCAAGGGCGGCACCGTGGTCAAGACCATCCCGCTCCTGGCGGACAGGCTGCCCACGGAGTGCCTGACACCGGGAGGGCTGCCCCACACCTCGGGGGCGGGCGAGATGCTGTTCAGACCATGACGGGAACCGCACTGGTCTCCCGCCGGCCTTTCATCGCGGCGCCAGGCCCGTCCGGCCGCCGTGCAGGTCGTACAGGACGTCGACCTTGGTGAAGGCGGGAAGACCGGCGAGGATCACGGGCTGCGGCTGCCTGCCGTAGCTGAGCAACGGGGTGCTCAGTGCGTTCATCGGCTGTTTCGCGAGGGCGTCCTGGGCAGGCATCTGGTACGTCCAGGTCCAGTCGGCCGACGTGACGGTGAGGGTGACCAGCTGGCCGAAGGTGTTCACGACGCCGCCCGGCAGCAGCGCGTCAGGAGCCGGGCCGGCCGGTCGGGGTGCCTCCAGGTCGAGAGTGGGGGTGCCGGTGTCGAAGACCACGGGGGCGCACTCGTTCCTCAGGACGCCGGTCACCGCCAGGCATGCCTGCATGGGGGCGGGGTCCCAGAAGGTGAGCGTGGTCGGAGCGGCGCCGGGCCGGGGCACGACGGTGGCGGACTGCTTCAGGCTGACGGTCTTGAACCGGTCCAGGGTCCTCCGGTTCGCGTTGAGGATCAGCTCGGGGCGGCGTTCGTCGAAGTGGACGATGAACGTGCCGTTGCGGGTGAGCCCGGCCATGGGGTTGGCGCAGCAGCCGCGGACGCCCTGATCGCGTTCGGCCATGCCGATGCCGAGGATGCCGTCGAAGACCCCGCCGAACTCCTCGGGCTGCCCGCCGTGGCCGGCCTCGCAGTCGGGGACCTGGTCGATGCAGCCGAGGGAGTCGACGAGCAGGATGGTCTGGTTGTCGGCGGTGACGTCGCCGAGGCGGACGGTGGCCCGGGCCTCCCGTCCACTGATCTTCAGGCCGCTGAGGTAACTGCTGCTGCCGGTGATGCCGGTGGGAGTGGCGTTGGCGTCTCCGACCGCCGAGGCGAGCACCTTCAACCCGGTGGAACCGGTGTCCACCAGGACGTTCAGATCCCGGGCCCCCACGCGGACGGTGGCCTGCAGACGGGGTTCGGCGAGCTTTCCGTTGGCGCTGCCTGCCGGAAGATAGTGCAGCGGCACCTTCGTCCCGCCCGCATCGGACGTCTCCGGCCCGCTGCAGCCCGCTGACGCCAATAGGCCGAGGAGAGCCGCTCCGATGGCGAGGCCCACCCGCCGTGGTCGACGGCGAGGTGAAACCAGGGACATGGGGGCTCCAGAATCCGGCGGTGAAGAGGGCACTGTCGCCGACAGGATCGCCGGGGCACGAAGGGCGTGTCTTCCGGAGGCGTCCATATGGGGTGGCCTCCAAGCTGGTTCCCCTCGTGATCTCCGGCCCGTTTCCCCCTTCCGTGGGACAATGCCTGAAGTCAAGAATCACGGCATGTCCTTGACATCCTTCGACAAAACCCCGGTCACGCCTGTACGCCGGCTCGGCGCCCTGGTGCTGGCCGGGGTGCTCGCCTGCGCGATGCTTCTGGTCGGCGGCGGGCCCGCGGCCGCCGCCGACCCCGACACCCACCGCCTGGCCACCTGGAACATGCAGGTCGGTTCCACCCGTTGGGCGGGCGTGCGGACACTGTCGCGCACCTTCGACGTCGTGGCCCTCCAGGAGGTGCCCGGAGCCGCGCCCGGCGGCTCGCATCTGCTCGGCCAGAACGGCAACATCCGCTCGTACCTGTGGGACATCGGCAGCGGACAGTTCCGCTACCTGCACATCCTCAACCAGCGCTCCCGCAACCTCGGCATCGTCACGTCGTTCTTCCCGGACTCCGTCCACGAGCTGACCGGCGGCTACCGCTCGGCACTCGCGGCGGTGCGCCGCGAGGACCGGACCGTCTACGCCTCCGTACACGCGGCGTCCAACGGCGGGCGGCGCAACGACGCGGCCGCCCTCATCCGCCGGGTCGCCGGGTACGCGACCAACAACGCCCTCGCGAACTGGGTCGTGCTCGGCGACTTCAACCGTTCCCCGCAGGACGTCGCCAACGACGGCGTGCCGCAGAACACCCGGATCTACAACAGCGGGCAGGCCACCCAGCAGAGCGGCAACGAGCTGGACTACGCGGCCTCCAACATCAACACGCAGAACTGGCACGCAGCCGTGAACCCCAACTACGGCAGCGACCACTGGCCCGTCGGCTTCTCCACCCTGCGCGCCTCCGGGAGCCCCCGGGACCTGACCATCCACGCGGACAACAGTGACCGGCTCCTGGACGTCTACAACGGCCGGACCGGCAACGGCAGCCATGTGATCATCTACCACGCCAACGGCGCCGGCAACCAGCGCTGGCGCCTGCTGCCCGTGGGTCGCCCCGGCGAATCCGGGCAGCCGCTGTACCGCATCCAGAGCGTCAGCAGCGGCAAGTGCCTGGACGTCGACCGGGGTCAGAAGAGCAACAACGGCGACTACATGAACATCTGGGACTGCCACGGCCCCAACGGCGAGCCCGACCCGGGCGGCTACCAGCGCGACACCCAGGACTTCACCCTGGAGCACCCCGACTGGCGCTTCCCCAACCTCACCGTGCTGCGCGACAACGGCACCGGCCGGGTCGTCAACGTCGACCACAACCGCACGGGTGACGGGACCTGGCTGATCCAGTGGCCGTACCAGCGGAACTCCGACGGCACCCCGGCCATCAACGAGAGCTTCTACCTCCACCCCCGTTTCTGACCCCGCCCCGTACGCCCCCGGCGCCGACCGCTTCCCCGGGGCCGGCGCCGGGGCCCGGAGGGCCGGGCAGGTTCGTCCAGCGCCCCGGAACGGACATCGTCAGGCCGCCGCGTCAGCGGGATGGGCCGGCCGTATCTGAGGTCGGCGGGGGAGCCGGGCGGCGGCACCGATCCGGCAGGGCGGCGGCACGAGCGATCTCAGCGACGGCACGACGGCGGCCCTGGACCAGCGGCAGCAGGTCCACCGGCCAGCCGAGCGACTCCGACAACGGGCTGACCCGAGGGAACAGGGCAGCACGCCCGTAGGGACGGGGACTGGATTGCGGGTGGGTGCTCACGTCCTCTTCCGTGTGATCAACCGACTCGAACGGCATCGGATCCGGCCGACTGCCTCCAGACGGGGAGGTGGCTCCGTCCCCACCAACCGGAGGGGGCTACGGGGACGCACTCGACCGCTCCTCACCGCTACCACGATCTTCTGCCTGTGCGGCGGCGACCCGCTCCAGGCTCTGCCAGTGACCGCGCAGCTCCCCGACGACCTCGGCCAGACTCCGGCAGTACCGGTACGCGCTTTCCAGCCCGTCACCCGGGCACCCGTATTGCGCCCGGTATGTGGCCTCATCAGCGCTGTCCTCAGCGGCGACGCGATCCCGGTGGTCTTTCGGCAGCAGCTCCTGGGCGGTGCCCTTGACCTTCCCGGCCCAGTTGTCGATGTACCGGCGGAGCTTCAGCGTCGCCGACTCCACGACGCTGGCCGGCGGCGACATGGGGGCGTCAAGAATCAGGTCGATGACAGCCTCGAGACCCTCCTCCGACCGGCGACGAGAGTTCGGCAGAGGGGCGCGGTGTCCTCCATTGGTCATAGCTGTACCAGGCCAGACAGGCATGACGAAGTGGTCTCCTTAGGGGCCGCGCGGCGCGCAGCGTGGGGGGCGGGGCTCAATGCGGCAGCACCGGGCGGTAGCGACGTGCCGGCCAGAACCACCAAGCGCCCGAGATGGCCTGAACCCTCCTGCTGCCCGACGTGTGGAGCGCCATACGGCGGGCATCACGACAGCAGGAATCGAACACAGCGTCAGGCATCCGGAGCTGGGCGTCCGGTTCCGATGACCAGTATCTGGGCAGGCCCCTATGCTCAACCACGTCCAGGACTTGACGATGTGAACCGTCACATGGGGGATACAACCATGCCTGCCCCGAAGCCACTTGATCCGCATCAAACGCGTGTGGCCGAGCTCGGGGCTGTCGTCCGTGAGTACCGAGAGCGCAAAGGCTGGACTCAGCCGGAACTCGCCAAGGCCATCGCGATGACCTACTCGACCGTCTCCAAGTACGAGCACGGTGCCAACGTCCCCGACCGTGACACCGCCCGTCGCATTGACGACGCCCTCGGGGCCCGCGGGGTCATCTTCAGGCTGCGGGATGACCTCGATGATGCCCCTGAGGCGAAACTGATTCAGCGGGCCTTCAGATGCGAGTCGCAGGCGATCAAGATCCGCCAGGCGGACGGCGTGATCCCTGCTTTGCTCCAGACTCCGGAGTACGAACGAGCGATCATTGAGCAGAACGTCCCCTTCTACGGGGGCAGCGTGGAAGACAAGCTCAAGCACCGTGCGCTTCGGCATAACATCATGAAGCGCCCCAGCCCGCCTGTGTTCTCCGCCGTTCTCACCGAGGCTGCCCTGTACTCGGTCGTCGGCAGCCACTCGATCATGAGGCACCAGCTGCTGACCTTGATCGACATGTCGCAGCAGACGGGAGTCGACGTCAGGATTGCGCCGTTCTCCGGCGACGCCGGCTTCGTTCAGATGATGGGCGAATTCTCGATCATGGACCGTCCTGCGGGCGGTTCGGTCGTGTATGTGTCGTCAGGGATTCGCGGTGTTCTCGTCACCAGGCCTTCGACCGTGGACGGGTACATCGCCATCTATGATCAACTACACGCCAGGGCGCTCGACGCCGAGGCATCAAGGACGCTGATTCGTAAGGTAGTTAGGGAGATGTATCCGTGCGCACCGCTAAGTTCGACTTGTCCATAGCTACCTGGCGAAAGAGCAGCCACAGCCAGAGCAGTGGTGGATGCATCGAGATCGCCGAGCAGTATCCCGCCGTGATGCCGGTGCGGGACTCCAAGGACCCCGGCCGTGCGCCGATCGTCGTTTCGCGCGCGGCCTGGTCCTCGTTCGTGACCGCGGTAGCCGAGACGGACGGCAAGCTGTCGGTCTGAACCTGTTCCCCCGGCCATCCGAACGGCCCAAAAAGTCGCAGCGGAGACCGGGAACGCCGAGTGATCATGGGTACGTGTCCTTCACCGTGATCGCCGGTGGCGATGTCCTGATCCATCCTCCGCTGATCGAGCAGGCCGCCCGGGATGCCAGGGCGGCCGGTGGCCAGGGGCTCGACTTCGGGCCGATGCTGGCCGGGCTGAGGCCGGCCGTGTCCCGGGCCGATCTGGCGATCTGCCATCTCGAGACACCTCTCGCGCCGGCCGGGGGACCGTTCACGGGTTTCCCGAGCTTCGCCGCCCCGCCGCAGATCGCCACGGCCTTGGCGGACGTGGGGTTCCACAGCTGCTCGACAGCGTCCAACCACACGCTCGACCAGGGCGAAGTCGGTGTGCGGCGGACCCTGGACGCCCTGGACGCGGCCGGCCTGCGGCACACCGGCTCGGCACGGAGCCGGGCGGAGGCGGACCGGCCGAACATCATCGAGGTCAGAGGCGTCCCGGTCGCACACCTGTCCTATAGCTACGGCTTCGGCGTCCGACTCCGGCCGGCGGACAGGCCATGGCTGGCCAACCTGGTCGGTGAACGCGTCTTCGACGAGGCCCGCCGGGCTCGCCGCGCGGGCGCCGAGGTGGTGATCCTCAGCATGCACTGGGGACGGGAGCACCGGCACGAACCCAGCCCGCGCCAGCTTGCCCGGGCTGTGGAACTGACGGCCGGTTCGTCGGTCGACGTGATCCTCGGCCACCACGCCCACGCGGTCCAGCCGTTCGAACGGATCAACGGCACCTGGGTGGTCTACGGCCACGGCAATCTCCTTGCCCGGCACCGTGTTCCACGAGGCACCAGCGAGGAGGGTCTGCTGTCCTGGTTCCGGTTCGTCCGGGCCGACGGCTCCTGGCGGGTCCGGCGCCTGGGTTTCATTCCCACGCTCATCGACCTGACCGGGCCCGTCCGCGCCGTCGTCCTGCCCGCCCCACTGGCCGACCCCGGTCACCCGCCCGATCACCGGAGCCGCTACGAGCGGGCGTACCACCGGACACGGACCGTCGCCCTGTGCCGCGGCGCGGGCCCGATCGATCTGACGGCCGCTGTCCAGCAGCGCGTTCGCCGAACTGCAAACTCCCGCTGATCTGCAGTTGTTTCGCATCTCATGTGTTGCGGCGTGTTTCCGATGACCCAACAGGTCAGGACGGCAGCCGTCCCAGTCCCCTGCCCGGCAGCCCACCGAAAGGCGGCCCGTCCTTGGTGACCGCCTTCGCGGTCTCGCCGACGGCCTCGCCCGCCGAGCCCGCCGCACGGCCGCTGAGCTGCTGGGCCGCGGACGTCGACGCCTTCACCGCCGTGCCTCCCGTCCGTCCGGCCGCCGGTACCGCCTTCCCGAGCACCCTGCTGCCGGTGCCGCCGACCACCTTCGTCGTCTTCTGGGCGGCCTCGTCCACCGCCGTGCCCAGGCTGCCGGGATCGAGCGCGGTCACTCCTTTCAGATCGAGCCCTCTCGGCAGTTCGGCCGCATGGGCGGCCGACCCCGGGCCGGCAGCGCCCACGCCCATGGCCGCCATGGCCATGGCGGCTGTCGCAAGGACTCGTCGCATCAGGACTCCTTCAATCGTCGGCCGACCGTCGGCCCGTCGTCGGCGGGAAGATCCGGCATCTCCACGACAGAGAACGAGCCGACGGCACCTCCGGATACGTCCGGACAAGTCGCCGCATCGCGCGCCGCCGCATCACCCGGTCATTCGCCCGATCGGACCCTCCGCAGGGCGCGTGGCACACGCCCCCGGCGGTGCCAGCGCCGAGTGCCGGTAGTCCTTCGGGGCGATGCGGTACGCGGTGCGGAAGGCGCGGCTGAAGTCCGCCGGGTGCGTGAAGCCCCAGCGCGTGGCGATCGCGTGGATGGGGGTGTTGTGCTGGAGGGGGTCGGCCAGGTCGCGGCGGCAGCGTTCGAGGCGCTGGGCGCGGGTCCAGGCGGCGACCGTGCTGTCCTGCTGCTGGAAGAGGCGGTGGAGGTAGCGGACGGAGATGTGGTGGGCGGCCGCGATCTTCTCCGGGGTCAGCAGGGGGTCGCGCAGGTGCAGCTGGATGTACGCCTGGATGCGCAGGAGCAGGGCCCGCCGGCCGGTGGCGGGGCGTACGGCCGGGTCGGTACCGGCGGTCTCGGCGGTCTCGGCGGCCCCCGCCTCCAGTTCGTACGTGAGCAGAGCCGTGAGCAGGTCGAGCAGGACGGCCCCCAGGCGGGCCGCGTCGGACGGCCGCAGCTCGCCGGTGTCCGCGACGAGCCCGGTGAGGAATCCCGCGAGCAGGGAGCCGATCCCCGCCCGGGCCGACAGGGGCCTGGCCACCAGCCCGTCCACCTCGGTCGGCCGCAGCGGCAGCAGCGTCCGCGGGACGCGGACCTCCAGGCCGCCGGTCCCGCCGCGCGCGGTGACCGCCCACGCGCGAAAGGGGCGCGAGGCCGTGCACAGGGCGAACTCGGCACGGCCGATGACGACCTCGCGGCCGTCCTGGAGCACTCCCCACTCGCCGCGCAGGGGCAGCAGAAGGTGGTACAGCCCGGCGGCCGGGGGCCGCACCGCGCCCGGTGTCTCCGCCTGCCGGGACGACGGGACACGGGTCGCGGTCATCGACAGCGCCCCCAGGAACACCCTGGCCCCGGGAGCCCGGACGTCTGCCTCGATCATCGATCCCCCATGACGATCCCCCGTGAGCTGACGGCGTCTTCGGCCGGCCGTGGACCGGGCACGCTCCCGCCGCGGCACGCGTCCGGGCAGTGCCCGCAGGGCACTTCGGGCGTTGCCGTCGGTGTTTGTCGGTGCCTGTCAGCCTATCGCCCGGCCGCTTCCGATTCGTCACCCCTTCGTTCAGGATCGAAGGCCCGCTCCTGCTGCGGCCGGTAGTGGACGAACGCGGGCAGGGCGAGCCAGATCAGCGCGGCCCCCGCGACGGCCGTCAGGCCGCCGCTGACGGCGCCGAACGACGGCGAGACGAGCGAACCCGCCGCACCGGCCCGGAAGTTGCCCAGCTGCGGCCCGCCCACCCCGGCCACGTACTCCGCGGCGCTGACCCGGCCGCGGTACCGATCGGGGGTGGCGCCCTGGAGGATGCTGGTGCCGAAGACGACGCTGATCGCATCGGCCGCACCCGCCACCGTGAGCAGGACGAGGGCGGGCCACAGGCTGCGCATCAGGCCGAAGCCGGCGACGCTCGCCCCCCACGCCGCGCCCGTGATCAGCATGGCCCGGCCCTGGCGGGCCACTCGGCCGACGGGGCCGGACAGCAGCGCCCCGGCGAGCCCCCCGGCCCCGGTCGCCGTCGTCAGCAGCCCGAGGGTCTGGGCGCCCCCGCCGAAGTACTGGGCGTTCATGGCCGGGAAGAGCGCGATCGGCATGCCCAGGACCGTGGCGCTGAGGTCCGCGAGGAGCGCTCCGCGCAGCACCGGGGAGCCGTTGACGTAGCGGAGCCCCTCGGCGATGGAGCGCAGCCCCGGCCGGGTGGCCCCGCCCTCCGGCGCCATCGCCGGCAGCCGGGCGACCCCGTACAGGGCGAGGACGAACGTGACCGCGTCGATGAGGTAGAGCACGTCCAGGCCCGAGGCGGCCGCGAGCGCACCGGCGATCGCGGGCCCGGCCGTGTTCCCGGCGTGGAAGCTGAACATGGTCAGTGCCGCTCCGGCGGGCAGCTGGTCGGTGCGCAGTACCCGGGGCACGAGGCTGCGGCGGGCCGGGCCGTTGACGGAGCCGAGCACGGACTGGACGGCGACGAGCACGTACAGCAGCCACAGCTGACGCAGGTTCGCGAACGCCTGGGCCGTGAACGCGCCCGAGACGACGGCCAGCGCGGAGGTGGTCGTCAATACCAGCCTGCGCCGGTCGACGGCGTCGGCGACCGCCCCGCCCACGAGCCCGAACGCGATCGAGGGAACGGCCGCGGCCAGGCCCACCCCGCCCACGGCGACGGAGGAGTGGGTGAGGGTGTAGACCTGCAGGGCGACCGCGAAGCGGGTCATCTGGGTGCCGAGCGAGGACAGGCTCGTGCCCGCCCACAGCCGCCGGAAGTGCGCAGACTCCCGCAGGGGCCGGGTGTCCATTACCAGTCCTGTGATGGCCATGCCGTCCTCTGCCCGCCCTCCGGCGCATCGATCACCCTGACCACACTGTCCCCGAACTCCGGCCGGTCGCACGGCCACGGCACGGCGAGAGTGCACCCACAGTTAAGAGGTGTGCACTCTCTGCCAACGACGCCGGAGGGCAACTGTGCCAGTCTCGGCATGTCGTCGCACGTCGGGCCGGAGGCAACTGTGAGCCGGGAGACAGGAATGGCCAACACCGTCACAACGACCGCGACCCGCGCCGACCTGACCGGGCGCGCCCGGGCCGCCCGCCGGGAGGCCTTCGGCAGCGCCCTGCGCCTGCACTCGGTCATCTACCCGATCGACTTCTGCTCCTCCGGCTGCACCTACTGCGGCCTGAGCACCCTCCTCGCGGGCGAGGGCGCGCACGGCATCCGCGGCGCCATGCCGACCGCCACCTTCGACTGGCTCATCAGGAAGCTCGGGGACGTCGGCTACGGCATCCACGAACTCGTCTTCGGCACCGTCTCCGAGGACCAGGGCCGCCTGGCCAACCGCGTCGCCCGCTGGGTGGAACGCGCCCGCGCCCTCGACCCCGCGGCCTACCTGATCGTCAACTGCGACACCCTCAAGCCCGAGGGCTACCGGCGGCTGAAGGACGCGGGCGCCGACGCGGTCTGGACGTTCATGGAGGTCATGACCCCGCACCTGTACCGCCGCAAGCACCGCTCCGGCCTCAAGGCCGACCAGGCCGAGCGCAAGGAGGCACCGGCCCGCATCCGCGCCGCCGGCCTGGAGGTGGGCAACGCCCTGCTGTGGGGCCTGGTGCCCGACTGGCAGGCGGAACTCGAGCAGTTCGTGCACTGGGCCGACGAGGTCGGCGGCTTCGACTTCGTCGCCACGCCCGTACAGCAGGCGCTGACCCTGCCCGAGGGCGCGGCCGCCCCCGCGGACTTCGACGTCGAGCCGCCGCTGAAGGTGAGCGAGGAGCTGTACCTGGAGATCTGCAGCAGGCTGCGCCTCGCCTTCCCGCACGCGCACCTGGTGGCCAACACCCGCCTCGACCCCGCCTTCGTCTACGGGCACATCTCCACCATCACGGACATGTGCAACGGCTACGTCTGGACCGGTGCCCGCTCGCACCCCGGCACGGAACTCGCCTCGGTGGGCCATGTGCGCTCCGACGCCACACAGATGGACTTCTTCAACCCCGGCGCGAGCCCGCAGGAGATCCAGCACCTGTGCCCCGGCGACATCGAGGTGCGCCTGGACCGTGCGCCGAGGGAACACGCGGCCCGCTTCGACCGGCTGGGGAGGTGAATCATGGAGAACCAGGACTTCTGGACGGACCTGCTCGACGGCGAACTCCCGGAGAGCGACACCGGCTGCACCAACGTCAAGGACGCCACCTGCGTCAACGTCAAGGACTGACGACCGGCAAGGACTGACGACGGCGGCCGAGGAGGCCGGCCGTGCCCGCCGCCCCGGCGGCGGGCACGGTCCGCACCGGCCGCGGCGCGGACGACAGCGACGGCCACGGGGGATCGGGTACCACGCATGACACGGAAGGCCACGGCGGACGCCACCGTCACCGACTGCACTCCGCAGCGCCCACTGCACATCGCGCTCGTCAACATGCCCTGGGCCCGCACGGACGCCCCCTCGATCCAGTGCGGACTGCTCCAGGCCGTCCTCACCGACCACACCCACCACGTGCGCAGCCTCTACCTGAACGTCGCCCTCTCCCGCGCCCTGGGCCCCCGCTTCTACGACGCCGTGACCAACGCCCCCTCGGAGCGCCTGCACCTCCTGGGCGAATGGCTCTTCACCCCCGCCGCGTTCGGCGACGGCGGCGACGACGCAGACGCCTACCTGGCGGAGTTCCCCGAAGTGGCCGGGATCTGCGCGGACGTCGGACTCGACCGGCAAGAGGTCCTCGAACTGCGCCGCACCCGGCTCCCCGAGTGGCTCGACGACGTGGCGGCGCGCGCCGACTGGGCCGGATACGGCCTCATCGGATTCACCTCCACCTTCGTCCAGAACGTCGCCTCGATCGCGCTCGCCCGCCGCCTCAAGCACCACCACCCCGGCACCGCCATCGTCTTCGGCGGCGCCAACTTCGACGGCGAGATGGGCCCCGAGTACATGCGGCACCTGCCGTGGATCGACCACGCCGTCGTCGGCGAAGCCGACCGCGCCCTGCCACGGCTGGCCGCCGCACTCTCGCGCGGCGAGCCGCCGCACGGCATCCCCGGCGTCTGCACCCGCGCCACCGACGGACAGCCCCGCCTCACCCCACCGGCCCCGCCCGTCCAGGACATGGACGCCCTGCCGGTCCCCGACTACCGCGACTACTTCACGGCACTCGACGAGCACGGCCGGCGCGAGGCACTCGGCACCAAGTCCCCTCGCCTGCTGGTGGAGTTCTCCCGCGGCTGCTGGTGGGGCGAGAAACACCACTGCACGTTCTGCGGCCTCAACGCCCTGGGCATGGGATTCCGCGCCAAGTCACCGGCCAGCGCCGTCGGTCAGCTGGAGGAACTCCTGCACCGCCACCGCGTGCTCACCGTCGACGCCGTCGACAACATCATGGACATGTCCTACCTCGGCGGCCTGTGCGAGCGCCTCGCGGAAACCTCCTGGGACGTCGACATGTTCTACGAGGTCAAAGCCAACCTCACCCGCCGCCAGGTGCAGACCCTGGCCGCCGCCGGAGTGCGCAAGCTGCAACCCGGCCTGGAAAGCCTGAGCACCCACGTCCTGCGCCTCATGCGCAAGGGCTCCTCCCTGCTGCTCAACGTCCGCCTGCTGAAATGGGCCCGCCACTACGGCATCGACGTCGCCTGGAACATCCTCACCGGATTCCCCGGCGAGACGGACGAGGACTACCGCGCCCAGGCCGTACTGATCCCGCTCCTGACCCACCTCCAGCCCCCGCAGGGCTGCGGACGCATCTGGCTGGAGCGCTTCAGCCCGTACTACACCGACCCGGCCCTGGGCCTCGGGCGGCGCCGCCCCCGCTCCGCGTACCGCTTCGCCTACCCGCTCCCCGGCATCGACCACGGCGCCATCGCCTACTTCTTCGACTACGAGCCCCGCGACGTCGCCTCACCCGAGGCCGTACGCGCCGTGGCCGACGGCGTCGACGCCTGGACGCGCGCCTGGGCACAGGACGACGGCCCGCCCCGGCTCACCTACGCGCGCGGCCCCGGCTGGATCACCCTCTACGACACCAGGGCGGGCCGGCGGCGCAGGGCCACGCTGCACGGATGGCGGGCCCGCGCCTACGAAATCTGCGGCGACACCGCACGCAACACCACGCGGGTGTGCAAGGAACTGGCCGACGAGGGACTGGCCGCCGACGAGCCGGACGTCGACGCATTCCTGCGCTTCACCCGCGACCAGGGCATCGCCATCGAAGAGGACGGGAAGTACCTCGCCCTCGCCCTGCCCCTCCGGCGGGCGGGCACACAACCACGATGACTTACGGGGGAATTCGAATGAGCAGGGGGAAAGAGAGCACATGCGCGTCCTGATCGGCAACGGAGTGCCCGAGGACCTGGTCGGGCAGTACGGCCGCAACCTCGCGGGCTTCCGCGGGCAACGCGTGGCCTGGTTCGCCGAGGACGGCGACATCCTGATCCTGCCCGGCGAGCCGGACGCGGAGTTCATCCGCTACGTCGCGGACGTCAAGAGCCTCGACGCCGCATCCCTGCGCGTCCTCGTCCCCGCGGCACCCGACGGCGACATCAGGCTCACCCACGGCAGGCTCACCGACCCCGCCCTGCACGCCGAGCTGCGGGCGGCCATCGGCTCACGGCGCGTGGACGGCTTCGTCCCCCTGTGGCCCGCACCCTCGGTGGCGGCCCTCGCCTCGGCCGCCGGCGCCGAGGACGCCCTGGACGGCCATGCGTTCCTCGCCCAGAGCGGCGGGGTGCTGGCCAACAGCAAGGCGGCCTTCCGCGCCATGGCCGCCGGGGCCGAGGTGCCCATCACCCCCGGCGCGGTGTGCGTGGAGCCCGCGGCCGCCGAGGACACGGCGGAAGCCCTCCTGGAGGCGGGCCACCCCGTCATCCTCAAGGGCGAGTTCTTCACCTCCGGCGACGGCAACGACGTACTCACCCGGACCACGGACGTCCGCCCGCTCGGCGCGAAATGGCTGACGCCCGTGGCCGACCGCACCGCGCTGCACCGGCACCTGGCAGAGCAGTGGGACATCCTGACCGCGGGCGGCCGCCACCGGCTGATCGTCGAGCAGTACCTGCCCGGCTGCACCTCCTGGTTCGCCGAGTTCCTGCTGACCGCCGACGGCAGCGAACTCGTGGGAGAGGGCGAGCTGCTGAAGAACCCGCAGGGCGTCGCCCAGGTCGTCCCCATCACGGGCCGGCCGGCCGGCGTGCGGGCCACGCTCGTCGAGCAGGGACGGCGGCTGTGCGAACCCCTGCGCGCCGCGGGCTACCGGGGCATCGTCAGCGCCGACGCCGTGGTGACCCCCGCCGGCGAGGTCGTCTTCACCGAGTTCAACGGCCGCGTCACCGGCTCCACCCACGTCCATGAAGTCCTCGGCAGGCGCATCGTGGGCGACCGGTTCCCGGCCGAACGCACACTGATGGAACGCGTCGAGCTGAAGGTGCCCTCCTTCGCCGCCGCGCTCGAGGGCCTCCACGCGGCGGGCCTGGCCTACAGCCCGGAAACCGCCACCGGAGCCCTGCTCACCAGCCCGTACGAGCCCCGCTCGGGCACCGTCATGTACTGCGCCGTCGCCGAGAGCGCGGAGGCGGCAACCGCCCTGTGCCACAAGGTCGAACAGGACGTGGGCACCGCCCCCGGCGAGGCGCCGTGACCGCACCCCGGCACCGCCTCCGGCGCTTCGAGGACCACATCGCCCTGGTCGTCGGCGCCTGCACGGGCATCGGACGGGCCGTCAGCCGACGGCTGACGGCCGAGGGCGCACGGGTCCGCGCCGCCGACGCGGAGGAACGGGCCGCGCAGCGCCTGGCCCGCGGCCTGCCCGGGGCGGCCGGGCTCGGCGTCGACACCGCGGACGCGGCGGACACCGAACGGGCCGTCGCACAGGTGCTCGCGGCGGACGGCAGGATCGACATCCTGGTCACCTGCGCCACCATCACCCTGGGCGGGCGGCTGTGGGACCTCGCGCCCGGGGAATGGTCGCGCGCCCTGACGGCCGGCCCGACCGGAGTGTTCCACGCCTGCCGCGCCGTGCTGCCGCACATGACGGCCCGCCGCCGCGGAGCCATCGTCAACGTGGCCTCCGAGACGGGCCTCACCGGCCGGCCGGGAGGCGCGGCCGGCTGCGCGGCGGGCGCCGGGATCATCGGCCTGACCCGGGCCGTGGCCCTGGACGCCGCCGCTTCCGACGTCCGTGTCAACTGCGTGTGCCCGGCCATTGCGCACCCACGGCCGGACGCGGTCGCATCCGCCGTGGCCTTCCTGGCAGGCGGCGAGTCGCAGTTCATCACGGGCGTTGCGCTGCCCGTGGGGACGGCCGCCGGACCACAGCGGGAGAGCGGGCGAGCACCGGCCGCGCAGCGGATGCGAGGCCGTCACGCGCTCGTCACCGGAGCCGCCGGAGGCATCGGCAGCGCCGTCTGCCGGCGAATCGCCGAGGAGGGCGGCACGGTCGCATGCCTGGACGCCGACCTGGACGGGGCCCGGGCGACGGCCCGCGACCTGGGCAGCGCCGCGTACGCCGTACGGGCCGACGTGACGGACGAGGACGAGGTGGCCCGAGCCGTACACCGCGTCACCGACCGGCACCCGGTCGACGTCCTCGTCAACGTCGCCGGGATCAACGGCCCGCAGGAGGGCGCGGCGACGACACCCACGGACGGCTGGGACCGCACCCACGCCGTCAACCTGCGCGGCCCCTTCCTCGTCGCCAAGCACACCCTGCCCCAGCTGGTCGAGCGCCGCGGAGCCGTCGTGAACATCAGCTCCGCCCTGGCATTCGTCGGCTACCCCAAGGACTGCGCCTACGGGCCCACGAAGGCCGGAATCGTCCAGCTCACCCAGGGAATGGCCCTCGACTACGCCCCCGACGTCCGGGTCAACTGCGTCTGCCCGGGCGTCGTCCGCACACCCATGACCGCCGACTTCCTGCGCGGCGCCCCCGACATGGACGCGGCCGTCGCCGAGTACGGACGCATCCATCCACTGCACCGGCGCCCCGCATGGCCCTGGGAGGTCGCCGACGCCGTGCTGTTCCTGGCCTCCGACGACGCCGCGTGCATCACCGGAGCCGCGCTCCCGGTCGACGCAGGCTTCCTGGTCGGCCCCCAAGACCACGCCGTGGCCACCCGCCCGACGCCGGGACGCACCCCGTGACGGACCTGCGTATACCAGCAGCCCAACAGGGCCGCGGCACGACTCGACACCAGGGAGGGAACCGCACATGCGCCTGAACAGCCATGACGAATGGTCACCGCTGAAGGAAGTCGTGCTCGGCTCTGCGGCGGGCTACCGCGAGCACGCCCCGGACCTGTCCTTCGAGCTGTTCTTCTACGACAACCTCACCCAGGACAACCGCACCCGCGCCAACGGCTACTACCCCCGCATCACCGCAGGCTCCGACAGCGACGCGCAAACCTCCCGGCCGTCCGGCCCCACGCCCCGCCTGGCCATCAAACAGCGCTACGTCGACGAACTCCACGAGGACGTCGAGGGCATGGCCGAGGCCCTGCGCTCCCTGGGCGTGACGGTCCTGCGTCCCATGCCCGCGGCGGCCACGGCCGCCGAGGTCACCACCCCGGCCTGGTCGGCCCCGGTGCTCCCGCCGCTGAACCTGCGGGACAACACGCTCGTCCTCGGCGACGAGGTGATCGAGACGCCGCCGATGCTGCGCGCCCGCTACTTCGAGACCCAGTTCCTCAAGCCGGTCTTCATGCGGTACTTCCGCGAAGGAGCCCGCTGGACGACCATGCCCCGGCCGTGGATGACCGACAACTCCTTCGACCTGGAGCCCTATGCGAGCCGGGGCATCGGCAGCACCGAGACCGTGCCCTCCCCACAGCCGTCCCCCTACGACGTGGGCCTGGAGATGATGATCGACGCCGCCCAGTGCCTGCGCCTGGGCCGGGACCTCGTCGTCAACATCGCCACCGCCAACCACGCCCTGGCCTGCGACTGGCTCGAACGCCACCTGACCGGCCGCATCCGCGTCCACCGGATGCACCACCTGACCGACGGCCACATCGACAGCGCCGTCCTGGCCCTGCGCCCCGGGGTGCTCCTGCTGCGCTTCCCGGACATGGTGGACGTGCTGCCGCCGGAGCTACGGAAATGGAAGGTGATCGTCGCGCCGGACCCCAAGGAGTCGAACTTCCCGGCCTATGACGACACCGACCTCATCCTCACCAGCCAGTACATCGACCTCAACGTGCTGTCCGTCGACCCGGACACCGTCCTGGTCAACGAGGGCTGCCCGGACCTCATGCGGACGCTGGAACAGCACGGCTTCACGGTGGTCCCCGTACGCCACCGCCACCGCCGCCTCTTCGGCGGCGGACTGCACTGCTTCACGCTCGACACGGTGCGGGAGGGGGAGTGCGGCGACTACCTGTGACGCGGGCCGGGGGAGGGGGTGCCCCTTCGGCGATCCGTGGATGCTGCTGACGGCGGCCGCACTGGCCACCACACGCATCAAGCTGGGCACGCTGGTCACGCCCGTACCCCGGCGGCGGCCGCACCAACTGGCGCGCCAGGTGGCCACCCTGGACCGGATCAGCAACGGCCGCGTGGTCTTCGGAACGGGCCTGGGCGGACCGGTCGAGGACGAGTACGGCAGCTTCGGCGAACCCACCGACCAGGCCGTGCTCGCCGAGCGTCTGGACGAGGGCCTGGCCCTGCTCGAGCAGTACTGGACCGGGGAGCGCGTCACGCACCACGGCAAGCACTTCCACGCCCAGGACGTCGCTCTGCTGCCCCCACCCGTGCAGCGTCCGCGCCCGCCGGTATGGGTCGCCGGCCGCTGGCCGAACCGCAGACCGATGCGGCGCGCGGCCCGCTGGGACGGAGCGGTGCCCCTGTTCCACTCCGCGGGCCACGGCCACACCCCGCCGGTGGAAGAGGTGCGCGACCTGGTGGTCTACGTCCATCGCCACCGCCCCGAAGAGCGCCGTGACACGCCCTTCGAGGTGGTCGTGGGAGGCGTCAGCCCCGCGAACGACACGGCTGCCGCCCACGACCTGATCGGCCCCCTCCGCGATGCGGGCGCCACATGGTGGGACGAACGGCTGCCCATGGACCACCCCGGCCTTTCCCGTGTCGACACGGTCCTCGGGCGCGCCGAATCGGGGCCGCCCCGGCTGTGAGGCGAGCGTGCTTTGCTACCGGGGACCGCGGGGCACGAGCCGGAATTCCTGCTGGGCGGCCGTGTGCAGTTCGGTTTGCGTCCTGTCCAGGCCGCGCACGACGAATGCCTCGATGGCATCAGCGCAGCGGTCCAGAAGCGCCGGCAGTCCCGCTTGCTCGGTCTTTGAGAAGTTCTGCATGACGAACTGGCCCGTCGGCTGTCTACCCGGCGGGCGGCCAATACCGAAACGAAGCCGAGCGTAGTGATGAGTCCCCAGGGCCTCGGTCACCGAACGCACCCCGTTGTGCCCACCCGCGCCACCTGCATGCTTCATCCGGACGGCGCCGAACCGAAATGCCATGTCGTCGTACACCAGGAGAAGCCGCTCCGCCGGAACCCCATAGTCCCGCATGACCGTGGCAACAGGATTGCCCGACAGATTCATCGACCACTGCGGTTTGGCAAGGACCACATTCCTGCCGTCGACACCGACCTCAGCGAGACGGGACCGGGCTTTGTGCCACTTGAACTTCACTCCATGACGCTGGGCAAGACGGTCGACGACCAGGAATCCGGCGTTGTGCCGGGTCTTGCCGAACCACGGCCCGGGATTTCCGAGACCGGCTATCACCCAGCGTTCATCGGACGCCATGGCGTCAAACCTCCCCTTCGGCGACATCGCCCGCAGACATCAACCGGCCTGTCGACCTGCATGTATGCCGCATGCTAACGGGTTAACGCTGCCCGTCAGCTGCCTGGTAGGCGGCGGCCTGCAGAGTGAACATCTGCCGGTACTCGCCCATCTGACCGTCGGCGGTGGTGTGCGTCATCAGGTCCCGGTGGGTGCCGGATTCGATGATGCGGCCGTCGCGGAAGACGTAGATGGTGTCGCAGCCGGTGACGCTGCTGAGACGGTGGGAGATCAGGATGGTGATGCGGTCCGGGCGCCGCGGGCCGTGCAGGACGGCCTCGTAGACGGCGTGTTCGGCGCGGGCGTCCATGCTGGCCGTCGGCTCGTCCAGCACCAGGACGGCGGCGTCCTTGTACAGGCCGCGGGCGACGGCGACTTTGGCCCAGTTCCCACCGGAGAGTTCCTGGCCGCCCTTGAAGCGCTTGGACAGCGGGGTGGCCCACTGCCGGGGCAGGCCGGCGATGATGCGGTCGGCCCCGGATGCGGTGACGGCCTGCCGGGCCCGCTCGGGGTCGGCCGTGGTGATCGTGCCGGCGCCGATCGTGGTGTTGGCCAGCGCGGTCAGCGGCCACTCGACGGGGTCCTGCAGCACCATGGCGACCTGGCCCTGGATGCTCTCGGCATCCACCTCCCGGACCTCCACGTCGTCCCAGTGGATCGTCCCGTCCGTCGGCGCGTACAGACCGGCCAGCAGCTTGGCCATCGTGGACTTGCCCGAGCCGTTGGCACCCACGAACGCGATCGTGGAGCCCGCCTCCAGCGTCATCGACACCCCGCACAGCGCCGGGCCGTTGGCCTCGGGGTAGCTGTACTGGACGTCGGTGACGGTGATGGTCTTCACCGTGTCGGGCAGATGCCGGCCGGTGCGGTGGGGCTGCAGGCCCCTGCACCTCTCCAGGAACTCCTGGAGGTCCTCGATCCACAGGGCGTGCTCATAGATCATGTGCATGGCGGTGACGAGCGAGACGAGGGTGCCACGGCTGGAGCGGATGGCCAGGAACGCGCCGCCGCCGGCCGCCATCGGCAGCCACCCGGTCGCCGTCATCCACCCGAGCACCGCGTACGTCGCACCGACCGCCGCGCCCCCGACCGTCCTGCCCAGCAGGGAGACGCCGGCTTCCTCGCGCCCGAGGCGGCTGTCCTCCTCCTCGATGCGGCGGGTGAACCGCTCGTGCTCCTCCAGCAGCGCCTGCTGCGCGGTGGAGGAACGGACCTCCGGCGCGGAATCGCGGTCCAGCAGCAGCCAGGTGAACAGCCGGATACGGCGCTGGAGGTTGCTGTAGCGGCTGTGGGAGAGGAACCGCTGCCGTGCCGAGCGCACCGCCGCGTACCCCTGAGGGATGACGGAGATCACCAACAGCGGGAGCAGCAACGGGTGCAGGACGGCCAGGACACCCGCAGAGCCGATGAGGGCAAGGACGGCATGAGCCAGGGCGATCAGCTGGGGGATGGCCTGGCGCATGTAGTACAGACCGCGGTCGTTGGCCTTGTTCGCATCGTCGGACCAGGCGGCGTCGTCGACCGCTTCGAGACGCACATGCGCACACAGGCGCAGGAACTCCATCTCCACCGCGCGGCGCACCTTCGGGGTGAGCGCGGCCTGGCCGCGCGCGACTCCGAAGTCGAGCAGCCCTTGCAGGGCCATCAGCACCGCCACCACGGCCAGAGCCGGGAGGGCCTGGCGGATGCGGTCGCCGGTGGCGCCCTGGGCGAACAGCGCGGACAGCACCCGCACCGAGGCCAGCAGCCCGAACGCGCTCATCAGCGCCGAGCCGAGCTGGAAGGTGATCACCACCATGGTGGCCCGCGCATCGGCCTGCCACGCCATGCCCAGCACCCGCCCGGTGATCGACGGCAGCCGGCCGATGATCCGCCATACGCTCGTCCGCGCCGCCTCGCCGTCCCACTGCATCCAGTAGGCGCTCTTCAGCTCCTCGCCCACGTCCTCGCCTTCAGGGGCCGCGGCGGCCTGAGCCGGAGGAAGTGGCAGAGGCTGTAGGCGAGGCCCGGGAACCGCCTCGCGACTGTCCGGACCGTTCGTTGTCGTGTCGCTCATACGAGCCGCTCCTCCTGGTCAAGTACCGTTCAACGCCGGGGCATTGCCCTCGCAGAAGCGGTTGGGGATCACCCGGGCCACCCCACGTCCGTGTACGGCCAGCCGTTCGCCATACCCTCCAGCGCCGCGACCGTGTAATCCACCGTCGGATCGGGAAGCGCGCGCAACGGCCACCACCGCCACTCCACGCACCGGCCCGGCTCCATCAGCTGCGGCTCGCCATCCCACCGGTGAACGCGGAAGAACAGCTGCAGCCGCGGCACGGAGTCACCGGCGCCACCGGCGTCCAGCAGGTGCACGGTGTGCACAAGCTCGAGGTCGGGCTCGGCAACGGTGACGCCGAGTTCCTCGTCGGCTTCCCGCACAGCGCAGGCCCGCGCGCTTTCCCGCTCCACATGCCCCGCCGGAACATGCCAGACATTCGCTGCGAACAACGCGTCCGGCGGACGTAGCCCCAACAGGACGTGGCCCCTCCGCTCGAACAACAGGTGCGCGCCAACAACGTTCGGCAGGTACGACACGATCTCCCTCTCCCCGGCATGGTTGCGGCCCGGCGGCACGCGCCTGCTCCGACCTGACGTGGGCCCGTTCAGGGGCCGTTCTCGACGGCGCGGCCTCGGGCGGCGCGGCTTTCCGGGGGCCGTGCCCGTCGTCCTGATGTCCGCCACGACGTGTCGAATGAGCGGGCGAAGAAACCGTCAACCGCGCCCGTATCAACCGGCTGGCCGCCGAAGGGAAGCAGTTCGAACGCGGCACGCGAGGCGGCGACGTCGAGCAGGGGAGTCACGATGCCTCCGTGGGCGAGTAGTCGAGACGGACGTCCGGAACAACGCTGCTGATCAGAGGTCCGTCACGGACGCGACCGAGCGAAGTGTGGAACGAAAGTTCGACGATTTCCCGCACTCCAAGGTGCGCTTGGGCTCCGGTGGCGTGGCCGCATTTTCGAATCACCCGCGCGGGGCGGCTCATCCTTGCGGGGTATTGCGCGGTTCGCGCACACGATCGCATCCCGCCCCCCGCCGGGCCGGGCTCCTCGCCGTCGACGTCCGCCGCTACAGGGAACAGCCGCAGGTCGGAATTTCCAGATCGGGTTCCGTATTGGGGGAGTTGGAAGGTCCGAGCCCAGGGGTCGGTAAGCGTGGCTCAAAGTCCCCCCGCGATATTTCCGGCCTTCCATGCTCGGTTCGCGGCCCGGCCCGTCGGTCACAGTCCGTGAGGGGGGTGAGGCAGGCCCTCAGTCCGTCACCGGCAGGACGCGTCGCCCGAGAACGCCCCCGAGGTCCTCTCGCGCAGCCGTTGCGCCTCTTGGAAGAGGCGGTCCGTGCAGCCTGCCAGGACGCCGCCCAGGAGCAGGTCCGGGGTGTAGAAGGACCGTGCCGAGGCAGCCACTTCCCGTGCGGACAGGGAGATTTGGCCGATCCCGGTGCAGCGGATCTCGTCGATCGAGCTTCCCCAGACGACGCGCCGCAGATTCGCCCAGGCCATCGCGCTCATGCACATCGAGCAGGGCTCGCCCGTGGTGTAGAGGGTGGTATCGGCCCAGCCCTGGTTGCCGTGCCGACGCACGTAGTCGTTCATGGCAGCCATCTCGCCGTGCAGTATCGGGCTGTCCTTCGTGGCGTTGACCCCGCTCGCCAGGATCTCGCCGGTACGGGTGCCGACGATCACCGCGCCGAACGGGTAGGCGGGATTGCCCCGGGCCTGCTCAATGGCCAGCTGCATGAACCGCTCGTGGCCGGTGCCGATGTCCCGGTTCGCCGTAACGCTCGTACCGTCACCCGTATCCGGGCGGGCTGCAGGGTTCGCCGGGAGCATGCGCCGAGGGCCGGTGCACGGCGTCGCGGCCCCCGTCACCGCTGCTCCGGCCAACCCCCCGAGAAACTGGCGTCTGTCGAAGTCCATATGCTTCTCCTCGTCTTCGGAACCGCCGCAGGATAGCCGAGCCTTCCCACAACGATTCAGAAGGCAAACGCCCTTTGACGGGGTGCCACCTGTGCCAACTAACTCTGGCAAGCCTCGATCAATGCGCGCAGACCGGCCCGAGGCGGATCCGGCCGCACCGCGAGATAGGTGCGCATCACAGGAGCAGGATTACGCAGCGGACGGAAGACCACACCAGGAACGGGCAGTTGCTCGGCGTGCGGCGCGTAGAAGACCGTCCAGGACGGCTTGCCGTAGCCGATGGTCGCCAGGGTGTCCTGTGCCGTGGTGAACTCCGGCCCGAGCACGGGCTCGAAGCCCGCTTCCCGGCAGCAGCCCGTCACCAGGTCGTACAGGGCGGGGTTGCGGGAGCGCGGCGACAGCCGCAGCGGCAGGCCGGCCAGGTCCGCCATGTCGATCTCGGCGCGTACCGCGAGGTCGTGCCGGGCGGGCAGAGCGACCATGAGCGGGTCCTGCCACAGCGGCAGGAACTCCAGGTCCGGCTCCTCGCCCGCCGCGTGCTCACCCCGCAGCAACGTCGCGTCCAGCTCCCCGGACCGCACCTCCTTGAGCCTGGCGACGGTGGGCGCGGTCACCAGCTCCAGCTGCGCGTTCGGAGCGAGCCGGGCGAACTCCGCAAGGATGACGTCCAGCCGTGCGCCCAGTCCCGCACTGGTGCCGAGCCGCACGGTGGCCGCCTGCTCGGTGCGCAGTTCGTCGATCGCGGCCCGCGCCCGCTCCTCGGTGGACAGCACCTCCCTGGCGTGCGGCAGCAGCCGCCGGCCGGCCTCCGTCAGGCCGACGGTTCGCGTCGTGCGGTCGAACAGCTCGACGTCCAGCTCGCGTTCCAGGCGCCGCACCTGCTGGCTGACCGCCGACTGCACGATGTGCAGCCGCTCGGCGGCCCTGCCGAAGTGCAGCTCCTCCGCCACCGTCAGGAAGTAACGCAGCTGCCGGATCTCCATGCCCACCCCATTGATCAGTTTCGGCGATGAGTGTAAGCGCAGTTCGCCTGTTGGGCGCAGGCCGGGTCGGTGCTGTGATGGAGGCACACCAACCGCTGGGAAGAACCCGAAGGAGAACACCATGCCCAGGACGACCGTGCAGATCACCGGTGGCGAGGCGTCCGTCGAGTACGACGTGACGGGTACGGGCCCGGGCTTGGTGCTCGTGCACGGCACCGCGATCACCCGTCAGCAGTGGCTGCCCCTGACCGAGGCGACCGCCGACCGGTTCACCGTGGTCGCTCCCGACCTGTCCGGATCGGGCGGCACGACCGACCACGGCGGCCCGCTGAGCGTGGCCGACCTCGCCGCCGAAGTCCTCGCGGCCGCCGACGCCGCCGGGCTGGACCGCTTCCACCTGGCCGGCCACTCCCTCGGCGCGGTCGTCGCCGCCCACCTCGCGGCGAGCCGGCCCGAACGCGTCCGCTCGCTCGCCCTGCACGCGGCATGGGCCCACACCGACGTACGCATGGACGCGGAGTTCCAGTACTGGATCGAACTGCTGCGGACGGACGCCGAGCACGGGACGGCACTGTTCGCCAGGATGCTGCCGCTGATGGCCTTCGGGCCGGGGTACTGGGAGCGCACGGACGCCGCGGCCAACGAGGAACTGGTCCAGGCGCTGCCGCAGATGATCGAGCCGGGGGCGCTGCGCCAGACCGAGACGGACCGGCACGTCGACCTGCGTCCGCTCCTCGGCCGCATCACCGCACCGACACTGGTACTGGCCAGCGCGCACGACCGGCTCATCGACGAGGAACAGCAGAAGGCGCTGCTCGCCGGCATCGCGGACGCCCGCTACGCCGAGATCGACGCGGGGCACGGGGCGCCCGTGGAGGACCCGGCCGGGTTCGTCGCCAAGCTGGTCGGCTTCCTGGACGAGCGCCTGGAGGCGGACCGCGCGGCCGGCTAGCGAAGGCGGGCAATTTACCCGCCCCCTCGTCAAAGCATTGCGACACAAGGGTGATTAACCCGTTTTGTATTTGATTGGCCGTCTGTATACCTGCACAGTTCGCTTAGGCGGATCATTTCTCCGCCGGTATCCCACTCACGACAGTCAGGGGAGTGATCGTGAAGGGCGGACAGAGAAAGCACGCGGAAAGGCGGCGGGGCAACGCTCCCCGTCGGCACCCACTCGCCGATCAGGTATACGACGCGCTGACGATTGTCATCGTGGTCATTGTCGTCGCCGTTTGCTCGCCGAGCCTGAGCCCGGAAACGCTGGGGTTGATCGGCCTGGTGGTGACGATGGTCAAGGCACGAGCGGAAGCCCGGGCCGAGGGACACGCGAGATACGGGAGATAGGGAAACAGGGAAAGGCGATCCCGCCGCCGCGACCGCGGCGGCGGGCCCGGGCGGTCAATCGGGCGGACACCCTTCCTGGAGGCCGTGTTCGTCCCGTCGCACAGCGTTGATGCGAAGACGGCCGAGGAGGGCGGCGAAGGGTGTGCGGAGCGTAGGGGTGTGCTTGCGAAGGGTGGGGTAAATGGGGGCCGGGTGTGAGCCCGCCCATGAGAGCCAGGTCACCTACGAGGGCGGGTCGTGGGTGCAGGATCGGCTCAATTCGGACATTTGGGCTGGGTTTCGTGGGTTCCCGATACGACGTCGGGTCGTAGGTCACGCCTTTGCCAGGGGATTCTGCCGCCGCTAACAATTGCGGAGTCGCATGGCGCCGTGGACCGAGAAACGGCGCTCTCTTTGCGCCAATGACGGCCTCTGCGACGTAAGCGATGGGAAGGTTCCTGCTCCGTTATGCGCTCTGCTTATACCGCTCTGCCCAAGACCCACAAGCTGTCCGCTGCCGGCATTGTTGCTGCTGGTGCTGCCGCTGTCGCGTTTGCGGTGGTGCCGCAGGCGTCGGCCGCCGACCACAGCACCGCGGTGAAGACGGTCGCGTGGAACGCGGAGGCTTTCGGTGAGACGCAGCAGGCCGAGCTGGCCAAGGCCACCGACGCCGCCGCCACCCAGGCCAAGGCCGATGCCGCCGCGAAGGCGAAGGCGAAGACGGATGCCGGGCGCGCCAGCCGCTCCACGGAGCGCAAGGCCTTCAAGCCCGCCGCTCCGGCTGCCCCGGCTCCCAAGCAGTACGCGGACAACCTGGACGGCTGGATCCAGCAGTCGCTGGACATTCTGAAGGCCAAGGGCATCCCGGCCTCCTACGAGGGCATCAAGCGCAACGTGATGCGCGAGTCCACGGGCAACCCCAACGCGATCAACAACTGGGACGTCAACGCTGCCGCCGGCATCCCCTCCAAGGGTCTGCTGCAGATCATCGACCCGACGTTCAAGGCGTATCACGTCGAGGGCACGTCCTGGAACATCTACGACCCGGTCGCCAACATCACCGCGTCCTGCGCGTACGCGGCCGACAAGTACGGCTCCATGGACAACGTCAACTCCGCGTACTGACAGACGCCGGAACAGACGCAATCGCACCGCCGGAGGGCGGCGGCACCCAGCACCGGGGCGCCGCCGCCCTCCGGCGTTCCCTTACCTCGCCGATCCGGGCCGATCAGGGCGCCGGTTCAAGGCCCCAGGCGACGGCTCGTCCCGCGGCGGCCACGCGGTTGGGGACGCCGAGTTTGGCGAGGGTGTGCTCGATGTGGGTGGCGACGGTGCGCGGGCTGACGTACAGGCGATCGGCGATCTCCCGGTTGGTCCGCCCCAGGGTGAGTTCTGCCAGCACTTCCAGCTCGCGCGGTGATAGCGCGGCGGGCCGGTCGACCGTACGGCACACGACGACCGTGCGGTCTCCTCGACGGGTCAGGTGCAGTTCGAGCATCCGCTGCTGGTAGGGCACCAGCACCGTGGCCGGCAGCGCCCGCCGTGCGGCCGTCCGCCGCAGCAGGGCCACGAGCGGGGAGCCGGCCTCCGTGAGGCCGGGCAGCGGCTCCCCGCTCACTGTCACCGGAGCTGCTCCTTCGCCGTCCTCGGCGTCCGGCAGGAGCACGGCACAGGCGTGGCCGGAGCCGCCGGGCCCGGGGGAGCGGTGCCCGGCGAGCGGATCGGCGACGGCCGCGAGGCACTCGCCCAGCAAGGTCATCACGGCCCGGACGGCGGGCTGGTCGCACCGTGCCCGCGTCGTGCTGACGTTGAGGATCCCCACGTACCGGCCGTCCGCGGAGAACAGGCACTGGGCCACGCCGTCCTGGACGCCCAGGGGTTCGAGGACATCCTGGAACCCGGTGGAGGCCCGCCGCACCGGGGCGGGCACGTCGTGCCACCAGTTCGTGCTGCCCGGCGCGTGCCGCATGAGCGCGAACGCCGGATCGTCGTGCAGGCGGGTCTCGATATAGCGGTTGGCGCCCGCCGGGTAGCTGCCGGCCAGCGTCACATGGCGGCGGAGCAACGGGTCCCAGCGGGACAGCGATGCGTGGTCGTGGTCGATCACCGCGGACAGCGCCGTCAGGACGGCCTCCGCACCGCCCTTCCCCCGCACGGCGTGGCGCGCCGCCTCACGCACGTCCAGGGCCGCGCTCAGAACGTCCGTCGTGCTGGACCGAGTGGTCATGGGTGTCGCCTCGCCTGTCATCCGCTCAGAATGATCACCGGGTGCCGGGGCGTCAAACGGTGAGTTCGTCGTGTACGACGTCGCCGCCGACCGCGGTGAACACCACGGGCATGGCGGAGATGTCGTGCGGGTCGGCCGTCAGCAGATCGCCCGCGAGCACACACAAATCGGCAACCTTGCCCACCTCCAGGGTGCCCTTCCAGTCCTCGGCGAAGTCCTGCCAGGCCGCGTCGGAGGTGTAGGTGCGCAGGGCCTCGGCGAGCCGGATGCGCTGGCCGGGTCCGCTGACGCGGCTGCTGGCCCTGGACTCGCGCAGCATCATCGTGGAGACGCCCTGCCGCCAGTCGGGGAGGGTGACGGGGGCGTCGGATCCGCTGGTGACGGTCACGCCGGCGTCGATCGCGTCCCGGTACGGCCACTCGTACGCCGCCCGCTGCGGGCCGACGAACTCCTCCTCGAGGTCGGCGACGGTCCATTTGATGGTGGGGTTCATGTTGACGCCGAAGCCGTGCCGCGCCAGCGTCCGCATGCTGCGGGCGGTGAGGAAGTCGCCGTGGATGACGTAGTGCCGGGCGTCGGTCCGGGGCTGCGCGGCGGCGGCCGCGGCGAAGGCGTCGACGACGGTGTCGATGGCCCGGTCGCCGGTGACGTGGACACCGGCCTGGTACCCCGCGGCGTGGGTGTACCGGATCATCTCCGTGATCTGGGCGACGCGCTCGTCGTCGGTGTCCCCGCCGACGCACAGCGACCCGCAGCCGCCGCCGACGTACGGCTCGTGCATCCAGGACGTCTTGTTGACCGGGATGCCGTCGGCGAACAGCTTGACGCCGAGGACGGCGAGGCGCCGGGGGTCGGTGGACGGCGGCTCGTCCATGGCTGCCAGCGTCTTCACGAACTCCTCGGCCGTGCCGGTCATCCCTGTCGGCAGCAGCAACACGCCGACCCGCGCGGTCAGTTCACCATCGGCGAGCAGGCGCCGGTAGACGCCGAGGGTGCTGTGGGCGAGGGCGCCGCGCATCAGGGCGTCGCCGCCCGGGCCGAGGCCGGGCTCGGTGTAGCTGGTGATGCCGAGCCGGGCGAGGGTGCGCAGGGTGGCCCGGATCGCGTCGGCGCGCACCTCCGGGGAGAGGGCGGGCAACGCACCATGGACGAGGTCCTGGGCGCCCTCCTGAAGGAGGCCGGCGGGCTCGCCGTCCGCGTCGGTGACGATGACCCCTCCGGGCGGGACGGGGGTGTTCCGGTCCACGCCGGCCCGCGCGAGCGCCGCGGAGTTGACCCAGGTGGCGTGGCCGGTGGCGGAGTACAGCAGGACGGGGTGGTGCGGGCTGACGGCGTCCAGGTCGTGCCGGGAGGGCAACCGGGAAGGCTCGGCGACGCACTCGGCGAGGTAGCCGGCGTCCCACCCGTGGCCGGTGATCCACTCCCCGGCGGGGCTCGTCGCGGCGGCTTTCCGCACGGCCTCGGCCACGTCGGCCAGCGACCGTACGGCGGGGTGCGAGACGTCGACGGACAGCGGGGGCATGGTCAGCCCGAGGGCGCAGCCGTGCAGGTGCGAGTCGTTGATGCCGGGCAGGAGGGTCCCGCCGCCGAGGTCGACGATCCGGGTGGCGGGACCGGCGTGCGCCATGACCTCGGCCCGGCCGCCGACCGCGCTGACGAGACCGTCGGTGACCGCCAGGGCGGAGGCGACGGCGAAGCGGGAGTCCACGGTGAGGACCGAACCGTTGACGAAGGCGAGATCTGCCGGAGTGCCGGGCACAGTGATGTCCAATCTGCCAGGGGCTGCTGACGGAGGCTCCGGCGGAATGAGCCGGGAAGCCGACAGCACTGTGCACCCGGGCTGCGTCCGCGCACATCGGTCATCCAACCGATGCCGGGCCGGTCCGGACTGAGCCTTCGTCCGTCGGGAGCCGGTTGTCAGTGGTGGCCCTTAGCGTGGGGACCACTAAGGATCTTCAGCGGTGCTGCTCGAGGGCGAGGACGGCCTGGACCATTGACGTGAGCCGGTTCGGGCTGCATCGGGCTTTCCGGAAGAGGCGCCAGCACTTGAGGCGGGCAAAGGCTCTCTCGACCGGCATTCGCAGCCGGGCATGTGCCCGGTTGACGGCCTCCTGTTTGACGGTGAGGTCGCGTCCGCAGTGCCGTTTGAACGGTGTGCAGAAGGTCCCGCCGGCCCCTTCGTAGGCTTTGTCCGCCAGGACCGGGACCTTCAAGCGTTCACAGATGGTGACGATCTGGTGGGTGCGGGCCGCGGTGATGTCGACGGTCCGGCCCGGCAAGGCCGGCGAGTACCAGAGGAGTTCACCGGCAGGTCCGGTGACGGCCTGGATGTTCACGCCGTGCCGTCTGGCCTTGCCGGAATAGTGGTTCTCCCGGTCGCCGACGCGGTCGCACCCGGCGATCGTACCGTCCACCAGCACGTACTCGGGACGTGCCTTCCGCGGGGCTCTGGCAAGCGACGGGGCCCGTTCGGCGAGGAGAGTGGTCACGCTGCGTACGTAGGTGTGGGCGATGCTCTCGCTGATCCGGAAGCCTGCGGCGGGCTTGGCCAGGGTGATGTGCTCGCGCAAGTACACCAGCGCTACCAGAGCTCGCTGGGAGGGCCGCAGTTTGCAGCGTCGGTCACCCTCGCGGGTGACGATCAGCATCGTGACCCACTCCACGAGCGCATGCGGCAGGTCCAGTGCGCAAGGATAGATGACCAACGAGGCCCCCAGGCTGCAGTGTTGAGACGTCAGACATCTCGGCCAACAGCCCAGGGGCCTCGCCTGTTACGGCCCTGCCGCCGTCACCTGATCAGGGGCCACCCTGAAGATCCTTACTGAGACCGAGCAACTCCAGCTCAAGGCTGTCCGGACGCACTGCCCCGAATCCGACGCCCTCACCGGGCACGTCCGCTCCTTCGCGACCATGCTCACCGAGCGCCAAGGCGAGCGCCTGCCCGACTGGCTCGACGCCGTCCGGCAGGACGACCTGCCCAGTCTCCACACCCTCGCCGCGGGCATCCGGCCGGGCCGCTACCGGCTGTGGGGCAGGACCTACCTCCGGCTGTGGTCGCTGGGCCTGCTGCTGAGCCTCAGTCCGTTGCCGGTGCTGAGCGGTTCGCCCATGATGGCCGCGTACCTGCGCCTGCTCGGCGCGCGCGTCGGACCCCGCACCACGATCGCGACGAACGCCCTGTCGCTGCCCACGCTGCTGCGGGTCGGCGGTGATTCCGCGATCGGCTACGGCGCCACCCTGCACCCGTGGCGCGTGGCGGACGGCTGGGTGACGGTCGCCCCGATCGAGATCGGCCCGCGGTGCTACGTGGGCGCCAACGCGGTCCTCGAACCCGGCGCCCGCATGGGGGCCGGGTCGGGGCTCGGCGAGCAGTCGGTGATCGGCCAGGGAGAGGCGATTCCCCCCGGGGCCCGCTGGGCCGGGTCGCCGCCGGGCCCGACGGACGCGCTCTCCCCCGACGTGGAGGCCATGCTGCGCGCCGACGGCGACGCCGGCCGGTGGCGGCCGCGGCACCTCGCCGCCGCGCTGCTCGGCCTCGCGGCCCTGGAGGCCGGCGTGCTCGCCATGATCGTGCCGAGCTTGGTGCTGGTGTGGTGGTCCCTGCTCGTCCGGGGCTCCTGGGCGGCACTCCTCGTCTCGCTGCTGTCCGGCCCGGTGTACGTGCTGACCGTGTGCTGCGCGGTCGCCGTCGGCAAACGCCTGGTCCTGCCCACCCCGCCGGCCGGTGTCCGGCCGCTGCGGTCCTCGCTGGGCGTGCGCAAGTGGCTGGCGGACAAGCTCCTGGAGTTCAGCCTGGCGTTCACCAATTCCCTCTACGCCACGCTCTACACCGTGCCGTGGCTGCGGGTCCTCGGCGCGCGGATCGGGCGGGGCGCGGAGGTCTCCACCGCCGCGCACCTCGACCCGGGCCTGCTCACCCTCGGCGACGGCAGCTTCGTCGCGGACATGGCCAGCATCGGTGCCGCTTCCTTCGCGGCCGGACGCGTCTCGTTCGGGCCCACCGAGGTGGGCCGGCGGGCGTTCGTCGGCAACGCCGCGTGCGTACCGGCCGGCACCCGGACGGGGCCGGGCTCCCTCGTCGGCGTGGGCACGGTGCCGCCGCGGGAGGAGGTGCCGGCGGGCACCTCGTGGCTGGGGTCGCCCGCGATCCACCTGCCGGTGCGCCAGAGCAGCGGCGCCTTCCCCGAAGAGCTGACGTTCACGCCGACCCGCAAGGCGGTCCTCCAGCGGCTGGGCATCGAGTTCTTCCGCGCCACCATGCCCGCGTCGGTGCTGGGCACGAGCCTGTTCCTGTACGTGCTGGCGCTCGCCGGCCTGGTCCGTCTGCCGGGCCTCCTGCTCCCCGTACTCGTGGCGCCGGTCCTGCTGATGAGCGTGGGCCTCGGTGTGATCGCCTACTGCGCGGTGGTCAAGCGCCTGGTCGCCGGGGTCTACCGGCCGCGGGTCGAGCCGCTGTGGAGCCTCTTCGTGCGGCGTACGGAGTTCGTCACCGGCCTCTTCGAGGCGGCCGCCGTACCGGCCGGGGTGGCCGCCCTGACCGGGACCCCGTTCCTGCCGCCGGTGCTGCGCTGGTTCGGCGCCCGTATCGGCAGACGCACCTGGATCAGCACCACCTACCTCACCGAGTTCGACCTGGTGGACATCGGCGATGACGCCGCGGTGGGCACGGGCGTATCGTTGCAGACACACCTGTTCGAAGACCGTGTCATGAAGATGTCGACGGTCACCCTCCAGGCGGGCACCAGCATCGGCACCCGGGCGATCGTGCTCTACGACGGCGTGGTCGGCGAGGGCGTCTGGCTCGACGCGCTGTCGCTGCTCATGAAGGGCGAGCACCTCACGCCGGGCACGAGCTGGCGCGGCATCCCGGCCCAGGGCGTGGCCCACCGGGACGTCGGCCGCGAGCACGCGCCCGGACCCCGCCACCGGTGAACGCCGACCGGACACGGGCGGTGAGGCAGCACTCATGGCACTCAACGGCATCCTCGATTCCCTCCGCCGGGCGTTCGGCAGCAGGAGCGCCCCCGTCGACGTCCCCGTCCGGGCCGCCGGCGAGCGCCCGCTGGCGCTCGTCTACCGCGGACCGGCCACCCTGCCCGGCTGCCCGGAAGCGGTGGCCCGGCTGCTGGCCGCCGGGCCGTGGGACCTGGACATCCGCTACACCGGCCCGCACGAGGCCGTACCGCTGTCGGCCGAATCGCTGGCCCAGGCGTGGGTGTACGCCCAGCCGGGCGGCGGCACGCTGTCCCACGCGTACCGGCACCTCAGACGGCAGCGCGAGGCCATCCGCGGCTACGTCCACGGCGGCGGCCGCTATCTGGGCTTCTGCCTCGGCGGCTATCTGGCCGGGGCCACCCCGGGGTTCGGCCTGCTGCCCGGCGACACCGACCAGTACATCGGCTCACCGGGCGCCACCGTCCAGGACGAGAGCAACACACTGGTCGACGTGGACTGGCGCGGCCTGCGCCGCACCCTGTTCTTCCAGGACGGTCCGCAGTTCCTCCTCGACCCGGGCGCGCACTCGACGGTCCTGGCCACCTATACGAACGGCACGGTCGCCGCACTCGTCGCCCCCTTCGGCGCGGGCCGCGTCGGGGTCGTGGGGCCGCACCCGGAGGCCACCGACGACTGGTTCACCGACGTCGGCCTCCCCGTCCACCACGGCCACGACCTGGGCCTCGACCTCGCGGGCGCGGTGCTGGAGTGAGCGTGCCGGAGTGACCCATACAGGTGCCGGGCGCGCGGGCTCCGGGACCGTGTGGCAGTCTGCGCGCAGAGCCCGGCCCGTCGAACCGCATGAGGGTCTTCTCGCGGCGGACGGTTTTGCCGACGTCGTAGCGGGGTGCCTGAGGCGGGGGCGGCTGGGCAGCCTGGGTCTGGGGCGACTGGCACGCCGCCGCCCAGCGCAACCTCTTCAACCGCATGATCGGACAGCTCTACCACTGCCTCCGGACGGGCCGTCGCTACGAGGAGGCGCTGGCCTTCCCTGCACCACGGGACGAGTTGAACTCCGTGGCCGCCTGACCCGTCACTGGCCTGGAGGGCGAACCCACGAAGCGAACCGCTGGCCAGGAGTCGCATCCTCACGCCAGTGTGAGTGGGTGGTGGGGTGGCAGTGGGTGGGTGTCACCGGAATCGCAGGGTAGCTGTCCTGGTAGTGGGTGCAGGACGGGGCTGTGGTTGCTGTCATGGGGTGACCAAGCGGCTGTTGTGGGGTGGCTGGCAGGTTGGTTGCTGGCTGTCATGGCTTTCGCTGTTCCTGTGTGAGGGGCTGGCCGGTTCGGGTGGGCTGGGCTCTATGACGGTTCACGGGACGGCGGGTGGGGCCGAGGGCGGGGCGGGGTCGGCTGTTGTTGTGCCGGCGGGTGGTGTGTCGTTGGCGCGGGGCGTGGTGGTGCGGCGGCTTCTCGCGGTGGACGGGGAGGGGACGCTGACTGCGCTGCATGTGCGGATCGCGGCGGAGCTGGCGGGGGTGTCGGAGCGGACGGTGTGGCGGTGGCTGGCCGATGGACGCCGTGGTCTTGTCGAGGCGCGGCCGCGGCAGGACGGGTTTTCGCTGAGTGACGCGTTGTGGGAGGTCCTGGCTCAGGCGGGCGGGAACGTCGCGGAGTTGCGGCGCAGGATGCTCCGGGCCCAGGAAGAGGGGGCGGTGGAAGGGTGGGGTGCGGAGTGTGTGCCTTCGCTGCCGACACTGCACCGCGTGATCAAGCGGGATCTGGGGGCGGGCCGGGTTCTTGAGGTGGCGCGCCCGGCAGGTGCCCGGGTGGGGCTGGAGCCGAGCCGGTATGACCGGGCACTGGCGGATTTGGGGCTCATGGACGGGGCGGGTGGTCCGCTGGTTGCCGACGGGCCGCCCGCTGACGCGCCTGTCCCAGAGGGTGGTGCCGTGGATGCGGGCGCGCGGGGCGGCGGTGTGCGGTTGTACGTGCCAGAGGCCCGCCTGGTGTCCACACGGCAGGTGGCCGCTGTCGTGGGGGCGGTGGGTCATACGGTCGCGGCCCGCGGGATGTGCTGTGTGTACGGGGACACGGGCCTGGGGAAGACGGTCGCGGTCGAGCAGGCGTTGCATCTCCTTCCTGTCCGGGTGCCGGCGTGGCGGGCGGTGGCCGGCGTGGCGCCCGGTCTGCCACAGCTGCGGGCCTCGCTGTGCGAGGGCGCTGGGGCTGCCGTCGGGTGCTCTGCCGCACCGGGCTGTGCCGGCCAGCCAGGCTCTGATGCGGGCATTGGCTGAGCCGGGTGTGCTGTTTGTCGATGACGCCCAGCGGCTGACGCCGCCGCTGTTGGATTACCTGCGGCAGTTGTGGGACGCGCCGGGCTGTGCGGCGGCGCTGGTGCTGTGCGGCGCGGGAAGCGAACGGGCCCTGGCCCGCGCTTCGGCGCTGCGCTCGCGCGTGCTGACCTGGCACCAGGTCGGCCGGCTCGAGCCGTCTCAGGTGCCGCAGACACTGAGCCTGTTGCATCCCGTGTGGGCGCAGGCGGAACCCGACGACCTGGCGCGGGTGGACGAGCGGATAGCGCGCGGCAATTTCCGCACGTGGGCGAAGATCACGTCGCATGTCTACGCCGCGCGCGAGCGCGACCCCGCAAGGCGTGTGGACCGGGAGCTGATCGAGCAGGCATGTGCGCGTCTTGGCCCCTATCCGTGACGGTCCGGCTGCTCGAAAGGCTCGTGTACAGGGCCTTCACCTGGTTCCAGGCCAAGTGAACGAAGGCGTGCTCATGGAAGCGGACGAGAACGAAGGGGCATGGCGTGGACGGGCAGCCGATGGAGCCGCCGGAGGATCCGGCCGGTGTTCTGGGGGAGGAGTCGTTGACGGCGTTGCGGGCGCCGGCGGTGCGTCGTCTGCTGGCGCTGCGCGCCGAGCGGCGGCTGTCGCGGGAGCATGTGCGCCTGGCCGGGGAGTGCCTGGGCGTGTCGGAGCGGACGGTGTGGCGGTGGCTGGCTGAGGCCTCCCGGTCGCCTCAGGCCGCGCTGCGCCCCGGGGAACGCAGCGGTGACCGGTTCGAGATCACCAGGGAGATCCGGGTGCTGCTGGCGTACTGGCACGGCAACGCTTCCGCGGTCCACCGCCGGTTGGTGGCCCGGGCCGAGACCGGCCCACACGGCAGTGACGGTCAGCCGACGACCACGGCCGAATCCGCGGCTTCTCCCGCGGGCGCCCTGCCGGCCGCGGTGCCGTTGCTGGACCCGCCTCCGTCGCTGTCGACGTTCCTGCGTGCGGTGCGTCGTGATCTCACCGCGGCGGAGCGGGCCGGTCTCGCCGCGGGACCGGACGCGGCACGCGCGCACGACGTCTTCGGTAAGCGGGCGGCCTCCTGGCGCAATCACGTCTGGCAGGCCGATCACGTCCAGGCACCGCTGCTGGTCGATGCCGACGGCGACCTGGTGCGCCCGTGGGTGACCTGGTTCATCGACACCGCCACCAAAGTCATCACCGGCACCGCGGTCACTCCTGGCGTCCCTTCCCGCGCCTCCGTGCTGGCCGCGCTGCGTGCCGCTGTTCTGCGTGAGGAGCCCTACGGCCCCGCGGGAGGGACACCGGAGCAGGTGCGGGTGGACCGGGGCAAGGACTTCCTGTCCACCGCCGTCACTACGGCGTTCGGAACGATGGGCGTGACGGTGAAGGACCTGCCCGCCTACAGCCCCCATCCCAAAGGAACGGTGGAAAACCTCAACCGAGCCGTCGACCGGATGCTGTTCGCGGCCCTGCCCGGCTACACCCTCACGCCCACGAAGCTCCGCTCCGGCCGGCGAAGCAAGGGCGCGGGCCGCAGGCCGGACACGTCCGGTGCCATGTCGTTTCAGGACTTCACAGCGGAGGTGCTGGCCTGGACACACTGGTGGAACACCGAGCACCGTCCCAAGGCGCTGTCCGGCCGTACGCCGCTTGAGGCATGGCAGGCCGACCCGACCCCTGTCACCGACATCCCCGCCGCCGACCTGTGGACCTTCACCCTCGAGGACGACGGCCGCCCGCGGAAGCTGACCAGCCACGGCGTGCGGTGGCGCGGGCGCACCTACATCGCCCCGTGGATGACCGGCCAGGCTGGCCGTACCGTCACCGTGCGCTACATGCCGCACCACGATCACGAGATCGATGTCTGTGACGCAAGCGGCAGGTATCTCGGGCCCGCGCACCTCGCGGACGAAGCCACCCCCGAACAACTCGGGGCCCTGCGCACAGCCCGGGCGGAGCGTGCCCGACGTCTGCGAGCGGAGGTGAAAGCCGCCGAGACGCTGCGCCGACAGCGCTTCGCCCCGGCCACCACGGCCGGGCCGGCCCAGCGGCTGGGAGCCCTCACCGCCGCGCAGGCCGGGGACGAACTCGCCCGGAGTGCCGGCACCAGCCTGTCGCAGCTCGCGCTGCCGGACGTCATCCCGCACGCTGCGCCACCAGCCGACTGGCGCACCCCGCCCTCTCTGGCCGCGCTGACCACGCCGGCCCGCCCCGCCCCGCTCCCGCCAGGCCGTGACTCCGCCCCTGCAGTCCCCGACGGCCCGGCCGGACGGGCCATACCCTCCACCACCGACGAAGACGGAGACGCCTCGTGACTGCGGCCACCTACCAGTACGTCGACCTGCCCGACGCCTCCGTGGTCACCACCCGCGCCCTGCTCACCGCCCGCGAGAACATCGCCGACACCGTCGCTGCCCGCGCGATGATGTGCATCCACGGCGGTGCCGGCTTCGAGGCAGCCCGCCGCCACTACTACGGCACGCCTGTCGCCGAACCCCCGCCTGCAGACGAGCCCGCCGGGTCGGCTGACCGGTGGCTCACCCTGCCCGCACTGGACCGCCTCGTCTCCTACGACAGCCCCCGCCCCTGCTCCGCCCCGTGCACGCCGCCCCCGATCATCTGGCGGCACCGCCCACCACCCGGTCCTCTCGCCGCGCACACCGCCCAGAAGGTCGCCCACCGGCTGCACGCGGCGACCGCACATCCCCGCCTGGCCGCAGCCGTCGCCGCCGCGCTGCTCACTGGCGCCTCCCTCCAGCAACTCGCCACCGCCCGCCCCCACGACTACGACGCTGCCGCGGCCACGCTCGCCCTGCACGACCGTGCCCGCTACACCGACGGCTGCGCCGCCTACCCCGTACCGCCCTGGGCGGGCGTCTTCCTGCGGGCCGCGGCCTGCTTCACCCGGCTCGTATCCGGCGAGGACCAGGAGCTGCTCGCCGCGCCAGGTGACCGTGGGCACCTGCTGCGCGTGGCGGAGACGGCCAGGCTGCGCCCGCCTCAGCCGCCCGCGACCCGCCGCCAAGGCCCGGTTGGCCGTGTGGAGTGGGACTGGCGCGAGCGGCAGGAAGCTGAGAGGCACGAAGCGATGCCGGCCAGGCGTGCCAGGCCCTCGCGACGCTGAACACCCTGACGCGTTCGCTCGAAGGGGCAGGCTCATCCGATCGAGAAGTCGGCGAACTCGACGTTGCTGAAGGCGATGTGCAGACCGTGGGCGCGGCGGCCCCATGCGCGAAAGTAGACGTGTCCCAGCGCGCGGGCCAGGATCACCGTTTGCTGCTGCTCGCCCGCGGCGGCATCCCGGGCGGCGAACAGCTCCCGGGCTACCTCTCCCGGCAGGTACTGGGTGATCCGCCGCACTCGCGGATCGTCCGAGGACCCTGCTGGCGCGGCGAACCCGAATCGCGCCCGGGTATGGAAGACGAAGCCTTCCGCCTCGGCCTGAGCACGCCGACGGGCCCGTATCCGGGGCTGCCACCGAGCCAGGACCTCTTCCTCGATCGTCCGGGCCTGCATCGGACCCGGCGGACGACGTGCTCCGGGCTTCTTCGTCACCCACCGCTGCACAGTGCGCTGCGACACCCCCAGCACGGCGGCTACCCTCCGGGGGGGGGGCCTTGGTGCGCCGCCAGCAAAAAACGCAGGCGGGCCCTGGTGCTTGAGGGAACGGGCCGCGTGCGCAACGCACGCTCCAGTCCCTCTTCGATCTGTCCCACGTCCGCCTCTCCAAGCGGCCAGCCGGCAGGGCCAGCACCCCGCAGCCCGTAGTGTCAGTTCTCCCACACCGCCCGCCCCTGCCTGCCAGTTCCTGCATTCTCGAGACAGCGCCGGTTGACGCAGGCTAGAGCCCCTGGGGGAGCACCGGCGACAGGCTGACGGCGCGGGTCAGGAAGGACGCCGCCGACCGTGAGCTGGAGACCACCCCGGGCAGAGCTCCCGCCTGAGCCTCCTCGTACGTAGAGATAGAAACTGCTGCATGACCGCCTAGGACGTCTCGAAATCCGGTTCCCAGTCAGGGTCGAGCTCGTCGGATTCCTCGGAGTCGTTGAGCACCCGACCCCTGATGTCGGCGAGCTCCAGTTCTCCCAGCGTGAGGGTGAGACCACACAACCGGCAGCCGAAGTGCCGGGGAAGGAACCAGACCTCAAGTAGTCCCCGAGTTTGTCCCTGCCGCTTGCGAACCCTGTGTGTCTGCAAGCGGGGCATTCTGTGGGTACGGCCAGCGGCCATGGAGCAGCCGTCGGCAGTGTGGTCTGCACGTATAGCGGGTGCTGCGCGTGGCCCGCCCCCCGCGCACGGTGATCATTTTCCGCAGGAGGGAGTCGGTTCAGCTGCTGGCGGCCGGCCGTGCCCGGTGTCACCCCGCGTGGCCGTGCCCGACTTCGGCCTGGAGCAGGCGCGCAGAGACTTCGAAGCCATGCCGGGAGTACACCGGGACCGCCCGGTCGCTGGAGTAAACGGTCACCCGCTCAAGGCCGAGATCACTCGCCAGTGCCAGGACCGCTTCGATCAGCTCGCCGCCCAGGCCTCGGCCTCGTTCATCCGGCACGATGTACATGCACTGCACGTCGCCGGACGTCCGCTCGGTTGCGCGCGGATGCGGCACGCGCTGCGTGATGGCCAGCCAGGCCATGCCGATGACAGCATCGTCGCGGACCATCACCATGCACCGGTGCGAGGACTCGGCCTTCCGGGCCCATGCCACGAATCGGGGCGTGAACTCGTCCAGTGTGGTACCGGGCGTTCCGTAGAGCTCTTGCACCCACCGCCATCGAAGCTCGGCGACAGCGGCTAACTCATGGGGCTGGGCAGGGCGGCAAGCGATGTCATCCACGGCTTCATCGTGGCGCAGATCCGTCGGCCCGGTGGCCGCTTCAGCCGCTCCGCGCCTGAGTTCTTCAAAGGCCGCTGGCTGGTACGGCCCTGCGTTGTGTCCCACCGATCGCCCGGCTCTGTTTCGGCGGCTCCGTCCTTCATGCCCATTCGATGCCCAGCTCCGTCAGCGCGGTCCGCTGCTCCTGGGTGAGCTTGTCGCGCCTCGATTTGGTGTTGCTCATAAACACCCCCAGTCGCACGGAGACGGGTTCGTCCTCGACCGCGATCTGCTCTGTGTGGTTTCTGGGGATGCGGTGGTGGCCTTCGCGGGTGATGTACTGCGCGAGGGCTGCCATGCCCCGCTGGAAGGCTGCGGACGCTTTCCCCCTACTGCTTCCCTTGTCCGTTAGGGCCGCAGCGGGCCGCTCGGCGGGTTTCACTCCCAGCGCTGACAGTCGCTGCTGCTGCTCTTCCAGCAGCTGCGCCCATGAGTTCGCCTGCCGTTCGAGCCATCGTCCGAGATCGTCGCCCTCGAACAGGACGCCCGGCTGGATCTCGGGCAGGGTGCCGCCGGGTTCGTCTTCGGCGAGGTTGGCGAGGACGCGGTAGTGGCGTTGCCAGTCCAGCGGCCACGGGCACGCCCAGTCGGGGTCGATGGCCGCCAGTTGCTGCGCGCGGACGGCGGCGCGCTCCGGGTCTTTGCCCAGGCCGCCCTTCCTGCGCAGGTTGGCCATGTGCTGCCCGATGGGCACGAGTTCGCCCTCCGCGCCGCCCCAGACCGCGTCCTGCCGCGGGGCGAGGTGCCCGTGGACGCGTTGGTACGATCGCAGCACGGCGAGTTTCTTCTCCCATGCTTCTTCGCCCGGCTCCCATACCATCCCCTCGGCGTCGAGCTGCTCCTTGCGGTGCTCTTCCAGTTCTCCCGCCCGCAGTGCCTTGCGCTGTTCGTGGACCCAGTGTCCCAGCGGGAACGCTGTGGTGACGCCGAGTTCGACCTCGGTGTCGTAGGGGACAGCGTGCAGGCCGGTGATGCCGTTCTCCTGGCGCCAGCGGCGCAGGGCCTGGTAGCCCTCCAGCCACACCAGGCTTTCCGGCCGGTAGACCCGCGTGCGCAGGAAGGCAGCGATCGTGGCCGCGTCGCGTGGGCTGGAGAAGTGCAGCAGTGCCGACTCCACCGCGGCCTCGGTGCCGTCCTCGTGCTCCTGGTCCTCGCCTTCGCCGCCGGCCCCGACGATCCGGCCTTCCTCGTCGCGCTTCACATGCACCCGCCGTTCCTGCTTGCTGCGGGACAGCGCCCGGGAGGCGAGCTGCTCGACCAGGCGCTCGTCGTGTGAGCGCAAGCCCTGGAGCACCGCGACAAGGGGGGCGAACGAAGCCGACGCGACCATGTCGTTGGGGCTCTCGTCGGAGTGGAGGAAGACCGGCACGATGATCCTGGCCGTCTTGGCGGTGCCGTCCGGGTTCGGCCTCAGCGCCCGGCCGATGTTCTGCACGATCTCCACCTGGGAGCCGCGGGTGTCGGCAAAGCAGATCGCCTCCACGCCCCGTGTCCCGACGATGTCCACGCCCTCGCCCAGGACCCTCACCGAGGCGAGGAAGGCGCGGTGCACGCCGCGGCCGCCGGCGTCGACGCCGTTGGCGAACTGCCGGATGGTCTCGCGGCGCTCGGCGACGAGGTGGTCGCCGCACAGCCATGCCGCCCAGATGCGGTCCGGCCGCACGTGACGGCCGCTGCCCAGCTCGTAGAACCCGGCGTCGATGGACGATGCGGGCAGCTTCTCGGCGGCCGCCAGGTCCTCGTCGGACGTTTCCGTGGCGTACAGCTCGGCGGCGGTGACGGGCAGCTTCTCCGCGAACGCGGCCGCCTCCTCGACCCGCTGGTGGAACGTCATCACCGTCTTCAGGTTGTGCCGGGCTGCGTGCTCCAGGAGCGCGGTCTGCAGCAGGGCCAGGCGCCGGCCCCGCAGCGCCCCCTCGGACAGCCCGAGGACGGGTGAGGGATCGCGGATCTCCAGCACATCGATCTCGAATCCGGCGAGGATCTCGCGCGTGATCGCCTCCGACAGCCCCAGCTCGTAGATCCACTCGCCGTACGGGCCAGCCGGGTCGGAGGCCATGGAGGCGATCTCCAGCTCGCGCCCGTCCTTGCCCTTCTGCGGCCGCGGCGAGGCCAGGATGCGGGGCGTGGCGGTGAGGTAGAGCCGGAAGCCGATCGGGA